>NZ_CP014232.1:0-2400000 GCF_001553935.1 Actinomyces oris | reverse complement strand
TGCCGCGTTCTCCTCGTCAGTAGGAGTGTCATGGATGGAGGCGCACTGCCGGATGAGGGCGGCCAGGCGGGCCGCCGCATCCTGGACGCCGGTGGAGGCCGCGGCCCGGGCCATGGCGGCCTGCCGCTCAGGGTCGGAGATGAGCATGGCGAAGTCAAGAATGTCCGAGGGCTTGAGGTCGGCGTCGAGCACCATGCGACCGCCTCCGGAGGCCAGGACGTCAGCGGCGTTGAGACGCTGCTCCCCGTTGCCGATCGGCAGGGGGACGTAGAGCGCTGGAAGCCCCAGTGCCGTGATCTCTGCGACGGTGCCGGCGCCGGAGCGGCACAGGACCCCGTCGGCGCAGGCATAGGCCTGCTCCATCGTGGTCAGGTAGTCGAGCACGTGGTACCGCTCGGAGAGGTCCTGTTCAGCCCCGGAGGCCACTGCCGCCTCGAGGGCGGCGCGCACCGGGGCATCCTTGTCCTTACCGGTCAGGTGCAGCACCTGAAGCCCTGCGGGCAGAGAACCCAGTGACTCGCTCAGGACCTCGTTGAGGTGCTGGGCCCCCAGGGAACCGCCCGTCACCAGCAGCGTGGGCAGGTCGGGGTCGAGTCCCAGCGCCTGGGCGCCCTCGACACGAGCTCGGCGGGCCCCCTCGCTCGCGGCCCGCCGCGACACCAGGGTGGCGATGGCCGGGCGCAGCGGCAACCCCGTGACCTCGGTGCAACCCTTGGAAGCCCTGAGACGGGTGGAGGCGAAGGTCAGGGCCACGGCCTGGGCCCAGGAGGCCCCCAGCCGGTTGGCCAGCCCAGGGCGGGCGTTCTGCTCATGGATGACGACCGGCACCCCGGCCTTCCTGGCGGCCAGGTAGGCCGGGGTCGACACGTAGCCGCCGAAGCCAACGACGACGTCGGCCCTGACAGCCTCAATGGCCTCCGTGGCCGCGCTGATCGCCTTTCCCAGCCGGTGCGGCAGACGCAGCAGGTCACCGCTGGGACGCCGCGGCAGAGGGACCCTGGGAACGAGAGCCAGCTCCAAGCCGGCCTCGGGCACCAGCCGCTTCTCCAGCCCCTCAGCGGTCCCCAGAACGAGGATCTGCGTGTCAGGATCACCACCCAGGGCCGGGTCCCGCAGGGCAGCGGCCGTAGCCAGCAGCGGGTTGACGTGGCCGGCGGTGCCCCCGCCGGCCAGCAGTACCCGCAACGGCCGGGGCCGCTCCGAGCCGCTAGGACGCTCCTGCTGGGGCGAGCCTGCGCTCTCACTTGTCTCGGGCACGGTTCCTCCTTGGGACAATGACTGCCAGGGAACGACGCAGCGCCCCGGGACTCGTGGACAGGGCCTCCTGCGCGCCGGGTTCGTGACGCGCGAAGGACAGAAGCACCCCGATGGCCAGGAGGACCGACACCAGTGCGGTGCCTCCACGGCTGACGAGGGGAAGGGGGACGCCCAGCACCGGCAGCGCACCAGTGACAACCCCCATGTTGATGATCGCCTGCCCCACGATCCACGCCCCGATGGCCGAGGTCGTGGCCACGACGTACAGGGAGGTGTGGCGCCTCATGAGCCGCAGGCAGCAGGCTCCGATACCGGCGAACAGGGCGATGACGACGAGCGTACCCACCAGCCCGAACTCCTCACCAAGCACGGCGAAGATGTAGTCGGAGTCCGCCTGGGTGAGGTAGCCCCACTTCTGGCGCGACGATCCGGGCCCCACACCGAGCCAGCCCCCGGTCCCCAGCGCCCACATCCCGTGCTTGGGCTGGTAGCCCACGCCCATGGGGTCGGCGCCCTCGGGATGGATCCAGGCAGTGATTCGGGCGCGCCGGTTGGCGCTGAGCATGGAGGCGGCCGCGAACATGACGATGCCGCCGGCACCCAGGAGAGCGAACCAGCGCTTGCGCATACCCCCAACCCACAGGGCCCCGGCGACGATGATCACCAGGATGATGACGGTTCCCAGATCCTGTCCGCCGAAGACGCTCAGGATCGCGACGGCGACACCGCCCCAGCCCGCCTTCCACGCCCGGTCCCGGGGGCGCTTGTCCGCGTACCAGGTCACCAGGGTCCCCAGGACCAGGGCGAGGGCCACTTTGATGAACTCCGAGGGCTGGGCGGTGCCGACCCCCGGGACCTGGATCCAGTTGCGGTTGCCGTAGACGTTGACCCCGACTGGTGTGAACACCAGGCACTGCATGGCGATCGTCAGCGCCAGGAGCACCCACGCCATCCGCGGGAACCAGGACAGCGGGATGCGGGAGACCCCCACCATGCCCAGCGTCCCCACCGCAGCGAAGATGAGGTACTTGGCGAAGTCGGTGAAAGCATTGCCACCGGTGGCGGCCACGGTCACCGACTGCACGGAGAAGACCATGATGAGCCCGAAGGTCTCCAGCACCAGGGTGGACACGAGCAGGCAGTAGTAGGTCAGAGTCACCTGCTCGGAGCTCTGGGGGGAGTCGGACCCCTCGGAGGGACGCCGACGACGCTCCTGCGAGCCGCCATCGGTCTGGGGAGCACCCCCGTCCCAGGGTCTTGAGAGCCGCTCGCCCCAGTGAGCCAGCCGCTTGCGCCAGGCGTCACCCAGGCGACCGCCCGCTCCCGTGGGCCGAGAGCCGGAGGGCTTCCTGGTCTGTTGGGACGCTGTGGCAGCGCCCTTCCGGGGGGCGTCCCGCTCCGGCTTGCGGCCGGCACCGGCTGTCCTTGACGGGGCTCCGGTCGCCCGAGAGGCTCCTGCCGAGGAGGGGCTCGACGAGCGGGCGGCGGTGGCCGAGGTGGGCCCGGTCTTCACAGCCGCTCCTGGTCGCCGGAGGCGTCCCCGTCCCGGGCACCATCGCCTTGGGTGAAGGCCCGGGCGCAGGCGGCGAACAGGTCGCCGCGCTGGGCATAGGACGTGAACTGGTCCCAGGAGGCGCAAGCCGGGGCCAGCATGACGGTGTCACCGTTGCGGGCCATGGCGCCGGCGGCCTCCACCGCTGCGGCGCTCACCTGCTCGGCGCTGCCGTCGCTGACGCGAGTGAGGGGAAGGCCGGGGGCCTCCTGCTCCAGGGCCGCCAGAATGTCGCTCTGGTCCTTGCCGATGACGACGGCGCCGCGCAGGTGGGGGCGCACCGTGCGGACCAGGTCGAAGAACTGTGCACCCTTGGTGTCGCCGCCGCAGATCCACACGGCGGTCCCCTGCGGCAGGGAGGTCAGTGCGGCCTCGGCGGAGTGCGGGTTGGTGGCCTTGGAGTCATCGACCCAGGTGATGCCGTCCGCCTCGGCGACGGTGACGATCCGGTGGGCCCCGGGACTGTAGGCGCGCAGTCCGGCGGAGACCGCCTGCGGGTCAGCTCCGGCCGCCCGGGCCAGCGCGGCGGCCGCCAGGGCGTCGGCCAGCAGGTGCGCGGGCAGGTTCTGGACGCGTCCTGCCGGGGCGAGGTGCGCCAGGTCGGCGGTGGTGGCCAGCTCGACGCCGCTGGAGCGCCGCTCGGCGTGGAAGGCGCGGTCGACCAGAAGGTCCTCGACCATGCCGATCTGTCCCAATCCCGGTGCGGCCAGGGTGAAGCCGACGGCTCGACAGCCCTCGACGACATCGGCCTGACGGACCATGTCCTCGGTGGCGGAGTCGGCGAGGTTGTAGATGGCGGCGAGCCGGGTGCGGGAGTAGACCCGAGCCTTGTCCTGGGCGTAGGCCGCCAGGCCCCCGTGCCAGTCGAGGTGGTCGGCGGCCAGGTTGAGGCAGGCCGACGCCAGGGGCGCCAGGGTCCTGGTGGTGTGCAGCTGGAAGCTGGACAGCTCCACGGCCAGGGCGTCGGCGCTGCCGGCCAGCACCGCCTCGATAACGGGGGTGCCGATGTTGCCCACGGCCGGGGCCGTGAGCCCGTGGGCCGTCAGGATCGCTGAGAGCATGCTGACCGTGGTGGTCTTGCCGTCCGTCCCGGTCAGAGTCAGCCATGGGACGTGCGGACGCGCTGAGTCCTGCTGAATCCTCCAAGCCAGCTCGACCTCGCTCCAGGTCTCGATACCCGCCGCCGCGGCGCCTCGCAGGACCGGCCCGGTGGCCGGGACCCCGGGTGAGACGACGAGGAGCCTGGCCGGGGACTGCGCCAGGGCGGCCGCGGTCGCCTCGGCGTCGGCGACCGTCGTGGAGGCCACGGGGGTCTGCAGCATCTCGAGGGAGGACTCACGGCTGTCGAAGACGTGGATGCGGGCCCCCAGCGTGGCCAGGGCGTCTACGACGGCGCGCCCGGTGCGCCCTAGCCCGACAACGGCCACGTGGGCGCCGTCGAGCTGGTCGCTCAAAGACCCGCCGGGGCCGGTTACGGCGCTGGTCAGCTCACCGGGGACTTCAGTCAGGCTGGTCACGGTGCGGGCTCACGCTCCTGGTTCCTCACTTCTCCTGACGGGGCTTCCGGCAGGTGAAGACTGCTTCAATGGGTCGGGTCGCAGTGGCCCGGGCGTCCCGACTCATCCGAAGATGAGCTGGCGCAGGTACTCGGCGTAGAAGAGTCCGAGTCCCGCGATGACGCACAGGCCGGCAATGATCCAGAAGCGGATCACCACGTTGACCTCGGTCCATCCTCCCAGTTCGAAGTGGTGATGCAGTGGAGCCATGCGGAAGACGCGTCGGCCTGTTGACTTGAATGAGACGATCTGGATGATGTCGCTCATGACCTCGGCCAGGAAGAGTCCACCCAGGATGACGGCCAGGAACTCCGTGCGGGTCAGGATCGACAGGCCGGCGACCGCCCCACCCAGGGCCAGGGACCCGGTGTCACCCATGAAGATCTTGGCCGGTGAGGCGTTCCACCACAGGAAGCCGAAGCAGGCCCCCATGAGGGCGGCGGCGATCATGGCCAGGTCTCGCGGGTCCCTGACCTGATAGCAGGTGGTGGGGACCATGGTCTCGTGGCCGTAGTTGCAGGACTGGTTGGTCTGCCACACGCCGATGAGCGTGTAGGCGCCGAAGACCATGGCCGAGGCGCCGGCGGCCAGTCCATCGAGCCCGTCGGTGAGGTTGACGGCGTTGGACCAGGCGGTGATGAGGAAGTTGGCCCACAGGATGAACAGAATGAGCCCGACGACGCTGCCGGCGAAGGCCAGGTTGATCGCCGAGTCCCGGGCAAAGGAGATCCGGGTGGAGGCGGGGGTCAGTCCGTTGCGGTCCGCGAAGTGCAGGGCCGCCACCGAGAATCCGACGCCGATGAGCGCCTGCCCCACGATCTTCTGCCATGCCCTCAGTCCCAGGGAGCGCTGCTTGGAGATCTTCTCGAAGTCGTCCAGGAATCCGATGAGCCCGAGCCCGACGACGAGGAAGAGCAGCAGGACCCCGGAGGCGCGCGGTGTGCGCAGCTGGCTGAGATTGGCCAGGGTGTAGCCCAGGACAGTGGAGATGATGATGACGAGGCCGCCCATGGTCGGCGTGCCGCGCTTGGTGAAGTGTCCCTGGGGCCCGTCCTGGCGGATGAACTGTCCGTACTCCTTGGCGTGGAGGTAGCGGATGAGCAGGGGGGTCCCCAGCAGGGTGCCCACCAGTCCGACCACACCGGAGATGAGGATGGCGGTCATCGGGGACGAACCTCCTTGAGGTGGTCGGCCAGGCGCCAGGCGCCCGAGCCGTTGGAACCCTTGACCAGGACGGCGTCGCCGTCGCAGAGCAGGGCGTCGATCTGGGAGATGGCGGTCGCGGCATCATCGAAACCGACGACCTCGACCCCTCGCGCCCTGGCCGCCTCGAGTGCCTCCTGGGTGGAGCCGATGCCGATGAGCATAGCGGCTCCGGCTTGGGCCGCGAGCTCTCCGGTGCGCGCGTGATCGGCCGCAGAGGACTCCCCCAGCTCAAGCATCTCGGAAATCACGACGACGCGACGTCGGTCCCCGGCCAGAGCCGGCAGCACCGCCAGCGCCGCCGTCATGGAGTCGATGTTGGCGTTGTAGGAGTCGTCGATAAGGAGAAGATCACCACTGAGTTCCGAAATATCCATCCGGTGGGGGCTCTCGATGCTCACTGAGCCGAGCCGCTCGGCGACGAGCTCGGGGGCGATGCCCGCGGCCAGGGCCAGCCCCGCGGCGGCCAGGGCGTTGGACACGTTGTGCACTCCCGCCACGGCCAGCTGGACGCGGCGGGGCTCGGCGAGACCGGGCAGGTGGAGGTCGAAGGCCGCTCGGGCAGCCGCGTCCAGGTCCACGTTCTCGGCCCTCAGGTCGGCCTGTCGCCCTTGGGCGGAGAAGGTCAGGACGCGTGCCGGTGCGAGCTCGGCCATGGCGGCGGCGCGGGCGTCGTCGGCGTTGAGGATGGCGGTCCCGTCAGGCCGCAGGCCGGCGATGATCTCCGCCTTGGCCGCGGCGACTCCCTCGATGGAGCCGAAGCCGCCCATGTGGGCGTGGCCGATCATGAGGACTCCGGCCGCGTCCAGGGGGGCGATGTCGGTGAGGTAGGCGATATGTCCAGGCCCGGAGGCCCCCATCTCCAGGACGAGGTAGCGGGTGGACTCGTCGGCCTCCAGCACGGTCAGCGGCAGACCGATCTCGTTGTTGAAGCTGGCCCGGGGCGCCACCGTGGGGCCGGAGGCTGCCAGGAGCTGGCGGGTGAGGTCCTTGGTGGTGGTCTTGCCCACCGAGCCGGTCATCGCCACCACGGTGAGACGCTCGCCTCGCTCGGCTGCTGCCTGGCGCAGCCCTTCCAGGTGGGTGCGGGCCAGAGCACCGAGAGCCACTACCGTGTCCTCCACGAGGACGAGCCCCATGGTCGGCTCCTCGGCCTGCCCCTGGGACAGTCCGCTGCGGGCGGCCTCCAGGTCGGAGACGATGGCGCCGACAGCACCCAGCGCCCCGGCCGATCCCAGGTGGGCGTGGCCGTCGGTGCGCTCACCGTGAACGGCGATGAACAGTGAGCCCTCGGCGGCCTGGCGGGAGTCGGTGACGACCGGCCCGGTCACCGGCGCGTCCGGGCCGATGAGCCTGCCGCCGACGGCGGCGGCGATCTGACTCAGGCTGAGCCTCATGCCCGTCCCCATTTCTTCTCGACGGCCTCGGCCATCACGGGCGCGTCGTTGTAGCGGATGAACTCCCCGGCCATCTCCAGGAAGGGCTCGTGGCCCTTGCCGGTGACGATGACGGTGTCGTCGGGTCCGCACAGCTCGACGCCCCGGCGTACGGCGTCGCCGCGCCAGGTGGTGATCTCCTCGACGTCCGTCAGGTCGGGACGCACGCCGCGCACGCCCTCGAGGATGGCGTTGCGGATGAGCTGGGGGTCCTCGCTGCGGGGGTTCTCGTCGGTGACGACCAGAACATCGGCCAGGCGGGCGCACACCTCGCCCAGCATGGGCCGCTTGCCCTGGTCCCGGTCGCCGTCGGATCCGAAGACCACGATGAGGCGCCCCGGGGTGATGGGACGCACGGCCTTGAGGGCCAGCTCCATGGCCTCGGGGGTGTGGGCGAAGTCGACGATGCACAGGCCACGTCGACCGTCACGCTGGCTGATGCGCTGCATGCGGCCGGGGATGTTATGGGCACCGGCCAGGGCCGCGGCGGCCGTAGCGGCGGGCACCCCGGCGCGGATGGCCATGACCAGGGCCAGGGCGGCGTTCTGCACGTTGACGAGTCCGGGAAGGGGGCAGGAGGCCTCGATCTTCTCGCCGTCGGGCCCGTGGAGGGTGAAGGTGGTGGCGGAGTCGGTCAGGGAGACGGCGGCGTCGCTGACCCACCAGTCGGCGGGAGTCTCACCGGGGTAGGCGCGCACGCGGTCGATCTCGATGGGGGCCTCGGCGGCCAGGGCCGCCCCCCACTGGTCGTCGACGCAGACCACGCCGCGGCGGGCGTGCTCGGGGGTGAACAGCTGCGCCTTGGCCTCCAGGTAGCCCTCCATGGTCTTGTGGAAGTCGAGGTGGTCGCGCTGGAGGTTGGTGAAGCCGGCGACGTCGACAACGAGCCCATCGAGCCGGTGCAGGACGATGGCGTGGCTGGAGGCCTCCAGGGAGGCGGCGCCGACCTTGTCCTCCACGGCCAGGGCCATCATCCGCTGCAGGACGGGGGCCTCGACGGTGGTGCGCGGGGACTCCACGGAGCGCTCCCCCACGCGCAGCTCGACGGTTCCGGCCACCATGCAGCCGCCGACGTGAGCGGACAGAATGGCGTCGAGGAAGTAGGCGGTGGTCGTCTTGCCGTTGGTTCCGGTGACGGCGGTAGTGACCAGTCCGCGTGCCGGGTGGTGGTAGACCTCGGCGCTCAGGGGGCCGACGACGGCACGGGGGTCATCGTGCACGAGGACCGGCGTACCAGGAGCGGTCTCGTGAACGATCTGGGCGCCGTCGGCATCGGTCAGGATGGCAACGGCACCGGAGGCGACGGCCTGGGCGGCGAAGCGGGCCCCGTGGACGGTGAAACCGGGCAGTCCCACGAAGAGCTCGCCCGCTGCGATGTCGCCGGAGTCGACGCTGACCCCCAGGGTGCTCAGGTCGTTGAGGGCGGCGGCATCCTCAGCTGAGGCGGGAGTCAGGGAGAAGCGCTCGCACAGGGTGCTGATGGGGATGGGACCATTGGAGCTCGGCCGTAGGGCGGCGGCCGACTCGTAGGCGTGGTTGCTCATAGTTCCTCAATCTATCGCGACCTTCCACTGTCGATGTTCCACAAGAGCCCCTCCGGCCAACTTCGCCGAGGTGCTGGTGGTCACGCTCATCTCCCCATAGGCGGCCTCACTGGTTCGCGTCGCGCTCTCCCCCGGCTCCGTTGCGAGCGGCCTGGGCCGCCACGACGCTCGGGTCCGGGGCGATGTTGAGTGCCTGCATGGCGGCCAGCGCCACCTCTCGGAAGACGGGGGCGGCAACAGTGCCTCCGTAGATTCCCTCGGGCCGGTTGACGATGACTGCGATGGCCAGCACCGGGTCGCGGGCCGGCAGGAAGCCGACGAAGGAGGCCACAGTGGAGTCGTCACTGAGGATCTCGGTGGTTCCGGTCTTACCGGCCACCAGGTAGCCGTTGATGGAGGCGGACTCCGCGGTACCGCCCTCCTGGGTAACTCCGATGAGCATCTCGGTGAGGGTCTTGGCCGTCGCCTCGGAGATGACCCGCACCTCCTCAGGGCGCTTCTGCGGGCTCTCCTTACCGTCGGCGTCGATCCAGGCGTCGATGACGCGCGGGGCCACGCGCACTCCCTTGTTGGCCACGGTGGCCAGCACCTGGAGCGACTGGAGGGTGGTACCGGCCACACCCTGCCCGAACATGGTGGTGTAGCGGGTGCGGTCGTCCCAGGAGCTGGGCGGGTAGAGGATGCCGTCGGACTCCGCCGGCATCTCGATGCCCGTGGCCTGCCCCCAGCCGAAGCGCTTCATGTACTTGTAGCGGACGTCGTCGGCGAGCTTCTCGCCGATCTGCACGGTGCCGACATTGGAGGACTCCGCCAGGACTCCGGCGGTGGTCATGGTCTGGGTCTCGTGCTCGTGGGAGTCCTTGAAGGTCTGCCCGTTGGCCGAGGTCCAGGTGTACGGGACGGTCCAGGTGTCCTCGGGCTTGACGGCCCCCTCCTCCAGAGCGGTGGCGAAGGTGACGACCTTGCCGACACTTCCGGGCTCGAAGACGGCCTGAACGCTGCGGGCGGTGCGGTTCTCCTCGGCTGTGGCCGCAGGGTCGGAGGGGTCGACCGAGTTGGAGTCGGCCAGGACCACGACCTTGCCGGTGGCCGGTTCCATGGCCATGACGATGCCCCAGTCGGCGTGCTGGGCGGCAACCGTTTTGTCGATGGTCTCCTGGGCGATGGACTGCAGGTCGGGGTTGAGGGTGGTGCGCACGGTCACTCCGGGCCTGGCCGGTTCGTCCTCCTGCTCGCCGGTGGGGATGATGACGCCGCTGCGCCCCACCTCCTCGCTGCCCTTGCCGTCGGTTCCCGTCAAGACCTTGTTCTGGGTGAGCTCGAGCCCGGCCGCCCCGATGAGCTCGCGGTTGTGCTCGCCCTCGTGGGTGAAGCCCAGGACGTTGCCGGCCACGGTCCCGGCCGGGTAGGTACGTCGGGTGCGCTGGTCGGGCTCGACCCCGGGGATGTCCAGGGCCTTGATCTTGCGCCAGGTGTCAGGGGAGACCTCCTGGGCGATGACCTCGTAGCTCCGGTTTCCCACCAGCTTGGCTCCGAGCTCGAGGGGATCGACGTTGAGGATCGGGGCGAGCTGGGCCGCAACTGCCGTCGCCCCGTAGTCGACGACGACCTTCTCATTGGCGCCGGTGGATTCGTTGAGGCGCATCTCGGTGCGTTCGTACTGGGCGATGGCGGATTGGTTGACGCCGACGTCGTAGCTGACCGCCGAGGAGGCCAGGACGGTGCCGTCGCGCCCGGTGATGTCGCCTCGGGGGGCTCGGTTGACCCAGGTGACCGTGCGCTCGGCCTTCGCCTTCTCAGCCAGCTCGGGCCCCTCGACTGCCTGGACGTAGACGGTGCGCCCGGCCAGTGCGGTGAACATGAGCAGCCCTCCGAGCTGGAGCGCCTGACGACGCGAGGGATTCACAGGCGCCTACTTCCCGCTCTTGGCGGCGTGGGCGGGGGTTCCCTCGGTGAGCTGCCCCTTGTTGACGTCGACGACGCCGGGGGCGGCCGCGGGCACCATCCCGAGCTCCTTGGCGCGGCCGGCCAGCGCGTCGGGCGCCGAGGCCTCCTGCACCTGGGTACGCAGGGTCTCGACGTGGTCCTCGGCGACGTTGAGCTCGATCTGCTTCTCCTTCATCCGGTAGGCGGTGTCAGCCATCTTGGCGTTGAGGAGCATCGAGGTGATGAGAGCGCCGGCCAGCACGAGGATGATGACGGTCAGGAAGGGAAGGGATGACGAGGCGGCCTGGGAGGCGCCGCTGACGACGCGCAGCTGGGGCCGGTTGGCGGAGCCCGCCTCCGCGCGCCCCTGGGTGCTGGTGGTACCACTTGCCTGGGCGGTGCGCCGCGTCGCGATCGGGCGGGTGACTCGAGCAGTAGCAGTGGCGCTCATCAATGTGCCTTCCCTGTGTCGTAGCTGGACTGGTGTGGATGGACGATGGTGCAGTGGGATCGTTGACCGCCCGGGACGGTCCGCCGGCGTCTGAAGCGGCGGTGCCGCCTAGCTGCGGTGGCGACGGCGCGCGGTGCGTTGACCGCTCCGGTGCCCCGGCTCCCGGCCCCGACCGCCGGCGGGCACAGGCGCCTGTGGTGAAGGGGCCTGGTCGGCCGGACGCAGGCGGACGGCTGCCCGCAGTCGCACCGGTGCCGAGCGGGGGTTGTGGTCGAGCTCGCGAGCGTCGGCCTTCTCCGCACCGTTGGTGATCAGCTCCAGGTAGGGGCGGTCCGCCTCGGGGACGACCGGCAGGTCCTGGGGCGCCCGGGAGGTGGCCCCGTGGGCCAGGGCCCGCTTGACGATGCGGTCCTCCAGGGACTGGTAGGACTCCACCACGAGGCGCCCTCCCACGCGCAGGCTGTTGAGCGCCCGGGGCACGGCCCGCTCCAGGACGTCGAGCTCGGCGTTGACGGCGATGCGCAACGCCTGGAAGGTCCGTTTGGCCGGGTGCCCGCCGTTGCGTCGAGCCGCTGCGGGTACGGACTGGCGGACGAGCTCAGCCAGATCCTGGGTGCTGGTCACCGGCTGGCCGGACTCGCGGCGACGCACGATGGCAGCGGCGATGCGGGAGGCGAAGCGCTCTTCGCCGTAGGTGCGCAGGATGCGGGTCAGCTCGGCGGCATCGGCACTCTCCAGCAGGTCCTGGGCGGTCATTCCTGAGCTCTGGTCCATGCGCATGTCGAGGGGCGCCGGGCGGGCGTAGGAGAAGCCCCGCGAGGCCTCGTCAAGCTGGAGGGAGGAGACCCCCAGGTCCATGAGAACGGCATCCACGGTTCCCTCCGCACGAACGGAGTGCTCGCGAGCCACCCGGCTGACGGCGTCGTAGGTCGCCTGAACCGCGACGAAGCGGTCCCCGAAGCGGGCTAGGCGCGCCGAGGCCAGCGCGATCGCCTCGGGATCGCGATCGATGCCCACGACCTTGAGGGTCGTGAAGCGCTCGAGCGCGGCCTCCGTGTGGCCGCCCATGCCCAGGGTGCAGTCGATCATGACCGGCCGGGCCGGGGCGGTCGTCGACGTGCTGGAGACTGCTCCCTCGATGGCGGGGGCAAGTAGGTCCAGGCAGCGCTCAAGGAGCACCGGCTCGTGCCGGCCGACGGCGTCGGCGGCGGTTGCCTGCGCCTGTGATCTGGTCATGAGGCGTGCTCCTCTCTGGTGCTGGACCGGGTAACCGGCCGGTTCCCTGTAGCTGGTGGGTCTTCGACGTCCGACGCTCCCCGGCAGACCGGGCGGGGCGGCCATCTCGCCAGGACTCCTCCCGTGGTTCCGGCGCCGGGGAAGAGGCGTCGGACTCGACATCGGGCGGAGACCTCACGAGATGGTTCGCCAGAGCCCAGTTGGCGTCTGCGTGCGGCTTGTCGGGGGTGTTTTCAGTTGTCGACGAGGTCGTGGGGTCAGAAGAAGCCGGGGATGATCTCCTCGGCCGTGTCGGCGAAGACCTGTTCCTGGGCGGCCAGGTAGGTGTTCCAGGACTCGGAGTCCCAGATCTCCACCCGGGCGCCGGCTCCAATCACCGCCAGGTCCTTCTTCAGGCCTGCGTAGGCCCTCAGTGGTGCCGGCAGGGTGATACGCCCCTGCTTGTCCGGGATCTGCGAGTCCGCTCCCGAGAGCATGACTCGCACGTAGTCGCGCGCCTGCTTCTGAGCGAGGGGGGCCTCGCGCAGCTGGGCGTACATGCGTTCGAACTCGGCGGCGGTGAAGGCATACAGGCAGTGCTCCTGACCTCGGGTCAGAACCACTCCGCCTGCAAGCTCCTCACGGAACTTCGCCGGGAGGATGAGACGGCCCTTCTCGTCCAGCTTGGGTGCATGCGTCCCCAGGAACACGAGCCACCTCCTTCCCCTCGACAACCCGTGTGCCCCACCCTACTCCACTTCCCTCCCTTTTCTCCCACCCCTCCTCCTCGAGAGCATCACAGCTGGGTATCACCAACGACAGCACCACCGCCCCAGACCTCTGACTTTTCATTGGAATCACAGCAGTTCACCGCCCGCTCATGCGGGGTGGAGGGAGGTGGAGGACAGGTGGAGGGAGGCCTTCACCACCACCCTCCTCGGCGTGGTGAACATCCAGGAGAAAAGCAGACTCCACTCGGTCTGCACGCAGGGTTCCGGTTGGCCTCAGGGCCTCCGAGCAGAGGTGCGAGCGGATCCGCACCGCTCTTGCGGCAGCTCTCTGACGCTCGAGGAGCTCCTTGAAATCCTCAGGATTCTGCCCCGATCTCGCGAGGTCGGCCGAGGATTGATCGGGGCCTGCAGATACTCAGGTCCTGTCTGCAACGGATGCGCGTTGGAGACAGGACCTGTGGAGCCGCGCCTGCGGGAGGGATGAGGAGGTGGAGGGAAGTGGAGATGGTGGAGGGAGGTGGGGACCGGTGCGCGTCGGCACCACCCGAAGGGCGCAGGGATGCGGACGGAGAGGAGCGGGAAGGGTGGGGAGGAGGAGGTGAGGTGGTCAGTCCTCTGAGTCGCGCCGGCGATCCCAGCGCTCTGACTGGCGGTCCATGAAGGAGGAACGCTTCTTCGCGCCACTACCACCCTTGGCGGGCCTGTCCCGGCCAGCCTCGGACTGACGCGGGCTCGTCGTGCTCTCGACCCGGGTCAGTGCCAGTGCGACCCCACCGACGGCCACGAGGAAGCCGGCGACCCCCAGCAGGATGGACAGGACGCTGTGGGGCACTGAGACCCCTGCGATGAGGAGCGCCAGGCCGATGAGGACCAGGGCCACGCCACCGCCGATATGGCGCGGTGAGGGGCGCGAGAGTCGGCGCTCTTGACGCTGGAAGGTCTGAGCCAGCTCGGGGTCATCCTCATGGAGCTGCGATTCCAGGTCTCGTAGGACCTGCTGCTCTCGCTCTGACAGTGCCATCATGCTCCTTGCTTCCGGGCGGGGCCGGGGATCTGCGCCGTAGTTGTCAGGATAGGCGCTGTGGCCGCTCAGGAGAAACTTTCCTGGGAGGTTGGTCGGGGCGAGAACCGGCTCTTCTGCTCGGATCACCGACGGCCCCGCCCTCTCGGTGGTCCTCTGCCGAGCCGCGCGGTGTCCGGGTGGCACCGTCTCCTGGCAGGAGGCTGGCCGGGGCCAGTGCGTTGGCGCCCCACCTGCGGCGTACGGCGTCGGCGGCACGCTCTGGGGCGCCGCGCCGCGGGTCCTCGTCCAGGAGGAGCTGCACACCGTCGTCGGGGCGCAGCAGTCCTTCGACCCGGACCCCCAGGAGGCGGAAGCCGCCGGGCGGGGTGGGCAGGGCGGAGTAGAGCGAGGAGATGGTCTCCCAGATGTCCTGGGCGAGGTCGGTGGGGGTGGCCAGGGTGCGTGAGCGGGTGACGGTGGTGAAGTCAGCCCCTCGGGCCTTGAGCACAGCGACACGGCAGCGCAGGTCCGCCGCGCGCAGGCGGGCGGCACACTGGTGAGTCTGGTCCAGCAGGACCCGCCGTGCGTGCTCCCGATCGGTCAGGTTCTCGAAGAAGGTGGTCTCGGTGCCCACCGACTTCTCCTCGCGCACCGGCTCGACCCGGCGGGGGTCGACACCGTGGGAGAGCTCGTGCAGGTGGCGTCCGGCGGCCCGGCCGAGGATCCTCTCCAGGTGACGTACGTCAGTGCCCGCCAGGGTGCGCACGTCCTGGATCCCCCATCTGGCCAGGACCTCCTGCGTCCGGGTGCCGACGCCCCACAGGGCCCCGACCGGCAGCACGTTGAGGAAGTCCTGCGTGGCGGCGGCCGGCACCAGGAGTAGTCCGTCGGGCTTGGCGTGAGAGGAGGCGAGCTTGGCGATGAACTTGGTGGAGGCGATGCCCACCGAGGCCGGAACGCCCACTCGCCGGCGTATCTCGGCGCGGATCCAGCGGCCGATGGTCACCGGGGAGCCCATGCGGCGCCTGGCCCCGCTCACGTCCAGGAAGGCCTCATCGATGCTCACCTTCTCCAGGTCGGGGGTGACCTCGGCCAGGACGGCCATGACCTGGGCGGAGACCTGGGAGTAGAGGCCGTGGCGCACGGGGAGGACCACGGCCTGGGGGCAGCGGCGGGAGGCCTCGGCCATGGACATCGCCGAGGAGACACCGAAGGCGCGGGCCTCGTAGGAGGCTGCCGAGACGACGCCCCGGCCGTCGCGGCCGCCGACGATGACGGGACGGCCGGCCAGCTCGGGGTGCTCGAGGAGCTCGACCGAGGCGAAGAAGGCGTCCATGTCGACGTGGATGATGGGGGTGGCGGAGTCATCGTCCCCCCAGGACCGGCGTGCGGCCTGGGAACGGGGTGCTCTGCTCATCTCCACCTCCTCAACGAGTGCGACGGACTCACCGGCTGACGGCCCCCGAGGAGGCCGCCCGCGCTCCTCTCAGGCTACCGTGGGGCTGTGACACGTAGACGCAGGAGCTCCGGGGCCCCGGCGCTGACCGATCTACCCCAGGGCCCGGTGCGCACTTCCCTGGCCACGGCCGAGCTCGTGGCGCGAGACACCGGGATCCTTCTCATGCTCGACGGCGCGGAGTCCTCCTTCCTGGACCTGCGCGACCCCTCCCACCTGGACTTCGAGTACCACCAGCAGATGGACGCGGTGCTCACGGCGCTGCGCGGTGAGGGCGAACCCCTCAGGGCACTCCACCTGGGTGGGGCGGGCTGCGCCCTGGCCAGGGCGTGGGACGTGACCCGTCCCGGCTCCCAGCAGGTCGCCGTCGAGATCGATGAGATCCTCGCGAGCCAGGTGCGGACCTGGTTCGACCTGCCCCGGTCCCCCAGGCTGCGGATCCGGGTCGGCGACGCCGCCGAGGTGGTGGCGGGGCTGCGGCCGGGCCAGTGGAACGTCGTGGTGCGCGACGTGTTCGACGGCGGGAGCGTGCCGGCCTCCTGCAGGAGCCGGGAGTTCTTCGACTCCTGCCTGAGGGCGCTGGCGCCCGACGGCCTGCTGCTGGTCAACACCGCCTCCATGCCGCGCGCCGTGGCCGGCGCTGAGATCGCCGCGCTCTCCGGCGCCCTGGACCGGGACATCTCCCGCGCGTTCATCGTCGCCGATCCCGCCTCGGCGCGTGGCCGGCGCCGGGGCAACCTGGTGCTGGTGGCCCGCCAGGACCCCTTCACGGTGGGCGAGCTCGAGGAGGTCGAGCGCGCAGTGCGCCGCCTGCCGCTGCCGGTGCGCACCTGGTCGCTCGATGACGCCGCGCTACCGCGCCCTGAGGGCGGCCGGGCCCGCTAGACCCGCAGGAGGCAATTGACCAGCCGCCGGTCCGGGGCCGCCAGCAGCGCTCGGTACCCGCTCAGCCCTCGCGGCCGGGGTTCCAGCCCTGGGGCCCCAGGTCCCCGGAGTCGTTGGCCTCCAGGAAGGCCTCCAGGCGTGCGCCGATCTCCTCGGCGCTGGGCAGGTTGAGGATCGGCGCGGAGGTGTCGACCTCATCGATGGCGATCCTGGGGGCCATGGCGTCGTACTGGGCCTCCAGGGCGGAGACGACGGCGCTGACCTCCGGCTGCTGGGCAGCCTCGGCGTTGATCTCGGCACGGTTGATGCTGGCGGCGGCCTCGAGGTCCCCCACCGGCAGTGCCAGGCCAGTGGCCTGCACGACGGCGGTCAGCAGTGCCGAGGCACCCTGCGGGAACTCGTCGCGGGCCACGTAGTGCGGGATCGCGGCCGAGACTCCCCGGGAGTCCAGGCCCAGCTCGCCCAGACGCAGCTCGAGGTAGGCCGACATCGACCCGGGCAGCTCGACGTGCCCGAAGAGCTCGGGCTGGTTGGGCAGCAGGTCGGGCTGGCTGCCGTGATGGTGCACGTAGGTCGGGCGTGTGTGAGGCACTGCCATGGGGATGCCACTCATGCCAACGGCCTGGCTCACGCCCATGGAGACGGCCAGGTGGGCCACGGCTCCGACGAACTCGTCCCAGCGGTAGTCCGGCTCGCTGCCGTGGAGCAGGAGGACGTCCTCGCCGTCGTCGTCATGGAGGAGATCCAGGACCAGCTCGGGCATGATGACTGAGGAGTAGTTGTTGTGGACGAAGGTCATCGTGGGACGCCTGGCGCGGTAGTCCACGAGCGCGTCGATGTCGAAGGTAGCGACACGCTCGCTGGGAAGCGTCATGAGCAGCTGGTCGACGGCCAGGGCGCCGGCGTTGCCGGCGTCCATGGCGCCCTCGAAGTAGTGGATGAGGACCCTCGGGGAGATCGGCTGATCCGCGGGGTGCTGGATGGTGAACAGTGGTCTCACGAGCCCGTCTCCTCCTCCTGTCTGGTCTGGTTCATCCTCCCTCAGCATCGGCCCGTTGGTGCGCTCGCCACCAGCCCTGAAGGGCGGGCGGGACCGACGGAGCCGGGGAGGGCGTGTCCGTATCGTGCAATGGTCTCAGCATGGTCTAGGTTCCGCGCCCGGCGAGTTCCCGCCTCAGTCGCCTCCGGGTCGAGCGGTGTCGAGCGATCTCGACTCCGCGACATGATTCGGCGTTTTATCAGGATTCATCCGGGTGAGTGCCCGGGAACGGCGGTTAGCGTCCTGGGCACTCCTGCCAACACCTTCTGGATTGTTGATGTTCCCGCCCGCGCCGGGTTCGGGCGCCTTGTTCGCCCTCGGCGTCCCCGTCGGGGCGTCAGCAGGAGAATAATGGGTCAACCGTACTGAAGCCATCACCGACCCCAGTACCCGTCAGCGTCAACCAGAGCCGGCCAGAACGCCCCCACACGCCTGCCGGCCAGAACCAGAACCGATGCGAGGCCTTGTGAGTCAGACGATCCCCTCTCGCCCACCGCACTCCCAGCAGGAAGCGCAGCCGCGGGCAGAGGACGATGCGGGCAGTGTCCGCGAGCGCGAGATGCGCGGTGAGCAGGTCGTCGTCGATCTGGCCTACAACGAGCTGGACCGCCAGCTGGCTCAGGCCCGTCACTCCCTGGCCCGCACCGAGGCCCAGGGCGTCAGCGGCACCCACCAGTCCCGCGGGGAGCGGGACGCCTACGCCGTGCACTACTCGTCGCTGGTCTCTTCCCTGGAGGGGGTCGAGGACCGTCTGGTCTTCGGGCGGATGGATATGAGCACCTCGCCCGATGACGCGCCGGACTCGGAGGCCTCGGGGAGAGCCTCATCCTCCGGCTCCGGCAGGGGCGTGGGCGGTTCCTCCCCCGTCACTGACGGGGGCCGGCGCCACTATGTGGGTCGTATTGGCCTGCAGGACGCCCAGCACCGTGAGGTGATCCTGGACTGGCGCGCCCCTCTGGCCCGGGCCTTCTATCAGGCCACGGCCTCCGAGCCCATGGGGCTGGTGCGTCGGCGGCACATCGACACCCGGGCCCGTCAGGTGCTCGGGGTGGAAGACGAGGTCCTGGACCTGGACGCCCTGGAGGCCGGCGAGGGCCTGTCCGACTCATCCGGGACGGCCGTGACCGCCGAGGACCTGCAGGGCGAGGGTGCACTCATCGCCGCGATGTCCAGCGCCCGTGACGGCCGTATGGGTGACATCGTGGCCACGATCCAGGCCGAGCAGGACCGGGTCGTCACCTCCTCGGGCCGGGGTGTGCTCGTGGTCCAGGGCGGCCCGGGCACGGGTAAGACGGCCGTGGCACTGCACCGGGTGGCCTACCTGTTCTACTCCGAGCGCGAGCGCCTGGAGCGTTCCGGCGTGCTCCTGGTGGGGCCGTCGCGCACCTTCCTGCGCTATGTGGAGCAGGTGCTGCCCTCCCTGGGTGAGACGGGGGTGGTTTCCACGACGATTGGCGACCTGGTTCCCGGGGTGCGGGCCACGGCGCAGGAGGACGCCCGCGTCGCCGAGCTCAAGGGGCGCTCCCTGTGGGTCAAGGCCCTGGAGCGGGCCGTGCGGGGCCTGCAGCGCGTCCCGGATGCTCCCCGCGAGATCGAGGTCCAGGGTGTGCGCCTGTCCCTGGAGCCCGACGACGTGCGTGAGGCGGCCTCACGGGCCCGTCGGGGCGGCAAGCCCCACAACCTGGCCCGCGAGGCCTTCGTGATCTGGCTCCTGGAGCGCCTGACCGACCAGTACGCGGCGGCCACGAACCAGGACGCCTCGGACGCTGACACGCGCGCCTGGATCCGGGAAGACATCCGTACCGCCCGTGACGCCCGCCGGGAGATCAACCTGTGCTGGATGCCGACAACGCCCCAGGGGCTGCTGGAGCGGCTGTTGAGCCGGCCCGCCCTCCTGGAGCAGGTGGCGCCGTCCTTGAGCGAGCAGGAGCGCGCGCTGCTGCACCGTGAGCCGGGAAGCGCTCTGACTGCGGCGGACATCCCGCTCATTGACGAGCTGGCCGAGCTGCTGGGCCCCAGTGAGGACGCCCAGGCCCGGCGCGCCCGGCTGGAGGCCCGCCGCCGCGAGGACCTGGTGGCATACGCGGCCCAGGCGATCGAGTCCCAGGAACTGGGCGGCGGGATGGTCAGTGCCGAGATGCTGGCCGACCGGGTCTCCCAGGGTGGCCCCACTCTGACTCTGGCCGAACGGGCCCGGTCGGATCGGACGTGGACCTACGGGCACGTCGTCGTCGATGAGGCTCAGGAGCTGGGCACCATGGCGTGGCGGGCGCTGGCGCGTCGCTGCCCGGTGCGCTCCTTCACCGTGGTGGGGGACCTGGCCCAGTACTCGGGCCCCCACGCCCCGGGCAGCTGGGGTGAGGTGCTCACCGCCCTGGGGACGGCGTCGGCTGAGGATGCTGCGGAGGCCCAGGGCCGGTCCCGGTCGCAGTCGCGTCACCGGGCCCGTTCGCGCTCGCGGCAGGGCCGGCAGTCGGGGCGCTCGCGTGGAGGGTCGACCCCGCTGCGCGAGGAGGCCCTCAGCGTCTGCTACCGCACGCCGGCCACGATCATGGAGGCGGCCGAGGAGACGGTGACGCATCTGGGCCACCCGCCGGTCTACCCGGTGCGCTCGGTGCGCGACCTGCCCGACTGCCTGGAGGTCACCGACCTGTCGCAGTCCCCTGAGGGTGCGCAGCCCGAGGCCTGGGCGAGCCTCCTGCGCGAGGTCGTGGCCCAGGAGTCGGCCCGCCTGGACGAGCAGGTGGGGGCCGGCGTCGGGCGCATCGCGGTCATCTGCCCCTCCCCCGGGCGCACTGAGGCGCTGCTGCGCCAGGACCCGGACCTGGTCGCGGCGATGGAGGCTCCGGGAGGCGACGTGCTGCGCTCGCGGCTGCTGGTGGTCGATCCGGTGCTGTCCAAGGGGCTGGAGTTCGACGTCGTGGTGCTCGTGGATCCCACTGAGATCGGTGAGCGCAGCGCGGGAGACCTGTACGTGGCGATGACTCGTCCCACGCGCCGCCTGCGGGTGGTCAGCCGCCTACCGCTCCTCCGGGGCCTGGAGCCGCGTTCCTCCGGCCGGTGAGCCGGATCGCACAGGGTTGTCAACGCCTCCGACCACGCAGGTTACGCCACCGTAGGTTACGGTTGCTCCTGAGTTCTCATCGTCGCTCGCGGGCGGCACCCGCGGCGGGCGAGACCCTCCCCGTCGGGGGAAGGCTCACGGCAGACAAGGGGGAAGACCCATGAGTGCTTCACGCACGTCGGTAGCCGCGCTCACGCAGGGCGCCGCGTCGGCGGCCGGCTCGGACGCCTTTGGCGCTGAGGCCCTTGAGGCCGTCTACCAACAGGCCGGGGTGCCCTCGACGATCCCCGCTGTCAGCGAGCCTCTGTCCTGCATGCTGCGCGACGCCGCCCGGGACTTCCCGGACCGAGTGGCCCTGGACTTCCTGGGAGCGACCACCACCTACTCCCAGCTGGAGACTCAGGTGGCGCGGGCCGCGGAGGCCCTGCGGGGCCTGGGGGTCGGGCGCGGGGACGTTGTCGGGCTCATTCTTCCCAACTGCCCTCAGCACGTGGTCGTGGCCTACGCGGCCTGGCGCATCGGGGCGATCGTGGCCGAGCACAACCCGCTGGCGCCCGCCGCCCAGCTGCGCGAACAGTTCCACATCCACCGCGGGCGCGTCATCATCGCCTGGGAGAAGACCCTCGAGCGCCTCGTGGCGGCAGTGGGCTCCCTGGAGGCGGCGGGCCTGGGGGGCCTGAGCGTGTACTCAGTGGACCTGTCCCGTCACCTTCCTCTGCGCAGCCGCCTGGCCCTGAGGCTGCCGGTGGCGGCCGCCCGCACCCAGCGCCGCGAGCTGCGCGGGAGGATCCCGGCCGGGGTGCGCTCCTGGGACGACCTGGCCGCCTCCGCTATCCCCTTGGCCACGGGCTTCCCGCTGCCGAGCGTCTCGGAGGCGGCGGCTCTGCTGTACACCGGCGGGACGACGGGCACGCCCAAGGCCGTGTGCCTGACCCACGAGAACCTGCGCTCCAACGCCGAGATGTCCTTGGCCTGGGCGTCGGGCACCACGAGCGCGGGCAAGGAGACCTTCTACGCGGTCCTGCCCTTCTTCCACGCCTTCGGCATGTCCCTGTCGCTGCTGTGCGCGGTGGGGCTGGCCGCCACCCAGGTGGTGCTGCCCAAGTTCGGGGCGGACCTGGTGCTGGCCGCCTGGAAGCGGCGCCCGGCCACCTTCTTCCCGGGGGTGCCGGTCATGTTCGACCGTCTGGTGACCCGGGCGCGGGCCACCGGGGCGAACCTGTCCTCCTGCAAGATCGCCGTGTGCGGGGCGGCCCCCAACCCGCTGGCGGTGGCGCAGGCCTGGGAGGAGGCCACCGGGGGCACCATCATCGAGGGCTACGGGATGACCGAGTCCTCCCCCATCATCCTGGGCAACCCGATCTCGCCGGCGCGTCGGCCCGGCACCCTGGGGGTGCCCTACCCTTCCACGCAGGTGCGCCTGGTGGACCCTGAGGACGTCGAGCGCGAGGTGGCTCCCGGGGAGGTCGGCGAGCTGCTGGCCCGCGGCCCCCAGGTGTTCTCCGGCTACTGGGACAACCCCGAGGAGAGCGCCGAGGTGCTGCTGGACGGGGGCTGGCTGCGCACGGGCGACCTGGTGCGCCAGGAGGCGGACGGCTTCTACGTCATCGCCGACCGCCGCAAGGAGCTCATCATCTCCGGGGGCTTCAACATCTACCCCACGGAGGTGGAGGCCGCGGTCCGCTCGATGCCGCAGGTGGAGGAGGTCGCCGTCGTCGGGCTGCCGGCCGAGGCCGGCAATGAGTCCGTGGTCGCCGCGATCCTGCCCAAGGAGGGCCAGACGGTCACCTTGGAGCAGGTGCGCGAGTGGGCGGCCAAGAACCTGTCCAACTATGCCCTGCCGCGCCAGATCGCGATCCTGACCGAGATGCCCCGCTCCCAGATCGGCAAGGTGCTGCGGCGCGTGGTGCGCGACGAGCTCCTGGCGGCCCGAGAGGCGGCCTCCGGGGCGGCGACGGCGGCGGCCGTGTCCATCGTCGAGCACTTCCCCGGCAGGGGTGAGCGCAGGGACGGCGGTCAGCAGGAGGGCAGCCAGGACGGCAAGGCCGGGCCGCATGACAGCGCGGCCTCACACTGAGGGCGCACCTTCAGATCGCAGCCACCCCAGATCACCTGACTGCTCCCACCCACAGCCCGATTCGACTCCACAGACATGACTGACAGCACGATCAACGCCGCCGCCTCACCACAGCAGGCCACCCAGGACCACCGCCACTACCTGCGCCCTCACTACCAGCCCGGCATCCCCGCGGCGATCGAGGTTCCCGACGCGCCGCTCAGCGAGCTGCTGGAGACGGCGGCGCGCTTCTACCCCGACCGGGTCGCCATCGACTTCCTGGGTGCGGCGATGACCTACCGCGAGCTGCTGGAGGCCTCGGAGCGGGCGGCGCAGGTGCTGCGGACCTCGGGGGTGCACAAGGGCGACCGGGTGGCCCTCATCATGCCGAACTGTCCGCAGCACGCCGTGGCCCTCTACGGGGCGCTGCGCATCGGCGCGGTCGTAGCCGAGCACAACCCGCTGGCGCCCGCCGAGGAGATCCGCTCCCAGCTGGATGCTCACGGGGCCCAGGTCGTCATCGTGTGGGAGAAGGGCGTCGGCCTCGTCACGGATCCAGGTCCAGCTTCACGCACCGACGGCGATGCGCTCCAGGGACGCACGGTCTTCAGCGTGGACCTCTCAGCCGCAATGCCGGTGCGTCTGCGCGCCGCGCTGCGTCTTCCGGTGGAGCGGGCCCGCCGGCAGCGGGCCGCCTTCCGCGCCCGGAGCCTGCCTGCGGGGGCGCGCTCCTGGGACAAGGAGGTGGCCGGCGCCCACCGGATCCCCTCACGCTTCCCCTACCCGGCCGGCTCCGACATCGCGGTCCTGCTGCACACCGGTGGGACGACCGGCACGCCCAAGGCGGCGATGCTCACGCACACCAATCTGCGGGCCAACGCCAACCAGGCCATCGCCTGGGTGCCGATGCTGCATGAGGGCGGGGAGAACTTCCTGTGCCTGCTGCCCTTCTTCCACGCCTTCGGGCTGACCTTCAACCTCTTCTGCGCGGTGCAGAAGGCCGCCACCCAGGTGATGCTGCCCAAGTTCTCGGTGGATCAGGTGCTCGCCGCGCACGAGCGGCGTCCCTTCACGTTCTTCGTCGGCGTGCCGGTCATGTTCGAGAGGATCCTCGACGGCGCCCAGAAGCGGGGCACGAAGCTGGGGACCCTGCGCTACGGGGTGTGCGGGGCGGCCCCGATGCCGCCGGAGGTCGGGGCCCGGTGGGAGAAGGCGACCGGCGGCTTCTTCGTCGAGGGCTACGGCATGACCGAGACGAGCCCGATCGTCGCGGGCACACCCATGGGACCCTCGCGCCGCCTGGGTGCGCTGGGCCTGCCCTTTCCCTCCACGGATGTACGCGTCGTGGACCCCGAGGACCCGAACCCCGCTCGGGAGGTGCCCGACGGCGAGCCGGGCGAGCTGCTGGTGCGCGGCCCCCAGGTCTTCGCCGGCTACTGGGAGGACGAGGCAGCCACACAGGCCGCGATCCTGCCGGGCGGTTGGCTGCGCACGGGCGACATCGTGCGCCGGGAGGACTCCTTCCTGTGGATGGCCGACCGCAAGCGCGAGCTGATCCTCACCGGAGGCTTCAACGTCTACCCCAGTCAGGTGGAGGCCGCGATCCGCTCCATGACGGGCGTGGCCGACGTCGCCGTGGTGGGGCTTCCCGACGGTGCGATGGGCGAGCTCGTGTGCGCCGCTGTGGTCCTGGCCGAGGGGACCGAGCCGGGGTCGGTGACCCTGGAGGCGGTGCGGGAGCACGCCGAGCGGACGGTCCCGCGTTACGCGCTGCCGCACCGCCTGGAGGTCATTGAGGAGATGCCCCGCTCCCAGATCGGCAAAATCCTGCGCCGTGTCGTGCGCGAGCAGGTGCTCGCCAGAGCCGCGGGAGAGGGCTGAGCGGCCGCGGTACCGATCGCCTCTGAGCCCGCCCGGGTCTTACGGGGTCAGTGCCCGCTCCCAGGGCTCGACGTCGCCAGGGACGACCCGAAAGATCGGGTGCGCTTCAAGCCGCTCGGGCAGGGGCAGGAGGTCGGGGGCACGTCCGGCAAGCTTGGCCTCAAGGTGCCTGCGCTCCAGGTCCATCTGCCCCTCGGTGACCGTCAGGCTGACGCCGGTGCACTCCGAATCGGGCAAGTCGATGCGGGAGGCGTCGAAGCGGTAGCCGCGCCGGACGGCCTCCTCGCGCAGTCCCCAGAGGTAGGCGCCGACCGCTATCGCCGGCGTGACCGGATCGGGGGCGGAACGGAATCGTTCGAGCTGGGGGTGGTTGCGGTAGCCGCGGGTGCGTCCGGCCAGGACCGCCTGGGCCAGGAGCGACTCGCGCCAGCAGGCCACCAGGCCCGCACGGTCCAGGTGGCTCGGGTGCAGCGACCACATGCGCATAATATGCCTCTCAAGATACCAAAACACAGCAAACCAAAAAATACACTCGAAATTACATCAAACCAGAACGCTCAAAATTCGATCGTTTGGCATTTGAGTATCAGCAAACCTTTTGATGTACTGAAATAGTGAAAATAAATCTACAACAGGATGCACAACAATCGACTATTCAAGGACTTTAATTCCTCGAACTGGAGGCATCTCGCGATACTTCATTTTATCCCTATCATACACCGCAGTCGACGGACATTCGATAGGACGACTTTCAGAGTTTGCAAATCGAAAGTAGTGCAAAGGGGAAGATGAAGAACATTCGTTCGCCTCAACTAAATTTCGATCAACCTCAAACAAACTATCGCCCCCACTTTCCAAAATCACCAAACCATCACCATCCTCTTTAACTGCAACCCCATAATTATAATTTCCCATTCCAAGCCTCCCCTTGTCGAAAACCTTGTACGATCGACCTAGAATAGCGCTACCAGAAGCGAACCCACAAACAAAAAAAACAACTAACGTAACTAGCAACACAAACCTCACAGAGCATTGCCAAAATATGCAAATTTTACCCAAAACTTCACCTTCAGTCCCACTGAATTTACCTTGAAGCACTACAATAGTAACAATGCACACAAACTCAGTTAAATACATCGCAAGAATTAATGGAAGCTTGTCATACCACGGAATTGCCGAAAATATCAAAACGACAGGAGCGCACATACACATCACACACATTCCCACAATCCGAGACTCAAACTGAACACAATAGAAAACTTTTAGGGAAGCTAAAATTACACACAAAATCCATACCGCCGGAACTAGAACCCCCCACGCGATAAACCCTAAATTAAAATAAAGGTTCTTCAGGTCAGCATGGGGAATAATGATATAAAGTGCGAAATTAAGATCCCCTTTTACCGCCACTACGATCACAACAAATCCGAATATCACATAGAGTGCCGACGTAGAAACTAAGGAAATTACTTCCAACTTAATGTTGCATTTCACCCACGCCCATGCGCGACCATAGAGAGCCTTAAACCCTTTCTCTCGCATGGCCACTTCAATAAAGTTGTTTAGGACACTATTTCCACTGGATTCCATTTTTAATCCACCATCCTTCAGCATACATCACTACATTTATAGCGAACCAAACACGCGCAACACAGAGAATAACTTACCGTTATACTACAACTCCAGGCATTAATTCATATTAACCCAAGCAAGGAAGCCTAAGTTTACCAATCGACTACACTGTCGGTCGATTCGTCGAACATAATTTCAAGCATTCATCCGTTACACCAACCCAAGGAAGACTTGTTTAAGGGCGACTTTTTCTACAATAAGTATGGCAGTCAACTATACTTGGCAACCGACTTGTCAACCCATATAAAACTAAGCAATTCCTAGCCCCTTATGGGAATATTCCTAACACAATTTTGGGTCGTTAGGACCTCGCGCAGGGCGGCGACCTCGGCCTCCTCGGCGCGCACCAGGGGCAGGCGCAGGGCGGGGCTCGGTAGGCGTCCCTGAAGGTGCAGGGCCTCCTTGGCCATGACGGCTCCCTGCCCGCCGCCCATGATGGCGTGGACCAGGGGGCGCAGGCTGCGGGCGAGGGTGCGGGCACTGGCCAGGTCGCCGGCGTCGACGGCGTCGATCATCTGGCGCCAGGAGTGGGCGTCGGCGTGGGCGGCCACGGAGATGACGCCGGAGGCGCCGTGGGTGAGCCAGGCGAAGTTCAGGCCGTCGTCGCCGGAGTAGTACTCCAGACCGGTGGACTCCATGCGGCGGAAGCCCTGCTCGACGTCGCCGGTGGCGTCCTTGACGGCCTTGACGCGGGGGTTCTCGGCCAGGCGGGCCAGAGTCTCCTCAGTGATCTTCACGCCGGTGCGCCCGGGGATGTCGTAGACCATGACGGGCAGTTCGGTGGCCTCCACGACGGCGTTGATGTGCCGGTAGACGCCCTCCTGGCTGGGGCGGTTGTAGTAGGGGGCGTTGATGAGCAGGCCCTCTGCGCCGGCCTCCTGGGAGGCCACGCCGATGCGCACCGCGTGGGCGGTGTCGTTGGAGCCGGCGCCGGCCATAATCATGGCGCGTCCGGCCAGGGCGTCCTTGACCTGGCGGATCAGCTCCTGCTTCTCGGGGGTGTGGGTGGTCGGGGACTCACCGGTGGTGCCCGACAGGAGGATCAGGTCGGCGCCGTCGTCGACCAGGCTGACCGCCAGGGCTCGGGCGGCGTCGTAGTCGACCTCCCCACTGGGCGTGAAGGGGGTGACCATGGCGACGCCGACGGAACCGAAGCTGCGGGAGGGGGCTGCGCTCATGGCGCCACCCTAACGTGCACCCAGCCCGCCGAGGGGCTCATCTCATGATCTGTCCCATAGGTACCTCTCCACTCCCGGATGTACTCAGAGACCAGGAAGGGCCGTCACTTAGGCTCGGTCCATGACCTCCTCGACCCCCTCGCCTGCATCGTCCTCATCGCCTTCATCGCCCTCCGGGAGCCGGGACGGCTCCGTCCTGGGCGCCGATCCGCTGGCCGGGCTGAGCCCGGAAGCGGATACGCACGCCCCGCACCACTCCCCCAGCGCTCAGGACTGTACAGAGCATGACCATGACGACCCCCAGGCATCGGGGGGATTCGTGCGCCCGGCCCGGGCAGAGGACCTGACGGCGATCGGGCAGGTCCAGGCCGCCACCATGCTGGCCTCCCTGCAGGCCGGTCACACCGCCGAGCACAGTGCGCCCCTGCCCGAGGGTGTGCGTGTGATGATCGCCGCCCCCGTCATCGCGGCGGGCTGGGAGGCAGCGGTGACCGAGCCGCCCTCGCCCGAGCACCACGTCCTGGTGGCCACCACCGCCCAGGCGAACGCTGCGAGCCGGACGGTGGTGGGCCTGCTGGGCCTGGCCCCCACCCAGTCCATGGACGCCGAGGGCCACGTCGATGAGGCCGGGGTGCAGGCCGTGGAGGTCACGGCCCTGGGCGTGGAGCCGGCCAGTCAGCGCCGCGGGCACGGCTCCCGGCTCCTGGCGGCTGCCGTGGACCTGGCGCGTCAGGACGGGGCCAGGGCGCTCGTAGCCTGGGCGGTGCGCGGGGACGAATCGATCAGCCGGCTCCTGACCTCGGTGGGCATGGCGCCCACCGGGGCCCACCGAGTGCTCGGCGTCGGCGAGGGCATCACCGAGGACTGCTGGGCGGCCTCGCTGTAGCGCCTTACCGTTCCTGACCGACTCCCGCCTGGCTCCTTACTCTCTCCCCCGTCTCAGAGGTCGAGCAGGGCGTCCAGGCCGATGGTCAGGCCGGGGCGGCTGGAGACCTGCCGCACGGCGAGGACCACGCCGGGCATGAAGGAGGCCCGGTCGAAGGAGTCGGTGCGGATGGTCAGCTGCTCACCGGGGTTGCCGAGCACGACCTCCTCGTGGGCAGTCAACCCCCGCAGACGCACGGCGTGGACGTGGACGCCGTCGACGACGGCCCCACGGGCGCCCTCGGGGTCGGTCTGGGTGGCGTCCGGCATAACGCCCAGGCCCGCCTCGGCGCGGGCGGCGGCGATGCCCTGGGCTGTGGCGACCGCGGTGCCCGAGGGCGCGTCGACCTTGTTCGGGTGGTGAAGCTCGATGACCTCGGCGGACTCGAAGTAGGGGGCGGCCTTCGCGGCGAAGCTCATGGCCAGCACGGCGGACAGGGCGAAGTTCGGGGCGATGAGGACGCTGCGGCCGGCGGCCTCGGGCCGGGCCAGGTGCTCACGGATGCGCCCGTAGGACTCCTCGTTCCAGCCGGTGGTGCCCACGACGACGTCCACCCCGGCGTCGAGCAGGGCATGGACATTGGCCTCGGTGACGCTGGGGACGGTGAAGTCGACGGCGACGTCGGCGCCCGCCAGGTGCTCGGCGTCGAGGGTGTCCCCCACGTCCAAGCGGGCCACGAGCTCGAGGCCCTCGGCGTCCTGGACCGCCTGGCAGACGGTCGATCCCATGCGCCCGGCGGCGCCCACAACAGCTACGCGAATCGTCATGGCCCCACCCTAGCGACTCACCGACCCACCACGAGGTCACGTCCGCCTCCCGACACCGACTCCGGTTGCCCAGCGCCTGGACGTTCGGGATCCGCCTCAGGTGGGAGACTGCATGCGTCCCCCACGGGGGAGCAGCCGGGAGTCGATCCGAACAGAGTCACCAATCATGGTGGATGCTGAAGGCACTCCCACATCATCAGAAAGGGAACCGCTCGTGACTACAACCGCGGAGCAAGCACCGGCCGCCGCGCCCCAGGCATTCTCCAAGGCGCCCGGTACCGGGGTCGCCCTCGTCACCGGCGCCTCCTCCGGTATCGGCGAGGACACCGCCCACAAACTCCGGGCACTGGGCTACATCGTCTACGGCGCAGCCCGTCGTACCGACCGTCTCCAGGCCCTGACCGCCGACGGCATCCGCCCGCTGGCCATGGACGTCACCGACGACGCCTCCATGAGCTCCGGCGTCAACCGCATCCTGGAGGAGACCGGACGCATCGACGTCCTGGTCAACAACGCCGGCTACGGCTCCTACGGCGCCATCGAGGACGTCCCGATCGACGAGGCCCGCCGCCAGTTCGAGGTCAACGTCTTCGGTCTGGCGCGCCTCACCCAGCTCATCATCCCGCACATGCGAACCCGGGGCTCGGGCACCATCATCAACATCTCCTCCATCGGCGGGAGGCTGACCACACCACTGGGCGGCTGGTACCACGCCACCAAGTACGCCGTCGAGGCCCTGAGCGACGCGCTACGCATCGAACTGTCTCCTTTCGGGATCGACGTCGTCGTGGTCGAGCCCGGCGGCATCCGCACCGAATGGGCATCGATCGCCGCCGACCACCTCGAGGCCACGGCCGAGGGCAGTGCCTACGCCGACCAGATCCGAGACGTGGCCGGCGCCATGCGCAGCGAGTCAAACCGACGGCACTACTCCCCGCCGGAGGTCATCGCCCGTACCGTCAGCAAGATCGTCACCGCCCGTCACCCCCGGACCCGCTACGCCGTGGGCTTCATGGCCAAGCCGCTCATTGCCGCACGCCGAGTCCTGCCCGACCGCGCCTTCGATCAGCTCATCGGTGCCGCCTTCGGCTTCCGTCGCTGAGCGAAGACCCGGCCCACGCGGACCAGTAGCACCAGGGGCCAACGACTGGAATCAGCCTGTTGGTGTCCATTTCGGATACAAAGGACCTCCATCTCCCCGAGCACACGCTGGAGAGCCTTGGAATCATGCGGTTGCGCATCGGCTCGATGAGAGCGATCCGCGCCTTTGTCACCGATTTGGACACTCAGCCCCTCTTCTGGCTCCGGCGGTGTTCGATGAGCGGGCCATCAACCCCATCGGTTGTCGGCAGCTGTCAGCCAACCGGTCCCACGAGGATGCGGGCACGCTTCTGCTCCACCAGCCAGGCGGCCATCTCCCGGACCTCCTCGGGGTGACGGCCTCCAGACGGCGCAGGTTGTCCTCCATAGAGCGCAGGCGCCCGGTGACGACCTCGGCCCGCCCCAGGCGACCCATACGCGCCAGGGAGTCCTCTCCCCCAAGCACCATGGCCCCGCGCAGCTGACCGCGAGCGCGCATCATCTCCCGCTCGGTGACGCCATGCTCGGCGAGCTTCTCGAACTCACCGATCATGACGGCACACACCTCGTCGACGTCGCCGGGGGCGCAGCCCGCGTAGAGCCCGAAGGCGCCGGCACCGGCGTAGGAGGTGTCGAAGGCGTAGGTGGTGTAGGCCAACCCCCGCTTCTCGCGCACCTCCTGGAACAGGCGCGAGGACATACCCCCGCCCAGGATGGTGGTGAGTACGCTCATGGCCCAGCGCCGCTCATCGCGCACGGCGATGCCCTGGCAGGTCAGGTACAGGTGGCTCTGCTCGCTCTCGCGCGGGACAGTGATGTCGTGGACGTCCAGGGGCGCGAAGGGCTCGACCTCGAAGCGACGCTCACGCGGGACGGCATCGGGTGAGGCGTCCCAGCCGGCCGCGGCCAGGTCGGCCAGGACCCGCTCGCAGACCTCATCGTGGTCAACGGCGCCGGCAGCGGCCACCACGAGGGTGTCGGAGGCGTAGGTGCGCTTGTAGTGCTCCCACACGGCGTCACGCGGGACGGCGGTGACGGTCTCGTTAGTGCCGCCGATGGGGCGGCCCAGCGGCGTGTCCTCACCGAAGGCGGCGCGGGCGAAGGCCTCCTGCGCGACGTCGGCGGGGTCATCGGCGGCGTCGGCCAGCTCGGAGACGATGACACCGCGTTCGGTCTCGACGTCGGCGGGCTCCAGGAGCGAGGAGGTCACCATGTCGGCGAGCACGTCGAGGGCCTGCATACTGTCCGGGGCGAGCACACGGGCGTAGTAGGAGGTGTGCTCCTTGGAGGTGGCGGCGTTGGACTCCCCGCCGATCATGTCGAAGGCCTCGGCGATGTCCTGGGCGTCGCGCGTGGCGGTGCCCTTGAACAGCAGGTGCTCCAGGAAGTGGGTGGAGCCCTCCTGGCCGGGCACCTCGTCACGGCTGCCGACACCGAACCACATGCCGATCGAGGCCGAGCGCAGCCCCGGCACGGACTCGGTGATGACGCGCACCCCACCGGGCAGGACCGAGCGGCGGGTGAGAGCCCCGTCGTCGTGCAGGGTCAGCTCGGTGCCGTCACGGCCGGGCCGCCCACGCCCGAGCTCCACCTCGGCGTAGTCAGTCGGGCTCGAGGACTGCCCGGTCGCGGGGGTCGAGGAGGGCTGAGAGGCCGCCGGCCGGGCTGATCCGGCGCGCATGTCTGGGTTGGTCACCCGCGAAGACTAGCGGGCTGGCGGGCCCGGTGTCGTTCCCGCACCCGGCCGCGTGCTGCCGCGGGCAGCGAACACACTGCCCGATGACGGCGGTGTCCCCGCCCGGCCCAGAGGACCGAACGGGGACACCGGAGAGATGCGTCAGTCGACTAGGGCCGCTGAACGGGCCTCACTCCTCCTCGGAGGACTCGGCGCTGCGCATGCGGCGACGGCGCGGACGACGCTCGCGGCGCGGCTGCTCGCCGTCCTCGTCCTTGGCCTCGCGGCGCGAGCCTCCCTCACGGGAGGCCTTACGGGAGGCCTCACCCTCGGCCTCGGCTGCGAGCTGCTCATCGGTGAGGACCGCGTGCAGGCTCAGCTTGCCACGCTGGTCAATCTCAGCCAGCTCGACCTGGACCTTGTCCCCCACGTTGAGGACATCCTCAACGTTCTCCACGCGCTTGCCGCCCACAAGCCGGCGGATCTGGGAGATGTGAAGCAGACCGTCCTTGCCGGGGGTCAGCGAGACGAAGGCGCCGAAGGTCGTGGTCTTGACCACCGTGCCCACGAAGCGCTCACCGATCTCGGGCATCTGCGGGTTGGCGATGGCGTTGACGGCGTCGCGGGCCGCCTCGGCCGAGGGGCCGTCGGAGGCGCCGATGTAGACGGTGCCGTCGTCCTCGACCGTCAGGTCCGCGCCGGTGTCCTCCTGGATCTGGTTAATCATCTTGCCCTTGGGGCCGATGACCTCACCGATCTTGTCCACCGGGATGCGCACGGCCAGGACACGCGGGGCCGTGGGGGCCATCTCGTCGGGGGCGTCGATGGCCTGGGCCAGGACGTCGAGGATGAACAGGCGGGCGTCACGGGCCTGGCCGAGCGCGCCGGCCAGCACCTCGGAGGGCAGGCCGTCGAGCTTGGTGTCCAGCTGGAGGGCCGTAATGAAGTCACGGGTTCCGGCGACCTTGAAGTCCATGTCCCCGAAGGCGTCCTCGGAGCCGAGGATGTCGGTGAGGGTGGCCCACTTGGTCTCGCCGTCGATGACCTCGTGCATGAGGCCCATGGCGATACCGGCCACGGGCGCGCGCAGCGGCACACCGGCGTTGAGCAGGGACAGGGTGGAGGCGCACACCGAGCCCATGGAGGTCGAGCCGTTGGAGCCCAGGGCCTCGGAGACCTGGCGGATCGCGTAGGGGAAGTCCTCGCGGGTGGGCAGGACGGGCACAAGGGCCCGCTCGGCCAGGTTGCCGTGGCCGATCTCGCGGCGCTTGGGGGCGCCCACGCGGCCGGTCTCACCGGTGGAGAAGGGCGGGAAGTTGTAGTTGTGCATGTAGCGCTTGTGGGTGACCGGGGAGAGGTCGTCCACCTGCTGCTCCATGCGCAGCATGTTGAGGGTGGTCACGCCCAGGATCTGGGTCTCGCCGCGCTCGAAGATGGCCGAGCCGTGCACGCGGGGCAGGACCTCGACCTCGGCGGCCAGGGTGCGGATGTCCTTCAGGCCGCGCCCGTCCATGCGCACGCCCTCGGTGAGGGTGCGGTGGCGCACGATCTTCTTGGTCACGGAGCGGAAGGCCGCCTTGAGGGCCTTGGTGTCCTCCTCGGTGGGGAAAGACTCGGCGAGCTCGGCCAGGACCTCGTCACGCACGGCGTCGGTGGCCAGGTCGCGGGCCTGCTTGCCCTCGGTGGCGATGGCGGCGGCCAGGCCGTGGGCCTCGGCGGCCTTCTCCACGGCGTCGTACTGCTCGTCGGAGTAGTCCAGGTAGAGGGGGAACTCGGCGGTGGGCTTCGAGGCGTGCTGGGCGACCTCGAGCTGGGCCTCGCACAGGGCCTTGATGTGGGGCTTGGCGGCCTCCAGGCCCTCGGCGACGACGGCCTCGGTGGGGGCGACGGCCCCGGCGTTGATGAGCTCCCAGGCGTGCTCGGTGGCGCCGGCCTCGACCATCATGATGGCGACGTCGCCGGACTCCAGGACGCGGCCGGCCACCACCATCTGGAAGGTGGCGCGCTGCTGCTCGGAGTAGCGGGGGAAGGCCACCCAGTGCCCGTCGATGAGGGCCAGGCGGGTACCGGCCACGGGCCCGGAGAAGGGCAGGCCGGCGATCTGGGTGGACATCGAGGCGGCGTTGATGGCCAGGACGTCGTAGTCGTCGTCGGGGTGGATGGCCAGGACGGTCTCAACGACCTGGACCTCGTTGCGCAGGCCCTTGACGAAGGAGGGGCGCAGCGGACGGTCGATGAGGCGGCAGGCCAGGATGGCGGCGGTTCCGGCGCGGCCCTCGCGGCGGAAGAAGGAGCCGGGGATGCGGCCGGCGGCGTACTGGCGCTCCTCGACGTCCACGGTCAGGGGGAAGAAGTCGAACTGGTCCTTGGGGTGCTTGCCCACGGTGGTGGCGGACAGGACGGCGGTCTCACCGTCGAGGTAGGCCATGGCGCTTCCAGCGGCCTGCTTGGCCAGCCGGCCCGTCTCGAAGCGCACCACGCGCTTGCCGAAGGAGCCGTTGTCGATCACTGCCTCGGCGGCGGTGACCTCGGGGTCGTCAATGAACATGAAGTCTCTTTCTCGCGATCGTCGTGCCGGGTCCGTGGCCTTCGATCGAGGCCCACGGAGCCGAGTGCTGCCATACGCGGATCCTTGATCCGACGGCGCGAGCGCGGTTCCGGAGGCCACCACCGAAAACCGACGGGGCCGGCCGCTCCCCGGGTCTCTTCCCGAGGGCGGACTGCGCCACCTGCACACTCCTGGCCGGCTCGCACGCTGGGAGAGCATCGATGAGCCGGCGAGTACACGAGGGCACAGCCGCGCAGATTCTATCGTGCGCGGCCCCGTGATGCCGATCAGCGCCACCGGATGCCACGTGAGATGGGACGCGCGGAACCGATGACTTCCTGGACTGAGCTCGCCTGATCGCGACAAAGTGGTGACCAACGTCAGGACAAAGCAGTCCTGTCCCCTCTCATCTCAGAAGCGCCAACGATGACCCACCGCATGATCTTCAACCAGATCGGCTACTTCGGCAGAGGCGCGATCGCCCATATCGCCCCCGAGATCGCCCGCCGGAGCCTGACCAAGGCCTTCATCGTCACCGACCCGGTCCTGGCCGACAACGGCACCGCCGCCCGCATCACCGACCTGCTCGACGAGGCCGGCATCGGCTGGGAGGTCTTCTCCGACGTCGTCCCCCAACCCGCCGATCGAGAAGGTCCAGGCCGGTCTGGCCGCCTTCCGGGCCTCGGGCGCCGACGTGCTCATCGGCCTGGGCGGGGGCTCGCCCCAGGACACGTGCAAGGCGATCTCGGTGATCGCCACCAACCCCGACTTCGAGGACGTGCTGAGCCTGGAGGGCCTGTCCCCCACGACCCGGCCGGGCGTGCCGATCATCGGCGTGCCCACCACCGCGGGCACGGCCAGCGAGACCACCATCAACTACGTCATCACCGACAGCTCCAAGCAGCGCAAGTTCGTGTGCGTCGCCCCCCACGACATCCCGGTCATGGCCTTCAACGCCGAGCACACCGGGGAGAAGTACCGCGACATCGCCGAGGCCTTCGGGGTTGAGGAAGCCCGGACCATGCCGCTGGAGGAGGCGCACGCCGCAGCCGTGGAGGCCGTGGCCCAGCTGACGAGGGACCTGGGCAACCCCACCCGGATCTCGCAGGTCGGGGTGGAGGCCGACGGCATCGAGGCCCTGGCCGATGACGCCTTCGCCGACGTGTGCACGCCGGGCAACCCGCGCCCCGCGACCCATGAGGACATCAAGGCGCTCTACACCTCACTGCTCTGAGGACGGGCGAAGCGCCCCCTTGAACGCGATGCGGCCCAGCCCCCTCCTGGGGACCGGGCCACATGGCTTGAGGCTGTCAGCGCGCTCAGCGGCGGATGCCGAGGCGGGCGATGAGAGCACGGTAGCGCTCGATGTCCTCCTTCATGAGGTAGTCGAGCAGGCGACGGCGCTTACCGATGAGCAGGTAGAGGCCGCGACGCGAGTGGTGGTCGTGGGCGTGGCCCTTGAAGTGCTCGGTGAGGTTGGAGATGCGCTCGGTGAGGATGGCGACCTGGACCTCCGGGGAGCCCGTGTCACCCTCGTGGGTGGCGTACTCGGCGATGATCTCTTGCTTGCGCTCTGCGGTAACCGACATGCGGACTCCTTCGGGTCTCGTTGCACGGAGCGCCGGGGCAGGTTCTCCCGGGCATGAGGTATCCGTGGCCGATCGACGGCCCGCCAACCCTACCAGCGCCGCTTGCCTCCAATCACACCAGAGGCTGTGCGAACCGGCACAGTTCCGGGGCGGAAGCGGGATGCGACGGTCAGGCTCCGACGGCGACGACCCCCGCGATGGCCTTGCCCCGCCACCGGAGCTACTGCGCGGTGACGTCCTCGGGACGGATCGGCTCGGGGACCGGGACTCCCAGAATCCGGGCGGTGTCCTCGATATCGGCGCGCATCTGCACCAGGAGCGCGTCGAGCCCATCGAAGGCGAGCATGGGGCGCAGGCGCTCGACGAGCTCGACCCCCACCTCCTCGCCATAGAGATTGAGGTCGGCTCGCCCCAGGACATGAGCCTCGACCGTGCGCTGGGGGACGTCGTCGAAGGTGGGATTGGTGCCGATCGAGATGGCGGCGGGCAGCCGCTGGAGGTCGGCCCCGTCTGTGCAGCCGCGGATCAGCCAGCCGGCGTAGACCCCGTCGGGCGGCACGACACCGGCGGTGGCGGCCTCCAGGTTGGCGGTGGGGAACCCGAGCTCGCGGCCGCGGCGCAGACCTCGCACGACGACGCCGCGCAGCCGGTGGGGACGGCCCAGGACCCGGCTGACCTGCCGCATGTTCCCGTCCTTGAGGCACTGGCGGATCCACGTCGAGGACCAGCGACGCCCCTCGTCGGAGCAGATGGTGGAGACGATCTCCACCTCGAAGCCGTCCTGGCGGCCGATCTGCTCCAGGGTGGCTGCGTCCCCGGAGTTGCGCCAACCGAAGCGGACGTCGTCGCCGACGACGACCGCGCGAGCCCCGAGCAGCTCCTCCAGCCAGGTGCGCACGAAGTCCTGCGGGCTCTGGGCAGCGAAGTCGAGGGTGTAGGTGATGACCAGGACCGCGTCGAGACCGAGGTCCCCCAGGGAGGCCAAGCGGTCGGTCAGGGAGGCGATGAGGGGCAGGTCGGCCTCGGGCTGGTGGACGCTACGGGGGTGGGGGTCGAAGGTGACCGCGACGGCCAGGGGCCGCCGGTCGCCGTGGGCGAGCTCATGGGAGAGCTCGACGACGCGCCCCAGGACCGCCTGATGCCCGCGGTGGACGCCGTCGAAGATGCCCATCGTGACCACGGCGCCCGGCCCTCCCGAAGCGCTCAGGCTCGCTGGCACCTGCTCGGCGCCGTACCAGACCTCCACTGTCGCTGTTCCTGCTCTCGTCGGCCCGTGGGGCGCACCGCGCCCCTGTCTTCATCCGCATCCGCACGCCCCCGCCCACCCCACCGGGTCGGGAGAGGTGCGTACGCGGGACAACCCTGCCACGGGGGCGCAGCCGGATGCGAACCAGCCGCCCTCGACACGCCTTGACGCGTTTCGACCGTCAGTCTATTCTCGATACCGACTGTTAGTCGATTAGCGTCGAGAATCGTTCCCTCACCTGGGAATCCCTCATCCGGGAATGAGCCCGCAAGGTCGAGGACAGACTCCAAGGAGGCTGCTGTCATGCTGATGCGACTTCTCAAGGCGGACCTGGCGCGCGGCGCCGTCGTGGCCGCCACCCTGACCGCCCTCATCGCCCTGGCGGCCACACTGATGTCGGCCGGGACGTCCCTGGTGGTGGACAGCCTGTCGGCCACGCACCGGCTCTCGCAGCGGGCCAAGCTCCCGGACCTGGTACAGATGCACTCCGGCCGGATTGACGACCGCGACCTACAGGCGATCGAGACGTGGGTGCAGGCGCGCAGCGACGTCACCGACCATGAGGTCATCACAACCCTTCCGGTAGCGCGCCAGGAGCTGTCCATCAACGGCGTCAACCAGTCCGAGTCCTACAACGAGCCCGCCTTCGTCACCTCTCCCAAGCACCTCGACCTCCTGCTCGACGACGACGGCGAACCCGTCAGCCCGGGGCCGGGAGAGGTGGTGCTGCCGATCCACTACCGGGCGATCAACAGCGCCGATGTCGGCGACACCGTGACCGTCAGCAGCGCCGGCAGGACCACGACCCTGACCATCGTGGGATTCGCCCGCGACGCCCAGATGAATGCCGCCATGATCCCCTCCAAGCGCCTGGTGGTCTCACCCAAGGACTTCTCCGCCCTGGAGCAGCAGATCACCGAGCCCGAGTACCTCATTGAGATGCGCCTGACCGACTCCGCCCCTCCCGGCGGCGTCATCGACGCCTACAAGGAGGCGGGTCTGCCCAGTAACGGCATCAACGTCAGCGCCTCGATGATCCAGCTCATGAACTCACTCAACGCCATGCTCATCGTGGCAGTGGCCCTGGTGGTGGCTGTCATTCTGGCGGTTGTCGCCGTCCTCGCCCTGCGCTACACGGTGCTGGCGGCCGTCGAGACAGACCTGGCCCAGATCGCCGTGCTCAAGGCCATTGGGGCGCCACTGAGGCGGATACGCCGCCTCTACGTGGCCAAGTACCTGGCTCTGTCAGTGCTGGGGGCGGCCCTGGGCTACGTGGCCGGCCAGCCCCTGGCCACCGCCCTGGAGGCCCCGACGACCCTCTACCTGGGCCGGCCCGCGACAACCCTGTGGAGCGTGGGGCTGCCGATCCTCACGGTTCTGGTTCTGGCGCTCGGAGTCATCGGCTTTACCTGGTTGGCTCTGCGGCGCATCGGCCGCATCTCGGCCATCGAGGCCCTGCGCAGCGGCACCAGCGCCTCCCTGCGCCCACGCCGGCAGCGCTGGAGACTGACCACCCTTCGCCGCCTTCCGGTCCAGGTGTGGCTCGGGGCGCGCGAGTCACTGCGCCCCTCCAACGCCCTGATGCTCGGTGTCCTGGCGCTGTGCACCTTCACCATGGTGCTGCCGACGAATGTCTCCTCGACTCTGAGCGACCCACGTGTGGCCACCTACCTGGGGGCCGGTCGGGCCGATCTGCGTATCGACGTACGCACCGGGGTCCAGGACCTGGCCGCCGTGGAGAAGACCGTCGACTCCGACCCCCGCGTCACCCGGCACACCACGATGCTGCGCCGCAGCTACAAGATGTCCACTGCCACCGGCGGCTGGCAGACGGCGCTCATTGATATCGGGGACCATGAGGCCTTCCCCATGGAGTACCTCTCCGGGCGCGCCCCCACCACCGACGACGAGATCGCCCTGTCCTACAGTCAGGCCCAGGACACGGGCGCCAAGGAAGGTGCCACGGTCACCGTCCGCACCGCCGACGGCGACAAGGACCTGACAGTCACGGGTGTCTACCAGGACATCACCAACAACGGGCATACCGCCAAGGCCACCTTCGACGACGGCGCCCCCGCACTGTGGCAGATCGTCTACGCCGACGCCGGCTCCACTCAGCAGGCCAGCGCCCTCGCCAAGCAGCTGAGCGGCGAGTACCCGGGGATCCAGGCGATCAGCATGAATCAGTATGCCGCCCAGTTCTTCGGGGCCACCGGCTCCCAGGTCCGCGTCGTCACCGCGCTGGCCTGCGCCATCGCGCTGGGGCTGTCCTTCCTCATCACGGTGCTGTTCACCGTCCTCATCGTCTCGCGGGAGCGGCCTCAGATCGGCGTCCTGATGGCGCTGGGGTGCACCAGACGGGCCGTTGCGGGGCAGTACCTCATCCGTTTCGGCCTCCTGGCGCTGGTGGGGACCGCCCTGGGGCTCCTGGGGGCCTCCGCTCTGGGCAGCCCCGCGATCGGGGCGGTCATGGCCTCGCGCGGAGCCCCCGACCTTCAGCTCCTCCCCAACTGGTGGCTTATGGGGCTCGTCCTACCAGGGGCACTGCTGGCCACCGTCGTCGGCGCTGTCGCCCTGGCCCTCAGACGCCTACGCACCATGACCCTGACCACCGGCGAGTAAGGAGAGACAGAATGCGTGCCTCCACCCCATCGCGTTCCTCATGGCGCACCGGTTCAGTAGCCGCGGGACCGGCTGTCCCCGTGGGAGCCGGGCAACCGGTTCTGCGGGCCCAGCACCTGTCCAAGAGCTACCACTCCCCCGTCCTGCGAGACCTCGACCTGGATGTGGAGCAGGGGCAGTTCGTCGCCATCATGGGGCCTTCCGGGTCCGGGAAGTCCACCCTTCTGCACTGCCTGAGCGGTATGGACCGGCCCGACGCCGGTTCGGTACTCCTGGGCGGCCAGGAGATCACGAGCCTGAGTGAGAAGGAGCTGGCGGCGCTGCGGCTGACGCGTTTCGGATTCGTCTTCCAGCAGGCGCATCTCCTAACCACCCTGTGCCTGCTGGATAACATCGTCCTGCCCGGGTTCCTGGCGGGTCTGCGTCCGCGCCCCGAGGTCACGGCGCGTGGAGAGGAGCTGATGGAGCGCATGGGGATCGACGAGCTGGCCACCAGCGCCGTCACCGAGGTCTCCGGCGGCCAGCTGCAGCGCGCAGGCATCTGCCGGGCCCTCATCAACGACCCCGGGATCGTCTTCGCCGACGAACCCACCGGAGCGCTCAACTCCGCCACCGCGCTGCAGATCCTCGACCTGCTCGGGGAGATTCACGCCTCGGGGACGACTCTGGTCATGGTCACCCACGACTCCCAGGTGGCAGCCCGGGCCGATCGTGTCCTGGTGCTCGTGGACGGGCAGATCACGGAGGACCTGCTCCTGGGACGATACGAGGAGGCTGACGGCCCCTCACGCCTGACGGCGGTCACCGAGGCCCTCCAGCGCCACAGTGTGTGACGGGGCGGCGTCAGTGGCCTCCGCAGCCGCAACCGCCACCACCCGAGGCGGAGGCGGAGACATCACGCAGGCCCAGCAGGTTACCGGCCTTGTGCCCGGGGGTGACGCCCTGCGGCGCTCCCGCTCCCAGGGCCGTCGTCACCGCTGAGGCGATGGCGACGGCGTCGACGACCTCCGGGGAGGTCTGCACGGGCTCGGGCCGGTATCCCTCACCCACCGGCTGGGCGACTGCGGGCGCGGCGGCCCGCTCGTCCTGCTCGTTGCGCTTGCCGTGCCCGCCGCATCCGCAGCGGCATCCTCCGGTCTGGCTCATCATGTCTCCTCACGCAAAGGTGCTCATCGGGTGTGCTTTCGCCGGACGGGCCGGCGGCCCAGGTGCGCGTCTCAGGCAGGGTCCAGGACCAGTACCGGGCGCGCACGTGGGCCCTGGTGCCTCAACAGTGCCACGAGGCGCCCACCGGGGGCGAATCCGGCGACGACGCGCTGCTCGGCCGTCTTCGCAGAGACCTGCAGCCGACGGCCCTCGGGTGCCTCGGCCCTCTCCAGGACCTCGGCGTCAAGGGGCTGGCCGTAGCGCAGTGCGCGTGCCTCGCCCTCGGTCAGAGTCAGCTGCTCGAAGCAGCGCCGGGCGACCTCCTCCAGCGGGAGCGTGGTGACCCCGTGAGGCTCAGGGCTGGAGGCGTCGGTCTCGACCTGGGCGGACAGGTCCGCCAGGGTGTGAGCCTCATCGATGTCGAAGGGGCCCACTGCGGTGCGCCGCAGCGCAGTCAGATGAGCCCCGCAGCCCAGCGCCCGGCCCAGATCCCGGGCCAGGGCGCGCACGTAGGTGCCCGACGAGCAGGAGACGAGGATGTCGATGTCGACGGCCTCCGCTGCGTCCGGGCCGTCGCTGAGGGCACCGTCGGCTTCGACGATCGCCTTCCGGGGCTCTGCGGTCAGGCGCAGCTCGTGGATGGTCACGGGCCTGGCCTGCAGCTCGACGTCCTGCCCGTCACGGACGCGTTGGTAGGCTCGCACACCGTCGACCTTGATGGCGGAGACCGCACTGGGCACCTGCTGGATCGGCCCGGTCAGGGTTGTGAGCGCCTCCTGGAGGCGAGCCTCGGGTACGTCCTCGATCCGGCAGCCGCGGGCTGCGACGATCTGCCCGTCGGCGTCCTCCGTCGTGGTCTCTGCCCCCAGGCGAACGGTGGCCTCGTAGGTCTTGTCGGCTCCCACCAGGTAGGTGAGGAAGCGGGTGGCGCGCCCGATGCCCAGCAGCAGCAGGCCGGTGGCCATGGGGTCGAGGGTACCGGCGTGCCCCACCTTGCGGGTAGCGGCCAGGCGGCGGGTGGCGCCGACGACGTCGTGGCTGGTCAGCCCTTGGGGCTTGTCCACCACGAGGATCCCGTCGGCAGCGGTGACCGCGCCGCGGGGGACGTCGGGGCGACGACGTGCGCGGCCGGTCCGCCCCATGGGCTCGGCCCGCTCGGAGGCCTTCACAGGTCCTCGGTGTCCGTTGCGGGCTCCTGCTCGCCCTCCTCGGCCTGGGGGTCACCGCCCACAGCCTCCTCATCCTCCTCATCGTGGCGGTAGGGGTCGGCGTCACCGGCGTAGGTGGCCCCCTCGGCGGCCTTGGCGATCTGGGCGTCGCGCACCCGGGCCTGGGCCAGGGCGTCCTCGAGGGTCTTGGCGGTGGTGGGGAGGGCGTCGAGCTGGAAGGACAGTGAGGGGGTCAGGCGGATGCCGAGGGCCTTGCCGACCTCGGAGCGGATGAGTCCCTTGGCTGAGCGCAGCGCCTTGGCCGTCTCCTCCCGCTCCTCATCGCTGCCGTAGACGGTGTAGAAGACGGTGGCCTGCTGGAGGTCGCCGGTGACACGGACGTCGGTGACGGTGACGAAGCCCAGGCGCGGGTCCTTGATGCGCCCTTGAAGGAGGCGGGCGACAGTCTCATGAATACGGTCGGCGACCTTGCGGGCGCGGGCGGCGTCGGCCATGGCGGGGCTCCTTCACGTGCGGGGTCCGGGTCTGTCAGGCCCGGGGCTGAGCGATCGGGACCGATCGGCGCGCCGTCCTCACCCGCGAAGGAGCGAGCCCTTCCAAGGCGGTCCAGTGCGCCTCACTATGCTACGCGGAGCGGCGACACGGTCACCGCAGCCATCCCCGAGCGCGAACGGATCAGGAACAGATCACAATGAGCTCCTCCCCCAGTGGTTCCTCCTTGGACCCCTCCACGACGCCGACCTCACCGTCAGGCGCCCGAGGGTCGGCGTCGACCTCAGGGACGCTCGATGGCACTGGGATGGCGCTGGTCGTCGGCTGCTACTGCCTGTGGGGCTTCTTCCCCCTCTACTTCCACCTCCTCTCGGCCGCCGGCAGTGTGGAGATCATCGGTCACCGGATCCTCTGGACGCTGGTGACCTGCCTGACGCTCATCACTCTGCGGCGCCGCTGGGCACAGCTGGTCCACGTGGTGCGCTCACCGCGCCTGCTGGGGATGCTGGCCGTCTGCGGGCTGCTGGTCTCAGTCAACTGGCTCGTCTACGTCTACGGCGTCAACAGCGCGCGCACGGCCGACGCCGCCCTGGGCTACTTCATCAACCCGCTGGTGACGGTGGCCCTGGCTGCACTGGTGCTGCATGAGCGGTTGCGCCCCGCACACCGGGTCTCGATCGCGCTGGCGAGCGCCGCCGTGGCCCTCCTGGTGGCGCTCCAGGGCGCGCTGCCGTGGATCTCCCTGGTGCTGGCTTTCTCCTTCGCCTTGTACGGGCTGGTCAAGAAGCAGCTCGGACCCGACGTGGACGCTCTGACCGGGCTGACGGTGGAAAGCGCCCTCGTGACTCCCATCGCACTCGCCTACCTGGGCCACCTGGCCTGGCAGGGGCAGTCGGCCTGGCAGGCCCCCGATCAGGGCTGGCCGATCATGGCGCTGCTCGTGGTGGCCGGTCCGGTCACAGCCGTGCCCCTGCTGCTCTTCGCCGCCGGCACCAGGCGCGTGCCGTTGTCCGTAGTCGGGATGGGACAGTACATCGCCCCAACCATCCAGTTCCTGCTGGCCTGGGGCGCCTTCCACGAGCGGATCCCGCCGGCCCGATGGGCGGCCATGATCCTGGTGTGGGCGGCGGTCGCGGTCTTCATCGGTGACGCGGTGCGCCAGCTCCTTCGCCGCCCTCGCCCTCGTTAGCCTCCGGCAGGCCGCCCTGGGGACCGAAGCGCTCCAGGAGCGGTCCGATGATGTCCATCGGCAGGGGGAAGACGACCGTGGAGTTCTGGTCGGCGCCGAGCTCCAGGAGGGTCTGCAGGTAGCGCAGCTGGAGAGAAGCCGGTGACTTCGAGAGCGTGTCCGCCGCCTGACGCAGCTCCTCGGAGGCCTGGAGCTCACCACGGGCGTTGATGATCTTGGCACGGCGCTCACGTTCAGCCTCAGCCCCACGGGCCATGGCCCGCTGCATCTGCTCGGGGATCTCGACGTCCTTGATCTCGACGACACTGACCTCCACACCCCACGGCTCGGTGAGCTTCTCAATGATGTCACGCAGATCGGCGTTCAAGGCGCTGCGGTGGGCGAGCACGGTGTCCAGGTCGACGCGTCCAAGAACGGACCTCAGCGTGGTCTGCGCGATCTGGGAGGTGGCGATCGCGTAGTTCTCCACCGCCATGACGGCCTTGACCGGGTCGGTGACGTTGAACAGGACGACGGCGTTGACGCGCGCCGGCACGTTGTCCTCCGTGATGACCTCCTGGGGCGGGATGGTCAGGGTGACCACGCGGGTATCGACCCGCACCAGGCGCTCGAGGAAAGGGACGACCAGGTGCAGGCCGGGATCGTAGACAGGTCGCAGACGCCCCAGCCTGAACACGATGCCCCGCTCGTACTGGGTGATGATCTTGAGCGAGAGGGCCAAGGCGAGCAGGACGAGGACGGTCACGGCCGCAATGGCGGTGGTGGTGGTAGTCATGAAGGGTCCTTCAGGAAAGCGGGTTGAGGCGGCTCAGGAACTGGGGCCGGCTCATCTGCGTGTGGTGTCGGTGGCCTCGTTCCATGCCGAGGACCATGAGCGCCGGGCCCCGCCGCGGGTTCCATCCGCCCCGAGCTCGGCGCCGGTGGTCGGGACGCGCTTGCGGGTGCGCAGGGCGGTGACGCGACGCAGCTCGGGCTCCACGGAGGCAGCGGAGGCGACAGTCCCGCCGTCCGCCTTCCCGGTGCCGTCAGCCCCGGAGAGGAAGGAGACATGCACGGTGCGCCCAGTGGCGGCCGCACGGGCCTGAGCGGTGGCGATCGCCTCGGCCGCCTCACGCACTGAACGGTATCCCGAGGGGCGTGCGCTGATCGACACCGGGACGGGACCAGTACTCGCAGAGCGGCGCGCCTCCTCCGCCTCCTGGTACTCCTGCGAGCCGACGTGGGGCAGGTGTGCCGGCGCGTTGTCGGGGGTATTCCACAGGTGACGGGCCAGCGGCAGGACACCGGCCACAACGACGACGACGGTCGTCGTGCCCAGGACGATGAGGTCGCCGGTGGCGTGAAAGACCACCATGAGCAGCACCGGGATGAAGACGCCAACGCAGGCGATGACCAGACCCACACCGCGGTGGAAGCGTCCGGCGTCGGAGTAGGGCCAGGGGTCGACAGGCCGGGTGATCTCCCGTGGGCCGGGGGTGGGCGAGCAGCTGTCCTTGGACGGGCAGCGCCCGCAGATCGCATGGGCGCCCTCATAGCGGATGACGCGCTTGTCCGGGTCGAAGGCGGTGGGCCACAGCCACTGGTCCTCGTGGCACCTCCAGCCGTCGACGTCGTCGTGGTACATGAAGTCCGAGTGCCGCCAGGACATGGAGTGCCGGGCGCTGCGCGAGCCGAGGACGTCCACGGCCCACGCAGCAGCCAGCATGATGAGCGCGTAGACGGCGATGAGCCACACGCTCAGGTCGGGTGAGGCCATCAGTCGTTCAGCTCCGCGCGCTCACCGCGCCAGGCCTTGCGCCCACCCTGGATCTCCTCGTAGAGGGCGTCCTCGGCGAAGGTGTCCACCGTCCGCCCTCGACGCCAGTTCCTCAGTCCCAGGAAGGCGATGTAGAGGTAGGGCAGGACTCCGCCGAGGATGAAGATGAGGTCTCCGGGCATCCGCCCCCACTCGATGATCGTGTTGACCGAGTTGGTGACGTAGGTGAGCTGGCGGGCCTCGAAGTAGCCCGTGCTCACCGAGTAGCGCAGCTGGAGGATGCCCAGCGGCAGCAGGGTGGCGAAGCACATCCAGGCCAGACCGATGTTGAGGCTCCAGAAGGAGGTCTTGGCGAGCTTCTCGGGCCACTTGTCGGCCGGCACCAGGTAGCGCAGGGCGAACATCCCCAGCGCCAGCGCCATGAAGCCGTACACGCCCATCATGGAGGCGTGGGCGTGGTTGGCCGTCAGCGCGGTCCCGATCTCGTAGTAGGACACGATGGGCAGGTTGACCAGGAAGCCGAAGACACCGGCCCCCAGGAAGTTCCAGAAGCCGACGGCCATGAGGAACATGACGGCCCAGCGGTGCGGGAAGGGACCGGCCTCCTTGCCGTGGCGGTTGGCTCCCAGCTGCATGAAGGCCCAGGCCTCCACCGTCAGGAAGGTCAGGGGGATCACCTCGGCGGCTGAGAAGAAGGCACCCAGGGCCATGTGCTCCACCGGCGTGCCGGAGAAGTAGAGGTGGTGCATGGTGCCGATGACGCCACCGGCGGAGTACAGGATGATGTCCATGAAGATGATGCCCAGTGCGATCCTCTCGCGGACAACGCCCAGCAGGACGAAGACATAGGCGACCATGACGGTGGTGAACAGCTCGAGGAAGTCCTCGACCCACAGGTGCACCACCCAGAAGCGCCAGAACTCGGCGACGGTCACGTGGGTTCCGGTGCGCGCCATCATCCCCACGGCGTAGAAGGCGGGGATCGCCAGGGCCGCGAACATGAACAGCCAGGGCATGTTGGCCACGTGCTCGTTGCGCAGGCGCGAGCGCATGGCGCGCCAGATGATGAACACCCAGACGAACAGGGCCAGGGTCAGCAGCACCTGGAAGACGAAGGGAAGATCGAGGTACTCCCACTGCTGGGCGAACAGCGGCCCCTTGGCCCAGCTCAGGCCGTGTTGGCTGGCCCCCTCCGCCAAGCAGGACAGGACGACGACGACCGTGGCCGCGATGAACAGGGTCCACACCAGCACGTGCTGCTTCTTGGGCTCGCGCCTGGCGATGAACGGGGTCAGGAACAGGCCGGCCGCGAGCAGACCGATGGCGGTCCAGAACAAGGAGAGCTGGACGTGCCAGGTGCGGGCCAGGGAGAAGGGCAGAAGTCGGCCCAGGTCGAATCCGAAGAAGGACAGAACGTCGGCCCGGTAGTGCTCGGCGAGGGCTCCCAGCAGCGTCTGGACGAGGAAGAGGGCGGCGATGGTGAAGACGTACCAAGCCACCACCCGCTGCGACTTGGTCAGCCCGACGTCCTCGGGTTGACGGAAGGACAGGGCCGGGGCCTCCTCGGAGTGCCAGCCGATCTTCTGACTCCAGCGGCCGTAGATGGCGAACATGACCCCGGTTCCACCGATGAGGACGATCAGCGACAGGACCGACCAGATCATGAGGTCACCGGTGGGTGCGTTGCCGACCAGGGACTCGGCGGGCCAGTTGTTCGTGTACGAGTAGTCGTGGCCCGGGCGCTGTGCGGACGATCCCCAGGCGGTCCAGCCGAAGAAGGCCGTCACCTGTTTGACCTGGACGGGGTCGGTGATGAGATCCGGCTTGAGGCCGTGGCTGTGGGCGTCGGGCCCAAACATCTTGGTGTAGTGGTTGACGGCCTCGTTGTAGGCCTTGACCTGCTCATCGGTCCACACCAGGGTTCCCGTGGAGGAGTCGTAGCGGTTGGTCCGCATCATCTCCTTGGTGGCGGCCGCCGGGTCGGCGGCCCCTTGGGCGGCGAGCTGGTTCTTGATGCTCGTGGCCTCCATGCGAAGGTACTCGGCGGTGAAGTCGGGACCGAGATAGCCGCCGTGGCCCAGGATGGAGCCGTACTCCATGAGGCCTCTGGCCTGGAAGAGCTTCTGCCCCTCGGTGATGTCCTGCGTCGTGAAGAGGGTCTCACCGCTCTCGGTGACCACCTTCTGCGGCTGAGGCATGGAATTGGTGTAGGTGCGGTAGGCCAGCAGGCCCATGACAGTGAATCCGAAGAGCATGACCAGGGCGACCCCCTGGATCCACCCCTTGCCGATGAGGCGAGCGCGTCGGGAGACCGCCCCCTCAGTCGTGGCAGCGGATGACATGAGATTACCTCCGTGTATCTCAGAAGACGGCGGACGTCTTCCGCGTCGTCACAGCCACCGTACAAGCCCCACAGAGCATCGTGGGGGAACAATCCAGGACTTCCCCGTCGATATGACGGCTGATCGGTTCCATTTCCTCAGATTCTCTCCATTGATATTCAACGCGTGGAACGACACGGCAGCCAAGCCGCCACCTATTTTAGTCACTATTGTGTTTCCTATTTAAGGAAGGCTGATATAACTCCACCTCCGCCGCGCCGACACCCCGATCGCGACATCTTGTCACCATCCCCTACATAAAACCGAGAAACAGCAGTACAATCATTTATACGGAAAGATTGTCACCCCGTTTGTAAGGCACGACGATGTCCCTCCTGCCCCTAGCCGCACAGACCGTCAACGACGTCGCCCAACAGTGTGTCGACACTGAGACCTTCCCACTGTGGTTGCGCGTCACCCACTTCATCAACTTCCTCCTCATGGGCGTCCTCATCCGCTCCGGTATCGAGATCATCGCCTCTCATCCCCGCTTCTACTTCAAGGACCAGTGCGAGCCCGGCTCCGAGTGGCTCCGGTTCACCAGGGACAAGGTGCCCCTCGAGGAGGGGGCCTTCACCGCCCGGGATGATCAGCGCGACCTCTCCCCCCTGCTGTCCCTGCCCGGCCGAGCCAAGATCGGGCTGGGGCGCGCCTGGCATGGGGTGGCCACCAGCTTCTGGCTGCTCAACGGCATCATCTACGTCGCCCTCCTCGTGGGCACCGGAGCGTGGCACCGCCTGGTTCCCACCACGTGGCGAATCCTGCCCGACGCCTGGGACTCCCTGCTGACCTACGCACACCTGCGCACTCCATCCTTGTGCGATTTCACCCCCTACGACAGCCTCCAGCAGCTGGGGTACTTCTTCATCGTCTTCATCGCCGCTCCGCTGATGATCATCACGGGGCCGGTCATGTCTCCCGCCGTCGTGGGCCGCTTCCCCTGGTACGCCAAGATGTTCGGTGGCCGCCAGGCCGCCCGCTCCCTGCATCTGATCGGCATGTTCGCCTACCTGGGCTTCGCCGTCGTTCACGTGGGCCTGGTGTTCATCGTGCACGCTCCTCACAACCTCACCCACATCGTCTTCGGCTACTACGACCCCAACCGGGTGGGTCAGGCCTACGTCACCGTGATCGCGACGATCATCGTCGTGGTGGCGCTGTGGATCGCCATGTCCTACTGGACGCTGACGGACACCCGCCGCAGCCAGCGGATCCTATGGGACGCCACGCGGGGGATCCGCCGCGTCACGGTGGACCGCTTCAGCTCGCAGCAGGCCGTCAAGAGGCCGTGGACGGAGAAGGACATCTCCAGGTTCCACTGGGTCAACACCCGTACCCCCTCACGGGAGGAGTCCCCGGAGTACCAGGAGCTGGCGGCGAATGACTTCGCCGACTTCCGCCTCGAGGTGGGTGGCATGGTCTCGGCTCCGGCGTCCTTCTCCCTGGCGGAGCTCAAGGCGATCTCCAGCCAGTCCCAGATCACCATGCACACCTGCATGCAGGGTTGGACGGGGATCGCCAAGTGGACGGGGATCCGCGTGCGGGATCTGCTCGCGCAGGTCGGTCAGATCGATCCTGAGGCCGGATGGGTGATGTTCGAGTCCTTCGGCATGGCCCAGAACATGCACGATGGGCGTCCGGTCGAGCCGTACTACACGTGCCTGCCTCTGGACATGGCCCTCGAGGATGACACGATCCTGGCCTGGGGCCGCAATGACGAGCCGCTGTCGGGCATGTTCGGTGCTCCGCTGCGCCTGCGCTGCGAGACGAGCCACGGGTACAAGATGATCAAGTGGGTCCGGTCGGTGACGTTGATCCGTCACTACAGCGAGGTCGGTGACGGCATGGGCGGCACCCGCGAAGACTCCGGTTACCAGGACGTCAACGCGCGCATCTGACGGCATCATCTCGCCCACGCACGTTCTCGCGGGCGAGGTGATGAGCGTCCGTCTGACAACGGTGGCCGGCCACCCCAGTGCGGGGCGGCCGGCCACTGTTGATGAACGCGGTCGTTCTCAGTCGCGAGGCTTCTCGCGCATCTCCCAGGTCTCGATGACGTCGCCCTCGGCGAGGTCCTTGAAGCCCAGGTTGATACCGCACTCGTAGCCCTCGCGGACCTCGGTGACGTCGTCCTTCTCTCGGCGCAGCGTTTCGATGGACAGCTCTCCGTTGATGACGACGCCGTCGCGCACCAGGCGGGCCTTGGCCCCCCGCTTGATGATGCCCGAGCGGACGATGGAGCCGGCGATGGAGCCGAACTTCGAGGAGCGGAAGATCTGCCGGATCTCGGCGGTGCCGAGCTCGACCTCCTCGTAGACGGGCTTGAGCATGCCCTTCATGGCGGCCTCGACATCCTCGATCGCGTTGTAAATGACCGAGTAGAACTTCATGTCGACGCCCTCGCGGTCGGCGATCTCCGAGACTCGCTCGGCGGGCCTGACGTTGAAGCCAATGATGACGGCGGAATCCACCGTGGCCAGGTTGACGTCGTTCTGCGTGATGGCACCCACGCCGCGGTGGATGACACGCAGGGCGACCTCCTCGCCGACGTCGATCTTGAGCAGGGAGTCCTCCAGGGCCTCGACCGCACCCGAGCTGTCGCCCTTGAGGATGAGGTTGAGGGTGTCGACCTTGCCCTCCTTGAGGACGTCGGTGAGGTTCTCCAGGGAGACCCGCTTGCGGCGCTTGGCCAGCAGAGCGGCGCGCTCAGCAGCCTCACGCTTGTCGGCGATCTGGCGGGCCGTGCGGTCGTCGGGGGCGACGATGAAGGAGTCACCGGCGCTGGGCACGTTCGTCAGTCCCAGAACCAGTGCCGGGCGGGCGGGGCCGGCCTCGGTGAGGTTCTCCCCGTGCTCGTTGAACATGGCGCGCACGCGCCCGTAGGCGCTTCCGGCCACGATCGGGTCGCCGACCCGCAGCGTGCCGCGCTCGACCAGAATGGTGCTCACCGCGCCGCGGCCCTTGTCGAGCTTGGCCTCGATGGTCACGCCGCGGGCCTCGGTGTCCGGGTTGGCCCGCAGGTCCAGGGCGGCGTCCGCAGTCAGCAGGACGGCCTCGAGGAGCTCGTCGATGTGGAGACGTTGCTTGGCGGAGATGTCCACGAACATCGTGTCGCCGCCGTACTCCTCGGGGACCAGACCGTACTCGGTGAGCTGGCCGCGGATCTTGTCCGGGTTGGCGCCCTCCTTGTCGATCTTGTTGACCGCCACGACGATCTGCACGTTGGCCGCCTGGGCGTGGTTGAGGGCCTCAACGGTCTGGGGCATGACACCGTCGTCGGCGGCCACGACGAGGATGGCGATGTCGGTCACCTCGGCACCGCGGGCACGCATGGCCGTGAAGGCCTCGTGACCGGGGGTGTCGATGAAGGTGATCGGGCGCTCCTCGTCGTTCAGGTTGACGCGGACCTGGTAGGCACCGATGGACTGGGTGATGCCCCCGGCCTCACCGGCGACGACGTCGGTGGAGCGGATGGCGTCCAGCAGCTTGGTCTTACCGTGGTCGACGTGTCCCATGACCGTGACCACCGGGGGCCGGGGCACGAGGTTGGCGTCGTCCTCATCGGGGTCGAGGTCGATGTCGAAGGACTCCAGGAGCTCGCGGTCCTCGTCCTCGGGCGAGACGATCTGGACGTTGTAGCCCAGCTCGGCGCCCAGGAGGGCGAAGGTGTCCTCGTCGAGGGACTGGGTGGCCGTGGCCATCTCACCGAGGTGGAACAGGACGGTCACCAGGGCCGCGGGGTTGGCGTTGATCTTCTCGGCCAGGTCCGTGAGCGTGGCCCCCTGGCGCACGCGCACCGGGGTGGAGCCGTCGCCGCGAGGGACGATGACACCGCCGATCGACGGCGCACTCTGCTGCTCGAACTCCTGGCGCTTGGCCCGCTTGGACTTGCGTCCCCGCGGGGCGCCGCCACCGCGCCCGAAGGCGCCCTGGGTGGAACCGCGACCACCGCGGCCACCGCGGGGTCCGCCGAAGCCGCCGCCGGGACGACCGCCGCCACCGGGACGACCGCCGCCGCCGGGGCGCGAGCCGCGGCCACCGCCGCCCGCTCCCCCTCGTGCGGGAGCACCGGGGCGCCCGATGGAGGACTGGCCGGGCATCATGCCCGGGTTGGGACGCGGACCGCCCGGACGCGGAGCACCGGAGCGGCCGGCTCCCTGAGGCCGTGGACCGCCCTGAGGACGGGGGCCACCGGGACGCGGACCGCCCTGAGGACGGGGACCACCGGAGCCACCCGGACGGGGCATGCCCTGGGAGGTGGCGAAGGGGTTGTTGCCGGGACGCGGAGCACCCGAGCGCGACTGGCCCGAACGCTGGCCTCCTCGGCCTGTCTGACCGCCCTGACGGGGCATGCCCTGGGAGGTGGCGAAGGGGTTGTTGCCGGGACGCGGAGCACTGGGGCGAGGCCCCGGGGTCGGAGCACTGCGACGCGAGCCGGACGCCGGGGTACCGGAGGCGGCCGCAGGCTTGGGAACTCCGGCTCCAGGCTTGGGGGCCTTGGGCGCCTCGCCCGCGGCTCCCCGCTGGGGCGCCGGCTTGGCGGCACTCGGGGCCTGGGCTCCGTCACTCGGCTTGGCGGCCTGAGCACCTGGCTTGGGGGCACTCTTGGAGGGCTTGGGAGCGGCCGGCTTGACGGCGGGGCTCGGGGCCTGGTCCTGAGCCCCGGCGGGACCGGGCTTGGCGGCCTGAGCTCCCGGCTTGGGGGCACTCTTGGAGGGCTTGGGGGCCTGAGAGGCAGTCTTGGCAGGCTTGTCGGCCTGGGTGTCCGCCGGCGCCTCCTGCACCTGGGCGGCAAAGTGCTCGCGAACCCGGCGAGCGACGGGAGGCTCAACAGCGGAGGAGGCCGCCTTGACGAACTCTCCCTGGTCCTTGAGCCAGGCCAGGATCACCTTCGAGGTGACCTTCTTGCCAGTGGGGTCGAGCTCTTTCGCAAGCTCATGAACGCGTGGTTTAGCCACTTTTCTCCTGTCCGGTTTCCCACCCCGGACAGGGGTGGGTGCTTCTAGAGGCAGCTCATCGCTGGGTACTCATCGGGTGCCCATCGGCTTCCTACCCGCCTTCGCTATCGGTGGTCCGCTCACCCGGTCGGGAGGCGGGGACCTCGCCGTCGTTGACCAGCCTCCGCTCCAGGAACCCGCGCACCCGGGCCACATCCAGTGGTCCACTGGTGCGCAGAGCACGTGAAGCGGCGCGTCGTCGCTCAGTGAGGTCGAGGCACACCGGATCCGGGTGGATCCAGGCGCCGCGCCCGGGTCTGACGGCCCGGGCATCGACGTCGAGCTCACCGCTCGGCGTCAGGACGAGACGCAGCAGCTGCGTCCGCGGGGCCTTTTGTCGACAGCCGATGCAGGTGCGCTCGGGCACGTGGGGGATGGTGACCACCGTCCGTCGGCGTCCTTCCGCTGCTCTGCAACCGCTGACGCGGGTACCGCAGCCGAGGAATCTCGGCGCAGGACCCGCAAAGGTCCGCCGGAAAGTCTACATCGCCCCGCAGGGCGGTTCAGTCGCCCAGCTCTGAGGGACCTGTCACGTCGTCGGACTGGGACCCCTGGCCAGGGGTGATCTCACCGGACTCGGCATCAGCGTGGATGTCGATCTTCCAGCCGGTCAGGCGCGCGGCCAGACGGGCGTTCTGCCCCTCCTTGCCGATGGCCAGGGAGAGCTGGAAGTCGGGGACGATGGCGCGAGCGGTGCGCTCCTCGGCGTCGATGACGCCCACGGCGGCCACGCGGGCCGGGGACAGGGCGTTGGCGATGAAGCGGGCCGGGTCCTCCGAGTAGTCCACGATGTCGATCTTCTCTCCACCGAGCTCGGTCATGACCGCGCGCACCCGCTGCCCCATGGGGCCGATGCAGGCGCCCTTGGCGTTGACGCCGCGCACCTTGGAACGCACAGCCATCTTGGTTCGGTGCCCGGCCTCCCGGGCGACGGAGACGATCTCGACGTCACCGGAGGAGAGCTCGGGAACCTCGCGCTCGAAGAGCTTGCGAACCAGACCCGGGTGGGTGCGCGACAGGATGATCTGAGCCCCGCGGGTGCCGCGCGAGACGTCGGTGACGTAGGCGCGCACACGATCGCCATGGCGGTAGCGCTCGCCGGGGACCTGCTCATGGGGAGGCATGATGCCCTCGTGCTCCTCGTCCAGGCGCACGTAGACGATGCGGGGGTCGCGCCCCTGCTCGACGGTGCCGGAGATCAGCTCGCCGGTCTTGTCCTTGAAGGCGCCCAGGACCTCGAAGTCGCGGCGGTCCTGGATGCGCTGGACGATGACGCTGCGGGCAGTGGCCTGGGCGATGCGACCGAAGTCATCGGGGGTGTCGTCGAAGTACTCCCCCGTGGGCTGGTCCTCCTCGTCGACCTCCGGGGCCAGGACGCTCATGTGCCCGGTGCGACGGTCAATCTCGACGTGGGCACCACGGATGGCCCCGGGCACCTTGGAGTAGGCCCCCAGGATGGCGTCCTCGATAGCGGGCAGCAGGTTGTCCAGGTCAATACCGAGCTCGTCGGCAGCGCCTCGCAGCTCCGGCATATTGATGTCCATGGGTCCTTGGGTCCTCTCTGGTCCGCTGAGCGGGTCTGCACTGGGCTCCCGTTGACGGTAGCCCGTGACGGGTCGGATGGTCCATCACGTCTGTCCGGGCCGGCACGTCAACCTATCAGTTATCAGGACACACATTATTCCCGGTGACTATCCGCGGGGAGCATCTGATGGATCTTCGGCCTGTTGCCCGGTTCTAGAGCCCGGCCAGCACCATCCTCGCCTCGGTGATGTCCCCCAACGCGATGCGGCGCTCGACGCCGTCGACCTCGATCCCGACCATGCCACCGTTGTGGTCACTGGCCTCGTCGTCCTCCTCGGCCGCGGTGACGACGCCGGTGAGCTCGTCGTCGGCCGTGCGCACCCGGGCACTATGACCAACGGCACGCCGGAAGTGACGCAGGGTGGTCAGCTCCCGCTCGGCTCCGGGGGTGGAGACCTCGAGGGTGTACTGACCCTTGACGGGGTCGGCCTCGTCGAGGGCCTGGGAGATGGCCGCGGTCACGGGCCCCAGGGCGTCAAGATCGAGGTCTCCGGGACCATCCAGCAGGTCCACGAAGACGCGCACAACCGAGTACTTTCCCGCCCGGGTGGTCTCCACGCTCTCAAGATGAAGCCCGGCGTCGTTGACGATCGGAGAGAGCAGATCGGCGAGACTGCGGGCCAGCGCGTCAGCGCGCTGTCGCGGATCCTTGCGCTGATCAGAGGCTGCCATGGTCGTTCTTCCTCCCGTACTGGCCCGGGCCGAGGGCCCGGATGGACGTGGTCAACATAGTCAACATGGTCGAGGTGGTCGAGGTCGGGATCATGCTACCTGCCGTCTGTGGGAGGATTCCCCGGTGAACACTCGCCGCCCTCCCCTGCCCACTCAGTCGAACGGCTCTCAGCCGCCCTATCGTGACCAGGTCGGCGTCAGGCCCCGTACCAGTGGCGGCACCGGTGCGGCAGGTCACGGCTTGACGCGCCGTACCGCGGTGCTCGCGGTGGGAACGGCTCTGACCGCGACGCTGAGCGGTTGCGGGCTGCGCCTGGGGAAGGGCTCCCCGGCGTCCCTGCCGTCAGCCTCAGCGGCGGAGACGGCTCGAGATGGCCTGGCCAGGCAGGCCGCGCTCATCTCCTCCACTGCCGGTGTGGTCGCACAGGCCGGCGGCGGGGATGCCACGACCGCGGCCCTGGCCGAGGGGGTCAAGCAGACGGCTGACGCCCAGCTCGAGACCTTGGGCGGGGTATGGCAGCCCTGGCCCTCACAGGTGCCCTCCGCCTACCCCACGGTGGCTCCGGTGCCGTCGGCCTCGGCGGGTGCCTCCGCACAGGACCTGGCCGCGGCCCTGGCCGATGGATCGACGCTGGCCCGCCGGGCGGCGATCGCCGCCGCCTCGGAGCAGGATGTCCGGCTCTTCACCTCGCTGACGGTGGCCTGGAGTCTCCAGCATGATCTCTTCCAGCCGCCGAGCTCAGCGGACAAGTCACGGGTGGAGGTGGCGCAGGGCTCCAAGATCAGCTCCGGTCTGCTGACCTCCTACGACGCGGCCCGCTACGCCATGGAGGCGCTTGCGGCGCGCAGTGACGACTCCCAGCGCACTCGGGCGGTCGCTGACGCCAAGGCCGCCACCTCCGTGGTCAACGCCGCGGTGGCTGCAGGCTCCGAGGACAAACGGTTGGGCGCCTACGCCGCACCGAGTGAGTCCACAGACCCCAGCGTGAGCACCCAGGTGCTCTGGGCCCGGCAGGTGTGGTCCAACGTCGTGTCGGCAGAGGTGCAGGAGGCCGGTTCCGCCAAGGCCTCCAGCCCGGCCCGCGAAGCGGCCGTCACCGGTGCGGTCGACGCCGCCCGGCGCGCCACCGCCTGGGGCGCGGATTTCTCCTCCCTGCCCGGCTACGCCGCCTGACATGCATCTTCTTGTGACGGCCGTGGCCGCCATCGCCGCCCTTGCGGCCGTGGACCAGCTCTTGTTGTGGATGGAGCGCCTGGCCGACCTCCAGGGCGACGCAGCCCCGAGGTGAGACATGACGAGCGCAGCCGCCCCCACTGCGCAGCACCCGCTGCGCCGGTGGACACGTCGAGTGCCGTTACACGACTACCAGCAGAGTCTCCTTGACCGGCTCCATCCCGACGACGGAGCCACGCTTCACCTGCTGGCGCCACCGGGAGCGGGAAAGACCCTCATGGGGCTGGAGCTGGCCGTGCGCAACGGCCGTCGTGCGCTCGTCCTGACACCCACCACCGTCATCGGGGCCCAGTGGATCCATCAGGCACAGGAGCTCTTCACCTCCTCCTTCGGCTCCCCTTCGGTCACTGGTTCCGTCGGCGCCCACCTGCCGGGCACGCGTCCAGATCAGGCGGCAGAAGCCGCCGACCTGACAGTGCTGACCTATCAGTCCCTGGCCGTCGTCGGCTCCTCCCCCACCTGGAGCAACGTGGCCCGCTCGCACTGGGTCACTGAGCTCACGGCCGGCGGACGAAGCGCCGTGAGCGCCGAGGCATGGCTGAAGCGGCTGGAGGCCGATAATCCTCGGGCCTACACCCGTGGACTCCGTTCACGCACTGCCACCATCCGCCGTCAGGTCGATGAGCTCGACGACGACGCCATCGACTCGATTCTGGGGCCCGGTGCCCGGGCACGCCTGGACGCACTCGTCACGGCGGGAGTCGCCACCATCGTCCTCGACGAGTGCCACCACCTCAAGGCCCACTGGGCCGTCGTCGTCTACTACCTCGTACGGCGTCTGAAACGGGTCGGCCTGTCCCCCACGCTCATCGGTCTGACGGCCACTGAGCCCTCGGGTGAGGACCGGTCGGCCCGCCGTTATCGTGCGCTCCTGGGCGACGTCGACGCTGAGGTTCCGGTTCCGGCCGTCATCCGTGCCGGTCACCTCGCCCCCTGCCGTCAACTGGCCTGGTTCACGCTCCCGTCCCCGGAGGAGACGGAGTTCCTGGCTACCGCCGGAGAGGAGCTCCATCACCGGGTGGGCGAGCTGCTGCTGAGCCCCGACGGCATCGACTACCTGCTTGAGGTCGTCGCCCCGCCCATGTCGTCCACGGCTCCAGGTGACGGGAGCGGGTCGGGGCCGTTGCCTCGCATCGCTGGAGCGGATGACGACCATGCCCCTACGACAGCGAGGCCTCACGAGGAGGACGAACTGGTGCGTCGGATCGTCGCGGGTTTCGACGCCGACCCGCTGCTGGCCGCGACCGCAGCAGCGCTGCTGCGCAGGACAGGCAGCTACCGGGGCACGGCTCTGAGTACTCGAGTTGTCCCGCTCCTGCCCGAGCTCGACCTGCTCGATCTTGACGATGAGCTCAGGCTCCTGGGGCGGTACGCTCATGACCGGCTCCTGGCAGTGCCGGAGCGCCGGCGGGACTGGGAGTCCACACGCGAGCTGCTGAGAGGTTTCGGGCTGTACCTGACCGATTCCGGTATCCGGGCGGGACGATCCCCGGTGGATACCATCACTGCCGTCTCCAGGGCCAAGGACACGGCTGTCATCGACATCCTGCGTCACGAGCTCGACTCCATCGGTGATCGGCTGCGGGCAGTGGTTGTCACCGATGCGGCCGAGCACTCGGCTCCTCACCGAGCGCTTGACGTCCTGGTCCCGGGGTCACACCCCGGCCCTGCGGGAGGTGCGGTGCGTTGTATGAGTACGCTGCTCAGTGATGCGGATCTTCGCTCCTTGCACCCGGTGCTGCTGACCGGCTCTCGCCTGAGCCTGGCCAGCGGTGATACCTCGCTACTGGATCGGCTGCGTCGGAGCACCGGTCTCGCACTCCCCGCCACCGATGACGGCTGGATGCTCTCGGTCACCGGGCAGGGAGTTGGCAGCGCCGGGCTCGTCCTGGCCGTCAGTGAGCTGGTCACTGCCGGGGAGATACGGCTCGTCGTGGGCACCCGGGGGCTTCTCGGCGAGGGCTGGGACTGCCCCGCCGTCAACACGCTCATCGATCTCACGGCGGCGACGACCTCGGCCTCAACGCAGCAGCTGCGCGGCCGCACGATGCGTCTGGACCCTGGCTGGGGCGACAAGGTCGCTCACAACTGGTCCGTCACCTGCCTCCTGCCAAGCCATCCCCGCCTGCGCTCGGCCCCGGACCTGAACCGACTGCGTCGCAAGGCCGAGCACCTGTGGTCACTGGTTCGGATCGATGACCCCGAGGCCTCCCCAGTCTCGGCCTCCGACGAGCCTTGTGGCACTCCTGTCGTCGAGACGGGCCTCGACGCCATGCTGGCACCGGTCCAGCGCCGCCTTCTCGACAAACTGGGTGACGGCGCCGCCCCGGAGGATATTGATGCCCTCAACTCCGCTACCCTGGCAGGCCTCGATCGTCGGGTCGAGTCGCGGCGATGGCTCGCTCAAGCACCCGCGGCGCACCGGGTGTCACGACGCGGCCATGGCCGAGCGCTGGAGGCGGTCGAGATCACGAGTGCCCCGGGTCTGCTGCGCCGGGGATCACCCACGGCCTTCTGGAGCGCTGCGGCTCGCGCCGTTCTCGATGTCGCCCTGTCGCGATACGACCTCACTGCCGACGGGGACTCCTCTGACGGGCCCCGCCCCGACCTCGTGGTTCGCGAGAGTCCCACCGATTCGCTCGGCGGATCGCGTCCGCGGGTGCTGATCGGCCTGGACGGGGTGGGGACCCGTCAGAGCGCTCGGTTCGCCGACATCCTCACCGAGCTCCTGAGCTCCCCGGGGCGCCGTCCCCGTTTCATCCTCGAGGCCACTACCGCAACATTGGCGCAGGGCACGGCCGAGCAGCCTCTGAACGGGCTGCGGCGTCTCCTGGGAAGGCTGCTGGCGCTGGGGGCATGGAACCACGATGACAGTGTTCACCTTGCGGTTCCGACGGCCCTGGCCCGCTCACGAGCCGATATGGAGGCTTTCCTCCATTCCTGGTCCACACGGGTGGGTCCGTGCCGGCTTCACCTGGTGGCCGACGCCGATGACGCGGCAGCGCTCCTGTCCTGCCTCGGCAGCGGTGGTCCCACCGGACGAGTCGAGCTGCGCCGTACCAGGCGCTGGATGGAGGACTGAGCAGCCGTGCCGTTCAGTGACGGGCGGCCTCCAGCGCGGCGCGGACGGTGGAGCTGAGCTCGGCCGCTGCGGCGTCGGCGGACACAGAGCGGCGCTCGCCGGTGCGGCGATCGCGGATCTCCACGGTCCCCTCCTTGGCCAGGTCCCGGCCGACGACCAGCGTATAGGGCAGGCCGAGGAGCTCGGCGTCGGCGAACTTCACCCCGGCGGAGACCTTGCGGCGGTCGTCGTAGAGGACCTCGACGCCGTCGGCATCCAGGGATGAGGCGATCTGCTCGGCGACGTCGAAGACGGCCTGGTCCTTGCCGGTGGCCAGGACCTGCACGTGGTAGGGGGCGATCTGGACGGGCCAGGTCAGCCCCTTGTCGTCGTGGTTGGCCTCGGCCAGGGCGGCCATGACGCGGCTGACGCCGATGCCGTAGGAGCCCATGGTGACTACGCGGGCCTTGCCGTTCTCGTCCAGGACGGTCAGTCCCAGGGCCTGGGAGTACTTGCGTCCCAGCTCGAAGATGTGGCCGATCTCGATACCGCGGGCCAGGTGGAGGGGGCCTGAGCCGTCGGGGGCGGGGTCGCCCTCACGGACCTCGGCGGCCTCGATGGTGCCGTCGGCGGTGAAGTCGCGCCCCATGACCAGGTCCAGGACGTGCTTCTTGTCGGTGTTGGCACCGGTGACCCAGCTGGTTCCCTCCACGATCCGGGGGTCGACGAGGTAGCGCACGGAGCCGGCGAGGACCTCGGTGCCGTCCTCGAGCTTCTCCACACGCCGCAGCGGGGAGTTCGGGCCGATGGCGGTGGGGCCGATGTAGCCGCGCACGAGCTCGGGGTGGGTCTCGAAGTCGGTGTCGCCGGCCATCTCGACCTCGGCGGGGGCGACGGCGGCCTCCAGGCGCTTCATGTCGACGTCGCGGTCCCCGGGCACGCCGACGACCAGCAGCTCGCGCTCGCCGCCGGGGTGGATGAGGGTGACGACGACGTTCTTGAGGGTGTCGGCGGCCGTCCAGGCCCGCCCGTCGGAGCGCGGGTAGGCCCGGTTGCACAGCTCGACCAGGGAGTCGATGGTGGGGGTGTCGGGGGTGTCGACCACGCGCGCCGGGCCGATCCCGGAGGCGTCCACGGCCTCGGGGACCACGGTGGTGACCGCCTCGGCGTTGGCCGCGTAGCCGCTTGAGGAGCGCACGAAGGTGTCCTCACCGATCTCGCAGGGGTGGAGGAACTCCTCGGAGTGGGATCCGCCCATGGCGCCGGCCATGGCGTTGACGATGACGTAGTCCAGGCCCAGGCGGGTGAAGATCCGCTCGTAGGTGTCCCGGTGGGCCTGGTAGGCGGCGGCCAGGCCGGCGTCGTCGATGTCGAAGGAGTAGGAGTCCTTCATGACGAACTCGCGGCCGCGGATGATGCCGGCGCGGGGGCGGGCCTCGTCACGGTACTTGGTCTGAATCTGGTAGATGACGGCCGGCAGGTCCTTGTAGGAGGAGTAGAGGTCCTTGACCGCGAGGGTGAACATCTCCTCGTGGGTGGGGGCCAGCAGGTAGTCCCCGTCCTTGCGGTCGCGGAGCTTGAACAGGGTGGGGCCGTAGTCGTCCCAGCGTCCGGTGGCCTGGTAGGGCTCGGCCGGCAGGAGGGCCGGGAAGTGGACCTCCTGGCCGCCCATGGCGTCCATCTCCTGGCGCACGATGTCCTCGATCTTGCGCAGCGTCCGCAGCCCCAGCGGCAGCCAGGTGTAGACCCCGGGGGCGGCCCGGCGGACGTAGCAGGCGCGCACGAGCAGGCGGTGGCTGGCGACCTCGGCGTCGGCCGGGTCCTCGCGCAGGGTACGGATGAAGGAGGTGGAGAGTCTGTGCAGCACAGGGCGATCCTACGGGGTCCCAGAGCCGCCGCCCCAACGGGGCCCGCTCGGCCCTGCGAAATCACGGGAGTAAAGGGTCACAGCGCATCTGTGTCCACGGCTGCGCGCGAACCGTCTCAATGCTGGTCAGGTAGGACTTGCAGCCCTCGAGAAACGCCCGATACGCTCGATCCCATCAAAGGGTTCGTCAAGCCCTCTTATCCCTGAACCCGGCCCGCATCACGGTTTCCCGACGCGTGGGCCACAGGCAAGGAAACATATGGACAGGCACTCCTCCATCCGTGAGGGACACGGCCAGACGTGGGCGAAGGCCATTCTCCTGGGTGAGCACTCGGTCGTCTACGGGCACCCCGCTGTGGCCGTACCGTTGCAGGACCTGCGGATGCGAGCCACGGCGAGCCCGACCTCGGGTCCCTCCACGCTGAGCAGCCTGGACTACTCGGGGCCCCTGGACCAGGCCGGGTCCCGGTTCGCCAGTGTCGCACGGGCCTTCGAGGTGGCCCGCGAGTTCTCCGGGGGCCTGGTCCAGGCCTTCGATATCACCACCGTGAGCGACTTCCCCCATGAGCGCGGGCTCGGCTCGTCGGCGGCGGCGGCCGGCGCGATCATTCGCGCTGTCCTAGACGCCTGCGGGCGCGAGGCCAGCTCCGATGAGCTGTTCGCGCTGACGCAGATGGCTGAGCAGATCGCGCACGGCAAGCCCTCGGGGCTGGACGCCGCCGCCACCTGCTCACCGTGCCCCATCCGGTTCCAGGGCGGACAGATGCGCCCCTTAAGCCAGCGCATCGACAACGCTTTCCTGGTCATCGCCGACTCCGGGATCCACGGCTCCACCCGAGAGGCCGTTGGAGGCCTGCGCCGGCGCTACGAGAGCGATCCTGACAACATCGGCCCGCGTATCAACCGACTGGGAGCACTCACCCAGAACGCGATCATGGCCCTGGACCAGGCCGACGCCCCGGCCCTCGGGGTCGCCATGGATGAGGCGCACGCGGTGCTGACCGAACTCAGCCTGAGCCTGCCGATCCTCGATGACCTCACCGAGGCCGCCCGCAGCGCCGGGGCACTGGGCGCCAAGCTCACTGGCGGAGGACTCGGCGGCTGCGTCATCGCCCTGGTCACCGGCGAGTCCGCCACGCGCCGGGTGCGTGCCGCCCTGGAACAGGCCGGCGCACCGGAGACATGGAGCTATCGGATGCGCATCAGCGAGGTGGACGAGTGACCGCCGTACCCCTTGGAGCCGCTGCCGGCTCCTCCCCGGCCGCTGCCCCGACGGCGACAGCCAGCGCCAACACCAACATCGCGCTCATCAAGTACTGGGGCAAGGTGGATGAGGCGCTGGCGATCCCCGCCACCTCGAGCCTGTCCCTCACCCTCGCAGGGACCCGGACGACGACGACGGTCTCCTTCGACGGCGGTGCCGGCGCCGCAGACTCGGTGACGATCAACGGGGTCTCCCCCAGCGCCGTGGAGCTGGGGCGAGTGACCCGGTTCCTCGACCTGGTACGTTCCAGCTCAGGCGTCGCCACACCGGCTACCGTCATCTCCCGGGCCTCGGTGCCGCTGGCGGCCGGGCTGGCGAGCTCGGCGGCGGGCTTTGCAGCGCTTGCGGCGGCCGCCTCCCGCGCCGCCGGCATGAACCTCGACGACCGTGCCCTCTCCCGGCTGGCCCGGCGCGGGTCGGGGTCGGCCACGCGCTCCGTCTTCGGTGGGCTGGTCCTGTGGAACGCGGGCCACGACGACGCCTCCTCCTACGCCGAGCCGGTTGGGTGCGAGATGGACCTGGCGATGGTCGTCGTCGTGCTTTCCGAGCGGTACAAGCCCATCAGCTCCACCCGTGCCATGCGGGCGACCATGGCGACCTCTCCTCTCTTCCCCGCCTGGGTCGAGGCCAGCGGGAGAGACCTTCAGGTGGCGCTGGAGGCGGTCCGGGCGGGCGACCTGGCGCGGCTCGGAGAGATCGTCGAGGGTAACGCCCTGGGCATGCACGCCACGATGATCGCGGCCCGCCCGGGCATCGTCTACTGGCTGCCGCAGACCGTTGCGGCGCTGCACGCGATCCACGCCATGCGCGATGAAGGACTGCCCGTGTGGGCGACGATCGATGCGGGTCCCAATGTCAAGGTGCTCACTGAGGGTGCCCGGGCTGAGGAGATCGCCGCCGCGCTGCGCGACCGTCTGCCCGGCACCACCGTCTCGGTGAGGTATCCCGGCGGCGGGGTGCGTATCGAGGAAGACTTATGACCCCTCACGCTGACGGCGTGGTCTCCAGGGCGCCGGGCAAGCTCTACATCGCCGGTGAGTACGCCGTCGTCGAGCCCGGCCACCGAGCGGTCCTGGTGGCGGTCAACCGATTCATCACCGTACGCATCACGCCCTGCTCCCCCACCGGCGGGTACGCGGGCACGATCAGCTCGCGGCTCTACGACACCGGCTCCAGGCCCTGGCGTCACCGCCCGCAGGACGGCCTGGCTGAGGCTGTCGGGGGTGATGACGACTACGTGATCTCGGCGATCCGCGTCGTCGAGGCGCTGGTGGCCGAGGGTGGTGGCCGGCTGGGGTCCTTCAACCTGGGCATCTCCAGCGAGCTGGACGAGGCGGACGGGCGCAAGCTGGGCCTGGGATCCTCCGCGGCGGTGACCGTGGCGACGGTGCGCGCCGTCGCGGGCTTCTACGGCCTGAGTCTGGACGACTCGCGTGTCTACAAGCTGGCGATGCTGGCCAGTGACGCGGTCCAGCCGATCGGCTCGGGGGGCGACATCGCGGCCAGCGCCGTGACCGGCTGGGTGGACTACGCCTCACCCGACCGCGTGTGGCTGCGCCGGGCCAGGCAACGGGCGCAGGCCCGTGGCGGCACAGGAGACCTGCTGGAATCCGACTGGCCCGGCCTGTGCCTGCGTCGACTGCCGGTTCCCTCCGTGAGGCTTCAGGTGGGATGGACCGGGGCTCCCGCCTCCACCCCGGCCCTGGTTGCCGGCGTCCAGGCGGGCTCCCGCGGGGTCGACGACGTCTACTCGTCCTTCCTGCGCGCCAGCCAGGACACCCTGGCCTCCCTGACCACGGCCATCGAGGACGACGACGCCGGCCAGGTCATGAGCGCAATCACGCGAAACCGGGTGCTTCTGGTGCAGCTCGGACGGATCAGCGGCCGTGTCATCGAGACTCCCGAGCTGACGCGGCTGGTCGAGATCGCCCGCGATCACGGGGCCGCTGCCAAGAGCTCGGGGGCCGGCGGCGGGGACTGCGGTATCGCCCTGTGCCCGCCGGACAACGACATCGCCGCCATGAGCTCCGCCTGGAGGGCGGCAAGTATCCAGCCCCTGGACCTGGCGATCTACACCCACGACTCCCCCGTGCCCCCTATGGAGGTCACCTCATGAGCCACGAGTCCACCGACTCACAGCGGGCCTCCCGCAAGGACGAGCACCTGGAGCTGGCGGTGCACCTGCACCGCCAGGACCGTGCGAACGCCTTCGACGACGTCTCCTTCATCCACCACAGCCTGCCGGGCGTCAGCGCTGAGCAGGTCGATATCGGCACCACCGTGCTGGGCTCCCGCTGGGAGGCCCCGTTCTACATCAACGCCATGACCGGCGGGACGCAGGCGACGGCGGCCATCAACGCCGACCTGGCCGAGGCGGCCGCTGAGGCAGGAGTCGCGATCGCCTGCGGTTCCCAGCACGTGGCCCTGCACGACCCCGAGCGGGCAGATGGCTTCCACGTCATCCGCCGTCGGGCCCCGGGCGCCTTCGTGCTGGCCAACGTCGGGCCGACGGTCAGCCCGCAGGAGGCGGCGCGGGCCGTGGAGATGCTTGAGGCCGATGCCTTGCAGATCCACCTCAACGCGGCCCAGGAGCTGGTCATGCCCGAGGGCGACCGCGATTTCAGCGGCTGGGAGGAGGCGGTCGCCACCATTGTCACGGCCGTGCCCGTCCCGGTGGTGGTCAAGGAGGTGGGCTTCGGGCTCTCACGCCGGAGCATCGAATCCCTGGCGCGTACCGGTGTCGCGGCCGTCGACGTGGCCGGAGCGGGGGGCACGGACTTCATCGCCATTGAGAACGAGCGCCGCCCGCAGCGCGACCTGTCCTACCTGGTCGGCTGGGGCCAGTCGACGGCGCTGTGCCTGCTGGAGTCTGTGGCGGTCGATGACCCGGTCGGTCTGCCGGTGCTGGCCTCCGGCGGCGTGCGCAACCCGCTCGACGTCGTGCGGTCACTGGCCCTGGGGGCCTGCGCCGTCGGGGCCTCCGGGCACGTGCTGCGCACCCTGGTCAAGGAGGGCCCCGAGGCCCTGCGCCGCGAGCTGAGCACCTGGGGCGACCACGTGCGCACGCTCATGACCCTGCTGGGAGCGGCCGATGTGGCCCAGCTGCGCCGTACCGATGTGGTCGTGACCGGACGCACCGCCGAACAGGCGCGTCTGCTCGGCGTCGACCTGACCCGTCTGGCGCACCGCAGCGATACCTAACCGTCACCAGGTGCTTCCGTCAAGGGGGATCGTCCCCTCTGCCCCTTACTCTGACTGACTCATAGAGTGCCGGTATCAGGACTCAGCATCGGAAGTCTCGCGTGGCCGATCGCAACAGACGTGCGGCGGAGGCAGGTCCCCAACCTCCGCCGCATCCCGCGAGAAGGAGATCAGGCCAGAGCGGCCAGGGCCTTGACGATGCCGGGGGCGGCGTAAAGCGACATGAACTGGACGCCGTAGGCAACTCCCAGGCGGTTGAGTGATCCGCACACGACTCCTACGAGCAGGACCCCGAAGACGTTGGCCAGGCCCGCCTTCTGGTCAGCGTCGATGTAGGCCAGCAGGATGACGAAGGCGACGAACAGCGCCAGTACCGCCTCGTGAGGGATCCGACGCATGACGAAGTAGGTGATCTGCGAGGACCAGCGCACCGCAATGACGTAGGTGATCGCAAGCGCGATCAGAGCCCCAATGGTCACGGTGATGATGAACCCGGGCAAGTCCAGCAGGTGGTGCAGGTTGTGCTGCTTGGTGTAGACCGAGCCCGCATTGAACAGCGGGCCGGCGGGTCCGACGGACACCCCGGAGATCGGGACCCCGAGCGCCACCAACGGGATAATGACGCCGGCGAGGTAGGTCGAGTGGGCCAGGGCGCTCATAACGGTCACCGCACGCTGTGCGCGGGGCACCCGGTCCTCGTTCTGGCGGGCCACGGAGGCCTCCCCCAGCAAGAAGGTCAGGCCCACCGGGCTGAGAATGAACAGCGGGGTGGAGGCGGCGGCCATAGCGGCACTCCACCATCCCTCGGACCTGGTGATGAGCCGACCCGGCCGCAGCGCCTGTCGGCCGAAACCGGAGCGCAGCAGCTCGGCCTTGGTGCGGTTACCGTGCGGCAGCTCCTCCCGGCGCTTGGCGTTGAGCAGCTCCAGGAGGGTCAGGAGCATGGGTCCCACAGTGATCCCGAGGAAAAAGGAGGTGTTGACGCTGGCCTTCTCCGGGATGATGCCCGCGCCCCGGTAGAGGGCCGGAAGCGCCTGAAACAGCAGCGCCATGGGAAGAATCGACACCAGTGAGAGGATGCGATTCTTTCCGAGCAGGGCCAGGACCACGGCTCCGGCCGCAAGGACGATATCGGAATGGGTCTTGATCCAGTCGGCCATGGGAAGCAGCAGACTGGCCAGGAGGAAGCTCAGGGGAATGGAGATGAGGGTTCCGATGGCCGAGCCCACCGCCATCTTCCGGATCGTGTCGGAGGCCAGGCCCTTGGTGCGCAGCACCATGGCATGATCCATGAGCGGAGCGGACATGACCCCGCCGGGAAGGCCCACCAGCGCCGTTGGGATGCCGTTCATGAGGTTGAGCGTGACCACGGCGGAGATGAAGAAGGCGAGGACCACGTGCGGCGGGGCTCCGGCCAGGATGATCGCCAGGGTGACGGGCGCGAGCACCCCGGTCTCATCCGTGCCGGGAATGAACCCGATGAACGTATAGAGGACCACGGCAGCCAGGATGGCGGCCACCATCATGAGAAGAAGGCTCACGGTCACTGGTCCGCCCCCTCACTCGTGCCGATGCTCAGCTCCTCGACAATGGTGACCTCGCGCTTGGGACTCACCAGGAAGCAGCAGGCGATAAATCCGATCGTTGAGGCTCCCAGCCCCCAGAACAGCGGCTTTCCCCCGAAAGAGGCGGATAAAAGTACCGCCGCAACGATACACATCACCGAAATCAGAAGACAGATGAGCAAATCTCTGGGCGAGACGAGATCGTTCCAGACCTCGATATTGTTCTGACGCTCCGTGGTCTCGGAGTCGACGTCATCCGTACTGCGCACGATTGGTGATCGTAGGCGAGCCACCCAAGACGCTCCATATGTTGTTCACCATGACTTTGCAGGCGCCGTGTAACAAAACAGCATCGTCCTTGCGGTCCCACCGGGAACGTTCACAGGAGCACGGTGGCGAACAGACCCACCTGCTCAAAGCCCAGGGAGCGGTAGAGCGCCATGGCGGGGGCGTTGTAGTCGTTGACGTAGAGGCTCACGACGCCGTCGGCGCCGACATGGTCCCGGCGCACGGCGTCCACCACACCGGCCAGAGCCGCCGCCCCGACTCCCCGCCCACGCAGGTCGGGGCGGGTCCACACGCCGGTCAGCTGGGCGACGCCACCTGTCGGGGAGTGCCACAGGGCACCGACGTCGGCCTTGAAGGCCACCGCCCGGGGTGATCCGGGCTGGACAGGACCTCCTGCGCCGTCGTCGAGGACGACGTAGCTGCGCCGCTGCTCAATGAGCCAGCCGACGTGACGCCGGTATCCGGAACCATCGGTGGTGGGGTCATAACCGAGCTCACCGATGAACATGTCCACCGAGGCCGGAAGGACCATCTCCGTCTCACCTGGCTGCGCCCGGCGGACCGTCTGCCCCACCCAGGACAGGGAAGAGTGACGGGACCGGTGCCCGACGCTCAGCCCCCCGACCGGGCGAGGTGCGACCAGGACCGGCTGCTTCCAGCGCTCCTGGCGGGAACGCACTCCCTGCTCGCTGAGCGCCCCCCAGATCGTTGCGACGTCCCGGGCCGGCCCGCAGACCGAGCCGTGTCTGGACAGGCGGGGTCGGCAGTGCTCGGCCAGCGCCCGGATCTCACCGGCATCGGCCGCCCGCAGACCGTGCTCGGGGCGCCCTGCCAGGCCGAAGGGCATGAGGGAGCCGACCGACCAGGCCGCGGCGACGGGCTGCGCCAGTCCGCCCAGGGCGACGACGTCTCCGCGCCCCCAGCGGTTCCAGCGCTGCATCTGCTGGACGAGGCTCACGGCACAGACCGGTTCCAGAGCGCACAGCGACATGACTCCCGACACCTGATCGGAGGGAACCGGTGTCAGGCGGTCGGCGTGACGCTGAGCGCGTCTCGTCTCGCGGTGCCGCAGGAAGCTCATGCCCGTCAGGTCTGGGCCGACGCTGGAAGCGCCTGGCCCTCACCGGTCCTCAGCCGGCTGCGGAGACCATGGGGCTGGTGCCGGCCAGGGCCTCCTCCCCGAGCTCCTCGGCCATCTCGGCGGCCATGGCCTCGGCGTGTTTGAGGAGGGTCTCGACGACCTGGTCCTCCGGGACGGTCTCCACGACCTGGCCGCGCACGAAGATCTGGCCCTTGCCGTTGCCCGAGGCGCAGCCCAGGTCCGCCTCGCGGGCCTCGCCGGGGCCGTTGACGACGCAGCCCATGACGGCCACGCGCAGCGGAGCAGTGATGTTCTTGAGCCCGGCCTCGACCTCCTCGGCAAGGGTCCACACATCCACCTGAGCCCGCCCGCAGGAGGGACAGGAGACGATCTCGAGCTGCCGCTCGCGCAGCCCCATGAACTCTAAGAGCTTGGTGCCCACCTTGACCTCCTCAACCGGAGGAGCGGACAGCGAGACCCGGATGGTGTCGCCGATGCCCTCGGCGAGCAGGGTGCCGAAGGCGGCACAGGACTTGATGGTGCCCTGGAAGGCGGGGCCGGCCTCGGTCACGCCCAGGTGCAGGGGCCACTGGCCGGCCTCGGACAGGAGCCGGTAGGCCTGCACCATGGTGACGACGTCGTGGTGCTTGACGGAGATCTTGAAGTCGTGGAAGTCGTTCTCCTCGAAGAGCCCGGCCTCCCAGGTGGCCGACTCCACGAGCGCCTCGGGGGTGGCCTTCCCGTACTTCTTAAGCAGGCGCTTGTCCAAGGAACCGGCGTTGACGCCGATGCGCAGGGAGACGCCGGCGTCGGAGGCGGCTTTGCAGATGTCGGCGACCTGGTCGTCGAACTTGCGGATGTTGCCGGGGTTGACGCGCACCGCGCCGCAGCCGGCCTCGATGGCGGCGAAGACGTACTTGGGGTTGAAGTGGATGTCCGCGATGACGGGGATGCGCGACTGCTTGGCGATGATCGGCAGCGCCTCGGCGTCCTTGTCGGTGGGGCAGGCCACGCGGACGATGTCGCAGCCCGCGGCCGTCAGCTCGGCGATCTGCTGCAGAGTGGCGCCGATGTCGTGAGTCTTCGTGGTGGTCATCGACTGCACGGTGATGGGGGCGTCTCCACCGACGTTAAGGCTGCCGACCCGGATCTTGCGGGTGGGTCGGCGCGCCGCCAGGACCGGGGCCTGGGCACGCATCGTAGGAATGCCAAGAGCGATCGCTTCAGTCACCCGTCCAGTATGTCACCCGCCCCGCCCGGCCCTGCGCCTCAGGTGTGTGGCATCGCTCCCGCCAGTACCGATTTGCTCACGCCCTCCCCGGCCCGGCGGGCCTCACAGCGGCGCGGCGATGTCCACCCACACCAGGACCAGGGCCATGGCGATGAGCAGACCGAAGACGACCTGACCGACCGGCAGCATCCTGGCCGTGTCCACCGGGCCCGGATCGGGCTTACCCTGCACCTTGGCGATCGAGCGCCGGATGCCCTCCCAGCAGGCTCCGAGCACGTGCCCGCCGTCCAGTGGCAGCAGGGGCACCAGGTTGAAGGCAAACAGTGCCAGGTTGAGGCTGCCCAGCAGCATGAGCATGGTGCTCACTCGCATCGACAGGGGGACCGCCCCGCCTCCGGCCACACCGCCGCTGGTGGCGTTTCCGGCCATGCGCCCCATGCCTACCAGGCCCACGACGCCGCTGTCGGCGCTGCGCTGCTCCACGCCCAGCGCCGCCTGAACGGCGTGATAGAGGCCCACCGGAAGGGTGGCGATGGCCTTGACCGTGCCTCCGATGGCCTGCCCGATGATGCCGGGGATCTTGGTGGGGCTCAGGGGAATGGTTCCCAGCGACGGGGAGATGCCGACATAGGGGCGGGCCTGGGTGCGCACCGCCCCGGAGGCGTCCTTGACCGGGGCGCCCTGCGCGTCGCGAACGGTGCGCTGGGCCTCGACCGCGGTGACGCTCACGGTGCGCTCGGCTCCGTCGCGCTCGATGACGACCTCGGTGGGGCTGGTGCCTTGGGCGGCGATCCGGGCCTGCAGCTCCTCCCAGGTGGAGACCTTCACCCCGCCCCAGGAGACGATCCTGTCGCCGACCCGTATGCCGGCGGCGCTGGCGGGGCCGACCGGGTCGGAGTCCTGGCAGGGGGCGCCCGCGTCGATGTCGGACGACACGCAGGGCGCCACGGTCGACAGCGTCGTCGTGCGTCCGGGGATGCCGACCACGCCGACGGCCACGGCCAGCAGCACGATCCCCAGGACCAGGTTGGTGAGGATTCCCCCGGCCATGACGATGAGCTTCTTGGGGACGCTGAGGTGGTAGAAGGCCCGGTGCTCCTCGCCGGGCTGGATCTCCTCCAGGGCCTCGGCGCGAGCCTCGCCCACCATGCCCAGGCTTCCGTCCTTGCGTCGGCGGTCCGGTCTGCCGGGCCTGGCCGGCGGCAGCATGCCGACGAGCTTGACGTAGCCGCCCAGCCAGATGGCCTTGACGCCGTACTCGGTCTCCCCGCGCTTGAACGACCAGATCTTGGGTCCGAAGCCGATGAAGTACTCGGGTACCTTCACACCGAACTTCTTGGCGGGGATCATGTGCCCGAGCTCGTGAAGGGCCACTGAGACACCGATCCCGATGACGAGGATGACGATGCCCAGGATGTAGGCCAGGGTGGTGCTCACGAGTGTGTTCCTCCGTTTCGTGCCGCGATGAGCTCGTCGGCGCGGGCGCGTGCCCAGGTCTCCACGGCCAGGACGTCGTCGAGGCCCGGGCCGGTCAGGCCCTCGTGCTCGCCGACGACGGCCGCATCGATCTCGACGATGTCGAGCCACTCCAGGCCACCGGTGAGGAAGGCGGCGACGGCCTGCTCGTTGGCCGCGTTGAGCACGGCCGGGTGGGTGTCCGAGGCCGCCACGGCGCTGCGGGCCAGGTCGACGGCGGGGAAGGCGGCGACTTCCAGCGGCTCGAAGGTCCAGCTGACCGGTTCGCGCCAGTCGTTGGGAGCCACCAGGCCCGACAAGTCGGGGCGCTCGGGCCAGGTCAGGCCCAGGGCGATGGGCAGGCGCATGTCGGGCGGGGAGGCCTGGGCGATGGTGGCGCCGTCGGTGAACTCAACCATGGAGTGGATGACGGACTGGGGGTGGACGACGACGTCGATCCGCTCGGGTGCCACGTCGAACAGGAGGTGGGCCTCGATGAGCTCGAGCCCCTTGTTGATGAGGGTCGAGGAGTTGATGGTCACCACCGGCCCCATGTCCCAGGTGGGGTGCTTGAGGGCGGCGGCGGCACTGATCCCGGTGAGCTCGGCGCGGCTGCGCCCGCGGAAGGGGCCGCCGGAGGCGGTCAGGACCAGCCGCCTGACCTCGCTGCGTCCGCTGAGGACGGGGCTGGTCAGTCCCTTCTCGTGGCGCCCGCTGGCCAGGGCCTGGGCGATGGCGGAGTGCTCGGAGTCCACGGGGACGATCTGGCCGGGTCGGGTCAGCGCCTGGCGGACCAGGGCGCCCCCGACGACGAGGGACTCCTTGTTGGCCAGGGCCAGGCGGGCTCCGCTGGCCAGGGCGGCCAGTGTGGGCAGCAGTCCCACCGAGCCGGTGATGCCGTTGACGACCGTGTCGCCTGCCCCGAGCTCGGCGGCCTGGACGGCCGTGGTGGCGGCGTCGGGGCCGGTGAGGATGGTGGTGACCGGGTCGGGGCGGCTGGCCTGGACGGCTGCGGCTCTCAGGGCCTGGCGCAGGCGGCCGGCGAGGTCCTCTCCCCCGCCGGTGACGGCCAGGACGGGAACCTCCCAGGTGATGGCCTGGCGGGCCAGGAGCTCCAGGCGCGATCCGCCGGCGGCCAGGGCGGCCACTCGCGGGGCGTGCTCCCCCAGGCGGGAGAGGACCTCGAGCGTCTGGGTGCCGATCGACCCGGTGGATCCCAGGAGGACCAGTCGCTGTGGGTTGTGGGAGGGCGCTGCTGCGTGGCTGGTCATGGGGTTGTGGGTTTCCTCAGGACGGGCTCGACGGGCGTGACTCACTCGACGGACAGGAGGACCTCGACGACGCGCGCCAGGTAACGGTCGACGCTGGGCTCACCGTAGGCCTTGTTCCCCCGGGCGCGGCGGAAGACCGCTCCGCGCACCTCGCTGGAGGTCAGGGTGGTGTCGGAGTCGAAGTAGCCGGCGATACGGTCCATGAGGGCATCGACGTCGGTCTTGTCGTAGCCCTGGCCGGAGGCCGGGGCGAAGCGCTCGCCGGCCGGGCGCAGCAGACGCGGGTAGAGGGTGGTGGCGAGCTGGGTGACCTGGTCCATCCAGGCCTGGCGGCCGTTCTTGGCCACGAAGGCCGCGCGACGGCGCTGGAGGAAGGCGGCCTCGAGCCGGTCGAGGGCGGCGTCCACGGCCTGGGGCTGGTAGCCGCGCAGGACGACGTCGAAGGCGACAGTGCGCACGCCCTCGGAGTCCATCTCGTCGAGCTCACCGGCGTCGTAGATCTCGTGAGCCGTCTCGAAGTAGCGGTCCACCTGCTCGGGGCGGTAGCCCGGTCGCAGGAGCGCTGACTTGGGGAACATGTCGCTCATGTCGTCTTGACCCTCTCCTGGTTGAGTACCTCGGTCGCGAGCTGACCGCAGGCACCGTCGATGTCGCTGCCTCGAGTGTCTCGCACTGTCGTGGTAATTCCGGCACGCCGGAGCGTGTCGACGAACATATCCTGAACCGCAACCTCCGAGCAGGTCCAGATGGACCCCGGAGTGGGGTTGAGCGGGATGGGGTTGACATGGGCCCATCCGGTGTCCCTGCGGTTGAGCTCGTCAGCGAGCAGCTGGGCGCGCCAGGCGTGGTCATTCATGTCCTTGATGAGCGCGTACTCGATGGACACGCGCCGGCCAGTGGCCAGGAAGTAGTCGTGGGCGGCGTCAAGCAGCTCGCCGACCTTCCACTTGGAGTTGACCGGGATGAGCTCGTCGCGCAGCTCGTCGTCGGGGGCGTGCAGGGAGACGGCCAGAGTCACCGGCAGCCCCTCGCCGGCGAGTCGGCGGATGAGGGGGACGAGTCCCACGGTGGAGACGGTGATGCCGCGCGCCGACAGGCCGAAGCCCTCCGGGGCCGGGTCGATGAGCCGATGGAGGGCGCCGACGACGTTCTTGTAGTTGACCATCGGCTCGCCCATGCCCATGAAGACCACGTTGGACAGGCGGGCCGGTCCCCCGGTCAGCTCCCCGGCGGCCGAGGCCTGGGCGGCGTGGCGCACCTGCTCCACAATCTCCCCGGTAGACAGGTTGCGGGTCAGGCCCATCTGGCCGGTGGCGCAGAAGGGGCAAGCCATGCCGCAGCCGGCCTGGGAGGAGACGCACAGGGTGGTGCGCTCCTTGTAGCGCATGAGGACGCTCTCGACGCGTACGCCGTCGTGCAGCTCCCACAGGTGCTTGATGGTGCGCCCGCCGTCAGCGCTCAGGGCGCGTACCGGGGTGATGAGCTCGGGCAGCAACTCGGCGCACAGCTGCTCGCGCTGGGCGGCGGGCAGGTCGGTCATGTCCGCACTGTCGCGGGTGAAGTGCGTGAAGTAGTGGCGTGAGAGCTGGTCGGCCCGGAAGGAGGGCAGGCCCGAGTCCTTACAGGCGGCCTTGCGCCCGGCCAGGTCGAGGTCGGCCAGGTGGCGGGGGGCCTTGCCGCGCGCGGCGGGCACCGCGAAGGACAGGCGCGGTTTGGCGTCGGGGCTGGTGGCGCCCTCCGGGGGCTGGTCGGTGGGCATGACCTGGACCCGGCCGTCATGTGGCCGCCCGGTGATGCTGACGGGCTGCGGGCGCCGGGGGCGCTGCTGTGCTCGTGATGGACTCACGCTCGTGCTCCTCGTGTCCCGGGGCTGGGGAGGGCCGGGCTGGTCGATAGGGGTGGGTGCGGCATGCGTCCCTATTTCACCAGGAGGGTGAAGGCGTAGACAAGTGGAGCGGCCACGAGGATCGAGTCGAGCCGGTCCATGATTCCGCCGTGCCCGGGCAGGAGCGTGCCCATGTCCTTGAGTCCCAGGTCCCGCTTGAGCAGGGACTCCCCCAGGTCGCCCAGGGTGGAGACGATCACGGTGCAGGCGCCCAGTGCGGCCCCGGCCCACCAGGGGCCGCCGATGGCCCAGACGCAGCCGGCACCGGTGGCGACAGCTGCGATGAGGGAGCCCATGAGCCCCTCCCAGGACTTCTTGGGTGAGACCGAGGGCGCCAGGGGGTGACGGCCGAAGGTGATGCCGGCCATCCACCCGCCGGTGTCGTTGGCGGCCGCCAGGGCGATGAGCATCATGACTTTTCCCACTCCGTGCTCCTGTACCAGGAGCAGGACGGCGAAGCCTGCCAGGAAGGGCAGGTAGGTGGCGGCAAAGACCGAGGCGGCCGCGGCGCTGGAGCGCGAGCGGCGGACCTCGTCGTGGGCTTCGGTGCGGGGGATGTCGTGGCCGGCCTGCTCCAGGACGGTGCCGACCTCCGCCTCGGCCTGGTCCATGAAGCTCCACAGGACGCAGGCGCCGACGGTGGCGACGTAGGCCCCGAAGGCCGCCTCCGCTCCCACCTCCCAGGCGCACACGGAGATTCCCAGGGTCCCCAGCCACAGCGGCGCCAGGGGCAGGCGGATGCGTTTGCGGGCGAAGGCCGCCGCCAGCTCCCACAGCGCCCCGCACACGGCCAGGACGACGACGCCCACGAAGATGACCTTGTAGAAGGCCAAGGACCCCAGGACCACGGCGATGAGCACGACCGCCACCCCGATGGCGGCGGGCAGGTTGCGTCCCGCCCGCCCGGTGGCGGGCAGGGGGTCGTGGTTGCGCGTGGGGCGCGGGTTCAGCAGAGGCGACACGGGGCTCACAGGGGTTGACGGGACAGGGCGGGAGGCCGGATGGTGGCGCGGCCGCTCCCGGGACGAGGCGGCTCAGACCTCGAGGAGCTCGGCCTCCTTGGCGCTCAGGGCGGCGTCGATCTGCTCGACGAAGCGCTTGGTGAGGCCGTCGAGCTCGTGCTCGGCGCGCTTGACGTCGTCCTCGCCGGCCTCACCGTCCTTCTTGATGGCCTCGAGCTCCTTCTTGGCCTTGCCGCGGATACCGCGCACCTGGACGCGGGAGTCCTCGGCGCGGGAGCGGGCGAGCTTGACGTAGTCCTTGCGACGCTCCTCGGTCAGTGCCGGCAGGGTGACGCGGATGACGGTGCCGTCATCGGTGGGGTTGACGCCGAGGTCGGACTCGCGGATGGCGGTGACGATGTCCTTCATGGCGGAGCGGTCGAAGGGGCTGACCAGGACGGTGCGGGCCTCGGGGATCGTCAGGGAGGCGAGCTGCTGGAGCGGGGTGGGGGCGCCGTAGTAGTCCACGACGATCCCGTTGAACATCGAGGGGTTGGCGCGGCCGGTGCGGATGGTGGCCAGCTCGCTCTTGGCGGCCTGGAGGGCCTTGTCCATCTTGTCCTCGGCCTCGAGCATGACGTCGTCGATCATGGTGCTTCCTTTACTGGGCGGTCGTGGGTTCGTCAGGTAGTGATCGGCCATCGCGGGGATGGCTGCGGGTTGGGAGGGTGTGCCGGCCGTCTGCGCCGTGGGCGGTCACGGAGCTCGAAGGGGCCCTCGGCGGCCCGTCGGAGCTCGCAGCCGGGTCAGTCGCAGCTGACGAGTGTCCCGATTCTCTCACCCAGCAGGGCGCGGGTGATGTTACCGGGCTCCCCCATGCCGAAGACGCGCATGGTCAGGCCGTTGTCGCGGCACAGGGCGAAGGCGGAGGCGTCGACCACCTGGAGGCCGTCGGCCAGGGCTCGCTCATAGGTGAGCCGGTCCAGGCGCCGGGCATCGGGGTTCTTACGGGGATCGGCGGTGTAGACGCCGTCGACCCCGTTCTTGCCCACGAGCAGCTCATCGCAGTGGGTCTCCAGGGCGCGCTGGGCCGAGACGGTGTCCGTGGAGAAGTAGGGCAGGCCGGCACCGGCGCCGAAGACGACGACGCGGTTCTTCTCCATGTGGCGGATGGCCCGCAGGGGGATGTAGGACTCGGCGACCTGCCCCATGGCGATGGCGGTCTGGACGCGGGCGGGCACCCCGGCCTTCTCAATGAAGTCCTGAAGGGCAAGGGCGTTCATGACGGTTCCCAGCATGCCCATGTAGTCGGCACGGGCGCGGTCCATGCCGCGCGAGGAGAGCTCGGCGCCGCGGAAGAAGTTACCGCCTCCGACGACGACGGAGACCTGGACTCCGGCGCGCACGGCCTCGGCGATCTGGCGGGCGGCGTCGGAGACGACGTCGGGGTCCAGACCTATCGATCCGCCACCGAAGACCTCACCGGAGAGCTTGAGTAGAACACGTCTGGGGTGCGTGCCGTGGGCGACGCGGTCGTCACGAGCCGGTTCCTGACTCATTGCGCTATGTCTCCTGGGTTCGGTGGGCAGGCTTGGCACAGCCTACCCCGTCCGGGCTGGCACCGGGCCACGATGAGCGTCAACCCCGGCGGTCAGGCACACCATGGGGCCGTGCTATGGGACCGTGCCATGGGACCAGGGCCACGAAGAAGACGTGCTCGAGGAGGGCGCCCCGGGGAGCAGACGGTGAGGGATGCCGATGGGTGGGGAGAGAAACGGGGCGGGGGCGCGAGCATGATGCTCGCGCCCCCGCCCCGATCAGTGAGCAGATCAGGCGCCGACGCGGAAGCGCACGAAGCCGGTCAGCTCGCCACCGGTGGCCTCAACGACCTTGCCGACCGTGGTCTTGGGGTCCTTGGCGAAGGCCTGGTCGACCAGGACGTTCTCCTTGAAGAAGCCGTTGAGACGCCCCTCGACGATCTTGGGGATGGCCTTCTCGGGCTTGCCCTCGGCGCGGGTGGTCTCCTCGGCGATGGCGCGCTCCTTGTCCACGACCTCGGCCGGGACGTCCTCACGGGTGGCGTAGGCCGGGGAGTAGGCGGCGATGTGCATGGCGACGTCGTGAGCCACCTCGGCGGCCTTGGCGTCGGTGCCCACCAGGACGCCGACCTGGGCGGGCAGGTCGGGGTTGGTGCGGTGCAGGTAGAGCTCGATCTTGTCGGCCTCGAGGCGGCCGACACGGCGCACGACGATCTTCTCGCCGATGACGGCCTGCATGCCGTCGGTGAGCTCCTTGACGGTGGAGCCGTCGACCTCAACCTCGGCCAGGGCCTCGGCGTCGGTGGCGCCGGAGTCCAGGGCGGCGGTGAGGACCTGCTCGGCGTAGTCGAGGAACTTCTGGTTCTTGGCCACGAAGTCGGTCTCGGCGTTGATCTCGACGAGGACGCCGACCTGGCCGTTGCCGGAGTCGACGACCTTGGCGGCGATGAGGCCGGCGGAGGCGGCGCGGCCCTCGCGCTTGGCAATGCCCTTGAGGCCCTTGACGCGAATGATCTCGATGGCCTTCTCGGCGTCGCCGTTGGCCTCGTCGAGGGCCTTCTTGACGTCGAGCATGCCCGCGCCGGTCTTCTCGCGCAGCGCCTTGATGTCAGCGGTGGTGTAGTTCGCCATGAATGTCTCCTGGTCAGTCAGTGACTAATAGACGTGTGAAAAAGGACGAGTGAGAGGTGCTCACAGCGCGGGGACACCGCGCTGTGAACGAGGTGCTGGGGCGGTGCGCTCAGGCCTGCTCGGCGGCGGGGGCCTCGGCGGTCTCAGCAGCCTCAGCGGCCGGGGCGTCGGCCTCGGCTCCGGCGAGGAGCTGGGCCTCCCACTCGGGCAGCGGCTCGGCGTCGGCGGGGGCGACCTCGGCCTCCTCACCAGTGCGGGCACGGCCGCCGGAGCGGGCCAGCAGGCCCTCGGCAGTGGCGTCTGCGACGACACGGGTCAGCAGGGTGACGGCGCGGATGGCGTCGTCGTTGCCGGGGATGCCGTAGGTGGCCTCGTCCGGGTCGCAGTTGGTGTCCAGGATGGCGATGACCGGAATCCCGAGCTTCTGGGCCTCAGAGATGGCCAGGTGCTCCTTCTTGGTGTCCACAACCCACACTGCCGCGGGGAGCTTGCTCATGTCGCGGATACCGCCCAGGGTGCGCTGGAGCTTGTCCTTCTCGCGGCGCATCATGAGCAGCTCCTTCTTGGTGCGGCCGGAGCCGGCCACGTCGTCGAAGTCGATCTGCTCAAGCTCCTTCATGCGGTCCAGGCGGGCGCGCACGGTGGAGAAGTTGGTGAGCATGCCGCCCAGCCAGCGCTGGTTGACGTAGGGCATGCCGACGCGCTGGGCCTGCTCGGCCACGGCGGCCTGGGCCTGCTTCTTGGTTCCGACGAACAGGATGTTGCCGCCGCGAGCGACGATCTCCTTGACGAAGTCGTAGGCGGTGTTGATGCCCTCAATGGACTGCTGGAGGTCGATGATGTAGATGCCGTTGCGCTCGGTGAGGATGAAGCGCTTCATCTTGGGGTTCCAGCGACGAGTCTGGTGCCCGAAGTGGACACCGCTGTCAAGGAGCTGGCGCATGGTAACGACGGCCATGACGGTCCTTCCGTGTGTGCCGAGAGGTTGCTCGACGCACGATCATTCGGGGGACGGCCGAGCTGCGCCCGGACGCGTCCCAGGGTTCTTCTTCTGGGTTCTTCCCCGTGGTTCCGCACGCTTGCGAACGCGCACCGGAGCCGGTGACCGGCTGGGAGCCGGCGCGGATGGGGCCTGGTGCCTGCGACGCACGGCCACCCGTTCACCGTGGCGAACCGTGATGACCGGGACCGCGACCGTGTCGCCCGGAGGGACGTCCCGAGATGCTCGGGTGCAGGCACGCGAAGTCAGCATTCCGGGCCCGTTTCCCGCTGACGCCGGAGCGATCCGCAGAATGCTGCGGAGGCGAGGCTACCACAGGACTGGACCAGCGGCCGAGGCCGAATCCGCGGTATTCGGAGTCATTCCGGTCACCACAGGCAGCCTTCCTCACGGGGCTTTCCACAGGGCCGACGACGCCCCCGGCGCCGAGGGCCGCTCGGCACGCACTCTGAGGGCATGCAGCCACAGCAGCCTCGGCAAAGCCGCCACTTCCGAGATCCTCGCACGCCCCACTGCCTCGCGGCGCTGGCAACGGCCCTGATCGCCTGCGGCTCACTGGCTGCGCTGCCCGGTGCACCACCGGCTCAGGGCATGAGCACTCTCCCCGGCCCAGCCACCAGCACAGCCGTGACCACGGTTCCGCCTCCGCGGGTCCAGGATCCGTTACTTCCCGATCTCACGGAAAGTGCGCCAGGGCCGGCCGGGGCCGCCCACTGGTTGAGCTCGTCGGCCTCGCTCGTAACGAGCCTTAGCCCCTCCTCCCCGCTCATCAACGGCACGGGAACGGCCGGCCCGGCACTGACGGACCAATCTGCGGGCCCCCGGCGGCCGCGGGGCCGCTACCAGTGGCCGACCGGCGCGCCGGCCACCGTGGTGGAGGACTTCGACCCGCCCGCCGTCGTGTGGGGACGCGGACACCGGGGAGTGGATCTCGCGGCCGCTGAGGGCACGCAGATCCGCAGCGCCGCCGCGGGGACGGTCGCCTTCGCCGGCATGGTGGCCGGGCGCCCCGTGGTGTCCATCGACCACGCCGACGGGATCCGCACCACCTATGAGCCGGTAGAACCGGCCGTCAGCGCGGGTGACTCGGTGGCTGCGGGGCAGGTCATCGGCACCCTGCTGGCGGGGCACCGCTCGGACGGGGTCTGCGCCCTGCACTGGGGGGCGCGCACCGGCCCCAAGACGTACATCAACCCGCTGCGCCTGCTGCAACCTGCCGTCATCCGTCTCAAGCCCCTTCAATGAGAACGCAGCCCCACACGGGCTCCGCTCAGGCGCGGGGGAAGGCCTGATCGTAGACGCTGCGCAGGCGCTCAGCCGAGACGTGGGTGTAGCGCTGGGTGGTGGCCAGGGAGGAGTGGCCGAGGAGCTCTTGGACGCTGCGCAGGTCCGCTCCCCCGCCCAGGACGTGGGTGGCGGTGCTGTGCCGCAGTCCGTGGGGGCCCAGGTCGGGCACCTGGGCGGCCGCGCACAGGCGGTGGACGACGTCGCGCACCGCCCGGGGATCGATGCGTCGCCCCCGCGCCCCGAGGAAGAGGGCGCCTCCCGCATCGTCGGCGCAGATCTCACCGCGCCGATGCAGCCATGCCTCCAGCGCCTTGGCGGCGGGCAGCCCGTATGGGACGGTCCGTTCCTTACGGCCCTTCCCCAGGACTCGCAGGGTCCGTTGGGAGTGGTCGAGGTCGGCGACATCCAGGCCGACGAGCTCGGAGACCCGCACTCCGGTCGCGTAGAGCGTCTCGATGATGGCCAGGTCACGCACGGCCAGGACGTGCCCGTCAGAGGCGAGGTCCGAGGCGGTCTTGAGCAGCTGCGAGGCCTGCTGAGGCGTCAGCACTCCGGGCAGGCGGTTGTCGACGCGGGGCGCGCGCAGACGCGCGGCGACGTCGGAGGTGAGCAGTCCCGTCTCGAAGGCCCAGGAGGAGAAGGTCCTCACCGAGGCCGAGCGCCGGGCCAGGGTGGCGCGCGAGTGACCGCTCGCGGCCATCGCGGCGAGCCAGTCCCGCAGGTCCGCCAGGTCGAGGGTGGCCAGGGCGGTATCGACGGGCTCGGCATCGCCCTCACCGACGCCGAGAAAGCTCAGCAGGTCGTTGATGTCGACGAGATAGGCGCGCACGGTGTGCCCGGACAGGTCCCGCTGCAGGGCCAGGTAGCTGCGGTAGGAGTCGAGCAGATCGGCGCGCGTCCTCGGCATGTGCTCTCTCCTCCCTGCTGGCGACAAGAACACCTGAAGACTACGGCGCCGGGACGGGCCCTCCACGGAATACGCGCCGCAGGCATCGGCAGCGCACGGCCCGGTGACGCCGCTCTGACGGGCCCCGGCTCTGCCCGAGCACGAGGGTCTCGGCGACGCCCTCGCCACTAACCACCTCCGCCTCAGATCACTATCTCCGCCGGACAGACAATCGCCACCTTGATTCAACGCACAATCTCACCACTCAAATCACAAGTTCATAACAACCATCCAGGTGGCACTACGGATACCAACCTCCCCTTCTCCTTGATCCCAACGAAAAACCCATCTTTCCTCTGTGTTTCCCCACATTCGGAGCATTTGTTGCCGTCCAACGAGGAAGTTAAAATCTTGGTCGTTCTGACGAACTCCATCCCTTCCTGGCTCATCCCTATTTCCTGCTGGAGCGCAGCACTGTGAAACGGTTCTCCAGGCGCGGCGTCCACGTCGGCGTCATCGCGGTCCTGACCGCTGCCGCTCTGGTCGCCGTCGTCCTGCACCCGGGGATGGTCACCCATGTTGTCGATCTTCATGGTGGTGGAGTGCGGGCGACCAACGGGAAGATGGCGATGGTCGCCCACCTCAGCTACTGCTCGCAGACGCTCAACAGGGGCCTGCGCACCTCCTCGACGAGCTTCGACGTCGACCAGTCCAGCTCCCAGGTCGTCATGTCCGACGCCTCCTCGGACACCTATACGCAGATTGACGACATCACGCCGCCCCGGGCCACCGGCTCCGGCTCCACCGTCCCCACCCTCGTCTCCAGGAGGTTTCGTCCATGAACATGCTGACACGCTGGGTACCCGGCGACATCCTGGTCGCCGTCGGGGACGGCGGCGTTCTCGCCCTCGACGGGAGCGCACAGGCGATGGAAGCGATGTGGACCGAGCTCGGTGAGCACCGCTGCCTCGGCGACCTGCTCAAAAGCCTGAGCCGGCTGCACGACAACGAGGTCTTCACCCTCCCCGACTTCCTCATGATGGCCATCGACGGCCAGGAGCTGCGAGTGGCCGCCCGAGGCCGCTTCTGCCTCCACCTGGACACTGCCGAAGGCGAGCGCAGCTTCAGTGCCTCCGAGGTCGTCGTGTGGGAGGAGTCCCGCTATGAGCGGGTCAACCAGTGCATCCTCGAGCTCACCCCGGCCACCAGACACCCAGCCGGTCCCGAAGGGCTCGACGAGTTCCTCCCCCTGCGCTCGGGGATCGTCCGAGCCTCGCAGCTGCACATCGGCTTCGGAGACCACCAGCTCCCACTATCCTCACCGGCTCAGACCGGCGCTCACGGGGGTCAGGGGGCACCGCAACCATCGGCGGCCCAGGAGATCCTCCAACAGGCTCAGGCCGACGGCGCCCCCGAGCGGGACGACCCACCGCCGTCGTCATCGCTACCTGCGAGGCAGGAGCAGGGCAAGGCCGCCTACCAGTCCCGCCCCGATCCCGGACAGACGCTGGAACCGCAGTCCATGGGCCCGATGGACAGTGCGGGCTCCCCGCAGGGGACCGGGGCGGGGGATCCGGCCGCGGTGCTGGGACCCAACGACGTTCCGGCGGCCGAGGCCGCAGCCCCGCAGGCGCATGGACAGCAGGCCCAGGACGACAAGGCCGGTCGTCTTGTTGAGCGCACGATGATGCAGGGGGCCGAGGCGGCCGTCGGCCCGGCCTCCTCTCAGGACATGGATCCGTTGGCCCGGCTCGCCGCAGGGCCCGGACGTCACCGGGCCTCCCCTCTGGGCGAGAGCGCCTCCGGCCGACACTCGTCACAGGCCGCTGAGCCGCTCCCGGCTCAGCGGCAGGCCCCGGACGGCGGCGCAGATGCAGCGTCCCCGAATGGCTCAGCGCCCTCGGGCGCGCAGGGCAAGCACGACGGGCGCACCGTCGCGGCTGTAGGACTTCATGCCGCCAGGAACGCACTAGGCGGGCAGACCGGGCTCGACGAGCCCTCCGGCACCGGCCCCAGCGTGATGGCCATCTTCTGCGAGGCGGGGCACCCCAATCCGGTGCACGCCTCCTCGTGCCGCGAGTGCGACAGCACCATCACCTCCAGGACCGGCCAGGTCGAGCGACCGGTCCTGGGCGTTCTGCGTGTCTCCTCAGGCGCCACGGCGATCCTGGACAGTGATGTCATCATCGGCCGACTGCCCCAGGGCACGAGCAGCACCGCCGCTCAGCGCCCCCGCCTGCTGACCGTCCCCAGCCCGGGCAAGGCGATCTCGAAGACTCACTGCGCCGTGAGGGTCGAAGGCTGGGACATGCGCGTGGAGGACCTGGGCTCCACCAACGGGACCTTCCTGCTGCGCGCCGGGGAGGAGCCCCGCCGCGTGCCCGAGCACCAGCAGCTTCTCCTGCGCGCCGGCGACATCATCGACATCGGTGATGGCACCACCCTGACAGTGGAGCGTGAGGCGTGATGTCCTCCCCGAGCTCCGCCCAGCAGGGACCGCCGATCCCCGGAGCCAGCCCCAAGCGCCTCCTGGGCGCCGGGGGCTTCGCCGATGTCTTCCTGTATGAGCAGCGGGTGCCGCGCCGCGACGTGGCGGTGAAGATCCTGCGGCCAGGAGGCAGCCAGCGAGACCACCACCGGTTCACCACCGAGGCGGACCTCATGGCCCGTCTGTCATCGCACCCCTCCATCGTGTCGCTCTATGGGGCCGGGACGGTGGAGGAAGAGCGCAGCTACCTCATCATGGAGTACTGTCCCCCTCCCCACCTGGGCAAGCTGGCCGCCTCGCAGCCCTTGTCCCTCACACGCGCCCTGGAGATCGGTATCCAGCTGGCGGGCGCGGTGGAGACCATTCACCGGGTCGGCTACCTCCACCGCGACATCAAGCCTGCCAGCATCCTGCTCACCCCCTTCGGGCGTCCGGTGCTCGGCGACTTCGGGATCGCCGCGCCCATCGGGCTCAGCATCGAGAAGGACGAGTTCGGAGGGGCGTCCCCGCCGTGGGCCTCACCCGAGCAGCAGCTCGACCGGGAGAGCCTGACTCCGGCCTCGGATGTCTACGCCCTGGCCGCGACCATCTACACGCTGCTGGCGGGACGCTCACCCCACGTCGATGTCTCAGGAGCCGACCGCAACGACCAGCTCTCGATGATCGACCGAGTGCTCCACCGACAAATCCCCCCGATCGGGCGACACGACATACCCGAGCAGCTCGAGCGGATCCTGGCCATGGCGATGGCCACGTCTCCCCGCGCACGGTATGCCAGCGCCGTCGCCCTGGCTCGGGCGCTGCAACAGGTACAGACCGACCTGTGCATGACCATCACCCAGCTCGATGTCATGGAGGAGGCGTCCGGACGACACACGAGCGGGAACCGGAACCAGGACTCCACGATGCTGCGGCCGGCCGTCATAGTGGACCCGGACGGGCCGACCGGAGCCGTGCCCGCCGCACACCGGCACGACGACGCCGCCACGACCTTCGCGCCTCGTCGTGTCAAGGCCCAGCCCACCGGCTCCGCCTCGCTGTGCGACCGTCCCCGGCCCGGTTCCGCTCTCCCGCCCCAGGGCGATGAGGCCGAGGTCGCGAGAGACGACCCGGGCTCGCAGGAGGCCGAGGCGGGCCTGCAGCGGCGGCACAGCCGCCCGTCGGGGCGAGCCGTGGCCGTCACCGTGGTGGGCGCCGCCGTCATGGTCTGCCTAAGCGCGATCGGAGTGTGGTCGTTGCTGTGAATGGAAGAAGGAGCGATCATGACGAGTTCACCCGCCGAGCCCTGGCTCAGGCGCACCGGAGCATGTCGCTCGCATGCCTCACAAGGGTGGGGCAGGACCTGTCCATCATGGTCCCGCCGTCGTGGCAGGGCACTCTTCAGTCCCGACCACCTGAGCGCTTTGAGCAGCGTCGCCTCCAGCCGGAGGCGGTGCGTTCCACCTTCCCTGAGAGCTCCAGGATCCCCAGTGCCGAGGTGGTCTCCTTCGGGGACAGCCCGGAGGAGCGGACGATGGAGTCGGTACTCGCCGCGGCCCGGGCCGGCATGGCGTCCAGGACGAGGGAGGCGGCCGGGTCCAGGCCGTCAAGGAGCCCACCGCCTCTCAGCTCGGGGTCCTGCTCCTTGGCAGCGTCCGCATCGACAGTACCCAGGGGCGTCAGCAGCTCCAGGGCGTCGTCGGTGTCGGTGATGCATACCGCTCCCTTGCGCAGAAGCCGGTGGCATCCGACTGAGGACATGGAGGTCACGGGGCCGGGAACGGCGCCCACCTGCCTGCCCAGCTCGAGGGCGCGGTGGGCGGTGGACAGGGCGCCCGATCGCCAGGCCGCCTCCACCACGATCGTGGCCTGGGAGATCGCCGCGATGACGCGGTTGCGTGAGACGAACCGATGGCGGCCCGGCTGACAGCCCGGTGGCACCTCCGCCACCAGGGCCCCGGAAGCGATGACTGCCTCCAGAACCCCGGCGTTTCCCGCCGGGTAGAGGCGGTCCACTCCCCCGGCGGAGACCGACACGGTTGGTCCCTCCCGCAGTGCCCCGCGGTGGGCGCAGGCATCGATGCCGAAGGCTCCCCCGGAGACGATGAGGCCACCTTGGGCCGTCACCCCTGAGGCCAGGGAGGTGGCGACACTCTCACCGTAGCGGGTGGAGGCCCGGGCCCCCACCAGTGCCAGGCACAGTCCGCTGGCCGGTCCCACCGGCATCCGCTGCTCACGTACCGGCTGACCGGCCCCCGCGACACGTGGAGCGTCATCGTCTCCGACGGCCCCGGGCTGACCGCCGTCGAGGTCCTTGTCCCTCAGGTCTGCGGCGTTGACCAGCAGCGATGGGTCTCCGCGCACCCACAGGCAGAAGGGCGGGCGCTCGAGCTCGTCGAGTCCCGGTGGCCACCAGGGCTCTCCCGGGAGGATGAGGCTCCCACCCAGGCGGTCAAGCACATCGAGCTCGCGGCGGATATCGAGTCCCTCCAGGCGCGGCGCCCACCGGGCGGCGACCTGGGCCCAGCAGGCGCCGATATCGGCTGAGCCGGGCATCCCCGGGGGTGGCTGTGGCACCGGCGGGCGTGGGGAGCTGCGCACCTGCCCGGAGGGGTCGATGGCCTCCTCCAGCAGCCACCTCAGGGCAGGACCCGGCCCGAGCCGGCCCACCACCATGGCTGCGGTGGCGTTGTCAGGCTCGGCCAGGCGGGACCAGGTTGCACGTGCCAGCGCCGGATCGTCGACGTCGTAGGGCAGTGCCATGGGTGTCATGGGTGTCATGGGCGTCATGGCCGCACTCCTGAGGTTCTCAGGGCCAGGGCGGTCCCGATGTGGGCAAGGGCGAGGGTCTTGACCCCCTCGAGGTCGGCGAGGGTCCAGGCCAGTCTGAGGACCCGGTCCACCCCGCGCAGGGAGAGGTCACCGCGTTCGAGGGCGGTCATGAGCCGGCGGCTGAGCGGAGCGCTGAGTCCTCCGTCGGGGCCTCTGAGGTAGGAGCCGGGTACCTCGGCGTTGAGACGCCACGGGGTGCCGGCCAGTCTGCGCTCCGCGGCTCGTCGGGCGTGCAGGACGCGCTGCGCCACCTCAGCGCTGGACTCTCCCTGACCGGTAGACGCGAGGTCGGCTGCGCTGACGGCACTGACCTCGACCTGGATGTCGACCCGGTCCAGCAGTGGACCGGACAGGCGTGAGAAGTAGCGCCGCCGCTGCAGGGAGGTGCAGGTGCACTCCAGGCCCCGGCCGCCGGCCTTGCCGCAGGGGCAGGGGTTGGCGGCCAGGATGAGCTGGAAGGCGGCCGGGTAGCTGGCGCGCCCACCCACCCGGTCGATGGTGACCACTCCCGACTCCAGCGGCTGGCGCAGGCAGTCCAGGACGCCGGCGCTGAACTCGGGGGCCTCGTCGAGGAAGAGCACGCCGCGGTGAGCCAGGGAGACGTCCCCGGGGCGGGGCAGGCCGGAGCCTCCCCCGACGACGGCGGCCCGGGTCGCCGTGTGGTGCGGCGCGCGCAACGGAGGCCGGGTGATGAGTCCGCGGGCGGGGTCGAAGATGCCGGCCACGGAGTGCAGGGAGGTGACCGTCACAGCATCGGCCTGCTCCAGGGGCGGCAGGATCGAGGGGAGCCTTTCAGCGAGCATGGTCTTTCCCGTCCCCGGAGGCCCCACCATGAGAAGGTGATGGCCCCCGGCGGCGGCAACCTCAAGGGCCTGGCGGGCATCATGCTGTCCGACGACGTCGGCCAGGTCCGGCAGCTCGGCATCCCACGGCGGGGTCGTGGGGGCATCGTCTGTGGCGGCCTCGGCGATCTGCTCCAGTGCGGCGACCACGGCAGCGCTCAGGCGTCCTCCGTAGCGCTCGACGAGCTGGCCGATGTGCCTGACGGCGGTGACGCAGGCGCCGGGGACGAGCTCGGCCTCGGCCGCGGCCTCCTGGGCGACGACGATCTCCTCCACACCGGCGGCCACCGCGGCCTGGACGCTGGGCAGGACGCCGCGCACCGAGTGCACGGAGCCGTCCAGCCCGAGCTCGCCGATGTAGACGGTCCGGCCCAGGATGCCGGCCGCGCTCCGTCCGAGCCAACCGCGGGCCCCCAGGACGGCCAGGGCCAGAGCCAGGTCCAGCCCGGTCCCGGTCTTGCGCAGGTCCGCCGGGGAGAGGTTGACGGTCAGGCGCTGCTCGCCCCAGGTGACGCCGCAGGTGCTCAACGCGGCCCGGACGCGCTCGCGCGACTCACGCACGGCGGCGTCGGGCAGGCCCACGAGGGTGAATCCGGGCAGGCCTTGGGCGGCATGAGCCTCGACCTCAACGATGTGTCCGGCCAGCCCGGTCAGCGTGACAGCGAGTGTGCGAGCTAGCCCCATGACGCATCCACCGCCCGGTGGTGGCGCAGCAGCGCAGGACGCGCGTCGCGCAGGAGGATGGAGACCACGTCCAGTCGCATCCCGGCGTGCGGCGGGGTTTCATGGGTGCTCGCCCAGGCGGCCGCCAGGGCCCGCAGCCGGGCGACCTTGCGGGCGTCGACCGCGGCGGCCGGCGGTCCCTGGCGCAGGGAGCTGCGGGTCTTGACCTCGACGATGACGAGCCTCGGTCCTGTCCGCCCCTGAGCTGGGTCGGCGACGGACTCACTGCCCGGCTCACGGTGCGCGTGACCGGGTTCCAGGGCGATGATGTCGAGCTCTCCGCGCAGGCCGTGGTCCGGACGCCAGTTGCGCTCCAGGACCTGCCAGCCGATGTCCTCCAGGTAGGTGGCGGCAAGATCCTCTCCACGCCGTCCGGTGCTCTGGCGGGACGCCCCTGCGCGGACAGCTCCTGCGCCTCCCGGGCCCTGGAATGGCGGCGTGAGCGCGTGATCGCCGCACCTGGCTGCGATCACCGTTCGTCCCCTTGTGGCTACGACCTGGTCGGTCATCCCGATCACCTCCGCCACTAGCGTGAGGCCCGATCAGCCGGTGCGCGCCATGGCCCGATCGGCTCTGTGGAAGGCGCTGTCAGAAGACGCGCTGTGGCCCCCGGCGAGCGGGAGCGACGAGCGGAACGGAGCCGTCAGAGGCGACGCAGCATGGGAGGGAGGCTAGGAGGAGGGGATGTCCATCTCGAGCTTGGTGAGCTCCTCGACGTTGACGTCCTTGAAGGTGACGACGTGGACGGACTTGACGAACCGGGAGGCCCGGTAGATGTCCCACACCCAGGCGTCCTCGAGGGTGAGCTCGAAGAAGACCTCCCCGCCGCTGGTGCGTACCTGGACGTCAACGGCATTGGCCAGGTAGAACCGCCGTTCAGTCTCCACCACGTAGGAGAACAGGGAGGCGACATCGCGGTACTCCCGGTACAGCGAGAGCTCCAGCTCGTTCTCATAGGACTCGAGGTCTTCTGCGCTCACCGGGCCATCATGCCTGCCCGCAGCCTCTGGAGGCGGCAGGCAGCCGGGGCGAGTCGGCCCTGCCCGAGAGTCGCCCCGGGCCTGGCGGCCGCGTCAGACGGCGCCTCGGTCATGGTGCTGATCCAGGCCGGGCAGGTGCCAGCTGCGTCGATGCTGGTCACTGGCCCCCAGGGCAGTGATTCCCCGGACGTGGGCCGGTGAGGCATAGCCCTTGTTGGACGCCCACCCGTAGCCCGGGTCGTCAAGATCGGCCATGAGGCGGTCACGTTCGCCCTTGGCCAGAACACTGGCCGCGGCGACGACGGCGCATCGGGCGTCGGCCTTGACCTCCATGTGAACCGGAGGGGTGGAGGGAACCTCAGCGGGCACCGGAGCAGTCTCGGGGACATGAGCCCCCTCCAGGGCGGTGAGCAGGTCGGGCTGGGGGGCGGTGAGCCAGTCGGCCACGCCGTCGAGGATGATGATTCGGGGGGCGTGACCGCGATCTGCGACCTGCTGCAGGGCCCGCAAGCCCGCCATCCTCAAGGCCGCGACGATGCCGTGCTCATCGATCTCAGCGGGTGAGGCGTGGGCGACGGCGTGGTCCACCAACCAGCCGCGCACGGGCTCGATCAGGCCGGTGCGCGCCCGGGCCGTCAGCTGCTTGGAGTCGGCGAGCCCCGTGGGGAAGTCGTCATCGGTGCGCCGCGACACGATCGCCAGCCCGACACTGACCGGTCCGGCCAGAGCGCCGCGACCGACCTCGTCCAGGCCGCCGACGTAGTCGTGGCTCTCCAGCAGGGCCTTCTCCAGACGCCGGTCAGGACGGGTACGTCCCCGAGGGCTCACCTCGTTCCCCCTGGAGGCTGCCCCTGGTCGGCCATGCCGCCGTAAGTGTCCGGGCCATCGGCCAACCCGCCGGTCGTGGGCTGTGGGGCCTCGTCGTTGCTGTGCCCCTCTCCCACAGCGCCTGCATCCTCGGAGTCCCTGCCCTCGGGGACCGGGGAGGGTGCTTCCTCCTCGGAAGCCGTCTCCCCGTCGCTCGCCGGAGCAGGGGGAGGCGAGGGCCGCGCAGACGGCGTCGTCTCTTGCGCCGGGACGTCTGAGAAAGCGCTCTCCCCTCCTCCCAGAAGCCCCCAGCGACTCAGGTGCGTCCACTGGAAGACCACCTTGGCCACCCCGACCACGTTCTTGAGTGGCACGAAGCCTCCGTGGGCGTCGTCGCGGTGGTAGCGGGAGTCGGCCGAGTTGGAGCGGTTGTCCCCCATGACCCACACATAGCCCTGGGGGACGGTGACATCGAAGGAGGTCAGGGACGAGGACTGACCATCCTTGACGTAGGGCTCCTTGATCGCGACGCCGTTGACGGTCAGGGTTCCCTTCCCGTCGGCGACCACATGGTCGCCACCGACACCGATGACCCGTTTGACGAGGTGATGGCCGGTGTTCTCCGGCAGAAGGTTCACTAAGACCTTGAGCCTCTGGGTGGCGCCGCGCAGCCCCGTCGGTTCCTTGACGTGAAGCCAGTCATCAGGATCGGAGAAGACGATGACGTCACCCCGTTCGACGTTGTCGGAGCCGTACATGGGGACTGCGACCTTGTCCCCGTCCCGCAGGGTGCGTTCCATGGAGCCCGAGGGGATCTCGTAGATCTGGACGACGTAGGCCCGCAGGAGCGCCGGTACCAGAATGACGACGGCGACGACGAGCACCAGCCTGATGACCCGCTGATACAGGGGACTGGTTTGCGGCGGGGGGATGGCGGGGGCCACCTGCCGGCGGGGCTGGATGGAGGGAGGCAGCTCGGTGAGCTCCTCATCGGGCTCAGGCTCAGCGTCGGGGTCGATGAACGGGTCGTAGTCCCACTCGTCGCTGTCATCGACCGGAGCCGGCTTGGGAGCCTCGCCGGCGATCTCAGCAGCCGGGCGGTTCTCCTGGGGGGAGTCCGCTGACGGGGATGTGCAGGCCGGTGTGATCGCGGACCTGGAGGTTCGACCGATCTGAGAGGGATCGGCCTGCTTCAGGTCCAGCCCGACGTCGTCGGTCCCGTCCTGCACCGGTCTCACCGTGCTCCTTCCCCGGAATAGATGGACGTGGGTCCACCGCTGCACGGCGGTGGGAGATGGCGAGCGCCCGGAACCCGTGGGCTCCGGGCGCCACCTGGAGAGTGCAGGCGCTCAGTCCTCGCGACGCTCCTTGATCTTGGCAGCCTTACCGCGCAGGTTGCGCAGGTAGTACAGCTTGGCACGGCGGACCTGGCCCCGGGTGACGACCTCGATCTTCTCGATGGAGGGCGTGTGGACGGGGAAGGTGCGCTCGACACCGACGCCGAAGGAGACCTTGCGGATGGTGAAGGTCTCCGAGACGCCGCCGCCCTGGCGCGCGATGACGACGCCCTGGAAGACCTGGACGCGGGTACGCGATCCCTCAACGACCTTGACGTGGACCTTGAGAGTGTCCCCAGGACGGAAGGAGGGGATGTCGTCGCGCAGTGATGCGGCGTTGATCTCGTCGATCAGGTTCATGTTTCTCTCCACACCCGTGCCACTGGTCAGGAGTGCTGGTTCGGCGGCGCCGCGCCGTAGGGGGCAGCGCCGGAGGTGGACGCCCCTGGGCTCCTTCGCAGCGGCCGCCTCCCCAGTGGCAGAGAGGCCGCAGGACCCAAGTGCCCGCTCAGTTTGCCACAGCCTCAGTCCACGGACGAGTGCGTCAGCCTCGACGTGCCTGAGTTCACGCCTTTCTCACGCCCCGGCACACATTCGGGGCGATCAGTCCCCGGAGCCCGCCAGCCTGCTCGCCGGCGCGGCCGCTCCGGTGGGCAGGGCCGTGGGGGTGGAGGTCGGCTTGGGAACCTGGGAGAAGACCTCCTGCCCGGAGGTGAGGCTGGACCAGTGGGAGTATGGCCATACGACGTTCTTGGCGACGCCGACGACGTTGCCCATGGGCACGAAGCCGCGGTGGACATCGTTCTGGTGGTAGCGGGAGTCCGAGGAGTTGGAGCGGTTGTCGCCCATGACCCAGATGTAGCCCTCGGGGACGGTGACGTCGAAGGCGACCTCGGAGGCTGACCGGCCGGGCTTGAGATAGCTCTCGTGGAGCTCGACGCCGTTGACCGTCAAGGAGCCCTTCCCATCGGCGACGACGTGGTCACCGGGCATTCCGATGACTCGCTTGATGAGGTGGTGGCCGGCGTTCTGGGGGAAGATGCGGATCATGACGAGGAAGTCTTGCGCAGCGCCTTGCAGGCCGGTGGGCTCCTGGGTCGTCAGCCAGTGGTCCGGGTCGGTGAAGACGACGACGTTCCCCCGGTGGACCTTGTCGGAGTCGTACATCGTCACGGTGACGCGGTCGCCCTCGTTGAGGGTGTTCTCCATCGACCCCGACGGGATGGTGAAGCTCTGGATGATGAAGGTGCGGATGAAGGCGATGATCACCACGGCGACGACCAGGTAGGACAGGGTGATGCCCCACTGCTTGAGACGGAAGACGATCCGCTCCCCCAGGGAGGCCGGCTCAGCGGCCTGGCTGTCCCCGGCCCTGTCCTCGCCGGCACCGGCCTTGTGCCGGTGGCCGTTCCGGCGGTCATGGTCGGTCCGCAGATGCCTGCCCGAAGTCACGTCGTCATCCACCTCAACATGGATCCTGCCCTGAGGGCTCTGGTCGGGTGCGCTGCTCATAGGCCTTCTCCTGTCCGCCGGGTCATGACGACGTCGTGGGCGGCCTGGCCGCCGACGTTGTAGGTGCGGGTGCCGACCTGGCGGAAGCCGGCCCGCTTGTAGGCCTTCTGGGCGCGTTTATTGGTGACGTGGGTGCCGAGCCAGAACAGGCTCGTCCCATGGGCGGCGGCCTGGCGCATCACGGCATCCATAAGCGCAGGGGTCAGTCCCGATCCCCTCATGGCGGCGTCGACGTACACCTTGGACAGCTCGCCGACGACCTCTCCCCCGACAGGCCGCACACAGGCGGGGCGGGGATCGATCCCGTGGGGCTGTTCCCCCTCGGAGTCGACCTCCTCGCGCAGTACTGCGGCGTAGCCGACCAGGGCCGGAGCAGTGCTCGCGCCCGCTGGCGCCCCGTGGGAGGGTTCCTGTACCGATGAAGGCTCGAGCAGCTCGGCAAGAATGAGGTCGACGCGGTCGTCGTCTGCCCAGGTGGCGAACAGCTCGGGAACCAGGTTCGTGGCGATGTGGCGCTCGAGGAACTCCGGGTCGATGACATTGCCACAGGCATCGGGGAAGGTGCGCGCCGCGAGCTCGGCCAGGGCATGGGCGTCGTCGGCGGTGGCGTTGCGAAGGCGCACCGGAACCGGGTGGTCCGCCCCGGCCGGGACCGCCCACCCCAGGCGAGCCAGGAGCGCGCGGTCCTCACGATCCAGGCCGGCGGGGTCCAGGGCCCGGATCATGTCGGGGCGACGCTCAACGGTGCGGGTGAGGGCCCGGTCCCGTCTGGCTCGGGCGATACGGCCGTGGTCGCCGGAGAGCAGGACGGGGTCAACCTCCAGATCTCGCCACCGGGTGGGGCGGGTGTGGACGGGGTACTCCAGCAGGCCGGCGATTCCGTGGGACTCCTCGACCAGGGACTCGGGGTTGCCCAGGACCCCGGGCAGGAGCCGGGCGATGGCCTCGATCATGACAATGGTGGCGACCTCTCCCCCGTTGAGCACGTAGTCGCCGATGCTCAGCTCGCGCACCTCGATGCCGCAGGAGGCGTAATGCTCGGGCACGCGCGCGTCGATGCCCTCGTAACGGCCGCAGGCGAAGACCAGGCGGTCGGCTCCGGCCAGGTCCTCGGCGGTGCGCTGGGTGAAGACCTCACCCGAGGGGGTGGGGACGATGAGGACCTGACGGCCGACTCCGGGGCTGTCCGCGGCGAGCACCTCATCGAGGGCCTCGCCCCACACGTCAGGCTTCATGACCATGCCGGCCCCACCGCCCAGGGGCGTGTCATCGACGGTGCGGTGCCGGTCGTGGGCGTGGTCGCGCAGATCGTGGACGTGCAGGTCGAGGGGGCCGCGGTCGGCCGCCTTCCCGATGAGGGAGAGGTCGAGGACCTTGAGATAGTCGGGGAAGATGGTGACGACGTCGATCCTCACCGGGCCTCCTCCGCCTGGCCGCGTCCGGGAAACAGGCCACCGGGCGGGGCCAGCGTCACGGTGCCGGCCTCGGGGTCAATGGCCGGTACGAGAACCTCAACGAAGGGCACGGCCACATCGTCCCCCTCAGGGGTGGTGACCACGAGCCGGTCCTGGGCGACGCCGGGCTCTACGTCAGTGACCTCTCCCAGCTCCTCTCCGGAGACGCTCAGCGCCCGTAGACCGACGAGCTCGTGGCGGTACCAGGCCTCCTCGGACTCCTCAGAGCCCTCACCGCCCTGGTCGTCATCGGTCTCGACCAGGAGCCTCACTCCTCGCAGGGCCTCAGCGGCCGTGCGGTCGCGCGCCTGCTCGAAGGCGGCGAACCAGCGCGAACCGTCGAAACGCAGACGGCTGACCGTCAGCGGGCCTGCGTGGGCCGGCTCCGTGGGGATAGTGGTTCCGGGTGCGAGACGCCCCTCGGGGTCATCGGTACGGATCTCGAGCCGCACCTCGCCCTTGAGGGCATGGGCGGGACCGATGACAGCAACGGTGAGCAGCACCTGTTCTCCTGGGATCGGGGCATGGAACGGTTTGTCCGGAAGGTCTGGATGTCTGACGCCAACCTACCGCGCCGTGGTCTGCGTTCCCATCGGCCACAGGGATGAGGTGACGCACCGCCGACGTGAGGTTGACCAACTCGATGCGGACCATTCTCCTGTTGGCCGCGGTGGTTGCGCCGGCGGCGCAGGAGCGCCCGTCTCGAGGGACGCCGGTGCCCGGCCCCCTTGGGCGGGGACCGGGCACCGGCGTTGATCGATCAGACCGGCCGAGGCCGAGGTGGCCTATAGCACCGACCTAGAAGGCCCTGCGTTCAGCGGCGGTCGGTGTCGACGACGTCGACGCGCACCGGCGAGTCCGCCAGCGCTCCGACCACTGTGCGCAGTGCTCGAGCAGTACGGCCCGAGCGGCCGATGACTCGGCCGAGGTCCTCGGGATTGACCCGCACCTCCAACAGGTCGCCGCGGCGCAGCGATCGGGAGGTGACGGTGACGTCGTCAGGGTTGTCGACAATGCCCCGTACGAGGTGCTCGAGGGCGTCGGCCAGCATCTCAGGCCTCCTCGGCGACGGCCTCATCAGAGGCCTGGTCCTCAGCGGAATCCTCAGCCTTGGACTCGGCGGCCTCGGCCGCTGCAGCGGCCTCCTCGTCAGCCTTGGCCTTGGCCGCGGCGGCCTTGCGCTTCTCAGCGTCGTCGGCGGCGGCCTTGACCGCGGCCTCCTTGGCGACCGCGGCGGCGTCGGCGTCCTTGACCTTGAGGGTGCTCTCGACACCCTTGAGGCCCTTGAACTGGTGATAGTCGCCGGTGATCTTGATCAGCTTGTAGACAGCGTCGGAGGGCTGAGCGCCCACGCCGAGCCAGTACTGGACGCGCTCGGAGTCGATGCTGATGAGCGAGGGCTCCTGCATCGGGTCGTAGACGCCGATCTCCTCGATGACACGGCCATCGCGCTTCTTGCGGGAGTCGAGGACGACGACCCGGTAGAAGGGGGCGAACTTCTTGCCCATGCGCTTGAGGCGAATCTTGACTGCCACTTGGTTGAACTCCTGGTTCTGGATGGTTTGGCGCGCGCTGGTCCCCGGTGGGGTCAAGCAACGGTTTCCGGCGTGAGCCGAGACGCGACCGGGGTCGGGAGAGGGACCGACGTCCGACCGAGTACAGCCGGACATTCTGCCAGAGCCTCCGAGGAGGTCGCCAGCCCGAGCCGGGACACCACCCCGCCACTCGGTGCGAGATCGCCCACAACTGTCGCCGACAACAGCGCTGAACGGAATTCAGGGTTCAGCCGGGCGGCAATGCCAACACACTCAAGCCCATCCGGGCCGAACGGGTCAAAACCCGGCACTACGTGCGGAATCGGGGCATGCTTCGTTCATGAGGCCTCCCTCCTTCAGCAGTCGCAGCATCCAGCCACCCGGCAAGAGCTCGTCGATCCGACCACCCCGTTCCGGACAGAGCGCTCCGACGTCGATCCGCCCTCCCAGCACCCCCTCGACGGACGGACCGCCCTCAAAAGCACACCACGAGAGCGACACGACCGGGCTGAACCAGCCCCGACACACCCCACGGCCCCTGACCGGGAACGTGCGGGCCATCAAGCCCCGCCACGCAGTAGGGCTGTGGCCCGCGGTCCTTCTTGGAACCGTCTGCGTGATGGCACTCGTCATTTCGGGACGGGTGGCCGTGGACTCCACGTCACACGTTGCGCCGAGCGCCTCCCCTCCACCACCACCTCCACCTGCCTCCTGCGAGATGGAAGGACATCAAACGGAAGACCCTTCATGGAAGAAGATTTGGAGTCTTGACACCGGTCTCCCGGCGTGGGAGAACGATTTTACGTGGGACACCTACGCGTGCGGACACTATATCGTTGTCATTCACCACAAGAACGACGACAAAACAGATCTGACAGGATTCCACATTGAAGGCAATAAGCCCAAGAAGATCTGGTCGACGTCGCTAGGATATACGTTCACCACCGGCTACCGACACTGGTGGGGAGGGAACCTGCTACTGAACGGCCAGGTTCTTGACCCAACAACAGGAAAGACGACTGAACTCCCATCGGGTTTCCAGTCTTTAAGCTTCGTCGCCAATGACAACACAGCCGTCTCATGCAGCTCCTCGTACTCGGACGCGAACAGCACCTGCACGGGTTGGGACTGGAATAATGGAGAGCCGACTCAGCGCTGGCAGCAGACCTACGACTTCACATCAGTCCACCCACTCTGGCACCATGCCGATGGAACACCATCATCAGAGTCGATCGCGGTGTCCGTTGAAAGCTCTCCCAAAGACTCTTCCAGCATCGGAGTTCTTTCGACGAGTGACGGCTCCCTTGTGACCCTCTCACCGGAAAAGAACAGTCAAGGGCACCCCATTCAACTGCTTTCCGCCAGCGACGGCTGGGTCACTATCGATCCAGACAGCTCGACAGCATCCACCTTCTCCAAGAATGGGGCACCCGCGGAGTCCTTCGCCCTTAAGGGCTCCGCAGCGTCCCTCCTCATCAAGGATGGCCAACAACCCACACTGTCACAGTTCAAGGCCGCTTACGAGTCGGGCGACACGAGCTGGGCCGATATCGACCTCACCTGCACCGATGCCACGCACTACAGTCTCAATGGAAACCCATTGACGCTGTCCGACGACGTAGCCACGTGGAACACCCCGGCCCGTGCGCAGTTCCAGAGCTCCTGGAAACTGAGTACCGACAAGCGCACGCTCACCATACGCGGTCGCTCCGCCAGCAGTGAGATCGGTGCGGTGTTCATGATCGACACGGCATCGAAGACGCCGTTGGCTCCTCTGCCCATCACATCCCGTGGCGCAGTCATCCCCGTCTGGCGCCAGGATTTCATTGTCGCGATCGACGGTTCCACGTTGGTCGGCTACGCACCGCAGTCCTGAGCACACGACGGCCTTCCGCACAGCCCGCTGCTGCATGACAGGTGTCATGCGCCAGCGGTGACAGCGCTCAGTACCGGGAGCCGGGGACCGGCGAGAGCCTGGGGCCATGATCCGAACCACCACAGACGCCACCGCTTACTTCCCGGGTTCCTGTCCTCAGGTCGGGCGCACGGCTCCAGCCCCCGCGATCGACGCCCATGGCCTGCGCAAGGTCTTCGGCAGCCTCGTCGCCGTCAACGGCCTTGACCTGACCATCCGGTCCGGAGAGGTGGTCGCCTTCCTGGGACCCAATGGCGCGGGCAAGTCCACCACCCTCGACATGGTCCTGGGGCTGACCCAGCCCGACGCCGGGACGATCGAGCTTCTAGGAACCTCCCCCGACCGGGCGGTCCAGGCAGGTCGTGTTGGTGTCATCTTCCAGGACGGCGGTCTCCTGGACGACTTCACCGTCGGGGAGACCCTACGGGTCGTGGCCTCGATGGGACCCCAGCACTGCGACAGCATCTCGCACGCTTCCAGGCTCGACGACGTCGTCGACCAGGCGAATCTTGGCCAGCTCCTCACCCGCAGAGTGAGCCGCTGCTCGGGAGGCGAGCGTCAGCGCCTGCGCCTGGCCCTTGCTCTGCTGGCAGACCCCGACATCCTCGTGATGGATGAGCCCACCGCTGGCATGGACGTCAGCGCCCGGATCGCCTTCTGGGAGACGATGCGCACCCAGACCCGGCGAGGTCGCACCATCCTGTTCGCCACCCACTACCTGGAGGAGGCGGCCTCCTTCGCCGACCGCATCGTCATCATTGCCCGCGGCCGCCTGGTCGCCGACGGCAGCGTCGATGAGATCCGGGCCCTGGGCGATGGCGCCCTGGTGACCGCCACCTGGCCCGGACTCTCCGAGGAGTTACTGGTTCAGCGCCTGGCCGACTGCCCCGCGGCCGGCAGCATCAAGCACGCGGTCATCCACGGTGAGCACGTGGAGCTGCGCACGACGGACTCCGATGCCGTTGCCCGCTGGCTGCTGAGCGCCACCCCCGCCGAGCACCTGGGTATCGGTGCCGCGAGCCTCAACGAGGTCTTCACCGCTCTGACCTCCGACGGCTCTGATGAGGCAGCCCCGTAGAGGCCTGAGCCCACACCCTTCACCCCAACAGCCATCACCACCAGCAATGAGGCCGCATCATGACCGCGACATCCCAGACACCCTCTGATTCCTCAGCATCCGAGTCCCCTGTCGATCCCGACGCGGGCAAGCTCGTAGGCCGATCACCTCGCCCGGGAAGGCTCAGGCCCGCGCGCCCTGTCCTGACCTACCTCCGGCTCGACCTGTTACGGAGCCTGCGCGAGCCGGCCAACCTCTTCTTCGTCGTCACCTTCCCTCTGGCGATGTACCTCGTCTTCGGCCGGTTGAACGCGTCGGCCGGGAACTACGGCCCGCACGCTCACGGCAATGTCTCGGCCTCGGTGATGCTCGCGATGGCCTCCTTCAGCGCCTGTCTGGGTGCCACGAGTGCCTCGGCGGCGGCCGCTGTCGAGCAGTCGGCGGGCTGGGGCCGGCAGATGGCGGTCACCTCCCGGGGCCTGCGCGGCTACCTGGTGGTCAAGACCGGAACCGCGGTGGGAACGGCGGCTCTTCCGGTCACCGTGGTCCTCACCGCCGGGGCACTGACGGACTCGAGCATGGAGGGCTGGGTCTGGGGCGTCAGTCCCTTCATCTGCCTGATCGGGGTTCTGCCCTTCGTCCTGTGGGGTCTGGCCGCCGGGATGTGGCTGCCGTCCTCGGCATCGATCGGTATCGCGACCTCCTTGGTCTCCTTGTTCGCCTTCATCGGCAACACCTTCATGCCCCTGAGCCACACGCTGCTGACGATCAGTCGCTTCACCCCGATGTACGGGGCAACGGCGCTGGCCCGGTGGCCGCTGGGTGAGGGGTGGGCCTACGTGCCGGATCGGCAAGCGGGTGTTCAGGACCCGTTGTGGATGCCGTTGGCTAACCTGGTGGTGTGGACACTCATCTTCGGACTGCTGGTGATCGGGGCTCGACGTCGGGCGACCAGGCGCCGGTGAGACTGGAGATGACCATGCCGCAGCCTCTGCGTGACTCAGCCGACCTGACGGCATCATCGCCTGGGTCAAGGCGGTCCCGTTCACGCCCCTGGCACCGCTATCGCCGTCATATCGTCTGGGACGCCACAGTATGGGTGCTGTTCCTAGCCCTTCCCATCATCCAGCTTCTCCTCGGCTCCTTCGCCTGGTGGGAGCGTCTGCTGGGGCTGACCGGCGTGCTGGGGTTCATCGCCGGCTACGTCTGGGCGTTTTCGACGCCGGACAACCGCGCATCGAGGGTCGGAGTCCCTCCTCCTGACCTCCGGACTCGCATTCTCCTCAGAGAGCTCGCGGTCCAGGCCTTCTTCACCGTACTGACGCTGCCGGCACTGGGATGGTGGACGATCTGCTTCTTCCCCTTCTTCTGCTCGTTGATCCTGTTCTCCACGACATTGCGCCAGGGCATCCCCACCGTCGTCATGGCGACGGGGCTTCTGGTTGCCGCCTCGCTGTTATGGAACACGCATCCAGAGTCGCACTGGCAGGTACTGGGCATATCGCTCACCGAGGTTCCCATCATCATCGCCCGCATCGCGGTGGAGCTCCAGGAGCGCAGAACAGCCGCCGAGCGCGAGCTCGCCCTTGTCTCCCAGCGAGAGGCGCTCGGGCGCGACGTCCACGACATCTTGGGGCACTCCTTGACAGTGCTCACTCTCAAGGCCGAGGTCGCCCGCCGGCTCATCGAGCGTGACCCGGCCGCCGCATCCCGGGAGCTCGACGAAGTCATCACGCTGGCCCGTGGAGCCCTTGCCGACGTGCGCTCCACGGTGACACGCCTGCGGTCCCCGGACCTGGCCAGCCAGGTGGAGGCCACGCGTACCGCCTTGAGCGCCGCCCGGATCCGTGTGGAGGTGACCGGTAGTGCCCAGGACATTCCTGAGCGTCAGCGTGCCCTCATGGCCTGGGCCTTGCGTGAGGCCACCACGAACGTCGTCCGGCACTCGCAGGCCGCCACTGTGGCAGTGCATCTGGAGCCGGGGCTGCTGCGGGTGAGCGATGACGGTGTCGGCCTGGCCGGTGACCAGCCCGGCAACGGCTTGGCGGGCCTGCGTGCCCGTTGCGAGCAGGAGGACGGTTCCCTCACCATCATCAGTCCACTCACCCCTCGCCCTGACTCATCCGGCGCCGGCACGACAGACACCGCTGGCGTGACGACCGGCGGAACCAGACTGGAGGTGAGGCTGCCGTGAGCCCGATCCGCGTGCTCATCGCCGATGACCAGGCACTCGTGCGCGGTGCTTTGGCGACGCTCCTGGGGCTCGAGAGCGATCTGGAGGTCGTGGCCCAGGTGGGGCGGGGCGACGAGGTCCTGGACGCAGTGCGCGAGCACACCGTGGATGTGGCCCTGGTGGATATCGACATGCCGGGGCGCGACGGGCTGGCGGCCACCGCCGAGGTCGTCGACTCGGATCTGCCGTGCCGGTGCCTCATCGTGACGACCTTCGGTCGCCCGGGCTATCTCTCACGGGGCATGGAGGCAGGGGCTGCGGGCTTCATCGTCAAGGACACCCCTCCCGAGGCGCTGGCTGAGGCGATCCGCAAGGTTCACGCGGGCCTGCGGGTCATCGACCCCGAGCTCGCCCAGGAGTCGGTGCTGCTCGGGCCGAACCCGCTGACCGAGCGGGAGAAGGAGGTTCTGCTGGCGGCGGCCACGGGTGCGGAGGCCCGAGAGATCGCCACCCGGCTGAGCCTGGGTGAGGGCACGGTGCGCAACTACCTGTCCTCGGCGATCGCCAAGACCCACGCCCGCAACCGCACCGAGGCGGCCCGCACCGCCGAGACCAACGGCTGGCTTTAGCCCAGTCACGTCCAAGCCGTCGACGTCACGACGAGAGGTAAGGGATGGAGAGCTCATCACAGCGGCATGAACTGATCCGACGAGAACCGATCTTCCACCACCCGGAGCTGATCTGGGACGCCGGCTCCTTCGATGAGCAGATCGCGGAGGACTTCGACGAGGTCGGCGCCTCGGGACGACGTTACAGCCGCAGCGAGGTCAAGGAGATCGTCCTGGGACGCTTGGAGGGAACGCATGCGGACTCCCTCGCCGATGGATACAGAATCGAGGAGGCTGAGTCCCGCATCCTTGCCGACGACGTCGTCCAGGTCCTCTACACCTTACGTACGCCGAGTCGCGTCACACGCAGATCCACGCTCTACCGTCGCCGGGACTCGATCTGGCAGGCGGTATTCCACCAGGGCACCGTCATCGAGGGTGCGACTGCCCTGTCTCCTGATGACTGACCACCTCCGGCCGACCCGATGACGTCCGAGCCCGCAGCTCGGCTCCCAGGCGCCGCGGGCCGTTGAGCCTACAGCCCGAGGTGGCGACGCAGGTCATCGGGCAGGGCGCTCATGGCGTCGGCGACGTCGTCGCCCGAGGGCTGTGCGCCGGTCTGGGCCTGCGGCTGGGCCTGAGGCATGATCCCGTAGCCGGAGGCATCGCCCTGGCCACCTCCGAGCCCGAAGGAGGAGCCGGCTGCGGGCGCAGCCCCCTGTCCGCCCTCGATCTTTGCCTGCTTGGCGGCCGCCGCCTCCTTGGCCTGACGGGCGGCCTTGGCGGGGTTGCCGCTGCGCCCCTTCTTGCCGCCCTTGCCGCGCTTGGCCTTGGGGGCCTGACGGGCCTTGGAGTGCTTGCCCATGCCGGGCAGCGACCCCATGCCGGGCATAGGGCCGCCCTCACCGAGTCCGCCCATACCGCCGGAGGCCATGGCCTCCATCATCTTCTTGGCCTGCTCGAAGCGGTCCACGAGCTCGTTGACGGCCTGGACCGTGGTCCCCGAGCCCTTGGCGATACGGCTGCGGCGAGAGCCGTTGAGGATGGACAGGTCCTTGCGCTCGGCGGGCGTCATGGAGCACACGATCGCCTCAATGCGGTCGACCTCGCGCTCGTCGAAGTTGTCCAGGGCCTCACGCATCTGCCCCATCCCGGGCATCATGCCCAGAAGCTTCTTCATGGAGCCCATCTTGCGGATCTGGCGCAGCTGGCCCAGGAAGTCGTCGAGGGTGAAGGTGCCCTTGGCGAGCTTGGCGGCGGCGTCCTCGGCCTCCTGGCGGTCCAGGGTCCGCTCGGCCTGCTCGATGAGGGTGAGCAGGTCACCCATGTCCAGGATGCGCGAGGCCATGCGGTCGGCGTGGAAGCGCTCGAAGTCGGTCAGGCCCTCACCGGTGGAGGAGAACAGGACCGGGGCACCGGTGACGCCGCGCACGGACAGGGCCGCGCCGCCGCGGGCGTCGCCGTCGAGCTTGGAGAGGACCACGCCGGTGAAGCCGACGCCGTCGCGGAAGGCGACCGAGGTGTTGACAGCGTCCTGACCGACCATGGCGTCCAGGACGAAGAGGATCTCGTGGGGGGAGACGGCATCGCGGATGCGGATCGCCTGGTCCATCATCTCGGCGTCCACGCCCAGGCGTCCGGCGGTGTCCACGACGACGACGTCGTAGCCGTTGGTACGCGCGTGCTCGACGCCGGAGCGGGCCACTGCCACCGGGTCGCCCACGCCGTTGCCGGGCTCGGGCGCCCACACGTGCACCCCGGCGCGCTCGGCGACGACGCTCAGCTGGGTCACGGCGTTGGGGCGCTGGAGGTCGGAGGCCACCAGCAGGACGCGCTTGCCCTGGTCGCGCAGCCAGCGTCCGAGCTTTCCGGCCAGGGTGGTCTTACCGGCACCTTGGAGACCGGCGAGCATGATGATTGTGGGGCCGCGGTCAGCCCAGTGGATCTCCCGGGTCTGGCCACCCAGGACCTCAATGAGCTCCTCGTTGACGATCTTGACGACCTGCTGGCCCGGGTTGAGGGCCTGAGAGCGGGCGGCGTCGACCGCCTTCTCGCGCACCGCTGCGGTGAAGGCGCGCACCACGGGCAGGGCGACGTCGGCCTCCAGGAGGGCGCGGCGGATCTCGGTGACTGTGGCGTTGACATCGGCCTCGGTGAGACGACCCTTGCCGCGCAGCTGGTTGAAGGAGGCGGTGATGCGATCGGAGAGGTTGCCGAACACGCGATGGTCCTTCCTGGCGCCGTCGGGCGCGTTGGTCGGGAGACTTCAGGGCGGGTGAGGGTGGAGCGTCCAGGCCTATGGGCCATGGCGCTCACCTCGACTGTGACCCAGGATAGCGGCAAGAGGGGCCCGTCCTCTCCCCCGCGCCCGGACCGGGACTGACCCCACACTCCCCGGCCGGCGACCTCGTATGCGTCATGCCTCCGGGCTTCGGCTCTGCCTGACGCTGTCCCCCAGCCCTAACGAGGGTTTTCTCCCGGCATCCCGAGGTATTTCACGACCCGGCGACCCCTGAGATATGTCATGAGCAGGTGATGACCGATGGGCCATGGAACGCAGCCGACGCGGGGCGAGTCTTGAGCCATGAGCACAGCAACGCCTCGGACCGGCCGGGAGGCCACCGTCACGGAAGACCCCCGGACGGACCATGTGGACGCCGTCCGACTGACCGATCTGCACAAGTCCTTCGGTGAGGTCACCGCCGTCGACGGTATCGACCTGACCATCCGCCCCGGCGAGGTCGTCGCCCTCCTGGGCCCCAACGGCGCAGGCAAGACGACGACGATCGACATGATCCTGGGACTGAGCCGCCCCACCAGCGGCGATGCGAGAGTCTTCGGGATGAGCCCGCGCCAAGCGGTCGACCGGGGCCTGGTCGCCGCAGTCATGCAGACCGCCGGTCTCCTGCCCGACATCACCGTGCGTGAGACGGTGCAGCTGACGGCGAGTCTCTTCTCCCACAGAATCGACGCCGAGGAGGCCATGCACCGCGCCGGCGTCACCGACTTCGCCTCACGCATCGTCAAGAAGTGCTCCGGGGGCCAGCAGCAGCGCCTGCGCTTCGCCATGGCGCTCGTGAGCGACCCGGCACTGCTCATCCTCGATGAGCCGACCACAGGCATGGACGTCGAGGGGCGCCGCAGCTTCTGGGAGGCCATCCACGCCGACGCCGAGCGCGGGCGCACCATCGTCTTCGCCACGCACTACCTTGAAGAGGCCGACGCCTTCGCCGACCGGATCGTCCTGATGCGTCATGGGCGCATCATCGCCGACGGCACCGCCGCTGAGATCCGCGCCTCCGTGAGCGGCCGCTCCCTGCGAGCCACCCTGACCTGCACACCCGAGCAGCTGCACAGCGCCCTGACCGATCTGCAGACCCGAGGACGGATCCACGACATCGAGATCCTGGGCAACACGCTCACCCTGAGCTCGACCGACACCGACGCCGTTGCCGCACTCCTCCTCGGCGATCACCTGGCCAAGGACCTGGAGATCACCAGCCGAGGCCTGGAGGACGCCTTCATGGCCCTGACCAGCGACAGTGCCTCCACCCCCAGTGCCGGAGCGTCAGCATGAGCCGTTCCTCCCGCCCCGGCAACACCGTCACCCTCCCACCCACGTCCTCCATCGGAACCGCAATGTCCTCTTCTCAGTCCTCCTCGTCCTCCTACGCATCATCAGTAGTCACGCGCCTCGATCTGTCCTCCCGGACCGCGCCACCGCTGGGAGGGTTGAGCCTTCCTCTTCTGTCGCTCGAGGTGCGCCGGCGCCTGCGCAACCGTCGGTCCGTCATCTTCTCGATCGTTCTTCCGGTGGCCTTCTTCCTCATGTTCACCACCACCGACTACTCCGCCATGCCCTACGGCAACGGCAACGTCGTGGCGAACATGATGATCGGCATGGCCCTGTACGGCGCGCTCATGACCACCACCGGGGCAGGAGCGGCCGTGAGCACCGAGCGGGCCTCAGGATGGAGCCGCCAGCTGCGTCTGACCCCGCTCAAGCCCATCGCCTACATCACCGCCAAGGCAATCGTGGGGATGCTCATCAGCGCCTTGGCCATCGGCGCCGTCTACGCCTGCGGCCCCCTGCGTCACGCGCAGATGCCTGCGAGGGTCTGGATCTCCTCGGCTCTCATCATCTGGCTGGGCTCCCTGGTCTTCGTCGCCTTCGGACTGTTCGTCGGCTACCTCCTGCCCTCGGACAACGCCATGCAGGTGGTCGGCCCGCTCATGGCCCTGCTCGCCTTCCTCGGCGGCATGTTCATCCCGTTGACACCGGGCTCCACCATGGATCGCATCGGCAGCTTCACGCCCATGTACGGGCTGCACAACCTGGCGCTGTGGCCCATGGGCGCCGAGAGCTTCTCCTGGTGGTGGGTGGTCAACGTGCTGACCTGGCTCGCCGTCTTCCTGGGCGGGGCCGCCTGGAGGATGGGCCGCGACACCGCCCGGGTGTGAGACCGTGAGTACCATCAGGGCCATGAAAGCCCGCGCCCTGTCCCCCGACGAGGCGCGGGCTCGCCGCACCCGCGTTGTGGCAGTCGGCTGGGGGATCGCGTGGGCCGCCTCCATGGTTCCGATCGTCCGGGAGGGGCTGACCCGAGGAACCAGCGGCGGGGTGTGGGGCGCTGTCAGCGCCATCGTCTCCTGCGCGTGCCTGTACGCCGCCTGCTCGCTCAGCGTGAGACGGGTGCGGCAAGGGCTGACCTGGCCCGGCCGCCTGAGTCTGTTGCTCATCGTGGTCGGCGCACTCACAGCGATCGGGGCCGCCCTCGGCGTGGGCCCTCAGAGCCTGCAGCTGGTGGTCTTCCTGGCCGTTGTCCTGGCCTTCTCCCTGCCCTGGCAGGCGTCCATCGGCCCCATCGCGATTCTCGCCGGTGCACTCTTCCTCGTTCCCAGGATGAGTCCCTCCTGGTCCGCAAGTGAAGGCGCCTGGATCGCTCTGCTCGGTGCGGGCGGCGCCTGCGTCTTCGGGCGCTACATCATGGAGCAGCGGCGGGTGGCCCGCATTCTGGAGCGGCGCACTCATGAGTTGGAGATCAACGAGGAGCGCAACCGCATGGCCCGGGACATGCATGACATCCTGGGGCACTCGCTGACGGTCATCGCCTTGAAGACCGAGCTCGCCACCAGACTCGTCGATGCCGCCCCCGATCAGGCCAAGGCGGAGCTGACCGAGGTTCAGTCCCTAGCGCGCTCCGCCCTGGCCGACGTGCGCGCCACCGTCAACAGCTACCGTGAGCTGAGCCTGGCCGGCGAGCTGGCCCGAGCCACGAACGTCCTGACCTCTGCCGGTGTCCGCGCCGACCTCCCGCTGACCGTCGAGATCGTCGATCCCGAGCTGCGCGAGCTCTTCGCCTGGGTAGTGCGCGAGGGCGTCACCAACATCGTGCGCCACGCCCACGCCTCGCACTGCAGGGTGGCGCTGAGCGCCGACTCCATTGAGGTGGCCGACGACGGTATCGGGCTGAACTCGGCCGGCACCGGAGACGGTCACGGCTTGGAGGGACTGCGCCAGCGCTGTCAGGACAACGGCGCCGACCTCACCATCGAGACGCCCTCGCATGGCAGCGGCACCGTCCTGAGGGTGCGCGCCCGCCACCTATCCTCACCTATGGCGCCCGACGCGAGCCGGTGAGCCGGTCGGGCACCCCGAACTCCGGCGAGCACTCATGCCGTCGGCCCTGAGGAACCTTGAGTAGACGGAGCTGAGCGATGATCCGAGTGATGCTGGCCGATGACCAGGCCATGGTGCGCGGGGCACTGGCCGCACTGCTCGCCCTGGAGACCGATATCGAGGTCGTCGCCCAGGTCGGGAACGGGAACGATGTTCTGCCCGTCGCGCTCGAGCACCGGCCCGACGTCGTCCTCATGGACGTCGACATGCCCGGCACCGACGGGCTGAGCGCGACCGCGAGTCTCCTGGAGCGGTTGCCGGCCACGAGGGTCCTCATCGTGACGACCTTCGGGCGTCCCGGATTCCTGCGGCGCGCCATTCAGTCCGGGGCCCACGGCTTCGTCGTCAAGGACGCCCCGGCCACCGAGCTCGCCGAGTCGGTGCGCCGGGTCCATGCCGGGCTGCGAGTCGTCGACCCGGCGCTGGCCGCCGACTCGCTCATCTTCGGGGACTCCCCCTTGACCGCCAGGGAGACCGAGGTTCTTCAGGCGGCGGCCGACGGCGCCACCGTCTCCGAGGTCGCCCGGCGAGTCCATCTCTCGGAGGGAACCACCCGAAACCACCTGTCCCAGGCCATGGCCAAGACCGGAGCCCCCACCCGGGCCGCGGCGGTGCACATCGCCGCCCAGAAGGGGTGGATCATCGAGTAACGCTGGGGCGTCGGTTCTTAGGCTCAGCCCAGCAGCGCGTCGACGAAGCCCTCCGGGTCGAAGGGGGCCAGGTCGTCGGCGCCCTCCCCCAGGCCCACGAGCTTGACGGGCACGCCCAGCTCCTTCTGGACAGTGACGACGATGCCGCCCTTGGCGGTGCCGTCGAGCTTGGTGAGCACGATGCCGGTGACGCCCACGGCCTCGGAGAAGACCTGAGCCTGACGCATGCCGTTCTGGCCGGTGGTGGCGTCCAGCACCAGGAGGATCTCGCCGACCGGGGCGATCTTCTCCATGACGCGCTTGATCTTGCCCAGCTCATCCATGAGGCCGGCCTTGTTCTGCAGGCGCCCGGCGGTGTCGACGACGACGACGTCCGCCTCCTGGGCGGCGGCCTCACGGGCTGCGTCGTAGGCGACTGAGGCGGGGTCGGCGCCCTCCTTCTCGGAGCGCACGACGTCAACGCCCACGCGCTCGCCCCAGGTGCTCAGCTGCTCGGCCGCCGCGGCGCGGAAGGTGTCGGCCGCTCCCAGGACGACGGTCTTGTCCTGAGCCACCAGGACGCGGGCGAGCTTGCCGCAGGTGGTGGTCTTGCCAGTGCCGTTGACCCCCACCATGAGGATGGCCGCCGCGGGCTTGCCCTGAGCCCCTTCGGTCGGAGTGGGGCGCTCCAGGTTGAGGGAGCGGTCCAGGGAGGGGTCGACGAGCTTGAGCAGCTCGGCGTGCAGGACAGTGCGGACCGCCTCGGGGTCGGAAGTTCCCAGAACCTTGGCCTGGGTGCGCAGCTCGTCCATGAGGGAGGTGGTCACCTCGATACCGAGGTCGGAGGTGAGCAGGGTGTCCTCGATCTCCTCCCAGTCCTCCTCGGTGAGGTCTCCTCGGGACAGGACGGACAGGACCGCCTTGCCGAAGCCGCCGGCACCGGCCAGACGGGCGCGCAGGCGCTGCATGCGGCCCGGGATGGACTCGGGGGACTCCAGCGTCGCAGCCGGCTTGGCGGCGCCCGCCCCTTCCGCATCCTCATCGGTGTCCTCGCCCTCCGAGGGCAGAAGGTCCTCCACGGACATCGGCTGGTGGGCGCTGATCTCGTCAGAGACCTGGCCCCGCCGTCGGCCGGCGTAGAGCCACAGCCCTCCTCCGATGACGATGACCAGGATGATGCCGAGAACGATGAGGATCGGTTCCATGGGCCCATCATGCCCGATCATGGGCTCCCTGTGGCGGGGTCGGCCTGCCCGGGTCGCCTCTCGCCCGCGGACGGCACGACGGCCATGGAGTGCGACGCAGCTGTGGCATGAAGAAAACTGCAGCACGCCTGTTGACGTGCTGCAGGAATGGCCGCCGTCGTAGCGGCAATGCCCATTGAGCCGTGTCGCTCTGAGACCGAAGCGGCTCTAGGACAGTGAGAGAAAGTGCGAGAGGGTATCGGAGCGGCGATCTCCCACGGCCAGGATTTCATCGAGAAGTAGCGTCATCGCGGCATCACATAGTCGTGAAAAAACGTTGACCGCAGTATTTCACGAGAAGGCCGCCGCTACTCAACTCTGAGACTGCGACAGACCACCGGTTGCCGGCTCATGCGCCTGAGCGCGACGCCGGGCGCCGGCGGAGCCACGGGTCCTCTCGGCAGCATCCATCGCCTTTCCGACGACGCCGACCAGCCCTCCGAAGCCCTCGGTGCCGGCGTAGGCCGCCGGCCCCTCACGCGTCATGAGGTCGGACAGGCTGACCTCCTGGGGCACGACCTCGACCTCGACGTCCTGCTCCGCCAGGCGCACCTCCTGGGAGTTGCGGACCACGCTGCGAATGCGTGAGGGCCAAGAGCGCACCGGGAAGCGCTCAGCACAAACCATGCCGAGCACAAGCAGGCCGGCAACCAGCACGACAACGAGGGGAAGAATCATGACACCCATAGTTAGGATTCTGCCTTGCGAATTACGATCTGACCAGACTTTGCACGCACTTGTCGTCCAATCAACAACAAAACCTGACAACTTCCTGACACAACAATGGCTCATATCTGAAAACGAGCGTCATGCTGCCAGCAGTCTATCACATTCCCATCACGTTTCACTCAGACATCAGGAGTCACAGCCGTACCGCGGTCGGGCTGGGCCAGCCTCTGCGAGACGGCCTTGGTGACCCCGTCGCGCATCGTGATGCCGTAGAGGGCGTCGGCCACCTCCATGGTCCGTTTCTGATGGGTGATGATGATGAGCTGGCTGGAGCGCCGCAGCTCGGTGAAAATCTCCAGCAACCGCCCCAGGTTCGTGTCGTCCAGGGCCGCCTCGACCTCGTCCATGACATAGAAGGGCGAGGGCCGTGCCTTGAAGATCGCCACCAGGAGTGCCACGGCGGCCAGCGAACGTTCCCCTCCTGAGAGCAGGGAGAGTCGCTTGACCTTCTTGCCGGCGGGGCGCGCCTCGATCTCGATGCCGGTGGTGAGCATGTCATCGGGATCCGTGAGCACCAGTCGCCCCTCCCCGCCGGGGAAGAGCCGATCGAAGACGGAGGCGAACTGACGGGCGGTGTCCTCGTAGGCCTGGGCGAAGACTTCCTGAACTCGCGCGTCGATCTCCTCGACGATGCTGAGCAGGTCGTCCCGCGAGCGCTTGAGGTCGGCCAGCTGCTCGGCCAGGAACTGGTGACGCTGCTCCAGAGCCGCGTGCTCCTCCAGGGCCAGCGGGTTGACCTTGCCGAGCCGGGTGAGGTCGCGCGAGGCCTTGGCCAGGCGCTTCTCCTGCTCGGAGCGCACGTAGGGACGGCCCAGGTGGCCCGAGCCGCCGGCCGACACCTGAGCAGTCTCCTGAACCGCGGCGGAGTCGGAGCCAGAATCGGCGGCAGCCTCGGCGTCCTCAATGAGCTCGGGAACGAGCATGTGCGGTCCGTACTCCTCCACAAGGGGTTCCAGCTCCAGGCCGAGCTCGTTCATGGCGCGCTCCGCCAGGGCTTCCAGACGCATGCGCTGCTCGGCCCGAGCCACCTCCTCGCGGTGGGCGGCGTCGGTGAGGCTGCCCAGCTCCTTGGTCAGCCGGTCGATCTCCTCGCGAACCTCGTTGGTGGCGGCCAGGGCCTGGGCACGCTCAGTCTCAATGGCGGCGCGCTCATCTGCCGCCTGCTGCACACTGAGGCGCGCTGCCTCAGCGGCCGCCCGCGCTTGGTCCCGCACATGGGTGGCGACGGCCAGCTGGGCGCTGCGCCGCTGCTGGGCCCGCTCGGCGGCGGCACGCTGGTCCCTTTCACGGCGCGCCGCCGCTCGCAGCGAGTCGGCCCGCCCGCGGCTGGAGCGCTCGCGCTCCTCGGCAGTGCGCAGGGAGAGCCTGGCGTCGGTCTCCGCGGCGCGGGCCTGGCGCGCGGTGTCCGCAGCGGCCTCACGCTCCCGGCGGGCCACCTCCAGGGCGCGCTCAAGGCTGTCGGGACTCCCCTTCCCCGAGGCGCCCGCCGCTCCCGACCCACCGGCACCTCCGGCGCCGTCACCGTCACTGGTGTCACCCACCCCGTCCTCCACCTCTGCCAGCGCGGCAGTGGCGGCGGCGAGCTCGGCGGTGCGCTGGACCGACTCGGCCTCGGCACGCTCCAGCACCCGGCGAGCACGCCCGGTCTCCTCGGCGGCGGCGTGGGCGGCGGAGGTCAGGCGAGCCATCACCTCGGCGGCCCGGGCGGCCTCGGCGTCAGCCTGGCGCAGGGCGGACAGTGCCTCGCTGAGCGCCTGGCGAGCAGCATCCTCCTGGCGACGGGCCTCCTCCAGGGCCGCGTCGGCCTCAGTCTCGGCCTGCGCAGCGGCGGCGGCTTCAGTGTCGGCCTCGTCGTGGGCGGCAGTGAGCTCAAGGACTGAGGAGGCTCCTCGACCGGCTCCGGCGACCCAGCCGGGCGCCAGGACGTCTCCGCCACGTGTGGCCACGATGGCATCGGGCAGCTCGCTACGCAGGGTCCTGGCTGCCTCAAGGTCCTCCACCAACCAGGAGTCCTTGAGCAGCCGGTCGAGGACCCGCTCGAGATGTCCCGGCTGCGCGGGACCGACGAGGTCGCGAGCCGCCAGGGCCCCGTCAACGGGAGCCGCCCCTGCCTCTTCATCCGTGTCGGCTTCGGCAGTCAGTGATGGGTCGTCGGCCAGCACCAGTCGTACCGCCCCGATGTCCTGGCTACGGGCATGCTCCAGCCCGGCCAGAGCCGCCTCGACATCGGCGGCCAGGCCGGCCTCGGCGAGCGTTCCCAGAAGGGCGGCGACGGCGTTCTCCCAGCCGCGCTCGACACTGAGGTGCTCGGCAAGCGGTCCGAGGAGACCATCGATACCGGCTTGCAGCAGCGCGGCGGTGCCGTCCTGGCCCCGCAGGGACATGGCCAGGGTGTCGCGTCTGGCGGTCCAGGTGGCCCGGTCGGAGGCCGCCTCCCGGCGGGCGTCGGTCGCGGCCGCGACGGCCTCACGGGCCTGGGCCAGGTGCCGCGAGGCCTCGTCATGCACGGCGGCGGCCCGCACCGCCGCGTCGGCCGCCGCACCCGCCTCTGCAGAGGCTGGCCGTGGAGCACCGGCGTCGTCCTGCGGGCCGCTCCTGGCCACCTCTACCGGTTCCACTTCTCCCCCGGCCTCGGCCAGGGCAGCCCGGGCACTGTCCTCGCGGGCCTCAGCGGCGCGCAGCGCGCTGCGCGCCTGCTCGAGGGCGGCCAGGCTGGCCTCGTGGCGACTACGGGCCGAGGCGACGCGCCCACCGGCCCGGGCGATGGTCTCACGTCTGTCTGAGACGCGACGCTGAGCCGCTGAGAGCTCCTGGTCGGCTGCCTTCTCGGCAGTCTCCGCGTCCGTACGCACCCGGGTGGCGTCACTGAGCGCGGTGCGGGCGGCCTCGAGGGTGTCGGCAAGCTCGGCCTCCTCACGGGCCGCGGCCTCGGCCCGCCGCTCGAGCTCCTCAGGATCGGTGCCGTGACTCGGGGCCGGGGCGGAGGCCAGGAGCCGGATCCGCTCGCCGGCCACGTCCGCGAGCGCCCCGAGGGACTGGGCCGCGGCCGTGAGCTCCTCCCAGATACCGCCGGCGCGGGCGAGGCGCTGGGCGGAGGTGGTCTCGATAGCGGCCAGCTCACTCAGACGGGCCCTGGCGACACGCTCGGCCTCCTCGACGGCGCTACGGCGCCGGGCCAGGGCCTCCTTGTCCTCGTCACCGGCCTCCAGGAGGGACTGGGCCTGGACGACGTCGTCGGCCAGGAGCCGGGCGGTGGCGTCACGGACCTCGACCTGGATGCTCCGGGCGCGCCGGGCGATGGCGGCCTGTCGGGCCAGGGGGCCGAGCTGGCGACGCAGCTCCTGGGTGAGGTCAGCGACGCGGGCGAGGTCGGCGGCCATGGACTCCAGCTTGCGAAGGGCGCGTTCCTTGCGCTTGCGGTGCTTGAGGACGCCGGCGGCCTCTTCGATGAAGCCGCGGCGGTCCTCAGGCGTGGCGCTCAGGACCGCGTCGAGCTGCCCCTGCCCGACGATGACGTGCATCTGGCGCCCGAGGCCCGTGTCGCTGAGGAGCTCCTGGACGTCGAGGAGGCGGCACGGGCTGCCGTTGATGCGGTACTCCGACCCGCCGCCACGGAACAGGGTGCGCGAGATGGTGACCTCGGTGTAGTCGATCGGCAGGGCGCCGTCGGTGTTGTCGATGGTCAAGGAGACCTCGGCACGCCCGAGGGCCGGGCGGGAGCCGGCGCCGGCGAAGATGACGTCGGCCATGGAGCCGCCGCGCAGGTTCTTGGCGCCCTGCTCCCCCATGACCCAGGTCAGGGCGTCGACGACATTGGACTTGCCGGACCCGTTGGGTCCGACCACGGCGGTGATGCCTGGCTCCAGGCGGAGGGTGGTCGACGACGCGAAGGACTTGAATCCCTTGATCGTCAACGTCTTGAGGTGCACGGGCGCCACCCTAACAGCGCCAACGGTTCTCACGGGGACTCAAACGACAAAGAGACTTGACACAACCACGTGAGACAAGCACACTTTCCATATCAAGGGAGTCGGGCACGCGGCGCGCACGCCCTCCCCGCCATCCCACCTCGTTCCCGAACCCGAAGGAGCCACGATGCTTGAACTGTCCGGCCTGTCCAAACGCTTCGGGAGCCTACAGGCCCTGGACGATCTCTCCTTGTCCCTGGACCGCGGTGAGATTGTTGGCTTCGTCGGTGCGAACGGAGCGGGCAAGTCCACCACGATGCGCATCGTCATGGGGGTGCTCCACGCTGACGCCGGCACCGTGACCTGGAAGGGAGCCCCCGTGGACGCCGCCATCCGCCGCAGTATCGGCTATATGCCCGAGGAGCGCGGCCTCTACCCCCGAATGAAGGTGGCCGAGCAGCTCATCTACCTGGCCCGTCTCCACGGTCTGTCCGCCTCCGCTGCCAAGGCGGCCGCGAGCCAGTGGACCGAGCGCCTGGGCCTGGAGGAGCGCCGCGGCGACGAGGTGCAGAGCCTGTCGCTGGGCAACCAGCAGCGTGTCCAGCTGGCTGCCGCGCTGGTGAGCGGCCCCGAGCTGCTCATTCTCGATGAGCCCTTCTCCGGCCTGGATCCGGTGGCCGTGGACGTCATGAGCCAGGTCATCCTGGAGCGGGCGGCAGCAGGCGTGCCCACTCTGTTCTCCTCCCACCAGCTCGACGTCGTCGAGCGCCTGTGCGACCGGGTGGTCATCGTCCGCTCGGGCCGGCTCGTGGCCGATGGGACGATTCCCGAGCTGCAGGCCACCGCGACGCCCCGATGGCGGGCCGTTGTCGAGCCGGCCGCGGGGAGCGCACCAGTGCAGACCGCCTCCTTGAACCTGCCCGCCCCCACGCTCGTGGTCGATGACGCCGGCCGCCTGGTCATCACCGCGGCGGGAGCCGATGAGCAGGAGCTGCTGAGCACGGCCCAGCGCCTGGGGACGGTGCGCGAGCTCGGCCCGGTGCGCCACCGGCTCACCGAGATCTTCCGGGACGTGCTGACCACGCCCTCCCGTGAGGGAACCGCCGACACCAATGAGACGAAGGAGACGCACCGATGAGCGACCGGACCACCCCTATTACTCGCCGTCAGGAGATCGCCCTGGTCACCGGCCGCGAGCTGCGGGCGCACCTGCTGAAGAAGTCGACCATCATCCTGACCCTGGTGCTGCTCATCGCCGCCGTCGGCGGCATCGTCGGCGTCAAGCTCTACACCTCGGGCCAGGACCAGGCCTACCGGATCGGGCTCAAGGGCATGTCCCTCTCCCAGGCCGCTGGCCTGGACAAGGCGGCCGCCTCCAACGGGGAGACGATCGAGCTCGTCGACGTCTCCGCCCACCAGGCGAAGGACGTCCTGGCCGATGACGCCCCCGAGGGCACGCCGCACGTGGACATGGTCCTGGACGTCTCCGGCTCGACCCCCACCATCACTGTGGACAAGTCAGCCGACGACGCAGTCGTCTCAGGGGTCACTGCCTTCCTCCAGCAGTCGGCTCTGGGCCAGCAGATCGCGTCCCTGGGAGGCGACCCCGCCCAGGTGGCCTCTCAGCTCAGCGCCGCCAAGCCCGAGGTGACAGTGCTCCACGCCCCTCAACGCGATTCGGCCGACTTCGGCTCACGCTACGCGATCCTCATGACGATCGACATCCTGCTGCTGTTCGCCATCATGGGAGGCGGTCAGTTCATCGCCCAGGGAGTGGTGGAGGAGAAGTCGAGCCGGATCGTGGAGATCCTCCTGGCCTGCGTGCGGCCCAGCTCGCTGCTGGCCGGGAAGATCCTGGGGATCGGCATCGCCTCGGTCCTGACCACAGGACTCGTCGCCGTCGTCGGAGTCATCACCGCGAAGGCCACGGGAGTCATGCCGGAGATCAGCCTCAACCTGGACGGCGTGCTCGTCGCAATGATCGTGTGGATGATCGTGGGCTATGCAATCTTCTCGGTCGCCTTCGGGGCCGCGGCCTCGCTCGTGAGCCGCCAGGAGGACGTCAGCTCGGTGAGCATGCCCCTGGTCATGCTCTCGATGATCCCCTATGTCCTGAGCTTCATGATGGCCACCGGAGACACCAACAGCATGACCTTCCGAGTGCTGTCCTACCTGCCGCCCTTCTCCCCCTTCATGATGCCTGCGCGCCTGGTGCTGGGGGTCTCCTCCTGGACCGAGCAGTTGATCGCCCTGGGACTCGCGCTCGTCTTCCTGCCACTGCTGGTGCGCGTGGCGGCGGCGATCTACACCCGGGCCGTCACCCGCACCGGCGCCCGAGTCCCCCTCAAGGAGGTCCTCAGGAGGGCCGAACGGGCCTGAGCGAGAGGTCTCATCGGCTCTCACCTGCCACACCGCGACAACGATGGTGCGACTCCTATGAAGGGAGTCGCACCATCGTTGTCTCATGGCGGGCGTCAGGCGCCCCGCGAGAGGGGCTGGTGGTCAGTCAGCCAGCTCGGGGAACCAGATGGCGATCTCACGGGCGGCAGACTCGTCGCTGTCCGAGCCGTGGACGAGGTTGAGGATGGCGGGGGTGCCCCAGTCACGTCCCAGGTCTCCGCGGATGGTGCCGGGCGCGGCCGTGGTGGGGTCGGTGGGACCCATGAGGCTGCGCACGCCCTCGACGACACGCTGCCCCTCAGCAACTGCAGCCACCACGTTGCCGGAGGTCATGTACTCCACAACACCGGGATAGAAGGGCTTGTCCACGTGCTCGGCGTAGTGCTGGGCGAGGATCTCCTCCGTGGGGGTGAGGACCTTCAGGGCCGTCAGGGCGTACCCCTTGGCCTCGATACGACGCAGGATCTCACCGGTGAGACGACGCTCGACGGCGTCGGGCTTGATGAGGATGAGGATGCGGCCGGCGTGGGAAGTGCTTGCCATGGGGGCTCCTTGGTGGGTTGGCATTGGAGGGACCAGATGGACCATAACGGTTCCGGGCGCCTACCTGCCATGGCGGGGCCGGTGAAATCAGGCCTGCTCGACGACCAGGATCGGGTCGGCGGCGCGGTCTCGGGCGGCATCGAGGGCGGCCTGAAGGATGAGTGCGGAGGACTGGGCTCCGGGATCGCGGTGACCGCAGGAGCGTTCCCCCAGGAAGGAGGCCCGACCACGACGGGCCTGGAGAGGCTCGGTCTTCTGGGCACCCGTGGCCGCGGCCTGCGCGGCTGCGGCGAGAACACCGACCTCGTCCTGCCCGCTCTCGGCGGCTTCCCTGGCGGCCATCGCCGCGGGCCGCCAGGCATCGGCCATGGTCTTGTCACCGCTGATGGCATGTCCTCTGGCCTCCAGACCCGAGGTGGCCTCCTCCAGGGCGCGAGCCAGGTCCCCAGGCCCCCAAGCGGCAGCCTCACTGGAGCGGGCGGCCTTGAGGAAGGCTGTCCCCAGCAGTGGCCCACCGGCACCACCGACGGTGGCCATGAGCGTGGTGGCGACGAGCTTGAGGACCCCTCCGGGACTTGCTGGGACACCTCCGGACTGCTGAGCGGCATCGAGCTTGGAGACCACCGCCTTCATGCCGCGCTCCAGGTTGTCCCCGTGGTCGGCGTCTCCGATGGCTCGGTCCAGCTCGGTCAGCTCCGCGCGGTTCTCGGCGATCAGCTCGGCGGCGCGACGGGCCCAGTCAAGGGCCCAGGCGGCGTCTAAGGACATACTGCTTCCTTCTCGGGTCTTAGCAGGTGTTGGTTCCAGGCATGAGCGCCACGCACCCGAGGGTGAAGGACGACCATGCGGCTGTGATCGGGCTCCGCACGGCCCCGATGAGTCCCGACGCGTCCTGGGAACGTCTGTGGGACGCGCCGGAGCAGGCCGGCGAGGTGCTCATCGCCCGCTCGCGCCCCCATCCTCTCACGCCCCCTGCCGCCTCGCGCGCTGAGATGACCGCAGGGCCTGCGAGCAGCCCGAACGCACGTGCCACCGCAGTCGGAACGGGGACTCGAGAAGCGCCGTCGCAGGAGCAGGCCGCCGCCGTCAGGGTCTGCCGAACAGGGCGCGGGCCTCGGCGGCCAAAACGACGGAGCCGACGATGAGGATTCCTGAGGCGGTCAGCGGGGCGTCATACCCCTCCGACAGGGCGACCGCCCGCTCCACTCCCTCGCCGAGCTGCTGGCTCACCACGACGCGGTCGGCGCCGTAGACCTCCCGGGCGATCTCGCCGAGGTCCTCGACGTCCATGGCCCGGGGTGAGTCGATGGGGACGCACACGACGGCGTCGGTCACCGGTTCCAGGCCCGCCAGGATGCCCTCGGCGTCCTTATCGGCCATGACACCCAGGACCGCGACGAGGTGCTGGAAGCCGAAGGCCTCCTCGACGGCTCCGGCGAGGGCCTCGATGCCGTGCGGGTTGTGCCCGGCGTCGACGAGGACCGTCGGCGAGGAGCGCAGCACCTCCAGACGGCCCGGGCTGGTGACGGAGGCGAAACCGTCCTCGACGATGCGCGCCGGCAGCCGGCGCCCACCGTGGACCGCCTCGGCGGCGGCCAGGGCCAGCAGGGCATTGTGGGCCTGGTACTCCCCGTGCAGCGGGACGAAGGCGTCCTCGTAGACGGCCGCCGCCGTGGCGAAGGTGACCAGCTGACCGCCGACGGCGAGCTGGCGGTCGAGGACCTGCAGGACGCCGGCCTCCGGCGAGGCGGGGTCCTCATGAGGGTCCCGCTCCCGACGCACGACGACCCGGTGAGAGGCCACGGCCTGCTCGATCTCGGCAGCGGCCTCGGAGACCTGATGGGCGACGATGACGGTGGAACCGTCCTTGATAATGCCGGCCTTCTCATGGGCGATCTCGGTGATCGACGAGCCCAGCCAACGCTCGTGGTCGCGCCCGATCGGGGTGATGACGGCGACGTCGGAGCCGATGACGTTCGTGGCGTCCCACCGCCCGCCCAGGCCCACCTCGATGACGGCGACGTCGACGGGGTAGTCGGCGAAGGCGGCCAGAGCCATGACGGCCAGGACCTCGAAGAAGGACAGGCGGGGCCCGCCTGCGGTCTGGGAGCGCTCGTCGACCATGGCGACATATGGGGCCACGTCCTCCCAGGCGGCAATGAAGCCCTCCTCACTGATCGGTTCACCGTCGAGGCTGATGCGCTCGCGGATGGTGGCCAGGTGCGGGGAGGTGAAGCGGCCGGTGCGCATGCCGCCGGCGGCCAGCAGTCGCTCGGTCATACGGGCGGTGGAGGTCTTGCCGTTGGTGCCGGTGATGTGGACGGTGCGGTAGGTGCGCTCGGGGTTGCCCAGGAGGTCGAGGACGGCCTCGACTCGTTCCAGGGAGGGCTGGACCTGGTGCTCGGGAGCGCGTGCGAGAATCTCGGCCTCGACCTCGCGCATGCGGGCGGCGACCTCGACGCCGCGGGCGGCAGCCTGCAGGTCGCGCAGGTGCTCACCCTCGGAGTCGTCGGCGAGCTGGGGCTCCCAGGAGTCCCAGTCGTCGGAGTCGTCGGCCTCCACCTCAGCCAGGAGCTCCTCGAGGCGATCGGTGTCACCACCCGGGATCATATTGGCGGCAACGAGCTCGCGCAGAGCCTCGAGGTCCTCACGGTCCTGGACCTCGGCGTCGGCCTGCCGCTGAGCACCGGCCTCCTGAAGCTCGGAAACGGAGACGGTCAGCCCCTCACCCTCGGCCAGGTCGGGGGCGCCTGCGGCCTCCAGGTAGGGCAGGAGCTCGGGGTCGATGCCGGCCTGGCCGAAGACGGCGTCGACGACCTCCTCCCCCGTGGCCCCTTCGGGGATGCCGAAGGCGGCGCCGGGCCTGACCTGCTTGGAGTCGTCGTCTACGGGCACTGTGCCATCCTTTACTCGACGTGACGGGCTGGACAGAGGCTCTCTCAAGCGCCCCCTCCCAGCCCTAATCTAGCCGAGGCCCGAAGCCTCCCGACCACCGCCCCGTCATCATGGTCGGCAGGAGAATCACGTGAGCGCAATCTCTCACAGCAAGGTCCGCACCCGAACAACGATTTCTTCTTAAATCTTTTTCGGGGCACAAGCCCATTCGGGCGGCTTCGACAATACGACTACCATGATTGTTGTACAAAAACTCGATGAATACATCCTAATTCTCGGTGAAATATTTGAGGAATTCACCAGGGAACCCTATGGGTATAGGGGTAGACATACCCCCCGTATGCCTGCCTAGGCTTCCTCCATGCGTTTGTCAGTGATTGGTTGCGGATATCTCGGTGCTGTTCACGCTGCGTCAATGGCGGAGCTTGGACATGATGTGGTGGGCGTGGACGTCGATGCTCGCAAGGTAAATCTTCTCAGTGCTGGTAGGGCGCCGTTCTTCGAGCCCGAACTGGAAGGGCTTCTGGCCCGTAACGTGGAGGCCGGACGCCTGACCTTCACTCAGGACTTCTCCGCCATTGAGGGAGCCCAGGTCCATTTCATCGGCGTGGGCACACCGCAGTCCGAGTCGGGGGCGGCGGACATGACGTACGTCGATGCGGCCGTGACCGCCATGCTCCCCCACCTGGGGCACTGCACCAGCGGCCCCGAGGTGGTCGCCGGCAAGTCCACGGTTCCCGTTGGCAGCGCCGCCCGTCTGTCCCAGCTGATCGAGCCGACCGGGGCGACACTGCTGTGGAACCCGGAGTTCCTGCGGGAGGGCTTCGCAGTTCAGGACACGCTGCGTCCGGACCGGATGGTCTACGGCCTGCCGGAGAATCCCGACGCCGCCGGCCGCGCCCAGGAGACGATGGACGCGGTCTACGCGCAGATCCTGGCCGCCGGCACCCCGCGTCTGGTCATGGACTACGCCACCGCCGAGCTGGTCAAGATCAGTGCGAACGCCTTCCTGGCCACGAAGATCTCCTTCATCAACGCCATGTCCCAGGTCTGCGACGCCGCGGGGGCCAATGTGACGGCCCTCGCTGAAGCGATCGGCATGGATGACCGTATCGGGCGCCGGTTCCTGCGCGCCGGTATCGGCTTCGGAGGGGGCTGTTTGCCTAAGGACATCCGTGCCTTCCAGGCCCGCGCCGGCGAGCTCGGCGTCGGCGACGCCCTGGCCTTCCTCGCGGAGGTCGATCGCGTCAACGACACCATGCGTGCCGGCGTCATCCGCACAGTCGCTGAGCTCCTCGGCGAGCACACGTCGGCGGCCACGGTGACGGTCCTCGGGGCCGCCTTCAAACCGGACAGCGACGACATGCGCAACTCCCCCGCCCTGGATCTCGCCGTGGAACTGTCGGGCATGGTCGAGCGAGTCGTCGTGCACGACCCGGCCGCCGGCCCGATCCTCGCTCAGAGGACGAACCGCCCCTACGAGGTCGCCGCCTCAGCGCAGTCCGCCCTGGAGGGAACCGACCTGGTCATCATCGGCACGGAGTGGCGCGAGTACCAGGATCTTGACCCCGCCCAGGCGGCCGGTCTGGCACGTAACCGCTACGTCATTGACGGACGCAACTGCCTGGATGCGCAGGCCTGGAAGGCGGCCGGTTGGAGCTACCGCGGCATCGGCCGGCGGTGAGCGGCTTGGGCGGCGCGGACTCCTCAGCGCCGCCCAAGCCTGCCGGCGAACGCTGCGGCCACGGCTCGAGCACCACCACCCAGCACTGACATGTCGCTGGTCGCCAGGAGGATCAGGCAGACCCAGACCGCCCCGTTCAGCCATGAGCCGCCGTCGAAGGACGTACACACGGCCATGACGCTTAGCAGCGCGAGCTGGTAGGTCAGGCGCGAGCGGTCCATGGGCAGGTCGATGCGGCGCCTGAGGTCCCGGGCTCGCACCACCAGGACGAGGGCGTAGGCCACTGCTCCGGCCAGGCCGGCGCCCCACGGCCCCATGAACGGCACGAGAGCCACCCCGAGGACCACGTTGACCACCGCCCCCATCATGGTGGAGACCATGAGCATGCGACTGTTCATGAGCGCCTGGTAGAAGGTGCCGAAGAAGATGGTCATGACCCCGAAGGTCGCCGCCAGCATGAGCAGGGGGACGTAGCGCCACCCCTCGGCGAACTCGGCCTGGAGCATCACCCTGGAGATCGGCCGGTTCAAGGCGATGACCAGCCCGGCGGCCGACAGAGTGGCCAGCGAGTAGCCCCGCAGGACGGAGCCGAAGAAGGCGCCTCGGTCGGGTGAGTCGATCTCGCGGGCGGTGGAGTACTGCCAGGCCTGCTGGAAGACGGAGGCCACGATGTTGATGAGTGAGGGCATCTTGCTCGCTGCGGTGAAGAGCCCGGCAGCCGCCAGGCCGCTGCCCCACAGGACCACGTACCGGCCGGAGACACTGACCAGCCACCACGACAGCAGATTGGGCACGAGCGGCAGGCTGTAGACGAGCATCCGGCGCAGCAGCGCCCGATCGAACCTGAATGGGGCCAGGAGCCGGTACTCGGCCGACCCCAGGAAGGCGACAAGACCACCCACCAGATAGCCGATGGTGTACGACCACAGGTACCCCTCCACGCCCAGGTGCGCGCGGACCAGGAGCAGGTAGGTGGACACCACCATGGCGAGCGCATTGATGAGCCCGTAGAGCACGAAGCGGCGCACGTGCCCCAGCCCACGGGCGAGCTGGGTCGTGGCCTTGAAGACGCACACCGAGCAGAACAGGACGAAGAACGCTGCCGCGTGCTCCATGTCCCACAAGACGCTACCCAGGACGCACAGCACCCCGGTGCACACGACGCCTCCGCCCAGGACCACCAGGGAGCCGGCGAAGAGCTCATCCTTGGGAACGTCGTCGTCAATGGAGAACCGGTAGAGGGCCTCCACGACACCAAGCGAGAGCAGCGGCAGCACAATCTCGATCGCGCTGTTGAGCAGCTCGGCCGTCCCGTACTCACCGGCAGTCAGGGCGGTTGTGTACAAGGGCATGAGGACCAGGGAGACCGCCTTGACCGCCAGGCCCCCCAGCGCGAAGACCAGGGTGTTACCCAGCAGGAGTCTCATGCGCCCCTTATGGCTTGCCGACATCGAACTGAGCCTTCCACTTCTCGATGCGGTCGAAGTCCAGGCCATGGATCGCGGTCGGCCAGGAGGACTCGATCAAGTCGGCCAGATCGGTCTCGATGGAGTCGCGCTCCACCAGCGGCAGGGAGTAGTCCTTGGCCATCTCCCGCGCGCGGTAGTCGATAGCCACGATAATGGCGCGCCGCTTGCGCTGCAGGGCGAAGATACCCCCATGCAGGCGGTTTCCCACGTAGTCGACGCCCCGGTCGAGCACCTCCCGGAAACCTGCCAGGCTCGGCGTGACGATCTCGACGCCGTCGGCCGCTCCCAGCGACTGCAGGTAGTCCAGGTCGTCGATGGACTGGGGCCAGAAGTGCAGTCGCGAATAGCTCCTGCGCAGCACGTCGACCATTGCCCGGTCCTTGCGCGGGTTCGGGTGGTAGGAGGTGAGCGTGAAGACCACCTCGTCGCCCTTGGTGCGGGCAATGGTCTCGCAGTGCTCAGGGGTCAGTCCCCACAGGGTGGGGCAGCCGGTGTTCCAGGCCCGCAGTCCCACCCGCTGCAGGAGATGCTTGGTGCGCTCGTCACGCACCGAGTGCACCAGGTCATGGGACAGCACCTTGCGGTAGAGGGCCCGCGTGTAGAGGTTGACCGATGAGGAGTTGGCACCCGCGCCCACCCCTAGACATACCGTGCCTGTGGCCATCCCGCAGTTGAGGTAGTTGATGTTCCAGGTCGGCAGAGGCCGCAGCATATTCGTGTACAGGGCGTTGGTGCCGCACAGGAGCTTGATGTCGGCTCCTTTGAAGATGCTGAGCCGGCGCTTGGACAGGAGATACTGAGTCGGCGTGTACATCGGGGTGTGAGTGGCCAGGCGCATGACATAGTTCGAGGAGAACAGCTCGCGCCAGTTCATCTCAATGGATCGACCAATGATCTCATCCCCCATATTGAGGGATCCAACAGATGTATCCAAAAGCAGAATACGCTTCATAATCTTCCCTTCTTGCGTCAGCAAGATACTTCAGCCCAACCATTCAGATCAGCCCAGCAAGGATACGTCACATCGACAGACCTGCTTTCCCGTAGACGTCACGAAAAGACAACAGGGATCATCACACTGTGCAGTTAAGACAAAACGCACTGGTTGACACAAAAGCATTTTCACAAGCAGGGCAGTAAATCGTCGCTTGTCACACAGGGCCGTTATACCGCGCACATCCTGCGCCGACACCCCGTGTCAGAGCTGGCGCAGCAGTCCCCCGCTCCTGTGCCTCAGGGACTCCGCCACAGCTCGAGCACTGTTGGTGAGAACCGCGATGTCGCTGGTCGCCAGCAGCCCCAGGCAGGCCCAGACTGCCCCGTTCAGCCATGAGCCGCCATCGAAGGACATACATGCGGTGATACTGATGAGCAGTGCGAGCTGGTAGGTGAGACGAAGGCGGTCTATCGGCAGGTTGATGCGGCGCCTGAGGTCTCGTGCCCGCACCACCAGGACGAGCATGTAAGCCACTGCTCCGGCCAGGCCGGCGCCCCACGGCCCCATGAACGGCACAAGAGCCACACCGAGCACCACGTTGACCCCCGCGCCCAGTGCAGTCGAGGCCATGAGAACGCCGCTGTTCTTCAAGGCCTGGTAGAAGCTCTCGAAGAAGATGCTGATGACCCCGAAGGAGGCGACCAGCATGAGCAGGGGGACGTAGCGCCACCCCTCGGCGAACTCGGCCTGGAGCATCACCCTGGAGATCGGCCGGTTCAAGGCGATGACCAGCCCGGCGACCGTGAGGGTCGCCAGCGAGTACCCCCTCATCACGACGCCGAAGAAGGTGCCTCGGTCGGGTGAGTTAATCTCACGGGCGGTGGAGTACTGCCAGGCCTGCTGGAACACGGAGGCCACGATGTTAACCAGCGCAGGCATCTTGCTCGCCGCCGTGAAGAGCCCCGCGGCCACGACTCCGCTGCCCCACAGAACCACGTACCGGCCGGAGACACTGACCAGCCACCACGACAGCAGATTGGGCACGAGCGGCAGGCTGTAGACGAGCATCCGGCGCAGCAGATCGCGATCAACCCGGAATGGCGCCAGGAGCCGGTACTCGGCCGACCCCAGGAAGGCGACAAGACCACCCACCAGGTAGCCGATGGTGAAGGACCACAGGTACCCCTCCACGCCCAGGTGCGCGCGGACCAGGAGCAGGTAGGTGGACACCACCATGGCGAGCGCATTGATGAGCCCATAGGCCACGAAGCGGCGCACGTGCCCCAGCCCACGGGCGAGCTGGGTCGTGGCCTTGAAGACGCACACCGAGCAGAACAGAACGAAGAAGGAACCCGCATGCTCCATGTTCCACAAGACGCGCCCCAAGGCGCACGCAACCCCAGCGCACACGATGCCTCCCCCCAGGACCACCAGGGAGCCGGCGAAGAGCTCATCCTTGGGAACGTCGTCGTCAATGGAGAACCGGTAGAGGGCCTCCACCACGCCCGCCGACAGTAGCGGCAGCACAATCTCGATCGCACTGTTGAGCAGCTCGGCCGTCCCGTACTCACCAGCCGTCAGCGCAGTCGTGTACAAGGGCATGAGGACCAACGAGACGGCCTTGATCGCCAGGCCCCCCAGCGCGAAGACCAGGGTGTTGCCCAGCAGGAATGCGATGCGGTTCTTATAGCTCGCCGGCATCGAAGTGCACCTCCCACGTCGGGCTGGCGTCGCGTCTCTCCCGCAGGCAGCCGCCACTCAGATCACCGACACCGGTTCTCCACGAACTCGCGGAACGGACAGATTCCATCACGGGATCCCTTTCTCGAAGACGGTTCGGTAGGGGAACAGGTGGTACCACTCGGGCCGGTACAGGAAGAAGATCGTGGAGGCTGCGAAGGCGATGATGACCAGGAGGGCGCCGATGTAGGAGCGCTCCGGTCGGCGGCCCCGCACGGTGAGGTTCACCAGACCGACGACGAAGGGCATGGTCAGGTACATCTCGAGACGATCGACGAGGTTGAAGCCCAGGGACACCGTCACCATGGCTATGTCGGCAACGGCCAGTGCCAGGAGACTGCGGGTACGCCCGGAGGGGTCTTCCTCCACGGCGGTCTCCCATCCGCAGGTGGAGGCCAGAAGTATGAGGAAGATGCGCACTACGATCAGCAGAACGGTGGCCGAGCGCACCCCGCCGTCGGCGTAGTCGCTGTTGAGGTAGTGACCGTAGTAGGCGGAGGACGCCGCAAGGGAGTTCATCACCCAGCTCAGTGACAGCATGCTGGTCCCGATGAGGGCGCCCCATTTGATCCAGTCACCGAAGGTACTCAGCCTCATGGCGGAGACGAGGTAGATGACGAGCAGGAGCAGGGCGCTGAGATGGAACTGGGAGGCGAGCGCGATGAGCAGGGCGTAGCGCAACAGCTTGCGCTCCATGAGCGCGGGGACGGCCAGCAGGAAGATCGCCACCGCAACGCTCTGTCGGCTAAAGAGTGTGAAGTCGTAGAAGGCGGATATGCCGAAGGCGAGAAGGACCGCCAGGGAGTAGTTGGCGGCGTACCGCTTGATGAACAGCACCGCTGATCCGTAGACGAACACCGAGATGATGAGCAGCAGGATGTTGAAGCTGTCCGTGATGCGGCTGACCAGGTAGTTGAGTACGACATAGCCGTACTCGAAGCGGCTGACGGTGAAGGCCTCCTCGAGGGAGGTCGTCGCCTTGATCTCCTCGAAGACCCGGTGGTACTCAACCGTGTCGTTGCCGACGCTGACGGCTCGCATGGAGGAGAAGGCCACGAAGGCCACGAAGGCCACGACCAGAATGACCCGGGAGCCCCGCCGACTGGCATTGCCCCGCAGCCCCAGGAGAGCTGCTGGCAGGAGAAGGGCGGCGAAGAGCGCGAAGTGAATCCACATGCTCCGGCATCACCATTCCGCCAGCGCACGGTAACGGTGCGCCAGCCGCTCGGCTTCATGAGTGATGTCGAAACCCGCGTTGCGCGTGGCCCGCTCCCCCTCCGCCCTGCGCCGCGGGTCCCGCCCGTGGTCGAGGGCCTGGCTGACATGGTGCGCCCACTGAGGCGCAGGCGTGTCGAGTGGCAGGAAGGAGACCTCCCCGATCGTGACCTCATCGGTCACCTCGTCGGAGCACACCAGAGGGAGCCCCGCGCACTGCGCCTCCACCCCCACCATCGGCAGCCCCTCGTAGAGGGAGGGCAGAAGGAACATGTCCATCGCCTGGTAGAGGTCAGGGACATCCTTGCGGTCCCCCAGGAACAGAACGCGGTCACTCAGGCCGCGCTCGGCCACCACGGCCTCGATGCCCGGCCGTAGCGGGCCGTCGCCGATGAGCATGAGACGGGCCTCGGGGCGCGCACGGAACAGCTCGGTGCACACATCGATGAGGAACCGGTGGTTCTTCTGCTCACTGAACCGTCCCACATGGCCGACGACGGGTGCCTCCCCCAGCCCCAGCCGGGAGCGCACCTCGGCACGGACCGACTCGTTGAAGCGGTAGGTCTCCACGTCGATCGCGTTGGGAACCACCTCGAAGCGGCCTGAGCCGAACAGGAAGTCACCGGCCGCCCGGGAGCAGGCCAGGCGCGCGTCGGAGTAGGCCCCGATATTGCGGCAGACGAGCCAGTTGCGCAGGCTCCGCAGCCGGGAGTCGGAGTACGCCGTCGCATGGGAGTGGACGGCGAAGGACCGCACCCCGTGGCGATGGGCCACCGGGTAGAGGAAGCGCGACAGGATGGGGTCGTGCAGGTGCGCCACGGGGTACTGCCCTGCATGCTGCTCCAGCACCTGCCCCAGGGATGATCGGATGCGTCCGATATGGTTCCCGGCATCGATGACGTAGCAGCGCCCGCCCAGTGCCTCGATCTCTTCACGGTGGGTCTCGTCGGGCGTGGCGTAGCAGAAGAAGTCGAACACCACCTGCGAGCGGTCCATGTGCCTGAGATAGTTCATGAGCACGCTCATGACTCCGGAGCGCCGGGAGATTGATGAGTTGATCTGCAGGACCCGCAGGGGGCCGCCCCCAAGGTCCCGCGTGGTCGATGACTGTTCCTGACTCATTGCCTGTCTGCCTCCGTCGGCCCCGGATCGGTCCGGGGAACTGCTCGTCCTGCTAACGCCGGTCCTCATTTCACCTTGAGGGTCTTGATGAGGACCCACACGCCGATGTGGAAGACGGAGCGGGGGACGCTGAGATGCTCGATGTCGCGGTAGAGCGTCCAGTGGTACTTGACCAGGCTCCGCTTGTTGGCCGACACCGATCCCGAGCGGAGCCGGTACCTCATGAGCACCACCGGCATCCCCCAGATGTAGGGCTCGGTACGCAGCATGCGCAGCCACAGTGCGTCGTCGTTGCGCTTGCGGATGTTGGGAACCTCGAACTTGCCCAGGCGCGCCACGTCGTACATGACGGTGGAGTTGCCCACCGGGCAGTCCAGGAGCAGGCGGTTGTAGCTGATCCTGGCCGGGCTGCGCACGATCCTTCCGGTGGGCACGCCCTGCTCGTCGATCTGGGCGTAGGCGGTGCAGGACATGGCCACGTCACGCGAGGTCATGAAGTCGATCTGGCGCCTGAGCTTGTCGGGGTGCCACAGGTCGTCGGAGTCCAGGAAGGCCATGTAGCGCCCCTGGGCCAGCTCCATCGCCCGGTTACGGGCCATGGCGGCACCGCTGTTGGTCTCCAGCCGCACGTACCGGATCCGCGGGTCGTCCTTGGCCAGGGCCCCCACGACATCGGTGGTGTCGTCGGTGGAGCAGTCGTCGACGACGATCAGCTCCCAGCGGGGGTGGGTCTGGACCTGGACGGTGGCGATGGTCTCGGCGATGAAGGCCCCGCAGTTGTACGTCGGCATGATGATGGAGACCAGGTCGGAGTCCAGTTCGCGATCCTGCTCAGTGCCTGCTGTCATGCTTGCTCCTTAGGTGTCGTCATTGCGCGCCTCACCTGGCCACCGCCAGGACGGTCCTCAGCGCGATCGACAGATCTCGTCCGATGCTGAAGTTCTGGACGTCACGCAGGTTGAGGCGCATCTTGGCCGGCAGGACCTGAGTGAGGTAGGCGTCCTGGCCCCGCGGGGCGGCCGCCAGGATCTCGGCCTCGTCCTTGAACTCGATGGAGGCTGTGGAGGTGACTCCGGCGGGCAGCAGCAAGGTGGCCCGCATCTGCGGGGTGTACTGCTGGACGTACTCGGGCACCTCCGGCCTGGTCCCTACGAAGCTCATCGTGCCGCGCAGGATGTCGATGAGCTGACTGATCTCATCGAGCCGGTAGCGGCGCAGCACCGCTCCGACCTTGGTGACCCGGGGGTCGTTGCCCCGGGTGATCTGGTCGCCGGGGTCTGCCGGCCGGTGCGTCATAGTGCGGAACTTGACGATCCGGAACTCGCGCCCGAACTGGGTGACCCGCCGTTGGCGGAAGAACACCGGTCCGGGCGAGTCCAGCTTGATGAGGGCCGCCAGGATGATGAACAGCCACCCAAGCAGCACCATCAGAATCGTCGCTCCGACGACGTCGAGCAGGCGCTTGAGCCGCAGCTGGACTCCGCGCCGGGCCAGTGCCTCGTAGTAGGGGCGGACCTCCTCGGTACGCAGGGAGGCCGGCAGCTCCCCCAGGGCGGCATCGTCATGAGCGGCCCATCGCCGCGAGCGTCTCGAGCGCGCAGCTGATGACGTAGTCGACCTGCTCGTCGGTCAGTGAGGTGTGCAGAGGCAGACTCACCTCACTGGCATAGAGGGCGTAGGCCTGCGGGAAGTCCTCAATGGAGAAGCCGAGGTCGCGGTAGGCGCTCAGCAGGGGCAGCGGCTTGTAGTGGACGTTGCAGGCCACGTCCGCGCGCGCCATGCGCTCGATGAACTCGTTGCGCGCCTCCTCCCCCAGGCCCGGCAGGTTCGCCAGGTAGAGGTGCCCGGATGAGACGCTCCCGTCCTCGTAGTGCCGCAGCGATGTCACGCCCGCCGGCGCCAGGGCCTGGTCGTAGCGGGTGATGATCTGGCGCCGACGCTCGAGCATCGAGTCGTAGCGAGTCATCTGCGCCAGGCCGATCGCGGCGCACACGTCGGTCATGTTGCACTTGTAGGCGGGGCTGACGACATCGTACTCCCAGGCCCCCAGGCGAGTCTTGGACAGGGCGTCCTTGCTCTGCCCGTGCAAGGACAGCAGCATGTACTGGCGGTAGAGCTCCTCGTCCAGGCCCAGCTCCGGCCTCCACGTGACGGCACCGCCCTCCGCGGTGGTCAGGTTCTTCACGGCGTGGAAGCTGAAGGTGGTGAAGTCGGCGGCGCTGCCCGAGGGCGTGCCGTCGCGCCGGGCACCGAAGCTGTGGGCGCCGTCGGCGACGAGGGCGACACGTCCCAGCGCCTCCTGGACTGCCCCTGCCGGTGTGAACAGGCGGCTGTGGCTGTCTACGACCGCGCGCAGCGCCGGGTAGTCGCACATGCGACCACCGATGTCGACCGGGATGACGGCCTTGGTCCGCGGGGTGATGGCGGCCTCCAGGGCGCCGGGGTCCAGCCCGTAGCCGCCGTCAGCGTCACCGGCATCGACGATCACGGGGGTGGCGCCCACATGAACGATCGGGGAGGCAGAGGCCGTGTAGGTGTAGGCCGGGACGATGACCTCGTCTCCGGGACCGATGCCCAGGACCCGGAGGGTCAGCTCCAGCGAGGCGGTCGCGGAGTTCAGACAGGCGGCCCGGGTGGTTCCACAGCGCTGCGCCACCTGCTTCTCCAGGGTCTTGGTGCGCGGTCCGGTGGTGATCCAGCCAGAGCGCAGTGCATCCACCACTTCCTGGCACTCGGCGTCGGTGATGTCTGGAGGCGAGAAATCAACACGCATCAGTCAGCTGTCCTCACTGTTGGCGACGGATTCGTACTGTTGTCAAAACGTGGGTGATAGGTGGGCACCGCGCGAGCAAGCTCCCGCTTGATCTGCTCACCGCCCTGGGGCAGACAGGCCATGAGCCGAGCGATCTTGTCCTCCACCTCCAGCCTGGTGGGAGGCAGTGCCGTGGAGACAAGGATCGAGGGGTTCTGCGTGGGGTGCAGATCCTCATCGTGCATCTGCAGCTCCTCGTAGAGCTTCTCGCCAGGACGCAGCCCGGTGAAGACGACCTCGATGTCACGCCCCACCCGCAGGCCCGAGAGCTTGATGAGGTTGACAGCCAGGTCGTAGATCCGCACGGGCTTGCCCATCTCCAGGATGAAGATCTCTCCGGCCTGGGCCATGGAGCCGGCGGTGATGACCAGCTGGGCCGCTTCGGGGATCGTCATGAAGTAGCGGGTGATGTCGGGGTGGGTGACAGTCAGCGGCCCACCTGATCTGAGCTGGCGCCTGAACAGCGGGATGACCGAGCCGTGGCTGCCGAGCACGTTGCCGAAGCGCACGGCGGCGAAGACGGTGGAGCGGCTGGTCTGGGCCAGGGCCTGGATCTCCAGCTCGCACAGCCGCTTGGTGGCCCCCATGACGTTGGTGGGGTTGACCGCCTTGTCGGTGGAGACCAGGATGCAGTGGCTGCAGCCGAGCTCCTCCGCCAGACGGCAGACGACCCAGGTGCCCAGCACGTTGTTCTCCACGGCCTCACGGGCGTTGTCCTCCATGAGCGGCACGTGCTTGTGGGCCGCCGCGTGGAAGACGACCCTGGGCCGGTACCGCTGGAAGCAGTCGCGGACGATGCGCTCGTTGGTCACCGAGCCGATGACGACCGAGAGCGTCACCCCCAGCTCGGTCGCCTTGGGCTGCATCTCGTGGAGCAGCTCGTAGGCCGTGTTCTCGTAGACGTCGAAGATGATGATCTGGCTAGGCCGGGCCTCGATGAGCTGACGGACCAGCTCAGAGCCGATGGAGCCACCACCGCCGGTGACCAGGACGACCTGGTCGCGCACGTACCCCATCCCCGTGGAGTCGAAGGCGACCTCGTCACGGGAGAGCAGCTCGGAGATCTCGACCTCCCGCAGTGCGATCCGCCCGTCATCCTGCTGAGCCAGGTCCCGTACGTTCGGGAGGGTGAGGATCCTCAGGCCCGTTGTCAGGCAGATGGACAGGATGCGCTGGCGCTCGGAGGCCAGCGCCGAGGGGCAGGCCAGGACGATCTGCTCGGCCCGGCACTCCTGGGCGATGCGGGGGATGTCGTCACACGCACCGTAGACCTTGACGCCGTGGACGTGGCGACCGTGCTTGGTGATGTCGTCATCGACCAGGGCCACCGGTTCTCCGCACATGTCCTCGTCCCCCAGGTGCATGCGCTTGATGGTCAGAGAACCGGTCTGCCCGGCTCCGACGATGAGGGTACGGGGGCGGGAGCCCGGCTCACCTGCGCGAGCACTGCGCTGGGCGCGGCTGTGCCACAGCGCCCGGGCGGCGAGGCGAGTCCCCGCGGTCATGATGACGAGCAGCGCCCAGGCCATGACGTAGGAACGCACTGACAGCCCACCATCGAAGGCCAGGGAGAAGAGCAGGTCGCCGCAGATCGAGCCGACGACGGTCGCGTACAGAATCCTCAGCGCCTCCGCCATCGAGGCGTAGCGCCACAGGCTGTTGTACATCTTGAAGGTGGCGAAGACGCCCACGTTGACGATCCCGAGCACCCCGACGGCCAGGAGGCCGCCGGTCGCCCCCGTGGCGGTCGCCCACTTCGTGGTCCCCCAGGCCGCGGAGTACAGCGCCATATACGTGGCCAGGAAGTCGATGACCATCAAGGCGAGGGGCTCGAGCCGGCACAGGGCGAAGCCTCCCCGCTGCGCGCCGCAGTCCGACGGTCTCACGGGCGCTGAGCCCGGTGCTGAAGGGACGCCCGCGGTGGCACCCCCGGGCGCTGCGAGGGATCGTGCGGGTTGAGGTGCGCCAGGGCGACCAACCTCGGTACTGCGCTCATCACGGCCGGCGGTGCCGTGGGAGTCCTGATGTACTTCAGCCATGAGTCGTCACGCTCCATTGAGTCTGCTGAGGAGCATGGGACACACCGCCTGAGAGTGAGGAACTCCGATCAAGCGTTTGACGCTGGCAGGAGCGACAGATTTCAAATGTCATCAGGGTTTCAATCTGCATATGGGCGAGCAGGTTTCACTGCTTCGCGGGACGGACTTGGGGATGCGGCTCCTACTGCTCAACAGGAGGAGACGGCACAGAAAAGGGCATACGGAACCCATTGAATCATCACTATTAGATTCCGTATTTAATGCTCAGCGTTAATCTAACACCGAGAGTCACCGATTGGAAGATTTTGAGGATGCTACTCCTCGATCGTCGTTTACCAACAGATCCACTTCGACACAATGGTATAAATCCACAGGCGACTGGACCTGAGAGCCTGAAGCGTCAAGATTCATTCCAGCGGGACCCCGGAGCACACGCCCCAACGACTAACGTCAGTGCGACTGCAAAGTAACATTTGGATAAACATCCTTGACGTCACGGCTCGGCTCTCTGCGCACGTGCCGCATTCAGGGAAGGAAGGGTCAGACGGTGGCACTCTCCGCATGAGTGACGGCGGTCTGGGCACTCCGACTACCGCGCCCGAGATCGGACACGTTGGTGAGCACCACGCCGAGCATGTGCCCGCCTCCCTGCCCCACGGCCAGCGCGGCCTCGCGAAGCTCTTCGGCGGAGGTACGCCCGGCTCGCGCCACGAGGAGGACGCCACCGGCATACTCGGCCAGCACCACTGCATCGGTGAAGCGGCATACCGGAGGCGCATCGATGATCACGATGCGGTCTGCGGCCAGATGGTGCAGGAGGTCGCTCATGTTGCGACCGCCGAGCAGCTCAGAGGGGTTCCCGGGCATGTCGCCGGCAGGCAGGAGCTCCAGGCCCGGCACCTCGCCTTCGACCAGGACCTGACTGAGACGAGCCGACCCCACCAGGACCTCCGCGAGCCCTGGGGCACCCGGGGCGCCGACCGCACTTGGCGAGCGCAGGTCTCCTCCGACCAGGACGACCCGATGACCGGACAGAGCCAGGACCCGCGCCAGACCCGCAGCCGTCGTCGAGGCCCCCTCCCGCGGACCAGCAGAGGTGACGACCACGACCTGCCGAGCCCCGTGAGACAGGGCATGGAGCACGTTGGTGCGAGCGGCCCGAAGCCGCTCCTCAACCTCTGTCTGCGCACCACGCCCCAGCCGCAGAGGCGACGGATCCTTCGGCAGTACACCGAGCACGGGCGTCGACAGGGCCTTGCGCACGTCCTCCGGTCCCCTGAGGCTCTTGTCGAGCAGCTCCTGGACGAGAATCCACACGTAACCCAGAACCAGTCCGGCCAGCAGCCCCACGCCCACGCAGGTGACCAGGGCGGGGGACCGAGTGGCACTCACCAGCTCGGCGGAGGACAGCAGGGAGATCTTCACCGGAGAGTCACTGCCCTCCAGCTCGGTCATTTCTTCGGCCGTCTGGCGGACGACCTCATCGGCCAGAACCTGAGCCTGACGCGCAGTGGAGGCCTCCACGGAGACCTGCACCGACACAGTCTCAGGCGTCCGTGTCGCCGACACCGAGGAGGCCAGCTCTTCCGGGGTGACATCCAGCTTGAGGGACTCGATCACGCGCTGGGCGACCGCCTCCGAGGTGAAGACCGGAACGGCGGCCTCGGCCTTCAAGTCGGCAAGCTGGGCCGCGTTGTAGTGGGACTGTGTGTTCAGCCCCGGGTCTCCGCCCACCTCCACATGCAGGTACGCCTGAGCCGTCGCCGTGTACGAACTCGGCGTCACGAAAGCGAACACTACTGACAAAAGTACGCAGATCACGATCGCCAGCGCGAGAGATCCGAAACGTCGACGAGTTAGATGAAGAAGGTCCTCGAGCGTCATCCGCATACCACCTGTCATTATTCAGGACTGATAGGACACAGCACTCACCAGCATGAAGCGACAGTCACGATACCCCACGAAGGAGCGCCAGAATTAATGACACAGACAGTAACACGCAAGAGCCCGAACAGAGCAAGTAACCGACGGATTTAATGAGAAAGCCCTCACGCACATCGAGCGACTTGAGAGGTCTCACTCACCGAGCACGACGATCTTCGTAGAAAATCTACAGACACTATTCCCTGAGCATTAAACCATCACAGGATGATGCCCTTGAACGACTTCTTCTCAGGAAGGACGATTCGATCACCGAATATGCGGTTGTAGCGAGCGGGAGCAAATTCAGACAACCCATCGGCGTCAGTGAAGGTGATCTCACCGAAGTAGACACGTCCCCGCACCTGGTAGAAGTCAACGCGCGCGCAGGCGAACCCCTTCCCGAGCCTGCTGGCGAGCCGGAGCATGGTCTCCAGGCCGCTCGGCGGGGGAACGTCCGGGGCACGGACAGCCTCGCAGGTGTACTCGAAGGGGGCTCGGGTCCAGTCCGGCAGGTAGGTCCCCCGCATCGCGAGCCCCGCACGCCTGTCCACGGTGAAGGCGAACTGGACGACGCCGTCGAACACCATGAACTTGTAGTCCCTCAGGCCCCCTGTGCAGTCACGCAGGAAGCGCTCGCACACGATGCGCGGCTCACAGTACTCGTAGTGCAGTTCGAAGCCGCCCTTCATCGCCTGGCGCAGGCCGAGCCACTCCTTGAGGCGTCCACGGGCCCACTCCTCATCAAGAGCACTCTTGTTCGGTACGAGGATGTTCCACCCCGAGCCGTGCGTGGCCTTGAGGACGAAGCTGGTCGGCAGGGAGGCGAAGTCGATCTCATCAGGCGAGTCCCACACACCCAGCAGAGGTACGAGGTACTCCTCCCCCACCGTGTCGGCGACCCACTCGCGCACCAGGAACTTGTCCGCCAGACGCCCTTTGAGGGGTGTGGAGTCATAGAGCTTGAGCCAGTGGATCTTGTCAGTCATGGTGCGCGGCGCCTCCAGGTGGCAGGGGCGTCCCTTGAAGAGCCAGTACCAGTGTTTGAGGGCCGCACGGTACTGGGGCGGCGACAGGTGACAGTTGCGGTGGTAGATCGCCTGCTTCAACCATCCTGAGCCGGCGGGGGAAGAACTGCTTCTGCAGCACCCTTGATACTCATCGTCCGCACCTCTCACAACCAAGGCCATCAGCGAGCCCGCTCCAGGGAGAAGGCTGCGCACGACGCTTCCCCTACCGCCATCATGGCGGTAGAAGGCATGCCGACCGGGAGATGGGAGAGGCGAACCGCGGGAGGAGGAGCACCGTCGCTCAACCAGGTCCTGGTGGCCGAGCAACGGGATTATTCTGCCTCACACCTCAGGTAATAGGAAAGTTAACCTACCGGCGTGTCGGATCGGCTCCGCGTCGCCGTGCGCAGCGCCCCTCCCGGCAGCTCATCGCCACGACGACATCACTGGGCTGGGGCGGGAGAACCTCAGCTCGTCTCTCGGACCTGGATACAGGAGTGGGGTCGGCCAGACCGAGCTCATCGGTCTGGCCGACCCCACGACGCGGCCCGTTCGCCGGCTGGATCAGCTCTCCCTCGCCTCGGTGACCTTCTCAACCGTGGCGGTGGGCTCCTTCACGGCCGGGTCGGCCACAACGGAGGCGTCCACGCAACCGACCTCCCGCTTGATGAGGTCCAGGTGGGCACCGGTCCAGGCGCCCTTGTCCTCCGGAACCCTCAGCTCCAGGCGGATCCGGTCCCCCACGTGCAGGCCGGAGGCCTTGCGCTCGTCCTGGACCAGACGCACCAGGTCGCGGGCCCAGCCCTCGGCCTCCAGGGCGTCGTCGAGGGCCGTCTCCAGGACCACGAAGGCCCCCGAGGGCAGCATGGTGGCGGCCAGGGAGTCATCGTCGACCTCGATGCGGGTGGCCAGGGTGAAGGCGGAGTCCTCCGCCTCCAGGACCACGGGGGCGCCATCGAGCAGGACGTCGTTGAAGCGCACGTCCCCGTCCTCGGTGAGCTCCCACTGGCCCGCCTTGACGGCGGCGAAGAGCTTGGAGGTGAGCTTGCGGACCTCGGGGCCGAAGGCGCGCGGGTTGAGGGCCAGGTCCGTTCGGGCCTCGTAGCCGGCGGACTCGGCGTCCAGGACCCGCACCTCCTTGACGTTGACCTCCTCGGCCACGAGCTCGCGGAAGGGGGCCAGCCCGGCCGGGTCGGCGGTAGCGATGGTCAGGCTGCGAAGCGGCTGGCGCACGCGCAGCTTCTCGGCCTTGCGCAGGCTCAGGGCGGCCGAGACCGCGGCTCGGGCCTCATCCATGGCCGCCACGAGCTCGGCATTGGCGACATGCCCGGGCAGCACGGGCCAGTCGGTCAGGTGCACGGAGCGCCCACCGGTCAGGCCACGCCAGATCTCCTCGCTCACCAGCGGCGCCAGCGGCGCCATGACCTCGGTGAGCACCCGCAGCACGGTGGCCAGGGTGTCGAAGGCGGTCGTCTCGCCGTCGGTGAAGCGCTGGCGCGAGGTGCGCAGGTACCAGTTGGTGAGCACGTCGAGGAAGTCGCGGATCGTGGCGCAGGCCCCGGTGATGTCGTAGCCGTCCATCTGGGCGGCCACCGTCTCGGTCAGGTCCTTGGTGCGGGCCAGGACGTAGCGGTCCATGACGTGCAGGCCGCCGTGCTTGGCGAACAGGCTCGCGTCGTCCAGGTCGACGCCGCTCGTGACGTAGCCGGACTGACCCACCTGGCCCGCGTAGAGGGCGAAGAAGTACCAGGTGTTCCACAGCGGCAGCACCACCTGGCGCACGGTGTCGCGGATGGCCTTGTCGGTGACCACGAGGTTGCCTCCGCGCATGACCGGCGCCGAGAGCAGGAACCAGCGCATGGCGTCGGCCCCGTCGCGGTCGAAGACCATGGAGACGTCCGGGTAGTTGCGCAGCGACTTGCTCATCTTCGCCCCGTCGTTACCCAGGAGGATGCCGTGGGAGACGCAGGAGGTGAAGGCGGGCCGGTCGAACAGGGCGGTGGCCAGGACGTGGAGGGTGTAGAACCAGCCGCGGGTCTGGCCGATGTACTCCACGATGAAGTCGCCCGGATAGTGCGACTCGAACCACTCGACGTTCTCGAAGGGGTAGTGCACCTGGGCGAAGGGCATGGAGCCGGACTCGAACCAACAGTCCAGGACGTCGGGGATGCGGCGCATCATGGACTTACCCGTGGGGTCGTCGGGGTTGGGCCGCACGAGGGTGTCGATGAAGGGGCGGTGCAGGTCGGTGACCTTGACACCGAAGTCGCGCTCGAGCTCGGCGTAGGAGCCGTAGACGTCGGTGCGCGGGTAGTCGGGGTTGTCGCTGACCCACACCGGGATGGGCGCGCCCCAGAAACGGTTGCGGGAGATCGACCAGTCACGCGCGTTCGCCAGCCACTTGCCGAAGATGCCGTCCTTGATGTGGCCGGGGTACCAGTCGATGTCCTGGTTGAGCTCGACCATGCGGTCGCGGATCGCCGAGACGCGCACGAACCAGGAGGAGACGGCCTTGTAGATGAGCGGCTTGCGGCAGCGCCAGCAGTGCGGGTAGGAGTGCACGTAGGAGGCCTGGCGCACCAGGACGGCCCGCTGGTTCTCGTCACGGCGGGCCAGGGGGCCGGTGCCGTCGCGCAGGTCGGCGACGATGGGCTTGTTGGCCTCGAAGACCTGCAGCCCGGCGTAGTCGCGGATCTCCTCGGTCAGGCAGCCGCCGTCGTCGACGGGCACGACCGTCTCGATGCCGGCCTCGGAGCAGGCGATCATGTCGTCCTCACCGAAGGCCGAGGCCATGTGCACCAGGCCGGTTCCGTCGGAGGTGGTCACGAAGTCGGCGGCGATGATCGTCCAGGCCTTCGGCCCCGGGGCAGCGCCCTCGGCACGGTGGGCGGCGTCGTCGAAGTAGTCGAAGATCGGGTGGTAGCGCCGCCCCACCAGGTCGGCCCCGGCGCAGGTGGCCAGCACCTGCGGGTCCTCGCCGAGCTCGCGGGCGTAGGAGCCCAGGAGGTCCTTCGCGATGACGACGTCCTGGCCGGCGACGGGTGAGTCGAGGTCCTCGTCGACGTGGACGATCGCGTACTCGACGTCGGGCCCCACGGCGATGGCCAGGTTGGAGGGCAGCGTCCAGGGGGTGGTGGTCCAGATGAGGACCAGCTCGGGGCGCTCGGCGCCCTGGCGCAGCGGCTCCTCCAGGCGTAGGCCCACCGTGACCGTGTTGTCCTGGCGGTCCTGGTAGACGTCGTCGTCCATCTTGAGCTCGTGGTTGCTCAAGGGGGTGCGATCGTGCCAGCAGTAGGGCAGGACGCGGTAGCCCTGGTAGGCCAGCCCCTTGTCCCACAGCTGCTTGAAGGCCCACAGCACCGACTCCATGTAGTCGGGGTCGAGGGTCTTGTAGTCGTTGTCGAAGTCGACCCAGCGGGCCTGGCGGGTGACGTAGTCCTCCCACTCCTTGGTGTAGCGCAGGACGGAGCTGCGGCACTCCTCGTTGAACTTCTCGATGCCGATGCCGCCGGGGCGGGTGATCTCGGTGACGTCGTCGATGCCGAGCAGACGCTGGGCCTCGAGCTCGGCGGGCAGGCCGTGGGTGTCCCAGCCGAAGCGGCGCTCGACGCGCTTGCCGCGCTGGGTCTGGTAGCGCCCGACGGCGTCCTTGACGTAGCCGGTCAGCAGGTGGCCGTAGTGGGGCAGGCCGTTGGCGAAGGGCGGTCCGTCGTAGAAGACGAACTCGTCGCAGGGCTCGGCGCGGTTGTCGATGGAGGCCTGGAAGGTGCCGTCGGCCTTCCAGTAGGCCAGGACGTCCTCCTCAATGGCGGGGAAGGAGGGCGAGGGGTCGATCTGCTCCCCCGGGCGGTGCAAGGGGTAGAAGGCGGCGCCGGTCGGCTCGCTGCCGTCGGCGGTGGTGCTGTCAGCCATCTTCTCAGCCATCGCGGTGTGCTCTCGTCTCACTCGTTCCTGCCGCCTCGGGCGGGTGCCCGGGGCCTGACGAGGACGACGTCGGCTCCCGACCGGGACTGGTGCCCGGCTGGTGCCGCACCGCGGTACCACCTCGCTTGCCGTGCTGCGCGCCCTGAGAGGGACGGTGTGCACGACCGCTTCGTTTCCAGCTGTGACGGGCTGTCCCGTCCGGTTCTACTGAGGGCCGACGACGCTGGTGCGCCGGGGTCCGGTTCTTCCGGAGGCTCGCCGGTGATGGCCGGGTCAGTGCCTTTGCTCCGGGGAGTGTAGTGGGGGGCGTGCCGCCGGGGCCAGTTCACGCCGCGGCTTGGCGGCGTCATCCTCCCCACACCCGGCGGTGGAATAGCGGCTGGATGCCCTTCTGCTCCGGCCCCGGCCCCAGCGACCGAATCTGCACCCACCGACAAGAACTTCACAATCGACACGAATACGCGTCGCCTTTGAAGAAAATGTTGATCTGTGGGCGGTGCTGCTGGTCGCCGGCTCGGAGCCGCTCGGTCTAGCCGTACCTCTAGCCGGCTGCGTTGAGCTCCTCGACGGCCTCCTGAGGGAGGCTGAAGCGCGTGGCCTCGATGGCGTCAGTGAGTTGGGCGACGCTGCTGACGCCCACGATCGGGGTGATGGTCGGCTGCTGGGCGTTGAGAAGGGCCAGGACGACCTGGCTCGGCTTCCTGGCAAGACGCTCCGACCACGTGCGCAGCGCTGTCAGCCGCTTGTCAGTCCCCGGGTGCCTGTAGGCCTCAGGCAGCGGACGTTCTGGGTGCTCGTAGGCGCCGGTGAGCAGCGGCGTGTAGGCCCACAGGTCCAGGCCGCAGCGCTCGGCGAGGTCCTTGCTCTCGATGGTCATCATCCCGTGAGGGTGGTCCTCGCCCTCAACTGGAGTATCCGGCCTCGGGTGGAGGTACGACTCCCGCAGCTGCAGGGCGCTGAAGCCGGCTGAGCCCCGCTGCTGGGCGTGCACGTTGGCTGCGGCGGCGTACCAGGCCGGGTGGTTGGACAGCCCGATCCGTGCGGTCAACCCTTGGTCAACCAGGGCGCCGAAGGTCTCAGCAACATCCGCGACCGGCTGCTCCCGGTCCTCCATATGGGCCCAGTACATGTCGAGGCGCTCCGTCTGCAGGCGCTGCAGACTGTCCCGGATGGCCTGGTTGACGGTCTCCCTGCCGAGACCTTCCACGGCGCCAGGGAAGCCGTGGGGGCGGGTCGGCTCCGCACCGACCTTGGTGCTGATCCTCACTTGGTCACGCACGCCGCGATCAGCGAGCCACTGGCCGATCACGGTCTCGCTCTGGCCCCCGAGGCCGGACTCGGCTCCCCAGAAGGCGTAGCAGTTCGCGGTGTCGATCCACTGGCCGCCCAGATCCAGGTAGGCGTCGAGGATTTCACGGGACTGGGTGGCAGGCAGGCGGGTTCCGAAGTGCATGGTGCCCAACGCCATGCGGGGGTGTGCGTCAGTCATCGGGTTCCTCTCCTCCGTGTCATCAGGGTGAGCGCTGCGAGGCGTGCCATCGACCGTAACCGAATCTGCACACACCGACAAGAACTTCACAGGCGACACGAATACGCGTCGCCTGTGAAGAAAATGGTGATCTGTGGGCGGCGGTGCCGGCGGCCTCAGCCCTGCGTGCTCGGAGAGGCGTCCTGCTGCTGGAGGACGCCCGAGGAGCCTGAGCCGCCCTTCTGGTTGCCATCACCCGAGCCGGAGCCCGACTGCTGGTCGCCGCTCGAGCCCGAGCCACTGGAGGCGTCCCCGTTGGGAGTGGTCCGGCCGGCTCCACCGGAGCCTCCTCCCGGACCGCCCTGGCCGTTCTGGCCGCCCGGGCCTCCCTGGCCACCCTGTCCGCCGGGGCCTCCCTGGCCACCCTGTCCGCCGGGGCCGCCTCCGGGCATCTGCCCACCGGGCCCGCCCTGACCACCGGGGCCTCCCCCGCCAGGACCTCCCTGACCCCCTCCGGGCATGCCCTGTCCGTTGCCGGCTCCCTGCTGCTGGGCCTGACCGTGCTGGGAGTGGGAGCTGAGGAGCTCGTTGGTCCCCCACCCGGCCCCGAAGGAGCCCGCCAGCAGCGCCACCCCGGCAGCGCCCACGACGGCGCGACGGCGGTACCAGGGCCCGCGAGTCTTGGTCCGGGCCTTCTTAGCCGCCGCGGACGTGGAGGGCACGACGCCGATGGTGGCGGCGTTCTGAGCATCCGGAGACGCCCACGCCCCGCCCAGCCGGGTGTCGGCAGTGCTGCTGCCGGCAGCCGAGTGAGCCGCCCCGGAGCCCGTGGCGGAGTCCGGCGTGACGTCCTTGGAGAGAGCCTCGGTCCTCACCGGCCCTGAGTCAGCGCTACCCGCAGCCGCCTTGAGGTCCTTGACGTCCGTGCTGACGTCCGTACTGCCGGCAGTGTTGCCATCACTGCCGGGGTCGCCCACGGTGTCCTGCGGCAGGCGCTGCGCAGCGGCATCGGTGGCGTCGGCGGATTCCCTGGTGGGAAGGCTCTCCGTGGCCGCGTCGCGCGGGGAGGAAGTGGCGTCGCCACCGGAGGAGACGTGCTTGGTCATGGGTGTCCTTTCAGTCTGGTTCCCGGCCCGGCCGGGGCTGGAAGAGACATTAGGAACCCGCGCTGTGCCCGGGGCAGGTCGAGCCTGTGGACCACCTATGTGCGACGACGCCGCTCCCCTACTGCTCCCGGGCCACCAGCGTGTTGGAGGCCTGGGCCCGCGGCCGCACCACCATGGAGTCGATGTTGACGTGAGCGGGCAGCTCCAGCGTCCAGGCGATGCAGGCGGCGACGTCGTCGGCGCTGAGCGGTTCGGCCACGCCGGCGTATACCTTCGCCGCGGCCTCGGCGTCTCCATGGAGACGGTTGAGGGAGAACTCCTCGGTGGCCACCATGCCGGGGGCGATCTCAATGACGCGCACCGGCTCCCCCACCAGCTCCAGGCGCAGCGTGTTGGCGATGATCCGCTCGGCGTGCTTGGCCGCCACGTATCCGCCCCCACCGGGGTAGGTGTCGTGGGCCGCCGTGGAGGTGAGGAAGACCAGGTCCCCGCCCCGCTCCCGAAGCCCGGGCAGGAAGGCCTGGCTCACGCGCAGGGCCGCGAGCGCGTTGCGCTCGTACATGGTCGCCCACTCCTGGGCGCTGCCCTCGGCGACCGGGTCGACCCCCAGCGCGCCGCCGGCATTGTTGACGACGGCGTCGACAGCTCCGCCGGCCAGCACCTCACTGGCCAGGCGCTCAACGTCGCCGGGCTCCTGGAGGTCGGCGGCCACCCACGTGCAGCCGGTCTCGGCGGCCAGCGCCTCAAGGCGCTCCACCCGCCGCGCGGTAGCGACGACCTCCCACCCGTGGGAGCGCAGGAGCCGAACGGTGGCGGCACCGATACCGGTGGAGGCACCGGTGATCAGGGCGCGGCGGGCCGGCTCGGAGACGGCGGAGTCGACGGTGACGTTCTTCGGGTTCTCGCTCATCGGTCCACGATACGTCCCCGTCACGCCCACCTGGCACAATCGGCTGCGATTCACACGGACTTACCCAGGCCCGCTCGCGAAGCCCAGCACAGTCGGCCCCATATCGGAAGGCCCCCTATGAACGCCATCATCCTCGCCGTCCTGGTCATGCTCATCCTGGCGATGCTGCGCGTCCATGTGGTCCTGTCCCTGTTCGTCGGCGCGCTCGCGGGCGGGTTGAGTGCAGGCCTGGGCGTCAGCCGCACCATGGTCGCCTTCCAGGACGGACTGGCCGCCGGAGCCAAGATCGCCCTGTCCTACGCGCTGCTGGGGGCCTTCGCCATGGCGGTGGCACACTCGGGCCTGCCCCAGCTGCTGGCGAACTGGCTCATCGGCCGCATCGAGAACAAGGACGAGTCCGTCTCCCGCAGGGCCGTGCGCACCACCACCATGCTGGTGCTGGGCGGGATCACGGCCATGGCTGTCATGAGTCAGAACCTCATCCCGGTTCACATCGCCTTCATCCCACTGGTGGTCCCGCCGCTGCTCATCGTCATGAGCCGTCTTCAGCTGGACCGTCGCGCCGTGGCCTGCGCCATCACCTTCGGGCTGGTCACCACCTACATGTTCCTGCCCCTGGGCTTCGGACGGGTCTTCCTCCATGACATCCTCTACGCCAACATCGAGGAGGCGGGCCTGGACGTCTCCCAGGTCCCGGCCACCCAGGCCATGGGGATTCCGGCACTGGGTATGCTCGCGGGACTGCTCATCGCCGTGTTCGTCACCTACCGCAAGCCCCGCGTCTACCGGGTCGAGACCGGCGGCACCACCGGCTCGGGCGAGGAGGACTCCGGCCCGGTCGAGATCGACCGCCACAAGGTGGCGATCGCGCTGGTCGCCGTCGTCGCCTGCTTCATGGTCCAGACCTTCCTGACCTGGACGGAGTCCGAGGCCGACCCGCTCCTGGTCGGGGCCCTGATCGGCCTGCTGCTGTTCATGGCCACCCGGGTCGTCACCATCGCCGAGGCCGACGACGTCTTCACCGGCGGCATGCGGATGATGGCGCTCATCGGGCTCATCATGATCACGGCGCAGGGCTTCGCCGCCGTCCTGAAGGAGACAAAGCAGATCGAGCCGCTGGTGACGTCGGCGACCTCCTTGTTCGCGGGCTCCAAGCCCGCAGCCGCCTTCGTCATGCTGCTCGTGGGCCTCATCGTGACGATGGGTATCGGCTCGTCCTTCTCCACCCTGCCGATCATCTCCGCGATCTACGTGCCGTTGTGCGTCTCCCTGGGCTTCTCACCGGTCGCCACGGTCTCTCTCATCGGGACCGCCGGGGCCCTGGGGGATGCCGGCTCACCGGCGTCGGACTCCACGCTGGGGCCCACGGCCGGGCTCAACGCCGACGGGCAGCACGACCACATGCGCGACTCGGTCATCCCGACCTTCCTGCACTTCAACATTCCGCTGCTCATCGCCGGGTGGATCGCCGCCATGGTGCTCTGACGGCCACCGGAACCCCCGGAAGTCGCATCGCCTGGCGCACAGCCGCGGTACGGTGATGGCCTCATGTCGCTCACGAGCAGGAGGCCTTCATGCGTATCGGGTTCATCGGCGCCGGCAACATGGTCAGCGCCATTGTGCGAGGGGCCGTGGCTGCGGGAACACCGGCCGGGCACCTGCTGCTGACCAGCAAGCACGGCTCTGCCGAGCGCTTGGCCGAGCAGGTCGGGGCCGTCCACGTGCCCGACGCCGCCGAGCTGGTGTCACGCAGCGACGTCCTCATCCTGGGCCTCAAGCCCTACGTCATCCCCGATGTCCTGCCCCGGTTGTCGGAGGCCATCACCGACAGCCGCCCCCTGGTGGTCTCCATCGCGGCCGGTGTGCCCTTGGAGCGTTTGGAGTCGATGCTGCCGAGCGGCACCCGGGTGGTGCGCACCATGCCGAACATGGCCGCCTCCGTGGGCGAGTCGATGACCGCACTGGCCCCCGGTAGCAGTGCGAGCGCCGAGGACCTGGAGACGGTACGCACCCTCATGGAGACCATCGGTCGCACCGTGGTCCTGGAGGAGAAGGACTTCTCCTCCTTCATCGGTCTGGCGGGCTCCTCCCCCGCCCTGGTGTGCGCCTTCATCGACGCCCTGGCTCGCGCCGGCGTCATGGGCGGCATCCCCAAGGCCCAGGCCGTCCAGATCGTGGCGCAGGCGGTGCTGGGGACCGCCCGTACCGTGCAGACCGAGGCTCAGCGCACCGCTGAGGGAGGCCACGGCCGCACCCCGGCCGACCTCATCGACGCGGTCTGCTCCCCCGGAGGGACAACAGTGGCGGGCATGGTGGCCCTGGAGCGGGCCGGTTTCTCCGACGCCGTCGTGCGCGCCTTCGAGGCCATTGCCGAGAGGGACCGCGAGCTGGGCGCCTGATCGCAGCCCCAGGCCCAAGGGCCCAATCCCGCCCACCCGCTGCCGCAGACCACCACCGGTGCCGTGTGCGGCAGTGCAGCCTTTTTCCGCATCCTGACGCGATTAGGTGCTTACCTAACATCCCCCACCGTGACTCGAAGCACAGATCATTCCTGCTTGTCGCCAGGTAAATGCATGGTTAATGTTTCGGCCATGACCTTCTCTCACGCAGCGCTCTTCAGCGGTACCTATCCCGCTGATCTTCTGCGTGCCCATGCGGTCATGTGTTGTCGGGCCTGACCAGCGCCTGACACCACGGGGACTTCCCCCGCAACGAGGTATCCGGCGCAATGAAGCGTCCGGAAGGCCCCGTTGAGACGGCTGACGCCAACCGAACGGCCCTACAGGCTCTGCACGCAGCAGCACACCAGGCCGCCCCCGGACGCTCCTCATACGCCAATGACACGCCACCGTCATGGAGGAGCAATGACCACCACCGTCACGCCACCCGCCCGCACCCTGCGCCCACCGCGCAAGGCCCGTTCCAACGGCCAGTGGGCCCTCGACGGGCGCAAGCCGCTCAATGACAACGAGGCCTTCAAGCAGGACGGGGACCCGCTGGCGGTGCGCGACCGGATCGTGAACATCTACGGTCCCGGCGGCTACGAGAGCATCGCACCCGATGACCTCAACGGCCGTTTCCGCTGGTGGGGTCTGTACACCCAGCGCAAGCAGGGGATCGACGGCGGCCGCACCGCCCAGCTGGACGCCTCCGAGCTCTCCGACCGCTACTTCATGCAGCGGGTGCGCCTGGACGGTGGGAGCCTGAGCCGTGAGCAGCTGCGGGTGCTCGGCTCGGTCTCCAACGACTTCGCCCGCGGCACCGCCGACATCACCGACCGCCAGAACATCCAGCTGCACTGGGTGGAGATCGACAACGTGCCCGAGCTGTGGCGGCGCCTGGAGTCAGTGGGGCTGACCACGATTGAGGGCTGTGGGGACACGCCTCGGGGATTCCTGGTCTCCCCGGTGGCCGGCATCGCCAAGGACGAGGTCATCGATCCGACCCCGCTGGCCCGTGACATCAAGGACACCTACCTGGGCGACCCCGAGCTGGCCAATCTTCCCCGCAAGTTCAAGACGGCCATCACCGGCTCCCCCAGCCTCGACATCCTCCACGAGATCAACGACATCTCCTTCGTGGGCGTCAACCACCCCGAGCTCGGTCCCGGCTACGACCTGTGGGTGGCCGGCGCCCTGTCCACCGCCCCGCGTCTGGGTCAGCGGCTAGGGGCCTTCGTCACCCCTGAGGACGCCCTGGACGTCTGGTACGCCGTCATCCGCATCTTCCGCGACTACGGCTACCGTCGCCTGCGCAACAAGGCCCGGTTGAAGTTCCTCATGGCCGAGTGGGGGCCGGAGAAGTTCCGCCAGGTCCTCCAGGACGACTACCTGGGGCGTGCCCTGCCCGACGGCCCGGCCCCTGAGGAGCCGAGCGGGGACTCCGACCACATCGGCGTCCACGAGCAGAAGGACGGCCGCTTCTGGGTGGGGGCCAAGCCGCCCGTCGGCAGGTTGAGCGGGGATGTCCTGCTGGGCCTGGCAGACCTGGCCGAGCGGGTCGGCTCGGACCGGGTGCGCACCACCCCGCTGCAGAACCTGCTGCTCCTGGACGTGCCCGCCGAGAAGGTCGACGACGCCGTCGCCGGTCTGCGGGAGCTGGGGCTCGATCCCACCCCGGGCGCCTTCACCCGCTCGACCTTGGCCTGCACCGGGCTGGAGTTCTGCAAGTTCGCGATCGTGGAGACCAAGAAGTTGGCGGCGCGCGTCTCGGCCGAGCTCGACGCGCGCCTGGCCGACACCGACCTGGAGCGGCGCATCACCTTGACCGTCAACGGCTGCCCGAACTCCTGCGCCCGCATCCAGATCGCGGACATCGGCCTCAAGGGCCAGATCATCACGGTCGACGGCGAGCAGATGCCCGGCTTTCAGGTGCACCTGGGCGGCGGCCTGGCCACCGACGGACGCGCCGAGGCCGGCCTGGGCCGCACGGTGCGGGGCCTGAAGGTCCCCGCCTCCGGCCTGACCGACTACGTCGAGCGCCTGGTGCGCCGCTACCTGGATCAGCGCCTCCCTGAGGAGACCTTCGCCCAATGGGCGCACCGAGCCGATGAGGAGGCCCTGCAGTGAGCGCCACAACCACTGACCGCGCCCAGGCATCCCTGAACGTGGCGCACCGGGCTCCTGCCGCCTCGGGGTCTCGGGGCTCCGGCTCGGCCCCGCTGCGGTCCACCGAGGAACTGCGCGCCCTGGCCGAGGCCGGTGCGCGCGAGCTCGGTGACGATGCCCCGGCTCTCGACGTCGCCCAGTGGGCGGCCCAGAACTTCCCCGACACGCTGGCCGTGGCTTGCTCCATGGCCGACGCCGTCCTGCCGCACGTGGTCTCCCGGGTCCTGCCCGGCGTCGACGTCCTCTTCCTGGACACCGGCTACCACTTCACCGAGACCGTGGGTACCCGCGACGCCGTGGCCGCCACCATGGACGTCACCGTCGTCGACGTGACTCCTGAGCTGAGCCTGGCCGAGCAGGACGAGCGCTACGGGCCGGATCTGTGGTCGCGGGACCCGGCCGCCTGCTGCCGTCTGCGCAAGGTCGAGCCGCTGGCGAGGGCCCTGAGCGGCTACGAGGCCTGGGCCACCGGGGTGCGCCGCGAGGACGCCCCCACCCGCACCCACACACCGTTGATCGGATGGGACGCCACCCACGAGATCGTCAAGATCAATCCCCTGGCCGCCTGGAGCATGGAGGAGCTGACCGGCTACGCCGACCAGCACGGAGTGCTCATCAACCCCCTCCTGTACGACGGCTACCCCTCGATCGGCTGCGCCCCGTGCACGGCGCGAGTCAAGCCCGGAGACGACCCCCGTTCCGGCCGCTGGGCCGGATTCACCAAGACAGAATGCGGAATCCACCTATGAGCATCACCCTGACCCACACCCGTCCGGCCCCAGCCCCCTCCTCCACCCCCCATCAGACGCCGGAGCTCGAACCGGCCGGTCTGGCCGACCTCTCCCGGGCCCCCGTCACCACTGAGGCCCTGGACATCCTTGACGTCCTGGAGGCCGAGGCCATCCTCGTCATCCGGGAGATCGCCGCCGAGTGCCGCCGCCCCGTGCTGCTGTTCTCCGGGGGCAAGGACTCCGTGGTCATGCTGCACCTGGCGCGCAAGGCCTTCTGGCCCGCTCCGATCCCCTTCCCCGTCCTGCACGTGGACACCGGCCACAACTTCCCCGAGTTGCTGGCCTACCGCGACCGGACGGTCGAGGAGCTCGGTCTGCGGCTCGTGGTGGCCCGCGTCCAGGACTACATCGACGACGGCCGTCTGCGCGAGCGCACCGACGGCACCCGCAACCCGCTCCAGACGATCCCGCTTCTCGACGCCATCGAAGAGGGCGGCTTCGACGGCGTCTTCGGCGGCGGGCGCCGCGACGAGGAGAAGGCCCGGGCCAAGGAGCGCATCGTCTCCCTGCGCGACGAGTTCGGCCAGTGGGACCCGCGCAACCAGCGCCCCGAGCTGTGGAACCTGCTCAACCCCCGCCACCGCCCCGGTGAGCACGTGCGGGTCTTCCCCTTGAGCAACTGGACCGAGCTGGACGTGTGGCGCTACATCGAGCGTGAGGACATCGCCCTGCCCGGCCTCTACTACGCCCATGAGCGTGAGGTCTTCCTGCGTGACGGGATGTGGCTGGCGGCCGGCGGCGTCAACCGGCTGCGCGACGGCGAGCAGGTGGTCACCCGCACCGTGCGCTACCGCACTGTGGGCGACATGTCCTGCACCGGCGCCGTCGAGTCCGAGGCTGCCACCAACCACGACATCGTTCTGGAGGTCGCCGCCTCCACCCTGACCGAGCGGGGAGCCACCCGCGCCGATGACCGCCTGAGCGAGGCGGCCATGGAGGACCGCAAGAAGGAGGGCTACTTCTGATGAGCACCCCCACCCTCACCGACATCCCCGCCGAGGCCGAGGCACGCGCCACCGCCACCGGCTCGCTGCTGCGGCTGGCCACGGCCGGCAGCGTTGACGACGGCAAGTCCACGCTCGTGGGCCGCCTGTTGTTCGACTCCAAGTCCGTGCTGCGCGACCAGCTGGCCGCCGTCGAGCAGGTCAGCCTGGATCGGGGCCTGACCAGCGCCGACCTCGCGCTGCTGACCGATGGGCTACGGGCCGAGCGGGAGCAGGGCATCACGATCGACGTCGCCTACCGCTACTTCGCCACCCCGCAGCGCTCCTTCATCCTGGCCGACTGCCCCGGGCACGTGCAGTACACCCGCAACACGGTCACCGGCTGCTCCACGGCCGACGTCGTCGTGCTGCTGGTGGACGCCCGCAACGGGGTCCTGGAGCAGACGCGCCGCCACCTGGCGGTCGCCGCCCTCCTGCGCGTCCCGCACGTCATCGTCGCGGTCAACAAGATCGACCTGGTGGACTTCTCCGCCGACGTCTACGCGGCCATCGAGGCCGATATCCGCGCTGTGGCCGCCGAGCTGGGCGTGGCCGAGATCCATGTCCTGCCGACCTCAGCGCTCCTGGGGGACAACATCGTCGAGGCCTCGGCCAGCACGCCCTTCTACGAGGGGCCGACCCTGTTGGGGCTGCTGGAGTCCCTGCCCACCGCCCGCGAGGAGGGCGCCTTCCGCCTCCCGGTCCAGCTGGTCATCCGCCCCCAGGGGGCGGCGCCGGCGCCTGAGCTGCGCGACTACCGCGGCTACGCCGGGCGGATCGCCTCGGGCACGGTGCGCGTCGGCGACCCCGTGGTGGTGCTGCCCTCGGGCAGGCACTCGCGCGTGGCCGGCATCGACCTGGGTGAGCGCAGCCTGGAGGAGGCCGTTGAGGGCCAGTCGGTGACGGTTCGCCTGACCGACGACATCGACGTCGCCCGCGGTGACACTCTGGCCGCGGCGGGGGACGCGCCCCAGGTGCTCACCGAGGTCGACGCCCGTGTGTCCTGGCTGAGCGAGGAGCCCCTGCGCCCCCGGGCGCGAGTGCTGCTCAAGCACGGCGCCCAGACGGTCCAGGCGATCGTGCGCGCCATTGAGGGGCGCCTCGACCTCGATGACCTGACCACAGTGCCGGTTGACCGCCTGGAGCTCAACGACATCGGCCTGGTTCGGCTGCGTCTGGCCTCGCCGGTGCCCTTGGCCGACTACTCGGTCTCCCGGTCCGACGGCGCCTTCCTCCTCATCGACGTCCACGAGGGCGGCACGCTCGGGGCGGGCATGGTGCAGCTCGCAGGCGCAGGGCGCGGAGAACCGGTTGCGGCTGCCTCCTCAGGCAGGGGCTAAGGCATGACGCACGACGTCTCTCCCCATGGACCCGACGGTTCCGCGGATGGCTGGGTGGCGCTGGTGGGCGGCGGCCCGGGCAGCAGCGGTCTCATCACCGCCCGAGGCCTGGAGCTGCTGGGCCGGGCGGACGTGGTCGTCGTCGACGCGCTGGCGCCCCGAGACCTCCTGGAGGACCTTGAACCCAGCACGGAGGTCATCGACGCCTCCAAGCGTCGCGGCCGACACGTCATGAGCCAGGAGGAGATCGACGCACTCCTGGTCGACCTGGCCCGCCGCGGCAAGGGGGTGGTCCGTCTCAAGGGCGGCGACCCCTACGTGCTCGGACGCGGCGGGGAGGAGGCGGCCGCCTGCCGTGCAGCCGACGTGGCCGTCGAGGTCGTCCCGGGGATCACCAGCGCCATCGCCGTGCCCGCGGCGGCGGGGATCCCCGTCACCCACCGGGGGCTGTCGCGCGGCTTCTCGGTCATCACGGCTCATGCGGATCTGGGGGTGCTCCCCCAGCGCCGCGACCACACCCTCATCCTGCTCATGGGGGTCTCCCGGCTGCGGAACTCGGTCGCCTCCCTGCTGGAGGCCGGCAGCGATCCAGCCACACCGGCGGCGATCATCGAGCGCGGCTACCACCCCGACCAGCGCGTGACCACCACCGAGCTGCGATGTCTGGCCGACGTCGCCGCCCGGTACGGCGTGACCGCCCCCGCGGTCATCGTCATCGGCGACGTCGTCACCCTGAGCCCGTACTGGGCTGACCGAGTCGTCGAGGAGGCCCGGCCGGCGAGTCCCGCCGCGTGAGTCCTCCTCGGCGCATGCAGACTGAATGTCCCGGAGTCACTGATGCGCAAGCTTGTTCTTCTCGCCCTCGTCGGCCTGGCCGCCCAGCTGGTCGACGGATCCCTCGGGATGGGGTACGGCATGACCTCCTCCTCCCTGCTGCTTCTGGCCGGGCTGAGCCCGGCACTGGCCTCGGCCTCCGTGCACCTGGCCGAGATCGGCACGACCCTGGCCTCGGGGGCCTCCCACTGGAGGCTGGGCAACACCGATCCTCGCCTGGTGGTCCGGCTGGGGCTGCCCGGTGCGGTGGGGGCCTTCAGCGGCGCCGCGGTTCTGTCTCACCTGTCGACCCGCGCGGCGACCCCGGTGACGGCGAGCCTGCTGATACTGCTGGGGACCTATGTCCTGGGGCGCTTCGCACTGCGCCCGCCCAGCGGATCCGGTAGCCGGCGCTCGCCGCACGGCAGGCGGCTCCTGGTTCCCCTGGGACTGGTGGGCGGTTTCGTTGACGCCACCGGTGGTGGCGGCTGGGGGCCGGTCGTGACGACGACACTGCTCACGGGTGGTCGCACAGCGCCGCGCACCGTGGTCGGCTCGGTGGGGGCCTCGGAGTTCCTGGTGACGGTGGCGGCCTCAGCCGGATTCCTCACCGGACTGGGCACCGCGGGCATCAGCCTCGGGATCGTCCTGACCCTGCTGGCCGGCGGGCTCGTGGCCGCACCGATCTCCGCCTGGCTGGTCTCCCGCCTGCCCGGAGCGGTGCTGGGCACCGCCGTCGGCGGGCTGATCCTGGCCACGAACCTGCGGGTGCTACTGTCCTGGTCCGAGGCCTCAGCTCAAACCGGGGTCGTGTTGTACGGCGCGCTCGGGGTGATCTGGGCGGCCTTCCTGACCCTGGCGGTCCGCAAGGCACGCGCCGCTGCCACAGAGATTCGAGAGGAGACCGAGCAGGTGCTTGAGGAGGTCCACGCCGATCCTCTACGCGGCCACGAGCCTGAGACTGCTGTCCTGGAGGAGGCGATCGCCGCCGGCGGTCCCGTCACCCCGAGGCCGGTCGAGCCGACTCGTCCTCACACGCACACGGTTCTGGTGGTGGAGCCGGCATGAGCAATCGTCCCCTGGTCCTGCTGGCCCACGGCTCGCGCCGGCCCGGGCCGTCCTCGGTCCTGTCGCGTACCGCTGAGCGCGTCGCCGCGATCCTGCCGGGGGTGGAGGTGCGCACCGGCTACGTCGAGCTCCAGTCCCCGGACCCGGCCACGACCCTGGAGGGGCTGGTGGATCCGGTGGTGCTGCCCTTCTTCCTGGCCCGCGGCTATCACGTCGTCCATGACGTGCCGGCCGCAGTGGAACGACACGGGTCGGGGACGGTCACCAGGCACCTGGGGGTCGAGGAGCACCTGGTGGAGGCCGTCGCGCAGCGTCTCCGGGAGGCGTCCGCGCCTCTGGGCGGGCTTGCAGGACTCGACCACATCGTCCTGGGCGCGGCCGGGTCGCGCCAGGCGGCGGCGCTGGAGGAGGTTGAGACCATCACTCGCCTGCTCGAGGCGCGTCTGGGGCGCGAGGTGACACCCGCCTACCTCTCGGCTGCGCGCCCCAGCGTCCGTGACGCGGTGAGCACGGCCCGGGCCCGGGGTGCCAGGCGGGTGGGCGTGGCCACCTACCTGCTGGCGGAGGGGCGTTTCCACCGGGCCCTGCACTCCACGGGCGCCGACGTCGTAGCCGCGCCCATCGGCGACCACCCGGCGCTCGCCGAGCTGGTGGCCCTCCGCTACCGGGAACAGGTCGCCTGACCGCGGGACCCTTCCTCCATCAAGAAGGGCACTGTTTGCGGAAGACAACCGTTGTTCGTGTCGTTACGCGAAACATGCCGCTCTCGGTGGAGAGGCTTGTCAGTCACGGCCATCCTCAAGGAGCCGCTTGGACAGGCGCTGGATGATGGGTTCGACCTCTTGCGAGGTGGTGGCTGCGGCGCTCACGCGGCCGAAGATGCCCACCGCCAGAAGTCCGAAGGCCGTCTCCTCATCCTGCTGGTTCGGCTCACGGCGTCCACGGGAACGGGCCACCATGAGTGAGGTCTCTCTCAGCCAGCGGCGCCAGCTGCCGGCTAGCCGGTCCCGGGAGTCCTCGTGACGAATCGCGTAGAGCCAGGTCTCCAGGTGCAGGACAACATCCTCCATGGGAAGCTCCTGGAGTTGCTCTCCCCACTGGTCGGGGCTCGCCATCTGGCGAGCGGCCTCATCCGAGCTCTCCTCACTACAGGTGACGACCTCCAGGAACAGGGCCTCCTTGGAGGGGAAGGAGGAGTAGAAGGCGCCCTTGGTGAATCCGGCTGCCGAGGCGATGTCACTGACCGACGCCCCCTCGTAGCCCTTGGCAGCGAAGACCTCCCTGGCAGCAGCAAGAATTCGTGCCCTGGTCTCCTCGCTCCGACGGCGCCCGCCGCTCCGACCCGGGGCCGCGCCACTGACTGCAGTAGAGGCTGAGGCCAGCTTGCGGGAGGCGAGGTCCAGGGAGGCCGCTACCGCACTCTCACTGCTTCGGCGCGCTCCCTGACCGGCTGCCCCCACCGCACGGGAGAAGGCGGTAATCGCCTCGTTGAGGGCACGAGTCGCCTCCCTGAGGTCATGAGAGGCGGAGGCCCCGGAGTCATCACTGTCACTGTTCGGCCCGCGGGCGGAGCTCCTGGCGGTCATGCCCCCACTGTAGAGGAGGCCCCTCAGAAAGGGGTTCACGGCACTTCCCCCCTCCACGTTCGTCACTCCCTCCACCGGTCTCCGACCATGTGGTATTCGGCCGGTTCAGGGCCGCCTTCCCAGTGCCCATGACGCTCCGGCAACGGACACCGAGCACCACACGCACAGCACGACCCAGGAACGGGTGGGCATGGTGGCGTCGTGCGGGAACAAACCGGCACGCACCACCTGAGCCATGGGCTCGAAGGGCAGCCAGTGGTGGATTTCCTGGGCCCAGTCGGGGAGCCTGTCGGCGGGGAAGCTGACGGGCGAGAACAGCATGATGCTGAAGGCAAGCACCTGGGAGAGGATCTGAGCCAGGGCCGGAGCCAGGAGCGTGGCGATGGCGTATCCGATGCAGGCCGCTGTCAGGGCGACCAGTACGGCACCGGGCACCAGCCACCACTGCGGGGCGAGGTCGACGTCGAAGCGGGCGTTGGCGACGATGACGCCCACAACCAGGCCGGGCAGTGCAAGAGCGGTCCAGATCGCGAGGTCTGCCAGGAGGAAGGCGATCCTGGGGACGGGCAGGGTGCGCATCCAGTCCAGGCTGCCCTCAGTGCGGGACTGGGAGACCCACTGGGGCGTCATGATGAGTCCCAGCGAGATGAGCGCGATCGCCGGGCCGCCGCCGGCCAGGTAGAGACTCGCCTCGCGGCCTGGGTGGCCCGCAATGAGCCCGTATCCCAGGACCATGGAGACGGACAGCAGCGTCTGCACGATGATGAACAGGGGCAGCATGGGCAGGCTGCGTCGGAACTGCCACTGGATGAGCAGGCCGAGCTGGTACCAGAGCGGAGTCACCCGAGGGCCGGCGCCACCGGCCTGGTCCGGATCAGCAGTTGTACTGGTTGGAGTAGACATCATGTTCTCCTTCATTTCCTGATTCTCTGGGGACGGGAGTCGCACCGCGCTTACGCGGCAGCACGGGGACGACGCGAATCATCGGGACGGATCCGGCCTTCCGCGGATTCACACGGTTCAGGCGGCATGACGGCTCACCTCCTCACCCGTGCTCCCGGTGAGGTGCACGTAGACGTCCTCCAGTGAGATCGGTGCCAGCTCGTATCGCTCGATCACTCCGTCCTTGAGGGCATGAGCGGCCCATTCCACGGCCTGGGTCGTACAGTCAGAGTCCACCGCCACGGATGCGCGCACGGCGTCGTGCTGCGTCAGGCTCATTCCCGCGGGCGGCTCGATCCGCCGGCCGGGAGTCCGGCTGACCTCCAGGACGAAGGACGATCCGTGGCCGGCCACGAGTGCCGCAGGGGTCCCCTCGGCGATGACGTGACCGTGGTCCAGGACGGTGAGCCGGTCGACCGCCCGCTCGGCCTCCCGCACGTTGTGGGTCACCAGGAGGACCGCCGCCCCGGCCTCGGCCAGAAGGCGGATCTGGTCCCACAGCAGGCGCCGGCGTACCGGGTCGACATCATTGGTGGGCTCATCGAGGATGACTAGGTGCCCGGGGACGACGGCGCACATGGCGAAGGCAGTCAGACGGGCAACACCGCCGGAGATCTTCTGAGCGGGAGTCCTCGCCCACTCCCCCAGGTCGAGAGCCTCGATGAGCTGCTCGGCGCGCCTGCGCGTCTGACGCGGACGCCCTCCTCGCATGCGCCCCACGAGGTTGATCGCCATCAGGGGCGTCAGTCCCGTGATGGGGACGTTGGCCTGCGCCTGGACGTTGGTGAGGCGACGGGCGAGAGCGGGGTTGGCGACGGCGTCAACCCCGTCGAGCCTGATGCTCCCGGAGGTCGGGCGCAAGAGCCCCACCACCTGGTTGACCAGCGTGGTCTTGCCCGCGCCGTTGTGCCCAAGGAGCCCGACCACCTCGCCGGCACCCACCCGCATGGTGACACCGGCGTTGGCTCTCACCGTGTGCGCCCCGCTTCCGAAGTGCTTGTGAAGGTCCTCAATGGCGAGTACGTCGGCCATGAAGCCCCCTCCTTTCGTTCGACTACCTGGAACCGAGCAGCTGATCGACCACCAGATCGATCCGTACCGGTTGGTATCAACCATACCACTGAGTATTACTAGAAGGTTTCATGGCGCTCTAAGGGTTCTCATAACAACAGAAACGCTGTTCCATACCAAGCGGTATGGAACAGCGTCTGCCCACCATGTCATCTAACCTGAAGCGGCCCCGCTTCACCCCTGACGGATGTGCCAGCGCGAGGAGGCCGTGGAGGCCTCGATGAACTCGCGGAAGGGGCCGGCGACGGCAGCCAGCTCCTGGGGCGTACCGCGCTGGGCCACACGGGCGCCGGCCTGAGTCGGCTCGAGGAAGACGACCTCGTCGGCCTGGCGGACGGTGGACAGGCGGTGGGCCACCACGATGACGGTGCGCCCCTCGGAGAGCTCGCGCACCACCTCAGTGATGGCGGACTCGTTCTCCCCGTCCAGGGCCGAGGTGATCTCGTCGAGCAGCAGGATGGGGGCGTCCTTGACGAAGGCCCGGGCAATGGCGACCCGCTGGCGCTCCCCACCGGACAGGCTCAGCCCGCCGGGACCGACCTGCGTGTCCCACCCGTGCGGCAGCGCCTCGATGACGCGGTCCAGGCGGGCGCGCCGGGCGGCCTCGGCCAGCTCGGCGTCGGTGGCCTCGGGCCGGGCGATGCGCAGGTTCTCCCGGATCGTGGTGTCGAACAGGTAGACGTCCTGGAAGACCATGGAGGTCATGCCCATGATCGTCGAGGCGCGCATGGAGCGAACCGGTGCGCCGCCAATGGTGACGGTCCCGTCGTCGACGTCCCAGAACCGGGCCGCCAGGCGCAGGATCGTGGACTTGCCCGCCCCTGACGGGCCCACCAGGGCGGTCACTCTCCCCTGCGGTGCGCTCAAGGAGACGCCCGCCAGGACGGGGCGGCCTGCGTCGTAGGAGAAGGAGACATCGTTCAGGGCGATCGTGGTCCCCCGAGGCTCGATCTCCTGACCGGGCTCGGGGTCGGACAGGGGACGCGCGTCGAGAATGTCCCCCACGGCCCGTAGGGCGACCTTCGCGTTGTCGGCCTCGGATCCGTACATGGCGGCCTTGGTCAGTGGCAGGAGCGTGCGCGCGGTGACGGCCATGATCGCCAGGTATGCGACGACGTCGAGCCGGTGCCCACTGACCCGTGCCAGCCCCATCGCCATGACCAGGGCGAAGGCGACGTTGACGATGAGGTTGAAGTACTGCCCGGGCCTGCCCTTGACCCGCAGACCGTCCAGGGTGGAGGCGGAGTCGGCCTCCAGGGCGGCTTGCACCGGCGCCCAGCCCGTCTTGGTGGCACCGGTGGCGCGCAGCACGGGCTGGAGTCGGGCGAACTCCACGAGGCGTCCGGCCGCGGCGCTCGAGGTGCGGTCCTCCATCTCGTTGGCGCGAGTGGTCGCGGCGCCCATGAGCCGCCACGTCAGGACCAGCGGGACGATGGCGGCGGCCATGATGAGCGCCAGGGGCCATTCGACGACGGCGGTGGCCCCGAGCATGACCAGCGGGACGATGAAGGCGTTGCACAGGTTGGGGATCACCATGGAGGCCAGGTGGGAGAGGGTGTTGACCTCCTTGGAGGTGGCGTTGACGACGGCGGCCTCCCGCTCGGCGCTGAACCAGCCCAGCGGCAGGGTCAGGACGTGATCGGCGACGCGGTCGATCATGGTGTCGCAGACCTCGAAGACACTGACCCGGTAGGAGCGGTGCATGGCGATGGTCTCGACCAGCGCGGCGCTCACCGCCATGACCACGACGGCGATCAGCCAGGCGGTCAGGAACTGCGAGCGGGAGTAGAGGGCGCGCAGGAAGGGGATCATGAGGGCCAGGGTGAGGCCCTGGAGGACGGCGGAGGCTACGAACCAGGCGATGATGGTGCGCATCTCGGCGGCGTTGACGACTCGCGTCAGCAGCTTCCACATGGTTACTTCTCCTCCTGCCCGGCGGATTCGGCTCTCAGCCGGTCGATCTGGGCGGTCAGTGCGGCGGCGTCGGTCTCCTCACTCAGGTCCTGACTGCGCCACATGGCGGCATAGCGTCCGCCGGCGGCCAGCAGCTCCTCGTGCGTGCCGCGCTCGGTGATGCGTCCGGCGTCGACGACGAGGATCTGGTCTGCGTCGCGGATCGTAGACAGGCGGTGGGCGATGATGATGACGGTCCGCCCGGCGGCGAGCCGGGACAGGGCCTGGTGGATGTCGCGCTCGGAGGCCGGATCGGCCTGGGCGGTGGCCTCGTCCAGGACGAGGATGGGGGCGTCCTGGAGGTAGGCGCGCGCCAGAGTGACGCGCTGGCGCTCCCCTCCGGAGAGGAACCCGCCTTCCTCACCCAGGATCGTGTCGTAGCCATGGGGCAGACGTGCGATGCGCTCGTGGATGCAGGCCGCGCGGGCAGCTGCCTCAACCTGTTCCCGGGTGGCGTCGGGGCGTCCCAGGGCGATGTTGTCGTGGACGGACTCGTGGGCCAGGGCCACGTCCTGCAGCACGACCGCCACGCGCGAGAGCAGCCAGGGGAAAGTCGCCTCGCGCACGTCGACGCCGCTGATGCGCACGGCTCCGTCGTCGACGTCGTAGAAGCGGGCGATGAGGCGGGCCAGGGTCGACTTGCCCCCGCCGGAGGGGCCGACGAGCGCAGTGACGGTTCCGGGCTCGGCGGTGAAGGAGGCGCCGTGCAGGACCGGGGAGCCGGCCTCGTAGGAGAAGGTGATGTCCTCGACGTCGACGCACCCGGGCGCAAGTCCCTCGCCCTCGTCATGGGTTCCCTCGGGCATCGGTGGCAGGGAGAGCAGGTCCGCGGTGGCCTGGGCGGCCATCCTGGACTCGTACATGTGCTGCATGAGGCCGATGAGGGTCATGAGTCCCTCCGGCAGCCCGAGGGCCACCAGGAAGAACGGCAGGGTGGCCGACAGGGGCGTCCAGCCCTGGGAGGTGAACAGGACAGCCAGGAGCGCGACCGTGGCGAAGACCGTGGAGGGACGCAGGACGGCGGTCATGGCGCTGATGGCCTTCCCGGACCTGCTCACCCACTCGTAGGACAGGCTGGAGAACTCGGTGCGCGCCCGGCTGAAGCGCGTGCGGGAGGCATCGGTGGCCTGGAAGCCCTTGATCTCCTTGATGCCCTCGAGCATCTCGACGGTCGCGGCGGCCAGCGCGGTCTGAGCGGCGCCGAAGCGCTCGGTGATGCCCGACAGGCCAGACATGGTCAGGAGCATCGCTCCCAGGGCGAGGACCCACAGCCCCACCAGCGCGCAGGCCAGGCGCCAGTCGGCCCACAGCAGGTAGGCCGTCCCCGCCGCCGCCATGACGACGGCGTTGGTGGCGTCCCCGGGGACGTGGGCGACGAGGGTGTGGATGGAGGTGGTGTCGTCGCAGACCATCTTGCGGATGGTGCCGTGCGGGATCTGCGCCACCCGCCCCAGGGGCAGGCCGCTGATGGCCTCGATGACTTGTCTGCGCAGGTGGTGGCGCAGCCGGGCCTCGGCCAGGTGTGTGATCCCCAGGCCCGCCAGGTAGAGGGCCTGGGAGGCGAAGAGCGCCCCGACGGCGATGGCCGCCCAGGTCCATGGGCTGCCGCGCCAGCCCTGCGGTGAGGTCTCGCCCAGCCAGATGGCTGCCAGGTTGCGCATGGCCTCGAAGGGGACGATGGACAGCAGCGCTCCGAGGGTGGTCAGCAGCCCGGTAGCGATCATGGCCGGTCGCGCCGGTCGGATGAGCTCGCCGACGGTGACGTCTGCGTCCTCCTGGTGACTCGTCCGGTGCATCGATTGCTTAGGCATGGTTGTCTCCTCAGCGGAGGGTGTTCCAGATGATGAGGGCCAGCGTCCAGGTCAGGACGACGACTCCCCAGTCGCGTCCTCTCCAGGGCTCGTCGGTCATCTCGGTGCGCCGTCGGTGGGCGCCGAAGGCACGTGAGTCCATGGACAGGGCGACGCGCTCGGCGTGCTGGATGGCCAGGATCATCAGCGGCAGGATGGAGCCGATCCAGCGGACCACGGGCGCGAACATCCCCCAGCGGCCGCCGACCCCGCGCAGCGCCCTGGCGGTGCGCAGGAGGACGAAGTCGCCGTGGAAGCGGGTGATGAAGGCGATGGCCGCGGTCCCCGCCGCCCCGAGGCGGTAGGGCATGTGGAAGGTGGTGGTCAGAGTGCGGATGAGGGCCTCGGGGTCGGTGGAGACGCCCGAGACGAGGACCAGTGCGATGAGCGCGCCGATACCGGTGCCTCCCGTCACCGCGTCACCCAGGTCGTAGAGGCGCGCGGCCGTCTCCTGGTGGTGGACCCCGCTGCTGAAGATCCAGGTCATGAGCGCAGCGACCACCCAGGGGGCGACCACCGAGGCCACAGTGCGTCTCAGGGAGGCGCGCGCGGCGACGATGAGGACCGAGGATGTCAGCAGGATGCCCAGGTTGAGGTGATGGTTGCGCAGGGCGAAGACCATCACCATGACCGGCAGGACCGAGGCGAAGAGGGTGAAGGGGTTGAGCGAGGTGAACAGACCTCGCCGTGGCTGGGGCCGGGTCGGCACCGGGGCGGGCTCGGGCAGACCGGCGCGCGAGTCCGCTGCTCCGGTTCCGGCCGCCCCGGGCAGGGCGACGATATGGGTGCAGTGCTCCAGGGCGAGCTCGAGGTCGTGGGTGGCCATGATGACCGTGCGCCCCTGGTGGCACAGCTGGTCGATGAAGTCCATGAGCTCGCAGGTGTTGTCCCAGTCCTGCCCGTAGGTGGGCTCGTCGAGGACGACGACGTCGCGCTCCTCGCTGACCATGGTGGCCACTGAGAGCCTGCGGGCCTGGCCGCCCGAGAGGGTCAGGGGGTGGTGGTCCCGGTGGGCGGTCAGGTGGAACTGCTCGAGGAGCTCACTGACCCGCTCCGGCGAGGTCCCTCCGACGGCGAGCTCTGCCCCGACGGTGGTGGCCACGAACTGGTGCTCAGGATTCTGGAAGACGTATCCAACCAGGTGTCTGCCCTTGCCGACATCCTGGCCACCGACCGTTGCCTTGTCGGCCCGCGAGCGGACGAGTCCGGCCAGGGCGGACAGGATCGAGGACTTGCCCGCGCCGTTGGGGCCGAGCAGCGCCACGAGCTCGCCACCACCCAGACGCAGGGACACCCGGGGGGAGCGCCCCGGCACTTCGAGGTCGACCAGCTCGACACTGGTTCTGGGCTCGGGCCGGGGGCGGCCGGCGAGTACCTCGCGGGTGTCGATGACCTCGACCTGTTGCCAGCTCTCAGCGGAGCCGGGCGCCTGTTTCTCCAGGTAGCGCACCTCGCCCTCGGCGCACAGGTCGGCGAGCCGGGGCACCCGGATTCCGGCCTCGGCACAGGTCAGCGCCGCCTCCGAGGCCTGCATCCCCGCGGGGAGGTCGTTGCCGGCCTCACGCAGGGCTCGGGGCATCCACACTCCGGCGTCAGTCAGCTCGCGGCGGTGGCTCGTGAAGACCCCACGCGGCGAGCCGACGGCGATGGTCCGCCCGTCGGCGTTGAGGGCCAGGACCTGGTCGACGATGGGCAGCACCGGGTCGAGGTCGTGGTCGATGACGACGACCGCCGTCCCGGAGGCGGTCAGGGAGGAGATGAGGGTGTAGAACTCCTCCCGGCCGGTGGCATCGATGGTGCTGGTCGGCTCGTCGAGCACGAGGAGCTGTGGGCGCATGGCCAGGGCGACGGCGAGCGCGAGCCGTTGACGCTGTCCGCCCGAAAGCGTCCAGGGGTCATCCCAGATGCGCTCGATGAGTCCCACCGCACGCAGGGCCTGCTCGACCCGCGCGGTGATCTCCGACCTGGTCAGGCACAGGTTCTGCAGCGGGAAGGCGACATCGTCGTGGACGGTGCGGGTGACGACGGCGGCGTCGGGGCTCTGGCCGACGTAGGCGACGGTCTGGGCCAGGGTCTGGACGGTGGCGTCGGCGACCTCGGTGCCGGCCAGTCTCAGGCTGCCGGCGTATTCCGAGGGCAGGCAGTGCGGGATGAGGCCGCACAGCGCGCGCACGAGGGTGGTCTTGCCGCAGCCCGAGGGGCCGATGACGGCGGTGACCTGAGCGCGCAGGTGGGTGAGGGCGACGGCATCCAGGACCCAGCTCTCGCGTCCGAGGTAGTGGACGCTCAGGCCCTCGATGCTCACCAGTGCCGGATCGGCCGGCTCTCCCTGAGGCTGCTCCGCCCCGAGAGCAGCCGGTGCGGCGGGCACTGCCTCAGGCACGGCCGGTCGCGCGGTGGTCGATACCGACGCCGGCGCGGTTGAGCAGCCGGGTCAGGACGATGGTGAGGCCGCCGCCGACCAGGGCCGAGACCACGGCGATGATGACGCCGGCGCTCGCCGAGGCCATTCCCGCTGAGGCACTCATGACGGAGACGTACATGATGCCGTTAAGCAGGCCGAAGGTTGCCGCTGAGATGAGGAAGGACCACCAGGTCCACTTCCGGTAGAGCATGAGGGCAAGGGGCGCCTCGACGAAGACTCCGCCGATGAGGGTGCCGACGATGGCGGCGGGCCCCGTCGGAGTGGTGAAGACACTCATGATCCCCATGAGAAGGGCCGCGATCATGACAGCGCCGGGGCGGCGAACGACGGTGGCGGGCAGCAGGAACGGAACGAGCCACAGTCCCATGATCGCGCAGCCCAGAAGAACTGCGTCCCGGGAGGCTCCCGCCGCCGGGGCCAGGTAGTTCAGGGGGACCATGAGGATCATGCAGACGACCGCCAGTGCGGCGATCATCATGAGGTTGCGGGTTCCCAGGGCGGAGTCGGCCAGGCCTGAGCGGGACGAGGTGCGAACCGATGGCCTGTCCTGCTCGGTGGCGGCCGGCGTGCGGTTGGTGGTGCTCATGCTGTCTCCTTGCGCGTTCTCACGGGTCACGGTGACCGCTCCGGCCTCGTGCCGGAGCCCCGGGGCGCGCCATGTCGAGCGCGCCGACGTGATGACCGCACATCTACTCCGCCACCACCTCATTTTGCAAATCATTATCATTATTGACTTGCTCAGAGAAATGCTTGACCCGAGCGGTGCGATCGTCATGTCGAACGAGCCACCCAGGTGTGTCACCCCGAGAGGCAGCACACCTCGCAGCTTTGGTGAGGCACACCTAAGTATCTACTCCTCATCGGGAGTTCTCGCAAGGGTCAACCAGTCGCCGGGCTGACGGGGATCACCCGGGCCCCAGCGTTGAAATACGGGAGAGACTGGTGGTGGGCAGCGTCGAAGGGCGACGACGCTCAGACCCTCAGGAGTCTCAGCCCGGCGCACCTAGGCCGCCGCGTCCCACGAGGTCGATGCGGTGCATGTCCTCGGGGCGCAGGTCCAGCACCCGCTGGGTCAGGGACTCGGCGGCCTCGTGGGCCGTCTCCAGCGGGTCCGGCAGGTCCACGGGCGCAGTGGGCGGTGAGTCCAGGCGCAGGCTCTCCCAGGAGACGGAGAAGTCGGCTCCCACCTCCAGGCAGGCCGCCACGAAGGCACCCCGGAGGGCGGCGCGCGTGGCCGGGGGCGTGTGGCGGGCGCGCTCGATCTCCTCCGGTTCGCACAGGTTCACCATGGCCCCCTGGGCGACCAGGCGCGGCACCAGCCCGGCCTCGGCGTTGAGGTCGTGGTAGGCCAGGTCCACCCGCGAGCGCAGGGTCTCTAGGGACTGGCCGCTCAGCTGGGGGTGGCGCTCACGCTGGGCGCGCATGAGGCGACGCTTGATGGCCCAGTCGACCTCGGTGTCGATGGCGCTGTCGTCGTGGTGGCGCAGCGCGGAGATGACGCGTGGCGCCAGGTCGGCGAGCAGATGCTCGGCGCCGCGCAGGAAGTCCGGCACTCCGGCCTGGTCCAGGTAGGCGGTCAGCCGCTCCAGGAAGGCCTCCTGGATGTCCACGGCGCTCAGGCACCGGCCCTGGACGGTGGTGGCGGGCACGTCCCCCCAGGGGCTCTCCCCCAGTGCGGACAGCGTGACCAGAGGGTCGGCCAGGATCAGGTCGGTGAAGTCCCAGCCGGCCTCAAGGGCGTCCAGGAGCAGCAGGGTCACGGCGCTGCGCAGGCCCGTTGTCGGCTCGGCCATGGTGGTGTCGGCGCAGGTGACGTGCAGGCGCCGCAGGCGGGTGGCGTCGGCGTGGGGCTCGTCGCGGGTGTTGACCAGGGCGCGCTGCCCGGTGGTGTCGGCCGAGGTCAGGGCCTGCAGGTGGGGGGCGCGCGGCGACAGGCCCCAGGCGGCCTCCTCCCCCGCACCGCGGCTGCCGTCGTTCGGCTCCGTCGGGCCGCCTGCCAGTGGGCGCCCGGAGCCGACCAGGACGGGACGCGTGGCCAGGAAGGAGGTGAGGACCGCCATGGTGGTCTCACTGCTGGCGGCCGATGCGTCGTCGGTGGGGTCGAGCAGGCTTCGGGGCACCGAATAGCTCTCGTGGCAGCCGTAGGTGTGGCCGGCCGAATCGGTGTTGTTGGCCAGGAGGTGGAAGCGGACCGCGGTCCCCTCCTGGGCGAGGCCCGCGGCGGCCCGCTTGGCCATGTCGGCCAGGATCGCCCGGCCGGCCTGGTCCTGCGCGACGAGGTCGCGCACGCTCACGCACTCGGCGGTGGCGTACTCGGGGTGGGCTCCGATGTCGAGGTAGAGGCGCCCGCCGTTGGGCAGGAAGAGGTTGGTGCTGCGGTAGCCGACCGGCCGGTGACGGAAGATGAGCGCCGCCGCCCGCTCGACGTCCGGCAGGTCCGCCTTCGCCGCCTCCGACGGCCCCGCGGGGGCGCACAGGACGCCGAATTCGGTCTCCAGGCCGGTGACGCGCGGCCCCGGGGCGCTGGTGCTCACTGGCCGCCCTTCTGGACGAAGCCGCGCACGAACTCCTGGGCGTCAACGGCCAGGACGTCGTCGATCATGTCCAGCACCGAGTCCAGGCCCTGGCCCCGGGCGGGGCCGGCGGGGGCGGGGGTCGGGTCGTCGTCGGGGGCGGGGTCGTCCTGGCGGCTGCGGGACGGCTGGGCGAACTCACTCATGTCTGCTCTCCTGACAGGGTGGCTGATGTGGTCACTGCTTCGGTGGCTCGCCCCGGGTCGCCGGGACGCTCGCCCGTGAGGCGAGAGAGGACCTCGACGACATCGGCGGCGTCCTTGAGGGCCGGCACCGTGGCGGTGCGGGTGAAGGCCAGGGGGTCGGTCAGGGGCAGGCGGCGCTGGGCCCTCTCACCGGTTTCCAGGACCATGGAGTGCCAACCGGCGGCGACCACCTGCCCGGGGAAGTCGCTCACGAGCCTACCTCTCAGCCAGGCCCGGGTCGTGGTGGGAGGCTCGGCGAGGGCCGTCTCCACCACCTCGTCACTGAGCCCGCCTCGCGCGTCGAAGCCGGCTGGCACCCGCTCGGCCAGGCCCCTCCCGGCCGGGGAGAGCTCGGACCAGGCCAGGTCGACGGCATGGAGGACGTCGTGTCCGCCGGCGCCGGGATGACGGCGGGCGGTGGCGTCCAGGAGCTGCTTCTTGGCGACCCACTCCAGGTGCCCAGCCGCTCCTTGCGACTCCCCCGGCTCGTGGCCACCGGCGCACTGTGCTTGCAGCTCGCGCAGTGAGGCCAGTGAGGCCTCCCAGAAGGCGAGGATCGCGCCGGTCTCGGCGTCATCGGTGTCGGCGCCGTCGGCCAGCGCGGCCAGGTCCGGGCGCAGGGGGTCGCCTTGCGGCGCCGGCGCGGGGCGGCCGTGGTCCTTCAGGTGGCTGCGCACCGCCTGCAGGTAGTGCTCCAGGATCTCCAGGGCGCTCAGGCGCCGCCCGTCGTCCAGCTCCAGCGTGCCTTGAAGGCGGGTGTCACGGGAGACCTCCCGGGCCTGGGCCACGGGGTCTGCCAGGCGCAGGCGGCGCCAGGCGGCGGGGACGCCGTCGGCCAGCACTTGGAGGACGAGGGCGGTCATGCCGAGCTTGAGCCAGGCGATGGTGTCGAAGCAGTTGGCGTCGCCCGCCACCAGGTGAAGACGGCGCCAGCGCAGGGGGTCGGCGTGGGGCTCGTCGCGAGTGTTGACCAGGGGGCGGTCCACCGTGGTGCCCAGGCCGACGATCCTCTCCAGGTAGTCGGCCCGCTGGCTGATCTGGAAGTCGGCGCCCTGGGTGACAGCGCCGGTGCCGACCCGGCCCGAGCCCACCAGGAGCGGGCGGACCACGAGCAGGGGGACCAGGGCCTGAACGAGGTCGTCGAAGTCGAGGGCGCGAGGCACGAGGTAGTTCTCGTGAGTGCCGTAGGTGGCGCCCTTGCCGTCGACGTTGTTCTTGAACAGCCGGGCCTTCACGCCGCCGCGACGCAGCCGCTCGGCCCCGCTGGCCACCAGGAGGTCCCCGGCCCGGTCGGCCAGGACGGCCTGCGCGGCACCGGTGCACTCGGGTGTGGCGTACTCGGGGTGGCCGTGGTCCACGTAGAGGCGCCCGCCGGTGCCCACGCAGGTGGCGGTGCCGCGCTGCCAGGCCTCCTCCTGGGCGGTCAGGCGCACGACGGCGGTGGTACGTACCCGCCCGGGGACGGGGGCCTCGATGGAGGCGGCTCCGGGGATGTCGGTGAGCATGGAGGGGTCAGCCGCTGCGCGGTCCATCTCGAATCCGCGGGCATCACGCAGGGGGTACTCGCCGGAGTAGTCCCAGCGCACGCCTCGGCTGCGCCCGACCTCACCCTCAGCGTCCAGGCAGGCGGCCACGACGTCCTCGGGCTCGGCCCCGAGGATGCCGTACTCGGTCTCCAGGCCCATGACCGTGACCTCACGGCCGGGGATCCGATGGGTGCTCGCCGGCGCCACGGCACTCACTCCTCCCGCGAGCGCTGGAGCACGCTCATGGAGACCACTGGCGTGCCGCGCCTCCCGCTGACGCGGGCCCAGTCGTCGGGGTGGACGGTGGCGGGCAGGCCCTCGTTCTCCAGGATCTCCTCGATGACGGCACGGCGCAGGTGCTCGGACGTCAGGCCGCGCCTGCCCTTGGTGACCAGGTCCTTGACGGCTGCCTTCTTGGCGCGGTCGACGATGTTGGCGAGCATGGCACCGCTGACGAGGTCGGCGACGTGGAGGATCTCGATCTCCCCGTCGGCGCGGGTGAGTTCGACCATCTCGGTGGCGCGGCGGCGGGTGTAGAGGGCATCGATCACCTGCTCGATGAGGGCGTCCACCGCGCCCTGCGCGTCACCGTGCGCGGCCAGGAGCTCCTCGCTGATGGGGAGGTCGGGGGCCAGGTATGTCGCCAGAATCTCGGCGGCGCCGCGCCGGTCCGGCCGGCCGATGCGGATCTTGACGTCCAGGCGGCCCGGCCGCAGGATGGCCGGGTCGATCATGTCCTCGCGGTTGGTGGCACCGATGACCACGACGTTGTCGAGCTCGTCGACGCCGTCGATCTCGGCGAGCATCTGCGGGACGACGGTGGTCTCCACGTCGGAGGAGCGTCCGGATCCGCGGGTGCGGAACAGGGAGTCCATCTCGTCGAAGAAGACGACGACGGGCACGCCGGTGGCCGCCTTCTCCCGGGCGCGGGCGAAGATGACGCGGATGCGCCGCTCGGTCTCCCCCACGTACTTGTCCAGCAACTGGGGGCCCTTGATGTTGAGGAAGTAGGCCTCGCCGCGCCCGCCGGCCCCCAGGGAGGCGGCGACCGCCTTGGCGATAAGGGTCTTGCCGCATCCGGGCGGCCCGTAGAGCAGCACTCCGCGCGGCGGGGTGAGCCGGTGCTCGCGGTAGAGGTCGGGGTGGAGGAAGGGCAGCTCGACGGCGTCGCGGATGAGCTCGATCTGTTCACCCAGTCCCCCGATGTCGCCGTATCCGACGTCGGGCACCTCCTCCAGGACGAGCTCCTCGACCTCGGAGCGCACCACGGGACGCAGTGCCATGCGCACGGCCAGGTCGGCCACGAGGGCGTCGCCGACCCGGGGGCGGTGGTCGCTCAGGGTATCCGAGAGGCTGAGGACCTGCTCCTCGTCGTGGCGGGCCAGGACCAGGACGGTGCCGTCGTCGTAGGTCTCCTTGACGGTGACGACCTCCCCGAAGCGCGGTGAGGGGCAGGTGGCGGTGATGACGAGATGCTCGTTGAGGACGACGTCGTCACCCGGGTGGAGGGAGGAGGACACGACGGCGGGCCCCACGCCCACCCGGTGGCGCCGCCCGGCGATGGAGACGTCGGCGGTGCGCGCGCCTGCGTCCACGGCCAGGACGGTGGCGTGCGCCAGGGGCGGGAGCTGGAGGGCCTTGACGTCCTCGTGCAGGACCGCCAGCTCCTGGCGCGCCGCCCTGAGGGCGTTGGCCAGGTGGGTGTTCTTACGGCTGAGCACGCCGGCGTGCTCGCTGAGCTCCCGCAGGCGCTCGGTGACGTCCCCTCCGGACTGGCTGCCGGCCTGCACAGACTGGTCCCGGGAGGCGCCCGTCAGCGTCTGCGCCACCGGATCCTTGTGCTCCACCGGTTCCTCATCCATGCGCGTCCTCCTCGACTGCCACCCGGGGCCGCTGCGGTCCCCCTCGATCCGTGTTGGTACAAGCGTACCAATTTGCACCCGTCTCGTAACCCGAATCCATATCCATGTGGCAGGTGGGGCGGCGCCGACGCCCACCGACCTCACACCGCAGCCGGTCGAGGCCCCGGGCAGCGCCGTGACAGAATCGACCCATGTCTGAGATCCCCACGAGCCACTCCGCTCCCCCGTCGTCATCCAGCCGTCTGCTGCCCTCCGAGCCCCACAGCCCGCGAGTGCCGGCCAAGGTGTCGACCGACGGCCTGGAGACCACCTGGGGCGAGCGCTGGGAGTCCGAGGGGACCTACGCCTTCGACCGCAGCGCCGAGCGCGCCGAGGTCTTCTCCATCGACACTCCGCCACCGACGGTCTCCGGCTCCCTGCACGTGGGGCACGTCTTCTCCTACACCCACACCGACACCGTGGCTCGCTTCCAGCGCATGCGTGGTAAGGCGGTGTTCTACCCCATGGGCTGGGACGACAACGGCCTGCCCACTGAGCGCCGCGTCCAGAACTACTTCGGGGTGCGCTGCGACCCCTCCCTGCCCTACGACCCGGACTTCACTCCTCCGCACACCGGCGGGGAGGGTAAGTCGATCAAGGCCCGTGACCAGGTGCCGGTCTCGCGTCGCAACTTCGTCGAGCTGTGCGAGCGCCTCACGGTGGAGGACGAGAAGCAGTTCGAGGCCCTGTGGCGCAGGCTCGGCCTGAGTGTGGACTGGTCGCACACCTACCAGACCATTGGCGAGCGGGCCCGCAAGGTCGCCCAGACCGCCTTCCTGCACAACCTTGAGCGCGGGGAGGCCTACCAGGCGGCGGCGCCGGGTCTGTGGGACGTCACCTTCCAGACGGCGGTGGCTCAGGCCGAGCTGGAGTCGCGCGAGTACCCCGGCTTCTACCACCGCCTGGCCTTCCACATCGTCGATGAGGCCGCCGCCGCCAAGGCAGAGGCCGCCGGCGCCCCGGTGGAGAACGGCGTCGACGTGTGCATCGAGACCACCCGTCCCGAGCTGCTGCCTGCGTGCGTGGCCCTGGTGGCCCACCCCGACGACGAGCGCTACCAGCCCCTGTTCGGCACCACCGTGTCCTCCCCCGTCTTCGGCGTCGAGGTGCCGGTCCTGCCTCACCCGGCCGCGGAGAAGGACAAGGGCGCCGGCATCGCCATGTGCTGCACCTTCGGTGACACCACGGACATCGACTGGTGGCGCGACCTGCAGCTGCCGCTGCGTGCGATCCTGCGCAAGGACGGGCGCATCGAAACCGAGACCCCCGAGTGGATCACCTCCCCGGCCGGCCGCGAGATGTATGAGGCCATGGCCGGCAAGACCACCTTCTCGGCCCGCGAGGCCCTCGTGGCGCGCCTGGCGCAGACCGGTGAGATGCGCGGCGAGCCCGTCAAGACGGTGCGTCAGACCAACTTCTTCGAGAAGGGCGACAAGCCCCTGGAGATCGTCACCTCCCGCCAGTGGTACATCCGCAACGGCGGCAAGGAGTGGACGAACCCGGCCTCCGGTGCGGACCTGCGCGAGGAGCTGCTTGAGCGCGGCCGCCAGCTGGAGTTCCACCCCGACTTCATGCGCGTACGCTACGAGAACTGGGTGCGCGGCCTCAACAACGACTGGCTGGTCTCACGCCAGCGCTTCTTCGGCGTCCCCTTCCCGCTGTGGTACCAGGTCGGGGCCGACGGCGAGGTCGACTACGACGCGATCCTGACACCGGCCGAGTCCGAGCTGCCCGTGGATCCCTCCTCCGACGTCCCGGCCGGCTACACCGAGGACCAGCGTGGCGAGCCCGGTGGTTTCGTCGGTGAGCTCGACATCATGGACACCTGGGCCACCTCCTCCCTCTCGCCCCAGCTGGCCTCGGGCTGGCTGAGCGATGAGGATCTCTTCGGCCGGGTCTACCCGATGGACCTGCGCCCGCAGGGGCAGGACATCATCCGCACCTGGCTGTTCACCACGGTGGTGCGCGCGAACCTGGAGTTCGCGGCCCTGCCGTGGACGAATGCCGGCCTGTCGGGCTGGATCCTGGACTCCGACCACAAGAAGATGTCCAAGTCGAAGGGCAATGTCGTCACCCCCATGGGCCTGCTGGAGCAGTACGGCTCCGATGCCGTGCGCTACTGGGCCAGCTCGGCCCGCCTGGGCCTGGACGCGGCCTTCGAGGAGACCCAGATCAAGATCGGCCGTCGCCTGGCCATCAAGGTCCTCAACGCCTCCAAGTTCGCCCTGTCCATGGGGCTCCCCTGGGACGCCGATGAGGCCACCGTGGCGGCGGCCCCCGCCCCCTGCCTGGACGCCTCGGTGGTCAGTGAGCCGATCGACCGTGCGGTCCTGGCGGCTCTGGCCGACGTCGTCGACGCCGCCACGGCGGCCTTCGAGGAGTTCGGTCACGCCCGGGCCCTGGAGGTCACCGAGTCCTTCTTCTGGACCTTCTGCGACGACTACATCGAGCTGGTCAAGGACCGGGCCAATGACTTCGACGGTTCGCACGACGCGGCCGCCGTCCGCTCGGCTCGGGCGACGCTGGCGATCGCCGTGGACACCTTTGTGCGCCTGTTGGCCCCCTTCCTGCCCTTCGCCACCGAGGAGGTGTGGAGCTGGTACCGCACCGGCTCGGTGCACCGGGCCGCCTGGCCGCAGTCCGGTGGTCTGCGGGAGGCCTCCGCCGGGGCCGACGCCGAGCTGGTGGCCCGTGCGGGAGTCGCCCTGGCGGCACTGCGCAAGGTGAAGTCGGAGGCCAAGACGAGCCAGAAGACGCCGATCCTCTCAGTGACGCTGGCCGTTGCCGCCGACCGGCCCGAGTACGCCGAGGCCATCGAGGCGGTGCGTGCGGACCTGACGGAGGCCGCCAAGGTCACCGGCCCCTTCACCCTGGAGCAGGCCGCCCCAGCAGCCGACTCGGCTGAAGGCGCCTCCCCGGTGACCGTGACTGCCGCCGAGCTCGGCCAGACCCCGGCCAAGAAGAAGTGAGCCGCAAGCACCCGGTCCTCTGACGAACGGTGGCGCCGTCCCCCTCGGGCGGCGCCACCGTCGTCGTTCCAGGGCCTGCTGGGCAGGCTCACGTCTTCGGTCCTCTGCCGAAGACGCTGCCCCGTCCCACGCCCATCAGCTCCGGCAGCGCGCGGTGGTACCACGGTCGGTGAGGAGGGCGGGCATGAGCCTGCGGCGTTGGGCCGGGTCCGGTTCTCCTGAGAGGCACCTCAGGAGGAATGAGCCCGCCTCGGCCCCCATGGCCTCACGGTCCACGCTGAGCTCGCTGAAGGCCTCCCCCTGGCGGCCGCTGCCCTGGGTGATCCCGAGGGTGAGCACGGACAGGTCCGCGGGAACAGAGAGCCCGTGGGCCTGCGCCGCGCAGGCCAGTCCCACCACGGCGGCGGGGTTGTTGGACAGGACTGCGCTGCACCCCTCGATGAGGCCGCCGGCTCCTACGATCTCGGCGCCGGCCAGCGCCGCCTCCGGCACCTGGCGCACCAGAACCTCCACTCCCAGCTCCTGCGCGGCACGCAGGAGCTCATATGCCTGGTCCTGGCGGGCGTGAGCGTCATCGGATGCGGTCTCCCTCATGAGGGCGACGATGCGACGGTGCCCGAGTTCGGACAGGTGCTCCACGCCGGCGCGGGCCATCTGGGCGAAGTCCGCGTCAATGCCGGGCGCCCCACTGGCGCGATCCGAGGAGCCGATGAGGACGGTGGGGACCTTGTCCTCCAGCAGCATCGCCTCGCGGTCATCACCGTCGGCCACGTCCATGAGAACCACCCCGCCCAGGGCACCGGAGCGCACGAGCGAGCGCAGCTCGATCAGCGGCGTCGAGGCGGCCATGACCGGGATGACGACCTGGATTCCGCTGGGCGCCAGTGCGCGGCGCACACCGTCGACATAGTCCAAGTCGTTGGCGTCAATGATGGAGCGCTGGCGCCGGAACAGGACACCCACGGTGCGCAGCACCGGTGAGGCCAGTGAGCGGGCGGCGGTGTTGGGGTGGTAGTCGAGCTCGCGCACGGCCCGCATGACCCGCTCCCGAGTGCTCGAGCGCGTCGAGCGCTGACCGGTCAGGACGTAGGTGACGGTCGAGGGCGACACCCCCGCCGCCCGGGCCACGTCAGCGCGGGTCGCCGCCATCGGTTCCTCCGGCGGAGGCATCCAGCCAGCAGGCGCCGTTGGGTGGTAAGACGACGGCGCGCGCCGCATCCACGGTATCCACTGCATCCACCCCGTCCGTCTCGCTCCGGTGCCAGGAGGTGATGAGGGGTTTGCCGGCCCCCTCAATCGCCACCGGCTGCTCGGTGGTGTTGAGGACGATCCCGGTGGTGCCGTTGCACAGGTGCAGGACCCCGGGCTCGCTGTCCAGCCACTCCACTGCCCCGCGCCCGAGTCGGAGCTCGCGCCGCAGGGCGATAGCCCGCCGGTACAGGGTGAGGGTGGAGTCCTCGCGTCCCTCCTGGACCTGAGGCGAGTACTCACCCCAGCCCTCGGGCTGGGGCAGCCAGGTGCGGCCGGTGGCGTTGTAGCCGTAGGAGGCCCCGTCCCGCGTCCAGGGCAGGGGGACCCGGCAGCCGTCGCGCCCCGGGATGAGGTGGTTGGTGCGCTCCCACAGGGGGTCCTGGCGGGCCTCGTCCTCCATGGTGGTGTGCTCGGGCAGGCCCAGCTCCTCGCCCTGGTAGAGGTAGGCGCTGCCGGGCAGGCCCAGCATGAACAGGGTCGCGGCGCGCGCCCGGGCCAGGCCGAGCTCGGCGTCGGGCTGGGGATCCTTGGGGCCGATCCCGGGGTCGGTGTCCATGTCGGCGGGGTAGGCCAGGCGGGAGGCGTGGCGCACGACGTCGTGGTTGGACAGCACCCAGGTGGCGGGCGCCCCCACGGCGCCGTATTCGCTCAGGGAGACGTCGATGACGCGGCGCAGCTCGTCGGCGTCCCATCCGGCGCCCAGGAAGGGGAAGTTGAAGGCCTGGCTCATCTCGTCGGCGCGCACGTACTGGGCGGCATCGGCCTCCGTGGGCACCCAGGCCTCGGCGACCAGGAGGATGTCCTCACCAGCCTCGTCCAGGACACGGCGCCACTCGCGGTAGATGTCGTGGACCCCGGGCTGGTTGAAGGCCGGTCCGACGTCGGGCAGCTTCTCGTGGGCCGTGTCTTCGTCCGGGGAGGCGGCAATATTCCAACGGTCGGGGCCGAGGTCGTCGTCGGGCAGGCCCTCGGCCTTGACCAGGCCATGGGCGACGTCCACGCGGAAGCCCTCGACACCGCGCTCCACCCAGAAGCGCAGGAAGGTGCGGAAGTGCTCGTGGACGTCCGCGTTGGACCAGTTGAAGTCGGGTTGCTCGGCTGCGAACAGGTGGAGGTAGTACCAGCCCCGGTCCTGGCTGCGGCCGGTGAGCGGCTCCACCGGCTGCCAGGCCGGCCCACCGAAGAGCGAGCCCCAGTTGTTCGGGGCACCGTCGTCACTGTGGCGGAAGATGTAGCGGTCACGCTCGGGAGACCCCGGGCCCGCCTCCAAGGCGGCACGGAACCACTCGTGCTGGTCGGAGGAGTGGTTGGGGACCAGGTCGACGATGACGCGGATGCCGGCCTCGTGGAGGTCGGCGATGAGGGCGTCGAGGTCCTGCAGGGAGCCGTACTCGGGGGCCAGATCGAAGTAATCCGAGACGTCGTAGCCGGCGTCGACCTGGGGCGAGGGGTAGAAGGGCGAGAGCCACACGGCGTCCACGCCGAGGGCCACCAGATGGTCCACGTGCTCCCGGATCCCCTGGATATCGCCGATCCCGTCGCCGTTGGCGTCGGCGAAGGAGCGGGGGTAGATCTGGTAGATGACGGCATCACGCCACCAGGCGTCGGTGTCGGTGCGTGGCAGGAGGCCCTGCGGGCGGGCACTGGTCGGGGTCATGAACGGGTCCTAGGTCGGGCCGCTGCGCTGCGGCCAGGTGGATGAGACGAGGAATGAGGAGCGGGAGGCAGAGGCAACCTGCGTCGTCCCGAACGATCTCTGTGGGGCGGCAACGCGGTGGTGCCGCCCCACAGAGACGAACGGATGATAGGAGGGCTCTCCGGCGAGCCGGGCCCAGGGCTGCGTCTGCCCTACTGCTTGAGTCCTCCTGCGGCCAGTCCTGCCACGATCCGCCGCTGGAAGAGCAGCACCATGATGACCAGCGGTAGCGTCATGATGACTCCGGCCGCCATCTGGGAACCGAAGGGCGTATCGAACTGGGACTCCCCAGTGAACTTCGACAGGAGCACCGTGGCGGGCTGCATGGAGGGGTTGACGATCATCGTGACGGCCACGAGGAACTCATTCCAGGCGCCGATGAAGATGATGATGGCGGTGGTGAAGATTCCTGGAGCGGCCAGCGGGAGGATGACCTTGCGGAAGGCCTGGCCGGGGGTGCACCCGTCGACCATGGCGGACTGCTCGAGCTCCTGGGGCATCTGCCGGAAGAAGCTCGTCAGGTTCCACACCGCCAGCGGCAGTGAGAAGGACAGGTCCGGGACGATCATCGCCTGGTAGGTGTCCGTCCAGCCCCAAGCGGCGAAGTTCTTCAGCAGGGGCACGATGATGGCCACGAGCGGGAACATCGAGGTGGCGATGATGAGGAGCATCAGCACCCCCTTACCCCGGAAGTCGAGGCGCGCCAGGGCGTAGGCGGTGAAGGTCGCCACCGCCAGCGCCACGATCGTCACGATGATCGAGACGACCAGGGAGTTGATGAGGCCGTTGGCGAAGTCGTTCTTCTCAGAGAAGACCGCCTTGTAGTTCTCCAGCGAGGGGTGCCGGGGCCACCAGCTGTTCTCGAAGATCTCCTTGTCGTTGCGCAGCGAGGAGACCAGCATCCAGTAGAAGGGCGCCAAGCAGTAGATGACGATGAGGACGATACCGACGGTGGAGAAGACCTTTCCCCAGTCCCTCTTAGTCTTGTTGAGCGGTGCGGCGGTGGAGGTGCTCATGCCTGCTGGCTCCTTTCAGTAGCCGTCTGGGAGGCCGGGGTGGAGGAGCCGGAGCGCTTGAAGAAGGCGCTGACCGGCAGCTTGCGCTCATTGCGCTTGCGCCGAGCCTCGTCGTTGCCGCTGATGTCGGTGTTGGTGATCTTCAAGAACGCGACCGCGAAGACGAAGACATACAGGAACAGGATGAGGGCATAGGCCGCGGCACTGCCGTAGCGCGAGTTGGAGCTCTCGTCCTGGACCAGCATGGAGAGGGTCTCCACGCTGCCCTTTCTGGGGCCGATGAGGATGTAGGGCAGGTCGAACATACGCAGGGCGTCCAGGGCGCGGAAGACCACGGCCACGACGAGCGCGGGCTTGACCAGTGGCAGGGTGATGGAGGTGAACCGCTTCCAGGCGCTGGCGCCGTCGATCTTGGCGGCCTCGTAGACCTCATCGGGGATGAGCTGGAGCCCGGCCAGGGTGAGCAGCCCGATGTAGGGTGCCGTCTTCCACACGTCGGCGATGATGATGGCCGCCTTGGCACTCAGGTCCCCCGAGGCCCACATGACGTGCCGTCCCAGGATGGCGTTGGCAACGCCGTTCTGGTTGAAGATCCAGCCCCACAGGATGGCGGAGACGGCGGTGGGAATCGCCCAGGGCACGAGGATGGAGGCGCGCACGATGCCGCGCCCCTTCATCGCCTTGTGCATGATGAGCGCCATGGCCACACCCAGAACGGTCTCCAGGACCACGGTGACCACGCCAAAGAGGGTCGTGTTGTAGAAGGCGACCCAGAACCGCTCACCGGCGCTGGAGAAGATGTCGGTGTAGTTCTTCAGGCCCACGAAGGGCTCGATGGTGGAGAAGAAGCCGTTGTCCTCCAGCCGGGGCCGCCCGAAGAGCGACTGGTAGAGGGACTGCGCGATGGGGATGAGGATGACGATCGTCAGTACCAGCACCGTGGGCGAGATGAGTATCCAGGCCAGACGGGCCTGGGCCTTGGAGCTCTTGGACTGGTGATTGACGACTTGTTCGGAGTGCGTCGTTGTACTCATGACTGTCCTTTGACCGTCCTTTTGACTGTCCTTACTGACATGACCGGGTTCACGAGGGGCCGCCGCAAGGCGGTCACCGTATCGGGACTCTTAGCCCTCCAGCTTCTTCAGGCTGCTGCTCAGGCCGGCGATAACGTCCTTGGCCGCCCTGCCCCCCGGCTGCTGGATCGCAGGGTAGATGCTGTCCTGAATCTTGGCGGTGACATCGCCGTAGTAGACGGCCTGGGGACGGCTCTTGGCGTTCTCGAGGCTCTTCTTGAGAATCGGCAGGTAGGGGAATTCCTTGAGGAGCTCGGGGTCGTCGTAGAGGGATCCAAGGATCGGAGCGTTCGCCTGGGCCTTGAGGGAATAGCGCTGGGAGTCCTCGCCGATCCACCACTTGAGGAACTTCAAGGCGGTTGCCTTGTTCTTGGAACCCTTGGTGATGGCGCAGTTGTGCCCACCCAGGGTCGGCACGAATGGCTTGCCATCGATACTCGGCAGGGCGGCGACGTCGAACTTGTCCGGCCCCAGGGACTTCTTGTTGTTGGCGTACTGGTAGGGCCACTGACGGTAGAAGAGGAGGTCGCCCTTCTCGAAGGCGTTACGACCGTCCTCCTCCTTCCACTCCAGGGACTCCTTGGGGATGTAGCCCTGGGAGAAGCCGTCGATGAGCCACTGCAGGCCGGCGACCGACTCGGTGGAGTCAAGGATGACCTGGTTGTCCGGGTCGTAGAAGCCACCGCCGGCGGTGTGGATGAACTCCGAGGCGCAGCAGGTCAGGCCCTCATACTTGGCGAACTGACCGCCGAACCCACCAATGTTCTTGTGCTCGGGAAGGGCCCGGACCTTGTCGATGGCAGCCTTGACCTCGTCCCAGGTCGTCGGGACCTCGACGCCGGCCTGAGCCAGGAAGTCCTTGCGGTAGAACATCACCGGCGCATCGGTGGCATGGGGAACCGCGAAGACCTTGTCCTTGTAGACCCCGGTCTTCCACACGGGTTCGAGGATGTCGTCGTTCTTGAGCTCGTCCTCGGGCAGCTCGACCACCCACCGGTTGGCGGCGAACTCGGAGACCCAGACATTGTCCAGGGAGACGACGTCGTAAGCGTTGGAGTTGATCCTGACGGCATTGATGAACGAGGTGCGCTGCTGGTCGGCCTCGGCGGAGAGCTCAATGAGCTTGACCTCCTCACCGGGATGAGCCTTGTTCCACTCATCGATCCTGGCCTGCACCTTGCCACCCGAGTTGTCCTTGCCCTGGACCCAGGTGATTGGTCCAGTGCCTTCGAAGGTGACGGGACCGTCGTCGTCTCCGCGGGAGGTGGAACAGGCCCCGACGGAGGCCAGCACCGCAGCCAGGGCCGAGCCCTGGATGAACTGACGACGGGGTAGGGGTGTCATGTGTGTTTCCTCCTTGAAACTGCTGCGAAGCCCACCGGCTCCGTTCCGGAAGGACCCACATTGTCGACGCGCGTCGACTAGGGCATGAGAGGCACGTTACACATCTGCAACTACCCGGTCAAGTGATTCTCACTCGCCGTCTCGGAATCCTTGCGAAGAACCTCTGAACCACCGGCTCCCCTACCGTCACCCACGCCCCGTGATCCCCACGAGACCACCGCGTGCCGCCTGTGAAAACCTCCACAGCATCACTCTGCTTCTCTCACCTCAACGGTGCGCCGCCCTCATCGCCGCCTGACACAATGAGGCCGTGAGCTCTCACCACTCCTCACCCCAGGCCACCAGCACCAGGCCGCCACGCTATCCCGGCCACATGGCCGGCGGGGTCTCCGGCACTGACATCCCCTTCCAGCCCGAGGCGCACTGGTCGGTTCCGTGGCTGCTCGCCGACCGCATCGCCCGCAGCGGCGACCGGCCGCTCGTGGCCCGTAAATCACCCCTGTCCGGGGACTGGCAGGAGGTCTCGGCCCGAGCCTTCGGCGAGGAGGTGGCCCACGTGGCCGCGGGTCTCATCGGCATGGGACTCGAGGCGGGCACCACCGTCGGCATCATGGCGCACACCTCCTACGACTGGTTCCTCCTGGACATGGCCATCGCCCGCGCGGGTCTCATCTCCGTGCCCATCTACGAGACGAGCTCGGCCGAGCAGGTCGAGTGGATCGTCACCGACTCCGACGTGCGTGTGGTCATCACCGAGAGCGGCACGCTGGCCGAGCTCGTACGCGGCGCCGTCGCCGGTATCGAGCACACGGTGAGGATCCTCGCCCTGGACTCCGACGCGATCACCACCATCGTCCAGGCGGGCTCAGGCGTCAGCCCCTCCCAGGTCGACCAGCGCTCCAACGCCCTCACGGTCGACGACGTCTACTCCATCATTTACACCTCCGGCACGACGGGCCGCCCCAAGGGCGTCGAGCTCACCCATCGCAACGCCGTCGGCATCCCCTACCACGGGGTGCGCTACCTGCCCGGCGTCCTGTGGGGCACCAACGTGCGCCTGCTGCTGTTCCTGCCGCTGGCCCACGTCTACGCCCGATGCCTCCAGCTGCTGTCGCTGGCCGGCGAGGGTGTGCTGGGCCACACCCCCGACGCCAAGACTCTCCTGCCCGACCTGCAGTCCTTCGCCCCCTCCTACATCCTGGCCGTTCCACGCGTCCTGGAGAAGATCTACAACGCCGCCGACGCCAAGGCCGGCAGCGGCGCCAAGCTCAAGCTGTTCCGCTGGGCGGCCAAGGTCGCCATCGCCCACTCCCGTGCGCTGGACACCCCTCAGGGCCCCTCCCGCGGCCTGCGTCGGGCGCACGCCGTGGCCGACCGGCTCGTGTTCCGCAAGATCCGGGGACTCATGGGCCCCAACGCCCGCTTCATCATCTCCGGCGGAGGGCCGCTGGGACAGCGTCTGGGACACTTCTACCGCGGGCTGGGCCTGGTCATCCTGGAGGGTTACGGCCTGACCGAGACCATTGGCCCGGTCAGCGTCAACACCGACTGGCTCAACAAGATCGGCACCGTCGGCCCACCTGTCTGCGGCAACGAGATCCGCATCGGTGAGGATGACGAGATCCAGGTCCGCGGCATGGGAGTCTTCTCCACCTACCACAACAACCCCTCGGCCACCGCCGACGCCTTCACCGCCGACGGCTGGTTCCGCACCGGAGACATCGGCGCCCTCGATGATGACGGCTACCTGCGCATCACCGGACGCAAGAAGGAGCTCATCGTCACCGCCGGCGGCAAGAACGTCGCCCCCACCCAGCTCGAGGACCGCCTGCGCGGCCACCCGCTCATCAGCCAGGTGCTCGTCATCGGGGACGGGGAGCCCTTCATCTCCGCGCTCATCACGCTGGACAAGGAGATGCTCCCCCAGTGGCTGCGCAACCACGGGCTGCCGACCATGGACGTGGTCGAGGCCTCCTCCCACCCGCAGGTGCTCGCCGCCCTGGACCGGGCCGTGGCGCGCACGAACCGCGCGGTCTCGCGGGCCGAGTCGATCCGTACCTTCCGGGTACTGGCCACCGACTTCACCGAGGCCAACGGCCTGCTCACCCCGTCGCTGAAGGTCAAGCGCGGCCCGGTCATGGAGGCCCACGCCGACGTCATCGCGGAGATCTACAGTTCCACGCGCAAAGGGCCGCAGGAGTAAACGGGAGCAAACCTCACCGGCGGCCTCGTGCGGGCATACTTGCCACCATGACCGAAGCCTCCGTCCGACCGGCCGACTCCAGCCCCTCCGTCTCCTCCGAGGAGCACGCCACCGAGCTCCTGGTCCCGGTTCACGACGGCATGACGACTCCCTGGGCTCTGGCCGAGCGCGTGCGCCGCAGTCCCGACGGCGGACTCATCGCCCGCAAGTCCCCCTTGGGGCGGCGTTGGCGGGAGATGAGCGCCAGTGCCTTCCGCATCCAGGTGCGTGAGGTGGCCGCGGGCCTGGTGGCCCGCGGGCTTCAGCCCGGAGACGCCGTCGGCATCATGTCGCACACGTCGTATGAGTGGACGCTGCTGGACTTCGCCGCCTGGGAGGCCGGCCTCGTCGTGGTCCCCGTCTATGAGACCTCCTCGGCCGAGCAGGCCCAGTGGATCCTCACCGACGCCGGCGTGAAGCTCATCGTCGTGGAGAACGAGGCCATGGCCGCCATGGTCGGCGCACTGACCTCCACCGTGCCCGAGCTGGAGAGCCTGCAGGTGCTGTGCATCGAGCGCGAGGACGTCCTGGGGCTCATCAGGGCCGGTCGAGGCGTGGACGCCGGCGAGCTCGACCGGCGCAGCGCGGCCCTGACCTCTCAGTCCCTGGCCACCATCGTCTACACCTCCGGGACGACCGGGCGTCCCAAGGGTGTCGAGCTCAGCCACGGCAACCTCGTTCACCTATGCGTCAACGTCTGCCCGCATGTGCCGGAGGTCCTGGGCGGGGCCGAGGTCCGTTTCCTGCTGTTCCTGCCCCTGGCCCATGTGCTCGGCCGGTTCGTGGAGATCGCGGTCGTCTGCTCGCGCTCGGGGGTGCTGGGGCACGTGCCCGACGTGCGTAATCTCCTCAACGACCTGGGCTCCTTCCGCCCCACCGCGGTCCTGGCCGTCCCCCGGGTGTTCGAGAAGATCTATAACGCCGCCGATGCCAAGGCGACCGGCGCCAAGCAGAAGGTCTTCCGCCTGGCGGCCAAGACGGCGATCGCCTACTCGCGAGCCCTGGATACCCCTGAGGGCCCGTCGCGCCGCCTCAAGGCGCAGCGCGCCGCCTTCGACAAGCTCGTCTTCTCCACCCTGCGCTCCGTGCTGGGCGGGCAGGTCACCCACGTGGTCTCCGGGGGTGGGCCTCTGGGCGAGCGCCTGGGGCACTTCTACCGCGGCGCCGGGGTCACCGTCCTGGAGGGCTACGGCTTGACCGAAACCATGGGGCCGTGCAGCGTCAACCTGCCCCAGGCCACCCGGATCGGCACCGTGGGCACCCCGCTGCCCGGCTGCGCGCTCCGCCTTGCCGACGACGGGGAGATCCTGGTTCGGGGCATCGGCACCTTCACGGGTTACCACAACAACCCCGAGGCCACAGCTGAGGCCTTCACCACCGAGCGCTGGCTGCGCACCGGGGACATCGGTTCCTTCGAAGGCGCTGAGGGCTTCCTGCGGATCACCGGTCGCAAGAAGGAGCTCATCGTCACCGCCGGGGGCAAGAACGTCGCCCCGGCCCCTCTGGAGGATCGCCTGCGGGGTCACCCGCTGGTCAGTCAGGTGCTCGTCGTCGGGGAGAACCGTCCCTGCATCGGTGCGCTCCTCACCCTGGATGCGGAGATGCTGCCTCTGTGGCTGTCCTCCCACGGGCTGGAGGAGATGACTGTCGTCGACGCCGCCCGGGACCCGCGCGTGCGCGCCGCCCTGGAGAAGGCGGTGGCCCGGACCAACGAGGCGGTCTCACGGGCGGAGTCGATCCGCACCTTCGAGGTGCTGCCCACGGACTTCACCGTGGCCAACGGCTTGCTGACCCCCTCACTCAAGGTACGCCGCGCCGAGGCGGAGAAGCGATTCTCGGCCGAGATCGAGGCGCTCTACACGCGCACACCGCTCATCCCCAGCACCACCGTCTCACCGTCGCAGGACTGACGGCCGCCACGAGAGCACGTTGGGCTCAGCCTGCTGCTCCACGACCGCGCTCTCACTCGCCCCGACCTCGATGGCCCTGTATCGCAGCGAGTCTTCGACGGCTCGCCTGGCAGGAGGCGTCCAGTGGCTCCTACGGCTCTGAGGGCTTGGTGCGCTCGGCCTCGTGGCCGTCGCGGATCTCCTCGTGGTGCTGGATGACCTCGGCGACGATGAAGGTGAAGAACTTCTCGGCGAAGATCGGATCCAGACCGGACTCCTCGGCCAGGGCGCGCAGACGCGCCACCTGCTGCCGCTCGCGCCCGGGATCGGCCGGCGGCAGGTCCAGTCGGGCCTTGAGCAGGCCCACCTGCTGAGTGCAGCGGAATCGTTCGGCAAGGAGATGGACGAGGGCGGCGTCGAGGTTGTCGATGGTGTCCCGGTAGACGGCCAGCTGCGGGGGAATGCCGGCCTGCCCCTCGCTCATGCGGTCCGGCTCCGCTCCCCCACCTTGTTCGTCGAACGCAGCGTCCCCGATCCGGACTGGTAGCTGGGCTTGCCGGTACCCCTGACGGCATCGGCATCGACGACGACGCGCCCGACCTCAGGCAGGGAGGGGACCTCGAACATGGCCTGCCCCAGGACCTCCTCGACGATGGAGGTCAGCCCCCGAGCACCGGTCTTGCGCTCCAGGGCGAGGGAGGCCACCGCCTCGATGGCCGCATCGGTCAGCTCGAGCTCGACGCCGTCAAGGCTGAAGAGGTACTGGTACTGGGAGACCAGAGCGTTCTTGGGCTCGGTCATGACGCGCACGAGCTCACGTACGCCCAGATCCTGAACCGTGGCGATGACGGGAAGACGGCCGATGAACTCGGGGATGAGGCCAAACTTGTGAAGGTCCTCGGGGCGCACCGGTGAGGTGAAGACGTCCTGTGAGGCCGTGCTGCCGGTCAGCTGCGCTCCGAAGCCCACCATCTGGGCTCCGGACTCCTTACGTTGACGCTGACGCACGATCTCCTCAATACCGGCAAAGGCTCCTGCGGCAATGAAGAGAATATTGGTGGTATCGATCTCCAGGAACTCCTGGTGCGGGTGCTTGCGCCCGCCGCCGGGCGGCACGGAGGCCGTTGTCCCCTCGATAATCTTGAGCAGTGCCTGCTGGACGCCCTCACCTGAGACGTCGCGGGTGATCGAGGGGTTCTCCGCCTTGCGACCGATCTTGTCGATCTCATCGATGTAGATGATGCCCTTCTCAGCACGCTTGACGTCACCGTCAGCGGCCTGGATGAGCTTGAGGAGGATGTTCTCCACATCCTCGCCGACATACCCCGCCTCGGTCAGAGCCGTGGCATCAACAATGGCGAAGGGGACGTCCAGGAGGCGGGCGAGGGTTCGGGCCAGGTGAGTCTTACCGGTTCCGGTGGGCCCCAGCAGGAGGATGTTGGACTTGCCCAGCTCCAGGCCATCCCCCTCGGCCACGGAGCGCTCCTTGACCTGGACACGCTTGTAGTGGTTGTAGACCGCCACGCTCATGGCGCGCTTGGCGGCCTCCTGACCGATGACGTACTGATTGAGGAAGTCGAAGATCTCTTGGGGCTTAGGAAGCTCGAGAGGCACACCGGCGCCTGAATCACTCAGCTCCTCGTCAACGATCTCGTTGCACAGCTCGATGCACTCGTCGCAGATGTAAACACCGGGCCCGGCGATGAGCTTCTTGACCTGCTTCTGGCTCTTGCCGCAGAAGGAGCACTTGAGCAGATCCACACTCTCGGCGTTACGTGCCACAGTTTTCCTCCAGGTTAGTCATCGGCCCCCGCGCCCGGGCGGTCCTGCGTCAGCCTACGGGCTCATGCGGCAGGTTCGCCGAGGACGTGGCGGCGTGTCCAGTCCGCAATATGCCACGTTGAGCATCACGCTGCCAGCGTTTGCGAGTTTTATTTCCACCGGCTGCACGTGCAGCGCTCCCCCAGTTGTGTGAGGGAGCACTGCACGCAGCGTCAGCACAGCCTCAACGGCCGGCCTGCGTCCCGGCAGCCCCTCAGGAGGAGTGCGGAGAGGCGGGGGCCTTACGAGAAGTGAGCACCTGGTCCACGATCCCGTACTCCTTGGCATCTGCAGCCGTGAGAATCTTGTCGCGCTCGAGGTCGGCATGGATCTTCTCGCGGTCCCGGCCGGTGTGCGCGGCCAGGGTGTCCTCCAGCCAGGAGCGCATGCGGTCGATCTCGTTGGCGACGATCTCGATGTCGCTGGCCTGCCCCTGCACTCCCTCCATAGCGGGCTGGTGGATGAGAACGCGCGCGTTGGGCAGGGCCAGCCGCTTGCCCTCACTTCCGGCGGCCAGGAGCACGGCAGCGGCGGAGGCCGCCTGCCCCAGGCAGACGGTCTGCACCTGCGGCTTGATGTACTGCATGGTGTCGTAGATGGCCGTCAGCGCCGTGAAGGAGCCGCCGGGACTGTTGATGTACATGGTGATGAGACCATCGGGGTCCTGGGACTCCAGGACCAGGAGCTGAGCCATGATGTCATCGGCGGAGGCATCGTCGACCTGGACGCCCATGAAGACGATGCGGTCCTCGAAGAGCTTGGCGTAGGGGTCCTGACGCTTGAAGCCGTAGGCGGTGCGCTCCTCGAACTGGGGCAGCACGTAGCGGGCCTGCGGCATGGCACCTGCCTGACGGGCGATGGCCTCGAAGTAGGGACGGGTCGAGGACATGTCAGTTGTCTCCGTTCTGCTTGCCGATCTCCCGACTGGAGCGCACGATGTGGTCGACGAAGCCGTACTCCAGGGCCTCCTGGGCCGAGAACCAGTGGTCGCGATCGGAGTCGGCGATGATCTCCTCCACCGTGTGCCCGGTGTTGGCCGCGGTGATCTCCGCGAGCTCTTGCTTCATCTTGATGATGAGGTCGGCATTGATGCGGATGTCGGTGGCTGAACCCCCTGCACCTCCGGAGGGCTGGTGCATGAGCACGCGGGCGTGAGGAGTGAGGTAGCGCTTGCCCTTGGCGCCGGCCGACAACAGGTGCTGCCCCATGGACGCAGCCAGCCCCGTGGCCACGGTGGCGACGTCGGGCTGGACGTACTGCATGGTGTCATAGATGGCCATACCGGCAGTCACCGAGCCGCCGGGGCTGTTGATGTAGAGGTAGATGTCCCGCTCGGGATCCTCGGCGGCCAGCAGCAGCATCTGAGCGCAGATGGCGTTGGCGTTGTCGTCACGCACCTCAGAGCCGAGCCAGATGATGCGCTCCTTGAGGAGGCGGTTGTAGATGGAGTCGGTCAACCCCAGACCCGCGCCTGCGGCGTCGGCTGCCTGAGGAGGGGCGACCGCAGCGGGTGTGTAGAGCTCGCTCACGTCAGTCCTCTCATGGTCGGTGTCGCCAACGCTAACGCGACGCCCCCGGCCACCATGCCCGCCGTCGCACCCTTTTCGCCCACGGCGCAGGTGCAACGCCCCGGGGCGCCTCACGCCAAGCCCCCTCGCAATCACGACACCTTCCCCGACGGTCCGCGAGCCGGCGGATCGTCTCCTCGGGCCTGACCGCCAGTACTGTCTGCACTGACGGCATCATTCGGCGCCCGACGCGCCGCCTCTCGGCACAGTCGGCCCGTCACTCATCACTCCGCAACCTTCGCCCCGCCGTCACCCAACACCGTAGGAGCGCACATGTCCCCCTCATCCAGCACCCCCTCCACCGAGTCCCTGTTCCGACTCGGCCTCAACGCCGCCCTGCCCATCTCCGAGGAGGCGACCACCTCACGGGTCGTCGTCAACAACGACATCCTGCGCACCGTCGTCTTCACCTTCGACGCCGGTCAGGTCCTCACCGAGCACTCCTCCCCCAGGGCGGTGATCGTCACGCTCCTGGAGGGCGAGATGGACTTCTCCATCGGCGAGCGCACCGAGCGGATGGGCGCCGGGGACGTCATCTATCTGGCACCCGGTGACCGTCACGCACTGACGGCCGTGACGCCGTGCCGTATGCAGCTGGTGATGGTCGACGTCGACAAGGCCGCAGCAGCGAACGAGAAGTAGCCCGGGAGTGGGCAACCGCCTACCGATCGGGAGCCGTCCGACTGACGGCCACCACCGCGCGGGATGGGGGCGAAGCGCCGAGTCTTCGCCCCCATCCCGTTTCCTTGTGAGTTCCACTAAGTCGAGCACCTCATCCGGCCGCAGTACAGACGCCGGACGATCAGGCACCACCCGACGTATCGCGCCCGGTGTCGCGGATCACTCGCTCCCACAGGCGCGAGACGACGGTAAGCCAACTCACTCTTCCTTGTAGGAAACCTAAACCTTCCATCGGATAGGTTGTAGGCGCCCGAGATCTTGACGTGACCCGCTTCCCACACCGTGGCATCGGTGAGGGCGGCGTGGCACCATCGAATTTATCCGACCGATAGCATTGGAGTGTCCGCCTGCCTGACGACACCAAAGCCCTTCGACTCAGGCTTCACTCCAACGTCAGTCAGCCACATTCTTTCACGATTCAATAATCCCGTCCCTGCTCGAACAACACGTCTTTTCCGCTTGCCGCACCACCCAGTAAGGGGCTACTCGTGTTCAGCACGTTCGCACAATTCCATGCATCAGAGAGGACCACTGCATGATCGTCATTACCCTGCTGGTGGGAATCCTGTTCTGGATCGGAATTGACATCTGGGCCGGCATTACCTCAAAGTGGTACAAAGCCGTGGAGCTGAATCCGAACATCACCTCGGACGACTTCAGCGTTCTGGTACCGATCTACGGCAACGTCAAGTACTTGCAGAACGCGGATTATCTGCGCCCTTATGGAGATCGAGTAGTCCTGTGCACCACATCTGGTGAGTCCGAGGAGTTCTACCGCGACCTGGAGGACATCGCCATTCGCTACGGGTTCAGAATCTTCCGCAGCAACTACGTCCCACGGAAGGTAGGGCGCAAGCGGAGCACCTCGGGAATCACCCGGGACACGGTTGTCCGCGACGCACTGCTGGCCGCCCCCCTCAACTCCTACATCGTCTGCCTTGACGCCGATACTACGGCGCAGGAGCCGCTGACCCACATCATCGGCGCCCTGGTGGCCAATAAGGCCGACTTCGCCTCGGTCACCATCGTGCCTCAGAAGAAGGGGCCCTTCATCGTCCAGATGCAGCGCCACGAGTACGTGGTCTCGATGCGCGCACGCAGAATCATGCCGTGGCTGCTCAGCGGTGCCCTTCACATCGGCAAGACCGACGTCATGCGCCAGATCATGGCCCGCCACTCACTGTTCTTCCAGGGCAATGACATCGAGTCCGGGATTATCGGAGACGCACTGGGATACAAGGCCGTCCACATTCTTGCCCACGTCAACACCAACGCGCCCGACACCCTGTACTCCTGGTGGCGCCAGCGGATCGCCTGGAGCGGCGGTTCCTTCAGGCTCTTCATCATCAACTTCAGATTCGTCTTCCAGCACCCCTTCCTGTGGCTGTACAGCGGTATCGTGGTCATCAGCATGTTTGTGCTCAGATGGATAGCCGTTGTCAATCCCGGATGGACACTCCTGCTGGCACTGTTCATCTACTACGCCGCCATCGTGTGGCTTCACTGGGACCACGGCAACAAGTGGCTGATCTTCCAGCCCTTCTACTGCCTCTTCGTCAGTCTCATCGTGGTTCCCATCGGGGTCGCCTACTATTTCAAGATGGCAATTCCTGAACGCAATTTCGGAGTCATTCGCCCCAAGCGCAAGGACCTCGTCACAGCGGGCTGATCCTCATCCGGGACGCATCCCGGTCAACGCGGGAGAGATCATCCCGACAACACTCCCCCGCACGGCAACGGGCCCACCTTCCAGAAGAAGGTGGGCCCGTCTGTTCAGCTTGGGAGGCGTCCCGCATGAGCGGGGAACGCGCCTCAGCTCATACGCGCCTTGAACGCCGTGGGCTCACTCGGCGTCCTCGCCCTCAGCGGCAACGGCTGCGGCCTGAGCTGCCGCGGCGGCGTCGTCCTCGTCGGAGCCGATGAAGGCGGACAGGTCCACGGTCTCGCCCTTGGAGTCAACCACCGCCGCCTGGCGCAGCGCCATGGCCAGGGACTTGTTGCGGGCGACCTCGGAGACGAAGGCGGGAATCTGCCCGGCCTGCTGAGCCCCCTGGAGGAACTGGGCGGGCTCCATGCCGTACTGCTGAGCGGTCTGGAAGAGGAACTCCAGCAGCTCGTCCTGCGCCACACCGACCTTGAGGTCCTCAGCCAGGACATCGAGGATGATCTGGTCGCGCACACCGTTGACGATGTCCTCGCGGATCTCCTTGGCGTGCTCCTCGTCGCCGTCCTTGCCCTCGGCCCGCAGGTGCTGGGCGACCTCGGCCTCGACAACGGCCTCGGGGACATCGAAGGCGACCTCGCTGCGCAGGTGCTCGAGGAGGGCGTCACGGGCGGCGACCGCCTGCTCGCCGGTCTTGCGCTCAGTGACCTGCTTGACGAGGTCCTCGCGCAGCTCCTCGACGGTGTCGAACTCGGAGGCGAGCTGGGCGAACTCGTCATCGACCTTGGGCAGCTCACGCTGCTTGACGGCAGTGGCGGTCACCGTGACCTCGGCCTGCTCACCGGCGTGCTCCCCGCCGGCCAGCTCGGTGGTGAAGGTGGCGGACTCGTCGGTCTTCAGACCACGCAGGGCGGTGTCCAGGCCCTTGAGCATGTTGCCCTTGCCGATCTCGTAGGAGACGCCCGAGATGGAGTCGACCTCCTCGCCGTCGATGACGGCCTTGAGGTCGATGGTGACGAAGTCGCCGGTCTTGGCCTTGCGGCCCACGGACTTCAGGGAGCCGAAGCGAGCACGCAGGTTGTCCAGCTCGGTGTCGACGTCCTCATCAGTGACCTCGACGGCGTCCACGGTCAGCTTGGCCTTGCTCAGGTCCGGCAGCTCGATGACGGGGCGAACAGTAACCTCGGCGGTGAAGGCCAGCTGGCCACCGTTCTCGCCGGTGGCGTTGGGCAGCTCAACGACGTCGACCTCGGGCTGAAGCATGGGGACCCGCTCAGCCTCGGTGATGGCGTCCCGGTAGAAGTCGGAGAGCTTGTTGTTGACGGCCTCCTGGATGACGGTCCCGCGGCCGACGCGCTGGTCGATGACCCGGTTGGGGACGTGACCGCGACGGAAGCCAGGGACCTGGATCTGGGAGCCGATTTCCTTGTAGGCGGCATCCAGGCTGGGCTTGAGCTCCTCATAGGGGACCTCAACGGTCAGCTTGATGCGACTGGGGTCAAGATTCTCGACAGTGGTCTTCACGGGGGTTGCTCCCAAGGTCTGAGTTCTGCGGTAACACCGACGCGCTCGGAGGCGCTCGGCGGACGCGCGTCTGTGGCGTCAATCCGTGCCATCTTAGGGCAAACGGACAGTGGGATCGACGCTGCGTCCGCACCTGACGCATGAGTCTGGACACAGGAGGTGACACCGGGCACGGTCGTCGCGACCGCGGGCCGCATCGGCATATTCACGGGCCATGCATCCGTCTCGACGCGCACCAGAATGCGGTCTGCGCACAGGCCGTCCGCCCACGAGACGAGAAGTCGGGCTGGCGGGATTTGAACCCGCGGCCCCCTGCTCCCAAAGCAGGTGCGCTACCAAACTGCGCCACAGCCCGTGACGTGACGAAAGGGACCGCCGAGGAGCGGCCCCTTTCGGCTCACAGAGCGGGTGACGGGAATCGAACCCGCGCAATCTGCTTGGAAGGCAGAGGCTCTACCATTGAGCTACACCCGCATGGATGAAGGGTTTCACCCCTCCACCAGCAGCCTCACTGCTCGATGAGGCCCTCCTTGTAGGCCCGCGCCAGACGGCGAGGGACGGAGATCTCGCGGCCCTGGACGCGGACGGTGGTGAGCTCGGTGAGCTTGGCCTTCCACTGTGAGCGGCGGTTGCGGGTGTTGCTGCGGGACATCTTCCGCTTCGGCACTGCCATGGGCCCGCTCCTCTCTCGTGAACCTTGGGGATCGGATGACCCCTCGAAACTGGACCGAGGGACACCATAACGACATCGCCGGGACCGCTTCCAGTCCAGGAGCACCTCAAGGCGTGTGACATCGGTCCCGCGCCCGCCCCGTGCGAGGATCCTGCCATGGCCCCGCACGCCCCTCGCACACCATCGCACCAGCAGTCTCAGGAGCAGCCATCCCCCGGGCTGATCACCCTGGCCCGCGGCGAGCAGCCGGAGGTCGACCTGGAGATCAAGAAGTCCCACTTCCTGGCACGCGCCTGCCGCACGGACTCCATGGACGAGGCCCGGAGCTTCATTGCGGACGTGCGCTCCACCTACCCCGATGCGCGCCACAACTGCTCGGCGCTGACGCTCACCGATCTCTCCGACGGACACGCCCTGGCCGCTCTTGCCCCACCCACCGAGCGCTCCAACGACGACGGCGAGCCCTCCGGCACGGCCGGCCAGCCCATGCTCGACATCCTGAGGGGAACGGGACTGGCCAACACGACCGTCGTCGTCACCCGTTACTTCGGCGGAACGCTCCTGGGAACCGGCGGACTGGTGCGCGCCTACTCCGAGGCGACCGCTCAGGCACTGCAGGCGGCTGCACGGGTCACCCTGACCCGGCTTCATCTGTGGGACCTGCGGGTTCCGGTGGCCCAGGCCGGCAGGATCGAGGCGGAGCTGCGCTCCCGCAATCCCGCCGCGGCGTCGGGACCGACGGCGGAGGGCGGGACGGCCTCCACGGCCCCGACCATTCACGTCGAGGAGACGATCTGGGGACCGACCCACGCGGTCCTCGTGCTGGCCACATCCTGCGCCGATCCCGAGCTCCTGCACGCCCCGCTGGCGGCCCTGACCCGCGGCGAGGGGGCAGCAGAACCGGCCGGCAGCCGACTGGTCGAGGTCCCCGTGCCACCGGTCTGAAGCCCGATCCCGGCATGGCGACCCTCCGGCGCGCCGCTCACCCGACACGCACAGGCATGAGCACCCTTGCGACCACGATGCGAACAGATGCCGGACGGATGTGGCGATCGCCGACGGACACAGGGTAGGGTTCAACCAACAGCCGGGGCACCGTGCCCCAGATGAGCAGTTCACGCCCGAGCAGGCGCATTCCAGACGCCGTGAGGAACTAAGGAGGACTCGTGATGGTGAAGTCCGTCATGTGCACCATGCCCTCCTCCTTCATGTCCTCCATGCCCATCGCGCCCGCGTGCTGCTGCTGCCGGTGTCGGTAGGGCGCCAGGCCACGACATCTGTGCGCGTACCGCTGCGCGCATGCCCGGCGCTCCCGGAGCAGGCGGTCACCCCTGCTGTTTGAGCCACTCCGTACGACGTGGCCATCCCTGACGGACGCGGACCGTCCCCACTTCTTGTTCTCTCACGAGCTCTTGCGGGCCCGACGTCGCCTCATCATGCGGCTCCGCCGGTCACCGTCACTACGGGGCTCACCCAACCCACATCCAAAGGACATCACTATGACGTACGCACCCGACGCAACCGCCCTGGTCGGCAACACTCCCCTGGTCCGCATCAACCGCGTCACCGACGGCGCCCCCGCCACCGTCCTGGCCAAGGTGGAGGCCTTCGAGCCGGCCGCCTCGGTCAAGGACCGCATCGCTCTGTCCATCGTGCGCGCCGCGGAGGCCTCCGGTGACCTCAAGCCCGGCGGCACCATCGTGGAAGCGACCTCCGGGAACACCGGCGTCGGCCTGGCCATGGTGGGAGCGGCCCTGGGGTACAAGGTCATCATCACCATGCCCGAGACCATGTCCAAGGAGCGCCGGGCCATCATGCGCGCCTTCGGTGCGGAGCTGGTGCTGACCACCGAGGGCGGCGTGGCCGGAGCGGTCAAGCGGGCTGAGGAGATCCAGGCCGCCACCCCCAACTCAATCCTCGCCTCCCAGTTCACCAACCCCGCCAACCCCAAGATCCACCGAGAGACCACGGCCCGGGAGATCCTGGAGCAGACCGGGGGCGACATCGACGTCTTCGTGGCCGGTATCGGCACCGGAGGCACGCTGACCGGCGTGGGCCAGGTACTGCGCCAGGAGAAGCCCGGGGTGAAGATCTACGGTGTTGAGCCCTCCGAGTCCCCGCTGCTGAGCGAGGGCCAGGCCGCTCCCCACAAGATCCAGGGCCTGGGCCCCAACGTGGTTCCCGAGATCCTCGACCAGGGCATCTGGGACGAGCTGCTCCACATCGAGTCCGACGTCGCCATCACCTACGCTCGCCGTGCCGCTGCGGAGGAGGGCCTCCTGGTGGGGATTTCCTCGGGCGCAGCTCTGGCCGCCGCCACCGAGCTGGCCAGGCGCCCCGAGTTCGAGGGCAAGACCATCGTCACCGTCCTGCCTGACACCGGTGAGCGTTACCTGTCCACGCCCTTGTTCAAGGACTTCCTCGACTGACTCCCCCGACGGCGGCGAACCTGGGAACAGGTGAGCCGCCGTCGGTGTTGTCATCGGCGCAGCGGGCGAGGTGAAGGCTCACCAGCCGACCTGAGCCGCACCGTCACCCATCACAGGAGCACACTATGCACAACTCCCAGCGGTCCCTTCTGGACCTGGCCCGTGAGGACCTGGCGACGGCCCGCAAGCGCGACCCAGCCGCCCGCTCCAGCGTGGAGGTGGCCCTCCTCTACCCGGGTGTCCACGCCCTGTGGGCGCACCGGGCGGCTCACAAGCTGTGGCACAAGGGCTATCGCTTCGCGGCGCGTGCCCTGTCTCAGGCGGCCCGCAACTTCACCGGTATCGAGATCCACCCGGCCGCGACGATCGGTGAGCGCTTCTTCATCGACCACGGCATGGGCGTGGTCATCGGTGAGACCGCGGAGGTCGGCAACGACGTGCTGCTGTTCCACGGAGTGACTCTGGGCGGGGTGTCGATGAGTCCGGGCAAGCGCCACCCCACCATCGGTAACAACGTGCAGATCGGCGCCGGCGCCAAGGTCCTGGGGCCGGTCACCGTCGAGGACGGGGCCAAGGTGGGGGCCAACGCGGTCCTGGTGAAGAACCTCCCGCAGGGTCATGTTGCCGTGGGCGTGCCCAGCCGGGCCCGCGACCCCCGCACCGACCCCGAGCTCATGATGGACCCGACCATCTACATCTGAGCCGCCTCACAGCATCCCAGCGGGCACCCGGGGGCCGCCTCACGCCCGTCCCTCGTGTGCTCCTCAAGCACCCGGCTGTGCCCTGGCGCGCCCGGTGGCGCACCGGGGCACAGCTGTCAGCGGGCGATCGCCCCAGCGGCCAGGTCTCGCAGGCGCTTGAAGACCCGACCGCCGGAGGCGCGTGAGCCGTCATGCTCGTACTCGCTGGTGATCCAGGTGCGCAGGCCGGGGATGAGCGCGGCCGTCTCCAGGGAGGTGGTCATCGGCACGAACACGTCGCGGGCGTAGACAGCGGCCGCCCCGGGGGTCGTCGTGGCCTTGAGACGAGCCGGGTCGTAGAGCGCCGGCCACTCGTGCGCGGCCAGGAGGTCGGCCACCTCCAGCCAGGGGCGCAGACCGGCGTCCTCGACGAAGGCCTCACGGCGTACGTGCTCGCCTGTCAGCAGGGTGGGATCGTCGTCGAAGACCGCGGGGCGCACCCGCTGCGCGGCCCAGTCGGTGGTGCCGGCGTCGGCCCAGCAGGACTCGTGGATGACGGCGTAGAGCGGGAACCTGCCGCCGAAGGGCAGGCACTGCCCCAGGTCGTAGCGGAAGGCCCAGGCGTCGGGGTCGCGCTCCAGGAGGTAGTGGATCGTGTCCGCTCCCCCGGCCCCGCCCAGCAGGGCGCCGAGCGAGCGCAGGCGCTCGGGTCCTACGAGATCCCCTCCCGCCGTCCTCAGCTCGCCCCGACCGGCTTTCTCCGCCAGGGACGCCATGCGGTCGCGGTCCTGGGGGAAGCGGGTGTAGTACTCCTCGCTCTTGAGGCGCATCGCCTCGTAGCTGAGGGCGTAGACCTCGTCGATGCTGTGCCCGACGGCGGGCAGGCCACCGGTGATGTAGACCTTCTCCAGGCTCTGGGCGTGCTCGGAGAGGTACCGGGTGACGCAGAACCCTCCGAAGGACTGGCCCAGCAGGCTCCAGCGCTCCAGGCCCAGAGCGCGGCGCAGGTCCTCGCAGTCCTCGACGATCTCATCGGCGCGCAGGTGAGTGAGCAGCCGGGCGGTGTCCGCGGGGGTGCCGGCGGCATCGGTCCGGTCCACTGGGCTGGAGGCTCCGGTGCCGCGCTGGTCGACGAGGATGAGTCGGTGGTGCTCGAGGATCTCACCGATCCAGCCGAGCCCGGAGTCAGCACTGGGGCGGGGTGCCTCGCAGCCCGGTCCGCCCTGGAGGAAGACCAGGGGAGGTCTGGACACCGGGTCGATGCCCACGGCTGAGATCTCACGGGCGTAGACGGTGATGGACTCCGTCCCGTCGGGGGCTGAGTCCCCCTGCCCGCTGCGGTCCAGGGGAACGGTCAGGTGGTGGTCGCGGGTCAGCAGGCCGGTGGTCGAGGAGGACCAGCTCGAGGAGTGCAGGGCGGGCGAGGCGTTCGACATGCCGCCACCTTAGTGGGGTCCGGAGGTCGTCAGCCGGTTTCAGTGGGCCTGGCAGGTCGGGCACCAGAAGAGCCGGCGGGACGCCACCTCCCGCTCCGCCACCGGGGTCCCGCAGCGCAGGCAGGGGCGGCCGGTGCGGTGGTAGACGTACCACCGGCCGGCCTCAGGGTCGTCAGGTGGAAGGGGGGCGGGGACGTCGTCGAGGTCGACGGTGGTGATGAAGCCGGTGGCCACCCCGTACTCCATGAGGGGGCGCAGGTCCTCCCAGATGGCCCGCAACCGCTCCTCGCTGGTGCGGTTGCCCGCGCGGAAGGGCGAGACCCCGACGCGGAAGAGCGTCTCGGCACGGTAGATGTTGCCGGCTCCGGAGATGACGGCCTGGTCCATGAGCAGCTCTCCGATGCTCTTACGCCGTGAGCGCGCCTTGGCCACGAAGGCCTCCACGTCGCCGTCGGCGCGCAGCGGGTCCGGGCCGAGGCGGCGGCGCACGGCGGCCACGCCCTCGGCGTCCAGCAGCTCGCAGGCCGCCGGTCCGGTCAGGTCGGCCACCCCGTGCTCGCCGAGTAGCCGCAGCCGCACCGCACCGCGCGGCTCAGGCGGCTCCCACTCCTCGGGGGCGGGCCCATGCGTGGCTGCATCCTGCCCCTCGGCTTCGAGGCTTCCGCCGTTCAGCCCGGTCAGGGCTGATCCTCCCCCACCCTTGAGGGCGTGCTCACCGCGCTCCCCGACGCGGCGACGCGGCGCCCCGATGGCGTGGGGCGCCGTGAACTCACGGTCGCCGTCGAAGGTCCATGCCCCGTAGAGGCCCAGGTGGATCCGCAGCCAGGTGACGGAGGCGTCGTCGAGAGACATGTCGGCGCGGGGGCCGAAAGGCAGGAAGAGGTGCTTGCCGTGAGCCTGGCTGCCCAGGAGGACCTGACCATCCAGGCGGCTCGCCCCGTCGGCGAAGCGCCCCTGCGGTGAGCGCACGCGCAGGCTCTGACCACCGTAGAGCTCGTCAAGGGCGGCGGCGAGCCGGTGGATGGTGTGCCCCTCCGGCATGCTCAGGCCCCGGTGGGGGCGCCGGCGGGATCAGCCGCTGGAGCGGCGGCGTCATGAACGCGGCTCTCGTAGTCGGCGAGCTGCGCGATGCGACGCACGTGGCGCTCGTCCCCGCTGAAGGGCTCGGCGAGGAAAGCATCGATGATGGCCAGGCCCGCCCCCAGGTCATGCATGCGACCACCCAGTGCGACGACGTTGGCGTTGTTGTGCTGGCGGGCAAGTCGGGCGGTCTCGATCGACCAGGCCAGGGCGGCTCGCACCCCGTCGACCTTGTTGGCGGCGATCTGCTCCCCGTTGCCACTACCCCCGAGAACAATGCCCAGGCTCCCGGCGTCGGCCACGACGGCCTCCCCGCAGGCCAGACAGAAGGCAGGGTAGTCATCATTCGGATCGTAGGCGTGGGCTCCGTGGTCGATGACGTCGTGCCCCTGCTCCCTCAGGTGCTCGATCACGGCGCTCTTGAGCTCGTAACCGGCGTGGTCGGAGGCGATATGGATGCGCATGGGCAGAATTGTGCCTCACGCGAACAGCGCTTCGCACCATGAGAACGGGCGCCGTCGGGACACCTGAGAGCAGCGGAGCGGGTTAGCGTGTCCGCTATGACTGACGCCTGCGCGACCTCATCGACTCCCACCGGCCCCGCATCGGACTCACCGGCCCACCACTCTCAGCCGACGGCTTCCCCCAGCCCCACCGCTGAGGCGGTCCTCGCCGGCGTGCTGGAGACGGCGCACACCGACACCTCCGTACGTCCCCAGGACGACCTGTTCCGCTTCGTCAACGGCCAGTGGCTCGCCACCGCTGAGATCCCGGCGGACCGCCCCAGCAGCGGCGCCTTCACCACCTTGCGCGACGAGGCGGAGGCCGCCTGCCGGCAGATCGTTGAGGAGCTCGCCGAGCAGTTCTCCTCCGTGGCACCCGAGGGGGCCTCGGAGGTCCTGGCCACGAACCGGGGCCGGGTCGGCGCCCTCTACGAGGCATTCATGGACGAGGCCCACCTGGAGGAGCTCGGGGCCGAGCCGCTGGCTGAGGAGCTGGCGCCGGTGCTGGACGCCTCCTCCAAGGAGGAGCTGGCCCGTGCGCTGGGAGAGATGACTCCGATCGGCTTCATGGGCGTGGTCGGCGCGGATGTCGAGGTGGATATCAATGACCCGGAGCGCTACACGAGCTGGGTGGGGCAGTCGGGCCTGGGACTGCCGGACGAGTCCTACTACCGCGAGGAGGCTCAGGCCCCGCTGCGCCAGGCCTACGTGGCGCACGTGGCCAGGATGCTGTCTCTTGCGGGGCTGACGGACTCCTTCGGTGCCTCGGGTGAGGAGCTCGCCGAGCGAGTCATGGCCGTGGAGACCGCCCTGGCCAAGGGGCACTGGGACCGCGTCACCTGCCGTGACGTGGAGAAGATGAACAATCCGATGTCCTGGCGGCAGATCGTGGACTCGGCCCCCGACCTGCCCTGGGACGAGTGGCGCGAGGGGATTCGCGCTGCCGCCCGGAGCGCCGGCATCGAGCAGACCGCGTTCCTCGAGGAGGCCATCGTCACTCAGCCCGACTACCTCCCCCACGCGGCCGGCGTCTGGCAGGAGACCTCCCTGGTGGATCTCAAGGTCTGGGCCGCCTGGCATGCCGTTCATGGACGCGCCACCCTGCTGTCGGGGGCCTTCGTGGAGGAGAACTTCGACTTCTACGGCCGCACGCTCCAGGGGACCGACGAGCTGCGGCCCCGTTGGAAGCGCGGCGTCGGCCTGGTGGAGTCCTGCCTGGGTGAGGCACTGGGTGAGATCTACGTGGAGCGGCACTTCCCGCCGTCGCACAAGTCGGCGATGGAGGCCCTGGTGGGCCGGCTCATCGAGGCCTACCACCAGTCCATCTCCTCGCTGGAGTGGATGAGTCCGGCCACGCGGGAGCGGGCCCTGGAGAAGCTGGCGCTGTTCACCCCCAAGATCGGCTACCCGGTGCGCTGGCGCGACTACTCCGACGTCGAGGTGCTCCCCGGCGACGTCCTGGCCTCGGTGCGCAGCGTGGAGCGGGCCGACATGGCCTACTCGCTGAACAAGCTGACCAAGCCGGTGGACCGCGACGAGTGGCACATGACCCCTCAGACGGTCAACGCCTACTACAACCCGACCATGAACGAGATCGTCTTCCCCGCCGCGATCCTTCAGCCTCCCTTCTTCGATCCGCAGGCCGACGACGCCGTGAACTATGCGGGCATCGGTGCTGTCATCGGTCACGAGATCGGCCACGGCTTCGATGACCAGGGCTCCACCTTCGACGGCACCGGAAAGGTCAGTGACTGGTGGACCCAGGAGGACCGGGAGGCCTTCACCGAGCGCACGAGGGCACTCATCAGCCAGTACGACGCCTACACGCCCGAGGTCGTCGTCGCCAAGCACCAGGACGCGGGTACGGAGCAGGCGGAGATCCCGCACGTCAACGGCGCTTTGACCATCGGGGAGAACATTGGTGACCTGGGCGGCCTGGGCATCGCTCTCAAGGCCTACTCCCTGGCCCTGGCCGACGTCGGTATCCCCTCAGTGGATGAGGCTCCTGTCATCGACGGGCTCACCGGCCTGCAGCGCTTCTTCTACTCCTGGGCGCGGATCTGGCGTTCCAAGAGCCGTCCGGACTATGCCGAGCTCCTTCTGACCGTCGACCCGCACTCGCCGGCGGAGTTCCGGTGTAACGGGATCGTGCGCAATGTGGATGCCTTCTACAAGGCCTTCGCGGTGGATTCCGACGACGCTTTGTGGTTGCCACCAAACGAACGGGTCTCTATTTGGTAAATGGCCCGGTCACTTGGATTCAAGCACCAGGGGCCGAAACTCGTTGCCACACTTGGAAGAATCCACAACTACTCGCGACTGAGGTCGATACCTCATTCGCGAGAAACCATGGAACCTCGTCCTGAGGCACGCTAAGGTGAGGGCAACGCGGTGACACCCCGACTCACCGGTTGCCACCTATCCCCCTATATCTAGGAGCACTCATGCGTCTTGGACGCCCCCTGGCCGCCGCGAGCGTGATGGCCGCCGCCATCGGCGCCTCCCTCGCCGCCTCCCCCGCCCTGGCCGGCGACTCCCTCGCCTTCAAGATCGCCGATGACCAGCAGGTCATCGTCAACCCCTCGGACACCGCCTTCCCGGTATCGGGCTCCGGCTGCACCGGCAAGGACGCGGCTGTCGGCGTCGCCCTCCACACTTCGAAGGGCGAGATGTCCACTATCGTGAAGGCCACCCCCGACGCCGAGGGCAACTGGTCCACCACCCTGAACATCCCCGAGCTGGTCAAGTCCACTGGCGCTGAGGCCAAGACGGACGGCTCGGACGACGGCTGGTCCATCGTGGCCGGTTGCGTCTCCTACGGCGAGGAGAAGGGCCAGGACCAGCAGGGCATCGCCTTCGACGACACCGACGTGGACGGCACCTACAAGATCACCACCGACGAGAACGGCGCTCAGAAGATCACGGTGGACGTCAAGGGCTTCTCCCCCAAGGAGAAGGTCACCCTCACCCTGGTCAGCAAGACCGACTCCTCCAAGACCTACCCCGTCGGCACGCTGGAGGCTGACGCCAACGGCAACGTCACGGGCGAGCTTCCGGCCCCCTCGAACGTGCCTGACGGCGAGTACACGCTGACCATCGAGGGCGACCGTTACGGCGAGGGCGGCAGCAGCACCAAGACCGTCGTCGCCAAGGGCGGCTCCCTCGACCTCGTGGAGGACGGCAGCAACGGCATCACCGACAACGGTGGCGCCACCGCCAACCCGACCGCTCCCGCCTCCAACAGCAACGTGAACGTCCCGGCCAGCACCGACGCCACCCCGGCGGCCTCCACCTCCGGCAAGCCCCTGGCCCAGACCGGTGCCAACGGCCTGCTCTTCGGCGGCATTGCCGCGGCCCTCGTGGCCATCGGTGGCGGCGCCCTCGTCGTGCGTCGTCGTAAGGCCTGATCGCCTCCTTCCAGTCTGACTGGAAACATCTTCCCGCCGGGGAGACAGCACTGCACGTGCTGTCTCCCCGGCGGTCTCGTTCCCATCGCCGCCACACGGCGCGCGCGTTCGCACCTGACGGCACAGCAGCGTCCCGAAGCGGACACTGAGACCATGGACTCCACCTCCCACGACGAGCACAGCGCAGCCCCCTCGGAGGCCTCGGACGCCACCGATACCTGCTCCCCCCTGCCGCAGCGACGCCGCCAGGGCCGAGGCGGCACAGGCATCACGCGCTGCTCGAGGCGCCGCAGGATCGTCGTCGGCCTGAGCACCGCGGTCATGACGACCGCCCTGGCCCTGGGCGCGGATGTGGCGGTCCTGGCTCATCGCCCTGCACGCGTCGACATCGCCATGCCCACCACGTCCTCCCCGACGGCGGGCGAGACCTGGCTGATCCTGGGAACCGACTCTCGCGCCACCGTGCCGGGAGACCAGAACCGTTACGGAACCACTCAGGAGGTGGAGGGTTCCCGCGCCGATGTCATCGCCCTGGTACGCCCCTCCCAGGAGGGAGTCACCATCATCAACCTGCCCCGGGACCTGACCATCAACAGCAAGGGCATGGAGCTGGACCGGCTGGCCACCACCTACGTTCCAGGACCACAGAACACGGTCAACGCCCTGTGCACCGGGCTCGGAATCCCCACCACGCATCTGGTGACCATCGACATGGCTCAGTTCGCCACCATCATCGACTCCCTGGGTGGCATTGAGGTGGACGTGCCCGAGCCGGTTCGAGACGCCTACACCGGACTGAACCTCTCCTCCGCCGGCCGCCACCGACTCAGCGGGATCGACGCCCTAGCCCTTGTCCGCTCACGGCACCCGGAGATCCTGCGCGACGGCAGATGGGTGACCATGAGCCAGGCCGATGGCGCCCAACGCCGTAGCCAGTCCACGGCCACCGTGATGCAGGCCGTGCTGTCCGCCATCGGGCAGAAGGCCAGCAACCCCGTCTCACTCCATCAGCTGGCACACACCGTGGCCGGGAACATCACCCTGGACTCAGGTACTGGGCTCAGCGACCTGGCCGCACTGGGACGCAGCGCCTCGAAGGCCAGGCGGGCCGGGGCCACGACGATCATTGATCTTCCGACGGGACCACGGGACGAGTCGATCATCGTCTCCCCCAACCAGGAGTCGCGTGACCTGTTGGCCCGCTATGGGTACAGTCCCAAAACCTGTCGGCCAGCGGGCGCCTAGTCACTCGCCGGAGAGACCCCGAGGTTTTCCCGCCGTATCAGCCTTTTGTCGCCCTCCTCGCACAGCACCCCACTTTTTCACGTGAGTGAGGACACTCATCTATGTGTCTGGTATCACTTCAGAGACCCACGTCTTCAACCTATTCATCGTTACGGTAGATAACGAGTCGGCGAAGAATCGGATCGCCGACAACCATCGTTCCCCCGTCAGACCTAGGAGGACACATGCGTCTTGGACGCCCCTTGGCCGCAGCCAGCGCGGTGGCCGCAATGACCGGAGCCTCGCTCATTGCCTCTCCCGTTCTCGCCAACAGCTCCAACAGCAACAGCCCGAGCACCCCCAGCAGCACCGCCGAGGCGACCACGCCTTCCGGCGGCCCTGCTCAGCCCAGCCCGGCTCCCAGCAAGACCGCCGAAGCCACTCCGGCCCCCAGCAAGACGAGCGAGGCTACTCCTGCCCCCAGTAAGACGAGTGAGGGCAGCAGCTTCAAGATCACCCAGGAGAAGACCTTCGTCTCGACCAGCACCAACACGTCCTTCACCGTCTCGGGAACCGGCTGCACTGGGAAGCAGGCCACCGTCGGCATCGCGCTGTATGCACCTGACGGCTCCGTTTCCGACGTCGTCAAGACCGAGGCGGCCGCAGACGGTAGCTGGACCTCAGACCTTGACTTGGCGGCGCTCATCAAGTCCATCGGCTCAACCACGGCCACCACTACTGACGGGTGGACCATCGGAGCCGGCTGCATGACCTACGGCGACAAGACTGAGACGGCCCAGGTCACCAAGCAGCAGCAGACGCAGATCTACTTCGACGACACGCGTATCTCCGGCTCCTACGAGGTCTCCACCCGCACGGAGAGCCAGTCCCAGACCTTCACCTTCAACGCTCAGGGCTTCTACGCCAGCGAGAAGGTAACGGTCCTCCTCAAGAGCAAGAGCGACTCCAGCATCTGCTACACCCTTGGTGAGCTGACGGTTGACGCCAACGGCAACCTCACGGGCAACCTGCCCGCCCCCTCTGACGCCCCCGACGGGGAGTACGTCCTGGTTCTGACCGGCTCCCACCACAGCGAGACGGCCACCAGCCAGACCGTCACCACGGTCTCCCAGCACACCTTCACCGTCGAGAGCACCGAGCGCTCCACCACCGAGACCGAGACCGCCGAGAACAATGGCGGCGGCAACAACGGCGGCGACAAGCAGGCCGGTGGCGACAAGACCACCGAGCAGAAGACCACCGAGAACAACGGCGGCGGCGACAAGCAGGCCGGCGGTGACAAGACCACCGAGCAGAAGACCACCGAGAACAACGGCGGCGGCGACAAGCAGGCCGGCGGTGACAAGACCACCGAGCAGAAGACCACCGAGCGCTCGACCTCCGAGCGTCAGAACTCGGAGCAGAACACCACCGAGCGCTCGACCTCCGAGCGTCAGAGCACTGAACAGAAGACCACTGAGCAGAGCACTACAGAGCGCTCGGCTTCTGAGAACAACGGTGGGAGCGACAAGCAGGCCGGCGGCGACAAGACCACCGAGCAGAAGGCCAGCGAGCAGAAGACCACCGAGAACAGCGGTGGCGGCAACAACGGCGGAAGCAACAGCAACGCCAACGCCGGCAGCGACAAGCAGGCTGGTGGAGACAAGCAGGCCAACGCCGGCGACAACAAGGCCGGGGCTGACAAGGGCAACAACCTGAGCTCGAACGCCAAGGACTCCTCCTCGGAGAACCGGGCCGGCGGTGAGACGACCAAGGACAGCGACGGTTCCCTGGCCCACACCGGTGCCAACGGCCTGCTCTTCGGCGGGATCGCCGCGTTCCTGGTCGTGGCTGGAGGCGCCGCCCTGGTGCTGCGTCGCCGCAACAAGGCCTGAGCCGCATCTGACCTGATCCGCTGACGTTCCCCAAGCTGTGGGAACAACCTCGGCTCCGGGGGACGACACATGACGTGTCGTCCCCCGGAGCCGTTGTACGGCGCTCCAGGCACTGCCGGTGTCGATCAGAAGGTGAGACAATCGCCCGGCGCGCCCCCATGGGCAGCGCATCCCTCTCAGACAGGAGTTCTTATGCCCGGTCAGAACCTGACTCGTTTTGAGGCCGCCGAGCGCAGCGCAACCGTACGGACCCAGAGCTATGACGTCGTCCTCGATCTCACGCGCGGCGAGACGGTCTTCGGCTCCACCACCACGGCACGCTTCACGGCCACCCCGGGTTCCTCCACCTTCATAGACCTCGTCGCACCAACGGTCCACTCCATTACCCTCAACGGGGCCCCTCTTGACCCCACCGAGGTCTACACGGACTCACGCATCGCGCTGAAGGATCTGGCCGCGGACAATGAGCTCGTCGTCGTCGCCGACTGCGCCTACATGCACACCGGAGAGGGGCTGCACCGCTTCACCGACCCGGCCGACAGCGAAACCTATCTCTACAGCCAGTTCGAGGTCCCCGACTCCCGGCGGGTCTTCGCCGTCTTCGAGCAGCCCGACCTCAAGGCTTCCTTCACCTTCACCGTCACCGCACCGTCGAGCTGGACGGTGCTGTCCAACTCCCCCACCCCTGAGCCGACTCCCGCCGAGGCCGCCGATGGTTCAGGGGATGCCCACACCTTCGCCTTCGCCCCCACCGAGCCGATGAGCTCCTACGTCACGGCCATCGTCGCCGGGCCTTACGTCGGTGTGACCGACGAGTATGTGGCCGGCGACGGACGTACCGTGCCACTGGGGGTCTACTGCCGAAAGAGTCTGGTCGAGTACATGGACTCAGAGGAGATCCTGGACCTGACCAAGCGGGGCTTCGCCTACTACGAGGATCTGTTCGCCACCCCCTATGCCTTCACCAAGTACGACCAGATCTTCGTTCCTGAGTTCAATGCCGGGGCGATGGAGAACGCCGGTTGCGTCACCCACCGCGACGACTACATCTTCCGCTCCAGGCCCGTCGAGGCCCGAGTGGAGCGGCGCGCCGTGACGATCCTGCACGAGCTGGCCCACATGTGGTTCGGGGACATGGTCACCATGACCTGGTGGAACGACCTGTGGCTCAACGAGTCCTTCGCCGAGTACACCTCCACTCTGGCCACCGCCGAGATCACTCGTTGGAACCAGGCCTGGACGACCTTCCAGACCCTGGAGAAGGGGTGGGCCTACAACCAGGATCAGCTCAGCTCCACCCACCCCGTGGCCGCGGAGATCCATGACCTGCACGACGTCGAGGTCAACTTCGACGGCATCACCTACGCCAAGGGGGCCTCAGTCCTGGCTGCGCTCGTGGGCTACGTGGGCAGGGAGAACTTCTTCGCCGGCATCCAGCGCTACCTGGCGGCGCACGCCTACGCCAACGCCGAGCTGAGCGACCTGCTCCGTGAGCTGGAGGCGGTCTCGGGACGCGACTTGAGTACCTGGACCCGCCTGTGGCTCCAGGAGGCCGGTGTGACGACCCTGCGCACGCAGCTGGCCACCGACGCCGACGGCCTCATCACCCAGGCGACCGTCCGCCAGGAGATCCCCGCCGACTCACCGGCCTCGCTGCGCCCGCACCGGGTGGCGATCGGCTGCTACAGCCTGACCGGCCGGGGAGCCGAGGCACGCCTGGAGCGCACCGACCGCATCGAGCTCGATGTCGACGGTGAGCTGACCGAGGTTCCTGAGCTGGTCGGCACCAAGCGGGCGGATGTCCTCGTCCTCAATGATGACGACCTCACCTACGCCAAGGTCCGCCTCGATGAGGACTCACTGTCCTTCGGCCTCGAGCACATCGAGGCCTTCACCGAGTCCCTGCCGCGCTCGATCGTCCTAGCATCGGCCTGGGACATGGTGCGCGACGGCGAGCTTGCCGCCTCCCGATTCCTTGACGCGGCCCTGCGGGCGCTGGGTGTGGAGGAGCACTCCTCGGTCATCCAGGGGCTGCTGGGACGCATCACCACCTGCCTGTCCGGTTTCCTGCCCCCGGCCGTACGCCGCGACCTCGCCCCGGGCACCGCCGACCGGCTACTGGAGCTGGCGCGGGCGGCCCAGCCCGGCAGCGACAAGCAGCTCCAGCTGGTCAGAGCCCTGGCCGCTCACGCCGTCACCGATGAACAGCTCGACGTCGTCGCCGGGCTTGAGGAGGGAAGCCAGACTCTCGGCGGTCTCGACGTCGACCAGGACCTGCGCTGGGACCTGCTGATCGGCCTGGTGGCCGCCGGCCGCAGCGGGGAGGAGCAGATTCGTGCCGAGGAGGCCCGGGACCGCACAACCACGGGGCGTGAGCGCGCTGCGGAGGCCCGGGCATCGATCCCGACCCCGGAGGCGAAGCAGGACACCTGGCGGGCCCTCATCGGCGATGCCGCTATGCCCAACGAGACCCAGGTGCGCGTCCTGCGGGGCCTGACCAATGTCGAGCGCCACCCCGAGCTGCTGGCTCCCTTCGTGGGGGCATATGTGGAGGCCATCGACTCCGTGTGGTCCTCCCGCACCTTCCACATGGCCGAGAACCTGCTGACGGGCCTGTGGTCGTGCGTCACGGTGGGCCTCAAGGGCGCTGACGACCCAGCCGCCGCCCTGACGGGCTGGTTGGAGTCCCACGACCAGGCACCGGCCGCACTGCGACGGATCGTGCGCGAGAACCTCGATGACACGCTGCGCGTGGCCAGGGCGCAGGCCGCCGAGAGCCAGAGCCAGCAGTAACCGCGTCACCCTCCGGCCCGGAGCGGGCTCGAGAGGAGGCAATGGTCTGGGGCCGAGCGCATGATGCGCTCGGCCCCAGATCGTGTGGTGCCGGCCCCGACATCCCGGCACCCGTATCGCTCAGCGCCGGGTTGACTCCGCAGCCTTCTTGCCCGTGGACTTGGCGGCAGCGGCCTGCGCGGCAGCGAAGGCATCGACGTCGTCGTCCTCGCGCCCAGGGGTCTTGAAGTCGAACTTGACGATGAGGAACCTGAAGAGGAAGTAGTAGATGACGGCGTAGACCAGCCCCATGACGATGATCATGAGCGGTCCGCGGACCACACCACCGGAGAGTTCGGCGGACTTGCCGAAGTTGAGCAGGTAGTCGATCGCCCCGGCGGAGAAGGCGAAGCCGTCCTTGGCGCCCAGGAGGTTGGCGATGGCCAGGGAGGAGCCGGTCAGCACCGCGTGGACGGCGTAGATCGGGAAGGCCACGTAGGCGAAGGCGTACTCGAGGGGCTCAGTGATACCGGTGATGAAAGCGGTCAGTGCCACAGAGATCATGAGGGCGCCGGTCGCCTTGCGCTTGGCAGGCTTGGCCGTGTGCCAGATGGCCAGGGCGGCGGCGGGCAGCGCGAACATCATGATCGGGAAGAAGCCGGTCGTGAAGCCCCCGGTCCAGGAGTTCGAGCCGTCCACGCCCTGGAAGAAGCAGGTGATGTCACCGTGCGCCGTGTCCCCGGAGGCCGTCTGGCAGGAGCCGAGCTGGAACCAGGGCACGGAGTTGAGCAGGTGGTGCAGGCCGAAGGGGATGAGCAGGCGGTTGACGGTACCGAAGACGAAGACCGCCAGGGCGCCGGCGATGCCCTTGGAGTTTCCGGCGTTGATGAGCCAGCCGCCGAGCTGCTCGTTGATGAGCCAGTTGAAGGCCGGGTAGAGCGCCGACATGATCAAGGCGATGACCAGCGCGGCACCGGAGGTGACGATGGGGACGAAGCGGCGTCCACCGAAGAAGGCCAGCCAGTCGGGCAGCTTGACGCGGTAGTAGCGCTGCCACAGCAGGGCGGCGACGACGCCGATGACGATACCGCCGAGAACCCCGTAGTTGATGGGCGTCTGGGTGGGGATGTCACAGAACTTGACTCCCTGATTCCAGGGGCCAACCTGTGCGATCTTCCCCGTGGCGGGATCGAAGGAGTGGAGGCAGTCCAGGGCCTCCTTGCTCAGGGGGGCGGGCTCGCCCATGATGATGGGCGACATGGTCCAGGTGACTGCCCGGTAGACGAGGAAGCCGAACAGTGCGGCCACCCCGGTGGAGCCGTCAGCCTTCTTGGCGAAACCCACGGCGACGCCGACGGCGAAGATGAGGGGCAGGTTGTCGAAGACCGCCCCACCGGCCGCGCTGAAGATGTCTGCGACGGGCTGCAACCAGGACGCCTTCGCGGCCAGTCCCTCGGCCCCCAGCATGTCCGCCTGCCCCAGACGCAGCAGCAGACCCGCTGCCGGGAGCGTGGCAATGGGCAGCATCAGGGATCTCCCCAGACGCTGAGCAAGGGCGAAGGCGCCGCCCGTCTTCTTCTTGTCTGACATGAGTGTTCTCCAGTTCAGGATCGCGCGGCAGCACTGCCGCGTCAGAGATAGCCACCGTGACGGTGGTAGTCGGGACGGATCGACACCGAACACGTCTGGACCAGTGCCACCAGAGAAACCGATAGAACCTTCAATGTCAAGCGAGCGACGCACTCGTCGGCCATAATGATATGAAAATCGATACGACGGAACGGAAGCAGCGGTCGCAGGCACGCCCCTTCTCCTGGCCGCCTCCACCCGCTGTCAACCAGGGGAGTCCCATGCCCAAGAACGCAGGTAAGAAGCCGGCAAAGTACGTCATCGTGCGCAATCACCTGCTGGACCTGGTCAGGAACGGGCTCGCCAACGGCAGTCCGGTGCCCTCTGAGCGCGAGCTGTGCGAGCAGTTTGAGGTCTCCCGCATGACCGTGCGTCAGGCCATCGACACCCTCGTCGTCGACGGCGTCCTGGAGCGCCACCAGGGCAAGGGAACCTTCGTGGCGCCTCCCAAGCTTGACCTGCAGGTTCGGCTGACCTCCTTCACCCAGGAGATGCGGCGCCGCGGGATGGAGCCAGGTGTCGTCATGCTGCAGGCCGAGACCATCGCCTCCGATGAGACCGTGGCGGAGGCGCTCGAGCTCGAGGCCGGGGTCGAGGTCCACCACCTGCGTCGCCTGCTGACCGCCAACGCCATCCCCATGGCGATCGAGGAGAACTGGATTCCCGCTGCGCTTCTGCCCAACCTGCTGCGCACCAGCCCGAACTTCTCGGTCTACGCCGAGCTGACCCAGGCCGACCTGGCGCCGCAGTGGGGCGAAGACATGATCGAGGCCCATGCGGCCACGGCCCAGGAGGCAGCGCTGCTCTCCGTCCAGGAGGGCGCCCCGACCCTGGACATCACTCGGCGCACTTTCCATGAGCACTGCGCCATCGACTACTCGCGCACCTTGTTCCGCGCCGACCGTTACACCCTGTGGGTCCCGGTGGCCGCCCCCAAACCCGCCTTCCGCCCGGACCGCTCGTCGTCTTGAGGGGCTGACCCAGGTCGGTACTAGACAACCTCCGGGCGGCCTGTACCATGGGGTACTGGTATGGACCATTAGTCCGGTACCGGCGAAGGTGCCGCACCTGACTGCACCTGCCCATGTCCTGACGCCTCATCTCGGCACCATCACCCACTGAGCCCGGCAAGCACCCGGGCAGACCCAGGAGGAACCCATGTCTCAGGCACAGAGCATCGTCGACGCCCTCGGAGGATTCGACAACATCGTGGAGATCGAACCCTGCATCACGCGGCTGCGCTGCGAGCTGGAGGACGGTTCCCTCGTGGACGAGCCGGCCCTGAAGACCGCGGGAGCACACGGTGTCGTCAAGCTCGGCGACATCGTGCAGGTCGTGGTCGGCCCCAACGCGGACACCATCGCGGAGGACATCGAGGACCTGCGGTGAGCCTGACCGTCCAGTCGCCGGTATCCGGCGTTGTCGTCGCCCTCAGCGATGTTCCCGACCCCGTCTTCTCCGGCAAGATCGTCGGCCCTGGTGTGGCCATCACCCCGGACACCGCTGACGGGGGCGAGGTCAGCGTCCTGGCACCGATCAGCGGAACCATCACGAAGATCCATCCCCACGCCTACGTCATCACCAACGACGACGGCCACAGCGTTCTGGTCCATCTGGGGCTCGACACCGTGAGTCTGGGGGGCAAGGGCTTCACCCTCCTGGCCAGTGAGGGAGACACCATCGACGCGGGCAGCCCCGTCATCAGCTGGTCACCGGCTCAGATCGAAGCCGGCGGACTCAACCCGATCGTCCCCGTCATCGCCCTGGAGGGTGATGAGACTGATCTGGAGCCCGTATCACCAGGCCGCATAATGGCAGCCGGCGACACGCTCATGACCTGGGTGTAGACCCGAACGCGGGCCCGGTCTCATCGGACCTCAACCGCATAATGTGTGGCCCCGGCCGTCATCGTGACGGCCGGGGCCACTGCGTCTCAGCACGTCGCCCGCCTCAGGCCCGTCTGCAGCCCAGTGGGCGCGGAGCCTGTGGTGGCATCAGTCCCGAGAAGCCATCTCGTCGCGCACGACGCTCAGCAGGCTGCCCAGGCGCGCGTTCTCGGGCAGGTCGTCCACCAACACGACCTCTCCCGCGCCGTCGGCCAGAGGAATCCGCCAGTTGGGGTACTCCTGGTCGGTGCCCGGCTGGTTCTGAGCGCGCCGCTCCCCCACGCCGTCGACCAGGGCGACGCCGACCAGCACCGAGGGGGTGCGCACCACGTAGCGGTGCAGGGCCTCAACGACCTGACGCTCGGTGGGGGCATCCCCCAACAGACCGTGCTCGCGCAACCGGGAGGTCATCCGGTCGCGTTCGATGCGCGCCTCGGCACGCACCTGCTCGACCGGCTCGGTGAGCAGGCCCAGGCGCTCACGCAGATCGACGTGCTCGTCAGCCAGGTAGCCGGCAGTCGGAGGAAGATCGTGGGTGTTGACCGTGGACAGGGCGAGCCTGCGGTAGTCCTGGGGCTGGAGTGGCCAGCCGTCGTGCTGCTTCTCGAACCACAGGACACTGGTTCCCAGCACACCACGGCTGGCCAGATAGTCGCGCGCCCAGGGCTCCACGGTCCCCAGGTCCTCACCGATGACCACAGCGCCGGCCCGGTGAGCCTCCAGCAGGACGACGCCGAGCATGGCCTCGTGGTCGTAGCGCACGTAAGCGCCGTGGTCCGCCCCCATGCCCTCGGGGATCCACCACAGGCGGAACAGGCCGATGATGTGGTCCACGCGCAGTGCGCCGGCGTGACGCAGGACCGTGCGCACCATGTCACGCAGAGGGGCGTAGGCGCTGCGCGCCAGGTACTCGGGGTTCCACGGCGGCTGGGACCAGTTCTGGCCCTGCTGGTTGTACATGTCCGGCGGAGCCCCCACGGTGACTCCGGAGGCGAAGGCCTCCGGGTTGGACCACACGTCCGCCCCCTGGGAATGGACTCCGACGGCGAGGTCGTCCATGATGCCCAGGGCCATCCCCGAGGCCAGGGCCTCGGCCTGCGCGCGAGCCAGCTGCTCGTCGACGATCCACTGCAGCCAGGCGAAGAAGTCGATGCGCTCGGCCAGCTGGTGCGCCTCGTTGGCGACGTAAGCGGAGTCCGCCTCCCGCAGCGTGGCGGGCCAGTTCTCCAAGGACCCGTGCTTCTCCACCAGCGCGCTCCACAGGGCAAAGCGCTCCAGCCCCTCGCCCTGCTCGGCCCGGAAGCGCTCGAAGTCTCGCTGGCGGGAGTAGGAGCGACCGGCGGCGAAGATGACCTCGAGGGCCTCGCGCTTGGCCTTCCACACCGCGTCGCGGTCGATCGGCTCGGCGCTGAGGTCACTGTCCTTGACCTCTTCGAAGGCCCACTGCACCAGCGAGCGCTTGGGGCCGGACAGACGGGCCACCTCAGGGATGTTCTCCGGCCGGATGTAGAGGGGGTTGACGAAGCGGCGTGTCACCGGCAGGTAGGGCGAGTGGGTCATCGGCGCCACCGGCTCAGCCGCGTGCAGCGGGTTGATGAGCAGGAAGTCGGCTCCCTGGTCCCCCAAGAAGGCGGCGAGCTCAGTGAGATCGTCGGTGTCACCGGTCCCCCACGACCCGCGCGAGCGGGTCGAGTACAGCTGGGCCATAACCCCCAGCCCCGGTCTCCGAGAGACTCGGGCAGATCGAGATGGTTGGGGGTGACCGCCAGCGCCGAGGTCACGGTGATGGTCTCCGCCTCGCCGTCGGCGGGCGGCGCGGCATGAGCCCCCTGCGGGGCGGCCTGGTCCGTGGAGCCGGGGCTGACCTCGGCGATGATCCGGTGCCATCCCAGGGGCAGATCGGCTCCGAGGATGAAGGAGGCACGGCCGCGCTTGACGCCGTCCACCTCACGGGGCACGGTCCAGTCCTCAGTCTGAGTCAGCTCACGGACGTCCCCGTTCTCGAGCTCGACGCGCACCCGCATCTTGGCGCCGTCGGGTACGTAGACGGGGACGGTCGACTCCACCCCGCCGCGCGTGACGACCGTGGGGGCAAGCGCCTGCCGCCAGGGGGCGTCCTCGACCTCTCGCAGAGCGCGCCCGATCTCCTCCTCGGAGTTGATGCTCACCCCTAATGCGGCCAGCACGGCCCTGAGAGTAGCGCTTGAGGGTGAGGCAAGGTTGCCGTGATAGTCCCAGTACTCGGTGGAGACACCGTAGGCCTCAGCCAGTTGCTTGAGGCTCTCGGAAGCAGGTAACAGGCCGTCGTTGAACTCGTTCATGTGCGTGGGTCCGCCTTGCGTGAGCAGATGTGCGATGGAGCGCCATGGAGCGGGCGTGGAGCAGGGTTGCGCTCCGCCATCACCCCTGGGGATGGATGGGTCGGATCGGGATGCGGGCGCTAGCAGGACTAGCAGTGTCCAAGTGTGCCCTAGCGGTGGAGGGTTGTGCACCCGCCGCACCGTGTCTCCTGACGTTTTGCTGCAACTGTTTCACCGTGAAGCCGCGCAATGGCGCCACTGCCGTTGAGTCGCCCGGGACCATGTGCCCAGGAACGCGCAACCGGTCGGCGATCAGCGGAGCGGACGGCGAGATCGGGTCACACGTCCCGACATGCGCCCACCGCTGTGCGGGGAAAGGCAGGCCGCCCGGCTCCGCGTTGCAGGTGCTGGAGCCGGGCGGGTGCGCAGACCCTCCGGGAACGGGGCGATCAGTTCAGAGCGCTGCGATCTCCGAGGCGAGGCTGTCCGCCGTGGGCCCCACGACGACCTGGACGACGCGGCCCGAACGCACCACGCCGAAGGCGCCGGCCGCTCGCAGCGCCTCCTCATCCACCTTCGTCTGGTCGGCTACCTCGACGCGCAGACGCGTGATGCAGGGCTCGAGGTCGGTGATGTTCTCCTGGCCGCCGAGACCGGCGACGATGTCTGATGCAGTGCTCATGGCTTCTCCTTCCCGGTTCCCGCCCTCGCGCAATCCCCGTCTGTCATGCGCGTGGTCGGGCAGCTGAGGTCCTTCGTGCTCGCGATCACTTTATCCCACCTCCGCGTTGTCCGCGGCGAAGAGTTCCAGTCGGCAGGAAGAGGCGTGCGCATGCGGGCCGCAGAGCCTGCTGCACAGCGGACGACCGCGCCGGGGGATCTCCTTCCTCGCATGACGGGGCTCACTCACGTAACCTTACGGGAACGCGATAGATGCCTTGACGCGCCCACAGAGGAGATCGTTATTCCCCTGGCGGAAACGTCTCTTTCCGGCCGTACTCGGGGCACAATGAGCGATGATCCCCATTCGTCTCCGATGAGGAGCACCACATGACAGCGTCCGACACCACCTCCACAACCCTGTCCGGCATCGGTGTGAGCCCTGGCCTTGTGGCCGGCCCCGTCGCCAGGATGGCCCCTCCCATTCCTGAGCCCGAGATCGCGACCCTCGAACCCAGTCGCGATGTCGAGAAGGAGTGCGAGCGCATCGCGCTGGCGGCTCAGCAGGTTAAGAAGGGCCTGGAGCTGTCCGCGGCCGAGGCCAAGGCCGAGGCACGCACGCTCCTTGAGACCACCGCGCAGATGGCTGCCGACCCCACCCTGACCTCGACGGCGCAGGCCATGGTGCGCGAGAAGCGCCTGGTTCCGGAGCGCGCCGTGTGGGAGTCCGCAGGAACTCTGGCCTCCATGCTGGAGTCCCTGGGCGGCTACATGGCCGAGCGCACCCGTGACATCCAGGACGTGCGCGACCGCATCGTCGCCGTCCTGACCGAGTCCCCGATGCCCGGGATCCCCCGCCTGCCCGAGCCCTTCGTGCTCGTGGCGGCCGACCTGGCCCCGGCCGACACCGCGCTGCTGGACCCCGAGAAGGTCATCGCCTTCATCACCTCCGAGGGCGGTCCCACCTCCCACACCGCGATCCTGGCGCGCGCACTGGGCATGCCGGCGATCGTCGGCACTGGCGAGAAGGTCACCGACGCGCTGGCCGAGGGCGACATCGTCCTGGTCGACGGCACCAAGGGAAGCATCACCCTCAACCCCTCCGAGGACGCCCTGCGCCGGGCGCGGGAGCTCGCCTCGCGCGTGCGTGTCTTCAACGGTGACGGAGCCACGAAGGACGGCCACGAGGTCCAGCTGCTGGCCAATGTCGGTGACGCGGCCGGCGCCCGTAGCGCCGCCGAGGCCGGGGCCATGGGCATCGGCCTGTTCCGCACCGAGTTCTGCTTCCTGGACCAGCCCGAAGAGCCCACGGTGGAGGCTCAGGTGGAGGCATACCAGGGCGTCCTCGAGGCCTTCCCCGGCAAGAAGGTCGTGGTGCGCACCCTCGACGCCGGGGCGGACAAGCCGCTGCCCTTCCTGACCGACGCCACCGAAGCCAACCCGGCGCTCGGTGTACGCGCCTACCGCACGACGCGCCGCGACCCCGAGGTCCTGGACCACCAGCTCGAGGCCCTGGCCAAGGCCGAGGCCGCCACCGAGGCGAAGGTGTGGGTCATGGCCCCGATGATCTCCACGGCCGAGGAGGCCGAGGCCTTCACGCAGAAGGCCCGCTCCTACGGCCTGAAGACGGCCGGGATGATGATCGAGGTGCCCTCGGCCGCGCTCATGGCCGACAAGCTCTTCGAGCACGCCGACTTCGCCTCGGTGGGCACCAACGACCTCACCCAGTACGTCATGGCGGCCGACCGTCTGCTGTCCTCGCTGGCGGATTTGTCCACGGCCTGGCAGCCGGCCGTTCTGCGTCTGATCGGCACCGCCTGCGAGGGTGCCTCACCCAAGGGACGTCCGGTGGGCGTGTGTGGTGAGGCCGCTGCGGACCCGGCGCTGGCCGCCGTGCTCGTGGGTCTGGGGGTCGCCTCCCTGTCGATGACGGCGCGCGCCCTGCCTGATGTTGACGCCGTCCTGAAGTCCGTCACGCTCACCGAGTGCCAGGAGCTGGCGAGGATCGCTCTGGACGCGGCGACGGCTGAGGACGCGCGCTCGGCGGTGCGCGCCAAGCTGCCGATCCTGGAGGAGCTCGGTCTGTGACAACCCCATACCCCGTCCCCGCCGCCACGGAGGAGCCCCTCGGGTCGGTGACCCGAATCCTCAGCCTGTCGGCGGGTGACGGGGAGGATGTCTTCTCCGGGGGCTCCCTGCCCCAGCTCTCGGGCCGGGTCTACGGAGGACAGGTGGTGGCCCAGGGCATGCTTGCCGCGGCCGCCACGATCGTGGACGACGGCGACGGTGAGCGTCTGCCGCACTCGGTTCACGCCTTCTTCATGCGGGGCGGTCAGCCCGACACACCAATCACCTTCGCCGTCGAGCGCCTGCACGACGGACGGTCCTTCTCCCAACGGCGCACCGCCGCCTCCCAGGAGGGCACGCCGATCCTGACGATGCTCACCTCCTTCCAGGAGGAGCAGGAGGGTGCCGACCTCCACGTGGAAGCCCCCTCGGTTCCGCGCCCCGAGGACTTGACGAGTGCGCTGGAGATCTTCCGCACCATCGATCATCCGGTGGCGCGTTTCCTGGGGCGCACGGCGGCCTTCGACCTCAGGCACGTGGAGGGCAACCTCTACCTGCGCCCCGCCAAGGAGCGTGCCGGTCGCCAGCACCTGTGGATGCGCTCACGCAGCCGCATCCCAGAGCAGACCTCCCAGACCGTGCACCGGGCACTGCTGGCCTACGTGTGCGACCAGGTGATGCTGGAGCCGGTGCTGCGAAGCCAGGGACTGTCCTGGCGCAGTGAGGGCATGAGCCTGGCGACCCTCGACCACGCCCAGTGGTTCCACCGGGATGTGGATATGGGTGACTGGCTGCTCTACGTGCAGGACTCCCCCTCCTCACAGGGCGGCCGCGGCATGGCGCGCGCACAGGTCTTCGACTCATCCGGTCGGCTGGTGTCGACCATCGCCCAGGAGGGCATGGTGCGCATGCCCACCGGTTCGCAGTCCGACGGCGGGTCAGGGCGTTGGCGGATCCGCATGGGAGAGGGCGACGACGGCAGCGCCATCCCCGGCTGACGCCCACCCCTTGAGGACACGGACCGAGGACTGCGTTCTCCATCCAGGACGTACTTCTCCCCCATACGACTGCGGCCGGATCTCAGAAGTTTGGAGGACAACGCAGTCCTCGCCGGAGAAGTACGTCCCCATTCAGGAGCTGCGCACTGCGCCGCAGGCCCATCCCCCGATTCTCGCCACGATCTGGTCGCAGCGCCCCGCGACCGATCAGCACGCCGGATCTGAGGCTCATTCCATGACGTCATATCAAGGTTGAGCGACGACCGCCCCCTGCTCGGGGCATGACTGTCGCCGAAGTGCCCAGGGAGCACCCTGCTGCGGGCTGCGTTGCCGGAACTCCTCAAAACGGAGCGGAACCCCCTTCGCGGTACGGAGATCTGGACTGTCCATCGCTTGGATGTGAAGGTGGGGCTGCGTGGAGTTCCCGGAGTTGCCGCATCGACCGATCTGATCGCCTGCGCTCACCCGGTCGCCGGGCGACACCTGGACGGAGCCTCGCTGAAGGTGCACGAGTCCCACGCAATGAGGCCCCTCGGCAACCTGAATGATGATGTGGTTTCCAGGGATGGCGGGAAGTCCCTGCCGAATTCGTTGGGGCTGACTCAATCCGTACGGGATGCGAGTCAGGACGGAACGGCGCGCCACGTGGTCGGGCTCGCCGTCGTGAACGGAGACCACGGTTCCCGCAACGGGCGAGTGCAAGGGACGACCGAAGGCGTGGAAGAGCTCTGGCGGTTCGGGGGTGAAGAGCGCACGCATGCTGCGTGGTGGAGCCGTGAGACCATCGTCGTCGACGGCGACGAAGTCAAATGCGTACATGGTGGCGAACAGGTGAGTCCCATGGCTGGGAACGCGGCGTGTGGGACTGCGCTCGGTCAGCCACTGCCCGTCGAACGGAAGCTTCCCGATAACGCCGCCTTCGGGGATGAGTCCTGGGGTATTCCTACTCATCATGACACCTCCACCAGCACCTTAAGTGCAATCGACTCCAACCGACAAGACGTATGAAGTCGCCTTCTGAAGCAGGACGAGAAGCGCCATTCCCTCAGCAGCCTGGCTGAGGGAATGGCGCTTCTCCTTCTTACGCGGTCGACCGGGCGGGCTCCGCTCAGTCTCGAGTCAGCTTCCGGTAGGTGACCCGGTGGGGGCGGGCCGCCTCGGGGCCGAGGCGCTCGACCTTGTTCTCCTCGTAGGAGGCGAAGTTCCCCTCGAACCAGTACCAGCTGGCAGGGTTCTCGTCGGTTCCCTCCCAGGCCAGGATGTGGGTGGCCACGCGGTCGAGGAACCAGCGGTCGTGGGTGATGACCACGGCGCAGCCGGGGAACTCCAGCAGGGCGTTCTCCAGGGAGCCCAGGGTCTCGACGTCGAGGTCGTTGGTGGGCTCGTCCAGGAGGATGAGGTTGCCGCCCTGCTTGAGGGTCAGGGCCAGGTTGAGGCGGTTGCGCTCTCCGCCGGAGAGGACGCCGGCCGGCTTCTGCTGGTCGGCCCCCTTGAAGCCGAAGGAGGCGACGTAGGCGCGCGAGGGCATCTCCACGTTGCCGACCTGGATGTAGTCCAGCCCGTCAGAGACGACCTCCCAGAGGGTCTTCTTGGGGTCGATGCCGGCTCGGGACTGGTCGACGTAGGAGAGCTTGACGGTCTGACCGATCTTGAGGTCTCCGCCGTCGAGCGGCTCCAGGCCCACGATGGTCTTGAACAGGGTGGACTTGCCGACGCCGTTGGGGCCGACGACCCCGACGATGCCGTTGCGCGGCAGGGTGAAGGAGAGCCCGTCGATGAGGGTGCGCCCGTCGAAGCCCTTGTTGAGGTTGGTGGCCTCCAGGACCTGGTTGCCCAGGCGGGGCCCCGGCGGGATCTGGATCTCCTCGAAGTCGAGCTTGCGGGTGCGCTCGGCCTCGGCGGCCATTTCCTCGTAGCGGGCCAGACGGGCCTTGGACTTGGCCTGGCGTCCCTTGGCCGAGGAGCGCACCCACTCAAGCTCCTCCTTGAGGCGCTTGGCGAGCTTGGCGTCCTTCTTGCCCTGGACCTCGAGGCGCTTCTCCTTGGTCTCCAGGTAGGTGGAGTAGTTGCCCTCGTAGGGGTAGAGGTGGCCGCGGTCGACCTCGGCGATCCACTCGGCGACGTGGTCGAGGAAGTAACGGTCGTGGGTGACGGCGATGACGGCGCCCTGGTAGCTGGCCAGGTGCTGCTCGAGCCAGAGCACGGACTCGGCGTCGAGGTGGTTGGTGGGCTCGTCCAGGAGGAGGAGGTCGGGGGCCTCGAGGAGCAGTTTGCACAGGGCGACGCGGCGGCGCTCACCACCGGAGAGGTGCTTGACCTCGGCGTCCGGTGGGGGGCAGCGCAGGGCGTCCATGGCCTGCTCGAGCTGGGAGTCGAGGTCCCAGGCGTTGGCGGCGTCCAGGGCGTCCTGGAGGGTGCCCATCTCCGCCATGAGGGCGTCGAAGTCAGCGTCCGGGTCCGCCATGGCGGCACTGATCTCGTTGTAGCGGTCCAGCTTGGACTTGATCTCGGCGACGCCCTCCTCGACGTTGCCGAGTACTGTCTTGTCCTCGTTGAGCGGGGGCTCCTGCAGGAGGATGCCGACGCTGTAGCCGGGGGTCAGGCGGGCCTCGCCGTTGGAGGGCTGGTCGATGCCGGCCATGATCTTGAGGATGGAGGACTTGCCGGCGCCGTTGGGGCCGACCATGCCGATCTTGGCTCCGGGGAGGAAGGCCATGGTGACGTCGTCGAGGATGACCTTGTCACCGTGGGCCTTGCGCGCCTTGATCATCTGGTAGATGTACTCAGCCACTGCTCGTCTGCGCCTTTCGTCAGGGTGTGAGCGGAGGTTCTGCGCGACGACGGCGACCGACCGGTCCCGCCCTGCGCACCGTGGCCAAGCCTAAGGGAGCCCCGGAGCATTGGCGACGACGACGGAGGTGAGACGGTGCACGCGAATCCGCAGCACTCCGCTGAGGACCGACATGTTCTCGGCCCACTCGCCGACGAACCGGGAGGAGACCGTGCCGTCTCAACCAGAAGCGCGTCAACGGCTGGACATCAATGTCCGAAAACGGCCGGACTCCTTAAGGCCCCGATGCCATGCTTGGAACGTTTCTGAGGAGGATCATGCCGGATTTGGACAGCGAATCGCTGTATAGGGCCCTGTTGGCCAAGGACACCCGATTCGACGGACGGTTCTTCGTTGGGGTCGCAACGACCGGTGTCTATTGCCGCCCAGTGTGCCAGGCGCGGAAACCGCTTGCGGTCAACTGCTCCTTCTACGCCACGGCAGCCGAGGCCGAACAAGCGGGGTTCCGCCCCTGTCTGCTGTGCCGGCCCGAGCTGGCACCCGGGTACGCCCCCGTGGACTCTTCGGCATCACTGGCTCGCGCCGCAGCACGGTACATCGAGAGGAACTGTGGTGTTCAGGGAAGCCTGACGGATATCGCCCGTCATCTGGGCTGCTCCAACCGCCACCTGCGCCGTGTCTTCGAGGACGCTTATCACGTGCGTCCCGTGGAGTACCGCCAGACCTGCAGACTTCTGCTGGCCAAGAGTCTTTTGACCGACACGGACCTATCAGTGGTGGACGTGGCCTATGCCGCGGGGTTCGGCAGCCTGCGCCGCTTCAACGAGGTGTTCCGACGTCGCTACCGGCTGACGCCCACCGCTTTGCGCAGCCAAGCACGGCTCAACAGGGCCGACGGTGACACCGTCCAGCTCAGTCTGGGGTACCGTCCCCCATACCGTTGGGACCTCATACTGAAGTTCCTGGCACGCAGAGCCATCCCCGGCGTCGAGAAGGTAGAAGACGATCGTTACGCCAGGACGATCCGCCTGCGCTCCTCAGGACGTGATCTCACAGGCTGGGTGGCCGTGGGCAACGACTCCGAGCACAATCGGCTGGCGGTAACCGTCTCCGCCTCACTGCTATCCGCACTACCGGTGGTGCTGGACGGGATCAAAAATCTGTTCGATCTCCACTGCGAGCCCGATACCGTGGCTGGCGCACTCACAAGCATGGATGACTCCACGCTCGGACCATTCATCCCAGGCACACGTGTGCCCGGCTGCTTCGACGCCTTCGAAACCGCTGTCCTCGCGGTCCTGGGTCAGCAGGTCACGGTCCAGGCAGCCAGGACGCTGGCCGGTCGGCTCGTCCAGGCTCTCGGTTCACCCGTGGACACCGGAATCGACGGACTGACCACGACCTTCCCCACGGTTCAGGAGCTCCTCAACCTCGACGGTGCGATCGAGCAGCATCTAGGACCGCTCGGCATCATTGCTGCCCGGGCACGGGCTATTCACGGACTGGCCGCGATGATGAGTTCCGGCATCATCGACGCCTCCTGCTGCCCCGACCCTGAAGCCGCAGTTACTCGGTTCATGGAGATCCCGGGCATTGGAACCTGGACCGCCAACTATATCGCCATGCGCTGCCTGGCTTGGCCCGATGCATTCCTCGCCACCGACCTGGAGGTCAGAAAGGCGCTGAGAACCCCGCCCCGAGGGAAGATCCTCACGCTGGCCGAATGTTGGAAACCGTGGCGGGCCTACGCCGTCATGCACCTGTGGAACCGGGCAGAAGCAGAATCAGCGCCCGAACACGCCACCAAGAGCAAGAAGCGGAACGAGAAGAAAGAAGAGATGCACTACCTCAGCCATTACGAGTCCCCCTTGGGAGCCATGACCATGGCCAGCGACGGCGAGCACCTCACAGGCCTGTGGTTCGACGGGCAGAAGTACGACCGCTCGACGATCGACGGCAACGCAGAGCTCAAGCCGCATCTGCCTGTCTTCACGCGGACGGCCCAGTGGCTCGACGCCTACTTCGGGGGCACTGACCCGGGTTTCACTCCGCCGATCAGGGTTGAGGGCTCCGACTTCAAGAAGATGGTCACCTCCATCATGCTCTCCATCCCCTTCGGTGCCACCAGCACCTATGCCCGCATCGCCGCGGAGGTCGCCCGGCGTACTGGCCGGAGGCACATGTCCGCACAGGCCGTGGGTGGCGCAGTCGGACACAACCCGATCGCTCTTATCGTGCCGTGCCACCGCGTGCTCGCCTCCGACGGGAGCCTGCGCGGTTACGCCGGAGGAGTCGACCGCAAGGAATGGCTCCTGAAGATGGAGGGCGTCAATATGTCTGGCCTGACAACCGCTGGCGACGGCGGTGGAAGGCGAGAATGAGAAGCCCGACCGCTGCCCAGAGCAGGCCCTGGGGAATCCAGGTGATCGACCCGTGAGGAAGATGCAGCCAGTCCGACAGCATGTCGTTCGCCACGTGCAGTCCTCCGTGCACGCCGATGGCCGCCCAGGTCGACCCGGAGATCGTCCGAACGATCAATGCTGTCACCGCGAATCCACACGGCCTCGCGAGATACGTGAGGTGCTCCAGCAGGTTCTGCTGACCCCCTTGGGATAGAAGGTGAAGAACAGTGAACCCGAGGACGCTGGACACTGCTGCAAAACGCGTCTCGCCCAGCGAGGAGAAGAGCCAGCCTCGCCAGATTATCTCTTCAGGGATACCCTGCAGAAGAAAGGCCTGAGAGAAGATCATCACAGCCATAATCCACCAAGGCCGGTCCGGAATCCCCTCATTCCCACCAGCAAGACCGAGGGAGTGGACAAAACCGGCGACCGCGAGATTCACCGCGACTGCAACGAGAACCATCCCCACCACCCACAACAGGGCTCGACGATCTAAACGCAAACATAGGCTGACGCGGCGGCCGCGATCAAGAGTACGACGCAGCACATAGCACAGCATGAGAACCAGAATCGTTGCCGTCCCATAGAGCAACAGAACGAAGGCAGCCATGACTAAGTCGTCGGCATTACCCTGGGGATGCGAGTGCGCGAGAGCAAAGGACCGGACAGCAGGAATCTGACTCAGTAAAGGCGGCGTGAGCGCACAGGCGAACATCATCGCAAACGCAATCACGATGCGCAGAACCTTTCCGCCCGCGGTGAGGCGACGACCTTGATCCGATCGATCCCCACTGAGATCCGAGGACTCGAGAGACGAGAGTGTTGATGAGACTTCCACCGATCGAGGTTTTCCATGTGATGCGCTCATGAAATTCACGGTACGCTCACCATTTTGCGACCTCAATCGGACCCCGGAAAAATCAGGGGGTCACGGAAAAGAAATCAGGGACCCCTCCGGGGGATCCCTGACTCCGATGATGCTTCTGATGAAGCGAGCCGCTCAGTCCTCGGCCGTCTCCTGCTGCTTGCGCCAGCGGATGCCGGCGTCGATGAAGCCGTCGATGTCGCCGTCGAAGACCGAGTCGGGGTTGCCGACCTCGAAGTTGGTCCGCAGGTCCTTGACCATCTGATAGGGATTGAGGACGTAGGAGCGCATCTGGTCCCCCAGGAGGCCTTGACGTCCCCGGCGAGCTCCTTCTTCTTGGCGTCCTCCTCCTGCTGCTTGAGCAGGAGCAGGCGCGACTGGAGGACGCGCATGGCGGCGGCGCGGTTCTGGATCTGGGATTTCTCGTCCTGCATGGAGACCACCAGGCCCGTGGGCAGGTGGGTGATGCGCACGGCGGAGTCGGTGGTGTTGACGCTCTGCCCGCCGGGTCCCGAGGAGCGGAAGACGTCGATGCGGATGTCGGTCTCGGGGATGTCGATGTGGTCGGTGGACTCGATGAGTGGGATGACCTCGACGGCGGCGAAGGAGGTCTGGCGGCGACCCTGGTTGTCGAAGGGGCTGATGCGCACCAGGCGGTGCGTGCCGCCCTCGACGCTCAGGGTCCCGTAGGCGTAGGGGGCGTGGACCTCGAAGGTGACCGACTTCAGACCCGCCTCCTCGGCGTAGGAGGTGTTGAGGACCTTGACGGGGTAGTCGTGCCGCTCGGCCCAGCGGGTGTACATGCGCAGGAGCATCTCGGCGAAGTCGGCGGCGTCCACGCCGCCGGCGCCCGAGCGAATGGTGATGACGGCGTCGCGGGGGTCGTACTCGCCGCTGAGCAGCGTGCGGATCTCCAGGTCGGAGAGGTCCTTGCTGATGGCCGCCAGGTCCGTCTCGGCCTCGGCGAGGATTTCGGCGGCATCCTCGCCCTCCTCCTCGCCGGCGAGCTCGACCATCGCCTCGAGGTCCTCGATGCGCTCCCCCAGGCTCTCGACCCGCTTGAGGTCGGCTTGGGCGTGGGACAGCGCGGAGGTGACCACCTGGGCGGAGTCGGGGTCATCCCACAGGTCGGGTGCGGAGGCCTGCTCGGAGAGCTCGGCGATCCGGGCGCGCAGGGCCTCGGGGTCGGTCACCGCGGCGATTGAGGCGTAGGTGTGTCGGAGTCGTTCGATCTCAGCGGAGAAGTCAGTGGCCACGGAGGGGAGTCTACGGCAGATCGTGCGAGGGGCGCCGTCGGAACCGACTCGCCCCGCTCCGAGGAGCTGATAGCGCCGCCGTTGAGGGTCACCCCAGCTCAATGCCCTGGGCCTGGGCGAGCAGAGCCTCGAGCACCGCGCGTGTCGCCGGACCCGGCTCGGTGCGAGTCGACCGGTGACGCACCACCAGCTGGCGCACACCCAGGCCGGGCAGGCGCACCACACTGAGCTCATCGGGGACGAGCCCGGAGTAAACGGCCAGCTCGGGCAGGAGCGCGCAGCCCAGGCCCTGACTGACCATGGCCAGGACGACGTCGTAGTCATAGGCGACGTGCCGTGTCGTCAACGGCACCCCCAGCTGACGCTCCAGCCGGTCCAGGGCGAAGGCGCCCGCGGTCCCCGGGGCCAGATCGATCCAGGTGGCGCGCGCCAGGTCCGCCAGGGTCGAGGGCGCCGCCTGCTCGGCAGGCACGACGACGAGCCAGGACTCGTCCAGCAGTGGGATGTCGACCATGCCCCGAGGCGCCGCGGGCAGCGTGTGCTCGTCACGCTCGATGAGGACCAGGTCGAGCTCACCGCGACGCAGGCGGGGCAGGGCGTTGCGCTCCTCGGCTTCCTCGACGATCACCTCCAGCTCGGGGCTGGTCGTCGCCAGCGAGCTGAGGAGGGGCAGCAGGAGTGCCCGGACGGCGGAGGCGAAGCTCGCGACACGCACCACACCGGAGGGGATGGAGTCGTCCAGGTCCGCCAGCTCGCGGCGCACGGTGGTCAGCTCGTCCTCGATGCGCTCGGCCGCGTCCGCCAGAACCTTCCCGGCCGCCGTGAGCACGGCTCCGGTGGGCGTGCGATCCAGGACCCGGGCGCCGCACTCGCGCTCCAGGAGGCGAATCTGCTGGGAGACCGCCGACGGCGTTATATGAAGGAAATCTGCCGCTGCGACGACTCCTCCAGCTCGATGGACGGCCAATAGAACCGAGAGCCTCTGGGGCAATACCTGCATGAAGTAAATCTACATCCCTCATGCAGATAGATGCGATTGACCTTCATTCGGGGGTGTCTAAGAATCGTCCCCGTGAACGACGTGCTCTCCTCCCTCATCTCTATCGGCGGCTGGATCGGTGCCGCTGAGCTCCTCGTGGCCTACTTCCTGGTCTCCAAGGGCACGATCGCCGGCGATTCGCTCAAGTATCAGGCCCTCAACATCACCGGCTCCGTGCTGCTGACGATCAACTGCGCGAGCTCCGGCGCCTGGCCCAGCGTCATCGCCAACGCCTTCTACCTCCTGGTAGGGCTCAACATCCTGTTCACGGTGAAGCGGGCCTACATCGCCCAGCTCTCGCGCCGGCAGACTGAGGAGCTGCGGTCCCGGATGCACCTGCGCCGGCACCCCTCCCCCGTGGTCTCGGCGGGCTTCGTCGAGCAGGCCTGAGCGGCGGGCCGCCTCCGGCCACACACAACCTTTCACCCATCCATCTCGACGCAGTGAGTCCGCCGACTCACTGCGTCGTCGTCATTCGGGCAGAGCCGGTGGCGGTGATGGTGAAGCCCTCGGCCGGGAGGATCCCCCAGGGCAGGAACGGCGGACGCGAGCGGGCCTGCAGCCTCACCTCGGCGGTCTGGCTGTCAGCGGCCCGGGCACTGACGATCGTGACCCCCTCCAGCCTGGCCGCCGCCGGCTGGGCGGACAGGTCCTCGGCAGCCTTGCTTCCCACCCCTGCGTCAGTGAGGGACCCGGGTGCTTCATCCGTCACACCGCCCCCGTAGTAGGGGTGCGCCTCCACGCTGTCGGCCCCCGCGGCCGCAGCCGAGTCCGCCAGTGACGTGAGGGTCTTGAGGTCGAGGTAGACGGCGGTTGCCGAGGCCGCGACGAACAGCAGCGCAAGGACGACGCAGATAAGCCCGACCCCCAGGAGAAGCGTCTGCCCGTCCTCTTCGCGGTGCAGCCGACACAGCAGGGCGCGGGCCCGACCTCGGGCGGTCCTGGGAGCGGAGTTCCGGTTCACGGCTCCTCCTTGCCCGGCAGGGTGATGGAGCGCTCGGTGTCCACGACGACGACATCCCGCCCGATTCCCAGCGAGGCGAAGCCCGGCAGGTCCACACCGACTGAGACTTCGACCATCGCCGCCTGTCCCCGGGCGCAGCCATGAGCACAGGTGACTGACAGGGAGCCGGACGGGTCGGCGTCGATGCCCTGATCGGACAGGGACAGCTGCATGGCCAGCTGCGCGTTATCCATCGCTAAGGGCGAGTCATCGACCTCCAGTACCCGGCTGGCGGCGTCGGCCGCCGAGGCGACGGCGAAGGTCGTGGCCTGGAGCTGGGCGAGCGTGACCACCAGGTAGAGCACGGGCACCACCAGGACGGCGCTCCACCCGATGAACTCGACGATCGCATTGCCCTCCTCCTGGCTCATGAGCCGTCGGACGGTTCGGCGACCTGCCCTGAGTGCCTCTCGGTGCCGGCTGACTGCCCTCACCGCGATGAGGGCGGGGGCCAACACCGCCCTCGGCGACCGCGACGCGGCTCGGCGACCGCAACGCCTGGAGCCGACCATGCCTACCACCCGAGCTCACCTCTGCTGGATCAGGGAGGACTCATCGATGGCGTGCCCGGTGACCCGCAGTGTCCCACCGGGGCCGAACAGCCCCAGGACCGGGAAGGGCGCTGTCACCGTCACCTCAACGATCCTCAGGTCGCCGGAGGACACCCGCGAGACGGTAACGGTGTCCACGTAGCCGCGCCTGAGGGCGGCGTCGGTCAGAACCTGCACCCGCTGGCGCGCCTCGACCTCCGTGCCCCCGACCAGTGCGGCTCGACGAGCACCGTCGCCCGCGGCGTCGGTGAGGACGTTCCGGGCGTAGACCCCCAGGGCCACCTGGAGGAGCGCCACGAACACGACGATGACGAGCGCACCGACCATGACGAAGTCGACGACGGCCGAGCCCGACTCGTTGTGCTCGCGCGGGCAGGGGCGAGCCGGCCGGGGCAGGGCGCGACCAGCCCGTTGGAGCACCCCGAGGAGGGGCACTCGTTCAGATCGCACTGGTCACCTTCGCGATGGCGTTGAGGAAGACCTCGGTCAGCGTGCTGCCGGCCACCGTCCACAGAGCCACGACGAGCCCCGCGGTCATGAGGGTCACCAGGACCCAGCCGGGGACGTCGCCGCGCTCATCGCGCAGATCGATCCGGGTCGCACCGGTGGCACGCCACGATCGAGGACCGGGGTCAGGGCGGTGGGATGTGGGAGGGATGAGGCGCTTCATGACTGCTCCTTGCTGTAGGTCGGGATTCTGGGCAAGAGGACGAAGGCTGATTGGGCTCCGCAGGTGCGGTAACACGGTGGGTGCGCTTCACACCCCCAGCCTCAGGACGAACAGTCCCGGGAAGAGGGCGAAGACGACGGTGATGGGCAGGACGAGGAAGACCACGGGGACCATTTGGGCGATCTCCCGTCTTCCGCCCTCCTCCATGAGGTCCTGGCGCGCCGCCTCACGCACGTCGGCGGCCTGGGAGCGCAGGACCTCGGCCAGTGGTGTACCGCGCTCGAGGGCCACGATGATTGCCTCGCACAGGCGGGTGACGTGGACGGAGCCGACTCGCCGCTCCATACGGTCCAGGGCTGTGGACAGGACCGTGCCGGAGCGGATGTCGGTCAGAGTGCTGCTCAGCTCGTCGACGAGGTCGCCCCGGCCCAGCGCGACGATGCGCTCGATGGCCGGCACCGGACCCTGACCGGCCCCCACCGCCAGGGCCAGCAGCTCGACGACGTCGGGCAGCTGCGCCTCGATCCGTGACAGCCGTTTCGCCACGGCCCGGCTGAGCCACCAGTCGCGGGCAGCGGCTCCGGCGACCGTGGCCATGAGGCACAGGAGGATGAGCGCGGGCACGTTGACGGAGCGGGCCAGGGCCGCCAGGCCGCCTGCAGCCACGACGAGCAGGAGCGCCGTCGCCGACCACAGGACCTGCTGGAGGCGGAACTGGTCGACCCCCAGTGACGAGCCTGATCGCGTCAGGCGACGCCGTACCGAGTCGGCTGACGACCCCAGGGTGTCCATCAGCCTGCCGAGGCTGAGAACATGTGCGGTGGAGGCCATGAGCAGGCCGGCGACGGTGCTCCCGTCGGAGGTCGGCCCTGCCGGAGCGGCCAGCAGGCCGGAGGTCGTGGGCCGGCGGTGGACGTAGGGCTCCAGGCGGGCCATGAGTGTGGGGCGGCGTCGGCGGAGGGCTGAGATGACGCTCAGGAGGCCCACGGCCCCCACCAGTCCGGCGAGTCCTCCGGTAAGCATCGCGTTCATGGGAGTCATCGCAGTGTCCTCTCCTCCTCAGGGAGCCGCCCCAGGCGCAGCATGAGCCGGTAGGCGACGACCGAGACAACTGCTCCGACCAGGAGAACGACGGCTCCGGCGGTGGTGGCGTAGGCCGCTGCTGCCTGAGGCCGGGTGGCCAGCAGTGCCAGAACCAGCCATGGGGCGGCGACCGCGACCTTGGCGCCGTTGACGGTCCAGGACTGGCGCGCCTCGAGCTCGCCTCGGGTGCGCATGTCCTCACGCAGCATCTGCGACAGGGAGCGCAGCAGCGTCCCCAGGTCGGTGCCGCCTACCTCGTGGGCCAGGCGCAGGGCCTCAACGATCCGGTCGGCGACCGGGTCGGCGAAGCGGGTCTTGAGCCGGTCCAGGGAGCTGTCGAACCGGGCGGAGGCGGCATAGTCGGTGGCGAAGGCCCGGAACTGGGGGCGGACGGCCTCCGGGCCGCGCTCACCGAGGTTGGTCAGCGCCTCCGGCAGGCTCATACCCGCACGGACGCCGGAGACGAGGGTGTCGACGGCCTCGGGCCATACCTCGCGCAGCCGGGTGCGACGGTTGCGCGCCCGCGAGGAGATGATGAGGAAGGGGATGGCCGTGAAGATGGCACTGAAGGCGAGAGCCACCGGCCAGGCTCGGGACATTCCCAGGAAGACCAGGCCGATGAGCAGCCCCAGCCCGAGCGAGCCCAGGACGAACATGGTGGGACTGGTACGGCCGGCACCGGCCTGGACCAGGATGTCGGCCAGGAGACGGGAGCGTCTCGAGCGCCACTGAGGCGGGTCGGAGGTGCAGGCCATCCAGATCAGGAGCAGCCCCACCCCGCCCAGGAGCCCGGCGACGGCACCCATCAGTAGACCTCCTGGGGGCCTGTGGGGCGGGAGCCGAGCAGGGCGGTGAGGTCATGACCGGCCCGGTTGAAGCGCTCGGCGGCGTCAGGCGCCCCGGCGCCCCGCACGAGGTTGCCGGCGGAGTCGCGGTGGAAGACGTCGGAGAGCTCGATGATGCCGTTCTCAACCCGGCCGGACAGGGCCGCGACCTCTCGCACGGTACGGCGCCCACTGCGATCCAGGTCAAGATGGACAACCAGGTCGATGGCGCTGGCGACGGTGGGGACCACGAAGTCGCTGGAAACATTCTCCCCCGCTAGAAGCGGGAGCGTACAGATCTTGATGACGGCCTCCCGAGCAGAGTTGGCATGGATGGTGCACATGGAGGGCAAGCCCGAGTTCATGGCGATGAGCAGGTCCAGGGCCTCGGCCTCGCGAACCTCTCCGATGAGGAGGCGGTCGGGGCGCATGCGCAAGGCCTCCTTGACCAGGCGCCGCAGGCTGATCTCACCGACCCCCTCGAGGTTGGGCGGCCGGGTCTGCATGGACACACAGTCCCGGTTGCGCAGGGCGAGCTCGAAGACCTCTTCGCAGGAGATGACCCGCTGGGAACCCGGGATCGCTCCGGCCAGTGCCCTGACCATCGTGGTCTTGCCAGCCTGGGTGGCGCCCGAGACCAGGATGTTGAGACCGGCCTGTACGGAGGCGTCCAGGAAGGCGGCGACCTGGCTGGTCAGCGATCCCATACGCACGAGGTCGGTGGTGCGGGAGGCACGCGAGGTGTGCTTGCGGATGTTGACCGCCCAGTGCTGGGAGGTGATGGGCGGGATGACGACGTGGAGCCGCTGTCCCCCGGCGAGCTGAGCGTCGACGAAGGGGCTGGACAGGTCCAGGCGGCGCCCGGAGGCCCGCAGCATCCGCTCGACCAGGACGGTGAGGTCCTCGCTCTCCAGGATCGTGGTGGTCAGCTCGGGGCGCCCGGAACGGGCGACGAAGACGCGGCCGGGGGCATTGACCCAGATCTCCTCAATGGACTCGTCATCAAGGTAGCCCTGGAGCGGCCCCAACCCCGCCATGGCGTCCAGCACGCGGGTGCGCGCGCCCGGAGGGTCGATGAGCGGCGGGACGAGTCCGGCGTCGGAGCGGCGCAGATAGTCCTCCTCGGCCTGGGTGACGAGCTGTTCCAGGTCGGAGGCGTCGTTGAGGGGGTCGATGCCGCGAGTGCGCACCAGCTCGCGAATCTCCGTCAGGAGAAGATCGGCAGCGTCCATGATGCCTCTCAGCGTGGGAGTCGTACGAGGGTAGGAGTGAGGATGGTGTGAGAACCGGCCTGGGGCTTTGCGCTGAGCCGTGACACACCGGCCGGTCGGTGACCATCGTCACGGATAAACTCTAGAGCACCTGGTCACGACATGGCCACCACCTCGACAGAACCTGTGGATAACGTCGACCTTCTGGCGTATTCCTCAAGCCGTTGCCCACGTCCCTGGACGTTTGCCGCCAGCGGACGGGCGCGGCTGTCCTGCGAGACATAGGACCTGTCGCCTACGGTTGGACCATGTCACAGCCTCCGCAGTCCCCGGACGCCCCCGGCACCACTGATGTCAACGGCGGTACCGACAGCCTCGCCGACGAGGTGACCTCCGACGTCGAGTGCGCTGCGGCTCACGCTGCCGATGACCACGGCAAGCTCAGCGCTCTTCCCGGTGACCAGGACGCCAACGACACTGCCGATGACGACGACGCCGACGGCTATCGCGCCCCCGTTGTCGTCGCTCCGCTGCCCGGGGCGTCATCCGGCCCTGCACGGGGCGATCAGCGTGCCTCGACGCCCCAGGTCGCCGAGGCCCCCCGCCCCCGTCACTCGGCGCTCTCCCTGGCGGCAATGGCGAGCGTCGCCGTCGGCGGCCTCAACCCGGCTCGGCTGGCGCTGCCGCAGTCCGAGACGCCGGAGCGGCACATCGTCGGTGTCATCGACACCCAGGGCCGCCACTGGGAGATCCATGAGGCCCGCACCGATGCCGTGGGCGCTTCCTTGGAGGCTGAGGCCGAGGTGCTGCGCCGCATCGGCCGGGTCGTCGACGACGGACGGCTCTCCTTCGATGTTCCTCGCGTCGCCGGGTCCCTGCGTCAGAAGGACGCCCACATTCAGGTCCGCTCCCATGTGGAGGGCAAGCCGATCCCGGTGGAGACGCTCCGGCCAGGGCCGGGGATGTCGGCGGGCCTGGGCAAGGCGCTCGGTGAGATCCACGAGCTGTCCATGACGGTGATCTCCGAGGCTGGTATGCCGGTCTACGACGCCGAGGAGGTGCGTCAGCGCTGGCTGAGCCTGCTGGACGACACCGCCGCGACGGGCAGGACTCCACCGGCGCTGCTGGGGCGCTGGGAGCAGGCCCTGGAGGACACCGCCCTGTGGCGCTTCCGCCCCACGGTGGTTCACGGGGACCTCGCTGAGGAGAACGTCCTGGTGGCCGGTGGCACGGTGGTGGCGGTGCGGGGCTGGTCCCAGGCGCATGTAGGTGACCCGGCCGAGGACCTGGCCTGGGTGTACTCCTCAGCACCGGTGGACTGCCTGGACTCCATTGAGGACGCCTACGACATCGCCCGCTCCGAGGGCGTTGACCGCCACCTGCGTGAGCGGGCCGAGCTGGTCAGTGAGCTGAGCCTGGCGCGTTGGCTGCTGCACGGGGTGCGGACCGGGGACAAGCCGGTCATCAATGACGCGGTGGCGATGCTGGAGGACCTGGCCGCCCAGGTGGGTGACGCCCCGCTAGTGGAGCCGGCCACGCCCCGGCTGGCACCGGTGCCCGGGGTTCGCGAGCCGGCTGAGCCTGACGCCATCACCAACCCGGTGGCCATGGTGCGCGTCGACGACGAGGAGAGCTGACAGGCGCGCGGCTCACGCGCCTTCAGCCCACTGTCAGGGCCGCCTGGATCTGCTCGATGCTGAGCAGGCCCTCGGCGGTGAGCTCATCGACGCGTCCTCCGGGGTAGTCGACGTAGACGTAGGCGGCCCGTACTGAGGCGGTGGGCACGCCCTGGGAGGCAGCCCAGGCGTGAACGTAGACGCTGAGCTGGTCCACGGGCACCTGTCGCCGCCCGGTCTTCCAGTCGACGATGAGCCATCCAGAACCGTCCGAGCGGCGGAAGACGGCATCCATGCGGCAGCGCAGGGTGGTGGCGCCGATGGTGATCTCCCGGTCCGTCTCGGTCTCGGCCAGGACGTAGTCCTCCAAGAGCGGCAGGTTCTCGGCGGTCTCCAGCCAGCGCTCGATGCGGTCCCGGTCCTGGGGCCCGAGGCTGTCAGGCACGCCCGCCTGCCCCAGGTCGAACAGGGTGCCGCGTGCGCTCAGGCGCTGGGCGACGGCGTCGTGGAAGACGGTTCCGAGCCGGCCGGCGGCGCGGGGCTCGGGTGGGAGTGGGCGACGCAGGTCGAGTGCGAACTGCCGGCGGTCGGCGCGCAGGTCGTCCAGGCGGGTGGCGGCCAGGTGCTCGGGCAGGCGGACGGCGGGCCCGCTGGACAGGGCCCGGGTGCGCTCGGCCAGGAGGAGTCCCGCCTCAAGTCTCCACCGCCGCACCGCCTCGTCGTCGAGCTGGGCCTGAGCGGGCACCTCCTGGGCGGGCTCGGTCCCGCCCATGGCGGCGGTGACCTGGCCGGCGGCCGCGTACCGGGCCCGCCGCACAGCGGCGAGCCGGTCGGTGACCGGGGCGTCCTCTCCCCCGGCCTCCAGGGCCTGGCTGTCCAGGGGCTCTGCTGCATCGGCGTCGGGGGGCCAGGTGCCCACCTGGGTCAGGGCGGTCAGCGGGTTGGGGCGGGACTCATCGAAGTCGACCCAACCCTCCGCGTAGGGGCGGAGGAGGTCGCGCCGCTGGAGCTCGGTGAGGAAGCGTGAGGGACGGCGGGGCTTGGAAGCGGTCTTGGACAGGTGGGAGCCGGTCAGGAGGAGCTCGTGGCGGGCCCGTGTGAAGGCCACGTAGGCCAGGCGGCGCTCCTCTCGCAGGCTCTGGCGTCCGAGGGCCTCCTTGTAGGCGCTCATCGTCTCAGTCAGGAGGGGCTTGTCCGTGACAGCCGGGTCGAGGCCCCCCACGGTGAAGGGGGGCAGGTCGCCGGCGTCGGCCCGCAGCGGGAAGGGGAAGGTGGAGGTGGAGCCCATCCAGCCGGTCTCCGCGACACGAAGGTCGTCCTTGACGGCGCTGGTGTAGGAGGGGAAGACCTGCTCGTCCATGCCGGGGACGGCAACGACGTCCCACTCCAGACCCTTGGCGGCGTGGACGGTGAGGAGCTGGACCGCCCCGGGCGAGGGCTCGACCTCGGGGGCGCTCATGGCGTCCTCGTGCTCCTCGGCGGCGTCGAGCCATTCCAAGAAGCCGGTGAGGGTGGGGGCGTCGGTGTCGGCGGCGAAGGCCCGGGCCGTCTCGTGGAAGGAGTCGAGGGCACGGTGCCCCATGGGGTGGCCGACCCGGGCGGCGATCTCGATGTCGAGGTCGAGGACCTGCTCGGCCAGGGCCACGAGGTCGGGCAGGGGCAGGGAGACGGCCTCCCGGATGCGTCGGATCGCCCGGGCGGTGCGCAAGGCAACAGCCCGCCCGGCCTCGGTCAGGTCCCGGGCCGCCGCGGACTCTTCCTGCTCTTCCTGTACTCCGTCCTCATGCCATCGCAGCAGGGCGTCCAGGGCCTCGCTGAGCAGTGGGGAGTCGGCCTCGGCCTGATCGCCGTGAGCCCCTGGTCCCTCCTTGCCGCTTTCGGTTGCGGTGCGGGTGAGCTCGCGGGCCAGCGCCGCCAGGGCCCGCAGGTCGCGGGCACCGATGCCGAAACCGGTCAGGAGCCGGACCACCCGGTCCCCGCGCTCCGGGTCCGAGGCCACGGTCAGCAGGGCGCGAACGTCGGCGACCTCGGGGACGTAGAGCATCCCGCCCAGGCCAATGATCGTGTAAGGCAGGCCGGCCTCCTCCAGCTCAGCGGCAACGGGCTCCATCTGCGCCCGAGTGCGGCACAGGACGGCCATCTCGGCACTGGGCGACCAGCGCTCGGTGAGGAAGGCGGCCACCGTGCGGGCCTCCTCGGCTGGGTCCTGGAGGAAGGCCCCGAACGCCGCCCCGGGCTCCAGGCCGAAGGCCGCGGGGCGGGCCCGCAAGGGGGCGACGGTGAGGTGCTCGCCCACCGGGTCCCCGTCCTCAACGACGCCGGAGCGCAGCGGCGCGGAGACGACGTTGGCGACCTCCAGGATGGTGGAGTCGTTGCGCCAGGAGGTCGACAGCTCCAGGACGGGGGTGGCCTCAGCCGGTGAGGTCCCGGAGTCCAGGAGGGCGGTGCCAGTGGGGTTGAAGCGCTGGTGGAAGGTGTCCAGGGCTGCTGCGCTGGCTCCTCGCCAGCCGTAGATGGCCTGGTGGGGGTCGCCGACGGCGGTCACCCCGGAGTCGGCGAAAAGGGCGGACAAGAGCCGGACCTGGGCCACCGAGGTGTCCTGGAACTCGTCGAGCAGGACCGCGGGGTACTGGGCCCGCACCTGGGCAGCGGCCTCGGGGACGGACTCAGCGATGGCGCAGGCCAGGGCGATCTGGTCACCGAAGTCGAGCAGGCCGTGGTGACGTTTGTGCGCATGCAGCTCGGCGACGACGTCGAGCAGGGCCTCCCACTCGGCCATGACGGCGGGCGCCTTGCCGACCAGGGTCTTGCAGCCCTTGATGGCGGCCAGGGCGGTGAACTGCTCGGTGAGGTCCGCCAGGTCCTTGGCGGCCTCCTCGATGGTCAGCAGGTTCTGGCTCAGGGAGTCGGCCAGGACCAGGGTGGCGCTCGCGTTGTGGCTGAGGCTCTCGTTGGGCAGCGGGAGCGTGCGAGCCTCGAGCAGTGAGGTGACGATCTGCCAGGAGCGGGCCTGGGTGATGAGGGTGGAGTCGGGGTCCACGCCGATGCGCAGTCCGTGGTCTCGCACCAGGGCGCCTGCGAAGGAGTTGTAGGTGGCGATCATCGGCTCGCCAAAGTCGGTCGCGTCAGCGGTGCCCTCCGCGCCGCTGTCGTGCTCCGGTGCGGCGACCGGGAGCAGGCCGGCCGCGCTGAGGCCGGCCAGGCGGGAGGCGACGCGCTGGTCGAGCTCGGCGGTGGCCTTGCGGGTGAAGGTCAGTCCGAGGATCTGGTCGGGGCGGACCTGCCCGGTGGCGACCAGATAGACGACTCGCTGGGCCATGGTGGCGGTCTTGCCCGAGCCGGCTCCGGCGACCACCAGCAGGGGGCTCAGCCGGTGGGCGATGACTCGCGCCTGCTCCTGGGTGGGGGTGTGGATGCTGAGCGCCTCCGCCAGGGCCTGGGGGGTGAGCCGGCGTGGACCGGTGGGGGTCATGAGACGACTCTCCTTCCCTCGACCTGCACGGGGCAGGAGTCCTTGACCCGGCAGGTACGGCAGTGCTCACCGGTGCGGGCCTCGATCTGCGGGCCCACTCCGGCCACGGCCGCGGTGGCCACAAGCTCCTCGGCCCAGTACTCCTCGCTGCTGTCGGCAGCACCGTTCGCCTCCTCGTCACCCGGTTCCTCAGCGGGCTCGCACGCGGCCTTCTCCGCAGGTTCCGGGGCGGCGGGGCTGGGGTCGAGTGCGGCACCCGGCGGAGCCAGGACATAGCCGTCCCCTGAGCGCTTGGAGGGCTCCTTGCCCAGGAGCACAAGGGCTCCGCCGACGACGTCGAGACCCTGCGACCTCAGGGCCAGCCGGTAGGTGGCCAGCTGGGGATGACGCTGGACGTCCTTGGGGACCCGCTGCCCGGTCTTGAGGTCGATGACGCGCACCGTGCCGTTCCGGTCAGGTCCGGCGGAGTCCTCCGATTCGCCTCCCGAAAGGCCACCGAAGTGCTCGAGGCGGTCGATGCGCCCGGAGATCGTGACCGGGACGGCGTTGCCGCCTTTCGTCGGTATCAGCAGGCCGGCCCGCTGACGGACCGCGGGGCTGAGGACACTCAGGGGGATGTCGACGTCGGCGCGCACCGGCTGCTCGACGTCGGCGCGCACGCCCAGGGCGTCGCAGTCAGCCAGGTAGGCGTCGAGGCGCTCGATCATGGCGCGGGCGCGGTCTGCGGCCAGGCCTCCCTGCCAGGTGGCGGGGTAGCCGAGGCCGGTCAATCGCTCCTCGAAGGCCTCGCGCAGGGCCGGACCGCGCAGGTGCTCCGTCTCCGCCCGTTCGGCAACGGCGTGGACAAGGCTGCCCAGGGCCTGGGCGTCGCTGGCGGGGGCCGATCCGCCGCTGCGGGTCAGGAACCACTTCAGGGGGCAGGCGGCCAGGCCCTCCACGTCGGAGGGGCTGACCCGTATCCGCTCGCCGGCGGCGATGAGGGGGGCGCTGGAGGTGGGGCCGGTCGCGCCGATCCAGGTGGCGGGGTCGGCGCCGGGTACGCCTTGGCGGGCGAGGTCGGCCAACAGGTCGACGGCGGCCCGGCCGCGGCGGCGCTCGGCGTCGGTGGCCGTCTCAAGGTTCCCGCAGATGGCGGCATGGCGCAGCTCCCCCACCAGGCCGCGCAGGGTGAGGTCGCCGGTGTCGGGAGTCAGGAGATGGGCGCCATCGGCGTCGGTCAGAGCGATCCCGGCGCTGCGGGCGATCTCGGTCAGGAAGGGTGAGGGGGCGTGCTCGGCGTCGGCGGTGGCGGTCAGCAGGAGGCGCCTGGAGGCGCGCGACACGGCCATGATGAGCATACGGCGCTCATCGGCGCGCACCTGCGCCCGGGCAGCGGCCACGGCGCCGCTGCCGCCGCTTCCCTCCCCCGGTGCAGCGGTGTCTGTGGTCAGGCGGCCGGTGACGGCGTCGACGAGCAGGCCGGTACGGGTCAGGGAGTCCCTCAGGCGCAGGTCCGGCCAGCGGTCCCGCTCCAGCCCGACGACCACAACAAGCTCCCACTCCTGACCCGCGCAACCCGCCGGGGTCATGACGGCCACACCCTCCGGGCGCCGCCCCTGAGGAGCCACAGAGTCCGAGGGCAGGACCTCGGCATCGAGCTCGGCCAGGAAGCTGGCGGCGTCCTGGCCCGGGTGGCGCTCGGCCCAGACCTCGGCGCGTTTAAACAGGGTGGTGACGACGTCGAGGTCGTGCTCGGCGGCCTCGGACAGGAGCATTCGCACCGAGCTTGCCGAGGGCAGCAGGGCGGTGGCGCGCCAGGCCTCGGCCCGCTCGGAGGCGTTCCAGGCGGCCCACAGCAGGGCCTCGACATCGAGCGGGGCCTCGGCCGGGGTCTGCCCGATGGCGGCACGCAGGGCCTCAAGGATCCTGGCTGCGGTGAGGAGTCGGTCCGCCTGGGCGCTCAGCGGCTGCCCGTCCAGGGACCGGGCGAAGCCGGAGGCCTGCTCAGGGTCGGCCAGCAGAGCCAGGAGGGCGGCGTCGCCGCCGGTTCGGGGCCCGGTCCCGGCGGTGGGATCGACAGTGGGACCGGGGACGGGACCGGTGGAGGTACTGGGCTCACTGGGCTCGGGCGCACTGGCGTGCGGGGTTGCAGCCGGCTGGGCCTGTCGCAGCCTGCGGCGCAGTCGGCGCAGGTCCATGGTGGTCAGCCCCACCAGGGGGCTGGTGAGGAGGTTGATGGCGGCGTCGCGCTGGGGCGGTTCACCGTGCCCGCCCAGCTGGTCGCGGATGGCGGCGCGCACGATGTCCAGGAGCGCGGCTGCGGCCGGTTCTGCGCGTAGCAGGACCGCAGGCGTGCGGGAGGCCAGGGGCACGCCTCGTCTGCGCAGGTCCCTGGCGAGGGTCTCGGCGTCGGCGGCGCTGCGAACGATGACCGCCATCTGTGACCAGGCGGTGCCGTGGTGCACGTGCTCGAGCCTGAGCGCCCGGGCGACGTGGGCGTGCTCCTGCCAGATGGAGGAGGCCAGGATGACCTCGACGCCGGCCGCCGCCTGCGGGCGCTCGGCGTCACTCGCCCCGGAGGAAGACCCTACCGAGGACCGTACTGAGGACCCGGGCGCCAGGGTCGTCTGCCGGTGGGCGGTCGTGCCGGTCACCGGGACCCGGGCACTCTGGTCGCGGATCACCGCCTCGATGGCCGGGTTGCCTCGGTAGCAAGTGGTCAGCCGCAGGCGGCTGGCTGCAAGCCCCGAGTGGTCCTCGGCGGCGACGAGCAGGCTGGGGGTGCCGCCACGGAAGGTCTCCACGGCGACGTCGGGGTCCCCCAGCACCACGACCTGCGCCCGGTGCCCGTCGGGGTCCGGGCTCGCCAGGGCCGTCAGGAGCCTGGCGGTGGCGGCCGTGCAGTCCTGGTAGTCGTCCACGAGGACGAGGTCCGGCACAGGGCGGCGGACAGTGACGGCGTCGGCGCCCCAGGAGCTCAGGGCCTCCACGGCTCGGTCCTGAAGACGAGCCGTGTCCATCTTGCGGGTCTGGGCCCTACGCTCGGCGCTGGCCCGCCCCTGAGCATCCCAGGTGCGCAGGAGCTGGGACGCGGGCCCCCAGATGGGGACATTGAGCCGGTGTCCCAGGTCGGCCAGGTCGTCGGCGCTGATGCCGAGCTCTCCGGCGCGGGCCAGGAGGTTGCGCAGCTCGGAGCGGAACGCCCGAGACCCGGTGGCCTCGGCGGGGAGCCCTGGCCAGGTGACGGTGCTGATCATCGAGGCCAGGACGGAGTCCTCCTCCGCACCGGCCAGAAGCACCGGAGGCGGCAGCGGGTCGGGCCGCATGGTCAAAGAGGTGGTCAGGATCGTCAGGGCGAGGGCTGCGGGGGTACGCACTCGGACGACGCCGTCGCCATGGCCCTCACGCAGCAGGTGAGCGGCCCGGCCGCGCAGCCAGTCGGCCCGCGCCCGGGTGGGGGCCAGCAGGACGGCGTCGCGGCCGCCAGCGACCGCCTCGGCCAGCAGCCTCAGGGCCAGAGAGGTCTTACCGGTCCCGGGCGCCCCCAGGACAACGACGTTGGAGCCCTCAGCCACGCGGTCCAGGACCCGCTGCCCATCGGCGTCGGCGGCGGGCAGCTCGACCGCCTCGGCGGGCGGTAGGAGACGGACGGGGTCCTGGGACATGGGACCATCTCACCACGGGCCACCGACAGGATCGTGCACCGTTAACGGATCGTCATCGGTGCTGAGCCCGCCACCCGGGAGCGCCGACGGCGCCCGTTCCGCGTGGCGCGAAACGCCGCGGCTCCTGGGGCGCGCGGAGGGCCGGCACGGCCGCAGCCCCCTAGTATCGAGCCAGGTTCACGCCCCTCTCCCCGATGGGCGCTGTGCCGCTCAATACGGCACACAGACGATGCGAAGGAGCCCCATGCAGGTCACGATCGGAATCAAGCACGCCAGCCGCGAGCTCTCCCTGGAGACCTCCGACTCTCAGGAGAAGGTGCTGGCCGCCGTGGCCGACGCCGAGACCAAGGCCGTCATCCTCAGCGACGACAAGGGCCGCAAGGTCTTCGTGCCGGCCGGCTCCCTGGCGTACATCGAGCTCGGTGAGGCCGAGCCCCGCCGGGTCGGCTTCGGTATCTGAGCCCTGAACCCCCGACGTCGGCGCCGCCTCCCATACTGGGAGGCGGCGCCCTTCGTTGCGCATCAAGGCCCCAGGACCCGATGACCGCTGCCGCCGTGCGCCACGCAGCTTCAACGCCCGGCGTTAGGGTGGAGTGCATGGATCGCCAGAACAGCCAGAGGGGCCTGCTCGCCCAGTGGATCGAAGAGTCCAGCCGCATCGTCTTCTTCGGCGGCGCCGGGGTCTCCACGGAGTCGGGGATCCCCGACTTCCGGGGCGCCAAGGGCTTCTACCACCAGGACCGGGAGATTCCCCTGGAGCAGGTGCTGTCCATCGACTTCTTCACCGTGCACCCGCAGGCCTACTGGGAGTGGTTCGCCCAGGAGAACGCCCGCGAGGGCGTGGCCCCCAACGCCGCGCACAGGTTCGTGGCCGACCTCGAGCGGGCCGGGAAGCTGTCGGCCGTGGTCACGCAGAACATTGACGGCCTCCACCAGCGGGCCGGCTCCGAGCGGGTCCTCGAGCTGCACGGCAACTGGTCGCGCCTGACCTGTACCGGCTGCGGCGAGCACATCACCCTGGACGACGTCGACGACGCCCGCTCCGGCGAAGTCCCCCACTGCCCCACGTGCGCCTCGGTGCTACGCCCGGACATCGTGTTCTACGGGGAGATGCTGGACAGCGACGTCATAGAGGGGGCGGTGCGGGCCATCTCGGAGGCGGACCTGCTGATCGTGGCCGGCACGAGCCTGGTCGTCTACCCGGCGGCAGGCCTCATCGACTACTACGCCGGTGAGCGCCTGGTCCTCATGAACGCGACTCCCACGCCGTATGACTCCCGTGCCGACCTCATCATCCGTGAACCGGTCGGGCAGGTCTTCGAGGAGCTGGGGCGCAGGAGCCGCCGGCCCTAGCTGATCCCCTGATCCTCGAGGTCCACGTAGCGCTCGGTTGCGTCGGACTCGCTGAGAGTGGCCGCGTAGTCGGGCACCTCGCTCTGGAGAGACCGGTCCGTGCGGCGGTAGCCCGACGACGGCAACGAGGACTTCTTCGGGAAGGTCATCTCAGGACGCTCCACGTGCTCGTAGGGGATGGACTCCAACAGGTGGTGGATCATGTTGAGGCGGGCCTTGCGCTTGTCGGCCGACTCCACGACGTGCCAGCGGGCGGAGTCGATGTCCGTGTGGACGAACATCTCGTCCTTGGCCCGCGAGTAGTCCTCCCAGCGGGGCAGGGCCTCCAGGTCGGTGGGTGAGAGCTTCCAGCGCCGCATGGGGTCGGTCATCCGCGACTTGAAGCGCTTGTACTGCTCCTTCTGAGGGACGGAGAACCAGTACTTGCGCAGCAGGATGCCGTCGTCGACAAGCATCCTCTCGAAGACCGGGCACTGCTGGAGGAAGCGCCGGTGCTCCTCCGGGGTGCAGTAACCCATGACGTGCTCGACGCCGCCGCGGTTGTACCAGGAACGGTCGAACAGGCAGATCTCGCCGGCGGCGGGCAGGTGCGCAATGTAGCGCTGGAAGTACCACTGGGTGCGCTCACGCTCAGTGGGGACGGGAAGCGCGACCACGCGCGCGATACGCGGGTTGAGGTACTCGGTGATGCGTTTGATCGCCCCACCCTTGCCGGCCGCGTCACGGCCCTCGAAGATAACGACGACGCGGGCTCCCGTGGCCCTGACCCACTCCTGCATCTCGACCAGCTCCGCCTGCAGCCTCAGCAGCTCTGCCTCGTACAGGGAACGGTCCATGGTGGGGTGCTTCTTTGCCATACTTGAGTTTCGCACAGATCCCACGCGGGCGCGCAGGCAACCGCGAACGTGTTCATGAGGGAGATACGGGCACTACCCAGCCACGCGCCCGCAGTCATGCCAGTCCGGGGAGTCGCATCACGCCGAGCCTGCTGGGAGCTACCGTCACTCGTAGTGGGTCCACATTCTCAGGACATGGATGGTCCTCTCGTCGGTGTGCACCTCGTAGACGAGTCGATGCTGGATAGTGATACGCCGCGAGTAGCAGCCCGATAGATCCCCGACCAGCTTTTCGTAACGAGGCGGTTTGACGAAGGGATTCTCCCGCATGAGGTTGAGGAGCTTCTCGGTTTTAGGCTTGAGTCCCGCCGCGGCGAGTTTCTTCGCGTCCTTCTGTGCCTGACGTGAGAACACGATTCGCCACGAGCTCACCAGTCGAGTTCTTCCGAGCCCGCCTCGATGCCTTCACGTCGGGCGTTCCGGATCGAGTCCATCATGCCCGGGACGGACTCCAGGTAGAGCGTCTCCTGGATCGCCCTCCAGTCCTCCTCCCCCACCAAGACGGCATTGCCGCGTTGGCCGGTGATGACCAGCGGCTCGGAGTCTTCGTTGACCTGATCGATGAGCCGATACAACTGAGAACGAGCGGTCGTCACTGGAATCGTAGACACACAGCAAGCGTACGTTATAACGTACGCCCCCTCAAGGCTGCTGCCTCTCTTCGGTCGGACGGCCGGACAGACAAGAGCAGAGGAGCCCGGTCCTGGGAAGGACCGGGCTCCTCTGGAGTGGTAGCGGGGACAGGATTCGAACCTGCGACCTCCGGGTTATGAGCCCGGCGAGCTACCGAACTGCTCCACCCCGCGTCGGTGAAACCAACCCTAGGGGGCGTCCCACCCTTGAGGCAAATGACGAGGGCGTGCCCTTGCTCACCGCCCGGTGAGGCGGGTCGCAGGGCACGCCCTCAGGAGCGGCCGAGAGTGGGCTCAGCCCACCTTCTTCTGGGCCTCAACGGCCCGGTTGACGGCTTCGTTGAGGCGCCTCTGCGCATCACCGTATGCCGACCAGTCGCCCTTGCTCCTGGCGTTGTCCGCGTCAGTCATCGCGGTCTGAGCATCGGAGAGCGCCTGATTGAGCTCCGCCTTCGGATCCGAGGTTCCCGAGGCCGACGGGGTGGCGGAGGAACTGGAGGACGCGCTGGCCGAGGCCGAGGGGGACGCGCTGGCTGAAGCCGTGGGCGTGGCGCTCGGGCTCGCCGACGCCTTGGCTCCGCCATCCGCCGTCGGGTCCTTACCGTCGGTCGTCTCATTGGTGTCATTGGCCGCGGCGGCATCGCCGTCGATGGCCTCCTGACCCGTGGTCGCCCCGGAGTTACCGCCGAAGACCTGGTCGAGCGCCCCCGAGAGGGTGTCGGCGAATCCGACGTTGTCCCCGAAGGAGACCAGCACCTTGCGCAGCAGCGGGTACTGAGTTCCCGACGACGACTGCACGTAGACGGGCTGGACGTAGAGCAGTCCGCCTCCCACGGGCAGCGTCAGCAGGTTGCCCTTGATGACCTGGGATCCCTCCTGGGACAGGAGGTTGAGCTCCTTGGAGATCTCCGGGTTGGAGTCGAAGATGTTCTGCACCTGCCCCGGCCCGGCCACGTTCGAGGAACGCGGCAGCTCCAGGAGTCTCAGCTTGCCGTAGCTCGGACTGCGTTCCCCCTTCTTCCCGGTGCCGGGAGAGGTCTCGGAGTCCACGGCGAGGAAGCCGGTGAGCACGTTGCGGTTGGTGTTTCCGCCGATGATGTAGGCGCTGGACAGGGAGAAGCTCGCCTGGTCCTGCCCGGGCATCTTGAGGGTCAGGTAGTAGGGGGCCTGCTGGTCCTGACCGGGCGTGGTCGGGTCATCCGGGATCTTCCAGAAGTCTCCACCGGAGTAGAACTCCGCGGCGTCGTTGACGTGATAGGTCGCCATCATGGTGCGCTGGACATTGAACAGGTCCTCGGGGTAGCGCATGTGGGCGATGAGGTCGGCGCTCATCTGGCTCATGGGCGTGACTGTCCCGGGGAAGACCTTCTGCCAGGCCTTGAGGATCGGGTCCTTGTCATCCCACTGGTAGAGCTTGACCGACCCGTCATAGGCGTCCACGACGGCCTTGACGGAGTTGCGCACGTAGTTGGACTCCTCCGGCGCCCGCAGAAGTCCGCCCTTGTTGTCGGCGGTCGCCGTCGCTTTGGCCAGGGACTCGTGCTGGGCGTAGGGGTAGTTGTTCGTCGTGGTGTAGCCGTCGACGATCCACACGACCCGCTTGGGAGTGGCCGGGTTGTCATCGTGATCGACAACGGCCGGGTAGGGACTGTTGTCCAGGGTCAGCCAGGGGGCCACCTTGGCGACTCGCTTGGCCGGGTCCCGGTCGTAGAGGATCTGGGAGCCCTCGCGCACCTCCTGGGAGAAGAGGATGTTGGCCTCCCGGAACTTGGTGGCGTAGAGCAGGCGGTTGAACGGGTTGGACACGCTCGGCCCGCCGTTTCCGGCGAAGGTGGTGTTGACCTGACCGGTTTTGGACTCGTCATCGGGGTAGTCCAGCTCGCGCGGCGAGCCGTTGTCCTTGCCGCCCACAATGGAGTAGGACGGCGAGGACTGACCGAAGTAGATCCGGGGCTCGTACTCGCCCAGGTCCCCCTTGGAGGGGATGCCTCCCTCCCAGAAGGAGGGGTAGCCGCGGGTGGCCACCGTGTTGCCGTAGGCGTTCACGACGCCGTATCCGTGGGTGTAGACGGTGTGCTCGTTGACCCAGGTCTGCTGCTGCTCGCCCAGGCCGGACAGGTTGAGCTCACGCACCGCGATGACCGTGTCCCGGCTGGAGGAGCCCACCTTGTAGCGGTCCACGTTGAGCCGGTTCGCGAAGGAGTAGTACTGCTTGTTCTGCTGGACCTGCTGGAAGGTCGGGGAGATGAGCCCGGGGTCCAGGAGCCGGATCGAGGTGGTGGACTCCGCGTCCTTCTCCAGCTGGCCGGCCGCCGCCTTCGTCGTGGCGTCGTAGTTGGTGGTCTCCACGTTCTCCAGGCCATAGGCGGCCTTGGTGGCGTTGATATTGCGCTGGATGTACTCGGCCTCCTGGCGCTGGGCGTTGGGGTCGACGATGAACTTCTGGATGACCAGCGGGTAGGCGGTCCCCACCACCAGGGAGGAGACGATCATGACGGCCACACCGATGATCGGCAGGCGCCAGGAGCTGGAGCGCACCGAGGCGATGAAGAGGATCGCCACGGCCAGTCCGATGGCCGCGAGGATCGCATTGGCGGGGATGACCGCGTTGACGTCGGTGTAGTTGGCGCCGTCGAACTTGGAGTTGGAGGCGTACAGGGCGCTGTAACGCCCCAGCCAGTAGCCCACGGCCCGGATGACGGCGTACAGCGCCAGGAAGACTGCCAGGTGCATGCGGGCGGCCTTGGTGAAGTGGGGCTTGCGCACCACGGAGATACCGCCGTACAGGTAGTGGACGACGATGGACGTCACCCCGGAGAACAGGACGACGCCGGCCAGGAAGGACACGAGCGTCAGCACCGCCGGCAGGATGAAGACGTAGAAGGAGATGTCGATCCCGAACTGGGGGTCCTTGACCCCGAAGGACTGGGAGTTCAAGGCCAGCAGAATCTCCCGCCAGCTGGGGGCCAGCTCCCAGGCCGAGCCGAACAGTGCCAGCACTGCCGGAACCGCCCAGGTCAGCCGACGTCGCATGGGTTCGATGACGGAGCGGTAGGCCTCGAGGTTACGCGAGGCCTCGTCGTCGGGCATCCCAATCTCCCGGGCACGGTAGGCCCTGGTCATCGAGACGAAGACGGCCCCGAACATGATGGCAAATCCCGCCAGGAAGAGGACGATGAGGGCGATCCACTGCGTCCACAGCACACGGGCGTACCCGATCTGACTGAACCAGAGGACCTCGGTCCACACCTGCGACAGGATGCCGATGGCCACGGCGATGGCCACGATGATCGAGATCGTCATGGCCAGCGGACCGGGACGGCCACCACCCGTCCTGCTGCGCGGCGCGTGGGGAGGACGGGGCCCTCCCCCGCCCATGCGTCCAAGGCCGAACAGTCCGGCTAAGTTGTCAGGCTTCCCCTGCCGGGACGAGCCAGTGGACTTGCTCGAGGACTCCTCGGGGGGTGAGTCCGGGGACTCGTCATCGGGCCTGGTGCTCACGATCCTGCTCCCTGTCTGACGTTCGTGGTGACGCCGCCTCGCACACGGTGAAACTCGCACACGGTGAAACATGGCGTCATCGGCCGGAGGGGCCGCTCGGGCCATCGTCCCACAGACCTCTGAGACGCCCATAACCTTCTCCAGGATGAGAAGACGCCTCGGGCGGCCAAGGAGCGCCCCCTGACTGATGATGCCTCGTCACTGGAGGAGGCGGCGCCACCAGTGAGACGATGGCGGCGTGACTGACACAATGCATGATGAGGCGAACACCGCGGGGGCGGGTCGAGCCGAGGCCTCCGCAGCACAGGCGCTGGCCCGCGCGGTGACGGAGACCGAAACTCACGTGGCGGCCCACGGCTGGGACCAGCCGGTGCGCGTCTTCGCACTGGTGCGCACCGCCGAGGCTCTTGAGGCCGACCCAGACGTGGCCGGCCTCCTGGACACCGCCACCGTGGAGGAGGCCCGCACGAACCCCGAGCTGCTCATGGTGGTGGAGCAGGAGGGGCTGCCGCCCGCCGCGGACCTGGAGCACCTGCTGGTGCAGCTCGCCTGGCCCGACTCCGTCCACGGCGCCGCCATCAGCGTCGAGCGGCTGGTCCTTCCGCCCGCGGCCCAGGAGGAGGCCGAGGCCATCACCGATGCCGCTAAGCGTCTGGCCTTCCTCCAGGAGCGCCCGGACCGCGAGGACATCCGCATGGTGGTGGGGGTCCTGCGCGGCGGGCAGTCCTGGTGCGTACTGCGCTCACGCAGTCACGACGACGACGCCTCGCTCTACCAGGGCGAGCACCTGGTCCCCGGGCTGGTCGAGGCCCTGGCGGCGACCTTCCTGTAGCCGGTCGCCGGCGCCGCGTGGCCCCGTGTGGCTCAGGCCTTGTCCGTGCCGGTCGGGTCCTGCTCGTCGGGCTCTCCGGGCGAGTCCTCGTCCCCGGGGCCGGCCGAGACGGGGCCCGTTGACTGGGACTGGCTGGGCTCCTGGGAGGCGGCGTCGTCGGCGGAGGCGGGGTTCCGGTCCCCGAGCCCCTCGGGGCTGTTCTCATCGGCCTCCTTGGCGCCCTCGGCGTACCCGAGGGTCCCGTCCAGCAGGGAGGCCAGGTCGGCGTCGATCTCGGCGTCGATGTCCTGGGCCATGCGCCGCATGGTGAGGAAGTCCTTGGGGTTGGCGAGCTCGGAGGCCGTGGGCATGACGTCGGGGTGGTTCCAGAAGGCGTCGCGCTCGGCGTCACCGGCCTGAGCGCCCAGGTGGGCCCACAGCTCGGCGGCCTCCCGAGCCCGGCGGGGCCGGAAGGTCAGCCCGATGAGGCGGGCGAAGACCTGCTCGGCGGCGCCGCCCTGGGCGCGGCGCCGGCGCATCATCTCGGCCAGTGCCATGAGGTGGGGCAGGTGCGGTGCGGCGGCGCGGGCGGTGACCACCTCGACCCAGCCCTCAACGAGTGCCAGGAGCGTCTCCAGGTCCTCCAGGGCCTCACGCTGGGCCGCCGTCTCCTGGGGTGCGAACAGCCCACTCTCAAGGGCCTCGCGCAGGGCGTCGGGGTCGTTGGGATCCACCTGGGCCACAGCGGACTCCAGGGTCTCGGTGTCGATGCGGATCTCGCGGGCGTAGGCGAGCACTGCCTGAAGCACCTGCCCGCGCAGCCACGGCACGTGGGCGTAGAGGCGGGCGGTGGCGGCCTCCCGCACGGCCAGGAACATGCGGGCCTCGTCCTCATCGACCTCCAGCCCCTCGGCGAAGGCGGCCACGTTGGCGGGAACCAGTGCCGTGCCGGGCTCGCGGGTCAGGGGCAGGCCGGTGTCGGTGGCCCCCAGCGCCTCTTTGGCGAGCTCACCGATGGCCTGGCCGATCTGGAGGCCGAAGGCCGTGCCGGCCATGGTGCGCATGATGGACCCGAGTGCCCCCATCTGCTGGGCGGCCTGCCCCATCTCAGCCGGCATGTCCTGAATCTGCTTCTCCAGGGTGCGAGCCAGGGCTGCGGTGACGGCCTCGGCCACCGGGGCGCACACGTCCTTCCACACCGGCAGCGTGCGCTCGACCCAGGTGCCACGGCTCCAGGCCTCCCGCTGCCCGGGGGCGGGCATGAATTCAGTGGCGGTGTCGAGCCACAGGTCGGCCACCTGAAGGGCCTGGCGCGTGGACTCGGCGACCGCGGCGGTCACCGTGGGGTCGCCGTCGCCGCGCGCCTGCTGAAGGGCCAGCTCCTGCCCCATCTGCCAGTTGACCGGCTCGGTGGTGGAGGCGGAGAACATCTGCTGGAACTGGGCGCGCATCGCCAGCAGCTGGGCGGGACTGAGCTGAGAGATGTCCCCCACCCCCGGCATCTGGGCGATGGAACTGGGATCCACCCCGGATGAGCGCAGGGCGCCGACGGCGTCGGAGGCCATCTGCTCGCCGAACAGAGATGCGAGCATCTTCTCGAGCTCGTCGAAGGCGTCCTCGCTCACGGGGTTTCCTCTCGCCGGGTCGTCCTTGGGCATGGTCCGGGCCGTCTGGGGCGCCTGGACACTGTCACTAACGGCCTTATGGTCGCACCCATTCCTGTGCCGGGGCTATGTTCCGTTCGCCGACGGCGTGCCCGCACCGCCCCGGAGAGGCTCAGGGCTTCTCCGTAGCGGCCCTGGGCCGGGTTCGTAGCAGGTTCGTGCTGGGTTCGTGTCGGTATGTGTCCGTCTTCCCCAGGATGATGTCGCATGATGAGCGCGTGACGCACCCAGACCAGCACGACGCCGCCGACACTGCGGACTCGACCTCCCCAGGCACCACCCAGCCGATGCGGGAGCATGAGGGCAATCCGCTCGACCAGGCCGGGCACGCCGAAGCCCCGGCTCCGCAGCCCTCCGCGCAGGACCGGCGTCGACGCAGGCTGCGACGCTCCGTGACGGTCGGGGCGGTCCTGGTGGTGGTGGCCCTCATCGTCGCCGTCTTCACGGTGCCAATCAACGTGGTCATCGAGGCCCCCGGCCCGACCTGGAACGTGCTGGACAACGGTTCGTCGTCGAGCCAGGACGTCCTGAAGGTCTCGGGAACTGAGACCTACCCGACCGAGGGCGCCCTGCGCATGACGACAGTCTCCGTATCGGGCTGCCCCGGCTACCCGGTGACCACTGCCGACCTCGTCACCGCCTGGTTCTCGGCGGACAAGCGGATCGTGGACCGCAACCAGGTGTGCCCGCAGGATCAGAGCGCCGAGCAGGTCGAGGAGACCGGTAAGGCCCAGATGACGGCCTCGCAGGACTCCGCCGTCATCGCCGCACTCGTGGAGACCGGTAAGGCCGGCGCCATGCACCTGACCGTCACTGAGGTGACCGAGCAGCAGACCTCGACGGAGATCCAGGCCGGGGACGTCCTGGAGACCATCACTCCTGAGGGCGGCCAGACGACGACCATCACCTCCTTCTCCCAGCTGCGAGAGCTCATGACCACCATTGCCGAAGGCACTCGGGTGACACTCGGGGTGCGCCGCGGCGAGCAGCAGGCGAGCGCCGCGCTCACCACGATCGCCCCGCAGGAGGGGACGACCGGTTCCCTGCTGGGGCTGAGCCTGAGGATCTCGGTGGACAGTCAGGTGGAGGCCACCTTCAGCCTGTCCGACGTCGGCGGTCCCAGTGCCGGCATGATGTTCGCGCTGGGGGTCGTTGACGAGATCACCCCGGGGGCCCTGACCGGAGGCAAGGACATCTCCGGGACCGGGACGATCGACATGACCGGGCAGGTCGGCCCCATCGGCGGGATCCAGCAGAAGATGGCGGGTGCCAAAGAGGCGGGCTCCACGTTCTTCCTCGCCCCGACGAGCAACTGCGAGGAGGTCAAGGGTCATGAGCCCAAGGGCATGCAGGTCTTCTCCGTGAGCACCCTGCACGAGGCCGTCACCGCCACTCAGGCGATCGCGTCGGGTGACACCTCCGGCCTGGCCACGTGCTCGGCCAAGTGACTCCCGCTGACCCAGCGCCCCGCCGGGGACAGTTATCCACAGGCCAGCAACTACCTCTGGTGGATCGGCTCCAACCCGTGCCACTGTCGCTCCATGTCCTGACGCGTTCGTCAGGACCTCGAGCTCCCGGCGCCCCTTCGGGTTCCAGGAGACCTGAGAGGAGGCACGATGCGTGTACGAGGCGGGTGCGCCATCCTGTGGCGCCAGCAGGGCGTCAGCCAGATCGGGACAAGTCCCGAGCGCCGCACCATTGTCAGTGACCTGAGCCTGGCCGAGCAGCGCCTGCTCGATGAGTTCGCGCGCAACCTGGAGAGCGCAGGGGTCTACCGGGCCGCCCGTCGCAGTCGGGTACCGGTGACGCGGGCGCGGCAGATTGTCGCGGACCTGGAGCGTCAGGGGGTGCTGGTGGCCTCGGCGACCAGCGAGCTCGGTGGGGCCGACGGCGTCTACTGGGACCGGCTGGGAGCTGACGCCAAAGGCCGTGGCGCGGTCCTGTCCCAGGCCGTCCTGGCTGTTCACGGCGTGAGCGCCTTGGCTCAGGAGGCTGCTCTGTGGCTGGCGGAGGCGGGGGTGGGCACGATCCTGTCCACCCGGTCTCCACAGGACGGGGGCCTGGCCCCACTCCTGTCCGCGCGCTTCCCGGCCCTGAGGACGCGGGCGCCGTTGCGCACCCGTCCTGATGTCATGGTGACGGTGGACGCGCACGTGGTCGAGCCGCTGCTCGCGCGCCGACTCGTTCAGGAGGACGTGGTGCACCTGCCTGTCGTCGTCGGCGAGGCGGGCGTGCGCATCGGCCCGGTACTCAACGCTCAGGGCCCGTGCTCGACCTGCCTGGCCCTGTGGGAGAGGGACGCCGACCCGTGCTGGCCGGCGCTGGCCACGCAGATGCGCACCCTGCCGATGCCCGAGGTCGAGCACCTGGTCCTGCACGAGGCCGCGGCGTCAACGGCACGGGCCGTCATCGACACGCTGGTGGGCCGGGCATCCGGGGCCGACGGCGCCGGGGACGAGACCGAACCGGGCGGGGAGGCGAGCGAGGACTCGGCCGCGTGGTGGTCCACGCACTCGGTGGAGGTCACCGGCCGGGAGCCCCGGGGGCGGCACAGGGCCTGGGATCGTCACCCCGAGTGCCTGTGCTCGCAGCTGTGAGCGCCGTCGGGCAGCAACGCCCCTGGTGGCCGCTCAGTTCTCCGCCTCGAAGTCGCGCAGGAGGGCCAGGACCGGCCCGCCATAGTCCTGGAGCTTGGTGGCGCCCACGCCGCGGATGAGGGAGAGCTGGGGCAGGCTGGTGGGTTTGACGACGGCGATGTCCCGCAGGGTGGCGTCGGCGAAGACCGTGAAGGCGGGCTTGCCCCTCTCCTTGGCGACCTGGGAGCGCCAGGCCCGCAGCTCCTCGAACAGGGCGATGGTGCGGGGGTCGTTGTTGGCCTCGAAGTCGGCGGCGGACTGCCGGGAGCGTTCCTTGGCGCTTTGGCGGCCCTGGCGCCGGGAGGCGTCCTTGGGACCGTCGCCGGTGGGCCACAGGCCGTCCAGGAAGCGGGAGGGCTTGCGCGCGGCCCGTCCGCCGGCGTTGCGGGCGCGGGCGTAGGAGATGACGAGGTGCTCTCGCGCGCGGGTGACGCCCACATAGAGCAGGCGCCGCTCCTCCTCGATGGCCGCCTGCCCCTCGGCCAAGGAGATCGGCAGCAGCCCCTCGCAGACGCCTGCGAGGATGACGGCGTCCCACTCCAGGCCCTTGGCGGCGTGCAGGGAGGACAGGGTGACGCCCTCGACGGTGGGGGCGTTCTGGGCGTCGGCGCGCTCACGCAGCTCGGTGTGGAAGGCGTCGAGGTCGGCGCCGCGGGTTTGGGCCATCTCATCGGCCAGGGCCACCAGGGCGTTGAGAGCGTCCCACCGCTCGCGCACAGCTCCACGCGGTGCGGGCGGCTCCTCGCTCCAGCCCTCACGGGCCAGGACGGTGCGCGCGTCCTGGCCGAGGTCTCCGGTCAGGGTGGCCTTCTCGGTGCGGGCGGCCCCGAGGACGACGGCCATGGCGCGTTTGACCTCCTCACGCTCGAAGAAGCGCTCGCCGCCGCGCACGAGGTAGCCGATCTGGGCTCCGGCCAGGGCCTGTTCGAAGACCTCGGACTGGGAGTTGGTGCGGTACAGGATCGCGATCTCGCTCAGGGGGACCCCGGCGGCCTGCAGCCGGCGCACCTGAGCGACGGCGCCCTCGGCCTCGGCGATGTCGTCGTCGTAGGTCTCGAAGCGCACGGCGGGGCCGCTGGGCCGCTGGGCGACCAGCTCAACGGCGCCGGCGGGCAGATGCGGACCGCCGCCCCCACGCCGCGAGCGGGACAGGACCCGGTTGGCCAGGGAGACGACCTGCGGGGTGGAGCGGTAGTCGCGGCTCAGGCGCACGGTGCGCGCCCCCTCGTAGCGGGTGGCGAAACCGGTGAGGAAGGCGGGCGTGGCGCCGGTGAAGGAGTAGATGGTCTGAGAGACGTCCCCCACGACGCAGAGCTGGCGGCGCCGTCCCAGCCACAGGTCCAACAGGCGCTGCTGGAGCGGGGAGACGTCCTGGTACTCATCGACGACGAAGTGCTTGTACTGGCCGCGCACCTGGGCGGCGACGTCCTCGCGGTCCAGGAGGATCCCGATGGTCAGCAGGAGCACGTCCTCGAAGTCGATGACGCCGCGCTCGCTCTTGGCCTCCTCGTAGAGGGACAGGACCTGGGCGACGGTGGCCGCCTCCTGCCCGGCCACGCCGGTGCGACCGGCGACGACGGCGGCCTGGGCGTAGTCCTCGGGCAGGGTCATGGTGACCTTGGCCCACTCGACCTCGGCGGCCAGGTCCCGCACGGTGGCCCGGTCGGTGGGCAGGCCCAGGCGACGGGCGGCGGCGCCGACCAGGGGCGCCTTATGGGCCTGGATGTCGGGGCGGCGCCCGCCGATGGCGGTGGGCCAGAAGTAGGTGAGCTGACGCAGGGCGGCGGCGTGGAAGGTACGGGCCTGGACGCCGGGGACGCCGAGGTCGGCCAGGCGCGAGCGCATCTCGCCGGCGGCGCGGGCGGTGAAGGTGACGGCCAGGACCTGGGTGGCCTGATAGGCGCCGGTGGCCACGCCGTGGGCGATGCGATAGGTGATGGCCCGGGTCTTGCCGGTGCCTGCGCCCGCCAGGACACACAGGGGGCCTTCGAGGTGCTCGGCGACCTCGCGCTGGTCGGGGTCGAGGGCCTCCAGGAGCCTGGATACCTCGAGAGGGGCGGGGTGGGGGGTGGTCGGGCTCATCGGTACCAGCCTGCCACGGGGAGGCGACAGGAATCGACGGTCCTTTGCCCGGGCGGGGTGCGTCAGCTGACGATGGGGCCGCCGTACCAGTCCTCGACGAGGAGTCTGGCGATGGAGGTGGGGCCGGGCAGGAGGATGCTGCCGTCGTCGGCAGCCGCGGTGAGCTCGTCACGGGAGACGAGGCGGGCCTCGACGACCTCCTGGCCGTCGGGTCGGGGCCGGTCCTCGCCGGGGGCCAGGCGGGCGCGGCAGCCGAGCATGAGGGAGCGTGGGAAGGGCCAGGGCTGGGAGGCGAGGTACTCGACGTCGGCCACGCGCAGCCCGGCCTCTTCCCATACCTCCCGGGCCACGGCCGCCTCCACGGACTCGCCGGCCTCGACGAAGCCGGCCACGACCGAGTAGCGCCGGGGAGCCCAGGCGGCGCCGCGCACGAGGAGGAGGCGGTCGGAGGTATCGGTGACCGCCATGATGACGGCCGGGTCGGTGCGCGGGAAGTGGACGGTGGCGCAGTCGGAGCAGCGCCGGGCCCAGCCGGCCTCAATGATCTCGGTGCGTCCGCCGCAGCCCGGGCAGTAGGCGGAGCGGGCGTGCCAGGCGGCCAGAGCGGTGGCCGTGGTGGCCAGGCCGGCGTCGCGGGCCGTCATCTGGGCGCCCATGGCTCGCAGGGCGGAGAGCGGGTAGCGCTCCAGCAGGCGGCGCAGGTCGGGGTGATCGACGGCGGTGCCCTCGGCGTCGGAGCCGGTGGCGGGCGGCTCGGGGGCGTCGGGGACCTCGAGGGCCTGGGGCACGACGACGGCGATCCAGGCGGGGCCGGTGGAGGCTGCGTCGTCGGCGAGCTCGCGGCCCATGTAGAGGACGGTCAGGTCGGGACAGCGAGTGGGGGTGGAGGCTCCGAGGTAGCCGACGCGCAGGTCGGGCAGGCCCCAGCCGCTGCGGGTGCCGGGGCCCTCCCAGGCGGTGGCGCCGGGGCTGCCGATGAGGCTGGGTGGGGTGAGGCCGTCGTCGGGCAGGTCGGGGTGGATGGCCGGGCCGGTCAGGGCCACGCGGCCACGGGCGTCGACCAGCAGCAGGCGGGTGTCGGGGTCGGCGGCGAGGCGCTCCAGCAGCCCGGGCTCGCTGCGTCGCTCGGCGTCGCGGTCGGTGGCGGAGCGGGACAGGGCGAGCTGGTCGGTGCGCATGGGGTCACTCTCCCACCCCCTGCTTCGAGGCGCACATGGGCGCGCCCATACCAATAGGAGATGAATATGGGACTGGGCGGCTGCCGGGGCGAGGGGCGAGGCGTTCTGCGAGAAGGCGGGCGGTGTGCGGGCGGCGCGGAGGCCGCGGGCGGACCATGCTGGCCGCCGGTGCCGCCGTCTAGGCTGGGGGCGTGCGCACCTATCTCGATCATGCCGCCTCGGCCCCGGTCCGTCCCGAGGTCGCCCAGCAGGTTGCCGAGGACCTGGCCAGTGGGCTGGGTGGCTGGGCGAATCCGAGTGCGCAGCACACTGCGGGCCGGCGGGTGGGGGCCCTGCTGGCGCAAGCGCGTGCCCGCCTGGCCAGTGCCCTGGGGGTGGATGCGCATGAGGTGCTGCTGACCTCCGGTGGGACGGAGGCCGATGCCCTGGTGGTCTCGGGGCGGGCGCGCGCGGTGCCGGGCGGGCGGCTGGTGGTCTCTCCGATTGAGCACCCGGCGGTTCTGGACTCGGCGCGCACCGCCGTGGAACAGCTGGGGGCGGGGCTGAGCCTGCTGGAGGTTGACGGCGCGGGGCGGGTCGAGCTCGACTCGGTGGATCGGGCGCTGGTGCCGGCGGGCAGTACCGACCATTCCCCCGCATCCTTGGTGTCGGTGATGACGGCGAACAATGAGACCGGCGTGGTGCAGGACATGGCGGCGCTGGTGGAGCGCGTGCGGGAGGCCAGTGGCGGCAGGCGTCCCGGCGAGAGCGGGTACGTGCCCATCCACTCCGACGTGGTGGCGGCACTGGGGAAGGTTCCGGTGGACTTCCATGGCTGGGGCCTGGATGCGATGAGCCTGACGGGGCACAAGCTGGGGGCGCCGGTGGGCGTGGGGGCCCTGGTGGTTCGCCGCGACCTGGCGTTGACGCCGGCCACGGGCGGGGGCCGTCAGGAGCGGGGACTCCGCTCAGGCACTCAGGACGTGGTGGCGGCCCGGGCGCTGGCCCTGGCGGTGGAGCTGGCGGTCGCCGAGCGGGAGGAGCAGGAGGCCCGGCTGGCGGCGCTGCGACGTCGGATCCTGGAGGGGGCCGGGGCGCTTGCGGGCGTTCACGCCACGTTGCCGGAAGGTGCCGATCATGTGGCCTCGACGGCGCACCTGTGGTTCGAGGAGGCCGACGTCGAGGCGCTGCTCATGGCCCTGGACCTGGCGGGGATTGATGCGTCGGCGGGGTCGGCCTGCCACGCCGGGGTTACCCAGCCCAGTCATGTGCTCCTGGCGATGGGCTTTGAGGAGGGGCCGGCCCGCTCCACGCTGCGCTGCTCCTTGGGCCAGGAGACGAGCCCCGACGACGTCGAGCGCCTACTCGCCGCCCTGCCCGCCGCCCTGGAGGGGGCCAGGCGCGCCTGGAGAGTGACGCACAAGACGGCCGGGACGCGCCTGTAGCAGCATCCAGTCCGACGACTCACGAGGAGCACCGCATGCCCACCACCTCGAACAAGATGATCGGCGACTTCAGCGGCAAGCATGCGTCGGCCGCCATGTACACGGCGATCGAGTCATACGCACTCTCGCTCGGCTCCGTCACCAAGCACCTGACGGCCCAGGTGAGCTTCTCCATCAACCGGAAGTTCCTGTGGGTCTGGGCCTATGAGAGGACGGGCGACGGCACCCTGTTCCTCAACGTGAGGCTCGATCGTCCCGTGGAGGATCCGCACGTCCACCGCGTCGACCAGGTCAGTGCGAACAGGTGGAACCACCACGTCGTCGTCAAGACGATGGAGGCCGCGCAGAGCGACTGGCTCAGGGACCTCATTCGCGCCGGTTACGAGTTCGCCGCCCGGTGAGCACCCCTCAACAGCAGCGCAAAGGCACCATGCGGCCGGCCATCCGCTCTGGAGCCCGAGTTCTTGGTCATCGGGGACGTACTTGGTGGCCGAGGACTGCGATGTCCCCCAAACGACTGGAGTCCGTCAGCAGTCGTGTGGGGGAAAAGTACGTCCTGGGCAAAGAACGCAGTTCCCGATCCAGCGCGCAGCCCCTCTCACACGCGGTCGACGAACTGGGCGGCAATATCCCGAGGAACGGGGTCCCATTCTTGGACGTACCTAATGGCTCGCGCACTCCCGTCGCTTCTCCCGGAGTCACGCAGGCGCCGTACCTCGTCTCGATCCAGCGGACTCTCCGAGAGCATGCGATCGATCGACAGACTGTAGGTCTGCCGGAAGAACATGCGTTCCTGCTCGCTCTTCGACATCGGATGCTCTCGACCATCTGCTATCCGCCAGATCGCCAACAGCATGGCGAAAACAACCAAGAAGGCCAACCACGCATCGGACATCGCGGCTCCTTTCGTGAACGATGAGGCATGAGCACCATGAGCACACTGACACGCACTGCCACGCCTTTGTCGAGTCGAGCCCGACGGACAGCATGATGCCGCTGGTCGGACGCTGTTGGAACGTGCCTGGGCACTACCGTCACATGCTCACCCACCACGCTGAGAATGCGCTTGCACTCCCCCGACGGAAAACGAAGAACCCCAAGCATCAACACTGAGCGCGAAGGGGCCGGGTGAAGCTGCCGATGCCAGGGACGCACTCGTCAGGTATGACATCTCCTCCCTCAACGCCGTCCATGCCGGGCGCCACGAGGTCCCCCTGGGCTCTCCCAGTTGCCTGGCGGCCACCGACCTGCGGTAGCCTGCCACGGCCGTTGCAACATCTACCCGCCTGCCTGAAGGAGACCCCCGTGCGCGTCCTGGCCGCCCTGTCCGGCGGAGTCGACTCCGCCGTGGCCGCGGCGCGCGCCGTCGACGCCGGCCATGAGGTCGTGGGCGTCCACATGGCCCTGACCCGCAACCGGGCCCAGACCCGTTCGGGCTCACGCGGCTGCTGCTCCATCGAGGACTCCGCCGACGCCCGCTGGGCCGCCCAGATCCTGGGCATCCCCTTCTACGTGTGGGACCTGTCCGAGGAATTCGAGGAGCGCGTCGTGTCCGACTTCCTCGACGAGTACCGCGCCGGGCGCACCCCCAACCCCTGTGTGCGCTGCAACGAGCGCGTCAAGTTCGACGCCCTCCTCGAGCGGGCCCTGGCCCTGGGCTTCGACGCCGTCGCCACCGGCCACTACGCGCGACTGAGCGGCGGCGCCTCCTCCGGCCGCCCCGGTGACACTGAGGGGCTCACGCTGCGCCGCGCTGTCGATGCCGCCAAGGACCAGTCCTATGTTCTGGCCGTCTCCGGCCGCGAGGGCCTGGCCCGGGCCCTCTTCCCCCTGGGGGATGCCCCCTCCAAGGCACAGGTGCGCGCCGAGGCCGAGTCCCGGGGCCTACCGGTGGCCTCCAAGCCGGACTCCTACGACATCTGCTTCGTGGCCGACGGAGACACCCGCGGTTTCCTGACCCGCTCGCTCGGCGCCCACGAGGGCGCCATGGTCTCCCCCGACGGCGAGGTCCTGGGCACCCACCAGGGCTACTTCGGCTTCACCGTCGGCCAACGCAAGGGCCTGGGCCTGTCCCGCCCGGCCGAGGACGGCCGCCCCCGCTACGTCATCGAGACGCGCCCGGCCACCAACGAAGTCGTCGTCGGCCCCGAGGAACTGCTCAGCCGCACCGCGGTCGACGGCGACGGGCTCGTTCTTCTCGCCGACCCCGAACCTCTCGCCACCGGCAGCACTGATTCTGACGACTCCCCCGCCGTCGGCTGGCAGGAGGCCAGCGTCCAGGTGCGCGCCCACGGCCGCCCGGTCCCGGCGAGGGTCCGCGTCGATGCGGCGCGCGGCCTCCTACACGCCGAGCTGGCCATGCCCCTGCGTGGCGTGGCCGCCGGTCAGAGCCTGGTCATCTACGGCGGGGCCGACGGCGACCAGGTCCTGGCCCAGGCAACTGTTGCCCCCGCGCAGGCCTCCAGCCACGCCGTCGCCTGACGTCCCGTCCGGCCGCGAGCGAGTCCGGGGCGATGAAGCGAGACTCAGCCGCGCAGCTTGGCGAGCTCCTCGACGAGCTGGGGCACGACCTCGGTGACGTCGCCGACGACGCCGAAGTCGGCCATCTCGAAGATCGGAGCCTCGGAGTCGTCGCAGATGGCGACGACGGTGCCGGCCCCCTGAATGCCGCTGGTGTGGTGGACAGCGCCGGAGACGCCCAGGCCGATGTACAGGCGCGGGGAGATGGTCTCCCCGGTCTGACCGATCTGGGCGCTGCGCTCGATCCAGCCCTCGTCGCAGGCCACGCGGGTGGCCCCGACGGCAGCGTCGAGCGGCTGGGCCAGGGAGCGGACCAGGTCGAAGTCGCCGTCCACGCCGCGGCCACCCACGACGACGGTGCGCGCCTCGCTCAGGACCGGACCGGAGGCCACGGAGGTGGCCTCGCGCGAGACGAGGCGCACGGCGGCGGCCTCAGCGCTCACGGGAACCTCGAGGGGCTCGGCCGTCAGGGGGGCGCCCTCGGCCGCAGCGACCTCGGCGATCCCGGGGCGCACGGCGATGATCGGTGCGGAGCCGCCCGAGGCGACGCCGGCGGTGGTGGACCAGGAGCCGGACAGGACCAGCTTGGAGGCACGCAGCTCGGTGCCGGCGGCCTCCAGGGCGGTGACGTCGGAGACGCAGGCCGAGCCGAGCACAACGGCTGCCCGTCCGGCCAGCTCCTTGCCGCGGTAGTCGGAGACGACCAGGACCGCGGCGGGCTGGACGGCGCCGACGGCCGCCACGACGGCGTCGGCCGCGGTGGCGGGCAGGTGGGCGGCCTCACCCAGGTCGGCGGACAGCAGGCGGGTGGCTCCGGCGCCGGCCAGGGCCGCTGAGGCGGACTCGCCCAGGGGCTGGAGGGCCAGGGCGACGACGTCGCCGCCGGTCAGCTCCCGGGCAGCGGTAAGCAGCTCCAGGCTGGGGCCGGTGGGGGTGGCCTCGGTGGTCTCAAGATCGACGAGGACGAGCAGGGGGGCATCGAGCATGGGAATCAGCTTCTTTCGCGAGTGGTAGGAGGCAGACGGGCGGCGCGACGGCGTCCAGCGCCCCTGCCGGGACGTGGGCGGGCGCTGCGGCCGGCCGTCAGACGAGCTTGTTCTCCACGAGCCAGGCGGCGAGCTCACGGCCCGCCTCTCCGGCGTCGGTGCGGATGATGCCGGCTTCACGAGCGGGTCGGGCCTCGTCGTCGACGACTGCGACGGCCGGCTCGGTGATCTGGAGTCCGAGCTCGGAGGCGTCCCAGAAGTCGATGGGCTTCTTCTTCGCGGCGCGCATGGCGGCGAAGTTGGGGTAGCGGGGCTCGTTGGCCTGGTCGGTGACGCTGACGAGCGCGGGCAGCGGCGCGCTGAGGACCTCGCGGACGGTGCCCACGGTGCGGGTGACGGTCACGGCGCCGCCATCGACCTCGAGGTGGTTGGCCAGCGTGACGGCCGGACGGTGCAGGGCTGCGGCCAGGGCGCCGGGCAGCATGGAGGTCATGGAGTCCAGGGAGGCCATCCCGGTGACGACCAGGTCGACCTCGCCGATGCGCTCGATCGCGGCGGCCAGGACCCGGGCGGTGGTGACGACGTCGGCGCCGGCCAGGTCGTCATCGGCCACGACGACCCCGGAGTCGGCCCCCATCTGCAGGGCGCGACGCACCCCGTCCTCAGCATCCTCCGGCCCCATGGTCAGGGCGATGACCTCGCCGTCGGCCTCCTCAGCCAGGGCGACGGCGGCCTCGACGGCATTCTCGTCGAGCTCGTTGAGGACGTCCTCCTCGCCGCGCACGAGGCGACCGTCCTCGATGCGACGCTCGGACTGAACGTCAGGAACGTGCTTGATGCAGACCACGATTCTCATGGCTTAAGGTTGCCATAACAGCGGCATCTCACCACTGAGCGCTCAGTCACCCTGACACGGCGTCAGGACGAGGACCGGGATGACGCGATGATGACGAGGCAGTCACGGCGGGTGGATTGAACGCGACGGGGCGCACTCCTACGAGGGAGACCTCACGTCCCTTCAAGTGGTAGCAACCAGCGGCCGCCAGGACAATGGGCCCATGTCTTCGATGCCAGAGCCCGCTCCAGCACCGCGCGCCGAGCTGCCAGGAGCTCCCGACCACGGCCTGGGCGTCGCTCTCAACGGAGACGGCGCGGACTTCGCTGTCCACGCCCCGCATGCCACTGCCGTGGACCTGTGCCTGCTGACCCTGGGTGCCGACGGCGCCGTGGTGGAGGAGACCCGGATCGGGATGCACGGGCCCTTGCGGGGTCTGTGGAGCGCGCACGTCCCCGGCGTCGGCGTCGGTCAGCGCTACGGCTACCGCGCCCACGGCCACTGGAAGCCGCACGAGGGCCTGCTCTACAACCCCCGCAAGCTGCTGCTGGACCCCTACGCCCGGGCCCTGGACGGCCACGTGGACCTGGGGCCGGCCGTCTACGCCCACGAGGTCACCGACGACCTGGTCCCTGCGGCCGAGCCGTGGCTGCCCTCGCACCTGGACTCGGCCGGCAGCACCGCCGTCGGCGTGGTCACCGGCGACACCTTCCCGGTGGTTCCGGGCCCGCGCGTGCCCCGCGAGCGCAGCGTCATCTACGAGGCCCATGTCAAGGGTCTGACCTACCAGCTGCCGGGCGTGCCCGAGGATCTGCGCGGCACCTACGCGGGGCTGGCCCACTCGGTGACGGTCGAGCATCTCAAGGGCCTGGGGATCACCACAATCGAGCTGCTGCCGATCCACGCCTCAGTGAGCGAGCCCTTCCTGACCAAGCGGGGCCTGACCAACTACTGGGGCTACTCCACCCTGAGCTACTTCGCACCCGAGCCCTCCTACGCCACAGCCGCGGCGCGTGCGGCCGGCCCGCAGGCGGTCCTGGACGAGGTGCGCGGCATGGTCTCCATGCTCCACGAGGCCGGCCTGGAGGTCGTGCTCGACGTCGTCTACAACCACACCTGTGAGGGCGGTGTCGACGGCCCCTCCTTGAGCCTGCGCGGCCTGGACAACCTGGACTACTACCTGCACGCCCCCTACCTGCCGGCGCAGTACATGGATGTCACCGGCACCGGCAACACGGTGGACTTCCGGGCCACGGGTGCGATCCGCCTGGTTCTGGACTCGCTGCGCTACTGGGTCACTGAGGTCGGGGTAGACGGCTTCCGCTTCGACCTGGCCACCACCCTGGGGCGCCACGCCGCGGAGTTCTCGCCGCGTCACCCGCTGCTCACGGCCATCGCCACGGATCCGGTCCTCAGCACCGTCAAGCTCATCAGCGAGCCCTGGGACGTGGGACCCGGCGGCTGGCGCACCGGCCAGTTCCCCGAGCCCTTCCAGGACTGGAACGACCACTTCCGCGACACCACGCGCTCCTTCTGGCTACATGACGCCTCGGAGATCTCCAAGGGCCGTCTGGGCTCGGACCTGCGCGACCTGGCCACGCGCCTGTCGGGCAGCGCGGACCTGTTCAGCCACGGGGAGTTCCCCGGCGGCCGCGGCCCGCTGGGCTCGGTCAACTTCGTGGCAGCGCACGACGGCTTCACCCTGCGCGACCTGGTGGTCTACGACCACAAGCACAATCTGGCCAACAAGGAGGACAACCGCGACGGCAACTCCAACAACCGCTCCTGGAACCACGGTTTCGAGGGGGACGTCGTCGAGGGCATCAACGGCGGGCCGATCGAGGTGCTGCGCCGCCGGTCGATGCGCAACCTGCTGGCCACCGTCCTGTTGAGCGCCGGGACCCCCATGCTGGTGGCCGGCGACGAGATGGGACGCACCCAGCAGGGCAACAACAACTGCTACTGCCAGGACTCCGTGCTCTCCTGGGTGGACTGGAACCTGGAGGTCTGGCAGCGAGATCTGGTCGCCACGACGCGCTTCCTCATCCACCTGCGCCACACCCACCCGGTGGCACGTCCCTCGCGCTTCGCCACCGGACAGGTCCTGGACGGTGACACGATCGCGGACCTGGCCTGGTATCGGGCGGATGCCGCACCGATGGACGGGGACTCCTGGCACGACCCGCACACTCGCGTGGTCCAGATGCTGCGCTCGGGCCGCCTCTGGAACGACGACGACATGCTCGTGGTCATCAACGGCGCCCTGGATCAGGTCGACGTCGTCCTGCCCGAGGGGCGCGGGACCGACTGGCACCTGGCCTGGGACTCGACCTGGGCGGTCCCCCAACCTCATACCGCGCCCTTCTCCCAGGCACGGCGCGTAAGCCGAAGCCCCCAGGACACTCCGGCCGACGTCATCATCGAGACCGACGACGCCGGCGAGGTCAAGGACGTCAAGACCGTGGCCAACGGCTCCGAGGTTCATGCCGCCGAGAGTCTCACGGACTGCCACCAGGACCGGCCGGGCGACACGACGATGCTGGAGGCGCTGTCCCTGCGGGTCTACTTCTCCGGCGAACCGCTGGAGACCCTGAGCCCGGGCGCCGAGGCGCACTGAGCCGGCACCACTGCGCCCACAGGACGGGCCACCGTCGGCCTGCCGCCGCAGCGCACCCCCTAGGATGGGGCCATGACTCAGACCCCCACCGCGGCCGAGGAGGCCCTGGCCAACGCCACCAATGACGCCTCCCTGGCCCGATCCATCGCCCGCTCCGCCGAGATCGAGGCCGATATCGCCGTCAACCCCGGCCGCTACCGGATGTTCACCGGGGTCCGCCCCACCGGGAACATGCACCTGGGCCACTACTTCGGCACCATGCACTCCTGGAAGACGATCCAGGACGCGGGCGTGGAGACCTGGATCCTCGTGGCCGACTACCAGGTCATCACCGACCGCGACGGCGTGGGCCCCATTCGCGAGCGGGTCCTGTCCCTGGTCACCGATGCCCTGGCGGTGGGCGTGGACCCGCAGCGCTCGACGATCTTCGCCCACTCGGCGGTCCCCGCCCAGAATCAGCTGATGCTGCCCTTCCTTTCCCTGGTCACCGAGTCCGAGCTGCACCGCAACCCCACGGTGAAGTCGGAGCTGGAGGCCACCGACGGGCGGGCCATGAGCGGACTGATGCTCACCTACCCGGTCCACCAGGCCACCGACATCCTCTTCTGCCAGGCCAACCTCGTGCCCGTCGGCAAGGACCAGCTCCCCCACCTGGAGCAGGCCCGACTCATCGCCCAGCGCTTCGACAAGCGCTACGGGCGGGCGGTCAAGGACCACCCGGTCTTCCGCCGCCCCGAGGCGCTGCTCAGTCAGGCCCCGATGCTGCTGGGCCTGGACGGGGAGAAGATGAGCAAGTCGCGGCACAACACGATCGAGCTGCGCATGAGCGCCGATGAGACCGCCAAGGCCCTCAAGAAGGCCAAGACGGACTCCGAGCGCGTCATCACCTACGACCCGGCCAACCGGCCCGAGGTCTCCAACCTGTTGATGCTGGCCTCCCTGTGCGGGGCGGGCGCTCCCGAGGAGATCGCCGAGCGCATCGGTGACGGCGGAGCGGGCACGCTCAAGAAGGTCACCACGGAGGCCGTCAACGAGTTCTTCTCCCCCATTCGGGCCCGTCGCGCCGAGCTGGCGGCCAACGAGGACTACCTCCTGGAGGTCCTGGGGCAGGGCAACGCCCGGGCCAACGAGGTCGCCAACCGGACGCTCGACGACGTCCGCACCGCCATGCAGATGAACTACTGACGGCTTGTCGGCCGCAGAGCCGACCTGTCCAGCCACCCGGTCGGCCCGGTTCGCGACGCGCGTACCGGGCCGATCCGCGTCCTGCGGGCCGACATGTGACTCAGATCGTTTCTCACCGTAGTCTTGGCCCTGTGACTCCGAACACGACGCCGAAGGCCGGCAAGAAGCAGTCCACCCGTCCCTCCAAGTCCTCTGCCGCTCCCACCGACGCACCCGCTCAGGGCACCGGGACGCAGACCGCGCCGTCGGGGTCGTCCGCGGCCTGCGCGGCACCGCAGCCGGCCCCGTTCTCGTTGATCGGCCGGATCCCGGTCACCGAGGTCTTCCCCGTCGTTGAGGACGGGCGCTGGCCGGCCAAGGCCGTCGTCGGCGAGGTCATTCCGATCCGCGCCACCGTCTTCCGCGAGGGGCACGACCGCTTCGGCGCCACCGCGGTCCTGGTGCGTCCTGACGGCAGCGACGGCCCCAGCGCCCGCATGCACGACATCGCCCCGGGACTGGACCGCTATGAGGCCTCCGTGGCGCCCGACGCCCCCGGGGACTGGCACTTCCGCGTCGAGGGCTGGTCGGACCCGTACGCCACCTGGAGCCACGACGCCGGCATCAAGGTGCCCGCCGGCATCGACGTCGAGCTCATGCTGGAGGAGGGCGCCCGCGTCTTGGACCGGGCAGCGGCCCTTGAGGGGCGCGATGAGGAGGGAGTCAAGGCCCTCAACGACGCCGTATGGATCATGCGCGACCCCTCCAACCCCGTGGCCGACCGCCTGGCCGCGGGCCTGTCGGACTCGGTCCAGGCCGCCCTGGAACGCCTGCCGCTGCGCGACCACGTCTCGCCCTCCGCCGAGTACCCCCTCCAGGTGGACCGCGAGCGCGCCCTGACCGGCTCCTGGTATGAGATCTTCCCGCGCTCGCTGGGCTCGGGAGCCGGCGAGGACGGCACCTGGCACTCGGGGACACTGCGCAGCGCGACCGAGCGGCTGGACCGCATCGCGGCCATGGGCTTCGACGTCCTCTACCTCACGCCCATCTCCCCCATCGGCCTGACCAACCGCAAGGGCCGCAACAACACCCTGACGGCGCGTCCCGGCGACCCCGGCTCCCCTTACGGCATCGGCTCCCCCGACGGCGGCCACGACGCCATCCACCCCGACCTGGGCACCTTCGAGGACTTCGACGCCCTGGTGGCGCGCTCGCGCGAGCTGGGCATGGAGGTGGCCCTGGACCTGGCGCTCCAGTGCTCCCCGGACCACCCGTGGGTGGCCGAGCACCCCGAGTGGTTCACGGTCCTGGCCGACGGCTCAATCGCCTACGCCGAGAACCCGCCCAAGAAGTACCAGGACATCTACCCGCTCAACTTCGACAACGACCCCGAGGGCATCTACCAGGCGATCCTGGAGGTCGTGCGCACCTGGATCGCGCACGGGGTGACGATCTTCCGGGTGGACAACCCCCACACCAAGCCCCTGCCATTCTGGCAGCGGCTCATCGCCGAGATCCACGCCGAGTCCCCCGAGGTGCTGTTCCTGGCCGAGGCCTTCACCCGCCCCGCCATGATGCGCACCCTGGGCATGATCGGCTTCCACCAGTCCTACACCTACTTCGCCTGGCGCAACACCAAGGACGAGCTCATCGAGTACATGATGGAGCTCAGCAAGGACACCGCCCACCTGCTGCGCCCGGCCTTCTGGCCCACGACGCACGACATCCTCACCCCCTTCATGACCAACGGGAAGGTGCCGGCCTTCAAGCTGCGCGCCGTCCTGGCGGCCACGCTCAGCCCGACCTGGGGCATCTACTCGGGCTACGAGCTGGCCGAGTCCACACCGCGCCCGGGCTATGAGGAGCAGATCGACAACGAGAAGTACGAGTACAAGCCGCGTGACTTCGCCGCCGCTCGCCGCAACGGCATCGAGGACCTGCTCACGCGCCTCAACGCCGCCCGCACCGCCCACCCGGCACTGCGCCAGCTGCGGGACATCTACTTCCACCCCACGAGCGATGACCAGATCCTCGCCTACTCCAAGCGGGTGGACGCCTTCCACAGCCCCACGGGCAAGGACGACGTCGTCCTGACGGTGGTCAACCTCGACCCTCACGGAGCGAGGGCCGGCGAGGTCTACCTCAACCTGGAGGCCCTGGGCCTGCCGGGCTGGGTGGACGCCTCGCACCCGGTGGTGCGGGTGACCGACGCGCTCACCGGAGACTCCTACGAGTGGTCGGGGCAGAACTATGTGCGCCTCGACCCCTTCGCCGGGCAGGTCGCCCACGTCTTCTCCGTGGAGCCGCTGTGAGCACCGATCCGATGAGTACTGCCCAGGTGCCCCCCGGCAGCGAGACTCCAACCGCAGCGCCGGGTGGAGCCTTCGGCCAGCCCGCGGCGGGCGTGCCCGTCACGGCGCCCGTGGCGGCCCAGATGTCGGCGATCCCCACCCCCGGCAGCGGGATCCCCATGCCGCTGGCGGTGGCCCCACCGATCCCCGGGGTGCCGGCCCTGCCGGCCCAGGCCCGCCCCGGCCTGAGCGCGGACCCCGAGTGGTTCCGCACGGCGGTCTTCTACGAGGCGCTGCTGCGCTCCTTCGCCGACTCCGATGGCGACGGCATCGGAGACCTGCGCGGGCTCATCTCCCGCCTGGACTACCTGGCGTGGCTGGGCGTGGACTGCGTGTGGATCCCACCCTTCTACCCCTCGCCCGTGCGCGACGGCGGCTACGACATCTCCGACTACACGGCCATCGACCCGCGCTACGGGACGATGGAGGACTTCCGCGAGCTGGTCCACCAGGCCCATCAGCGCGGAATCCGCATCATCATCGACATGGTCGTCAACCACACCTCGGACGCCCACCCCTGGTTCCAGGCCTCCCGCTCGGACCCGGAGGGCCCTTACGGGGACTTCTACGTGTGGGCCGACGACGACTCCGGTTACGACGACGCCCGCATCATCTTCGTGGACACCGAGGAGTCCAACTGGGCCTACGACGTCGAGCGCGGCCAGTTCTACTGGCACCGCTTCTTCTCCCACCAGCCCGACCTCAACTATCGCAACCCGGCGGTCATCGAGGCCATCCACGACGTCATCCGCTTCTGGGCGCGCACCGGGGTGGACGGTTTCCGCCTCGACGCCATCCCCTATCTGACCGAGTCGGAGGGCACCAACTGCGAGAATCTGGCCGGCACCCACGAGATCATCGCCGGGATCCGTCAGATGCTCGACCGGGAGTTCCCCGGCACCATCACGCTGGCCGAGGCCAACCAGTGGCCCGAGGACGTCGTGGAGTACTTCGGCACCGAGGAGGCCCCCGAGTGCACCATGTGCTTCCACTTCCCGGTCATGCCGCGCATCTTCTACGCGCTGCGGCAGGGCTCGGCCGAGGCCATCCGCTGGGTGCTGGAGAAGACCCCTGATATTCCCGCCCACGGGCAGTGGGGAACCTTCCTGCGCAATCACGACGAGCTGACCCTGGAGATGGTCACCGACGCCGAGCGCGACCAGATGTACGCCTGGTACGCCCCCGAGGAGCGCATGCGCGCCAACATCGGGATCCGACGCCGCCTGGCCCCACTCCTGGACGCCTCCCGCGCCGAGGTGGAGCTGGCCTACGCCCTGCTCCTGTCGCTGCCGGGCAGCCCCTGCCTCTACTACGGCGACGAGATCGGCATGGGCGAGAACATCTGGCTGGAGGACCGCGACGCCGTGCGCACCCCCATGCAGTGGGACGACTCCCCCAACATGGGCTTCTCCTCCGTGGTGGATCCCGGCGCCCTGACGCTTCCACTCATCCAGGCCCCCGGCTACGCGCACCTGACGGTGGCCACAGAGATGGCCCGACCCGACTCGCTGCTGCACTTCACCCGGCGGATCCTGCACCTGCGCCGCGCCCATCCCGTCCTGGGACGCGGGAGCTTCCTCCTGCGCTCCACCAGCGACGACGCCATCCTGGCGCACACGCGCTGCGACGAGTCGTCAATGGAGGGAGCGGAGACCCTCCTGTGCGTCGCCAACCTCTCGGCCACCCCCCGGTCGGTGACGATCGAGGTTCCCGAGCTGGCGGGCAGGGGCACCACGGACCTGTTCGGCGGCTGCGCCTTCCCGCCCGTTGACGAGCGCGGCCGCCTCACCCTGACGCTGGGAGCGCGCGGATACTACTGGCTGTCCGTTGACCGGACTGAGCCCGACAACGCCCCCCAGGGCGACCACGACAACCACCCGACAGAGGAAGTCTGATGCCCAACGAACCGATCTCCGCCGCACCGCAGCCCACCACCGTACCGGCACACTCCCTGCGCAGCGCCCAAGCCCCATCGACCTGGCCCACCAATGCCGAGATCCTCGCTGCGCTGGAACCGTGGATGCTCCAACGGCGCTGGTTCCCCCTCAAGGGGGACGCCGCACCGCCCCCGGGCTCCCTGCGCGTGATCGCAACCTGGGAGCCGGAGGAGGGGGTGCGAGACCTCGTCATCGCCGCCCTACGGGGCAACCAGGCCGAGACCGGTCACCGCGACGGCATGGTGCTGCTGCACGTACCGGTGGTCCTGGAGGCCGCCGAGGCGCTCGACTCCTTCGCCACCCCCGGTGAAGCACCCGGCAACCACGGCCTGCTGGTGACCACCGGCTCTCAGGGGTCACCCACGCAGGTGGCGCTCGTCGACGGCGCCCATCACCCGGCCTTCTGGCGGGCCTGGGCCCTGAGCACGCTGAAGGCGGGCACCGTCCTGAGCGAGGCCGGAGCCCTGGCCATCGCCCAGCGGGCGCCGAGGCTGCGGGTGACCACCGGGGAGCAGTCCAACACCTCCGTCATCCTGCCGGCCCCTTCCGACCCCGCCGAGGCTCTTGGGGAGCAGGACGCCGCCACCGGTGACCTCATCGTCAAGCTCCTGCGGGTCCTGGAGCACGGGCGCAATCCCGACGTGGAGCTGTCGGTGGCCCTGGCCCGCAGCGGCTGGGACCGGGTGCCCACGCCGGTGGCCTGGTCCACCATGACCTGGACGCGCATGGGCGGCTGCGGCCAGCCCGCCCTGGAGGAGTCCACCGACTCGGCCGTCGCCTGCAGCTTCGTCCCCCGCGCCGACGACGGCTTCGAGCTGTTCTGCTCACTGGCCTCCACCGACGACGTCGACGGACCGGTGCGGGCCCGCGCCGTGGAGCTGGCCCGGGATCTGGGACGCACGACCGCGCAGATGCACCACCACCTGGCCGCCTCCCTGGGCACGAGCCGACCACCAACGCCGACCGAGCTCGCTGCCTCCCTGCGCAAGCGCGCCCGGTGGGCGCTGGAGGAGGTGCCCGAGCTCTCCGGCCACATCCGAGCCCTGGAGCTCAAGGTGGAGCAGGCCTTGGCACGTCTCGAGGAGCTCCCCGCCCTGGAGCCGGCCACCCGCATCCACGGCGACTACCACCTGGGGCAGGTGCTTCACGAGATCGGCGGCCAGCAGCGCTGGTACGTCCTGGACTTCGAGGGCGAGCCCCTGCGCCCCCTGGCCCAGCGCTCCGACCCCGACCTGCCGGCCCGGGACGTAGCCGGCATGCTGCGCTCCTTCGACTACGCCGCCGCCGTGGGCAAGGCACCCCACCCCGACTGGCTCCCCGCCGTGCGCTCCGCCTTCGAGGAGGGCTACCGCCTGGGACGCCAGGAGACCAGCTCGCTCACCCCGTCGCCAGCGGCATCCGGCGACCAGGAGCAGGCCGAGGCCTCTTACCAGACGGTCCTGACCTGCCTGGAGCTGGACAAGGCCCTCTACGAGGCCGTCTACGAGGCCCGTAACCGTCCCGACTGGCTGGGCATCCCCCTGGCGGGGATCGAGTCGGTCCTGTCCGAGCACGCGGAGGGCTGAGCACACGACGATCCTCCATTCCCCTTATCCCCATCGGTCCGACGTCCAAAAGCACCCGTTAATCACCAACGCATGGAAGAGTTGCTGTATGAGCGCCAACACACCTGAGAAGGACCTCGCCCCTGTCCCTGTCGACCCCTGGATTCTGGCTGACGTCGCCTACGCGCGCTACCACGACCCGCACGAGGTCCTGGGCGCCCACGTCGGCGAGAACGGAGTCACCATCCGCACCGTCCGTCACCTGGCCGACGACGTCGTCGTCGTCACCAAGGACGGCACCCACCCGGCCACCCATGAGCAGGACGGTGTGTGGGTGGCGGTCCTGCCCGGCCAGGAGATCCCCGACTACCGCATCAAGGTCACCTACGGCGACGAGACCACCACCGTCGACGACCCCTACCGCTACATGCCCACTCTGGGTGAGATGGACACCTACCTCATCTCCGAGGGCCGCCATGAGGAGCTGTGGGAGGTCCTGGGCGCCCACGTCAAGCGCTACGACGGCCCCATGGGTGAGGTCGAGGGAACCGCCTTCGCCGTGTGGGCCCCCAACGCCCGCGCGGTGCGCGTCGTCGGCGACTTCAACTACTGGGACGGCACCGCCACCGCCATGCGCTCCCTGGGCTCATCGGGAGTGTGGGAGCTGTTCGTGCCCGGCGTCGGGGTCGGTGCGCGATACAAGTTCGAGCTCTGCTTCGCCGACGGCTCCTGGCACCAGAAGGCCGACCCAATGGCCCGCGCCACCGAGGTCCCCCCGGCCACCGCCTCGGTGGTCACCGACCAGTTCCACCAGTGGGAGGACCAGGAGTGGATGGCCAAGCGCGCCACCACCGACCCCCACAGCGGGCCGATGAGCATCTACGAGGTCCACGTCGGCTCGTGGCGCCAGGGACTGGGCTTCCGCGGCCTGGCTAAGGAGCTGGTCCCCTACGTCAAGGAGGCCGGCTTCACCCACGTGGAGTTCCTGCCGGTGGCCGAGCACCCCTTCGGCGGCTCCTGGGGCTACCAGGTCACCAGCTACTACGCGCCCACCTCGCGCTTCGGCACCCCGGACGACTTCCGCTACCTGGTGGACCAGCTCCACCAGGCCGGCATCGGCGTCATTCTGGACTGGGTGCCGGCCCACTTCCCCAAGGACGAGTGGGCCCTGGCCCGCTTCGACGGCACCCCCCTGTACGAGGACCCCGACCCGCAGCGCGGCGAGCACCCCGACTGGGGCACCTACGTGTTCAACTTCGGACGCAACGAGGTGCGCAACTTCCTGGTCGCCAATGCCCTGTACTGGCTCCAGGAGTTCCACGCCGACGGTCTGCGCGTCGACGCCGTGGCCTCCATGCTCTACCTGGACTACTCGCGCCAGGACGGCCAGTGGCATCCCAACCAGTTCGGCGGCCGCGAGAACCTGGAGGCCATCAGCTTCCTGCAGGAGGCCACCGCCACCGCCTACCGCAAGAACCCCGGAATCATCATGGCCGCCGAGGAGTCCACGGCGTGGCCGGGCGTCACCGCCCCCACCGAGTACGGCGGCCTGGGCTTCGGACTGAAGTGGAACATGGGGTGGATGAACGACACCCTGCGCTACCTGGCGGAGGACCCCGTCAACCGCCGCTACCACCACGGTGAGCTGACCTTCTCCCTCGTCTACGCCTTCTCCGAGCAGTTCATCCTGCCGCTGAGCCACGATGAGGTCGTCCACGGCAAGGGCTCCCTGCTGTCCAAGATGCCCGGCGACCCCTGGCAGGAGCTGGCGGGTCTGCGCGCCCTGTACGCCTACCAGTGGTCCCACCCCGGCAAGCAGCTGCTGTTCATGGGCCAGGAGTTCGGTCAGGGAACCGAGTGGAACGCCGATACCTCCCTGGACTGGTGGATCCTGGACGATCCCGGCCACCAGGGGCTGCTCGCCCTGGTCAGCGACCTCAACCGCCTCTACCTGAGTTCGCCGGCCCTGTGGTCGGAGGACTTCTCCCACCGCGGATTCGAGTGGATCGAGGCCGGCGACGGCGACCACAACGTCCTGTCTTACCTGCGCAAGGGGACCGACGCCGACGGGCGGGCCGACCTGATGGTCTGCATCATCAACTTCGCCGGCACCCCGCATGAGGGCTACCGGGTGGGCCTGCCCTTCGCCAGGGACTGGGAGGAGGTCCTCAACACCGACTCCGAGGACTACGGCGGCTCCGGTGTGGGCAACCTGGGCCGGGTCGAGGCCGAGGACCTGCCCTGGAACGGGCGCCCTGCCTCGGTGCGCCTGCGGGTCCCCCCGATGGGAGCGGTCTTCCTGCGTCCGGCTCAGGACTGACCCGGGCTGATACCACGCGCCGCGGTGGGGTGAGGGGCATGGACCTCTCGCCCCACCGCGGCCTGTTGCTCGCCATGTCATCAGAACTGTGAACTCGGCCCACCACTATCGCCTATAAGCGGGTAGTCTGGGCCCTGTCTCGCACAGGCGCGCGGCCTCCGGTGCCATGTTCCCTTGCGCGCTCCGGTCGGCCCGGCCCCGTCGATGTACGATGTTTCAGTCCGCTGCAAAACTCTTGCAGTCGGCGACCACGATGCCTGACAAGGGAAGAAGAATGACACACAAGCTGGTCACGAGCGCCCCCGCGCAGGTGCGCGCCGTATCCGGTCGACCCGAGACCGCAGCCACCCTCATGGAGGTCTGGCAGGGCCTGTCCGCCGCCGTCGTCGACACCATCGCGGACGACTGGTACGCCACCGAGCAGAAGTACAGCGCCGGGCGCCAGGAGCACTACTTCTCCGCCGAGTTCCTCATGGGTCGCGCCCTGCTCAACAACCTCTCCAACCTGGGGATGATCGATGAGGCGCGCGAGGCCGTCGGCTCCTTCGGCGTCAGCCTCAGCGACGTCCTGGAGCAGGAGCCCGACGCCGCCCTGGGCAACGGTGGTCTGGGCCGCCTGGCCGCCTGCTTCCTCGACTCCTGCGCCACCCTCGACCTGCCGGTCAACGGCTTCGGCATCCTCTACCGCTACGGGCTGTTCAAGCAGCTCTTCGAGGACGGCTTCCAGACCGAGCACCCCGACCCCTGGATGGAGGAGGGCTACCCCTTCGTCATCCGCCACGAGGAGGCCCAGCGCCTGGTGCACTACCAGGACATGACTGTGCGCGCCATCCCCTACGACATGCCCATCACCGGCTACGGCACCAAGAACGTGGGGACCCTGCGCCTGTGGAAGGCCGAGCCACTCGAGGAGTTCGACTACGACGCCTTCAACTCCCAGCGCTTCACCGAGGCGATCGTCGAGCGCGAGCGCACCTCGGACATCTCCCGTGTCCTCTACCCCAACGACACCACCTACGAGGGCAAGGTCCTGCGGGTGCGCCAGCAGTACTTCTTCTGCTCCGCCTCCCTGCAGCAGATCGTTGAGAACTACGTCAACCACCACGGTGAGGACCTGACCGGCTTCGCCGACTACAACGCCATCCAGCTCAACGACACCCACCCGGTGCTCGCCATCCCCGAGCTGATGCGCATCCTCCTGGACGAGCACCACCTGGGCTGGGAGGAGGCCTGGGAGGTGGTCACCAAGACCTTCGCCTACACCAACCACACGGTGCTGGCCGAGGCCCTGGAGACCTGGGAGATCTCCATCTTCGACCGCCTCTTCCCGCGCATCACCGAGATTGTTCGCGAGATCGACCGCCGCTTCCGCATGGAGATGGCCGAGCGCGGCCTGGAGCAGGGCACCATCGACTACATGGCCCCCATTTCCGGGGACAAGGTGCGCATGGCCTGGATCGCCTGCTACGCCTCCTACTCCATCAACGGCGTCGCCGCGCTGCACACAGAGATCATCAAGCGCGAAACCCTGGGCGAATGGCACGCCATCTGGCCCGAGCGCTTCAACAACAAGACCAACGGCGTCACCCCGCGCCGCTGGCTGCGCCAGTGCAACCCGCGCCTGTCGGCGCTCCTGGACGAGGTCACCGGCTCGGACACCTGGGTCAAGGACCTCTCCGTTCTGGCCGAGCACACCGACTCCGTGGACGAGTCCGTCTACGACCGCCTCGCGGAGATCAAGCACGCCAACAAGGTGGACTTCGCCGCCTGGATCGCCCAGCGCGAGGGGATCGAGATCGACCCGGAGGCCATCTTCGACGTCCAGATCAAGCGTCTCCACGAGTACAAGCGCCAGCTGCTCAACGCCATCTACATCCTGGACCTCTACTTCCGCATGAAGCAGGACCCGAGCCTGCAGGTCCCCAAGCGGGTCTTCATCTTCGGCGCCAAGGCCGCTCCCGGATACATCCGGGCCAAGGCCATCATCAAGCTCATCAACGCCATCGCCGACCTGGTCAACAACGACCCCGTGGTCTCCGAGACCATCAAGGTCGTCTTCGTCCACAACTACAACGTCTCCCCGGCCGAGCACATCATCCCGGCCGCCGACGTCTCTGAGCAGATCTCGATGGCCGGCAAGGAGGCCTCAGGGACCTCCAACATGAAGTTCATGATGAACGGAGCCCTGACCCTGGGCACCCTCGACGGCGCCAACGTGGAGATCCTGGAGGCGGTCGGTGACGACAACGCCTACATCTTCGGCGCCACGGAGGACGAGCTGCCCGCCCTGCGTGAGAGCTACGACCCCGTGTGGCACTACGAGAACGTCCCCGGTCTCAAGCGCGTCCTGGACGCCTTCACCGACGGCACCCTGGACGACAACGGCTCGGGCTGGTTCGCCGACCTGCGCCGCAGCCTGCTCGAGGCCTCCTACGAGCCGGCCGACGTCTACTACGTCCTGGGCGACTTCGCCTCCTACCGCGAGACCAAGGACGCCATGGCGGCCGACTACGCCGACACCCGCGCCTGGCAGCGCAAGGCCTGGGTGAACATCACCCGCTCGGGCCGCTTCTCCTCCGACCGCACCATCAGCGACTACGCCCGCGAGGTCTGGAAGATCGACCCCGAGCCCATCGCCTGATCGTCACGGCATGAGCAAGCGCCCCTCACCACAACCGGTGAGGGGCGCTCGTGCATGCACTGGGTGAGCCGAGAACGCCCGGCAGGGCTGTTCGTCGTGGCTCAGTAGAGCATGGTGGCCAGTCGGCGGCGGGCCTGGGCGACCTCCGGGGAAGTGGAGCCGATGACCTCGAAGAGCTCGAGCAGCCGCAGCCGGGCCTCCTCCCGCTCCTCCCCCGCGTGGGTGCGCACGGCCTCCAGGGCGCGTCCGAGGGCCGCATTGACATCCCCCAGGGCCAGGGCGGCATCGGCACCGGCCAGGGCCGCGGCCAGATCCGTGGGCGCGGCGTCGGCGGCTGTGAGGAGCTCGTGGGGGTCCTGGCCGTCCAGCCGGGCCATGAGGCGCACCTGGTTGCGGGCCACCTTGAGGTCGTCGTCGCCCGGGTTCTGGGCGATGGCGTGGGTGTAGACCTCCTCAGCGGCGGCGAAGTCGCCGGCCTCGATGGCCTCGCGGGCGGCCCGCTCGACCTCGGTCTCCTCGGGCTCGGCCTCAGCAGTGCCGGCACCAGCTGCGCCGTCGACGGCGATGGTGCCGTTGACACCGTTGGCGGCGGCCACCTCCAGCAGCTGGTCGATGACGGAGTGCAGCTGCTCCTGGGGCACCGCCCCCTGGAACATCGGCACCGGCTGGCCCGCGATGAGGGCCACCACAGTGGGGACGGCCTGAGCCTGGAGGGCCTGAGCGACCTCCGGGGCCGTATCCACGTTGACGCGCGCCACCTGGAAGCGGCCGGCGTACTGATCGGCGAGCTGCTCCAGGACGGTGGCGAGGTCGGCACTGGCCTGGCTGCGCGGGCTGTGCAGGACGACGATGACAGGGACCTGGGTGGAGACCTCGGCGACGTCGCGCAGGTTGGAGGCGTCGACGTCAACGACGAGCGGCACCGGCAGACCGGAACCGGCAGCTCCGGTGGGGCGGTCCCCGGTAGTGGGGCTCGCCCCGCTGGTAGAGCCGGTCGGCTTGGTGGCGGGGGCGAGACTGGATAGGTCGACGGCGCCGAACATGCTCATGGCAGCTCTGCCTTCCTCGGGCCGCAGCCCGTTTGCTTCGTTGGTCTGGGTCTTCAGTGTCCTGGCACGCCGGCGCGGTTGGCGGGCCTCACGCTGCTCACAGGCCCGGGCGCGCCGGCGGCCCGGCTCCGAGCGGTCACGGAGCCGGGCCGGGGGCAGTGACGTTCAGGACGGCTTGGCCGAGGCCGATGCCGTGGGGGCCGGCGTCTTGGAGTCGTCCCGGTCCACCTTCATCAGCGCCGTCTCGGCTCCCAGAACGGTCACCTTCCCGCCGCTTCCCTCCTTGGGGATGGAGAAGGCGACCATGGAGTCGTAGGTGGCGGTGACGGTGCCGACGATCTTCTGGTTGCCACCCATGTGGGCGGCAATGTCACCCTGCAGGGTGAGGTCGGAGCCGTCGACGGTGCGTTTGTAGACCACCGTGTAGGTCAGGGTGGTGAAGACCAGCGCCCCGCCGTCCCCCTCCTCCAGCTGGAGGCCCTGGAACCCGTCCTGACCGGGGACCGCCGTGACGGTGACCTCACCCAAGTTGCTCAGGTCGGTCTTTCGGGCGTCCTGGACCTTCTGACGCAGGTTGTCGTCAGGGAATGCCTTGCCGTTCTCGCCGTCAGGATGGTTGAGCGCATCGACGTAGGCGTCGAGAGCCGCCTTGGGGGTGACGACCAGCCCGGTGGAATCGGCCGTCACCTGCTTGGCGTGCTGGGCCGACTGCTTGGTCAGCACGGGAATGCTCGCCTGCGCGGCGAACCCCTGCACCCAGGCCCACACCTTGAACTGGTCCCGGGCCGAGCCCTGCTCCAGGGAGATGATCGAGACGCTCTTGTCGCTCTCCGAGGCGACGGCTGCGTTACGGGGGAAGCCGACGGTCTGCCCCACTCCCCCGCCCTGGATCTTGGTGTTCATGGTGTGGATGACGGAGCCGTTTCCGCTGGCGGAGGCGGTGGCGTACTCGGCAGCGCGGATCCGCGCTGCCGGACCGGACATGACCTCTTTGAGCTTGTCCGCGTTCTTCTCCTTGTCCGCCGCTGCCAGGCCGGTCTGGACGCGCTGGAGAATCTCTTCGAGCTGCTTGTCGTTGAGGACGGGTTCGGCGATCGGCGTACCGGAGGCCACGGTCTCAGCGGTCTTGGGCTGAGACCGCGAGCAGGCGGCCAGGCTCAGGGCGATGGCGGAGGCACTGCCTGCGCTCAGAAAGGCTCGACGGGTGGACATCATGCGCGCTCCTGGTTGTCGGGGTCCGCGGTGGGGTCTGGCTCACTGAGGGGCTCGGCGTCAACGGCCTGGATGACGGCGGGGTCGGCCTGGGGAGGCAGCTCGACGCCGTCGGAGTATGAGGGCCAGGACACGGTGGTCGACGTCGCAGAGGAGTCCCCGAAACCGCTCGGGGAGAAGGTGGGCCCGTGCGCCGGCTCGACCTCCTGCTCACTCCAGCTCAGCGAGGCGTCACTCACCTCCGGCTGGGCGAATCCGGTCGGCATCTGGAGACCGGGTTCCTGCGACGGTACCGAGGGTGCCGCGTCCTGGAACTCGGCGGTGTCAGTCTCAAAGGTCTGCTCATCGCTGCCACCCGCCACGTGGCTGGTGTGGTGCTCCGGAGGCGCGAAGCGGGAGTGGTCCGGGGCACCGGTGGACTGCTCGGCGACCTGGTCCACGCCCGCAGCCATGTGACCGCCACCGACACCAATACCGGCGGCGTCGCTGAGAGCCGCGGGGTTGAAGGAGGCCGACGAGTCGGAGACCTGAGCAGCATCCGAGGTGATGGCCAGCGCCTCACCGTCAAGGAGGTCTTCCGGCTCCCGAGCGGCCCGGTACTGCTGGGTGGCGGCCTCATCAAGTCCGGGGACGACCGACGCGCCTCGGGCGACGCCGGCAACCGTATGCTCGCCCTGCCCGCCGTGGCCCTCACCGTAGGCGACGTCGGCTCCATCACCGAACCCACTGCCGGAGCCGGCACTGAGCCCAACGGCGGGGCCGTAGTCGTAGCCGCCGGTGGGGAGGGTCTCAGGTGCCTGGGAGGCGGAGGACGTCTCGACGCCGTCGAGGTAGATGCGCCCAGTGCGCGGGTCGGTCCAGGGCTCACCCGAGGCCTCGGCGCGCTCCTTGTCCCGCAGCTCTCGGCGGGAGAGCCGTCGGTCGGGATCATCCACCTGGGGGATGCCCTCGGTGGAGACGGAGTCGGCATTGGCGATGCGGGCCGCCCGCTCGGCCGAACGGGTGCGCCGATCAACATTGGCGCGGCGCAGCTGGAGGTCGATGAAGAACAGGAAGGCCCCCACCAGGACGAAGAGGCTGCCCAGAACCAGTCCCCCGTAGAAGTACCAGGGCGTCTCCACCTGGCGCTTCCAGCTGATGGTCAGGCCCGGAGCCGAGGCCTTGCCGTCGGTCATGGCCATGACCACGATCTGCTCATCGAGGTTCTTGTGGGGCAGCATGGCGCGGTCGGCATCCTTGCCGGTGTTGAAGGTGACAGACGAGCCGCCCGTCTTCTCCCCCAACCAGATGTCGGAGCCCGAGGCGGTCACGCCCGTGGCCTTGCGCGCCGAGCACTGAGAGCCGCCGGCCTGCGCGGAGGCGGAGGGCTGAGCGGAGGGCGCCGCGGAAGGAGCGGGAGCGGCGTTGGCCGACGGGCAGTACTGGGTCTCATCCCTGGAGGCCAGGCTTCCGGCGTCGGCGTCGATGCCGGTGATCACCGTGTAGGGCAGCGCCTTGTCGGCATCAGGGCTCATCCAGGCGTCGAGGTCGGCCGCCCTGGCCACGAAGAGGTGGACGTCCTTGCCGTCGGAGGAGCTCGCCGTCACGGTGACGTCGGACTCCGCACCACTGAGAACCCCGGGGGCCGTGATGACGTAGGGCTGAGAAGGACCGGAGGCCAGCTTCGCCTCGACCTTGGAGCCGGGTTTCCAGATGGTGGCCGAGCAAACGGCCAGGGCGACGAGGACCAGTCCGAGGACGGTCACCACCACGCTCAAGATACGTCGACTCACGACGCGGATCTCCTATGCTCGCGGACACGGTTGGACGACGGTCGGCTACGCGGAGCCGGGTGTCGCTGCGAGCGCTCACCGTGCGCCCGCCTGGGAACCAGAATCGCATGACGGACCCTGCGACCGCACCGACCTCGGCGGAAGATCACAACGAGACACGCGCTGAGCGAAGCGATATCTCCCGGAATCCCGCCAGCAGAAAGGGTCTCGCCGCCCCTCCGAGCAGCGCGGTGATCTCGATGCGGACACGGAGGAAGACGCGGAGAAACGCGCGCAGGAGATCGGTCGCACCTGAACCATCCACCAGCGCAACCATCCGACCCCCCTCCCACCCGGTCGAGAACCGAACCGCACACCACCAACCTGTGCGCATGGTCACACTTTTGTGGTGACCGTCCTCATCACACCCAATCGTTAGGCTTGCCCTGGTGGTGAGCGTCCCCAGCTCGCCAGGAGGAGGAACCCGACGTGGCTGAGGAATACAGCGAGTTTGCCATCACGATGCGCGGTTACGACCGCGCTCAGGTCGACCGGAAGCTGGAGCAGCTCTCGCGCCAGCTGGCCGACGCGCGTCGCGAGGTGGCCAGCCTCGACCAGCGCGCCATGACGTTGGCCGGCGAGCTGGCCGACGCCCAGCGCAGGCTGCGGGAATCCGACAAGCCGACCTACGCCGGCCTGGGCTCCAGGATCGAGCAGCTGCTGCGCAGCGCCGAGGAGCAGAGCGCCTCCGTCCTGTCCAAGGCCAATGCCGAGGCCGACGCCCTGCTGACCCGGACCCGGACCAACGCCAAGAACCTCTCCGAGCGCAGCGCCTCGGAGGCGGCGACCCTGCTCGCCGACGCCCGCCGAGAGGCCAGCGAGCTGCGCTCCCGCTCCCAGGGGGAGGCCTCGACTGCTCTGGCCAACGCCGAGGCCCGCGCCCAGGAGCTGGTCTCCTCCGCCTCTCGCAAGGCCGCCCAGATCTCCGCCGAGTCCGAGGCAGCCGTCACCGAGATGCGCGCCAGCGCCGAACGTGAGGCCGCACTGGTCCTGTCCCAGGCGCGCAAGCAGGCCGCCGAGATCGCCATCACCTCCGAGCGCGACGCCACCGCCAACCGGGAGGCCGCCGCGGCCGAGGCCGACGAGCTGCACAAGACCTCCACGGCGAAGGCCGAGGAAATCCTCTCCGCCGCCAAGCAGGAGGCCGAGCTGACCGTCGGCAAGGCCAAGCGCGAGGCCGAGGAAATCCTCACCTCGGCGCGCAACGAGTCTGAGACGCTGCGCCGCTCGGCCACCGACGAGGCGGCCGCGGCCCGCTCCGAGGCCACCGAGCTGCGCCAGCAGGCGACCCTGGAGATCGCCGCGGCGCACGAGCAGGCCGCCCAGGAGGACTCCGACGCCCACGAGGCCACGCGCGAGCGCATCCGGGAGATGCAGGAGCAGGCCCAGGTCCAGGCCCAGGAGGCCGAGGAGCGCCTGCAGGAGGCGCTGTCCCGGGCCGAGGAGGTCCGCGCCCGCACCGACGCCGAGGCCCGCAAGCGCCAGGAGGAGGCCGTCACCCAGGCCGAGGAGACTCTGGCACAGGCCCGTCTCGAGGCCGAGCAGATCATCAGCGACGCCCGCGCCGACGCCGACGTCACCGCCCAGGTAGCCGCCCGCCAGCTCCAGGAGCTCGAACGCCAGCGCGACTCGGTCGCCGCCTACCTCACCGAGATGCGCGGTGTCCTGGGAGGTGCACTGCCCCAGGCCCCCTCCTTCAGCGACCACGTCGCAGCCCTGCCTCAGGAACCGAGTCCGGCTCCGTCTGCGGAGCAGTCCTCCGCGCAGTCGGCAGAACCTGCGGCGTCCAGCAGTGCCAGCAGCGCGCGCTCGGCAGGCTCGAGCGGCGCCGCCTCCGCGCCGTCGGCCACCTCGGCGGCTCCCGCACCGGCCGCAAACAAGGCCGCTGCTGCCTCCTCCGCAGGCGGCCAGCAGACGGGAGCGCAGTCGTCGGCCCAGAAGAACGCTCAGAAGGGCGGCCCCGGCCGTATCGAGCACGTCCCGGCCCCCGGCAAGAGCTCGAACGGCTCCGGTAACTCCACCAACCGCAACCCCCGCCAGGGCAAAGGACGTCGCTGAGACACCGACGTGACTGCCGACGACGCCGCCCGGTTCGAGACCGAGTCGACCAGCACCCGTGGTTCTGGTGACCGCGACTGGGCGGCGTCGCGTCGTCGTGCGGCCACACAGCGGGCCCGCATGCTTCAGGAGCGCCAGGAGGCCGAGCACGCCCGGGCCGCCCGCATCGTGGGGCTCTTCCTCGAGGTCGCCCGCAAGGAGGGCCTCCAGGACGTTCCTCTGCGGGTGCGCGGCTACGCGGGCGGAAGCGCCCGCACCCCGCTGCGCGGCTGGTACCTGAGGGCCGATGAGACGGTCGGCATCGACACGCAGGGGCGCTACTACGTCCTGTCGATGCCGCTGAGCCTGGCACAGCGCCTGCGCGGGGTCAGGCCCGAGAGCCAGCCAGTGCCGATGACCATCGGTGAGGGCGGACGCGACGGCGATATCGTGCCGCTGCGCTTCGCGCTGGACCGCCTGCTGCCGGGCTGGGAGGAGCGCTCCCCCGAGCCGCTCGTATGACTTGACTCTCAGCCCTGCTGCTTCGCTCCGGCGTCGGGTTCTACCAGAGGCGGCGCTCCCAGCATGAGGTGTGCCAGTGACGGCGCTCCTCAAGGCCCCGGTCCGCCCCGAAGAGGGACTCGTTGCTCCAGGCCACCACGTGCGCGGTGCCGGCCGGGATGACGCGGTGGCAACCGGGACAGGTGTAGGGCTTGTCACCGCCGCGCAGGTGTCGCACGGTGAAGTCGGCGCCGCCGGGGCCGGTCTGGGTGCGTGGCACGGAGGCGAGACGGTCCATGCTCAAGGGGATGTGCCCCTGCCCGTAGGGGCGCTTGGATCTGCGACGTGCCATGGACCGATCACATCACATCCGGCTGCCGTCCCCAAGCCGAGGGCGGCAGCCGGATGTGAGAGCAGGCCGAGAGCAAACGAGGCGTAGGACGCGGGCGAGCGGCCCGGGCCGGTCTCAGCCCTTGACGGAGCCGGCCATGAGGCCGCCGACGAAGTACTTGCCCAGCAGGATGTAGACCGCCAGGGTCGGCACCGAGGCGATGAGCGCACCGGACATGGAGGCCCCGTAGTCGGCCAGGATCGAGCCGTGGGCCAGGTTGTTCAGCGCCAGCGTCACCGGCCCGGACTGCGCCCCACCGCCGAAGAACAGGGCGAACAGGAAGTCGTTCCAGGCGGAGGTGAACTGCCAGATGAGGACGACGACGAAACTGGGCACCGAGATCGGCAGGACCACCGAGACGTAGGTGCGCAGCATGCCGGCCCCGTCGACCCGGGCGGCCTCAATGAGCTCGTTGGGAATCGTCTCGTAGTAGTTGCGGAAGATGAGCGTCGTGATCGGGATGCCGTAGACGACGTGCATGAGGATCAGCGTGTGGATCCCGAAGCCCAGGTCGGCACTGGTCACCAGGCGCATGAGCGGGATCATGACCGCCTGGTAGGGGATGAACATGCCGAACAGGATGAGGGTGAAGACCACGTTGGCCCCGGGGAAACGCCACTTGGACAGGACGAAGCCGTTGGCGCTGCCCAGCATCGCGGAGATGATCGAGGAGGGGATGACCAGCGCCAGGGAGCGCAGCAAGCCGCCACTGAGCTGGTTCCAGGCGTTGGACCAGTTCTTGGTGACCCAGACCTCGGGCAGGTACCAGGTCCGCGAGGGGTCGGCGTCGGCGGATCCCTTGAAGGAGGTGACCAGCAGGACGTAGACCGGAATGAGGACGAGGACCACCGAGGTCAGCAGCAGGATGAAGCGGACGGTCTGGCCCCAGCCGGGGCGGCGCGGGCTGCGCATCGTGAGTGCCTGTGTCATCGCCGCTCACCTCCTGCCCTTGGCGTCGTGGATGAGGTAGGGGATGACGGCGACGGCGACCAGGACCAGCAGGATCGTGCCGACGGCGGCGGCGTTGGAGTAGTCGTTGTCGGTCATGAAGTTGAACATGTCGATGGCCGGGACCTTGGTGGAGTAGGTGCGCTGGTCCGTGATCGACATGATGAGGTCGAAGGACTTTAGGGACATGTGCCCGATGATGATGACGGCGCTCAGGGCGATCGGGGTCAGCTGGGGGAAGATGATCGACTTGTAGAGCTGCCACTCGCTGGCGCCGTCGACCCGGGCGGCCTCACGCAGGTCGTCGGGAATGCCACGGAAGCCGGCCAGGAAGAGCGCCATGACGTATCCGGCCAGCTGCCACACGGCCGGCAGCGCGATGGCCAGAATCCCCCAGGTGGTGTTCTGGGTCCACGAGTTCTCCAGGAACCGCAGGCCGGTCATCTCGAACAGGCGGTTGAGCCCCGAGGCGCTCTCGCCCTGCGCGGAGTTCAGCAGCCACCGCCACACCACACCCGAGGCCACGAAGGACACGGCCATGGGGAACAGGAAGATGGAGCGGAAGATCCCTCCCCCTTGATGGGGCGGTCCAGGAGCCAGGCCCACAGGAAGCCGACCACGAGGGTGCCGGCCAGGAAGGTGACGGTGAACAGGATGAGGTTGATGAAGGAGTGGCGGAAGTCCGGGTTACCGAACAGGGCCGTGAAGTTGCTCAGCCCGACGACGGTGGTTCCCCTGCGTCCGGAGACCTGGCCGGCGGTGTGCATGTCCAGCAGGGAGGTGTTGATGTTGATCCCGATCATCCCGTAGACGAAGACGCCGACGAGGATGATCGAGGGCGAGATGAGCAGGAGGCCGGGGCCCCACTGCCTCCAGCTCGCTCGACGGCGCCGCGCGGGGGCGCTCTTGGTGCTCACAAGGTTCTCCTGATGCGTAGGTGGCGGATTAGCTCCGCCTGTCGTGGTGATGAGCGCCGGCCGGTTGATCGGCGGGAGGTCGGTCCCGGGGACGGGAGCGGACCGGTGCGGACGCACGGCCGGCCCCGCCCCCGGGGAACCGGTCAGGAGGCGGCAGCGGCCTTGAGGTCGGCCTGCAGGGCGGTGACGTCGGAGGCGCCCTGGGCGAACTTGGTCAGGGCGTCGTTCATCGCGTTGGTGGCCTTGGCCGGCAGGGCCGCGCCGTGAGCGATGGAGGAGACGATCTTGTCCTTGGCGAAGGACTCCATGGCCGCGCGCTGGTACTCGGAGAACTTGCCCTTCTCCTCGTCGGTGAGGTCGGTTCGGGCCGGGATGGAGCCCTTGACCGTGTTGAAGGCGATCTGGCCGTCCTTGGAGGAGATGGTGTTGAGCCAGTTCTTGGCACCGCCGGGGTGCTTGGCGCCGTCAGGCAGGGTGAAGGAGTCGGCCAGGAAGTCGAAGACGCCGTCGGTGCCCGGGACCGGGAAGTAGACGTAGTCCTGGCCGGCCTTCTTGCCGGCGGCGTCGAAGCCGGCCACTGCCCAGTCGCCCATGACGTTGAAGGCGGCCTTGCCGTCCATGATGGGCTTCATGGCGGGCTCCCAGTCCTCGGTGTAAAGGGAGGAGTCGGTGAAGCCCACGATGGTCTTGTAGTGCCCCAGCGCCTTGGTGACCTCGGCGCCGCCCCAGTCGGTCTTGCCTGCGAAGAGCCCGTTGTAGGCGTCCACGCCCAGGTCGGCGATGAGAATGGTCTCGAGCAGCTCGAGCTGGGTCCAAGCCATGCCCATGGTGATGGGGGTCAGGCCGGCAGCCTTGACCTTCTCCATGTCGGCGATCCAGGCGTCGATGGTGGTGGCGGGCTTGGTCGGGTCGAGCCCAGCGGCCTTGAGCGCAGACACCGAGGCCCACACGACATTGGCCCGGTGGATGTTGGAGGGCACCGAGTAGATCTTGCCGTCGGAGTCCTTGAGGCGGTCCATGAGGGTGGCCGGGAATGCCTCGTTGAGCTTGAACTCCTCGTAGAGGTTGGAGACGTCCAGCAGGTAGCCGGCCTCGATGTGGTCCTTGATCTCGGCGCCGGCGTGGGCCTGGTAGGTGTCCGGCGGGTTCTTGGCGGCCAGGTCCGCAGAAAGCTTCTGCTTGGCCTGGCTGCCGGCGCCGCCGGAGACGGCCTTGTTCTCGAACTTCGTCTTGGGGAACTGCTGGTTGAAGACCTTGACCAGGGCATCCAGACCGAGCTTCTCCGAGCCGGCCGACCACCAGGTGACGACGTCGACCTGGCTGGCGTCCCCTTCACCTGCGGCTCCACCGGACTTCGAGCCGGAGCTGCCGGAGGTGGCACAGGCGGCCAGGGTGGCGGCGACTGCAGTGGTTCCCAACCCTGCCAGCACGGCGCGGCGGGAGAGATAGTGGGTGGGACGCATGGGACTGCTCCTTAGAAACGACGGTGTCTCATGACCACGGCACCGTTGCCGCGGGCGGCGAGGCCAGATGTTGTCTAGTCATCTGAACTCCCCAGGAGAGTAGACCTAAACTGAGCGAAACTCAAACATACATTGCGCAAACAATCATTGTACCGGTCGTGAATGACCGGTCCATACCAGCAGCGGCAATGATTCGTCCGCTGCCCAATCTGCTCCGACGTGCGAAAAAGGGTCCTCGCCGCTCGGATGAGCGACGAGGACCCGGATGGAAGAGCGGCAGGGCCTCACGGTCCCCCGCACCCCAAGGTGGTCCGTACCAGGAGAGGGTCGGCCCCGGGTGGCTCTCAGGCCGAGCCCGGGCGCCGAGCCGGAGGGCCCGAAGGACTCAGATGAGCCCCATGGAGGCCACGGCGTTCTTCTCCTCGACGAGCTCGGCCGCCGAGGCATCGATCTTGGCGCGGGAGAAGTCGTCGATCTCGAGACCCTGGACGATCTTCCACTCCCCGTTCTCCGAGGTGCAGGGGAAGGAGGAGATGATGCCCTCGGGCACGCCGTAGGAGCCATCGGACATGACCGAGGAGGAGGTCCAGGACCCGGAGGTGCCCAGCACCCAGTCGTGCACGTGATCGATGGCCGCAGAGGCCGCCGAGGCCGCCGAGGAGGCGCCACGCGCGTCGATGATGGCGGCGCCGCGCTTAGCGACGGTCGGGATGAAGTCGTCCTCGACCCAGGCCCGGTCGGCCAGGATGTCGGTGATGGGCGAGCCCTTGACGGTGGCCTGGGTCAGGTCGGGGTACTGAGTGGAGGAGTGGTTGCCCCAGACGGTGACCTTGTCGATGTCGGTGACGTGGCAGCCGGCCTTGGTCGCCAGCTGGGCCAGGGCGCGGTTGTGGTCCAGACGGGTCATGGCCGTGAAGCGCGAGGAGGGGATGTCGGGGGCGTGCGAGGCCGCGATGAGGGCGTTGGTGTTGGCGGGGTTGCCCACGACGAGCACCTTGATATCCTCGGCGGCACCGGCGTTGAGGGCCTCACCCTGGGGACCGAAGATGCCGCCGTTGGCGGAGAGCAGGTCGGCGCGCTCCATACCGGCCTTGCGAGGCATGGACCCGACGAGGAAGGCGATGTTGGCGCCCTCGAAAGCGGCCTTGGCGTCGTCGAAGATGTCGACACTGCCCAGGGTCGGGAAGGCGGAGTCGAACAGCTCCATCGCGGTACCCTCAGCGGCCTTGACGGCCGGCGGGATCTCCAGCAGACGGAGGTTGACGCGCTGCTCCGGGCCGAGCAGGGCGCCGGAGGCGATGCGGAACAGCAGGGCGTAGCCGATGTTGCCGGCAGCACCGGTGATGGTGATGTTGACGGGAGCGTTAGCCATCGAGGACTCCTTCGAGACGTGTGTCGTCGCGGGCCGCAGGCGGCAGCCCGGCAGGACAACGCTATGACGTTCGTGCAGGTGAACACACCGATCCACCGTATTTCGTGACTCTCACCACTTCCCGTAGCCATGGAGGTGGGATTCCTCCTGGTAGCCCGAGATCCCAGCGAGATACCCACCGCCCCTGACAACCTCCCGTCCTAGTCGATACGCTGGAGGCCTCCCCCAGCCCATTTCTCGTTTCCAGGACCGTGATGAGCTCACGCCGATCCCCCGCGCCCATCCTCGCGCCACTGCGCCGCGGCTCCCCGCCCCGCCCCACGGTCTCCTCACCGGCCGGGCGTCGCGCAGGCGCCCTCTCCTTCGGTCTGACGCTCCTGGGCGCCCTGGGAGCCGGGTGGTGCCTCATCTGCACCGGACGCGCCCTGGGCGCCCTGCTGAGCTCCTCGTCAGCGGCGGGCCTGCTCGCCCAGGCCCTGGCCGCGGCCGCCGTGAGCGCCACCTGCCAACTGGTGACCCAGCGGGTCGCCCGTTCAAGTGCGCTCACCGAGGAGACGCACCTGCGCCGCCTCACCCTGGCTCACCTGCTGGGGCTGGGCCCGGCACGCGCCGCCGACATCCGCAGCGGTGCGACCGCCTCCCTGCTGACCGACGGCGCAGAGCGGGTGGCCCTCTACCGGCAGACCTTCCTGGCCCCCACACTGGCGGCCGCTGCGGCTCCCCTGCTGGTGCTCATCGAGTTGGCCGCCTTCGTCGACGTCGTTCCCGCCCTGGTCCTGGCGGCGGCCGTCATCGTGGTACCGGCCTTCATCGCCTGGTGCCACTCGCGGCTGCGGGCCTCGTCCTCGAACTCCCGACGGGCGCGGATGCGTCTGGCCGCCGAGTACCTCGACGCGATCCAGGGACTGCGCACCCTCACCCTGGCCCGGGCCGCGGAGCGCACCAGTGCGCGCCTGCGCCTGGAGGGGGAGTCGAACCGACGCGCCGTCATGGGGCTGCTGGCGGGCAACCAGCTCGTCATCCTGCTCACCGACGGCCTGTTCTCGCTCTTCCTCATCTCCGTGGCCGCCGGTCTGGCCCTGATACGCCTGTCCACCGGCGCCATCGACGTCAGTGACGCCTTGGCAATCGTCCTGACCTCCTACGTGCTCCTCGAGCCACTGGACCACGTGGGCGCCTTCTTCTACGTGGGCATGGCCGGAATGGCCAACCAGCGCGCCATCCGCAGGATCCTGTCGCGGCCCCTGCCCCGCTCAACCGCTCATCCCGGGGCCACGGTCTCCTCCCCCATGGCCGCTCAGGCATCCATCGTGCTCGACGACGTCGAGGCCGCCTGGGACGCCGATCCGGTGCTGGAGGGCGTCAATCTGAGCGTGCGCCGTGGTGAGAGCCTGGCGGTGGTCGGCCCCTCAGGGGCGGGCAAATCGACGCTCATGGCGATGCTCGCCGGCAACCTGCTGCCCAGCGGCGGAACCGTGCGCGTCGAGGGCACCGAGCTGAGCGCCGCGACGCAGGACGAGGTGCGTTCGGCCTCCGCGCTAGTGGCGCAGACGACCTGGCTGTTCACTGGGACGATCGCCGACAACCTGCGCCTGGCCCAGCCCTACGCGACGCCGTCGCAGATGTGGCAGGCCCTGGAGGTGGCCCGCCTCGACAAGGAGGTAGCACTCATGCCCGAGGGGCTGGAGACCCAGGTCGGCGAGGCCGGCCTGGGACTGTCGGGCGGTCAGGCCCAGCGCCTGTCCCTGGCCCGCGCCTTCCTGGCCGACCGCCCCGTACTGCTCCTGGACGAACCCACCAGCCAGGTGGATCTCGCCAGCGAGGCTGCCATCGTGGAGTCCCTTGAAAAGCTGGCTCGGGGACGCACCGTCGTCACCATCTCCCACCGCGTCGGAGCGCTGACGGCAGCGGACCGGACGGTGAGGGTTGATGCCGGTACGGTCCACGAGGTCGGTGAAGCCCGGACGCCCAAATCCGCCGGCGCGGCGCCCACTCAGGAAGCCACCGGGGCCGACGGGGCTTCCTCCAAGGCCACCGACGGGGATCACCAGGAGGAGCCGGCATGATCCGATCGATCCAGTCGAGACGGTCCTCGGCGCCCCGCTCGAGGGCAGCCGGCTCGGGGCAGCGCAGCGGGACCGGCCGGGCCGATTCCTCCACGCAGGCGCCTGTCTCCCGCGCGATGCTGGTGCGCTGGCTGCTTCAGGTCACCCGCCCGGTCCTCTCACCGCTGCTGGGCTCCACCCTGTGCCGGATCACCAACATGCTGTGCGGCGTGGCCCTGTTCTCCTTGGGCGCCTACGCCGTGGCCCGGGCAGGGCTGGCGATGACGACTGGCGCACCGGTGCCCGCCATCTGGCCGGTCCTGGCCGTCATGGCGGGGCTGTCCCTGCTCAAGGCGGCCCTGCGCTACGTCGAACAGTTCCTCGGGCACCTGGTCGCCTTCAAGGCCCTCGAGCTGCTGCGCGGCCAGATCTTCCGCTCGCTTATCCCCCGCTCCCCCAGGGTCAGCGCGACATCACGCTCAGGCGACCTGCTGTCGCGGGCCACCAAGGACGTGGACCGGATCGAGGTCTTCTTCGCCCACACCTTTGCTCCGGCGGTCTGCGCCGTCGTCGTACCGATCACGGTGCTCACGGCCATCGGCCTCAAGGTGTCCTGGCTGGTGGCCCTGGCGGCGCTCCCCTTGGTGTTGCTCCAGCTGCTCATCGTGCCCCGCCTGGGGTTCGCCGCCTCAGTGGATGCCTCCCGCTCGGTCTCCGCGGCGCGGGCGGAACTCACCCAGCACGTGACCGACACCGTTCAGGGCATGAGCGAAGTTGTCGGGTACGGGCGCAGCCAGGAGCGTCTCGATGAGATGGCCAGGATCGACGCCGAGATCGCCGGTGCCGCACGGCCAACCGGGCAGTGGGCCGCCGTGAGGCGAGGCCTCAACCAGCTGGCGGGTCTGAGCGCGCCGATCGCCGTCGTTGCCGCGGGTGCGACACTGCCGGCGACCGGCTCGGGCACGGGCATCCCCCTCCTGGCGGCCGCGGCCGCTGCGGTGCTGCGGCTGTCTGAGACCATCCGCGGCGTCGAGGAGCTCTCGAGCGCGCTCAATGCCTCCTTCGCCTCGGCTGAGAGAGTGTGGGAGGTCGTCAACGCCCCGGTGGAGGTGCGCGACGGCGATGAGGAGCTGACTGCCGGCATCTCCCACGAGGTCCTGTGGCAGGACGTCACCTACTCCTACCCCAACACCGCCACCCAGGCGGTCCGCGGCGTCAGCATCAGGGCCAGGGCCGGACGATGGACCTGCATCGTGGGGGCCTCCGGATCGGGCAAGTCCACACTGGCCCAACTGGCGGTGCGCTTCGATGAGCCGGACTCGGGCCGCATCCTCATCGACGGCCAGAACGTGAGCGATCTGCGTGCCGTCAGCCTCTACCAGGAGATCGGCCTGGTGGATCAGCGGGTTCACCTCATGCGGGCCACCATTGCGGACAACGTGCGCCTGGCGGCGCCCTCGGCCACGGACGCCCAGGTGCGCCGGGCGTGCCGAGCGGCCTGCATCGACGAGGACATCGAGGCCCTCAAGGACGGTTACGACACCCTCGTGGGTGAGCGAGGCCAGTCCCTGTCCGGGGGCCAGCGCCAGCGCCTGGCACTGGCCCGCGCACTCCTGGCCCGTCCCGGGGTGCTCATCCTCGATGAGTTCACCTCCCACCTGGATCCTGACCTGGATGAGCGGGTGCGCATCGGGGTGCGCACCTATCTTCCGCAGGCGACGATCATCGAGATCACTCACCGCTTGCAGTGGTCCGAGCAGGCCGACCACGTCGTCGTGATGGATGCGGGGACGATCGTGCAGACGGGGCCGCCGGCCAAGCTCCTGGACGAGCCCGGACCGCTGCGCACACTGATCGGCCGAGGCCGCTGAGAGCGCGGCCAGCCGGACCGGACACCGGGCGGATTCCGGCTGCTTCAGTCAGGTCTCAGGCCGAGATACTGATCGGGCGCCGGGCGTCGATTGACTCCCGGCGCCCGATCGGCTGACTGCGCTGCCCCGGTTCTACTCGCCCGAGCGGGTGGCCGCGGCCGAGGCCTCGAGCTCCTCGGGACTGACGACCCCCTCGACGCTGACCGCGTTGAGGTAGGCCATCCCGTCGAAGGAGAGCTCACGGACGTTCTCCGGGTCGCCCTCGTCGTTGACGGAGCCGCCGGCCATACGGTCCACGATGATGGCGATGGCGCCGTCACCGGTGACGTTCGTGGCGGTACCGAAGGAGTCCAGGGCGATGTAGGTGGCGATCATGAGGGCCACCTGCTGGTCATTGAAGCCGAGCATGGAGGACAGCAGACCGGTGGCCGCCATGATGGCGCCCCCGGGGACACCCGGCGCGGCCACCATCGTGATGCCGAGCATGAAGATGAAGCCGATCCACTGGGTGGTGCTCACGTGCAGGTCCTGGGTGAGGACGATCGCGAAGGCGAAGGAGAAGATCTTCGAGGTCGACCCCGCCAGGTGGATCGTGGCGCACAGGGGGATGGTGAAGGAGGCCACCGCGTCGGAGACGCCGTTCTTCTTCGTCTGACGCAGGGTGACCGGGATCGTGGCCGCTGACGAGGAGGTGCCCAGAGCCGTCAGGTAGGCCGGGAGCATGGTGAGCAGTGCCTTGATTGGGTTGCGGCGGCCGATGAGTCCCGCGGTGAGGAACTGGATGCCCAGGATGACGACCTCGAGGATGAGGACCACGACGACGACGCGCAGGAGCGCCTTCATCACCGCACCGGCCGCCCCGGTGTAGGTGAGGTTGAGGAAGATGCCGAAGATGTGCAGGGGCAGCAGCGGGATGATGAGCCGCTCGATGAGGCGGGTGATGATGGCTCGGAACTCGATGAATCCCTTGCGCAGCACGCCCCGGGGCACCATGGACAGGCCGATGCCCAGGACGAAGGAGAGCAGCAGGGCAGTCATGACCTCGACGGCCGGCGGCATCTCCACCGTGAAGTAGCTGCTCAAAGCCCCCTCCGGCTTGGAGACGTCGGCCAGAGAGGTTCCGGCGAGCAGCCGGGGGAAGGTTGCATAGCACACCAGGAAGGTGAGGAAGCCGGCGAAGAGGGTCGAGGCGTAGGCCAGGGCCGTCGTGACCCCGAGCCACTTGCCGGCCCCGCGCCCCAGGTCGGCGATGGCGGGGGTCACCAGGCCGATGATGATGAGCGGGATGGAGAAGCTAAGGAACTGGCTGAACAGGTCGGAGAAGGTCGCGAAGACATTGCCGACGGGCTTGGGAATGAGCGGGTGACCCCCGATGCGGATCGACCCCAGGAGCAGGGCCAGCAGGATCGCGCCAATGACCCAGGTCAGGATGCTGTGGCTGAGACGATGGGCCAGCGAGGGCGAGGCTGAGGGATTGCTTGACATGGAGGGACCTTCAGGGTGTGAAACGAGATGACAAGACGTCTTGACTGGGGCCAGCGTGCCATACCGCTTGGTCACGGCGCCGCACCGGACCGAAGAATGAGCACTCCCAAGGCACAGATCACACGGAGCGGCGCGCAGCGTCGCCGTGAGAACTCACGCGGAGGGCACAGAGCGCTCCCCGCTCACAGGATGCGGGGCAGGTTGACGTAAGGCGACAGGAGAAGCAGGGCGGCGGCCAGGCCGACGCCGAGGACGACGTCGAACAGGCGGCTGCGCGCCGCCAGCCAGGTGCCGTCGGGGCGCTGGAGGCGGACGATGGCCAGCATGAGGATCCCGGCGGCCGCCCACAGGACGGCGATGCGGCGGTGCCCCAGCAGGGCGATGGCTGGGACAGCCGCCAGGCCAATGGCCACGAGGACGACACAGATGGTGCGGTAGGGCTCCTTGTGCTCGGCCTGCTGGGGATGCGGGTCGTGAGTCACGGGCAGGAGCCTATCGACGCGTGGGGTGCGGGTCCATGACCTTTCTCCGACTGGCACGCCCGCCTGGTGTCCGGCGCGAGGAGCCGGGCACCAGGCGGCGCAGGCGGCCCAGTGGGAGATCAGTGGGAGATCAGTGGGAGAAGTGGCGGGTGCCGGTGAGGTACATGGTGACGCCGGCGGCCTGGGCGGCGTCGATGACCTCCTGGTCACGGATAGAGCCGCCCGGCTGGACGACGGCACGGACCCCGGCGTCGATGAGGACCTGGAGACCGTCGGCGAAGGGGAAGAAGGCGTCGGAGGCGGCCACGGCCCCACGGGCGCGCTGAGGCACGGCCGCGTCGCCAGACGAGTCGCCCAGGACCTCGGCGGCGTCGGCCCCTCCCACGGTCCCCTTCTCCTGCTGGGAGCCGTCGAGTGCGGCGTCGCCGGTGGAGCGGGCCCCCAGGGTGTTGGCCCGCTCGACGGCCAGCTTGCAGGAGTCGACGCGGTTGACCTGCCCCATGCCCACACCGACGGTGGCACCGTCGTGGGCCAGGAGGACCGCGTTGGAGCGCACGGCACGCACCGAGCGCCAGGCGAAGGCCAGATCGGCCAGGAGCGCGTCGTCGGCGGCCGGCCCCGCGGCCAGGGTCCAGGTTGAGGGGGCGTCGCCGGCGGCGTCCAGGACGTCACGCTCCTGGATGACGGCACCTCCCGAGACCTGCTTGATCTCGTAGCCTTCGCGCTGGGGGGCCTCGACGAGGAGCAGGCGGAGGTTCTTCTTGGTGGACAGGATCTCCACGGCCTCGTCGTCGAAGGCGGGGGCGGCGACGACCTCAGTGAAGATCGGCTTGATCTGACGGGCCATCTCGGCGGTGACGACCGTGTTGGTGGCGATGACGCCGCCGTAGGCCGAGACCGGGTCGCAGGCGTGGGCCTTACGGTGGGCCTCGGCGACGTCGCCGGCGGCTGAGACGGCGATGCCGCAGGGGTTGGCGTGCTTGACGACGGCGACCGTGACGGCCTGGCCGTGGTCATAGGCGGCGCGCACGGCTGCGTCGGTGTCGGTGTAGTTGTTGTAGCTCATGGCCTTGCCGTGGAGCTGGCGGGCGCCGGCCACTCCCCCGCTCGCTCCGGCGATGCGGTAGACGGCGGCCCGCTGGTGGGGGTTCTCCCCGTAGCGCAGGCTCGCCAGGCGCTCGTAGCCGACGCCGACGTAGGCCGGCGGTGCGGCCGGCCCGCTGGCTTCGACCTCGGCCGCATCGGCCGAGTCCGTGGCGTGGGAGGCGGCGTCGGCTTCGATCTGGGCGGCCATCCAGGTCGACACGGCCGCGTCGTAGGCGGCGGTGTGGGCGAAGGCCTCGGCGGCCAGGCGGCGGCGGCCGGACAGGGTGAAGCCGCCTTCTCGCACGGCGGCCGCGACGTCCTCGTACCGGCCGGGGCTGGTGACCACGGCGACGGCGGGGTGGTTCTTGGCGGCGGCGCGCACCATCGTCGGGCCGCCGATGTCGATCTGCTCGACACAGGCGTCGAAGGGGGCTCCGGAGGCGACGGTGTCGGTGAAGGGGTAGAGGTTGACGACGACCAGGTCGATGGGGGTCACCCCCAGGGTGGCCAGCTGGTCGAGGTGGTCGGGCTTGCGGCGGTCGGCGAGGATGCCGGCGTGGACGGCCGGGTGGAGGGTCTTGACCCGTCCCTCGAGGCACTCGGGGAAGCCGGTGACCTCCTCCACCGGGGTGACGGCCAGGCCCGCGGCGGCGATGGTGGCGGCGGTGGAGCCGGTGGAGACGATCTCGACGCCGGCGTCGGCCAGGGCGCGGGCGAGCGGGAGGAGGCCGGTCTTGTCGTAGACGGAGATGAGGGCGCGGCGCACGGGGACGCGGTCGGGGCTGACGAGGCCCTCGGTGGGGACGTGGGCGGTGGGGACCGCCTGGTTGGTGGGCTGCGAGGACTGGGACGACGGGGACGTGGACATGGCGCTCCTGGTGTGGCGTGAGGAAGCAGGACGCCCAGGCGGGCGACGTCCCCTTCATGGACGGCCTCGGCCACTCCCCGGTGGTGCCCCACCCTCGCCAGTCGCAGCCGACCTCATCCTATCGGGTGGCCACCACGACGGCATCGGATAAGGCCACCGAGCCTGCCTGACCTGACGTTTTCCATGTCGCTCCCGGCGAATCACCCGACCGAACGGCCTGTTTCCTTGCGGGCGGCTTGAGGGACCGCATACAGTCCACAGCATGACTGCGCCCATCAACATCGCAGCAACACCGGTATATCGGAGAACTCCCCCGGAGCAGTGGCAGGAGGCCGCCTCCGCCTACCGGCGCTGGTGGAGCCGCCACCCGGGATTATCCAGTGCCCTGAACCTTGTGGTGCGCGGAGCCTACGCCTTGATGATCCCGCTGCTCACCGCCGCCCTGGTGATGGTCCCGAGGCTGGCCTACGCCGCCGTGCCGGCGGCCTTCATGGCCGTGTGCCTCATGGTGGTGGCCCTCCTGGCGCGCACACGCACCATCAGCTGGCGCTCGGTTCTGCTCATGTACGGTGTCGGCGCCGCCTGGTCGCTCGTCGTGGCCGCCATCATGAGCTCGGTGCGTACCCGCGCAGGCCTGTCCGTCATGGGCAACGGGATGAGTATCGCCCTGACCATTGCCCTGGAGGTTCTCAGTCCGCTGGTGCCCCTAGTGCTCGTGGTCTTCCTGGCGCCGGGGCGGATGCGCCGCCTGGCGGCCTCCGACTGGGCCCTGCTGGGTTTCGCGGCCGGAGCGGGCCTGACGGCCCTCAACGACGGCATTCGGGCCCTTGAGGAGAGCAGCCTGCTCTCCTCGGTCCTGGGCAACGGGCGCCTTCCCTTCTCCTTCAACCCGTGGACCTCGGGGTCGATGACCCAGGAGAACAGCAACGTCCTGGCCGTCAGCAACCAGGTGAGCACCGCGAACATCACGATGGCGGTGGCGCTGGCGATCACGCTGTGGCGCCTCAAGGACTCCCCGGCCTTCGAAGGGGCTAAGAACCTCGTGTGGCTGCGGATCGTGGCCTGGATCCTGCCGGCGGTGGTCATCCTGCAGTCGGTCAGTGACCACGCCACCTACATCGCCAGGATCGCCCAGCAGCTCGGCCAGAGCGACTCCGGCGGCGGTTTCCCGGCGCTGCTCATGTTCCTGTGGAGGGTCAACGGCGGAGGCCTGAGCGCCATTCCCCTGTCCGTCATCCTCATGGCCGCCTGCCTGCTCCTGGACGCCCACCGCCGCGCCTACGCGGGTGTGCACGGCTGGACGGTGGCCGGGGCGCCGGCTCCCCGCTACCCCAACCTCACCGAGGCGCCGCCCTTCGTGCGCGCCCTCATCGTCTCGGTGGTGGCGCTGGCGAACTTCACCTGGGGTGACCTGGCCGTCACCTGGGGCGCCTACGGGGACCTGCGTCAGGGGCGTTTGTACGCCATGCGGGCGGGGCGAGCCACAGCCGAGCAGGTGCGCGGCGTGCGAGCAGACGCCATGGAGGCTACGACGCCGGGCGCTGAGCCCAATGCCCGCCAGGGCTTCCGCCTGGGGATCCTGGTGGTCAGCGTCGTGCTGTTCCTCCTGTGCTGCATGTACGAAGTGCGCACCGTCTGGCAGCTCGCCCCCGAGCTCAAGGAGACCGAGGACGACCTGTTCCTCTCCGCCCTGCCGCGCCTGTTCTCCCAGTGGTGGAGCGGGTTGAGCGGCACCCAGGGGCTCCTCTACGCGATCGGTGCGCTGGCAACGGTGGCCATGAGCCTGTCCCTGGTCCTGACACTGGGGGCCCCGGGGCGCCGCATCAGCACAGCGCCGTCGTCGAGCAGCCTCCTCAGTCACCTGGCCACTCTCACGCCGGGGCAGGCGTGCCTGGCGCTTCTGGACTTCGCCATGACCTACATGCCGCGCTCGGCCCTGAGCGCCAGTCCCGCCGGTGGCGGAACCGACCTGGCCGCCGAGCTCTCCGTCAACCGGCGGATCCGGGGCGCCGAGAGCTTCTCCGAGAGTCAGGCGCTGTTCACGGCGCGTACCAAGCGGCAGGTGGCGGTCGAGTCTGATATTGCGCGCCTTCGCGAGCTCGCCGAGTCCCTGGGCGTCACCGACGTCGATGCCCTCGAGCCTAGCCGGATCGATGAGACCGTCGCCGATCTGGCCGCCTCCGGGGCCGACTCCCAGGTCGTCGGGCAGATGCGCGACCTGGCCGCCTCAGTATCGGAGCAGCAGTCGGAGATCCTGGACCTGACCCGCCGGCTCAACACCGGTAACGGCGAGCAGTTCGCCATTCTGGAGGGCTTGCGGATCAACGACGACTTCCGGGGTGAGGCCATCGACCAGCGGCCGGTGGACAGCCCCGTCCACGCCCTGGCGCTATCCCCGGCCGGGAACCAGCTGGTCGTCGTCGAGTACCAGGGGGCCGCCCCCACCATTGATGACGACGACGAGACCGACATTCCTCCCCGCAGGCTGCCGGGGCGGGCGGCGCACAAGTCGGCCGACAACGTTCTGGAGCACCTGGCCTCGGACGAGCGCGTCGCGCGGTTCTTCCGGGAGAACCCTGAGCTGTGGCAGGCCATCAAGGAGGGACGCGCACTCCTGGAGGCGAACGTCCTCTACACCCCCATCCCCGGGATGACCTACCGGGCCGGGACCGCGCTCCTGGCGGTGACGCCCGAACTGGTCGAGGGCGTGGATACGGCCGTCAGCTCCTTGAGCAGCGCGGGCACGGCGGCTCGCTGACTGACTGGCTGCTGACTCACCTCTCGCGGTCGTTCTCCCAGTCAGTCTCATCGACGGCGTCCTCGCGCACATCCTGGCGCCGGTAGGCCGCCGGCAGGACCGACTCGGGCAGGGTGTTGCGGGCCCAGGTGCGTGTGTAGGGGTGGGCCAGGACGGCCATGGCCGCCAGGCCGACACCGACCTCGACGAAGACGAGGATGACGGTGTAGAGGACCAGCGGACCGACGCTGCTCATCCGGTTCGGCCCCACGGACCCGGAGGCGGCCAGGCACAACAGGCCCACGCCACCGGCCACGAGGAGGGCGGCCAGACCGGCGGCGCTGAGGGCGTAGCGCACCCGCAGGGCGTTGAGCACCGCTCGACGTCGCCAGGCGGCCACCATGGCGCCGGCCGTCACCACCAGGGGCAGCCACAGGCCCACGCTGCTCAGCGGCGTCGACGGCACCAGCCCCAGCAGCGGCAGGCGTGGGACGGGCCCGGCCACCACCCGGTCGGGGGCGAAGACGGTGCCCGTGCCTACGGAGAAGCCGGCTCCGATGAGCCAGGAGCAGGCCCAGATGACCAGGGTCGGCACCCAGCCGGCCTGAAGCAGGATCAGGCCGGCCATCGCGACGAAGCCGTCCCCGGCCAAGGAGTCGTGCAGGACCGAGACCCGGCCGGCTCCGTTGACGACGGCCGCGACCACCACCAGCAGGCTCAGCAGGCTCAGGGCTCGCGTGGCACCGTAGGCCAGTGACAGGGACGGCCCCAGCCAATGGGGTCGGCGGTCCCACCAGCGGGTCAGGGGCGGCCAGTGGTGGCCGGCGCGCATGAGCTGGATGGCGACGACGACGCCGGTGAGCAGGGCGATGCCGATGACGGCAGGCCAGGTGTCCAGCCCGGCGGGGCCGGTGAGGCAGGCCAGGGCCGCCACGACGGTCGCGGCGACGACGATGGCCGCCCCGGCCGCCGGCCGGGAGGGGCGGGCGCGCCGCACGCAGAACCAGGTCCAGCCCGCCTGCACCAGGGTGAGTCCCAGCAGCGGCAGGCTGAGCACGCCGTCGTCCTCGGAGGTCAGCGCGGTCGAGCCCCCGAAGCCGAGGCTCCACAGGGCGGTCCCGGTGCGCAGGGCGTCGCCTGCGCTGAGGATGGCCGCGGCGTTGAGGCTGGCGGCCGCCTTGGACACGGCGATCGTCGCCAGCACCACCACCAGCCAGACCAGGCCGACCGACTCGACCCCCACGCGCAGGGACCACAGGGCCCAGGACGCCAGGCTGGTGGCTCGCTGCCGCGCCAGGCTCAAGCGCTCACCTCTCCGGCCAGCTGACGGTAGAGCTCGCGGGCGATCTCAGCGGTCTGGCTGGGGGTGCGACCCACCCGGACGCCGGCGGCCTCCAGGGCGATCTTCTTGGCCTCGGCGGTGCCCGAGGACCCGGAGACGATGGCGCCGGCGTGCCCCATCGTGCGGCCCTCGGGTGCGGTGAAGCCGGCGACGTAGGCGACGACCGGCTTGGTCATGTGCTCGCGGATGTAGGCGGCGGCCCGCTCCTCGGCGTCGCCCCCGATCTCACCGATCATGACGACCAGGCGGGTGTCGGGATCGGCCTCGAAGGCGGCCAGGGCGTCAATGTGGGTGGTGCCGACCACAGGGTCCCCACCGATGCCGATGCAGGTGGTGAAGCCCAGGTCGGACAGCTCGTGCATGAGCTGGTAGGTGAGGGTCCCGGACTTGGAGACCAGTCCCAGGGGGCCGGGGCCGGTGATGTCGGGCGGGGTGATGCCCACGTTGGAGCGGGCCGGGGAGATGATGCCGGGGCAGTTGGGGCCGATGATCTGCACGCCGTGGTCGGCCGCGTAGGCGCGCATCCAGGTGGCGTCGGCCACCGGGATGCCCTCGGTGATGACGACGAGGAGGCGCACTCCGGCGTCGACGGCCTCGACGACGGCGCCCTTGGCGAAGGCGGGCGGGACGAAGACGACGCTCACCTCGGCGCCGGTGGCCTCCTTGGCCTCGGCGACGGTGCCGTAGACGGGGACCTCAACGGTTCCGGCCTGGACCTCGCCGGCGCCGGGGCCGATGGGGGCGACGTCGAAGGCGACGGTGGTGCCGGCCTTGCGGGGGTTGACGCCGGCGACGACCTTCGTGCCGGCCGAGAGCATGCGGGTGGTGTGCTTGCGGCCCTCGGAGCCGGTCATGCCCTGGACGATGACGCGGTCAGTCTCAGTCAGGAAGATGCTCATGTCTCAGGCCTCCTTGCCAGCGGGTTGGCCGCTGATCTTCTCGGCGATGGCGGTGACGACGTCGGCGGCCCCGTCCATGGTGTCGACGACGGTGACGCCCTCGATGGCGGCGTCGGCCAGGATGGCGCGACCGGTGTCGGCGTTGTTGCCGTCCAGGCGCACGACGACGGGCTTGGGCAGCCCGCCCAGGGACTCGACGGCGGTCACGATGCCCTGGGCGACGGTGTCGCAGGAGGTGATGCCGCCGAAGACGTTGACGAGGATGGCGCGCACCTGGGGGTCGGAGGCGACGACCTCCAGGCCGGTGGCCATGACCTCGGCCGATGAGCCGCCTCCCAGGTCGAGGAAGTTGGCGGGCTTCATGCCGCCGTGGCGCTCGCCGGCACCGGCGACGACGTCGAGGGTGGACATGACCAGGCCGGCGCCGTTGCCCAGGACCCCGACCTCGCCCTCGAGGCGCACGTAGTTGAGGCCGGCCTCGCGGGCGCGGGCCTCCAGGGGGTCGGTGGCGGCGTTGTCGACGAGCTCGGCGTGGGCGGGGTGGCGGAAGCGGGAGTTGTCGTCGAGGGTGACCTTGCCGTCTAGGGCGATGATGCGGCCGTCGGCGGCCTTGACCAGGGGGTTGACCTCCACGAGGGTGGCGTCCTCGGCGGTGAAGACCTCCCAGAGGCGTTCGATGACGGCGGCGACCTCGTCGGCCAGGGGGCCGGCCTCGAAGCCCGCGGCCTCGACGATCCGGTGGGAGACGGCGGGGGTGATGCCCTCGAGCGGGTCGATGCCGATGCGGGCCAGGGCCTCGGGGCGCTCGACGGCGAGGGTCTCAATGTCCATGCCGCCCTCGCGCGAGCACATGGCCAGGTACTGGCGCTCGGCGCGGTCCAGGAGGATGGAGAAGTAGTACTCGGCGTCCAGGTCGACGCCGTCGGAGATGAGGACGGCGCGCACTGTATGGCCCTTGATGTCCATGCCCAGGATGTCGCGGGCGCGGGCCTCGGCCTCCTCAGCGGTGCGGGCGAGCTTGACGCCGCCGGCCTTGCCGCGGCCGCCGGTCTTGACCTGGGCCTTAACGACCACCAGCTCGCTTCCCGCGTCGAGGAGGGACTGCGCGGCGCTGCGAGCCTCCTCGGGGGTTGTGGCCACGGCGCCGTCGAGCACGGGGACGCCGTGCTGACGGAACAGGTTCCTGGCCTGGTATTCGTAGAGATCCATGCAGCTGATCCTCTCGGGGCATGTGGATGGCTTGCAGGCGCGGGCCGACGTCAGCCGGGCGGGCACCAGTGATGAGCCTAACGTCCCAGTGGCCGGTTGGGAGGGCGGACACGGGCGCGAAGCGGCGGCGTCTCAAACAGCGTGGTCGCAGCGTCTCACGGCGGGGCGTGCGAACCGGGGCCTCCACCGGCCATGAGCGCGGTCGAGAACGTACCTTTCCTACGAGGACTGCGTTGTCCTCCAGATGACTGCGGTCCGGCCCCAGTCGTCTGGAGGAAAAAGCAGTCCCCGTCCGCGATGTACGTTCCCGATCCTGCGCCGCCCACCACCACGCGAATTATCATGAATTGACACGAGGGGCTCGAGAAGGGAGACGGTCATGCCCGTACTAACAGCGACGAGTGCCCTGGTCGGCGCCATGGTGCTGCTCGGTCTCTGGAGTGGCAGGCGGTGGGGCCGACGACGCAAGCGCGCCCTCGACGCCGAGGCCCGCAGGTTCCGCATCCGCCGAGGCAGGTAGTTCCCTGATCGCGGCCCTGCTGCTCCCCTGCTCCCACAGCAGGGGGACACATCGCTCCCCTCCTCCTGGGGTTCACCAGGAACCGGCGAACGGGTGGAAGCCACGGCAAGGAAATGCTTCTGGGACCACAGGCGGATGACGTGGCGGCGCTCACCAGCAACAATAAGGGCTGATGCCCTCCCGGCCGACGCCGGGAGCCCGGCCCACCGGCGCCCCAGGGAAGGACCCCACATGCCAGCCGCCATGTCCTCAGACACCGCAGACACCGTCCCCTCCCCCACCGGCTCATCGGCCAGCCCGCTGCTCGGCCTGGACGGCGAGCCCCTGCGCATCGGGGTCCTCACCTCCGGCGGCGACGCCCAGGGCATGAACGCGGCCGTGCGGGCCGTGGTGCGCACCGCCATCCGTCTGGGGGCCAGGCCCTACGCGGTCATGGAGGGCTGGGCCGGGGCCGTGGCCGGGGGTGACGGCATCCGTCCCCTGGAGTGGGACTCGGTGGGCTCCATCCTCCAGCGCGGCGGCACCATCATCGGCACCGCCCGCTCGGCCGAGTTCCGCGAGCGCGCCGGCCAGCTGGCGGCCGCCCGCAACCTGTTGGAGCACGGCATCGACCGGCTCGTGGTCATCGGCGGCGACGGCTCTCTAACCGGCACCAACGAGTTCCGCAAGAACTGGCCCTCCCTGCTCGAGGAGCTCGTCGAGACCGGTGACATCAGTGCGCAGACGGCCGCCTCCCACCCCGTCCTCATGGTGACCGGCCTGGTGGGCAGCATCGACAACGACCTGGTGGGCGCCGACATGACCATCGGCACCGACTCCGCCCTCCACCGCATCCTGGAGGCCATTGACGACATCTCCTCGACGGCCGCCTCCCACCAGCGCACCTTCGTCGTGGAGGTCATGGGTCGCCACTGCGGCTACCTTGCCCTCATGGCGGCCGTGGCCGGGGGCTGTGACTACGTCCTGGTCCCCGAGCTCCCCCCGGGCAAGGACTGGGAGGAGGACATGTGCTCCAAGCTCAAGGCGGGCCGAGAGGCCGGGCGCCGCGAGTCCATGGTGATCGTCGCCGAGGGCGCCACCGACCGCGAGGGCAACCGCATCACCGCCGACGACGTCCGCCAGGTCATCGCCGACAAGCTGGGTGAGGCCGCCCGTGTCACCATCCTGGGTCACGTCCAGCGCGGTGGCCGCCCCAGCGCCTACGACCGCTGGATGTCCACGCTGCTGGGCTGCGCCGCCGCCCGCGAGGTGGTGTCCATGGATCCGGGCAGCGAGCCGGTCATCATCGCCGAGCGCCACAACCGCATCCGCCGCCTGCCGATGATGGAGCAGATCGCGGCCACCCGCGCCGTCAAGGATCTCGTGGCCGCCCACGACTACCTCGGGGCGATCCAGGCCCGCGGGGCGAGCTTCGGCAGGATGCTCGAGCTGTTCGAGACCATGTCCACGCCTCCCGCCGAGCCGGCCACTGACACGGGATCGACGCCGTCGGCCTCCGACCGCCCCAAACGGGTCGCCATCATCCACGCCGGCGGCCTGGCCCCGGGGATGAACACGGCGGCGCGTGCGGCCGTGCGCCTGGGCATCGACCACGACTTCACGATGCTGGGCGTCTACGGCGGCTTCCCCGGCCTGCTGGACGGCGACGTGCGCGAGCTGACGTGGGCCGACGTCGAGGGCTGGGTCGGTGACGGTGGCGCCCAGCTGGGCACGCGCCGCGAGGTGCCCACCATTGAGCAGCTCTACGCGCTGGGCCGGGCCATCGAGCTCCATGAGATCGACGCCCTGCTGGTCATTGGCGGCTACAACGCCTACCTGAGCGCCTACCGCCTGGTCACCGAGCGGGACCGCTACCCCGCCTTCCAGATCCCGATCGTGTGCGTGCCGGCCTCCATCGACAACAACCTGCCCGGCTCCGAGCTGAGCATCGGCACCGACACGGCCCTCAACAACGCGGTGGTGGCGCTGGACTCCATCAAGCTCTCCGCGGCGGCCTCCCACCGCTGCTTCGTCGCCGAGGTCATGGGCCGCAAGTGCGGCTACCTGTCCTTGATGTCGGGCCTGGCCACCGGCGCGGAGAAGGTCTACCTCAACGAGGAGGGCATCACGCTGGCGGGCCTGGCCGCCGACTCCGAGCGGATGGTGGAGTCCTTCCGCTCGGGACGCAGCCTCTACTTGGTGATCCGCAACGAGCGGGCCAGCGTCAACTACACCACCGACGTCCTGGCCCACATCTTCGCCGAGGAGGGCAAGGGCCTCTACGACGTGCGCGAGGCGATCCTGGGTCACCAGCAGCAGGGAGGCAGCCCCACGGCCTTCGACCGGATCATGGCGACCAAGCTAGTCGCCCACTCCCTGGAACTGCTGGCCTGCGCCCTCAAGCGCGGTGAGCCGACGGCCTCCTACGTGGGCCTGATGGGGGGCAAGGTCTCCGACCAGCCCCTGGACCGCATGAACGACGACCTCGACCGCGACCACCGTCGCCCCCGCCACCAGTGGTGGCTGGGTCTGCGCCCCGCCGTGGGCCTGGTCAGCCAGGACATCGGGACCCTGACGCTTCAGGACGTGCCCGACTTCGGTGAGGCGGTCGACGACGCGGCCAGCTGAGCCACCAGCCTCGGGAGCCGAACGGCCGGGTATGGTGCCTGGCGTGCGCGCGCTGATACGACCCCGGTTCCTTCTGGCTGCCGCCGTGGCGGGAGTGACCGCGGGCCTCATCGGGATCGCGATGGCACTGCTCCTGGAGCTCTTCGAGTCACTGTTCTACGGCGTCTCTCACGGCGGGCTCCTGGAACGCCTGGCCACCGCCCCGCCCTGGCGGCGCGCGCTCGCCCCGGCCCTGGGCGGCCTTGTCGCCGGCGGCTCGTGGTGGTGGCTGCGCGCCACCGGCGGAGTGGCCGACGTGGAGACTGCGGTCGCGGACCGCAGCGGTCAGGCGGCTGCCCGGATGGGGCTGACGCGTCCCTTCCTCGACGCCGTCACCCAGGTCCTCACCGTCGGCGCGGGCAACTCGGTGGGCCGCGAGGGCGCCCCGCGTCTGGCCGCCGGGGCGGTGGCGGCCAGAATCGCCACCCGCCTGGGGATCGGCAGGACCGAGGGCGCGATCCTCATCGCCTCCGCCGCCGGGGCGGGACTGGCGGCCATGTACAACGCGCCGCTGGGAGGGGCCGCCTACGCAGTCGAGCTCATCATGGTCGCCGGGATGCGACGGCGCGGTGCCCTCGTGGCGGTACCGGTGTGCCTCATCGCCACGCTCGTCTCCTGGCTGCACTCCCACGGGCACCCCACCTTCGAGATCGCCTCACCGGGGCTGTCGTCGGGGACCGTTCTCGGGCTGGTCCTGCTCGTGCCCGTGGCCGCAGCAGTCGGTGTGGGGGCGAGGCGACTGTGGTCGTGGATGCTGGCGCACCGGGTGCGCGTCCCCCGGTGGCTGCCTGCGGCGATCGGTGCGGCGGGACTGGTCACCGGGCTGGCGAGCCTGTGGGTCCCGGCGATCGTCGGCAATGGGCGCGACGCCATGGAGATGGCTGTGGGTACTGGCCTTCCCGGGGCCTCGAACAGCCCTGTGGGAGCGGGCCTAGTCCTGCTGGTGGGCATCGTGGTCCTTAAGCCGGTCCTCACCGGTCTCACGCTCGCAGCCGGTGCCACCGGCGGCAGGCTGGCCCCCTCCCTGGCCGCGGGCTCGAGCGCCGGAGCCGCCCTGGCGATCGCGCTCGACGCCTGTGGGGTGCAGGCCAGCGTGGCGGTCCTGGCACTGGCGGGGGCCGGCGCGGTGCTCGCCACCACTCAGAGGGCCCCCGTCTTCGGGATCGTCTTCACCTGGGAGCTGGCCCGAGCCGGTGCCTGGACGCTGGTGGCTCTGTTCGCCGTCGTCGTGGCGGTCACGCTGCTGACTTCCCCCGCCTGGCATCGCACCGTGGTCTCTTGGTTGCGGACCTCACGGAGTCGGTAGCCGGACCCGCCTGCGACGTGTCAGGGTCATTGATTCAACCGCACGAACATATACTCCTGGGCGGATCGCAACCGGCAGCCAGGTCTCCATCGGAATCACTATGGATCGTCTCCACGACGCCGCACCACCTCGTCACGCGCTACAGCCCAGCGCGGCCGACGCCTACGCCTTCGAGATCGGACGGCCGGCCGCCTCTGAGGGCACCGCCCTTGCCGCCGTCGCCCTGCTGGCCGGCGCGCCGGCGCTGGGCACGGCCCTGGCGCTCCTGCGGGGGCCGTGGATTCTCATGCTCGTCCTCCTTCACGTCGGCGGGCTCGCCCTGTGGTTCGGACTGTCCGGCCGAGACTGGCGCGACCTGCTGACCGGCGGCGGCATCCGCAGCAGAACCGTCCTGTTCGCCACTGGCGCCCTGGGCGGAGTCGCCTTCGGCGGCCTGCACACCTGGATGGGGCCGACGGGTACCGGCCCGCTGTGGAAGCCAGAGATCACCGCCTCCACGGTGCTTCACGCCCTGGTCTTCGCCGTCTTAGTCGGCATTGCGTATAACGCGATCCCCGAGGAGATCACCCTCAGGCGCACCCTGTTCTCACCGATACACGAGCGCTACGGGCCAGCGGCTGCTGTGCTGATGACGACGGTGTCCTTCACCGCCCTTCATCTGCCGACCTGGCTGACCTCCGACACCAGCCTCAAGGGCTACGCCTGGCAGATCCTCCACAAGGTGCTCTTCGGGCTGCTCGCCGGCTGGTCGGTGGTGCGGCTGCGGTCGATGTTCTTCGCCCTGGGCCTGCACGTCAGCGGAAACACGCTGGGACTGTTCATCGGCCAGCTCCAGAGCGAGAACCTGCCCGACTTCGAGCTGTCGTGGCTCAACGCGGCGATCCTGCTCACCGGCGCAGCCGCGGTCGCCGCCCTCATCCGCCTCCTGGGCCGACGTAGAAGAGTGCCACCACCAGTCTTCTAACCAGCGAGAAGGGCATCATCAATGGCTTGGCGAAGAAACTCCGACCGGCTCTTGCCGTTACGCTCAGCATGCGCATCGATGGCCTGTAAACGCGAAGCAGGTATGCGGAAAGAAATAGTCCTCATCTCTTCCTCGTACAAACGAGGACGACCCTGCACTACAGGACCAAGCCGCCCCTTCCAGTCACCTGCCTCATAGTCGGCAGCCAAGGAATCAAGCTGCTCATCAGTCACCCCGAAGGCGGCGTTCATCTGATCGCGGTTCATGATCTCCTCCTGTCGATAGATAGTTCCTTGAGAGTCTTTTTCGAGGGCGGCGTCATAGCATGATAAACAAGCCAGTCTCCACGCCCATTATGAACAGCAACCATCTCCAGCAACCGCCCCTTGACGTCCACTCCCACTGAAACCCATGTGCGAGAGTCGTCCACCCGAGGCGCAGAACGGATCGCATGCTTCCAGGCGGACTCACCCTTGGCAAGCAGCCCTCTGCGCTCAGTCCTTGATCGTGAGGATCTCGTTGACGTCGACGCGGCTGGGGGCGAAGGCCGCCAGCGCCGAGTCTGCGGGATGGCCCAGCGCGATCCCGATCGCGACGATCTCATCGGCTCCGATCCCCATGGCCTCGCGCACCTCGTCCGGGTACATGACCAGGGCGTAGGCGTTGATGGCGCCAAGGCCCTTGTCGGCAGCCGCCAGGACGAGCATGGTGGAGAAGGCCCCGAGGTCGTGGAAGGACCACGGGGTGGACTCGACCGGGATCGTCACGTACAGGGCCGCCTGGGCGTTGAACAGCCGTCCTTGCGATGCCTGGAACTCCTGGACGCCCTCGCCCAGCTGCGCACCGATCTGCTCGCCGAGCGCGGCCATGTTCTCCTGGGTGGTCGCAGACCACTCTGCACGAGGCTTCACCGGGAGGTCGGCGTTTCCCTTCCTGCCGGCAGCGACGTCCGCAGCATGGTGCTTCTTGATCCCGGCCAGCGTGGCCCCGGTGGCCGCATAGACCCGCCAGGGCTGGGAGTTCACCCACGACGGCGCCTGCTGGGCGGTGCGGACAATATCGACCAGATCCTCCTGGGAGACGGGCTGGTCGGTGAAGTCTCGCACCGAGTGACGATTGGCGACGACCTGGCTGAACTCCATGGTGCTCCCCTACTTCCGAAATCCGCGGGTTTGTCCACCGAGGCCAACGACCGGCCGGCCAGCACTATTCCAGTTGGGGCCGCCGGGTAGGCGCGAAGCGCCCCCAACCTCCTCAGGCCCGACGGCGCAGCAGGACCGAGTCCCATCCCGGTAGCGCCTCCGGCAGGCCCGCGTGGGTCGAGCCGGGCTGAACGTCCGGATCGGCGGCGCGCAGCACCTGCTCGGCCCCGCTCCACTCCCCTAACTCCAGGTCCTCGGCCGCGAGCGCCGCCAGCAGGCCGCCATGACCGGTCAGGGGCAGGTCCTCGCGGGCGCACTGGGCGATGAGCAGGAGTTGCTCGACGCCGCCGCCCTGGGCCTCAGGGGCGCGCCACTGGCGCAGGATGACCCAGGCGGTGGGGTGGTCGGCCGCCAGGAGTCGGAAGGTGCCCAGGGCGAGGGCGTCGTCATCGTGCCGCAGGGCGATGAGCTGGCGGTAGTGCTCGAAGACGCTGCCGGGTACTCCCACCTGGGCGGCGGCGTTGACGGTGCCGTGGTCGGGGGCCAGGGCGATCCAGGGCTCGCCGGTGGTGAACCCGGCCTTCTCGCTGCTGTCCCAGTGGACGGGGGTGCGGGCGTTGTCGCGGGAGACGGGGGCGATGCCAGCCAGGACGGCGGCCGGGTCGTCGCCGGCGCGGACACGCTCGTGGAAGTGGTTGACGGACTCCAGATCCCGGTAGTCATCGATGGAGCGGAAGACCGTGTTGACCATGCCCAGCTCCTCGCCCTGGTAGATGTAGGGGGTGCCGCGGTGGGCGTGGAGGATCGTGGCGAGGGTCTTGGCCGAGCGGACGCGCCAGGCGGGGTCGTCGTCGCCGAAGCGGGAGACGGCGCGGGGCTGGTCGTGGTTGTCCCAGTAGGCGGAGTTCCATCCCTTCTCCGCGCTCACGGCGCCGTTGGGGGTCGTGTCGGGAGCGAGGGCGGCCTGCCAGTGGGCCAGGTTCTGCTTGAGGGTGACGAGCTCGAGGGGCTGGGGGTCGAACTTGCCTCCGGGGCCGTCGGTGAGGCTGACGTGCTCGAACTGGAAGACCATGTCGAGCTCACCTCGGGCGGGGTCGGTGTAGAGGGCGGCCTCGGCGCTCGTGGCCCCGGGCATCTCCCCGACGGTCAGGACGTGGCCGGGCCGCGGTGCGAGGACCTGCTGGTTCATCTCGCGGAGGAACTCATGGATGCGGGGGCCGTTGGCGACGACGGCGAAGGCGTTGCCGTAGAGGTCGCCCTCGCCCTGGGGTGCGTCAGTGAGCGGGTAGGTCTTGGAGATGAGGTTGATGACGTCCATGCGGAAGCCGTCGACGCCGCGGTCCAGCCACCAGGTCATCATCTCGTGGATGGCGCGGCGCACCTGCGGGTTCTCCCAGTTGAGGTCGGGCTGCTTGGGTGAGAAGAGGTGCAGGTAGAACTCCTGGCTCTCCTCATCCCAGGCCCAGGCCGACCCGGAGAAGGCCGATCCCCAGTTGGTGGGCTCGGTGCCAGGCTGCCCGGGGGCGAGCCCGTCAACCTGCCGGGCGGGCCGCCAGATGTACCAGTCGCGCTTGGGGTCGTCCTTGGAGGAGCGGCTGGCGGTGAACCAGGGGTGCTCGTCGCTGGTGTGGTTGACGACGAGGTCCATGACCAGGCGCATGCCGCGACAGTGCAGTCCCTCGATGAGGGCGTCCAGGTCGGTCAGGGATCCGAAGAGGGGATCGATGTCCTGGTAGTCGGAGATGTCGTAGCCGTTGTCGTCCTGAGGGGAGCGGTAGACGGGGCTGAGCCACACGACGTCGACACCCAGCTCGTCAAGGTGGTCCAGGCGGCTGGTCAGACCGGGGATGTCACCGATCCCGTCGCCGTCGGAGTCAGAGAAGGAACGGGGGTAGACCTGGTAGACGACGGCGCGGCGCCACCAGTCCGGATCGTCGCCGACATGGTGGGCAGAGACAATGAGGGGCGCGGGAGAGGTCACGGGCGACTTCCTTCCTACCGGACAGGGGATGCGAGGAAAGCGGGCCGGGTGCGTGAGGGCCTTCCCCTGCTCCGCCGCCAGCGCTGACGGGGCCTTGCGGGCCGGTACCGATTGTGTCAGAACCCGCCCGAGAGGAGGGCCGATTAAGATGAGGTCTCGCGCCTCACTCGGGGCGCCGCCTCTCCCACCGCTCCCTGCGATGACTCCTGCTGTGAAAGGCCAACCGTTGGTTTCTCCTCTCCGCGATGCCCCTGACACTCCGCGCCCGGCCGCAGCCCGCCCTGAGGCGGTCATCACCGGGACCTCGTCGGAGGAGTCCCGCTACCGGTTCACGGTGCTCACCTCTCGGCTCATCCGCATGGAGCACTCCCCCACGGGCGTCTTCACTGACGCCGCCACCCAGCTAGTCGTCAACCGCGACCTGGGTGAGACGCCGTCGTTCCGGGTGGTGCACGGCCAGGACCGCGTGGAGATCATCACCGAGCACCTGCACCTGACCCATGTGCCCTCCCTGGGATTCTCCCCCGCCGGGCTCAGCGTCAGGCTGCGTTCGACGGCGCTCCACGCCCACGGCGGCACCTGGCACCACGGCGACGTGTGGGACCCGGCCGAGACCTTCCCGACAAACCTGGGCGGCACCACCCGCACCCTTGATGAGGCCGACGGCGCCGTCGCCCTCGGTCCGGGCCTGCTGAGCCTCAACGGCATCACCGCCCTGGACGACTCGGCCTCGCTGCTGCTCACCCAGGACGAGTGGGTTCAGTCCCGTGAGCCCGGCAACCGCCTGGCCGACGGGGCGCAGGACCTCTACGTCTTCGGCTACGGCCAGGACTACCGGGAGGCACTGCGGGACTTCTTCCGCCTCACCGGGCCGAGCCCCCTCATCCCGCGGGCGCTGCTGGGCAACTGGTGGAGCCGCTACCACCCCTACAGCGACCAGGAGTACCTGGCGCTCATGGACCGCTTCACCGCCGAGGAGCTGCCCTTCTCCGTGGCCGTCATCGACATGGACTGGCACGTCACCGACATCGACCCGGCGATCGGCACGGGATGGACCGGCTACACCTGGAACCGGGAGCTGTTCCCCGACCCGGCGGCCTTCCTGGCCGGCCTGCACCAGCGGGGCATGCTCACCACGCTCAACGTGCACCCGGCCCAGGGGGTGCGCCGCCACGAGGAGGCCTATGAGGAGGTCTGCGCCGACCTGGGCCTGGATGCGAGCACCGGGGAGGACGTGCCCTTCAACATCGCCGACCGGGACTTCGTGGGCTCCTACCTCTCGCGCCTCCACCACCCCCTGGAGGACGAGGGCGTGGACTTCTGGTGGCTGGACTGGCAGCAGGGCGGCTCCACGACGGTTCCCGGCCTGGATCCGCTGTGGATGCTCAACCACGTCCACTACCTCGACTCGGGCCGCGAGCGCCCGGCGGCCGACGGTGGCGTGGAGCGGCGCCGACCGGTGACCTTCTCGCGCTTCGCCGACGCCTCGAGCCACCGCACCCCGGTGGGCTTCTCCGGGGACACGATCATCAGCTGGGACTCCCTGCGCTTCCAGCCGCGCTTCACGGCCACGGCCGCCAACATCGGCTACTTCTGGTGGTCCAATGACATCGGCGGGCACATGCTGGGCGGCAGCGACGACACGATGGCGGCCCGCTGGTTCCAGCTGGGCTGCTTCTCCCCCATCAACCGCCTGCACTCGTCGAACTCAGGCTTCACCTCCAAGGAGCCGTGGCGCTACTCGCGTGACGCGCGCGCCACGATGGAGGCGCACCTGCGGCTGCGTCACCGGCTGGTGCCCTACCTGTACACGTGGGCGCGCCGCTCGGCAGGTGAGGGCATCGCTCCGGTGCGCCCGGTGTACCACGACCACCCGCGTGAGCTGGCCGCCTACGAGCACCGGGGCAGCTTCTGCTTCGGGGACCTGCTGGTGGTGCCCTTCACCTCCCCGCTCGATGGGACCACCGGCCTGGGGCGGGAGCTGACCTGGCTGCCCGACGGCGTCTGGTACGACCTGCCCACGGGGCGCCGCTATGAGGCCACGACCGGCGGGCGCGGGCGCATGCTGAGCCTGTCGCGTCCCCTGGACCGGATCGGGGTGCTGGCCCGGGCCGGCTCCGTGATCCCCCTGGCCGGGAACCTGACGGAGGCGGCCGGGGACAATCCGCGCGAGCTGGAGATCGTCGTCGTGCCCGGCGGCTCGGGGAGCTTCACCCTGGAGGAGGACGACGGCTCGGCCCAGCCCGGGCAGGACCAGATCGCCCGCACCCACATGGCGCTGACCTGGCCCGAGGCCGAGGAGGAGGACGGCGCCGACGTGGTGCTGCGCATCCGCCTGGAGGGGGCGGCCGAGGTCGTGCCGACCTCGCGGCTGGTGACGGTGCGGCTCCTGGCCGGCCAGGTGGCCGGCGCCTGGCTGGGGGTGGGTGAACGGGCGCGCCGGCTGGCCACCGAGGAGGTCAGCGGTGACGGCTTCACCCTGGGGGCCGGGACGCTGGTGCACCTGGAGGAGCTGAGCCGCCAGGAGCTCATCGACGGCGTCCAGCTGGTCCTCCGCGGCACGAAGCACTCCCCGGCCGACTGGCGCGAAGAGGTCCACGCGCTCCTGGACGGGGCGCGAGTGGAGTACATGGCCAAGGACCTGGCCTGGGACGCGGTGCAGCGGGGCCTGAGCGGAACCGCCCTGCTGGGTGAGCTCGAGGCCCTGGGCCTGCCGGAGACGCTGCGGGCGGCCGTGGCCGAGGTGCTCCCCCACTCCTGAACAGGCTCCGAGCGCCGACTCTGGCGGGTCGGCTCGAACCGGCCGACGGGCGTGTCGGGCCGCCGCTAGGCTGCTGGGTATGAGTGAGACCCCCGCCCCGCGCTTCCCGGAGGCCGAGCCCTACTTCGTGGGCGACGAGCGCACCAATCGCGAGCGCATGCTCGCCGGTGACTGGTACGTCGCCGACGACCCCGATAGCGCCAGGATCGCCGCCCACGCCCGCACAATGCTCCACCGCTTCGAGCGGGCCTTCGCCGAGGGCGAGGAGGACTGCTGGGATCTGCTGCGCTCAGCGATCCCGGGGCTGGGCAACAAGGCTCACCTGCTGCCGCCGGTGCGCGTGGACTACGGGGACAACATCGCCGTGGGTGAGGGGACCTTCGTCAACTACGGGCTCGTGGCCCTCGACGTTGCCAGGATCAGTATCGGCGCACACTGCCAAATCGGCCCGAACGTCCAGCTGCTCACGCCGGTCCACCCCCTGGAGCCGACTCCGCGCGCCTGCTCCCTGGAGGCGGCCGACCCCATCACGATCGGGAACAACGTGTGGCTGGGCGGCGGGGTCATCGTCTGCCCCGGTGTGACCATCGGGGACAACTGCGTCATCGGCGCGGGATCAGTGGTCACCAAGGATGTTCCCGCCGGCAGCCTCGCGGTGGGCAACCCGGCCCGCGTCCTGCGACAGCTGGACGACTCCACCTTCGGCCCCCGCCATCAGCACCCGCCTCAGGAGACGCCGCAATGACCCCCGAGACCTTTTCCGACCTGGCCGCTTCCCGGCACTCCGTGCGGGACTTCCGGACCGACCCCGTACCGCCTGAGGTCATCGAGGAGATCCTGGAGGATGCCTGCCAGGCACCAAGCTGGTCCAACACCCGACCTTTCATGGTGGCGCTGGCCACCGGTGAGCAGGCGGACCGTCTGCGCGCGGCCTACGTCAAGGAGTTCGACGCCGCTCTCCCCCTCCAGCACAAGGAACCCGGGGCGATGGCCCGCCTGGCCCTGAGCGACAAGGCGCCCGACGGCGACTACCCGACCTGGGCGCCGTACCCCGCGGACCTGCTGCCCCACTCCCAGGCGGTTGGTGGCCGGCTGTACGCGCACATGGGTATCGGCCGCAAGGACCGCGAGGCCCGTGACGCGGCCGCCCGCCGCAACTGTGAGGCCTTCGGCGCCCCGGTCATCGGTTTCGTCCTGGTCCACGAAGGCCTCATGCCCTTCGCCGCGCTCGACGCCGGGATCATGCTGCAGACCCTGTTCCTGTCCGCCAAGGCCCATGGCGTCGACTCCTGCCCCCTGGGGGTCCTGGCCACCTGGCGCCGCCCCTTCGACGCCGAGTTCGAGGCGCCGTCGGACTACCGCCTCATCACGGGCTTCGCCCTGGGCTACGCCTCCGAGGCCCCCGTCAACGACTTCCGGGCCGAGCGGCGCCCCGTGCGCCTGGTGCCGAACCGCAGCTGATCCGGTTGCGGTCGGCTCGCGCCGTCACCGCCCGAGATGCTCGACGTCGCGGTCGTACCTTGAGCCTCGCGTTCGAGGGGTAGAGGGTACGACCGCGCTCCCTATGGTACGAACACACAGTGCTCCGTCCTGGATTCGTGACCGATCCTAGGCCGGCTGTGTGCCGTCCAGTGCGGCCTGAGGCGGGCGGCGCCACCGCGGCGGGACGACAAGCCCGCGCCGGCGGACCGCCAACAGCATGGCCACACCGGCCGCGGTGCACAGCACGACCGCGACGACGGAGGCCTCGATCCCCATGACTCCGCCGGTGAGCAGGTCAGGGCCGGTGAAGCGGGCCTCGATGAGTCCGCGTCCCGACCCGATGCCGGAGATGTCGGAGCCGAAGATGCCGCCCTGGACGAAGTTCCAGGCGGCGTGCAGCCCGATCGCCAGCCACAGGCGACGGGTGAGCAGGTAGCAGGCGCCCAGCAGGATGCCCGCCTCCAGCGCGATCGCCACCGCACCGAAGACCGTCGCATGGGCATTGCCCAGGTGAGAGATTCCAAAGAGGAACGAGGTGATGGCCAGCGCCCACCAGGTCCCCACCCAGCCCTCGATGAGGCGCAGCAGAATCCCTCGAAACAGAATCTCCTCGGTGAATCCGGCAAGGACTCCGGCTCCTAGACCGGCGAGGATCCCCGTGCTCCAGCCGACGTCCACCACGTGGTAGGAACCGAGCAGGGCCAGAACCGCGATGACGGCGCTCATGAGCAGCGCTCCTATGGCCAGGCCGACCAGGAACTCGCGCAGTGCTGCCCCACGCCCGCCCATCTCAATGACAGGCCGGCCACCGACGAAGTGCACCAGCAGCCAGTACCCGAGCAGGGCCAGCGGTGCACCGAAGATAGCTATGACGAATAAGGCTTCCGGCAGGGAATCAAGCCGACCGTTAGCCGTCAGGTGCGCGAATCCGGTCATCACTGCGAGAATCCCGGCGACGAGTTGAACGACGAAGATCATCGGAATTCCGAGAAGAAGCTGGAGCCAGCCGAGCCGCTCCGCCTTTCGCGGAGGAATGCGCCACTGGGGACTGGCCGGGACGAGCCGGTCCAGGAGGCGAGGAGCCCGCGGCTCCACTGATGAAGTCGGGAAGGAGGCCGGGGCGTTCATGACCCCAGTGTTTCCTACCCACCGATCGCCACGCCTCCCCCGCCAGGAGGAACCGGCGGCCCGCTACTTTCAAGCACTGTCCCAGATACCGCGCGGGGCTGATGGCGGATGGTGTCGTCAGATCTTGGCGACGGGGGCGTAGCGCAGGATGAGGCGCTTGGTGGTGGGGGCGCCGTCGATGACGAACTCGACGCGGGCGGTCAGGGACCTCCCCTTGCCCTCCAGGCCGACGACGGTGCCCACCCCGTAGGAGTCGTGGCGCACCTGGTCGCCGGTCCTCAGCCCGGCGACGGCTGCGGGCAGGTCCTCCGAGGCGGCAGCGCCGGCCGGTGAGGAGTCGCCATGCTTGCCGCGGGCCTCGAGGCGGGCGGAGGTGCGCTTGGCGGCACGGTCCTGGGCGGTCTCCACGCGCCCCAGTTTGCCCGAGCGCTTGGTGCCTGCGCCCACGGGTGGGGCGAAGTCATCGTCGTCGGAGTAGGAGCTCTGCCGGGAGGAGCCTGAGCGCCGTCCGCCCGAGCCGAAGCCGCCCTCGCCCCAGCTGCTGCCCCAGCCGGTGCCGCCGCCGCGCAGCGCCTCCATGGAGGAGGCCAGGCGCTTCCAGTCGATGGTCTCATCCGGCACGTCGTCGAGGAAGCGGGAGGCAGGCATGGCGTTGGCGGCTCCCCAGGCCGAGCGCACGGCGGCGCGGGTGAGGTAGAGGCGCTCGCGGGCGCGGGTGAGGGCCACGTAGGCCAGACGCCGTTCCTCAGCGAGCTCGGTCTCCTCGGCCAGGGAACGGCTGTGGGGGAAGGTACCGTCCTCCATGCCGGTGACGAAGACGACCGGGAACTCCAGGCCCTTGGCGGTGTGGACGGTCATGAGGGTGATCTGGCCCTGCTCCTCGGCCTGCCGGGCGTCCTCGTCCTCCAGGTCGGCGCTGGGTGGGAGCTGGTCGGAGTCGGCCACGAGTGAGACGCGCTCGAGGAAGTCGGCCAGGGTGCCGTCGGGGTTGGCGGCCTGGAAGTCGCTGGCCACGGAGTGGAGCTCGGCGAGGTTCTCCACGCGGGTGGCGTCCTGGGGGTCGTCACTGGCGCGCAGCTCGGCGAGGTAGCCCGAGGCGTCCAGGGCGGAGTCGAGGATGTCGGCGACGCCGTCGCCGGCGGTGACCATGTGGCGCAGGGTGGTGAGCAGCTCGTGGAAGCCACGCACCTGGTTGCGGGCCCGGGTGGTCAGGCCCTCGACCTCGGGCGGCTCGCCGGCCCCGGTGGTAGAGGGGGCCTGCCCGTCGGTGTTCTCGGTTCCGTCCGTCTGGGCATCACGGGGGGCTCCGGCGGCGTCGGCGACGGCTTGCCCGAAGGAGACGGCGTAGCGAGCAGCGTGCTCGGCCAGGGCGCCCTCGGCCTTGTCACCCAGGCCGCGTTTGGGGACGTTGAGGATGCGGCGCAGGTTGACGTCGTCGTCGGGGTTATCGACGGCGCGCAGGTAGGCGATGGCGTCCTTGATCTCGCGGCGGTCGTAGAAGCGGGTGCCGCCGATGACCTTGTAGGGCTGGCCGGCGCGCATGAAGGCCTCTTCGAGGGCACGGGACTGGGCGTTGGTGCGGTAGAAGACGGCGACGTCGCGAGGGCGTATGCCGTGCTCGTCGGCCAGGCGGTCAACCTCCTGGCTGATCCAGCGGGCCTCGTCGTGCTCGGAGTCGGCGACGTAACCGGTGATGGGGGCGCCGTCTCCGGCGGCGGTCCACAGGTTCTTCTCGCGCCGGCCGCTGTTGCGGGAGATGACGGCGTTCGCGGCCGAGAGGATGTTCTGGGTGGAGCGGTAGTTCTGCTCCAGCAGGATGGTGCGGGCCGAGGGGTAGTCCTCCTCGAACTCCTCGATGTTGCGGATGGTGGCGCCGCGGAAGGCGTAGATGGACTGGTCGGAGTCGCCGACGACGGTGAGCTCGCCCGGTGGCAGGGCCGAGCCTGCCCCGGAGGTGCCGGGGCCGCCGACGAGCTCGCGCACGAGGACGTACTGGGCGTGGTTGGTGTCCTGGTACTCGTCGACCAGGATGTGGCGGAAGCGGCGCCGGTACATCTCGGCCACGGCCGGGCGGGTCTGGAGCAGGGAGACGGTGCGCATGATGATGTCGTCGAAGTCCAGGGCGTTGGCGGCGCTCAGGCGCTGGGCGTAGGCGCGGTAGACCTCGGCGAGGTGGCGCTCGAGGGGGTTGGAGGTGACGGCCCGCTCGGCGAACTGGGCCGGGGTGATGAGCTCGTTCTTGAGGTCGGAGATGCGGTGGGCGAAGGTCTTGGGGGTGAAGCGCTTGGGGTCGATGCCCAGCTCGCGCACGATGAGGGTGATGAGGCGGGTGGAGTCGGCGGCGTCGTAGATGGAGAAGGTGGAGCGCAGACCGGCGGCCTCGTGCTCGCGGCGCAGGATGCGCACGCAGGCGGAGTGGAAGGTGGAGACCCACATGCGTTCGCCGGCGGGACCGACCAGGGCGGTGACGCGTTCGCGCATCTCAGCGGCGGCCTTGTTGGTGAAGGTGATGGCCAGGATCTCGCCGGGGCGGGCGCGTCCGGTGGCGATGAGGTGGGCGATGCGGTGGGTCAGGACCCGGGTCTTGCCCGATCCCGCGCCGGCGATGATGAGCAGGGGGGCGCCGGCGTGGGTGACGGCAGCCTCCTGGGCGGGGTTGAGGCCACGGATGAGCTCGGCCGGGTCTGAGACTGTGACGCCCCAGGCCGGGCCGGTGGGCCGGCCCGAGGGCGCGGCGCCGTCGACTCGGGCGCGGGCCGCGGCGGCATTGGCCTGGGCGCGGGCGACCAGGGCGGAGACCTCGTCCTGGCGCTCCTCCCAGGTGGGGGCTGCGGCGGACTCGTCCTCAGGCGGTGGGGCGTCCTCGGGCCCCCAGTCCTCCTCCGGGGCCTCGACCTCGGCCCAGGAGTCATCGTCGAAGGAGCCTGCGGCGGGAACGAGGGCGGGCAGCGCGGCCTCGGGCGGCGGCGTGGCCGCACCGCCGGAGCCGGGCATGGGCAGGGCGCCGAAGAGGGAGTTCATCGCGTTCATCGTGAGGCCAAGCCTAGGCCAGGCCACCGACACGTTACGTACCTCAGTGATAACACTCCCTGGCCGAACACACAGCATCCACCCGTCACACTCGACCGACTCGAATCCACAACATTAAAACTTCCTCTTTACAACATATACCCACGAACTCATTATATGTTCCGGCCGCGCCCACCACCCTAAGAGATCGCCTATCCGACTACAGAACCATCGCAGGAAAACTTCGCCCTAAATAATATTTCATCAGCACAACAGACTAAACCGCCCAATAGAATATCACCTAAATGACGTCAGCAATTCATCAATCTCCTTAACCTCTGGTCGCACTAAATTTTTCACGTCATTAACTAACACAATAACGAATCCGACCGACACAAAAGTCACGGCGAACATAAACCACCACCAACTCCGACTCCAGAGGCCACTCAAGATCGAAGCGGAATACAGGATCGGCAGGAACAAACTAGCGAAGAATGCAAAGAATGATGCAGCAGACCTTGAGACGGAAGCCCTCCTAGGATCCAAGAATCGCTCCCCAACGGTCACACCCAAAATTATCTTGTCTTTCTTCCCTTTGTCATGATAAATAAGCCCCTCGGGTGCCGCTTCAGCAATGAGTTGCTCGTAAACCTCACAGACATAAGAGTGGCCGGCATTCATCCCAACAATAAGCGAATGGTACGACAGCATCCCCCAAGGCAGCATAGCAGCTAAAGCCAACCAGATTGGCGGAACTCCACTAGGATCACCAACAACTATGGCAACAAAACCCATCGTCCCGACTATAAACCCCAACATATTTGTTGAAGCCCCATATATTGCCGAGCAATCCGCGCGCTGCGCAGCATACCCAGTCAACAACACATCAAGTTGCGGTGACTTCGACGCCGACTCGGACCCAACACTACTTCCACCGGAAATCGATTCCATCCCAGGACCTCCAAACAACTTTAGAAGAATCTCTATATCACACTCGCACAACACAACCCTCTTGGTGACCACCCCTAATCCAAACACGCCAAGGAACCCTAGGCGCCTAGAGTACCCCCAAATCCTGTAGTTGTCACGATTTTTAACATACCTGCCAGACATCTCCAGAAAACCAAAACAAGCAGGACGTCACATGGGAGAAATAATAGACACCACCTATGTAACATAGGTTATATATGACAGTGAATTTACAAAGTTAGACAATAATTCGCCACCAGAACTACTGCGAGATGCGCACACGTAGTGCACAATCAAAGAAGTTCTTTAAATGGATGGAAGGAGCCGAGATGCGCACCATTGCTCTGTACACGACCGAGACCATGGCGGACTGGGAGTACGCCTACCTCACCACTCAGATCGCGGGCGCGGAGCAGCTCAAGCCCAGGCGCTTCCGGCTGCTGCTCGTGGGCGACGGGCTCGAGCCGGTGCGCACGCTGGGGAACCTTCCGCTGGCCCCGGAGGCCGACCTCAACGCCCTGGACGCGCTGGCTGAAGAGGGATCCCTCGCGGCCCTGGTCATTCCGGGAGGGGACCACTACGCAGCCGGGCACGACCGGCTCATCGAGGCCGTCGGCAGCCTCCTGGAAAAGGAGATTCCGGTGGCGGCCATCTGTGGTGCCACGCTCCTGCTGGCACGGGGCGGTTTCCTGGACGATCGCGGCCACACCTCGAATGCCTCGGTCTTCCTGCAAACCAGTGGATACCGAGGTGGCAATCACTACGTGGAGACGCCGGTGGTTACCGATCGGGGTGTCACCACGGCCTCAGGCATTCATGCGGTTCCGTTCACCGCGGAGGCCATGCGGATCACCGGGCTCGTGCCCGATGCGATGGCCCACGCCTGGGAGCAGGTCTTCCTGAGCGCCCGGGAGGACGACTACATGGCGCTCATGGAGGCGACCTCCGCCTGGCAGAACAGCTGAGAGGACACGGGTCAGCGCTTGCCTCCACAGAACAACGAGTCACTACGACACACCCCCTGGCATCAGTGGCAAGCTGCGGCCGCTCGACTAAGCGACCTCTCCCTGAAGGGACCACAGAGCCCACCCAAGGACGCTTCCTTGCTCACCTAATACGAACTTCGTACTATACGTTCTACGTAGTAGGTTGATGCGAGCGCAGCATCTCGCTGTCGCGTGAGTCCGAGGAGGCTTCCATGAGTCGAGCAATCGAGTATCGCCGGTTCGGCGGGCCAGAGGTCCTGGAGGAGGCCGAGCGCCCGGCGCAGGCACCCGGCGACGGAGAGGTGCGTGTCGCGGTGCGCGCCGTCGGGCTCAACCCCCTCGACTTCAAGACCTTCCGAGGCGATCTGCGAGGGCTTGAACGGGTTCAGCGCATCATTCATCCTCGACGCTGGTTTGAGGGCGCATCCGCTCGCTTCCCCAGGGGCGTGGCCCGCGACTTCGCGGGCGTCATTGACGCCGTCGGTGCGAACGTCACCGACCTCGCTGTGGGCGATGCCGTGCTGGGTACCTTGCGAAGTGCGCCCGGCCAGGCCGACACCCGCGGGGCACTCACCACCGAGCTGGCGGCACCTGCCGACGACGTCATCACGAAGCCGGCTTCGCTGTCCTTCACACAGGCGGCCTGCCTGGGTGTGGCTGCGCAAACCGCGTGCGGCGCATTCAAGCAGCTGAACCTGCACGAGGGCGATGTCATCGTCATTAGTGCCGCCGCGGGCGGTGTGGGTTCGCTCGCCTCTCAGCTGGCCGTGAGCCGAGGCGCCACCGTGATCGGAATCGCCGGCGCCCGCAATATGGACTACCTCCGCTCCTTGGGCGCTATTCCAGTCACGTACGGTGAGAATCTGACCAGCCGGGTTCGCGACGCGGCTCCCTCCCCCGTCACCAAGCTCCTGGACTGCTACGGCGGTACCTACGTACGACTTGGCCGTGATCTCGGGCTAACGGGCCGTTCCATCGGCACTCTGGTTCCCTCACCCGCAGCGATCCTCAGGGGCGCGCGGTTCACCGGCTCACGACACAGTAGTGGACGCGGTGACCTCGAGGAGGTGGCACAGCTGGTGGCGGACGACGCCATCAAGGTCGAAGTCGCTCACACTTACTCTTTCACGCTGGAGCAGGTTCGCGCCGCCTATACCGAGCTGGCGACGGGGCATGTCCGCGGCAAGCTCGTCGTCGACCTATCCTGACACTCATCCATGTTCACCCCGATCAGGAGGATCGCTTGAGCAGAGAGATTCACGATCAGCGTCTCATCCGGGCGCTGCGTGCCATGAACAGCGAACTCGCCGCCAGCAACCGTGCTGTAGCGGCGCGAACAGGACTCAACGACAGCGATCTGGCTGTGCTCGACGTCCTGCACCGCGACGGTCCGCAGACCCCTACCACTCTGGCCCGCCGCACCCGGATGGGGACCACAACAATGGCCAGCGTGCTACGGCGACTCGTCCGCGATGCTTGGGTTGAGCGTCGCCCCAGCGAGACGGACCTGCGATCCTTCACCATCCACGCAACAAGCGTTGATCGTCTTGCCGAGATATTCCTGCCCGCCAACCAGAAGCTGACTGCTCTGGTCGAGCACTGGCCGGACAGCCAGGTCGACCAGCTCATTGAGTTCCTGGAAAACGCCACCAAGGTGATCCACGAGTCGGCAGAGCAGTTGTCCTCCACGGGCGGTAGCAACTCCTAACCCCGGTCGTACATCCCTCCATGAACGGTGAGTTCACATCCGCTCAATCTGCGACATATCAGCTCACCGAATGCGAGCGAGCGTCACGCTACCCAAACAAGCACCCACGGCGGTCAGGCTTGGGACGGCCTTGAGAGCAGCCTCTGCCGGGGCGGGGGCTTACCGCACGGCGCGCAGGTAGCGGTCGCGGCCGGTGAGGTCCTGGCCGGTCTCGGCCTTCTTGAAGCCTGCCCCGAGCGCGGCCGCACGCAGCAGCGCCCCCTGCTCGTGGTCGTGCTCCATGACGAGCACCCCGCCGGTGCGCAGCAGCGCGACCGAGCGCACCAGGACGTCAATCGGAATCTCCAGCCCGTCCGGGCCCCCGCCGTAGAGGGCCACCGTGGGCTCGTGCTGCTCCGTCTCAGTGTCCTCCACGGCTCCGGCCGGCACGTAGGGCGGGTTGGAGACGACGACGTCGACCTGCCCGTTGAGGTCGTGAAGGACCAGCGGGTCGGTGGCGTCGGCGTGGATCACCTCGACGCGACCGGGCACCAGCCGCTCACAGTTCTCGCGGGCCAGGGACGCCGCAGTCTCGCTGATCTCAACGGCGACCACACGGGCTCCCGGCACCTCCTTGGCGACGCAGGCCGCAATCGCCCCCGAGCCGGTGCACAGGTCGGCGGTCAGGACCACTCCCCCGCCGCCGTCCATGACCTCGCGGGCCGCCTCAATGGCGGCCCCGGCCACCACCTCGGTCTCCGGGCGCACTATAAACACGCCGGGACGGCTGATGAGCTCGGCGCCCCGCAGCCACATGCGCCCAATGATGTGCTGGAGCGGCTCACGGCACTCGCGGCGCAGCACCAGCGCGTCATAGGCGGCCGGGAAGTCACCGTCAGCGCCGTCGGCCAGCAGCAGGGCCCGCCCCAGCAGGTGCTCAGCCAGGATGCGGGCATCGACCTGAGGGCTGGTCACGCCGGCCGCAGCCAGCCGACCGGCAGCCTGACGCACCAGCGCCCGCAGCCCGTAGCGGTCCACCGCGCCCGCCGGCGCGCCGCCACACAACTCAGGAACCACTGCCCTCACCCACCTGGGATAATCGTTCGGCCTCGTCCATGGCGATGGCCGAGGCGATTACTGGACCGAGGTCACCGTCAAGAACGGCATCGAGGTTGTAGGCCTTGAAGCCGGTGCGGTGGTCGGCGATCCGGTTCTCAGGGAAATTGTAGGTGCGGATGCGCTCGGAGCGGTCCACAGTGCGCACCTGACTGCGACGGGCCTGCGCCGCCTCGGCGGCGGCGGCGGCCGCGCGCTCGGCCAGGAGCCGGGCCCGCAGGACTCGCATGGCCGCTTCCTTGTTCTGCAGCTGGGACTTCTCGTTCTGCATGGACACGACGATCCCCGTGGGCAGGTGCGTGATGCGCACGGCCGAGTCCGTGGTGTTGACGCTCTGGCCCCCCGGTCCCGAGGAGCGGAAGACGTCGATGCGCAGGTCCGCGGCGTCGATCTGGAGCTCACCGGGGTCGTCCGCCTCCGGCATGACCAGGACGCCGGCCGCGGAGGTGTGGATGCGGCCCTGGGACTCGGTGACCGGGACGCGTTGGACGCGGTGGACGCCGCCCTCGTACTTCAGGTGCGCCCACACCCCGTCCTGGGGCTCCACGGGTCCGCGGGCCTTGATGGCCAGACGCACATCCTTGTAACCGCCCAGGTCGGAGTCGGTGGCGTCCAGGACCTCCACCGCCCAGCCCTGCCGTTCGGCGTAACGGGAGTACATGCGGGCCAGGTCGGAGGCGAACAGCGCCGACTCCTCACCGCCCTCACCGGCCTTGACCTCGATGATGACGTCGCGGGAGTCGTCAGGATCCCGGGGCACGAGGACCTCGCGCAGGTGCTCGCCGGCAGCGGCCTCGGCAGCCTCCAGGGCCGGAACCTCAGCGGCGAAGTCCTCATCCTCCGCGGCCAGCTCGCGGGCGTCAGCCAGGTCGGCACTGGCCGCCTGCCAAGCCCGGTAGGCGGCCACGACCCTGCCCAGCTCGGCGTAGCGGCGCCCCAGCCGACGCATGGCACCGGGGTCGGCAGCCGCGGGCCCGGCCATCTCGGCCTCGATATCCGCATACTCGGCCAGGAGCGGCTCTGCGGCGGAGAAGTCCTCACTCATGGACTCGGGTTCCTTCACTGGCTAGGAGTCGTGCTGTCGGGCACCAGCGGCACTCGTGCGATATGCAAACGACGCCGACGGCGACTCTGGGAGCCGGCCGCCGGCGTCGTGAGACGCGGCTACTTGCTGCGCTTGCCGTACCGGGCCTCGAAGCGGGCAACGCGGCCACCGGTATCGAGGATCTTCTGCTTGCCGGTGTAGAACGGGTGGCAGGCCGAGCACACGTCCACGCGGATCTCACCGGAGGTGACGGTGGAGCGGGTCTCGAAGGTGTTGCCACAGGTGCACGTGACCGTGGTGGCCACGTAGTCGGGGTGGATGCCCTGCTTCATAGGTTTCTCCTTAAGCGTCAGAGGGTCCCGGGTCCCACACGGGAGCGAGGGTGAACCGGAGGCCAGCAGCAGATTTTGCCACTGTCTCACGCGCCGTCGCAACGGCTGGGCCGCGTGAGACCGGGCACCTGGCCGGTTGCGTTACTCGTCCTCGCCGTCGGCCAGGGAGGTGCCGGCCGGGGTGGTCTTGGACAGCACCATGAGGAACTCGGCGTTGGACTGGGTGTCCTTGAGCTTGGAGAGCACCAGCTCGATGGCCTGCTGCTGCTCCAGCCCGGCGAAGAGGCGGCGCAGGCGCCACATGATCTTGAGCTGGGCGGGGTCGATGAGCAGCTCCTCGCGGCGGGTGCCGGAGGCCGCCACGTCCACGGCCGGGAAGATGCGCTTGTCGGCGAGCTGGCGCGACAGCCGCAGCTCCATGTTTCCGGTCCCCTTGAACTCCTCGAAGATGACCTCATCCATCTTGGAGCCGGTCTCCACCAGGGCCGTGGCCAGGATGGTCAGGCTGCCGCCGTTCTCCACGTTGCGAGCAGCCCCGAAGAAGCGCTTGGGCGGGTAGAGGGCGGAGGCGTCCACACCACCGGAGAGGATCCGGCCGCTGGCCGGGGCCGCCAGGTTGTAGGCGCGCCCGAGCCGGGTGATGGAGTCCAGCAGCACGACGACGTCCTGGCCCAGCTCCACGAGGCGCTTGGCGCGCTCGATGGCCAGCTCGGCCACGATCGTGTGGTCGGAGGCGGGGCGGTCGAAGGTGGAGGCGATGACCTCGCCCTTGACCGTGCGCTGCATGTCGGTGACCTCCTCGGGGCGCTCGTCGACGAGCACGACCATGAGGTGGGCCTCGGGGTTGTTGACACTGATGGCGTTGGCGATCTGCTGCAGGACGATCGTCTTACCCGCCTTGGGCGGGGAGACGATGAGCCCGCGCTGCCCCTTGCCGATGGGCGAGACCAGGTCGATGATCCGCGGGGTGACGGCCTTGGGCGTGGTCTCCAGGCGCAGCTGCTCCTGGGGGTAGAGGGGGGTGAGCTTGGCGAACTCGGGGCGGCGCTTGGAGCGCTCGGCGTCCATGCCGTTGACGGTCTCGACGCTGACCATGGGGTTGTACTTGACCCGGCCGGCCCGGTTCTGACGGCGGTTGTTGCGCCCGCCCTGGTGGGGCGTGGAGGACTCTCCGCCCTCGCGGACCCAGCCGGTCACGGCGTCGCCGGCACGCAGCCCGTTGTCCTTGATGAGCTGGTTGGAGACGTAGACGTCCTTGGGGCCGGGCAGGTACCCGGAGGTGCGCAGGTAGGCGTGCTGGTTGTCGGTGACGTCCAGGATGCCGGCGACCGGCAGGAGGACCTCGTCCTCACGCGACTGGTTGCGGTTGCCGCGCCCGGCGGAGCCGTCCCGGCCCTCACGGCCGGAGTCACGGTCATCACGGTCGAAGCGGTCACGTCCGCGCTTGCGGCCCCGACGACGGCGCCCACCGCGCTCCTCGTCGTAGCCGTCGGACTCGTCATTGCCGTCACGGCCCCGGCGCGAACGCTCCTGGGGCTCGACGACGGAGGTCCCGGTGGCGTCGGCCAGGTCCCGCATGAGGGCGGCCTTGGCATCGGCGTGGTCCTCGGGCGAGTCGGTACGGGGCTCGCGCGAGGCGCGCTCCTGGTTCTCGGGGGCACCGGCGGAGGCCTGGGCGCGCCGGCGGCCGCGGCGGAACTGGTCGCGCGAGGAGCGCTCGCCCCGCTCCGAGCGGCCATAGGAGTCACGGTCATCGCCCTCACTGGTCTCGGAGCGCTCGGCGCGCTCAGCACGCTCGCGCCACCGGCTGCGTGCGGGGCGCTCCTCGTCACGGCCGGAGCCGCTGTCCGAGTCGCTGCTGGAGGAGCCGGAGCGATCTGGCAGATCGAGGCCCAGGTCGAGGGCCGGCGCGGACTGACGCTCCTCGGGGGCCCCGGAGGCCGCGGTGGCGCGACGACGGCGGGAGCGTCCGGAAGCCGCGGCCGGGGGCTGCTCCGGTGCGGGCTCACTGGCCGCTGAGGCGGCGGAGGAGTCGGCGACGTTGGTCGCCCCGGCATCGGGCGAGTTCTTCGACGTGCTGTGGGAGTCGGGAGTGGAGGCGGAGGAGCCGCGCGCCTCACGGATGGCGGCGACGAGCTCACTCTTACGCATACGGGAGGTGCCCTTGAGGCCCATGGAACCGGCGAGCGACTGAAGCTCGGCCAGACGCATGGTGGAAAGCGAGGGCTGGGCGCTGGAGGTCTCGGTCACGAGTGTCCTAACGGTGTGATAACGCTCCGACAAAGGAGACGTTCAACTGGGGAGACTTCCCCGGAATCATTCACGGGGGTGGGTCATGCACTGCCGGCTTCCGCTGAGACCTGAGTCTCAGGTCCGGGGCTGGTGCGGTCAGCGGCATGGTGCGATCCGTGCGGCCGACAGCGTCATCATAGCAGCCCGGAGAAGCAGCACCTAACGGAACACTGGCGAGCAACGCCGGGGATGCAGCCATTATTCCATCCATGACACTTCTCGTCGTCGCCGTGACGCCGGTGGGGCCGACCGTACGCACGATCAGCCCCACCGGAACGATCGACTCGGACACCACCCAGTTGACTCTCGCCCTTCAAGCTCTCAGACTCACGGCCTCAGCGACCTGCGAGGAGCGTCTCCATGGGCGCGAAGTCGGCCAACGGGTCAACCGGCGCCTGGCGCGGGAAGCGCTCCATGAGCGTGGCCAGCTCCCGCCCCGCCCGGGCCACGCGCTCACTCAAGGACGACTCGGGCCTCTCAGAGGATGATGGCCTCTGCCAGGCCGCACCGAAGTCCTCACTGGCCGCGAAGACGGCGGTCTGCGTCGGCAGGGCCTTCATGTAGACCACCAGCGGCCGCAGCGCCATCTCGGTCACAAGACTGTGCCGCGCAGTGCCGGCCGTCGCCCCCAACAGGACGGGGACGCCCTCAAGCGTGCCGGCCGGCAGCACATCCATGGCGGACTTGAACAGTCCGGAGTAGGAGGCCTGAAAGACCGGGCTGACCAGGATGACGCCGTCGGCGGCTGACAGGGCATCGATCACCTTCTGCAGGTCTGCGGACACCGGCCCACCCACACCAGCCAGGGCGATGTCCTTGACCAGGGGCCTGAGCCCGATGACCTCGATGCTGGCCAGGCGGGAGTCGGCCTCCAGGGCCTTGCGGGTCGACTCGGCCAGCCGCTCGGCGAGCCGCTGAGAGGTCGAGGGCTCCGAGACCCCGGCGTGCAGAGCCACGATCCGGCTCAGACGCCCCATCTGGGTATTGGCGTAGGCGTCATAGGTCGGTGATCCGGCCAGGGACTGGGTGCCCCCGGAAGGGGCGACGGGCGCGGTCGTATCAGCGGTCATGTCATCCATCTCCTGCCTGTCACTCGTCGTGCCACGGGTTTCCCACGCCATCTCAGATCCTCACCTTCCGGCCCGTGAGCGGGTCGAACTCGTTGGACAGGGAGAAAGGCTCCTCAGCCGGGGGCTCGGCCCCCTCCAGCAGGGCCCGGTGGCGCGGGTGGAGCGGCGCGTCGGGAACCCCCTCGGGCCTGGTGGACTCCAGCTCGGCACGCAGCGCCGGAACGATCTCGGAACCCAGGTACTCGATCTGCTTCATGATCTCCTTGTGCGGGACGCCGCCCAGGTCCAGGTTGAAGGCCTGACGCTGGTAGTCGCCGATCGCGTCCCGGTAGGTCAGGTACTTCTCCACGATCTGCTCAGGCGTGCCGACCGCGAGAGGCGTGTGCTGTGTCATCTCTTCCAGCGACGCCCCCTGGTAGACGTAGGTGTTGCGGAAGTAGGGGGTGTATCGCTCGATGGCCTCGGTCTCACTCCTGGCGGCGAAGATCTGTCCGCCCAAGCCCACGATCGCCTGCTCGGGCCGACCATGACCATAGAAGGCGAAGCGCTCTCGGTAGAGATCGACCATCTTCTTGACGTGGTCGATGGGCCAGAAGATGTTGTTGTGGAGGTATCCGTCTCCGTAATAGGCGGCCTGCTCGGCGATCTGGGGCGAGCGGATGGAGGCGTGCCACACGAAGGGCGGGACACCGTCGAGTGGGCGGGGCATGGATGTGAAGTCCTGCAGCGCGGTGCGGAACTCACCCTCCCAGTCCACATTGGTCTCGCGCCACAGACGGCGCAGCAGGTCGTAGTTCTCCACCGCGAGCGAGATGCCCTTGCGGATGTCCTTGCCGAACCAGGGGTAGACCGGTCCAGTGTTGCCACGCCCCATCATGAGGTCGACGCGCCCGTCGGAGAGGTGCTGGAGGTAGGCGTACTCCTCGGCCAGACGCACGGGGTCATTGGTCGTGATGAGGGTGGTCGCAGTGCTCAGGAGCAGCTTGTCCGTGCGGGCGGCGATGTTGGCCAGCAGGGTCGTGGGTGACGACGGCGCGAAGGGTGGGTTGTGGTGCTCCCCGGTGGCGAAGAAGTCCAAACCTGCCTGCTCGGCCAGGACCGCCATCTCGACTGTGTTCTTGATGCGCTGATGCTCACTGGGAGCCTTACCAGTAGCCGGATCGGTCGTGATGTCTCCAACTGTGAAGATTCCAAACTGCATCAGACGTCTTCCCCATTTCTCAACACTGGATTTCAATGATTTCTTGTGTACTGAGAGAACTGGAGAAGCCCATAGTTTATTTCTCAACCACCTAGATGTGGTGCACGTCCCACGTGGAAGCAGGGCTCAGCAGCCTCACCGGGGATTCGAGACGGAAGCGGATCGCGGGCGTCCTCGAGTCCGAGGACGCCCGCGATCAGGGAGGCGAATGAAGAAGCCGTTCGCGTGGATCAGGAGGTCAGGACCGCCCCACGGGTGTCGATTCCGGGGCTGAGCACGCTCCAGCCGTGGTTCTCCAGGGCGAAGCGGGTCTGGTCGGCCAGGGTGGACAGGACCAGCACCGTGGGACCAGCGCCGGAGATGACGGCCGGGTAGCCCTGCTCGCGCAGCGAGTCCATGACGGCCATCGAGGCGGGCAGGACTCCGCGCCGGTACTCCTGGTGGAGGCGGTCCTCGGTTCCGGCCATGAGCAGGTCGGGACGTCCGGCGAGCGCCAGCATGAGCACGGCGGCCCGGGAGGTGTTGAACAGGGCGTCCTCGCGCGGCACGGAGACCGGCAGGACCTGACGGGCCTCCTTGGTGGACAGGCGCGTCGTCGCCGGCGGGATGAGCAGGCTCACCCCGAGGGAGGCGTCCACGGGCATGGGCGCCATGCGCGGGTGCCCGCCGCGCTCGACCCAGGCGACGGTGGCGCCTCCGAACACGGCCGGGGCGACGTTGTCGGGGTGGCCCTCGAAGTCGGTGGCCAGGGCGAAGATCCAGTCATCGCTGAGGGCCTCGGGCTCGGCGATGAGGCCGCGCGCCAGCATGAGTCCAGCCACGGCAGCACTAGCGGACGACCCCATACCTCCGCCGTGGGGAATCCGGTTGACGCAGCGCATCTCGAAGCCGGCCTGTGGGGCTCCCACGGCGTCCAAGCCGGCCCGCAACGCCTGCACGACGAGGTTGTCGTCGTCGGTGGGGACGGTCTCGGCACCCACACCCTCAACAATGACGCGGGTGGTGCCGGTGATCGGCCGCACCGAGACCTCGTCGTAGTAGCGGAAGGCCATGCCGAAGGAGTCGAAGCCCGGCCCCATGTTCGCCGTCGTGGCTGGGACCCGGACGGCCGCGCGCTCGTAGACGATGCGCATGTCACTCGCCTTCGACGCGCTGGATGGAGACGACCTCGGCGACCCGGTCGGAGTCCCGCAGGCCCTCGACGGCGGCGTCGAGGTGGAAGACGGGGGCAGGGTGGGTCACGAAGGTGACGACGGCCTGGTCGTGGCTGCCGTCGGAGGTGACGTAGGCGCTCTGGCGCACCGAGTTGATGGAGACCTCGTTCTCGGCGAAGACGGAGGCCATCGCGGCCAGGGAGCCGACGGCGTCGTCTGAGCGCAGCTGGATCTGGTAGCGGGTGACGGCGGCCTCGGGGCCGAGGACCGGAAGGCTCGCGTAGGAGGACTCGCGGGGGGCCTGGCCGCCGTGGACCCGGTGGGCGGCGGCTGCGACGACGTCGGACAGGACCGCTGAGGCGGTCGGGGCTCCTCCCGCTCCCTGACCGTAGAACATGAGGCGCCCGGCGCTCTCGGCCTCGACCAGGACGGCGTTGTAGGCGCCGTGAACGCTGGCCAGCGGGTGGTCGTTGGGGACGAGGGCGGGGTGGACGCGCACGGAGACGCCTTGCGCGTGCTCGTCGTCGCGGCGCTGGGCGATGGCGAGGAGCTTGAGCTCGCAGCCCGAGGCGTGAGCCTCGCGGATGTCGTCGGCAGTGACCTCGCGGATGCCCTCAACGGAGACGTCGTCGAGGCCCACGCGGGTGTGGAAGGCGAGGGAGGCGATGATGGCGGCCTTGGCGGCGGCGTCCAGGCCGTCGACGTCGGCGGTGGGGTCGGCCTCGGCGTAGCCGAGCTCCTGGGCGGTGGCCAGGGCGGTCTCGAAGGAGAGTCCCTTGGTGCTCATCTCATCAAGGATGTAGTTAGTGGTGCCGTTGACGATACCGAGCACGCTGGTGACCCGGTCGCCGGCCATGGACTCACGCAGCGCGTAGACCACTGGGATGGCACCGGCAACAGCGGCCTCGTAGTAGAAGTCGGTGCCTGCGGCCGCCGCGGCGGTGTAGAGCTCGGGGCCGTGGGCCGCGATGAGGGCCTTGTTGCCGGTGATGACGCTGGCCCCGGCCTTGAAGGCGGCCAGGATGAGGGTGCGGGCCGGCTCGATCCCTCCGATGAGCTCGATGACCAGGTCGTTGCCGGTGGCGACAGCGGTGGCGTCATCGGTGAGGAGGTCCTGGGGGACGGCGAAGTCACGTGGCGCGTTGACGTCGCGGACGGCGACGCCCGTGATCTCAAGACGTGCCCCGGAGCGGGCGGCGAAGTCGTCGGCCTGCTCGGTGAGGAGGCGAATGACCTGGCTGCCGACGGTCCCGGCGCCGAGGACGCCGACGGTCAGTGTGCGCTGGGCGGATGAGAGGTCTTGAGCCACGGGATGACCACCTTGCTGAGTGTGCTGTGTTGCGTGCCGCGCATGGGCACTTCGACTGCGTCATGCGATGAGGCCGATCGGCGGGCGCGGTCAACCGACCGACCACCGACGCTGGCCATCACTGCGGGCCAGCATAAGGGGCATCGACCGCGGAGCGCTTGCATGTCCGCCTGTGGACACACGGCCGGTCCCGACCTCCTCGGCGCGATGGGACCGGCAGGGGTGCTTCCGGCGCCGGCCTGAGGCGGATCGCGAACGGGGTGGGACACTCAGCGACGCCAGATGATCTGTTTGATCAGTCGGCCGATCACCCGCCCCAGACCCATCGACGTCGGGACAGACGCGCGGTCGGAGTACCCCCAGGCCGGAGGCGGCTGCTCCAGGGAGGAGAGGAGGGAGGTCAGTGCGGACGGAGAGGAGGGGGTTGTTGCGCTCATGCCTTCAGGTTAGAAAGCGGCGCTGCGATAAGCGCCCCTCAGGAGAATGATTGACGTGGCGGGATCCTCCTCCCTACGGCTGAGACGACCTGATGAGGCTCTCCTGCTGTCGGCGTGCACCCCGAGCCGAGACGATGAGAAGCCTGCCGCCCTCTGCACACAGACGGCCAGTGGCCCCGACCCGGTTGAACCGGGTCGGGGCCACTGGATGGGCTCCGATGACAGAGCGTTCAGGCTCGAGAAGCGGCTACCCGCATTCAGGAGGCATTGCGGCGACGAGCCACCAGCAGGGCACCGCCACCCAGGCCGGCGCCGGCGAGCAGCACGAGCGCAACGGCGTTAGCACCGGTGTGCGCCAGCGGCGGGGTGCCACCGTTCGGCGTCTTCGGGGTGGAGGTGGGCGGCACCGGAGCACCCGGGGTGCTCGGCGGCTGCTGCGTAGTGGTCGGCGGGGTCGCCGGCGGGTTGTCGACCGTAGGCGGGGCCTGCGTGGTGGTCGGCGGGGTCGCCGGCGGAGTGGTCACCGTGGGCGGGGTCTGCGTGGTGGTCGGCGGCGTCGAGGTGGTTGTCGTCGTGTTGGTCAGAGAGACCTTGACGAGCTCCTGGTCGCGGATGGTGAAGGTGTTGGTCTTCTGACCGTCGATGGTGAAGACCGGCTCACCCCAGCTGAAGCCGGAGGCGGCGGGCTGGGCCTTGGAGGTGTCCTCGGAGAGCGTGACCTTGGTTCCCACGGGGAAGGTGCCGTCGAAGGCGACCGGCTCACCGGGCTTGACCGTGACGGAGGAGGTTCCGGTACGGCCCTCGCCGGTGGCCTTCTGGCCCTCGGGAGCCTTCCAGTCCGGGTAGGAGCTGGCAGCGGCCGGCAGCTCGTAGGCGACGTCAACGACGAAGCTGGAGCCGGCGGCCTTCGCGGCGGCCTCACCCTCAACGACCTTGGTCACGTTGAAGCTGCCGAAGCCGGGCTCCATCTGGACCGAGATGTCGAAGTACTGGACGTAGGACTGCTGCTGAGTGCTGGTCAGGTCCGTGCCGTTGAGGTTGACGGTGTTCTCGTAGGAGGTGCCCCGCGAGGCGGCGACGGCCTTGCCGTTGGCGTCCACGAAGGAGACGGGGTACTCCAGGGTGAAGTTGGTGCCGTTCTTGAACGGACCGGTCACCTCGTAGGTGGCGGTGCGGCCGTCCTGGGAGTAGGTGGCCTTGACGTCGTAGTCACCGTACTGGGTGGTGGCGTCCTGGCCGGCGGCGTTGGTCACCGGGATGGACTTGCCGTCCGCAGGACGCAGGTTGAGGACCGTGCGAGTGGCGTCAGCCTGGTTGAAGGCCATGCCGCCACCGAGGGTGTCGGTGAAGACGATGCTCTGACGGGAGCCGTCGAAGGTCTTGCCGAGCTTGTCACCAGTGGTCTGGTTGGTCCCGAAGTTCACACCCCAGGTCAGCTCCTTGTAGTCGTTGTAGAAGCTGGAGGCCCACTTGGTGAGCTCCCAGTCGCTCTCCTTGGGGCCGCCGATGCCGCCGCCACCGGGCAGGGTGACGGTGGTGGTGACACCGTTGACGGTGAAGTCAACGGACTGCACGTCGGTGGCCTTGGCGACGGACACCAGGGCGGAGCCGGAACCCTTGAAGTTGTGGAAGCCGGCGGCCTTGAGCTCGTCAACCTTGGAGTTGAAGGTGCAGGTGACGTCCTTGACGGTCAGGGTGCAGGTACCGACCTCGACATCCTTGCCGCCGTACTCGACGGTCATGGGGTGGGTCTCGCTGTTCTGCAGGTTGGTGAAGTACTCACCCAGACCGATCGTGAAGGAGTCGCCGCTCTTGAGGTTGGCGTCGACACCACTCCAGTCGAAGCTGAGGCGGGCGAGATCGTAGGTGTTGAGCTGTCCGTCCTGCTCAACGTTGTTGCCGTCCACCCGTGTCAGAGACAGGTTGGTGACGTTGACGCTCTTGTTCTGCTCAGCGCTCGCCTGGGGGGCGAACTGAGACAAGATCGCGACAAGGAAGAGAGTGAGGATGGCAGCGGCCCCCCTCACCGCCCCTCGCGTGAGGGCCGGCCGAGAGGCGGCGCCCGTGGACATTGTGTTCATGGGTTCTCCGGATTCCTGGCATAGATGACAAGGGTCTGCCTTGTGAAACATCACCGAACGTTCCCACCATCTGTTCAGAAGAGGGAAAGGCCGCCCCGTGATGACCAAGACCACTGTGTCACAAACCGACTGATTGGGAACAGGGAACACTCAAAACACGCGCGACCTCACAGTCTCATCACAATCAAAACTGCTGTTTCACACATCCTGAAGCCCTCTAGTTTGTAGGAATGCTACAAGACACATGTGGCGAAGCTACACCACCGCTGTGTCTCCCCTATCAGGCAGTCCACACGTCAGTTGTGCCAGCCCTCCAAAACATTCGACCGTTCACCCCGACTTCAAAGCAGGTACACCCAGCCTTCTTTAAGATTGTTGTTGTTCCCAGGGGCACCTCATCGTTTCATCAGAACATATACAGAAGCGCCGTCGTCGCAGGAATTGTTCCTGGGACGACGGCGCTTCAGCCAGTGACCGAACGGAGACCTCAGCCCTCGAGGCGAATGAGGTCCTCGATGGTCTCGGGGCGCAGGACCCAGCCCGACTCGCCCTCTCGCACCCAGCGCACGCCGGGGCGGGTGAAGAGGTTGTAGTTAGAGGCCATGGAGCGCCCATAGGCGCCGGTTGCGGGCACGGCCAGCACATCACCGACGGCCAGGTCGGCGGGCAGGTCCACGTCGCGCACGACGACGTCGCCGGACTCGCAGTGCTTGCCCACCACCCGGCTGCGCACCAGCCCGGCCTGCGGGTCGGGGCGGCGGTTGGCGACCAGGGCCGTGTAGGCGGCCTCGTAGAGGGCGGGGCGGATGTTGTCGCTCATGCCGCCGTCGATGCTGACGTAGAGACGCGAGGCCCCCTCCCCCAGCTCGACGCGCTTAAGGCCGGTGACGGTGTAGAGGGTGACCGTCGTCGGGCCGGCTACTGCGCGACCGGGCTCGATGGAGACGGTGGGGACCTCATCCCCAAGACGCTCGCAGGTCTCGCGCACGGCCTCAGCCAGGGTGCGGGCGACCTGCGCCGGACTGGGCGGCACCGGGTCGGCCCCGGTGTAGGCGATGCCGTAGCCACCGCCCAGGTCGACCTCCGGGCACAGGTGCCCGGTGTCGACGGCGACCTCGTGGCGCAGGGTGAGGACAATGCCGACGGCCTCCCGGAAGCCGGCCAGGTCCAGGATCTGGGAGCCGATGTGGGAGTGCAGCCCGTGCAGTTCGAGCTCGGGGGCGGCGATGATCGCGTCGATGGTCCGCCGGGCAGCGCCTCCGTGGACGGAGAGGCCGAACTTCTGGTCCTCATGACCGGTGGAGATGTACTCGTGACCACCGGCGTGCACGCCGGTGGTCAGACGCACCATGACCTTGCCGGTCTCCTCGGGCCCGTAGACGCCGCTGGCGCGCAGCTCACGCACGGCGCGGGCGGCGAGGTCGACCTCCTCGAGGGAGTCGAGGACGAGGTGGCCCACGTGGTGGGTGAGGGCGACGGCGATCTCGGCCTGCGTCTTGCCGTTGCCGTGCAGGCCCAGACAGGTGGCGTCCGTGGTGGCCTCCTCCCCGTCCACCTCCTGCAGGGCGGCGAGGGACACGGCGAGCTCGCCGCGGCTGGCGGTGTCGATGCCCATACCCTCCTCGAGAACCCACTGGGCGACCTTGGTGGTCAGGAAGGCCTTCCCGGCGTAGAAGGCCTCTCCCCCGGCCATGCCATAGCTGGGCCAGAACTCCTCATGCATGGCAGCGGCCCAGGAGGCGGCGCGGCCACGCAGGTCCACCTCATCCAGGACGAAGACGGGGCTGGGGGCCTCGGCGAGGATCTCGGAGACGGTCAGCCCGCCCAGGACGAGCTCGCCGTCGTCCGTGCGCCGTGCCGTGGTGGGCCACAGGTCGGGACGGTCCTCGGGCTCGGGGCAGGCCAGTGACCCCAGGGGCGGCTCTCCGGCGGGAATCTGGTCAGTCATCGACTCTCACATCCTCTCGGGTGCGCTCACACCCAGCAGGTCGAGCCCGTTGGCCAGGACCTGCCCGACGGCGTCGTTGAGCCACAGGCGGGCGACGTGCCCGGAGTCCACGGCGTCGTCCCCGCGCGGGGTGACGCGGGTGGCGCCGTACCAGGCGTGGTAGGCGGCGGCGAGCTGCTCGAGGTAGCGGGCCACGCGGTGCTGCTCGCGCAGCTGCGCGGCCTGGGCGACGGTGGCGGGGAACTGGGCCAGGACCCCCAGCAGGGCGGCGTCGGCCGGATCGTCCAGGGCACCGGGCTCGAAGGGCGCCTCGTTCGGGTCCCGGCTCACGCCGTGCTCGGCGGCGTTGCGGGCCACGTTGCGGGTCCGGGCGTGGGCGTACTGGACGTAGTAGACGGGGTTGTCGGAGGTGGAGGAGGCCAGCAGATCCAGGTCGATGTCGATCATGGAGTCCATGGAGGAGCGGGCCAGGGCGTAGCGGGCCGCGTCCACGCCGACGGCGTCGACCAGGTCCTCCAGGGTGACGATGGTGCCGGCGCGCTTGGACATGCGTACCGGGACGCCGTTGCGCACAAGGTTGACGAGCTGGCCGATGAGGATCTGCATGTTGGTGCCGGGAGTGTCCCCGAAGGCCGCGCACATGGCCATCATCCGGCCGATGTAGCCGTGGTGGTCGGCCCCGAGCAGGTAGACGGCGCAGTCGGCGCCGCGCTCGCGCTTGTCCAGGTAGTAGGCGAGGTCGGCGGCGAAGTAGGCGGCGTTGCCGTCAGACTTGATGAGGACGCGGTCCTTGTCGTCCCCGAAGTCGGTGGTACGCAGCCAGGTGGCGCCGTCGCGCTCCTCGATGACACCGCGCTCGCGCAGCCGGGCGATGGCGCGCTCGACGGCACCGGAGGTGTGCAGGGAGTCCTCGTGGAAGAAGACATCGAAGTCGGAGCGGAAGGCGTGCAGCTCAGCCTTGACGGCGGCGAACATGAGATCGACGCCGCGGGAGCGGAAGACCTCGGTGGCCTCGGCGTCGGGCAGGGTGGCCGGGTCGGGGCGGCCGGCGGCGAGCTCGTCGGCAGTCACCTGCTGGGCGATCTCACTGATGTAGGCGCCGCCGTAGCCGTCCTCGGGGGTCTCCTGGCCGCGCGCGGAGGCCAGCAGCGAGCGGGCGAAGCGGTCGATCTGGGTGCCGTGGTCGTTGAAGTAATACTCCCGGGTGACCTGGGCACCGCAGGCGGACAGGATTCGGGCCAGGGAGTCGCCGACGGCGGCCCAGCGGGCGCCGCCCAGGTGGACCGGCCCGGTCGGGTTGGCCGAGACGTACTCGAGATTGATGTGCTGGCCGCTCAGGGAGTCGTTGCGGCCGTAGGCCTGACCGGCCTCGACGATGGAGCGGGCAAGCTCGCCGGCGCTGGCGGCGTCGAGGCGGATGTTGAGGAAGCCGGGGCCGGCGACCTCCACGGAGGCGATGCCGTCGAGGGCCTCAAGACGAGGGACGAGGAGCTCGGCGAGATCGCGCGGCTTGGTGCCGGCCTTCTTGGCCAGCTGCATGGCCACGTTGGTGGACCAGTCACCGTGGTCGCGGTTGCGGGGGCGCTCGACGCGGGGGGCGGGAATCTCTGCGGCGGGCAGGGCGAGGGAGCCCTCGGCGGAGGCCTCCTCCAGGACGGTGCGGATGGCTGCGGCAAGCTCTTCTAGGGTCACGCGCGTCAGCGTACCGTCAACGGGCGGGCCGGATCACGAGCGAGCCCGGCGGCTGCAGGGCATCGTGGGACATGTCGCATGTCTCGCGCCGGTTTCACTCCGGGACCGGGACGCTGGTACAGTCACGCCTCGGGCCCCGGTAGCTCAGTGGATAGAGCGTCTGCCTCCGGAGCAGAAGGTCGCAGGTTCGAATCCTGTCCGGGGCACCACTCCCGAGCCCTCGTCGCCACCCGCGACGGGGGCTTGCTCATGTATTCGAGGCATGACAACGGGGCAACAGTGTGTCCATGGCTCAGACCGGTCATCATGCGGCTGGCGTGTTCTCATGGGAAAGATAAGCCTCAACGGCATCGCGAATGACGGCACTGGCGGTAGTGCCGTGCTTCTCGATGTAGGCGTCAAGAGCCGCGTTGGTGTGCTCGGGTAGGCGGACCTGGCGGCGCGGGGAGCGTCCGCGGCCGGTGGCGTGGGACTGTCCGAGGCCTGGGCGGCCACGGAGGATGGCGTCGAGGTCGGTGTCGCTGATGCGTGAGCCGTCGCGGTGGGTTCCGCGTCCGACGGCGGGGATACGGCCTGCGGTGACGTCCTCGTCGAGCTGGTTGTAGTAGGTCTGCTCAGCATCAGTGAAAGGGGCGCGTGTGGAATCAGGAGACATAGCGGCTCTATCTGGTCGGTCAGTGGTCGGCGGGTGGAACAAGGTGACGGTAGAGATCAGTGACCTCCATGACATGGAAGATGGTGCGTCGACCACGACCGTCAACGGCGACGCCAACTTCGAGGTAACGCAGTGCCTGCGGGTGGGGCAGACCGACGAACATGAATGACTGCTCAGCGGTGCGACTCGCCTCGCCCAGCGTCACCCCAGGGTCTTGAGGGCGAGGCTGGGGACGTCGGTCATGATGGCGTCCACGTTGAGGTCGGCCAGGTAGCGCATCCGCTCGGGGTCGTCCACCGTCCAGACGTGGACCTCCAGGCCCGCGGTGTGCGCGGAGGCGACCAAGCGGCGGGTGACCACCGGAACACCGTGGTAGCTCTCCGGCACCTGGACGGCGTCGACCCTGCCGCGGGTCCAGCCCCAGCGGGTCTGGGGCAGGGGGACGGCCGCCTCGCTGCGCAGCATGAGTCCGAGCACGTCACTGACTCCCAGTGAGGTCATGGCCCGCGGCTCCTGGCGGCGCAGCACGGCCAGCCGACGGGCGGAGAAGGAGGCGAACCGGACTCGCTCGAGGGCCTGGGCGTCACGCACCGTCTGCAGGGCCGCCTGGACGACGCTGGAGTCCTTGAGGTCGATATTGAACTTCATCGCCGGCTGGGCGTGCAGGGCGTCGTCGAGCCGGACGAAGCCGCGCCCGTCGCCGGAGTCGAGGTCGGCCAGCTCGGCCCACATGACTTCTCCGACGGTGCGGGGGTCGTTCGCGGTACGCCGCAGGTCCTCGTCGTGGCTGAGCACGACGATTCCGTCGGCGGTCAGCCGCAGATCGGTCTCCATCCACTCCAGCCCGAGCGCGGCCACGTGCTCGACGGCGCTCCAGGTGTTCTCGGGAACCTCACGTCCGCCGCCGCGGTGGGCGATGACGGCAGGACGGCGGGTTCGTGACGCGGCAGGCGGCACAGTGGGTCTCCCTCAGCTGCAGTTGGTGGTGAGCTCGACGGCGTTGTGCTGCTTGAGCCAGCCCCACGGCTCCACGGTGGACTCGTCGGCGGTGTCGTCCTTGGTGCGCACCTCGAAGTGCAGGTGAGAACCGGAGGACCGGCCCGTGTTACCCACGCCGGCGATCATCTGACCGGCCGTGACGGTGTCACCGACCTTGACGTGGATGCCGTCCTCGTACATGTGCAGGTAGCTGGTGTACCAGACCTGGCCGTCGATCTCGTGCTTGATGGTGATGGTTCCGGTGCCGTCGACCATGCCGGCGGTGGTGACGGTGCCGGCGGCGGCCGCGTAGATGGGCGTCCCCACGGGGGCGGCCATGTCCTGCCCGGCGTGCAGCTTGCGGTAGCCGAGGGTGGGGTGGGTGCGGTACCCGTACTCGGAGGAGATCTCGTAGGTGCCCGGAAGCATCGGGTAGAACAGCTGCGGCTTGGAGCTGAAGGCGGTGGTGTCGCCGGAGGCGCCGGTCGCCGAGGAGCAGGTCTTGGCGGCGTTCTGGAAGGCCTCACGGATCCGAGCGCGGGTGGCGGCGTCGGGCACGTTGGACAGCTGGGTGTCGGAGTCCTCGTCCAGGTCGTCGCTGCCGAGCACGGCGCTGGCCACGGAGGATGCCTTCGTGCCGCCGGCGGCCGGGCTCTGCGTGGCCGAGCCGTTGGAGTGCATCTTCATGGCGGCCGAGGCCAGTGGGGTGTTGTCGAGGTGGTTGGACAGGGGGGCGAGCACCGTAGCGACGGCCAGGACCGACAGGACGGCGGTGCGCCCCAGAATCCCTGAGCCGGTGCGGCGCCGGACGGGACGGGCGGGGGCAGGTCCGGTCGAGGAGTCGCGGTGGGTGTCCGGCTTCGATGCCGCTTTGGCCTTGGCCGACGACGTCGGGGAGCCGGCCTCATCGGCCGCCTCGCCTCGCTTGGCCTGGGCGGCTGACTTCTCGGACTTGGTCTTCCTAGTGCTCCGGGCGGCCTTGATGGCGCGGATGGTCTCCTCGTCCGCAAGCGGCACCCCGGCCTTGCGGGCGGCCATGATCTTGCGGACCTCGGGGACCTCGATGGTCTCGGCACCTCGGAAGTCCGTAATCCGCTGCGAGAAGCGGATCTCGTGGGGCGTCTCGGGAGCCTGCTCCGCGAGCGCTGACGGCTCAGCCTGCGGCGTCTGAGTGGCGGTGTGGTGGAGGGTGGAGGCGACGACGTGCTTGGCCGAGGCGGTCGAGGCTGGGGCTGCGGCGGAGGCGCGTTGCCGGCGACGGCCCGCGGATCGGGAGGCGGGCTCGGAGGCCACCCCGGCCTCCGGCTCGGCGGGGGTCGACTGCGCGACTGCGTGCCGATGACCGTCACCCTGTGTGTCACCAGGCGAAGCAAGAGCCGTGCCACTAGCGGCCCACCACGGCGCGGCACCGGCGGGGTGAGTGTCTGCCGGCTCGAGCCCTGAGGTGGACTCGGCCAGCGAGGCTGCGACCAGCGGCGACAGCGCCGAGGGCGTTGATGGTGCCGCGGCGGGCACAGCCTGGTGGCCGCGATGAGAACGGTGCTGGCCGTGGCGGCGCTCGGAGTGGCTCTCGGGACGGTGAGCCTCGGGCTGCGCAGCGCCCTCGACGGCGGGGCTCTCCCTCGTCTGCTCGGGGTCCTCGAAGACCTGGGCGGTGCGCAGGTCCTTCCGAGAGCGTCGAGTGGGGCGAGTGTCGCCGGCAACCTGCGCTGAGGAGGATGAGGAGGAGACCGATGGGGCCGCAGATGCGGCGCTGAGCGCCTGAGGCACCGAGGCCTGCGGCTGCTCGGGCTGTGCACTGGCATTCTGACGCCGGCGGGCCATCCGGCTCATCGGTGCAACGGGCTGCGACGGCGCCGGGTCTACGGTGACCGACGGCGCTGAACCGTCCCCTGAGCGCGCTCCCCTCCGCGTGCCTGAAACCACTGTCGCAGGTGCTGCCGGCGCTACGGGCCGCTGCGGGTGGTTCTGCTTCTGCGGGGCGACCGGGACGTCGGGGAGAGCCGATGGGCTCGGAGCGGTAACGGGGCTGGAGGCGGCGCCGTTCTCGGCACGGTGAGCGTGAAGGTCGCGACGTGAGCGGCGAGTGGCTCCGGCGACGTGGGTGGTGTGCGTCGCCGACGGTGACGACGGGGCAGTTCCGGCCTGCGCCTCAGCGACGTGGCGAGCGGCTTCGGCAGCACGTTCCGCCTCGCGACGCTGGCGTCGGCTCATGGGCTGCGGGGTCACGTGGGAAGCCTCCAGGTGGCTGAGTGTCATAGGGAAGTCGTTGCGGCCGGTCTCCCGGCTGTGGCGACATGGTGGCTGCCAGAGCGACAGCCTGGGTTGTACTCGGTTAAAACAGTAGCGGTCCGCTGTGAGTCTTGCCAGGAGAACCAGCACACCTTTGTGTGACCTGCACTTCTCACACAAACCCCAGGGGTTCCATCCGACCAGCTGGCCGCTAACCGGATTCGCGTGCCATACGAAGGAATCAGCGCCTGGCCACCAGCGCTGGAGCAGCGATCGACGATGGTCGCCCCAGGCAGCCCATGTTGTGGGAATCCGCCGATTCCGGCCGTTAAATCACGATTTAATCACGGCGCTGGTGCTCCTCGCGCTGCATGGCGTCGTTGACCTCGCCGACGAGCTCTTCGAGGATGTCCTCCAGGAAGAGGACCCCGATGAAGCGCCCTTGCGCGTTGCGCACGTGCCCGAGGTGGGCCCCCGAGCGCTGCATGGCCGCCAGCGCCTCCTCGACCTCGTCGTCGTAGCCGACGGGCACGAGTGCGCGAGCGCGCCAGGCGGGTACCGGCTCGGTGCGCTCGGCGCCGTCGGCGTAGAGGATGTCCTTGAGGTGCAGGTAGCCGGTGATGACGGGCTCCTCCCCCTCTTCAACTGCGGCCTGGTCGGCCACCAGCGGGAAGCGGGAGAAGCCGGTGGAGGCCACGGCCCGCTCCACGTCCTCCGGGGTGCAGTCCTGGGGCAGGGTGACGAGCTCGCTCAGGGGCACCATGACGCTGCCGGCGGTCTCCTCGGAGAACTCCAGGGCGCCGCTGAGCAGGCCGGTGGAGTCCTCCAGGACGCCTTCGGCGGTGGAGCGCTCGACGATGGAGGCGACCTCCTCGGCGTTGAAGGCCGCGGCGATCTCCTCCTTGGCCTCGATGCCCAGGACCCTCAGGACCCCGTTGGCGAAGCCGTTGAGAGCGTTGACCACGGGGCTGAAGACGCGCGAGCACCACACCAGGGGCGGGGCGAGCCAGCGCACGGCCTTCTCCGGGGAGGCGATGGAGATGTTCTTGGGCACCATCTCCCCGGCGACGACGTGCAGGCCCACGACGATGACCAGGGCGATGACGACGGCGACGGCATGGGAGCCGGCGTGCCCGACGCCGACGGCCGCGAGCAGGGGCTCCAGGGCGTGGGCGATGGCCGGCTCGGCGACGACGCCCAGGCCGGTGGAGCACAGGGTGACGCCGAGCTGGGCGGTGGCCAGCATGCGTGAGACGTTCTGCAGTGCCCACAGGGCGGTGGCGGCGCGAGCGTCGCCGGCCTCGGCCAGTGGCTCGAGCTGGCTGCGGCGTGAGGAGGTGACGGCGAACTCGGCGCCAACGAAGAAGGCGTTGCCGGCCAGGAGGATGACGGTGAGCAGGAGGGCGGGCGGAGTACTCATCGGCGCTCCCCCTCTGGTCCTCGACTTCCGGGGGCGGCCTCGGGGTCCTTGGGGCGCACGTGGAGGCGGGTGACGCGGCGGCCGTCCATGGCGTCGACGGTCAGTGAGGCGTGGGGCAGGTCGACGACGTCGCCGACGGCGGGGATGCGGCCGAGCTCGGTCATGACCAGGCCGCCGAGGGTCTCGTAGGGGCCGTCGTCGGGAACCTGGATGGCGGCGCGGGTGGCAAGCTCGTCGGGGCGCATCCACCCGGGGACGACCCAGTGGCCGGAGGGGTCGAGGTGGGCGCCGGCGCGGCGGCGGTCGTGCTCGTCGGCGACGTCCCCGACGACCTCCTCGACGGCGTCCTCGAGGGTGACGACGCCGGCGGTGCCGCCGTACTCGTCGACGACGATTGCCATCTGGGAGCCCTGGGCGCGCAGCTCGACGAGCAGGTTGGCCAGCGGCATGGTCTCGGGGACGCGGGGCGCGGGCGTCATGAGGGAGGTGGAGGCGACGGGGACGTCGGCGCGCCGCTCGTAGGGGACGCCGATGGCGCGGCGCAGGTGGACGATGCCCATGACGTCGTCGATGTCGCGGCCGATGACGGGGAAGCGGGAGTGGCCGGTGGCGCGGGCCAGGTGCACGACGTCCTCGGCGGAGTCGTCGGCCTCGAGGGTGTGGAGGCGGCCCCGGTCGGTCATGACGTCGACGGCGGTCAGGGCCCCCAGGCCGATGGAGCGGGTGAGCAGGGTGGCGGTGGAGGCGTCGAGGGTGCCCTCCTCGGCGCTGTGGCGCACGAGGGAGGCGAGCTCGCCGGCGCTGCGGGTGCCGCTGAGCTCCTCGGCGGGTTCGATGCCCATGGCGTGCAGGACGGCGTTGGCGGCGCCGTTGAGCAGGATGATGAGGGGCTTGAGGAGGGTGGTGAAGCCCATGAGGAAGGGGGCCACGAGGCCGGCGGCGCGCATGGGGTCGGCCAGGGTGGCGTTCTTAGGGATGAGCTCGCCGATGACCATGGAGAAGGCGTTGACGACGATGAGGGCGATGACCACCGCGGCGCCAGTGGCCACGGAGACGGCCAGCCAGTGGCTCATGAGGCCGGTGAGCAGGTTCGCCAGGGCCGCCTGCATGGTGTAGCCCAAGAGCACGGTGGTCAGGGTGATGCCGACCTGGGCCCCGGACAGGAGGGTGGACAGTCGCCCCAGGGCCCGCTGAACGGTGGTGGCGCGCTTGTCCCCGGTGGCGGCGCGGGTCTCGACGGTGGAGGGGTCGAGGGCGACCAGGGAGAACTCACCGGCCACGAACAGGGCGGTGCCCACGGTGAGGACCACGCCGACGGCGATCATGAGCCAGTCGATCATGCGGGCCCCTCCCCCACGTGGGACGCGGCGTGGACGCTGGAGGCGGACGAGTCGGGGTGGGGGTGGTCAGAGGCGGGCGGGGAGGCGCGGTGCGTGCGGGTGCGGCGCCTCGAGGCCCGGCGGAAAGCCGATCGCATAGTGACCGAACGGTACCACCGCGGCGGAATCGAAGCCGAGGTAGCCATCATGTGTCGCACCGCCATCGCAGAGAGACCGGTTTCTCACGATTGGGGTAACCTACACCACAGGCTAAGTGAGCGCGGAGGTTGCGATGCTGTCTCGAAAGCCGCAGAAAGCGGTCCACCCAACTGATCCGGGCCAGTCCGGCTGGTGGCTCCTTGCGCCAGCCTGCGGCGCAGTGGTAGGTGCAGCCATTCCATACCTCGGCACACTCGGCCCCAAGTGGGCCGCAGCATGCATGGCACTCAACGCAATCGGAGGCATAACAGCCACGACACCTCAGCTCCGCGAGTGGCTCTCAGCACGCTTCCACAGACAGCAAATCACCGATACGGCAGGCGTCTTGAAGAATGGCATCGGAAATAAATATCTGAGCCACAAAGACCTCTACTCCCTGCGAGTTCACCGCTCTGATCGTAAAGATATCACCGACTTCGTACATCGGGATATCCAGGATCAACTGGTCGAGCACCTCAGAAACAGGATACCCGTCCTCATTGAGGGGACATCCATGGCCGGAAAAACGCGCCTAGCAATAGAGACGATTCGCTCCCAATGGCCCAACACCTACTGCTGGTTCCCCCTAGGTCCCGGCGACATTGAGAAATTTCTCAACAGTAACCAACAGCCGCCACCCGAATCAATTATCATCTTAGACGATCTCGACAGATTTCTGTCAAACCAAAGTCTCACACTGGGTCAACTCAACCGATGGGTCAATAATTCGTGCATCATCGTAGCCACCATGATGCACTCACAATACGTAAAACACAGCGATCGCAGTAACGAGAAAGTAGTGGGATGGGATGTGGTCAATCGCTTCGAAAGGCTCACGCTCAGCCCGTCATTGTCAACAAAAGAGCTCAATGACGTTAGACTTACCTCCTATGCAAACCAGCTATCACAAATCAAGAATGTCGGCTTAGGCCCCCTACTTGGATGCGCCGAAGCAGTACGCTCCAAATTCGCAGACGAACTCAATAAACACTCACAGTGTGGAGCGCTCATCAAAGCAGCGGCGGACTGGCGTCGCATCGGCCTAGGCCCCGCCTCAAGAGATCAACTGACTTCCCTTTCCCTGTCACACAAGGATGACGTATGGGAAACAGTCGACTGGGATGACACTTGGAAAGAAGCTACAAGACTCATCAACCACACCACCCCCCTTTTACGCCAAGTAGGAGAGGATCAATGGGAAGTTCTTGATACCATCGCCGACGAAGCAGATTGGAAAATCTCAGAGCGCACATTTGCGACACTACAAAATATCACGCTTTCCGTGCAACAGACAGGCCAATCAGCCTTCACCATGTTCATAGAAGGCGCTTCACCTTCTTCAACGAACGCCATGTTTCAACGCGCCATCGACGCCGACCCCACCAACGCCAGAAACCTCGGTGCCTACGCTATCTTCCTGCACGCCGTCCGGGGCGACATGAACCAGGCCGAGCAACTGTACCAGCGGGCCATCACAGCCGACCCCACCAACGCCAACATCCTCGGTGCCTACGCCACCTTCCTCAAGAACATCCGGGGCGACATGGACCAGGCCCAGGACATGTACCAACGAGCCATCACAGCCGACCCCCACCACGCCAACAACCTCGGCGCCTACGCCACCTTCCTCAAGAACATCCGGGGCGACATGGGCCAGGCCGAGCAGCTGTACCAGCGGGCCATCGACGCCGACCCCACCAACGCCAACATCCTCGGTGCCTACGCCACCTTCCTCAAGAACATCCGGGGCGACATGGGCCAGGCCGAGCAGTTGTACCAGCGGGCCATCGACGCCGACCCCACCAACGCCAGAAACCTCGGTGCCTACGCCACCTTCCTGCACACCGTCCGCGGCGACATGGACCAGGCCGAGCAGCTGTACCAGCGGGCCATCGACGCCGACCCCACCAACGCCAACATCCTCGGTGCCTACGCCACCTTCCTCAAGAACATCCGGGGCGACATGGGCCAGGCCGAGCAGTTGTACCAGCGGGCCATCGACGCCGACCCCACCAACGCCAACATCCTCGGTGCCTACGCCACCTTCCTGCACATTGTCCGCCGCGACATGGGCCAGGCCCAGCAGTTGTACCAGCGGGCCATCGACGCCGACCCCACCAACGCCAACATCCTCGGTGCCTACGCCACCTTCCTGCACATTGTCCGCCGCGACATGGGCCAGGCCCAGCAGCTGTACCAGCGGGCCATCGACGCCGACCCCACCAACGCCATTATCCTCGCCAGTTACGCCGACTTCCTGCACACCGTCCGCGGCGACATGGGCCAGGCCGAGCAGCTGTACCAGCGGGCCATCGACGCCGACCCCACCAACGCCAACAACCTCGGTGCCTACGCCACCTTCCTCAAGAACATCCGGGACGACACGGTCCAGGCCCAGCAGCTGTACCAGCGGGCCATCACAGCCGACCCCACCAACGCCAGAAACCTCGGTGCCTACGCCATCTTCCTCCAGAACATTCGTGGCGACATGGACCAGGCCCAGGACATGTACCAACGAGCCATCACAGCCGACCCCACCAACGCCAGAAACCTCGGCGCCTACGCCATCTTCCTCAAGAACATCCGCGGCGACATGGACCAGGCCCAGGACATGTACCAACGAGCCATCACAGCCGACCCCCACCACGCCAACAACCTCGGCAACTACGCACTCTTCCTCCAGAACATTCGTGGTGACATGGACCAGGCCCAGGACATGTACCAACGAGCCATCACAGCCGACCCCCACCACGCCAACAACCTCGGCAACTACGCCATCTTCCTCCAGAACATTCGTGGCGACATGGACCAGGCCCAGGACATGTACCAACGAGCCATCACAGCCGACCCCCACCACGCCAACAACCTCGGCAACTACGCCATCTTCCTCAAGAACATCCGGGGCGACATGGACCAGGCCGAGCAGCTGTACCAGCAGGCCATCGACGCCGACCCCACCAACGCCAACAACCTCGGCGCCTACGCCACCTTCCTCAAGAACATCCGCGGCGACATGGACCAGGCCGAGCAGATGTACCAGCAAGCCATCGACGCCGACCCCACCAACGCCAACAACCTCGGCAACTACGCCATCTTCCTCAAGAACATCCGCGGCGACATGGACCAGGCCCAGGACATGTACCAACGAGCCATCACAGCCGACCCCACCAACGCCAACAACCTCGGCAACTACGCTCAGATCCTCTTCGCCAAATCTGATGACAAGAAGGCGATCAGCCTGGTTGAGAAAGCGATCTCCCTCGCCAGCGATGACGAGAAACCTTTACTTGCTGAATGCCACTTCTACCTGTTTGCCCATTCTCCTAAACACCGCAAGGAGTCCGGAGGAGCCCTCAAGGCCCTTCTGGCAGAGGGCGTGACGACAGGCAACTGGTCATTCGAGATGAACCTGGAGCGGCTCCGACGCGAAGAGGACCCTCGGCTGAATCTGCTCGAGGCGGTGGCTCGCACGCTCGAAGACGGCGATACGTCCCGGCTCGACGCCTTCGAGGAGTGGCGAGACCTGTAGATCGCCGCTACCGGGCCAGCCGGACCCGCAGCCGCGAGCGCATCACGCCCAGGACACGCATGTGTCTTTGGTCCCGTATTTGCTCGCATGAGACGCCCTTCACCTTCTAGGATGTCCTGTGAACACCGCCGTTCCTCCCCCGGGGTCCCGCTGAGGCTCCCAGTGTCGGAACGGGAGACTGACGAGCTCCGAGGAGACCCGACGTGCCCACGCAGGACCAGATCAGCCCAGGCTTCGGTGCCAACGAGTGGATGGTGGAGGAGATGCGGGCCGCCTGGTCGGCGGATCCGTCCTCCGTGAGTCCGCAGTGGCGCGAGCTCTTCGAGACCGATCCGGGTGCCGGCCTGCACCAACCGGGCCCTGCCTCCTCCAACGGCTCGGCGTCGTCGGCCGCCGGTGGGCCGCGCCGGGCCACCATCACGCCCCAGGCCGCCTCCTCCCTGCGCCGCTCCTCCGCCGTCCAGGACGTCACGCGCTCCGACCTGCCGCCGGCCCCGCCGTCGGACACCGCGCCCCCGACCTCCCCCTACGCCCAGCGCCAGGCCGGCCACCCCGCTCATGACCAGGACGGTGACGCCTACGAGGACCGCACTACCAGGCTCAAGGGTGCGGCGGCCCGCACCGCCAAGAACATGGACGATTCCCTGTCCATGCCCACGGCCACCTCCGCCCGGGCCGTGCCCGCCAAGGTCCTCATTGAGAACCGCTCCGTTATCAACACCCACCTGGCCCGCACCCGCGGCGGCAAGGTCTCCTTCACCCACCTCATCGGCTGGGCGGTGGTCGAGTCCCTGACCGAGATGCCCTCGATGAACGTCTCCTACGGGGTCGACGAGGCGGGCAAGCCGGTCCTGCACGAGCCGGCCCACGTGGCCTTCGGCCTGGCCATCGACGTGCCCGGCTCCGACGGGCAGCGCCGCCTGCTGGTGCCCTCCATCAAGCAGGCCGACCTCATGGACCTGTCCCAGTTCGTGAAGGCCTACGAGGCCCTCGTGGCCAAGGCCCGCGAGAACAAGCTGGACCTTGACGACTTCCGGGGTACCACCGTGACCCTGACCAACCCCGGCATGATCGGCACCCTGCACTCGGTGCCGCGCCTCATGCCCGGCCAGGGGCTCATCGTGGGGGTCGGCGCCATGGACTACCCGGCCGCCTTCGCCGGTGCCAGCCCCGACACCCTGGCCCGCCAGGCCATCGGCAAGGTCGTCACCCTGACCTCCACCTACGACCACCGAGTCATCCAGGGCGCCGCCTCCGGTGAGTTCCTGCGCCTGGTGGAGCGCAAGCTGCTGGGACTGGACGGTTTCTGGAACCGGGCCTTCGAGTCCCTGCGCATTCCCCTCGAGCCGGTCAAGTGGGTGCGTGACACCACTTACGACCCCGAGCTGGAGACCGGCAAGCCGGCGCGCGTGGCCGAGCTCATCCACGCCTACCGCCAGCGCGGCCACCTGGCGGCCGACAACGACCCGCTCACCTACCGCCTGCGCCGTCACCCCGACCTGGACATCACCTCCTACGGGCTGAGCCTGTGGGACCTGGACCGCTCCTTCCCCACCCGGGGCCTGGGCGGGCGCGACCGGGCCACCCTGCGCGAGATCCTCAGGATGCTGCGCGACGCCTACTGCCGCACCGTGGGCGTGGAGTACATGCACATCCAGGACCCCGCGCAGCGCGCCTGGTGGCAGGAGCGGCTCGAGCGCGACTGGGAGGACATCGCCGACGAGGAGCGCCGTCGGATCCTCACCAAGCTGGAGCAGGCCGAGGCCTTCGAGACCTTCCTGCAGACCAAGTACGTGGGCCAGAAGCGCTTCAGCCTCGAGGGCGGGGAGTCCCTCATCGTGGCCCTGGACCGCCTGCTCGACGCCGCCGCCCACGACGGCCTCGACGAGGTCGTCATCGGCATGGCCCACCGCGGCCGCCTCAACGTGCTCACCAACATCGCCGGCAAGTCCTACGGCCAGGTCTTCGACGAGTTCGAGGGCAACGGCGTCATCGAGGGCGCCGGCACCGGGGACGTCAAGTACCACCTGGGCACCGTGGGCGTCTTCTCCGGGACCGACGGCGTCTCCACCCGCGTCTCCCTGGCCGCCAACCCCTCCCACCTGGAGACGGTCGACGGCGTCGTCGAGGGCATCGTGCGCGCCAAGCAGGACCGCATCGGCCTGGGCGAGAAGGGCTACACGGTCATGCCGGTCCTCGTCCACGGTGACGCCGCCTTCGCCGGCCAGGGCGTGGTCTACGAGACCCTCAACATGAGCCAGCTGCCCGCCTACCGCACCGGCGGCACCGTCCACGTCGTCGTCAACAACCAGATCGGATTCACCACCGGCTCGGCTTCGGCCCGCTCCACCATCTACGCCACCGACCTGGCCAAGGGCCTGCAGGTGCCGATCTTCCACGTCAACGCCGACGACCCCGAGACGGTGGCCCGCACCGCCCGCCACGCCTACGAGTACCGACGCACCTTCCACAAGGACGTCATCATCGACCTCATCTGCTATCGGCGCCGCGGCCACAACGAGGGCGACGACCCCTCGATGACCCAGCCGCTCATGTACCGGCTCATCGACTCGCTGGACTCCACCCGCGGCGTCTATACCTCCGCCCTCGTGGGGCGCGGCGACATCACCCCGCAGGAGGCCCAGGAGATCGCCAAGAGCTACCAGGACGAGCTGGAGCGGGTCTTCACCGAGGCCCGCATCCAGGTCACCGGGGGCACGGGCTCCGACGACGCCGGGGACGCCACCGACACCTCCACACAGGACCTGTCGGACCCGACGAAGGTGGGCGTGCCCCTGTCCTCCCTGGAGATCCCCTACTCCCAGCGGGCGGGTACCGGCATGATGCTCGGCTGGACCTCGGCCGTGCCGCGCGACGTCGTCGAGCGCATCGGCGACGCCCAGGTCGCCTGGCCCGAGTCCTTCACCGTCCACCCCAAGCTCCAGGCCATGCTCTCCAAGCGCCGCGAGGCCACCCGCGAGGGCGGCATCGACTGGGGGCTCGGGGAGCTCATCGCCCTGGGGAGCCTGCTCATGGAGGGCGTGCCGATCCGACTGGCCGGCGAGGACGCCCGCCGCGCCACCTTCGCCCAGCGCCACGCCGTCCTGCACGACCACACCTCCGGGCAGGAGTGGACGCCCCTGAGCTTCCTGACCCCGGACCAGGCGCCCCTGGAGATCTACGACTCCCTGCTCAGCGAGTACGCCGCCCTGGCCTTCGAGTACGGCTACTCCGTGGAGCGCCCCGAGGGACTGACCATGTGGGAGGCCCAGTTCGGCGACTTCGCCAACGGCGCCCAGTCCGTCATCGATGAGTACGTCACCTCCGCCGCCCAGAAGTGGGGGCAGCGCTCCGGCCTGGTCATGCTGCTCCCCCACGGCCAGGAGGGGCAGGGACCCGACCACTCCTCGGCCCGCATCGAGCGCTACCTGCAGATGTGCGCCCAGGACAACATGCTGGTGGCCCAGCCCTCCACGCCCGCCAGCTACTTCCACCTCCTGCGGGAGCACACCTACCACCGCCCGCGCCGCCCGCTGATCGTCTTCACCCCCAAGCAGCTGCTGCGTCTGAAGGCCGCTTGCTCCCCGGTGGAGGCCTTCACCTCCGGCACCTTCCAGCCGGTCATCGGGGAGACCGACGACGCCGTCCTGACCTCGGCGCAGAAACAGGGCGTGGACCGGGTGCTGCTGTGCTCGGGTCGCGTCTACTACGACCTGCTGGCCCACCGGACCAAGACCGGGGACACGAGAACGGCCATCGTCCGCCTCGAGCAGCTCTACCCGCTGGAGAGCTCGGCCATCGCCGAGGCACTAGCCCCCTTCAGCGGGGCCGAGCTCGTGTGGGTCCAGGACGAGCCCGCCAACCAGGGCATGTGGCCCTACCTGGCGCTCAACCTGCCAACCGACCTGACCGGCGGCGTCCTGCCCACGCTGGTCTCCCGGCCCGAGGCCGCCGCCCCGGCCGTGGGCACCGCCGGTCTCCACCGCGCCCAGCAGGAGGAGATCCTCCGCCAGGCCTTCACCCGCCACTGAGACGAGGCCGGTCCACCGGCCCCTCCCGGGTCAGCCCCGCCGAAATGCCGTCAGCCTCCACCGTCACAGCGCAAGGTCACGATAATGTCAAGACAGCATGAGGGATCATGAGGCATGAGGAGGCGCTGTCATGCGTGAGACGAGGCTGAGCTTCATCGGTGACGAGCTGGTGGCCGGTCATGGTGACGGGCGCGCCCTGGGATGGACGGGCCGAGTCATGGCCCGTACACCCCGGGACGCCGACATCCTGTGGACCTCCCTGGCGGTTCCCGGTGAGACGACCGCGCAGATGTCCGACCGCTGGGGGCCCGAGGTGGCCCGGCGCTCCACGCACACCGGCATCAACCGGCTCGTCGTGGGGCTGGGGGTCGCCGACGTGCTCGCCGGCATCTCCTACGCCCGCTCCCGCCTGGCCCTGGCCAATATCCTCGACACGGCCGCCTCCGACCACCGCGAGTGCTTCGTCGTCGGGCCTCCTCCCCTGCCGGAGGCCGACCCCGACGCCACCGCCCAGCTGTCCCAGGCCGCCGAGGAGGTGTGCCTGCGGCGCAACGTGCCCTACGTGGACGCCTTCGAGCCGCTGCGCAACCACGAGCAGTGGACAGCCGACGTCGCCGCCGCCGGAGGCACGCACCCGGGCCAGGCCGGGTACGGTCTGCTGGCCTGGCTGGTGCTGCACCGCGGCTGGTACGAGTGGCTCGGCGTCGAGCGCCCCGAGTCCTGAGGCCTCGATACCCGCCGGTCAGGCAGGCGCCGGGGAGCCTTCGTCAGACGACGACTCGGCGACGGCGAAGATGTCGCCGCTGATCCCCACCAGGCGGTTGGAGACGTGGTTGTTGAAGAAACCGACGATGGGGCCGATGAAGAAGCCCATGATGACCGTACCCAGGGCGACGATGCCCAGCGAGAGGTCGAACCTGATCAGGAGCAGGGCCAGGAAGATTGTGACGATGTCCTGAACCAGCCGGTAGACGCGGTAGCTGTAGCGCGGGAAGTGCCGCCTGAGCGAGGGCGCGATCCCGTCATAAGGGCACTGGCCCAGGTCGCAGGTGATGTACATGGAGACTCCCAGGCAGAACAGCGGCAGCCCGATCGCCAGGTGGAGCAGCATGCTGCCGAAGGAGTACTCGACATGGAAGAAGCTGCGGTAGATCGGGCGGAAGTAGTCCACGAGGACACCCACGACGGTGAAGTTGATGACTGTCCCCAGGCCGAAGATGGACCGGTCGAAGGGGAAGACGAGGATCAGCATGATGATGTTGACGATCGGGACGATCGCCGCGAAGGAGATCCCAGAGACGTGGGAGATGCCTTGGAGGAAGGCGGTGAACGGGTCAACACCGCTCTTGCCCTCCAGGCAGATCGCGATCCCGACCGCCGTGATCACCTCCCCCAGGAAGCACACGAGGATGCGCCGCAGGAGCGAGTTGTCAGAGAGTGTCCACTGGTCTGGTGCTGTCAGGTTCTTCAGGTTCATGTCACACCGCCGTCGTTGAGGAGGAGCCGGCAAGGCCATACCCACGAGACACCACCGGGTTTCTCGGTGAGAGGCTGGACAGTGTCCCCTCACCACGAATCAGGCCATGTTCCGCGGCTCACACCTCACCGTCTCATGACCGTCAAGGCCGAAGGACCCAGGCTGTGAGTGCGAATCGGTGCCTGACCAGGACAGTTCCGGGACGGCTTAAGAACGACGTCGGCCGGTCACCATGAGTGGTGACCGGCCGACGGCTGTATGTCTCAGGGCGTTGCGCTCAGTGCGCTACCCGGCTCAGGCGTTGGGACGCTTGCCGTGGTTGGCGCTGGACTTGGCGCGTGCACGACGCTTACGACCGCGCTTGCTCATCACTGCCTCCTCGTGTCTTGACTCGCCCCACGAGGGGGCACGGAACGCCGCTGATTCTCGCACACGGCGGCGCGCCTGGGCCAGTCTGGCGCCGCTGACCAGCCGGTGAAGGCGACCACACGTCGGCGCACGTCGCAGCCGGGGCCCGGCTGCTCCCTCAGTCGTGCTCGAAGCGGACGGTCCGGGAGGACTCGACCCGGGACTCCACGACGCGCACGACCCGCCCGGAGGCGGAGGCCTGGGTCCGGGTCGTGGTCGACGTCGTCGTCACGCTCACCGCGGTGGCGCGCAGGGCCGACAGGCGCCCCAGGACCCGGGCGCGCAGCTCGGGAGGGGCCTGCTCGGCGCACCGAGAGCGCAGGATCTCCCGCAAGTGGGTCTCGGCGTCAGCGAGGCGGGAGCAGTGCGAGCAGGTGGCCACGTGCTGGGCGAGGCGCTCGGCCAGGTCGGCGGTGCACTCGCGATCGAGGAAGGCCTCCAGGTGGGCGCGGGCCTCGGCGCAGGAGCAGTCCTGGGAGCCGTCCGCCGTCTTGGGGCCCTTGGTGGGATCGGCGCTGTTGTCGCCGGGGGTTCCCGGTTCCATGCGGTCTGTCATTTCTCCTCCTCCCCATATCCGTACTCTCGGGCGTAGTCGGCCAGCAGCTCGCGCAGCTGGCGGCGACCTCGGTGCAGCCGGGACATGACGGTCCCGATGGGCGTGTCCATGATCTCGGCGATCTCCTTGTAGGAGAAGCCCTCCACGTCCGCCAGGTAGACGGCCAGGCGCCGGTCCTCGGTGAGCTGGCCCAAGGCGTCCTTGATGTCGGAGTCCGGCAGGGCGTCCAGGGCGAGGTTCTCCGCGCTGGGCAGCCCCACCGAGTCGTGGGAGGCGGCCCGGTGCAGCTGCCAGTCCTCAACCGTCTCCGCGTCGGACTGGAGCGGCTCGCGCTGCTTCTTGCGGTAGGAGTTGATGAAGGTGTTGGTCAGGATCCGGTAGAGCCAGGCCTTGAGGTTGGTGCCGGGCCGGTACTGGTGGAAGGAGCCGAAGGCCTTGGCGTAGGCGTCCTGCACGAGGTCCTCGGCATCGGCCCGGTTGCGGGTCATACGCAGGGCGGCGCCGTAGAGCTGGTCGAGGTAGGGCAGGGCCTCGGCCTCGAAACGGGCGGCCCGAGCGGCCTCGTCCTCATCGGCTGGCGCCCGGTCCAGATCGCGTGCGCCATCGTCAGGATCGATCACCTCATCCAGGGTGATCTCATCAGTGTGGTCGTCGATGTCCGTCATCAGCCACGAGCCTAACGTGCCCGGGGAGTCTTCGACCCGACCGACGCCACGAGCCTTGGTCACCGTCTCAGTCTCAGTCATCGTCTCGGTCGTCGCCTCCGTGATCGTGGCGGGTCCTCCCGGCAGATCCCGGTGCCGACGGCGCCGGTCCTGTCGGCCGGGCCGCTCTCGGCGGCCGCGCGGCCCACTCGGCGGTGCGCCCCGCCGGCGGGCGGTCCGGCTCGTCGGCGACACGATCGAGTGCTGGATACTCATGTCCCGGCCAACGCGATGGCGCCCTGATTTCATTCCCCGTCCGCCCTGAGCGAGGCACGCACCACCTTCGAGCAGCGATATCGCTGGCCCGAGCCGCCCGCGTAGGCCAGGATGGGGGCATGAACATTCTGCGCTCCTTCGCCCGCCCCATGCTCGCCGCGCCCTTCATCGTCGATGGACTCGATGCCCTGGTGCGCCCCTCGCGCCACGTGGAGAAGTTCGAGAAGGTCGCCCCGACGCTGGAGCGGGTCGGCCTGCCGCCCGTGCTGGCCTCCGACGCCCGGCTGCTCACCCGCGCCTCGGGTGCCGTGAGCCTCGTGGCCGGGCTGGGGCTGGCCACCGGCCGGGCACCCCGCACGAACGCCACCATCCTGGCGGCCCTCAATGTGCCCCTCACCGTGGTCAACAACCCCGTCTGGGCGGTCAAGGGGATGCAGGCCCGCAAGGAGGCCCTCTCCGGGCTGCTGCGCGGGGCCGCCCTGGGGGCCGGGCTCGCGCTGGCCGCCGTCGACCGTCAGGGCAGGCCGTCCCTGGCCTGGCAGGTGCGCAACGCCCGTCAGCAGCGCGAGGCGATGCAGGCCGCCAACGAGGCCGTTCAGCAGCGCTACGTGACTGCCTGAGCGCCTTTGGTCGGGCCGACGTCGGCTCCCGTTGGCTCCGGGCCAGGGGCCGACGTCGGCCCACCGCCATCTCCGCCTGCAGCGCTCCGGCACCTGTCACCTGGGCTTCACAGGCGGCGGCTACTCTCGCCCCGGTCCACTTCCGACCGGTCGCGGCGCGCGCACGCGCCCGCACCGCTGACCACCACGCGCAGACACGTCATCGACACGCTAGGGAGCACTCATGACCGTCCAGTCCGCCCAGCCGGCTCAGGCAAGCCAGTCACCCCAGTCGGAGCAGGCCGCCCAGCCCGACATCGTCTACACCTGGACCGATGAGGCCCCGATGCTGGCGACGCACTCCTTCCTGCCGATCGTGCGCGGCTTCGCCCAGCGGGCGGGCGTGAGCGTGGGCACGGCGGACATCTCGTTGGCGGGACGCATCCTGGCGGCCTTCTCCCTGGCCGACGACGACCTGGCCCGCCTGGGTGAGCTCACCCAGTCCCCGGCGGCCACGATCATCAAGCTGCCCAATATCTCGGCCTCCCTGCCCCAGCTCAAGGCCGCTATCGCCGAGCTCCAGGCCCTGGGCCACGAGATTCCCGACTACCCCGACTCCCCGGCCACGCCCGCCGAGCACGAGGCGCGCGCCGCCTACGACGCCGTCAAGGGCAGCGCCGTCAACCCCGTCCTGCGTGAGGGCAACTCGGACCGGCGCGCCCCGGCGGCCGTCAAGGCCTACGCCCGCTCCCACCCGCACTCGATGGGGGCCTGGTCACCCCAGTCGCGCACCCGCGTGGCCACGATGGGGGCCGGGGACTTCCGGCGCAATGAGCGCAGCGTCGTCGTGCCCGAGGCCGGCACCCTGCAGATCCGGTTGCGCCCGGCCGACGGCGGCGAGCCGATCGTTCTGCGGGAGTCGCTGCCGGTGACGGCCGGGGAGGTCGTGGACGCCACCTTCATGAGTGCCGCCGCCCTGGATGAGTTCCTCGCCGGGCAGGTGGCCGCCGCCAAGGATGAGGACCTGCTGCTGTCGGTGCACCTGAAGGCCACGATGATGAAGGTCTCCGACCCGATCATCTTCGGTCACGCGGTGCGCGCCGCCCTGCCGGGGGTCTTCTCCACCTACGGGAGGGTCCTGGCCGAGGCGGGTCTGCGGGCCGAGGATGGGCTGGCCTCGATCCTGGCGGGACTGGACTCGCTGCCCCAGGGTGAGGAGATCCGCGCCGCCATCGAGGCCGAGCTGGCCGCCGGACCGCGCCTGTCCATGGTGGACTCCGATCGCGGCATCACGAACCTGCACGTGCCCAGTGACGTCATCATCGACGCCTCCATGCCCGCCATGATCCGGGCCGGCGGCCACCTGTGGGGGCCGGACGGCCAGACCGCGGACACGCTCGCCGTCATCCCGGACTCCTCCTACGCCGGGGTCTACCAGGCCGTCATCGATGACTGCCGCGCCCACGGGGCTCTGGATCCGGCCACGATGGGCTCGGTGCCCAATGTGGGTCTCATGGCCCGCAAGGCCGAGGAGTACGGCAGCCACGACAAGACCTTCCTCATCCCGGCCGACGGCACCGTGGAGGTCGTCGCGGTCGAGGGGGCTGGGGCCGAGCCCGGTGCGGTGCTGCTATCCCACGAGGTGGCCACCGGCGACATCTGGCGGGCCTGCACCACCCAGGACGCCCCCGTGCGCGACTGGGTGCACCTGGCGGTCACGCGGGCCCGGGCCACCGGCGCCCCGGCCGTCTTCTGGCTGGACCCCGAGCGCGGGCACGACGCCGTCCTCATCAACCTGGTGAACCGTTACCTGGCCAATGAGGACACCGTGGGCCTGGACATCCGCGTCCTGGACCCGGTGGCGGCCACGCGCCTGTCCCTGGAGCGCGCCCGCCGCGGCGAGGACACGATCTCGGTGACCGGCAACGTGCTGCGCGACTACAACACGGACCTCTTCCCCATCCTCGAGCTGGGCACGAGCGCCAAGATGCTCTCGGTGGTACCGCTGATGAATGGCGGCGGCCTCTATGAGACCGGTGCCGGGGGCTCGGCCCCCAAGCACGTGCGCCAGCTCCTCGAGGAGGACTACCTTCGCTGGGACTCCCTGGGTGAGTTCCTGGCCCTGGCGGAGGCCTTCCACCACGTGGCCCAGGTCAGCGGCAACGAACGCGCCGAGGTCCTGGCCGACGCACTGGAGGCCGCCACGGCCCGGCTGCTGGAGGAGAACCGCTCCCCGGCACGCCGCCTGGGGCAGATCGACAACCGCGGCTCGCACGCCTGGCTGGCCCTGTACTGGGCCCGCGAGCTGGCCGCGCAGGAGACCAGCCCCGAACTCGCCGCCGTCTTCTCCCCGATCGCCCAGCAGCTCGAGGCCTTCATCGACACGATCCAGGCCGAGCTGCTGGCCGTCCAGGGCTCCCCGGTGGACATCGGCGGCTACTACCGCCCCGATGCGACCCTGACCGACGCCGCCATGCGACCCTCGACCACCCTCAACGCGGTCATCGAGGCCCTGGCATGACCGATGCCCCCGGCGCTGGCGTCCCTGCGGCCCTTTCGGCTGCCTCGGCAGGATCGGCCGAGCCGTGGCGGGCGCCGGTGGCGGCGGGGGCGCTCGAGGCCGTCGTGGAGCTGCCGGGGTCGAAGTCGCTAAGCGCGCGGGCCCTGCTGCTGGCCGCGCTCGCCGACGCGCCGACGACACTCACCGGGCTCCTGCGCTCGCGCGACACCGAGCTCATGCTCGCCGCCCTGAGCGTGCTCGGCGCCCGCTTCGAGAACCTCGACGAGACCGGCACGCACCTGCGCGTCACGCCGGCTCCCCTGCCGCTGCACGTGCAGACCGGATCCGAAGGCGTCGGACGCATCGACGTCGGCCTGGCCGGGACCGTCATGCGCTTCGTGCCCGCCCTGGCCGCGCTGGCCGACGCCCCGGTCGTCTTCGACGGGGACGAGGCCGCCCGGCGCCGCCCCATGGCGCCTCTGCTCGACGCGCTGGCCGCCCTGGGCGCGGACGTCACCCACCTCGGTGCGCCCGGCTTCCTGCCCTTCCGAGTCGGCCCCGGCGACGGCGCCCTCCTGCGAGCCGAGGGCACTCGGATGGCGGTCGATGGCTCGGCCTCCTCCCAGTTCGTCTCCGCCCTCCTGCTCCTGGGAGCACTCCTGCCCGGCGGCCTGGAGCTCACCCCCACCGGGCCGGTGCCCTCACTGACGCACGTGGCCATGACGGTGGCGACGTTGCGCGAGCGGGGCATCGCCGTGGACGAGCCCGCCCCCGGGGCCGGTGACGGCGAGCGCACCTGGCGGGTCCACGCCGGGCGTCCGCGCGGGGGGGAGGTCGTGATCGAGCCGGACCTGTCCAACGCCGGCCCCTTCCTGGCGGCCGCCCTCGTGGCCGGGGGCCGAGTCAGTGTCCCCCACTGGCCGGCGGCCACGACCCAGGCCGGCGACGCCTGGCGCGAGCTCCTCCCCCGCCTGGGCGGGGAGGCGAGGCTCACCGACGGGCTGCTCACGGCTCACGGCTCCGGGCGGCTGACCGGGATCCACGCGGACCTGTCCGACGTCGGCGAGCTGGCCCCCACGGTGGCGGCCCTGGCCACTCTCGCCGGAGCCCAGGGCCACACCAGCGTCCTCACCGGCATCGCGCACCTGCGCGGGCACGAGACCGACCGCCTGGCGGCCCTGGCCACCCAGATCCGTCTCCTGGGCGGGGACGCCGAGGAGAGCGACGACGGGCTCATCATTCGCCCCGCCCCACTGCACGGCGCCGCCCTGCGCTCCTACGCCGACCACCGGATGGCGACCTTCGCCGCCGTCATCGGCCTGAGCGTGGAAGGGGTGAGCCTGGACGACGTCGAGTGCACCTCCAAGACGCTGCCCGGCTTCACGGACCTGTGGGCCGCCATGCTGGCCACCTCCGGTGGGGGCGGTACCGGGCCCGCCACCGCCTCGCATCGCGAGCCGGAGACCCCCGGAGATGGTGTCTGATGGCCCGCCGCGACATCGGCACCGACGACCCGCGCGTGAGGGTCCGCCCCGGCCGGGGCTCGCGCCCGCGCACCAAGCAGCGCCCCAGTCACGCCGACGCGGCCCTGGGCATGGTCACCCGCATCGACCGCGGCCACTACCGGATCCGCCTGGACGACCCCAGCCTCACTGAGGACTCCAGCGGCAACATCACCGCCATGAAGGCCCGTGAGCTGGGGCGGGGCAAGGTCGTCGTCGGGGACCGGGTCGCCGTCGTCGGGGACACCAGCGGCCGCAAGGGCACCCTGGCGCGCATGGTCCGCATCGAGGAGCGCACCACCCTGCTGCGCCGCAGCGCCGAGGACGGGGACGGAGCCGGCACCGAGAGAGCGATCGTCGCCAACGCCGGCAAGCTCGTCATCGTCACCGCCGTGGCCGACCCCGAGCCGCGCCCACGCATGATCGACCGCTACCTCGTGGCCGCCTACGACGCCGGCATGGAGCCGCTCATCGTGCTCACCAAGACCGACCTGGCCGACGCCGCCCCGCTGACGGGCCTCTACAGCCCCCTGGGTGTGCGCTGCCTGGCCACGCGACTGCGCCCCCACGGCCCCGAGACCGGGCCCTCACAGGTCTGCGGCGAGCGGCCCGACGACGGTGTCGAAGCGGTCCGCCAAGCGCTTGACGGCGACGTCTCAGTCCTCGTGGGCCACTCCGGGGTCGGCAAGTCCACGCTCATCAACGCGCTCGTGCCCGGGGCCGACCGCGCCACCGGGCACGTCAACGAGGTCACCGGCCGGGGCCGCCACACCTCCACCAGTCTTCAGGCCCTCGAGCTGCCCGGGGGCGGCTGGGTCATCGACACCCCCGGCGTGCGTTCTTTCGGGGTTTCCCACGTCGGCAGCGCCGACGTTCTGAGGGGCTTTCCGGACCTGGCCGGCGTGGCCGAGGACTGTCCGCGGGGCTGCACCCATCAGGAGGGCGTCGTCGACTGCGCCCTGGATGAGTGGGCGAGCACGGCGGACGGGCCGGACGCCTCGGGAGCCTCGGCTGCCCGCGAGGAGCGGCGCGCAAGGGTGGAGTCCTTCCGCCGGCTGCTGGCCCCCTCACTGGAGGCCGAGGACCCCACCCGGCCCTGAAACACTCCCGGCGGCACCGCGCGAGCCCCTCAGGGCACGTCACAGTTTCGTTGACAGCGCGATCCTCAACCTCGAGGGCCGTTTGCCCTGGTACAGGGCGTCGACCCGCCAGAAACGGCGTCAATACTGAGTTTTTTCACGTTTCGTCAGAGCCCCTATTGGACGTCATGTGCTAGAACTCACATCACACAGCCGTTGCAGGATTCAACTACACACCGATTTTGACGGTTCCCACAAGCGAAAGCGCGTTAGTCTCAGGACATGCACAACCGTCCGACCCCTTCGCTCCCACGTCCCGCCCTGGGCGACCTGTCCGCACGCGCCAACCTCTCTGCGGCGCGCCGGCGCGTCCTGGAGGTCGTGGAGGCTTCTAACGACGCGATGACGGCCGTTCAGGTCGCCAGCGCACTCAACCTGCACCACAACACCGTCCGTGAGCACCTCGACGCCCTGGTTGACGCCGGGTTCGTCACGGTGTCCACCAAGCCGACGGGCAAGCGGGGCCGCCCGGCCCTGCGCTACGCCTCAACGGCCCCCGACCCTCAGCAGATGGTCGACGCCTACCTGCTGCTGCTCGACGCGATCGCCGACACCCTGGGCGAGGGCGAGGACGCCCGCGCCACGGCCCTGGAGATCGGTCGCCGCTGGGCCGAGCTGACCCCCGGCACCATTGCTGAGCCCACGGTCGACGGCGAGCAGGTGGACCGGGTCACCGCCCTCATCCCCTACCTCGCGGTCATGGGCTTCGCCCCAGAGGTCTCCGGAGACACCGTCGTCCTGCGCTCCTGCCCGCTCATCACCCGCAACCACCGGCCGCGTGACCTGGTGTGCACCATGCACGAGGGTTTCCTCCGGGCCGTCGTCGGCCCCGACCCGGCCGCATATGAGCGGCTCAAGTTCCTGCCCAACGGGCCTGACGGATGCCAGATCAGCTCGGCTCAGCCCGTCCACGAGGAGCCGGACCTCAAGATCGTCCACGCCGACGTCGCCTGAGCACGCGGCTGCAACAGCATCACCCGTCCACCACTTCTAGATCGCAAGGCTTCGGCCCCGGGCACAGTCGCCCGGGGCCGAAGCGGCGTTCGGGGGCTGTCCTGACCGCGGCCTGAGGAGCCCCGGGTTCAGGCGCTGACCTCCAGGACGCCGTGAGCTCCCTTCTCCATGTCGGCGAAGGAGTGCGTCACGAACACGTAGTGGCCCGGCTCGGAGGCCACGCACTCGACGAATCCGCCCTGAGCCGGCTGCAGGCCGAGGGCCTGGGAGCCGCCGGACCAGGCGGCCCCGATCCGGTTCGGACCACCCAGGGTCCAGGCCCCCTCGAAGAAGACCTGATCGAACTGCAGTCCGACGGTGTGGAACGACGTCGGAAGTGAGGGGCCGGCGGCCATAACCCAGAAGCGCACGCGCTCGCCGACCTTGGCCTTGAGCGGCTGCTGGTGGTACTGGAAGGCCACCCCGTTGAAGGTCATGAGGTCGGGGGTCTTGGCGGCGATCTTCTCCGTGTTGGGCTCGCCGCCCTCGGGACCGAGGTAGACCTCAGAGGCGACGATGACGTACTCGCGGTCCACGGCCGGCAGCCCCGGTGGATCGATGATGACAGCCCCATGCATGCCGGCGGCCAGGTGCAGGCTCATCGGCGAGGTGGAGCAGTGGTAGAGCCAGATCCCCGAGTGCTGGGCCGTGAAGGTGTAGACGAGGGACTCCCCGGGGTTGATCGAGCGCATCGCCTGATCGGGCGGGGTGATCCCGGCGTGGAAGTCCAGGGAGTGGCTCATCGTGCCATCGTTGACCAGGGTGATCTCGAAGGTGTCCCCCACCTTGCCGCGCAGGACGGGGCCGGGAACCTGCCCATTGAAGGTCAGGCGCCGCTGGGTGACACCGGCGCCGACCGGCATGACCTGCTCCTTGACGGTGAAGGTGTGCCGGTGGGTCATGGGACCGCCGTCGGGACTGGTAGGGGCCGGTGGCAGGGCGGCATCGAAGGCCTTGAAGCCTGCGGGCAGCTGGGCCGCATAGTCGGGAACCGCGTCCTTGCCGGAGCCGGCCTGATTGCTCTGGCCACCGCCGTGCTGGTGATCGCCGTGCTGGTGGCCGGCGGCGGCCGCCCCGCCCGCGGTGACGTGGAAGACCATGCCCTGGGCGCGGTGGCCGGCGATGGAGCACCAGCCCTCGATCGGACCCGCGACGATGCCGGCGTCGAGGGTGCCCTTGGCTCTGGCGGCGATGCGCCCGGTGGTCTGGCCGGTGGCCAGGACGAGGTCGTGGACCTGGTCGGCGGTGTTGTCCAGGGTGATAACGAGCCGGTCGCCGGGGGTGACATCGACCGTGTCCGGCACGAACCGCAGGCCCTCCACCGTGATGGTGGCGTTGACGGTGTTGCCGGTGGGCGTGACGTCCTGGGTGGTTCCGCCCTGACCCCGGTTGCCGATGACGCTGCCGACGACGACGGCCGCTCCGGCGGTGAGCAGCCCCATGAGGACACCGCGGCGGTCGGCGGACTGGAGCAGGCCGCCCGAGGACGAGGCGGCGGTCCCGTCTCCCGCCGCCGGGCCGGCCCCGCCGGTCAGGGGGCGGCGGTTGCGGTCGATGGCGGGGGCGGTACCGGCCGTCACCGCTCGACGGTGGGCGCCCTCGGGCTTACCGGCGCCCGTCGCCGCGCGCCCAGCAGTGTCGCCGGGGGCCTGAGCCGCACTGTCGGCGCCGCTGCGCTCGGTCTCCTGGGAGGCAGCGTCCTGAGAAGGGGCGTTCTCGGAGCCAGCAGTCTCAGGGGCGGCGGCCTCATCAGGGGATGGTGCCTGTGCGTCGGGCGTCTTCGTCATCGGGTTCCCCTTCGGGGCTGGGCGGACCGGTGGCCCGCGGGGTCGGAGGTGGGGTCGGCGTCGGCCGGGGTGCGTAGGGTACGCGGCGGGCGCTTGCGCTGGGAGACCTCGCGCAGGCTGAGCATCATGCCCGCCAGCAGGTAGGAGGTCACCAGCGCGGCCAGGGCGCCGGCGACGACGCGCACCTGCCAGGGCGCCCCCGGGTAGAGCGCCAGCAGGAGGCAGGCGTTGGCGGCGGTGACCCGGTAGGCGGCGAAGCGGTCCATGATCGCGTTGGTGGCCCGGGTGGCCGCGGGGCCGCCTCCGAGCATCACCGGAGTGAGGTAGCTCAGAGCCGCCACGAGGATCTGCAGAGCGAAACCCGCCGCCAGGGGCAGGCGCAGGGAGTGGATGACCTCACGGGCAGCGGCGGCGTCGTCGGCCAGCGACATGCGAGCCCCCAGGACGGCGACGCAGCCGACGAACCAGGCCACCGAGGCCGTGGCGGAGGCCGTGGCGAAGGAGGTCGGCGGGACCCGGCGGGCGGTGCGGTAGGCGGGCACGAGGACTGCGCAGGCGCCGCCGAGGTAGACCAGGGTGCCCAGACCCGCCAGGGGCGGCCACAGCCCACAAGCGGCCACCAGCGCGGTGCCGCCCACGAGATAGGGCAGGCCACGAGTGGTCCAGCGCGGCGCGACCGGCTCCATGGGAGTGCGCAGCATCGTGGGCCACAGGACCGTGAGCGTGCCCAGGACCGTGGTACCCACGAAGCCCAGCAGCATGGTGGTCGTGTGGGCCAGGTAGAAGCCGTCGGCCAGGGCGGAGCGCCCGTGGGCGTTGGACCAGGAGATGAGGAAGCCCAGGAGCGCACCGGTGGCCAGCAGGACCAGGGCGACGGCGTAGTGGAGGGCCAGGGAGGCCAGGCGCGGGGCGATGGCCCTGCGGTACTGCACGGTGATGGCCACGACGCCCGCAATGGCCTGGGCCATGACGATACCCGCCCCGACGAGCGCCACCGCCTGCTGGCCCATGGTGATGCCGGTGAGCACGACGGCGGTGCCGAGGCTGTGTGCGTAGAGGCGCGCGTCCAGGAGGGCCGCACCACCCAGAGCCGGGCGGTGCAGGAGGGTGTCGGCGAAGTGGGCGGACCAGATGGTGATGGCGCTGCCGATCCCGCCCAGGAGCAGGGCATGCAGGGGCAGCCAGGTTCCCCAGGAGACCAGCGGGCCCACGATGGTCAGGGCCGCCAGGACCGCGGCAATGAGCAGCCAGGCCATGACCAGGGCGTTGCGACGTACCTGGGTGGTGCGCCGGGAGGGCTTCTTGCCGGGACGGCCCGGGCCGCTTGCTCGTCCGGGGCCGGGAAGCGAGCCGGGCCGGGGGGTGGACCCGGTACCGGGAGAACCGATGGACAGGCTCATGCGCGGCCCCCTGTCGCCTGCGACGTCGTCGATCCGGATGCCGCGGCCGCATCCGGCGGTCCGAACCGTACCGGCTTGCGGATGCTGCCGGAGGTCAGGACGCGCCCCAGGGTGAGGACCATGAAGACGAGGATCGCCGCCACTCCCACGGCACCGCCGACCTTCCAGACCGCGGAGGCCTCCGCCAGCAGACCGACGACGCGTACCACCAGGCCGGCGTGCAGCAGAACGTAGGGCAGCCACATGAGTCGGTGGTAGGGCAGGGCCCGGTGGACGATCGCGGGGATGATGACCGGGGCATGGGCCAGGATCATGGAGAAGGCGAAGCCCACCGTGATGCAGTGGATGACGATCTCGTAGGCGGCCCCGTTCAGGCCCTGCAGGCCCCACAGCGACCAGACCGCCCCGGCGAGGGCGAGCCACACGTAGCCGGCGAGCATGGAGGCCGCCATGAAGCGCACCCCGCCGCGCAGGCGGATCGTGCGTCGGGCGACGTCGTAGTAGGCCATGACGACGGCCAGTCCCAGCAGGGCCGGGCCGACCACGAGGTGTGAGCCCGGTGCGATGAGAAGCAGGCAGGCGCCCAGGACCGCCGCGCCGGAGAGCGCCTCGACGACGGTCTCCACCATCTCGTCGAGGAAGGCGATGCGGGCCAGCTCCAGGCGCTCGCCGATGATGGTGAGCGTGGGGAAGAGCAGCCACAGCGGGACGACGTCCTCCATGCCGCGCCCACCCAGCCACAGGACGTCCCCCAGCAGGAGGGCGGCCCCGCCCATGGCCTCGACGTCGACGGCGGCGCTGGGGGCACGGCGGTGAACCCGCAGGTAGATGGCGCACAGGACGCCGGCGGCGCCGGTCATGAGTCCCCGGCCGACGACGTCGGGGGCACCGGCCAGGAGGGCCAGGCAGCCCGCGGCACTTCCCAGGGGGGCGAGGAAGGCCCAGGGGGTGCGGGCGGCGACGGCCCGTTCCAGGGCGATGACAGTCCCCAGGAAGCCGACGAGCATGAGGGGGCCGTGGAGCGCCGCCAGCTCGGCCCCGTTGATGGGGGCCGGCAGGTTGAGGCGCAGCAGGGCGGCGTTGAGGCCCATGAGGATGCAGGCGGCGCCCAGGGCCAGGGCCACCAGGCGCGGCGCCACGCGGCTGGTCAGCGCCTGGCTGAGTCGGTCCGTCTCCACGGCCCAACCGTATCCAACGGCGCCGCAAACCCACGCACCACGCACTCACATCGACAAAAACTTCATAGACGACACGGCTCCGCGTCACTTATGAAGTTTCGGTAGGTTTGTATGGGGCTGGCCGCGCCAGCGGAGGTGGCCAGTCGCGCCAGCAGAAGTGGACAGCCGTTCCACTGGCGGTGGACAGTCGTTCCAGCCGGCCCTGCGGTGGTAGTAAGGTCACGCACACCAGTACGAAACACTCCGAAGGAGAGCCCTATGAGCGAGAGCCCCGAGCTGCTGCCCGTCACTGAGAAGAAGTCCAGCTGCGGCTGCCACGAGCACAGCGACGAGCGCCTCACCCTGGACGCGCGCGCCATCCCGCACCGTCTGCGCCACGCTGCGGTCATTGGCGCCGCCTCCTCCCTCAACCCCGGTGAGGGCTTCGACCTGGTGGCCCCGCACGTGCCCACCCCGCTGCTGGCCCAGATCGACCAGCTGCCCTTCACCTTCCAGCACACGCTGCTGGAGCAGTCCGAGGGTTTCGCGCGCGTCGAGATCCTGCGCACCGCCTGAGCGCGACCGGCCGGCGGAAGGCGCCCGCGGTCCCTAGCACTCGGCTTCGGCCATGGGCTCGGGGCCTCAACGGGCCTGGCTCCATACCGTCGGCGCGCTCCCGATATGCTCAACGCATGACGCCAGCACCATTCGATGCCGCGGTCGTCGGCCCGAGCAGGAGCCGTGGAGCCTCCGCGGACCTGCCTATGCCGACGACCCGGCCGGTGCTACCCGACCTGCCCGAACGTCCCGGCCTGTCGGCCCCGGCTGCCGACGGCGTCCCCCAGCAGCTGGTCGACCGCTACGGGCGCACCGTGCGCGACCTGCGCCTGTCCATCACGGACCGCTGCAACCTGCGTTGCACCTACTGCATGCCCGCACAGGGTCTCCAGTGGTTGCCCACCCCGGATCTGCTGACCACCGCCGAGCTCACCCGCCTGGGGCGCATCGCCGTCGAACGACTGGGAGTTGAGCGCATCCGCCTGACCGGTGGCGAGCCGCTCATGCGGCGCGACCTGGAGGAGATCGTCGGTGCACTGTCCGCACTGCGGACCTCGGCCGGGGCCAAGCCGGACATCGCCCTGACTACCAACGGCCTGGGCCTGGAGAAGCGGGCCGCCGGGCTGCGGGCGGCGGGCCTGGACCGCGTCAACATCTCCATCGACTCCCTGGACCCGCAGGACTACGCCGCCATCACTCGCCGCGACCGGCTCGCCGATGTCCTGACCGGGATCGCCGGCGCCCAGGAGGCCGGCCTGGACCCCATCAAGGTCAATGCCGTGGCCGTGCCCGCCACCGTGGAGGAACGCGCGCCACGTCTCCTGGCCGAGTGCCTGCGCCGTGGCTGGCAGCTGCGGTTCATCGAGCACATGCCGCTGGGACCGCGCGAGACCTGGAGCAGCCAGGACGTCGTCGGCGTCGATCAGATCCTGGGGGTGCTGCGGGAGGCCGGATTCACCCTCACCGAGGTGGGCCGCCCGGACCGTCGTCCGGCGGCGCTGTGGCGGGTCGCCGCCGGAAGCGCGTCGGGCCAGGAGCATCCGGCCGGGACGGTGGGCGTCATCGCCTCGGTCACCGCCCCCTTCTGCTCGGACTGCGACCGCACCCGGATCACGGCCGACGGGCGCCTCATGACCTGCCTGTTCTCCAGCACCGAGACCGACCTGCGCGGCCCCATGCGCGCCGGCGCCGACGACGACGAGCTCATCCGCATCTGGGCCGGCGCAACCTGGGGCAAGCCCCGCGCGCACGGCTCGGACAGTCCCCACACCGAGAGCGACGGCTTCGCTCGCCCGCAGCGCACCATGTCGGCCATCGGTGGCTGACCCGATTCCTCAGGAGCCCCCATGACGAACCCCCCCCCCGAGCTGTCGCCCCAGGCGGACGCGCACGCCGGTCAGGCGCAGATCTCTGTGACCCTGCGCTACTTCGCCGCGGCCACTGAGGCCGCCGGGCGCCCCGAGGAGCGCCTGGACCTGCCCGCCGGCACGACACTGGCGGCTCTGCGCGAGCAGCTCTCCGGTCGAGGCCTGGAGATGGCGCGGGTCATCCCGATCTGCAGCTTCCTCGTCAACTCGGTCTCCACCCCGGCGGACTCGCTCACGCCCCTGGCCGACGGCGACGCCGTCGACGTGCTCCCGCCCTTCGCTGGCGGGTGACCACCGCATCGAGCCGGACAGTTGTCGCGTAACCCGACCGTTCTTCCACCAGGCTGCCCGGGACGTTCCAGGCTCGGCGATAAGACGTCAGGCGATGTTGCTCCACTGGCTCGAGCCGTCGGTGAAGGTCTGGCGCTTCCACACGGGCAGGCGCTCCTTGACCTCCTCGACGATCTGGCTGCACACGGCGAAGGCCTCGGCGCGGTGGTCGGAGCTGACGGCGACCGCGAGCGCTGCCTCCCCGACGCCCAGGTCGCCGACGCGGTGGACGACGCCCAGGGCCCGCACCCGCCCCTGCTGAGCCACGTCCTGGGCGATCTGCTCGACGACCTGGCCGGCCGTGGGGTGGCAGGAGTAGCCGATGCCGGTGACGGCGCGCTCGGCGTCGTGGTTGCGGACCACGCCCTCGAAAGTGACGACGGCGCCGGCGGCAGCGTCCTGGACGGCGTCGGCGAGTTCGGTGACGCTGATGGGTGACTCGGTGACCTCGGCACGGACCACGCGGGCCGTGGGAGCCGGGAGCGGCCGGCTGGGCTGGTCGGGACTGGGCGTCACGGGGTCTCCTCGATCGGGGCGGCGGGCTGGGCGTGATCGGATGGTCGGCCGCGAGCATACCCATGTGGGCTTCACCGGCTGAACGGGCATGATAGGCCCCGGACGTTCGGGCACCGGCCCCGCGACCGCCCGCCCTGAGGTCGCAGCCCGCAGGGTACCCGCCGAAGGAAGGACCGCTATGGCGCAGATGATCCCCCTGGAGGACTACGTCTCCCAGGTGCTGGAGACCCTCTCACCCCTGGAGGACGACCGCCTGGAGCTGGGGCGGGCGCACCGCCGGGTGCTGGCCGAGGACGTGACCGCCGCCGTCCCGGTGCCGCCGTGGACGAACTCGGCGATGGACGGCTACGCGGTGCGCGCGAAGGACACGACCGGCGCCTGCCCGCTCACGCCCGTGGTTCTGCCGGTGAGCGGGGACGTTCCGGCCGGCGCCGCACCGCGGCCCCTCGCGGAGGGAACCGCCCAGCGGATCATGACTGGGGCGATGCTGCCTGAGGGCGCGGACGCCGTGGTCAAGGTGGAGGACACCGACCAGGCTCCCGGCCCGCACCCGATTCCCGAGCGCGTCGAGATCCGCGCGGCAGCGACCCCGGGCCTCAGCGTGCGCCGCGCCGGGGAGGACGTGGCCGCGGGTGATCCGGTCATGGCGGCGGGGACGAGGCTGTCGGCGGCGGCCATCTCCGCCCTGGCCTCCGTGGGGCTCGGCTCGGTGCTGGTGCGGCCGCAGGTGCGCGTGGCGGTGGTGTCCACCGGGGCCGAGCTGCGTGACGCCGGCCAGGCGCTGGAGCCCGGGACGATTCCCGACTCCAACTCCCTGCTGCTGGCCGGGCTGGTCACCGAGCACGGGGCCGTGTGCACGAGCGTGGCCCGCAGCGGCGACACGGCCGAGGCCCTGGCTGAGGTCCTACAGCAGGCCGCGGCCGGCGCCGACCTCATCGTCACCTCCGGGGGCGTGTCCGCGGGAGCCTTCGATCCTCTAACGATGCTGGCTCAGGCGCAGCGGGGCGAGGAGGCCCCGGTCCACCTGGACTTCGTCAAGGTGGCCATGCAGCCGGGCAAGCCCCAGGGGCATGGCTGGGTGCTCGCCGACGACGGCCGGCGGGTGCCGATCATCTGCCTGCCGGGCAACCCGGTGAGTGTCCTGGTCTCCTTCACCACGATCGTGGCGCCGGCGCTGGCCCGTCTGGCCGGGCAGGATGCGGCAGGCGGCGCAGAGCTGCTTCCGGGTCGGCCTGTCCTGACGGCGCGCGCGGCGGTGGGCTGGCGGACCCCGCCGGGGCGGCGCCAGCACGTGCCGGTGCGCTTCACCGAGGCCCCCACCGGCTTAGGAGTCAGTTCCGACCTCGGTGACGGTGCGGGCCTGCCCTGGGTGACGCCCACCCACCGGCTGGGCTCCGGCTCGCACCTGGTGGCCTCGCTGCCCGCCGCGCAGGCGCTGGCGGTGGTGGCCGCCGAGGTTGAAGCGGTCGAGGTCGGCGACGAGCTGCCCCTCATCCCGCTGTCCACCTCATCGAGCTCGGCGACCGCCGCCCCTGCAGGTCGCCGTCAAGAGCCCCGGACTGCGCCCACAGGGCGCGGCCCCGTATCCCAGTGAAGGAGCCTGTTATGACTACCCGCCCCGAGATCACCCTCACCCACCTGGATGAGGCGGGAGCCGCCTACATGGTGGATGTCACCGCCAAGACCCCGACCGTGCGCGAGGCCCGCGCCAGTGCCTTCGTGGCCTGCTCGGAGGTGATCGTGGACGCCCTGCGCGGGGGCTCGGTCCCCAAGGGCGACGTGCTCGCCGTGGCCCGCGTGGCCGGGATCGCGGCGACAAAGAAGGTCCCCGAGCTCCTCCCCCTGGCGCATGTCATCGGCGTGCACGGGGCGCGCGTGGACCTGGAGATCGTCGACGGCGGCGTGAGCATCGAGACCACGGTGCGCACGGCCGACCGCACGGGCGTGGAGATGGAGGCACTCACCGCCGCCACCGTGGCGGGACTGGCGATCGTCGACATGGTCAAGGGAGTGGACCGGGGCGTCGAGCTGCGCGAGGCCAAGGTGGTCGCCAAGTCCGGGGGACGCTCAGGGGACTGGGTGCGCGGTGACCGCGGTGACCGCGGTGACGCTGCCTGAGCAGACGGTCGGCGCCATCGTGAGCACCGCGGATGCGGTCGAAGTCGCCGAGGCCCCCGATGGCGCCGAGACCGCCGATGTCATTGTGCTGGCCGGCGGGACCGGGGCTCGGCTGGACGGAGCCTCCAAGCCCGACGTCGTCGCCCGGGGGCTGCGCCTGCTCGACCACGTGCTGGCCGGCCTGGAGCAGCTTCGCGAACAGGGCCTTCCGCTCGGGCGCGTGTGCGTTGTCGCACCGCCGGAGGTCGCACTGCCGTGCGGCGTCCTGCGGGCGCTGGAGGACCCTCCCCTGGGAGGACCCGTCGCCGGGATCGCGGCCGGGCTGGATGTCCTAGGACGGAGCGCCCCGGTTGCGGGACTGGCCGGGATCCTCACCTGCGACGCGCCCTTGTCCTGGAGGGCGCTGCCGGCCCTGCACCGGGCGCTGGCGCAGACCGAGCCGGAGCTGGACGGGGTCTGCGCCCGCGACGGCGAGCACACCCAGTACCTGCTGGGCCTCTACCGCCGCCGAGCACTGGCCGCAGCCGTCGCCCCGGGCGGCACACCTCTGCGGGACACGGCTGTGCGCCGGGCACTCGGGACGCTCCGCGTCAAGGCCATCCCCACGGCTCGCGATGTCGTGCGGGATCTGGACACCTGGGCCGAGGTCCATTCCTGGGACTCGGGCCGCTCCGAGTAGCAGCCCGGCTCAATCCGAATCGCTCAGTAGTGCTCGAGCGTGCTCAGTGGTCGCCGCCGCCGAGCTGCTCCAGGACATGGGGCACCAGGGGGCCGACGACGGCAACGGTGTCCTTGACCCCACCGCGCGAGCCGGGGGCGTTGACGACCAGGGCGCCCTCGGCGCCGCGAGAGGTCACGCCTACCAGCCCGCGGGACAGTCCCGCCAGCGGTGTCTTGGTCAGCCCGTGGGCGCGGATCTGCGCCTCGATGCCCTCGATGCGGGTCTCCAGCAGTGGTGCCGTCGCCTCCGGGGTGAGGTCCCGAGGGGTCACCCCGGTACCGCCGGTGGTCAGGACCACCCGGGCGCCGCCGGCCACCGCCCGCCTGATCGCCTCACGCACCGGCTCAACACCGTCGGGCACGAGGTCCACCTTCTCGACGACGACGTCGTGCTCAGCCAGGAGGCGCTGGGCCAGCGGGCCGGAGAGGTCCTCTCTCTCACCGCTGACGCAGCGGTCGGAGACGGTGATGACGGCGCCTTTGACGGGCTCGGGCAGGGCCGCCAGGCCCTTCTGGACGATGGGGGTCTCACTCATGGACCCACCGTAGTCCGCCTACACCCCGCGCGGCTCCTCCGTCTCCCACCCGGAGTTTCAAGGGCAACACGTCCCGATCCAACCGACAACCTCAATTAGGCAACTAATGTTGAACCTAATTCACCGCCCTTAGTCACCTCTGAGATGTCGGTTTCGCCTCGTATTGCTCAGACATTCGTCCCTTGCATGAAGATCTGACCAACTCAATGCATCATTGATCGCGGTGTGAGTCCGCAGGCTTTCACCGACCCTCTCCAAACAGTCTCAGGTCCAGGGCGCTGTCGCCCAGCGGACCGAGCCCCACAACAGCAGGAGCCCTATGTCCACGCTCGACACCTCCGGTCGCGTCCTCACAGGGTGGAACCCCGAGGAACCGGAGAACTGGTCCGCGAAGATCGCCTGGACCACACTGATCGTCTCGACCTACTCGATGATCCTGGCCTTCTGCGTCTGGCTCCTTCCCAGCGCGATCGCCCCCAAGCTCACCGAGATCGGCTTCAAGCTCACCGAGAGCCAGCTGTACTGGCTCGCCGCCATGCCCGGCCTGTCCTGCGGCCTGATCCGCCTCATCTACATGTTCCTGCCGCCGATCGTCGGCACCCGCAAGCTCGTCGCATGGTCGTCCCTGCTCTACGCTCTGCCGATGCTCGGCTGGTTCTTCGCGGTGCAGAGCACTGAGACGAGCTTCGGGACACTGCTCGCCCTGGCCTTCGCCTGCGGGATCGGGGGCGGCTCGTTCTCCGGCTACATGCCCTCGACCGGTTACTTCTTCCCCAAGCGGCTGACCGGTACCGCCCTGGGGATCCAGGCGGGCGTCGGGAACATGGGAATGAGTATCATCCAGCTGCTGAGCCCCTGGCTCATGGGTTTCGGTCTGCTGGGCATCACCTGGATCGCCCCCCAGCACGCCGGCAGCGGCCAGGTCTGGGTCCACAACGTGGCCGTCTTCTTCATCCCGTGGACCATCGTGGCCGCGCTTCTCGCCTTCGCCCTGCTCAAGGACGTCCCGGTCAAGGCCAACATCCGCCAGCAGATCGACATCTTCACCAACCCCGACACCTGGTACATGACGCTCATGTACGTGGCGACCTTCGGCCTGTTCTCCGGGTTCGCCGCACAGTTCGGACTCCTCATCAAGAACACCTACGGGCCTGGCTCGCCCCTGGCCGAGCACTTCGACAAGTCACTTCTGCCCCTGGGGGCGACTTACGCCTTCCTCGGGCCACTGATCGGGTCGGTGGTCCGAATGCTGTGGGGGCCCCTGTGCGACCGCTTCGGCGGGGCCATCTGGACCTTCATCTCCATCATCGGAATGGGTGCCACGCTGGCCGTCACCACCTTCTACCTCCATCCGACCGATCCGGCGCAGTTCCCCGGGTTCCTGTGGTCCATGCTGGCGATGTTCTTCTTCTCCGGCCTGGGCAACGCCGGCACCTTCAAGCAGATGCCAATGATCATGCCTAAGCGGCAGGCCGGCGGCGCCATCGGCTTCACGGCTGCCGTTGCCAGCCTGGGCCCCTTCATCGTCGGCGTCGCCATCGCCTCCCTGGGCACCACCGCCTGGTTCTGGATCTCGGTCGCCTACTGCGCCGTGTGCGCGGTCATCTGCTGGATGCGCTATGCCCGACCGGGAGCCCCGTTCCCGGGCTGAGTTCCAGGATCCGGCGTCCGCCCGGGCCACCCATAACCGACTGACGGGGACAACGGCGCGGCGGCTAACGGCTCGCCCGCCTGCCCCGTCGGGGGCGCTCGGTGCCCGTCCGGTCGCCATCGGCCCGCCGGACCGCCGCGCCCCCACGCTGAACACCGATGAACACAAACACAACATTGACCACCCATCAGCTTCACGGACCGAAGGACCATTGATGAGCACCACCGGCTCCCAGACCACCGGCCCCGGGATCGTCCCTGGGCCCGACCAGCAGGTCGAGAACGCCCCCGGACTGCTCACGCTGGGCTCGTACCTGCGTCGAGGGCAAGCCTCTGCCGACGCCCGCCGCCTGTTCCTCACCGGAGGGCGCGAGGCCGACACCTTCTACCGCCACCGGTGGAGCCACGACAAGATGGTCCACTCCACCCACGGGGTCAACTGCACCGGGTCGTGCGCCTGGGAGGTCTACGTCTCCGACGGCATCATCACCTGGGAGAAGCAGATCACCGACTACCCCACCACGGGGCCGGACATGCCCGAGTACGAGCCCCGCGGCTGCCCGCGTGGCGCGGCCTTCTCCTGGTACACCTACTCCCCCACGCGCATCCGCTACCCCTACGTGCGCTCGGTCCTGCTGGATGCCTTCCGCGCCGCGAAGGCCGACAACGACGGCGACCCGGTCGCCGCCTGGGCGCAGGTCACCGGTGACCCCGCCACCGCCAAGGCCTACAAGTCCGCCCGAGGCAAGGGCGGCATGGTCCGCGTGGGCTGGGACGAGGCCATGGAGATCGTCGCGGCCGCCTACGTCCACACCATCCGCGCCTGGGGCCCGGACCGCATCGCCGGCTTCAGCGTCATCCCGGCCATGTCCCAGGTCTCCTACGGAGCCGGCGGCCGCCTCCACGAGCTCATCGGCGGCACGATGCTCTCCTTCTACGACTGGTACGCCGACCTGCCGCCGGCCTCACCCCAGGTCTTCGGGGACCAGACCGACGTCCCCGAGGCCGGCGACTGGTACAACTCCCAGTACCTCATGATGTGGGGCTCCAACCTGCCGCTGACCCGTACCCCGGACGCCCACTTCATGACCGAGGCCCGCTACCACGGGCAGAAGGTCGTGGCCGTCTCCCCCGACTACGCCGACAACACCAAGTTCGCCGACCAGTGGCTGCGCGTGGCTCCGGGTACTGACGGTGCCCTGGCCCAGGCAATGGGTCACGTCATCCTCTCCGAGTTCCACGTCAAGCGCGAGGAGTCCTTCTTCCTGGACTACATGCGCCGTCACACCGACTCCCCCTTCCTCATCAGTCTGGACCCCTCCCCCGACGGCACCGGCTACGTGCCCGGGCGCTTCGTGACGGCCTCCGACGTCAACGGCGTCGCCACCGGCGCCCCGAAGAACGAGTTCCGCCCCCTCGTGTGGGACCGCGAGCGCGGCCCGGCCGACCCCGGCGGCACCCTGGCCGACCGCTTCACCCCCGAGGGTGAGGGCAAGTGGAACCTGCTCATGGAGGGTGTCGACCCGGTCATGAGCATTCTGGACCTGCACGGCGAGGGCCCCCAGGTCCAGGCCGCCGAGGTCCTCCTGCCCCGCTTCGACCTGCCCGGCTCCTCCACCCCCGAGGGCTCCGTGGGCGGCGGCGTCGTGCGCCGCGGCGTGCCGGTCACCCGCATCGGGGACCGCATGGTCACCACCGTCTACGACCTGCTCCTGGCCCAGTACGCCGTCGAGCGCCCGTCCATGCCGGGCGAGTGGCCCGCGGACTACCAGGACGCCACCGTCCCGGGCACACCCGCCTGGGCCAGCGAGATCACCGGTGTTCCCGGCCCCGCCATCATCCAGGTGGCGCGCGACTTCGCCCTCAACGCCGTGGAGTCCGGCGGCCGCTCCCAGATCGTCATGGGCGCGGGCATCAACCACTACTACCACGCCGACCAGATCTACCGGACGATCCTGGCGCTGACCTCTATGTGCGCCACCCAGGGCGTCAACGGCGGCGGCTGGGCCCACTACGTGGGTCAGGAGAAGGTCCGCCCGCTCAGCGGCTTCCAGCAGTACGCCTTCGCCCTGGACTGGCACCGCCCGGCCCGGCAGATGATCGCCACGGGCTTCTGGTACCTCACCACCGACCAGTGGCGCTACGACACCACCTCCGCCGAGCGCCTGGCCTCCCCGCTGGGACCGGGCACCCTGGCGGGTAAGACCACGACCGACACGATGGTCGAGGCCATGAAGCGCGGGTGGACGCCCTCCTACCCGACCTTCAACCGCAGCCCGCTGCTCCTGGGCCAGCAGGCCGCCGAGGCTGGCATGGACCCCAAGGACTACGTCGTCGAGCAGCTGCGCTCCGGTGAGCTGCGCTTCGCCTGCGAGGACCCCGATGCCCCGGAGAACTTCCCGCGCATCCTGTGCTCGTGGCGTACGAACCTGCTGGGCAGCTCGGCCAAGGGCACGGAGTTCTTCCTGCGCCACATGGTGGGTGCGGACAACGACGTCAACGCCGTCGAGAACCCGCCCGAGCAGCGTCCCGCCTCGGTGACCTGGCGCGACGAGGCCCCCACCGGCAAGCTCGACCTCATGTGGACCGCGGACTTCCGCAACACCTCCACCACCCTGCACTCCGACGTCGTCCTGCCGGCGGCCACCTGGTACGAGAAGCACGACATCTCCTCGACCGACATGCACCCCTTCGTGCACTCCTTCAACGCGGCCATCGACCCGCCCTGGGAGGCGCGCACCGACTTCCAGGTCTTCCAGACCCTGGCCGGGCTCATCTCCGCCTGGGCGCCGCGCTACCTGGGCACCCAGACCGACGTCGTCGCCGCGCCCCTGACGCACGACACCCCCGACGCCCTGACGATGGCGCACGGTGACGTGTCCTCCCTGCCCCAGGAGTGGGTGCCGGGAGTGACGATGCCCAAGCTGGTGCCCACCGAGCGCGACTACACCCAGATCCGGGCCAAGTTCGATGCCCTGGGCCCCCTGGCCGAGAAGCTGGGGATTCCCTGCAAGGGCATCATGCTCAAGCCGGGTCCGGAGGTGGAGCGCCTGGCCCGCAACCACGGGGTCTCCTCCGACGGCGTGGCCGCCGGCCGGCCGCTGCTCGACACCGATATCCGCGCCGCCGACGCCATCTTTACGCTGTCGGGCACCACCAATGGGCGCATCGCCACCGAGGGCTGGGACACGCTGTCCAAGCGCACCGGCACCACGTTGGTCGAGCTCAGCGAGGAGGAGGCAGGCAAGCACATCTCCTTCGCCGACACTCAGGTCAAGCCCCAGGGAGTCATCACCTCCCCGGAGTGGTCCGGCTCCGAGCACGGCGGACGGCGCTACTCGGCCTTCGTGGTCAACGTGGAGCATGCCAAGCCCTGGCACACCCTGACCGGGCGCATGCACTACTACCTCGATCACGACTGGATGCGGGACATGGGCGAGTCCCTGCCAATCTTCCGGCCACCACTGGACTTCCACGCCCTGTACGGGGAGGCCGCGCCGGGCTCGGTGTCCACGAGCCAGGCGGGCACGGCGGAGGTCGCGGTGCGCTACATCACCGCGCACAACAAGTGGGCGATCCATTCGCAGTACTTCGACAACCTGCACATGCTCACGCTGGGACGCGGGGGCCAGACCATCTGGATGAGCCCCCAGGACGCCGACAAGATCGGTGTCAAGGACAACGAGTGGGTCGAGGCCTACAACCGCAATGGCATCGTGGCGGCGCGCGCCATTGTCTCCCACCGCATCCCCGAGGGCATGGTCTTCATGCACCACGCCCAGGAGCGCACCATGAACACCCCGCTGACTGAGACCAGCGGCAGGCGAGGCGGGACGCACAACTCCCTGACCCGGATCGTGCTCAAGCCCAGCCACTTCGCAGGCGGCTACGGGCAGCTGTCCTACGCCTTCAACTACATCGGCCCCACGGGCAACAACCGCGACGAGGTCACGCTTATCCGTCGCCGCAGCAACCAGGAGGTGACTTTCTGATGAAGGTCATGGCCCAGATCGCAATGGTGATGAACCTCGACAAGTGCATCGGCTGCCACACCTGTTCAGTGACCTGCAAGCAGGCCTGGACCAACCGCGAGGGCACCGAGTACATGTGGTTCAACAACGTCGAGACCCGCCCTGGTGTCGGCTACCCCAAGGGCTGGGAGGACCAGGACACCTGGCGCGGCGGCTGGGAGCGCACGGCCTCGGGCCGCCTGCGGCCCCGCTCGGGCGGGCGCCTGCGCCGCCTGGTCAACATCTTCGCCAACCCGGAGATGCCCACGGTCGAGGACTACTACGAGCCGTGGACCTACGAGTACGACAAGCTGCTCTCGGCCCCCAAGGACTCCCCTGCGATTCCGGTGGCGCGCGCCAAGAGCCAGCTGACCGGCGAGTACATGCCCACCATCAAGTGGGGTCCCAACTGGGATGACGACCTGGGCGGGTCCATGGAGACCCTCCAGCAGGACCCGATCATCGAGGCGATGAGCACGAAGGTGCGCACCGACATCGAGTCGGCCTTCATGTTCTACCTGCCGCGCATCTGCGAGCACTGCCTCAACCCCACCTGCGTGTCCGCCTGCCCGTCGGGCGCCATGTACAAGCGCACTGAGGACGGCATCGTCCTGGTGGACCAGGACGCCTGCCGCGGCTGGCGCATGTGTGTGTCCTCCTGCCCTTACAAGAAGGTCTACTTCAACCACGCCACCGGCAAGGCCGAGAAGTGCACCCTGTGCTACCCGCGCCTGGAGATAGGCCAGCCCACCGTGTGCTCGGAGACCTGCGTGGGCCGCCTGCGCTACCTGGGCGTCCTCCTCTACGACGCCGATCGCGTCTCGCAGGCCGCCGCCGTCAAGGACCCGCAGGACCTGTACATGGCCCAGCGCGAGATCCTCCTCAACCCCCACGACCCCGAGGTCGTGGCGGGCGCGCGCGCCGAGGGCGTGCCGGACAACTGGATCGAGGCGGCTCAGGCCTCCCCCATCTGGGACCTCATCGACACCTATGAGGTGGCCCTGCCCCTGCACCCCGAGTACCGCACCATGCCGATGGTCTGGTACATCCCGCCGCTCTCCCCGGTCGTTGACGAGGTCGCGGCCGCCGGACTGGACGGTGAGAACTACAAGGTGCTGCTCACGGCTGTCTCCGACATGCGCATTCCGCTGGAGTACCTGGCGGGCCTGTTCACGGCCGGTGACACCAACACGGTCGAGCTCGTGCTGCGGCGCCTGGCCGCGATGCGCTCCCACATGCGCGACGTGCGCCTGGGCCGCGAGCCCGACCCGGCCATCGCCGCCGCCGTGGGCCTGGACGGCAAGAAGCTGGAGGCCATGTACCGGCTGCTGGCCATCGCCAAGTACGACGACCGCTACGTCATCCCCACCGCCAAGCCCGAGGTCCCCCGCGGCATGGAGTCCATGGGCAACGACGTCATGACCCTTCTGGGTGAGGGGGCCCCGGCCGGGTGCCACCCCGACGTCGCCTCCTTCCACGGCCAGGGCGGCGGCGCTATGAACGGCGGCCCGGTGAGCCTGCCGCTGCCGACCGTGCGCCGCGAGCCGGTGCCGGCCGCCGGCCCGGGCATGCCGCAGGTCGGTGTTCCTGAGCCGGTGGGTCAGGCCCCGGCGGCCGACTCCTCGACCGGCCCCGCGGTCGCAGCCCCCAGGGACCTCTGAGATGGTCTCTTTCGTCCGCGCCCCCCGGGTTCTTGAGAAACCCGCCGAGGTGCACCTGACACCCTCTCAGCGAGCCACCGTGCACATGGCGGCCTCGCTGCTGCTGGACTACCCGGCTGAGGGGACTCTGGAGACGCGCCTGACCGCCGTCGAGGCCGAGCTGGCCACGCTGCCGGCGGAGGTGGCCGTCCTCCTGGAGGAGTTCATCGCGCAGGCGCGGCGCCGCGGTGAGCGGGCCATGGCCGAGCACTACGTGGAGGTCTTCGACCGCCGTCGGCGCTGCTGCCTGTACCTGACGTACTACACGGTGGGCGACACCCGGCATCGGGGCGCCGCGCTGCTGGCCTTCAAGCAGGCGCTGGCGGCGGCCGGCTACGAGATGGCCGCCGACGAGCTGCCCGATTACCTGCCGGTGGTCCTCGAGCTGTCCGCGCGCAGCGGCGACGAGGTGGCCAGTGCGCTCCTGTCCTCCCACCGGGAGGGCATCGAGGTGCTGCGCAGCGCCCTGGCCGACGCCGCCTCCCCCTACGCGGGGCTGGTGGAGGCCGTCTCGATGACTCTGCCGCAGATCGACGAGGCCACCGCCGAGCGCGTACGCGCCCTGGTGGCGGCCGGGCCGCCCACCGAGACCGTCGGTGTCACCGACACCCTGCCCTTCCCGACCATTCCCGTGCGCAACCCGAGCCTGTCCGGTGTAACCGCCGTGCCGGGCTCGGCACCAGTCGCCGATCCTTCCCCCTTCACAAGCAGCCAGGAGAGCATGACATGAGCCCGATTCAGCAGAACCTCATGTGGGTGGCCCTGCCCTACGCCAGCCTGGTGCTGCTGGTGGCAGGCATGATCTGGCGGTGGCGCACCGACCAGTTCGGCTGGACCTCCCGCTCCTCGCAGTGGAACGAGTCCCGCATCCTGCGCCTGGCATCCCCCCTGTTCCACCTGGGCTTCCTCATGGTGATGGGCGGTCACGTCGTCGGGCTGCTGGTGCCCAAGGACGTCACCGAGATGCTGGGCGTCTCCCAGCATATGTACCACCTGGGCGCCACCTACCTGGGAACCTTGGCGGCCATCCTGACGATCGTGGGCCTGGTGGGGCTCATCTACCGGCGCATCGTCGTCAAGAGCGTGCGCCTGGCCACCACCCGCAACGACCTGGTCATGTACTGCTTCCTCATCGTCCCGGTCCTGCTGGGCTCGGCGGCCACGGTCCTCAACCAGCTCGCCGACGCCCACGGCTACGACTACCGCGAGACGATCAGCCCCTGGCTGCGCTCGGTGCTGGTCCTCCAGCCGCGCCCCGAGCTGATGGCCGACGTGCCGGTCTCCTTCAAGCTCCACGTCATCGCGGGCTTCCTGCTCCTGGCGATCTGGCCCTTCACCCGCCTGGTCCACGTGGTCTCCGCGCCCGTGGGCTACGTGACCCGCCCCTACGTGGTCTACCGTTCGCGCGAGGGCGCCACCTCCACCGCTCAGACCTCACGCGGCTGGACCCCGGTGCGGACCCAGGGCACCGGCAACCAGGGGGCCAACGACGTCACTCCCTCTCAGGGAGCCTGAACCGGACGTTCCCGCCGTCACGAAAGGACAACGTATGGGTATCTCACGTCGTGCGGCCATCGCCGCCGTCAGTCTGCTCTCCGCCGTCTGTCTGGCCGCGTGCGGCGGGTCCGCCTCCAACAGCTCCACCGGCGCCGCTTCGGGCGCCGCTTCCGCAGGCACCTCGGGTGGCGCGGGGAAGGCGACCGGCAAGGTCACGGTCCTGGCCGCGGCCTCCCTCCAGGGGGCCTTCGAGGAGATCGAGAAGACCGTGGAGAAGGACAATCCCGGCCTGGACGTCACCTTCGACTTCCAGGGCTCCCAGGACCTGGTGGCCTCCTTGGCGGGTGGCGACAGCGCCGACGTCCTGGCCACGGCCAACAACTCCACGATGAAGACCGCTGCGGACCAGAAACTGGTCGGGAACCAGACCGAGTTCGCCACCAACGTCCTGACCCTCATCGTCCCCAAGGGCAACCCCAAGAAGATCACCGGGTTGGACTCGTCGCTGGACGGCGCCAACCTGGTCATCTGCGCCCCCGAGGTGCCCTGCGGTGAGGCGACCAAGAAGCTCGCCGAGGCCCAGGGAATCACACTCAAGCCGGTCTCCGAGGAGCAGAAGGTGACCGACGTGCGCGGCAAGGTCGAGTCCGGTGAGGCCGACGCCGGCATCGTCTACACCACCGACGCGGCGGCCGCCAAGGACAAGGCGGACAAGATCGACATCCCCGACGGCGGCGTCGTCAACCACTACCCGATCGCCCAGACCGCCAAGCCCGAGAACCCTGCGGGCGCGCAGGCCTTCATCGATGCCGTCACCGGCAAGGCCGGCCAGGAGATCCTGGCCAAGCACGGCTTCGGCAAGCCCGGCAGCACCGCTGCCGGGGCGAGTGCTGGGGCGAGCTCCAGCGCCGGGGGCTCCGCCCCGGGCAGCGCGGCCAGCACCGGGGCCAGCTCCGAAGCCAGCGCTGCCCCGTCCCAGGCCGCGACCGCTGAGGGGTCCTCCGCCCCGGAGGCGGACAAGCCCACGGTGGAGACGACCGCTCCGTGACGGCTTGCCGGCCTGAATCGGCGGCCTGGTAGACATGAGTTTGTGAACGAGATGTCCCCCACTGCACGCTCCGAGCAGCAGTCGGCATGGCGGCCCGTCCGCGCCCTCTTGGGGCGTGGGCGGGCCTCTCGCTCTCCTCTTCCCGTCCTCGTGACCGCGCTGGCCGTCCTGGGGGGCTGCGCAATCGTCCTGCCCCTGGTGGGTATGGGGACGCGCGTGTCCTGGGGGCAGCTCCCCCAGCTGCTGGCAACGCCGTCGGCGCAAGCCGCCCTGTGGCTCTCGATCCGCACCTGTCTGAGCTCCACGGTCGTCTGCGTGGTGCTGGGCGTGCCACTGGCGCTGCTGCTCGCCCGCAGCTGGCCGGGGGTGAGGATCGCGCGGATCCTTGCGGTGCTGCCGATGACGATGCCGCCGGTGGTGGCCGGTATCGCACTGCTGTCCACCTTGGGCAACCGCGGCCTGTTGGGGGCGCACCTGAAGGAGTGGGGGGTGCCCATCGCCTTCTCCACTACCGCGGTGGTCATCGCCCAGGTGTTCGTCTCCATGCCTTTCCTGGTGGTCACCCTGGAGGCGGCGCTGCGCAGCCGCGACAAGCGGGCCGAAGTCACCGCCCGGAGCCTCGGGGCCGGCCCGTGGCGGGTTCTGGCGCAGGTGACGCTGCCGCTGGCAACACCCGCTCTGGCTCGGGGCACGGCCCTGGCCCTGGGCCGGAGCCTGGGCGAGTTCGGGGCGACCATCGCCTTCGCCGGCTCCAAGGAAGGCGTCACCCGCACGATGCCGCTGGCCATCTACCTGGAGCGGGAGAAGGACACGGCCACCTCCTTGGCCCTGGCCACCGTGCTCATTGGCCTGTCCTTCGTCATCGTCGGGGCGACCAATATCGACTGGAGCAGGGCGGCCGCCCACCTACTGCCCCGCCGCGGGCTCCGGGGGCGTCAGGACCACGACGCCGCTGCGTCGGAGCCCCGAGGCGCGCAGGTCTCCACCCAAGGCGGGGACGAGCGGATTCCCGAGTCACCTCGGGACGGCGGACGCGACCAGGACCTGCAGGTGGCCTTTGAGTTGCCTGAGCGTGACGTCGTCGTCGATCTGGAGGTGGAGGCGGGGCGCACGACGGCGCTCATCGGCCCCAACGGCTCGGGCAAGTCGACGGTCTGCTCCGTGGTGGCCGGCCTGCTGGATGCCGAGAACGGTCAGGTCGTGCTGGGCGGGCGAGTCCTGGACGGTCCCGGGGACTTCGTGCGGGCGGGGCGGCGCCAGGTGGCGCTGCTCAGCCAGGAGCCGGGCATCTTCACCCACATGTCTGTGCTGGGCAACGTGGTCTTCGCGCTGCGCTGCCAGGGGGTGAGCCGAGCGGAGGCGACGCGTCGGGCCCGCGCCGAGCTGGCCGCCGTCGGGGCCGATCATCTGGCCTCCCGCCCGGGAGGCGCGCTCTCGGGCGGTCAGGCGGCCCGGGTGGCGCTGGCCCGGGCGCTGGCAACGGGCCCCCGCCTGCTGGTGCTGGATGAGCCGATGGCCGCCCTGGACGTGACCGCCCGCCAGGAGATGCGCCGCCTGGTGGCGCGCCGGTGCGCCGAGGAGGGGCTGACACTGCTCCTGGTGACCCATGACGTCCTGGACCTGACGGCGCTGGCCGAGGACGTCGTCGTCCTAGACCGGGGCCGAGTGGTGGAGCAGGGGCCGACGGCGCGGGTCCTATCCGCGCCGCGTTCGGACTTCGTCGCCCACCTAACCGGGACGGCTGTGCTCACCGGGGTCGTCGATGGCGACGCCGAGGCGCCGGGACTGCGGCTGCCGTCGGGGCAGGTCGTTCATGGCCGCCCCCGGGAGGATGCCACTGACGGGCATGTCGGCGAGCAGGGCCACCGGGACGACCATGACGAGGTCTTGCACCCCGGAGCACCGGGTATTGCGCTGGTGCCGCCCGACGCCGTCGCCCTCTACCGGCAGGCACCGCACGGCAGTCCCCGCAACGTCCTGACCGGCCGGGTGACGGGGCTGGAGCGCTCCGGGGCGCTGGTGAGTGTGCGCCTGGAGCTCGAGGAGGGGCAGCGGCTGTCAGCGGCGGTCACCGCGGGTGCCGTGGCCGAGCTCGGCATCACCGAGGGCCGGGAGGTCTGCTGCGTCATCAAGGCGGTGCAGGTGCGTATCCTGGCTCGCCGGGGTTGAGGACCGCGGCGCTGAGACCTTGGATGAAGAACCGGGCGAGGATGAGGGAGGCATAGTGAGCACTGTTGAGGGAAGCGGGCGCGATGGCGTCTGCGGATCGGTGATTGCCGAGGAGCGTCTACGACCGCTGAGCCGCGATGAGCTGGAGCGCTACCACCGCAATGCGCTCGTGCCGCAGGTGGGGCTCGTGGGGCAGCAGCGCATCCGCGCGTCCCGGGTCCTGCTCATCGGTGCCGGCGGGCTCGGGGCGCCGGCGGCCCTGTACCTGGCGGCCGCCGGAGTGGGGACGATCGGGCTCATTGACGACGACAACGTCGACGTGTCCAACCTGCAACGCCAGGTCATCCACGCCACGGCGGCCGTGGGGCGCCCCAAGGTGGACTCGGCGGCCGAGGCGATCAGGGCGCTCAATCCCGATGTTGAGGTCGTTGCCCACTGGACGCGGTTGACGGCGGACAACGCCGGGGACCTTCTGGGCGGCTGGGACGTGGTCATTGACGGCACGGACAACTTCCCCACGCGGTACCTGGTCAATGACGCCACCGTCATGCTGGGGCTGCCGCTGGTGCACGGGGCGGTACTGGGGTTCAACGGGCAGGTGGGGGTCTTCGACGCGCGCCGGGGACCGTGCTACCGGTGCCTGCACCCCGCCCCGCCGCCCGCAGGCTCGGTGCCCTCCTGCGCGGAGGCCGGGGTGCTGGGGGTGCTGCCCGGCATCATCGGGACGATGCAGGCCGCTGAGGCGCTCAAGCTGGTGATCGGTGGCGGGCAGCCGCTGCTGGGGAGGTTGGCGTTGCTCGACGCCTGGGGGGCGCACCTGCGGGAGATTCCGGTGGCGAAGAACCCGGACTGCCCAGTATGCGGGAAGAACCCGACGATCACCGCGTTGGTCGCTGAGGCTGATACCTGCGTGGTTCCCCGGACTCCCGAGGCCGACACGCAGCCACAGGAGCCCGGCTCCGGGGGTGAGGCCCTGGGGGCAGGAGTGGGGGATGTCTCTGCAGCCGAGCTGAGGAGGCTCCTGGAGGGCGATGTGCCGCCGGCGCTGCTGGATGTACGTGAGGACATCGAGGTGGCGCTCGAACCGATGGAAGGCGCGCTGCACATTCCGTTGCGCGAGGTCGTGGCACGGATGAACGAGCTGGACGGGGATCGCCCGACCGTGGTCGTGTGCGCCGCTGGGGTGCGCTCGGCCCGCGCCATCGAGGCACTGAAGGCTGCGGGCTACCCCGGCCGGCTCCTCAACCTTGAGGGCGGCATGAGGGCCTGGGGGTCTCGCCGACCCTGACCGCGGCATCAGCGGGCCTTGGTGCCACGATTGGCGACTTTTGAGCCATCCATCGGCTGACGTGCCCGGGCCTATGGGGCTCTGACCTGCGCATACGTGGCAGAACTCGATGACCATCGGCCAGGTGTGCTTTTAAAAGTCGCCGTTTGTGACACCGGTCGTGGAGTGTGCCTGGTGGTCTGGGGTGCAGCCGCGTGTGCTGGGTGTGGGGGTTAGTGGCCTTGGGCTTCTTCTGCGTCGTCGGTGAGGTAGGTGACGATGCGGACCAGGTCGTAGGGGGTGGAGGTCTCGGTGGTGGTGATGGTGCCCTCGATGGGCCGCCACTGGTCCTCGCCGGCTGGGCGGTACCGGGTGGTCCAGGTGGTGGTCAGAGTGGTGGTGACGCCGGTGGCGGTGTGCTGGTAGTGGTGGGTGACGGTCTGGTGGGGGTAAGGGGCTCCTGGGTCGGTGGTGGTTGTGGTGGTGCCGTCTCCCCAGCCCCAGGTGTAGGAGGTGGGGGTGAACTCGACCTCGATGGAGGTGCCCAGGATGGTGGTGGTCTGGTGCTGGGGGCTGGGGTTGGTGTAGACGATGAAGGCCTTGGAGATGATGACCTTGGGGCCTGGGGGCTGGCGGGTGATGCCCGAGCCCGAGGCGATCAGGGTGGCGGCCTGACGGGTGGTGATCGTGACCGTACGGCCACCACCGGCGGTGGTGGGTTGGTCGGGCTGGCCGGGGCGGTTGAGGGTGGCCAGGTTGCACTTGTACTTGTCCAGCCCGTAGGCGTCCTTCTCGGGCGAGCACTCCCGGTGCGACTGCTCCTCCCACATCGACGGATCCGAGGCCTGAACGGTCGGACGCTCCTGAGACGGAGGCCCACCAGAATCCGGCGCACTCTCTTGAGGGATGGTCTCAGTCACCTCCCCATAGGCCTCGCTGCCACCGTCGAGGTTTCTTGCCCCTAGTCTGGTCCCAGGAGTGTTGTCGGCCTGGTCGTCGGCTCGGAGGGAGGGGGCTGTGAGGATCAGAACCAAAACTATGGCAGCAATAATGCTGCGTCTTTCTAATTTCATTTAGAAACCGCCTCAACGGCCCCGACCATCCATCTGCCGTTACTGTATCGAACTCCGAAGTTAACTTCTTGACCGTATGTTGCTTCAGAGGTTGATGGGTTCTGTCCGTCGCCATAGTAGGAAGCCATTGCTCCGTAGTTGACGATCACCTTGACTCTGTTGTATTCGTAGCCTTCCAGCTTCTCATAGTAAGTCATGCTGACAATTTCTTGATCCCATTTGTCGGCCCATCCTCCTTTGCTGTGAATGTCGTTGGCGTCGTCGATGGTGGACTTGCAGAACTTGCAGCGGTCGTCACTCATGGCGGCGAACTCGGTGGTGTCGCCGGTCATGAAGGCGTAGCGGTAGAGGTTGAGGAAGTAGCCGACGCTGGCTGCTGCGCCCTCGGCGCTCTCCTCGTTCATCTGTGGGGGCTTGGCTGGTGCGGGTTCGGCCAGGGCGGCGTCGCGCTTGGCGCGCAGCTCAGGGGTCAGGGCGGCTTCGCGCGAGGCGGTCGCACTTGCGTTGGCGTCAGCGATGCCCTTCTCCGCCCGGGCAATAGCCGCTGACGCGCTGGCACTGGCGCTCGCACTGGCCTCGGCCTTGGCGTCCCTCACCGAGCAGGCCGCCACCCCCAGCGCCAGCACACACACCGCCACCAACCCGGCTACGCCCCTGTGGCGGCTGTGCGCGGCAGGGCGGCGCTTCAAGGTGGTGACCTGGCTAGAGCCGGATGCTGGCCGCCGGGTATCTGTGGGCTCGGGGGATCGTAGGGACGTACTCATCACGGAAGCCTCCTCGCCACCGAAACAACTCCACACCCCACCCGGCCGGGCGACACTGCCCGTCCAGACGGTGCATTGACATTACCTGCCCCAACGCCCCCGCACCAGCCCCTTAAGGTCACCCTGTGGAAAACCCCGCAACAAGAATCCTCAGAACAGTCGGCACCCCTGTCGCATCACCTAGCCCACAGCCATCACCCTCGACCGGGGCGCGAGGGATTCATTGCGGCTGTGTGACCCGCGGTGAATCGGCGCCACCTGACCTCGCACGACTCCACCAACCACCACACAGCCACCACGGCACCCCACCGAGCCTGTCGCTCAGCCGGGAGCGTGCTCAGGACAGACCACCGGGAAACGACCCGACACCACCTTGACAAGCTGGGGATGTCCTCGGCCCAGCGATCCAAGTCCCCTCCGACCCGCTCACCGGGACCCCGCTGGTTCTGCCTCTTCCGCGCAGGACCCGGGACACGGCGTCGGGCAGCAAGGCCGGGTAGGGAACGGCGCTGCCCGCGCCCCGGCTTCGGCCGAGCGCGATCACCCGCGACCGCCCGCGAGCATCGCTGCCCGCTCGCCGGCACCGGTCTTCGCCTGCTCTCGGGCCGATACACACCAACCTCACCTACCAGGACCGGTCCCCCACGGCCCCGCAGGGTTGCCCTGACACAACCTGCTGGGCGGTGGACCCGCACCAAGGCCCGCACCTAGTCTTCACATATCAACCAGAACTGATGTGAGGACATACCTGTGACTGCTTCTGCTCCCACCCTGCCCACCACCATGCGCGGCGTCGTCATGCACGCCGCCGGAGACGTCCGTGTCGAGGACCGCGATGTCCCCCACGTCATCGAGCCCACCGACGCCGTTATCAAGCTCGAGGCCGCCTGCGTGTGCGGCTCGGACCTGTGGCGTTACCGGGGTATCTCCCCGGTGGAGGAGGCACGCCCCATGGGCCACGAGTACGTGGGCACCGTCGTCGAGGTCGGCGACGACGTCACCAGCGTCAAGGTCGGCGACTTCGTCGTCGGTTCCTTCTGCATCAGCGACAACACCTGCGAGATCTGCGAGGACGGCTTCCAGTCCCGCTGCGCCAACGGTGGCTTCATGGGCGACACCCAGGCCGAGTACACCCGTGTCCCCCAGGCCGACGGCACTCTCGTCGTCGTTCCCGGCGGCAAGCCCGATGACCCCGAGATCATCGCCTCACTGCTGGCCGCCTCCGACGTCCTGGGAACCGGCTGGTTCGGGGCCGTCGCAGCCCAGGCCGGCCCCGGCAAGACCATCGCGGTGGTCGGCGACGGCGCCGTGGGCCTGTCCGCCGTCCTGGCCGCCAAGGCCTTGGGGGCTGAGAAGGTCATCGCGTTCTCCCGTCACGAGGACCGGGCGGCGCTCGCCCGCGAGTTCGGCGCCGACATCGTCATCGCCGAGCGCGGCGACGAGGGCGCCGCGAAGGTCAAGGAGGTCACCGGCGGCTACGGTGCTCACGGCGTCGTCGAGGCCGTGGGCAACCAGACCTCGATGATGCAGGCCATCGCCTCCTGCCGCCCCGGCGGCCACCTGGGCTACGTGGGCGTCGCCCACGGCGTCTCCCTGCCCGGCGACCAGCTCTTCTTCGCCGAGATCCACATGCTGGGCGGCCCCGCACCCGTGCGCCGCTTCCTGCCCGACCTCATCGACCGCATCCTCAAGCGCGAGATCAACCCCGGCAAGGTCTTCACCCTGCGCCTGCCTCTGGAGGAGGCCGCAGAGGCCTACAAGGCCATGGACGAGCGCCGCGCCATCAAGGTGCTCCTGGAGCCCTGAGCCGATCCGCACACCCCACCATCATCGTCTGACAACAGGAGCATTCATGAAGACCCTCGTTCTCGTCTTCCACCCCGACATGTCCACCTCGCGCGCCAACCGACCCCTGGCGGCCAAGGCCGAGGCCCTCGGTAACGACGTCACCGTGCGCTACATGTACGACCTCTACCCCGACCAGAAGGTCGACGTCGCCGCCGAGCAGACCGCCCTGGAGGCCGCCGACAGGGTCGTCCTCCAGTTCCCCATGTACTGGTACTCCACCCCCGCCCTGCTCAAGCAGTGGCAGGACGACGTGCTCCTCTACGGCTGGGCCTACGGCTCAACCGGTAAGGCCCTGGCCGGCAAGGAGCTGCTGGTGGCCGTGAGCACCGGTGGCCCCGGCGACGCCTACAGCCACGAGTCCTCTTACGGCTACACGCTCACCGAGCTGCTGCGGCCCCTCCAGGCGACGGCGAACATGGTCCAGATGACCTACCTCGAGCCCTTTACCACCACCGGGACCCTCACCATCACCGATGAGGCCCTGGCTCAGCGGGCTGAGGACTACGCCGCCACCCTGCAGTCCACGGACCTGCCGGTTCTGGACCTCCGCGGCTGAGTCCGCCGGCAGGCAGCGTCCACATGCCCGGGGGCCCAGGCCGGTTCGCCGGTCTGGGCCCCCGGGGCGTCTCACGGGTGTCTCAGCCGAAGATATCGAGCAGCGGGAGCTCGGGGGTCTGGAGGACCGCGGCGTAGTCCTGCGCCCGGCGGGCGATGGCCTCATCGGTGATCTCCAGGGCACCCACCGACAGGAAGGGCACCGCGTACTTGGTGCCGATGACTCGCGAGGTTCCCTGCATGGGCCGCAGGAACTCGTGGATCGTGTAGATGTGCGCGCCCTCGCGGCCGTAGGCGCTGCCGGCGCCGCCGACGCTGACCGCCAGGAGCAGCTCCTTGCCGTGCAGGGCCGTGCCGGTCGAGCCGTAGGCCCAGCCGAAGGTGAGGACGTCGTCGAGCCACTTCTTGAGCAGGGGCGGGCAGGAGAGCCAGTACATGGGGTACTGCAGAACAATGCGGTCGGCACCCAGCAGAGCCGCCTGCTCGGTGGCCACATCGATGTTGAAGTCGGGGTAGATGTCGTACATGTAGCGCACGGTGATGTTGCCACCGAGCGACTCCGCCGCGGCCCCCAGGGCCTTGTTGACCCGGGACTCGGAGATGTTGGGGTGGAAGACGAGAACGAGAGTGTTCACGGAGGACTCCCTGGTGTCGTTGGACTGTGAGGCGGGGGATGGCCCCCGTGAGGCGCCGGGGCTCCCGGCGCCGGACAGGACGTCGCTCAGGCTGGAGAAGCCGCCGATGATGACCTCCAGCTTGGGGGCCATCGCACCGCGGTCCAGCCAGGACTCCTTGGGGCGGAAGGGGACGCGGTCGGCATCGTCGCCACTGTGCAGCTCATTGGGCCCACGCATGCCCAGGGCGGCATTCGAGTCGCCGAAGCGCTCGTCCCACATGCGGGTGGCGACGTCGATGCCGCGCTCGCTCCGGCCCGAATGACGGTCGGACTCGACGGTCTCGGCCATGGCGACCGCCTGCTGGTGGGCGGTCAGAACCGTCGAGAGGGTGTAGTTGAGTGCCAGGTAGGCGTCCTCGCTGCGCAGGCCACCGGAGACGAGGGCGTTGTGGGCGCGCTTGGCCACCGACATGAAGGGCACGTAGGCCCAGGCCAGGTTGATGAGGGTGTGGTCCAGGCCGGGATGGGCGTCGAGCACGTCCCACAGCGAGTCGGAGAGCCGACGCAGGTAGTCCTGCCAGCTCAGGCCGGTGGGGGGCAGTGTGGCGTCGGCGGACACTCGCTCCAGGCAAGCCACGAGCAGGTCGTCACGAGAGCTGACGGTGCGCCCCAGATCAGCCGCACTCACCCCGAGCCGACGCGCCACCTTGCCCATCGTGAACCGGTCCACACCGATCTCAAGGGCCGCTGTGACGACGTCATCCCTGGTAAAACCGGCACTATGCTGCATTGAGCCTCCCGGGTTGGGTCATGCCCGTCAGCGTAACGAACCAATAACGGGCCGCCAAATCGAAGGCACCTATCCGTGCGATGACCGACACCGTTCTTCCGCAATATAACGAGAAAAACCCACCTCTCGCCCACACCTCCACCGCACCTCTGACGTCACCTGGAATCTCACGGCGAGGTAACGGCTCGGCACGCGCCGGGCTGCCTGCCGGGTGGCGCGCCCGACGACGGTGGGGTCTCGCCGAGCCCGCTCCCCCGTTACCGTGGTGCCATGAGCGAGACTCCCCGCCCACAGCGCCCAGTCTTTCCGGAACCGCCCGCGGCGCCCTCACCGGCAGCGGCGCCCCCCGCGCCGACGGCACCCCCGGCCAAGCAGCGGCGCTGGCGCGATGACCTGCACCTGGCGCACACGATCGCCAACAAGGTGGACAGCCTCACCCTGGCCCGTTTCGATGCCGGCAACTTCACCGTGGAGACCAAGTCGGACCTCACGCCGGTCACCGAGGCCGACAAGGAGGCCGAGCGCGTCATCCGCGAACAGCTGGGGCGGGCGCGCGGGCGCGACTCCGTCCTGGGTGAGGAGCTGCCCACCACCGGGCACTCCTCGCGACAGTGGGTCATCGACCCGATCGACGGGACCAAGAACTTCGTGCGGGGAGTGCCGGTGTGGGCCACGCTCATCGGCCTCATCGAGGACGGCCAGTGCGTCGTCGGGCTGGTCTCGGCCCCCGCGCTGGGGAGGCGCTGGTGGGCCGTGTCCGGCGGCGGAGCCTGGACCGGGCGCTCCCTGAGCTCGGCGCGGCGGCTGTCGGTGTCCGGCGTCGACGACCTCACCCGGGCCTCGATGTCCTACTCCTCGCTGTCGGGGTGGGCGCAGACCAAGCGGCTGCGCGGGATGCTGGGGCTCATGCAGTCGTGCTGGCGCACCCGCGCCTACGGGGACTTCTGGTCCTACATGCTCGTGGCCGAGGGCGCCGTCGACCTGGCCGCCGAGCCAGAGCTCGAGCTCTACGACATGGCGGCGCTCGTGCCCGTGGTCACCGAGGCGGGCGGGCGCTTCACCTCCCTGGACGGCGAGCCCGGGCCCTTCGGGGGCAACGCGGTGGCCACGAACTCGCTGCTGCACGACGTCGCCCTGCACCACCTGAGCGCCGAGACGGACTGAGTCGGCCCCGCTTGAGCCGCAACCCCATCTGCTGGACACCAGTGCGCCCCGAAGTTATAAAAGATCTAAAAGATCTAAAACGCGCAAAAGTGGAGACGATCACACATGGCCAACCCCTTCAAACCGACAGCGGGCGCGACGCCTCCGTTGCTTGTTGGCCGCAACCGCGTCATTGAGGAGTTTCTGGAAAGCCTCGACGACGGCCCAGGAGCGCCTGGGCTCTTAGAGCTCATCACTGGCGCCAGGGGCGTCGGGAAGACCGTCATGCTCACCGCTCTGGGAGACTCGGCACGAGAGCGCGGCTGGGTGGTCGTTGATGAGACCGCACGCGAGGGGCTCATGGACCGACTCGCCGCCGAGTTCACTCGCCAGCTGTCGCAGCTCGCCGGCAAGGAGCGCTCACGGTTGACCTCCTTGAGCCTGAGCACACCGCTTGGTGGCGGTAGCGCAACACTCGAGCACGCACCCACCCCTGAGCCCTCCTGGCGGCAGAAGGCGCGAGCACTGACCCAGTGGCTCGCGGAACACGGCACCGGTCTGCTGCTCACGATCGACGAAGTACATGCCATTCCGCGCGAGGAGCTGCGAGCACTGTCCGCAGAGGTACAGCACCTCATTCGCGAGGGGGCTCCTATCGGCCTGCTCATGGCAGGCCTCCCCAAGGCCGTTGAGGAGCTCCTCAATGACGACATCACCACCTTCCTGCGCCGGGCCGAGCGGATCGAGCTCGGCGAGGTGGCCATCGACGACGTCTGTAACGCCTTGAAGTCAACCTTCAACGCGGGCGAGAAAGCGCTGAGCAACGACCTGGCTCAGGAGTGCGCGAATGCGACCGGCGGCTACCCATTCATGATCCAGCTCGTGGGGTATCAGGTGTGGAAACACAGCGGCGATGGCCCAGTGACCCAGCCAGCAGTCGCCGCGGGAACGACCGCCGCCCGCCTGCGCCTCGGCAACCTGGTGCACGCTCCGGCGCTGCGCGACCTGTCCGACGTCGACCGCACGATGCTCGTGTGCATGGCCAAGGACGACGGCCCGTCACAGATCGCTGACATCGCCGAACGCATGGACCGCCCCGTCAACTACGTGTCGGTCTACCGCAACCGGCTGCTCGCCGCCGGAATCATCAAGACTGCCGGCTATGGCAAGGTCGACTTCGCCGCCCCCTATCTGCGCGAGTACCTGCGCGAGCACGCAGCACACCTCGTCATGGAGTGAGTCGCAACCGCCAACGGCCACTCCTCGGCCACACGCCGAGGTCGCGCGGGCTGGACTTGTCACGCCTCCAACGTTATAAAAGGGACACAAACTGATATGCGGCCGCAGAGTTGGGCGTTTGCCCCGGTGTCGCCGCGCGGCTGAACCGCCACCGCTGCGGCGGGTACCACAGTGACCCGGCCGTTCCCCCACCCCGTGCGCCGGTAACCTGCCGTCAGTCCACCATCCATCCACCCCAGGAGTCCCTTTGAACTGGCTGCACGCCATCCTCCTCGGCATCGTCGAGGGCATCACCGAGTTCCTCCCGGTGTCCTCCACCGGCCACCTCAACATCGTCGAGAAGCTCCTCGGCTACGAGATCAACTCCGCCGGCATGACCGCCTTCACCGCCGTCATCCAGGTCGGTGCGATCATCGCCGCCATCATCTACTTCTGGGCCGACATCGTCCGCATCGTCACCGCCTGGTTCAGGGGACTGAGCAACCAGCAGGCCCGCCAGGACCCCGACTACACGCTCGGCTGGGGCATCATCCTGGGATCGATCCCGGTGGCCGCCGTCGGACTGCTGTTCAAGGACTTCATCGAGGGGCCGGTCCGCTCCCTGTGGGTGATCGCCGGAGCCCTCATCATCTGGTCGGGGGCCATGTGGCTGGCCGACCACCAGCAGAACCTCACCAAGGGCATGAAGGACGTGACCGTCAAGGACGCCCTCATCATTGGCGCATTCCAGGCCCTGGCCCCGGTGTTCCCCGGTATCTCCCGCTCCGGGGCGACGATCTCCGCCGGCCTCTTCCTCAAGTTCGACCGGGTGACGGCCACGCGCCTGTCCTTCTACATGGGCATCCCGTCCCTGGTCGCAGCCGGTCTGCTGGAGGCCGCAACGGAGGCCAGCACCATCAGCAACACCGTGGGCTGGACGCCCACCATTGTCGCGACCGTCGTCTCCGGTGTTGTCGCCTACGCGACCATCGCCTGGCTGCTGCGCTTCGTGTCCTCCAACAAGTTCACGTCCTTCCTCGTCTACCGCGTGCTGCTGGGCCTCATCATCATCGCCCTGGTCTCCGCCGGCACCATCGCCGCCTGACGAAGCCCGTCTCACCGACGTCGATTCCTCTCCGCCGGCATTCTTCACGTGGGGCAACGGATCTTTCCGTTGCCCCGCGTGTTTTCTGTGGTCCTCAGCGTCGGGCTCCTACGCCGTACGAATCCTGCTTCTGCGTCGTCCTCCGCTTGTACGATAGGCGGCACGACCACCCCCTGGGGTAAGCACACACTCACGAGCCGCTGAGGGAGTCGGCTAAGGACATCGGGGAGTTTCGTAGCATGACCGCACGCCACCCATCCGCTTCTCCCATGCGTATTCGCTTCGGAAGTCGTCCCGCAATCGCCGCAGGTTTCGTCAAGCGGCAAGGGCAGGATGAGCTCTTCGAGGCCGTCTTCGCTCGCGCCGAGCCTTGCACAGTTCTGATGGGGATGCGGGGAAGCGGCAAGACTCAGCTGGCCGCTGCGGTTGCGGCCAGGTGCGAGGAGGAGGGCTGGCCCCTGGTTGCGTGGATTCATGCGGCCTCACGCAAGCACATCATTGCCGGTCTCTACGAGCTCGCGCTGCGGATCGGTATCGATGCGCCGAAGAACATCCCTCTGGAGGTGATTGTTCAGCGTCTCCTGGATCGGCTGCGCTCAGCAGAGGCAGCGGACCGCCTCTTCGTCTTCGACAACGTGGAGAATCCCGACGACCTGAGGGACCTCATCCCCGAGGGTGCTGGGGTTCGGACCCTCGTCACCACCCCGCGTCACTTCGACTGGGACGGCCTGGGGTGGCTGCGGTTGGCGGTGGGCGCCTTCGATCGGGAGCAGTCGGTCTCCCTCCTGTGCGAGCGCACCGGTGACACTCACCGCGAAGCTGCTGACCGGATCGCGGATGCGCTGGGCGACGTGCCTGTCGCCATCACCCAAGCCGCCGCGACAGCACAACAGGGTGGATACGCCTTATCCGGCTACTTTGACAGGCTGAATCATCACTTGCTCGAGTCAAACATGAGTCGCCTCGAGGGTGCCAACTACCCCGACGCCGTCGGCATCGCACTGCTCATGGCCTATGAACAGGCCCTGGAGCAGCTCAGAACCACGCACCCTCAGCAGGAGAGGATCGCCGTATCGCTCCTCGGCGCGCTGTCCCTCCTGGCTGCTTCCGGAGTGCCGACTCACTGGCTCTTAAGGCTCGACGGCGACTCCGATGCAGTACGCGACACCTTGTCTGTTCTGAAGAGTGCTTCCGTCATCCGTGAATCCAGCGACGGCGAGAAAACCTTCATTCACTGGCTCCAGGGACAGGTGTACCGGGAAACCTACCTCAATGACCAGAAGAAGCTCGGCCAGGCGCGTGGGTGCGCCGCATCAGTTCTCAGAGGGATTGACGTAAACCGCCTAGAGGATGGTGAACAGCGGCGAGACGAGACCCACCATCTCATCGAGCAGTTTCTCTCAGTCACATCACAGGAATACTCTCATTCACTGTTTTCTGAGCCACAGGTGTCTTCAAAGCTCGCCGAGACACTGCACTACGCGACCAGCCTTGGGATGTCGCAGCTGGCCCTTGGCCTCACTGACTCCGTGACCCGGGCCTGCGACGTCTTGGGCCCCGACCACCCCGACAGCCTCACCTCACGCAACAGTCTCGCCGGCGTCTACCGGGATGCGGGCAGGCTCGACAAAGCCATCTCCCTGTACGAGCAGATCCTCGAGGACTCCATCCGCGTCCTGGGCCTCGACCATCCCAGCACCCTGACCTCACGTTTCAACCTCGCCGGCACCTACAGAGCGAGCGGCAGGCTCGACAAAGCCATCACCCTATACGAACAGGTCTTCAGCGGCCGCAGCCGCGTCTTGGGCCCCGACCACCACAGCACCCTCACCGCACGCGACGAACTGGCCGGAGTCTACTGGGAAGCGGGCCGATTCGACGAGACCATCACCCTGAAGAAGCAGATCCTCGCAGACGCCATGCGCATCATGGGCCCCGACAGCCCAGGCGCCTCGGCCGCACGTCTCAACCTCGCCGCTACCTACCGGGATGCGGGCAGGCTCGACGAAGCCGTCGACGTGTACGAGCAGATCCTCGACGACGTCGCCCGCACTCTGGGTCTCGACCATCCCGACACCCTCACCGCACGCAACCAGCTTGCCGGTGCCTACCGGGATGCGGGCAGACTTGACGAGGCCATCGCCCTGTATCAGCAGAACCTCACCGACTTCACCCGCCTTGTGGGTCCCGACCACCCCCACACGCTCAGCTCGCGCAGCACCCTCGCCAGCACCTACCGGGATGCGGACAGACTCGACGAGGCCATCTCTCTCTTCGAACAGGACCTCGAAGACCGAACCCGCATACTGGGCCTCGACCACCCTCGAACCTTGGCTTCACGCCACAGCCTCGCCGGCGCCTACCGGGATGCGGGCAGACTGGACGAGGCCATCCCCTTGTTCGAGCAGAACCTCACCGACTTCATCCGCATTCTGGGTCCTGACCGCCCCGACACCTTCACCTCACGTAGCACGCTCGCCGGCGCCTACCGAGAAGTCGGCAAACTCGACGACGCCATCTCCCTGTTCGAGCAGAACCTCATCGACCGCACCCGCACCCTGGGACCTGCTCACCCTGTCACTCTCACCTCGCGCGGCAACCTCGCCAGCGCCTATCGCGCCGCTGGAAGAATGGAGGATGCGGAGAAGCTCTTCGGGACGCCGTAAGAATTCTGCTTCGACGCCACTGACCGCCTGTACGATAGCGGCATGGCCGATCCCCTCTCCTTCGCTGTCCTGTCCATGACCACCAGCCTTGCCGGGCTGGTCATGCGCGGAGCCGCTGTGGCCGTTGATCCTTCGTGGAGCAGCGCGGCGTCACTGCCAGGTGATGCCCTCAACGCATGGCGCAGCCTAAGACGTCTGCAACAGGGGCGAGGTGGACAGGAGAATCCGCTGGAAGCGCCCATCAAGTCTCGACTTCAGAAGCAGGTGGATGCCGCCGGCGAGCGGTACGAGCGGACCGGAGTCGCCCAATCCACCCTGGCTGGAGCCGTCACCGAGATGGAGGTGGCGCTCAAGGAGCTCAGCGGGGACGACGCCGCAGTCCTGGAGGCGGTGCGGTTCCCGGATCACTTCGAGGCCTACCTCCGACGGCGGACGGCCGGCCGCCGCCAGAACGTCGAGGCAGCAGCCGAGTCCTTCTTCGATGACCTGACCCGCATCGTCGCCGAAGAGTTCATCCATCTCGCACCAGGCTCATGCGGTTTCGATAGGGCCGCATTCAAGCAGCTACTCACAGGCTCGGATCAGCTTATTGCCGGGCAGGAGCAACTGTCGAAGGGGCAAGCAGAGACTAACGACCGTTTGAGGGAAGTGGCTACCGGCACCAAGACGATGGCTACAGATATCAAGGAGATCCGTAGCGCGGTCACTCGAAACCAATCTGCCCCTCCCACGCGGATTCGCTTCGGTAGCCGCCCCAGGGTCAGCGCAGGCTTCGTCAAGCGAGAAGGGCAGGATGAGCTCTTCGATGCCATCTTCACTCGCGCCGAGCCTCGTACGGTGCTGACGGGGATGAGAGGAAGCGGCAAGACTCAGCTGGCCGCTGCCGTTGCGGCCAGATGCGAGGAGGAATGGCCCCTAGTCGCATGGATCAATGCAGGCTCACGTAAGGAACTCATTGCCGATCTCTACGAGCTCGCACTGCGCATCGGTATCGATGCACCGAAGGACATTCCTCCGGAGACTATTATTCGACGCTTCTTGGATCAGCTACACTCAGCAGATGCGGCGGACCGCCTTGTCGTCTTCGACAACGTGGAGAACCTCGACGACCTGAAGGGTCTCACTCCCAAGGGCAGCGGAGTCCGGGTAATCATCACCACCACACGTCGCCTTGACTGGGACAGTTTGGGATGGTCACCGATGGCAGTCGGCGTCTTTGATCGCGAGCAGTCGATCGCTCTTCTCTGCCAACGCACCGGTGACGCTCATCGCGATGCAGCCGACCAGATCGCAGAGGCGCTTGGCGACCTACCTGTCGCCGTAACCCAAGCCGCGGCAACAGCCAAGTGGGGACACTACTCCCTTTCAGAGTATTTCATAAGATTGAGCACCCACTCGCTCGAGTCAAGCATCAGTCGCCTCGAGGGCGATGACTACCCAGACGCCGTTGGGGTCGCGCTATTCATGGCGTACGAGCAGGCCTTGGAGCAGTTCAGAACCAAACACCCACAGCAGGAGAGGAATGTCACATCACTCCTTGACATACTGTCTCTCCTCGCCGCCTCCGGAGTGCCGACTCACTGGCTTCTGGCGCTCGAAGATGACTCCGACGCGGCACGAGATACCCTGTCATTCCTGAAGAGATCATCAATCATTCAAGAATCCACGGACGGCAACAAGACCATCGTCCACCGCCTTCAAGGACAAGTTTACCGCGAAACCTACCTGAGCGAACAAGGGAAATTTAACAAAGCATGCATATACGCAACAACCATCCTCGACAAGATTAACATAGGCCAACTAGCTAATTTTGAACAGCAGCGACAGGAAACACGAAATCTCGTTGAACAAATAGGCGCGGTCACATCTCAAGACCACTCTCGCCCATTATTTTCCGATCCAGATTTCGTCGTAATACTCGCAACGACGATACGGAATGCAGCCGACCTTGGGATGCCACAACTGGCACTTACCCTCACTGATTCTGTTACGCGGGCGGGCGACACCCTTGGCCCCGATCACCCCAGCACCCTGGCCTCACGCAACAACCTCGCCGGCGCCTACCGGGATGCCGGCAGGCTCGATGAGGCCATCGCCCTGTACGAGCAGATCCTCGAGGACCGCACCCGCATCCTGGGACCCCACCACCCCAGCACCCTGACCTCACGCAACAACCTCGCCTACGCCTACCAGGACGCAGGCAGACTCAACGACGCCATCACCCTGTACGAGCAGAACCTCAAGGACCTCGAAGGCCTCCTGGGCCCCGACCACCCGGATACCCTCACCTCACGCCACAACCTCGCCTACGCCTACCAGGACGCAGGCAGACTCAACGACGCCATCACCCTGTACGAGCAGAACCTCAAGGACCTCGAAGGCCTCCTGGGCCCCGACCACCCCCACACCCTCCAGGCACGAAACAACCTCGCCAGCGCCTACCAGGACGCGGGCAGACTCAACGACGCCATCGCCCTGTACGAGCAGAACCTCAAAGACCGCACCCGCATCCTGGGCCCCGACCACCCCCACACCCTGACCTCACGTCTCAACCTCGCCAGCGCCTACCGCGCCGCGGGCAGACTCGACGAAGCCATCACCCTGCACGAGCAGAACCTCAAGGACCTCGAAGGCCTCCTGGGCCCCGACCACCCCCACACCCTCCACGCACGCAACAACCTCGCCAGCGCCTACCAGGACGCAGGCAGACTCAACGAAGCCATCACCCTGCACGAGCAGAACCTCAAGGACCTCGAAGGCCTCCTGGGCCCCGACCACCCCCACACCCTCCACGCACGAAACAACCTCGCCAGCGCCTACCAGGACGCAGGCAGACTCAACGAAGCCATCACCCTGCACGAGCAGAACCTCAAGGACCTCGAAGGCCTCCTGGGCCCCGACCACCCCCACACCCTCCAGGCACGAAACAACCTCGCCAGCGCCTACCGCGCCGCGGGCAGACTCGACGAAGCCATCACCCTGTACGAGCAGACCCTCACCGATCGCACCCGCATCCTGGGCCCCCACCACCCCGACACCCTGACCTCACGCAACAACCTCGCCAGTGCCTACCGGGATGCCGGCAGGCTCGATGAGGCCATCGCCCTGCACGAGCAGAACCTCATCGACCTCACCCACATCCTGGGACCCCACCACCCCAACACCCTGACCTCACGCAACAACCTCGCCAGTGCCTACCGGGATGCCGGCAGGCTCGATGAGGCCATCGCCCTGCACGAGCAGAACCTCATCGACCTCACCCACATCCTGGGACCCCACCACCCCAACACCCTGACCTCACGCAACAACCTCGCCAAGGCTTATCGTGCCGCCGGCAGATTCGAGGATGCGGATAAACTCTTCGAGACGCCGTCGGGCTCAGAGGACGAGCAGGACGGCACCGAGGAGGACCCAGCTCAGGAGGCCGGCGACTGACCGCCACAGGCCGCCGTTATTGATGTCGGTGGGCTGTGAGACAGTGTCGGCATGCGGATCCTCCATACTTCCGACTGGCACCTGGGGCGCACCTTCCACGGGCGCGTGCTCGATGACGCGCACGCCGCCTTCGCCGACCACCTCGTCGAGCTCGTCGCCGCCGAGTCAGTCGATGCCGTCCTCGTCGCCGGGGACGTCTATGACCGGGTCATCCCGCCCAATGACGCCGTCGCCCTCCTGGACGAGACGCTGCGCCGCCTGACCGAGCGCACCCGGGTGGTCCTGACCCCCGGCAACCACGACTCCGCCCGCCGCCTCGGCTTCGCCGCCGACCTCATGCGCGAGGGCCTCATCATCCGGGCCCGCACCGCCGGCCTCGACCGCGGCATCATCCTTCCCGACGCCGACGGCAACGAGGCCGCCATCGTCCACGCCCTGCCCTACCTCGACCCCGACGCCGCCCGCGAAATACTCCCGCCCCTCCTCGCCGAACGCCTCGGCGAAGAGACCTCCACGAAGCACACAGCAGGGGAAGACCAGGCCGAGGGTGAGGGCACCACCACTCAGCCCAACCCGCCGGAGCGCCCGCGCCTGCCCCGTTCCCACGAGGCCGTCGTCTCCGCCGCCCTGCGCCTCGTGGCCGCAGACCTGGACCGCCTACGCTCGGCCCGCAGCCGGCGCCTGCCGAGCCTGCTCATGGCCCACGCCTTCGTCGTCGGCGGCGAGGCCTGCGAGTCCGAGCGAGACATCCGCGTCGGCGGCATCGACTCCGTGCCCTCCGGCGTCTTCAACACCCTGGGCGGCTCGCCCCTGGCCGAGCGCAGCGGCGGCCTCGACTACGTGGCCCTCGGCCACCTCCACCGGCCCCAGGAGCTCACCCGGCCCGCCGGCCCGCGCCTGGTCTACTCCGGCTCGCCCCTGCCCTTCTCCTTCGACGAGGCCGAAGGCGCCCGCAACTCCGCCACCAAGTCCTCCGTCCTGCTGGATCTCAGCGCCGACGGCGTCACCGGTCTGGAGCGCATCCCCACCCCGGTCCTGCACCAGGTGCGCACCCTGACCGGCACCATGCCCGAACTCCTCTCCCCCGCCTTCGACGACGCCACCGGCGCCTGGGTGCGCGTCATCCTCCAGGGCGAGCGGCCACCCGGCGCCCTGGCCACCCTCAAGGAGAGATTCCCCAGCCTCCTGGCCTTCCAGCACGAGGCCCCCACGCGCACCGCCCGCGAGCGCATCGCCGTCACCGCCGCGGCCGACCCGCTGCGCATTACCGAGGACTTCTTCGACGACGTCTGCGGGCGCGCCCCCAAGCCCTCCGAGCGCGGCGTCCTGCGCAGCGCCTATGAGTCCGCCCTGGCGAGCGCGAGGAGCGAGCGATGAGGATCCACTCCCTGACCATGACCGGCATCGGCCCCTACGCAGGGCGGGAGCACATCGACTTCGACGCGGTGGGTGCCTCGGGCCGATTCCTGCTCACCGGCCCCACCGGCTCGGGAAAGACCACCATCATCGACGCGATCGTCTTCGCCCTCTACGGGGACGTGGCCGACTCGGCCGACTCCTCCAAGGAGCGCATCCGCTCCACCCTCGTGGGCCCGCACACCGAGAGCGTCATCGAGCTCGTCTTCTCCACCGGCGCCGGCGTCTACCGGGTGCGCCGCACCCCCACCTACGAGCGGGCCAAGCGGCGCGGCCAGGGAACCACCACCCAGAACGGCACCGTCAAGCTCTGGCACCTGGCCGAGGTCGGCGGGGAGCCGCTCGATGAGCCCGTCACCCGCGTGGGTGACGCCGACGCGGAGATCGCGCGCGCCGTGGGCTTAAGCCGGGAGCAGTTCACGCAGACGGTCGTCCTGCCGCAGGGCAAGTTCGCCCGGTTCCTGCGCGCCGACTCCTCCGAGCGACAGCACCTCCTCAAGGACGTCTTCGGCACCGGCATCTACGACGCCATCCAGGACGCCCTCATCCAGGCCTCCCGGGACGGGGCCCGGCGGGTCGAGCAGGCCGCGGCCGACCTGCGAGGGCAGGTCGCCTCCCTGGGACGGCACCCCCTCCTCACCGAGGCCCCCTCCCCCACTAGAACCACAGATGCCGGCGAGGAGGCCGACGTCGATCAGGCAGTTCACTCGGAGGACTCGTCACCGGATAACTCGTCTCAGGAGCTCCCATCCGGAGGGACCCAGGAGGCGCTGCTGCTGCCCATGGATGACGCCGGCCGTACGGAGCCTCAGGAGGCCGACGACGCCCCCGCCCCGGCACCAGCCCAAGCCTTGGAGGCGGCGATGGCCGGAGCCGCCCCGGACCTGGTGGCTCTTCGCCGCATCGGGGCTGAGGTTCTGGAGGCCTCCCACAACCGGGTCGCATCGGCCGACGCTCGCTCTGAGGCGGCAGGGACGGCCCTCACTCGGGCGCAGTCGGCTCGTGAGGAGGCCCAGAGCCTCCACGACCTCCTCGAGCGACGCCGGGCACTGATCGAGGAGAAGGAGCGGCTGGCCGAGCGCGCCGAGCAGGAGGCCGACGACGCCCGGCGTCTCCAGGCCGCCGAACGAGCCTCCCGGGTGCGGCCCTACCTGGTCGCCGAGCAGGCCGCCCACCGCCGCGCCCAGCAGGCCGTCGCTGCACTTGCCTCCCGTGCCGACCAGAGCGGCCTGGCCCACCTGGCCGAACAGGCCGGAGTCACCAGTGCCGGCAGCGCAGAGGAGGCCACCGGCAGCAACACCCACAGTCATGGTGCCGCGGTGACGCCCGCCGCCCTCGTCGAGCCCCTGGTCCGTGAGGCGCAGCGCCAGCTCGCCGCCCTTGAGGATGAACCCAGCGAGGCGAGGGCCGGCGATGCCGAAGTGGACACGGCCCCACAGAACTCGGACGCGGCAGAGCCCCCTATAGCGGCCGGCGAATCGGAGTCGGACCGCGCTGAGGCCCTGAGCCCCCGCGGCCTTGACGACCTGGCGCACCACTGCCGTCGCGAGCACGGGCAGCTCGAGACCCTCGTGGACCTGGAGGCCGGCCTCCCTGAGCGCGAGAGCGCCTTACAGCAGCGGGAGGCGGAGCTGCAGCGGGCCGCCGGCCAGCTGGAGCAGCGCGCGGAGAAGCTCGCCGAGCGCCCCGCGCAGCGCACCGCCCTGGTGGAGACGCTGGAGGCGGCACGCGCGGCCCACGAGCGCCTCGACGGCCTTCAGGACCGCCGGGCCCGGGCCGAGGAGCGCCACCGGGCGGCCCTGGCCGTCGGGCAGCTCAGCGCCCAGCTCGCCCAGCGGGACGATGCCTGCGCTCAGGCAGCGGCGCTCGCGCGGGAGGCGACCGAACAGGTTCGTGCCACCCGTCTGGCCTGGATCTCCGGGACCGCCGGGGCGCTCGCCGGTGAGCTCACCGAGGGCGAGCCCTGCCCCGTGTGCGGCTCGACCACGCACCCCTCCCCCGCCTCCGCCGGCACCGATGGCGCCACCCGGCAGCAGGTCGAGGCGGCCGAGGAACGCCAGAAGCAGGCCGACGAGGCGCTCAGCGGCGCCGTCCGGGAGCGCGACGCCTGTGCCACCCGGCTTCAGGAGGCCCAGCGCACCAGTGACGGTATGGATGCCCCCGCCGCCAAGGAGGCGCTGGAGGCGGCCGCCACCGCCCTGGCCACGGCACGGGCCGCAGCCGACGGCGTCGAAGAGCTGGTCGAGCGGCTCGACGCCTTCGATGCCGGCACCGAGCAGGAGCGCGCCGCACTCGATGCCGCCCGCTCCGCCCAGGAGTCCGCCCGCAGCCGCCTGGAGGCCGAGCGCGAGGCCCTCGCCCAGGACCAGCAGCGCTGCCTGGAGGCGCGCGGGACCTGGCCGAGCGTCACCACCCGCGCCGCCGCCCTCCTCGTGCGGGCCAAGGAGGCCGAGGACGCCTCCCAGGACGTCGACACAGCCCGCACCGCCCTGGCCCAGGCCCGCAGCGCCCTGGCCGACCTGGCCTCCGCGCTGACAGAGGAGGGCTTCACCAGTGTGGCCCAGGCAACGGCGGCACTCATGGAACGCGGCGCCATCGAGGCCCTGGCGGCCAGCGTGCGCGCCGCCGCCACCGCCCGGGAGCGGGTCCGCCTGGGCCTGGAGGACCCACAGATCGCCGCCCTGAGCGGCCAGGAGGAGGACCGCCTCGAGGCCGCCACCGCCGAGCTCGCCCAGGCGGACGCCGCCGCCCGGCAGGCCGCCTCCACTCAGGCACGCACCGCCGAGTCCCACGAGCACCTGCGCCGGGCCGTCGACGGCGTCGAGCAGGCGGCCACCGCCTATGAGGAGGCGGCCGGCTCCAGCGCCGACCTCATCCGGGTGGCGAACCTCGCCCGCGGGGAGAACGAGGCCGGCACACCCCTGGCCACCTGGGTGCTGCAGGCCCGCTTCGAGGAGGTCCTCGTCTTCGCCAACGAGCGCCTGTCCCAGATGTCCTCCGGGCGCTACGAGCTCATCCGGGTCGCCGAGGAGACCAGCCAACGCCGGCGCCGCAAAGGACTCGGGCTGGCCGTCGTCGACCACCTCGGAGACGAGCGCACCCGCGACCCCCGGACCCTCTCGGGCGGGGAGACCTTCTACGTCTCCCTGTCAATGGCCCTCGCCCTGGCCGACGTCGTCTCGGCCGAGTCCGGGGGCGTGAGCCTGGAGACCCTCTTCATCGACGAGGGCTTCGGCACCCTGGACGCCGACACCCTCCAGGCGGTCATGGCCCAGATCGACCACCTGCGCGCCGGTGGGCGCACCGTCGGCATCGTCTCCCACGTGGCCGAGCTGCGCGACCAGATCGCCGAGCGCATCGCAGTGCGGCGCGTCGCCTCGGGCGGCTCCACCCTGAAGGTGACCGCCTGAGACGACGCGCCGCGAACGCATCCTGCTGGCCGGTGCCGACCCAGCGGCCGGCACCGGCCAGTGGCCCTAGAAGACGCTGCTGCTGGACTCGATGGTGATGGTGGGATCGCCGCCGCCCTCCGGCAGCTCCACCTTCCCGGAGAAGGTGAACTTCGCCTTGCGGGGGCTGGGGTTCTTGTCGAAGGTCGTCGGCTTAGGAGACCCGGAGATGCTGATCTCGTCGGAGGTGAAGGACAGGTCATTGCTGATGTCCTTGGAGAACTCCACCTTCGTGGCGTCCTTCTCCACCGACAACGAGGTCATGTCCGTGGTGAGCTGGAAGGGGCAGGGCTTGTCCGAGTTCGTCGGGACGGTCGCGCAGGTCTTCGTCTGCTCCTTGACCTTCGCCAACGCCTTGGTCTTGAGCTCGTCAGTGGGAGTGGCATTCACCGTCTGGGTGCCCACCGACTCCGCCTCCGCGCTCGCACCCTCACCCGTAGGAATCAACGTGAAGGACGTCTCCTTGGCAGTGAGGTACTTGCTGACAGAGTCCGGCGCCGCCACCGGGTAGACACCGGGGTAGGCGACCTGGGTCGAGCGATACCCACTCAACCCGTCTTTATCCTTGGCCATGTCGATGGCAACCCCTGCGACCTTCAGCCCCGGAAGCGCGGAGGAGCTGAAGTCCGCGGAGACCACGAGGGGCTTATCCACCTTCCAGCTGTCCAGCCCGAAAGAGCCCGACGTCTTCGAGGCGGTGAAGTCGTACTTGAAAGCCTTCCCATCCAGGGACAGGTGAGCCTTGATCGTGGCGGTGTCACCAGTGATGGTGGGCTCCTCGATCTTGGTGACCTTGATCCTCGCCTTGGCGGCCTTGAGGGCGTCGTCGGTCAACAGCTTGCGCTGGTCGTTGGGGACACCGGGGTCCACCATCTTGGTGGCCTCAGTGGCCTTCCCCTCCGACAGGAGCGTCAGGTAGCTCTCGACCGCCTTGTCAGGGCCACGCATGCCGTTGACGACGTTGAGCGCGACGACGCCGGCCACCACCAGTGCCACCACGACTCCGAAGGCAGACAGTCCCAGAATGACCTTCTTGCGCGAGGCCGCACTCATCGGGGCGGGCTCGGGCAGCTGGCCCGAAGCAGGCGCGCCTGCAGCCGCACCGCCGAAGCCGGGAGCCGGGGCCTGTGAGGCCGGCGTGGTCTCCACCCACTGGCCGGTCGCCGGGTCCATGGAGAAAACGGCACCGGTGGTCGGGTCCGTGGCGATGCTGGCCCCGGTGGCCGGGTCGGTGCTGTACGCCCACTGCTGGGCCGACGACGTCGGAGCCACGCCGGAGTTGCCCGCACGCCAGGCCGCACTGGCCTTCTTCCCACCGGCCAGCTGCAGCACTGCCGGGAAGGAGGAGTAAGCCCACAGGGGGAGCATCTCCGCCAGCACCGAGATGATCGCCGCGACGACCCCAACCAGGAGGAAGGTCAGGGCGTTGGGCTGCAGGCTCACAGACATGTAGTGGCCGGATCCACCGCCCGAGGAACGCATCGGGGTGTCAGCGCCTGAGAAACGCAACGGAAGCAGCCCGTAGAAGACGATCGCCCCCAGGGCCAGCGCCACGAGCGGAAGCTGCCAGACGCGCTGCCACTCGGTCCGCCCCGTGCGGGAACGCCTGACACCCACGCGCAGCGCCGCCGCCACGATGGCCACGATCATGGCCGCGAACAGCAGGATCGACCAGCTGCCGAACCAGGTCCAGGCGTAGGCGTCGCCGCCGTCCTTACCGCCCAAGGACGGCAGGAAGTAGGCCAGGGCCGCTGCGGCCTCACTCTTGTCCAGGGTGATACCTCCCAGGGATCCCATGCCCAGAGCAAGCAGCACCAGGTTCGGCAGGAGCACCGGCAACAGAAGAATCGAGGCGAAACCCGACCCCTGGATCAGTACCGCAGCGATGTAGGCGACGATGATGAAGATCCCCAGGACCACGCCCAGTGCGGTGCTCAAGGCGCCCAGCTCACGGCTGATCTGCACCACCGGGCTCGGCAGGCGCTCGAGCAGCGACCCGCCGCTGCGAGCCACCACCAGCGCGACGAAGACCACCACAGTCACCAACAGGATCGTCATCAGCGCGGAGGAGGAGACCGTCATGACCTTCAGCCCCATCATCGTGGCGGTCATGGAGAACGGTGCCGTCACCAAGCAGGCCACCAGGGCCACAGCCAGAGCCTCGGCTCCGGCCCGCGCCAGGGTCGGGACCAGCGGGGCTGCCGACCCGTCAACCGCGGCTCGGCGGCGCGCCAGCCAGAAGACCCCGATGCCGGCGGCGGTCAGCGCCCCCATGGGCAGCAGCGTGAAGGTCAGGGTGACGGTCTCGTAAGAGTTCGACCCTGACATGACGAACTGCCCGCCCAGGCTCCAGCCCATGAGCAGCGGCAGCGTGGAGAAAGTCGTCGGGAACATCTTCGTCGAGTCCATGGTCGACATGGCCACCAGCGTGAGAATCGCGCTGATGGCTGCAGATCCGAGCACGATCGCCAGGCTCAGGGCCGTGGAGGTCAGGCCCGGGCCGCGGAACCAGGCGGTGAAGGTCTGCGCCAGGGGCGAAGGCTGAGCGGCCTGCCCGGGCTGCACGAATCCGCCTTGAGCCTGTGGCACCGGCGCTGCAGGAGCGGTGCCTGCGGCGACCGGGGGCACAGGGACCTCGGTCGCGCTGTACGCCTCGGGCACGGGGGCACTCGGCGGAGGCGGCACGGGCACAGCAGGGAAGCTGCCGGTCTCCGGCCCCGACGTCGTCGGGGGCGCAGGGACTGGAGCCTCACCAGTGCCATACGAAGGGTCGGGAGGAAAACTGCTGTTGGACACAGGTCTGCCTTCGATAGGGAATCAAACACGGCAGTTTTACCTCATAGAAACCGGCCGTGCACCAGTTTCGTGACCCGATCTTGATATGCGATCCGCACCGTCCGCGAATGAGCACGGTCATGCCCGTCCTCGGTACGCCCAACGTCCTACCGCACCTGAGCCCTAGCCCTGGCCTCCGGCCGAGTCTCCCTCACCCTGCTGGCCGTCGCCGCCTTCCTGACCGCCACCGTCCTGGGAGCCGTCCTGCTGGTCCCCGGACTGGTCGGTCCCCTGCGAGTCCGTGTCCGACGGGGCCACACCCTGCTCGGCGGCCTTGTCCTTGACCGTGTTGAGGATGCTGATGAGGTCGTCCCGTCCCGGGAAGGAGACCCCGGACTGCAGCGCCTTGAGCGCCTGGTCGACATTGCCGATCTTGAGCTGACCGGAGAAGCTCTCCGCCTCGGCCAGAGTGTGCGTCTTGAGCACGCCCGCCCCGTAGTAGATACCCGCTCCTGTGGCCACCAGGGGCAGGAACAGTGCCGCCAGGACCAGCAGGGCGGCAGGACCCTTCGGCTTGGCCCTGGCCAGGGCCGAGCAGGACACGAGGAATGCGACGAAGGCGAGCACCGCGCCACCGCCGACGGCACCGATGGCGGCCCAGTTCGGCGTCCAGCTCTGAGTCGAGAGGATCTCGAAGACGTGCAGCGTGCTCAGCAGCGTGTAGGTCCCCCACCCCAGGGCCCCGCAGGCCACGAGCACCATGATCGTCCCCACCGGCAGGGCGGCGGTACGACGGCGCTCAGGCGGGCGCGGAAGCACCACCGGGGGCTCCGGCTCGGGCTCGCCCCAGGTCTCCTGCACCGGCATCTGGGAGACCATGCGCCTCGCGGGTTCGGGGTCGGCGTAGACCGGCTCAGCCGGGTAGACCGGCGGCGTTCCCATGGCCATCGTCTGCGGCGCCGCGGGCATGGGCTGAAGGACCTGCGTGTACTGGCCGCGCTGGTCCGGGGAGGCGGCCAGCTGCGGGGTCGACGTCGAGGGCGGCAGGTACCCCCATCCTTCCCCTCCCGGCGGCATGGCGATGGCCTCCGTGGCCTCCGGCAGCGCCTCCAGCTGGTCGAGGTCGATCCGCTCGGTGGGCCGTCCGCGATCAATGTGATCGATGCGGCCGGTACGGTCGACGGCCGCATCCGCCTCTGCGTCGTCGTCGAACTGCGGCCCACGGGAGAGAGGACGGGACACGATGAGGCTCCTTGCCAGAGGGTACCGATGGGGTCTCTACGACCCCGAGGCTACGCCACCGGCGCCCCGGACACGAGGAGCCGGCGGCCTTGCCGAGTGCGTCACAATGTCAGGCCCCTGACGTGCATGCCCCACAGCACCGGATCGAGAACCCTGAACGGAGAGATACCCCGTTCGGTGAGCTGCTCGTTGTGCCTCGGAGACTCACCGACCGCAGACACAGCGAAGTGCCGATAGTCATGGATCTGCCGGTTCGTCTTGGCCTGCTCAGCCAGGAGCGTCACCGACTTCTCTCCGATCAGCTGGAAGAGCGACCTCACCTCAGCATCCAGGAAGTCGAGGTCCTCCATGAGCAGCCTACCGGCGTCAGGCTCCTGCATACCAGCCAGGATCATGGTGTCATCCCGGTTGACGTGTGCCGCCGGATTGGCCAGCGCCGGCGCCATCGGGCTCATCGCCTGGGGCAGCTGGTGAAGGGAGTCGAACTTGGAGACCGTCAGGGCCAGGAGCGCCCGACCGGACTCCATGAGCCCCATGATCGCCGGCAGCACCTCCCCGGATCGCGCGCCCAGTCTTCCCTTATCGACGTCCGGAATGATGCCGGAGAGCACCTGACGCACCGAGTCCAGCAGGATCGGGTCGAAGAGGAAGATGACCAGGTCGGCTCGATCGTGGAAGCTGAACGCGGGCGGCCGACCAGTGAGGTTCTCCATATCCTCGCCCGGAACATCCCGCATCACGATGTACAGGCGCCCCGACCGAGCCCCCGAGACCTCCCAGATCAGAGGATCGCTCTCTAGGAAGACCCCCACACCCAACGGGTGGGTGCCCTCCATGGCCACATTCTCCTTGAACAGCGGCCGATAGTACACGGAGTTATAGGCGTCCTGGGTGCGGCGCGTGTACGGCTGCACCGTGCACGCCCTCTCCTGCGCATACCGACGCAGCACGTTGACCATGACGGCGATATAGACGGACTTACCCGCCCCCCGCGCTCCCGTGATGGCCATGGTGAACACGTTGGCATCGCGCCAGCCCTGCGGAAGGTCTCGATGGCAGATCCTGCAGATTTCCTGCACGCACATCGACTGGCAACGCCGACACTTCACCGCGCTCGGAAGAACCTTGACGTCCTGCCTCAGAGTCTCTCGATAGAAAGGAGTGCGCTTCGTCTCATAGCCGGCGTAAGCGGAGGCCTGGGGGTCCGGGACCTCGGCACACCCACCGGTGCACCTCAGGAATATCTCGGACGGAGAGATCGGAGTGAAACAGTAGGGGCACGCAGAACTCATGATGACGTTCCAATCGACACATTAGATGAAGCGGGCTGAGCGAGCCAGTCCAGAAGGGGGTCCATGGTGGCGAGAGTCTGCGAGGTGAAAGCCGCATCCTCCCGCAGAAGCTCGTTCCACGCATCACCATCGGGCACGAAGTAGGGCGCCCCGCTGTGGGGGGCCAGCGCACGAACGATCTCCGGGCTGCCCAGGACAAGGCACTCGCAGCGCCCCGTCTCCAAGGGAATGTCAGTGACGACGATGCGCCTGCCCCGGGCATCGGGGTCCACCTGCACTGAGCCGATCCCGCCCATCCCCCTTGAAGACGCATCGACTGAGCCACCGACGCTGAGGGAACGCACGTGAGGTGCCGCGATGCCCAGGGTTGCGTACAAGTCGGCCACAAAGTCCAGGAACGACTCCACGCGGGGCCGGTGCTGCACCATGGATGCGGAGGCGTCGAGGATGACCTCTGTGACCGTTGGCATCAAGGACGCCCCGGACTCCTGCCGGCGCTTGGCGCACCAGCCCCCCAGCCCGAGCGTCGCCACGCCTCCCTCACCTGGACGGACACGAATCGCGTCATCCTCCAGCGTGAGCTGGAGGAGTGGGGCGCTGGCCTGGCCCGCCACCGGGATTGCCCTGATGAGGTAGGCGTGCTCTCCCCCGGCGGCGTCGAAGGACAGGTCGACGACGCAGTCGCCGGGGAAGGCCTCCTGGGATGACACGTTGGCACGAACGATGACGGGCCGCTCAGCCGACACCGCTCTTCCGGGAAACGCGACGGCATCGCGCGAAGCCCCGAGATACTTCGGAGCGCTCGAGGTCCCCACAACCTCCAGGGTGGCGGGCACGGGAGCGACCAGGCCGATCTCCAGAGCACCCCGGTTGCTCACCGAGAACTCCCTCCACTGCCCACTCGCGAGGATGTCAGGCATTGGCTTTCCTTTCCCACAGCAGTCTCAGTGTCATCTCAGTATCCTCCGACGGCTTCCGGAACCACGACTCGCAGCAGACAGCAGGGTCTTATCGACCCAGCGGCGGGCCCCGGCATCATGATCAAACAGGTCATAAAGAATCGGTCGCCACAGCTCGACCGCCCCAGCCCCGCCGCGAGCGATGACAGCACGAGCTGTCGCTAAAGCTGCATCATGCTTACCTGAGAACAGGGCGGAGGACTCCATTTCAGACTGCCTCAGCTGACTCACCTGCTCATCAGCTTGAGCCACCATGCTTTCTGACATGCGAACGCCGCTGCTGAAATAGAGGTTCCGGACCAAGGGCTGCATCAGCACACCCGGCCCGTTGTCATCATCGGAGATCAGGTACTCCGGGTGCCGTTGGAGAATATCGGGAAGCTCCGCCATCACCTGCTCCAGATTCTGATTCACCGACCGAACCTCGGGGCCGTCCCCTTTCCAGACGACGCCCTCAAGAAGAATGCGCTTGCCGCTCCAGACTCCGGCCAGCAGCACCGCCAGGGCCTTGACCATTGCCTGACGCACCGGTTCGCGGCCGAGGTCGTGATGGTGAGCCGCCAGTGCACAGAAGGCGCTCAGCACGTTGCCAGCATAGTGCAGAGCCTCAACGTCGCTACGACGGCTCATCAGAGGCATCCCTCGACTGAGCACGACCAGGCTCATGGCAGCAGATGGGGAGAAACGGTGATTTATGCCGATAGTCAGGGAGCGATCAGTGAATCCGTAACTTTCGAGATGAGTCCGGGCCACCTTATCCGCATTCTCCGAGTCATACCTCCTGGCCAAGACCTCGGAGAAGATCTCGTGGAAGTTCTGACAGCCATGAGGGAGGTACTGCAACATATCGGGCGTCGCCTGCTGCGACAGCACCTCGACCACCGTGGGTTGAAGACTGAAGAGTCCCCCCAAGCGCCCCAGCGCGCGGCATGCCCTGCCGGCGTCCTTCCCACCAGCGGCGAGCTGCGTCAAAGCGACCTGTGCTTCGATCTGTACTCGATTCCCGGGCTCGTTGTCCTGACTCAACCAGTCCAGGACCTCACGACTGAGACTGGGCAGGACCCTTAGTCGCCCAGAGTGCTCCTCGCTATCGAGCTGCCAGCTCACCCGGTCGGCCAGCAGGCTACGGCTGAGCGATGTCGCAGGCACAGCAAGAATCTCACGCTGCTCACGAGAACCGTAGGCGGCCGGCTGCATCATGTCGGCACATCCCTGCAGGAGGACATCGCATGTCCGGGTCGAGACGCTGACGTGCTCTCGGAGCATACGGTCCAAGACGCGCAGGCCCCCCGCAGTGCCCGGCTGCTCGGCCTCGACACGCTCTTTGGCCTGCGCGAGTGCTGCATCGACCGTGGACCGATGCTCCGGCATCCCGCTCCACTGACGCAGGCAACGGTTGGCCTGCTCGGAGACGGGGCGTTCGAGGTCGGTCATCCACCGGACCTCGCGGCACGCGGCATCGAGGTAGCGTTCGCAGAGCCCACTGACGAGTCCACTCACTGGTGCCCACCGGGGAATCCGAGACAGGCGCGCATACCAGGCGGCGGGGTTCTGCGTCGCTGAGCCGAGTACGCGATCAGTCACCACAGCTGCGAGGTAGTCATTACCGACCATCGACCTCGGGTAGCACGACACGAGCTCCACCTCGATGAGCTCCGCCTCATCCTGTGCGCGCGCCTCCTCGTCCTGTGAAGAACTCGGCGTCTCCTCCTGCTGAGGCTCGAGGAGCCCAGGATCGCAGGCCTCGGCCGCGGCCAGCGGCCACCCCGGGCTGAGATCGGAATGATCGGGCAGGAGGCTGAGGACGTCCTTCATTCCTTCGTAGGCGGCGACCCACGCTCCCAGGTCCTGACTCATCAACGCCACCAGGCGTCCCCACGACGTCGTCGGCGCCGGCTCGACAGCGCCGCTCTCGTTGGGGTCGATGACGACCAGGCCCGGTCGAGACTCCCCCATGTTCGTCAGGTCCTGTCTCGGAACGCAGGCCACGTCGATACGAGATTGTAGGAGCATCTCGACGTCCGAGGGCGTCAGGATCCTTTGGAGGACGGAGTAGCTCAGGTACCGTCCGGTGGCCGGGGCGCAGGTGCGCAGCAGCGCCCCGATCCACAGGGCGGCTTCATCGGTCGAGGACACTGCGAGGACCACAGTGTTCCTCCTGCGTGCCTGGTCAGATGGCACGCCATCCCATTGGGCGCGGATCGTCTGGAGCAGCCCCGGCTCGAGAGCGTCGGCCATGGCAACCAGGGCCGGGCTCCGCGAGCCGTCGGCCAGGAACTCGGCTACCGTGTCGTCGTCGACGCTGGCGCCGGGTCGCAGCGACGCCGGGTCGGGAAGCTCCGCCTGCCTCACCTGCTCGGGCCCGAAGGGAGTCACCCAGCCGGGTGATCGCCACAGGTCAATGGTTCGTAGGTCGGGCGCTGGTTCGTGGTGCTTGGCAAGCACCACATGGGTCATGGTGTTGGGCCGTCCCGTTGTGTCGTTCCCCGCCGGAGCGGTGTGGACGAGTACCAGGCCCTCGTCCGTCCAGAACTGTGCCAGGCGTCGATCAGCTGCCGCCACCTCCTGTTCCGTGGGGAATCCGGACAGGGGCGTGACGGGATTGAGGGTGGGGTCGATCAGCGCGTAGAGCGTGCTTGCATCACCGTCACTCAGGCCGGCAGTCTGCGTCATCGTCTGCCACCCCGAGCGTTCTACCCCGTCAACGACATGGTCGACATTGGTGTAGAGAAGCTGCTCGCATCCCGACATCAACCCGACATTCGGATCAGAGTCGTCTCCCACCAGGGTCACCCCCTCTTGATGAGAGCAGACAGGGAAGGATCGACCAGACCGAAGTGCTCGAGCGCCAGATGCCGAGCCTTCTCGTCAATGGCGCTCAGTGGATAGGAGTCGATAACCAGCCTGAAGTATCCGGCAGGGAATTTCGAGTGATCGAACCATAGTGACAGCGGCTGGCCGTTAGGCGGCACCTGGACGGACGTTTCAGCCTGCGGGTGGTTGTCCTTGGTGGGGCGCTCCAGGAACAAGTTGACTCGCTGCCCGTCAGCGGCGTGGAGAGGAAGGTGCGAGGGGTTATGAAGCAGGGCCAGTCCGATGGCTCCCGACTGATCTGGGACCCCCCTGAGGGCCTCAACGGTGATCTCCACGACGGTGTGCCCGAAACGCGCCACCGCTTGACGCATGAAACCGCCCATGACCTTCACGTCGCCCGGCCACTTGAGAGAGTACTGGTAGGTCCACAAGGAGGGAACCTCAATGCTCACGGGCGGTGAGGAGATCTGGGTGCCGGACATGTAGGTGATCGCATTGAGGTGGAGGCGCCCGCCGGGAGCGGGCAGGCCGTTCTTGATGACGCAGCCGCCATCAGCCTGGTAGTCCTCATGGGTCACGGACATGAAAGGCGCTGCCGAGGCATCGAACGGAGCGTCCAGAGCCGTCATGCGCAGTTCGACAAGAGTCGCATCGCCCGGCCAGGTGAATGTCACCAGATCCCAGTTCAGACGGCGAGTCAGCGTGACGTTCTCGATGCTGGTGGCACGTTTGCGCTGGACGGTCGTGCCGATCGTCACCTCCCCATCACCGTGGAAGGTCACCGGGGTGAAGTAGATGGTGTCCCACTCATGCCCGTCCGGCCATGGAACCGCAGAGATCGTGCGCAGCTGCCGGGCCGAGGTGTCGAGCTGCTCGATGCCTGCGGCCGCAGTGATGGCCGCGTCCTGGGGAAGGCCCGCGTTCGCCAGTGCTTCCTCGGGAACGGTGGCTCGATCGGATGCCGCCGGGTCCACAGGCCTCTGGGTGCGGTAGACCGTCACGGAGGACTGAGACAGCTGGGTCCACGTCAGTCGCAGAGCCGACCCGCGTGCCGGGTCACTCCCTTCGTCGTCAGCAATGCCCAGGTCGACGATCTTCTCGCGTTCCACCTCGGGAGTGATCTGCTGGCGCATCGGCGTGGAGGTGTAGGTCTCCCCGGAGATCTGGGCCTCGACGGCGGCAACGTAGTTGTACTGCTTTCCCCCCACGAGATTCTCAGAGTCCTGAAATCCTGCTCCATTGTTCGGGATCTCGCAGCTGAGCCAGGCACTCCCGCGCAGATAGCGCCCGACCGATTGCTCCAGAGGAAGGCGGGCGGTGCGCACCTTCACCGTGGCCCCGGGGGGAGCCACCGGAGGTTCCCAGGAGGCGTCAACGCACCGGGACTCGGAGTTGAAGCTCAGGGACCACTGCGCCACGGGGTGAACGACGACGCGACTGGCGACTCGCCGGCACTGCCCCAGATACTTCTCGTCATCGCCGAGGCGCTCGTAGCCCCATACGGTGACGAAGCGCACGGCCGTTGTCCATGGGGCCGAGTCCAGTGCATTCAGCCCCTCAGTGACGGCCACCTCGTCGAAGTCATCCGGGCTGTAGGGGTCCTCCAGGTCTGAGATGACCACCCGATAGACCTCGGACTGTTTCGCATCGGGCCAGGTGTAGCGCAGGCTGCCTCCGACGTCACTGACGGTGACCGAGACTCGCCCTCCCTCCTCAGGTCGGTCAAGATCCTCACGCGAATAGTCGTAGGCGGGAAAGATCCACTCGATCGTCTCCTCATCGGAAGGGGCCTGCGGCGCCTGGTCCGGCTCCGGCGTCGGCTCCTCGTGGGTGTCCTCCTGCGCGACGGGAACATCGGGCGAGGGGGCGTTCCCGGACGGAGTCTCGCCGGCGTCGGCTCCCTGCTCCCCCGGCTGGACGCTGACCCCCTCCTTGGGACCGAACCTCTTGTTGAGCATGAGCGCAACCGGCAGGGCCACGGTCATGGTCAGCTCATTGTTCCCGTCCAGCACACGGTCAACGATTTCCTGAGGGGAGAAGACCGTTCCGCCGTCAACATCCTTTCCGGTGAGCATGAGGGACTTCCATGACGAGGCACGGAGGTGCTGCTTGACCTCTTCAGGTGCCTCGTTCATCCATTGCGTCATTGCATGCGTGAATTCACGAAAACTGATAGCCATATTTGAGTGTCCTCAGGGTCGGTATGTGAGGGGAGACAACGGGCTCAGTGACGCTGCCACAGTTGATGTGCTCAGGTGCGGCCCGTTGCCCGCTAGTACTCGAGAGGACCGGACAAGGGTTCCGGCCCTGCGGGCGTATCGCCCGGAGCCCCGTTGGAGGAGGAACCGGCGCTGCCAGGAGGCGCCATCTGGTCCCGTCCGACGTTGAAGTAGTCCATCCCGGCGAGCGGGCCGCTCGGGCTCTGGTCGTGATCCGGGTAGATGAAGTCAGCCGGCGCAATCGGGTTCGTGGTTTCGACCAGCACCATCGTGGGAGACAACCCGTCGTTCCACTGGCTGAGCCAGGACTGGTCGGGCACTGTCAGGGACTGCGGGCCCGAACGGGCCACCGGCCCGAGAACATCGAGCACCACTGATCGTGAGCCCCCGGTCGTCAGATCATGGCAGTAGGCGGAGACCTGACGCCGCTCCCCCGAGGGCGTCATCACCGTGAGCCGGGGGTCGGGGCCCTGATCCCCCGAGAGGATCGCCAGACACTTCTGCCAGATCTGACTCGCCTGGGCCGAGCGCACCCCCTTGGTCTGCAGACCCTGCGCCCAGTTGCTCAAGGCGCTTCCCGCCTCACCGGACTCCGCCGTCAGCACCAGCTGCCGGGTCGCAAGACGGTTGCGCTGCTCAGGGTCCAGGTCCGCGCCAATACCGGCACGCATCGTCTCCCAGGCCTGGGTGAGCCAGCCCACGGTGAAGACGTTCGTGCGCAAGGAGGCAGCGGCGTCGGCGAGGTGCTCAGGCGAGGCTTCTGCCTCGACCCGCTGGATGGCATCAGGGAGCACAACCTTCTGCGAGCTCCGGTCGGGTCCTGTGTCACGGGCCCCGAGCGGGTCCTCCAAGAAGGCCGAGACGATTGTCGCCCAGCGCCTGAACTGTGAGTAGGCGGCCCCCTGGGCGGCGAGGTCCTCTACCGCCAGCCGAAGGTTCGCGGTGAGCAGCGGGATGCGTTGGTCTCGTTCCTCGATCCTGAACAGGATGCGGAAGACCTCACGCTGCTGCGAGACGAAGGTTGATATCGAGACGGCCAGCCACCCGATGACTGTCACGACCGCAAGGAGCGCGAAGTACAGCCAGCCAATGCGGCCCATGGTCTTACTCACCACCAGGACCGCCAGGACGATCACGAGGACCAGCAGGAACAGACGCAGGATCCTGGCCAGCCTGCGCTGGCGCTGCTCCAGCTCCCCGCCGGGCTCCTGCCCGAGAAGCGACTGGAGCTCGTGGGACAGCGCGGCGACGTCGTTCCTGGTGGAGGTGAAGCAGTTGGAGAGAACGGCGCCCAGGCGCGGCAGAAGGCGACGGCTGTTGTCGGCTCGCCACCGGTCTATCTCCGCCAGCTGGCGTGCCGCCTCTGGGCCCTGGGAGTGCTGGGACTGGGAGAGCTGCTGCAGATAGGTGCGGACGCGGTCGATCTCGAGCTGGTCCCAGGAGTGGAGCACGGTGCCGGCCGGCAGGTCGCCCAGTGGCTCGGTGATCTCGATGCGACTCCTCGGGCCGGGAGGTGCGGCGATGGCATCACGTCGCGGCAGGTACCCCTCGTAGGCCTGGATGCCCAGCGACGAGTGGGCCGAGCCGTCCAGCAGGGCGATCGTTCCTGAGACCAGGTCCTGCCACAAGGCCCCGAAATCCCGTTGGACGGGTTGACCCGACCGTGGGAAGTCCGCGGGCAACGTGTCGCTGGCACGCTTGGCGGCATCGGTCAGCTCGTTCCAGCCGACGGTCCGCCCGTTGGAGTCCACGCCTCCGACGACGACCTGTACCGCGGATCCTTCACCGAAGACCGCCGACGCCACTCCAGAGGCGATGGAGGCCTTGGCGGCCCGAACACGGCTGCGGAGCCATTCACCGGGAGCTCCGATGAGCGCCTTGACCAGGAAGGAGAAGAAGAGCTTGAGCGCCTCGAGGGCCCCCATGCGGCGCGCACCGGCGCGTTCGGGCATCGGCACCTGAGGACGTCTCAACGAGTGGATGTGGCGCTCCTGCCAGGCCTGTGCCACGGCGGCGACCCTGGCCTCAGGATCCGCATACGCCGGGACCCGGACACCGGTATCGGCGCGGGTGGGTTGCGGGAAGCTCTCTCCGACCTCAGTGACCTGACGGCGCAGCTGGTCCTCCACGCTGTGGGCGTCAACGATACGGACGAAGCTGCGCACGACGTTGATGTCGTAGGAGACGTCTTCACGCTGTCCGTCATGCGGCGCCGCATTGACGGCCCCGCACAGACCGGCCTGCACCGCCAGACCGACCGCGGCTGATCCCGGTACCGTCTCCGGCCTGGTCCACCACGGGATGGCGCTGTAGGCCGGATCGGATGTGGACTCCGGGGAGAGCATGATCTTGCGCCAACCGATGCGCCCCAGCTCGGCGGCCAGCGGCTGCGCGGAGTAGGGAACGATAACGCGCAGGCTCTCCCGGCGCGCGTGCTGCGGCACCCCAAGGAGCTGATAGAACTGCTCCGCGCTGGCGGGCAGGGCGTCCTGAGCGGGATGCCCCACAGGAACGACGACGAGCAGCCGGACCGTTTCCAGGTCATGGCGGTTGACGATCCGGGAGAAGGTGCTCACTGTCACCTGCCCGTGATCGACCCACACGGCGACGGGGTCGTAGCGGTCCGCTGCCTTGTCCGGCTCGCCGTCGCTCTCGATCCAGGCGAAGGGAGCGAGCAGCCCAGCGGCGGACAGGTCGACAAGCGCGGACAGAACAGGCCGTTGGCTCGGCGGAGCAACGAAGACCGATACAGACCGGGACTCGGCAGGCCCTGATGATTCCATGTCAGTACTCGATTCCGGATCCGAATGATGTCGGCGAGGCGCCCAGATCCGAGGCGGGCGGAGCTGAGGCGACAACGCTACGAACGTGACTGAGCTCGTCGTGCATGTCCTGGGCAAGATCGATGGTCAAAGGTGTCGTCTCCACCAGGGAACGTCTGCGGTAGTTGGTGAAGTGCCCGGGTTCATCGGCCTTTCCAGGGCCAGGCAGGTAGTTCTGCTCCAGGTCACCGAGGATCACGTCGCAGTAGCTCAAGAGCTTTTCGCGTCGAAGCTCAGGATCCGTGAGCTGATCGATTCCGGCGGCCGGAGTGAGACCGTCGACCTGTCCCCGGCCCAGGAGCGTTGATACGGTCTCGTCGACCGGAGTCGACACCCCGAAGGCGATCTGCGGCTCGTTGACGGAGGCATCAGCCCATCGGCGCAGCACCCGCCAGGGCCTGAAGGCCTGTAGACCGTCCTCGCCCACGCGCAGATACGCCAGAAGGGATGATTCCAGCACCGCGGGCAGCCAGGCGTTGGCGGTGATCATTCGTGACGGCGGAGTGAGCATGGGAGCGGGGAAGGCCACCCACTCCTGCTCCTCGGTGTCCCAGACACGTACCGGCTGGGTGTCGGAGTGGCCGCCCCACGGCGCTCGTTCGATCCCGCCGGCCAGGGTGGCCGTCCACCAGCCACGCACCATGGTGAGGCGTTCCGCGTCACCGAAGGGCAGTCCACCGCTGAGGGGACGTGCTCGCCGGAACCGCCAGAACGCGTCCCGGGCTCCCGCCGAGCCGTGGGCCCGGTCCCAGGACTCGCGCACGGAGCGCAGCAGGCCGGAGTAGGCCACGGGCAGGGTGCGGGGGTAGGAGCCGAAGACGTCAATGCGGGCGACGTCCTCGTCCCCCAGGGCCTTGTCGACTCGGTCGTGCACCAGCTCACGATCGATGGTCGACTCCTGGTCGAGGTAGTCGAGGAAGTCCTGGGCGACGCTCTGATTGCGCAGGGGGATGGGCGAGAAGGTGTATGCCAGCGCAGGCGTGTCACCGTTGTGAAGAGAGCGGTAGGTCTCGGTGCTGATCTCCACCAGGGGCCGTGCCATCTCCAGTGTCCGTTTCAGGCCGGTGAGAACGGCCTGCGACCGCTGAGACCGCTCGTGCTCGCCCACCGTCTCGTCGGTGAGGAAGCTTCGCAGGGACTGGCTGCAGAAGACCTCGAAGGCCTCACCGCGCCGTGCGACGAACGCTCGGGCGCGGCCCAGGACCTCCGAGGGGCGCAGACGCAGCTCGTACCGGGCCGGTGTGGGAAGGGCGCTTCCGGTGGCGCCCTGGAGGCCTGCGGGGACCCACGCGGTCGTCACGGTGAGCAGATCCTCCGGGGGCTTGTCCCCCGCCCCCTGCTCCCAGGTCCCGGAGAGGACCTCCTGGACAGTACGGGAGTACGCCTGGTGGAAGTCGCGTTCACCGCCGACGGCGTCGGAGATGTGCTCCTCGAACCGTCCGGGATACTGTTCCACCGGCATGAGGACGACCTCGTTGTGGGCGGTGGCGAACCGCTGCGGCACGATGCTGCCGTCGGCCTGGCCGGGCTGAGGCTCCTGGGGCCATGCGCTGTAGACGTCCGTGGTGACGTCGGCGATGCCCTGCTGGCTGGCGCGGACCGCCCGCGCGTCCACGAGGACCTTGCGGGCATCGTCCAGGACGTCTTCCAAGGGCTTGACGGCTGAGGTCATCATGTCGCGCATCGCTGTGGCGAGATGAGCGGCGGTTCGCGCGCTGAGCCAGTGGAATGCCGACTGCTGCAGCTCGGACTCGAGCTTGCCGGTCACTTCCCCGAGCCCTGCTCCGCCCAGAACGGCCTTGCCCATGCCGCGCAGCTGGTTCAGGAGGGAGTCGGGAAAGGACAGGGGGTGCTGGGGCGCCAGATGCTCCATCGCCGCGACCCGAGGAATGAGCGTGTCCAGGACGCCCCCGGGCTGGCGCAGCCGCCCCAACAGATACAGGGCGTAAGGAAGTCCGAGGTCGGCGATCGCCTGCCGGGTGGTGGCCACGAGGCGGTCAGCCATCTCATCGACTCGTTTGAGCGCGTAGTTGAGGCTGGCGCGCTCAAGCTCGGACATGAAGGCCGACTCCTTGGACGTGGTCAGCCACCGGTTCATCCCGTCAGCCCATTCGGTCACCGGCATTCCCTCGGCCTGGGGCCGTTGAGCCAGCACGGCCTTGACCGCGTCCTTGGCGTGGCCCCCCAGGACGGACTTGTTGACGGTCGAGGAGACCGTATCACTCAGGAACCAGTCGATCGTGGCCTGGTCCACCGCCGAGCTTCCCGCCAGGACCGGGGAGCCGGAGGAGGTGGGAAGTCCCAGGCTGCTCAGCTCACTGTCCTGACGATGCGCCCACAGGTCGGCAAGTCGCTGAGTGTCACCGGTGGTGTCACCCACCAAACGGAATCCGTCCAGGCTGTGGTCGACGGAACGCCGAGCAATGCGTTGGGCGGCGTACTCGGCATACCGGTCCCGCCCGGTGCTCAGCGACGCGTAGCCGAAGGAGCCCCACGCCGTGTCCGTGGGATCCACGCCCCAGCTGGTCATGTCCCGTCCCGGAATGGAGACCTGGTTGGCGATGTCGTAAGAGACATAGTCGTCGAAGGCCGACGACGAGATGTAGCGCGCCAGGCCGCGCCCCATCCCCCGGAAGACTCCCTCGGTGGTGCCGTCCCCGAAGACCGCGCCGGAGCCGCCGGCGCGCAGGCCGATCGGGGTGACTCGCTTGAAAGCCCGCCCCGCCCGATTCGTCAGTCCGAGCGTCTCGTAGAGCCGCTGGTCGAGCTCGGCCGCGGCGCCGTCGGCCCCCGCCTGGGCGGCCACGATCTCCCCCAGCATGGCCAGGGTGTTGCCCGGCATACCCGAGCGCATGTGTGCCGGTACCGAGGCGAAGGCCTCGGCGGTGTAGAGGAACACCGAGATGAGCTGGGGGTCGATCGCCGGCGTCGAGTTGACTCCTGCGATGAGGCGACACACATCGAGGGTCATGGACGCCCCAGACCCTCCAGCCATCGAGGAGACGACGAGCACCAGGGGCGGAGCCGTGGTGTCGGGGGCGGGACCGGCTCCGGGAACCGCCTGTGAGACCAGGGCCGCCTGTTCCTGAGCCTTGGGGCTCACCATGCGTGCGAGAGCCGACTGCACGGCCTGCGAGATGTCACGCAGCCTCGTCAGAACGAGCAGGCGACCGATCCCCCGGAACTGTCCGGCACCCACTGTCACGGGGAAGGCGACGTCCTTGGGGCGGCGAGGCATCCAGGTGGCCAGCTGTCGCAGCCCCTGACTGCCGTTACGTTGAACCGACTGAGTCAGAGCCTCGTCGACGACGCGGTACTCACCGTTGGCGACGCCGCATGCCACATAGGAGCCCCCTTGGCGGCTCACCGAGGCCACCGCCTCGCCCTGCTCCTCCTGAAGGGGGGTGTCGACGTTGAGGAACTGCCAGCAGCCCGGCACCTCATCGATCCCGTGGACCGCCAGGTCCGCGTGCAGCTGGTCCAGCATGTAGGACAGCGTTCTGGCGCCTGACCCACCGCATCCGACGACGAGGACCTTGTGCATGGTTCGATCGTTCCTTTCTGCCAGCCTTCGGCATTATATGAGTGGCCGTATCGCCGCAGGTCACGGACTGATAACCACCATGATTCCGGTGCGCTCTCTACGAGGCGCGCCCCATTGACTAGACGCTATAACGTGGGCAGGGCGGCCGGAGGGTCCTGAGGATCGGAGTTGGACGAGGGACGCTCGTCTGCCTCTACCTCTGGGCTGGACACCTGTGGCGACGGCGTCCCCGAACTGGTCGGGAAGCCGGTGAAAGGACTGTCGTCGACCGGATTGAGGGAGCCGAAGCCGCCCCCGGCCTCCGCCATCGATGTCCCCGCTGTGGGCAGAGTCCCGATTCGCCCCTCTGCTGCTGAAGTCGACGCCCCGGCCGGCTCAGCAGGAAGGATCGAGTCAACGCGAGAGGCAAGATGGGCGCGGGCATCGTCCACAACCTTGGCCAGGACGGCGTCGTCCAGTGAGGCTGCCAGCACGATCAGGGTCACCCGCCGCGCGTCGTCCGACTGCGACGACTGGTCGGCAACCGCGATCCACTGGCCCCGGACTCCCAGGGGCACGACCGCCCGCCCACCACGTGATCCGGGAGTCGCCCCGGAGACCGATGGAACCTCCGGTTCGACGAGCTCGACCCGGGGGACCGCAGTAGGCGACAGTCCCATGATGGCGCGCAGTCGGTAGCCGTCCATCTCAAAGGTGCGCGTGCGGCCCCGCAGGGAGTACATCCTCATCCGTTGGGAGGGCAGCTCGATCCTGGGAGAGGTTCCGTCACGGGGCACGTCCACGACAGTCGTGCCCGCGACCAGCGAGCCCGAGGGGATCACTGCCGAGAGGTACTTGAGGAGGTAGAGGACTCCGATCGGGATCAGCACTCCGCACAGCAGCGCGATGATGAATGCCGTCCATGCGGTGCCGACGTTGAGCGGGCGGCGCATGTCGGCTTTGAAGGGGACGGCGACGCTTTGGGGCTCTCCCTGGTTGTTCAGCGGAGCCACTGTGACGGTCACGGTTCCTGTCACCGCGCCGTTGGCGTGCTCCTGAGCCGCCAGCTTGACCGGTACGGTTCCCGTCTTCCCCTCCTCGACCTTGACGCACGTGTCCTTCGACGACGCCTGAGCCGAGAGCGTGACGGTTCCGGCTTCCTTCGGGGAGCCGGTGAGAGTGGTCTGACCGTCCCCGATCCAGACACAGCCCGGCCCGGTGACCTTGAGGTCGGCGCTGGCCGCGGTCTGACCATCCATGCGACCGAAGTCGATCTGGTCACCCAGGGTCGGGTAGTTCGACGGCGGCGAGACAGTCACCGCGGTCGAGACCAGCGATGGCGAGAGCGTGGTGCCTTTGACGGGTGAGCCGCTGGCACTGGTGGCATCACCCGTTGTCAGGGTGAGGCTGGTGGTCAGGGTGCCGCTGCCGAGAGCAGCGTCCTTGGGAATCGTGATCCGTTGCGGCGTGGACAGAGAGGCCGGGTCGGTGCTCGTGAAGAGGGTGTGCTCTTTTCCCTTCGCATCCTTCAGCGACACGTTCAGGGAGACTGGACCGGTGAGATCCGACGCAGGAACCTCCGGGCCTCCGACGCCGTCAACCAGCTTCAGGTCGGCGTTCGGCACCGCCTCCCCCTGGCGCAGGGTCGTCTGTCCCAGGTTCTTCCAGGCCATTGACAACGGCGAGCTGAGGTGAAGGTTGACATGAACCTCATGTCCTGCTGAGGCTGACCGCCTGTCCACGAAGACCAGGCGCCACTGCCCGTTCCATGCGGCGGCGTTGGCGGAGTCAAGGTCGATTCGTAGCGTCCGCCCCGTCATCCACTCGTATGAGACGCCCTGCTTGTTCTGCGGGCCGCTGGAGTCCGATGTCATCGCGATGGGCGTCTGAGAACCAGGGGCGTAGAGGTCGGCCTCCAGTCCCTGCGTATCCGACGAGGCCAGAATATGTACGCTGCGCAGCGAACGATCCAGGACGAAGCTGGTCTCTCCGTCGGAGCACACGTCGCCCTGACAAATCTTGGTCGTGCTGCTGGAGACCGAGCGCCCCGGGGCGGAGATCGAGTCGAACGCCATGAGCAGTGAGTCGATATCCGTCACCGGATAGAATCCACCCGGTGGATCGGAGACATTGCCGCACGACTCAACTGAGTTTTTAGCGGCATTCGCCCCTCCACCGAGCGTGATTCTCTTCATGAAATCGAAGTTGGAGTCTCCGCTGCTCAGTCCAATGCCCAGCAACGTGATGTGGGAGGAACGCAGCTGGTCAGCGAGTCCAGTGGGCCGGCAGATGTCCTGCTTTCCTGCGGACTCGGCCGTCTTCACGCCCGACTCGTCAGTCAAGGCGGAGCCAGGAGCATAGGGTTTGGTGGTGCCGAAATCCTGCTGGGACTGCTCAGAGTCCCGCACATCGAGGTCGTAGGCGCCGTCCGAGAACCATGCCACCGCCCGGCACTCTGAGCGGTCATGTCCCGCCAGGTCCTGGCGCGCTCCCTCCAGAGCAGTCCAGTAGTCCGTGTCGTAGTCCTTGAGATCGTCCCCGGCTGCGGTGATCTGCTTGCCGACCTCAGCCAGGGAACCTGAGTTGATCGTCACCCAATCGCCCAGCGCGTGATAGTCGGAGGCGAATCCCGCGACCCTCACCTTCAACGTGGCCTTGGAGGAGTCGGCGAAGGCCGCGAGACGCTGCGCAAGGTACTGGCTCGCCTTGACTCTCGCCTTCTCCGGATCCGACTGCCTCAGGGAACCCGACTGGTCCATCAGGAGGACCAACGACCCCTCGCCCTTACCTGAGAGGCAAGCCCCGAATGAGCTGAGAGGCCCGGAGGACTGATCCTTCTGGGGCGCGGCGAGAGCCTGAGGGGCAGCGGGCAGCACACCCCCTGCGAGCAGGAGGATCGTGACGCCCAGAACTGCCAGGACGTTGACGGCCAACCGCCTCAATCGATGGATCAGTTCACAGTAACTGTGACGCCGGGTCATATGTCACTCACATCCTACCCACGAACAAAGCAATTCTGACAGATGTGGCCACAATGGCCAGGAAGCACAGCAGCACCGACAGTCGGTACAGAAGCTGGGGGCGCGAGGAATAGAGATACCACGGACTGGTCTGGCGCTTGGCGTTGCGAACAACAAAGACCGTAGCGGCCCCCAGTCCCACCAGCACCGCAAGCACCCAGCTGATGCCCGCCACAACCACCGACTCAAATAGTGCGGACAGGGCGATCGAGACAACGGCCGCTGCCAAAGCGATGTACAGGAGCCCCTCGGGGGCCTTGGTCACGTGGATCGAGGAGCTCTCGGAGCGCCAGATCGAGCCATCGGTCCCCGAACCGAATCCGACACCACTACTCGTATCGGCGTCACTCGATCGGAGGCTGCCGGACGTCCCCAGCGTGGCAGCCGCCTCTGAGGGCGAAGCCCCCGCACTGCTGACCTCCCCTGCGGAGGGCTGTTTCGTCCAGGAGCCCGCGCTGGGAACCTTCGGAATCTGCGCCATGATCGTTCATCATCCTCTCGTCTGCTGGACACCGCCGGAGCAGATCCACACCATCACGTTCGCGGTCCTGCCACACGGCTCACCATCTTAAGCACGACTATGAAACGCCTTCCCTGCTCTGGCGCAGCAGCTCGACAAGATCATGGCGCCACGACAAAGGAATCCCCATCGACTCCACCTTGGCAAGGACTGCATCGACACTCTCGGGGCGCACGTCGCCGGCATAGTGGCGAGCCTCGATGAAGGTATTCCTCCGTAGCGCCTCAACTCCCACGTAACCGCTGGAGCCCGCCGCGATCGCGGGCAGAACCACACCGCACAGGAGAACGATCGCGGCAAGCGTCTTCGGCCTGGATCTCACGACGGCAACGATCGCCATGACGACGGCGACGAATGCCAGCAGAGCCCCCGCGATCACGGCGACGACCGCCTTCCAGCTGACGAGCGTCGCGCCATCGAAGACGATGGCGAACACGCGGATCGATGTGAGGAGTGCGTAGACACCCCACCCGAGTAAACAGCATCCGATGACGGTAAGTATAATACTGGCCGACATCGCCCTGCTGCGCCGAGCTATCTTCGCCGAGGGCCCAGGTGAAGACAACTCGACCTCAGCGGGTGAACGTCCCTGGTGCATACTCAAGGAGGAATCGGCAGGCGGCTCAGACAATGACGGAAAACTCATCCTCGGCACCTCTCAGTAACGAAAGAAGTACAGCCGACCCTCACTGCGCCAGCAGCGTTCCGATCCTCGCCGTCAGAAGAGCTCATATGAGTTCCTGTTCAAGGAGAATCCTTTTCCTGTCCATTGATTCCAGCACTTCACTCCGTCCTCACTGGATGAACAGGCGTAGTTGCCGTCCGAGCTCTCGCTCGTCGTCCCATACTCCAGGGTTTGCATGTTCTCACCCTCATGCCCATCCAAGATGAGTCCGCACGCCAACGCAGCGTCCGCCGTACCGACACTCAGGGCGAACAGAGTGTCATCGCAGTCCTGCTGGCCGTTGTCAGCATAGAAGCGCTCATTAATGAAGCAGTTCAGCTGACCATCCACGACCTCGCACACGATGTTCTTCGAGGGGGTTTGAAAGAGATCCGTGGTGATCGAACCCGCAGGCGCCGGGCTCGCCTTGTCCGGCGTCGCGCTAGCCTCCGAGCCGGAATGCGAGGATCCGAGCTTATCGACGGCGTGGATGCAACCGTACATCAGCGCCATGACAACCACTGAGATGACGAGGCACCCCAGCGCCATCCCTCCGCATGACGAGTTGGCGCGGGAGTTTGCTCGCACGGGTGCTTGCTGCATCCCCTGAGGCGGGGTCTGCATCGGCACCGGCGGCATCTGCTGGGTCTGGTGCGCCTGCACCGGAATCGTCTGGGTGGCCGCCTGCCGGGCCTGGTGGCGACTCCACGCCTCCGCCGCCTCCTTGGAGCCGGAGCCCCGCTCCTCAATGATCCACTGGCGCAGCTCCGGGGGGCACGAGGGATTCACGACGATGAGGGTGCACAGCTCGGGATACAGGTCCGCCAGCTGCCCCAGCCTGTCTGCGGAGGTCTCTGGATCACGAGCCTCAGCGGCTTCAGGAATCTCACTCATATCATTACCTCAACCGAACGATAACACTCCGAGAGTCACCCACCATCGGCACCCCTCGACAATCAGTACGGGCGTCACCGCCCCAACACTGCAACACTATTCACTGCCGCGTTTGACGCACCAGTGACCTTCACACAAGCCCAGCCACACCTGTCAACTAGTCCAAGAATACATGCCACAAGTGCCTGGCAACCGAGAACACCAGCGCAGGGATACCAACCATCACAGCCAAACCGAATTTCACAATGTACAGAAAGTAAGGAAAAAGTAGCATCACATAGAAAATAAGCGGAACATCAACCTTCCCCTTAGTTCTAAATGAGAATCTAAGTGAATTAATGATGGGATCCATGAACGACAGTGCTCGCCACCCGAAGGGGAATCCGGCACCCATGCCGAAGAAGATCGCATAGCCGGATGGCTCATCAAAGGACCTGGTCACAGCATAGAAGATTCCCATGCCGGCAAGCCCTCCCAGAATCATCATGACGGCATCCTTCATGATGCTGTGGGAGATCTCCGGTGTCATGTTCATGCGAGAGCGGAGGGGTTGACGTCCGACCGGCTGCGCGGATGGCGCCGCCCCTTCGGTGTACGCATAGGGATGCGTCGTCTGCGGCTGGTTCGTGTAGTACTGCGACGAGTCTTCAGGGATGCCGTTGGGGATCGTCATAGCGACAGTGTAGACGCCGCCACCTTCGTGTGATGTCCTGTTGAGCAACTACCTTGTCGTCAACCCCGTGTCGCCGCGCCACCGCTGACGGCTCACCTCCAGGCACTGTCGGCCCCACTTACTGCCTCACGTCAGGGTTGTGCTCGAAGAGGAGGCCTGGGTATTCGGCGGGTGGTGCACCACGAGCGCTGAGCGCGGGGGCACGATCACGTGGCCGGTGCAGGACTGGCCGCTCAGCAGGTCGGCGCCCACGACTCCGGCCACCTCGGCAGCCCGGTCGGAGTGGTTGAGCAGGAAGAGGACGTCCCCGCGCCGCTGGGCCTCAACGCCGTCAGGCAGGTCGGCGACCACGGGTCGCAGCCGGGCGTGCGCGCACACCAGTGTCAACAGGGCGGCTCGGCTGAGGGCGTCGAGGTCGGCGGCCACGTACCACCCCGCTCCTGCCCCGCTCATAGACCGCCGGGTGATGGCGGGCCTCCCGGTCAGATCCGCTCCCCCGCCGCGGCCGTCGAAGACCGCAACGACCTCGACCGACTGCCGGCCCTGCCCCGCCCGGGTGTTCTCAGCCGCCCCCTCGAGCACCTCGTCGATACGGAGCTCCTCGGCCCAGCCGCCGGCGCGCAGATCGGGGGCGGGCGTTCCCGTCCGGTCCAGGACTCGACGCAGGGGCTCGCTGACGGCCTCCAGTCCCGTCCAGGTCTCGGCGGCGGGAGTCCCGACGGCGCGGCTGAGGCGGTTGACGAGCTCGCCTCGGGGATCGGGCTGCTGGACCTGACCGGTCAGGGCGGCGTGATCGGTGACCCGCACCCCGAGCAGCGGCCGTAGGGATCCCAGGTAGCCGCCCAGGACGGCTCCCGCGTTGGCGTCGACGACCCCGGTGGGACCGGCCACGACGACCTGGGCGCCTGCGGCGACCGCCCGCTCCAGGCGCTCGGCGAGCTCGGGGCGGTCGATGAACACGGCGGGAACGATGATGAGGCGATAGCCCTCCAGGCTCCGGCCCACCGGGACGATGTCGGTGGCGATCCCGGCCTCCCACAGGCTGCGGTGCCAGGCGCGGGCCGCCTCGAAGCGCTCACCGACCTCGACCGGGCCGATGGCCGCGCTCAGTGCCCACTGGCTCTCCCAGTCCACGACGAGGGCCGCCTCAGCCCGCACCGGTTCCCCCAGGACCGCCCCGAGGCGTGCGAGCGCCTGCCCGGTGGCCACGACCTCCTCCCAGGTGCGGCTGTCTCGCCCGGCGTGGGGGACCATGCCGGAGTGGAAGGTCTCGGCGCCCCGGCGGGACTGGCGCCACTGGAACTGCAGGACACCGTCGGCGCCGTGGGCCACGCGAGCCAGGGACCACAGGAGGAGCTGGCCGGGGCGCTTGGGCGAGTTGCGCCTGCGCCACTGGACGGCGCTGGGCGCCTGCTCCATGAGGATCCAGGGGCGCCCTCCGGCCAGGCCCCGCATGAGGTCACCGGCCCAGGCGACCTCGTGGGCGGCGGCCGGGTCGGCGGGGTCGGGGTAGGAGTCGTCGGAGATGATGTCGAGGGCCTCGGCCCAGCGCCAGTAGTCGGTGGCCGGGAAGTCGCCCATGAAGTTGGTGGTCACCGGCCGCGTCGAGCGCTCCCGCAGGATGCGGGCCTCGGCCTCCATGAGGCTGCGCAGCTGGTGGTCGCTGAAGCGCCTCCAGTCCAGTATCTGGGCGGGGTTGGGGAAGGTGGGCATGGCGGCGGGCGGGGCGACCTGCTCCAGGCTCGTATAGCGCTGGGACCAGAAGTCGGTGCCCCAGGCGGCGTTGAGGCGCTCGACGTCGCCGTAGCGGTCAGCCAGCCAGGCCCGGAAGGCCCGGGCGCAGGCGGGGCAGAAGCACTCGGCGGTGTGGCAGCCGTACTCGTTGCCGATGTGCCACATGACGACGCCCGGGTGGTCGCCCAGGCGCTCGGCCAGCACCGCGGCCAGGGCGGCGGAGCGCTTCCGGTAGACGGTGGAGCTGGGGCAGTACTGCTGGCGTGAGCCCAGGCCCAGGCGCACGCCGTCGGCGTTCATCGGCAGGGACTCGGGGTGGTCGGTGGCCATCCAGGCGGGCGGGGAGGCGGTGGCGGTGGCCAGGTCGACGGCGATGCCCGCCTCGTGGAGACGGTCGACGATCTCCACCAGCCAGTCGAGCTCGTAGACGCCCTCGCGCGGCTCGAGGCGCGCCCAAGAGAAGATGCCGAGGGAGACCAGGTTGACGCCGGCCTCGGCCATGAGCTCGAGGTCCTCGGCGAAGGTGGCCTCATCCCACTGCTCGGGGTTGTAGTCGCCGCCGTAGGCGGGGCTGGTCAGTCCCAGCAGCTCGTGCGGGGCGGGGCGGGGTGTGGAGGCTGAGGGCGAGGGACTCGTCATGGGGCGATTCTCCCCCACCTCTTCCCCGCCCCGTGCACCGCGGGCACCCGGGTCGGCGGGGCCGGTCGGGCTCAGCTGATGGTCGAGTGCGAGCTCGTCAGCCAGGCCAGCGGCACAGTGGTCAGGAACAGCCCCTGCCACTCGCGCTCCCACAGTAGGGCGATGTCGCCGCTGGGCAGCTGGGCCATGCACTGGTAGACGTAGTGGCGCGGGTTGATGACCCGGTTGTGGGGCCAGGTGGCGCCGTCGTCGTAGCTCAGGCGCAGGACGCCGCAGCCGCGGAAGGGCAGCATCCGGGAGGCGTTGGCAAAGACGATCCCCCGGCCGACCGCACCCTTGACGCCGTCGCCGTCCCCCACGGCCGCTGCGCCCTCCAGGCCAGTGATGGCGATGGCGTTGGGCTGGGAGAAGATCTCGGAGAGCTGCTCGTCGTAGTCGACCTCCCCCCAGGTGACGCCCCCGTCGTGGGAGACGGCGTGGGCGACTCTGCCCGAGGGGTGCTGGTTGCGAGCCCACACGTGCACGGCGCCGTCGGTTCCTTCGACGAGGACGGACTCGTACAGGCTGGCCCGCTCGTCGGCGAGGTCCCGGGAGTGGACGACGGCGCCCATCACCTCGCGTCCGTCATTGGGTGAGGCGCTCAGGGTCCAGGTGGTCCCGCCGTCGTCGGAGTAGATGGCGGCGCAGGACAGGTAGGCGGTGCCGCCGGCCTCGTGGCTGTAGTAGACGGGTGCGAGGATGCGTCCGGCGTGCTCCGGTGCGGTCAGCTGGATGGCGTTGCCGGGGCCGGTTCCCAGGAAGCACATCCAGTCGGCCTTGACCTGGGCGGTGATGTCGATCGGCTCGGACCAGGTGGCGCCGTCGTCGTCGGAGGTGATCATGAGCAGGTGGGAGCCGCGGTGCTGGAAGAGGCAGTCCTCGGGGGCCTGCTCGTGGGCGAGGTAGATGCTGCCGGCCGCCCGGCCGCCCAGGAGCACGTCGCCGGCGCGCACCCCTGCGGCGTCATCGCCGCTGAGGACGATGCGGTAGTCGGTGGCCTCGCCGGCCTCCGTGACGACGCTGCCGTCGGGCTCGACGGCGAAAAGCTCGCCGGCGCGGTTGTGGAGCACGCGATGCCCCTGCTCATCGAAGCCGGTGCCGACGGCCGCGTTGGGCTGGCCGATGCCGCCGGGGAACTGGTCGACCAGGCAGATGACGCGTCCGGTGGAGCGGTCCTGGACCAGGACGGAGTCGATGAGGCTGGCGCCCAGCGCCCCGGTGCCCGGGAGGCTGAGCAGGGTGCGCATCTCCTCCCAGGTGGCCCCACCGTCGAGGCTGCGACGCATGACGAGGTTGATGTCATTGGGGGCGTCGTTGGGGATGGAGACGCGTTGGTCGGCGCCGGCCAGGATGACGCCGCTGTCCAGGGTGAGCAGGGAGGGGATCCGGTAGGACCGGGCGCCGTGGTAGCCGGTGTCGAACAGGGCGCGCGTGGGCAGCGGGGCGGCAGCGGCCAGGCGCTTGACCTGGGCGTCGGTGAGGGCGGCGTCGTAGATCATGGCGGTCTGCGCCTCACCGAAGAGGCGCCTGCCGTCCAGGTCGGCGCCCACGACGACACGCGTCACCGGCGCGATGTCGGCCAGGAAGGCACCGCCGGGGACGAGGGCCACCTGGTAGCCGTCGACATGGATCTCCACCGCGCCGCGCCCAGAGGTGACCACGACGTCGTGCCAGGTCCCGTCGTCCCAGTGGCCCGGGGCTCGCGCCTCGATGAGGGGCTCGGTCTCGGGTGAGTCCTCACTGGGCAGGACCCGGTAGCTCAGACCTCCCGCGTCGATGTCGAGGTGCAGGGTGCCGCCCTGGCCGCTCGCGGCGATGATGGTGCCTCCCTGGCCGCGGCCGCGGGTGCGCAGCAGCGCCCGGATGGAGCCGGTGGCCAGGGCTCCGGTACGGCGGGCGTCACGGGCGGAGAGCTCACTGGCCGCGAACTGGACCAGTGGGGTGGCGGGCAGGGACTGGGCCATGACGGCGCGGTCGCTGAGCGGCTCGTCCCAGGCGGCCAGGCGGGTGACCGCGGCGATCCCGTCGGGGTCGATGCGCACGTCGGTCAACCCGATCTGGGCGAGGAAGGCGGTCAGCGTCGTGGAGAAGCACTCGTAGCCGTCGGCGTAGAGGTGGGTGCCGGTCTCGTTGACGGTGACGGCGATGGTGTGGGGGCGGCCGTCGTCCAGGCCCAGGGCGTCCTCGGCGTCGAGGACACGGTGCTGAATGCCGCTCTCACTCCCGGCTCCGGAGGACCCCTCCGGACGGCCGACTGCGCCGAGGACCTGCTCGCCGTCGAGGCGGCCGGCGCGAAGCGACAGCGTGATCCGTCCGTTGGTACCGGTGAACGCAATGAGGGTGGCGTCGGCGCGGGCGGCGACATCGAGAAGGATCGTGCCGCGCCCGCAGGCGGCCAGGGCAGCGACATTTTCCTCGCTGAGGCTCAGGGGGGAGGTGTCGGATGCGGTGAGATCGAAGAGCATGGGGAGATCCTTCGTGCCGGTAGCGGCTGCCCGCCGGCGTTGAACGACCGGCAGTGCCGTGCGCGACGGTGCGCCACCGCACATCCAGTCATATGATGTCTGACGTATCGCGCACTGTAGCACGATCCCTGCACCTCAAGGAGACCACATGTCCGCCACCTCAGAGAATCGGACTGACACACCTGCCCAGTCCCGCACCGTGCCCTTCGTCGTCGGTGCCTACCCCATGCTTCCGCCCGACGACGAGGACCGCAGCGGTGCCGCCGCCCTGTACGCCGCACTGGCCGACCTCGGCTGGGTCGACGGCATCGAGCTGCCCTTCCGGGAGGCCCTGGACGCCCCGGAGCCATGGCTGGCCAAGCAGCTGGCCGGACGCTTCGACCAGTGCGTCATCACGGCGATCCCGGGCACCATGGGGCGCGCCGGGGCCAACCCCGTCTTCGGCCTGGCCTCCCCCGACGATGACGGACGCGCTCAGGCACTGGCCTACACCCGCTCCCTGCTGGAGGCCGTCGACCGCCTGCACGAGGCGGCCGGCGCGCAGCTCGTCACCCGGGTGGAACTGCACTCGGCGCCGCACCACCAGGCCACCCCCGAGGCCTTCCACGCCTCCTTGAGTGAGCTGAGCGAGGACTTCGCCTCCCGCGGCCTGGGGATGATCGTGGAGCACTGCGATGCCGAGGGCGGCGTGGGCCCCTCGGAAAAGGCCTTCCTGACGCTGGCCCAGGAGATCGACGCCTGCCGGGACACCGCGGCACTCATCACCGTCAACTGGGGGCGCTCCGTCATCGAGACCCATGACCCGTCCACCCCGGAGAGCCACGTGCGCGAGCTCGTGGAGGCGGGAGTGCTGGGCGGCGTCATGATCTCGGGCGCCGGACCGGAGGAGACGCAGTGGGCCTGGGCGTGGGCCGACGCGCACCTGCCGCTGGCCGAGCACGAGCCGACCAGCTGGCTCACTGCGGAGAGGGTAGCTGCCACGATGCGGGCCGCCGACGGCGTCCAGGTCTACGAGGGCCTCAAGATCAACACTCCGGCGAGCGCCTCCCTGGAGGACAAGCTCGCCTGGGTCAGCCGTGTCCGCGAGACCATGCTCAGTGCCTGAGCCCCATTCCTCCGAGCCCGGCTCCTTCACGCCCGGCCTCTGACGGCGTTCGGCCCGCTCCCCTGGTGGGGAGCGGGCCGAACGCTATGCGAGCCTCAGGTCCCGTGGACCCGGTGGTGGCTCGCTCAGAACTCGACGTCCTCGCTGCTGGAGAAGCCGGTGCGGAAGTCGTCGGAGAAGTCCGCACGCAGGTCCCCGCCGAAGTGGAAGTCGTCCAGGGCGACGGACTCGCCGAAGACGCCGTCTCCCAGGTCCACGCGGGAGAAGACCTCCGCCTTGACCTCCTCGGTGGGCTCGACCTCGATGTCCGAGTAGCGGGCCAGGCCCGTACCGGCGGGGATGAGCTTACCGAGGATGACGTTCTCCTTGAGGCCCAGCAGCGGGTCGGACTTGCCGTTCATGGCGGCCTCGGTGAGCACGCGGGTGGTCTCCTGGAAGGAGGCGGCGCTCAGCCAGGAGTCCGTGGCCAGCGAGGCCTTGGTGATTCCCATGAGCTCGGTACGGCCAGTGGCGGTCTTGCCGCCCTCGGCCATGACCCGGCGGTTCTCGGCGCGGTAGTGCATGACGTCCACGAGGTCGCCCTGGAGGAGGCGGGTGTCCCCGGAGTCCAGCACGGTCACGCGGCGCAGCATCTGACGCACGATGACCTCGATGTGCTTGGAGTGGATGTCCACGCCCTGGGAGCGGTAGACCTCCTGGACCTCCTCGACGAGGTGGCGCTGGGTGGCGGCCACCGAGCGCAGGCGCAGGACCTTCTTGGGGTCGACCGGACCCTCGGTGAGGGCCTGGCCGGGCTCGACGTGGTCCCCGTCGTTCACCAGCAGGCGCTGACGGCGCGAGACCGGGACGATGACGTCCTCCTCACCGTCGTCGCGGGTGATGACCAGGCGCTTGCCGTCGGCGTCGTCCTCGATCTTGAGGGTGCCGGCGGCCTCGGCCACGGCGGCCTCGCCCTTGGGGGTGCGGGCCTCGAAGAGCTCCTGCACACGGGGCAGACCCTGGGTGATGTCGGCGGCGCCGGCCGCGCCACCGGTGTGGAAGGTACGCATGGTCAGCTGCGTGCCGGGCTCACCGATGGACTGGGCGGCGATGATGCCGACGGCCTCACCGATGTCCACGCGCTTACCGGTGGCCAGCGAGCGGCCGTAGCAGGCGGCGCAGGTGCCGACGTTGGAGTCGCAGGTGAGCACGGAGCGCACCGTGATCTCCTCGATGCCCGCGTCGATGGCGGCCTGGATCTCGGCGTCACCCAGGTCGGCGCCGGCCTCGATGATGAGGTTGCCCTCGGCGTCGATGGCGTCGCGCGCCAGGGTGGTGCCGAACACGGTGGTGCCCAGGATCTCCGAGGGCTCCTTGATGCGCTCGTCGCCGGCGTCGATCCAGGAGAAGATCCGCTTGGTCAGGCCCTTGCGGGTGCCGCAGTCCTCCTCGCGGACGATGACGTCCTGGGAGACGTCGACCAGACGGCGCGTGAGGTAGCCGGAGTCGGCGGTACGCAGCGCCGTGTCAGCCAGGCCCTTACGGGCGCCGTGGGTGGCGATGAAGTACTCCAGGACGCTCAGGCCCTCGCGGTAGTTCGACTTGATCGGGCGCTCGATGAGGCGCTGCTTGGGGTCGGCCACCAGGCCGCGCATACCGGCGAGCTGGCGGATCTGGTCCCAGTTGCCTCGGGCCCCGGAGACCACCATCTGGTAGACGGTGTTGCGCTGCGGGAAGTTCTCACGCATCGCCTCGGCGACCTCGGCGGTGGCCTTGGTCCAGATGTCGATGAGGGAGGCGTAGCGGTCGTCCTCGGTGAGGGCACCGAGCTCGAACTGCTCCTCGATCTCAGCGGCCTCGTTCTCGTAGCGAACCAGGATCTCCTGCTTGGCCTCCGGGGAGACGACGTCGGCGAAGGCGACGGTGATACCGGACCAGGTGGACCAGTAGAAGCCGTTGGCCTTGAGGGCGTCCAGGGAGGCGGCCACCTCCACGCGCGAGTAGTTCTCCGCCAGGGCGTTGACGATGTTGCCCAGCTGCTTCTTGTCAACGATGTAGTTGACGTAGGGGAAGGTCTCGGGCAGCGAGGTGTTGAACAGGGCCCGGCCCAGCGAGGTGCGCAGGGTGATCGGGTCGCCCTCGCTCCAGCCCTCGGGCGGCTGCCAGCCCTCGGGAGCGGCGATGCCCTCCTCGAAGCGGATGTCGCAGGCGGCGTTGACGTGGAGCTTGCCGAAGTCGTAGGCCATAACCGCCTCCGCGAAGGAGGAGAAGGCCGGGACGATCTCGTTGCCCTCGGCGTCGCGCTCGACCTCGACCGCCGGGTCGGGGTCGGAGGTGAGGTAGTAGGTGCCGATAATCATGTCCTGACTGGGCATGGTCACGGGGCGCCCGTCGGAGGGCTTGAGGATGTTGTTCGAGGACAGCATGAGGATGCGGGCCTCGGCCTGCGCCTCGGCGCCCAGCGGGAGGTGGACGGCCATCTGGTCGCCGTCGAAGTCGGCGTTGAAGGCGCCGCACACAAGCGGGTGCAGCTGGATGGCCTTGCCCTCGATGAGCTGGGGCTCGAAGGCCTGGATGCCCAGGCGGTGCAGGGTGGGGGCGCGGTTGAGCAGCACGGGGTGCTCGCGGATGACCTCGGCCAGGACGTCCCAGACCTTGGGGTTGGCGCGCTCGACCATGCGCTTGGCGGCCTTGACGTTCTGGGCCTCCTTGAGCTCCACGAGCCGCTTCATGACGAAGGGCTTGAACAGCTCCAGGGCCATCTGGCTGGGCAGACCGCACTGGTGGAGCTTGAGCTGGGGGCCGACGACGATGACGCTACGGCCGGAGTAGTCCACGCGCTTGCCCAGGAGGTTCTGGCGGAAGCGGCCCTGCTTGCCCTTGAGCATGTCGGACAGGGACTTCAGCGGACGGTTGCCCACGCCGGTGACCGGGCGGCCGCGGCGGCCGTTGTCGAACAGGGCGTCGACGGCGTCCTGAAGCATGCGCTTCTCGTTGTTGACGATGATCGTCGGGGCGCCCAGGTCCATGAGCCGCTTGAGGCGGTTGTTGCGGTTGATGACGCGGCGGTAGAGGTCGTTGAGGTCACTCGTGGCGAAGCGGCCGCCGTCGAGCTGGACCATGGGACGCAGGTCCGGCGGGATGACCGGGATGTTGTCCAGGACCATCGACTCCGGGGCGGTGCCAGTCATGCGGAAGGCGTTGACGACCTTGAGGCGCTTGATGGCGCGGGTCTTGCGCTGGCCGGTGCCGTTCTCGACGATCTCGGCCAGGGCGGAGGCCTCGGCCTCGAGGTCGAAGCTGCGCAGGCGGGCCTGGATGGCCTCGGCACCCATGGAGCCCTTGAAGTAGATGCCGTAGTCGGCAACCATGTCGCGGTAGAGGACCTCGTCACCCTCCAGGTCACCGACCTTGAGGCTCACGAAGCGGTCCCACACCTTGTCCATGTGCTCCAGGGCGCGCTGGTTGCGGCGGCGCATGGCCGTGATCTCACGCTCGGCGGTCTTGCGGAGCTTGTCGCGCTGGGAGGCCTCGGCGCCCTCGGACTCGAGCTGGGCGAGGTCCTCCTCGAGGCGCTGCTGGCGCGCCTCGACCTCGGCCTGGCCGGACTCCTCGAGGTGCTTCTTCTTGACCTCCAGCTCGTTGCGCAGCGAGGGCAGGTCGTCGTGGCGGCCCTCCTCATCCACCTCGGTGACCATGTAGGCCGCGAAGTAGATGACCTTCTCCAGGTCCTTGGGCGCGAGGTTGAGCAGGTAGCCCAGGCGCGAGGGCACGCCCTTGAAGTACCAGATGTGGGTGACCGGCGCGGCGAGCTTGATGTGGGCCATGCGCTCGCGACGCACCTTGGAGCGAGTGACCTCGACTCCGCAGCGCTCGCAGACGATCCCCTTGTAGCGCACGCGCTTGTACTTGCCGCAGGCGCACTCCCAGTCCCGGGTGGGGCCGAAGATCTTCTCGCAGAAGAGGCCGTCCTTCTCGGGCTTGAGGGTGCGGTAGTTGATGGTCTCGGGCTTCTTGACCTCGCCGTGGGACCACGAGCGAATGTCCTCCGCGGTGGCGAGGCCGAGCTGGATCCTGTCGAACACGTTGGCGTCGAGCACAGTTCCTACTTCCGATGGTGAAATCTCATCAGGTGGTGGTCTGGGGGCGTTCCGTCGTCGTTGTTCCATGACTCCGACGGCGCCTGCGAGCCTGGTGGGAGGGCGGGTGGCGGGTGGGCCACCCGCCCTCAACCGGGGCTCGATGAAGTTGTCACGAAGTCGTCACCAGGCGGTGGCCACTCAGATCTCGTCAACCGTGGAGGCCATGGCCCCGCCCGGACGCCGGCCCAGGTCGAAGCCGAGCTCATCGGCGGCGCGCGAGCCGTCGTCGTCGGTGTCGTCCAGGGCGATGGCGACGCCCTCGGCGTCCAGGGCCTCGACGTTCAGGCACAGCGACTGCATCTCCTTCATGAGCACCTTGAAGGACTCGGGGATGCCGGGCTCGGGGATGTCCTCGCCCTTGACGATGGCCTCGTAGACCTTGACACGGCCGTTGACGTCGTCGGACTTGACGGTGAGGAGCTCCTGGAGGGCGTGGGCGGCGCCGTACGCCTCCATGGCCCACACCTCCATCTCACCGAAGCGCTGACCACCGAACTGGGCCTTACCACCCAGCGGCTGCTGGGTGATCATGGAGTACGGACCCGTGGAGCGGGCGTGGATCTTGTCGTCCACGAGGTGGTGGAGCTTGAGGATGTACATGTAGCCCACCGAGATGGGGTACGGGAAGGGCTCACCGGAGCGGCCGTCGAACAGGCGGGCCTTGCCGTTGGGCTCGACCAGCTGCAGGCCGTCGGAGGTCGGCAGCGTGGAGCCCAGCAGCCCCATGAGCTCGTTGTCCCGCACACCGTCGAAGACGGGAGTGGCCACGGGCGTGCGGGGCTCGGCCTTGATGCCGTTCTCGGGCAGGTTGGCGGTCCAGGCCTCGCCGGCCTCGCGGGCGGCGGTGGCGTCCCAGCCGCGGGAGGCGACCCATCCCAGGTGCAGCTCGAGGACCTGTCCGACGTTCATACGGCTGGGCACGCCCAGCGGGTTGAGGATGACGTCGACCGGGGTGCCGTCGGCCAGGAAGGGCATGTCCTCCACGGGCAGGATCTTGGAGATGACGCCCTTGTTGCCGTGACGGCCGGAGAGCTTGTCACCGACGGTGATCTTGCGGCGCTGGGCGATGTAGACGCGCACCATGCGGTTGACGCCCGCGGGCAGCTCGGCGTCGTCGGAGGCGGCGTCGATCTCACGCACGCCGGTGACGATGCCGTACTCGCCGTGGGGCACGCGCAGGGAGGTGTCGCGCACCTCGCGGGCCTTCTCACCGAAGATGGCGCGCAGGAGGCGCTCCTCGCTGGTCAGCTCGGTCTCCCCCTTGGGGGTCACCTTGCCCACGAGGATGTCGCCGCTGCGGACCTCGGCGCCGATGCGGATGATGCCGCGCTCGTCGAGGTTGGCCAGGGTCTCCTCGCTGACGTTGGGGATGTCGCGGGTGATCTCCTCGGCGCCCAGCTTGGTGTCGCGGGCGTCGACCTCGTGCTCCTCGATGTGGATCGAGGTGAGCATGTCTTCGGCGACCACGCGCTGGGAGATGATGATGGCGTCCTCGTAGTTGAGGCCCTCCCAGGTCATGAAGGCGACCAGGAGGTTCTGGCCCAGGGCCAGGTCGCCCTCGTTGGTGGCGGGGCCGTCGGCCAGGACCGTGCCGACCTCGACGCGCTCGCCCTCGGTGGCCACGACCCGCTGGTTGTAGCAGTTGCCCTGGTTGGAGCGGCGGAACTTGGCGACCTTGTAGACGATCTCGGTGCCGTCGTCGTTGGCCACGCGCACGAAGTCCGCGCAGACCTCGGTGACGACACCGGCCTTGTCGGCCACGAGGACGTCACCGGCGTCGACGGCGGTGCGCCGCTCCATGCCCGTGCCCACCAGCGGGGCGTCGGGGCGGATGAGCGGCACGGCCTGGCGCTGCATGTTGGCGCCCATGAGGGCGCGGTTGGCGTCGTCGTGCTCGAGGAAGGGGATGAGGGAGGTACCCACCGACACCATCTGGCGCGGGGAGACGTCCATGAGGTCCACCTGCGAGGAGGGCACGAGGGCCGGCTCACCGCCGGTGACGCGGCACAGGACGTGGTCCTCGGCGAAGTGGCCGTCCTCGGTGAGGGCGACGTTGGCCTGGGCGATGACGTGGCGGTCCTCGTCGTCGGCCGTCAGGTAGTGGGTCTCGTCGGTGACCTGGCCGTCGACGACGACGCGGTAGGGGGTCTCGACGAAGCCGAAGGGGTTGATGCGCCCGAAGGTCGCCAGCGAGCCGATGAGGCCGATGTTGGGGCCCTCGGGGGACTCGATGGGGCACATGCGCCCGTAGTGCGAGGTGTGGACGTCGCGGACCTCCATGGAGGCGCGCTCACGGGACAGACCGCCGGGGCCCAGGGCGCTCAGGCGGCGCTTGTGGGTCAGGCCCGCCAGCGGGTTGTTCTGGTCCATGAACTGGCTGAGCTGGGAGGTGCCGAAGAACTCCTTGATCGCGGCCGTCACGGGCCGGATGTTGATGAGGGTGTTCGGCGTGATGGCCTCGACGTCCTGGGTGGTCATGCGCTCGCGCACCTGACGCTCCATACGGCTCATACCGGTGCGCACCTGCGCCTGGATGAGCTCACCCACCGCGCGGATGCGGCGGTTGCCCAGGTGGTCGATGTCGTCGTACTCGACGGCGATCTCGGTGATCTCGCCGTCGCGCACGCCCTCGACGGTCTCGGCGCCGGAGTGCAGGGCCAGCAGGTAGCGCAGAGCGGCGACGATGTCCTCGATGCGTAGGGTGGACTCGGTCAGGTCCGAGGCCAGGCCCAGCTTCTTGTTGATCTTGTAGCGGCCGACCTTGGCCAGGTCGTAGCGCTTGGGGTTGAAGTAGAAGTTCTCCAGCAGGGTGCGGCCGGCCTCGACGCTCGGCGGCTCACCGGGGCGGATCTTCTTGTAGATGTCCAGGAGCGCCTCGTCCTGGGTGGTGATCTTGCGGTCCTCGTCCAGGGCGGAGGTCAGGGCCGGGAAGTCGGCGAACTCCTTGCGGATCTCCGACTCGTCCATGCCCAGGGCCAGCAGGAAGACGGTGACGTCCTGCTTGCGCTTGCGGTCGATGCGCACCGCGACACGGTCGGACTTGTCGATCTCGAACTCGAGCCAGGCACCGCGCGAGGGGATGAACTTGACGTTGTAGACGTACTTGTCCGTGGCCTTCTCGGTGGTGCGCTCGAAGTACACACCCGGCGAGCGCACGAGCTGGGAGACGACGACGCGCTCGGAGCCGTTGACGATGAAGGTGCCCTTGTCAGTCATGAGCGGGAAGTCGCCCATGAAGACGGTCTGGGACTTGATCTCACCGGTGGAGAAGTTCTCGAAGTCCGCCACCACGTAGAGCGGGGCGGAGTAGGTGAGGTCCTTCTCCTGGCACTCCTCGGCCGTGTACTTCGGCTCCTCGAAGCGGTGGTCGTGGAAGGACAGGGCCATGGTCTCGCCGAAGTCCTCGATCGGGGAGATCTCGTCGAAGATCTCCTCCAGACCGGAGGTCTCGGGCAGGGAGCCCGGGTGCGCCTTGTTGGCGGCGGTCATCCGCTCGCGCCACCTCTCGTTACCGACGAGCCAGTCGAAGCTCTCGGTCTGGAGGGCAAGCAGATTCGGAGCCTGCATGGGCTCGGCGATCTTGGCAAAGTTGATACGACGCGACGCGGTACGAGCGGCGATGTCAGCAGCAGTGGGTGCGGAGGTGCGCGAGGCAGCCAAAGGGGGATCCTTCCCTCAGATCGGGGATCACACAACGCACACTGCGGGCACCGGGTTGAGTAGAATCTGCACTGTCGGGCTCACGCCCGCCAGGGTTCCGACGGGCCGAAGCCCGTACGGAGGGCAGATACTCCTCGCACCAATACACACAATGCACGCAAAGCGCTAGCGTACACGGCCGACGTCAAGGACTCCACGCCGATCCGCCCTGGTTCCTTGCGATTCCCACCACAGTCGCGCATACTGCCCCACCCGTGTCCACTGCGTGACCTGAGTCCCTCGGTGCGGCCCATCGACTGAGGGGTGCCGGCCGGCTCGCGCCCGGCACACCCAGCCCCCGCGCGCTGCCGCCCAGCCACCCACTCCCCTGGCCCCGCAGCCCTGCACGTCCTCGGCCCCGCAGCCTCTGCGCCCGCCCGATCCTGTCCGGCCGACGGCGTCGGGAACGTACTTTCCGATCGGCGACTGCGTTCTCCTCCAGACCACTGGGGACGGACCTCAGTGACCTGGAGGACATCGCAGTCCTGGGCGCATATGTACGTCCCCGATCCCCCACCACCCTCCATCCCACCCACCTGCTGGCCGTCCCGACCCGACGACATCGTGACAAGCACGTCGATCCCATCCTTCGGCCGGGAAGCGGATGTTCCGTGGCCGCTGCGGGATCCACAGCGAAGCACTCCTGCCTTCAGACTCCGGCGAGTCCACACCCACGGGGCTTTGCGCTCGTCATACCCCGATCCTCGTGGGAAGACTCGCTGCATGAGCCCCATCGCAGCCACTGCCAGCCGCCCCGCTCCCATCTGCCCGGTCCCGGCGCACCTTCGGCCGACCATTATCTACTCAGGCCGCCGCAAGGGCTTCCACGCGTCGCGCAATTCTGGTCTGCTGCGACTCTGCCGGGCGCCTACCTGCACGCAGTTCCGGGCAGGCGACGCTGGGAGCAGCGGTTCATGGTGTCCTTAGCACGTGCGATTGCCGCGCAACAGCTCCTGCCCTCCGCCACCTGCCTGTCTCACACATCGGCAGCCCTGATTCATGGCCTGGCGATGTGGACAGGTGAGCCGGACGTCTACCTCGCCGTCTCCGGCAACCCGCGTCTGACCACAACGACACTGCCCGCTTTCCGGTACCCGTCGTCGGGCGTACCGACCCCCATCGATACGACGCACCCCGAGGCCACCCCGATCCGAATGCACCGTCGCCGGCTTCAGCTGCGCGACGAGGAGATCGAGGTGATCGGAGGGGTTCCCGTCACGTCCGTGCTGCGCACCGCCTTCGACTGCGCCTGCGACGAGCCCCCGCACAATGCGCTCTCCATCGCCGATGCGGCCCTGAACCGGCACTGCCGACCTGATCCGTGGCACCGCGATTCCTGTGCCACGCGGCTGCGCTCGGCTCACGCCTGCTGGGAGGAGCTCGTGGCACGTCATCGGGGGCGGCGAGGGATAGCGCAGGCGCGTGCGGTACTGGCCTTTGCCACCCCTTGGGCAGTCTCGCCCGGGGAGAGTGTGCTGCGGTGGATGACGCTCGTGGTGGGGCTGCCTCGGGCCATTGCCCAGTTCCCGGTTCCGGGGCTGTCCAAGGATCGTTTCCTGGACCTGGGCTGGCCCGATCACCATGTCGTCGCGGAGTTCGACGGCCGGACCAAGTACCACACCGAGGAGGACGTCTTCCTCGAGAAGCTCCGCCAGGACGAGCTCGAGTCGCTGGGGTGGAGGTTCTTCCGGGCGACGTGGTCCTCGCTCAGCGACATGCGCACCCAGGCCGACCGGCTGCTGTCGATGTTCCCCCTGGAGGTGGTCTCCCGCCTCTCACCGGTGGCCGGGCTTCAAGGTGGCGGGCTGTGGGGCGAGCGTCCACCCGGAGTGCTGGTGCCATGAGGTCACGGTTCCCGACGTCGCGCCCTGACTCATCAAGCGCGCCCGACGGCGTCGGGAACGTACTTTCCGATCGGCGACTGCGTTCTCCTCCAGACCACTGGGGACGGACCTCAGTGGTCTGGAGGACATCGCAGTCCTGGGCGCACATGTACGTCCCCGATCCCCCACCACCCCGAGCCCGACGACGTCGCAGCGCACAGAGGACGGACGGCACCAGGGCCCCGGAGCGCGACCGGGTCCCGCCCACCTCATGGTGGACGGGACCCGGTGAAACTGGGCTTCCCCGGCCCTCGGCGACCCTCAGACCGCCTCAGGCAGCGGGGAGAGACTCACTTGAGGGTGACGGTGGCGCCGGCGCCCTCGAGCTGCTCCTTGGCCTTCTCGGCGGCCTCCTTGTTGGCGCCCTCGAGGACGGGCTTGGGAGCGCCGTCAACGAGCTCCTTGGCCTCCTTCAGGCCGAGGGAGGTCAGGGCGCGCACCTCCTTGATGACCTGGATCTTCTTGTCGCCGGCGGCCTCGAGAATGACGTCGAACTCGTCCTTCTCCTCGGCGGCGGCGTCGCCACCGGCAGCGCCGGGGGCGGCGGCAACGGCCACGGCGGCCGGGGCGGCGGCGGTAACGTCGAAGGTCTCCTCGAAGGCCTTGACGAACTCGGACAGCTCGATGAGGGTGAGCTCCTTGAACTGCTCGATGAGCTCTTCGGTGGTCAGCTTCGCCATGATGGGCGTTCCTTCCTTATCAGGTTCCTGCGCGCGCAGGGTTGGTGGATGACGCGTGCGGCCTCAGGCCGCGGTCTCCTGCTTCTCGCGCAGGGCGTCGACGGTGCGCACGGCCTTGGAGGCCGGTGCGGCGAAGAGGTACGCAGCCTTGGACAGGGACGCCTTGATGGCGCCCGCAGTCTTGGCGAGCAGCACCTCGCGGGACTCGAGAGAGGCAAGCTTGTCAACGCCGTCGGCGGACAGCACGGCGCCGTCCATGACACCGCCCTTGATGACGAGCTGCTGGTTGTCCTTGGCGAAGTCACGCAGAGCCTTGGCGGCCTCGACCGGCTCACCGGTGACGAACGTCAGGGCGGAGGGGCCCGTGAGGTCGTCGGCGAAGTCCTCGAGCCCGACCTGGCGGGCGGCGATCGCAGCAAGCGTGTTCTTCACCACGGTGTACTCGGCGTTACCGGCGAGGGAACGACGCAGCTCCTTGAGCTGGGCGACGCTCAGTCCCCGGTACTCAGTCAGCAGGACCGCGTCAGCCTGGCGGAACTTGTCCGCCAGCGCAGCAACGGCTGCTTCCTTGTCAGGCCGTGCCATGGGCCCTCCTTCCGTGGTATGCCGCAGGGGTCCATTCACTGGAAAAGCCCCGCGCCGGTGGGCACGGGGCTCGATCTCGGGCACGCCCGAAGAAGTCTCGTTCTCACCTGCGCCGGCCCCACCTGACGTGGACTTGGTCCCGCCGGAGCGGGCGACCTGCGGTCTTTGGCAGAGAGCACCATACCCGGCAGCGGCCTCCGGCGCGCAAGGCAAACGGCCGTGGAACTAGTCACGTCACCGCGAGCGCTCGTCAGAAGTGGTCCCGGCTGCGTCAGACACCGAGGCTCTCGGCCAGTGCCTCCCGCTCCGTGACGTCGTACCAGAGCAGATCGGCCTCGGCGGCGCGCTCGAAGGCATCCTCGTCTCCGAGCCGGGCGGCCCGCACATCGGCCTGAGCCTCGGGCGCGTCCACGAGCAGGGCGGCCACGTCCTCCCAGGAGATCTCGCCGGTGACCTCGATCGTGCCGGGCAGCACATCGCCCTCCACGGGAAGCTCGCGCACGTTCTCGGCCTCGACGTCGGCCGCGATGACGATGCGCCGGTCGGCCAGCCCCGCGGCCTCGGGCTCGGCCAGCAGGACGACGGAGGCGTCGGCGGCGCACAGTGAGGCGGAGACCTCCAGGCCCTCCTCATCCTCCTCGGGCAGGGCCTGAGCAAGAGCGGGAGTGGCGGCGTGAGCCGTGAGCGGCTGGTGCGAGGAGCCCAGGACGCTTGCGCGCAGGTGGGCGGCGGTGGCGGGCAGGTAGATGCGCATGTGTCCAGTCTGCCCTACCTCCGCGCTCAACCTCCCCGGAAGCGCACGGAGTCCGCGCGCCCGGCACCACTCGAGCGCCGGGCCTCAGTAGCGGTGTCGCCCGGTCCCCGGCGGCACCGGTGGAGGGCCGGCCGTACCCTCATCGTTCCTCCCGGCCCGGCCGCGGCCGTCATCCGGGCCTCGCACCTGCCCCGGGGGCGTTCCTGCGTCCGACGCCGTTGCCGCACCCGGCCAAGGCGCCACCCACGGCCGGTGCGGCGAGCCGGGGGCCGGCCCCTGCTCCGGTGGCGGCGTCTGAGCCAGCGGGCTGCTCGGAGGCGGTTCCGGCGGCCGCCCCGGCGGCTGGTTCACCTGCTGATTCATGGGCTGGATCGACGGCGGCAGGCCCAGAGGGAACTGCGGCGGAACCTGAGTGGGTCCACTAGGCGCCTGGGCAGCCGGCACTCGTTGACCAACCGGCTGTCCCCCGTCCCCGCCTCGGCGGTTCCTGGCCGCCGCACGGCCCGTACGTGAGCGACTCCTGCTTCTGGCGGTTGTGGCCCGAGCCTCGGAGTCCCCGCGCTCCCGACGCCCACCGCGCCTCTTGGAGCGCCGCAACAGGGAACGACGCGGGGAGCGAGTCCTGCGGGCCGCAGCCACCCTCGGATCGATACGGTCGACCAGTACGCTGAGGGCCTTGCCCAGTGCGCTGGCGGGAGCCTGTTCCAGGACAGTGCAGCCCTGGAGCAGACAGGCATCGGCCGTCGCCGCGTCGTCGGGCAGGAGCACAATGTCCTCCAGTCCACCGAAGCGCGCCAGCGCCTCTCGCAGAGCCTGCTGGGGAGAGGGCCCTGCGGCCGAGGCCCGCACCCGGTTGATGACGACCTCGATCCGGCCGGCGGGGTTCATGGAGGCCCCCATCTCATCGAGGAGCTGGAGCAGGCGGCGCACCCCGACGGGGTCGGCCCCGCCGACGACCAGGATGACGTCAGCGTGCGATACCAGGTCGGCCGTCACGGCCCCACGCCCGGGCTCGAGGGTGAAGTCATCGACGTCGTTATCGACGGGCCCGCCGGCGACGTCGACGACGGTCCAGGCCGCGGCCCGACGGCACTGCGCCCATACCTCGGTCATCGAGGCCGGTGGCAGCTCGCGCCAGCGCCCGGACCTCCCCAGACCGCCCAGCAGGAAGAGCTCGTCGCCCACCGGCGCCAGGACCCGTCGGAAGCTCTCGGCGTCAAGACGGCCGTGGGTGGCCAGGCGGGCCGCTCCGGCCAGGGCCGAGGAGTCCTCCGGCATGCCGAGGAGCTGGACGAGGCTGGGAGCCTCGACATCGGCATCCACGAGAATCGCACCGCCGCAGGCGGCCAGGCCGTGGGCGAGGGAGGCGGAGACCGTCGAGCGCCCGGGAGCGCCGTGCGGCCCCCACACCAGGACGATCCTCCCGTCAGGCTCATCATCCGCCCGACTCATCACATCCGGGAAGGCGGGCTCCGGCATATCCATGGCTGCCGGCTCCCGGTCGCGCCGCGGGCTCTGCCTCGGGCCCTGCCCGCCTGCGGTCTCAGGGGAGGTCGGGGGCGGCTGCGAGAACGCGGTTCCACCCTCCGGGGAGTCGGGCGACTGACGCCACAGCTCTTCGAGCCAGGCGGCCTCCTGAGCGGCGGCGTTCGAGTCCGTCGAAGCGGGGGTGGTGGCGCTCAGCCAGTCGGTGCTCGGGTCCTCCGGCCCGGCGGAGACCGCGCTGGAGGCTCCGCCGCGACGCACGAGGTCCTGCAGCGCCGAGCAGATGCGGCCAGGGTCCGTGTCGCGTCTGAGAACCGGCCATCCCGCACTGCGCCAGCGCTCCTCCTCGTGGCTCTCCACCAGGAGCAGACCGCTCAGGCCGGCGCGCGCGAGGCGATCCAGGACGGTGCGGTCGATCTCGTCGAATCCGGTGTCCAGCAGGGCGAAGCTCGCCAGTCCGGCCATCCCCGCTGAGAGCAGCTCGGGCAGGTCGGCGCATCGGCGCACGACGCACAGCCCGCTTCCCGCCTGGCTCAGCGCCCGCAGGATGTCGGCGTCGTCGCCACTGAGAGCCAGGAGGAGTCCGGCCCCCGGGGCGTTCACGAGGCCTTCTCCGCCGGTGCTTCCTGGCCGGTGGGAACCAGGACGAGCGCCCCCTCCTGCCCGACGGCACTGAGGACGGCGGCGAGGGAGGCCTCGGGGACCTTGACCTCCACCCCGGTGCCGGGCCCGGAGATCAGCCCCCTACTGGTCTCACCGACCGAGGCGATCACCAACCCTGTGGCCACGCGGCGGGCTCCGGTCCCCTCGGCCTGTCCCGACTGGTCTCCTGGACTGCTCTGAGCGCTCTGTCCGTCCTGTCCTGCCTGCGCGGTGGCGGACGCCTGGGCCGCGGGGCGGCCCGCCACGCCCTCCTTGGGCACAACCCACAGATCGACATAGTCGCCGACCTTGGTCGAGGCCGGCAGGTTGGAGGCGACATTGAGGACCACCGGCCGCAGGTCCTGCTCCCGACCGCTGTTGACGGCCGCCGTGGCCAGCAGCTCCCCCTTGCGCATGGAGCGCGTGGACACGGCACCGTCCGGCAGGTGCCCGGCCTCGACATAGGCGTCGGTGCCGGGATGGGCCTCGACCACCGTGAGAACGCCTTCGGCAGTGAGGTCTGCCCCGGGAGCGACATCCTGGGAGAGCACATAGACGCGAGTGGTGTCGGCGGCCGCGTCGACCGCCCAGGCCCCCATGGCCACGGCAGCGGCCACCAGCACCACTCCCCCGGCCATGCGCGGGTCCTTCCAGGCAGGACGGCGCCAACGACCGCCGCGGGGACGCTCGGGAGCGGTCAGGGAACGGCTGCGGCGAGATGACATCACGGGAATCCTCCTTGATCTCCTGCAATCATCGTTGGGATAAAATAGTACCTCAAGGTTATCCACAAGTGTCTTTAAGAATTGTGGAGAGGATCCGGCAGTGGGATCATCGTGGTATGAGCACACGATTCCTGACCATCGCCGACGTCGCCGAGCAGCTTCAGCTCTCCGCCCAGGCCGTGCGCGCCCTCATCCGCACCGGTGACCTCCCTGCCATTCAGGTCGGCGCCCGCAAGCTCTGGCGCATCGAGGACCAGGCCCTGGAGGACTACATCCAGCGCCAGCTCGCCTCTACCAGGGCCATGGTCGCGGCGGGTTGGAACGAGGACGGGGCACCCTGAGCCTCTCTGCCCACCAGCCGACGTCAGCGACTGCGCAGCACCTCGATGGCAGCAGTCATGACGCTGATGACCCCTGCACCGCCCGCCCCGGGAGCGCGATGCGAGCGGACCCCGCCCTCAGGGGCGACGGCGACATCGACATGGTCCGCCCCGATCCGGACCAGGCGCCCCACTACTTCTCCTGAGCCCACCACCAGGCGCACCCGCGCACCCCGCCGAGCGACCTCACGCATCAGAGCCGTCAGCGTGGGCCGACGTCGGCCATCCCGGGGCGCCGGACCGGCCAACGCCATCGCAGTGGCCACCGCCCCCACCGGAACAACGGTCTGCAGCCCCTCCCCCTCATCGACGAGGACGTAAGAGGGCTCGACCCGACACACCACGCCGTCAACGGGAACGCCGCTGCGAGTACGCAGGTGGATGAGTCGGCCCACCGAGCCTCGCAAGCGGTCGACGAGCTCGATGGAGGCATGCTCGGCCTCCGCCAGCTCGGCACTCTGCGCCACCAGGTCCGCACGGCGCTCAGCATCGAAGCTGCTCTCCAGGTCGGCAATCATCGCGTCCCAGTCCATGAACCCACCTCACCACAGTCCGCCCGCCGAGGAAAGCACTCCGAGGCGGCTCACGCCGCGCTCCGCCAGCACCAGAGACCTCCACTACCACGATTCAGGGCCGACACATGTCACATCGTCACTATTGACATCATCACATCACAGGCGTACACCTAACATTATCAAACGACATCATCGGTGATGGAGGGTGACATGGGGGCTCGTCAACGGCTGACACTCCTGGCCTGCGCGTCAGGAGCTGTCCTGATCCTTCTGGGACGCACGGCTCACAGCGCGGCGGAGCAGCTCGCGACGGTCCCGCCGCAGTCCTGGGGGCTGAGCGAGCTGTCCGACGCCGTCGTCGCCGGGACCTGTGCATGCGGAACCCTAGGCGCCCTGTGGCACGTGGTCTCCGCCCTCGTGGCCCTGATGGCGCTTGCCGGGGAGAAGGGGCCCGACCCCCATGGTCTTGGCGGCACCTCCACGCTGGCGGCCAGAGTCCTGGCTACCTGGGGAGCGCCTGCAGTCAGACGCATCACCGCCTCAGCGCTGCTCGTCTCCCTGTCCTCGGCGCCCGCGCTGGCCACTCAAGAGACCGGCGGCGGGGACGATCTGGGATGGCGCCCCACCAGCTCGGCCCCCTCCTCACCGTCGTCGCAGTCCTCGACGCCGTCGCCGCCTGAGCAGTCCCCGTCGAGCGCTTCGACCGGTTCTGGCGACTCGGAGGACGCAAGCCAGTCAGCGGACTCGACGCCGCCGGGCAGCCAGACGCCGCAGCCCCCTACCGGCCCCGACGCCCCACCCTCCTCGAGCCCCACTCATACCGTCACGCCCGGCGAGAGCCTGTGGTCGATCACTGCCCACCTACTGCCCGCCGGCTCCAGCCCAGCCCGGATCGCGCAGGCCTGGCCGGCCCTGTATCGCGCCAACTCCGAGGAGATCGGCGCCGACCCGTCCTTGATCCGCCCCGGCGCGGTCCTGAGCGTCCCAGACTCCCTGTCCGCACCGGGCACGACGACAGGAGGTCAGGCGCCATCACGATGAACCGCCACGCACCAGCACCGGCGACCTCCACCGCCGACGTCGAACACCGCCCCGACCCGCCTCACACTTCGTGCCCACTGGGCACCCGCCCACTGTCAGGAGTCCGCCATGACCGCGACCACCACCGCCCAAGCCATCCGCCCCGCACGCCGCAAGACCGGCGCTCAACGTCGCAGCCGCCCCTCACCGAGTCACCCGACGCCGACTCGGGCGGTTCCGCACAAGCCCTCCAAGCCCGTGAACGGCTCCGAAGCCCTCGCACGGGAAACCTCCCTGACACGACGGTCCGCCGCCGGAGCCGACGCCTCACGCACGGCCGCGATCGTGGTGACTGCCGCCAGCGAGGTCCTGGCCGGGCTTCGCCCCGTGGACCACCTGGTGCGCTGGACCAGCCCCTCCCTATTCGAGGCCCTCGCCCGCCGGGCGGGCCTGGCCGCCCGGATCCTGGGACGCCAGACGAGCCCGCGGCGGCCACGCATCCGCAGCGTGCGCACCGAGCTGACGATGTCGGGGGCCTGCGAGGCCACGGTCCTGCTGGAGGAAGGTGACCGGGTCCGGGCCGCTGCGGCCCGGCTGGAGCTGCTGCGCGAGCGCTGGATCCTCACCGGTCTGGAGATGGCATGATCCCGTCGGAACCGGCTTGGTCGCCGGATTCCGACGGGATCCTCGACAGTCGTGTCTGCTCTCGCTGAGCCTCAGTGCCGGCGCTTCTTCTTGGAGCGACGGCGCTCGGCCCGGTTGCCGCCCGAGTTGGCGCTGGACCGGGAGGCCCTGCGCGAGGAGGCCCCTGAGGTCTCCTCCTCACCGGACTCGCTGGGGCCGGAGTAGGTGACCCGCTGCTCCATGGAGGCCTGCCCGGTGTCCCCCAGAACCGTGCCGCGGCCCTGACCACCGGCCTGACCCACACGGATGCCTGCCGCGGCAGTGGCGTTGGCCTTGGCGACGGCCTGGGCGGCCTCGACGGTGCCATCCTCGGCGGCGCGCTGGGCGGCGGCGTCGAAACGGGTGACGTTGGCGAAGATCTGCTCGACGGTCTCCTCGCGGATCCCCTCCATCATCGCCCTGAACATGCGGGCACCCTCGTTGGCGTACTCCACGAGCGGGTCGCGCTGGGCCATGGCCCGCAGACCGATGCCCTCCTTGAGGTAGTCCATCTCGTAGAGGTGCTCCCGCCAGCGCTTGTCCACCACGGCCAGCAGGATGCGGCGCTCCAGGGTGCGCATGGGCTCCTCACCGAGCTGGACATGGGCCAGGGCGTTGGCCTCGATGCGGGCCTCGGCGTCCTCGTAGGCCACGGCGATATCCTCACTGAGCTCCTCGATGAGGCGCTCCGAGGTCAGCGCGTCCTTGCCGCCCAGCGCCTCGACGATCTCGTCCTGGGTCAGGCCGACCGGGTAGAGGCGGCCGAGCTCGCCCCACAGGGCGTCCAGGTCCCACTCGTCGGGGCGCCCCTCGGCAGTACCGGCCTCGATGATGGAGGTGACGGCCTGGTTCCGGAAGACCTCGATCTGAGGCTCGAGGTCCTCGCCGTCCAGGACGCGGCGGCGCTCGGAGTAGACCTTCTCACGCTGCTCGGTCATGACGTCGTCGTACTTGAGGACGTTCTTGCGGATCTCGTAGTTGCGCGACTCCACCTGACGCTGAGCCCCGGCAATGCCACGAGTGACCATCTTGGACTCCAGGGGCACGTCGTCGGGGTAGGCGCCCGAGGACATGATGCGCTGAGCGAGCCCGGAGGCGAACATGCGCATGAGGTCGTCCTCCATGGACAGGTAGAAGCGGGACTCGCCCGGGTCCCCCTGACGGCCGGAGCGACCGCGCAGCTGGTTGTCGATGCGTCGCGACTCGTGGCGCTCGGTGCCCAGCACGTAGAGGCCGCCGAGCTCGACGACCTCGTCGTGCTCGGCCCGGCAGGACTCCTTGGCGGCGGCGAGGGCCTGCGGCCAGGCCTTCTCGTACTCCTCGGCGTTCTCTTCGGGGTCCAGGCCGGCCTCCTTGAGGGCGGTGACCGCGATGTGCTCGGCGTTACCGCCCAGCATGATGTCGGTTCCGCGTCCGGCCATGTTGGTGGCCACGGTGACGGCGCCCTTGCGCCCGGCCATGGCCACGACGGCGGCCTCGCGGGCGTGCTGCTTGGCGTTGAGGACCTCGTGGGGGATGCCCTGCTCGCGCAGACGCTCGGAGAGGATCTCCGACTTCTCCACGCTGGTGGTGCCTACCAGGACCGGCTGGCCGAGCTCGTGACGCTCAGCGATGTCGTCGACGACGGCGTCGAGCTTGGCCTCGACGGTGGTGTAGACGAGGTCGGGCTGGTCCTGGCGGATCATGGGCTTGTTGGTGGGGATCGGGACGACACCGATCTTGTAGGTGCCGGCGAACTCGGCGGCCTCGGTCTCGGCGGTACCGGTCATGCCCGAGCGTGAGCCCTCGGGGTAGAGGCGGAAGTAGTTCTGGAGGGTGATGGTGGCCAGGGTCTGGTTCTCGGCCTTGATCTCCACGCGCTCCTTGGCCTCGATGGCCTGGTGCATGCCCTCGTTGTAGCGGCGGCCGGGCAGGACGCGGCCGGTGTGCTCGTCGACGATGAGGACCTCGCCGTCGCGCACGATGTAGTCCTTGTCCCGGTGGAAGAGCTCCTTGGCCTTGATGGCGTTGTTGAGGAAGCCGATCAGGGGGGTGTTCTCCGACTCGTAGAGGTTGTCCACCCCGAGGTAGTCCTCCACCCGCTCGATGCCGGCGGAGAGCACACCCACGGTGCGCTTCTTCTCGTCGACCTCGTAGTCCTTGCCCGCGCGCAGGCGCTCGGAGATCGTGGCGAACTCCTTGTACCACTTGTTGACGTCGCCGCTGGCCGGGCCGGAGATGATGAGCGGGGTGCGGGCCTCGTCGATGAGGATGGAGTCGACCTCGTCAACAATGACGAAGGCGTGGCCGCGCTGGACCAGGTCCTCGGGGCGCTGGGCCATGTTGTCGCGCAGGTAGTCGAAGCCGAACTCGTTGTTGGTGCCGTAGGTGATGTCGCAGGCGTACTGCTCACGGCGCTCAGCGGGGGTCTGGCCCACGAGGATGCAGCCGGTGGTCAGCCCCAGGAAGCGGTGAACGCGCCCCATGAGGTCGGACTGGTACTCGGCAAGATAGTCGTTGACAGTCACGACGTGGACGCCCTTGCCGGTCAGGGCCCGCAGGTAGGAGGGCATCGTGGCCACAAGGGTCTTGCCCTCACCGGTCTTCATCTCGGCGATGTTGCCGCGGTGGAGGGCCGCCCCGCCCATGATCTGGACGTGGTAGGGGCGCATGCCCAGGACGCGGTCGGCCGCCTCCACCACCGTGGCGAAGGCCTCGGGAAGCAGGTCGTCGAGGCTCTCCCCGCCGTCCTGGTAGCGCTCCTTGAGCTCATCAGTCATCTCGCGCAGCTCGGCGTCGGAGAGCTCGCTGTACTCGTCGGCGAGAGCCTCCACCTGATCGGCGATGGCATCAAGCTTCTTCAGGGTGCGGCCCTCGCCAATGCGAAGGATCCGGTCCACGATCGACACGCTGCATTCTCCCTTGGGACGTCAGATTGCGAAGAGCGACGATGAGACGCAGGCCGTGTCGGTCGAGTCGGCCGCCCCGGAATCGACTCGCAATCAACTCGACATCGACTCGGATTCGGCCCAGGATCGGCTCGGTATCGGCTCAGGTCTCACCGGCTACCTGCCTCCGTACTCTAGTGGACCTCGCTGGGCGCAGGTCTTTCCAGCACCGAGATTCTTCCCACCGAGGACACAGGTGGGGCACGAGGCCACAGGGGACAACGACGACGGCCGCCCCCTCGGCGTGTGGACAACGATTGCCGCCAGGAGCGGGAAGGTTCCGCCTGCGTCACAGTGAGGACATGAAGCACCACTGCCGCCAGCCCCGACGTCCCACCACACTTGGCCTGCCGCTGGGCCTGACGGAGCATTTCTCCCCGGCCCTGTCCCTGGGGCTGCCGAACAGCTGTGCGGGCTGCGGACGCTGGGAGACGGCGCTGTGCCCGCAGTGCCGGGAGCTGCTCGAGGCCGATCCCTTCGCCGTGGAGCACGCTGACGCCGCCGGAGACCTGGACATCTGGGCCCTGGCCTCCTACACCGGGCCGGTGCGCACCATGGTGCTGGGGTGGAAGAACGGCGCTCGGGAGGACCTGTCGGAGGCGATGGCCCACTCCGGTCGGCGCCTGGGGCGCTGGTGGGCGCTGAGACACCCGTCGGAGGAGGTCTGGGCCGACTCGCCCCAGGACGCGCGGGCGCTGCTCGTGGTCCCGGCGCCCTCCGGGATCGTGCGCCGTCTACGCGGCCGCCTGGTGGCGGCCCGCCTGGCCGATGCTCTCACCCGCGGGATCTGCGCGCAGTGGGCCGAGCAGTGCCCCGCGGCGCTCGTGCTGAGCACGGACCTGCTGCGCCGTCGGGGCGGCGGGACGCACCAGGCGGGCCGATCCGCCCGCCAGCGGCGGGGTAACCGCGCCGAGGCTCCGCGCCTGCTGGCCGCCGTCACCGGCCTACCGATCCTGCTGGTCGACGACGTCGTGACCACCGGGGCCACTCTGGGCGCCTGCGCCCGGGCGCTACGGGCGGGCGGCGGACGGGTTCTGGGTGCGCTGACGCTCAGTGCCGCCCCACCCCCGGCACATGCGCGTATCTCGGTACCGACCGGCCCCTCCCGCCAACCACGAGACGACACTGCATCTGCGTTGACCATGGATCCGGAAGATCTGGATTTGTCCGCCTGCGGCGATCAGGAGGGTTCTTCCGGGCGCGGCGCGCACGAAAGGGAGGCGTGAACGGTCCCACATGGTGTACCTTATGTGGCACAACGCACAGGCGGTTCCCGGGGCCGACAAGGACAGTCGACCGGATTCCTGCCTCGGTGCCTGAGGGCCCTCACGAGGTGATCAGGAGGTGATGACACCAGTCCCGAACCCGCTGTGAGATGTGGCGGGTACTTGTCGCACACGGCCCGTCAGGGCCGGCCCACGAGCCCAGAAAGAGGTTCCACCATGGATATCACCGTCGTCGGTCGTAACGCCGAGATCAGCTCTCGCCTGCGCGACTACGTCGAGGACAAGGCCGTCAAGGTTGAGCAGTTCGACCCCCGGGTCCAGCGCGTCGAGGTGGAGGTCACCCACGAGCGCAACCCGCGCCAGGCCGACACCGCTGAGAGAGTGGAGATAACTGTCGTCTCCAAGGGCCCGATCATCCGGGCGGAGGCCTCCTCATCGGACCGCTTCGCCGCTTTTGATATCGCCATGGGCAAGCTGACCGAGCGCCTTCGCCGGGCCAGGGACCGCAAGAAGGACCACCACCGCCGCCACACCGTGGCCGCACCGAATGAGGATCTCCAGGCAGCTCCCGGAGTGGAGGAGGCCCTCGTCCCCGACACCGGTGACGCACCGATCGAGGACTCCCCCTCTGCGCCCACTGAGCCGGGTGTCGCCGTTGAGGCGCAGCTCGGCGACTCCCCGGTGATCGTGCGTCAGAAGCTGCACGAGGCCAGGCCGATGACCGTTGACGAGGCCCTCTACCAGATGGAGCTCGTGGGACACCCCTTCTACCTGTTCATCGAGAAGTCCTCCAAGCAGCCCTGCGCCGTCTATCACCGTCACGGGTGGACCTACGGCGTCATCCGCCTGGACGCCCAGGTGCTGTAGCCCCGTCCGACCCCGCGGCACAGGGTGATCCACCCCTGATATCCGGGTGCTCCATGGTCATGACCGACCGGGAGCACCCGGAACTGCGTGTGGAAGGCGTCGCGGGGCACGAGGCGCGCGGCAGGTGGTGGCGCGAGCGGGTCAGGGCAGGGGGAAGGAGGGGTCGGAGACCTCGGAGGTGAGCACCCGCCACATCGCCCCACGACGCTGCCAGGTCTGCCCGCCCTCGTCGATGATGAGGAGGGACTCCTCGGAGCGGTCGGAGATGACCGAGCGGGCCCCGCGCACCCCGACCAGCGTGTTGACCGCCCCGCCGACCTGGACCAGACGCACCTCCGGCACGCCCCCGCCCTCGGTGCCGGCAGTGGCCAGGACGCACACGGCGTTGGGGGCGCACCAGGACAGTCCGCTCGTGCCCGCCCCACTGGCGCGGGGCATCTCCAGCGCCGGCCCCAGCCCGGTAGGACGGCCGTCCTGGTCTCTGATGATGACGGCGACGGCGACCCGTCCGTCGGTTCGCCGCACGGCGATCCGCTCGGACTCCACGGACAGGTCGAAGGCCGTGACCGCGCCGTCCTGCAGCCAGGAGGACTCCAGAGTGGCCCGCTGCCCCGAGCCGTTGACGGCGGTCAGCCGTCCCTCGGCCAGCAACCAGGCCCAGCCGTGCCGGTCACCCATCGGCGCCCCCAGTCCGCCGGCGCCCGCGGAGGGATCCCCCACCGAGAGGATGACGCTGGCGGACTCCTGCCCTCGGGGTAGGCGCAGCAGGCTGGAGGCCGACAACGCGTAGACGGCCCCGTCGGCCCCCAGGCTCGGGCTGCGGGCATCACTGGTCCCCAGGACTCGGTCACTGGCCAGGGTGATGCGTCTGGCCCCTGTGCCGCGCACGACGGAGCCCTCCGACATGCCCACAATGCCTCCGACCTCGGGGGCCATGGGCGTCAGCTGGGCGGGGGCGCCGAGATCGACGGTGCCGGCGAGCACTCGCACGTGGTCGATACCGCTGATCTGGACGAGGCTCTGCTCGATCTGGGCCACCATGAGCCCACGGGCGTCCTCCGAGGCGGGGTCGGAGTCCGCGCTCAGGTGGACGGTGGCGGTGCCGCCCTCGACGACGACCCCCCGCCCCGCCCGCTCGGCGTTGCGCGGGATGAGGCTGGAGGCCCCCTTCGCCAGCCATTCCGAGGGCCCGGCCAGCAGCCCGGAGACCAGGGAGTCGGCCTGCGAGGCGCGCGGGTACCACCTCAGCTCGGGAACGAACCTGGACCGGTCCCTGGATAGGAAGGCCAGGGAGCTGACGGCGAAGTTCTGCATGAGTCGGGAGAAGGGCAGCAGGATGCCCTGGGGCAGTCCGACGATGCGCCACTGCCCGGTGGAGTTGGTGGCCAGGGAGAACTCGCCGGCATAGGTGCTCCCCTCCGGGGCGGGGGTGAAGACACCCAGGGAGTTGAGCACCCCCACCTGCCCGGAGGTCACCGTGAAGGAGCCGTTGGCCGCCACCGAGACCTGCGGCTCAGTCGACCCGCTGTAGGCGCTCACCGTCTCCAGGGGCTTCCACTGCGCGACGGCGTGATCGCTGAGGAACTGCTTGGCGGTGGCGAAGTCGTCGGAGAACCCCGCGATGGCGGCACGCAGGAAGCCATTGACAATGTCCTCGGCCGAGTCCCCCTCACCCGGTCCGGGCGCGGTCTCGATGAGGGCATTGGTGTCAGAGGCGGCCACCCCGGAGCGGGTGACGCCGCTGGAGCTCGGGAGCGCCGTGCAGCCGGCCAGCACTCCGGCGGCCGTGGCCGAGAGCAGTCCCAGCGCGCCACGTCGCGACAGACGGGACGGGGCCACCCTCAGGGCCCCGATGGAGTCGGTGGGCTCGGCGGTCTCGGCGGTCTCGGCGGTCTCGGCGGGCCCGCACCCCTGGGTGAACGCGTCACGGTTCATCGGCTGCGTCATCGGCGCCACCCCTCTTCCTCAGTCTCCTCGGGTGTACGGGTGGCGGGCTCCTGGCCGGGAAGGACGACGACGACCCGACCGACGTCCTCGGTGACCGCGTCATGGCTCTCCCCGGCCAGGGGGATGTCACCCAGGACGACGCTCTGGCGCGCCCGGCGGGTGGCGGGCGCGGGCCCCAAGGGGCCGACCGGGGAGAAGGGGGACTCCTCGTCGATGGGGATGCCGGCGCGGGCCACCGCGGGCGCGTCCTGCGGGACGAGCTCGAGCGGCCCGGGGCCACTGAGGCGGCCAGGACCGCCGTCGGGCCCCTGGGTGCGGGGAAGGACCAGCAGGAAGGAGGAGCCGTCAGCCGGCCACCCCCAGGCAGACAGGCGACCGCCGTGCAGACGGGCGTCCTCCATGGCGATGGACAGTCCCAGACCGGTCCCCCCCAGGCTGCGCTTGCGCGAGGGGTCGGCTCGGTAGAAGCGGTCGAAGACCTTGGCGACGACGTCGGGGCTCATGCCGATGCCGTGGTCGCGCACCCGCACCGCCACCGCGTCGGCGTCCACGGCAACGGTGACGTCCATCGGCTTGCCCTCACCGTGCTCGAGCGCGTTGACCACGAGGTTGCGGATGATGCGCTCGACCCTGGTGACATCGATCTCCGCGGTGGCCGGTTCCTCGGGGAGGTGGAGGCGCAGCTCGGTGCCGGTGGCATCGAAGTGGAACTGAGTGGTCTCGATGACGGTGTCGACCACCTGGGCGAGGTCGCTCTCCTCCAGCCGGAGCTTGACGTTCCCGGAGTCGATGCGGGAGATGTCCAGCAGGTCGGTAAGCATGGTCTCGAAGCGGTCCACCGAGTTGGACAGGACCTGGATGCTGCGCAGGGCGAAGGGATCGGAGATCTCCTCGCGCGCGTCCTGGATCTGCTCGGTGGCCAGGCGGATCGAGGCCAGCGGGGTGCGCAGCTCGTGGGAGACGTCAGAGACGAAGAGACGCTGCACCTTGGACAGGGACTCCAGGCGCTCGATCTGGTCCTCCAGCGAGGTCGCCATGTGGTTGAAGGACCTGGCCAGGGTGGATATCTCATCCTCCCCCTGGATGCTCAACCGCTCGGCCAGCAGCCCGGAGGCCAGCCGCTCAGCGGCCCGGGCGGTGTGCCGCACGGGACTGAGCACCCATCTGGTGAAGGCCCACACCACGACGATGAGGATGGCCAGGAAGCCCAGTCCCCCGATGGTGATGTTGCGCGACGCCAGAGAGACGATGCGCTGCTCACTGGCCAGGCTGTAGACGAGGTAGAGGTCGTACTCCCCGGCCAGGGGCAGACTCACCCGGGTCCCCACGATGAGCCCCGGATCCGTGCCGCCCTCATCATTGGGTACCGCCACCGACTGCCAGTACTGGGTGCGAGCCCCGCCCTCGTCGAGGGCCCGGGACATCTCACTGGTGATGAGGGAGCGCAGGCGGGTGTCGGTCTCCAGGTCGTTAACGACCGTCGTCGAGGTCTCCTCCTGGTTGCGCAGCATGAGAACCCCCACCCCGCCGGAGGAGGAGATCGAGTTCTTGGCCCCGTTGACCTGTCGCTCCGCGGCGGCCGAGACCTCGTCAACGGTGACTGCCGTGGTGGAGTCGAACTCGGCCTGGGCGACGCTGGCACGCAGCGCGGCGTCGGCGAGGATGACGTCGCGCTGATCGGCGAACACCTCGGAACGGATCCGGTCGGTCACGAAGGTCAGCAGCAGCACGATGAGAAGCAGACCAATGACGGTGGCGGTGCACACCATGCGCACCTCCAGGCTGCGGCGCAGCAGCCCCGGCAGAGGAAGACGCCGGACCAGGCCCTCCTCCGCGGTGCCCACCGATGAACCCATCGACGTGCCCCCTGAATTACGCATCGGGTTCATTGTATGGCGCCCGATGCGCGGTCGCTCACGCGGATTCGCCGACCCTGTAGCCGACACCGCGCACCGTCACCACGATCGAGGGACGCTCGGGGTCCTTCTCGATCTTGGCCCGCAGGCGCTGAACGTGAACATTGACCAGACGGGTGTCAGCCGGGTGCTGGTAGCCCCACACCTGACTGAGGAGCTCCTCACGGGTGAAGACCTTCCACGGCGAGCGGGCCAGGGTCACCAGCAGCTCGAACTCCAGCGGCGTCAGGGAGATGACCGACTCTCCGCGCTTGACCTGGTGACCGGCGACGTCGATGTCGAGGTCCCCGGCACGCACGTGCTCGGCCGCACCGGGGTTGGTGCGGCGCAGACGGGTGGAGACGCGGGCCAGCAGCTCCTTGGACTTGAAGGGCTTGGTCACGTAGTCATCCGCACCGGCCTCAAGGCCGGCGACGACGTCCTGCGTGTCAGTCCGCGCGGTCAGCATGATGATCGGCACGTCGGACTCGGAGCGGATGAGCCGGCAGATCTCGACGCCGTCGAGCCCCGGAAGCATGAGGTCGAGCAGGACCAGATCGGGGTTGACCTCATGGAAGGCGTCCAGGGCCTTGGCCCCGTCATGACAAAGTGTGGGCGTGTAGCTCTCCGACTCCAGCATGATACCGATCATCTCGGCCAGGGATGCATCGTCGTCGACGACCAGAATGCGCGTGCTCATAGCCCGTATCTTGGCATGAGCCCCAGGACCCGAGGGACATCCAGGCCACCGAGGCGGCGCCCACAGTTTCCCCAGGAAATTAAGAGAATCCCCTCAGTTACGGGAAAAACCGGCGTCAGCACGCCCGGAAGCCGGGAATATTGCGGCCGAACCGTGATCTTCACAGCCCACCCCCAGAACCACCCCGGGCACTCCTGCCGCCCCCCCACACAGCCCCAGCGGCATATCTCCTCCTCCAGGGGGAGGGCACGACGACGGCCGAACATGACAGCATGGGCTTATGAGTACCGAGTTCCCCCCTGACGGCAGCGGTCCGAGCGACGTTCCGGGCCGCGAGGCCCCCGCCACCTCCGGCAGCCCCGGCACCGGAGGCGCTCAGGATGGGTGGCAGGCCCCCGACGCCGGAGCCTTCACCGAGGCTCCCTCCTACCCGGCACCGGGCTCAGCACCGGGCTCAGCACCAAGCTCCCAGTACCCCGGCTACGGCGGCTACCACACGCCACCGGTGGGCCAGCCGGGCTACCCAGGCTCCTCGGGCCCCGGCAACACTCCCTACCCCAGCACCTCGGGAGACCCCGGGTACCCAGGAGCCCCTGGTGCCCCTGGATACCCGGGCTACGGCGGCTACACGTCAGTCCTGGCCCCCAAGCCCTCGATCATTCCGCTACGGCCACTGTCCATCGGGGAGATCCTCGGGGGAGCCTTCGAGTCCCTGCGCGCCAACCCCAAGGCGATGTTCATACCCTCACTGGTAGTGATGGGCATTACAGGACTCTTGTCCGCCGGGAGCGTCGCCCTGTTCATGTCCCGGCTCGGCCTGACGGACCTGACATCCGGAAAGGTTGAGTTCTCAGAGACCGACCTGGACAGCATCGGGTCATCGTTGGTGGGTCTGCTCATCCAGCTCGGCGTGACCGGCGTGCTGAGCATGCTGGCCACCTCGATCATCATCGGCCTGATCATCGTGACCGTCTCACGCACCATTCTTGGCCGTAAGGCGTCCTTGAGCGACGTGTGGCGGCGCACCCGGCCGAGAATGTGGGCGCTCATCGGCCAGACGCTCCTCATCGAGCTCATCCTCGCCGTCATCACCGCCGTCGTCACAGCGATCGCCTTCGGCATCGGCTGGGCTCTCCTGGGGAACATCATCGCCTACGGGGCCGATGAGGACTCCGCCGGGACCATCATCCTCGCCATCCTGGCGATTCTGGCGGTGATCGCCGTGCTCGGGCTGTTGACCTTCGCCCTGATATGCAAGCTGTCCCTGGCACCGGCGGCACTGGTCCTGGAGAACATCGGCGTCCTTGAGGGGATATCCCGCTCCTGGACCCTCACACGGGGCTACTTCTGGCGGATCGTCGGCATCCGCCTGCTCTCCTTCATCATCGTCTTCTTCGCCGTCCAGATCGTGTCTCAGGGCGTGTCCCTCGTCATGCAGGGGCTCGTCTACGCCGCCCCGAACATGACCATCGCGATCTTGGTGGCATCGACGCTGCTCAACAGCTTCATCCAGGCCGCGATCCAGCCCTTCGACTCCGCCGTGGTCGCGCTCATGTACACCGACCTGCGGATGCGCTCCGAGGGCCTGGACGTCGAGCTGCGTCACGCCGCCGGGGTATGAGCCGGTCGTGATACCTCTCAGGACGATCAGCGCGCAGACCCCGGCGACCCCCGACGCCGACGAGGCGCGGCGCGCCGCGGGCAGGGAGCTCTCCCGACCGATCTACCACGATCATCACGATCTGTGGGACCGGCTCTGGAGCTGGATCAGGGGGCTCTTCGATACCGACGGCATGGTCCCCGGGGCTCCTCCCTGGGTGTCGACGCTCATCGTGGTCCTCGTCGTCGCCGCCGGCATCGCGCTGCTGATCCTCCTGCTGACCAGGCTCTCCTCGGCACGCCGAGTGGTGACGCCGCCGTCGTTGTCGGTGCTCACCGACGACCGCGATGCCGACACCCTGACCCGAGCCGCGGACGCTGCGGCCGTACAGGCCGATTTCGCCACCGCCGTCGTCGAACGCTTCCGCGCCATCATCCGTTCCCTCGACGAACGCGGGATCATCGACGAGTACCCGGGCATGACGGCGCTGGAGGCGGCCACGCTCACCCACCGGGCCCTCGGTGAGCACCGGGTGGTGTCCCCGCTGTACGAGGCCGCCCACCTGTTCGATGCCGTCCTCTACGGTCGGGTCGTCTCCACCAGCACCCAGGACCAGCAGATGCGCGAGCTCGCCGATCAGATGGCCAGGGTCTCCCTCACCTCCGGACGCGCCCTCGTCGGCGCCTCGGCCCAGGCCCCGGGGACACCGGCATGAGCAGCTCCACGACGACGTCGCAGCCCTCCGCTCCCCCGCCCTCCCCGGCCGAGGCCTCCCAGGCCCGGGGGACGGCACCACACTGGTCCCGGCGCTGGCGCCGGTGGCGCCCGGGTGTCATCGCGGTGGCCCTCATGCTCATCCCCGTCCTGGTGACTGTGTGGACTCGGACCGTCACCTCCACCACGCCCCTGGCCATCGACAACCCCAAGGACCGGGGAACCATGGCGCTCGCCGAGCTGCTGCGCCACGAGGGGATCTCCGTGAGCAAGGCGGGCAGCCTCTCCGAGGCCGTGGACGCCAGCCGCCAGGGCGCGACCATCGCCGTGGTCAACGCCGACCGGCTCAGCGACCAGGACAGGCGGGCCCTGGCCGAGGCGGGCGGCGACGTCGTTGTCATCGGCGCCAAGGGCGGCAGCGACGCTCTGAAAGGGCTGACGGGCATGACCGCCAAGGGCACCGCGGCGGCGGATTCCTCCACCCTGGCGCCGCAGTGCGACGACGCCGACGCCCAGGCCGCCCGGGGCCTTGCCGGCACGCGCGCCTCCGTATCCCTGCAGGGTGATGGCGACGCCGTCGGCTGCTTCCCGGTGGGCGAGGACCGTTACGCCTATGCCACCGACTCCCTGCCCAGCGGTGCCACGTTGCGAGTCCTGCCTGATCCCGCACCAGTGACCAACGCGCACCTGGCCCAGGAGGGGCACGCGGCCTTGGGAGTACGCGCGCTGGGCCACCACAGCCGCGTGCTGTGGTTGGACGCGGAGCACCTGGAGTCCCCCTCCGTGTGGAACTCCCCCTCCACTCCCCCCTGGCTTCCGGTCCTCATCTTCCAGCTCCTTGTCACCGCCGGCGTGCTGGCGATCGTTCAGGGTCGTCGCTTCGGCGGCATCGTGAGCGAGGACCTGCCCGTCATCGTGCGCTCCACCGAGACCACGGTGGCCCGCGGGCGTCTCTACCGTCAGGGCTCGGACCGGCCCCGGGCGGCTCAAGCCCTGCGCTCGGGTGCCGCGCTGCGCCTGGGCGCCACGCTGGGCCTGCCCCCCGGGACCTCGCGCCGTGACGTCATCGCCGCCGTCTCCCTGGCCTCCGGCGTTGCCCCGGGCACGGTGGACTCTCTTCTCTACGGTCCGCCCCCATCCAGCGACAGTGCCCTGGCCACCCTGGCAGTTCAGCTCGACCAACTCGAGAGCGAGGTTCACTCCACATGAGCACGGACAGCACCGACCCCACCCGCGCCCCGGGCATCGCAGGCGAGGCGGATACCAGTGCCCCCCATCCCCAGGCCCCTGAGGGCCCGGACGCCTCGGGGACCCACGGCGCCACCCAGGTCTCCTCGTCCTCCTCCCACGGGGAGGCCGGCTCCGACCCGCGCAGGCGCCTGGTGGCCGTGCGCAGTGAGGTGGGCAAGGCCGTCGTCGGTCAGGAGGCCGCGGTGACCGGGCTGGTCATCGCCCTGCTCGCCGGCGGGCACGTCCTGCTTGAAGGCGTCCCCGGCGTGGCCAAGACTCTCCTGGTGCGGTCGCTGGCCACGGCGATGGACATGGAGACCAAGCGCATCCAGTTCACCCCCGACCTGATGCCCGGGGACGTCACCGGCTCACTCATCTACGACTCCCGCAGCGCCCAGTTCTCCTTCCGGGCCGGTCCTGTGTTCACCAACCTCCTGCTGGCTGACGAGATCAACCGCACCCCGCCCAAGACGCAGTCGGCGCTGCTGGAGGCCATGGAGGAGCGTCAGGTCTCCATCGATGGCGAGCCCCGGGCCCTGCCGGATCCGTTCATGGTGATCGCCACCCAGAACCCGGTGGAATACGAGGGGACCTACCCGCTGCCCGAGGCGCAGCTGGACCGTTTCCTGCTCAAGCTGGTGCTTCCCCTGCCCGAGCGGGCTCAGGAGATCGAGGTGCTCTCCCGCCACACCTCGGGATTTGATCCGCGCGACCTGCTCTCGGCGGGGCTACAGGCTGTCGCCGGGGTCCACGAGCTGGCTCAGGCCCGGGCCCAGGTGAGCACCGTCGGAGTCACGCCGGAGGTGCTGGCCTACGCGGTGGATCTCGTGCGCGCCACCCGCTCCATGCCCTCGGTGGCCCTGGGGGTCTCACCGCGCGGGGCCACGGCGCTCCTGGCCGCGTCACGGGCCTGGGCCTGGCTGGCCGGCCGGTCCTTCGTCACTCCCGATGACATCAAGGCACTGGCTCTGCCGGCTCTGCGCCATCGCATCAAGCTGCACGCCGAGGCCGAGATGGAGGGCATCACCCCTCAGTCCGTCATCGAGGCCGTGCTGAGAACCGTTCCGGTCCCGCGCTGAGGCATCGGCCGCCGGGGGCCACGAGCACAGAACTGATCACCTGACCGACTCACGACAGGAGTGGCATGTTCCTGACGATGCGCGCCGTGTGGGCGATGCTTGCGGGGATCGCCCTGGTCCTCATCGTCCCGCGCCCGACCACCGTGCTGGCCTGGGCCGGCGTGGTCACGGTCCTCGTCGTGATCGACGTGGTGAGCGCCCCCTCGCCGGCGGTGCTGCGGGCCTCGCGCTCCGTGAGCCACGGAGTGCGGCTGGGTGAGTCGATCACCGCGACGCTGACACTCACCAACACCGGTCGGCGCACGGCCCGCCTCCTGCTGCGCGATGCCTGGCCCCCCAGCGCCGGAGCGACCCACGAGCGCGGGGCGATGACCCTCCCACCGGCCCAGCGCCGTCGTCATTCCACAGTGCTCACGCCCCGGCGCCGGGGGGAGCGCCGGGCGGGACCGTTGACCGTCAGGGTCATCGGTCCCCTGGGCATTGCGGGGCGGCAGGCGACATTGGACGTTCCCGCCTCCGTCCGGGTCCTGCCGGCCTTCCGCTCACGTCGCCACCTGCACTCGCGCCTGGCCCGGCTGCGGGAGATGGACGGGCGCAGCGCCGTCATGGTGCGCGGGGAGGGGACCGAGTTCGACTCCCTGCGCGAGTACGTCGTCGGAGACGACGTGCGCTCCATCGACTGGCGCTCCACCGCTCGCCGGGGCGAGGTGCTGGTACGCACCTGGCGCCCGGAGCGCGATCGCAGGGTTCTCATCATCATCGACTCCGGCCGCCTGTCCGCCGCCCGGCTGGGAGACGCCCCCAGGCTCGACGCCCAGATCGAGGCCACCCTGCTGCTGGCGGCCCTGGCCTCCCGCGCCGGCGACCGGGTCGACGTCCTGGCCATGGACGACGCCGTGCGCGCGCAGGTGCGGGGCAGCGCCGGACCGGTGCTCATGACCGAGCTGGCCGAGCACCTGACCGATGTGGAGCCGCGTCTGACCGAGCTCGACTGGACCCTCGTGGCCTCCCTGGTGCGCACCACGCTCTCGCAGCGCGCACTGGTGGTGGTCATCTCCGCCCTGGACGGAAGCGCCGGGGACGCGACGATGATTCGGACGCTGGCGGCTCTGGCCCGGGAGCACACGGTCGTTCTCGCCTCGGCCCTGGACCCCGAGCTGGAGGAGCTCAGATCGACGCATGACGACACCGACTCGGTGTACGTGGCCGCATCCGCGGAGAAGGACCTGGTGGAGATGCACGCCGTGCGCCGCCGCCTGAGCCGCGGCGGGGTGGAGGTCGTGGAGGCGCCCGACCAGGGACTCGCCCCGGCACTGGCCGACTGCTACCTGGACCTCAAGGCTGCGGGGCGACTATGAGGCGCACCGCGACGACGGCCGGCTCAGCCGACCTCGGGCTGGACGTACCCGGCCTCGTCCTCCTCGAGGTCACCCGTGGCTCCTACGGCGACGGCGGAGCGTCCCAGGATCAGGGTGTAGGCCCACAGCAGTGCCAGCGCGCCGGCTCCAATGGTGATCTTGACCGGCCAGGCAATGGGGGCCGGAGTCACGAAGGCCTCAATGAGTCCGGCCACCGCCAGGGCGGCGGTCAGACCCACAGCCACCGTGATGAGCGCGCGTCCCTCGGCGGCCAGGGCGGCGGCGCGGCTGCGCCGGCCGGGGACCAGCATCGTCCAGAAGAGCTTGAGCCCGGCCGCACCGGCGATGAAGATGCAGGTCAGCTCCAGCAGGCCGTGAGGCGAGATGAGCGAGAGGAACACACTGAGCATGTCGTGGTCGGTCATGATGGCCCCGGCCCGTCCCACGACGACGGCGTTCTGGTACAGCATGTAGAGCGGCAGGAAACCCGTGATCCCTCCGGCCACGCAGATCGCTGCGATACGGGCGTTATTCGTCCACACCGCAGCGGCGAAGTCGGGGGCGGAGTACGTGGAGTAGTAGGACTCGAAAGCCTCGTGGGCGTAGGCGTCCAGCTTCTCAGGGCTGCCCAGAGCGGACATGGCCTCAGGACTGCGCAGGGTCCACATCCCCACCACCAGCGCCAGGGCGATCTCGACAACCATGACCCCGCAGGTCCACCACCGGATGCGGTACAGGGCCGCAGGCACGGACTGGAGAACGAAACGGCGCACCGAGTGGCTCCTCACCTCCCGCGTTCCGGTCAGGCGACCGCGAGCCGCGGCCACTCGGGAGGACAGCTCGGCGATGAGCTGCGGATCCGGCGCGGCCGAACGCACCCGCGACAGATGGCGGGCACAGGTGCGGTAGAGAACCACGAGCTCATCAGTCTCGGCCCCGCTGAGGTGGCCACGACCCACGAGGACATCGAGACGTTCCCACTGATCGCGGTGCGCCGCGGAAAAGGCATCAAGATCCACGCGAGGAGTCTGTCATGACGGCCGCATCCCCCACATCCTCCGAGCGAATGATCGAGCCCGAGCTGCTCATCACCGGCGAGGCGGTCGCCCTGGAGATCACCCCGGCAACGGTCGCCAACCGCATCGCTTCGGGGCTCATCGACTACACCGTCTACGCCCTAGGGGCAGCACTGTCCGTGTTCGCGGTGATGGGACTGGTCATCGGCGACGGCTCAGCCCTCAAGGAGGACCTCGCCCTCCTCAAGGCGCTGCTGTCCCTGGTGGCCCTGGCCTGGCTGGTCGTCATCCCCCTGCTCGTCGAGCTCTTCAGCAGGGGCCGGAGCCTAGGCCGCATGGTGACGGGGGCCCGGGTGGTGCGCGACGACGGCGGCACCGTCAGGCTGCGCCACTGCCTGGTGCGCACTCTGCTGGCCGTCGTCGAGATCTGGGGCACCTGGGCCGTGCCGGCCCTGTGCGCCAGCATCGTCTCCAAGCGGGGGAAGAGGTTCGGGGACATGCTGGCCGGCACCTACGTGGTTCGAGAGCATCACCGCTCCCACGCGGCGCCACCGCTGCTGATGCCCCCCGAGCTGGTCCAATGGGCGGCGGGCACGGACCTGCGCTCCCTGCCCGGGGGCCTGAGCCTGACGGCGCGCACCTTCCTGCAGCGCGCCTCCTCCCTCATGCCCTCCTCCCGCCACCAGCTGGGGCTCGACCTGGCCTCTCAGGTCCAGGGATACGTCTCTCCCCCGCCTCCCGCCGGCACGCACCCCGAGCGGTTCCTCGCCGCGGTCCTCACCGAGCGGCGCAACCGGGAGCTGGTGCTGGAGAGCCGTAACCGCCGGCTGGAGGAGGACGTGCTGCGAGACATGGCCCGCCCGCCCTATGGGGTGGGCGGTGGTGAGACCCGACGGCGTTGAACCACCCCGGGCTCGGCCCCACGACGGGCCATCCGGGTCGCAGTGGGGGCGCGGCGCCTCAGCCCTGAGGGTCGGAACCGGGAGCGGGCACGCGTGATGCCTCGTGGACCAGGAGGATCGGCACGCCGTCGCGCACCGGGTAGGCCAGGCCCGCGCTCCGGGAGACGAGTGCGGGGCGACCGGCCTCGTCAAGGCCGTCAACGAGCTCGTCGCCGCTCAGCGGACAGCGCAGGGCGGACCTCAGCTCGGAGGGAAGGACAGCCCGCTGCTCAGGCGCGGGTGCGGTGTCTGGCCGGTTCATGCGTCCCCCTTCTGTCCGCGCAGGACCCGCAGGTGCCCGCGCCGCAGGATCTCGTCCTCGGCGATCTCCGGCGGGGGCGGCAGCGGGGCAGTCAGGGAGGCCGGCATGATCCCGCCGGGACGGGGCCGATGCTCAGCCGGCGCGGCAACCGGGCGCGGAGCGCGGGAGGCCTCACGAACGGCGTCGGCCAGGGCCAGGAGGTCGTCCTCGCTGGGGGGCGCCGGCTCGAACTCGGTGGCCAGGCGGATGATCTGCCAGCCGCGAGGGGCCGTGAAGGAGGAGACGTGCTTATCGCACAGGTCATAGGCCTCGGGCTGGGCCTCGGTGGCCAGTGGCCCCAGCACGATCGTGGAGTCCGCGTAGACGGAAGTCAGGGTGGCCACGGCTGGGCGCTCGCAGCCGGGCTTGCGGCAGTGTCGGACTCTTCTCACGCTCGCAGGTTACCGTGCCGTTGCCCGCCGGTCATCCAGACGCCGCCTAGGCTGGCCGATGTGACCGACCTGTTCCCCTTCTCGCCCGGGCAGATTCCTCCGCGTTCCACCGCGGCCCCGGGGCGACGCCCGAGCAGTCGTCGCGACCGGCACGGCCGGGGGCTGCGCGGCCCGCTTCTGCCACCGAACCTGCCGGCCTGGCGCACCCGCGCCGAGCGTTTCGACGAGCTCGTCGTGGACGCGGCCCAGGACCTGGCCAGACGTTGGCCGTCGGTGGATCAGATCCAGTTCGCCGTCGAGGAGGTCCCGCCCTCGGATCCGGCGCCCTGGGAGCGCTCGGTGGTGCTGGGACGGGGCTTCACCGCTGAGCCCCGTGCTGGACTGCCGGCACGCGTCGTCATCTACCGCCGGCCGGTGGCCTCCCGGGCCACGAACGACGCCGAGCTGGCCGACCTGGTGCACCGTGTCGTCGTCGAGCAGGTGGCCCTCATGCTGGGACGCCGCCCCGAGGAGATCGATCCCGGCTCGGCCCTGTGAGACGGACTCGCCCGCCCCGGGGCTCGGTGTCGTCAGTCCAGCAGGATGCGGCGCTGGGCCTGAACGGTGGCGTCGGGCTGAGCCGGCACAGTGGAGATGAGCGTGCCGGCCAGGTCTCCGCCGGCCTGCGCGGTCACGATGGCGGCGGCGGCCAGGCCGCTGGAGGTGCGTGAGGTCCCCGACGAGCTCTCCTGGCCGGCCGCGTTCAGGCGGAGGGCGGAGACCTCGGCCGGCACCTCGACGACGACGGACGCGCCCTTGGCGACCTTGACGTCCTGCTTCCAGGAGCCGTCGAGGGAGGACAGGGTCACCGAGGTGGTCTCACCGCTGTTGGCCACGGTGACCGCTGAGCTCAGGGAGGCCGCGCGCGGCACCGCCAGCAGGCCGGAGTCCGCGGCTCCCGGCAATGCGGCCTGCGCCCACGCCTGGTCATGGACGAGGGCCTTGGAGCGCGCAGGGTACTCACCACCGCTGCGCACCAAGCGGGCGGCGGCTCCCACCGGCGCACTCGAGGTGACCTGCACGCCGTAGGTGCCGGCGGGCACGCCGGCCAGCTGGATGTCGAAGACGGAGCCGGCGTCGATGGTCACGGACTGCGCCCCGCTCAGCGGGCGGGCCCCGTCCTTGCCGAGCATGGTCACCGACACAGTTGCCGGGTCCGCTCCGGGGTTAACGATGCGCACGGCCGGGGTGTCGGAGGAGTCGGCACCGGTCTTGGCGTCGGGAACCTCGCCCTGGGCGGCCGGCTCGGTGATCTCCACTCCGGGGATCACCAGGTCGGTGGCCGGTGCGGCTCCCGGAGTGAGGACGTCAGTGCCGGCGGGGGTCTCCCCGTCGAGGGACTCGGTGACGAGAGTGGGAACCACGGAACCGCCGTCGGCCTCAACGGATACGGCGATGCGCGGATCCTGGCTGCCCTTCGTCTCCAGGGCCAGGGAGGAGGAGCCGCCCGCGGGCACGGTGATCTCCCCGTTGCTGGGCAGGCTGAGCCGGCCGATGGAACCGTAGAGGGTGACCTTCGCGGTGGCGGGGGTGACGCCGGGGTTGACCAGTCGCAGCTCGGCCGAGGAGCCCGCCGCGATGGAGCCGCCCACGATCCAGGACATGGCGGACGGCTGGGTGCAGGGGGCAGCAGTGAGCCCCCGCAAGTCACCGCTCTTGGTCAAGGTCGTCACCGCCCCGACGGCGTTGGCCACCCGGCCGTCCGCGGGCGCGAGGGTGAGGATGCCGCCCTCGGCGGTACTCGTGGAGGTGGCGGTATCAGTGGGGATGCTCCGACCCGCGTAAGTGGCCGACTCGGCACTACCAGCCCCCTTGGCCGGGACGATGGCGGTGGTGGACTCCATGGCGCCGACGTCGGTGCCCCGCAACGTATTGGTGGGCGCGTGCGGGCAGACGTAGGTGGTGGGGCCCCCGGGCTGAGCCAGGCTCAGGGCCTGCAGCTGGGGAGTCGGTGTGGTCGGCGCGGCGTGCCCCCACCAGGTAACTCCTCCGACGGCTGCGGCGAGCGCGAGAGAGGTCAGGACGCCGACGCCGCGGGCAACCATCCGCCCCAGTGACCGGCGGTGCCGCCTGGTACCGGTGGCGCTCCTCCGCCGCCTCGCGGAGGGGGTGGTGGAGGGGGTGCCAGTCTCATCCACCTTCTCAGCATCGGTGTCATCCGACGCCTCGGCGTCGGTGTTGGCAGCATCCTCGGCATCGGTGTGGGGGACCTCGTCAGCGTCCTCGTGGGGGGAGTCGCTGCCTGGATCCTGGTCCTGACCGGCGGGACTGTCCGCACCCTCCTCCGGCTCCTCGTCCACGATCTCATCCGTGGTCTCGTCGTCGGTCTTGTCCACGGAGACGGCCTCGTCGTCGACGGGCTGCGGGTCCGGGCTCATCGACTCATGCTGCAGGGTCTGGGGCTCGGGCTTCTTCGGTGACTCCGGCTGGCTGTCGGTGTCGTCCTGACGGTGCTGCGTCATGAGTCCATCTCCTTTCCGCGTCGCAGGGGCAGTGCCGCCACCAGGGTCAGGGCCCAGACAGCCCAGATCGTGTAGGTCGCGGCGGCAGTGGACCGGCGGGTGTGGGTGACCACCAGCTCCCCGCCCTCGGAGCCGACCGCGAAGCCCTGCTTCCAGCTGCCGTCCTGGGCACGCACCGTCGTGGCCTCCAGGCGCCGGCCGTCGAGGGTGGCGCTCCAGCCGGCGTCGGAGCGCTCCACCATGACCAGGGTGCGGGGGCCGGCTCCGGCGGGAATTCGGGTGCGGGTCCCCGATCCGGCACCGGTGGAGGCGACCGGGGTGACCTCACCGCCGGAGTCCAGGAGACTCAGGCGGGCCGAGTCGGGGTGCGCCGAGGATGTCACCCGCCAGGAGTTGCCCGAGGCGGTCTGGGCGAGCTGCTCCAGTCCGGGCGTCGAGGACAGGCCCACACGGGCCTCAGCGGTGACGGCGTCGCCCTCTTGGTCGTCGAGCACGACGACGGCGATGCCGTGGGCCGCCAGGGCGTCGGCAGCTCCCTGGTCCTGGCCGGCGGTGGCGCGAGTGACGATCTGGGCGAGCTCGGCGTCAGCCGGATCGTCCAGGACGAGAGCCTGACCTGAGGAGGTGCTGCTGGGCCTGGTGCGCTGACCGCCCTTGGCGGGCTTGAGTCCGGGATCGGCCAGCGCCGCTGCAGCACGGGTGCGCGCCTCGGCGTTGACCGCTCCGGGCAGAACGTCGCTGATCTGGGTCCCGGGCCCGCGCCAGATGGTGGCCTGGAGCCCCTGCGGCGTGGAGGTGAGCCTGAGGACTCGTCCGGCGGCCTCCGAGCCCTGGAACTGCTCGGCGATGAGCGGGATCTGCTGGGGTGTGGAGTGCAGCGCCAGGACCCGCGGGTTGCCGGCGCGGTGCGCCTGGTAGGACCAGACGCCGCCGACCACCACCGGGGCGAGCAGGACGAGACAGGCAGCCGTCGTGAAGGCTGCCTTGAGGCGACGCGATCGCCTCCGTCTCGCCGTGAGATCACCGGCCGGCGAGGAGGTCGCGTCGGCATCCGTCCGGATCCTGCCCTCCAGGGCGCGACGGCCGCCTGTGAACCGCTGTCCGAGCAGGGACCACATGGTCTCGCCGGCGGTCAGGGCCGCTGCGAGGAAGCCGCTCAGCGCCAGGGACAGACCCGCCCCGGACCAGGCGTTGACAGGAGCCAGGCCGCTTCCGGCGACATCCGAGCCCAGCCCGGTCGGGGTGCGCAGGCACAGCCCGGCCAGGAGGAGGCCGCCCACGGCCAGGAGGATACCGGTGCGGGCCACCCGGACACGCCGGGCAACGAAGAGCCCGAGGATGCCCAGGGCCGGAATCAGCGCCAGCAGTACCCGCAGCAGAACGCTCAGGACCCCGGAGGACACGAGGGCATCCAGGTCCATCGGGGAGCCGACCAGCAGGTCGAGGCTGCTCGGTGCCGGCGCGGAGACGGGCAGGCCGATGTCGGTCAGCAGCAGCCGGACCCCTTCGGCCCACCCTGCGCTCCGGCCCAGGCGCCAGGCGCCCCACCAGGCCGGTGCGGCGGTGACCAGCATGGGCACCAGGGTGAGGACGAGCTTGAACCCGCGTCGGGTGGTCACCGACAGCAGCACGATGATGACGGCCAGCACGGCGGCGGTGGCCGGGACGGCCGCGACGACGACGCTCAGCAGCAATCCGGCGACGGCGGCGGCCGTCGCCGACCCGTAGCCGTACTTCTCCGCGGGGGGCAGGTCGACCTCGGCCTCCCGTGCGGCCAGGGCGCGGGAGGCACGGCCGGTCTCCTCCGGGTCCTCACCGAGGTCATGTGCCTCATCGTCCGAGGCATCATTCGGGGCAGGGGTCTTCTCAGCAGCCTCATCCTGGGAGAGCTCGGGGTCGCTCGCAGCGTCCCCAGCACCCTCGGCGTCTTCAGCCTCCGTGGCATCCTCGACCTGCGCCTCCTCATCCAGGTGGGCGAGGTCGGTGACCTTCTCGGTGGAGAAGCGGTCGAGCTCGGCGCGCTCCTCGTCGGTGAGCAGGTGAGCACCCACCAGTCCGGACAGCACGAGGTCGCGTCGGTCAGCGCCTACTGCGCGGGCCAGGGCCAACAACGCCCAAGGCAGAACGAGGTGGACCAGAAGAGCGCCGAGACGCCCGTGGCCCAGGGCGAGCAGGAGGCTGGGAGACAGGGCCCACACCAGTGCCGCCCAGGCCCGCAGCGCCACCTTCCTGGTCATTGTGCCGGCGGCGAACCATGCCCCCAGCGCCGCCAGGGGCACGGCCAGGAGCACCAGGGCACTGATGAGCGCGCTGGTCTCCAGCCCCACCAGTCTTCCCAGAGCCGCCGGTAGCGCCAGGATGCCCAGCAATGGGGTGACGCCACCCGGATAGCCGTCCGCGGCGGCGATCCAGGTGCTCCAGGCGCTGTCCCACATCTGACGCCAGCCTCCGCTGAACAGGGGCAGGGCCCCACCGGTGATGGAGCGGGTCAGCAGCAGCCGGGACAGGCCGTAGGTGCTCAGTGCCAGCACCAGCACCATGACCGCCCCCAAGGTGCGGCGTCGACTGCGGGCCAGTGCGGCGAGCTCGCGCAGCTCGAGCTCGCTGGGTGCCGCCGCGCGGGCGCGACGCTCGCGCTCCTGGCGGGTGCGGTCACGCCGCACCCCGCGGATCTCGGACGCCGTGACGTAGAGGCGCCCCAACGCGGATGCGGGTGCCTTGGTGTGCTGTGCGAGCCTGCGCCTGGCGGCCCTGACTCGTCGGCTGCGTCCGGCCACGGCCAGAGCCGCACCGAGCTCGTCGCCGGCCAGCGCCGGAGCCTTGGAGGCCAGGCGCCACAACGAACGCATGAGTCCGAGGATGACGAACCAGGTCAGCAGCAGGCCGATGGGCCGGGTGGAGAAAGCCGCCCAGTTGGTGAGCTGGGCGCTGCGCCGAGCCCGGAAGGACCTTTCCGGATCGGACTCGGGAAGCGCGACCTCGATGGCCTCAGCATCAGTGCGGGGCTGTGCACTCGAGGAGTGCGAGACCGATGCGGGACGGCGAAGCCCCTGGTAGGAGGCCCGCCGGTGGCGGATAACGGCGGTGGGTTCGACGATGACGCGATATCCGGCCAGGCGCGCGGCACGCGAGAGCTCCAGGCCGTCGCCGAAAGGGCCGAGCCACGGGGCGATGCCGCCGACCTCCTCCCACACGGCCCGGTCGATGAGGGCCCCGGCGGTTCCCACGGCCAGGACGTCGCTGCGGTCATCGTGCTGGCCCTGGTCGACCTCTCCGGGGACGATGTCGTTAGCGCGCCGGGCCGAGGCCGTGGCTCGCAGCCCGACCTCCAGGAGCAGCTCGGGGTTGTCCCAGCCCACCTGCTTGGGTCCGACGACCCCCACGGAGCGCGCATTGGTCGCGGCGGTGAGCAGTCGCTCGAGGCAGTCCTCAGCGGGCGCGGAGTCGTCATGGAGCAGCCAGAACCACACCTGGTGCTCTGGCATCTCCGGAGCAGCCTCGGTGGGGGCCACGAGCCGCTGCTCGTAGGCGGTGATCGGTGAGAGCGCTCCGGTGGGGCCGGTGATGGGACCCGAGCTTGACAGCAGCAGATCCCGCACCGAGGTGCGCGGCCCGCTCGAGGTGGTGTCAGCATCTGAGTCCTCTGCGCCGTCGGGGGCCTCCGAGCTGCGGCGCTTGCGGTTTCCGGCGGCCACGAGTCCGGCGTAGGCGGTCAGCCCTCGGGAGACGGCGTCTCCGAAGTTCTTGGCCTCCTTGGCCCTGACGACACGCACCGCGGTGACGCCATCCAGCCCCGACCGCTCCACGAGCTCCTCGATCGGGGTTCCGTCCCCCAACCCATTGGCTCGCGAGGCGACATCGACGATGAGGACGACGTCGGGCGCACAGGTCTGTGAGGTGATCGCGGACAGCGTCTGCGCCAGAAACGGGCTCGCCCCGGCCGACACGACGACGGCCAGGGCTCCTACCCGACTGGCTCCCTGAGTGGAGCCGGCGGGCGTCATACTGCGCGACGCTTGAGCTTGCGCCGCTCGCGCTCCGACATGCCGCCCCAGATACCGAAGCGCTCGTCGTTGGCGAGGGCGTACTCGAGGCACTCCTCACGAACCTCGCAAGTCGCACAGACTCGCTTGGCCTCGCGTGTGGAACCACCCTTCTCAGGGAAGAAGGCCTCTGGGTCCGTCTGCGCGCACAGAGCGCGCTCCTGCCACGCCAGAGGACCTTCATCGACGTCGTCACCGCCACCGAAGAGGAGCGACAGTACCTCCGCGTCAGGCTCCTCTGGGTGCTTCAGTGGGCCGTCGCCGAGGATGTTCCACATGCCGGCCTCCCTTCGATCCGAGCTTCTTGCCAGTAAGAATTACATGCGTGTGAGACAAGGCCAGTCAAGCCGGGGAGGGAAACTTCACCCTCTCGTGACCGTTGACATCATCCCTTGATATATCAAGGAATACCCCCATCTGGTTGCCACCATATGTTGGCTTCCTACAAAACCCCTGAGAGGCTCCCGCTGCCTGCCTGACAGCAGAAATACCCACGGCGTGTCAGGGGATTTCAGTGAACCTGGCGCACGTTTGCATAATGCCCCAACCGGCTGGGCGCTAGCAGGGAGGTTCCTGAAAGTCTTGGGGATCTGCTTCAATCGGGGTCATGCGTGATCCCTTGCTGCCGCTGCTCCCCGGCCCTCAGGATGCCGACAGACCGTGGCTCATTTGTTATGGAATCGACGAACGAGTCGAGCTGACCGGGCACGTCCTGTCCATGTGGCTGGCCAAGATCGCGGGATTCGTCACATCAGAGTCGGTGCCCGGTGACGGAGTCCATGTGGCCCTCCCCCCGCACTGGCGGAGCGTCGCCTGGGCCTGCGGTACATGGCTGGCGGGGCGCAGTGTGCTCCTGGGGAGCAACGAGGAGATCCGTACCGCCGGCCTCATCCCGGAGCTGAGTGTGGCCTTCACCCCGGAGAGCCTCTACGACGAGGCCGAGGCACAGGCGCTGGTACCTCCCGCCTCGCTGGCGCTGCGCTGGCCAGAGGAGCTGCCCGCCCTCGTGCTCGACGGCGCCGCCGACCTCATGCACTACCCCGACCGTTTCACACCGGTGAGCACCGCTGCTGATTCGGTGTGCCTGACAGACCTCACCTCCGAGGCCGCTGCGCCTGCGGCTCCGGGTGCTCCTGGGGGCACTGCCCCGTCGGGTGGGAGGCTCACCGTGCTGACGCGCGCCCAGCTGGCGGCCCGGGTCGAGGCGGCCGACGCCCCCTCAGGAAGCGGCAGACACTCCGCCTCGCGTGCCGTCCTGGTGCGCAGCCCCGACACGGCCCAGATGCTCCAGGAGGTCCTGGTCGCCTGGCGCACCGGGCGCACGGCGGTGGTCCTCACCCCCGAGGCGGGTGACGACGTCGCCGCGGCCGCCATCCGGCAGGAGGGCATCCAGGAGGACATCCAGGAGGGCATCACCGCGTGAGCCGGCGGGCCCCAGTCCCGCTAACGTCCCGCTGACGTCCCGGTGAGCATCGGGGTCAGGGGACGTCGGCCTGAACGAGGGTGCCCTCCCCTTCGACGGACAGGCTGCGCTCGTCGGCTCCGACGAAGACGGCCTCGCCCTGGGCGAGCGTCTGGGAGTCGGTCTGGGTCACCAGGGTCACGGCGCCCTCGACGGCCAGGAGGATGCGTGGCCCCCGTCCGGGGACTGGCAGGCGCCCGTCAGCGGTCACCACGGTGGTGACCATGAGCTCGAAGTCGTCCACCGGCGCGTAGTAGGCGCGGGTGGCGCGAGAGAGGTACTCGGGGGCGGGGCGCACCGGCGGCGCCGCCACGTAGTCGACGCAGGCCAGCATCTCGGGGACGTCGATGTGTTTGGCACTCAGTCCGGCGCGCAGCACGTTGTCCGAGGAGGCCATGACCTCCACGCCCAGACCGGAGATGTAGGCGTGCACGCTTCCCGCGGGCACGAACAGCGCCTCACCGGGCTGCAGGGTGACGGGGTTGAGCAGGAGCGCGGCGGCGATGCCGGGGTCCCCGGGGAAGGTGCCGGCCATTTTCACAACATTGGAGTCCACCCGCAGCGACGGGGACGTACCGGCCTCGAACCTGGCGGCGATCTCGGTGACGAGGGCGTCGATCTCCTGGGGGCTGGGACGGGTTGCGGATGAGACGACGTCGGAGAAGACCTGCCGGATGCCGTAGCGGGTGGGGTTCAGACGCAGGGTGCGGCGCATCCGGCGAGCCAAGGGGCTGTCCAGACCGGCCAGGACCTCGACGGCGCGGCGCGGGGCCCGGAAGCCGGCAACCGCCTGGAAGCGGGTGAGGGCCAGGACCATCTCCGGCTTGTGGTTCGTGTCCTTGTAGTTGCGACAGGGGTGGTCCAGGGCGATGCCCGCCTCGTCCTCCAGGGCGTAGCCCTCAGCGGCCTGAGCCTGACTGGGGTGGACCTGGAGGGACAGGGGCTGCTCAGGAGCGATGAGCTTGAGCAGGAAGGGAAGCCTGCGCCCGAAGCGCCAGATGATGTCCTCACCTAAGAGACGCTCCGGCTCGGCCTCGATGAGCTCGGACAGCACGCCGCCCTCGGCGACCTGAGCGGGACCGGCCGGGTGAGACCCGTACCAGGCCTCAGCCCAGGGGTCGCCGTCGTCAGCCCTGCCCAGGAGGGCGGGGATGGCGGAAGTCGACCCCCAGGCGTACCGCTGGCGCGCCGGCTCAAGTCGTCTCATAGCACCTCACCGTACCGGTACGCGGGCACGTCCTAGGCCTGGGCACCGGGAGCCGGGAAAGGGGTGACGTCGGCCAGGCGGGGGTGCGCCTTGTCCTTGTCGGAGAGGATCGCCTCACTCAGTGCGATCGGCCAGGGCACGTTCACCGTCTCATCGGCCAGGTTGAGGAAGGTGTACTGGGCATCGGCCGACCAGTGGTCGTTGACCAGGTAGGTGTAGGCGGTATCGGGCTCCAGCGTCTGGTAGGAGTTGCCCACGCCCCGAGGCACGAACACCGCCACCGACGGGTCGATCTCGCAGGTGTAGACGGCTCCGAAAGACGGCCCCTCACGCAGGTCCACCCAGGCGCCGAAGACGCGGCCGGTGGCCACCGAGACGAACTTGTCCCAGGGCTCGGCGTGGATACCGCGGGTGACCCCGACCTCGTTGTTGAAGGAGATGTTGTTCTGAACCGGACCGAAGTCGGGCAGCCCCAGGGCCAGCATCTTCTCCCGCTGCCAGTTCTCCTTGAACCAGCCGCGGTTGTCCCCGTGAACAGTCAGGTCGATCCGCAGGAATCCCGGAATCGGCGTCTCCTCGACGGCAAGCGGCTTGCCCAACTCGATCTGCCCCATTGATGGCCCCTTCTGTGCGCACAGGTCTCGGTCTCGGCGCCCCGTATCCGTCAGGCGCCATTGCCCGAGTCTATCGGCGCGGCCCACCAACACCCCGAAGGACGAGGCCGCCAGGGGCACAACGTGCCGGGAACCACGGACTTGAGCTCCCGATCCACCCGATCCTGGCGCCATTCGGAGCCGGAATGGGCCATGCTTGGAGCATGCGAGGAATCATTCTGGCCGGAGGCTCCGGCACGCGACTCAACCCGATCACCCTGGGAACCTCCAAGCAGCTGGTCCCCGTCTACGACAAGCCGATGATCTACTACCCGCTGAGCACCCTCATGCTCGCCGGGATCCAGGATGTCCTGGTCATCACCACCCCCCACGACGCCCCCTCCTTCCACCGCCTCCTGGGCGACGGCTCCCAGCTCGGCGTCAACCTGTCCTACACGGTTCAGCAGGAGCCCAACGGCCTGGCTCAGGCCTTCGTGCTGGGCGCCGACTTCATCGGCTCCGACAGCGCCGCCCTGGTCCTGGGCGACAACATCTTCTACGGCCCTGGCATGGGCACGCAGCTGCGCCGCCACACCAGCCCCGACGGCGGCGTCGTCTACGCCTACCAGGTCGCCGACCCGACGGCCTACGGCGTGGTCGAGTTCGACGAGACCTTCAAGGCGATCTCCATCGAGGAGAAGCCGGCCCAGCCCCGCTCCAACTACGCCGTTCCCGGCCTGTACTTCTATGACAACGACGTCGTCGAGATCGCACGGAACCTCAAGCCCTCCGCCCGCGGCGAGTACGAGATCACCGACGTCAACCGCACCTACCTGGAGGCCGGCAGGCTCACCGTGGAGGTCCTGCCCCGCGGCACCGCCTGGCTCGACACCGGCACCTTCGACTCACTGGCCGACGCCACCAGCTTCATCCGTACCGTCCAGCACCGTCAGGGCCTCAACATCGGCGCCCCCGAGGAGGTCGCCTGGCGCATGGGCTTCATCGACGACGAGGGCCTGCGCCAGCGCGCCGAGCCCCTGGTGAAGTCCGGGTACGGCGCCTACCTCCTGGGCCTGCTGGAGAACCAGCAGTCCTGAGGTACCCCGCCGGAGCGTCCGGCGCGTTCCTCTCCTCCTCATGCCTTGTGGGTGGGTGGCGCCAATGCGCCACCCACCCACAGTGCTGACGACGGCTGACGACGCTTACGACTCCTGCGACTCCTGTGGCTCCTCTTGCCCCTGAGGCGCACGCGTCAGCATCGCCATGGCGACCCCCACAGCCGCGGTGGCGACGCATGTCGTGAGGAACCAGACCATCATGGGCGAGACCGGCACGCTCCACCACCACTCGATGTGCTTGTCGAGGTTGAGCTCCCATCGCTTGTGAACTCCCTGAACGAATCGCAGCAGCAGCGTATGGAGAGTGATTGCCTGACACAGTGAAGCACAGACGGTGACCCACACGGCCTGCGGAACCGTGAACCACGAGTCCTCATCCTGGTCAACGGCCAGCATGAGGAAGAAGGTGGGTGCCAGCAGCGGGAAGATGTACCGCGCCTGGTAGAGCTCGATGTGCTCCATGGCCCCGTTCGCATAGAACACGGCCGGAAGGAGGACCATCGCCCCCACGATGATGGCCATGGAGGCCCACTTCCGCCACCCGCCACGGCGTAAGGCGATGGCCACGAAAGCGCCGGCCGTCATAATGGTGAGCACATAGGGTGCGCGATCTCCCAGAGGAACGTCGTGCCACCCCGGGGTCCATGTGTGTCCCCAGAATCCACCAAGATACTTCGGCGCTGTCTCCAGCCCAATGAGGAGCTTCTCGAAGAATGACTGCTTGTTGGCGGAATTCGCGGGATCAGACGCCTCGAAAAGACGCAAGAAGTATGCGACCTTCGACACCTGGGACGAGGCCATGAAGGTGCCGACCCCAAGGAGGGCCACTCCACCCAGGGCACCCAGCCCCACCCATCCTCCACGTTTCCATGGCACCACGAAGAGCAGGGCGAGGCCGACGACGAGGAGGAAGAAGGCGGCGTCGTATCGGGACGTCAGACACATCACGGCACCGATCACTGCGCAGATCACCAGCACAGTGCGCCGACGCCCCTTCTGCTGCGCGGCCATATATGTCGCCGCGGAGTAGGCCATCAACCCGGACACGGCCCACGAGGTGGGATTGTTGGAGGCGATGAAGTAGATACCCATCGGCACCCACGAGGCGACGATCGCAGCCACGACTGGACGCCTTAACCGCTGTGGCGCACAGAAACCGACCACACCCAGTAGCGCCACAGCGATGAGCACGTTGACGGCGCGCATCACCAGGACCGAGGTCTGCACGTCCTTGCCGACGAAGAGGTGATGAAAGTGGTAGTAGCCGACCGGGTACGCCCCGCTATGATCAAAGCGTTTGGTCCAGGCCATCTCCGAGTCGTTGTAACCGAGAGCACACCCCGCCGATCTGTCCGGCTGGAAGTTGTAGCACTTCATGGAGTCGTCCGACACCGCCACCGGGACCCGAGCCACCGGTCGACCGTTGACAACGCTGGTCTGACAGTACTCCCCCACCGGGCGAGGACACCAGATGCTCCCCAGGTGGAAGTCCTCATCAGGGGACGACTCCACTGGTGAGGACACCGCCCACCCGAGTCCGGTCAGCAGCATGAGAACCAGGAGGAGCCCACCAAGCAGTGCCGGACGCCGCGACGCTACCGCCCCGGCCCGTGAGCGGTCCAGGGTCGGCAGTCGTAAGTACTTGATGAGCTCACGTCGCATACTGATCTCCGGCAGAAAACAGGGATGGGGGAATGCAATCCAGCGAGGGACAACCTACAGGAGACCCTGAAGATAGACGTCCAGGCGCTCCGTGGAGTCAGCCGGGGTGAAGCCTGTGGCCTTGATCCTCGCCAGGTCCAGGGCCGAGCTCAGTGGCCGCGGCGCAATCCCCTCCTGACCGGCGTAGTACTCCTCAGTGGTGACGGGAGTGACCTCATCGGGGCTGTGGCCTGCACTCTCGTAGACCCGCTTGGCGATATCGGCCCAGGAGAGGATCGGGCCGTCACCGGAGAGGTTGTAGGTGCCGAACTCGGCGCCCGAGGTAATGAGGTGGATGATGCCGGCTGCCAGATCGGAGGCGAAGGTGAGACGCCCGGTCTGGTCGGCCACAACCTGTGGGCTGATACCGCGCTCGGCCAGGGAGAGCATCGTCTTGACGAAGTTCTTGCCATCGCCGACCACCCAGGAGGTGCGTACCAGGTAGTGCCGGGGGCAGACGCTGACAGCGGCATCCCCTGCCGCCTTGGACTGACCGTAGACGCCCAGCGGTGAGGGGGTCTCATCCTCGGTGTGGACAGCCGTCACGCCGTCGAAGGTGTACTCGGTGGACAGGTGCACCAGGGTCAGGCCGTGCTGGACGGCCGCCCGGGCCAGGTTGACCGGGCCGACCGTGTTGGCCCGCCAGGACAGACGGCGCCCCTCAGGGGTCTCCGCCCCGTCCACGTTGGTCCAGGCCGCGGCATTGATGATGATGTCGTAGCCAGTCCAGTCCCAGGAGGACATGGCGGCCGCATCCGAAATGTCCACCTCAGGCAGGTCGACGCCGATGGGATCGAATCCCGCCTGCGGCAGCAGGGCCATGAGAGCACGCCCCAGCTGACCGTTGGCGCCGGTGACGAGAACACGTCCGCGCGTCTCCCCTTCGTCGCGCCCGGCACGAGGGAGGGAGGTTCCCTCGGTCTGCAGGGGTATGGTCTCTTTCACTGGCCGTCTCTTCCTTCCCGCAGAACGTCGTCCTGCTGACGTCTCACCATGAGCCATCAGCCTGTCGATGAACACTACACGAGTGCGGTGGCCACGTTGGCCGATATCACCAAGGACAGACGGCGTACCGTGATCTGCTCAGGAATGGGCACTAGCGCGCCATGGCGGCGTGGTAGGCCTCGACGTGCGCCTGAGCCGAGGCCCTCCAAGTGAACTCGGCGGCCCGCTCCAGGGCGGCGGCCCCCAGCTCCCGGCGCCGCTCGGGCTGGGCGTCCAGGACCACGAGGCCCCGGGCGATGGCCTGCGCATCCGATCCGCAGTAGGCGACGGCGTCGCCCCCGACCTCCGGCAGGCTCAGCTCGCGGGTGGTGAGCACGGCGGCCCCGCAGGCCATGGCCTCCAGGACCGGCAGGCCGAAGCCCTCGCCGATGGAGGGATAGGCCAGGATCTCGCAGCCGGACAGGAATCCGGGCAGGTCCTCCAGGGGCAGGTAGCCGGGCCGCAGGACGCTCAGGTGCCGGGGCACCTGCGCCAGGGCGGGCTCAATGTCCTCGTCCCAGCCGGGTCCGCCGGCCAGGACCAGGGCCGGGGCGTCCTCGCAGTCGCGGAAGACGCTGGCCCAGGCGCGCACCAGGTTGGGGACGTTCTTGCGAGGCTCCAGGGTCCCCAGGAAACCGATGTAGCGCCGGCCCTCCAGTCCGAGGGAGGCGGCCACGCGGGCCCGCTCGGCGTCGTCGACCGGGTGGAACACGGAGGTGTCCACTCCGTGGTAGGCGACGTGGAAGCGCTCGGGGTCGCCACCGACGTACTTGATGGTCTCGTCGCGAGTGGCCTGTGAGGGGACGACCAGTGCGTCGGCCCGCCGCACGGCTCGGCGGATGGCGTTGGTGAAGAACTTCTGCTTGAGGGGCGAGTGCGCCTGCGGGTGGGAGAAGAACGTGGCGTCGTGGAGGGTGACGACCACGGGCACCTGGTGCAGGGCCGGGAAGGTGTAGTGGGGCGAGTGCAGGACATCGGGACGGAGCCGGTGAATGAGTGCCGGCAGCCCCGTCTGCTCCCAGGCCATCCGGGCGCCGCGCGACTCCATGGACTGCGAGACCGGGAAGAGGTGAGCCCGGGGCACCTTGGCGGAGAAGTGCGCCACGTCCCGCTGCTGGACGGCCATGGCCAGGTTGACGCCGCAGGCGATGAGCTCGGGGACCAGGTCGTCGACATAGCGCCCCACGCCTCCGAGATCAGCCGGGATCGCCGTCGCATCAAGAAGAACCTTCATGGCGGTAGGCTACCGCGCAGCGCGCGCTCACCCCGTACTCTGAGCCCATGAGCGCAGTTCCTTCCCGCCCGGCGCACTCCCCGGCCCCCTCCCCCGTCTCCCGCACCACGTCCTCCCCCACCGGCGGCTCACGTCCACCGGCCCGCCCCCGCGGCCCCCGGGTGGGCATGGTGGTGGAGCAGCTGTGGCAGCCCGTCCCCGGAGGCTCGGGCACCTACATCGTCGAGCTCGCCCAGGCCCTGCGCGCTCGGCGCGTACCCGTGGCCGGGATCGCCGCCCACCACCAAGGAGCCGCCTCGCCGCACCAGGTCGGACTACCGCCGATGCCCGTGCGCTCCTCCCACTTGCCTCGCACGGCACTGTACGAGTCCTGGAACCGCCTGGGACTGCCGCGGGCCGAGTCCATCCTGCCCGGCGCTCAGCTCATCCACGCCACGACCTGGGCACTGCCCCCCACCTCGCTGCCGCTGGTCGTCACCGTGCACGACCTGGCCTTCATGCGCTCACCCGAGCACTTCACCGCGCGTGGCAACGCCTACTTCAGCCGGTCCCTGGAGCGCGTCATCACCGAGGCCAGCGCCATCATCGTCCCCTCCCAGGCCACCGCCGACGACTGTATCGCGGCGGGCATCGACGCCGCCCGTCTCTACGTCATCCCGCACGGAGTGCGCACCCGTGCCGTCACCGAGGAGCAGGTCCGGGACTTCCGGGCCACCCGGGGCCTGACGCGCGACTACATCCTGTGGACGGGCACGCGTGAGCCCCGCAAGAACCTACTGGGACTGCTGCGCGCCTTTGCCCTCCTCATCGAGGAGCACGACGACGCCGGCGGCCTCGACCTGGTCCTCGTCGGCCCGGCCGGCTGGGGAGACGACGCCGCCGAGCGCGAGCTGCTGGCCCGGCTGGGCGATCGGGTCCACGTCACCGGTCGGCTTGACGACGACGAGCTGGCGGCTGCCTATCGCGGCGCCCGCGCCTTCTGCTTCCCGTCCATCTGGGAGGGCTTCGGCCTGCCGGTCCTGGAGGCCATGGCCTACGGGACCCCGGTGGTCACCAGCGCCGGGACCTGCATGGCCGAGGTGTGCGGACAGGCCGGCCTGCTGGCCGACCCCACCTCGCCGCGTGAGATCGCCGGTCAGCTCGCCCAGGCCATCGGAGCGGAGCACGACGAGCTGGCCGAGGCCGGCCGCGAGCGCGCCCGGACCTTCACCTGGGAGGCCTGCGCCGCCGCGCACACGGAGGTCTATCACGCCCTCATCGGGGGTGCGGTGTGACCCAGCCCGTCAGGCGTCCCTCAGCCCGCGTCGTCATCGTCAACTGGCGCCAGGCCGAACTCACGATCCGGGCGGCCAGCTCCATCCGTGAGCAGCTGGGAGACCGGGACGGGCTCGTCATCGTGGACAACGCCTCCGGTGACGGCTCAGCCGAGCGTCTGCGCCGGGAGGGACTCACCGTGGTCGAGTCGAGCGAGAACCGGGGCTTCGGTGCCGGCGTCAACCTCGGGGCCCGAGGCATGGCTGAGGATGTCCTCGTCCTGCTCAACAATGACGCGGTGGCCGAGGCCGGCTTCCTCGAGGCCCTCCTGGCCGCCCTGAGCGCCCCGCCGTCCGCAGTGGCTCCGGCTGCGGCGACGGCGCGGATCCTGCTGGCCGGCCGCTGGAAGCCGGCTGCCCCAGGGCGGCCGGACGCACTCGTCTCCCCTCGCACCGGGCGGTGGACCCGGCTCGATGACCAGGCCGCTACCCGTGGCGAGGGGGAGGTCCTGGTCAACTCCACGGGCAACCTGGTGGATGCCTCCGGCAACGGCTACGACCGGGACTGGTTGGTGCCCGCCGAGCGAGAGCACTCCCCCAGCGAGGTCTTCGGCCTGTGCGGGGGCGCCTGTGCCATCCGACGTGAGGCGTGGCAGGCCCTGGGAGGATTCCGCGAGGACCTGTTCATGTACTACGAGGACACGGATCTGTCCTGGCGCCTGCGTGAACGCGGCTGGCGAGTCGTCTACGTGCGCGAGGCCGTGGCGCGCCACGAGCACGCCTCCTCCTCGGGCACCGAGTCACCGATGTTCATCCGGGTCAACACCCGCAATCGGATTCTGACGGCGGCCGCTCACAGCCCGGCCCCGGTGGTGATGCAGGCACTGGCCCGTACGCTGGTGCGCTCCCTGCGGGGACCGCAGCGCGGTCCGGTGGTGGCGGGACTTGTTCAGGCGTCCGCCGGCCTGCCGCGCGAGTTGTATCGGCGGATGAGGGGTTCGTCGAGTAGCCAGTGATGGCGGCACACGACTACGCCCTTCGTACCCCTAACCGTTACAGTTACCGAACCGACGTTGTCAGACGCCCGCGTCGCCGGGCAGTACCGTCAAGCACGCTGCACGCGCATCGGATCAAGGAGGACCCCGCAATGGCTGGACCCGCCACACAATCCCCACGGGTCACCGTGGTGACCCGGACCCGCAACCGTCCCCTGATGCTCAGGCGAGCGGTCCAGTCGGTGGGGGCGCAGTCCTTCCAGGAGCTCGAGCTCGTCATCGTCAATGATGCCGGAAGCACCGAGCCCGTGGAGAGCGCTCTGGCCAGTGCCCCCCAGTGGCTCAAGGAGCGCATCCGGGTGGTCACCAATGAGACCTCTCACGGACGCGAGGCCGCCCTGGAGGATGGTCTGGCCGCCTCCTCCTGCGAGTTCTTCGCGATCCATGACGACGACGACTCCTGGGAGCCCGGCTTCCTGGCCGCCTGCGTGGCCCACCTCGATGAGCACCCCGAGCACGGCGCCGTGGCGGCGCGCTGCGACCTGATCGATGAGATAGTCACGGAGGAGGGACTGACTGAGCGCTGCCGGGGGCCTTTGGCCCAGGACAAGGAGAGCTGGACCCTCATCGACACGATGGTGGCCAACTACGTCCCACCGATCTCACAGCTCATCCGCCGTGAGGTGGCCGACCGCATCGGCCACTGGGACGGGACCCTGCTGACCCAGGCCGACTGGGACTTCAACCTGCGTCTGCTGGCGACCTCCCCGGTGGGCTTCATCGACGGGGAGCCGCTGGCGCACTGGCACCACCGCGACTCCACCGACGGAACGATGGGTAACTCCGTCGTCGTCGACGCCGTCCACCACCGCACCGACAACCTCGCCATCCGGGACCGCTACGCCCGCCTGTCCCTGGAGGGCACCGAGGCCGCGGCCGCCGCTCCACGGAGTGTACCGGTGGACTCCGAGAACCTGGGTCTCCTGTTGGTCTCCGCGGAGTACTACCACCGTCTCCAGGAGAGACTGGAGAAGCAGGACAAGGAGATCGAGCATCTCAAGGGGACCATGCACGAGCTGGGCTCGGGCATCGACCAACTGCGCAATGAGGTGCGCGACGAGCTCCGTAGCACGACGCAGCAGGTCCTGAATCAGACCTACGACATCAGTGCGAAGATCGATCGCGTTGAGGCCACGGTCAAGCCCTTCTTCCGCACCGTGGCTCAGCACATCAAGAGGATTCGGCGAGGCTGAGCAGCGGCCCTGCCCGCCCCGCCGAGCCTCAGCTGTTCTTGGTGTGCTTGACCATGGGGCGCGGCGGGGTGATCCGCTCGTAGTGGGCCCCCAGGGCCACCAGGCCCCCGGATTCCATGCGCGGTCCGGGGACGATGTCGAAGGCGGTGGCCTTCTGGTAGGCGTCGATGACGCTGGAGAGCTGCCAGGGCTGGATGGAGCCGGAGATGAGGTAGGCCCCCGGCCGCAGCATCATGGCGGGTATGGAGACGTCCACGGCCCCCTCGCCCGGCTCGATCCTCTCGGGCTGGAAGCCGTCGTCGAGGCCGTGAAGTCCCCAGGCGAAGATGCCCTCCCGGGTGTCGATGGAGCAGCCGAAGACGGGCTTCTCAATCGTCTCCTCACAGCGGTAGTGAAGGCGAATAGTGGCCTCGTCCCCGGTACGCAGGGAGTTCACCGGCCGGCCCGTGCGGTCCAGCAGCTCGATGCGGCTGATCTGGGCCTCACCGCTGCCGAAGCGGGTGCCGATGCCGTCCTTGACCTTCTTGGCGCCATGGGTGATATCGGAGTACTTGTCGATGACCTCGGGGGCTGGCCCGACCTCCTTGAGCCGGCCGTGGTCGAGCCAGGCGACCTCATCGCAGAAGGTGCGCATCTGCGCCAGGCCGTGAGAGACGACGACGACGGTGCGACCGTCCTCGCGGAACTCGGCGAACTTGTCCATGCACCGTTCCTGGAACTCCATGTCACCGACGGCCAGGACCTCGTCAACCAGGAGGATCTCCGGCTCGACGTGAATGGACACCGAGAAGCCCAGGCGCACGTACATGCCCGAGGAGTAGTTCTTCACCGGTTGGTCGATGAACTCACCCACTCCGGAGAAGTCAACGATGTCATCGAACTTGGCTTCGATCTCCTTGCGGCTCATCCCCAGGATGGCACCGTTGAGGAAGATGTTCTCCCGCCCGGAGAGCTCGGGGTGGAAGCCCGAGCCGACCTCCAGCATGGCGGCCATGCGCCCCCGGGCGGTGATGGAGCCCGAGTCGGGAGCCAGAATCTTGGCGATGCACTTGAGCAAGGTGGACTTGCCCGATCCGTTGTGCCCCATGAGCCCGAAGGTCTTGCCCTCGGGGATGTCGAAGGTGATGTCCTTGAGCGCCCAGAAGTCCTCGTAGACGCCACGGCTGCGCTGCAGAATGGCGCCTTTGAGGGACTGGTTGCGGTGGTGGTAGATCCGGAAGCGCTTGGAGACGTCCTCAATGCGCACGGCCGGCAGGGCCGAGGATGCTGCCGAGGAGCCCTGCGCCGACGACGTTGATGATGCGGACGATCCGGTGGTTGCAGTCATCTGATCAGAGCTCCTCAACGATGCTCGCCGAGTGCCGGCGGAAGAAGACCAGGCCCAGCGAGAGCATGACGACCGCCCACCCCAGGCAGGCCAGGAAGACCGGTAGCGACGGCAGGGCGAAGTCGTACAGGCAGGATCGGAAGGCCTCGAGGTAGATCTCGGCCGGGTTGAGCCGAGCGATCGTCGTGATGGGGATCGGTGCGCCGTTGACCTGCCATCCGGCGTCCAACAGGCGGTTCTGGACGCCGTCGAGCATGCTCAGAGGGAAGACGACACCGGAGGCGTACATCCAGATCTGGTTGAAGATCTGCCACAGGTGACCCAGGTCCCGGAAATAGACGGTGGCGATGGACAGGATGAGCCCCAGCCCAACGGCGAACATGCCCGCCAACAAAGTGACGACGAGCAGCGCCGGAATCATAAGGAGGACCCCGGGACCGCCCATCAACATGGCGATGATGATCAGCACGAGCAGCTCGAAGGCGAAGTCCACGGCCAGGGACAGCACCGCGGAGTAGATGAGGACCTGGCGGGGGAAGTAGACCTTGGTGAGAAGCCCCGAGTTGGACACCAGGGCGTTCATGGAGGCCATGATGCCGCTGGAGAAGAAGGTCCAGCTGAGCACCCCGATGCCGATCCACAGCGCGAAGGAGTCGATGCCGGAGTTACGGCCCGGCGGCACCCCGTTACGAAACACGACGCCGAAGATGAGGGCGAAGATGGCGATGGTGGCCAGGGGGTTGATGAAGGACCACAGGCGTCCCAGGGTGGTTCCCTTGAACTCCGAGGAGACCGAGCGCTGAGTCAGCCGCAGGGTGAGGTCCAGCGTCTGGCGGGCGTCCTCCGAGCGGAGCAGGCGAGAGAGCGTCATAGGCTCACACCTCCGTCGCAGTTCTGGTGGGCGTGGGGGCAACCGCCCCCTCCTGGGCATCGATCCAGTCGCACAGCCGGTTGATGCCCTCGGTGACACCGACCCGCGGCTCCCAGTCCAGCGCCTGGCGGGCGCGCGCGGTGTCCGCCCAGGCTGCGCGCACATCTCCGTCGCGGAACTGTCCGGTGACGTGCGGGGCCGGCGCTCCATAGTGCTCGGCGATGGCCTGAGCGACCTGCATGATGGTGGTCCGCTCCCCCAGGCCGATGTCGTAGGGCAGGGCGGCGGCCGGCGAGTGCAGGACGCCGGCCACGATGGCGGAGGCGACGTCGTCAATGAAGACGAAGTCCCGCACGATCTGGCCGTCCTCGTAGACCGGGATGGACTTTCCCTGCTTGGCCAGGCGGGCGAAGAGGGAGACGATGCCGGTGTAGGGGTTGATGAGGGACTGGCCGGGGCCATAGACGTTCTGAAGCCGATAGAGCACCGGGGTGACGCCGAAGGAGCCGCACCAGGAGGTCACGAGGTTCTCTTGGCAGAACTTGGTGGCGGCGTAGACATTGGCCGGGGATGCCTTGACCTCGGTTGAGGACTGCACCGAGGGGGTCAGGCCGGCGAAGTCCCACTGGCCGGCCTCGAGCATCGCGTGGGTGCGCTGCCCGGGGTAGGAGGGGCGCCCTTCGGCATCGATCCATTTCCCTTCACCGTAGACGGCCCGGGAAGAGGCCAGGACGATCTTGTTGGGACGGCTCTCGTGGCGCACGAGGGCGTCGAGCATCTGGGTGGTGCCGACGACGTTGACATTCGCGTGCCGGGAGGCCTCGGTGAGGGACTGACCGGTCCCGGTCTCCGCGGCCAGGTGGACGATGACGTCCGGTGCGACCTCGGCCAGGAGCGCGTCCCAGTCCTCGGCGAGCGACACGTCCAGGCGGCGCAGCTCCACACGCTCGTCGAGCTCGGCAGGGCGAGCCTGGGAGGGGTGGATCTGCGGGTGCATGTTGTCCAGGGCCACGACGCGGTCGAAGGCGTCGGCCAGGTCACGCGAGATCGCGCAGCCGATGAATCCGGCACCACCTGTGACAAGGCAGGTACGGGTCACGAGGGTCTCCCTTGCGTAGTCGATTCGGGCCGACGGGACACGCGCAGGGCGCTCCTCGACCGCATCACTATTCTCGGCGCTGGCAGAGCCGATCGTGCCGGCAGATGCCGTTGCCTTCGACACGCCGACTGGTTGCACGCCACTCTCAGCGCTCAGCCTCGGACACCTCGGGGCGCCAGCTCATGCCCTTGAAGGCGGTGGTGACGAAGTCGACGACGATGCCGGAGACCTTCTCCAGCCCCACTGACAGGGCGAAAATGAGGACGAACTCGGCTGCCAGCAGCATGTAGCGCTGAAGGGGGTAGAAGCCGTAGACGTCAACCTTCTGCAGGACCAGCAGGATCACCACGTGGTGGACGAGGAAGATCGGGTAGGAGTACCGGGCGATGAGGCTGACGAGGGCGCGAACCGGCTGGATCGCCACATAGCGACCGACGACCACGAGGATGAGGAAGGCCGAGATGCCCACGATGGTGGTGCCCACGTCCTCGGGAATCTCCTCGGGGAGCATCGCACAGACAGCCAGGACCGCAGCTGCCGGGATGACGGTGGCCCCGTGGACCCGGCGGACATAGCGGACGAAATAGCTGCCGAAGGCCAGCTCGGGGAGCCTGGTAGTGAGAATCATGGCCGAGCGGTAGCCCCCGAAGTAGTGCTGCATGATGAACACCGTGGCGGCATAGGCCGCCAGCAGCACGACGCCGGTGACGACCGGGAAGCGGTCGATGGCCCACAGCAGCGCCGGGAAGACGAGGTAGTACAGGAGGATGAAGCCGAGGAACCACTCCCCCAGCAGATACATCGTGGGCCAGCCGAAGGCTGCGGCGAGGCCGTCGACTCCCAGAAGCGTGAAGATGAAGGACTTCGCCGGAGCGGCGTTGGGAGGCCGCCCGTTGAAGATGAGGAAGTAGTAGAGAGTCCCCAGCACCCAGGCGGTCCAGAACATCGGGTAGATGTTGACGAACCGCTTCCAGTAGAAGCGTTTGAGGTTGATGGGCCGCCGGTAGGTCAGGGTCAGGGCGGCACCAGAGATGATGAGGAACAGGGAGACGCCCAGGGCGCCCACATAGACACCGAAGGGCTGGAAGGTTAGGACGTAGCCGCCTCCGTGCTCGCGCAGGTGATAGTTGAAGTGGGTGAGGACGATGAGTACAGCGGCCAGCGCCCGGATGAGGTCCAGGTAGAAAACCCTGGGTCTCCTGGCCGTCCGCCGGCTCGATATCGCCGTATCCGCCACTGTCACCTCCCGATCCTCCGGGCCCGCCGGTACGCCCTCACAAGCGGCCTGTGCAGGGGGGCCGGGACCCAGCGCGCGACCTGCTTCTTGATCCGTTTGCGTTCAGCGCCCCGCTTGCGGAGGTTGTTCACCATGTCATCCTCGTAGCCGAGAATGCCGTTCTCAGCGACGGCATGAGTGAAGTCCTGAACATAGTGCGACAGGCTGGTGATCTCGATACGGGCGAAGGAGTCCGAGAAGAGCCAGCCGCAGAAGTAGCCGGATGCCTGAGCGACGTAACCGTAGGCGCGCTCGATGGCGTGGAGAATGGTTCCGTCAATATTATTCGGCTCAGGCGGGAAGTCCTCCCACTGCCAGTCGTGGTCGAACAGCGGTTTCAGAGCGGCAGGACGGAACCAGAACATGGTGCCCAGCGGGGCGATGGGAGCTCTGCTCTCATCGATCGGGACACTCAGGTTCAGCTCCTTCTCCAGGAGGGTCTTGGTGCGCTCGAAGTTCGGCCCCCACCCCATGGAGAAGACCGGGAAGTAGTCTCCGTGGTTGGGCGGGGTGGGAGCGAGGAGCCCCAGACGCGGCTCGGCGTCGAAGGTAGCGATGACATTCTTGACGAAGTCGCGCGTGGCCAGCAGGTTCTCAAAGCACTTGATCGCGAACCCGTCCCCCACCGAGTAGGGCTTGACCTGGGTGACCTTCTTGTCGTGGGTGAAGCAGACCAGGTCGTAGTCGTGAATGATGTCCTTGCAGCCCACCAGGAGCGCGCTGACGTCCCGCCCCCGGTTCTCGATGAGGCGCACGGTCACGTTGTACGGAAGATCCTTGCAGGCCTCCTCCACCAGCTCCGCCTTCTCCTGGGAGCCGACGGTGAGGATGAGGTCCGTCCCCTCCGGCATGGACTTGACGTAGGCCAACGTGGGCTCGAGGAGGTCCATGTAGTACAGGTGCGCGATGAGGGCGATTTTCTGCGGCTTGGGTTCGTGGACCACCGCCTGCGTGGGCAGAACGTAGGTGAGATGGAGATTCTTGACCAGGTCCGCCATGTTCATCGAGCGCAGGGCGTTGTCCCAGATGAGGTTCGTGTCGAAGTCGGTGTGGTCTCGCAGGTACTCGTAGAGCTCGAGGGAGGTGTTGCCGACGGACTGGCGAACCAGGTCCTGGTAGTCGTGGAAGAAGGAACGGCGCTTGAAGATCGGGCAGCGCTTCTCCTCAATGAGTCGCTTGGGGGCGAAGAGCACCGGGGAGAAGGTGTACCCCTCCAGGTCCTCGGTGTTGACGTAGACGTCGGAGGTGAAGCCGAGCCGCTCGAAGCGCTGGGTGAAAGGAGCCTCGTGAAGCCCCACCGAGTCCTCGTAGGAGCTCATCTGAGGAAGGTTGTCCCAGTAGTCCTGGAAGGCCTTGGAGGAGACCAGGGAGCGCCGGTAGGCATGGAAGTGGGACTGGAGGTGGCGCGGAAGATACCCCTCGGCCGCATGCCCGAAGGGGTCATAGGGCACCTTATGGAACCAGGTGATGCCCCAGAAGTCGATGTCCCGGCCGGCCATCTCGGTGAACATCTCCTCGAAGGGGTACACCGGCCCCATGATGGTGGCGTTGAACAGGATGACTTCGTCGAACTCGACGAGCCTGTCCCAGCCGTAGCTCTCCAGGGCCGTCTTGTAGGCCCAGGCGTCCAGCCCCTTGTTCTCACGCAGAATGATGTTGTCCGTGAAGGCGCTCAGCTTGGCGTAGCTCGTGGCGGTCAGCTCGCCGTTGACGACAATGACCAGCTCGGAGAGGTTCTTGACCATGTCGGCGAGGAGGGCCTCGACGTAGGAGTCCGCGACCCCTTGAGCGTCGAAGAAGAAGAAGATGCCGAGTCGCTTCGGGTCCTCGCCAAGCGTTGCCATGATGTCCCTTCTGGGCAGTGGTTCGGGCCGCTTGCCGCGGCAGGAGAAAAAGGGGATGCGGCTTCTCGGGGCGTGTCAGCTCGCGCTTGAGGCGAGGATACGGCGGATCTTGGTCGGATCGCCCCACACGCCCGGCGAGTCGTAGGGACGGTCAGGGAAGGCCCCGTACTCCAGGGAGATGTTCAGGTTGTTGTCCCGGATGTAGGCCTCGACGCGCTCGGCCAGGCTCATGGGCTCGCCGGTGCAGGCGTTGATGACGCCGTTGACCTCGGTCTGGTCCACGATCGCCGCGATCTGCCTGGCCAGCTCGTTCACGGAGATGAAGTCGTAGCGGTTCTTACCCGTGGTGAAGGGGAAGGTGGTGCGCCCCTCCTCTGCGGCGGCCAGGAGCTTGGAGAAGATCGAGTTGCCGAACTTGTCGTCACCCACGATGTAGTAGGCGCGGATCCACTGGGCGACGGCGTCGTGTGCCTTGGCCGACAGGAAGGTGGTCTCCCGCAGCGCGTTCTTGGCGATGCCGTAGAGCGAGGCGGGGTTGCACGGCGAGTTCTCGTCGATGGCCCCCTCCCAGTAGCCGACCTCATGCATCGTTCCCATGACAGCGAGGTGCTTGAGGCCGCCCGCGTAGAGGTTCTCGATGAGGTGGACATGCTTGGCCAGGTCGTCCATATGGGCCGGCGAGGCGTGCTTGAAGCCGTCGCGCCAGGCCATGTGCAGGACGACGTCGGGGCGCCCCATCTGGTCGTAGATGTCGGCGTCCCCGGAGAACAGGTCCAGGGAGACCTTCTCCGCCCGCTCGTCGACGCCGTCGAGTCGCAGGTCGAGGGCCTTGACATCCAGGCCGCGCTCCAGGAGAGCAGTGACGACGTGGCGACCGATGTAGCCGCCGGCTCCAGTGACGAGAACTGTCTTTGCCATGGTTCTGCATCCTAACAGGTGTGGTTGCGGAGCAATCACTTGGTTCTGCCGGCAATGGTCATGAGGAGGTCACCGTGGACGGTGGTCCCGTTCTCCGTGGTCGGGAACTGGTCCACTGCGGGGTTGATCATGACGCGGGCATATCCGCCCTCGGTCATCCTGCTGGTGATCGTTACGGTGTACTTCTCTCCACCGCGCAGGACGAGCCCGTCGGCGGGGAAGCTGTGCAGGCCGTCGTGGAGGGAGTTCGCCGGGGCCTCGGTTCTGAAGACCCGGGCACCCGAGGCATCTGTGACCTCGACGCTGACCACTGAGGAGTCCAGCCACTGCACCTCTTCGGCCAGGAAGGCGATGTTGAGGGAGCTGGCCTCCACGGTGGACGGCAGGGTGATCGTCTCAGCGATGCTGGCCCCGTCCTCGAGAATGTTGGCACTCCCCGCCCGGGGGGCGTCAGTGGAGGCCGAGTACACCACTGGAACGGCGGGTACGAAGTAGGGGATCAGCACGAGCGCACTGAAGCCTGCCGGCATGAGAAGACGCACCCAGGCCACCGAGCGCGGGATGCGCTCCCCCTGGCCCAGGCTCTCCACCATCGCGGCACGCGGGAAGTTGACGACCAGGATCGCCAGGGCACAAGCAATCATGAAGCCGACGATGAAGGCCCCCTGCCGAGTGACCCCCATGGCCTCGAGGAAATGTGCTGGGGTCTCGTACCGGGGCTGCGCCGTCGGGGCGACCAGGTGCGGCAGGAGCAGCTGATCGAGGATCGACCGGTTGTACATGGAGTAGCCGGTGAAGGCGTACAGGAGGAACAAGGCGGTTCCCACGCCCGTCTCAAGAGCCGAGTTGAGCAGCACGTGGCGCGGGTTGAGGAAGATGATGAGCACCGCGAAAGGTGAGACCATGACGGCCCAGTAGGGGTTGAGCGGGACGATCGTGGCGAAGACGAGGTAGATGGCCATGCAGATGTAGACCGCGTCGGCCGCCAAGGCCTTCGTCCCCTGAGGGCGGCGCAGGTAGGCGAAGATGACGATCCCGACCATGAACACCACGAAGATCGGAATCATGCTGCTCTGCCACGGCACCCCCACGGCCGTGAGCCTCTGAAGCATACTGCTCATGAACCCGCCGGTGGACGCCTTGTAGGCCACGTTGCCGTGGTAAATGGCCCGGCAAGCCACCAGGCCAATGAGTCCGACGCCGAACTGAAGGGCCACCACACGCAGTCGCTTCTCCCGCAGCAGCAGGAGCGGCACGAAGATGAAGATGGCGAAGAGCTTGAAGGTGTTGGCGATCGCGAACCACAGCAGGAACCTGCCCAGCCGGCCGCGCAGGTAGGCGCGCAGCCCCAGCAGGATGAAGACGATCATGATGATGTCGTACTGGACGATGACGAAGACTGGGACGAACAGCGTCATCGAGGACAGGAAGAAGAAGGCGACCCACTTGCTGCGCTGCCGGCCGACTCCCAGATCGCGTGCGATGTCCACCAGCACCTTGGCAGCCAGGAGTGCGGCGAGCACCATCATGGTCTTGAGCCACAGCTGCGCCGGCGTTGACAGCAGGTAGTGGAAGCCGGTGATCCGGTAGATGATGTACGTCGGCAGGTTCCACAGTCCGAAGAGCAGGTAGAGCGGAATGTCGTAGACCGCGGGGTGACCGGTCGAGGTGTGCTCGATCGCGATCTGGTAGAAGTCTCCCACCCGCCCCTGGAACACCGAGTCCAGGAAGTTGAAGGAGTGCTCGAAGGTGGCTCGCACGTCCCCGTAGAGGAAGAAGGCGTAGGCGCCGAGCAGGATGACGCCCAGCAATGCCCAGTCCACGAGGCCGGGGCGCTCGGTACTGCTCCACCAGGAGCCCAGGCGGCTGTCCACCACGCGCTCGACCAGCCGGCGTCCCTGATCGCTCATCGCGTCGGTGAGCGCGCGCATCCGTGCGGTGAGGCCGGCGGCGGAGAGGGTCTGCGGCGTGGAGTCGTGATCGGCTTTCTCGGCGTCGTTGTTCTTGACCTGATCCGTACTGTTCTTCGCGGACTTACCGGACACGGGAGCCTGCCTGTTCATCGGAGTGGTGGACAGCGGTCGCCCCGCCGGAGGCGCCAAGGCGCTCCAGGAGGGCTTTGCGGGAGATGAAGTTGTAGATGAGCACGATCGCCGTGGCGAGGATCTTCCCCAGGAAGGGGCTCATGCCGGCGAGGTCGGCGCAGACGTAGAGGATGAGTGTGTTCAGGCCCAGTGCGACGACGTTGAGCAGAACATACAGCGTGAACTCCTTGAGGACACTGACATTCTCCTGGGCCTCGAAGACGTAGCGCCTGGAGAGGATGTAGTTGAGCACCACCGAGGTGGAGAAGGATGTCGCACTGGCGATGAGGTGGGGCACGCCCAACCCGTACAGCACCGTGAAGAGGCCGAAGTCAACGCTGAAGGAGATGCCGCCGACGACGAGGAAGCGCCCGAACTGCGCCAGGAGTGGACGCAGCTTCTCCTGGTAGGCGCTCAAGAGGCGTTCCCGCCGGGACGTTCCTGCACGGAGGGCCCCGTCTGCGACGACGGGCCGGCCGGCTCGCTGCGGCTCACATCCTCCGCAGCGCTTCCGCTCGAGCGTGTCACGCCACGACTGAGCCCGAAGCTCGACGGCCCCTCGGAGGGCCCGAAGTTGAGGCGCTCACCGATGACCACGCGGGGCTTGCTGACAACGCGCCCGTTGATGCTGAGAATGTACTCACCCAGGATTCCGATGAAGAACAGCTGAATGGAGCCGAGGAAGAACAGGCCCACGGTACGCGAGGCCTCACCCACCGGATAGGCGTTCCAGTCGATGAGCTTCTTGACCAGGACGAAGGTGGCCAGACCCAGGCAGATGATGCCGACGAAGGTGGCCACGAAGGTGGCCATGCGCATCAGCAACTTGGTGGAGCTGGTGATCCCCTGCATGGCGAAGTCATAGTTGCGCAGGAAGTTGAAGTTCGACTTCCCCCGGGAGGACTGGGCCTGATCGTACTGGACGATCTCGAGCCCGATTCCGTACTCGGCGACCACCGTCTTGAAATAGGGCTGAATATCACCGATCTGCCGCAGAACATCGATGAACTCGACGTCATAGAGCCCGTACCCGGTGAAGCGCGCGATCTGAGGGGTGTCGGCGAACCAGTCGATGAGCTTGTAGTAGAGGTGACGGCATCCCGTCATGATGAAGCCCTCGTCAGAGGATCTTCTCTGCCCGATGACGACCTTGGCCCCCGCTTCCCAACGGGCCACGAACTCCGGGAGGTTCTCAGGGGGATCCTGAAGGTCGCCGAAGAGCATGAAGGTCGCGTCCCCCGAGCCGTAGGTGAGCGCCGAGAAGACATTCCGATGAAAACCGAAGTTACGGGCGTTGAAGACGGCCTTCACCCGCTTGTCCTCACCCGCCAGGGCGCGGATCGCGCCGCGGGTGCCGTCCGTCGAGTAGTCATCGACGAAGATGATCTCGTAGTCGTACTGAGGAAGATGCGTGCGAAATACCGAGTTCAGTCGGTCATACATCAACCTGACGCTTTTTTCCTCATTGTAACTGGGGATGACGACGCTGATCTTCTTCATGGACAGGCCAAAGATCCTCACGTGACTCATTGATCGAGGCTGGGGCTCCAACAAGGGCTCCAACACGGGCATACCCGACCATGCCGGCAGGAGGTGCGGGGAGCACCTCACGGTATGCTAACACCTCACTCATTCCCCCTTGTCCTTCCCCCGATGACGGCCAACGTCACGCAGACGCCTGCCGGCACTCGTCACGGTGCGCGCCAGGTCTGAGGCCCCACCGGTCAGATAGCGGTAGGCGGGTTTGAGCGCACTGCCCATGTCGGGGTGATGGACATCGACGTAGGTGCGCACCCGGGCACCGACTCCGGCCCGGGGCCCGAACCGGGCCTGGAGGAACCTGACCTGCTCGTCGGTGTGGGCCGGAAGGTCCGCAGTGACGACGCGATGCTTGTGGGCCAGAGCCCCGTAAAGGCGCCCGGCCCAGGTGGGGGTGAGGACCTCGCGGGGATGGTAGCCGCTGGACATGGCCGCGTAGACGGTCAGCAGCTCGAGCACCTCAGCGGCACGGGCGCGCTTGAGGCGCTGGGCCGATTGCTCGGGGCCGGCGGCGGCCTGATCGGTGAGCCGCACGAGCTCCTTGGCCCCGTCACTCAGGGTGCGCAGTGCTGCGGGGCGGGCCAGGAACATCGCGCCGACCGGGACCACGGGAGCGAGCGGATCGAGCTCCACGGTCAGGCCGAACCGCCGGGTCAGCACCTTGGCGGCGTCGGCCAGCCCGTCCCATGTCGGCCCTCCGTGGGCCTGACCGATGTGGCCGGCGGCGGGCATGACCACGCCGAGGCCGGGGTGCCGCCTGAAGAGGTCGATGAGGCCGGCCACGTACCCCGGCGAGTCCAGCAGGCAGTCGAGCGCCTGCCGGTGGGCGACGTCGTCGGCCCGTGTACCGGGGCCGGCGGCGGGCCCCACAGTGATCCGCAGGACCAGGGCGTCACCGTCATCACCCTCGTCGCTGTCGCCGCCGGCAGCGGCGCGCCCGGGATCCCAGAGGTCGTCGCACTGGGTGAGGAAGGCGATCGTGCCCCGCGGGTCGAGGTCGCGCACCGCGCGGAAGGACACGCCCCCTCCCCCACGTGCCGAGTCCTCCTCTGTGTCCTCCTGTGTGTCCTCCTGTGTGGGACAGCGGCCAGTGACCCGCTCCAGGTCGGCGGCATCCAGATGCATGGGCGAGGTGACCACGACCCGCCAGTGCGCCGGCACGCTCGCCAGGCGTCGGGCAAGACCATCGGCCTCGGCGCGCTCCACCGCCTCCTTCCCGGCCGGGACGTGGACGACGACGCAGCCCGGAGACCGCTGCGCAGGCGGGCTCGTCTGCGCACCGCCCCCCTCGGCTCCGGGGGCGCACCCAGTCACGACCTCGGTGAGGCCTGCGTTGACGATGAGGTCGCGGGCGGTCGCGGTGTGGACGACGTCGGACAGGATGAGGTCCTCGCTGTAGCCGGCCGCGACGGCGGCCTCCAGCAGCTCCCCGCCGACGACGGCCTGACGGTCCTGGTGGAGCGGGTCGTGGAAGAGGGCGCGGCGCTTGAGCAGGGGGCAGCCGTCGGCCAGCAGCGCCGGGGCCTCCTCGATGGCCGGGTTCTCCGATCGGTAGCGGTCCACGGGGAAGGCGACCTCCCAGGTGTGGCCGAGCTCGGCGAAGTGGCCGGTGAAGCGCGACTCGTGCCACTGGATGGAGTCGCGGTAGGAGGAGACCGGCGGCATCTTCTCCCAGTACTCACGGAAGGCCGGGTCCGTCAGGAGCCCGCGGCGCACGGCGATCCAGTGGGACTGGAGGTGGCGGGGCAGCTCGCGCTTGGCCAGGAAGGGGTGAGGACGCATGGCGGCGTGCTCGGTCATGCCCCAGAAGGAGATGTCGCCCCAGTCCTCGGCGCGGGTGAGGACCTCCTCCCAGGGCCGCAGCGGCGCGTAGTAGGTGTGGTTGGTCAGGATGAGCTCGTCGAAGTCGGCGAGCCGGTCCCAGCCCAGGTGCTCCAGGCCGGCCCGGTAGGCGCCGGCGTCGAGTCCCTCATTGGGGCGCTGGAGGATCTCATCGCAGCAGGTCTCCAGCCGGACGCGATCGGCCTCGCCGATGGGTGAGTTGGAGACCAGCAGGATGTGGTCGGCATGGGGCCGCAGGGAGCTGAGCGCAGCCAGGACGTAGTCGCGGACCTGATGATGAGGATCGAAGTGGAAGTAGACGAGTCCTCGGTTCATGTGGAGGTCCTTCCCGGCAGGTGGTCGATGAAGGCGGCTGGTAAGGAAGCGGCGAGGCGGCCAGTGTCTCATGAGCTGTCTCATGCACTCCTGGCCGCCTCGCCGCTCCCCCGGCGCGGGATGTCAGCGGATGGTCACCTTCCCGTTGGGCGCCACGGAGATGCTGCCCTTCTCGAAGGTCTGGATCATGGTGCCGTTGGCCTGGCGGACTGCGTGCCCGGTAGGCAGCCCCACCTTGGAGCGCTCCCAGCCCGAGTCCGCCCAGGCGTTCAGGATCGAGCCGTGGATGAAGCTGACCCGGCCCCCGGGGCGCCAGTAGGCGATGCCGCCCTCGAAGATCTGGTGGCGGCTGCCGCCGATTCCCGCCACGCCACCACTGCGCGGGTAACCCATGGACCCGGTCTGGTACCCGTACGCGCCCCAGGCGCTGAGCACCGGCTCGCCCACGAACTGCGCACCGGTCGCCGGGCTCCAGTAGCCCACCCCGTGCTCGAAGCGCTGGAACACCCCACCCTTGGTGGAGGCAGTCTCGTTAGAGGTGGGAAGTCCCAGCCAGGAGCGTTCCCAGCCCGAGGCGGCCCAGCCATTCAGGATCGAGCCGTGAATGAAGCTGACCCGGCCCCCGGGGCGCCAGTAGGCGATGCCGCCTTCGAAGATCTGGTGGCGGCTGCCGCCGATTCCCACCACGCCACCACTGCGCGGGTAACCCATGGACCCGGTCTGGTACCCGTACGCGCCCCAGGCGCTGAGCACCGGCTCGCCCACGAACTGCGCACCGGTCGCCGGGCTCCAGTAGCCCACCCCGTGCTCGAAGCGCTGGAAGACCCCACCCTTGGAGGAGGCGTAGACACCAGTGGTGGCCACTCCGATCCAGCCGTTGACGCCCAGGGCGCTGCGCAGGGCGACGGCTCCCGGATGGTCCTGGGCCACGGTCGACGGCGCGTTGCTGCTTCCACCTTGCGGGGCGGAGCCCTGCGCCTTTGCAATGGCGCGGATGGCGCCGAGCTTGGAGTAGCCGACATTGCCGGGGCAGGTGGTGTAGCCGACGTCGCGGTGCCCGAGGATGCGGGGCATGGAGATGGTGGAGCCGGCCTGGTAGCGCTCGGTGGTCCACACGTGCAGGCCCGCCCAGCCGGTGACATCGGAGATACCGGCGCGCTTGAGGAACCATCCGGCCATCTTGCCCACGGAGCTGAGCTGGGCGTCCGAGGGGGACACCGCACTGTAGTCCCCCATCATGGAGATGCCCATGGTGCCGGTGTTGACGCCTCGGGCGTGCGCCCCGATGCTCATCTTGCCGGCCGGTGCTGCCACGGAACCGGAGCGCCCCTCGAAGACGGTGCCGAACTTGTCGACGAGGAAGTTGTAGCCGATGTCGCCCCAGTCCAGGGTGACCGCGTGGTAGTAGTAGATGCCCCGCACGATGGAGGCGGACTGGCCTGCGGAGTAGCTGTTGGTGCCTGCGGTGTGGTGAACGACGACGTGGCCGGCTCTCGCGTACTCGGGATCCCAGCTCATGTAGGAGGCATTGGCCCCCCATTCAGCTCGGGTGGTCACCGCGACCGGCAGACCGTTGGCGGATGTCGCAGCCGGTGCGAGGGCGGGCGCAGCTGCTGGTGCGGCTGATACAGCGGCCGGTTGAGTGGCCCACGCCGGGCTCGCAGATGGCGCCATGGCAGCCGGCTCCACCCGGGCGCCATGGTCCTCAGTGGCGGAGGCATCCTCAATGACGGGGGTCGGTGCGGCCTGGGTGGTCGTGAGATCCCCGGCATCAAGGACCTCCTCGCCCTGCGGGCGGGAGGGGACCAGGGCCAGCTTGAGCCCGGCGGGAAGCGAGCTGCCGACGACGGAGGCCTGGATCGCGTCGGCCCCGCCGGTGACGAACTCCCCCGTGCCGGAGGTGGCGCGGTCATCGCGGCCGGCGTCGGCCGCCTCATTGAGGTACCAGGGCGACCAGGTCCCGTTCTCCCGCACACGCAGGTAGATGCGCACGCCTTCGGGCAGGTCGGCGCTGCCGGCCCAGGTGAAGCCGGCGACGAAGAAGCGGTCGACCTCGAGTGGGTCGGTCAGCAGGGTGGCGTCCGCCTGCGGGTCCGTAGCCACCGGCAGGATCGACGGGGCCGGCGCGTCGGCTGCGCCCGTGGCCTGAGCGAGAGCGGGCACGGCAGCGGTTGCGCTGCGCACCGGCGTCGCACTCGCTGAGGCGGCAGCGGCGGAACCGGCCTCCTCCCCCGTCGAGGTCTGGGCGTCGTCGAGACCCGACTGCGCGACCTCGGTGGCCTGCCCGCCGGCGGTGGTCAGGTCGAGGATCTGGACCGGTGCGGGGGCCTCGCCCTGGCCACTGGAGTCACCGGCGTCCGGCGCGGCACCGGCCACGGGCACCAGGCTGGACAGGAGTAGTGAGGACAGGGCGATGAGCCCGGCGGAGCGGCACGCGTGCGCATGGGCGCTGAGACCACCGGCATGGCCGCTGAGGCGATGGCCACCGCGAGGGGCGATGCGGCCAAGAGCGCGAGGGACGTTCATGGGGTTCCTTTGAGGTGATACCGACGGGCGTCCATCAGGCCTCACCATCACAACCGACGACGCGCTCCCTCGAGAGGCACGAAATCTAATTTCTGAGCAATTTCCAAGAGATTGCTGATAGTTTACTGATAGTTACGGAGGGAGCGTGACGCCGACGGACGCATCGGCGCCCAGAATCCCACCCACTCCCCCACCTTTTCTTGAGGCTCCGCGGTTTAACCGCTTCACGACGCAACTATTGCAATCCAGTCTCACCGCCCCGGAGCCCTCAGTCCGGCTGCGCCTGCCCAGCGGCCACGCCCCACGGCCTCCCGTGGGCTCGAACGAGCTCCTGTGGCATGATGGCGTCGGCCATGATGGGCGCTCAGCGCCCCCAGTTCCCACGTATCGGAGCGAGTTCTATGCACGTCCTCATCACCGGAGGCGCCGGCTTCATCGGCGCCAACTTCGTCCACCAGACCCTGGTACGCCACCCCGATGCCACCGTCACCGTCCTGGACAAGCTCACCTACGCCGGGAACAAGGGCTCGCTGGCAGACCTGGATGACCGTGTCACGCTCGTCGTCGGAGACATCGCCGACGCCGACGTCGTCGACCCGCTCGTGGCCCAGGCCGACGTCGTCGTCCACTTCGCGGCCGAGTCACACAATGACAACTCGCTGCGCGACCCCTCCCCCTTCATCCAGACCAACCTCGTGGGTACCTTCACCCTCCTGGAGGCGGTGCGCCGCCACAAGGTGCGCTTCCACCACATCTCCACCGACGAGGTCTACGGGGACCTGGAGCTGGACGACCCGGCGAAGTTCGAGCCGACGACCCCCTACAACCCCTCCTCCCCCTACTCCTCGTCCAAGGCCGGAAGCGACCTGCTCGTGCGCGCCTGGGTGCGCTCCTTCGGCGTGGAGGCCACGATCTCCAACTGCTCGAACAACTACGGGCCCTACCAGCACATCGAGAAGTTCATCCCGCGTCAGATCACCAACCTCATCGATGGCGTGCGCCCCAAGCTCTATGGCGCCGGTGAGAACGTGCGCGACTGGATCCATGTCCTGGACCACAACGACGCCGTGTGGGACATCATTGAGAAGGGCCGCATCGGCGAGACCTACCTCATCGGCGCCAACGGCGAGAAGAACAACAAGGAGGTCGTCGAGCTGATCCTGGAGCTCATGGACCACGCTCCCGACGACTACGAGCACGTCGCCGACCGCCCCGGCCACGACATGCGCTACGCCATCGACAACTCCAAGCTAGTCGAGGAGCTCGGCTGGGCGCCGAAGTTCACCGACTTCCGCTCCGGCCTGCAGGCCACCATCGACTGGTACCGAGACAACGAGGCCTGGTGGCGCCCGCTCAAGGCCGAGGTTGAGGCGAAGTACGCCGCCCAGGGGCAGTGACCGAGCAGTGCCGCCATCGAGCCGCCATCGATGAGTCGTGACGTGTGGGGTCCCCGCGGGGGCCCCACACGTGTTTCCGCCCTGCGCCCAACCTCCCGCCCCGGTCGCCTGCGACGTCGGGCAGTGACGACATGCCTGTTCGCATCCGCGTTCGCGGCGGTGGACACCGTCTCGCACCTGGTCGGCCGAGTCCAGAGGACCACCGGAATGCTCCTGGAGGGGTCCTTCAACCCGGTGCGGCTGCTGATCGCCCTGGCTGTCAGCGGTGCCGCGTGCTGGGGCTTCCTGACCCTGGTGGATCTGTCCGCGCGGCGCAGAAGCACCGGATCGCAGCAGGGCGACAATCGCCACCGCGCGCGGCGGCTGGCAGCGTGGGCCTTCCTGATCCCGTTGACCTGTTGGTCCCTGCTGTATGCGCACCTGTGGCCGATGGCCTCGATGAACGATACGGCCTGGATCCTGACGGATCCGTTCGGCACCGGGGCCCAGCATCCCATCGCCTACAGGCTGGTCGCCGGGGCCCCGTTCCGCTTGGGACGCATGCTCGGAGGCGACCCGGTCGGCGTCGTGCTGCTATCGGTGGGGCAGATGCTGCTGTGGGCGACCTGCGTGAGCGGTCTTGTCGTGTTCCTGGACCGCAAGGGAGCCTCGCGCGCGGCGAGCGGGTCTGTCATCACCTATTGCGCACTGATGCCGCTGATGGCCGACTACTCCTTCGCCGCGGTCAAGGACTCGGCCTTCTCACTGTTCGCCACTGCGCTTGTCCCCGTGCTGCTGGCGGTGCGCGCTGGAGCTGGGAGACTCCTGTCGGCACGGCGGGGTACCGCCGTGGTCGTTGTGGTCCTGGCGGGCTTCGCGCTCATGCGCAGTAACGCCCTGCCGGTGGTCCTGGTCATCCTGGCCCTGATGGCGTGGTGGTCAAGGGCGCGTCTGCGCCGAGCGCTGGCGGTCAGCGCAGTGGTCCTGATCGTCGTGGTCACCCCTTCAGCGCTGACGACTCGCTCCCAGCACGCCGAGGAGGCCGTGGGCATCCCGTTGCAGACGGTCGGTTACACCCTGACCCACGACGCCGACTGCCTGCCGCCGGCGAGTCGGCAGGTCTTCAACAACGTTTTGGCTCCCGAGACCTGGAAACAGGCCTACCGGCCTTCCAGTGTCGATCCGGTCAAGGACTCGCCGGCCTTCAACGGGGCCTACCTCGATGCGCACCGCGGCCAGTTCCTCTTCGCGTGGGGACGGGCCCTGGTGGCGTGCCCTCGGCCATTCGTCACCGGCTTCCTCATCCATACCACCAACCTGTGGCGCTTCGACGCCGATCCAGTCGGCACCGATGGTCAGTCCCGTTTCATCTCCGTGGTCTCGAATCACCCGGCCGACCGTGATGAGCTGATCCGCTCCTACGCCCGCGCCGGTGTCGTCAACCACTCGCTCCTGCCAGGACCTGTGCGCCCGGTGGCGGGTGCCGCCGTGCGGGCCATGGAGCTCACGCCGGGCCCGGGAACCTGGATGTGGGTGACGGCTCTGAGCGTGGTCGGCTTCGTCTATGCCGGGAGGCGTGAGTGGGTGGCGATCTACGCCCCCGTCATCCTGGTGTGGGCGACGCTCATGGTCGCAGCCCCCACCGTCACGCCGTTCCGATACATGGCGCCTCTCATCATGGCGGCGCCGATCGGCCTGGCCGTCCTGCTGGGGACCGACCGAGCCGCCTTGCACCCCTCTTCTCGAGGAACAACCACAAGCGATGATACTATATGTGGTACCATTCTGAGATGCCAAGCGTCGCGAAGATCCTCGCCAAGATGCAGGACAACCCACGCGGAATCGCTTACACAGAACTCATGAAGGTCTGTGAGCACTACTTCGGGAAGCCTCGAAGTACCGGTGGATCGCATGCAGTATTTAAAACCCCTTGGCCCGGAGATCCTCGCGTCAACATCCAGAATGACCACGGGCGAGCAAAGCCGTACCAGGTGAGGCAGGTTCTCGCCGCCATTGAGAAGAAGGGGGAGATGGAAAAATGAGTACAGCCATCGACACTGCGAGGTACAGCTTCCGCGTGACATGGTCAGCGGAGGACGACGAGTTCGTCGCCACCTGCGTCGAATTTCCTTCACTCTCCTGGCTGGCCGGAACCCCTGAGCTGGCGTTGTCCGGTTTACGCAACCTCGTCAGTGACGTAGTCGCCGACCTCCTTGCGTCGGGGGAAGCGGTGCCAGAACCTCTGTCTACCCGTCACTACTCGGGCAAGTTCCAGCTGCGCCTCGGTGAGGATCTGCACCGACGCCTGGCCATGGAAGCGGCAGAGCAGTCCACCAGCTTGAATCAGTACGTCGTGCAAAAACTGGCCGCGGTCTCCTGACCCGCCCCCTATCACCTCAGTAAGACGGCTACCGCCTCAGTCGCAGGCGGTGATGCGCCACAGGGCGGTGCTTCCCTCGGAGTCGATGAGCTCGAGCCCCTCGGTGGGGACCTGAGTCAGGCGCGCGTCCCAGCGCAAGGGGGCGGCGCCAGTGACCGAGCCCGAGGCCGTCGCATCCGAGCTGCTGTAGAAGTAGCGCACTCCCAGCTGGTTGAGAAGTGCGCAGGTCTGGGAGCCCTTCTGCCCCAGGGAGGGCCAGGCTGATGCCAGCGCGGCCTCCGGGGTGCCCGGCGCAGCTGCGGCGCGCATCGGGTAGACGACATGCACCCCGCCCAGGGACCACAGGTGGGCAGCCCCCCTCGACGGCGCCCCCAGGACGACGGCGTCGTCGGGCAGCCTGCTCCGGGAGCGCTGAATGAGTGTGATGGCGTCCTTAGTGAGCAAGGTCCCGTACTGAATGCGCTGCGGATCGTAGACGGAGGCGACGAGGGCCCGCTCCACGGGGACTCGCGCCGCCACCGGCAGGAGCACGATCGCAACCAGCATGGCGGCCGCCATCCGCCTCGGCCGCGCTCCGCCCAGTCGCGAGGCCGTCCGGCGCAGCAGCGCCCACAGTCGTTGCCCGGGCTGCCCGGCACCACCCTGGGCCAGGAGGATCAGAGACGGCAGGATGGCCAGGGGGAGGATTCGGGCCTTCTGCAGGTACCAGGGCGAGCCGAGCTGCCGACCCGCCCACTGCGGCCCCCCTGTCAGGACCAGCAGAGTCAGCGCCAGCAGCCACATGACGAGCCAGGGGCGCTGGTCCCGCCGCGAGCGTGCCGACCATGCCGCCCCCAGGGTGAGCAGGCCATACGCGATCCCGATGGGCACGGTGGCGCCGGGGACCGCCCCGTACATCGGGAGGTCGATGAGTGCCTGGCCCAGGGTCGCCACGGCGCCGGCCACTCCGCCGGCAGGACGCTCGTAGCCCAGGACGGAGGCCAGGGAGCCGCGCATGAGCCAGCCCCCCGTGGCCAGGGCCAGCATGACCCCGGCCGCCCCGACCGCCAGGAGGACTCGACCGCCCCTCCGGCCGGCGCTGCGGCGCCACCAGGAGGCGACGGCGTCGGTCAGGAAAGGCAGGGTGAGGATCGCCAGGTTGAACAGACCGGTGCCGTGCGCGGCCACCACGCCTCCGGCGACGGCCAGCACGAGAAGGACCCATGTCAGGTGAAGGCGCCTCGATACGGCGCCTTCACGCATCTGGTCGTAGAGCACGAGGGCGCCGGGGAGCCCCAGGACGCTCAGGGCGTAGGGCCACACCGCCAGCGAGGTCATGAGCAGCAAGGGGAAACCCACGAGCCCAGCGCTGAGCGCGAGCACCGAGGCGAGCGCACACACCTTTTGGCGTCGCTCGGCACCGTCGCCGACCGAGTCGGAGGCGGAGTCGAGTCCGGTGACCCGGGCGAGTAGCCCCAGAAGGCTCAGCGGCCAGATCACGGCAGTCAGAGCCAGGATCCCGGCAGTACTGGCCGGGACCGGACCGCCCGGCGCCAATGCCACAGCCCCGTGCCACACGGTGGGGTAGTAGATGGCGCGACCCGAGTAGAGGGACGACAGGCCCCCCAGCATGGAGGCGTTGCCCCCTTCTCGGATGGCTGCCACCGCGTTGAGGTGGAAGGTCGCGTCAAAGGCCTGCGCGGGGTAGCCGGGGCTCGGCAGACAGGACAGGATCACCCCGGCCGGCACGAGGACGGCCACGCTCAGACCACCGGCCAGGATCATCCGCTCGGCCCGGCTCCACGGCATCCCCTGACGCCCTGGCCCCGCTGCAGGGCCGGCCACCAGGCGCATGAGGAGGGTTGATCCGATGCTCAGGGCGGCGATGATCGCCCAGCCCCAGGGACGCCACGTCAGCGCCAGGGCGTGGGTGAGGATCTCCGCCGCCCCGATGAGCGCCGAACCGATGGCCGGGGCCACCGCCAGGGACGGCAGCGCCCCCAGGCGGGCGGATCGTCCGATGACCCAGCCGGGTACGAGCAGCAGCCCGGCCATGACGAGCGTGGCGGCCGCCAGGCTCCAGCCGGAGTCTGCGTTCAGCCCCGCTGCCATGCTCGCAGCCATTCCTGCTGCTGGTCTCAGAAGGCCTCTGCGGTCACTCGCCTCCGCCGATGGTCAGGCGCGGCACACCGGTCCACTTGGCGGCGTCCGTGGCGCGGCGGCCGTCCAGCAGGAGACGCAGCCCGGGCAGGTCGGCGGCCGAGAGCTCGCCGTACTCGGGGTGGTCGGCCTGGACGATGGCGACGTCGACCTGCTCCCCCAGGTGGTAGGGGGTCCAACCGAAGCCGGCCAGCTCCTCGTCGGTGTACATGGGGTCGTGGACGAGGACCTCGGCTCCGGCCTCGCGCAGGGCCTCCACGGTGGGGAAGACGCCGGAGAAGGCGGTCTCCTTGACCTTGCCGCGGTAGGAGGCTCCCAGCACGACGACGCGCAGGCCCTTGAGCGAACCGAGCACCTCGGTGGCCCGGCCCACTACGTAGGCGGGCATCGTGGCGTTGAAGGTGCGGGCGGTACGCACCACGGAGGCGTCGGGGTCGGTGGACAGGTACAGGCGCGGGTAGACCGGGATGCAGTGCCCGCCCACCGCGATACCGGGGCGGTGGATATGGGAGTAGGGCTGGGAGTTGCAGGCCTCGATGACGCGCTCGATGTCGAAGCCGGCCTTGTCGGCGTAGACGGCGAACTGGTTGGCCAGGCCGATGTTGACGTCGCGGTAGGTGGTCTCGGCGAGCTTGGCCATCTCAGCGGCCTCGGCAGTTCCCATGTCCCACACGCCGTTGGGGCGGGGCAGGTCATCGCGCTCGTCGAAGTCGAGGACGGACTCGTAGAAGGCGATGCCGGCCTGGGTACCGGCCTCGTCCAGACCGCCCACCAGCTTGGGGTAGCGGCGCAGGTCGGCGAAGACACGGCCGGTGAGGACTCGCTCGGGACTGAAGACCAGGTGGAAGTCCGTCCCCTCCTTCAGGCCGCTGATCTCCTCGATCATGGGCTTGAAGCGACCCCGCAGCGTGCCCACGGGCAGGGTGGTCTCATAGGAGATGAGGGTGTTGGGGGTCAGGTGGGCGGCCAGGGAGCGGGTGGCGTCGTCCATCCAGGCGAAGTCCGGCTCCCAGGTGGCGTCGTTGACGAAGAGCGGCACAACCAGCACGATCGCGTCGGCCTCGGGGATGGCCTCGGCATAGTCGGTGGTGGCGCGCAGGGCGCCGTTGCCGGTGGCGGGGCTCAGGGCGGCGAGCTTCTCAGCCAGGTGGGCCTCGCCGGGGAAGGGCTCGGTCCCGGCGTTGACGGCCTCGACGACGGCGGGGTTGACGTCGACCCCGATGACCTCGTGGCCTTTGTCTGCGTACTGGACGGCCAGGGGCAGTCCGATCTTGCCCAGGGCGACGACGGCGATGCGCATGCGGGTTGGTCCTTCCGTGGCTTCAAGAGTGGCGAGTCAACCATACTCGTTCGTCCTCGTGAGAGGTCACGTCAGGAGGGTCAGTGCGGGAGCGCGGTGCAGTGACCGCGCCTCGTCCCTCACGTAGCCCGCGGTTGCTCGTCGGGTGTCCAGCACAGGTCGATCCGGTAGACCGCTGCGGAGCCGCCCTGATCGATGAGGGTGAAGCCCTCGGAGAGGTCGACGTCGTAGAAGCCAGGACGCAACCTGGAGTTGGGGATGCCGTTGAACTTGGTGTCCCGGTCCGCGTAGAAGTAGTGGATGCGGTGCTTGCGCAGAATGCTGCACACCTTGGGATCAGTACGAATATCTGAGAAGTGCTGGGCGAGGTACTCGCCGTCGGGGTCGGAGAAGGACCGCCCCATGTAGTAGGAGGTCACCTTGATGTCGGACACCGCGGGCAGGAAGGCCATTCCCGAGGCGGGGTCTCCCGTCATCAGCTGCTCGGGCGGGATCTCCGCCCGCAGACGCGTCATCAACGCCAGCTCGTCGGCGTCAAAGCTGTAACGCGGCTCCTCGAGCCTGGCCGGCCACACAGCGTCGTGAAGGTCGCTGCGCATGAGCGTCCACAGCATCGAGGTCGTCAGCCAGACGATGAGGACGACGACGGTGACGGTGCTCCACCCCAGGGGGAGTCTCAGACGCGCCGCCACCCTCTCGAACAGGTGAGACATCGCCAGCGCCAGCAAGGGAGCAGTCGTGAGCGTGCAGGTGCCCACGACTCGATAAGAGTTCACGTAGTGAAGGCTGGCCACGTGAGTGAGCACGGGGATGGAGACCAGGCTTCCCAGCAGGACGCCCATGAACGCCAGCCACAGCGCGCACAGCCACCGGGTCCGGCGGTTCTTCCAGGCGACCGCCAGACCGATGAGGGTCAGGACCGGGACCGCCACGTAAATGACGCTTGAGGGGTGATGGAGGTCCGTGCCCTTGAGGCGCAGGGTCGCCATGACCAGGAGCTTGGGGCCCAGGTGGCCCCAACCGCGCTCGGGGTAGCGGCCAAACTGCGTCTGCTGCGGCCCCGGTGAGACGATAAAGGCGACGATGAGCAGGCAGATCGTTGCACTGGCAGCGGCGAGCAGCCAGGTTCTTCTCCGGTCTCCTTGAGCATGCGCCGAGACGGCCGCCTGCGCGGGCAGCCAGACAGCGAGCGCAGCGACGATCCAGAAGACGACACCGACGGCGGCCGGGTGCGCCATCGCCAGACCAGCCAGAGGAATGGCTCCGGTAGCGATCCGCCCCAGCCACCTCTTCCATGGGACGCGCCAGTCGCGACCAGCCTCCAGGAGCCAGGCCAGAAAGCCCGGAACCGTTGCCAGTGCCATGACGTAGGGCCACATGCCGGCCGCCAGCTCGAGCCGCAGGGGGAAGGCCGGAAGCAGGAACGTCGCCGCGATCGCCCAGAGCCAGGAGCGAGGATTCTCGGGGAACAGGCGCTGGCACAGGACGGCGATACCGGCGACCCACACCAGAGGTGCCATGAGAAGCAGGGTGTTGCCCGCCACCAGGGCGTACTGGGAGCGGAAGTCGATCAGCGCGCCCAGCGAGTGCCAGACGTTGGGGTAGTAGGAACGTCCGTCGCTCAGGCCGAGCAGCCCCTGGTTGGCCGACATCGGGTCGGCGTTTCCGGTGCGCGCCATCAACCAGATCTGGTTGTAGTGGTAGGGGGCGTCCCCGCCCTGCATGATGAGACGCGGTCCCATGGCGCTGATGACCGGCAGGATCGTCACCAGCCAGGCTGCTATGACACCCAGAAACTTGGGCAGCACCTCCTTGGCCCGTTGCCAGACCCTCTCCATCCCCCCAGGACGCGAGCGCCACGTGATCGCCCGGCTCAGTGCCGCGACACCCGCCAGGAGCAGGAGCACGGTGGTGTAGCTGTACCTGCTCCAGACCACACCGAAATGGTGCATGAGCACGCTGGTGAGCCCCACGAAGGCGAAGGTCCATGCCGGTGCGGCCACGACCCTGACCACGAACGGTCCGGCATTGAAGATCGTTGCCAGGAAGTAGCCGGGGCCGTAGAACAGCGCCACCAGTGACAGCACCAGCGGAAGGAACAGCGCCCATTCAAGAAGTGCGGTCATCGGCGACGGGACCTGCCTTCTGCCACGATCTCGTTGATGATGGCAGCCGCCACCTGTCCCAGGCGGCGAGCGGATACGTGCTCCAGGGCCCAGGCCCGCAGCTGCGTCGCAGGGCGGACAGCCGTGGCGACCGGAGCCGAACGGGCCTGAGAGGCTGCGGGTGCGGCGGCGGGGCTCTCGTTCAGGGCGAGGTCGGCCATGGCCTGGGCCACCGCGTCGGCGTCGTAGGGCACTGCGACACCGAGACCCTCCTGGACCACCTGGCGGCCCGCGTCCTCGGCCCCCGCATAGATGACCGGGGTTCCGCAGGCGGCGGAGGCAAAGGCCTTGGTCGGGAAGGCGAAGCCGTAGGGTCCCGGCTTGACACTGGCCAAGGTCGCGACCGACGAGCGGATCCACTCCGCGGTCTGCTCCGGTGACATGCGCCCGAGGACCTGGACGGCCCCCTCAGGCAGGGACTCGGCCTGGCTCCTGATCTCGGCGAAGGACTCCCCCTGGCCGATGAAGACCAGGCGGGCCGTCGGATCGCGCTGCAGCAGCGCCCTGAAGGCCTCGACGAAGATCTCCGCGCCGTGCACCTCGGAGGCGGTTCCCGCGTAGACGAACAGCGGTCCGGTGGTATCGACCCGCTGGCCCTCGGGCGTGAACACGTCGGTATCGATGCCGAAGCCCAGCCGACGGGTACGGGCCGAGATCCCCCGTCCCGCCAGCCGTTCCTCCATCCCCTCGTGCACGGTCATGAGGGTGGAGGCGCCGTTGAGCACCCAGTTCTCCAGCCGAGTGAGGACGGCGCTCACCACCGGCGGAGCGGTGGTCTCCTTGACAGCGTCCGACCACAGGTCGGCCGCCCGGTACGCGTAGGGCACGCGACGCAGGGTGCACACGACGCGCACCACGGCGCCCGTTGTCGGGGGAGGCTCACAGATCACCACATCCGGCCTGCGCTCCAGGAGCAGTCGGAAGAACAGTGGGATGTCGAAGGACATGTACTGCACGTAGCCGCGGACGTAGCCGGCCTTGTCGCGCAGGACGGGGGCGCGTCGCACAGTCAGCCCAGGATCGTCGCGGACCTCGAACTCCTGGGGGCCCGGCTGGTGAGCACAGTGACGTCGAAGCCCTCACGCACCAGGCCGTCGGCGATGGCCCCCAGAGCGAGGGAGGCGGCGGCGGGCTCGGGCCTGAACAGCCGACTGACCATCACGGCACGGGGCCTGCGAGCGGGCTTCCCAATGTTGTCAGCCATGGTCGCGCTCCTTCACGGGTTGGTGCCTCGCCGGCACTCCAGGCGATCCGGCGAGCTCCTCAGCCACCTGGCGAGCCCTGGCCTGCCAGGTCTGACTCGGTACGACCTGGCGCATACGCCGGCGCACCGCCTCGATCTCCTCAGGCGTCTCACGCAGGTGACGCAGCAGTGCGCTGAGGGCTTCGACGTCGTACTCGAGCACCCACCCGATCCCCATCTCCTGGACGAGACGCCCGGTCTGGGTGCCACGCACGGCGATGACGGGCAGCTCGTGGGCCAGGTACTCGTAGAGTTTGTAGGGGACGGCGAAGTCCCAGTACGGGTTCGGTTCGGTGAACAGCACCCCGAGGTCGGCGCGCTCGTAGAGCGGAAGGAGCTCACTGCCGGAGCGATGGACGACGTCGGCCCGCCCGGCGGGCAGGAGCGGGGCGTAGTGTTCGCGGGTCTCCTCCCAGGTCTCCTGGCGCACGCACAGTGTCACGCGCGTTCCAGGAGTCTGGCTGACAGCTTTCAGGCAGGCGTCAAGTCGGTAGTTGTCCTGCAGGACCCCGACGAACAGGAGGTCCAGCTCCGCTTTGTCCCGGGACTCGCCGACCGGGCGGCCCACGTCCCCGGCCTCGACGACCGGGGCGCCGGGGGGCAGGGCGCTCGCCCGATCCGGAGTGAGGAAGGGAACATGGCGGCCCATGGCCCGACTGGGCAGGAAGAGGTGGATGCCCAGGCGCCGGTAGGCCAGAAGCTCACCGCGGTAGGTCGCCTGGAGACCGGCCTCCAGGATCGGGTTGATCCCTTGCCGGAACTGGCGGAAACGCCAGTAGATGTCCCTGTAGAAGATGCCCACGGGAGCCCCGGCACGCTGGCAGTCGCGGAAGAAGGACAGGTCCAGCAGCGGGTGCGGCGGCAGATGACGGGGCTCGGTCAGGGCGTTGGGGATGGTGGCGTTCTCGCCGTAGACGAAGGCGGGCACGTCACCGGCAGCGATCGCCGCTCGCACCCGGCGCATGGCCTGACGCCGCTCAGCGGCGTATCCGCTGACCTCCATGACCCGGTAGCCGATGTCGGTGAAGGCCTGACGCATCGCAAGGGGCCGCAGGATGGAGGCCGCGAGGCGGCCCGACTGGAGGGGGAAGGGAGTATGGAAGACCATGAGCCTGCCAGCCCCGCCTCCACCATCCATGCTGCTTGCGCTCACGAGGTCACCTCTTGTCTTGTGCCTTGGTCCCGCAGGCGGACAATCCGCCCCGCGGGATGCCCAGAAAGCATCTCACACCTGACCGAACCGACGAGACACATGTCTGTTGCCAGCCACCACAGCATGTCGCTGGTGCCCGCCGGGCGTCAACCGCGTCACGTGTCATAACTGTGACACACTGGGCGCCGTCAGACGGGGCGGACGCACCAACCACCCTTGGTCAGCAGGTTTGAGAAGGCAGGATACGGTGAGCGCTATCGAGGTTGATCTCCGGCTCAGGAGCCCGCACTGGTCCCGGGTGACGACATCAGTTGACACCGTGAACGACGGCAACGGCCTGTGGGTGCGGGCCGACCACGACTGCTCGGACCCGACCGACCCCGAGGTCCTCGTCTCCCACCCGGGGCGCCTGACCGCCATCCAGATCGACGAGGATGAGGTCGTCCTGGCTCAGGACCGTCTGCGCTCATGGCCCTTGTTCTGGTCCCTTGAGGACGGGATGAGCGACGCACAGAGACTGGTCATCAGCGACGACGCAACCCTCATGCGTGAGGCCGTCTCCGCTCCACGCCTTGACGCCCGGGCCCGCCGGGAGTTCCTCGACGCCGGGTTCGTCACCGGCAGCGACACCCTGCTGGCCGGCATCCACCAGACCGAGCAGGGCACCGTCGTGCGCATTGATCGCGCCACGGGGCGGGTACGCACCATTAACCACTCCGTGGCGCAGTTCTCCGAGGAGACGGACGCAGTCGTCGCCCCCGAGGAGTTCTCCGACCTACTCACCGAGGCACTCGACGCCGTCATGGGACGGCTCCTGGTGGACCTGGACCGGCGCCCGGGCACCCCCAGGCTCGTCATTCCGCTGTCGGGCGGGCTGGACTCGCGCCTGCTGGTCGCCTGGCTGACGCTCCACGACGCACTGGACCGGGCAGTGGCCTTCACCTACGGGCGGCCCGGCGCCCGGGAGGTCGAGATCTCACGGAAGGTGGCCCAGGCCGTGGGCCTGGAGTGGCACGCCGTGGACTACGATCCGGCCGTCCTGCGCGAGGCGTGGCAGACCCAGGAGGCCGCCGACTTCCTCACGGATGGCTACGCCCTGGGGGCCCTGCCGCACGTCCAGGACTGGTGGGCGCTGCGCACCCTCCTGGCACGCGGGACGGTGCGGCCCGGTGACATCCTGCTGCCGGGGCACACGATCGTGGGCAACATGCACGACGAGCATCTGCTCGACGGGCCTCCCGCCACCCGCAGCCAGGTGGCCAAAGCGATCATCACCCACCACCAGGGGCTCCAGGGTGAGCAGAACCAGGCCTGGGCTGACCCCTACCGGACCAGGAAGGTCAAGGAATTCCTGGCGCTGCGGCCGTTTACCGGCAGCCCCCGTGACGTGCAGAGCATCCTGGAGTCCTACAACGTCCGCGAGCGGCAGACCAAGTACATCAACAACTCGGTGCGCGCCTACGAGCACCTGGGCCTGGAATGGGCCCTGCCCATGCTGGACGTAGAGTTCTGGGACGCCTGGCACCGCGGTGCCGTCGAGCTGACAGCCACGCGCGACTTCTACGCCGTCTTCATCGGGCGCCTGTGGGCTCAGGCGACTGCCCGGGCATCCGGTCAGGAGCAGACCTCACAGGCCGACCTGGCCTACTTCACCCCGACGCAGGTCAACGAGACGACCCGCTCCCGCCTCAAGGCGGTGCTCTCCCGCCTGCACCTGCTGCACCTGGCCGAACGCACCGCCTCGTCGTGGGCCACTCTGCACTCGCCCATGAGCTTCGACGCCTTCATCACCGACACCTCCCGGCCGGCGGCCGCGGTCCAGCTCATGACGGGGCGCACCCTCCTGGGGTTCTGGGCCCGGGCATTCATCACCGACACCTGGTGCCGCAGGTGCCGCCTGTTCACCGACCTGCCCGTCGCCGACGTCCCACCGGCGGCCGCCGACTCCTCAGGGCAGAAGGCGTAAGGGAGCGAACGCATGCGTGTCACCATCGTCAGCACCTGGTTCCCCACAGAGGTCTCCGCAGGACTGGGCATCTTCGTCGCCCGGCACGCCGCCTCGATGGCCGCCGCCGGACACGACATCCGGGTCGTCCACCTCGTCGCCGCTCACGTCGATGACGGCACGAGACGTACTCGCGTCATGGGTGTGCCGGTCGTGCGGCTGCCCATGACGCCCTCGCGCCCTCATGAGGTGCTGGCCGCCAGACGGGCACTGGGAACGCTGACCGCGGGCAGCGACATCGTCCACACCCACGCCATCTCCACACTCATGCCCTATGCCCTGAGGCGGCCGCGCGAGCCGTGGCTCCACACCGAGCACTGGTCGGGACTGGCCAATGGCGGGGCCGCTCTCGGCACGATCGCGCGCGCAGGGGCCCAGGTGGTGCTGCGTCTGGAGCGCAGGCCCGACGTCGTCACCACCGTCTCCGACCAACTCGCCGCCGACCTGAGGGCCTACCGCCCTCACGGCGAGATCCTGACCGTTCCCAATGAAGTGACTCGTCCCAGCAGGCCCGCCGAGCGTCGGGCCGTCCAGCTGGGGCGGGACGTCCTGCAGATCGTGGGAGTCGGGGGACTGATCGAGCGAAAGCGTCCGGACCTGGCGGTCAGAACAGTCGCGGCGCTGACGGAGCTGGGTGTCCCCGCCCGACTGACCTGGGTGGGCGACGGCCCCCTGGCCGAGCACTGCACCGCTCTTGCCCAGAGCCTGAACGTCGATCTGGAGCTGACCGGTCAGCTCCCCGATGACCTCGTCGGGGAGGTTCTGTCCGTCAACGACCTCTTCCTCGTGCCGACGATGGCAGAGACCTTCTTCCTGGGGGCCGCCGAGGCGCTCGCGGCGGGTCGGCCGGTGGTCACCAGCGACCGCGGCGCGCATACGAGCTTCCTGGACCCCTCCGTCACTGAGATCGTCAGCCAGGACGACCCTCTCACGTGGGCCAGGGCCGTCATCGACGTCATGCACCGTTGCGAGGGGCTGACGGCCCAGGACATCCAGGACACGCTGCCACGGGCCTTCTCCCCCGAGGAGGTGGCGGGCGCCTACGGACGCGCCTACGAGGCCGCCATCAGCGTGCACTCCCGGTGATCTCGCCGCGCGCCTGCTCGTAGAGCTCTCGGCAGGCCCTGACGAAGGTGGCCTCCCCGAACCGCTGGCGGGCGCGGGCCCGGATGGTCTCGGGGCGGTAGCCCCCAGCGCGGATGGAGTCAGTCACGTGGGTGAGCGCCTCGGTCAGGGCGGACACGAGGGCGTCGTCGCTGACCTGGGCCGCGGCGGGCAGGACGACGCCGGTCTCGGGCTCGACCATGAATCGTCCTGCCCAGGTGGGCGTGGCCACGCAAGCCAGCCCCAGAGCCTGGGCCTCGGCCAGGACGGTGCCCCCGGCCTCGACCTCGCTGGCCAGGACGAAGACATCGCTGGAAGCCATGAGTCCGCTGACTTCGTCGTGGGGCACCCGGCCGGTGAAGGTGGAGGTCTGCTCGATGCCCTCGGCCCGAGCCAGTTCTCGCAGGGGCTCGATCTCGTGGGCCTCCCCTCCGACGAGGAGCAGGCGTGTGGGCTCGCGCCCGGCGGCGACATCGGCGCGGGCCAGCCGGGCGACGGCGCGGATGGTCTCCTCGGGGCGCTTGTTACGCCCCAGGTGGGAGACGTGGCAGACGGTCAGGGCCCTGGCGTTGTCGCCATGCCGATCCTGGTTGGCTGGCCTGGGGACATCGAAGACCTCGTCGTTGACCGGAAGGGCGATGCTCCTCCACTCCCCGAGCCGCCAGTAGTCCCTCAGGACCTCCGCGAAGGGGGTGGAGACAACGGCGCGCCCTGGGGCACGTCGCAGGTCGCGCCGCAGAGCCCGGTACCGCCACCCATGCACACTGCGGTCCGTCGAGCTGGGACGGTGCTCGGTGATGGCCAGTGCGGCGCCCCAGCGCTCGGCGGCGTAGCGGCCGACATGGATGCCGGTGAACACCGAGTGGGCGTGAACGACGTCGGGAACCGACTCTCCCCCACCGCTGCTGGAGGATTCAGGCAGGCTGCGAATCGTCTCCTCATAGAGCCGTACCGCTCGGGCGGCCACCGCGCGAGCCACCATCCGGTCCCCGGGCAGAACGCCCTTGGGGATCGTGGGCACCGTGCCGCGCACGACGACGATCCCCTCCTCGACATCCACCGTCAGCTCGCGGCGTGCCTGCCAGAAGGAGACCGGCTCCAGGGCGATGACGCCCACTCGCATCCCGCTGCGCTGAAGCATGCGCGCCTGGTCGCGGAAGAAGGAACCGTTGTGGGGGCGGTTCCGGTCCGGGTACCACGAGGGAGTGAAGACAACGTGCACGTCACTGCTCCTCATCGGTCTGAGAGGTTGGGAGCCGCGGGCGGTGGACGTCCTGACCTCAGGCGTCTGAGACATCGGCTTCGTGGGAGTCATGTCCATGTCTCCTTCCGGTCCGGGCGGACCCGTGTGCGTCGAACTGCTTGGCCGCGTAGTCGGCCAGCAAAGCGTTGAGCACCAGCAGACCCGCCATCATGAGACCCAGCACGTAGCAGGTGGGCATGACCTCCAGCGGCGACCAGTGCAGCCAGGCCAGGGGCGCGGCGGTGTAGAGCAGGGCGAAACCCAGCATCCAGTCCTGGTGCTCGGTGACGACGAACAGGTTGGAGATCGGCGAGGTGATGAGCAGCATGAACAGCCACGGGGTCAGGGCCCTCGCGAAGCTCCCGGAGTCGGCCCATCTGGCTCCGAGGAGGAACGGGAAGAGCCACGGCGAGAGCACGTAGATGAGCGCGAAGGGGACGATGCCGATCAGGACCGCCCGCTTGATGGTGACCCGCACCAACGGCCTCATCTGACCGGGCTCGATCGTGGAGAGCTTCTGGAAGAAGACCTTGGCCACCGCGCCGTTGATGAGGATGAGTGGTGCGTCCAGGTAGCGCCAGGCCGTCTGGAACTGGCCCAGCGCGGAGACCGAGTAGTTCGCGATGAGCAGCTGGATGCCGTTGAGGCGCAGGGCGTCCGCCAGGGCGTTGGGGCCGTTGAGCAGCGGCATGCGCCGGTAGCGGCGGGCCACCCACCTCAGGGACGGCGCCTCCTGGGGCAGTGGGCGCCACAGCTCCTTGGCCTGGCGTCCCAGATTTCCGAAGGCGAAGACCTGGCCGGCGGTGAAGCCCAGCATCAGGCCGGCCATCCCCCCCATTCCCGCGAGGCCGAGGCCGACCTGGCCGACGTTGACGCCGATCTGCTGCTCGGCCTGGTTGATGGCGATGGCGCGGTAGTTGCTGGAGCGGTTGAACCAGAACTTGAACAGCTCCACCCCCGACATGAGGAAGGTGGTCAGACCCACCAAGGGCATCCACAAGGCGACCTCATGCCCCCACCACCGGGTGACCAGACCGTGCAGGGGGAAAGCCGCCACCGTCGCCAGCAGCGAGACGACAGCGATGCACACCAGTCCCAAGCGGGCCACGCTCAGGGCCTCGGGCTCCTTCTTGGGGAGCATGATCGTCATGTCGTAGCGCAGTGCCGCCACCGCGACGAGGATTCCCGCGACAGAGGTGTAGATCGCCATCAGTCCCAGGTCACGAGGTGTGTAGATGCGCGCCAGCACGATCGACATGCCGAAGCTGACCACCTGGGCCACAGCCGTCCCGGTGACGAGGGTCAGCACGTGCCCCAGCAACGGCGAGGACTCCAGAAGCGCCGACACGCGGCGGCGAACCCGCCCGATCAAGCCGCCTGAGGTGGGCGCCGCAGGATCGCCTGCGGCGCCCTTGGCGGAGCCACTCACAAAGTGACCGTCCGATTCTCGCTCGCCGAGGTCAGGACCGCCTCGACGACGTCGAGCGTGGCCACGCCCTCGGCCATGGTGACGTGGCGCTGGGCCACGCCGCGCACGGCGTCGCGGAAGTTCTCCTGCTCCAGGGCCAGCGGCTCGCGCTTGGGGATCGCGTAGCGGATGACATCGCCCTCGCTGACCCCCCGGAAGGCGGCGACCTGGTCCCAGGTGGAGGCCACGGTGCCGTTGGCGTGGAAGGTGAGGTCCCCGGTGAGGGTGTCCGCCACGAAGGCGCCCTTCTCCCCGGTGACGATCGTGACGCGCTCCTTGAAGGGTGTGAGCCAGTTGACCTGGTGGCTGACGACGATGCCGCCCTCCAGCAGACCGGTGGCCACCATCATGTCCTCGTTCTGGCGGCCGGAGCGGTGCGTGACCTGCGCGGCCACGGAGGTGTAGCGGGCGCCGGCGACCCAGGCGGTGAGGTCGATGTCGTGGGTGGCCAGGTCCTTGACGACGCCGACGTCGCTGATACGGGCCGGGAAGGGGCCCTGGCGGCGGGTGAGGACCTGGTAGACCGCACCGAGCTCGCCGGCGTCGAGGCGCTCGCGCAGGGCCCGCAGGGCGGGGTTGCAGCGCTCCACGTAGCCGACGGCGCCCACCAGGCCCCGCTCGGCGAAGGCGGCGGCCACGCGGCGGCCCGCTGCGGCGTCGTGGGCGATGGGCTTCTCCACCATGGTGTGCACGCCCGCCTCGGCCAGGGCCAGGGCGACGTCCTCGTGGTAGACGGTGGGGACGGCCACCATGGCGGCGTCCAGCCCGGCGTCGATGAGGGCGTGGATATCGGGCAGGACCGGCAACTCTCCGGCCACACCGAAGCGGTCGCCGCCGGGATCGGCCACGGCCACGAGATCCATGCCCTCGGTGGCACGGATGACCCGGGCGTGGTGGCGTCCCATGGAGCCCAGGCCGATGAGGCCCACGCGCAACGGGTTGTCCGCCGTGCCCTTGTCGGTGAGGTAGTGGACCTCGGGAAGCGCGGTGGTGGCCTGCCCGTCGAGGGCGACGTTCTCGCTCATGTCAGGCACCTGCCTTGACGGTGGCGGCCACGGCCTGGCCGATGCGCTCCAGGTCCGCCTCGCTCAAGGAGGGGTGGACCGGCAGGGAGAGGCACTCGCGGGCGGCCTTCTCGGTGCCGGGCAGCTCGAGGCCCTCGGCGTAGTGGGCCAGGGAGGCCAGACGGTGGTTGGGGATCGGGTAGTAGACGCCGCTGCCGACCTGCCACTCCTCGCGCAGGGCGGCCTGGACGGCGTCGCGCTCGGCGCCCGTGGCCCCCTCGAGGCGGATCGTGTACTGGTGGTAGACGTGCGTGTAGCCCTCGGGGATGAAGGGGGTGACGACGCCGTCGACGCCCGCCAGCAGCTCGTTGAGGCGCGCGGCGTTGGCCTGGCGGGCAGTGGTCCAGCCTGCCAGCTTGGTCAGCTGGACACGGCCGACGGCGGCGGCCACGTCCGTCATGCGGTTGTTGAGGCCCACCAGCTCGTTGGCGTACTGCTGCTCCATGCCCTGGTTGCGGATGAGGCGGCAGCGGCGGGCCAGCTCGGCGTCGGCCGTGGTGATCATGCCGCCCTCGAGGCTGGTCATGTTCTTGGTGGGGTAGAAGGAGAAGGAGCCCCAGGCTCCGAAGGTGCCCACGGGCTTGCCGTCGATGGCGGCGCCGTGCGCCTGGGCGCAGTCCTCGAAGACGGCCAGGCCGTGGCGCTCGGCGATGGCGAGGATCTCCGGCATGTTGGCGGGCAGACCGTAGAGGTGGACCACCTCGATGGCCGCCGTGCGCTCGGTGATGGAGGCCTCGATGCTGGCGGGGTCGAGGGTGAAGGTCACCGGGTCGATGTCGGCGAAGACCGGCACGGCGCCGCTGATGGCCACCGAGTTGCCGGTGGCGGCGAAGGTGAAGGAGGGGACGATGACCTCTGGGGCCCCGCCGGCGCGCTCCTGGAGCTCGCTGGCCAGGGTGGCCACGTGCTGGGCCGAGGTGCCGGAGTTGACGGCCACGCAGTGGACGCCGTCGACGACCTGGGCGGAGAACTCCTCCTCGAAGGCCTTGACCTGGGGCCCCTGGACGACCATGCCCGAGGTGAGGACGGCGTCGACGGCGTCGCGCTCCTCCTGCCCGATGATCGGCTTGGCTGCTGGGATGAACTCGCGTGACATCAGTGGGTGACCTCTCGGATGGTGGTGGATTCGGAGCTGGACTGCGCGCCGGACCCGGCAGCGGGCTCGGCATCGAACTGCTCGTACAGGGTCCCGGTGACGGGGCAGCGCCAGCGCGGGGCGCCGTCGGGGCCGGGGTCGGCGGGGGTGAGGGGCTCGCCGGCGCGCCCGACCCAGCCGATGCGGCGGGCAGGGACTCCGGCGACCAGGGCGTGGGCGGGGACGTCCTTGGTGACCACGGCGCCGGCGGCCACCGTGGCCCAGGCCCCGATGCGCACCGGGGCAACGCACACGGCGCGGGCGCCGATCGATGCGCCCTGCTCGATGGTGACTCCCACGGGCTCCCAGTCGGCGGCCGACTTGAGCGAGCCGTCGGGGTTGACGGCCCGGGGGAAGTGGTCGTTGGTCAGCGTGACCGCCGGACCGATGAAGACCCCGTCGGCCAGGCGGGCCGGCTCGTAGACCAGGGCGTAGTTCTGCACCTTGCAGCTGTCCCCCATGACGACGCCCTCACCGATGTAGGCGCCGCGCCCCACGATGCAGTCCCGTCCGAGGACGGCGTGCTCACGGACCTGTGCGAGGTGCCAGATGCTGGTGCCCTCTCCGAGCACGGCTTCCTCGGAGACATCGGCGGACGGGGCGATGCGGGTGGCCACGGCGACTCCTGTGCGGGCGGCTCGCACCGCCCTGACGATCGAATGAGTCCGGGCAGCCTGGTGGCTGCCGGAAGCCGTGCCGCTCCGGTCGCCCGAGGCGGCGGCGCTGCACGACCTGCCCCATCCTAGGGGACTGATCCTCATGAGACGACGCCTGGGCACGCCCCGAAGGAGACCTACCCCACCAACGCCGACCGCCTCCGCCTCCCGCAAGAGGGCTGGCGCCCCATCTTCGCGTGCAAGAATGCGGTGGTGACTACCTCCACCGCAACGCAGACCGGGGAGCCCACCCCGGTGTCCCCGGTCACCGACACCTGGCTCGTCATCCCCCTGTACAACGAGGCGACCGTCGTGCGCGAGGTCATCTCCCAGGCTCGCACCATCTTCCCCTATGTCGTCGTCGTCGATGACGGCTCCAAGGACGCCTCGGCCCGGGAGGCCGCGGCCGCGGGGGCCGTCGTGGTGCGCCACCCGATCAACCTCGGCCAGGGCGCAGCGCTGCAGACGGGCTTCTCCTACGTCCTGGAGAAGACCAATGCCGACTACGTCGTCACCTTCGACGCCGACGGCCAGCACTCCCCCACCGATGCCGCCGCCATGGTCGCCGCGGCGCGCGACGAGGATCTCGCCGTCGTCCTGGGCTCACGCTTCCTCGAGGGCCCGTCCCCGGTGGGCTGGCTCAAGCGACTCGTCCTGCGCACAGCGGCGGCCGTCAGCTCGCACACCTCCGGCATGCGCCTGACCGACGCCCACAACGGCCTGCGGGTGATCCGCCGCGACGTCCTGGAGCAGCTCGACCTCAAGCAGAACCGGATGGCGCACGCCAGCGAGATCATTCGCAAGATCGGTGCCACCGGCATGCCCTGGCGCGAGTTCCCGGTGCACATCGTCTATACCGAGTACTCCCGCTCCAAGGGCCAGTCCCTGTGGAACTCGGTCAACATCCTGGTCGACCTGCTCTTCTCCTGAGCCCGGCACGGAAGGCACAGCCCATGATTCATCAGTTCGCCGCCCAGGTCACCCCGATCACGAACCACCAGCTCTACATCCAGGCCGCCCTGATCCTGGCCGTGATCGCCGTCGGCTGGATGATGCTGCGCACCCCCGGCGGGGCCCGCCACATGGCCGCCCGCAGGCTGGTCACCCTGGCCTTCGTGGCCTTCGCCGTCTTCAACATCACCTTCCCCTGGGTGATGAGCTCGATCGCGCACCGGATGGGAGTCGGGCGAGGCACTGACTTCCTGCTCTACGCCCTGGTCATTGCCTTCCTGGCGCAGATCCTCTCCTCCTTCCGGCGCAACAGCGCCAGAGAGCGCCAGATCACTCACCTGGCTCGACGCATCGCCCTGGACAATGCCCCCGAGCCCCCCGCTGCCGCACGGCTCACTACTGAGGCCGACGACTGAGGACTGACCCCGAGGCGCCGCGAGCGCACCGGGCGCTTCCCCCTCAGGATCGGGAGGCGCGAACCTCGAACTCCTCACGCAGGCGCAGACCGCCAGTCAGCAGCCAGCGCACCGGCGCCTGCCACGGGGCGTCGTAGACGCCCCTGAGGTAGTGCCGGGCTGAGGCGTGGTGCGCCCGGATCATCTTCTCGGGGCGAGCCTTCCAGCTGGCCCCCTGCTCGTGGACGACGACGGAGCCCGGCACCTGCACGTTGAGCCAGCCGGCCCGCCCGACCCGCTCCCCTAAGTCCACGTCCTCGAAGAACATGAAGTACTCGTCGTCGAAGCCCTCCAGGCGCCTCCAGGCGGCAGCGGGCAGCAGCAGGCAGGCCCCGGAGAGCCATCCCACCGTTCGGGTCTCCTCAGAAGTCCCCTGTCCGGCCGTGTGATAGGCGGCCGAGAAGGGGTTGTCCGGCCAGATTCTGCCCAGGACGGCGTGCCCGGCGCCCTTGACCAGGGAGGGCAGGGCGCGCCCGGAGGGGTAGACGGTGCCGTCGGGATTGAGCAGGAGGGGGCCCAGGCAGCCGGCCGCCGGGTTGGCCCGGCCCGCATCGATGAGGACGTCCAGGCTCCCGGGCCTCCAGACGAGATCAGGATTGGCCACCACGATCCAGTCCTCCTCCAGATCCGCGGCCGCAAGGTTGGCGCCCGCCCCGTAACCGAGGTTGGTGCCGTCCCCGACGACGCGCGCCCCGTGGCGCTGAGCAGCAGCAGTGACGACATCGTGCTCGGTGCCGTTGTCCGCGATGACGACGACGAGTCTGCGCGCCGTCGCCGTGGCCAAGGAGGCCAGGAAGCGCTCCAGCTCCTCTCCCGGGTTGAAGGCGACCGTCACCACTCGCACACTCTGCTCGTCGGGAGCGAAGGCATCGGCGCCCAAGCCCTCCCGTACCTGATTCGAAGCACTGGCGGGAGTGGCCGAGGCGCTGTTCGGCGTGGGTTTGGCAACACTGGTCACAGAGAAAGCCTAGCCCCGTTACCCGTGTGAGGGTCTTCACCCCGCATTGGGTAAATCTCATGTATCAGGTGTAGGCAGACCCATATGGTTTAGCAGTCTCGTTCCCTATGATCGCTCCCGTGCCTCAGTTCAGTAAGCCGCACGCGCGGCACTCCTCCAAGGAACTCGGACGCCGTCTGGCCCGCCGAGTAGGACTCAGCCTGCTCGCGGTGACGATCTTCGTCGTCTCCGCCGCGGGCTTCGCGTGGCACAACATCCAGTCGCGGATCACCTGGTTCAACATCGACAGCCTCCTGTCCGAGGAGGACCGGCCCGGCACCAAGCCGCCGGACAGCTACGAGGGTCGTGCCGTCAACCTCCTGATCCTGGGCACCGACTCGCGCGCGGGGAGCAACAACGTCGACGGCTCTCAAGGCGATGACGAGGTCTCCGTGGCCCGCTCCGACACGGCGCTGGTCATGCACATCTCGGCCGACCGCAAGCGCGTCGATGCCGTGTCCATCCCCCGCGACACGCTGGTCGACATCCCCGAGTGCACCACCCTCGATGGCGGGAAGACCGAGGCCAGCGAGGACGCACCGTTCAACTCCGCCTTCGCCAAGGGGGCCGGCAGCAGCAGTGACGACAAGAAGGCCGTGGCCTCTGGAGCCGCCTGCACCCTTAAGACGGTGGAGACGCTGACGAACGTGCGCATCGACGACTTCATCGTCGTTGACTTCACCGGTCTGTCCAAGGTGGTCGACTCCCTCGGCGGCGTCCACGTGCAGGTCGATGAGGCCATTGACGACTCCGAGTACACCGGTTTCAAGCTCGCTGAGGGTTGCCAGAAGCTGGACGGCGAGAACGCCCTGCAGTACGCCCGTGTCCGGCACGGGGTGAGCGACGGCTCGGATCTCTCCCGCATCACCCGTCAGCAGAACCTCATGAGAGCGATGGCCTCCAAGGCGCTGTCCTCCAGCCTCCTGACGCAGTCCGGCTTCCTCACCAGCACCCTGGAGACCCTCACCACGTCTGAGCGCATCGGTCAGATCGGCAACCTGTCGGGTCTGGCCTACTCCATCCAGGGCGTGGGCATCGACAAGATCAACTTCGTCACTATGCCGAACGAGCCCGCGGCTGACCCGAACCAGGTGGTCCCCTCTGAGGGCGCCAAGAAGGTCTGGAAGGCCCTCGAGGAGGACAAGCCCGTCCCCACCGACACCTCGGCCCCGGCCTCGTCGGACTCGAGCGCCACCACGAACGACTCCTCCTCGCAGAGCACTGACGAGTCGGCTGAGACCTCCGACCCCTCCCAGGCCACCCCGACGCAGGCGCCGACCACTCAGGCCCCCAATGCGAGTACCCCTCAGCAGCAACCCGCCGCGAAGCCGACCACCCCTGCCTGCCCCGCCTGAGGCAGAATCAGTGGTGTGACTCCGACAGACGACTCACTCCCGCCCTCAATCACCCCGGGCTCCGGTGGAGGCAGGCCTCAACGCAGGCAGCGCCCCATTGATGCTGTCAACCAGCGCAGCCGCGAGCGCGGGGAGGCGTCCGGCGGCGAGGCCGTCGCCCAGCCCACTGACGTTGCCGGCGGTTCCCCGCGCCGCCCGTCATCGCCGACCGCCCGCCGCCCTCAGCGGCACTCGGTCCTGGGCCGCAACGACAGTGACCAGCCGGCCTCGGCTCAGTCCGCCTCCGTGCGGGAGGGCCAGCAGCCGCCCTCAGTCCAGCCGCGTCGTTCCTCCGCGCCGTCTCAGCGAGGCAGCCACGCCCGGGCCGGGTCGAGCGCCATCCCCTTGGAGCCGGATGCCGGCGTCGGCAACGGCGCGTCCGAGCCGGAGCGCACTCAGGCGATGCCCGTGCGGCGCGGCACCTACCCCGTGGGCTCCTCGGCCCCGCAGTCCCCGCGCGAGCCCGCTGCGGGTGGGCCGTCGCTCAGGCCCGAGCGTCCGCGGCGACCGCAGCGCTCCCGTCCGAGGTGGCGCCGGATCGTGGGCTGGACAGTCGTCGTCATCGTCGTCGTCCTGGCTCTCATCGCAGCGCGGGTCGCCTGGCTGTGGAACGACGTCTCCTCCCAGCTCCACCGCGTCGATGCCCTGTCCGGGGCGGCAGACACTCCCGGCGAGACCTGGCTCATCGTGGGATCGGATGCACGTGGGGGCGCCGTTCAGGACGAGACCGAGGGGGCGCGTGCCGACTCCGTCATGCTGCTGCACAAGGCGGACAACGGGCAGACGAGCCTGACCTCCCTGCCGCGCGACACCTACGTAGACATCCCCGAGTACGGGGAGAACAAGATCAACGCCGCCTACTCCTTCGGCGGCCCCAAGCTGCTGGTCCAGACCGTGGAGAAGCTCTCCGGGCTGACCGTGGACCACTATGTGGAGGTCGGCATGACCGGGGTGTCCCAGATGGTCGACGCCGTCGGCGGGGTCAACGTCTGCCTGGACTACGACGTCGCCGATGAGGACTCCGGCCTGGTCTGGGACACCTCTCAGGGCACGTGTCAGACGGTGGACGGGACGAAGGCGCTGGCCTACTCCCGGATGCGCAAGTCGGACCCGAACGGTGACGTGGGTCGCGGTCAGCGCCAGCGCGCCGTCATCTCCGCAGTGGTATCCAAGGCGGCAGCGCCGTCCACCGCCTTCTCCTTCTCCCGGCAGGACGCGCTGGTCGACGCCGGCACGAACGCGCTCACGGTGGATCGTAGCGCCGGCACCATGAGCATCGCCCAGATGGTCCTGGCCTTCCGCTCCGCCTCCGGCAGCGGTCTGACCGGCGCCCCGCCCATTGAGGACCCCGCCTACTCCCCCGAGGACGCCGACATCGGCGAGACGGTACTGCTGCAGGACACCACCGCCCCGAACTTCTTCTCGAAGCTGCGCGACGGGAAGCTGACGGCCGCGGACTTCAACCAGTCCTGACGCTCAGCCGAAGTGGGGCCGGTTGGGGTCGGCCTGCCAGGAGGTGTAGGAGGAGGTGACGATGTCGTCCAGGTCGTGCTCGGCCTTCCACCCCAGGACCTCGCCGATGCGGGTAGCGTTGCCGATGAGCTGGGGAGGGTCGCCGGCGCGGCGGGCGAGCTCCTCGGGCTCCAGGTCCAGGCCCGTGGAGGCGATGACCTTGGAGACGACCTCCCGCACCGAGGCGCCCTGGCCGGTGCCGACGTTGAAGACGTGCTCGGCCATCTCCTGGCCGCCGGCCAGGTAGTCCAGGGCGGCAATGTGGGCGACCGCCAGGTCCTTGACGTGGATGTAGTCGCGCACGCAGGTGCCGTCGGGGGTGGGGTAGTCAGTGCCGAAGATCTTGGGGGTCTCGCCCTTGGCGAGGCGGTCGAGGACCATGGGGATGAGGTTGAGGGTGGCCATGTCGCCCAGGTCGTCCCAGCCGGCTCCGGCGACATTGAAGTAGCGCAGGCCGGCCCAGCGCAGCCCCCAGGCCTTCTCGGCGTCAGCCATCATCCACTCCCCGATGAGTTTGGTCTCGCCGTAGGGGTTGATGGGGTGGCAGTCGATGTCCTCGGGAACGACCTCTACCGGGGGCATGCCGTAGACGGCGGCCGAGGAGGAGAAGATCATCTGCTTGACGCCGGCCGTCTCCATGGCCAGCAGCATGTTCGCCAGGCCGCCGACGTTCTGCTGGTAGTACCAGGCGGGGCGCTCGACGGACTCGCCCACCTGCTTGCGGGCGGCGAAGTGGATGACGGCGGTGACGCCGCGCGTGCTCATGACCTCGGCGAGAGCCTCGGGGGCCTGGCCGCTGGCGACGTCGAGCTCGACGAGGGAGGCTCCCTTGACTCGCTCCGGCGTCCCGTAGGACAGGTCATCGACGACGACGACGACCTCCTCCCCGCGCTCGAGGAGAAGTCGGACCACATGCGCGCCGATGTAGCCGGCGCCTCCAGCAACGAGAATGCTCATGTCCACAGTCTACCCACGCTCGCTCAGAAACGAACAGAAACGAACGCGAGATCCACGCGTCGTCTACCCGCCATTCACGAGTTCGTATCCTCAGGCTCGAGGTCGCACCTTGGGGGTACTGTGTTGTCTCCTCACTTCTGAGACATCTTAGTGTCATGACTTCTGAGACACTCGCTCGGGCGGGAACCCGGGGCAGGCTGGTGGCCCTGGAGGCGAGGGCGGCTGAGGGGCGAGGCATGACGGAGCATGACGGGGTGTGGGTGTCCACGGTGCTGACATCAACCCCGCACCGGCGCTGCACACCGAAGAAGAACCGCAGTATTCCAACGATCTCCGCTGGGTGATTCGCCGGCAGGCTCGGTAATGTCAGCGCTGTGGACACCGGGCCGCGCAGGAGTGAGTCAGGGGTTCTTACGGCACAGCCCGACGCCTCCGTCATAGGTCCACCCCCACCGCTCCCTGCCCGCTGTCTACACAGGGTCCCGGTGGTCATGGTTCGACGCCGGGTCCGCCCAGAACTGGCTCGAGTGGGCCCGAGTCGGCCTGCTCCACGAGGGTCGGGATCTACTGGCCAAGGGTTGTGCGTACTGCACGAAGGCCCCACCTACCTGGAGTACACCCAACCCTCCTCCAGTAGCACCCAACCTTCGTGCATTGCGTCCAGACGATGCCGGGAGCCATCCGAACGACTGCGAGCAGCCCGGTCAGTCCCCTACCGACGAGGCAAGCAACGGCAATCAGGACCGATCCACTCGCCCCACCAGTGCCTTGAGATGTCATGACATCCGAAACTCCCAGAAGTCATGAGACAACACAGATCGGTGCGCCCTTTGCCCACCCCCCTCGCACCTCGTAAACCCGTGTAGACTGACCCCACAACACCCCCAGGCCTCTCGCTCGTCAGAGCACGCCCAAATCGGGGGTTTTTACATGCCAACCCCCTGCAATGAGAGGACAAACCGGCTCTTCGCGTTTGGGGGTGTGGTAGGTGAAGCCTATTGAAGTGTATAGGTGGGGCGGGCGCGTCGTTACGCCGGGTAGGGGTCGAGGTCCCCCGATGATGGGAGCTACTACACACGCCACCTGAGAGACCTCGATGTGCCTGAGACTACCTTCACCGGCCCTGATCTGACGACCTTCCTGGGGCTGGACGCCCTGGGGCTGACCGCGGTGGGCCAGCACCTCACGGCGGAGCGCGCGGTGATCGAGTGCCGCATGCCGACCGGGTTCGAGGACCCCTTCTGCAAGGCCTGCGGCGCCCAGGGGCGGGCTCGTGGGACGGCGCCTGGCCCACGTACCGGTGGGGTGGAGGCCCACGCAGCTGGTGGTGCGCCTGCGGCGCTTCGCCTGCACCCACTGCCGCCGGGTGTGGAGACAGGACACCTCCAGCTTGGCTGAGCCCAGGACCCGGCTGACCCGCGCGGCGGTGGAGTGGGGGCTGCGGGCCCTTGCCCTGGAGTGCATGTCGGTCTGTCGGGTGGCAGCCGCTCTGGGGATCTCCTGGCACACCACCAACAACGCAATCCTGACCCGAGCCAAGCAGATCCTCAACGAGGCGCCCGACCGATTCAAGGGGGTGGAGGTCCTCGGCGTCGACGACTCCCCCGCGCGCTTCGCTCTCATACGGGAGGTACCCCCTCTGTGTGGCGCCACACCAGGCGGGGCGACCGCTATGTCACCGTCATCATCGACCTGACCCCCGTACGCGACCGCAGTGGTCCGGCCCGGCTTGTGGACGTGGTCCCGGGCCGGTCCAAGAAGCCCCTACAAGACCTGGCTCTCCCAGCGCGACCAGGACTGGCGTGGGCGGGTCGAGGTGGTAGCCACGGGGCGGTTTTTCACCGGGTCCCAAGAGCGCCGCCGGCGAGGAGCTCCCACAGGCCCGGGCGGTCATGGACCCCTTTCACGTCGTGTCCCTAGCAGGAGACAAGCTCGACCAGTGCCGCCGTAGCATCCAACGGGCGATCACGGGCCGGCGGGGCCGAGCGGGTGACCGGCTCTACCGGGCCCGGCGCACTCCGCTGACCGGGGCCGGCCTGCTCACCGACGCCCAGACCGAGCGTCTCGAGACCCTCTTCGCTGATGATCGCCACGCTGCGGTCCAGGCCTCCTGGGGCGTCTACCAGCGCCTCATCCAGGCCTACCGCGCCGAGGAGGCGGTTCTGGGAAAGTACCTGACGCAACAGCTCATCGACTCCCTGAGGCAGGCCATCCCCGACGGGCTTGAGGAGATCCAGACACTGGCCAGAACCCTGATCAGCCGCAGCCAGGACGTCCTGGCCTACTTCGACCGCCCCCGCACCTCCAACGGCCCCACGTCAGGCGATCAACGGACGCCTGGAGCACCTACGCGGCATCGCCCTGGACTTCCGCAACCTCACCAGCTACACCATCCGCAGCCTCATCCACACCGGACGCCTCAAAGACCACCCGGCAGCAACCACCTAAACCAGCCGACAAGCCCCACCTACCACACCCTCAAACACGAAGAGCCATCAATCTGTCATGATTCAGGTCTGAGGCTGCACTCTCTTTTAGGCGAATATCAACGCATCCCACTGAATGCCCTGGGAATGAAAGCCGACTAGGACGCCGATGAGTTCTGGCAAGAGGCCTTCAAGGCCGGCTCCTGACACAGCCAGCGACCTTCGCGCTCGTCCCGCAAACGGTTGATCATCAATCCTGCAGCCGCTCGCGCAGGGCGGCGCCCTTGGCGTGGGCGACCTCGCTGAGGTCCATCTGGAAGGCCCGCATCGCAGCCCCCAGGCGAGCGGCCTCCGGCCCCTGACCGGAGGCGAGGATGCGCACCGCCAGCAGCCCGGCATTGCGGGCCCCGCCGATGGAGACGGTGGCCACCGGGACCCCGGCGGGCATCTGCACGATGGACAGCAGAGAGTCCATGCCATCGAGGTACTTCAGCGGCACCGGCACCCCGATAACCGGCAGCTCGGTGACGGCCGCCAGCATTCCGGGAAGGTGGGCCGCTCCCCCGGCGCCGGCGATAATGACCCGCAGCCCCCGCTCAGCAGCGGTGCGCCCGTAGTCGATCATCTCGGTGGGCATGCGGTGGGCGGAGACGACGTCGGCCTCATAGGCCACCTTGAACTCGTCGAGGACCTCGGCTGCGGCCCCCATGACCGGCCAGTCCGAGTCCGACCCCATGACGATGCCGACCACCGGTCGTCCCGCGTCCTGCATGTCCGCCGTCGTTGCGCTGACCTCGTTCATCAACGTCCTCCCTGTTTTCGGTGTCCTGCAGTGTTCTGTCGTGTCCTGCGTGCCGTGGTCTGAATGCGGCCGGCTCAGGCGTCCCCGCGCAGGATGGCGACGGCCCCGCGCGCCTGCTCGACGACGTCGGCGACCTCCTGGTCCGGGCCGACCGTCATGGTGACGTGCCCGAGCTTGCGTCCCGTTCGCCATTGCTTGCCGTAGAGGTGGATGCGGGCCTCGGGGTGCGCGGCCATGGCCCGGGCCAGGACATCGGGTCCCGGCTCGCGACGGCCGCCAATGAGGTTGACCATGACGGTGGTGGGCGCCGTGGCCTCCGTGGCCCCCAGCGGCAGGTCGAGAACCGCCCGCAGGTGCTGGGCGAACTGGCTGGTGACGGCCCCGTCCTGGGTCCAGTGCCCGGAGTTGTGGGGACGCATCGCCAGCTCGTTGACGTACAGGCGCGTGGGCTCCCCGAAGGTCTCCACGGCGAAGAGCTCGACGGCGAGCACCCCGGTCACCCCGGCGCGCTCGGCGACCGTGCGGCCGATGAGCTCGGCCTCCTCGACGGCGGCCGAGTCGAGACCGGGCGCCGGCGCCAGGACCTCGGCGCACATGCCGTCCTCCTGGACCGTCTGGGCAACCGGCCACACCGCGACCTGCCCGCTGGGGGTGCGGGCCAGCAGGACGGCGAGCTCGCGAGTGAAGGGGATCGCCTGCTCCACCAGGAGACTGGTCACCGCTGCTCCTCCGAGGCTGCCTCCCCCTCCGGCCCCGCGGCCGTCGCCCTGGCCAGCTCGGGCGCGCGCCACCGAGGCGATCCACTCGGCCGCCTCGCCCTGGCGCAGGGACTCGGCGCTGCGCACCAGCAGCACCCCGTGGCCGTCATAGCCTCCACGCGGCGTCTTGAGGACCACGGGCCAGCCGTGCTCGGCGGCGAAGGCCTCAATGGCATCGACCATCTGCTCGGTGCTCTCCTGCTGCGGCCCGCCGATCTCCGCCCAGGCGGGCTGCGGGAGCCCGGCCCCGCTCATCATCCTCCGCATGGCGAGCTTGTCGCGCGCCAGGGTCAGGGCCTGCGGGGTGGGCTGGACACTGACTCCCTCGGCCTGGAGCCTCTCCAGAAGGGCCGAGTCCTGGTGCTCGTGCTCGAAGGTGAGAACCGAGGCAGGCCCCCCTGCGGGCCCGTCAGTCCCGTCCCCGGTGACGACGGCGCGCACGGCAGCCTCGTCGTCGGCGGCCCCGACGGGGGCGTCCGGGGTCACCTGTCCGGTGGACCCGTCCGCGGCCTCCACCAGTGCTCTGAGGTGAATCCCCAGAGCACTGGCCTCCTCCTGCATCATGCGGGCCAGCTGCCCGCCTCCGATCACGGCGACGATGGGTGCGCTCACACCCCAAGGCTACCCGCATGTCGCTCATCCTCACCGCGCCCGGGTCCAGACCGTAGGGTGGGGCCGTGACCCCACCCGTCTCAGAGTCCTCCGCGTCCTCCACCTCCCGCCAGGCCCTGCCCTCGTTTTCGACGCACGGCGCTGCCTCGGGGCCGCGCCGTTGGCTCCAGGTCCTGACGGTCTGGGCGGTGGCGAGCACCCTGACCTTCATCATTCTGCGGCTGGGCGCCCAGGACACGCCCGTCACCCCGTGGGCTGGGGCCGCGCCGTCCTGGGAGGAGCACCTGCGCTTCTGGGACGCCGGCTGGTACAACCGGATCGTTGAGGAGGGCTACCCGGAGCGGCTGCCCGTCGGCGACGACGGACGAGTGGCCCAGAACACGTGGGCCTTCATGCCACTGCTGAGCGCTGTGGCCTCCCTGCTGGGATGGACCGGCTGGTCCTTCTACGTGCGCGCCGCCCTCGTGTCGGTCCTGGCCTCGGCGTCGGCGGCGATCGTCATGGACCGCTGGCTCTCACCACTGACGGGCGGCCGGGCCTCCCTGTGGGCGGTGGCTCTGGTCTGGTCCTCGCCGTGCGCCGCGGTTCTCCAGGTCCCCTACGCCGAGCCCCTGGGGCTGGTCCTGGTAGGGCTGACGCTGTGGCTGGTGAGCCGTGGGCGGGCACTGGCCGCTATCCCCGTGGCGCTGGCGGCCTGCTTCGCCCGCCCCATCGGTGTCCCGCTGGGGGCGGCGCTGGGGCTGTGGTGGGTCTGGGAGGTGGCCTGCGCCCGGGGCTGGGTCCCACCCACCTGGTTCTCCCGTCTTCTGCCGGGTCACGCCCCTCAGGCGCCGGGCGCACGCCTGCGACTGCTGGCGCTGGCCCTGCTCACCTGCTCGGCGGCCCTGAGCTGGCCGGTCATCGCCTGGCTGGTCACGGGCCGACAGGACGCCTACACCGCCACCGAGACCTCCTGGCGTGGGGCGGACCTGGCGCCCGTCGTGCAGTGGGCAGTCCGCCTGGGCGACTGGGTGGGTCCGCACCTGGGTCCGGCCCTGCTGGTCGTCGTGCTTGTCGCCGTGGGCCTGCTCCTGAGCGCCCCGAGCCTGCGGGCCCTGGGGCCCGCGGCCTGGTTCTGGTGCCTGGGTTACCTGCTCTACCTCCTGGTCTTCTTCGATCCGACGACGTCGGTGCTGCGTCTCCTGCTGCCCCTGGCCCCGGTGGGCTGGGCGCTGGCCGCGGCGGCCGGCACCATCCGCCGACGGTTGGCCCTGCTGGCGGCCTGCGTCGCCGGCCAGCTGCTGTGGGTCTCGTGGGTGTGGGACCTGGGCAGCGTCAGTGTTCACTGGGTGCCGTGAGCGGCCCCGGTTTGCGTGACCTGACTGTGATCGGCATAGGATGCCCGCCATGACGCGCTCCTCCGGCAACTCCTTGACCCAGAGGCTCATCGCCCTCGTCAAGGAGTTCATGCAGTTCGGCATGGTGGGCGCTGCGGCCTACGTGATCGACGTCGGCCTGTTCAACCTGCTCCAGCACGGCCCCACCGGTGTCCTCTCCGGTCACCCCAACTCCGCCCAGCTGATGGCCTCCTCGACGGCGACCGTCTTCTCATGGATCGCGAACCGCTACTGGACCTACCGGGGCCGCACCCAGAAGAACGTCGCCCGCGAGGCCACGCTGTTCGTCCTGGCCAACCTGGGCGGTATCGCCATCACACAGTTCTGCCTGCTGTTCACCCATCACGTCCTGGGGCTGACCTCCCCGCTGGCGGACAATGTCGCCGCCTACGTCGTCGGCTTCGGCCTGGGGACGGCATTCCGCTTCGTCTTCTACCACTACATCGTCTTCACCGGGCACAAGGACCGCTCCCCCGGCGACGACACCGACAGTACCGACAACACCACCGCCCAGGGGCAGGCAGGCAGCGGGCCCGAGTCTGCGGCCGTTCCCGTTCAGCTCGCCCCTGAGCCCCGATAGGACCGGTCCGATCAACTGTGGTCTGCGGGGTGCCCGATGCCACAGCCCCGAGGGGATCGCTCTCACGGCATGGCCGCCGGGACAGCGTTTAGCCTTGCACGGTGACTGCCCTGACTTCCTTGGCACCGGCGCTGAACCTGCCCACCGCCCTCCCCTTAGTCCACGCACCGATGCTCGGCCCCGAGTGGCTCGACGCCACCTTCATCATCAAAGCCTTCGTCGGCTGGATCGGCCCCTGGGCCATCCTCGGCGTCATGCTCGTCATCTTCGCCGAGACCGGCCTGCTCATCGGCTTCTTCCTGCCCGGTGACTCACTGCTGTTCACCCTGGGGATGTTCGTGGCCATCGGCGAGACCAACCCGGCCGAAGGAGTTCCCGTCCACATCTGGGTGGCGGCCCCCCTCGTGTGGCTCGCGGCCGTCGCCGGCAACCAGACCGGCTACCTCATCGGGCGCAAGGCGGGGCCGGCGATCTTCAACAAGCCGGATTCCCGTCTGTTCAAGCAGGAGTACGTGGAGCGCACCTCGGACTTCTTCGAGCGCCACGGTGGCAAGGCCGTCACCCTGGCCCAGTTCGTGCCGATCGTGCGCACCTTCACCCCCGTCATCGCGGGCGTCGGCAAGATGCACTACCGCCACTTCATCACCTTCAACGTCCTGGGCGCCACCTTCTGGGCCTTCGGCATCACCTGGCTGGGCTACTTCCTGGGTTCCTTCGAGTGGATCCGGGAGAACATCGACACGATGATCCTGGTGATCGTCTTCATCTCGGTGGCACCGATGCTCGCCTCCGCCGTCTCAAAGATCGTCAAGTCCCGCCGCCAGAAGTCCTGACGCCCCGCCTCTCAGCCCTCACCTCGTCGTCGCGCGAGGGTTCAGCAGCGACTCAGAAGCGACGACGCCGGCCCACCGAGACCAGCGCGCCCTGCGGGAGGACGTTGTTAGGGTCCAGGGACTTGGGGACGGCGTTGAGCAGGATGGAGAAGACGGCCGGGCTGCGCTGCGACAGCTCGATGCGGCCGCCGTCGGCCTCGACGAGGTCCTTGGCCAGGGCCAGCCCGACGCCGGTGGAGCCGTAGCCGGAGACATGCCGCTCGAAGACGTGCGGTGCGATGTCCTCGGCCACGCCCTCTCCTTCATCGGCGATGTCGATGAAGACCGCATGACCGCCGTTGGCCCCACGCACACTCACCGAGGTCGTCCCGGCCCCGTAGCGCAGGGAGTTCTCAATGACGGTGGCCAGCACCTGGGCCAGGGACCCGGGCGTGGCCAGCACCGGGTGGCTGATCTCATCGGAGAAGGTGATGGTGCGCCCGGCCTGCTCGAAGGCCGGCTCCCACTCCTCGCGCTGCTGAGCGAAGATGTCCTTGAGGTGAAGCGCCTCCGTGGTCCCGCCCCCGGAACGGCGCGAGACCTTGAGCAGGTCCTCAACAACGCCGGTGAGCCTCTCAACCTGCTCCAGGCAGGCGTGGGCCTCCGCCCGCACCTCCTCCTCACCCGCGAGCAGCTCGATCTCCTCCAGACGCAGTGACAAGCTGGTCAGCGGCGTGCGCAGCTGGTGGGAGGCATCGGAGGCGAACTGTCGCTCAGCGGCGATGCGCCCGGCCACGCGCTCGGCCGAGCGCACAAGCTCGGCCTGGACCAGGTCGATCTCCTCGATCCCCGAGGAGCGCAGCCTCGGGCGGACCTGACCGCTGCCGAGCTGCTCGGCCTCAGCAGCCAGGTAGATGAGCGGGGCCGAGATGCGCCTGGAGACCCGGGAGGCCACAACGGAGGCCGCCGTGAGCGCGGTACCGGTGAGCACCAGAACCGTGAGGATGACCGTGCCGATGATGATGACCCGGTCACCGCTTCCGGCGGAGCGCAACGCGCTGACGATCCAGGCGCCACCCAGCGGCAGTCCCAGCAGGACGACGGCCACGGACACCGCCGACATCGTCATCGTCATGGCGTAACGCCGCATGGCACGTCCTCCTTCAGCCCCGATCAGCTCATCGAGGCGGCGTGGGAACCCGTCACTCCTCCGGGGAGGCCCTCCCGGTCAGCGGCTCAACCGACGCTCAGGAGGTAACCGTCCTCCTGGGCCAGCAGAAGCGCAGGCCGCTCCTCATCGTCACCGAGCTTGCGACGCAGCCAGGTCACGTGCATCTGGAGGGTCTGGGGGCTGCCGGTGGGGTCCTCACCCCAGACCTCCTTGAGGATGTCCTCACCGGAGACGACCTTGCCGCCGGCACGCACCAGGACCCGGAGCAGCTCGAACTCCCGGGTTGTCAGCTGCAGCTCGCGCGAACCGACGAAGGCCCGGTGAGCAGCGACGTCGACTCGGATCTCACCGACGCTCAACTCATCCTCGGTGGCCTCCCCCGAGGCGCGGCGGACCTGCGCCCGCACGCGCGCCAACAGCTCGGCCAGGCGGAAGGGCTTGGTGACGTAGTCATCGGCTCCGGCATCCAGACCGACGACGAGGTCGGAGTCCTCGCTACGGGCGGTGAGCATGAGGATCGGAATGGTTAGGCCCTGGGCCCGCACCTGACGGGCCACGTCCAGGCCGTCGATATCCGGCAGCCCCAGGTCCAGGACGATGATGTCAGCGGCCGAGACCTCCTCGAGGGCGCCTTTACCGGTGCCATGAGTCAGGACCTCATAGCCCTCGCGTCCAAAGGCGCGGGCGAGGGGTTCGGAGATGGCAGGGTCGTCTTCGACGAGCAGAACAGTTGTCACATCCGCGATGTTAGGTGACGACACGCCCCACCGCCATCGTCCCAGGGGTGGAGAAGATACCAAGACGTGACCAGTTCCGGGGCGGCGACTCCCCCACCCGCTCACACCAAGAACACGTTTCGGCGACGATACCGCGGAAAACCTCGAGCTCGAGAGGCTCGTTCACAAGCCGAACGGACAGAAAATCACGAGATGGTAACGGAACGACGGCTCCGACTCAGGGGCGGGTCGGCGAGGTCCGCTCCAGCGACCAGGGCACGATCTGCCCCAGCCCTTTGGCCACCACCTCATGGCACTGCCCCACCCGGTACCGTGCCGCCTCCGGCGAGCGGAGGATGGCCATGGCGGTGGACTCGTCCAGGCGGATACCGCCGGGTTCGGCCGCGTCCACGAGCCGGGAGGCCAGGTTGACGGTGGGGCCGAAGACGTCCCCGGAGCGGGAGATGACCCGCCCCTCGACGAGGCTGGCCCTCACCCGGATGGCGTCCGGCCCTTTCTGGAGCTCATCGACCAGGGCGGTGACGACGTCGGCGGCGATGAGAAGGTCGTCAGAGATGTACATGACAGCGTCCCCGATCGTCTTGACCACCCGCGCCCCTCGGGAGGTGATGACGTCCCGGGCCGTGTTCTCGAAGTCCTCGAGCATGTGGGTCAGTGCGGCCTTGCTCATGCCCTGGGCCCGCTGAGTGAAGGAGACGATGTCGACGAAGCCCAGGGAGCGGATGAGCGGGTAGAGGTCGGGGCCGGTGTCCTCCCTGCCCCGGGTCGACACCTCAGCATCGGTGCGCCCCAGGATGGAGGCCATGTGGCGGCGCCACACGTAAGTCAGCTGGCGCGACAGGAGCTCCACGAGGCCGTCGATGCGATCGAGGGCCACCAGCCGTGCGGCGGTGTCATCCAGCCCGAGACGCTCACTGAGGTCCGTGACGAAGGTCTCCAACTCCCACAGGACCAGGCGGTCCATGGTGTAGGACTGGGCCCTGAGGAGCTCGAGCACGCTGGCCGAGGCCAGGGAGGAATCGCTGGTCTCATCCAGCAGCACCACGGTGTCTTGAAGTGCGGCGACATCCTGGGCAGTGAAGCGGACCTCATCGGGTTGGACATCGGCGAAGCCCATGGCGCGCCAGAACTTCTGCGCCACCTCCACACTGGTTCCGGCTCGCTGAGCCAGCTCGGTCAGGGTAAGGGTGGGGGACTCCCCCAGCAGCAGACTCTCGTGTCCCGCCAGGGTGGCTCTCTCAGCAGAGTCCACCTCAGCTGCGACCTCTCCCTCAACGCGACGAGCACCCGCGTGCGCATTCTGCGTGGGGACGTCCCCGCGGGAGTTCGGTGCGAGCCCCCGGCTCGCTTGGCTGTCTAATGTCACCATGCCACAGTAGCGCAGATCACACGCTTATGCCCATTGGGCGGCCGTCCATACAGAACAGCCACGAGTTCGCGATTCTCACGGCCCCTCAGCTCTCCACGCGCACGAGGGTCACGTCGCCGGCACGGACCTCAGTATCACCGGCCTGGGTGCGCAGCACGAGGGCGGGGGTGACGTCGACAGCCAGCCCACCGATCTCACCATCAGGAGCCTGGACACTGACCCGCTCCCCCAGGGTGGTCAGCGCTGAGCGCAGACGGCGCCCGAGCGCGCCGTCTGCGGCATCAACGTCGCCACCGGCATCCTCCCACTGCCCGACGAGCCGAGCCAGCTGGTGGCCGATCGCCGTGAGGATGCTCTCCGCTGCGTCTGTCAGCGCCGGTCCGCGTCCCGCACCGACCGCCCCCAGCGTGCGCAGGGAGCCGGCCCAGGGAACCGGCAGCTCCTCGGCCGCCTGCCCGATGTTGACGCCAATCCCGAGGATGACCATGGGGGCCTCGTCACGGTCGGCGGGAACCACGTCGGACGCGAGCCCGTGAGCTGCAGTCCCTTGAGCAGCTTCTGGCGTGACGAGCTCGCTGAGGACGCCGGCGATCTTGCGCGTGCCGGCCCAGCCGGGCACTGCGGGCACGGCCGCCGGGTCATCAGGCAGGGCGACGACGTCGTTGGGCCACTTGGTCCCCACACGCCAGGGCAGGCCCTCGACGAGGGGGGCCAGCGCGTCGCGGACGGCCAGGCCGCCCAGCAGCGGCAGCCAGGCCAGGCGCTCGACGGGGACGAGGGGCCGCAGCACCACGGAGACCAGGAGGGCACCTCCGTCGTCGGGGGTGACCCAGGCGCGCCCGGAGCGCCCCCTGCCCGCGGTCTGAGCAAGTGCTCGCAGCGCCGACAGGTGCGGCCAGGACTCTTGCTCGGGCCCTGTGAGGGCCGTGCGCAGGTCGTCCTGGGTGGATCCGGTGACGGGAACGGTGTCGAGACGCGAGAAGGGGCTGCCGCCTGAGGTCATGAGCCGAGCCTACCGGCCCGTATAGGCTGGCAGCGTGATTCTCCTGGCTTCGAAGTCATCCGGCCGACTGGCCACCCTGCGAGCCGCAGGGGTCGAGCCGTTGGTGCGGGTCTCCGACGTCGATGAGGGGGCCGTGCTCGAGGAACTGAGCCGCAGGCGTCGCGAGGCCGGGCTAGCGGCCCCGAGCGCCGCTGAGCAGGTCCAGGCCCTGGCTCGAGCCAAGGCCCTCGACGTCGCGGCCTCCACAGACCCGCAGGAGGCCGAGGTGGTTGTGGGCTGCGACTCCATGCTGGAGATCGGCAGCCAGGTCGTCGGAAAGCCCGCCGACGCCGCCGACGCCCGCGAGCGCTGGCGAACCATGAGCGGGAGCACCGGCACCCTGCACACGGGGCACTTCCTGGTGCGCACTGCCGACGGCGCCATCGCCGAGGGGGTCAGCTCGGCCACCATCCGTTTCGGCTCCCCGTCCCAGACCGAGATCGAGGCTTACGTCGCCAGCGGGGAACCGCTGTGGTGCGCCGGAGCCTTCACCATCGACGGCCTGGGCGGGGCCTTCATTGAGGGGATCGACGGCGACCCCCACGGAGTCGTCGGCATCTCCCTGCCGTTGCTACGCCGGCTCCTGGCGGACCTGGACGTGGTCTGGACAGACCTATGGGCGCCGCCACCGGTGACGAAACCGGCTGACGACGCCCACTGATCGCGCAGGAGCCTCAGGAGGCCGAGGCCGCCGAGAGCCCGCAGGAGGAGTCCGGGGCCTGGGCGATGACCTTCATGAGCTCAGCCATGGCGACCTGCTGCTCACGGCTGAGACGGTCGACGACATGGCGGCGCACGCCGTCAAGGTGCACCGGAGCAGCCTCGCGCAGGAAGCTGAGACCCTGCGGCGTCAGCGTGCAGTTGACACCGCGACGGTCGGAGTCGCAGGAGCTGCGCTCGACGTAACCCACGTTCTCCAGACGCCGGACCGTGTGAGTCAGCCGTGAGCGGGAGTGCGAGACGTGCTCGGCGAGAGTGGACATGCGCAGAGTCTGGTCGGGAGCCTCGGACAGGCGCACCAGAATCTCGTACTCGTGCATGGAGATGCCGCACCCGGCCTCGAGCTCACGATTGAGACGGGCGGTGACGGAGGTGGAGGCCGCCAGGAAGGAGCGCCAGGCATCCATCTCGATCTCATCGAGCCGACGGAAGCCCTTCTGCTCCAAGGAGTCGCTCTGGCCGCAGCCACCGGCCGGCTCCAGACCGTCCTCGGGAGATCCCGCAGCCCCGGCCAGTTCTTGGCCATAGGTGGCCTCAACGGCTTCCTGATCGCTCTGAGTCCACGTCATCTCGACATCCTCGACGCAGGCCGTCGGTTCCACCATCGTCCGCTCTGCGGTAATCACCTTTATCGACTCCTCTCAGCACCGACCTGTGGCAGGTCGCGAACCCTCGAGCACGAACTTGTTGATCGACTTTGGCTTTCATACAAGCGCGGCTCCACTTCTTTTTTATCACACTCGGTCGGAGACTCAGCACTCCACCACAGTGACCCACAACATCAGGCAACCTTGGAAACACAGGCAACCCCTCCACTTTTCGTTGATACTGAGCGGATCTCGGAGATCCACTTCTGTGCAGGAAAACAATTCAGGCACTGACTTCATGTCACCTGACATACATCAGTTTGACATCCCAAATACCCACCTTTGTTACGCTATCATCCCCATCTACCGATGGTTGGCTGGGGGTCTATAATTTATTTTCACGTCTTCGCGTCACTTCCTTCAAGGCGGTAATGAATCTCCGTCAGAATTCCCTCCAGTAAGCGATCACTATTCCTTCATGTACCGATAGGGAGACTACCTGGATTCCGCACCATCTCCGGGTGGCGTTGACGGGATGGATGGAATCACTGGCGGCGCAGGACGGGACGCCGGCCCTGAGTGATGTCTCCGCTGACAGGATCGACGGCGAGCATCGCCCACGACTCCTCCGCGCCGCACTCGGAGGCCGGAACATCAGCAGAACCAATGAATACCAGGCCAATCTGCCGCAAAGGCGAAGACTGGACGAGTGCGAGACTGATCGCTCCGAGCAGCAGGCCGTGAGCAACGACCTCATGGGAGCCGGCCGACAGCCCCGCCGCAGCCGCTCTTCCGGGCAGCAGATGGATGGGGTTCCGGTCTCCGCTGGCCTGTGCCCAGGAGTCCACATCAGTGTCAGTGAGCCGGTAGAACACGGAGTCGGACGGCGTATCAAATCTGGCCTCCAGAGCCGTGAGTTTCCGCTTGTCGACGGTGTTCTGCCGTGGCGGCAGGGTACGGCGAGCGAGCTCGTGGGTCACCGTCCAGCACCACCCCGCCACCGCAACCTCGGCCGTCGCCTGAAGGAGCTCCCACCCTGCGCGCTCGACCTGCCGGATCGAGCCCCCATCGGCCGCGGCCGGCCCCGGGGCGACGCCGCCACCCGTGGGGCTCGCATTCATACGGCAACGGCGGTGCACCAGGCCATCCCAGGCAGCCTCTCCCCGGCAGTCCCGCAGCCGGCTTTGGATCCGGTGCAGGGCATGCACAGCGGGGAGGATCGCCGTCGCTCCCCGCCGGGCCTGGCGGTGAGCCTCGCGGTCAGACACTTCGGAAGAGCTCGTTGCGAGCACCCCACTCAGGACTGCTGCGAGCCGCTCGACGGCGTCGTCACAGGAGCTTAGACCGTTCACCCTCACGATGCTAGGCACCCGCTTCGAGGAGACGACGAAGCCCCGCCGACGTCATGTCAACGGGGCTCGCTATCCGGCCGAGACCGGGATCGCTGTGCGATGCTCAGCGGGTCTCGCGGTGCTCGGTGTGCTTGCCGCAGCGAGCGCAGAACTTGGCGATGCTGAGACGGTCGGGGGTGTTCCGACGGTTCTTCTTGGTGATGTAGTTGCGCTCCTTGCACTCCGAGCAGGCCAGAGTGATCTTGGGGCGAACGTCGGCGGACTTGCTGGCCACGTTTGTCTCCTCGTGTCGATCCTCGAGCATGCGACGGAACGCCGTACTCGAAAGCTTGCGTAGCGGGGGAGGGACTCGAACCCTCGACCTCACGATTATGAGTCGTGCGCTCTAACCAGCTGAGCTACCTCGCCATAGGAACACAATGGGGGCCAATGGCCCCCGCTGTGAGAGCCCCGAAAGGGAATCGAACCCTTGACCTTCTCCTTACCATGGAGACGCTCTGCCGACTGAGCTATCGGGGCAACGAGCCGAATCCTAGGCAGATTCGAATCGCTCTGGCAATTCGTTCCGCCGTGGCTTCGCTCACTGCGGCCCTCGCCGGATGGCGAGGTGCGATCACGAGTGATCGCCGTGGCGGGTGAGGGATTCGAACCCCCGTAGCATTACGCGGCTGATTTACAGTCAGCTCCCATTGGCCGCTCGGGCAACCCGCCTTGGCTCCGCGCTCCGACCCCTCGGTCATCGCTTGGCGCCGTGGAAGAATAGCAAGGCAGCGGCGCGAAACGCCAATCGCCCCCGTAGGACCCTCCTCACAGAACAACCCACCTAGACTCGGGGCGACTGAAGTCCCCACCCCGGAAAGGACTGCCGCCATGGCCAATGACTCCTCCTTCGACGTCGTCTCCCGCCTCGACCGTCAGGAGGTGGACAACGCCGTCAACCAGTGCGCCAAGGAGATCTCCCAGCGCTACGACTTCCGCGGCGTTGACGCCTCCGTGAGCCTGTCAGGCGACACCATCACCCTGGAGGCCAACACGGCCGAGCGGGTCCTGGCGATCCTGGACGTCCTGGAGTCCAAGCTCTTCCGCCGCGGCGTCTCCCTCAAGGCCCTGGATCTGGGGGACAAGGAGCCGCGCCCCTCGGGCAAGATCTACCGCCTGGCCTGCCCGCTGCGCGAGGGACTCACCCAGGAGGTGGCCAAGAAGATCACCAAGGCGATCCGTGACGAGGGCCCCAAGAGCGTCAAGGCCACGATCCAGGGCGACGAGGTGCGCGTGACCTCCAAGTCCCGCGACGACCTCCAGACGGTGATCGCCCTGCTGAAGAACCTCGACGTCGACGCCGCCCTCCAGTTCGTCAACTACCGCTGAACGGTGCTCGCCCCCGGCGACTAGGCCGACAGCAGTGTCAGGACGGCCTTGACGCGGCGGTGGACGGCGGCGTCGGGCAGCAGGCCGAGCTTGGCGAAGATCCGCTGGGTGTGCTTCTCCACGGCCCCCTCGGTGACCACCATGATCTTGGCAATGCCGGCATTGGTATGGCCCTCGGCCATGAGGGCCAGAACCTCCCGCTCGCGGGGAGTGAGCTCGGTGAGCGGGTCGTCGCGCCGGCCTCGCTGGAGGACCTGGGAGACGACGTCGGGGTCCAGGACGAGCTCGCCGCGCGCCACCCGCTCGACCGCGCCGAGGAAGGCGTCGATGTCGCCGACCCGGTCCTTGAGGAGGTAGCCCAGGGCGCCGCCGCCGTCGGCCAGGAGCTCGGGCAGGTAGCCGGCGACGACGTACTGGCTCAGCAGCAGGATGGGTGCACCCGGCCACTGGGCGCGGATGCGGGTGGTGGCCCGCAGTCCCTCGTCGGTGTGGGAGGGCGGCATGCGGATGTCGGCGACGACGACGTCGGGCCGCAGCCGCAGGGCCTCGCTCACGAGGGCCTCACCGTCCCCCACTCCCCCGACGACCTCGTGGCCGCCGTCGGCCAGGATGAGTGCCAGTCCCTCGCGCAGGAGGACGGAGTCGTCAGCGATCAGAACGCGCACGGGATTCTCGCCTCCAGTGTGGTCGGTCCGCCGGTCGGGGACGTGATGGTGAGCCTACCGTCGACCCCGTTGAGGCGCTCGACCAGGCCGGCCAGGCCGTGTCCCTTGGCGGTCGAGGCCCCTCCGATGCCGTTGTCGCTGATCCTCACGAGCAGGGCGCCGTCGGCGACGCGGGCATCGACGCCGGCGGCTGTGGCCCCGGAGTGCTTGTTGAGGTTGGCCAGGGCCTCGCTGACCACGAAGTAGGCGGCCTGGGAGACGTGGTCGGGCAGGTCCGGCAGCTCGGTGCTCACGGTGACGGGGACGGAGGAGCGGGTGGCGGCCTCGGTGATGGCGGCTGCCAGGCCGCGGTCGATGAGGACGGGTGGGGCGATACCGCGGGAGAGCTGACGCAGCTCGTCGAGAGTCTGCTGGGTCTGCTCCATGGCACCCTGGATGATGGCCGACGCGGCCGCCGGGTCCTTCTCGGCCTGCCGGTGGGCACGGGCCAGGTCCATGCGCAGGCGCACGAGGCGCTGCTGGGGGCCGTCGTGGATGTCGCGCTCCAGGCGGCGGCGAGTGTCGGCCTCGGCGCGCTGAACGGCGGCCCGGGAGGTCTGGAGGCGGCTGACCTCGCTGCGCCAGGAGAGCATGGCGCGGCTGAGCCCGATCTGCATGGCGGCCAGGCCCCGCAGGACGGCGGGGGCGGTCAAGGAGAAGACGATGCCGCAGGTGAGGTTGAATCCGATGTCCCAGAACAGCTCCGGCTGCAGGCCTAGAAGATGAGCCAGCCCCTGGCGCTGCCCCACGGCCGGATCGAGGACCAGGTCAAGAATGATGTCAGCGATGGGGGCGAGGAGACCTGCCACGGCCAGGGCCAGCCACACGACGCTGATGATCCAGGTGATGAGGGAGACCGGGAAGTAGATGACGGCCCACAGCAGGTCCATCCAGCGCTGAGGGTCACGCAAACGCCGGAAGAGCCGACGGCGCGCGGAGGCCCCCGGCTCGGGCTCGAGGTAGCCGCCGGGTACCGGCTCGCGCCCGTCCACGCGCGCCACGGCGAGGCGGGCGATGTTGGCGAAGCCCCCGGCGATGCTCAGGTCGATGATGAGCACCAGCAGCCCCACCCAGATGATGGTGGTGACCACGCCGAGGGCGGTCAGCGGCACAAGCAGGTAGAAGGCGAGTAGGCTCAGTGGCCCACTGAGGAGGAGGAAGGCGGCGTCCCTGCCGAGCTGGCGGTAGCGCGCGGCCCATGCTGATCGGTTCATGCCTCATATCCTCCTCAGGGCCGGAATCGCGCCCAATCCTGCCACCTGGCGGAACCATGGTGGGGCTAGCCCGACACTGCCGTGAAGCGGGCGGCTCAGCCACCGAGTCGGGCGGTCAGGCTGCGAGCGAGCTCGTCGGCCCATCTGCCGTAGCGGGCCTCGCCGGGGCGGCTGAGGCAGTACAGGAGGTTGCCCAGGCGGTCGAGAAGCTCGTAGGCCTCGCGGCGCTCCAGCAGCCGTTGCAGGTCGGCGGCACCCGTGTCCTGCGCAAGCCGCGAGCGCCGCGAGGACCGCGAGTACCGCGCGTACTCAGTGACGAAGGCGGTGACGTCGTCGGGCGTCATGGGCAGGTACCAGGGCCCGCCGGTCACCCGGCCCCCGATGAGGGCCAGGTCCTTGGCGGTGTCGCCGGGCCCGGACCACTCGAAGTCGATGAGTCGCGGCAGGCCGTCGGGGCCGAGGATGACATTGGGGGCGACGGCGTCGCCGTGGATGAGTCGGTGGGTGGGGACCGCCTCGAAGGCCGGGGCGAGGCGGTCGAGCTCGCGGCGCCAGGCGGGCAGGAGCTCGCGGACGCGGGGGTCGGTGAGGGTCTGCGGATGATGCTCTCCCCACCAGGTCGCCAGCTCCTCCCCCTGTTCGTCGGCGCTAGGCACGAAGGCGGCCGACGGCGCGGGGGCGGTGGCGGTGGCGAGAGCCTCGTGCAGGCGGGCGATCTGGTGGGCGAGGGCGGTGGCGAACCGCGGGTTCCAGTCGGCGGTGCACAGGGCCCGACCGGGGACGTGGGTGGTCACCATGTAGGGGGTGCCGAGCGGGTTGTCGCTGCCGGTCTCCAGGGCGACGGCGCTGGTTCCCAGCTCGGGTGGGACGCGTCTGAGGACCTCGAACTCGGCCTGCATGGAGCGAGGCAGGTCATGGGGCGGGCGTCGTGGAAGGCGCAGGACCCGGGCCTGCTCCCCGGAGCCGACTCGCCAGGCGGTGTAGCTCTCACCGGTCCCCAGCCGCTCGACCGGTCCGGTCGTCACGCCGCGCAGTTCGCCGGCGTCGACGGCGGCCCTGATGCGTGGGGCGATGTCGTCGTCGGTTCCAGTGGGAGGTGGAGTGTCCACTCCCCTGTCCACCGTCATCGGGTTCCATCCGCGAGGCCGAGGTCGACGATGGCCCGGGCGGCCTCGGTGACGGTGAGCCGGGCGGTGTCGAGGCGGAGGTCGGCCTCGGGCCAAGGGGCGTAATCGCGACGGGCGATCTCCTGCCACCCCGGCAGCTCGAGGCCCTCGATATCGCTGCCCCGCTGTTGGGCGCGGCGCCGGTGCTCGGCAGCATCGGAGCAGATGAGCTCGACGGAGAGAAACCGGGCGCCCGCGGCCGAGGCCGTCTCCTCCCACAGGCGGCGGGTGATGGGCAGCGGGTTGACACACTCGACCAGAACGTCCCCGCCCGAGGCCAGAACGTCCCGGGCCACAGCGGCGGCCACGTAGTATCCGGCGCCCGCGGGCATGCCGGGGAGCATCTCGCCAGTGTCCCGCAGGGCCTGCTCGATGGAGTCGATGCGCAACCAGGTCGGTGGTCGACTCCGCGGCCGCGCCTCGGCCCGCAGGCGCAGGACTTCCCGGCACACGGCGGTCTTGCCGACTGCCGGTAGTCCGCCGACGACGGTCAGTGGCACTGTCAGTACCCGGCCATCTGCTCGAGGCGGGCGATGCGCTTGTCCATGGGCGGGTGGGTGGCGAAGAGGTTGCGCAGGCTCCCGAAGGGGTTGGCGATCATCATGGAGGAGACCGGTTCGAGGCGTGGGTCCTGCCCCATGGGCACGCGTGAGATGCCCGCCTCGAGCTTGCTGAGCGCGCTGGCCAGGGCGAGCGGGTCCTGGGTGAGCTCGGCGCCGTCGTGGTCGGCGTCGTACTCGCGGGTCCGGGAGATGGCGAACTGGGTGATGGCGGCGGCCAGGGGCGCCAGGAGGGAGAGCAGCAGGACGGCGATGATGTTGCCGCCGTCCCGGTCGCGCCGGTTGCCGCCGCCGAACCACATGGCCATGGTGACCATGGAGGAGATGACGCCGGCGATGCCCGCGGCCACCGAGGAGGTGAGGATGTCGCGGTTGTAGACGTGGGAGAGCTCGTGGCCCAGGACGCCGCGCAGCTCGCGCTCGTTGAGGAGCTGGAGGATGCCCTGCGTGCAGCACACGGCGGCGTGCGAGGGGCTGCGGCCGGTGGCGAATGCGTTGGGGCTCATCGTGGGGGCCACGTAGAGGCGCGGCATGGGCTGGCCGGCAGCGGCGGAGAGCTCACGCACGATGGCGTACATCTGGGGCTGCTGGGCCTCGGTGACCTCGATGGCGCCCATGGAGCGCACGGCGATCTTGTCGGAGTTCCAGAAGCCGAGGGCGGTCTGCACCAGGCCGATGACCGGCGCGATCACCAGCCAGATGGCGGAGCCGGTCCCCCGGGCCAGCACGTAGCCGAGCAGGAGAAGCAGGCTCCACATGCCGCCCAGGAGGACGGCGGTCTTGAGACCGTTGTAGTGGTGAGTCCTTGTCATGGGTGGAGACTATGGGATGAACCTGTGTCTGACCTATGTCTGCTGGCGCGGGACCACTCGCGCGGTGATGCAGTCCAGGCAGCTCAGGGCATCGCGGAAGTCGTCGGGATCGAAGGTGGTTCCCGGCGCCTCACGCGCGAGGGTCCAGTACTCCCCCGTCGAGTCCTGGACCGCGTACCCGGTGTCGCGGAAGCCGGAGCGCTCGTAGAAGGAGAACCGACGGCGTCGCTGCTCGGCGTTGTCGGCCTCGGCGATGACGGGCTCGACGTCCAGGACGATGGTGCAGCCGGGGTGACGGCGCTCGAGCTCGGCCAGGAGGCGGGTGCCCACGCCACGGCCGCGTGCGGCGTCGTCGACGGCGAGGTAGAAGAGGAAGAGCAGGCGGGAGCCGGGGCGACGCACGGTCCAGGTCAGGGCGACAGGATCCGGGCGGGCCGCACGGGTCGATCCGGCGGGCTGGTCCCACCAGGCGACGAGGTCGACGCCGCGGCGCAGGCTGAGCACGTGGATGAGCGCCCAGGGAATGCGCTCATCCTCGGGGAAGGCACGCAGATAGAGGTCACGCGCCCAGCGGTTGGTTCCGCCGGCGAAGCGGATACGGCGGGTTCTCATCGGACTTCTTCCTCTCCGTGTCGGTGACGACGCCCGTCCGGCATCGGCCGCGGGGACCGGTGCCGGACGGGTGATGCGATGTCGGCTGGGCTTGAGCCGTAGACCGTGCTCGGCTCAGTCGGCCAGGCGGTGGGCGACGCGCTCGGGGACGCGACCCGTCTCGGGCTGGCCGATGAGGTCCTCGGGAACCTCGGTGGAGCGAGAGATCGCGGTCATGGCATCGCGGGAGACGACCTTGACGCGCTCGCGCGGCTTGGAGGCCCCTCCGGTGACGACGACCTCACCGTAGCCCTCACCGAGCTCGCGCTCATAGGCGTCCAGCAGCTCCCAGCCCTCCCAGTTGGTGAAGGGGATGCCGCGGGACTCCAGCAGGGCGATGATGGCGTCGTGACCGACCTGGGCCTCGTCGCTGGTCTCGGCGTGCAGCAGGCCGGCGTTGGCGTCGGCCACGAGGTTGGTGATGGTCTCCTGCGCGTCGGACTTGGTGGAGCCGATGAGGCCCACGGGGCCGCGACGGATCCAGCCGGTGGCGTACAGGCCGGTCAGAGGCTTGCCGTCCTCGCCGAGGACGCGGCCGCCCTCGTTGGGGACGACGTGCCGCTCGGCGTCGAAGGGCAGGCCCTCGATGGCGCTGGAGGCATATCCGACGGCGCGGTAGACGGCCTGGACGGGCCAGTCGCGGTACTCGCCGGTGCCGGTGACGTTGCCGTCGCCGGTCAGGCGGGTGCGCTCGGTGCGCAGGCCGACGACGTGGCCGTCGTCGTCGGTGAGGACCTCGTGGGGCGCCGAGAAGAGGTGGATGTGGATGCGGTGGGAGGCGGTGAGGTCCTCCGGCTCCTGCATCGCGTACCCCTCAAGGGCCTTGACGACCTGGCGCTGCTGGTTGGAGGAGGCCAGGGCCGCCTGCGAGCCCTCGTCGTACTCGAAGTCCTCCTCGTCGACGAGGACGTCGACGTCGGCCTGCTTGCCGAGCTCGCGCAGCTCCAGCGGGGTGAACTTCACCTGAGCCGGACCGCGGCGACCGAAGACATGCACGTCGGTGACCGGGGACTGCTGGAGCGTGGTGGCCACGTTCGCAGGGATCTCAGTGGTCATGAGGTCGTCGGCGTGCTTGGCCAGGACGCGGGCAATGTCCAGCGCGACATTGCCGACGCCGATGACGGCGACCTCCTTGGCACTCAGGTCCCAGGTACGCGGGTGGTCGGGGTGACCGTCGTACCACGAGACGAAGTCGGCGCCGCCGTAGCACTCGGGGGCGTCGACGCCGGGAATGTCGAGGGGGGCGTCGGTGTCGGCTCCAGTGGAGAAGATGATGGCGTCATAGTGCTCCTGGAGCTCGGCCACCGAGATGTCACGGCCGACCTCGACGTTGCCGATGAGCCGAATGTCCCCGCGCTGGAGGATCTTGTAGAGGGCCACGATGATCTGCTTGATGCGCGGGTGGTCGGGGGCGACGCCGTAGCGCACCAGCCCGTAGGGCGCAGGAAGCCGCTCGAACAGGTCGATACAGACCTCCATGCCCGACTTCGAGAGGATGTCCGAGGCGTAGATGCCTGCGGGGCCTGCTCCGATGACGGCGACATTGAGAGGACGTGCGTTCACTGTTCTTCGTTCCTGTTTCAGGGGACGTGGACGTAGCACCCGCGTTCCCGCTGCCGGGAGAACCGGTTGCTCCGGTCCGGGGCGACGGCGACGACGGGGTACCGCGCCACAGTCTATGGAGGAAGGCGGGGACTCCCCCAGGGCGCGGGCAACAACGCGGCTTTGAGCCGCGTCACGTCGGAGTGGAGGTGGGGGCGAGAGGTCGGTTCCGAAGGTGGGTGCGAGGAGGGCAGTTCGGAACGGTCCACTCGGGGAGGCGGGAGCGCGACGCGGGCACAGGAGGCGGGTGAGGGTTCGAGGCGCAAGTCCGGATTCGGTGTGCAGGTACGAGGACCGCCCCACCCCACCTCCGTGTACCTCCGATCATGAGGGGCAAGGCTCCTGGTTTTCGTTGCTGTGCCGGTGATTCTGAGTGCTGTTTCGCCGTGCGGGTGGCGGAGATTCGGGCTATACTGTACATATGTTCGAAGGCGGTGTGCTTCCTCGTGTCCCGGCCGGTGGTGCGGCCGAGGTGCTGGTCGCGCCCGCCGGGGACGCGTCGGCGGGGGCTGTGACCTGCACTGAGGACGTGGCGGGCCTGCTGGGGTCCTTGGCCGGCGGTGGAGCGCTGGCCGGTGTGGTCGAGGGGCTGCTGTCCCGGCTGCTGGTGGCCGCCCAGAACCCCAACGACGACGGCGATGGCGGTGGCGGCGGCGTCGGTGGTGAGAGCTCTGACGCTGAGAGCGCCGGCAGTGCTGATGGTGAGGGCTTGTTCGCAGGCGATTCGGACGCTGACGCGACGCTGGTGGCCGCTGCTGATGGACACAGGGTCGTGTCCGTGGAGGAGGTCGGTGCTACTGGGCTGCTTGGCCTGGGAGCACGGGGTCTGGGGGAGCTGGCCGCGGCCTGTCACCGGCTGGCGGCGTGGGCCGCGTGGGGCGAGGCCCTGGCGGCGGCGTGCCTGACCGCCTGTGGTGAGCTGTCGAGTCATCCGGATCAGTGGGGCCCAGACGGTGCGGTCTCACCGGTGGTGGGGTTTGAGGAGCGGCGGTTCAACACCACCTGCCTGCTGTCGGCCCGCCTGGGGCTGTCTCGAACTCAGGCCGGGCAGGTCGTGGACCACGGTAGCGCGCTGATGGACGTCGGTTTCGGGCCCACCGAGGCCATGGAGCGGTGCGGGGTGCTGGATGCAGCCAAGGCGTCCTTGGTGACTCGTCGCCTGGAGGGCGTGCCGGCCCCGGTGGCCCTGGCGGTTCAGGAGCGGGTGCTGCCTCAGGCACCTAGGCGCAGCGTGTCCCAGGTGGGACGCGACATTGAGCGGGCCCTGATGGAGGTCGACCCCGCCGGGCATGCTGAGCGGGTGCGGGTCAATGTCTCCCGGCGGTGCGTGTCACGCCCCAAACCCGCCGGCGAAGGAATCTCCCAGGTCCGGCTCGTACTGCCGACCATGGACGCCCTGCTGCTGGACGCGACCCTGGACGCGATCGCCGCCAGCGCCAGGGCCTGCGGTGAGCAGCGCACCCTGGCCCAGCTGAGAGCCGACGCGCTGGGCGCGATGGCCCTGTCCACACTACGCACCAGCCAGCAGACCGCCTACCACAGACCCACACAAGCCCCCGACAACGACACCAGTGGCGGCACTGGCGGTGGTGGCGGTCTCGGCAGCAGCACTGGAGACTTTGGCGGTGTGAGTGAGCTGGGTTCAGTGCCTGCCTCGTTCTCTCCTCCCAGGCGTCCTGCCTCCCTGGGTCGTCTGCTGCCTGACGGGGTGCCCCTGGAAGGCCTCCTGGGGGCCTTGAGCTCCCTGGTGGGGTCCGCCAGTCCGTGGTGGACTCCCTCAGGCACCGGCCACCTCCCCCTCCCAGAGGGCATCCACATCGATGTCCAGGTCACCGTCCCCCTGACCAGCCTGACCGACCCAGGTGGCCTGGCTCCGCCAGAAGACACCACCGACAGCGGTGACCCCGGAGGCGGTGAGTGCTTCAAGGAGCCCCGCAATCTGAAGTCCAGTGGAGCCCCTCCAGGTCAGATCGCCGCCATCACATCCGAGGCCTGCAACGATGCAGCGTCCCTGAACAGCAGAAGAGGTCTGTCCACCGCTGACGGGAGGAGTCTGCCCGAACCCACCCCGGCCACTCCCGCCTCCCAGCCCGCCGCCTCGCGCTCTGCTGCTCACGACTCCTCGCCCGCCGCGTCGTGCTCTGCTGCTCCCAACGCCCAGCCCGCCGTTCAGCCTGCTGTCTCGTTGTCCGCCGCGGCTACCGGGGTTGCTCAGGTGCGGGTTGGGGTGCGCAGCGTGGCGGTGCCGGCCCTGACTGCCTGGGCCCTGGCCGCCGGCGGGACCTGGAGGCGCCTGGTCACCGACCCAGCAAGCGGAGTCGTGATCGACGTGGGCCGCACCCGTTACCGTCCCCCGGCCGGCCTGGCCGACCTGGTGCGCGCCCGCGACCGGGCCTGTGTCTTCCCCACCTGCCAGACCCCCGCCGAGCGGTGCGACATCGACCACCTCACCGCCTGGAGCCAGGGCGGGACCACCAGCCTGGACAACCTCGTCACCTTGTGCGAGGCCCACCACCGCCTCAAGCACACCCCCGGATGGGCCCTCACCAAAGACAACACCAGCGGGGTCCTGTCCTGGTACACCCCCGACAAGACCGTCTACCAGCGCCACCCCAACGGCACCATCACCCGCCTGCCCCGCAAGACCGGCCCCCACCAGCACCACGTCCCCGGCGCCGTCGTACCAGCCGACCTGAGCAAGCAGATCAGCCACGACATCCTCAACCGCCTCAACCGGGCCCTTGACAGAGCACTCGACAACCAGGCCCACAACCACGCCCGTTTCGGCACCAACACCAACGGCAGGGCGCGGCTAGAGACCCGCGGCCCCCAACCCGGCCAGAAACCCGGAGACTACGAACCCACCCCTACCCCAAAGCCGCCCACACCCTCCAACTCGCACCCCTCATCGACCAAGCCCCACCCTTCTAAGTGACCGGGCCACTACGCGTTGATAATCGGGATGTCGGTGAGGCGGGCGACGACTCGACCTGGGCCTCTTGCTTCGCCTCCTGGTATATCGATGACGGCTGAATCGCCTCCGATGTCTGGCCAGACAACTGGAAGACGCAGCGGTTCACCGGGATGGACCGATCCTACGAGAGCTGTCATGGCCGCAGGCAACCGCCCCCAATCAGCGGACTCGAAATCGGCCTCCATGTATCGCGTGCCCCCGCTCAAAAGGGTGAGGCTGTACACCCCGCCCATTACCCAGTCCGCCAGGGTCTGCATAGTTGACGGCAGCGCGAACGACGACATCTGAAGGTCCATTTCTTGCTGCGAGCTCAGTTCTAACGAGCCGGTCAGATACCTCCCTATCCGAACCATGCGCTCCATGGTCATATGCAGTCTCTTGCCGTCCACGATCACGTCTACTCCCTCAGGCCCCTTACCTACGGGTCCTGCGGCTTTCGGCATGGCGGTCGACGACGGTGCCACGCTCGCGCTCGGCGGCGCGCTTGCCTCGGCGGGCTTTGAGGGCATCAGCGTGATCTCCACACGACGGTTAGCCTGCCGGTGCTCGTCCGAGTCATTCGGCACCCGCGGCGAGGACTCCCCCTTGCCCGAGACCGACTCCTTCCACGCAGACAAGTCCGTCAGCTTCTTGAGACGCTCCGACACCGCCTTGGCCCGCCGCTCCGACAGATCCTGGTTGTGTGCGTCATCAGCCACATCATCGGTATGGCCCGTGATCGTCAGATCCCCACCAGAGGGAAACTTCTTGATCTGCTCCACCACATTCGCCAACACACCGTCCGCCTGATCCGACAGCTGATCGGAGTCAGTCGCAAACGTGACATCCCCAGCCACCGTCACCGTCGTCGACTTCTCATCCTGCTTCGTATCCGATGCCCCATCAGCAGAAAGCGTATGGCTCTGCAGCCTGAACGGTCCAGGACCTTTCTTGACCAGCTCTGTCTTTGCCAGCACGTCGGCGACCGAGAATCCGGCATGAGCCTCATCTACCACCGGAACCCCGACTACCATTCCAAGATGCGGCAGAAGAACCTCCACGGCGTTAATCCCGCCACCCAAGGAGGCAAACACCGGAAACAGCTCAAGAGGCCTATCCTTCCTCACCTCCACAAGAAAATCGCTGCCCGCGACACTCAACTGAGGAAATACGAGTCCCTTACCTAGAGAGAACATTTTGATGTCCAGCAACGACAGCGGCGACCCCATCGTCCCAAACGCACTAGAGACGTAATAGTACCCGTCACCTGGATTAGACATCACAAGCCTGACCACCGTGTGATCATCAACCACGACGGCAGGACCGACCTCAACCGAAACAGCCTTCCCGTCCAACCCCGAATCCAACATCACCCCACCATGGGGGCCAGTCGCGGTGGCAGCAGCACGTGGGGACGCGACACCCGAGCTCTTCCCAGAGGTGGCGGAACCGCCCTTTTTCAGCACCCCGCACCCCGACAGGACGACCCCTGTACCAGCAGCAGCAACCGACAGCAACGTGCGACGAGACACCAACACAGAATTCACGATAGGCATACCCACAGCCTCCTCAAGCATTGACGACCGGGATATCCGTGAGGCGAGCGACGACTCGCTCTTTCGTATAAAGATATTCACCTGCCGGCATATCAATCGTGACACTGCTCCCACCGACATCCGGCCACACAACCGGGAGGGACTGGGATGCCTCAGGCTCAAGATCGTACACAAAGCCATTCGCTAAAGGATATCTACTTCCATCGGAATACGTATAGTCGGCCTCCAGATATCTCAACCCACCGCTGAGGATAGTTATACCACTCACACCAAAAACTCCGAGGCCACGCATATCCATCATATTTCCAGGCAAGGAGAAGGGAGCAACCGGCATGCTGACCTTCTCGCTGGAGGTGACCACCACTGTTCCAGCCAAGTAGCCACCGGCTCGAACCACATGGTCGATCACCATGCGCACGGTCTTACCGTCGATCTTCACATCGACACCCTCAGGTCCCTTGCCCACAGGACCGGTAGCCTTTGGCATCGCGGACGACGGTGCCGCGCTCGCGCTCGGTGCCGCGCTGGCTTCGGCGGGTTTTGATGGCGTCAGCGTGATCTCCACACGACGATTGATCTGTCGGTGCTCTTCAGTGTCATTTGGGACCCGCGGCGAGGACTCCCCCTTGCCCAAGACCGACTCCTTCCACGCAGACAAGTCCGTCAGCTTCTTGAGACGCTCCGACACCGCCTTGGCCCGCCGCTCCGACAGATCCTGGTTGTGTGCGTCACCGGCCACATCATCGGTATGGCCCGTGATCGTCAGTTCCCCTCCAGAGGGATACTTCTTGATCTGCTCCACCACAGTCGCCAGCACACTGTCAGCCTGAGCCGAGAGCTGATCGGAGTCAGTCGCAAACGTGACATCCCCAGCCACCGTCACCGTCGTCGACTTCTCATCTTGCTTCGTGTCCGAAGAATCGTCAGCTGCCAGGGACATCGTCTCGATCTTGAACGGCCCCGCCTCCGACTCGTCAAGCTTCGCCTTTGACAGCACATCATCCACCGAGAAATCAGCCTCGGTATCCTTCAAAACCGGAACGCCCGTAGCGACACCCACATAAGGAAGGAAAAGGTCCACGACGTCGACACCCTCGGGCGGCGCAAGAAATACTGGAAATACTTCCCGAGGCTTATTCTTTTCAACATCATCATATAAATGACGTGTTTCTTCATCCAGCTCACGATAGACCAGCCCCTTATCTAAAGAGAGCATCCTGATCGCAACCATTGTCCCCGGACGATACGTGGAGCCGAATGGCTGAAACAGGCTTACCTTGTCATCCGAGGTCGTTGTGAACACCAAGCGCACGACAGCGTACTTGTCGTTGACTGCGACGGGCCCCACCTCGACCGAGAGTGGGGCTCCTTGCCACTCCGCCTCCAGCATCACCCCACCATGGGGGCCAGTCGCGGTGGCAGCAGCACGCGGGGACGCAGCACCCGAGCTCTTCCCCGACGAAGCAGAACCACCCTTTTTCAGCGCCCCGCACCCCGACAGGACGGCCCCCGTACCAGCAGCAGCAACTGACAGCACCGTGCGACGAGACACCAACACAGAATTCACGACAGGCATACCCACAGCCTCCTCAAGCATTGAGGACCGGGATGTCGGTGAGGCGAGCGATAATCCTATGCGGCGCAATCGGATTGTTCCCGTCCGGCAAGTCAACAACGACTCTGTCCCCACCGGGGTCAGGCCATACAGCAGGCATACTCAGCACACCACCCGCAACGAGATCATAAACGAACTGGTTGGTCAACAAGCTGCCACGACCGTCCGAGAAGCTAAACCCAGCCTCCAGGTAACGCTTCCCTCCGTCGAGAATTGTCAGACTATAGGCTCCGAACCTAAACATATCATGTTGCAGAGCCACCCACCCCAGACTTTCAATACTTTCAGGCAAAACAAGACACGCAGCAGGCATCATGACATCCTGTTCCGCTTCAAGCCGGACGGTGCCAATCAAGAACTTGCCCACCCGAGTGACACTATCGATTGACATGCGCGCCACCTTATCTCGAATCGTTACATCGACCCCCTCAGGCCCCTTGCCCGCAGGACCGGCAGCCTTAGGCATCGAGGTTGCCGACGGTGCCGCACTCGCACTTGGTGACGCACTGGATTCGGCGGGTTTCGAGGGCGTCAGCGTGATCTCCACACGACGGTTAGCCTGTCGGTGCTCATCGGAGTCATTCGATACTCGCGGCGAGGACTCCCCCTTACCCGAGACCGACTCCTTCCACTTAGACAGTTCCGTCAGCCTCTTGAGCCGCTCCGACACCGCCTTGGCCCGCCGCTCCGACAGATCCTGGTTGTGCGCATCATCAGCCACATCATCGGTATGCCCCGTGATCGTCAGATCCCCACCAGAGGGATACTTCTTGATCTGCTCCACCACATTCGCCAACACACCGTCCGCCTGATCCGACAGCTGATCGGAGTCAGTCGCAAACGTGACATCCCCAGCCACCGTCACCGTCGTCGACTTCTCATCCTGCTTCATATCCGCCGAATCATCAGCAGCCAGCGACATCGTCTCGATCTTGAACGGCCCCGCCTCCGACTCATCGAGCTTCGCCTTTGACAGCACATCATCCACTGAGAAATCAGCCTCGGTATCCTTCAAAACCGGAACACCTGCAGCAATACCCACGTTAGGAAGGAGCAGCTCCACGACGCCAACACCCTCGGGCGGCGCATGAAATACTGGAAATACTTCCAAGGGTTTACCCTTTTCAACACCATCATATAAATGACGTGTTTCTTCGTCGAGTTCGCGATACACCAAGCCCTTATCCAAAGAGAGCATTCTGATCGCAAGCATCGTCCCCGAATGATCCACGAAGCCGAACGGCTGAGACAGGCTCACATTTTCATCCGAGGTCGTTGTGAACACCAAGCGCACGACAGCGTACTTGTCGTTGACTGCGGTGGGCCCCACCTCAACCAAGAGCGGAGCCCCTTTCCACTCCGCCTCCAGCATCACCCCACCATGCGGACCAGTCGCGGTGGCAACAGCGCGTGGGGACGCGGCACCCGAGCTCTTCCCAGAGGTGGCGGAACCGCCCTTCTTCAGCATCCCGCACCCCGATAGGACAGCCTCCGCACCAGCGAGGGCGGGCAGGGTCAGGACACCACGTCGGGTCAGTCGGGCGCAGGCGTCAGGAGACATCGGCGTGGAGGACGGCATGTCGGGAACCTTTCAACGCATTGGGAACACGTACTTGGCACCCTATTCGCCGCAATCCACTACCCACGATGGGGAACTACCCATCACTCCCCATTTGCTCCCCATGAACCCATGGGGAGTCATGGATAGTTGCGGAGCCTCATCAGTTCTCAGGCCTGCAGGTCAGGCGGCCCGGTCCACGAGGATGCGGGCGAAGTCCTCCATGGCCGCACGCACCTGCCTCACTCGCTCACCGGCGTCAGCCTCAGCCGCCATGGCGGCCTCGCCCTCAATGCCAGCCTGGGCCAGGCGCTGCCGGGTACCGTCAAGGACGGCCTCCTCCAGTCCCTCCAGGCCCTCCACTGCCTGAGCAGCCCAGTCCATGGCCATCTCGCGGGTACGGGCCAGGACGGGGTGCTCGCGCAGGCGAGCGACGACGTCGGACAGGAAGGCGTCATCGGACAGGTCGCCGCTGGACAGGCGCGAGAGGATGGCCTGGCCGGCGGCGTCGAGCTCGCCGGCCGCCAGGGCCTTGCGCAGGAGGAGGACCGGCATGGTGTCCACTCCCTCGCGCAGGTCAGTGCCGGGGGTCTTGCCGGTGGTGGCCGAGTCGCTCATGAGGTCGATGACGTCGTCGGCCAGCTGGAAGGCCACACCGATCCGCTCGCCGAACTCCTCCACGATCTGCTCGGTGTGCGTCCCGGCACCGGTGAGCATCGCCCCGTAGCGCGCGGACACTGCGATGAGGGAGCCGGTCTTATCCGCCAGAACCTGGATGTAATGGTCGACCGGATCGGTACCTGCCGGGCGTGGCAGGGTCTCGTGGAGCTGACCCATGCACAGGCGCTCGAAGGTCTTGGCGTGGGCCATGACGGCCTCCGGGCCGAGGGCCGCCATCAGCTGGGAGGCCCGGGCCACGAGGACGTCGCCGGTGAGGATGGCGGCGGAGTTGCCCCACACGGTCTGGGCGCTCGGAGCGCCGCGGCGCAGCGGGGCCTCGTCCATGACGTCGTCGTGATAGAGGGTGGCGATGTGGGTCAGCTCCACGGCCACCCCGGCGTCGCGGATCTCCTCACCGGTGGCCAGGGCCGGGTCGCCGAGCTGGGCGGTCAGCAGGGCCAGGACCGGACGCAGGCGCTTACCCCCGGCCTCGGCCAGGTGCGAGGTCGGCGGATTGATGGTCTCGTCGGCGCTGGTGACCACCTCCATGAGGCGGTCCTCAATGGTCTGGAGGGCGGGGATGATGCGCGACTCCAACTCGGGGGCGCTCAGCGGCAGTGATCCGATCACGGAAGGAGCATAGCCGTCTGGTCGAACAGGTCGAAGGCGGTCTGCGGCAAAATGCCCAACCCGATTGTGGCCATCACCGCAACGCTGACCGCCAGGATGATCGGGCCGCGGCTGCCCACGACCACGGAGCGCTCGCCGTCGGGCTCATGGAAGAACATGAGCACGATGAGCCTCATGTAGAAGAAGGCGGTCACGGCCGAGCAGACGACGGCGAGGATGACGAAGGGCGTCCCGTTGCCGCTCAGGCCGGTGGCGAAGAGCCGGAACTTGGCCATGAAGCCGGCCGTCAGGGGCACTCCGGCGAAGGACAGCAGGAAGACGGTCATGGCACCGGCCGCCCAGGGGCTGCGGCGTCCCAGGCCCTTGAAGGCATCCAAGTCGCCGTCCTCGCCGCCCACGGAGCCGTCGCGGTGGGAGCGCACCAGGGTGACGATGCCGAAGGCCCCCACGGTGGCGATCCCGTAGGTCAGGGCGTAGAAGCTGAGCGCGGAGATCGCCGCCTTGGAGTAGGCCCCGATCCCGATGAGCATGAAGCCGGCGTGGGCGATGGCCGAGTAGGCGAGCATGCGCTTGACGTCGCGCTGAACCACCCCGACGACGGTGCCCAGGAGCATGGTCAGTGCCGCCACGGCCCACAGGGCGGGGGCCAGGTCCCAGCCCATGGCGCCGGCGATCAGGTAGTAGAAGCGCACCAGGGCCAGGAAGGCGGCGGCCTTGACGCCGGCGGCCATGAACCCGGTGACCGGGGTGGGGGCACCCTGGTAGACGTCCGGGCTCCAGGCGTGGAAGGGCACGGCCGCCACCTTGAACAGCAGGCCGACGATCACCAGCATGAGGCCGGCCAGGATGAGCCAGTCCTGCCCCGCCGCGCTGCTCACGGCCTCGCCCAGGGTCTTGTAGTCGACGGCGCCGGCCACCCCGTAGAGCAGGGCCGAGCCCATGAGGAGGAAGGCGGAGGCGAAGGCCCCCAGCACGAAGTACTTCAGCGCCGCCTCCTGGCTGAGGAGCCGGCGGTGGCGGGCGGTGGCCGCCAGGATGTACAGCGGCAGGGAGATCATCTCCAGGATGACGAACAGCGTGATGAGGTCACTGCTGGCCCCGAAGAGCATCATGCCGCCCAGTGAGAACAGGGTCAGGGGGAAGATCTCGGTCGTGGTCCAGCCGGCCAGGATGGACTCGCTCTCCTCCGCACTGCCGGGCCGGTCGGCGGCCTGGGCCGCGAAGGCCCCATCACCGACCGAGGTGCGGTCGGCCATCACCAGGACGGCCAGCAGCCCGATGACCAGGAGGATGCCCTGGGCGGCGATGGAGAAGGGGTCCTCGGTCAGACCCGCGGACATGCGGGCGCCCGGCAGGAAACCCTTGGGGAGTTGGAACTGGGGCACGGCCGCGGCGGCGGCCCCGGCGGCCTTGACCTCGCCCCAGCGCAGGAACAGGGAGACCCCGGAGGCCAGGATGGCCAGGAAGCTCAGCGTGGACTGGATGGCCAGACGGGCAGGACGAGCGATGAAGGCCTCCACGAGGACACCCAGGACACCGGCGCCCAGGATGATGAGGACCGGCGTCAGGGCGTCCCAGTTGACGATCGGGGCAGTGGCTGAGGGGCTCACTTGGTGTTCCCTTCCGTAGCGGTGGAGGCGGCCGGAGCGTCAGTCCCGCCGGCATCGGGGCTGTCACCGGCGCCGCGGGCTGATGCCTCAGCCTGCGAGGAGCTGGTAACCGTGAGCGCGACCTGCCGGGCGACGTCGTCGAAGGCGGACGTCAAGACGCCCGGGGCCAGTCCGAGCGCGAGCATCGCGGCGATGATGGGGACGACGACGAGGCGCTCGCGCCCGTCGAGGTCGGGGCTGCCCACGCGCTCGGGGGCGGGCGCCCCGGTGAAGACCCGCTGGTAGGGCAGCAGCATGTAGACGGCGGCGATGACGACGCCGACGACGGCCGCCCCGCCCAAAGCCAGCGAGACCGAGAAGGTGCCGGTGAGCACCATCCACTCGGGCACGAACCCGCTCAGGCCCGGCAGGGCGATGGAGGCCAGCCCGCTGACCAGGAAGGTGCCGGCCACCAGCGGCATGACCCGGGCGATGCCGCCGAGCTCGCTGATGGCGACCGTCCCGGTGCGCCGGGCCATGAAGCCGGTAACCAGGTAGAGGCCAGCAATGGACAGCCCGTGGGCCACCATGTAGACCATGGCGCCGTTGGCGGCCACCTGGTTGCCGATGAAGATCCCCAGGACCATGAAGCCGAAGTGGCTCACGGAGGTGTAGGAGATGAGGCGGTAGAGGTTGTCCTGAGCGATGGCGGCCAGGCCCCCGTAGATGATGGAGACGACCGCCAGAACCAGGATCACCGGGGCGGCCCAGCGGGAGGCCTCCGGGAAGATCGGCAGGACCAGGGTAATCATCCCGAAGGTGCCGATCTTGTCCAGGATGCCGATGAGCAGCACCGAGGTGCCCGGGGTGGCCTGCTCGGCGGTGTCGGGCAGCCAGGTGTGGACCGGGACCAGCGGCGCCTTGATGGCGAAGGCGATGAAGAAGGTCAGGAAGATCCAGTGACCGGCGGAGGTGGACACGTGCAGGTTGGCCGCCACCGAGTCGATGAGGAAGCTGGGGACGCCGTTCTTGGCGGAGTGCAGGGAGACGGCGATGACGCCGATGAGCATGATGAGCCCGCCGGCCAGGGAGTACAGGAGGAACTTCAGGGCGGCGCGCTGGCGATTCTGCCCGCCGAAGCAGCCGATGAGGAAGTACACCGGGATGAGCATCGCCTCGAAGCACAGGTAGAACAGGAGCAGGTCCCGGGCCGAGAAGATGACGACGACGAAGAACTCCAGCGTCAGGACGAGCCCGGTGAACAGGCCCTGCCGGTCGGCGGGGACCTCACCCCAGGAGGCGAGCAGCACCAAGGGCGTGACGAAGGCGCCCAGCAGCACCATGGACAGGCCCAGGCCGTTGACGCCCAGGGCCCAGGAGGCGCCGATGGCGGGGATCCAGGAGTGGGTGTCGGTCAGCTGGACGGTGCTGGCTTGAGCCAGGTCGAAGGCGCTCAGCGCCCACAGCCCCAGGGCGAGGACCGCCAGGGAGAACACGAGGCCCACGGCGCGGGCGTGGAGCCGGCGCAGTGGCGGGACCAGCCACAGCAGGAGCGCCCCGGCCAGTGGCGTGACCGCCATGACGGTCAGGACGGGCAGCGATGCGGGAAGAGTCGGCATGTGTCGTGTCCTCTCAGAACCTGGCGGCCAGGACGGCGATGAGTACGAGGACCGTTCCGGCCAGCATGTAGCCGGCGTAGGAGCGCACGTACCCGGACTCGGTACGGCGGGTCAGGCGCCCCAGGGCGCCGGTGCCCGCGGCGGCACCCTCGATGGCGCCGTCGACGACGTAGCGCTCGACGGCGTCGGTGGCCAGGACCAGTCCCTGGCCGGTGCGCATGGCCAGGGCCTCGTTGATGGCGTCCTGGTACATGTCCTTGCGGGCGGCCTCCACCAGGGGGTTGGCCGGCTGCAGGACGACGGGCACCGGGCGGCGCACGTACATCCACCAGGCCACGAGAACCCCGACGACGACCAGGGCGAGGGTGGCGCCCATGATGACGGTGGCCGGCAGGACCGGCTCGCCGTGCTCGGCGTGACCGGTGACCGGCTCCAGCCAGGTGACGAACATGTTGTTGTAGGTCAGCAGCCCGCCCATGCCCGCGGAAAACACGGACAGGACGATCAGGGGCAGGGTCATGAGCCAGCCGGACTCGTGGGGGTGGACCTCGCCCTCCAGGTCGTCCTTGGTGGTCCAGCGCTGCTTGCCGTGGAAGATCATGAAGAACAGGCGGGACATGTAGAAGGCGGTCAGGCCCGCGCCCAGCAGGGCGATGGTCCCCAGGATCCAGGGCTTGGCGCCCTCGCCGACGAAGGCGGCCTCAATGAGGCGGTCCTTGGACCAGAAGCCGGAGAAGGGCGGCACCCCCAGGATGGCGAGCCAGCCGATGCCCATGGTGGCCCAGGTGATCGTCATGGCGCCACGCAGGCCGCCGAAGCGGCGCATGTTGACCTGGTCGCCCATGGCGTGCATGACCGAGCCGGCCCCCAGGAAGAGCTGGGCCTTGAAGAAGCCGTGGGTGAGCAGGTGGAAGATGGCGAAGGCGTAGCCGACCGGACCCAGGCCCGCTCCCAGCATCATGTAGCCGATCTGGCTCATGGTGGAGGCGGCCAGGACCTTCTTCATGTCGTCCTTGGCGCTTCCGATGACGGCCCCCAGCAGCAGGGTGATGGCGCCGATGACGGCCACGGCCGTCTGGGCGCTGGGGGCGCCCTCGAAGACGGCGGCGGAGCGGACCATGAGGTAGACGCCCGCGGTGACCATGGTGGCGGCGTGGATGAGGGCCGAGACCGGCGTGGGGCCGGCCATGGCGTCACCCAGCCAGGCCTGGAGGGGGAACTGGGCGGACTTACCACAGGCCGCCAGGAGCAGGAAGAAGCCGATGGCGGTGAGCCAGCCGGTGCTCACCGAGCCGTCGAGGGAGGCGGCGGAGATGGCGTCGAAGGAGACCGAGCCGACTTGGCCGACCATCGTCATCATGGCCAGCAGGAGGCCGACGTCGCCCACGCGGTTCATGATGAAGGCCTTCTTGGCGGCGGCAGCGTTCTCGCGGCTGGTGGCCTGCTCGCCCTGGGGGGCGTCGGCGTCGGCGGTGTTCCAGAAGCCGATGAGCAGGTAGGAGGCCAGGCCCACGCCCTCCCAGCCGACGAAGAGCACGATGTACGAGTCACCCAGGACCAGGGTGAGCATCGCGGCGATGAACAGGTTGAGGTAGGCGAAGAAGCGGCGCCGGTCGCGGTCGTGGGCCATGTAGGCCACCGAGTACAGGTGGATGAGGAAGCCGACGCAGGTGACCAGCGTGACGAAGGTCAGCGACAGCGGGTCCAGGCGCAGGCCGACGTCGACGCTCAGGTTCCCGGCGGAGAACCAGTGGTAGAGGGGCAGGCCGATGACGCGTTCCTCGACGGGCAGGCCCAGGACCTGCACGAGGATCCCCACGCCCAGGCAGGCGGCGGCGAAGGAGGCGGCCAGGCCCAGCCAGTGGCCCCAGGCGTTGGAGCGGCGGCCGGCCAGCAGCAGGAAGGCGGCGGAGGCCGCGGGGACGGCGATGAGCAGCCAGGCCCAGGAGGCCAGGCCGGTGGCCTCGGTCAGGGGCGTCACGACGGCGGTGACAGAAGCGGGAAGCATGTCGGTGGTCTCTCCCCTCAGTTCTTGAGCAGGTTCTCGTCGTCGACCGACGTGGACCTGCGGGTGCGGAAGATGGATACGACGATGCTCAGACCCACCACGACCTCGGCGGCGGCCACCACCATGACGAAGAAGGCGAAGACCTGACCGGTGAGGTTGCCGTGGATCCGGGAGAAGGTCACCAGGACGAGGTTGACGGAGTTGAGCATGAGCTCAACCCCCATGAGCTCGATGATGGCGTTGCGGCGCAGCAGCACAGTGAGCGCCCCCAGGGTGAACAGCACCCCGGCCAGGATGAGGTAGACGGTGATGGGGAGACTCACTTCTCCTCCTTCTGCTCCGGGGCGGCCGAGTCGGCTGCCCCGTCATCGCTGAGGACGGGCTGCTTGACGGCGGGGGCGGCGGCGCCCGGCATGGACGGCATCCCGGAGCGGCGGGCGTCCCGGGGGCCCCGGGTACTGTCGCCTGCGCCGGCCTGGTCGGCACCGGCCAGGCGGGAGACGATTGTGCCCGAGCGCTGGGCCAGTCCCATCTCCGGGGAGACGTCGGACAGCTCCAGGCCCTGGCCGCGGGCCCGCAGGACCCGGGGCACGGACTCCTCGACGGCCTCGCCCTGGGCGTCCAGGGCCGGGGCGGCGGCGGAGTTGGTGGAGGCGTAGACGCCGGGCATGGGCTTCTGGCCCGGGTGGGCGCCCTTGGCGGCGTAGTCCTGCATCTTGCCCGCGGCCACCGCCCGCTGACTGAGCCGGGCCCGGATGCGCTGGCGGTGGGTGAGGGTCAGGGCGCCGACGGCGGCCACGATGAGCAGGATGGCGGTCAGCTCCATGGTGACGACGTGGTCGTGATAGAGCGTGACGGCCAGCAGGTCGGGGGCGGCCTTGGCGCCGTCCTTGAGACCGGCCGGCTTCGGCAGGGTGGAGCGCCACACGACGGCGGTCAGGGCGCCGGCCAGCCCCAGTCCCAGGAGGATAAGGACCGGGCGCCTCATGACAGTACCGGCGGCACCCACCGGCTCGTCACCGCCCACCCCCACGAGCATGATGACGAACAGGACGAGGGTCATGACAGCGCCGGTGTAGACCACTACCTGGGTGATGCCCATGAAGGGCGACTCGTTGACGATGTAGAGGACGGCCAGCGAGATCATGATGCCGATCATGTTGATGGCGGCGTTCACGGCGCGCTTGGCGGTCAGGACGCCGATGCCGCAGGCCACGGTCACCAGGGCGACGACGCCGAAGACGATGGCCTCGCCCAGCCCCAGGTGACCGTCTTGAGTCAGGGCGGTCGGGGCGACGGCGGGGGCTCCGGTCATCAGCAGGGTGCTCATCGCAGGGCTCCCTTCACGGTGTGGCGACTGTCCCGGCCAGAGGCGGGGACGGCCTTGGCGCGGGCGGACTCCAGGCTGGGGTCCTCGGGACGGTGGCTCCGCACCCAGTCGATCTGGGCCTGGGTGGAGCCGATGACCTTCCCGCGGTAGTAGTCGCCGTCCTCGGTGCCCTCGACCATGGGGTGGGGCGCGGACACGGCACCCTCGGGCACGGGGGCCAGCAGGTCCTCCTTCTCATAGATGAGGCCCTCACGGCCGGGGCCGACGAGCTCATCGAAGTCGGTGGACATGGTCAGGGCCCGGGTGGGGCAGGCCTCGATGCACATGCCGCAGAAGATGCAGCGCAGGTAGTTGATCTGGTAGACGCGACCGTAGCGCTCGCCGGGCGAGTACTGGGCGCCGGGCTCGTTGGAGGCGGCCTCGACGTAGATCGCGTCGGCGGGGCAGGCCCAGGCGCACAGCTCGCAGCCGATGCACTTCTCCAGGCCGTCGTCGTAGCGGTTGAGCTGGTGGCGCCCGTGGTAGCGGGGCATCACCCGCGGCGGCTCGAAGGGGTACTGCTCGGTGACCACCGGGCGGAACATCGAGGAGATGGTGACCCCGTAGCCGGCCACGGGCGCGAAGGCGCGGGCCAGCGCGGAGGGAGCGTCACGCAGCCACTTATCGTGCTGCGAGCCCCGGGAACGGTGGGGGCGATCAGTCATCTTTTCCCTCCTGGGGTGCCTCAGCGGCCGTGTCTGTGTCCTTGCCGCCGGCCGGGTCGGCCTTGAGGTCAAGGGTGAAGGTGGGCAGGGCGGTGGCTGCGTCCTTACCGGCCGGGACTGTCGTGCCGGCTGTGTCAGCCGAGTCGGGGGACTCGGCAGAGGCGGCGGAATCCGCGGAACCGGCCGCGTCGTCGTCATCGACGTCGGTGTCCTCCAGGAGGCCGACGGCGGTGGCCGCCCCGGTCTCGGAGTCACCGGCCGCGCCGGTCGCCTGCGCCGCCAGGGCGGCGCGGCGGGCGCGCGGTGAGGGCGGCAGGGAGCTGCCCGGAGGCGGCGGGACCGGGAAGCCCTCGAGGAAGGCGACGTGGTCGTCCTCGGCGTCCAGGATCTCGACGTCCTCGTCGTCCGCATCCTCGTCGTCGTAGTCCTCATAGTCCTCGTAGAGCTCCTCCTCTTCCTCCTTGTCGGGGATGAGGAAGAGGATGAACATGATGACGCAGAACACGACGGCCATCGGCAGCAGCAGGGCCTGCACGGAGGCGCCCGAGAAGGTGCGGAAGGCGCGCACCACGGCCACCAGCACGAACCAGACCAGGGAGATCGGGATGAGGACCTTCCAGCCCAGTTTCATGAAGTGGTCGTAGCGGATGCGCACGAGGGTTCCGCGGGTCCAGATCATGAAGAACATGACGGCCCACACCTTGGCGACGAACCACAGCATCGGCCACCAGCCGGAGTTGGCGCCCTCCCAGAACAGGCTGAGGATCGCCGAGCGCCAGCCGCCCAGGAACAGGGTGACGCACACGGCCGAGACGTTGAACATGTTGATGTACTCGGCCAGGAAGTACCAGGCGAACTTCATCGAGGAGTACTCGACCATGTGGCCGGCGACGAGCTCGCCCTCGGCCTCGGGCAGGTCGAAGGGGAGGCGGTTGACCTCACCGACCATGGAGATGACGTAGATGATGAAGCTGGGCAGCATCGCCACGGCCCACCAGATGCGCTGCTGGGCGGTCACGATCCCGGAGGTGGACATGGTCCCCGAGGCCAGGAAGACCGTGAGGATGGACAGGCTCATGCTCAGCTCGTAGGAGATGACCTGAGCGGCGCTGCGCACGGCACCGAAGAGCGGGTAGGTGGAGTGCGTGGACCAGCCGCCCAGGATAATCCCGTAGACGCCGAAGGCGGTGATGGCCAGAATGTAGAGGACCGCCACCGGGAAGTCGGTCAGCTGCAGGGGCGTGGAGTGGCCGAAGATGCTCACCTGCGGCCCGAAGGGGATGACCGCGTAGACCATGAAGGCGCTGAAGGCGGCGATGAGCGGCGCCAGGAGGTAGATGACCTTCTCGGCCCCCTTGAGCCAGAAGTCCTCCTTCATGATGAGCTTGCCGGCGTCGGCGACCGCCTGGAGCAGGCCGAGGGGGCCGTTGACGTTGGGGCCCAGGCGGGTCTGCATGCGGGCCAGGCCGCGCCGCTCCACCCACAGCGCCATCATGACGCTGACGATGAGGAAGGCGACGATGAAGCCGGCCTTGATGAGGGTCAGCCACCAGGTCTCGGCGGAGAAGTCGGCGGTCACGCCCCCGTTGGGGAGGGCGTCGTCGGCAGCGGCCTGAGCCGCGTAGATCGGGTTCACCTCAGTACCTCCGCTGCATGGGTCACGGTGACCTGGGAGCCGTGCCCGGCGCCCAGGGTCTGGTGGACGGTGGAGCCCGCCGAGCACTCGGGCAGCCACACGGTGCCGTCGCTGACGCCTCCGACGACGGCCGGCAGGGTGATGGATCCGGCGGCGGTCGCCACGGTCACCTCCTGGCCGGCTGCCAGCGACAGGCGCTGGGCGAGGTCGGCGCCCACCCGGGCGACGGGGCGCAGGGCGGTGGCGGCTAGGAAGGGCTCACCGTCCTGGAGGCGCCCGGCGTCGAGCATGGGCTTGTGAGTGGTCAGTCGGGCCTCGACGCCGCCGTCGGCGGGGGCGGGGGCGGCGGCGCAGACCGCCGGCGCGGGCCCGAAGGCGACCGACGGGCGCTGCCCGCGCCACAGGCCCAGGTCGGCGAGCTGCTCGTGCAGGACGACCAGGTCGTCGACCTGCAGGTCGACTCCCATCTCGTCGGCGAGCATGCCCAGGACCTGGCGGTCGGTGCGCGAGCGCGAGACGTGGGCCTGGCCGAAGGGGCGCACGCGCCCCTCCCAGTTGACGAAGGTGCCGTTCTTCTCCACGGCCGGGGCCACGGGCAGGACGACGTCGGCGTGCTCACTGACCTCGCTGCGGCGCACCTCGAGCTGGACGGTGAAGCCGCTGGCGGCCAGGGCCGCGCGGGCCAGGCCCGGGTCGGGGAAGTCGCGCAGGTCGATGCCGCCGACAACCGCGCCGCCCAGGCTCCCCTCCAGGAGGGCCGAGAGGATCGCGGTGACGTCGCGGCCCGGTGTCGCGGGCAGAAGGTGCTCGGAGCCCAGGTTCCAGGCCTGCTCGACCTGGGCGCGGGCCTCGGGGTCGGCCACGGGGCGACCGCCGGGCAGGAGGCCGGGCAGCAGACCCGCCTCGATGCCGCCGCGCTCGCCGCTGCGGCGCGGCACCCAGGCCAGGTGGGCGCCGGTGGCGGTGGCCAGGGCGTCGGCGACGCTCAGCAGGCCGGGGACGCGGACGGCGCGCTCACCGATGAGGATGGTGGCGCCGTCGGCCCGCAGGGCCTCGACGAGCTCGGGGTGGGTCTGGCTGAGGTGGGCGACGACGCGGGCCTCCTCACCGGGCGGGGTGAGGACGGCCTGGGCGGAGAGCTTGCGGCTGCCGGCGCTCAGGCAGGTGGTCACGGTGGCCACCTTGACGCCGCCGGCGCGCACGCCCTTGCGCAGGCGCAGGAACAGGGAACCGCACTCGTCCTCGGGCTCCAGGCCCAGGAGCAGGACCTGTCCGGCCCGCTCCAGGTGGCGGTAGGTGACGGCGCCCAGCCCGGTGCCGGCCACGCGGGCGGCCAGGAAGGAGTCCTCCTCCTGGCTGTGGCTGCGCACGCGCTGGTCGATGTCGTTGGTGCCCAGGGCGGTGCGGGCGAAGCGGGACCAGGCCCAGGCGTCCTCCAGGGTGAGGCGGCCTCCGGGCAGGAGCCCCACTCCCCCGTCTGCGGCGGCACGGGCCAGCCCCTGGGCGGCCACATCCAGAGCATCGGACCAGGAGGTGGTGACGAGCTCGCCGGTCTCCTCGTCGCGCACGAGCGGCACGGTGAGGCGGTCGGGCTGGGAGGACCAGGTGAAGGCGAAGCGGTCCTTGTCGGTGATCCACTCCTCGTTGACCTCGGGGTCGTTGCCCGCGAGGTGACGCAGGACGACGCCGCGGCGCATGTCGACGCGGATGGCGGAGCCGGAGGCGTCGTGCTCGGTGACGGAGTCGGTGGAGACCAGGTCCATGGGGCGGGCCCGGAAGCGGTACTTCGCGGAGGTCAGGGCTCCCACGGGGCAGATTTGGATGATGTTGCCCGAGAAGTAGGAGGCGAAGGGGCGCCCGGAGGCGTCCAGGTCCTCGCGGCCGGCGCCGAGGTCGGGGCCGTAGTCGGTGCCGCCGGAGGCCCCGGGCTCGCCGCCTGGGCCGGTCAGGTCTCCCAGAGCGCTCAGGGAGGGCACGCCGCGGATCGTCTGGAGGTCGGCGTCAAGCCCCTCCTGGGGCGCCTCGGTGTGGAAGTCCAGGACGCGGGCGTCGAAGCGCCCGATCTGCTCGGAGTACAGGCCCCCGGCGTGCTCGGGCTCGCCGTCCATGTCGAAGGAGGGGTGCCCGCCGCCGCGGCCCTGGAGGGCGATGAAGGGGTCGCCGGGGATCTGGTCGGCGAAGCGCACGCAGCGCTGGCACAGGATGCAGCGGTCGCGGTCCAGCAGGATGTTGCTGGTCAGGCGCAGCGGCTTGGGGAAGGTGCGCTTGACGTCGGTGAAGCGGGTGGCGGACTGGGCGCCGGAGGCCATGAGCTCCAGGGCCTGGTTCTGCAGGGGGCACTCGCCGCCCTTGTCGCACACCGGGCAGTCCAGCGGGTGGTTGATGAGGAGGAACTCCATGGTGCCGGCCTGGGCCTTGGCGGCGACCTCGCTGGTGGCCTGGGTGGAGATCTCCATACCCTCCATGGCGGTCATGGCGCAGGAGGGCTGGGGCTTGGGCATGGGCCGCACGACGCCGTCGCGCCCCGGCATCGCCACCTCCACCAGGCACTGGCGGCAGTTGGCCGACGGTGCGAGCAGCGGGTGGTCGCAGAAGCGCGGGATGCGCACGCCGACCTGCTCGGCGGCACGGATGAGGAGGGTCCCCTTCTCGACCTCGACGGGCAGCCCGTCAATGGTCATGTGGACCATCTCGGGGGCCGGCGGCGCCGCGGGTGCGGAGCTCTTGGTGGTCGTCTCAGCAGTCATGGCTCACCGTGCGCTTTCGAAGACGGAGGAGGCGGCGTAGGGGAAGAGCTCGTCGGCGGCGGCGGTGTAGCCGGCCTCGAACTCCTCGCGGAACCGCTTGATGCCGGTCAGGACCGGGGTGGCGGAGGCGTCGCCCAGGGCGCAGAAGGAACGTCCGGCGATGTTGGAGGCGATGGACTCGAGCTTCTCGACGTCGCCGGGCAGGCCGCGACCGGCCTCCAGACGCAGCATGATCTGGCGCATCCAGTAGGTGCCCTCGCGGCAGGGGGTGCACTTGCCGCAGGACTCGTGCTGGTAGAACTCGGTCCAGCGGGTGACCACGCGCACCACGGAGACGGTCTCGTCGAAGACCTGCAGGGCGCGGGTGCCCAGCATGGAGCCGGCCTCGGCCACGGACTCGTAGTCCAGGGGGACGTCGAGCTCGTCGGGGCCGAAGATCGGCGTCGAGGAGCCTCCCGGCACCCAGAACTTCAGTTCGTGGCCGGGACGGATGCCGCCGGAGAGCTCGATGAGCTCGCGCATGGTGATGCCGAAGGGGGCCTCGTACTGGCCGGGGTGGGCCACGTGGCCGGAGACGGAGAAGATGCCGTGGCCCTTGGACTTCTCGGTGCCCATGGTGGAGTACCACTGGGCGCCGCGGGCCAGGATCGCCGGGACCGAGGCGATGGTCTCGACGTTGTTGACCACCGTGGGCCGGGCGTAGAGGCCGGCGACGGCGGGGAAGGGCGGCTTGAGGCGGGGGTGGCCGCGGCGGCCCTCCAGGGAGTCCAGCAGGGCGGTCTCCTCACCGCAGATGTAGGCGCCGGCACCGGCGTGGGCGGTGATGCGCAGCCGCTGCTGGCCGTCGAGCCCGAAGCCGGTGTCCAGCAGGCCGGACTCGGTGGCCTCGCGCACGGCGCTGAGCAGGCGGCGGTAGACGTGGGGGACCTCGCCGCGCAGGTAGACGAAGGCGTGGTCGCCGCCGATGGCGCGCGAGGTGATGGCGATGCCCTCGATGAGGGCCTGCGGGTTGGACATGATCGTGGGAATGTCCTTGCAGGTGCCCGGCTCGGACTCGTCGGCGTTGACCACGAGGTAGCGCGGGCCGCCGTCGACCGGGGGCAGGAAGGACCACTTGAGTCCCGTGGGGAAGCCGGCGCCGCCGCGTCCTCGCAGGCCGGAGTCCTTGATGAGGCTGATGAGGTCTTCGCAGCTGAGGGTCTTGGCCTTCTTGAGGCCCTCGTAGCCGCCGTGGTCGAGGTAGGCCTGCAGGGTCCAGGAGCGCTCCTGGTCCCACAGGTCGCTCAGGACCGGGGTGAGGGTCCCCGGCGCGGTGTAGGTGGCGGTGTCACTCACTTGGTCTCCTCCTTCGGCGCGGTCCAGCCCTGCTCACGGGCGATGCTCAGGCCGCGCAGGGTCGGCTCGCCGGGGCCGCGCCCCTCGTCGGTGCGGCCGTCCTCGAAGCCGGCCAGCAGGCGCTCGTTCTCGCGGAAGGTGGGGACGGTCTCGGGGCCGCGGGTGGGGGCGACGTCCTCGCCGCGCTCGAGGGCCTTGATCATGGCGACGGCGGAGTCGGGGGTCTGGTTGTCGAAGAACTCCCAGTTGACCATGACGACGGGGGCGTAGTCGCAGGCGGCGTTGCACTCGACGCGCTCGAGGCTGATGGTGCCGTCCTCGCTGGTCTCCTCGGCGCCCAGGCCGGTGTGCTCGGTGACCGCCTTCCAGATCTCGTCCCCACCCATGACGGCGCACAGGGCGTTGGTGCACACGCCCACGTGGTACGTGCCCACCGGGTGGCGGCGGAACTGACTGTAGAAGGTGGCCACGGCGCTGACCTCGGCCCGCTCCAGACCGAGCCGGGCGGCGCACAGGGCGATGCCGGCCGGCGAGACGTAGCCGTCCACGGACTGAATGAGGTGGAGCATCGGGATGAGGGCGCTGCGCTCCTTGCCCGCCGGGTAGCGGGCGATGATCCGCTCGATGTCGACCTGCAGGCTCTGGGCGACCTCGGCGCTGTAACCGGCGGCCACAGCGGCTTGCGCGACAGTGCCCACCGGGCCGACCGCACTGACGGTGGCGATGGTCTCGACGGCCGGGTTGACTGCGTTCTCGGTGGTGCTCATCAGCGGTCCACGCCTCCCAGGACGGGGTCGATGGAGGCCAGGGTGGGCACGAGGTCGGCAATCATGCCGCCCTCCCCCATCATGGCCAGCGACTGCAGGTTGGAGAAGGAGGGGTCGCGGAAGTGGACCCGGTAGGGGCGGGTGCCGCCGTCGGAGACGGCGTGGACGCCCAGGATCCCCTTGGCGTGCTCAACGGTCTGGTAGACCTGCCCGGCCGGGACTCGGAAGCCCTGAGTCACCAGCTTGAAGTGGTGGATGAGGGACTCCATGGAGCTGCCCATGATCTCGCGCACGTGCTCCAGGGACTGGCCCTGGCCGTCGGTGGCGATGGACATGCGGGCTGGCCAGGCGATGGTCGGGTCGGCCACCATCGTGGTGTTGGAGGGGTCGTCGCCGCGGGTGGCGATCTCGTCGAGGCGGTCCAGGCACTGGGAGACGATCTTGAGGGACTCGTAGGCCTCGTCCAGACGGATGCGCAGGCGGTTGTAGCAGTCGGAGACCCGGTAGGTGGGGACCCGGAAGTCGTAGGTCTCGTAGCCGCAGTAGGGGTTGGTGCGCCGCAGGTCCAGCGGGTAGCCGGCCGCACGCAGGCAGGGCCCGGTCAGGCCCAGGGCGAGCCCGCCGGCCAGGCTGATCTCCCCCACACCGATGAAGCGGGACTTGAGGATCGGGTTCTCCAGGAGGAGGAGCTCGAGCTCGTGGAGGTCCTTCTTCATGTCCGGCATGACCGAGCGCACGAACTCGGTGAAGCCCTCGGGGATGTCCTGGGCCAGGCCCCCGGGACGGATGTAAGCGTGGTTCATGCGCAGCCCGGAGACCATCTCGAAGGCCTTGAGGATGTTCTCGCGGCAGCGGAAGGCGATGGTCATGAGCGTGGTGCCGCCCATCTCGTTGCCCCCGGTGCCCACGGCCACGACGTGGGAGGCGATGCGGTTGAGCTCCATGAGCAGCACGCGGGTGACGGTGGCCTTCTCCGGGATGTCGTCGGTGATGCCCAGGAGCTTCTCGACGGCGAGCGCGTAGGCGACCTCCTGGAAGAAGGGGGCCACGTAGTCCATGCGGGTCACGAAGGTCTCGCCCTGCACCCAGGTGCGGTACTCCATGTTCTTCTCGATACCGGTGTGCAGGTAGCCGGTTCCGACGCGGACCTCGGTGACGACCTCGCCGTCGGCCTCCAGGACCAGGCGCAGAACGCCGTGGGTGGAGGGGTGGACCGGACCCATGTTGAGGACGATCCGGTCGTTGCGCAGGCGGTCGGCCTCGTCGCGCTCGGCGATCTGGGCGACGACGTCGTCCCAGTCCCCGCCGCTGACGGTGAACTGCTCGGCGCCGGCGGACAGCTCGTCCGTGGCGGGGCCGGAGGCGCGGAAGGTGCGTGCGGTGCTCATCAGCGGTAGGACCTCCGGGTGTCGGCGGGCGGGGTCTGGGCGCCCTTGTACTCGACGGGGATGCCGCCCAGCGGGTAGTCCTTGCGCTGGGGGTGGCCCACCCAGTCGTCGGGCATGGCGGTGCGAGTCAGGTGGGGGTGGCCGTCGAAGACGATGCCCATGAGGTCCCAGGTCTCGCGCTCGTGCCAGTCGTTGCCGGGGTAGAGCGAGACGAGGGAGGGCACGTGCGGGTCGGTCTCAGGGCAGGCGACCTGCAGGCGCAGCTGGCGTCCGCCGTGGGTCAGGCTCATGAGCTGGATGCAGGCGTGCAGCTCGCGCCCGGCCAGCTCGGGGTAGTGGACGCCGCTGACGCCCAGGCACAGCTCGAAGCGCAGGTCCTGGTCGTCGCGCAGGGGGCGGGCGACGTCGAGTAGGTGCTCGCGGGCGATGAACAGGGTGAGCTCGTCGTGCTCGATGACGACCTTCTCGATGGCGGCGGCCGGGTCGGTACCGGCCTCCTGGAGATCCTCGATGAGGGCGTCGACGACGTCGTCGAACCAGCCGCCGTAGGGGCGCGCGGCGGCGGGGGCGAGGGTGACGACGCTGCGGTGCTCGCCGTAGCCGGTAGTGTCGCCTGCGTCGGAGGCGCCGAACTGGCCGGTGGGGGCGGTGATGACCTCCAGGCGCAGCTCGGGGCGCACGGGGGTGCCGGCGACCTCGGGGACGGCGGGGGCCTCGGGAGTCTCGGTCAGGGCCTCGGAGCCTGAGTCGTGTGCCGGGGTGTTCTTCTCACTCATGCCAGCAGGCCCTTCATCTCATGGGTGGGGGTGGCCGACAGCGCGGCGGCCTCGACGGCGCGGGCGATCTCCTCGCGGTGCTTGAACAGCGGCTTCTTCTCGATCTGGCGGGTGAGCTCGAGCATGGCGTTGAGGAGCATCTCGGGGCGCGGCGGGCAGCCCGGCAGGTAGATGTCCACCGGGACGATGTGGTCGCAGCCCTGGACGACGGCGTAGTTGTTGAAGATGCCTCCCGAGGAGGCGCAGGCCCCCATGGAGATGACCCACTTGGGCTCGGGCATGGAGTCGTAGACGTTGCGCACGATGGGGGCCATCTTGTGGGAGACGCGGCCCGAGACGATCATGACGTCGGCGTGGCGCGGGGAGGCGCGGAAGACCTCCCAGCCGAAGCGAGCCATGTCGAAGCGGGGGGTGCCGGCGGCCATCATCTCGATGGCGCAGCAGGCCAGGCCCATGGTGACGGGCCACATGGAGCGGGCCTGGGCAAGGCCCGCGAGCTTCTCGACGGTGGTCAGCAGGAAGCCCGGGCTGTCCACCTCGGCGGCAGCGGCGGCGTAGGGGTCATTCCGCTTGGACGGGATGGACGCCATGTAGGCGTTGTGCTTCTTCATGCTCTTCACTGCTGTGTTCTCCTTGGGATCGTCGGGCTGGGTCCTGGCCGGTCAGAGCGGCTTCAGTCCCAGTCCAGTCCGCCGCGACGCCACTCGAGGATGTAGGGCACGGTGATCAGGCCGATGAACAGGACGGCCGCCCCCAGCCCGAAGAAGCCCAGGCGCCCGAAGGCCGTCGCCCAGGGGTAGAGGAAGACCACCTCGACATCGAAGATGATGAAGGTCATGCCCACCAGGTAGAAGGAGACGGGGAAGCGCCCGTGCTCGGTGTTGGCGGGGGTGGGGTCGATGCCGCACTCGTAGTTGGCGACCTTGACCCGGTTGCGCCGGGCGGGGCTGATGATGGCGCTCATGGCCAGACCGCCGACGGCCACCAGGAGGGCCAGCGCGGCCATGATGAGCAGGGAGGCGTAGGGGTTCATGCTTCCGGCACCATCCTTGTCAGGAGCTGGATGAAGTGGTCGATTCCGTCACCGCCGCGGCGCTCCCACCCGTCGGACAGGAGCTTGGTGACGAGCTTCATGAGGCGCTTGCGCGGCAGCCCGTAGCGGGTGCACAGGCGCATGACCTCGGGGTGCTCGATGAGGGCGACGAAGACACGGCCGAGCGTGTAGTAGCCGCCCATCTCGGAGCTGAGGGCCTTGGGGTACTGGGCCAGGACCTGCTCACGGCCGGAGGTGGTCGTGCGGGCGGATGCCTGGGCGGCGGCCTGGGCGGCCAGGCGGCCGGACATGAGGGCCTGGGCGATGCCCTCGCCGTTGAAGGGCGAGACCATGCCGCCTGCGTCGCCCAGCAGCATGAGGCCGTCGGCGTAGTGCGGCTTGCGGTTGAAGGCCATGGGCAGGGCGGCGCTGACCAGGCCGCCGACCTGGTTCTCCTTGGTGAAGCCCCAGGAGGCCGGGACGTTGTCCATCCAGCGGTTGAACACGGCACGGTAGTCGATGGCGGTGGCCTGAGCGCGCGAGGAGACCGAGCCGAGTCCGACATTGACCAGCCCCTCCCCCACGGACCAGATCCAGCCGTAGCCGGGCAGGAGGTCGGACTTGCCGGGGGTACCGTCCCACAGCTCGAGGCGCGACTCCATCCAGGCGTCCTTGGCGCGCGGGGAGCGGAAGTAGGCGCGCACGGCCACGCCCATGGGGCGGCGCTCGTTCTTGGTTCGCCCGACGGCGGTGGCCAGGCGGGCCGAGACGCCTCCGGCGTCGACGACCAACGGGGCGGTGAAGGTGGTGGGCCCCTCGATGCCGGGGTAGGCGACCCGGTTGGTGGGGCGGGCCTCGACGCCGGTGACACGGCCGGTGGGTGAGGTGACGGGGCCGGTGACGGTGACGCCGGTGAGCAGACGGGCGCCGGCCGCGGCGGCGTGCTCAGCCAGGTCACGGTCGAGCAGGGCGCGGGGTCGGGCCATCCCGTAGGAGGGGAAGGAGGCCTGCTCGGGCCAGGGGAAGTGAAGGAGGTGCCCGCCGCCGATGACGCGCAGGCCGCGGTTGCGCTGCCAGCCGGTGGTGTCCATCCCCATGGAGACCAGCTCGCGCACGGCCGAGGGGGTCAGGCCGTCCCCACAGACCTTGTCCCGGCCGAGCTCCTGCTTCTCCAGGAGGATGACGTCAAGACCGAGAGTGGCCATGTGGTAGGCCGCCGAGGACCCGGCCGGGCCGGCCCCGACGACGATGACGTCGGCAGAGGCGGAGGCGCTGGACTGGGCGGCTGCCTGGGTCACTCTGGCTTCCCTCCTCGGCACTACTGGTACTGCGGGCGTTGTCATAGGCATCACAGTTGGCACCGTAATGCAGGCCCCGCACGGGGCGGAGCCTGTGCCGACTGTACCCAGGCGGCCGACGCCTCCATGACGGGAACGGCGAGACAGGAGGAGAACCGCAGTTTTCGTTGCCGTGACGGCAATCCTCAGAGAAGTCCCCACCTCGACGACAGATGACGGCGCCCCAGAATTACGCTGCAAGTGAGTGACGAATTTCAACACTGTCGGACGGGACCTGTGTCCTAGAGCGAGGCCGGGGTGGTCGCAGATCGCTCTGGGGCAGTCTGCGGCACGCCTCGGCGGCGTGACCGCGGCCGGGATTTGCGATGATGACCCCATGAGCCGATCCCCCCTGCGAGCCAGCCTCGCCAAGGACCCGCGCGAGGTCGCCGGGATGTTCGACGCTGTCGCGCGCCGCTACGACCTGTCCAATGACGTGATGAGCCTGTTCCAGGTGCACATGTGGCGCCGGGTGACGCGCGCGGCCGTCGCCGCGAGGCCGGGGATGCGCGTCCTGGATCTGGCCGCGGGGACCGGCACCTCCTCGGTGGAGTACGCCGCTGACGGCGCCGAGGTCGTGGCCTGCGACTTCTCCACCGGCATGGTGGCCGAGGGCAAGCGCCGCCATCCCGAGATCGCCTTCGTGGCCGGGGACGCCACGGCGCTGCCCTTCGCCGACGAGAGCTTCGACGTCGTCACCATCTCCTACGGGCTGCGCAACGTGCAGGACACGGCGCGGGCACTGTCGGAGATGCGCCGGGTGACGGTTCCGGGCGGGCGGATCGTCATCGCGGAGTTCTCCACCCCGACCTGGCCGCCCTTCCGCCACCTATACCGCTTCTACCTGGGCAGCGCCCTGCCGGCCGCCGCCCGCCTGGTCTCGTCGAACACCGAGGCCTACGACTATCTGGGCGAGTCGATCCTGGCCTGGCCGGACCAGCGGGAGCTGGCCGGCCTCATGCAGCAGGCCGGATGGCGGGGCGTGGGCTACAAGAACCTCTCCGGCGGGATCGTCGCGGTTCACCGGGCCACGCGGCCCGTGCCCGCCCAGGGCGAGCAGTGAGAACCGACCTGAGCAGCACCCCGGGGCCGACGTCGTGAGGGCAGAGTCGTGAGGGCAGAGCACTGCCTGGCCGCCCCGCCGCGGCTGTCCTTCCGCACCCGCGAGCTGCCCGAGGACGCACTGGAGGGGCTGGCTCTCATCGACCTGCTGGCGGGCCGTGAGGATGTCAGCTCCTGGGTGCACGAGGGGCGCGGACTCATAGGCCTGGGCCGCGCCCTGGTGATCGAGGCCCACGGGGCGGATCGCATTGAGACACTGCGGGCCGCGTGGCGGGCCGTGGTCGGCGCGGCCTGGTGGCGTGATGCGCTGGTCCGCCCCGGGACCGGGCCGGTGGCGCTGGGCGCGATCACCTTCTCCCCCAGCTCCGAGCAGTCCTCGGTTCTGGTGGTTCCCGAGGTCCTCGTTGGGCTCGACGACTCCGGTGCTTGGCTGACGACCGCGGTGTCCGGGACTGACGACGGGACTGAGCCAGAGCACCCGGATCCCGGCTCACTCCTGACGGCGCTGGTGGCCGATGCTCGTGCAGCGGTCGACCGGGAGCAGGCCGGCACCGACAGGGACTCCGGGGACTCCGGCGGCACCACCGCCGTTGAGGCCGGGGCGCTCAGCGAGGAGCAGTGGTGCCGGGCGGTCTGCGCCACGCAGGAGCGGATGCGTGCGGGGCAGGCCCGCAAGGTGGTCCTGGCCCGCGACGTGCTGGCCTACCCGGGCGGGCCGCTGGCCACCGGTACGGTCCTGCGGCGCCTGGCCAGCGACTACCCCTCCACCTGGGTCTTCGCCGTCGACCAGATGGTGGGCGCCAGTCCCGAGCTGCTGCTGCGCCTGCGGGATCGACGCCTCATGAGCAGGGTGCTGGCCGGTACGGCCCGCCGGCACGCCGGCGAGGACGCTCTGGCGACCGCGCGTCTGGCCTCCTGGCTGGAGGGCTCAGAGAAGAACAACCGGGAGCATGAGCTGGCCCGGGACTCGGCGATCACGGCGCTGGAGCCGCTGTGCTCGGTGGTGGAGGCCCCCGCCCGCTTTGTCCTGACGCTGCCGAACGTCCTGCACCTGGCCAGTGATGTCACCGGGGTTGTTGCCGGGGACACCGGGGCGCTGGCCCTGGTGGATGCGCTGCACCCGACGGCGGCCGTGTGCGGGACGCCAACCCAGGCGGCGGCGCGCCTCATTGAGGAGGCCGAGTCCATGGATCGGGGACGTTACGCCGGGCCCGTGGGCTGGGTGGACTGGCACGGCGAGGGCGAGTGGTGCATCGCGCTGCGCAGCGCCCAGCTGCCCACAGGAGGTCCCGGACCGCAGTCCCCCGCGAGAGTGTTCGGGGGCGGCGGCATCATGCCGGACTCCGAGCCGATCGACGAGCTGGCGGAGACGACCGCCAAGATGCGTCCCATGCTGGGGGCACTCGGCGTGCGTCTCTGAGACGACTCTGGGCAGCTATCGCGTCAGGAGTCCTTGCGCTCGGCCAGGGTCACGTCAATGTCCTGCTTCTTGGAGTTGCGGATGACCGTGAGCTTGACCTTGTCGTTGGCGGAGTACTGACGCACGTAACCGGTGAGAGCCGACCCCTGGGCGGTGGTCTTCCCATCAATGGCGACGACGACGTCGTTCGTCTTCAGTCCGGCCTTGTCAGCCGGCGAACCGCTTTCAACCGAGGTGATCTTGGCGCCGGCGCGCTTCTCGCCGTCGGCCGTGGCGCCATCGGTGTCGAGGGTGACTCCCAGGTAGGCATGCGTGGCGGCACCGGACTTGATGAGCTGCTTGGCGACCTTGTCGGCCAGCTTGACGGGAATGGCGAAACCGATGCCGATGCTCCCCGAGCCTCCTTCGCCGCCGCCGGAGCGGCCCATGGTGGCGATGGAGCTGGTGATCCCAATGACCCGCCCCTTCTCGTCGAAGAGAGGGCCGCCGGAGTTGCCGGGGTTGATGGCGGCGTCGATCTGGATGGCGTTGGTGTAGACCGCCGAATCACCCGAGCCGTCCTCATTCTGGGAGTTGACGACGGGCCTGTTGAGGGCGGAGATGATGCCGGTGGTCACGGTGGAGGACAGACCCAACGGGTTACCGATCGCCATGACGTCCTGACCGGTGGCCAACTTGTCGGAGTCTCCGAGCTGGGCAACGGTGAGGTTGTCGGGGGCGTCCTTGAGCTGGATGACCGCCAGGTCGGTGGCGGGGTCGGTACCGGTGGTCTCGGCGTCATAGACGCGGCCGTCGGCCAGCGTCACCTGGATCTGCGAGGCCCCCGCCACCACGTGGTTGTTCGTGATGATGTGCCCCTCCTTGTCGAAGATGACTCCGGAGCCCAGGGCCTCGCCCCTGTCCGTGGCGACGGCGATGGAGACGACGGCGTTGGACACGGCTGCCGAGACGGCCTCCCAGTCGGGGGCCTGACCGGCGCTGTCGACGGTCTTGGTCGTGCTCCCGGTGGCGATGGCGGTGGGGGCGGCCGTGGAGCGCTGTGACGCGCCGCCGTCCCGGGCGTCGAGAGCCTTGATCGCTCCTACGGCACCGCCGGCCCCCAGCAGGGAGGCGACCAGCACGGAGGCGACCAGGGCGAACCAGCCCGGCCCCCGCCGGCGCCTCTTGGTGCCGCTGTCAGCACCTGTGGCCTTCGAGGCCGCATAGAAGGACTCCCCGGTGGGGGCGCCGGCCGGCGCGTAGCCACCGGGCGTCGTCGGGACGCTCGTATAGGGCGAGCCGAGGTGCGTCTGCTGCCCCTGGAAGGGCTGCTGGGCGGATGAGTAACTGGACGGCGCCGCCTGCTGCACCTGAGGGGCGGGGTACTGCCCCTGAGGCTGCTGCTGCGGCTGGTAGGACGGCTGCTGGGGCTGGTACTGCCCCTGGGCGGACTGCGCGTATGGCGACGCGGACTGCTCAGCGGGCATCTGCGAGGTCGGCGGCTCGGCGGGCAGCTGCCGGGTCTCGTCCCAGCGCCGCACGCCCGCCCCCTGCGGCAGGACCGGCTCGGAGTGGGAGGCGTCGGCAGTGTAGGCCTGGGAGAGATCCGCGTAGCCGCCGTGGTCCTCGGACACGCTCGCGCCCTCACTGACGGAAGACGCCGTTGCCGGGCTGGCCTGGCTGCTGGCGGACCAGGAGTCGACACCGGAGTGAGCGCCGTCCGCCGCCGCCTCGGGCTCAGTGGGCCGGTATGCCTCCGGGTTCGTCTCGTCGTATCCGCTCATCTGTGCTCCTCCTCGGGCGTGTCGCCCTCTCAGATCCACGAGTAGACAACACCAGGGCTCTGTGCCGTTTCCGATGATTCCCTGAGGCTGTGCTGTGGATCGTGTAACTGTTGTATCGCAGCGGGCTGAGAGTCCGGCAGTGGGCTCAGGGAGAGTCGAGTCCACTGCCGCAGGCCCTATCCCGCTGGCTGCCGTCCATCTCTATCGTCGTTCATGTTGTCACGGTGTGAGGACCGTGCCTCGTGGTCTCCCAGATGACGACACTCATACCGTCGACCGGCTCGGCCAGGAGCCTGCGGAGGGCGGCGACATCGTTGGGGACGTGGACGCGGGCCCCCAGGGCTGCCGCCAGCGCAGCGATATCCGCCCGCTGAGGGGCGGTGAAGAGCCGTTCGAACCGGGCAGATGGCGTGGTGCGGGCGTACTCAAGCTGGGAGAAGATCGCACCCCCGCCGTCGTCGACGACGATCACCTGCAGGTCGGCCTCCTCCTCACGCACGCCCCGGTTCAAGGACATGGCGTCGTGGAGGAAGGTGAGGTCACCCATGACGGCGCGAACCGGTTCCCCTGAGGCCATCCACAGTCCGATCCCGGTGGCGATGGTGCCGTCGATGCCCGCTAGGCCGCGGTTCGCGACCGCCTTCGGGGCGGCGGCGCCGGGCTGGGCGAGTCGGTCCAGGCGCCGCACCGTCATGGATGAGCCCAGCAGAAGGGTGGGGGCGCCGGGGGCCTGGCCGGCCTCCCACACGGCCCGGGCCAGGGCGTCGGCGCTGCTGGAGCGGTCCGGTTCGGGAAGATCCGCCACGGCCCGGCGCCAGGAGTCGGTCCAGGCCGCGTGGGCGCTCTCCAGGCCGAGCCGGGCGGCGAGCCGGGCCGCCTGAAGGGCGGCGTCGTCGGGCTCGTGATGGGCACCGTCCATGGGGACGACCCGTCGGGCCCGTCCGGAGACGTCGGTCCACTGGGCGCGTTCGGTCAGGACGGTGATGTCGAGGTCGTCGCGCCCCAGGAGCGCGGTGATGGAGCGACTGAGGCTGGGGTGGCCCAGGACGAGGAGGTGGTCGGCCTGCTGGGCGAGCCCGCGACCCGCGGGGGTGCCCAGCAGCTCGGCGTAACGGCTCAGGGCCTGCGGGCCGCTGCGGGCCTGGGAGGTGGGTTCGGCCAGGAGCGGCCAGTCGAGGTGCTCGGCCAGAGACCTGGCCAGGGAGCCAACGCCCGGGTGGGCGGTGTCACCGGCGACGACGATCCCCCTCCCCAGCGTGGAGGAGCCGCGGCCGGCCGGCTGGCCAGCACTGGCCTCCGGGGCTCCGTCCAGCACAGCTGCCCGGGCAGCCGGGACCATGGGCGGGGAGGGTGGCACCGGAGCGGCCGGCACCGCGCCCTCCGCTGCGTCCTGCGCCGTCAGGGGCGGGCGGAAGCGGGCGTTGATCTGGACCGGCCCGGGATCCCGGCTGAGGGTCCCGGTGGCGGCGGCGACGGCGCGGCGCACCTGCCCGGCGATGGCGGCGTCGGCCGCGCAGCCGCCGAGGTCGGCGGCCAGGTCAGCGGGCAGATCCACGCCCAGGCGCAGGGCCGGCGCGAAGAGCCCGGTCTGCTCGGTGGTCTGGCTGGCGCCGGTGCCGACCAACTCGTGGGGCCGGTCGGCACTGATGACGAGCAGGGGGATGCCGGCGGCGTCGGCCTCACTGACGGCCGGGTGGAGGTTGGAGACGGCCGTGCCCGAGGTGGTCACGACAGCGGCACAGCGGCTGTGCCCGTTCAGGGCGTGGGCCCGGGCGGCCCCCAGGGCGATGAAACCGGCGCTGCGCTCATCCAGGACGACGCGCAGCCGTAGGTGCCCGGCGTCGGCGGCATCGGCCAGGGCATCCGCCAGCGGGGCGCTGCGCGATCCCGGGCACAGAACAACTTCGCGCACGCCCTCGGCCAGGAGGGCCGCCACGAGACTGCTGGCGTCGGCCATGGCGGGCGGGAGCTGCGGGCGCTCCGGGGAGTCGGTCACAGGGGCGAGGATACGAGAGCGGCCCGCCTGCGCCGCCCTGCGATTGGTCACAGTACGGTGAGCCCTGCGCACGGCTGGGGTGGGGCTACAGCGGCAACCCGGCCACGGCCCGGCTGGGGTCGCGGGCCTCGCGCTGGCGGCGGGCGTGGAGGGCGCCGGCCAGGTGCAGCAGGCGCGTTTGCCAGTGCGTGGTGAGGTAGGGCCCCGCCTTGACCTCGTTCAGGAGGCGTTCGGAGACGGGGGCGGCAGCGTCCAGACGCAGGGTCCCGTTGCTGGGGCGAACGCTGGGGTCGGCGACGTCCTGGGTCAGCAGGCGCGTGGTTCCCAGACCGCAGGCGTGGTTGAGGGAGGGCAGGCTGAAGGCGAGGGTCGCGCCGGCCATGATGCCCACGGAGGTGTCCAGGGCGGAGGAGACGACCGCGGGCAGTCCAAGGCGTTCGGCCATGTCCAGGGCCCGGTGCACCCCGCCCAGCGGGGCCACCTTGAGGATGGCGACGTCGGCGGCGCGCCGGTGGACGATCTCCAGGGGGTTGGCCGACAGCCGGATCGACTCGTCGGCGGCGATGGGCACGTCGACGGCGCGGCGCAGGTCGGCCAGGTCGTAGACGGTGGCGCAGGGCTGTTCGGCGTACTCCAGCCCTCCGGCAGCCCGGTCCATGAGGGGCAGGTTCTCGCGGGCGGTGTCCAGGTCCCAGGCGCCGTTGACGTCGATGCGCACCTTGCCGGAACGCCCCAGGGCTGAGCGGACCGCCTCGAGGCGCTCCAGGTCCGCCGAGCGCTTGTCACTGCTGCCGCTGACCTTGACCTTGGCGGTCCTGGCTCCGGAGGCCCGCACCAGATCGGAGGCGTCCTGAGCGCCGACCTCAGGGACGGTCACGTTGACGGAGATGGTCTCGCGGTAGCGGGGAAGGAGGGAGTTGCCCAGGGCCTGACACAGTCCTGAGGCGAGCCAGGGAGCGCTGGCCTCCAGCCCGTAGTCCCAGAAGGGCGCGACCTCGCCCCAGCCCCCGGGGCCATGGAGCAGGACGCCGTCGCGGCGGGTGATGCCGCGAAACGGCGTCGTCAGAGGAATGTCCCAGACGACCGCGCGGTCGATGCGAGCCAGCAGTCCGGTGGAGTCCTGAGCATGAAGAGAGGCGATGTCGATCTCGCCGTTGGCATGCTGATGGTCCGGACTCACGGGCACAGAATACGCACGATCTTCAATCAAGACGACGAAACCGGGACAAGGGTGGCGGGGCCCACCTCGGCAAACGCCCACGGGGCTGCGCAGTGGACTGTCCGGCGCCGTCTCGCGCCCCTGTGCCGGTGTCGAGCGCGACCGTGAGCGCAGGCCCCTGCCCACGAGCCTTTGTAGAATGGCTCGTGCGGTTGAATTCGCGATCACACCGAGGGGACGTCATGAACGAGGGCAGCACAGGGTCAGGGGACGCAGGGCGTCATCACTGGAAGCCCGCCACACCCGTCTCCGCAATGGTTGTGGGCCGCCTGGTTCTCGGGCTGCCCAGCGCCGTCGGCCTGACGGTCATCGTGCTGATCTGGTCGGCGCTGACCCGCACCGGGCTGGGATTCGGCAGGGCGTGCCTGTTCTCCCTGGTGGCGGTGGCGATTCGCGAGCTCATCGACGCCTCGGCCCACCGGCTCATCATGCGGGCCTGGCGCTCACGGGATCCTCATGGCCTGCTGCTGACGATCATCGCCGCGACCTGCCCCGCGGTCGCAGGATTCCTGGCCGCTCGCCTCCTCGCCCCGGCATCGACGACGGCGCTGACGGCTCTCACGTGGCTGCCGTTCATGGCTTTCGTCGCCCTCATTGAGAGGCCGTGGGACACCTCGCTCGGATACGACGCCCTCCAAGAGCGCATCCATCAGCCCCAGCCGATCCCGCCGGAGTACGTCACCACCAACTTCCGCGACGCCCGCAAGCACCTGCCCGAGCTCCGGCGCATCGCACTGGCCCACGCGGCGCTGTAGCCGGCGGACCCGGCCGCCTCGACAGACCTCAACTGCGATGACGATCACAGGCTTGCCAGGGTGAGAGAGCGTGACCTGTGAGCTTGGAGCGTCAGGGGAAGGGCATATTAGCACACGCGACGTCACCAACACACCAGACCGCCCCTGGAAGCCAGCGGTCCCCCTGTGGGGGGTGGTGTACGGGCGGATCGGATTGGGCATTCTTGAGGCAATCACTCTTGGAGTGGTCGTAGCCATCTGGTCCACCCTCACTCGCGCCGGACTCAGTTCAGACCAGATCACAGGATTCGCCATTCTGGCGACCGCGGTGCGAGAAACGCTCGACGCAGCATCGATGCGCCTGACCATGCGCATCCAACGCACCAACGACATGAATGCGGTGCAGCGGACCGTGGCAGCTCTCATCTGTCCCGCCATCGGCGCGGTGCCGGCAGGCATGGTCTTCGCACCGTACTCCGTCGTCCAGTTGACCGTGGTCACTTGGGCGCTATTCATGCTCATCACGTGCACACTGGAACAGCCGTGGAAGACTTCGATGTCCTATGAGGAGATGAAGGAACGCGGTCGTCAGACCCGGCTGATGACCCGGGATCACTTCGCCGAGGAGATCGCCGATGGCCGGATGACCTTCCGCCCCATCGACGACGAGGGCTACTACCTCGATGAGGACGGCAACCGCATCGAGGACTGAGAGCCCCCTCCCGCCGTCACTGCGCTCAGAGCGCGAGTCGCGCGACGGTGCCGGTCCTGGCCGGGGACATTCCACGCGTGCGGGTGCGTATTCTTCTGGCCGGGGACGTCCTGCGCGTGCGGGGACCGGATTATGGTCCCCGACGGCGTCGAATGCCCCCGGCTGGAGCAGGACGCACCCGGCCGCGTGGAATGTCCCCGTCGGTGGGCCACCTGCACCGCCCGGCGGGTCCGACCGCACCGCCCAGCGGCTCGCACGTGCACCGCCCGGCGGGCGCACCCCCAAGCCCTACGGCCGGCCGGCGTCAGGACTTCTTGAAGTCGTACTGCGGATACTTCTTGGCCCAGGCGATGGCGGCCTCATCCTCCCGGCCCTCGCCGTAGGTGTTGACGACGAGGTCCTCGAGGCTGCCGTAGGTGGCCTCATCCATCTTGATGGAGCCCAGCCACTTCGCGATCTCCGGGTAGTCCTGCGCGAAGCCCTCGCGCCCCAGGAAGTGGAGCCCCTCCCCCTTGCCGAGCGCGCCCTTGGGATCCTTCAGGTCCCGCATGCCATAGGTGGTGTTCGCCCAGAAGGGGTGCCACAGGGTCACGACGATCTCCTGCTTGGCATCGACGGCCTTCTTGAGCTCGGCCAGCATCCCGGTGGTGGAGGAGGTCAGGAACTTCAGGTCCTCCAATCCGTAGGCGGGGATCACGTCCTCCTGCGACACCTTGGTCAGACCCGCACCCGGCTCAATACCGATGATCTTGTTGTCGATCTGCGAGGCGTGTGGCTTGATGTCCTCGATCGACTGCATGGAGGAGTAGTCCGGGACGGACCAGCACAGCTGGGCCGAGTCGTAATAGGTCCCCAGATCCTCGATGTAGGTGCGGTACTTGTCCATGTAGCTCTTCTGGGTGACGTCCGGCCACGCAGAAGGGAAGAGATCGACCGCCCCCTGGCTGAGGCCCGCATACAGCGGTCCGGCCTCACTGAGATCCATGAGCTTGACCTGGTAGCCGGCCTTCTCCAGCTGGGTCTTGATCAGGTGGGTCATGGACAGCCCATCGCTCCATGACGGAAGAAACCCGAGGCGGAGCCGCTTGCTCCCGCCCGAACCCTGACCGCAGGCGGACAGGGCCCCCGCCGCCGCCAGGGAGGCCAGAGCGGTGGTGAAGATGCGGCGGGAGGTCTGCATGGTGTTCCTTTGATACGTGCCCGACGCCGGTGAGGGCGAAGTAGAAAAGCGTCGTCGAGTCATGGGTCACCGCTTCTTGATCAGTGAGAGCAGCGAGCCCTTCTCCCGCGGCGCCCCGAGGGCCGCGGTCACCCGGTCCAGGTAGATCGCCAGGAACACGATGGACAGGCCCGCCTCGGTGCCCTTGGCGATGTCGATCGTCGCGAGCGCCTTGACGACCTCCTTCCCCAGGCCGTCGGCACCGACCATGCCCGCGATGACGGCCATCGACAGGGCCAGCATGATGACCTGGTTGACACCCGCCATGATGGTGGGGACGGCCAGGGGCAGTTGGATGCCCCGCAGGATCTGCCAGTCGGTGGCGCCGAAGGAACGCCCCGCCTCCACGGTCTCCTTGTCCACCTGCTTGATGCCCAGCTCGGTCATGCGCACCCCGGGGGGCATCGCGAAGATGAGCGTGGCGAACATCCCGGGCACCACCCCGATGGAGAAGAACAGGACAGAGGGGATGAGGTAGACGAATGCCGGCATCGTCTGCATGAGGTCGAGGACCGGGCGGATGAGGACGCTGACGTACTTGTTGCGGGCGGCCCAGATCCCCAGGGGGACGGCGAAGACGAGAGCGGTCAGGGTCGCCAGGGTCACCAGGACCAGCGTCTCCATCGCGTTAACCCACTGGCCCAGGGAGATGATGATGAGGAAAGTGACGGCGGTCCCCACTGCCAGCCTCCACGACTTCGCCATCCAAGCGACCAGGACGAAGACCACCACCATGAGCAGCGGAGGCACGGCCAGGAGCAGGTCCACGAGGTTGTCGTTGACCAGGGTGCCGGCCCGGGAGATCGCGGTGAGGAAGCCATGGAGGTGGACCTGGATCCACTCAATGAGGACCTCGACCGCTGTGCCCAGGGGAATCTTGGGAAGAGGAGTCTGTACGGGAATCATCAGGCGTCGGCTCCTTCGGCCTCGGTGGTCTCACTGGCCTTGCCGGCCTGCTCATCGGTCTGCTCCGCGGCCAGATCGGCGCTGGCGGCGCTGGATGACCCGGCCTCCTGGTTCTGCTCACTGATGGCCGCCAGCAGGGTGACGCGCGGGATGACGCCGGAGATTCGTCCGTCGTCGTCGACGACGACGATGGGGGCGGCGTGCTGCGCGGCGTGGGCGAACAGCTCGTTGACGGGGGTCGAGTGCGACACGACCGGCATCTCGTGGATCGTGGACAGCGGCAGGGCGTTGGAGCCCTCCTTGACCGCCCGGGCGACGTCGTCCTCCCAGACGTAGCCGAAGGGTGTGCGGTCGCGGTTCTGCACTAGCAGCCACGGCGGCTGGTTCTCCCGCAGGAGCTTGTGGGCGGCGTGGGGGCTGCGGTCCGAGCCCAGGACTGCGTAGGGGGGCTCCGCGATAGAGCCGGCTGTCAGGACCCGGGTGCGGTCGACGTCGGCCACGAACCGAGAGACGTAGTCGGAGGCCGGGTCGCGCAGGATCTCCTCGGCGGTACCGACCTGCTCGACGCGACCGTCGCGCATCATGGCGATGCGGTCCCCCAGGCGCATGGCCTCGTTGAGGTCGTGGGTGATGAACAGGATCGTCTTGCCGAGCTTGCCCTGCAGGTCGATGAGCTGGTCCTGCATCTCCCGGCGGATGAGCGGGTCGAGCGCGGAGAAGGCCTCGTCCATGAGCAGGATGTCGGTCTCGGCGGCCAGGGCCCGGGCCAGGCCCACGCGCTGGCGCATCCCTCCGGAGAGCTCGCCGGGCTTGTAGCCGCCCCAGCCCTCCAGGCCCACCATGGACAGGGCCTCCTCGGCCCGGCGCTCGCGCTCGGAGCGCCCCATTCCCTGGACCTCCAGGCCGTAGGCGACATTCTCACCCACCGTGCGGTGCGGCAGGAGGGCGAAGTTCTGGAAGACCATGGACACGCGCTCGCGGCGCAGCTCGCGCAGCTTCGACTTCGAGACGTGCGCCAGGTCCTCCCCGTAGAGGGTCATGCTGCCGGCCGTGATGGGCAGCAGGCCGTTGACCATGCGGATGAGGGTGGACTTCCCGGAGCCCGACAGGCCCATGACCACGAAGATCTCGCCCTTGTCGACATCGAAGGAGGTGTCGATGACGGCGGCGGTCTGCCCTGACTTCCTCAGCTGGTCCCGCGTCCTGCCGGCCTTGAGCTTCTTGACGCCGTCGGACGGTCGCCGCCCGAAGACCTTGTAGACATGGTTGGCCTCAATGACTTTCACTGCACTCCTCACGATCTAGCTCCTGGCCTGGCCGCGAGAGTCCGGAAGACGAGTTGTGAGAGCCGCGTCCGGACCCCGCGACGACGGCAAGCCCGTTTTATAGTCCTGCGCAGTGTTCGAGTGGTCAATTTGAGCAGGCGCAGAATCCTGCGAATTCAGAGGACTTCGGGCCTTGACACGCCCGCGAGCGTGTCCGGCGCCACGGCCGCAGAACAGGGCGGAACCCACCCGGCGAGCACGGTCGGGCATGGACGCCCATAAGCATCGAGAATGCTTGAAATCATCACGAACATCGAGCCTTCCTCAGAGTCCCACAAAGCACGCACCCAAACGTGACTCATAACCAACAACGTCCGTATGTGCAACCGGAACTCCTCAGGGCCGCAGAATGTGGTGATAGTCTCATTTACGTCGCAGCCCGTTCCGCGCCACAAGAGAGCAAGCAGGACGCCCGCCGAATCCCACTCCCCGCTCACCTGGAATCACTACGCTGAGGGGCACGCCCGCGGTCCGCAGGACCAATCGGGACACCGACGGAGGAGGGAACGACCGTGCCGGCTGCAGGATGGATCCCGGCAGGCGGCCCAGACCTCTGGGGAACCCTCGGGGGTCCGGGCACACACAGCCCCAAGGCCCACGCCGACGTGCGCATCTCGAACATGTCGCTCATCCTGCGCCACCTCCAGATGAGTCCCGCCCTGTCGCGCACACGCCTGGCCCGTGAGACGGGACTGTCCAAGGCGACGGTCTCCACACTGGTGGCCGAGCTGTGCTCCCGGGGACTGCTCACCGAGGAGGAGCCGGATCTGTCCGGCAACGTCGGCAGACCGAGCACGGGCCTGCGCCCGGCCCCCCGCACAGCAGCCGGCATCGGCCTGGAGATCAGCGGGGCATCGCTACTCCTGTCCGTCACAGACCTGACCGGAGAGGTCAACGCGCGCCGCTGCGAGCTCGTCGACGACGTCGGACACCGCCCCGAGGCGATGATCGAGCACGTCGCGGCCATGCTGTCCCAGGCCCTGAAGCAGCTGACGCAGCAGGGGACGACAGTGCCGGGGATCGTCCTGGCCCAGCCCGGAATCATCGACTATGCCGACAACACCGTGCGCTACTCCTCCACCCTGGAGTGGCACGACGTCGCCGTGGCGGACCGGGTCCGCGACGCAGTCTCCCGACGCCTAGGCCCCGAAAGGAGTGTCCCCACCATCACGCTGGAGAACGACGCCAAGCTCGCCGCACTGGCCACCTACGAGCGCTACGCGCAGGGCGGGGTGCGCAACCTGCTCTACCTGTCGGGCGGTGAAGGGATCGGCGCCGGCATCATCTCCGACGGCCACCTCCTGCGCGGCTGGCTGGGCCTGACCGGCGAGGTCGGCCACATGCCCGTGGAGCCCGAGGGCCTGAAGTGCCGGTGCGGGCGGCGCGGCTGCTGGGAAACCCGCTCCGGACTGCAGGCCCTGACCTCGATCTACCCGCCGGGCGACGCGGTGCGCGACGAGACCACCTCCCTGGATGAGCGCATCGAGCTCCTGCGCCAGCGCTTCGACGCCGGGGATGCCGAGCTCACCCGGAGACTGGAGCTCTCCCAGCGGGCGCTCGCGCGCGCCCTGGCGATCCTCACGGACGTCCTCAACCCCGAGGTGATCGTGCTGTCGGGGTACCTGGCCGCCTTCGCCGACGTGTTCATCTCCCCCACCGCCTCCGCCCTGAGGGATCGACTGTTGGACCAGCGCGCCGCCGTGAGACTGGAGACCTCCCACCTGGGGCAGTGGGCCTCATCACATGGAGCCGCCCTCGTGGCACTGGAGTCCGTGCTCGACAACCCCACCCTGGTCGATCTCAGGCCCACATCCTAGGTGCCACCAGGCATATCGACCGCCTCGCCAGTAGCAGACGGGCGCCGCATGCTGTAGTTTGTTCGGAGTTCAGACTATTCAGCCCGAAGGAGTGCTGATGTCTCTCCAGACCCAGCCCGCGGCGCCGCTCCCCTCTCAGGCGGGGGGACGCCTCACCCTGCCGATCCAGACAGGCATGGATGAGGAGGTCCGCCGCCTCATCGCCCGCCTGGGCGCCGACGCCGTGCGGAACTCCGACGGCACCGAGCTGCCCGGCATCGTCTCGGAGCTGGCCACCAAGGTCTACTCCACCTACTTCGTGGGCCGCGGCGACAACGCCTGGGCCGACGCCCACCCCGATGAGGCCACCCGGATCTTCCTCATGTCCGACCGGGTCGTCGCCACCGCCGACGGCCCCGTGAGCATCGACCTGCTGGCCTCCTGGTTCGCCGACCAGGTCCGCCCCGACACCGGCTGCGACGTGACGCGCTGGTGGCAGGCCCACGACCGCACCACCGGCCAGGAACTGCCCGCCACCGCGTGGAGCATCGAGGCCGACGGGCGCACGGTCACCGTGCACGAGACCCTCGCCGGGCACGTCTACACCGTCAGCTTCCTGGCGATCCAGACCTGGGACCCCACCCAGATGTACAACTACCTCACCAACGGCTGGGACGAGGACCCCATGCGCGTCAAGGAGAAGCCCTTCGACGTGCGCCACGAGGCCACGTGGTCCCACGTGCGCGCCCACCTGAGCGCCTGGCTCACGGAGCACCCCGAGGTGGACGTGGTCCGCTTCACCACTTTCTTCTACCACTTCACCCTCGTCTACGGCGCCGACGCCACCGAGCGCTTCGTCGACTGGTTCGGCTACTCCGCCTCGGTGAGCGTCCCCGCCCTGGAGGCCTTCGAGGAGGAGTACGGCTACCGCCTGACCGCGGAGGACTTCGTCGACGCCGGCTACTACAACTCCCCCTTCCGGGTTCCCACCCGCGCCTTCCGCGACTGGATCGACTTCCAGCAGCGCTTTGTGTGCTCCCGGGTGCGCCAGCTGACCGACGCCGTCCACGCCCAGGGCAAGGAGGCGATGATGTTCCTGGGCGACAACTGGATCGGCACCGAGCCCTACGGCGAGCACTTCGCCACCACCGGCCTGGACGCCGTCGTCGGCTCGGTCGGATCGGGGGCGACCTGCCGGATGATCGCCGACATCCCGCACGTGCGCTACACCGAGGGCCGGTTCCTGCCGTACTTCTTCCCCGATGTCTTCCACCCGGGCGGCGATCCCGTCTCCGAGGCCAACCGCAGCTGGCTGGAGGCCCGGCGCGCCATCGTGCGCTCCCCCCTGGATCGGATCGGCTACGGCGGCTACCTGTCCCTGGCCGTGGAGCACCCCGATTTCATCGACCGCGTCGAGCAGATCGTCGCGGAGTTCCGCTCCATCCACGAGCGCTCCGCGGGGCTGCGTCCGCTGACCCCGGGCTTCAAGGTCGCGGTCATCAACTCCTGGGGCCGCCTGCGCTCCTGGATGACGCATATGGTCGCGCACGCCCTGTGGTACCGCCAGACCTACACCTACCTGGGGGTCCTTGAGGCGCTGTCGGGCCTGCCGGTGGACGTGGAGTTCCTGTCCTTCGACGACGTGCGCGCCGGCCTGGCCCCGGACGTCAAGGTCCTCATCTGCGCCGGCGCCGAGGGGACCGCCTTCTCCGGGGGCGAGCAGTGGGCGGATGCGGAGCTGGTGGCCCAGGTCAGCTCCTTCGTGGCCGCCGGCGGCGGCCTCATCGGGGTCGGGGCTCCCAGCGCCCACCCCGCCCACGGGGTCACCTTCCAGCTCGCCGACGTCCTGGGCGTCGACCGGGAGATCGGCTGGGGCCTGAGCACGCGCCGTCGTCCGCCCGAGGTGCAGGAGCACTTCATCACCCGGGACCTGACCGGCGGCCTCGACGACGGCGAGGGCACCCCCGACATCGTCGTCACCAGTCCCGCCACCCGGGTGCTCGACGCCGCGGACGGCCAGGTCCGCCTCGCGGTCCACGAGCTGGGGAGGGGCCGGGCGGTCTACGCCACGGGACTGCCCTACAGCGCCCAGAACTCCCGACTGCTGCACCGGGCCATCTTCTGGGCCGCGGGGTGCCAGGAGGACTTCTCCGCCTGGGCGGCCCTCGACCCCAGGGTGGAGGTGGCCGCCTACCCCGATGGGCGCACCACCCTCGTCATCAACAACTCCCTGGAGCCCGTCACCACGACGGTGCCGACGCCCCAGGGCCCCCGGACGGTCCGTCTGGAGGAAGGAGGGCACCAGTGGCTCACCGCTGCCTCGCAGTGAGCACCCCCGTTCCATATCCACACTCCACTCACGGGCGCGCGCCCACAACACCAACAGCGCCGACAGCTCCCTGTCACCGCCCCGCCGCGCCCCCGCTCCTTCCGGCAGACGCCGGGCCTTTTCAATGACGAAGAAGGAAACTCCCATGAAGAAACACGCACTGGCCGCCTCGCTGCTCGCCTTCGCGATGCTCGCCGCCGGCTGCTCGGCCACGACCGGCGCCTCCGGATCGGCCTCCTCCGGCGGTGTCATCCGCTACCTGCACCGCCTGCCCGACGGCGAGGGGATGACGAAGGTCAACGACATCGTGGCCCGCTGGAACGCCGCGCACCCCGATATGAAGGTCGAGGCCACCAAGTTCGACGGCAAGGCCGCGGACATGAACGTCAAGCTGGAGAACGACGTCAAGGCCGGAACCGGCCCCTGCCTGGCCCAGGTCGGCTACGCCGAGATCCCCAAGCTCTACACCTCCGGCCTGCTCACTGACGTCTCCGCCCAGGCTGAGAAGTACAAGGAGCACTTCTCCGAGGGGTCGATGTCGCTGATGACCGTGGGCAAGACCGTTGTCGGCCTGCCGCAGGACTCCGGCCCGCTGGTCTACTTCTACAACAAGGCCGCCTTCGACCAGCTCGGGCTGAAGGTGCCCACGACGAGCGCCGAGTTGGCCGAGGTCGCCAAGAAGGCGGCCGAGCAGGGCAAGTACGCCCTGGCCTTCGAGCCCGACGAGGCCCCCAATACCCTGGCGGGCCAGGCGGCCGCGGCCAATGCCCAGTGGTTCAGCGCCGAGAACGACAAGTGGAAGGTCAACGTCTCCAGCCCCGAGACCGCCAAGGTCTCCTCCTTCTGGCAGGGGGTCCTGGACTCCAAGACGGCCCTCGTGGCCAACCGCTGGGACGACTCCTTCGGCAAGGCGCTGGTCGACCAGCAGCTCATCGGCACCATCGGAGCCGCCTGGGAGGGCGCGCTCCTGGCCGACACCATGAAGGACTCCCCCAATGCCGGGTCCTGGGCGGTCGCCCAGCTGCCCGCCTTCGGTGACAAGGCCATGTCCGGTCCCGACGGCGGCTCGGGCGTGGCCGTTCTCAAGGGCTGCTCCAACCCCGAGGGGGCCATGGCCTTCAACGACTGGTTCAACACCCAGGTCGATGACCTGGCCACCCAGGGACTGGTCCTGACCGCGAAGGCCCCGGTGAAGACCCCGCAGACCATCTCCACCTTCTTCGGAGGCCAGGACATCTACGCCGAGTTCACCAAGGCCAACGCGGCCGTGAACTCCAAGTTCGGCTTCATGCCGACCTGGCCCTCCCTGGCCGACCCCATGACCAAGGCCGCCGAGGCGGCCGGGAAGGGGACCGGCAAGGTCGATGAGATCTTCCAGGCGGCCCAGAAGACCTCGGTCAGCTCCCTGAAGGACGCCAACCTGCCCGTCGCCGAGTAGGCGATCGAGCACAGCCCACCGGCAGACACAGGCAGCCACCGGCACCACGATCGAAGTGAGAGCATCATGAGCACGACGACAACGACCACGGGCGCATCCGCCATCCGCACCACCTCGCTGCGAAAGCGCAGGGAGGCCCGGGCGGGCATCGGGTTCGTGGCCCCGTTCCTGGCCATGTTCGCCGTCGTCTTCCTCATTCCGATCGTGGTGTCGGTCTACCGGTCCTTCTTCCGCGACGTCGCCTCCGGCTCGGACCTCTACGGCGGCGGGGAGAAGGTGAGCACCTTCGTGGGCCTGGACAACTACGTCCAGGCGGCGGGACAGCCCGCCTTCTGGAAGGGACTGGGGCGGGTCCTGCTGTTCGGCGTGGTCCAGGTCCCGGTCATGATCCTGGCGGCCCTCGCCCTGGCGCTGGTGCTCGACTCCCTCCTGGTCAAGCGGGTGACGGTCTTCCGCCTGGGCTTCTTCCTGCCCTACGCGATCCCCGGGATCGTGGCCGCGATCATGTGGCTCTACATGTACAACCCCAGCTTCTCCCCCATCAATGAGCTGCTGGGACTGGTGGGCCTCAAGGTGGACTTCTTCGGCCGCAGCATCATCCTGTGGTCGATGGCCAACATCACGACGTGGACCTTCACCGGTTACAACATGCTCATCTTCCTGGCGGCCCTGCAGTCCGTGCCCCGCGAGCTCTACGAGGCCGCCCGCATCGACGGGGCCACCGGGTGGCAGATCGTCCGGCGCATCAAGATCCCCATGGTTCGTTCGGCCTCGCTGCTGGCGGTCCTGCTCTCCATCATCGGGACGGTGCAGCTGTTCAACGAGCCCACTGTTCTGTACAGCCAGAACCAGTGGATGGGGCTGGACTACACGCCAATGATGATGGCCTACAACTCGATGACCGGTGCGCTCTCGCCGTCCGGCTCGGGGCCGGCCTCGGCGATCTCCGTCCTCATCGCCCTGGTGGCCGGAGCCCTGGCCGCCCTCTACGCCCTCGTACAGAACAGGATCGACAAGTGAAGCCCACCGACACTCCTCGCTCGCTGCGCCCGTCGGTGCCCGCACGGGCCGTGACCATCGCGGTCCTGGTCATCGTCCTGGCCTACATGCTCGGCCCGGTCTACTGGCTCATCGTCTCCTCCACCAAGTCCAACTCCGACCTGCTGACCACCTCCGGGTGGTGGTTCTCCGGACGCAACAGCTTCTCCACCAACTACAGCGCGCTCATGAGCTGGACCCAGGGGCTCTTCTGGCGTTGGATCCTCAACTCCCTGCTCTACTCAAGCGTCGCCGGGGTGCTGGGCACGCTCCTGTCGGTGGCCGCCGGCTACGGCCTGGCGAAGTTCGAGTTCGCGGGCCGGGGCGCCGTCCAGGTGGTCATCCTCTCCGGCCTGCTCATGCCCATCGCGCTGCTGACCATCCCGCTGTACCTGGTCCTCGACGCCGTGCACCTGACCAACACCGTCTGGTCGATCATCCTGCCGTGCTCGGTCAGCCCCTTCGGGGTCTTCCTGGGCCGCGTCTACGCCGACTCCTCGGTGCCCAACGAGATCATCGACTCCGCCCGCATCGACGGGGCCAGCGAGATCCGTATCTTCTTCACCATCGTGCTGCGGCTGCTCGCACCGGCGATGGTGACCATCTTCCTGTTCATCTTCGTGGCCACCTGGAACAACTTCTTCCTGCCGCTGATGACCATCAACTCCGCCGAGCTCAAGCCCGTCACCCTGGGGATCTACGGCATGTCGACCTACTTCAACCCCCAGTACGGGGCGCTCCTCCAGGGCGCTCTCCTGGGCGTCATCCCCCTGATCGTGCTGTTCCTGGGCCTGCAGCGCTTCTGGCAGTCCGGTCTGGCGGCCGGCGCCGTCAAGGGCTGAGCCCCTCCCCCAGCGCCCTCCCTCACCACACCCCTATCCACCTCGCCGCCCCGTTCCGGGCAACGGCGCCTCCGCAGAGGAACCCCCATGATCCACTTCGGCACCGGCGGCTGGAGAGCCGTGATCGGCGATGAGTTCACCCGCGCCAACGTCAGGCTCCTGACCCAGGGGCTGGCCAACCGCATCCTGAAGGAGGGCACGGCCGAACAGGGCATCGTCATCGGCTACGACCGGCGCTTCCTGTCCGACACCGCCGCCTGGTGGGCCATTGAGGTGCTCGTCGGCAACGGCATCCAGGTCACCCTCATCGACCGTCCCTCCCCGACCCCCACCACCATGTGGACGGTGCGCCGCCTGGGGGCCGCCTACGGGATGGCCGTGACCGCCTCCCACAACCCGGCCCTGTACAACGGCATCAAGATCTTCCTGCCCGGCGGCCGCGACGCCGACCAGGCGGTCACCGACGAGCTCACCGCCTCTCTGCGGGGCCTGACGGACACGGACGTGCGCAGCGTCGAGGCCCATGAGGCCCGCTCCAGCGAGCTGGTCACCATCCAGCGCTCCATCAACTGGTACCTGGACGCCATCATCGACAAGCTCGACACCGAGACCATCCGCCACGCCCACATGCACATCGTGCTGGACCCGATGTTCGGGGTCTCCGAGACGAGCCTGCAGACGATCCTGCTGACCGCCCGCTGCCAGGTGGACGTCATCCACGACCGCCACGACCCCCTGTTCGGGGGCCGCATGCCCTCGCCCACTGAGGGGACCGTCACCACCCTGCGCAACGCCGTCGTCGAGTCCGGTGCGGACCTGGGCATCGCCACCGACGGGGACGCGGACCGCCTGGGCATCATCGATGACACCGGCGCCTACCTCACCCCCAACCAGGTCCTGGTCCTGCTCTACGACTACCTGCTGACCCGCAAGGGGTGGAGCGGTCCGGCTGTGCGCAACATGTCCACCACTCACCTGCTGGACCGGGTCGCGGCCGCCCACGGGCAGGTCTGCTACGAGGTGCCCGTGGGCTTCAAGTGGATCAGCGCCAAGATGGCCGAGACCGGGGCCGTCATCGGGGGCGAGTCCTCCGGGGGTCTGACCGTGCGCGGTCACATCCCCGGCAAGGACGGGGTCTACGCCGGCTCGCTGCTGGTGGAGGCGGTGGCGGCCTCGGGCAAGCGGCTCTCCGAGCTCTACGCCGACATCGTGGCCCGGTACGGTGAGCTCGTCATGGTGGAGAACGCCTACGGCTTCACCGCCGAGCGGCGTGCTGAGCTTCAGGAGCGCATCTTCGGCGCTCACGACCTGCCCGACTTCACCCACGACATCGAGCGCGTCTCGTGGGAGGACGGCTGCAAGGTCTACTTCACCTGCGGCGGCTGGGTGACGATTCGCTTCTCGGGGACCGAGCCGCTCCTGCGGGTCTTCGCCGAGATGCCCACCGGTGACGAGGCCCGGGCCACCGCGGCCGCCGTCGCGAGCCACTACGGCCTGGATGCCTGAGACGGGCAGGAGGAAGGAACCCATGACAGACGCGATCACTGAGACGGTGGACGGCGCGGCGGAGCGCACCCGTGTCGCCGTCGTCCTGGCCAGGGGCCTGGGCACACGCATGCGGGCGAGCAGCCCGGCCGGCTCCGGCCTGACCTCCCAGCAGGCCACGGCCGCGGCCATCGGCTACAAGGCCCTCATGCCCATCGGCGAGCACCGGCTCATCGACTACAACCTCTCGGCCCTGGTCGACGCCGGGATCGAGCGGGCCGTCCTGGTCGTGGGGCCCGAGCACGAGGACTTCCGCCGCCACATCGACTCCCTGGAGCTCACCCGGCTCACGATCGACCTGGCCGTCCAGGTCAACCCCTTGGGGACGGCCGACGCCGTCCTGTCCGCCGAGGCCGCCGTGGGCGGGGAGCCCTTCCTCATGGTCAACGGGGACAACTACTACCCCCGTCAGGTGCTGCGCGACCTGGCCCGCCACCGGGGCAATGCCCTGGCCGGTTTCGAACGTGCCGCCCTGGTGGCCGAGTCCAACATCCCCGCCGAGCGGATCGCCGCCTTCGCCCTCGTGCGCGCCCGTAACGGGGCGCTGGAGGAGATCGTGGAGAAGCCCTCAGCGGAGGTGGTCCGGGCCGCCGGGCCCCACGCCCCGGTGTCAATGAACGCCTTCCGGTTCACCCCGGAGATCTTCACCGCCTGCCGCCGCATCACCCCCTCGCCGCGCGGCGAGCTGGAGATCGTCGACGCCGTGCGCGCCCTGCCCGGTCCGGTCTCCGTCCTCGCAGCAACCGGCGGAGTCCTGGACCTGTCGCGGCGCGAGGACATCGCCGAGGTCGAGGCCCGCCTGTCCGGGACGGAGGTGTCGCTGTGAGTCAGGAAACGCACGGGGCGTTGAGTGAGGCGCCCGAGGAGACCGCCTGGCGGGTGCCCGGGCGCGTCGAGGTGCTGGGCAAGCACACCGACTACGCCGGCGGCTCGGTCCTGGTCGGCGCCGTCGACCGGGCGATCACGGCACGGGCGCGCCGCGTGTCCGGGCCGCTGGGGTCCCTGACCGCCACCACGGACTGCGGCGATCCGGTGACCCTGCGCGCCGGGGTGGACCCGGGCCTGGAGCCGGGCCACTGGGGCCGCTACCTTCAGACCGTGCTGGACCGCCTCACCCTCAACTTCGGGGCGGGCGCCGCAGCCCACCTGACCCTCTCCTCGGACCTGCCGCCGGCCTCCGGGATGAGCTCGTCCTCCGCACTGGTGTGCGCCACGGCCCTGGCCCTGGCCTCCCTCAACGGCTGGGACAAGGATCCCCGGTGGGTCGAGTCGATGCCCGACCGGCTGTCCCTGGCCGGATACCTCGCCGCCGTGGAGGGCGGACGGGCGTGGCGGGACCTGCCGGGGACCAGCGGGGTGGGCACCCGCGGCGGGAGCGAGGACCACACCGGCATGCTGTGCGGCGCCCAGGACCGGCTGCTCCTGGCCGGATTCGACCCGATGCGCATCGATCAGACCATCTCCTTCCCCACCCAGTGGGCGCTCGTCGTCGGCGTGAGCGGGGTGCTGGCCCACAAGACCGGCGCGGCCCTGGAGGACTACAACCGCGGGCCGAGCACCGTCCAGGCGGTGCTGGCCAGGTGGAATGAGACCACCGGACGCACTGACGCCTCCCTGGCCGGCGCCGTCAGGCACCTGATCGGGGAGGCCACCGGCGAGCAGGCGGCCAGCGACCCGGCCCTGAAGGAACTGCTGGGGCTGTGCGAGCCCGGCTACGAGAGGCGGCGCATCGAGCAGTTCCTCACCGAGTCCCTCGTCCTGGTTCCCGCCGGTGCCCGGATGATCGCCGCGGCCGACCCGGACGTAGGTGAGGTCCTCCGGCGCTCCCAGGAGCTGGCCGACCGCGGCCTGGGCAACCAGGTGCCGCAGACCCGGCTCATGGTGTCACTGGCCCGCCAGGCGGGCGCCATCGGCGCCTCCTCCTTCGGCGCCGGGTGGGGCGGGTCGGTGTACGCCCTGGTGCGGGCCGACGACGCCGAGACCTTCGCCGCGCAGTGGATCGGGGCCTACCGGGACCGCGAGCCGGGCGCCGAGCAGGCCGCGGTGATCGTCACCAGGCCGGGCCCGGGGGCCTGCCGGCTGTCCTGAGCGCCCTGACCGGCCGGACTCACACCGCGTCGCGGGTGACGGGGCAGGTCATGCAGTGCGAGCCGCCGCGGCCACGCACGAGCTCGACACCGGGGGTCTCGACGACCTCGATGCCGGCCTTGCGCAGGGCGTCGTTGGCGCGCTGGTTGTGGGCGTAGCCGATGACGCGCCCGGGGGCCAGGGCCACGACGTTGCAGGAGTCCCGGGCGAGCTCGCGCAGGGCCTCTGCCTCGTCGGAGGCGCCGGGGCTGATGACGCGGAAGGAGTCGATGCCGGCGGCGCGGGCGAGGACCGCATCCATCTGCGAGCCGTCATGGACCGTCACCTGGAGGGAGCGTCCAGCCGCTGCGGGCTCGATCTCCACAGTGGTGACCTCCGTGAAGCCGGGGAAGCGCAGATAGGTGTCGGGGCTGACCATCGTCATGAGGGTGTCCAGGTGCATGACGGCCTCGAGCTGAGTGTAGAAGGCGGCGTCGGGCATGTGGACACCGATGACCCGGTCGGCCACGCCGGAAGCGAAGAGCTGGGAGGCCAGGCGCTCCACGCCAGCAGCGGTGGAACGGTGGGTCAGGCCCATGACGAGGGTCCGGTTGCCCAGGATCTGGAAGTCGCCGCCCTCGATGGTCGAGGCGGCCGAGACCCGCCCCACCTCGCGCCACAGGCGGGCCTCCGGGTCATCGCAGCCGGCGAGCTCGGCCAGGCGCGGGCCGAAGGCCGGGTGGTAGCGGTAGACGGCCTCATAGCCGATGGCCTCACGACGGCGCGGCTCCAGGGCCATGGAGTTGACCGAGACCCCGCCGTAGAGCCAGGCCGACGCGTCGCGGGTGAAGAGCAGGTTGGGTAGCGGAGTGACGACGAACGGCCCCTCCAGGGTGGACAGGTAGGTGGAGGAGAACAGGTCGCGCCCCTCGGAAGAGCTGAGGCGCTCGCGCAGCTCGCTGCGGGTGATGCCGCCCAGGAGCACCTCGGCGAGGTCGGCGTCGGGCAGGGACTGGAAGTAGTCGATGAGCAGCTCGGAGGCGGAGACGCCGACGACGTCGGGGCCGACGGCCTCGTCCAGGACCAGCCGGCGGGCCTCGGGGACGGCCAGGACCTCGGTGAACAGCTCGCGGAAGTCGTGGACGATGACGCCCTCGGAGCGCAGGATCGCCGTGAAGGCGTCGTGCTCGGCCTGGGCCCGGGGGATGTTGAGGGCGTCGTCGAAGAGCAGGGAGTCGGCGTTGATGGGGGTCAGGCGGGCGATCTCCCCGCCGGGACGGTGGACAATCACCTCGCGCAGGGCGCCGGTCTCGGAGTCGATTCGCCCTCCGCCCTCGGCCACGGGAACGAAGGGACGGCTGGCAGTCACACCGGTCTGTGTCATGGGCCCAGAGTAGTCGGAGGTCAGGGGCGTCTCAGCCCGGTCACGAGGAAAGGTCCGCGCCACCGCCGTCGCCCACCACCGACAGGTTTTGTTGAGCGAAGAATCAACCGGGACGGCGAAGAACGCAGTTGGCGCAAACCACAGGAATGGTAAGATAAATTGTTCATAACACCCCCTGAGACAGGAGTTCACTCCATGAAATCTGTTGTCCGCATCTCCCTTGTCGCCCTCCTCCTGGCGGGCTTCGCCGCTCCGGCCAGCGCCGCGCCGGCCACCACCCCCGCACGACACGACGACTCAGCGAGCGCCTTCCTGCGGCCCCGTCCCGACTGGTGCATCTTCCCCCCCAGTGCTTGGTGCGACTGGAAGACGAACCGCTGGTACTCCTGATAACTTCACACGCTGTCACCCCTAAGCTCACCCCTTAGGGGTGACAGCATTTTTCCACCGCCAAGCACTCGAGATAAACCCTCAGCACTCACCTCAAGGACCATGCAGAACGATAGCTTCCTATCACGACTCTGGATGCGACACCAGAGGTTTTTGCCCCGACTGAGGAGAGTTATCTTCATTTCAGTTATAGCCTCCCTCATTCTCCTAGACACTTACACTTACCTCACTTTAAGAGCCAATATAAGCTCTATCATTATTGGGGAAATCTTTCAGATACTCTCATTCTTTCCATATATCTACGCAAAAGATCGACGACTCGGGATATTCACTTTTTCCACCACACTCCTCATCGTCTTCTATGCATCAGCATCACAGCTATCATGGGCATGGATTCTCGTATACGCAATAGTTGCCGATCTCATAGCGGTCAGGAAGCCCAAGTTCGCTCTTGTCCAACTCTCCGTTTTCTTTCTGGCGCAGCTCATTGCAGGAATCCCCTTCCTTCCCGTGGCAGTCTGGACATTATTCTGGGGAACCCTATCCGCCTCCCTCGGGCTCCTGATCCGCAACACCAAAGACCGCCTGGAGGAGATGCAACGGGAGGCGGAGCGTTCCAAGGAGATCGCGGCCGAGCTCATTCAGCAGCTGCGCCGCGACATCGCCGACAGCCTCCATGACGACCTGGCCGCCGACCTCACCCGCATGCTCATCATCTCCCGCTCCATCAGGCTCCCCCACGGCGATGACCGTGACCGCATCCTCGACCTGCAGGACCGGACCCAGCAGGCCCTCGCCCACCTGCGCCTGCTCATCCACAACCTCGCCGTCTCCCAGGGGCCACCCAAGGAGGAGCCCACCCTTCAGGAGATCATCGACTCCAGCGCCTCCACGCTGGCGCAGCGCGAGATCGTTCTGGACGCCGACCTCGACGGTATCGAGAGGATTCCGGCGCTGCATCGCTCCGAACTCGGCCGGCTGCTAGTCGCCTTCATCCGCGAGAACACCCTCAATGCCCTCAAGTACAACTTCCCCCACGATCTTGTCTCCCTCGTCGTGGAGCAGGAGCAGGACACCCTTTTCATCAGCTTCAGCTCACCCTGGCATGATCAGAAGGTGCCTGAGGAGATGCACGGGGGGTACGGTTTATGGGCCCTCCAGGACCGGTTCGAGAATGCCGGAGGCTCTTTGAGCTCAAACCGGATCGGAGCCTCCTGGACCGTTCTCGCCAGCCTTCCCTGGAACGAGATCGCCACACCAACCACTAATGCGATATCCCTCATGTCGTCACCGGACGGAGCCGCTTATGCCTAGCCACACCTTGCGTTCCCTGCGAGTCCTCATCGTTGATGACGACCCGCTCATTCGCACCACTTTCGCCGAACAGCTCGACTCGCAGCGGGCCATTACCGTCGTCGCCGCCGCCTCCGGCGGACGGCAGGCCATCAGCCTGCTCATGACCGGGCAGCAGCCCATTGACGTCGTCCTGTTGGACAGCGACATGCCGGATATGGATGGCGCTCAGACCGCGAGAGCGATCTATGAGCGCTTCCCCCGGATGCCCATTGTCATGTTCACCGTCTTCAGTCGTGACGAGATGCTCGCCGAGGCCCTGGCCGAGGGCGTCAACGGCTTCATCACCAAGGACGAGAGCACCGAGAACGTCGCTGCGGCGCTGCTGCGCGCCAGCCGCGGCGAGCCCGTCATGTCCTCGCGCCCCACGAAGATGCTCGTCAGCGCCTACCAGTCCGAGCAGAAGCGCGCCACTGCGGAGGCCCGCATCCAGGAGCTGGTCAACGAGCTGCCACCCCGTCTGAGAGACATCTACACCTGTCTCCTGGAGGGGCTGACCAACCGGCGCATCGCCCGCAAGCTCGGCATCTCTGAGAACACCGTGCGCATCTACGTCTCCGAGGTCCTCCACCGCCTCGGCCACACCTCGCGCACCGAACTCATCGCCGCAGCCCTGGGGAACTAAGGGCGACGGCGACTGCTTCCGGCACCCTGGAGCGGGACGAGCCTCGCCGGCCCTACGCTGAGGCCATGAACGCCACCACCGCCCACCCGCTGCCGCGCCGAGTCTCAGAGATCTTCTCCCCCGACCGCTGGCGGGAGGTGTCCGGTTTTCCCCACGCCGAAGCCGGCACGGAGCCCTCCCAGCAGCAGGCGCAGGCCCTGACGGACATCACCTACCACAGGGGCTGCGTTCGAAACGAGCACGGCACCTGGCTCCGGGACCTGCCGGTGGTCCGGGTGGCCTTCAACCGGCCCGAGGTCCGTAACGCCTTCCGCCCCCGCACCGTCGATGAGCTCTACCGGGTCCTGGACCACGCGCGCATGAGCGGCGACGTCGGCGCCGTCATCCTCACCGGCAACGGCCCCTCGCCGCGCGACGGCGGCTGGGCCTTCTCCTCCGGCGGCGACCAGCGCATCCGCGGCCGGGACGGCTACCGCTACGAGCGGGAGGCCGCACCACAGTCCCCAACGGCCGCCGGCGAGCCCGAGGACCGCGCCTACAGCCACGAGGCCGACGTGGCAGCCGCCCAGGCCCGCCTCGACACCGCACGGGCCGGCCGGCTCCACATCCTGGAGGTTCAGCGCCTCATCCGCACCATGCCCAAGGCCGTCATCGCCGCCGTCCCGGGCTGGGCCGCCGGCGGCGGTCACAGCCTCAACGTCGTGTGCGACCTGTCGCTGGCCTCGATCGAGCACGCCCGGTTCAAGCAGACTGACGCCGATGTCGGCAGCTTCGACGCCGGCTACGGCTCCGCGCTCCTGGCCCGGCAGGTCGGGGACAAGCGGGCCCGCGAGATCTTCTTCCTGGCCCGCACCTACGACGCCGTCACCGCCGAGCGCTGGGGCGTCGTCAATGAGGCGGTCCCCCACGCCGAGCTCGAGGAACGGGCCCTGGAGTACGCGGCCACCGTGGCCGGCAAGTCCCCACAGGCCATCCGCATGCTCAAGCTCGCCTTCAACCTGGCCGACGACGGCCTGGCCGGCCAGCAGGTCTTCGCCGGTGAGGCCACACGCCTGGCCTATATGACCGACGAGGCCGTGGAGGGGCGCGACGCATTCCTACAGCGCCGTACTCCCGACTGGTCGCCCTTCCCGTACTACTTCTGACCCGGAGCCGTCATCGCGACCGCATATGAGGGGCCAGGCGCAATGTATCGAGGGCATTCAGAATTGTGGTGAGAATTGTGGTGAGAATTGTGGCGAGTATCGAGATGAAGAAAACGATCTCAATGGAGATCGCACCTTCGAGATTCTCCGCTGATTCCCGCCGGAGTCGGAAATAGAAGTGCGCATTGTTGTCCGCTCATCGCGGCGATGACCGCCCTCGTCGCCGACCACATCCGCCCAGCCTCAGGAAACCGCGGAATGACGGGGAATCACCCGAGAGGTACTGACGTCCGTCAGCATTGGGCTCAGTGTCTCGAGAGTGACTTTACTGTTACATACATCACGATTCAGGTGCTCACGTCATCCCGACTCACCGCGCCCCACCCCGGTCCACCGCTAGGCGGAGTCTCCAGTGGGACCGGCCGAGGACGCAGGGCTCGGCGAACCGGTGGCGGCGCCGGACCGGCCGGCGTCCTCACTCACTCGCAGGGTGACCAGGGGCGGCGTCGTCGGCTGGGCCGACCCTCCGGCCGGCTCCACGGTGATGACGATCTGCTGGCCGGGCTTGGGCATGACGTCGAGGAAGGAGAAGCCGGCCCCGTCACGGGGGTCGTAGACGCCCAGTGAGGTGGTCGTCTCCCCCTCTTTGAGCCAGACCTGGAGGCTGCGCCCACTGGCGGACTCCTTCATGGCGGCCGGGAGGGTCAGCGCGGTCATGCTCATGTCCCGGGACCAGGTGAGGGTCGCGACGTGCCCGTCGGGCATCGTGTCGGTGACCCGCTGGACGTCCTGGGCCTGGTTGAGGTGGGCGTAGTGCTGGGTCGACGCCATAGAGCTCGCCATGGAGTCCATGGCCTCATCGACCGCGCCCCGCACGCTCCAGCGCCCCACACCGATGCCGACACCGACCAGGACCACGGCCGCGGCCGCCCGCAGCAGGCCGGTGCGCCAGGCCGCGCGGCGCCGGCGGTGCGCATCGAGACTGAGGACCTCAGAGTCCACCGAGTCGCCATCACCGTCGCCGTTACTGTCGCGGTCACTGCCACTGCCACTGTTACTGCCGCCGACAGCGTCGCGGTCGCCGGCTTCCTCCTCCGCGGTGTGGTCGGCCTGGTCTGCGCGTTCCGTCTGAAGCTCGCGCGCAATGGTCTCCAGAAGGGAGGCGCGGATCGCTGTCGGCGGGTCCACGGGCCGTAGCGAGGCGCCCAGCAGGGCGGCCGTCTCCGAGTCGAGCTCGTCGTCGAAGCGCTCGAGATCGTCTCCACTCTGCGCCCCGTCGAGACCCTTGGTGCCCTGCGCATCGGCCTCGCCGTTGATGGCGTCCTCGTGAGTGTCGTCGCGGTCGCTCATGACTGCACCCCCAGCTCTCGTCGTAACCGTGCCATTCCGTCCCTGATGCGGGTTTTGACCGTTCCCAGCGGCGTGCCCGTGCGGCGGGCGATCTCGCGGTGGGTCAGACCTGTGAAGTAGGCGAGCTCAATGGTGGAGCGGTAGGGCTCCCCCACCGCCTCGAGCGCCCGGTGCACCTGTTCGCCCACGAGTCTGTCCTCGACCTGCTGAACCGTCTGGTCGACGTCGGGCATGTAGTCACGCCAGCGGCTCTCCCGCTCCCGGGACGACTGGGAGGAGCGGACCCGGTCGATGGCCCGGCGCCTGGCCATGGTCACCAGCCAGGCCCGGACGCTGCCCCGCGACGGGGAGTAGGAGCCGGCCGTGCGCCACACCTCGAGGAAGACCTCCTGGAGGACCTCCTCGCTCTGGGCGCGGTCGACGACGATCTGGAGGATCAGCGCGAACAGCCGAGAGGACCAGGCGTCGTAGAGGCGGGCGAAGGCGTCGGTGTCACCGTCGGCCACCTGCGCGATCCATTCTCCCTCCGAGCCGGCGCAGCTGCTGCGTATCACAGGGGAATGGTAGGCCAGACCGCGGGTGGAGACGGTGCGCGTCCCGGTCCGGGCCTCCAGCGTCGCCAGGCTCATCGCACCGTCTCCTGAGTCATGTCCGCTCTCACTGCCGGGTCACCCGAAGGTGAAGGAGTAGAGCTGCAGTCCGGGCGAGGCCTCCAGCTCGAGCTCGCCCGATCCCACCTCCTCGCTGTGGACCAGCTCCATCCCGTTGGGCACGCCGGAGACGTGGGTGGTGCGGGTCTTCCCGTTGACCGTCCAGGTCAGGTCCCCCTCGCCGGAGACGACGAGGTTGACCTGCTTACCGCGGTAGGACAGGCGCAGGCGGCCCTTGCCCTCGGTCGGGGTGATGGACTGCGGCTCCACTGTCCACGTGCCGTCCAGGGCGAAGGTGTCGGCCTGGAGCCGGGAGGGGAAGGAGAAGGTGTGCTGTCCCTTGTCGAGGGTTCCCTGGACGAAGCCGGAGGCCCGATCCGAGCCCAGGTAGGTCTCGGGGGTGCGGGGGCTGTTCGTGCCGGCGTCGTCCTTCGCCTCGGAGAAGACGGGGGCGGGGAGGGTCACCTTCGGGTTGGCCTGCATGAGCAGCTCGCGGACGAGCTTCTCCGTGGCCGCCTCCCCACCTTCTCCGACATGGGTCTGGCGGACGTTGCCCTGGGCATCGGCCAGGTAGTGGGCGGGCCAGTAGTGGTTGTCGAAGTTGGTCCAGGTGGTCAGGTTGGAGTCGACGGCCACGGGGTAGGTGATGCCGAGGTGCTTGACGCCGCCACGCACGTTGTCCACTTCCTTCTCGAAGGCGTACTCCGGGGAGTGGACGCCGATCACCTGCAGGCCGGAGGCCGCATAGGTCTCGTAGAGCTTCTCGATGCCGGGGACCGAGCGCTGGCAGTTGATGCACGAGTAGGCGAAGAAGTCGACCAGGGTGACCTTGCCTGCGCGGCTCTGCTGGGTCAGGGGCTGGTCGCCGGGCGTGTTGATCCAGGCCACTGCGCCGTCGATGGCAGGGAGGGGGCCGCAGTCACCGAGAGTGGCGGCTCCGGGGCGGCAGGGGCCGGAAGAGGAGTCACCGTGGAGAAGGTCGTCGGTGCGGGCCTGAAGGGAGGCGGTGTAGTCGGGCAGGCGGCGCTGGAGAGCGGCCGGGGCGTCCAGGACCAGGGCCACGGCCAGCCCGAGCATGACGACGCCGGCGGTGACGCGGATGGCGCGCTGGCGGGTGCGGAAGGCCTGAATCCTCTCCGTGATACCGCGTCCGGCCAGGGCGAAGGCCAGCAGCGGGATCGCTGTGCCGACGGCGAAGGACACGGCCAGGGCGACGGTGTCGGCGCCAATCCTCCCGGTGGCTCCCGCGACGGCGACGGCCGCCAGGACCGGGCCCGCGCAGGGCACGTACGCAGCGCCCAGGACCAGGCCCAGAAGGAAGCCGTTGGAGGGGTTCTTCGAGCCGCCGAAGCGCTGGAAGCGCGCGAAGGGGCGCTCGAGGATCTCCATGACCTTCGGGACCATCATGCCCAGGCCGATCAGGGCGAGCATGACGATGCCGACCCAGCGGATGAGGTCCTGCGGCAGGTGGAGCAGGCTCAGCACGGTCGATCCGAGGAGCGTGAAGACCGTGAAACTGACCACAAGGCCGGTTACCACGAGGTAGGGGTGGAAGCGGGAGGCGAAGCCGCCGTCGGCCCCCTTGTCATCGCCGCCATCGCCGCGTGCGCCCTGTGCTCCTGCGGAGAGGAGGATGACGGGGAGCACGGGAAGAACGCACGGGGAGATACCCGTGATGAGCCCTCCCAGCAGCCCGATGACCACCAGACTCGAGACGGTTGTCACGATACTTCACCCTTTCGGTCAGTTTCTTGTTGCTAGTCTCGAAAGAGGTTCGGAGCCATCGGCAACGGGGATTGCCGAACAACCGCATAGCCGTCTATGACGATCATCACTCATGACGGGCGTCGTCGGGTTCTTTCTCGAGCTCCATGGACGACGGCGTCTCCGGATCCGCAAGAGCGGGCCATCCCGCACTGACACTGCACCAGCAACCGCATAGGAGATCTCATGCGATTCACCGCTACACGTGCCAAGACCCTCGCCACCTCGCTCCTCATCGTCACCGCCGGCCTCGGTCTGGCGGCCTGCTCGGGCTCCGGTTCGAGCGACTCGACCACTCCGGCCACCAACCAGACCGCGGGCAAGACCAGCGACGGCGGTGCTGCCACGCCCAGCGCTGACAGCAAAGCCACCGGTGGCGCCACCGGCGGAAGCGCCCAGCCCACCATCCCCCAGGGTCAGAAGCAGGGCGGTGACACCCAGCAGGGTGGTCAGCAGCCCGGTCAGCAGGGCGGTGCGGACAGCAGCGCAGGCACCCAGCAGGGAGGCCAGCAGCCCGGCGGTGACACCCAGCAGGGTGGTCAGCAGCAGGGTGGCTCCATTCAGGGCGACAACCAGCCCGGCGGTCAGCAGCCCGGTCAGCAGCAGGGTGGCGAGGGCCAGCAGCAGCCTGGCGGCCAGCAGCAGGGCGGTGCGGATAGCAGCGCCGGTACCCAGCAGGGCGGCGGCAACTGAGCCGGTAGACCTGCGTTATCCGTCTGGCGAGGGCCTCGTGGCAGCAATGGCTGCGGCGAGGCCCTCGCCGGCTTTTCTCCACGGTTCGACGTCGGCCGAACCACGGCGCAACGGGGCGAGCGAGGGGATCATGACGACGTTGCGGCCCGGCCGCTTCCCGTGCCAGGCTTCCGGGAGGCCGGGCCGGTGGACAACGGACGACTAAGACACCGTTCGATCTGCAAGCCGTCCACCGGCCCGGTCTCTCACTCTTCCCGTGGGTCGCCGGTGGGCAGACCTGGGCGGAGCACTTCTCCGAGGCGCTGGGGCACGTCATCTGGTTGTGGTCGATTGAGCTCGTGCGTCGGGACGTGCGCAACCGCATCACCCACCAGCCCGACCCGTGGGTTCCGCTCGACGCCGAACCGGCCCGCTGAGCCCTCAAGGTCTGGCTCGTCTCTCATCGGTGCGGCGGTCGGCGTCCGCCAGTACTCCACGAGGGTCGGGGGCTACTGGAGGAGGGTCGGGTGTACTGCAGGTAGGCGGGACCTTCGTGCAGTACACACAACCCCCGACCAGTGGATCCCGACCCTCATGCGGTGCATGTCACGGGGAGGTCGCCGGCTCCATACGCAGGTCCCGTGGGTCGTGAGGTCCGATCTACCAGGGAAGAAAGCCCGGGTAGGACTCGAAGGGGTAGAGCCGCCTGGGCAGGTACTGCTTCTGCTCCGCCCACTCGATGAGGGCGCGCCAGTCGCGGGCGATGCGCTCCTGAGCCTCCTGACGCCGCCCATCGGGGTGAGACTGGCGCACGAATCCTGGAACGATCGTCGATGCGTCGTCCAGCGGCCAGGAGTAGTGCTGCGCTTCGAAGGCCTCGGCCAGCGCCAGACGGTCCCTCCGCGGGAGGCCCGCCACCGGAACAGAGCGATCGCCCTGACCCACCCCGGCCTCGACGAACCCGGCCCACTCCTCCATGGTCGTCAGATGCAGCGCCAGGTTGTGCGTATCGGGAGGAGTCAAGCCGCTGCTCGTGCGGAGCCCCATGTCAAGGTTCACACGCGCCGTCTCACGAAAGGCCACCCAGGGGATGTCGGTCTGCCACCACCAGCATCCGATGAACCGGAAGATGTGCACGCCCGAGGCGTTGAACACGGTGAAGCTCAGCAGTCGGTAGGCGATGAAAGCGGCCACGACCAGGCCACCGAGGACATAGGCGCCCGTCATGGTCTGGTTGGACGCCCCCGTAGCCGCCAGAAGAAATTCGGCGGCGAATCCTGCGGTCATGGTCAGGAACGGGAACAAGAAGAGATGGAGGAGGATGTATCCCGGGTTGCGCAGCGCGGTGAAGACGAGGAAGCGTCGCTCGATCCAGCGCGCCGGAACGGGTACCCACTCGATGTACTTCGTTGACCGCTCGAGGTCTCGACTCGTGTGGTCCACGTCCGCCCCGCCCCGGGCTCACAGGGTGATGATGACGGTGGCGGCGGCGAAGACGACGCCGTAGACCAGCTCCAGCAGGCCGGCGTCACGCAGGGAGGCAATAAGATCGCGCCCCCGGGCGCCGGAGCGCACCGGCGCGGTGGCCCGCCGCACCAGTGGCAGGAGCAGGAGCGGCGCCGCCAGCGCGATGACCAGGGTCAGCAGCGGGCTGATGTGCCCGCCGCCGTCGACGGGGCTGGCCGATCCGGTCTCGCGCGCCCACACCAGGGCGACGGCCCCCAGCAGCAGAGGCACGTGAAGCATGAGGGAGAAGGCGTGCCGGGCACCCGTCTCCCCCAGGCGGACCGCCAGGGTCATCTTGCCGTGGGCGGGATCGGTGTCGATGTCGCGCAGGTTGTTGACCATGAGCAGGGAGCAGGCGAGCAGTCCGATCCCGCAGGCCGAGGGCCACAGCCACCCCGGGACCGTGCCGGCCTGGACGTAGGTGGTGCCCACCGTGGCCACCAGGCCGAAGAAGACGAAGACGAAGACCTCCCCCAGGCCGGCGTAGCCGTAGGGGTGGGAGCCTCCGGTGTAGAACCAGGCGGCCGCGATCGCTGCGGCGCCGACGGCGAGCAGCCACCACTGGCCGCTGAGGACCACGAGTGCCAGGCCCAGGAGGGCTCCGATCCCGAAGCAGCCGAAGGCGGCGAGCTTGACGGTGCGGGGGGCGACCTGCCCGGAGGCGGTCAGTCGCGGCGGCCCGGTGCGATCGTCGTCGGTGCCTCGCACGCCGTCGGAGTAGTCATTGGCCAGGTTGCAGCCGATCTGCAGCGCCAGGGCCACGCCCGCGGCCAGCAGGCTCCGCAGCACTGAGAGCTCCCCCATCGCGGCGGCTGCCCCGGCGCCCAGGATGACGGGGGCGACGGCGGCCGGCAGGGTGCGCAGTCGCACCACCTCCCCCCAGCTGGTGGCGCGGGGGCCGCTGTCCTGCGCGTGTTCGCCGTTCTCGCCGCTCACGGCTTCCTCCGATTCTCTCGCAGTCCTCTAGGGTAGGCGGCAGTGACCCTACCAGCGCCGTGGCCCTCACCGGTGCGAGTGCCTGAGACACACCTCGGCCGGTGAGGCAACCGGCACCGCGATCGCCAGAAGGACCTCCGTGAGACAGCCCGATCCCCGCCCTCGCACTCCTTCACCCATGCCTGGGCCCGTGGCGGCTGAGCCCCCGGCACGCGAACGCGCCCTGGGAGCGCTGACCGGGCTGGCCCTGGGCGACGCACTGGGGATGCCCACCCAGTCGATGAGCCCGGCACAGATCCGCCGGTGCTACGGCGAGATCACCGGGCTGAGAGACGCCGTCGCCGAGCAGCCCATCGCCCCCTCAGTACCTGCCGGCACCGTCACGGATGACACCGAGCAGGCTCTCATCCTGGCCGGTCTCCTCATCGACGGTGGCGGCCGCATCGACCCCCACCAGCTCGCCGATGCCCTCCTGCGCTGGGAGGACGATATGCGCGCCCGTGGGTCCCTGGACCTGCTGGGACCCTCCACCAAGCTCGCTCTGGAGCGGGTGCGCGCCGGGGCAGACCCGCACTGCACCGGCAGACAGGGCACCACCAACGGCGCCGCGATGCGGGTGGCCCCGGTGGGCATCGTCTTCTCCGTGAATGCCCACGGCGACGCGCTGGCCCGGGCCGTTCAGGCCTCCTGCCTGGTCACCCACGACACCCGGCAGGGCTTCGAGGCCGCAGGTCTCCTCGCCGCAGCGGTCAGCGCGGCCATCGACGGCGTCGACGCGGCGGGTGCGTTGGGGGCGGCGTTGGACTTCGTGGCCGCCCACCCCGAGGCTGGCCATTGGACGGAGAAGGCCTCCGTTGCCGCCCGCACCCGGCTGGCCCTGGAGACGAGTCGCGGCCTGCACGGGGAGGCCCTGGCCGAGCATCTGCGCACCTACGTCGGAACCTCGGTGGAGTCGGCCGAGTCGGTCCCCTGCGCGCTGGTGATCGTGCGGGAGTTCGCGCAGCGGCCCCTGGAGGGACTGTGCTTCGCCGCTGGGCTCGGGGGAGATACTGACACCATTGCCGCGATGGCCGGTGCGGTCCTGGGGGCGAACGCGCCCCATCTTCTTCCTGTTGAGCTGGTCGATCGAGTGCTGGAGCGCTCCGGCCTGCGGCTCGAGCCGGTCTGTGATGCGCTTCTGGCGCTTCGCGGCGGCGGGCGCTGTCAGCAAGACGCTCCGGAGCAGAGGCGGCCATGATGGGTCGGGTCATTCACACCGGCCAGGTCGTCATTGACCTGACTTTGCGCATCGAGGCGATTCCCGAGCCCGGCGGTGACGTGTTCGCCGACGAGTCCTCCATGGCGGTCGGTGGTGGCTTCAACGTGCTGGCCGCCGCCCGCCGGATGGGTGTCGAGACCCTGTATGCGGGGCCGCTGGGCGAGGGGCCCTTCGCCGAGGCGGCCCGGCGGGCCCTGGAGGAGATCGGGGTGGATCATGTCGGCCCGGTCGCAGCCGGCGACCAGGGCTACTGCGTGGCCATGACCGATGCGAGGGCCGAGCGCACCTTCATCTCCACCTGCGGGGCCGAGACTCGTGGTCCGGTGGATGCCTTCGACCACCTGGAGGTGAGTGGCGACGACGTCGTCTACCTCTCCGGCTACTCCCTGGCTGATGAGGCCTCCAGGGTGGCGCTGGAGCGGTTGGCCGGGAGACTGACCGAGGCCCGAGCGGGGTGCACGGCGCTGTTCGACGTCTCCCCCATGGTTGGTTCGGTCCCCATGAGCTCGCTGGAGCACCTCGGTGCGCTGGGGCCCGTCTGGTCGCTCAATGAGCGTGAGGCCGGGCTGCTCGCAGACCGCCTGGAGCTGCGGGTGGAGGCCGGTGACCACGCCGGCGTCTGCGAGGCGCTATCGGGGCGGCTCGGAACCGTGCTGGTGCGGGCCGGGGAGCAGGGCTCCTGGTTCTCCGACGGCGGCGCGGCGCGTCATACCCCAAGCATCCCGGTGACGCCGGTGGACACCAACGGGGCCGGTGACGCGCACTCCGGTGTCCTGGCCGCGGCCCTGGCCCGGGGCGTCGACCTGACGACGGCGCTGCGCTGGGCGAATGTGGCCGGAGCCTTGACCACGACGCACTTCGGCCCGGCCACCTGCCCGAGTGAGGCGGAGATCAGGGCTCTGGTGTAGAAAGCTCCGAGGTCACATCCGTCGTGGTCGCGGCGAGGAGCCGGGCGACCTCGCGTCGGTCGACCTTCCCGCTGGGGCGCAACGGCAGGGCCTCCAGGATGAGGACCCGTTTGGGGGCGTGAGCGCCGTCCAGCCGGGCACGGGCGGCCTCGCGCAGGGCGGCGCCGTCCAGCTGCTTCAGGCCGCCCGGCTGCCGGTCCGGTTCAAGCACGACGGCGGCGGCGACGGCACTTCCCCACTGCTCGTCGGACAGGCCGACGACGCAGGCCTCGGCCACGCCGTCGATACAGGTGAGGGCCTCCTCCACGTGGCGGGGCTCGACCTTGACGCCCCCGGTGATAATGACGTCGTCCAGGCGGCCCAGGACCTCCAGGCGCCCGTCGGGGTGCAGCCGGCCGCGGTCGGAGGTGGCCAGGACTCGCCTGGTGCCGTTGCGGTGGAAGCCCTCGCCGGCGTTGGGACTGCCTGCGGGGCTGTGGCCGGGGGTGTCGAGGTAGTCCTCGGCCAGGACGGGACCGGAGATGAGGATGCGGCCAGCGCCGGCGGCGTCGGGGGCCTGGATGGTGATCTCGACCCCCTCCAGGGGGTGGCCGTTGTAGACGCAGCCCCCGCCGGTCTCGCTCATGCCGTAGGTGGTGACCACGGTGACGCCCGCCCCGCGGGCCCGGTCCAGGAGCGCGGGGTCGGCAGCGGCGCCGCCCAGGAGGACGGCGTCGGCTCCTGCCAGGGCCGGGCGGGCCTGCGGGTCCTGCAGGACGCGCACCAGTTGGGTGGGGACCAGGGAGACGTAGAGCCGGGAGGCGGCCGCCCCGGTGGACCGACGCGCCGAGCTCAGGGCCTCCGCGAGCGCCGTGGGGCTGAATCCTGAGCTCGTGTCGACCACGACGGGCTCGGTTCCGGCCTCCAGGGAGCGGATGAGGATCTGCAGGCCGGCGACGTGGTGGGCCGGCAGGGGCAGGAGCCAGGTTCCCGGGCCGCCAAGGCGCGCGTGGGTGGCCCGGGCGGAGGCCATGAGGGCGGCGGCGCTCATGGCGATGAGTCGGCCGGTACCGGTGGTGGAGCCCGACGTGCGCAGGATGAGGTCTGTGCGTGCCGGGACGCGGGTGATGCGACGGGCCAGGTCGGACCGGACCTGCCCCTCGTCCTCCCCGGGGGCAATGGGGACGAGCAGCGGCAGCGGCGAGACCGCCCGGTCCTCCCCGTCCTCGGCGGCGGGGGCGGGGCGGCCATCGGCGCTGGTGAGCAGGCCGCGCAGGGCCAGACGCTCGGCGAGGGCGGTGCGCAGGGCGGCGACGTCGTCGGGGGCGGTTCCGCCGGTCAGGAGGCGGAGGGCGGGCGGGGCGGGCACCCCACGATCGTGCCACGGCCCGGGCCGACTGGGGATGAGGCGGGGGCGCCGAGAGGGTTCGGGCAGGTGAGGGGTCTGCGGGGCTCTCCGGCTCGGTTAGGGTTGGACCATGCGTATCGTCCTCATCGTCCTGGTGTTCGCTCTGACGCTGTACGCCCTGTTGGACTGCGCACGCACGCCGGATGAGAGCATGCCGGCGCGGATGCCGAAGTACCTGTGGATCACCCTGGTCGTGCTGTTCCCGACCATCGGCCCGATCGCCTGGATCATCTTCTCGCGGGTCAAGGCCGCTGAGGAGCGCGGCGGCTACGTCGAGCCCACCGTGTGGTCCTCCAAGGAGGGCACGACCTTCCGTCGCCCGCAGCGTCCTCGGCCCATGGCGCCCGACGACGACCCGGAGTTCCTCAGGGACCTGGAGCAGGACATCCGTCGTCGCAAGCACCACCCGCAAGAGCCCACCGGCGCTCCCGACGACAGCAATGACGGAGCTGACGAGAATCCTGAGGCCGGCGGGACCGACCGCTCCGGGACCGACTCACACTGACCAGCACTCACCGGGTGCGCGCCGGCCCGGTCTCGGCGCTCCGGCCTCAGGGTAGGGCGGGGCGTGCCTGGGGCCAGGGGGTGGTGTCGACGTCGTAGCCGTGGGCGGCGGCGTGGATGAGCCAGTCGCCGGGGATCCAGGTGCGCCCGATGAGCTGGGGGTGCTCGGGCATGTAGCGCACCGACCACAGGATGAGGACGAGCTCGGCCCACTGGGCCCGGATCTTCAGGCGCACCGATCCGGAGGCGTTGGCGGCGGCGATGACGATCTCACCGGTGGCGGTGAGCTGGACCTCCTGGATGTCGGCGTAGGAGATGGGCATGACGCCCTCCCCCGTGCCCAGGTAGATGCCGTGGGTGGACACGGTCAGGCGGGCGCCGGCCAGGTGGCGCCATTTCTCGACGGCGTCGGCCTCGGCGGCGCGGCGCCGTCGGTGGTTGAGGTAGGCCTGTCCACCGAAGAAGGCGGCCGTCAGGGCCAGGCCGACGGGGCCGCCCGCCAGGAAGAAGCCCCGGGAGGGGTTGTAGGTGGCGTCCCCGCGCCGCCACATGAGCAGCTCGGCGTCGCAGGTGGCCAGCATGACCTCCCCGGATCCCAGGGCGGGGCGCACGGGGTCGATGGTCGGTGAGACCGGGTTGGGGCGGCGGCCCTGGCGGGTGGCGGTCAGGACGGCGGCGGTGTGCCACCACACGAAGTCCTGTCCGGTCCAGGGGCGGCGCGGGGCGGGGCGGGCGCGGCCGGGGCGGCTGACCTCGCCGGGCGGGCCGGTGCGCACGACCTCGCCGCCGAGCGGGCGCGAGGGCGGCTGCTGGGTCACCGGGCCGCCTCGGCGTGCCCGGCGGGACTGACAGGGCTGGCAGAACTACCTGGGCTGCCGGGGCTGACACTGCCCGCGGTCTGCGCGGAGGAGGTGCCGGGCACCATGTCGCGGGCCTGGCGCAGCAGGTCACCGGCCGGCTCCCAGTAGGCCAGCCCCACCAGGGTGCGGTCCTCGAAGGTCAGGGAGGTCAGGGAGGCCAGGGCGCACTGGCGGCGGCGCGGGTCGTGGGCCAGGGGGCGGCCCTCCAGGAAGAGGCGCAGCGACCAGACGGGCAGCTGGTGGGAGACGAGGAGCGCCTCGTGGCCCTCGGCGAGGTCGAGCGCGGAGACGACGGCGCCGCGCATGCGCTCGACGATCTCCCGGTAGGGCTCGCCCCAGGAGGGGCGCAGCGGGTTGACGTAGCTGGACCAGTAGGTGGGGTGGGCCAGGATCCAGCGGTTGCGGTTGACGGCCACGCCCTCGAAGGAGTTGCCGGCCTCGATGAGTCGGGGATCCGTTGTCGGCGCCAGGCCGAAGGCGGCGGCGGTGGGGGCGCCGGTCTCCCGGGCCCGCTCCAGGGGTGAGGTGATGACCCGGGTGATGTCGTGCCCGGAGGCGGACAGGACGTCGGCGACCTGCTGGGCCATCTGGTGCCCCAGGGTGGACAGGTGGTACCCGGGCAGACGGCCGTAGAGGATGCCGCCTGGGTTGTGCACCTCGCCGTGCCGCATGAGGTGGATCGTCGTGCGCGCCATGCGGTGATTCTCGCACGCCCACCGGCGACGGTCAGCCACCGGGGACCGTAGGGTGTTCCCATGACGACTCGCAGCGCATGGGGTCTCGGCCTGGCGACCGTGACCGACGACGGCAACACCCTCGACGTGTGGTACCCCCGACCGGTTCTCGGCGACGAGCCCGAGGAGGGGCACGCCGACCTCTTGGCCTCCCTGAGCGCCATGGAGCGGCGCGATGAGGCCCGCGGCGTGCATACCACCGTGGTGCGCACCTGGGCCGACCTCGACGACGCCCCCCAGACCGTGGCCGGCGCTTACCTGCGCCTGCACACACTGTCCCACCGCCTGGTCAAGCCCAACACCGTCAATCTGGACGGGATCTTCTCCCGCCTTCCCAACGTGGTGTGGACCTCCGCCGGCCCCTGCCGTGCCGAGGACTTCGAGAACACCCGCATGCGCCTGCGCGCCGCCGTAGGGCGCCCCGTCCAGGTGCACTCGGTGGACAAGTTCCCCCGCATGACCGACTACGTGCTGCCCTCGGGGGTGCGCATCGGCAACGGCGCGAACGTGCGCCTGGGCGCCTACCTGTCAGAGGGCACCACGGTCATGCACTCCGGCTTCGTCAACTACAACGCCGGGACGCTGGGGCGCTCCATGGTCGAGGGCCGCATCTCCCAGGGGGTCGTCATCGGCGACGGCTCCGACATCGGCGGCGGCGCCTCCACGATGGGCATGCTCTCGGGCAGTGGGCGCCAGCGCGTGGCCCTGGGCAAGCGCTGCCTGCTGGGGGCGAACTCGGGGCTCGGGATCCCGCTGGGTGACGACTGCGTCGTCGAGGCCGGCCTGTACCTGACGGCCGGCACGAAGGTCTCCCTCATGCCGCAGGGCGGCGTGGTGCCCGGCAACCACGGCCTGTTCAAAGAGCCGCGCGTGGTCCCGGCCCGCGAGCTGGCCGGCGCCTCCAACGTCCTGTTCCGCCGTAACTCCCAGTCCGGCGCTGTCGAGGCGCTGGCCCGCGGCGGCAAGAGCATTGAGCTGGGCTCGCCCCAGCACGCCGGCCAGTAGGGCTCTCCTCCGACTCGCCGCCGCAGCGATTCTCGTACCGGCCGTCTTCCGCCTCAGCCGCGGGAGGCGGCCGGTGGCGTTGGACGCCCCCTAAGGACAAGGTGCATTCCCCACACCAGCATCACAGTGTTCGTTATCATAGTGATGGGTTGTTCTACGCAATGGAGGGGAGGGCAGATGGCTGCGATATCCACGGCCGCCCGTGTCCCCGAGTCTGCTCAGCCTGTTGGCGACGCGCTTCCTCCCCGGCGCAGGCGCCGCACCCCCGTGTGGGCCTCACAGCGCGTCCTCAAGGCGACGATGGCGATCACCGGCACGATCATGGCCCTGTTCGTCGTGGTCCACATGGTCGGCAACCTCAAGGTTCTCGCGGGCCCGCACGCCTTCAACGGCTACGCCGCCTGGCTGCGGCAGGTCGCCTACCCGCTCCTGCCGCACGAGGGGCTCCTGTGGGCGATGCGCCTGGCCCTGGGGGCCTGCGTCGTGGCGCACATGGCTGCGGGAATCGCGCTGTGGCGCCGGGCGAGGAGCGCTCGCGGGGCCTTCCGGCGCCGGGCCCTGCCCGCCCGCACCATCGGAGCCCGTTCCATGCTGGCGACCGGCGTCCTCATCGGGGTCTTCGTCCTCATCCACGTCCTCGACCTGACCATCGGCCGCCTCATCGCCCCTGAGAGCTTTCAGGCGCCGACGACGTCGAACGGCGAGCTGCAGGTCAGCGCCTACCACAACCTCGTGGCGAGCCTGTCGCGCCCCGGCATGGCGCTCTTCTACAGCCTGGTCATGCTGGCACTCTCCCTCCATCTGGCGCAGGGCCTGTGGAACGTGGTCATCGATCTGGGCGGCACCGGCCCCAGGCTGCGCAAGGCCTGCCGCGCCCTCGCCCTGGGCGTGGCCCTGGCCGTCGCCGTCGTCAACGGCCTGCTGCCGGTGCTCATCTGCACGGGGGTGATCGGATGAGCGCGAGTGTGCCGGGTGCCGTCGGCGGCCTGTACGACGTCGGCGAGAACCTGGATGCGCGCCTGCCGGACTGTCCGCCCGAGCAGGCCTGGGAGCGCCGGCGCGACGAGTACCGCCTGGTCAATCCCGCCAACCGCCGCAAGCTGACCGTCATCGTGGTGGGCACCGGACTGGCCGGCGCCGGGGCGGCCGCGACTCTAGGGCGCCTGGGTTACCGGGTGGAGTGCTTCAGCCTGCACGACGCCCCGCGGCGCGCCCACTCGGTGGCCGCGCAGGGTGGGATCAACGCCGCCCGGGCCCGCAAGGTCGACGGCGACTCCCTGGCGCGCTTCGTCAAGGACACCGTCAAGGGCGGGGACTATCGGGGGCGGGAGGCCGACGTCGTGCGCCTGGGGCTGGAGTCCGGCCGGGTCATCGATCACATGGAGGCGATCGGGGCGCCCTTCGCCCGCGAGTACGGCGGCCAGCTCGCCACCCGCTCCTTCGGCGGGGTGCAGGTCTCGCGCACCTACTACACGCGCGGGCAGACCGGTCAGCAGCTGGAGATCGCCTGCGCCCAGGCCCTCCAGGAGCAGGTCGCTGCCGGGAGCGTCCGCATGCACACCCGCACCGAGATGCTCGACCTCATCGTGGCCGACTCCCGCGCGCAGGGCATCGTCACCCGGGACCTGCTCTCCGGCGAGGTACAGGCCCACACCGCGCACGCCGTCGTGCTGGCCACCGGCGGCTACGGCAGCGTCTACCACTACTCGACTCTGGCCATGGCCTCCAATGCCACCGCCACCTGGCGCGCCCACCGGCGTGGGGCGGCCTTCGCCTCGGCCTGCATGGTGCAGTTCCATCCCACGGCGCTGCCGGTGAGCTCCCACTGGCAGTCCAAGACGACGCTCATGAGCGAGTCGCTGCGCAACGACGGACGCATCTGGGTGCCCGTGCGCCCCGGGGATGAGCGGCCCCCGAACGAGATCCCCGAGGACGAGCGCGACTACTACCTGGAGCGCAAGTACCCGGCCTTCGGCAACCTCACCCCGCGCGACGTGGCCTCGCGCAACGCCCGCGAGCAGATCGAGTCCGGCCGCGGCGTCGGGCCGCTGCGCAACTCGGTCTACCTCGACTTCCGCGACGCGCTGGAGCGGCTGGGCAAGGAGACCATCGCCTCGCGCTACGGCAACCTGTTCGAGATGTATCTCGATGCCACCGGGGAGGACCCTTACGAGGTGCCCATGCGCATCGCCCCGGGAGCCCACTTCACGATGGGAGGGCTGTGGGTGGACTTCGACCAGATGTCCACCATTCCGGGACTGTTCGTGGGCGGGGAGGCATCGAACAACTACCACGGCGCCAACCGTCTGGGGGCGAACTCGCTGCTGAGCGCCAGCGTGGACGGCTGGTTCGTGCTTCCGCTGGCCGTGCCGAACTACCTGGCCGGGCTGGTGGGCAGTAGGCCCCTGAGCCCCGACGCGCCGGAGGCGCTTCAGGCCGTGGCGGATACCCGCGCGCGCATTGAGGCGCTCATGGCGGTGGGCGGGACCCACCGTCCGGTGTGGTTCCATCGCCGGCTGGGTGAGATCCTCTACGCCGGCTGCGGGGTCAGCCGCTCCGAGGCGGGGCTGCTGCGCGCTTTGGAGGAGGTGCGCGCCCTGCGCGAGGAGTTCTGGGCCGATGTCACCGTGGTCGGTGGCCAGGCGCGCCTCAACCAGGAGCTGGAGAAGGCGCTGAGGGTCGCCGACTTCCTGGAGCTGGCCGAGGTCATGATCCTTGACGCCCTGGACCGGCGCGAGTCCGCCGGCGCCCACTTCCGCGAGGAGTACGCGACCCAGGGCGGCGAGGCTCAGCGCAATGACGAGACCTGGTGCTCGGTATCGGCCTGGCAGACCGGGGACGACGGCGGGCACACGCGCCGCACGGAGCCGCTGAGCTTCTCGCTGGTGCCCATGCAGGTGAGGGACTACCGATGAGGATCGAGCTGGAGATCTGGCGGCAGGACGGGCCGCGGGCGCGGGGCTTCTTCGAGAGCCACGTGGTGGAGGACGCCGAGCCCCAGATGAGTCTGCTGGAGCTGCTCGACCGCCTCAACGACCAGATCATCGAGGCCAGCGGCGAACCGGTGGTCTTCGAGTCGGACTGCCGGGAGGGGGTGTGCGGGGCCTGCGGCTTCCTCGTCAACGGGGTGCCACACGGGCCGCTGGACACGACCCCGGCCTGCCGTCAGCACCTGCGGGCCTTCCCCGGGGTCACGCGCTTCCGGTTGGAGCCGTGGAGGTCGGCGGCCTTCCCGGTCATCCGGGACCTGGTGGTGGACCGCACGGCACTCGATGAGCTCATCCGGGCGGGCGGAACCGTGGACGTGGCCGCGGGGACCGCGCCGGATGCCGACGACGTCGCCCAGGGGCACCTGCAGGCGGAGCGGGCACTGGACTTCGCCGCCTGCATCGGCTGCGGGGCTTGCGTGGCGGCTTGCCCGAACGGGGCGGCGGCGCTCTTCGCGGGGGCGAAGCTGGCGCACCTGTCGCTCATGCCGCAGGGGCGTATCGAACGAGGCCGTCGAGCCCGGGCGATGACGCGGGAGCTCGATGCGCTCTTCGGGCCGTGCTCTGAGTTCGGCGAGTGCCTGCCGGCGTGCCCGGCGGGTATCCCGATCGAGGCGATCGCGCTGCTCAACCGGGAGGTGCTGCGCGCCGGTCTGCGCGGGGCGACCCACGACGACTAGGGCCCGTTGCACAAGTAGGGACGCATCCGCGAGTTCGTACCTTAGGTCGCGCGTTCGTACCCTTTACCCCTCGAACGCGCGACCCAAGGTACGACCGCGACGTCGACGACCGGGGAGAAGCGGGGCTCAGGACTCGGGCTTGTGGGCGACGAGGGCGATGCCGACCATGTCCTTCTCGTAGCGCTTGAAAGTGGCTGCCATCTCCTGGACGCGCTGGCGCAGCGCCTTGTCGGCGGCGACGTTGCGGGCGATTCGCAGGAAGCCGCCCACCCCCTCGTCGCGGATGTTGCGGCCAACCTTGAGCAGGGCCATGGGGGCGGTGTCGACCCAGTCGACGACGAGTCCGGCGCCCTCCATGAGCTCCTTCCAGGCGGCCGCCGTCATGGGGCGGGCGTTGACGTGGATGGAGCGGGCCAGGTCACGGCGCAGCTGGGTGTAGTAGTCCTCGTCGATGTCGTCGGGGGTGACGCCGAGCTCGTGGATGGCGTAGCGCCCTCCGGGGCGCAGGACGCGGGCGGCCTCGGCGACGATAGCGGCCTTGCCCTTGTCCCCCTGCATGGTGAGCATGGCCTCGCCGACGACGACGTCGGCGCTGGCCTCATCCAGGCCGGTGTCGGCGGCCTCGCCCTGGCGGACGGTGCCGAGGTCCCCGACGACGGCGGCCACTCGCCGGGCGGCGTCGGGGTCGCGGTCGATGGCCGTGTAGGAGGCGGGGTGGGCCTTGATGATCTCGGCGGCGGTGCGCCCCAGGCCCGGGGCGAGCTCGACGACGTCGGCGCCCGCCAGGCCGGCATGGCTGAGCATGGCAGCGGACAGGGCGGCCCCACCGGGGCGCAGAACGCGCTTGCCGGCGCGAGCCAGGACCCAGTGGCCGGGAGCGGAGGCGATGGGACGGTCGGCGTGAGGCAGCGGAAGGTCAGCGGAGGCGGTGGAGGCAGCAAACTTCTTGCTCATAAGGCGAGCCTAACCTCTTCGGAGTGGAGGTCGATAGGGCGTCTGCCGGAGCAGGACAGGCAAATCGGCGGCGGATGCTCGTGGGTGCTGCCAACCCCACCATCGATGGCGGGCTCGTTATCGCAGTAGAGCATGAGTGGACGTACGGACCGAGTTGGGCGCCACCCTACGAGACCAGAGGGCTGAAAGCGCTCCGAGACGACCCAATGGGGGCGGAGACCATTCTCGAAATCTCCGCCGTCTTCACCGATTCATGGGAGCTGCCCACGTGGTTTCAGTGGAAGTACGGGGACGTCTCGCTACGTCGGCGGCTCTATGACGCAAGGAGGACTCCCGCGGAGCTCACGAGCCTCTTCGCCGACTACGCCAAGAGCCACGACTGGACGAAGAATCCCAGACCGTCCACACCCGAGTCATGGATCGGCCACCACGGCGGGACGGAGCCGACTGACGGCATGCCCCTCACTGTCGCCCCAATATCGGGCAGCGCGAGACTGACCCGCTCAACGGCTCGATTGTTGTCGGACTTGGATACGCCTGAGACAACGCCATCCCCTCCCCGTCAAGCGAGAGCCTCTCATCGTAGCGGCACACATGGCGACGAACCTCCACGGCAAAACCCCCTCAGTAACACTGACTAACCTCAGTGCGCCAACCCACACAACTACCCTAATGGATTCATAAAATCGCCATATGACTACGACAGTCTCAGATCCCCACACCCCTGCATCAGAATCCACAGTTCCCTCCTCACGCCTGTCTCGCCGCAAGCTATTGATTCGCATTGGCTGCGGGACTCTTGCTGGCGGCCTGACCGTCGGAGGCGGACTCACCTGGGCCTTCGGCCCCGGAGGACCCCTCTCACATGAGGCGAGACAACTGGGGGCACTCAAAAACGACCCAATGGGACACGAGACCATTCTCGGAGTGAAAGCTGTCCAAACAGAAGAGTCAGAGCTTCCAGGTTGGACGACCTGGAAGTACCCAGGAGTTCATCTCGAACGATGGTTCCAAGATCCATCAAAACCTGCCGAGCAACTCAGGGACGAGTTCATAGACTACGCAAAGTCTCACGGATGGGAAGAAGAAACCCGCATCACCACCCCTACGGCGTGGATTGCCCAACACGCACACCGAAAACCCGACGACTACATGGAGCTATATATTGGATTCAAAGGAAGAGAACCATCCAAAAACGGGAAAGTTCTAGTCGCCATCGACTACACCTTAGCCGTCGATCCAGACTCAGCTGCGTAACTATTCCCGCAACACTTCGCAGCCGAGACGAAAGGTATTACCGCGCGCAACGGGGAACCCGACACAGCGAGAGTGCCTCCGCCCCTCGGATCGTCTGAAGCCACCCGGCCGCACCTTATACGCTCCAGTTTCCCGCACCTCAGAAAATAATCCGTTACGATAATTACCCCCATAATGAGCCCGAACGCTACCACAACTAAAACAGAAGAGCACCATTCCAAGTTAAGGATGCATAAAAGCATGCCTTCAAATGATGCCCAGGAAACACTGACAAGCATCAGCATGCAAAAATGCACACCTAACGCACGGGCGTTATAGAATTGTGACATGAATACGGCAGCCCCACACCCCAGTACCAACCCCGCAGAGCACACCGAACCACCCCCACGCCCATCTCGACGAAAATTGCTAACAACAATCGGATGCAGCACACTTGCAGGAGGCCTTACTATCGGGGGTGGCCTTACCTGGGCATATGGCCCAGGAGGCCCCCTGTCATATGAGGCGAGACGACTGAGGGCCCTCAAGAACGACCCGATGGGAAAAAAGAAAATCCTCGGCCACGAGGCTATTTATACCAACGACTCCCCACTTCCAAAATGGTTTGAATATAAGTATCCAGGACTTCGCCTGAGACGGTGGTTCAGAGATGAAAGCATTGACCCAAAAGAACTCATGAATCAGTTTATTGCTTACGCTGAACATCACGGATGGGAGAATGATCCAGGGCCAACCATCCCAGCCTCATGGGTCGGAAGACATGGAGGTACGCGACCCATTGATGACATGTTTCTCGCAGTATATCTTTCCTCCAACGACCCCACCCCCCCACCCAATGCAGGCAATAATAGTATTGCCATACTATTATGCTATGTCTAGATACCTAAAGTGACCTCCACAATGGCACGTCCACTGAGTTGGCGAAGGTTTAGATCACCACCCCAGGGGGGGCGCCCCCATCAAGGATACACAGAAGCATAGTGTCGAAGATCGAAAGGAAACCGAAGTGAATCGCCCTTCACAACATGACAAGCCAAACGTTGCACACTACATGAAACAGTTAACTTTCATCATTCTAGTCACATTACTACTATTCAACCAGGAACTTCCCTTACCTACCACTCTTCCAACCGCCTCTGCCGCGATCACAACCAACGTTCCCCTCAGAGTAGCCCTACTCGGAGACTCTTATTCTGCCGGGAATGGCGCAGGACACTACTACGGCGATGACAAGACAGCCTACAGAAGTTCTCGCAATTGGGCGCACAACTACGTGAACTGGCTTAACGATCAGGGAGCTCACGCAATATTAAATAATATTGCACATAGCGGCAACGTTTCGGACGACGTCCTAGGTGCCCAAATGAAAAAATTGGACTCTAACACAAATTTAGTGATGTTCACTATCGGTGGCAACGATGTCAATTTTTCCGATATTGTTTCGCAGTGTTTCATGATTGGAATGAGAGACCCTGCCACTTGCCGTCAGAAAATCGATGGCGCTAACTCTAAGCTACCACGGGTGAAGAAGCAAACTCTTGACATTCTTCAGGCAATTGATGATCGCTTAGACGACAACGCCCAGGTGGTCATCGTAGGCTACCCTCGACTATCATCCAAGGATAATTTTACCCTCAGGGACAGCCACGCATTATGGACAGATTCATACAATGCCGGCGCGGCAGTCAGAAAACTCGGTGACGACGCAAAGGTCATTCAATCAGACCTTGTTTCTGAATGGAATAGCTCACACCCAAGCCTGAAGGTAACCTACGTAGATGGCGTCATCAACTCATTCAATGGACATGAACCAGACCCATCATTCCCTGTCGTCAATCATCACCGCTGGATTAATGAGTTCTTTGAGACAGAGGGGCAGGAAGACCAAAATGGAAACACGCACGCCAAGACAAGCGGGGACCCGAATGAATTCTACCACCCCAATCTCATCGGACACGAAGAGATAGCAAAACTCATAGAGACCAAAATCGGGGTCCCATCCATCAAGAGCCCCAAAAGCAATGGAGAGGATATCGATATCGCGTTCGTTGTAGACTCTACGGGCTCGATGGACAGTAATGTCGAGGCAGTTCGATCGAAGATTCATTCGATAGCGGAAGAAACAAGCAAGAAGGCGCTGTCTTATCGATTCGCACTCGTAGACTACAAAGACCACCCTCAGTACAACCCAAAGAACTACCTAGCCCGGACCGACGTCGATTTCACGTCCGACATACCTACATTGGATGCAGGGCTGAGTTCTCTAACCTACGAGGGAGGGAATCTCGGCAATACTAACGCCAGCGTTTACAGCGGCGTCATGCAGGCCGTCAACATGAAGTGGCACAATGGGGTCAAGAAGATCGTCGTTGTCATCGGTGACGCGCCTCCACGCGACCCCGAGCCGGGCACTGGTTACACCGCCGCCTCCGTCGCCAAGGCCGCCTACGAAGTAGACCCGGTCAGTGTCTACGGTATTGATACCGGAGACCTCAACTCCACCAGCTTCCAGACGCTGGTCACCTCCAGCACGGGCACGACCGCCAACGCCTCCTCGCCCGATCAGGTCAGCGACCTCGTCAACAAGGCCATCAGCAGCGAGCTCAACAAGCCCTTCGCCTGGATCCAGGGCCCCTATGTCGCCAAGGTCGGAGATCCTGTCGACATCGATGCCGCAGCCTCCCACGCAGTCTCTGGCTCCCTGACCTCCTATGAGTGGGACTTCAACGGTGACGGCGTCTACGACGAGACCGGAACCTCCCCGCGCATCACCCATACCTTCAGCCAGGAGTTCAGCGGCGTCATCGGCCTACGCGTCACTCAATCCGACGGGCAGACCGCCGTCGCCACCACCCAGGTCGATATCACCGATGACGGCGACAACACGCCACGCGACCAAGACAACTGCCCCGACGTCAGTAACTGGGGTCAGACCGACTACGACAACGACGGGGTCGGAGACGAGTGCGACCCCGACCCCGGCTTCCCCACCCAGGACAAGCCCGGTGTCTGCGTCGTCGGCGAGAACTGCCCACCCGACAGCGGAACGCCCAGCACCCAGCCAACACCCGCACCGAGTGGAGGCTCGACGCCCACTCCGGCCGTCGCAACAGCACCCACCCAGACGCCCACGGCCTCTCCGACAACTACTGCTTCAAAGCGCCCCCTCCCCAACACAGGGATCAACGCGAGCAGGTTGACGGCCCTGGCGATCCTCGGGCTACTCACCGGCGCAGCAGTTCTCCACTACCGCCGCAAGGTCACCTCATAGCCGGTGATACCCGGGCATGACCCGGCTTGTCGATCACAGTGTTGGGGCCGTTCCTCTCCGGAGCGGCCCCAACGCTTGTCACGCTACGGTGTCCACATGGACCAGCACATCACTCCCGCCATCCGGTGCAACGGCACCGCCGATGAGGCGACCCGGTTCTACGCCGACGCCTTCCGTGAGGGCTCCGTCGTCGAGCAGGTGCCCGGGTACGCGTCCACGGTCAGCATCCATGGCTTCCGCCTCTCGCTCATCAACGGCGGTGACCAGGACGCCCCGAACCCGTCGATCAGCTGCATCCTGAACTTCGACCCGCTCCTGTTCGGCGGCGAAGACCAGGCCCGGACCTACCTCGATGAGCTCTACGAGCGTCTGTCCACCGGCGGTGTGCTCATGGAGCTGGGCGAGTACCCCTTCTCGCCGCGCTACGCCTGGGTCCGCGACCGCTTCGGCATGACCTGGCAGCTCATGCTCACCGACCCGGCCGGCGAGCCGCGCCCCTTCATCCTGCCCTCCTTCATGTTCGGCGGCCCCAACCACGCCAACGCCGAGGAGGCCACCGAGGCCTGGATCGCCCTGTTCGACGACGCCCGCCGCGGGGCCCTGCGTCGCTACGGGGAGGCCGGGCCAATGGAGGCGGGGGTCGTCATGTTCACCGACTTCACGCTGCGCGGCACCTGGATGGCGGCCATGGACTCGGGGGCCTCCCAGGACCTCACCTTCACTCGCGGGGTCTCCATGATCGTCTCCTGCCGGGACCAGGAGGAGATCGACCGCTACTGGGCGGGGCTGTCGGCCGTGCCCGAGGCCGAGCACTGCGGCTGGTGCATCGACCGCTGGGGCGTGTCCTGGCAGGTCGTCCCCCACAACATCGCCGAGCTCATGGCCGACGCCGCCACGCGCGAGAAGCTCCTGCACATGGGCAAGATCGACCTGACCGGCCTGTAGGCCGCAGAGCTCATCATGACGGTCTCGACGACGTTCAGGCAGACATTTCGTATTACACTTGTCGCATGGAATCCATTAATGGCGTGCCAGTCACCGACGAGATGATCCAGGAGTGGGCTGACGAAGCGGAACGTGGATACGACGTCGACGTGCTGAAGAAGCGAGGACGCCGCCCCATCGGGGATGGTGCGGCGCGGGTCGTCCCAGTCCGCATGGACGACAGTTTGGTAGCCGCGGTCGACCAGCGCGCTGAGAAGGACGGCACCAGCCGCTCCGAGATCATTCGCTCGGCCGTACGAGCCTTCGTCGCGTGATCGACTGACGCCCACCAGACCAGGGGCCCACCTCACCTCTGCAACAGGCATCCTGATTCGATGGAGCGCAAGGCAGCCCCTCGTGATGTGGTCGAGTACTGCCCGGGGTGGCCTTCGTGTCGACCGGAGATCCCCTGTTCACCCTCGGCGACAGCCGCCCGATCTACGAGCAACTGGTGGCACCCCACAAGCGGATGATCGACAACGTACTTCTGCGTCGGGGACGTACTTCTCCCCCAAACCACTGCGGGCGGACCTCAGAGGTTTGGGGGAGAACGCAGTCGTCGTCGGGAATGTACGTTCCCGAACCGCACCGCCCGGCCCCAGACAACCGGCCACAGACAATCAGCCCTGGGCAACCGGCGTGGCCCGTGAACCTCAGACCCTGGTGACTCAGACCCTGGTGACGCGGTCGAGGCTGGGGACTCCGGCGCGGGTGTCCGGGTACTGGCCGTCGTCGTGCTTGCGGCGGTGCATGGCCACGTAGTGGCGCTCGGTGGAACCGTCGTAAACCTGTCGGGGCCGCCCGATGCGCTTGGCGGGATCGGCGATCATCTCGCGGTACTGGGCGATCCAGCCCGGCAGGCGCCCCAGGGCGAACAGGGGTGTGAACATCTTCGTGGGGAAGCCCATCGCCTGGTAGATGAGGCCGGTGTAGAAGTCGACGTTCGGATAGAGGCTGCGCGAGACGAAGTACTCGTCGCGCAGCGCGGTCTCCTCCAGCTCCATGGCGATCTCGAGCTTGCGGTCGCCGTCGTCGGAGCCCAGGCGGGTCAGGACATCGTGGGCGGTCTCCTTGACGATGGCGGCGCGCGGGTCGTAGTTCTTGTAGACCCGGTGGCCGAAGCCCATGAGCCGCACTCCGTCCTCTTTGTCCTTGACCTTGCGGACGAACTCGGCCGTGCTCATCCCCGAGCTCTGGATGGTGTCCAGCATCCGCAGGACGGCCTCGTTGGCGCCGCCGTGCAGCGGCCCGGACAGGGCGCCCACGCCCGCAGCCACGGAGGCGTACATGTTGGCGTCGGCTGAGCCCACGAGGCGCACGGTGGAGGTCGAGCAGTTCTGCTCGTGGTCGGCATGCAGGATGAGCAGCATGTCCAGGGCCCGCACCACGGCCGGGTCGATGTCGTAGGACTGGAAGGGCATGCCGAAGGTCAGGCGGATGAAGTCCTCGACGTAGGAGCGCTGCGGGTCGGGGTAGAGCAGCGGCAGTCCGATGGCGCGCCGGGCGATGTAGCTGATCATCGTGGGCATCTTGGCCAGTAGCAGCACGGTGGCGAGCTCGCGCTCGTAGGGGTCGTGCGGGTCGAGGGTGTCCTCGTAGTAGGTGGCCAGGCCCGCGATCCCGGCCTGGAGGATCGCCATCGGGTGGCCCGAGGAGGGGAAGGAGGTGAAGAAGCCACGGAAGTCCTCGTGCAGGAGCCGGTGGCGCGAGATGCGCCGCTCCATGCGCGCAAAGGACTCACGGTCGGGCAGCTCGCCGTTGATGAGGAGGTAGGCGACCTCCAGGAAGGTCGAGGACTTGGCCAGCTCCTCGATCGGGTAGCCGCGGTAGCGCAGAATCCCGGCCGCGCCGTCGATGTAGGTGATCTGCGAGGTGCACGACGCCGTGTTGGTGAAGCCCGGGTCGAGCGTCACCACGCCGGTGGAGCCCAGCAGCTTGGACACGCCCAGGCCGTCGGCACCGTCGGTCGCCGGGGTGCGCGGCAGCTCAAGCTCATGGCCGTCAACGGCCAGCAGGCCAGGACCGCCGACGGCGCTGGGCCGGCTCTGATCGGGCTGCTCGTCCGCGGCGGTGGTGGGGGTGCTCGTCATCATGCCTCCTGGGGGCTCGGGGCCGCACGCATCGCGACGGCGAGACCTGGGCCCACGGGGTTCCGGCGGGCCCAACGACCACTGTACGGGGTGTGTCGTCACGGCGTCGTTTCATGGACTCATCGCGGGCCACCGGATCGGCCGATCAGCCCGGATCAGCCCGCCGGGGGCAGCAGCCGGATACCCACCCGGGCTTGATAAACTTATCAAGCCAGTCGCTCATTGATAAACTTATCATCATGAGGACTCCTCTTGACTCGCCGTTCAGCCCAGGATCAGACACGGTGCCCCTGGTGTGGGCGGGGCGCATCGAGCACCTCAGCGACTGGCGCGACGCTCTTCGCCCGCGCCGCGCCGCAGGCATCCACGAGCGCGGCCGCACCATCCTGGGGGAAGCCGGCTCCGGAAAATCCGCGTTGGTGCGTCGGATCGCGAGTGAGGCCTTGGATGCGGGCGACTGGGTCACGCCACAGCTGCGTATCCCGTCAGGGAGCGACCCCATCAAGCGAGTCGCCTCGGCTCTACTGACCCTCGCCGACACGGCGGGTCTGCCAGCAGCCAGGGAGCAGCGCATCGGCGACCTGCTGCGCCGCGTTGAGTCCGTGGCCGCTTCCGGCATCTCCCTGTCCGTGCGAGCCCAGGACGGTCCCGAGCCGTATTCCGCCCTGACCGATCTGCTCATTGAGATCGGCCGTGCGGCCACCAAGCGCCATGCCGTGGTGATGATCCACATCGACGAGGTCCAGAACATCACTGATGAGCACGCGCGCTCCCAGCTGCTCATCGCCCTGGGTGACGCACTCACTCACGAGGAGCCCACGCCCCTTCCCGGCGGCCTGAGCGTTGGCTCGGCGCTTCCTATCGCCGTCTACCTGACCGGGCTGCCCGAGTTCGCGGACATGGCCGGAGCCCGATCCGGTGCCACCTTCGCGCGTCGTTTCCAGACCACCACGCTGGAGACCATCGACGACGACGACCTTCTGACCGCACTCCACCCCTTCATCAGCCAGGGGTGGCCTATCACCACCGCCGACGGCGGCACAGACCGGATCTTCATGGAGCCCGACGCCCAACGCGCCATCATCGAGCTCTCCTGCGGCGAGCCGTTCCTCTTCCAACTCGCCGGGCAGTGCGCCTGGCACGCCAGCACCGACAGCATCATCACCGCCGAACACGTCCGCACCGGATGGAGCAGGCAGGCGGTCCACGAGGCGGAGGCGCATGTGCAGCGCATTCTCGACCGGCTCCCACCGCGCGAGAGGGAGTTCGTCGAGGCAATGGCCGAGCTCGCACCCGAGGAGCGTTCTCTGACGAACATCGCCAACCGGCTCGGGCACAAGAGGGCCACGGACGCAGGCCCCACCGCGCAGCGGCTCGACCTGACCCGCAGGATCATCCGGCGCGGTAGGCCCTACCGATTCCAGCACCGCGCCGTCGGGGCCTATCTCACTTCCGAGTGGCCCGAGGTGGGCTGACCGGGACCGGCCGGCCTCAGCCGGCGAAGAGGGCGGCGGCCTCGGGCGAGCGCAGGCGCGCGGCGGCGGCGGCCACTCGCTCGTCGGTGTCGGTCAGGCTCATCCTCACCCGCCCGGCCCCAGCCTGACCGTAGAAGTCGCCGGGGGCCACGACGATCCCCAGCTCGGCGAAGGCCCCCACGAGCTCGTAGGCGCTCATCGACTCGGGCCCCCGGAGCCACAGGTACAGGCCGGCCACGGAGGCCGGGTCGTTGACGAGCCCGGCGGCGGCGGTCGCCTCAACGAGGACCTCGCGGCGCTCCCGGTAGACCTCCTTCTGCACCTCCATGTGCGCCTCGTCGCCGAGGGCGGCCACGAGGGCCGCCTGCACCGGAGTCGGCATGAGCATGCCGGTGTGCTTGCGCACCTCGGTGACGGCGCCCACGAGCCGCGCGTCACCGGCGAGGAAGGCCGCCCGGTAGCCGGCCAGGTTGGACTGCTTGGACAGGGAGTACAGGGCGAGCAGGCCGCTTCGGCCCTCCACTCCCCCGACCCGGGGGTCCAGGAGGCTCGGGATCGGTTGGGTGTCCCACGGCGCCTCCCAGCCGAGCTCGGCGTAGCACTCGTCGGAGATGACGACGGCGCCCCGTGCCCGGGCCCAGGCGACGATCCGGGCCATCTGCTCGACGCTCAGGACGTGCCCGTCGGGGTTGCCGGGGCTGTTGAGCCAGACGACGGCCACGGGCGCGTCCTCGGTGATGCCCCAGGTGGCGGGGTCGGCGTCGGTGTCCACCGGGACCGGGGTGGCTCCCACGAGGCGGGCGCCGACGTCGTAGGTGGGGTAGGCGGCACGCGGGTGCAGAACGAGGTCGCCGGGACACACCCCCAGGTGCAGGGGCAGGAGGGCCACGGACTCCTTGGAGCCGATGGTGGGGATGACCTCGTCATCGCCCAGGCCGGCCACGCCCCGACGTCTCTCCATCCACTCGGCGATGGCGGCACGCACCACGGGGGCACCGACCGCCGTCGGGTAGCCGGGGGCGTTGGCGGCCGAGAACAGGGCGTTGCGGGCGATCTCGGGGGTGGGGTCGACGGGCGTGCCCACCGCGAGGTCAACGACGCCGTCCGGGTGCTGGGCGGCCCGCTCCCGGTAGGGGGTCAGCGAGTCCCAGGGGAAGTCGGGCAGGGCGAGTCGGCGGGGCAGGTGGAGGCTGGAGGCGGTCTCAGGTGTCGCGCTGGTGGTCACGGGCCCTGATTCTTCCTCACGGGCCAGGGGCGTCTCCACCCCCGGCCCGTCGGCTCAGTAGCCGTTGGCCTCTTTCCACTCCTCGTTCTGCGGGGGCAGGGCGGCGATCATGGGGTCGTCGTAGTCCAGCGCGCCGGTCCTCTGGGCGCCGCCGGGCGAGCCGAGTCCCTTGAGCTCGAAGAAGTCGATGTTGGCGCGGGTGTAGTCCTCCCACTCCTCGGGAACATCGTCCTCGTAGAAGATCGCCTCGGTGGGGCAGACGGGCTCGCAAGCGCCGCAGTCGACGCACTCGTCGGCGTTGATGTAGAGGCTGCGTTCACCCTCGTAGATGCAGTCGACGGGACACTCGTCGACGCAGGCACGGTCCTTGACGTCGACGCAGGGCTGGGCAATGACGTACGTCATGGCAGCAGTGTCCTTTCTTCTCAGGGGAATCCGCCCGCGCGGGTGAGCGGGGTCGGGCCAAGTATGGTCCCCCAGTGCCCGTCGGCCCAAGAGGTGAGACAGTGGCCGTCAGCACGCCAAAAACTCAGGGTTGCCACACCGCGATTACGTCACTGCCGCGGCGCGAATGTCACAGGTAGCACCGATGTCGGAGAACCGTGAAGCGCTGAGGAATACTGGCCCGTCCGCGAACCGCCCGCCCCGGTCAGGAGCAGACGATGTCGTTGTCGGCGGCGTACTGGGTGGTGAGCACGTCGTCGGGCAGGGCCTTGCCCTCGTGCTTGCGGGTACGGGTGACGGTGATGTCGAAGCCGGGGTTGCCGCCCGAGTAGGGCTCGCAGCCAGGACCGGACTTGCGCTCCGTGGACACCGGGCGGAAGTTGAACCGGTCCGAGGAGGTGATCGACACGTCGTAGTACTTCGTGGACCACATCCGCACGTGGATCTGCTCCCCGTCCAGCCAGGCCTGAACCAGTACCGCGTGGGACGTGGAGTTCGTGAACTTCACATCGAGCTTGCCGGTCCACAAGGTGGCCTCGCGCCCGGCCGGGTAGCGGTCGAAGTAGTACTGGTGGGCGTGGTGCTCGGTGTCGTCCATGCCGGCCTCGAAGCCGGCGTTGAAGACGGTGGTGGCCACCTGGCTCAGCCCGCCGCCCAGGGAGTCCACGTGCTGCCCGTTGGAGATGACTCCGGCGTCGGCGAAGCCGTGCTCGTAGTCGACCTCACCGAGGGTCTTCTCCAGGGAGAAGACCTCGCCGGGCTTGACGACCGTGCCGTTGACGAGCTCGGCCCCGCGGGTGAGGTTCTGGGTGCGAGGCGCGTCCCCGGCGTTGTACGGGGTGGCGAACTCGCCGATCATCTCGCTGATGCCCCACTCGTTCTGCGGCGTCGTCACCGTCGGCTCGGCCACGACCATCGGCAGGGTCACGGTCCGGCCGGCGGCGTCGGTGGCGGTGGTGCCGGCCTTGAGCAGGCTTGCGGACAGGGCCGCGGTGTCAATGACCTTGCCCTGGGCGGCGGGGACGTACTGGGGGCGTGCACCCGGGGCACCGGTGGCGGAGCCGTCGATCTTCCAGGTCGCGTTCTGGGCGGGGGTCTCGACCTGGCCGACCCTGGCGACGACGCCGTCACGCAGTGCGGTCGGGTCGAAAGTGGCGCTCAAGTTACCGCCCTCGGAGGAGATCTTCAGCATCTCGGCGGTGTCCTGCGGTGAGAAGGCCGCCGCCGCGCCGGGGCTCTTGCTCTGCGGGTCGGCAGCCGCCGTGTTCACGGTCAGTCCGCTGGAGAGCAGCGGCGTGAGCGTGCCGTTCACGAACGTGGAGGCCTCCTCGTCGGTGATGGCGGGGATCGCAGTGCCCTCAGCCATGGCCAGGGTCTTCTTCCCCAGGGGCCAGGTGCCGCCGATCTGCTTGAGAGAGGCCTCGACGTCGAGTCCGATGCCGTTGCTCGCGGGCGTGATGACCGGCTTGGTGCCCTCCAGGGTCACGGTCGCCGAGACCGCACCGTTGGCCATCGCATCGACCCTGTCCTCCAGGGCGCCGCGCAGCGCGGTGGAATCGACCCGGATGACGGCGTCGGTGTGCTGGCCGCCGAGGCGCTGAGCCAGGGTGAGGGGGTTGAGGGTGAATCCGGTGAGCTTCTTGACCGAGGCGTCGGTGTCGACCGAGATACCCGACTTGGCGGGCACGAGCTCGGAGCTGCCCTGCCCGACGGTGAGGGTGACGGGCTGGGCGAGCTGGTCGCCGATGCCCTTGCCGATACGCTCGTGGGCCTTCTTGGGGCTCAGGCCGGAGACATCGACGCCGGAGACGGTGGTGCCCGAGGCGATGTGCTGGGTGGTCCACCAGGCGATGCCACCCCAGGCCAGCAGCAGGGCCGCGGCCCCGGCGGCGCAGGCGGCGGGGATGAGGCGCCGACGGCGAGAGGCGCCCGACCCGGTTGCCCCGCCGTTGGTCTTCTTCGCGATGCTCTGGGCCTTGACGGGCTTGTGCGCCTTCTTGGCCGCGGCCAGGGTCCCGGGGACGGCAGCGGCAGCGTCGTCCCCCACCGGATCGGCTTCGCCCTTAGTGGGCTCAGCGGCTCGGGCGGCGTCGACGGCGGGAGTGGTCTGCTCGGGCGCCGAAGGCGATGCCCCGGACAGGCTCTTCGGTGTGATCGACGGCGGCATGTCGCCGGAGTCGGGGCTCCATGCGGTGCCCCGCCGGTTCTCGGCAGCCGCATCGGCGCCGGCCGACTCATAGGGCGAGAGGGCCTCGGCAGGGGTGGCGACCTCGTCGACGACGCGCGTCGATGCGGGCGTCGCCAACGGTTCGGCGGCTTCAACCGCAGCCGGCTCGGACGTGGCCGGCTCGGAAACGGCCGGCTCGACGAACTCGTCGTCAGGGGCGGAGGTCTCGTCTGTGCCCTGCTCAGCGACCTCGCGGATGTCCTGGGCGGCGGGCGCCTTCTCCTCAGGCTGCTCGACGACGGCCGGAGCCGCCTCAGTCTGCTCAACCTGCTCGGCCTGCTCGACGGACTCGGCTGTCGCGACAGGCGCAGCGGACTCAGCCGCCTCGTCCTGAACGTCCTGGGACTCGCCGTCGAGGTTGAGAGTCGGGGTGCCATCGGCGTCCCCGCCCTCAGCGGAGTCGCCCTCGGCCGCCCCAGCCTCAGGCCGCTCGACGGCCGGAACCTCCTCGGCCTGCTCGACGGACTCGGCCGGCTCGGCCACCTCCGCGGGCTTCACGGCCTCGACAGCCTCAGCGGCCTCCTGAGGCTGGTGGGCCTCGGCGCCGGGCTCCTCGTCCGGATCATCCTGGGACTCCTCATCGAGGTTGAGGGTCGGGGTGTCATCGGCGTCCCCGCCCTTGGCGGAGTCGCCCTCGGCCGCCCTCATCTCAGGCTGCTCGGCGGCCAGAGCCTCCACGGCCTCCTCAGCCTCCACAGCCTTCTCGACCGGCTCAACGGACTCGGCCGGTGCAGCAGTCTCAACGGGCTCGACGGCGTCGGCTGCGGCCTCGGGGGCGGCGGGCTTCTCCCCACGGTTGACGGACTGGCTCATGGGCGGCGGTTCCTCTCAGACCTCGGCACGACGACGACGGGCGTTCTCGCGGAAACGCTCCTGGGAGTTGAGGATAACCTTGCGGATGCGCACGGCCTCCGGGGTGACCTCGACGCACTCGTCGTCGGCGGCGAACTCGAGGGCCTCCTCCAGGGTGAGGCGACGCGGCGGCACGAGGGCCTCGAAGGTGTCCGCCGTCGAGGAGCGCATGTTGGTCTGCTGCTTCTCACGGACCACGTTGACGTCCATGTCCTCGCCGCGGGGGTTCTCCCCCACGACCTGCCCCTCATAGGTCTCCTGGGTGGGCTCAACGAAGAAGCTGCCGCGGTCCTGCAGGCGGATGAGCGCGTAAGCGGTCACGGCCCCGGCGCGGTCGGAGACGAGGGAGCCTGTGGTGCGCGAGACGATCTTGCCGGCCCAGGGGGCGTAGCCCTCAGCGATGGAGGAGGCGATGCCAGTGCCGCGGGTCTCGGTGAGGAACTGGGTGCGGAAGCCGATGAGGCCACGGGCCGGCACGAGGAACTCCATGCGGATCCAGCCGGTGCCATGGTTGGTCATGGTCTCCATCTGGCCCTTGCGGGCGGCCATGAGCTGGGTGACGGCGCCCAGGTACTCCTCGGGGACATCGATGGTCATGCGCTCGATGGGCTCGTGGTGCTTGCCGTCGATGGTGCGGGTGACCACCTGGGGCTTGCCGACGGTCAGCTCGAATCCCTCGCGGCGCATCTGCTCCACGAGGATCGCCAGCGCCAGCTCGCCGCGCCCCTGCACCTCCCAGGCGTCGGGTCGGGAGGTGGGCAGGACCCGCAGGGACACGTTGCCGATGAGCTCGCGGTCCAGGCGGTCCTTGACCTGACGGGCGGTGACCTTGGCGCCCTTGGTGCGCCCGGCCATCGGGGAGGTGTTGATGCCGATGGTCATGGCGATGGCCGGGTCGTCCACGGTGATGAGCGGCAGGGGCCGCGGGTCCTCGGGGTCCACGAGGGACTCGCCGATGGTGATGTCCTCGATCCCGGCGACGGCGACGATGTCGCCGGCGTGCGCCTCTTCGGCGGGCTTGCGATCCAGCCCCTCGGTGACGAGGAGCTCGGAGACGCGGGCGGAGGACAGGGAGCCATCGTGGCGAGCCCAGGCCACCGTCTGCCCCTTGCGCAGGGTGCCGTTGTGGATGCGCAGCAGCGCCAGGCGGCCCAGGAAGGGTGAGGCGTCCAGGTTGGTGACGTGGGCCTGCAGGGGGGCGCCCTCCTCGTAGGAGGGGCCGGGGATCCGTTCGATGATGGTGCGGAAGAGCGGCTCGAGGTTCTCGTTGGCCGGCAGCTCGCCGTCGGCCGGGGCCTCGGTGTCGGCGCGGCGGGCCTTGGCGGAGGCGTAGATGACGGGCACGTCCAGGACGGCGTCGAGGTCGATGTCGGGGTGCTCGTCGGCCAGGTCGCTGGCCAGGGACAGCAGCAGGTCAGTGGACTCGGAGACGACCTCGTCGAGCCGGGAGTCGGGGCGGTCCACCTTGTTGACCACGAGGATGACCGGCAGGTTCGCGGCCAGGGCCTTGCGCAGCACGAAGCGGGTCTGGGGCAGGGGTCCCTCGGAGGCGTCAACGAGGAGGACGACGCCATCGACCATGGACAGCCCGCGCTCGACCTCGCCGCCGAAGTCGGCGTGGCCGGGGGTGTCGATGACGTTGATGACGATGCCCTCGGGGCAGCCGGCATCCGCAGCGGAGGGGCCCGAGTAATGGACCGCCGTGTTCTTGGCGAGGATCGTGATGCCCTTCTCGCGCTCCAGCTCGCCGGAGTCCATGACGCGCTCACCTGTAGTCTCCTCGGTGGCCCGGGCCCCGAAGGCCCCCGCCTCCCAAAGCATGGCGTCGACAAGAGTGGTCTTGCCGTGGTCGACGTGGGCGACAATGGCGACGTTGCGCAGATCCTGGCGCACGCTCATAGGGGGCACTTCTTCCGGTGGGAGGACGCCGCGGGCCAGGCACCGCTCAGGCACCGACCACAGGGCACGAAACAGAGAAAGACTAGAGGACACCGGTCGCGACCTGCCATGGCCGGGCCAACACCCGACATGTGCCGCCCCTCACCTCAACCATTCAGGCACCGGCAGCTTCAACCCCCTGCGGAACTGCGAACCACGAGCTGACGGTCACTCCGCAGCCGATTCGACGTCCTCCACCTCCGGAGAAACGGCATACGCCCACAGGCAACCGAGCAGCACCACGACACATACCCCAGCGGCCACCAGCACACCCGCCCCCTGCCCCAGCCACACCGCAAGAGCAGGAACAGCCACATACCCAAGCGGAGCGACACCATCCCCGGCGAGGTAGTCCAAGGCGAACACAGAGGGCAGTGCGTCACGCTCAACTCGAGACTGAAGAAACGTCTCCCAAGCCACACTCGTCGACGCAATCACAGCACTTGACACGAAGAGGGACACAGCGACCAGCCACAGAGGCGCACCGAGCACCACGCTGACCGGAACCGGAACGAAGCTGAGAAGCGCAACCAGGCACAGCACTGGGCGCGACAAGCGGGATGGCAGACGAACCAAGGACCCCACGATCCCACCGACCGCAAACAGGGACTCGCTGACACCGATGAACCATAACGCCTGATACTCATCGCGCAGCACGACGGGGCATAGCGTCATGTAACTTCCCCACACAGTAAAGTGCCACACCCCGGAGCCGACCAGCACAACGAGAACACCTCGGGAACGTGCAGCGGCCCGCAGGCCCCGCTTCAGCGCAGTCACACGATCCGCACCACCCGTTCTACGCCCCTTCGGCAGGCGGCTCTGCGACAGCAGGCACACGAGCATCAGCAGGGATACCAGCCACCAAGCATCTGAAACACCTCGCCATGACTGCACCAGCGCAATAACTCCAGGGCCGGCGACCGCGCACAGGCCAGCGACGACAGCCCTGGCAGAATTCATCCGATCCAGCAGATCCGACCGCACCAGGTCTGCGACATAGGACCCCATCGTTGGATACATGATCGATGCGACAAACTCCAAGGCGAACGACACAGTGACGTACACGCCGAGGCCAACCGAGCCGGCACGACTCAGTATCGCGATCCCACCACAGATCACGATCCATGCGGCCGCCGCACCGCCGAACATGGTCTTGGGGCTGACGTGGACCAGCATCTGCGGAGCCAACAACGCACCCAAGATGCCCGGCAGCGCACCCACGCCGAGAACCAGCCCGACACCGGAGGCACTGTAACCCTCCGATGCGACAGCTATCGCGAGCAATACGGGAACTGCCGAGTTCGCCAGGACATACAGGCCTCGCGACACGAGAAACTCAACGACGTGGTCCTCCACCAACAGCTTCATTCGACTACCCCTCCCGCCGCACTCCCCGTGCGTGCTCGTCCGTCTCGCCGTCCATCGGAGCAGTGGTAGGTCATCTCACAGCAGCACGGTCACGGCCGCGAGCGCGACGGCGAGCAGTCCGGCGGCGGCGACGACCGGGCGGTTGAGGCTGCTGCTCACGCCGGCGGCCGCGCCGGGCGCCGCATCGTCCGCGGCCTGAGCAGGAAGGCTGCACACCTGCTCGGCGTAGGCCTCAATGAGCGCCCCGGCGTCACCGGTGTCGAGGTTGGTGCGGTAGGTCCCCTCCCCCACCAGGTACTCCGGGCGCACCGCCGGGGCCGGTTCGGTGGCCCGCAGGCCGTCGCGCCGCTCCTGCTGCTCGCGCAGCTCCTGGCGGCGCCGGAAGGACTCGGCCATGCCGCCGCGGCGGGGAGCGGCCGAGGCCCGCACCTCGACGTCGTCGCGGGTGACGACCGACAGCCCCCAGCGGGTGCGGCACATCTCGACCTCGCCCCAGTCCAGCACGTGGGTGCGCCAGGCGTTGCGGATGGTGAGAGCCTGCGGGGTCAGGGTGATCTGCGGGGCCCACCACAGCAGCCAGGTGAGGAAGGTGAGCAGCCCCGCCCAGGCCAGGGTGCGCAGCCCGTGGGCGGCGCCGTCGGCCAGGCCGATCGTCAGGGACATCCCCGCCGAGGCCAGGCCGATGAGGGCGGTGCCGAGGCGGGCCGGCAGGGAGCGGATGACGACGGTCGGCATGACAGGGGGCACAGTGGTGGTCATGGTGGTGGGCACGTCTTCTTGCACGGGCGCATCATGCCGCACACGCTCACGTCCGTCGTCATCCGGTCCGGTTGCGGGCACCGGCTCAGCTCTTGACGTAGCCGATGCGCTCGGGCCGGAAGGAGGCCAGTCCCTGGGCGCCGAAGTTGCGCAGCGTCTTGGGCACGGCCGTCAGCTGCATGCGCTGGTAGATCGGGATGCTGAAGACGTTCTCCCACAGAATCTTGTCGAGCTCGTTGGCGAGCTTGTTGCGCTCGGCGCCATCGGGGGTCGAGCCGATCTTGGCGACGTACTGGTCGACCTCGGGGACGGACAGCCCGGTGTAGTTGGACTGGCTGGTCGAGGCGTAGTACTGGCCCACGTTGGCCAGGGGGTACTGGGTCTTCTCGGAGGTGAAGGCCGTCAGCGCGTAGTTCTTCTTGTTGATGTACTCCGGGAAGTACTTATCGATCTCGACGGTGGAGACACTGAGCTTGATGCCGACCTCGCCCAGCTGCTTCTGAAGGAGGTTGGCCTCGTTGGTTGCCACCGGGGCATTGGAGGGGATGGTCATCACCAGCTCGAGCTTCGTGCCGTCCTTGGCGCGCACGCCGTCGGATCCGGCCACCCAGCCGGCGCCGTCGAGCAGCTTCTTGGCGGCCTCGACGTCGTGGCCCCAGCTGGTGGAGTTGTCCTGGTAGCCCTCCTGGACGGGCAGGAAGAAGCGGTTGCCCAGGAGGGTCTTCTTGGCGTCCACGGGCAGGCCCGCCAGGTCGGAGGCCGCAATGGCCTCGCGGTCGCAGGCCCGGACAATGGCCTGGCGCACGGCCTTGTCCGCCAGAGGGCCGGAAGAGGCGTTGAACATGATGTGACGCCACTGCAGGCCGGTGTTCTGGCGGACCTCGGCGTCATCGCGACCGCTGGCCTGCTGGTAGACGTCGGCGGAGAAGATGTAGTCCAGGACGTCGATCTCCTTGTTGGCGAAGGCCTGCCCCAAGGCCGAGTCGTCCAGGACGTGCAGGGTGACGGTCTCGAGCTTGGGGGTGGCGCCCCACCACTTGTCGTTGCGCTCCAGGGTGATGACCTGCTTGGACTCGTCGTAGCTCTTGATCTTGAAGGGGCCGGCGAAGTAGTCGTTGTTGAACTTGGTGGCGCCGGCCATCGACTCCTTGAAGGTCTTGGCGTCGGCCATGAGCTCCCTGGGGCTGATGCCGGCCAGGGGGTAGGACCAGTCGGGGTAGATCGAGTTGAAGGTGACCTTGGCGGTCTGCTTGTCCACGATCTCGACCTTCTCGACCTTCTCGAGCCCCTCGACGGTGGCCCAGGAGTAGCTGGGGTCCTTGACATGGTCGAAGAACACCTTGATGTCCTCGGAGTCCCACTTGCGCCCGTTGCCCCAGGTGGCCTTCTCGTTGACGGCCACGGTGACCACGGTCTTGCCGCCGACCTCCGCGGCCTCGAGCTTGGTGAGGAAGTCGGGGTTCGGCGTCGCCTTGCCGTCCGCGGCCCAGTCGACGGTGAAGGGGGAGACGAACTTCATGACCAGCCACACGTCGACAATGTTGCCGTCCACGGTCAAGGCGTTCCAGTTCGCCGGCGCCGAGCCGATGCCGAAGCGCAGAGTGCCCCCGTCCTGGAGCTCGTCGGGGGCGGCGGTGGGCACACCTGCGGTGGAGCCCGAGGAGCCGGAGCCGTTCTTGGCGCAGGCCGCCAGGGCGGTCAGGACGGCCGCGGAGGTCGTCGTGGCGAGGAACATGCGACGGTTGAGCTTCATGGGATTCTCCGTTCACTAAGGGCGCCGTCGTCGGCGCGCGGTGGTGGGCAGGATCGGTGGACTGGATCGGTGGACAGTGCGATGGGTGGACTCGGGGCGAGGGACGTCAGAAGACCGCGGTGCGCTCGGGGTAGTAGCAGGCGACGTCGTGGTCCTCACCCTGGGAGCGGAACTCCGGCATGGCTCCCAGGCAGGCCGAGCGCTCGTCGTCGGTGAGTCCTGAGGCGAACTTCGGGCAGCGGGTGCGGAAGCGGCAACCCGACGGCGGGTTGGCGGGGCTGGGCATGTCGCCCTCCAGGACGATGCGGCTGCGGCCGCGCTCCTTGGCCGGGTCCGGGATGGGGATCGCCGAGAGCAGGGCCTGGGTGTAGGGGTGGGCCGGGGCCTCGAAGATGGTGTCGACGTCGCCGATCTCCACGATCCGCCCCAGGTACATGACGGCGACGCGGTCGGCGATGTGGCGCACCACTGACAGGTCGTGGGCCACGAAGAGGTAGCTGAGCCCCATGGTGGCGCGCAGCTCGTCAAGCAGGTTGATGACGCCGGCCTGGATGGACACGTCCAGGGCGGAGACCGGCTCGTCGAGGACCAGGAGGCTGGGTTCGAGGGCCAGGGCGCGGGCGATGCCGATGCGCTGGCGCTGCCCGCCGGAGAAGTTGCGCGGGTAGCGGTTGGCGTGGCTGGGCTCGAGCCCGACGAGCCCCATGAGCTCCTCGATGCGCGGCCCGATGTCCGCCTTCTTCCAGCCGTTGGCCCGCAGTGGCTCGGCGATGATGTCGAAGATCGGCAGGCGCGGGTCCAGGGAGGCCATGGGGTCCTGGAAGACGATCTGCAGGTCGCGGCGCACCTGGCGACGCTGGGCCCGCCCCAGGTCGGCCGTGTCCTTGCCCAGGACCACGATCGTGCCCTCCTGGGGCGCCTGGAGGGAGAGGACCTCCATGAGGGTGGTGGTCTTGCCGCATCCGGACTCGCCGACCAGGGCCAGGGTCTCGCCCCGGCGGACGTCGAAGGAGACGCCGTCGACGGCGTGGACGGTGCCCACGCGTCTTTTGAAGACGGCGCCCTTCATGAGGGGGAACTCCTTGACGAGGTCGGTGACGCGCAGGACCTCGGGGCGCTCGGCGTGCGGCAGGCTCATGGTCTCGGGAGTCTTGAGAGCCGGGACGGGGTAGATGTGGGAGTAGTCGAGCTGGTCCCGCTCGATCTCGTCGCGGCGGTGGCAGGCCGAGTACTGGGCGCCGGAGCCGGCCTCCTGGCCGTCGGTCCCCTCGCGCTCCACGAGGGTGAGCTCCGGCTCCTCCTGGGCGCACTCGGCCTGGGCCATGGGGCAGCGGGGGATGAAGGGGCACCCTCGGGGCAGCTCGAGCAGGGAGGGCGGGTTGCCCTCCAGGGTGGCCAGGGCCGAGTCCTTGCGCGCGTCCAGACGGGGCAGGGAGCCGAGCAGGCCGATCGTGTAGGGCATGCGCGAGCGGTAGAAGATGTCATCGACGTCGCCGGTCTCCACGATGCGCCCGGCGTACATGACGGCCACCCGGTCGGCCATGCCGGCCACGACCCCCAGGTCGTGGGTAATCATGATGACGCCGGCACCGGTCTCCTTCTGGGCGGTGCGCAGCACGTCAAGGATCTGGGCCTGGATGGTGACGTCGAGGGCCGTGGTGGGCTCGTCGGCGATGATGAGATCGGGGTCGTTGGCGATAGCGATGGCGATGACGGCCCGCTGGCGCATACCGCCGGAGAACTCGTGGGGGTAGGCCTTGGCACGCACCTGCGGGTTGGGGATGCCCACCAGGTCGAGCAGCTCGACGGCGCGCTTGTGGGCGTCCGCCTCGCTCATGCCGGGCTGGTGGATCCGCAGGGCCTCGACGATCTGGGCGCCCACCGTGTACACGGGGGTCAGGGCGCTGAGCGGGTCCTGGAAGACCATGGCGACCTGGGAACCGCGGATGCGGGACATGTAGCCGTCGGGCCGCCCCAGCAGCTCGGTGCCGTGGAGGCGCACCGACCCGGTGACCTCGGCGGAGTCGTCGAGCAGTCCCATGACCGCCGTCGAGGTGACGGACTTGCCCGAACCGGACTCGCCGACCAGGGCCAGCACCTCACCGCGGGCGACGGACAGATTGACTCCGCGCACGGCGTTGACGCGCCCGTCCTCGGAGGGGAAGGAGACCTTCAGGTCGGAGACCTCCAGCAGCGGGGCGGTGCTGGTGGGGTCCGGCAGCGCGTCGTCGCCTCTGCGGGCATCGACGGCGGGCACGGCCGCGGCACTCTTCGTGGCCTCGGCGGACGTGCGGGTGCTGCTCGTGGGGCTCATGCCTTGCCTCCTGACTTGGACGAGGGATCGATGGCATCGCGCAGACCGTCACCCATGACGTTGACGCACAGGAGCATGAGGACGAGCACGGCGGCCGGGGCCAGGAAGATCCAGGGGTAGGTGGTCGCGGAGCGCTGCCCCTCGGCAATGAGGGTGCCCAGGGAGGTGTTGGGCGGCTGGACCCCGAAGCCGAAGTAGGACAGCGTCGTCTCGCTGATGACGGCGTAGGCCACGTTGATGGTGGCGTCCACGATGAGCAGGGAGGCGATATTGGGCAGGATGTGCCGGGCGATGATGACGGGACTGGGCACGTTCATGAAGCGGGCGGCATTGACGTACTCCAGGTTCTTCACGCTCAGGGTCAGGGAGCGCACCACGCGGGCCGTGAGCATCCAGCCGAAGCCGGCCAGGAGGATGATGAACAGCACGATGGAGCCCTTGGCGGCTCCGGCCCGCTGGGAGAGGATCGCGATGATGAGGAAGGAGGGCACCACCAGGAGCAGGTCGGTGGCCCACAGGGCGATCTTCTCCCACCAGCCGCCGAAGTAGGCAGCCGAGGACCCGATGACGGCGGCGATGCCCGTCTGGAGCAGGGCGACGAAGACGCCGATCATCATGGACTTGCGGGTGCCCTCCACGACCATCGCGTAGACGTCGCGGCCGCCCTGGGTGGTGCCGAACCAGTGATCGGCACTGGGGGCCTGCAGGAAGGCGGAGGAGTCGACGTCGGTGAAGGTCCAGTGGGTCGCGGTGCCACCTAGGAGCGCGAAGAGCACCATGAGCAGGAAGCCGATCGCTCCGACGACGGCCCCCTTGTTGCGCCAGAAGCGCCGGGTGATGATCTGCCTGCGGGTCAGACGCCGGGAGTCCCTGGGGGTCTCCTTGGTGATGTCGCCCAGGTCCTCGGGGCTCAGTGGGGCCTCCCCGCCCTGCTCGACGGGGGTGTAGCCACCCACCGTCATCTGCTTGCCGATGGAGGCCATACCGTTGGGTTCAGCATTGCGCGCCATGGGTCAGCTCACCCTCACTCTCGGGTCGACGATCGCCACGAAGACATCGGACAGGAGCGCACCGGTGAGGGTGCACAGCCCGGAGAAGGCGACCACGGCCGTCACCCCGTTGATGTCCATACCGGCGATCGCACTGATGGAGTACTCGCCCATGCCGTGCCAGCCGTAGACCCGCTCGGTGATGGCGGCACCGGTGAACAGGGTGGCCAGGGCGAAGGCGAAGTAGGTGGCCATGGGGATGAGCGCGGTGCGCAGCGCGTGGCGGGTCAGCGCCTTGCGCTTGATGAGGCCCTTGGCGCGGGCGGTGCGCACGTAGTCGGCGCCCAGGGTGTCGAGCATGAGGTTGCGCTGGAAGCGGGAGTAGGAGGCGATACCGCCCAGCGACATCGACAGGGTGGGAAGCAGCAGGTGCTGGAGGCGACCGAGGGCGCCCTCCCCCTCACCGGTGAACTCGAAGATCTGGAAGCCGGAGCTGCGGTTGATCTGGACGGCCAGGACCTGCAGGAGGATCGCGATGACCATGGCGGGGGTGGAGATGATAATCATGGAGATCAGGGAGATCGCGCGGTCGGAGAAGCGGTACTGGCGCGTGGCGGTCCAGGCCCCCAGGGCCACTCCCCCGACCATGCCGATGGCTGCACCCAGGATGACCAGCCGCACCGAGACGAAGATCTTGGTGCCGATGAGGGTGTTGATGAGCTCGCCCTTGGGGGTGCGCCCCCAGTCCCAGTGGAAGAGCACGTTGCGCAGCCAGGTGACGTAGCGGTCCCACACGGGCAGGTCGTGGCTGATGTTGTACTTCACGAGGTTGGCGTGAATGGCGTCCCAGTTGAGGGAGGGGTCCTGACGGTTCCACAGGGCTGAGGGGTCCAGGGAGGCCGAGGCCAGCAGGTACGCCAACGACGTGGCGATGAACAGCAGGACCGCGTAGTTCGCGATCCGGCGCGCCAGGTACGGGAGCATGCGTTCTCCTCCTTGGGACAACCCACCGATGCTTGGATCACCGGCCCGCAGCACGAGCACCTGACAGCCTTGGAGGTGACACCGTGTACGAACAAATGAATGAGGTCACAATACCTGTCGAGTGAAACGCAATGGATACATTTCCAGCATTCAAAAACCGCTCACCTGGTTAAAAAGGGGAAATGAAACGCGGCGGCGGATTGATGTCCACCGCCGCGTCGTCAGACGTCTATCCTCAGCTCTCGGACCTCGAGGGAGCCTCATCGCCGTAGAGGTCGATGCCGGCTCCGGGGACGGCCCGGATGAGCTCGCGGGTGTAGTCCTGGCTCGGGTTCGCGAAGAGCTCGTCGGCCGCCCCGGACTCCACGATGCGCCCGTGCTCCATGACGACGACGTCGTCAGCGATCTGGCGCACGACGGCCAGGTCGTGGGTGATGAACAGGTAGGTCAGCTCCAGCTCGGACTGCAGGTCGGACAGCAGGCGCAGGATCTGGGCCTGGACCAACACGTCCAGGGCGGAGACCGCCTCGTCGAGGACGACGATCTGCGGCTTGAGGGCCAGGGCGCGGGCGATGGCGACGCGCTGGCGCTGACCGCCGGAGAGCTCGTGGGGGTAGCGGCGCATGACCGAGCGCGGCAGGGAGACCATGTCGAGCAGCTCGGCGACGCGCGCCTCGCGCTCCTTGGCCGTGCCGATCCCGTGGACCCGCAGCGGCTCCTCGACGACGCGGAAGATCGAGTACATCGGGTCCAGGGAGCCGTAGGGGTTCTGGAAGACCGGCTGCATGATGCGCCGCAGGGCGAAGAGCTCCTTGGGCCCCAGGGTGGACAGGTCCACCCCGTCGTGGAACACCTTGCCGGAGGTGGGGTCGATGAGGTTCAGGATGATGTTGGCGACCGTGGACTTGCCCGAGCCGGACTCGCCCACGAGCGCCGTCGTCGTGCCCTTGCGGATACCGAAGCTGACGTCGTCGACGGCGGTGAGGGTCTTGTCCTTGCCCTTGGCGCCGCGCACCTCGAAGACCTTGGTGAGGTGCTCCACGCGCAGGATCTCCTCGGTGGCGCTCGATCCCAGGCTGGCGCCCAGGAGCTCGTCGTCGGTGACCTGGATGCCGCGGGCGTGGGCGGACTCGATGCGCCGGGAGGCCAGGGAGGGGGCGGCCTTGACCAGGCGCTGGGTGTAGGGGTGACGGGGATCCTGGAGCACCTCGAGGCTGGGGCCGGACTCGACGACCCGGCCGCGGTGCATGACGACGATGTGCTCGGCCCTCTCGGCGGCCAGCCCCAGGTCGTGGGTGATGAAGAGCATCGCGGTGCCCAGCTCGCGCACGAGGGTCTGGAGGTGGTCGAGGATACGTCGCTGGACGGTGACGTCCAGGGCGCTGGTGGGCTCATCGGCGATGAGCAGGTCGGGGCGGGCAGCCAGGCCGATGGCGATGAGGGCGCGCTGGCGCATGCCGCCGGAGAACTCGTGAGGGTACTGCTTGGCCCGCCGGGAGGCCTCGGGCAGGCCGGCCTGCTCCAGCAGGAGGGCCACCTGCTCGTCGACGTCGATGCGCCCGCCGGCCGAGGGGGCCGCCTTCTGGGCGCGGTCGGCGTGCCCAGTGCGCCCCGCGTGCCCGGCATGTTCGGCCATGAGGTGGGCGAGGCGGTCGTCGGCGACGCCGGCCAGGCCGTTGGCCCGCAGCGCCTCCTTGACCTGGAAGCCGATGGACCACACCGGGTTGAGGTTGGACATGGGGTCCTGGGGCACCAGGCCGATGGAGGAGCCGCGCAGGGCGGTGAGCTCCTGGGTGCCCAGGTGGGTGATGTCGCGGCCCTGGAAGCGGATCGTGCCGCCGGTGACCCGGCCGGTTCCGGGCAGCAGCCCGATGACGGCGTGGGCCAGGGTGGACTTGCCCGAGCCCGACTCCCCCACGATGGCGACCGACTGGCCGGGGTAGAGGGTCAGGTTCGCCTTGCGCACGGCCGGGACGAGCCCGGTCGAGGAGCGGAAGGCGACCTCCAGGTCACGGATCTCCAGGAGGGGGTCGCTCTCGGCCTTCCAGGAGGACGCGGGGGCGAAGGTCTTGTCGGAGGCGCCTGAGGCGGTGGCGGTAGATGCGTTGGAGGGTGTCACTTGCGGGCCTTCGGGTCCAGGGCGTCGCGGACGACGTCGCCGAGCATGATGAAGCCGAGCACGGTCAGGGCCAGTGCGCCGGAGGGGAAGAGCAGGACGCTGGGGTGGCTGTTGAGGGCGTCCTTGGCGGCCGCGATGTCCGCACCCCAGGAGACGACCGAGGAAGGCAGCCCGATGCCCAGGAAGCTCAAGGTAGCTTCCGAGACGATGAAGACGCCGAGCTCGACGGTGGCGGTCACGATGATGGGGGCGGCCGCGTTGGGCATGACGTGGCGCAGCAGCATGGCCATGCGTCCCGAGCCCAGCGCCCGTGAGGCGGTCACGTAGTCCTCGTTCTTGACGCTCATGACCGAGCCTCGCGTGATGCGGGCGATCTGGGGCCAGCCGAACAGGGCCAGGACCAGGATGACGGTGAGGATCGAGCGGTCGTTGCGGAACATCTGCATGACGACGATGGCCGCCAGGACGAAGGGCACGGCGAAGAAGATGTCGGTGACGCGCGAGAGTAGCGCGTCGAAGAACCCGCCGAAGAATCCGGCCAGGGCCCCGACGGCCGAGCCCACGAGGACCACGACGAGGGTGGTGAAGATGCCCACGCTCACCGAGGCCCGGGCGCCGTGGACGGTGCGGGCGAAGATGTCGCAGCCCTGGATGTCGAATCCGAAGGGATGGCCCCAGGAGGGCCCCTGGTAGGAGTTGACCAGCGTGCAGTAGCCGGGGTCGCGCGGGGCGATGAGCCCGGGGACCAGGGAGAAGGCCACGGCCACGGCGATGAGCACCGAGGCCGCCCAGAAGATGGGCCGACGGCGCAGCTGCCTCCAGGCGTCGACCCAGACGGAGGCCGGGGCGGACTCGTCGGCGACGGCGTCGACGGCGCCCAGGCCGATCTCGTCGTCGGCGATGACGAAGCGCTCCTGGCCCGGGCGGGTAGTGGGGGACGTGGTGTTCTCAGGCATAGCGGATCCTCGGGTCCAGGGCGGCGTAGAGCAGGTCCACCAGGAGGTTGGAGATGATGAAGACGAGCACGAGCACGGTGGTGAAGGACACGACCATGGGGCCGTCGCCGCGGATGATGGCGGAGTAGAGGGTGCCTCCCACTCCCTTGATGTTGAAGATGCCCTCGGTGACGATGGCGCCTCCCATGAGGGCCCCTAGGTCCGCACCCAGGAAGGTGACGACGGGGACCAGGGAGTTGCGCAGGACGTGGACGATCATGACGCGGGCCCCGCTCAGGCCCTTGGCCCGGGCGGTGCGCACGTGGTCGGCGGTGAGGTTCTCGGCCACCTCGGTACGGGTCAGGCGCAGCACGTAGGCGAAGGAGACGGCGCCCAGCACCATGGCGGGCATGAGGAGCTCGGTGAAGCCGGGGCTCTCGCCGGCGGTCACGGGCAGCCATCCCAGGCGGACCCCGACGATGAACTGCAGGACGAAGCCGATGACGAAGGTGGGCACGGCGATGACCACCAGGGAGAGCACCAGGACGGTGGCGTCGAACCAGCCGCCCTTCCTCACCCCGGCGATGAGGCCGAAGCCGATGCCCGCGATGGCCTCGAAGGCCAGGGCCATGAGGGAGAGCTTGATGGTGATCGGGTAGGCCCGCACCAGCACGTCGAGGATGGACTCGGTCCCCCGCAGCGACTGGCCCAGGTCCAGGGTGAACAGTCCCTTGAGGTAGAGCAGGTACTGGACGATGAAGGGCTTGTCGAGGTGGTAGCTGGCCTTGATCTGGTCGATCACCTCGGGGCTGAGCGAGCGCTGGCCCCCGAGCGCGGCGATCGGGTCGCCCGGCAGGGCGAAGACCATCGCGTAGATGAGCAGCGTGGCACCGAAGAACACCGGGACCATCTGCAGCAGCCTGCGTGCGACGTAGCGAAGCATGTCTCCTTCTTCCTCCCTCAGAACGTGGAGATGGCCTCGGCCCGCGCCCACAGGCGTCTGGCCTCGTCCGGGTCGTAAGTGAGGACCTCATTGCCCGGGACATCCGGCGTCCAGCCCACAACGGTGGGAGCGGTGAAGTCCTTGGCGGGCGTGCGGGTGCCGTAATAGAGCTTGTCGCAGATGAGCTTGCGGTCGATGGCCCGGCAGATGGCGGCACGGCGGGCGCGTCCCTCCTCGTCCATCTTCCAGTGCTCGTGGGTGACGTCGATGGCGAGTCCCTGGAAGTATGCGGCTGGCTTGTTGATGGCACGCTCGCCCAGCTGCTTCTGGAAGATGGGCAGGAAGGAGTCGGGGACTCCGTCGGCGATGTCGATGGCGTCGGCCAGCAGGTCGTTGTAGACCGAGTCGTAGCTCGTGTACAGCTTGAAGGTGACGCCCTTGTTCGCCACGGTGCGCCCGCCGGCGTAGGCGGGGTTGGGCTCCAGGACCATCCGGCTGTCGTGGTCCCAGGAGACGAGCCGGTAGGGGCCGTTGCCCACGGGCTTGTTGCCGTAGGCCTTGATGTCCTTGAAGGCGGAGTCCGGCATCGGATAGTAGGCGTAGTGCCCCAGGCTGATCTTGAAGTCCGACGCCGGGGCGTTCAGCTCGACTGTGAAGGTGAGGTCATCCACCTTGGTCAACCCGGTCAGCTCGGAGTCCTCGTCGTAGGAGAAGCCCTTGATCCGCTCGAAGAAGGAGGAGCCGAGCTGGGCGTTGGACAGCAGGGCGCCGAACTTCCAAGCCTTGATGAAGGAGTCGGCGGTCACCGGACTGCCGTCGGAGAAGGTCCAGCCCGGTTTGAGAGTGATCGTGTAGTGCTGGTTGTCCGTGGTCTCAATGGAAGAGGCCACCTCGTTGATGACGTTACCGTCCTTGTCGTAGCGGATCAGACCGGCATAGATCAGGTCGAGGACCCGCCCACCACCGAACTCGTTGGTGTTGGTGGGCAGCAGCGAGTTCTGGGGCTCGGTGTTGTTGGCCAGGATGACGCCGCCGTTGGCGCTGGAGCGGGCCTCCTCGTAGACCGGGGTGGCGATCCAGTTGAAGTCGACGTTGGAGGCGTTGCGGGAGTATCCGCCGATCCCGTTCTGGTACCACAGCGGGATGCCGGGCAGGTCGGCGAAGAGCTGGGACTGGGCCTGGCGGAAGTAGCCGTAGGCGGTCTGGGGATCGGTGGCGGCCGCCGCCTTATCGAGCAGGTCGTCGAAGGTCTTCGAGGAGTACTGGGAGTCGTTGGCGCTGGCGCCGGTCTGGAAGGTGGCGTTGAGGAAGTTCTCCAGCGAGGGGTAGTCGGCCAACCATCCGGAACGGAAGGCGCCCAGGAGGGTGTGCTTGGTGATGGCCGAGCGCATCTCGGAGAACTGGGCCACCGGCAGGGGCTCCATGGTGATGCCCAGGACGTTGGACACCGAGTGGCACACGGCCTCGGCCCAGGTCTTGTGGGGGCCGTCGGAGTTGTAGGCCAGGGTCAGCTTGCCGCTGCCGCTACCCAGCCCGCCTCCTTCCGAACCCGATCCGCGCGAGCATCCTGAGACCAGGAGCAGGCCGAAGGCGGCCGCGCCGAGCCCGAAGCCACGGCGCGACACTGTCAGGGCGTTGTTCATGCGACCTCCATGGGGCATGGAACCGACGGGGATTCGTCACTGGATCAGAGGGTTTCCGGCACGCTGAGGGGCTCAGGCGCCGCCCATAGGCGGGCATATTACGCCCGCCATGGAAACAGGGCCGACACGTGGAACGCGCGTCAAACCGTGAGAGACTGGCGTATTCAGGCGGTCCAGGCCTGGGCGAGCAGCTCATAGGAGCGGCGCCGCAGGGCCGGGTCGTGGGCGTAGGTGACCACGAGGATCTCGTCGAGGTCCCACCGGGCGGCCTGCTCACGCAGGCGGGCGGCGACGTCGTCGGCCGTGCCCACGAAGGACAGGGACATGGCCGCCTCGACGGCCCCCTCCCGGCCGGGCGCGTAGGCGCGCCAGGCCTCGGGGTCCTGGCTGGGCGGGTCCAGCGGCCCGGGCCGGTTGCCGACAATGCGGGCAGCGGCGGCCATGGCGGTGCTGAACAGCAGGCGGGCCTCCTCCTGGCTGGGGGCCACCATGACGTTGACGGCGGCCGCGACCCGGGGGACATCCGGTGCGTACTGAGGGCCGGGAGCGTCTTCGGTACGGGACTCCAGGACGGAGCGGTAGGTGGCGATCGCCGCCTCGGCCTGGACCGGGGCGAAGTGCGAGGCTACGGCGAAGGGAAGTCCGAGCCGGCCGGCCACGCGGGCGCCGTTGACCGAGGAGCCGAGCACCCACACGGTCGGGTGGGTGCCCTCCCCGGGGATGGCCCGCACGCGGGGGCCGCCGGGCTCAGGGGCGTGGAGGGCGTCGTCGGGATTGCCGGGGGAGCCCAGGAGGAGGGAGCCGGGGACCCGTTCCGGCACGGGCTCGTCACCGAGGTAGGCGAGGATCTCCAGGATCTCCTCGGCGAAACGACCCGGTTCGGAGGCCCGCCGGCGCAGTGCAGCGGCCGTGCGCCGGTCGGTGCCCGGGGCCCGACCCAGTCCCAGATCAACCCGGCCGGGGTAGAGGGTGGCCAGGGTTCCGATCTGCTCGGCGACGACGAGCGGGGCGTGGTTGGGCAGCATGATCCCGCCGGAGGCGACACCCAGACGCTCGGTGGCGGCCAGGACCTGCCCCATGAGGACGATGGTCGCCGAGGACAGGTAGGTGGTGGAGCCGTGGTGCTCGGCCAACCAGTAGCGCTCATAGCCGGCGGCATCGGCGGCTCGAGCCAGGGCGATCATGTCGGTAAGAGCGTCGGTGCGGCTGCATCCGGCGCTGACGGGGACCATGTCCATGACGGACAGGACGGGTACGGCCCGCCTTTCGGGCTGACTCATACGGGCACTCTAACCCCCTCCGACCACCCCGAAGCGGGCCCTCAGGCCCGTGTGCCCCGCCGAGCGCAGAGCCCGGCGGGGCACAGGGAGGGTCGGATTCACGCAGTCAGGGTGATCAGCCAAGGCGGCTGCGCGCGGGGAGCAGGCCGGTGGCGACCACGGACTTGAGGATGTCTCCCGCGATGAAGGGCACCAGGCCCAGGCTCAGGGCAGTGCTCCAGCTGGCGCCGGTGGCGACCTTCAGCCAGATGAGGCCCGGGACGTAGACCGAGGCCGAGGCCAGCAGCATGAGGGCGACGCCGGTGGCGACCCGGGAGGTTGCGGAGCCGGAGTGGCGCGACCACACGGTGGCGGCGCGTCCAGCGATGGCGGCGATGAGGGTGTAGCCGATGACGTAACCGAAGGTCACGACGGTGCCCCCGGTCCAACCGGCCAGGACCGGAGCCCCAACAGCGGCCAGGGCGCCGAGGAGCATCGCGGACAGGGCGCCACGGCGCGAGCCGAGCACGGCTCCGACGCCAAGGGCTGCGAAGGTGCCCATGGAGATCGGCACCGGAGTGAAGGGCAGGGGGATCACGATCTGGCCGATGAGGGTCAGGGCGAGCGTTCCCGCCAGGACCAGGCCGGCCTCGCGAACGCGGGCGAGCGCGGGACTGTGGGCGAGGCTGCCGGCGGTTGACGTGGAGGAGAGTTTGGTGACCATGACTCCACCCTACGGGGATCGCAGAGTTGACGAACGACCGGTTCCTACCGAAGAGCCACCGCGCAACTTGTAGGTTTCCTACAAGAATTACCCGGGTATCCGCCTGAGACTCCGTGATTACCCGTCGGTTCTCACAGTTCAGGCAGGTGTCCGTCGATCCAGGTGAGGATGTCGCCGGTGACCTGGTCCCGATTGGTCTCGTTGAGCAGCTCGTGGCGCCCGCCCGGATAGAGGATGACGCAGACCTCCCGCACGCCGGCGCGGCGGTAGAGGGTGGCGGAGCGCTGGACGCCCCGCCCCATGGCGCCGACCGGATCCCGGTCACCGGAGGCCAGGAGCATGGGCAGCTGCGCGGGCACGGCCGCGGCGTGGGCGGCCGTATTGACGGCCCTTCCTCCGGCAACGAGGTCGCGGAAGAAGCTCGCGGTGCACACGAATCCGCACCAGGGGTCGGCGACGTAGCGGTCGACCTCGTGAACGTCCCGGCTGATCCAGTCGGCCTCGGTGCGGTTGGGGGCGAAGTGGCGCTGGTAGGGGCCGAAGGCGAGCGCGTTGAGCAGCCGAGAGGGGTGGCGCGGGCCGCGCAGCCGGGACTCCCCGGCACAGACCGCGGCGGCGGGACGGGTCAGCGCACCAGTTCCTGAGCCGGTCCCCAGCAGGATGAGGCCGGCCAGCTCACCGCCGCGGCGCGCGGCCAGGTCGCGGGCCAGGAAGGAGCCCCAGGAGTGGCCCATGAGGAAGACCGGAACATCGGGCCAGGCCCGCCGGGCCGCGTCCAGCACGGTGCCCATGTCGGCCACGACCCTCTCCCAGCCGCCCTTCTCGGCGACGAAGCCGAAGCCGCCCGGGGCGGCGGTGGCCCCGTGGCCGCGGTGGTCGCCGGCCAGGACCGCATAGCCCTCCTCCACAGCGGAGGCGGCGAAGCGGGCGTAGCGCGAGGCGTGCTCGGCCATGCCGTGGGCGATGACGATGATGCCCCGGGGGCGGGCGGCGCCGGGTACCTGTGGGCGCGTCGCAGCCGAGGTGGGTGCTGGGGAGTCGGCCTCGGGGGCGTCGGCCACCAGGAGGGAGCCGTCGATGAGCCACTCGGGGAGCCAGATGTGCACGACCAGACGCGTTCCGTCGTCGGCTGTGAGCCGAGTAAGGCTGGTCTGCATCAAGTCCTCCTCAGGCAGCGTCGTCAATCGACGTCAATGGGGCGTCGGTCGGGCTCGGGTCGGCATCGGTCATCATTGATCGTGTCGACGGCTGACGGTCGGCAGTGACGTCGGGTCCGCGGGCGGGGTCCGAGATCTCCCGTCACCCCAGGACGAATCCTAGTTGTCCGACGTCGAGCCGGCAGCGTTACCGTCGAGGTGATTCTCAGATGCCCCGACGGGCACATGGCGGAACTGCCACAGACGGCCACTGATGACTGACTGCACCGGAGCATCGCCTACATTCCTGATGGTTTCATGAGTCCCTGTCCCCCGTATCCCGACAGCTCTCCCCACTCACCCCGCCCGCCCGGCTCCGCCCCAGCACCTGGGCTACGGTGGTCGCCATGGCCGCCCACTCCTTCACCCTCGTTCCCGCCGCCTACGTCTACCTTCTGCGTCCCGCTCCGGGCACCGTGGAACGGGACGCCGGAGCGGCGAGCACGGCGACCCAGGTGCTCCTCCAGCTGCGGCAGAACACCGGCTACATGGACGGGCACTGGGCCTGCGGCGCCTCGGGGCACGTCGAGGCCGCCGAGAGCGTCCTGGAGGCGGCTCTGCGCGAGACCGACGAGGAGCTGGGAATCGACGTCGAGGTGAAGGACCTCGACGCGCTGACGGCGATGCACCGCACCAATGACCTGGGCGGCGCGGCCCTGGAGCAGCGCATCGACCTGTTCTTCACGCTGCGGACCTGGGCGGGCACGCCAAGCGTGCGCGAGCCGGCCAAGAACGGGGGCCTGCGCTGGTTCTCACTGACCGACCTGCCCGAGGCGGTCCCGCCGCACGAGCGCCACGTCCTGGACCTGCTGGCCGCCTCCCTCGACGGCGGGAAGCCGGTGCCCCCGATCATCACCTTCGGCTTCGATGAGGGCCAGGACATCGCCCGCTACGGCGTCGCCCTGCCGCACTGAGCTCAGCTCGCCAGAAAGGCCTCGATGGCGGGCAGCTCGCGGCGGGCCTGGGCCAGACCGGCCTCGAAGGCGGTGATGATGCGGTCGTAGCGCAGCTCGCCGTTGGCGATGGGCATGCGCTCGGGCCGGAAGAGGTAGACGCGCCCCCGGCTGCGCAGGCGCTCCAGCTCCTCAACGGTGCGGTTGTAGTTCTCGGAGCGGTCGATGACGGCCTGGACCAGGGCCGGGTAGCGGGGGTAGAGCCGCTGGAGAATCTCGATCTCGTGGCGTCGCATGGGCGGCTTGCGGTAGCCCTCGGGGCGGGTCATGACCACGAGCTGCTTGTCGTACCCGTCGGCGCGGGCGGCGTCGATGGCGAAGCCGCCGGTGGGTCCGACGGCGCCGTCCACGTAGGGGGCGCCGTCGACCTCGACCATGGGCATGAGCACCGGCATCGACGACGACGCCCGGGCCCGCACCAGCAGGTCGCCCATGGTGGGCATGTCCTCCAGGCCCCAGTAGACCTCCTCACCGGTGTCGCAGCGGAAGGCGCCCAGACGCACCGTGGTGGGTGAGGCGGCGAAGGTCTCCCAGTCGAAGGGGATGGACTCGTCGGGCGCGGAGGTGTGCAGGTAGATGTGCTCGGAGTTGAAGTAGCCCTTGCCGGTCACGAAGCTGCCCCAGCCGCCGGCCTGGGGGTCGGTGGTCAGCCCCAGGTAGGCCTCACGGGTGCGCCAGGTGTCCCGGGAGACGAAGTTGCAGGTGTTGGTGCAGCCCGCCGAGATGCCCCCGACCCAGGGGAAGGAGAGCCCAGCCTCCAGCATGACGCGCACGAGGCCGGCCGTGTAGGCCCCACGCATGCCGCCGCTCTCGAAGACGAGGGCGACGTCGTCGGGTCCGTGGGTGATGGGAGCGGGCCGGTGACGAGGGTCGGTGACGGGGACGGGACGCGAGATCACGCCCGGGAGCCTATGGCGTCCATGGGGGTCGTCGCACGGGTGATTCCCGCCCCATGTCGGCCGAGCGGTCGGGAGAGTAGCGTGAGGCCATGAGCACCTCGAGCGCGCTGCGCATTCTTGAGCCCATGACCATGCGCGGGCTGACTGCCCGCAACCGCCTGTGGCTGCCGCCGATGTGCATGTACTCGGTCGAGGCGCAGGACGGCGTGGTCACCGACTGGCACGTGACCCACTACGCCAGCCGTGCGGTGGGCGGCTTCGGCACGGTCATCGTGGAGGCCACGGCGGTCACCCCCGAGGGGCGCCTGTCCCCCAACGACCTGGGGCTGTGGTCGGATGAGCAGGTCGCCGGCCAGCGCCGCCTGGTGGAGGCGATCCACGCCGGCGGGGCCCTGGCCGGTATCCAGATCGGGCACGGCGGACGCAAGTCGGGGACCCCTCCGTGGCGCCCCAAGGTGGAGGGTGCGCGCAGCGGCACCCTGGAGGGCTGGGAGCTGCTGGCCCCCAGCGCGATCCCCTTCCCCCAGCACGCGGTTCCCACCGAGCTGGACGAGGCCGGGATCGGCAGACTCGTGGAGGCCTTCGCGGCGGCCGCGCGGCGCGCCGTCGAGGCCGGCTACGACGTCGTCGAGATCCACGGAGCCCACGGCTACCTCATCCACGAGTTCCGCTCCGCCCTGTCCAACCAACGCACCGACTCCTACGGCGGAAGCGTGGAGAACCGGCAGCGCTTCCCGCTTGAGGTGGTGCGGGCCGTGCGCGAGGCCATCGGGTCGCAGACGGTGCTCGACATCCGCCTGTCGGCCTCGGACTGGGCCGAGGGCGGCGTCACCGGGGAGGAGACCGCCGCTTTTAGCCGCGAGCTGGTGGAAGCCGGCGTCGACGTCCTGCACATCTCCAGCGGCGGGAACGTCCCGACCGCGGTGCCGGTGGGGCCCGGCTACCAGCTGCCGCTGGCCGAGCAGGTCAAGCGGGCCGTGGCCGGCAGCGACGTCCCGGTGGTGGGCGTGGGCCTCATCGAGGAGGCGGCCCAGGCCGAGCAGGCGCTCATCTCCGGACAGGCCGACGCGATCGCCGTGGGCCGGGCCGCCCTACGCGACCCCTACCTACCGCTGCGCTGGGCGGCCGACCTGGGGGTGCGCTCTTGGGAGGAGGCCCCCTGGCCCATCCAGTACTGGCGCGGCACCTGGAGCTGAGCGGGACTCCGTCCGCCCTCCACCAGTACTATCTCCTGGGAAGTCCTCAGTCGCATGCGACGTATCCATCTCCTGGAGGTAGATCCTTGGGCAGCAGCCATTCGACGGCACCCAGTGCGCAAAGGCACCGCGGAGACGTGTACTCCTCGCAGTGCCCGTGCCGCGATCTTCTTGACGTCGTGGCCAACAAGTGGTCCGCGCTGGCCATCGGCGCACTGGCCGAGGGATCGTTGCGCTTCGGGGAGCTGCAACGCCGCCTTCAAGGAATCTCGCCGAAGGTACTGACCGCTACGCTGCGCCGGCTGGAGGACCACGGACTCGTGCATCGAGAGGTGATCCCAGAGGTTCCTCTTCACGTGGAGTACTCCCTGACGGAGGTCGGCCGGAGCGCCGTCGAACCGGTGTTCGCGCTTCGAGAATGGGCCGAGTCCCGATACGCGCATGCCCTGACTCACGCGAGGTCGACCCCGTAGGTCGCGTGTCGACGTGAAGGCGATTCCCAGGGCTATGCCCCGGGGAATCGCCACCGCGCACAGTTCGTCGGGAACGCACCTCAGCCCTCGACATCGGACTCCGAGGGTGCTGCGAGCCTACGGCGCACCCACGAGTCCCGGAGCATCCGGACGTCGTCACAGCAGACTCACGAGCACCCCACTATCTTCTTGATAGTAGAGGTCGTTGCGGGTAACCACTTTCTTCTGACTACGGTCTGTGCTCGTTGACGGTGCACTTCCGTCGAACCTGGCACAAGCCGATGAGCAAGGAGCTATCGATGCCCCCAAGCAGCCCTGACACCCAACGCACCATGACCGCTGTCGTCACTCGATCCGGAGGCTCGGTGGACATCCCGGATGTCCTGGTCGATGCCACCGTCCCCGCCCCAGCGGCTCCCACTGGCCACGACATCCTCGTGGAGGTCAAGGCACTGTCCGTCAACCCCGTTGACGTCAAAGTGCGCGCCTCCCTCAACCACGCCGGCGGTGAGGAACGCATCCTGGGATGGGATGCAGCGGGAACGGTCATCGCGGTCGGCGAGCAGACCACCCTCTTCCAGCCCGGCGATGACGTCTACTACGCCGGAGCACTGGAGCGTCCTGGCTCCTACGGACAGCTGCAGCTCGTGGACGAACGCATCGTTGGACCGAAGCCGACCTCGTTGGACTACGCAAGTGCGGCGGCGCTGCCCCTGACCTCCCTCACCGCATGGGAGGCTCTTTTCGACAAGCTCCACCTGGGTAGGGACTCCGCAGGCACGATCCTCGTGCTGGGAGCCGCAGGAGGGGTAGGTTCCATGGTGATCCAGCTGACCAAGGCCCTCACCGATGTCTCCGTCATCGCCACTGCCTCACGTGAGGAGTCCCGCGACTGGGTCCGGTCGCTGGGTGCCGACGCAGTGGTGGACCACTTCGCCGAGGACCTCGCACAGCAGGTTCTCGCCATCGCACCGGACGGCGTCGACTACGTCTTCACCCCGCAGAGCCGAGGGCGCGTGCCGCTGCTGACCACAGTGGTTCGTCCTTTCGGGGAGATCGTCGCCATCGACGACGAGCGCGACCTGGACCTGTACGCACTCAAGGACAAGGCCATCTCCTGGCACTGGGAGTTCATGTTCGCCCGCCCCAGGCACGGCTACGATCTGATCACCCAGCACCACATCCTCTCCACCATCGCCGAGCTCATCGACAGCGGAAGAATCCGTGGCACTGCGTCCCAGACGCTCACGCCTCGCAATGCTGCGCAGATACGGGCAGCTCACCGCCTCATCGAGAGCGGGCGCGCAGTGGGGAAGATCGTCGTGACCGACGCCGGCTGAGTCGACCGGATCGGGACCGAAGCGGGCCCCGATCGCCGGACGCGACGGGCTATCCGACGGCGTCGAGGTAGAGCCAGCGGCCGGCGCGGCGGGTGAAGCGGGAGCGCTCGCGCAGGGCGTCGTCCACCACTGCCCCGCGCCCGTCGCCGCTGCGGTAGGTGGCGGTGAACTCCACGATACCGGTCTCGTCGTCCACCCCGCCGTCGACGGTCTCGTGGATGGTCAGTCCCGTCCATCGGGTCCCGGGGTGGCAGTAGGGCCCCTCGGGGCGGGTGCGCGGGTGCCAGGTGCGGAAGAGGTAGTCCTCGTCGCCGACGACGAAGGCCGTGTAGCGCGAGCGCATGAGGGCCTGCGCGGTGGGCGCCGGGGCGCCGTCGTGGAACGGCTCGCAGCACTCGGCGTAGGTTGCGCCGCTGCCGCAGGGGCAGGGGTCGGCGCCGTGCACGCCGGCGGCGCGGATCGGCGAGTCCGGCCGGTCCCTGCGGCCGGCTCGCTTCCCCGCCATGCTCAGGCCCCCTGCCAGTAGGAGTGCAGGGCCTGGGCGAGCCAGGGTCCGTCCTTGACGCCGCACATCTCGCGGGCCGAGTGCATGCTCAGCAGGGGCACGCCGACATCGACCGTGGTGATGCCGAGGCGAGTGGCGGTGATGGGGCCGATGGTGGAGCCGCAGGGCACGGCGTTGTTGGAGACGAAGTCCTGGCTGGGCACGCCCGCCGCCGTGCAGGCCCGCGCCCAGATCGCGGCGCCTGCAGCGTCGGTGGCGTAGCGCTGCTGGGCGTTGATCTTGAGCAGGGGGCCATGGTTGATGAGCGGCTGGACAGCCGGGTCGTGCAGGTGGGCGTAGGCGGGGTGGACGCTGTGCCCGGCGTCGGCACTCACGCAGGTCGAGCGGGCCAGGAGAGCATCGAGGCCGTCACCGCTGACGCCCAGGGCGCGGGCCAGGCGCCGCAGGAGCGTCTCGAGGAAGGGACCGCCCGCCCCGGAGCGGGTGTCCGAGCCGACCTCCTCGTGGTCGAAGGCGACCAGGATGACGGGCTCGGCGAGTTCGGTCCCAGCGACCGCGAGCGCCTCGAGGGCGACCAGTCCGGCGTGGACGGAGGAGAGGTTGTCCAGGCGGGAGGAGGCCAGGAACTCTCCGTCGCGGCCGAAGCGGGCGGGCGCCTGGGTGGGGTAGGTCAGGACGTCGTGGCCGGCGAGCTCGGCCGGGTCGATGCCGGCGAGCTCGCACAGGTGGGTCTCGACCGCGTCGGGGGCGGCGTCGGGTTCGGCCAGTGACCACAGGGGCAGCAGGTGGGTCTGGCGGTCCAGGTGGAGGGTGTCGTTGACGCTGCGGTCCAGGTGCGGGGCGATCTGGGCCACGCGGGCGATGGGTCCGGTGCGCACGAGGTGGACGGCGCCGTCGCGGGTGGTCAGGCGTCCGGCCAGGCCCAGCTCGCGGTCGAGGAAGGAGGCGAGCAGGGGGCCGCCGTAGACCTCGGCGTTGATGAGCTGCCAGCCGGAGCGGACAAGGGCGGCGGCGGGCTTGAGCTTGAGGGCCGGGGAGTCGGTGTGGGCGCCGACGATACGCACGCCCGCCCCCGGGCTGAGCGTCTCGGGCAGCGCCCAGGCGGCGATGGCGCCGTCGCGGATGACGTAGCCGCGCCGCGGCAGGTCCTCCTGCCAGGTGACGGTCTCGTCGGCGCCGGTGAAGCCGGCTGCCTCCAGGCGGCGGGCGACCTCGGCGGCGGCGTGATAGGAGCTGGGTGAGGCGGTGACGAAGTCGATGAAGGAGTCGGTGTAGGCGTCGTCGTCGTGCAGGATCGCGGTGGCACGGGCGGGGGCGCTGGTGGGCGTGCTGGCGGCATCAGTCATGGCCCCAGTCTTCCACCGGTGCACCCCACGGCCCGACCGACCTCCCGGCCGAAACCCACCGCGAGGTAGGGCAGAATCGAGGCGTGAGCATCTCTCAGCCGGTCATCCCGCCCGCCTCGTCCACGCCCGTGCGCGCCATCCTGCTCGATGCTGACGGCGTTCTGCAGCTCATCGGCACCCCGTGGGGCGAGGCGCTGACCCGCGGCGGCGGCCCCGCCTTCGCCCAGGCCATGATCGATGGTGAGACCGACGCCCTGGCAGGTCGGGAGACCCTGACCGAGCTGCTGGAGCGGGTGGTGACGAGCCTGGGGCTGGAGCTGCGCGCATCGGATCTGTTGGAGATGTGGCACCGGGCCACACCCGACCCTGTGGCCTGGCAGCTGGTGAGGGACCTGCGCGAGGCGGGTTACACCACGGTCCTGGCCACCAATCAGCAGTGGGAGCGTCGGGCCTGGATGCGTGAGCAGCTGGGCTATGACGGCCTGTGCGACATCGACGGCTACTCCTGCACGCTGGGGGTGGCCAAACCGGATGCCGCCTACTTCCACCGGCTGCTGGAGCTGGCGGGGGTGGAGGCGGACCAGGCCCTGTTCGTCGATGACAGCGCCACCAACATCGCCGCGGCCCGCGAGGTGGGCTTGCGCACTATCCACCACCCGGCCGACGCCGGCGGCGAGCTGTTGCGCCGCGAGGTGGCCCAGGCCCTGACGCCGGCCGCCTCTGCGCCACAAGGATGAGCCGGCGGGCCACTGTTCCTCCTTTCGGAACTTGCCCAGGCGGCGCGGTCGGGGAAGACTCCCCCTGACAGGAGCGTTCACAGGGAAGGACACCTCATGGCAGGAACCGCGACGGACGACCGGGCCCCCGGGACCACCACCGCTGAAGGAGCTGCGTCCACCGTCGAGTCCTCCGCCTCCACGACCCGCCGCGCCCCGGAGGTCTTCCTGCGCCTCATCACGGCGATCCACTCCGTCCTGCCGGGCTTCGTGCGCCGTCGGCTGCCGGTGACCTTCATCGGCTACGCGATCATCAACGGCTCCGCCTTCCTCCTGGACATCACCTGCCTGTGGGTGTTCTACAACCACCTCCACTGGTTCTACCCCGTGGCGGTCACGGTCGGCTACGCCATCGCGGCCGTCTACTCCTTCCTGCTCAACCGGTGGCTGAACTTCCAGGCCCACGGGCACGTCGTCCAGCAGGGGGCGGGCTACATGGCCGGGGTCGTCAGCCAGTACGTCATCTTCATCCTGGGGCTGTCCTCGCTGCTGCACTGGTTCGGGGTCAACGCCGAGCTGGCGCGCGTCATCTCGGCCTGCTGCGAGGGCATCTACCTCTACGTGTTCATCCGGCTGTGGGTGTTCCGCGGGGTGCCGGAGCCCGAGCACGCTGATCGCTGAGGAACCTCCCTCACCAGGAGGCGCGGGTCGTCTCGGTGGGGCCGTCGAGCTCGGTGAAGCCGGCGTCGGTGACGCTGACGGGCCGGGTGGTGGTCTCCCACTGCTCCCGGCTGGGCACGACGACGCGCACCCGGTAGCCGTCGTCGGCCCATGCCTGTCTCAGGGCGGGCGGCATGGCACTGCTCTCCCAGGCCAGCTGGGCGGCGTGGCCGCACTGGGCGGCCAGCTTGCCCGAGGTCATCTCGTGCAGGGGGGTCACCTCGATCGTCACGAGGGCACCGGTGGAGGCCGACGCCGCCGTGAACGCGATCTCCTCGGCCGCGGCCGGGTCCTGGGCGACGCGCGCGGTGATCTCGGCGGGCGGCGGGGGCAGCTCGTCACCGGGTGGGAAGTGGGTGCCCTCCACCTGGGTCTTGGCCAGGGCCCCGGGCAGGGGGCGCACCGGCCCGGGGACGAAGGCGCGGGCAGCGGCCTGCCCCCAGCCGGCCGGACCGTCCTGGGTGACGGTGACGCCGTCGATGGCCTGGACCTCCTCCCAGCGCTTGCCGCGGGCCCGGCGCACGAGCTTGCGGATGCGCCCGTCGCGCCAGTAGTCGACGGCCGGGTTCCACGGCCCGCCGGGGGCGGCGGCGGGTGAGGCCAGGAGGCAGACGACGGCGCGGGCGGCCGCCTCGGCGACGTCGATCCTCCGGGGTGGGTGGACCTTGTCGTAGCGCACGGCGATCTGCATGCCCCAGGGCACGGCGTGGTCCGGGTTCCCGGACAGGGAGGGCAGGGGCTGCGACGACAAGAACGGCAAGGACGGAGATGCGGAGTGCGGCACGGGCAGGAGCCTACGGGGTCGCGATCGACGGCGTCAGGTCCCGCCGGCTCCCCACCTCCTGCAGGACTGCTGGAGCGACAGCGCCGTTCGCGGGAAGCGACCAACCACACCTTTTCCCACCAGACGACTGATACGCGAGGCGCGAAGATCCTCCTGGGGCAGGAGATGAATCCAGCGGCGAGTCGTTTAGGTTGCCGTCATGCCACCACATGTTCCATCCACCGTCCTCGGCTCTTCTGACCCGACGCCGCCGGCCGTACCGACCTCCCGTCCACGGATGTTCAATGGCGCGACCATTCACGGCTTCAAGGGCATCCGTCAGCTGCGTCACCCTGCCGAGATCCCGCTCCTGGTCGTGACCAGCCTGGCGACTGCACTGGCCTACCTGGCGTGGATCGCCCTGGTGATCTGGCTGGTGGCCGTGCCTGAACCGACCGGCCTGGGGGCTCAGGTTCGCGACTTCTTCCTCAGCGAGGCGGGCGGCGGCGCGCGGTTCCTCCTGCTGGTGCCCGTCATCCCGATCATCCTGTGGGTGGCGCGCGCGATGCTGTACGCCAAGCTTCGTGCGACCGCGGTCCAGATGAGTCCCACCCAGTTCCCGGAGGGCTATCGGATGGTGGTTGAGGCGGCCCGGCAGTTCGGTCTGCGCCGGGTTCCCGACGCCTACGTGACCATGGGCAACGGTCAGATCAACGCCTTCGCAGCCGGCCACGGCTACCGGCGCTTCGTGGTCGTCAACTCCGATCTGTTCGAGATCGGCGGCCGGGCCCGCGACCCTGAGGCGCTGCGCTTCGTGATCGGGCACGAGGTCGGGCACCTCGCCGCGGGTCACATCTCCATGCTGCGTCTGCTGTTCGTCACCCTCGGCCTCAACGTCCCGCTGGTGGGCAAAGCGCTGGTTCGGGCCCAGGAGTACACGGCGGACAACCACGGCTACTCCTACGCGCCCGAGGGGGTACCCGGGGTCGTGGGGGTGCTCTCCGGGGGCAAGTACCTGGGGGCCGAGGTCAACACCCACGCGGTGGCGGATCGCGCCACGCGGGAGAAGGGACTGTGGCTCCACGTGACCGTCTGGCGGTCCACGCACCCGGTGATCACCTGGCGCGCCCACGCCCTGCGCGACCGCAGCCGCCCGGGGCGGATCATGATCCGCCCACCGGAGTCCACGGCATGGTTCCCGCCGTCGGCTCCCAGCGGCAACGGGCGGTCCGGTTCGTGGCCGACGCCGGAGCAGATGCTGGCGGTGCTGAACTCCACCTCCTCGGCCGTGCCCAGCGAGGAGCAGTTCGGTCGCTACCCCGGCGTGACCTACGACCTCCCTCGCGATGAGCTGCGCTGGGCCTCCCCCGTTCCCGTGCCCGTTCCGGTGGCAACCGCGCCTGTCGGACAGGCGGCCTTTGGAGCGCCCCCGAACATGGCCGGTCCCGTCGGGCCGCAGCAGCCCACCCCCTACGGGTACGGCTCACCGACGGGATCTGTGAGCGGGTCCACGGGATTCTCCGACACAGCTGTCCCCGACACCTCGACTCGCCTGTGGCCAGGCGACGGGCCCGGCCAGAACTGAGGCCCGCCGGGGTCACGACGACCCCGTCAGCGCCCGATCGGCTTCCGGTCAGCGCAGCGGCGCCGGTTGGTGAACGGATACGTTCGCCGACCGGCGCCGAACCGGTTCAGCTCGGGGCGACGGCACCGGCCGCCGTCGTGAAGGAGTCCAGGGCCTCCCTCAGCTCCGCGAAGTTGTCGGCGACATGAGCGGCCTGGCAGCGGGCGGCAAGGTCATCGAGCTCGGCCAGGCGACGGCCCACGGACTCAACCACGCCGGAGGCGGCACTGGAGAGCTCTGCGGCGGTGGCGGGCAGCTCCGGGTCGCTCGACGCGGCCGATCCGGTCCACAGCATGAGGAGCTGGTTCGGGATCGTCATCATGCGGCTGGCCTCGCCGATGTAGGCGACCGCCTGGGCCGCGAGCGCACTGTGGGCCTGGGCCTGACGCTCCATCTCGGCGATGCCCTCACGGAGCGACTCGATGAGGTCGGGGATGGCCTGCGCCGAGTACTGCGGGTCTCCGACGCCGTCGATGAGCTCGACGGTGAACAGCGAGCTGATGGTGGTGTGCAGACGGGCCAGGGCGATGCGGAAGCGGGTGCGGGCGCCGTTGGTGTCGAGCTGGGCCAGGGTGTCGACGAGCCTCGCCACGAGGGGACTGACCAGGCCCTGCATCTGGGTCCACAGGTCCAGCAGGTCGGCCAGGGGTTTGACCCGGGGGTCGGAGCGGTCCAGGGCGGAGATGTGCGAGGAGTTCAGGCGAGGGTCCTCCAGGGTTCGGGTCAGTCCCTTCCCCGCGGCCTTGAGGGAGGCGGAGAGCTCGGCGAGCTGCTGCTGACCGGACATCCACGAGTCGAGCCCGGCGGCGATCCTGGTGACCGAGTCGAGCATGACGCGCAGGTCCCCGGTGGCGTCCGGGCGCACCGGGATACCCTCGGAGAGCTCCTCCCGACGCGCCACCTCCGCCGGCAGGGCCGTGTTCTGGAACTCCTCGTAGGAGGACAGGCCCGCTCCGGCCAGCTTCTCGGCGATGCGGTTCAACCCCTCCTCGGCCGCCGCCCGGCGGTTGGCCCCGGCGTGGATGGCCTCATCCTCGACGGCGCGAGCGTCGCTGTAGATGGCGCAGGCGGTGTCGAACAGGTCGGAGCACACCGGACGGGTGCGCACCGAGAGGTAGCCGCCGTCGGACAGTGGGGTGACGGTGGCGAAGACGTCGTACTCACTGCCGTCGGCGGCGAGGTTACGCACGTAGGCGGCGAAGGGGCTGCCGGCTTTGAGGGTGTCCCACATGGCCTTGAAGGCGCCACCGGGCATCTCCGGGTGACGAATGATGTTGTGCGGGGCGCCAGAGAGCTCGTCACGCCGATAGCGCGAGAGCTCGATGAAGACGTTGTTCGAGTGGCGGATGACACCACGCGCGTCTGTGGTGGAGAAGAAGAGCTGGTCGACACCCACCTCATGAACGGCTCCGGTGACCTGCGGCATAGGCAACTGCTCCTTGGAGATCGGGGGCCGGCGGTATCCGGCGCCCTGAGCCGGACAACCACCACCTTCCACCCGTTGATTGACGGTTGGACGGCTGAACAATACACCCCATTTCCGGGACAACACCTGAAAGAGAATCAACGCAGAAGGATTACCTATACGTTTAAAATACACTGAGAATTAACGCCATTAACCCCCTTAAGAAAAGGGCAGTATCCAGCCTCGGAAAAACGAAACAAATTCCGCGAATGGATTCCCAGACTACTCTCAGGTACATTGAAGTGCTCCCACAGGAGCAACGGGTTACATAGTGACCGCCGCCGGACGGAACTGGTCGCGAGGGTTGGGGAGCCCGATGACCGATCGGATTCCGAGGCCGCCCGAGTTGATAGGGAGCTCGGCGTGAGCCGCTCTGGCGAAGGAGGGTTGAGTCCCCTCTGGAATATGGGATCCAGAGGCGATGCCGCCCTCAACGACAGGGGCCTGTGGGGCTCGGAGAAGTCCGAGACCCACAGGCCACGTCATTTATCGACATCATTGCGGCGGTTTCGTCTCCACAACCCCTCTGTCCCCGCTCTATCGAATAAGGCGGGGAAGCAGACGGACACCGACTGCCATGACCACGAGCTCCACCAAGGTCTGAGTCACCACCGCAATCGGTGCCATCCCCATGGAATCGGGCAGCGCCAGAGCCAACGGCAGAACCACCAGCGAGTTACGGGTGGTCCCGGAGAAGGCGAGCGCCAGACGCTCCTGACGTCCCTGTCGGGCCATGCGCCCGACGATGTCTCCCACAACCGGCATCACCAGAGCGAAAGTCACGAAGAGCGGAACCACCCGGGCGACGACGTCGGGCCGGGAGGCGACATGGGGAACCTGGGAGGCGACGACGAGCACCAGGGTCGCCATCATGAGCGGAACCATGAGCGCCGTCGTCGCTGATGCGAGCCGGGCGACGGACCGGACCCGGGGTGCGGCGCGCCGCGTAAGGATCGACAGCCCCATAGGCAGTGCGATCATGAGGACGAAGGCCTGCGCGAAAGGCCGCCAGCTGATACCACCGCCCTGGACCCCAGGTGAGCCGGCGGCAACGGCCAGCCACAGTGGCAGGACAAGGGCCTGGATGAGCATGAGAGCCGGAGATGCCGCCAGGATGCGCGACCATGCGCCGCCGCCCAGACGGGTGAAGACCATGACGTAGTCGACGCAGGGCGCCAGGAGCACCAGGAGGGTGCCGACCAGCAGCCCCGGCTCATCGGCCACCAGTCGGGACAGAGGCAGGACCACCGCCGGCACCACCAGGAAGTTGACGACCAGAAGCGCCGTCATGAACCGGGCGTCGGCGAAGGCGGCCCGCAAGCGATGGAAGGGGACGCCGAGAAAGGTCGCGTACAGCAACGTGACCAGCACCGGGGAGATCGCCACCTCAAGAAGACGGCCGGCTGCAGGAGCAGTCAGCCCCAGGCCGGCGCCGGCCACGAGCGCCCCCAGGTACAGGACCACCTGGTGGTGCTCCATCCACGCAACCACCGGGGCCTGATCGCCTGCGCCCTCCATGACGGAACCGTATCGCGACCGGACCGGACGGCGACCGGCGCCGGAGGTCTACACCTCCAGGGAATAGCCCGTCACCGGTCCGGCGGTGTTGGCCTGCCACCCCAGTGCCGGGGCGACATGCTCTGCGAAGGCCTGCAGGATGTGAAGGTTGAAGTCAACGCCGAGCTGGCTGGGAATGGTGAGCATGACGGTGTCGGCGGCATGGAGCGCCTCGTCCCGGGCGAGCTGCTCGACGAGGACGTCGGGCTCGGCGGCATAGGTGCGCCCGAAGGTCGACTGCAGGCCGTCGATGACGCCGATCTGGTCGCGGGAGTCCTCACCGCGCAGCGCGAAGAACTTCCGGTCCACCTCGGAGACGATCGGGAAGATGGAGCGCGAAACGCTCACACGCGGGGTCCAGTCATGGCCGGCCTCCTTCCACGCCTCGCGGTAGCGGCGGATCTGCTCGGCCTGAAGGTGGGAGAAGCCCTCCCCAGTGGCCTCGGTCAGGAGGGTCGAGCTCATGAGGTTCAGACCCTGGCGGGCGGTCCACTCAGCGGTCTCCCGCGAGCCGGCACCCCACCACAGGCGGCGGTCCACACCGGAGGCGTGCGGCTCGATACGCAGACGGGAGCTCGCGCCAGGTGCCATACCGCCACTGGTGTCGAGGTCCGCCTGCGGGACACCCCGGACGGCGTCGAGGAACTGGGCGGTGTGGACACGGGCGACGTCAGCCCCGCGCGGGTCGACGCCGCCGGTATAGCCGAAGGTCTCCCAGCCACGGAGGGCCTGCTCCGGCGAGCCCCGGGAGATGCCGATGGCAATGCGCTGGTCGGTGAGCAGGTCGAGGGCAGCGACCTCCTCAGCCAGGTAGAGCGGGTTCCCGTAGCGCATGTCTGAGTTATGGCGTTGGACGGAACACCTATTGCTTGCGGGCACGCGCAGCCCGCAGTCCGTTGGCGATGACGACGACTTCGGCGACCTCGTGCACGAGGACGACCGCTGCCAGGCCGAGCACGCCGGTGATCGCCAGCGGCAGCAGCACAGTGATGATCGCCAAGGACAGCACGATGTTCTGGTTGATGATCCTGCCGCCGCGGCGGGCGTGGCGCAGAGCCTGCGGGATGAGGCCGAGGTCGTGGCCGGTGAAGGCGACGTCGGCGGACTCGATCGCGGCGTCGGAGCCGGTCGCGCCCATCGCGATGCCCACGGTCGCCCCGGCCAGGGCGGGCGCGTCGTTGATGCCGTCGCCGATCATCGCGGTCGGCGACGTCTCCGAGAACCCGGCGACGATGCGAGCCTTGTCCTCGGGACGCAGCTCGGCGTGCACGTCGCCAATCCCGGCCAGCTTCGCCAGCGCAGCAGCGGTGCGGGAGTTGTCGCCGGTGAGCATGCTCACCTCGACGCCCTGGTCGCGCAGGGTCCGCACGACCTCGGGGACCTCGGGGCGCAGCTCGTCGCGGACGCCGATCGCCCCGGCCAGGAAGCCGTCGACGGTGACGAGCACGCAGGTCTGCCCCTCGGCCTCCAGGTCCTCAACCCGGGCCTTGAGCGGACCGGCGTCGATCCAGCGCGGACTGCCCACCGCCACCCTGCGGCCGTCGACCAGGCCACCGATGCCGTGCCCGGCCTCCTCGGCCACGTCCTGCGCGGCGGGGGTTCCCCGGCCCGCGGCGGCGATGGCGGCGGCGAGTGGGTGCGTCGAGTGCTGCTCCACGGCGGCAGCCCAAGCAAGCACCTGCGCATCGTCGAACCCATGGGCGGCGACGATGGCGGTTACCTCGGGCCGGTTGCGGGTCAGAGTGCCGGTCTTGTCCACGGCCAGGTGCCGGATGCCGCCGAGGCGCTCGAAGGCGGCCCCGCTCTTGATGACGACGCCGAACTTGGTCGCCGCGCCGATCGCGGAGACCACGGTGACGGGCACCGCGATCGCCAGCGCGCAGGGGCTGGCCGCGACGAGGACGACCAGGGCGCGGGTGATCCAGGTCTCCGGGTCGCCGAGCAGGGACCCGAGCACGCCGACGAGGACGGCGAGGACCATCACGCCGGGCACCAGCGGGCGGGCGATCCGGTCAGCGATCCGGGCTCGGTCGCCCTTCTCGGCCTGGGCCTGCTCTACCAGCTCCACGATCGTGGTCAGCGAGTTGTCGGTGCCCGCGGCGGTCGCCTCGACCTCCAGCACGCCGGCGCTGTTGATCGCGCCCGCCGACACCGCTTCTCCGGGCGCGACCTCGACCGGGATCGATTCACCGGTGATCGCCGAAGCGTCCAGGCTCGACCGGCCCGAGCGGACCAGCCCATCGGTCGCGACCCGCTCGCCAGGGCGGACCAGCAGCACGTCGCCGACGGCGATCTCCCTGGCCGGGACCGAGGCGGAGGTCCCGTCGCGCAGCACGGTCGCGGTCTCCGGCACGAGCTTCAGCAGCGCGCGCAGCCCGCCGCGGGCGCGGTCCATCGCCTTGTCCTCCAGGGCCTCGGCGATCGAGTAGAGGAACGCCAGCGCGGCCGCCTCCTCGACGTAGCCGAGGATCACCGCGCCCACGGCGCTGATCGTCATCAGCAGCGCGATCCCGAGCTTGCGCTTCACAACGAGATTCCGGATCGCACCGGGCACGAACGTGTACGCGCCCAGCAGCAGGCCCGCCCAGAACGCGACCAGCGCCGCGATGTGCAGCCCCGACCACTCCAGCGCCAGGCCGGTGCCGAACGCGACGCCGGAGAGGATCGGCACGACCAGGCCGGGATCACGCCACCACGGGCGCTCTGCCTCCTCTGCCTCGTCCGCGGGGCTGGTCGTCGGCTCGTCGCAGCCGCAGGCGGCGCTCACGAGGCGTCCCCCGAACTGCTCGCGGCGCAGCAGCCCGGCACCGAGCAGGCCGGGTCGATGCACGGCGCGCTCTCGTCCACGGCGAGGGTCACATCGACCAGTGCCGTCAGCGCCGCGGCCAGGTGCGGGTCGGCGATCTCGTAGCGAGTCTGGCGGCCCTCGGGCTCGGCGACCACGATCCCGCAGTCGCGCAGGCAGGTCAGGTGGTTGGACACGTTCGAGCGGGTCAGCCCCAGCTCGCGCGAGAGCACCGCGGGGTGGCTCGGGCTGTCGAGCAGGGACATCAGGATGCGGGAGCGCGTCGGGTCGGCCATGGCCCGGCCGAGCCGGTTCATGACGTCAAGACGCGAAGCAATGGTCAGCATGCACTGAACTATACAGCAGTCGCTGACCTAATGTCCAGTTGTCGCGGCTGCCGCACGCGCTGCGCGCGCTTGCCCTCGTGAGGCGTGATCACCTCTTGCGCCAGCGGGGCCACTTCGGCATCCCGCGGCCCTTCCAGGTCTCCACGAGACCCGCAACCCAGCGGACGGACGCGAAGAGCCCGTAGCCGGCCCCGGCGAGGCCAGCGCCGACCACGAGCCACCGGCCGATGCCGAGCCACACGCTCCCGTCCACGTCCAGCGCCCACTGAACACCCGTGATGAGCCCGGCGATGCCCATCCAGAGACCGGCGACGACCACGGCCACCGGCAGGAGAACGAGGCACATCGCGGCGGCGGCGGACCAGAGCTGTCGCGCCTCCAGCTTCGCCGTCGCGGCGATGATCCGCTCCGCCCGCGCGTTCGAGGCGTCGAGGCTCGCGGTCATCGTGGCCGAAGCCTCCCCGGCGACCTGCTCGACAGCCTTCTCGACCCGTTCCTCGGTGCGCTTCTCGATCCGCTGGACCGCGCCGCCGACCTGGCTCACGAGCTTCTGGTTCGCTGTGACCTGCGCCTTCAGACCCTCAATCGCCGAGGCCGTAGCCGCGCGATTCTTCTGCGCCTCCGCGACCAAGCTCCGCGACGCGGCGTTCAAGCTCTCGCCGTTGAGACTCTGCGCGAACTCGCCGAGCGTGCTCGCGATCTCGTTCTGCCTGCTCTCGATACTCGCGATCCTCGCGGACACGTCGCTGGAGGGCGAGGAGGTCGACGCCGGGGCCGTGATCCGCTCCAGCCGCCTCGTCGTCTCCTCGTCCATGACCTTCACGAACCCCGCGAGCTTCTTCTGCTGTTCGGTCAGCGTGGCGATCCTCGTGTTCTGCGCCTCGACGGCGGCGAGGATCGAGGTCAACAGCTCCATCGTCTCCGGACTGCCGAGCTGCTGCGACTGCTCGGGCTCGTTCTGCTGCTTCAGCCTGTCGAGCGCTGCGCTCATGTTCCTTCTCCTTCTGCTGCTGGTGGTAGTCGAAGAACGCCTGCGCGCCCTCCGGGGTGAAGTCCGCCGAGAGGGCGCTCGCGCGCTTGCGGCGCTCGGCGCGGCCGGACTCGCCGCGGCGATCCTCGATGTAGAGCGTCCAGGTCTCTTGCCCGGCGCGCTTGCCCTTCTTGCTGACGGGGCTGTGCAACCGCATCCGCGGCACCCGCTCCCCGTCATCGCCGAGCCGCTGGTTCTGCTCCTCGATCACCGAGACCAGACCGGCCTTGTCCACCGCCCGGGGATCGGCCAGCGCCGCGCTCATCCGGTCGCCCATCTCGCGGTCGAGCGATCCCTCGGCGAAGTCCTCGCGGCGCAGCTCCCAGTCCTTCGGTGCGTGCTCCAGCCGCTTCACGACCGAGAGCCCGTGTTCTCGCATCAGCTGGTCGTTCGCCGACTGGACGCCCCGCTGATTCCCGGCCTTGCGGTCGTGGAACGTGCGATAGTCCGAGAGCGCCTTCCCCGTCCGGTTGTTGTGGTTGATGACCAAGATGTGGTTGTGCGGCTTCTTGCCCCGCCCATCCACATGACTGACTACGAGGCAGTCGGAATCCGGGTGCATCTTCTTCGCGAGCTGATAACCGAGATCGTTCACCCGCTGCACGTCCTCCGGACTCTTCGGGTCGAACTCCTCGTCGCTGAACGACTGGCGGTAATGCACCGCCTCGACCTCGCGCGTCGTGTTCTGCGTGAGCGACCGAGCGCGCGCCGAGAACGCGCCGGGGCCTCCCGGCACATCGCACGTGATCGCGATGCCCCGCTCGTCCTCCTTGCCACGGATATAGCGCTCCGTGTCGGCGGCGCTGGCGCTCGGGCTGTAGTGCGTGGTGCTCATGAGGCCGCCCGATCCCCGAGCAGGGCGCGGACCTCGCGCAGCAACTCGATCAGCTCGGGCACCTCCGCCGACAGCGCCACTGACTCACCAGCCCGCGCCCGGCGGTCGAGGTCGTTGACGTTGATCGCCAGCGGGCGAATCTGCGCGGCCAGCTCGCGAGCATCCACCGACGCCTGCACCCGCGCCTCGACCCCGAGCAGGTGCGCGGCCACGGCGGCGTCCAACTCCTCGCTCCGAGAGGCGTGGAGGGCATCCCGGACGACGGTCCGCACCCACGTGCTCGGAGCCAGCCCGAGCCGCTTCGCACGAGTGCGAAGCGCCGCGAGCGTCTCCTCTCCGAAGTCGGTATCGAGCTTCGCGCGGCCCCCACGACGACGCTTCGCGCCGCCGTGACTCTGACGCACAGCCTCCACATCAGCCCGACCGGTGTTCACCTGGGAGTCGGTCTGCTGCTCCACCTGTACGCAAGAGTGGCAAGCAGTAGCCGTGTCGGACATTTCGCTGGCGCTCATGTCCTCCCCGGCTGCTTGCGAGGGGCCTCCGGCCCCCTCGACCCCCTGGAAGAGCGCATCGCGTTCGGTGCTCATGCGGCACCTCCGATCAGCGCCAGCGGCACGTCAGGGCTCCGCACCGCGAGCCCGCCCAGCAGCTCAGCAACCGCGCCCTCAGCGTCATGTTCCCCCGAGGTCTCCGGACCGTAGGTCAGTTCCCGCGACCCGACGTTCTGGTGATACGCGTTGCCGTACATGCCGGGCGTGTGTGCGGCGGTCGGGATGCTGCACTGGTGCCACTCGTAGGGCTTGATCTTCCCAATGTGCTGCACGAGGTAACGATTGATGTCGTCGGCACGATAGACCTTCACGACCGAGGCCAAGCGGCGGATGAACTGGTCCAACGCCTCGTCCACCTTGCCCTTCTGGCGGGCGTAGTAGAAGAACTCGACAGGCTCGATCGTCGCCGTGATGACGATAAGGCGCGGGGCCACCTCGCCCTTGTTCTTGTACCGAGCCTTCGCAGGCGAGGCGTTGTACGGATCAAGCAGCAGCAGCCAGTCGTTCGCATCCATCGCCGAGGCCCGCAGATCGTCCAGCAGCAGCACCTCCTCGCCTCGCCAGTCATCAAGCGGGTTCCCCGTCGCGGCCCGGTAGACCTGCCACCGCTCGCCGTGCGCGTTCGCCGCGTTGATCGCCTCGGTGATGAAGTCCGTGGCGAACCGGGTCTTGCCGATCCCGGCATCCCCATGGACGAACACCACGTGCGTCGAGAACTCAACGGCGCGGAGCTTCGCCGCCGCCCGGTATGCGCGGCGCTGGCCGTAGGCCGACAGCGCGTCGTCGATCTCCCGCTGATGCCGCGAGTAGATGTCGAACAGCTCGTCCGTGAGCATGATCTGATCCCGCGTGAACTCGCCCTGGAGCACGCGCTCGCGCATGTCCTCGAAGTTCTCGGCGACGACCTTCTTCTTCACGTGCGCGCGCCCCTTGAGCCAGGTCTCCCGACGCTGGGCGTCGATCCCGAGGTAGTCAGGCCCACGCACCGTAGCGACCTCCGAAGGCGCGTATTGGTGCTTGTCCGCGTACTTCACGTGCGTCAGATACGACAGCATGTTGTCGTAGGCGTACCGCCCGCGGCCCGGCTTCTCGACGTACTGGGGCTCGACGCCGATGCCGAACGCGAGCCGATCCAGCGGTGCGCTCTTCGCACGGCTGGCGAACTTGATGACCGCGTGCAGGTGATCGGGCTTCGGCTCGATCACCAGAGCCTTCTCCGTGTCGCTCCAGACCTCGCGCTCGTCCTTGTCATGCACGATGCCGTAGGCCTCGACGACCTCGCAGCCGGTGGCCTCGAGCCGCTGCACCACGTAGGCGAGGATCGCCTCGGCTCCCTGCTGGAGCAGCGCGGCCCCGTTCGGGTCCTCGGCAGCCCAGGTCCAGTAAGACGGATCGAGGTACTGCGTGAGCCCGATGCTCGTCGGGTTGTTCTCCTGCTTAGCCACGGCGACCACCCCCGCCGCGGACAGCGCGGAGGGCCTCAGAGAGAGTGCGGCGCCTAAATGACCCCCTATTGACCCCCAAATGAGACCCAAAATGATCCCACGAGGCCACGCGACGGAGCGCGGGCGTCGGCGACGGCGACGGCGATCTCGACGGACTCCTCCAGCACGGAGCGGAGCACACCGAGGTCGTAGAGACGTGCCTCGGACTCGGCGAGGGAGGGGTCGCCCTGTCGCCAGCGGAAGCCGTTCACGTGGTCGAAGGCGGCGGAGTTGGCGCTCATCAGTGACCACCGCCCATCACGGCGGCGACCGCGGCGCGCTGTCGCGGGGTCAGGGGCGTGCGAGCCAGGCGTTCACCGGCCAGACGACCAGCAGCACGAGCGGCGGCGATGACGGGATCGAGGCCGTCTGCCTGCGGAGAAGGAGTGGAGCCCTGATCGAGGCCAGGGCGGTCGAGCGCGGATGCGCGGGGAACGTCGATAACGACAGACATCGGAAGTCCTCAGACATGAGTATCTTCCGGTTCCCCGCCACGGTAATTGGGCTGTTTGACCGGCTACTCATCCGGGAGCAGAACCCCGCGCTTCTAAGTCGCGGCCCCGGTGGGATCTTCTTGTCTGCAACCATTCTCCCACGAGTCGACTCACCATTGCAATGACGAGTCGACTCATGAGTCAGTCGCGACGCGGCTCTATCCGAATCAGGTCGGGGTCGAATTTCACGTGACCGGGCGTGATGGGCTCGATGGTCACCGTCACCAGCTCGTCCACGAGCATCCGGCGGCGGTCCACGTCCAACACCTTCCACTTCGCCTCGACCACCTCGCGGCGCTCCGCAGTGCCGACCGGCTCCTCGACGTCCGCGAGCAGCTTCGCCGCCGCCGACACCGAACGGTCGAGCAGCTCCGCGTCGATCTCGTCGATGCGGGCCTTCACGTCGTTGATCGCTGCCGTTATCTCCAGGACCGGCTGATGGATGTCGCGCAGCAGCGGGCTCAGCTCCTTCACCCGATCGACCAGGGCGTTCCGCTCCGTCAGCAGCTCCTCGCGATCCGGCCCATCGTCCTCCTGTGGCATCACGAGGTCGTGCACGACCACCGGGGCCTGATCGCCTGCGTCCTCCATGACGGAACCGTATCGCGACCGGACGGGACGGCGACCGGTGCCGGAGGTCTACACCTCCAGGGAGTAGCCCATCACCGGTCCGACGGTGTTGGGCTGCCAACCCAGTGCCGGGGCGACGTGCTCGGCGAAGGCCTGCAGGATGTGGAGGTTGAAGTCGACGCCGAGCTGGCTGGGGATGGTGAGCATGAGGGTGTCGGCGGCATGGAGCGCCTCGTCCTGGGCGAGCTGCTCGATGAGGACGTCGGGCTCGGCGGCATAGGTGCGCCCGAAGGTCGACTGCAGGCCGTCGATGACGCCGATCTGGTCGCGGGAGTCCTCACCGCGCAGCGCGAAGAACTTCCGGTCCACCTCGGAGACGATCGGGAAGATGGAGCGCGAAACGCTCACACGCGGGGTCCAGTCATGGCCGGCCTCCTTCCACGCCTCGCGGTAGCGGCGGATCTGCTCGGCCTGAAGGTGGGAGAAGCCCTCCCCAGTGGCCTCGGTCAGGAGGGTCGAGCTCATGAGGTTCAGACCCTGGCGGGCGGTCCACTCAGCGGTCTCCCGCGAGCCGGCACCCCACCACAGGCGGCGGTCCACACCGGAGGCGTGCGGCTCGATACGCAGACGGGAGCTCGCGCCAGGTGCCATACCGCCACTGGTGTCGAGGTCCGCCTGCGGGACACCCCGGACGGCGTCGAGGAACTGGGCGGTGTGGACACGGGCGACGTCGACTCCGCGCGGGTCGACGCCGCCGGTATAGCCGAAGGTCTCCCAGCCACGGAGGGCCTGCTCCGGCGAGCCCCGGGAGATGCCGATGGCAATGCGCTGGTCGGTGAGCAGGTCGAGGGCAGCGACCTCCTCAGCCAGGTAGAGCGAGTTCTCATAGCGCATGTCGATGACGCCGGTGCCGACCTCGATGCGCTGGGTGCGGGCGCCGGCCGCGGAGAGCAGCGGGATGGGCGCGGCGGCCTGGCGGGCGTAGTGGTGGACGCGCCAGTAGGCGCCGTTGACGCCGATCTCGTCAGCGCCGACGGCGATCTCGACGGCCTCCTTGAGCGCCTGGCGGGCGTCGGGGTCGCCAGGGCCGCGACCGTGTCCATAGTGTCCGAAGCTGAGAAACCCGAATGCTTTCATGCAACCTTCAACTACGTGCGCCGTCGGATCATTCCGTCCGACCGCGCGATTCGGGTCACCCCTCCCTCAGGCGCCGCATGCCCTCAGCGCCGACAGAGGGATCGGCAGCACCCGTGGGTGCACGGCGTACCCAGCCAGCGGGGAACGGCCTCCTTGTAGTCGAGGTAGTCCTGCCCGAACCTCTCCTCCAGGGCCTTCTCCTCAGCCGGGATCTGGTGGCGGTCGATGAGCCAGACGAAGCCGGCCAGCGGGATCAGCGCGGACGGGCTCCTGCGCGCGATCGCGTGCGCGAGCAGCAGGCCGGTCAAACCCAGGTACATGGGATTGCGCGTCAGCCGGTTGGGGCCGTCCACAACGAGGTGCTGGGCTCGCTCAACCCTCACCGGGTCAACGGTGGTGCGGTGGCGAAGAAAGGTGCCTGCGCTTCCGGCGAGCAGGCACAGCGAGCCTCCGACGACGGCGGTGGCCGCCGCCACCGACGCGGGTGTCGCTGTCCGACCACGAGTCATGGCGCTCTGCGCCGCGCCCGCGATCGCCAGCAGCACTGCCGGGGGCGGTCGCCTGATGATCTGTTCCATCACCAGGCCATCCTCTCACCTACTGCACCTCATCCCGCAACGCCGTCGGCTCGCTGCCCTCAGCCTCGGCAGCACCCTCGGCCTCGGCGACCTGCTCCATGGCGGTCTTCTGGGACAGGGGCACCTCAGGCAGGAAGAGGGCGACGACGGAGGTCGCCACGAACAGCGGGATCATCCAGCCGAAGATCGGCAGGAGGGCGTCAGCGTAGGAGCCGGCCACGGCGTCGTGCAGGGCGGAGGGCAGCTGGTTGACCAGGGCGGGAGTGAGCGAGGAGGTGTCGGCGTCCTTGAACTGGGCCAGCTCCCCCAGGACGGCCGGGTCCGCGCTGCGGGTCAGCGCCCCGATCCGATCCGTGAGGTTGGAGGTCAGGCCGGAGGAGAAGGCCGCACCGATGAGCGAGGCGCCCAGGGAGACGCCGACCTCGCGGAAGAAGTTGTTGCCGCTGGTGGCCGTGCCCAGGTGCTTGGCCGGCAGGGCGTTCTGCACCACGGTGACCAGGAGCTGGAAGAACAGCCCGATACCCGCTCCCATGAGGAAGGTGGCCGCGGAGATCTGCCAGACGGGCGACGTCGTCGACAGGCGGGAGAGCCAGAAGGCGGCGCCGGCGGCGACCAGGGGTCCCGCGACCGGGTAGAACTTGTAGCGGTCGGTGCGCGAGACGAGCACACCGGAGAGGATCGAGGAGACGAGCATCCCGATGGTGATGGGCACCAGCAGCAGGCCGGAGGTGGTGGCCGAGTAGCCGTAGACCATCTGGAGGTAGGTGGGCAGGTAGCTCAGCACACCGATCATGCCGCCCATCGCGAGCATGCCGACGAGCGTGGAGACGATGAAGGTGCGGCTGGTGAGGATCGTCCAGGGCAGGATGGGGTCGATGGCGCGCGTCTCGACGAAGCCGAACAGCCCCCAGCACACCAGGCCGACCACACCCAGGCCGATGATGACCGGGCTGGTCCACTCGTACTGGTTGCCGCCCCAGGTGGCCATGAGGACGATGGCGATGGCGCCGGCGTTCATGAGCCCGAGCCCCCACCAGTCAATGGGGCTGGTCAGGCGACTGCTGGGCAGGCGCAGCACCAGGAAGATGGCGATGAAGGCCAGGACGCCCATCGGCAGATTGATCCAGAAGGTCCAGCGCCAGGAGACCGAGTCGGTGAGCCAGCCACCGATGATGGGTCCCAGGATGGAGGCGATGCCGAACATGGCTCCCATGGGGGCCATGTAGGTGCCGCGCACGCGCGGCGGGATGAGGTCGCCGGTGATCGCCTGGGAGGAGATCATGAGGCCGCCGCCACCCAGCCCCTGAATGAAGCGGTAGATGATGAGCTGGGTCATGGAGTCGGCGGTGCCGCACAGGGCCGAGCCGATCAGGAACAGGGCGATGGCCACCAGGAAGAGGTTCTTGCGTCCCACAAGGTCGCCGAGCTTGCCGTAGACCGGCATGGCCACAGTGATGGCCAGGGTGTAGGCGGTCAGGATCCAGGCCATGTGGGCGGCGCCGCCGAGATCGCCCACGATGGTGGGCAGGGCCGTGCCGACGATCGTCTGGTCCATGGCGGACAGGAACATGACGATCAGGAGCGAGGCGTAGACGGCCCAGAAGCGGCGGTCGGGGTGGAACTCCGCCCCCGGTTCATGGAGGGCGGTGCCGGCGGAGGCCGGCGTCGAAGTGCGTTGAGTCATAGGTGTGGCCTTGTCGGTTGAGGGCAAAGGATGGAAAAGGATGGAAACAGCTGGTTCAGTCAGGCGCGAGAAGGAGGGGCGAGCCGCCCTCGCGGCTACCTCGGCGAGCTCGACGGCCTTGGGTCGCCGGCAGCGGTGGAGGCTGAGGCGTCGCAGCGGGGCGGAGTGACGACCTCGGAGATCGCCTCGACCATGGTGCGAACGGCGTCGACCAAGTGGGACTGGGGGCACTGGCCTGAGACCTCGGGGCTCTCGGAGGCCCCGGCGGGCTCGGTGAGCTCGGTGCGCGCCGCCACCTCGCGGCGTTCCTCCCAGGGGTGGGAGCGCCCGCACCACAGATCCAGGGAGCTGCGTTGGATGGCCATGGCCAGGGCGACGACGGCGCGGGTGCGCGGGTCGTCGGGCTCGGCTCCCAGACGGCGGCCGGCGGCCTCCGCCAAGGACTGGGCGACGATGCGCAGCCGCTCGTGGACGGCGCGCTCCACCTCGGGGTTGTCCCGCACGATCTCCGGGAAGGACAGGAGCCAGCCGCGCTCGGACTCGACAGTCTCCGCACCGGAGGCGAGCAGGGTACCGAGGTCCTCCAGGAGGCTTCCGGAGCCGTCGACGAAGGCCTCGACAACCTCGGGCGCCGGGGGCTCCAGGCCCACGACGAGGAGGTCGGCCTTGGAGGCGAAGTGGTTGAAGACAGTGCGCCGGGAGACTCCGGCGAGGGCGGCGACGTCATCCACCGTCATCGCGGCATAGCCGCGCTCCCGGGTCAGGGTGAGCGCGGCGGCACGGATGGCGGCGCGGGTGCGTTGCGCCTGGGTGGCGCGCAGGTCGGTTCCGGTCACACCATCATTTTGCACTCAGTGCATCATTGCACTCAATGCAGGCGTGCGCGAGGTTCCTCACGCAGGCCGTGCACCGGACATCGCGCCCCCAAGCGCAGCGCGACCGGCCATGATGTGCTGGGCGGTGTCCAAATCGGACACAAAGGCTTGCCCCCAGTTCGGACAAACAGAAAGAAACCGCGCGATTCCGCGGTTCAGTCAGCGGCTATGTCGGGCCTCGGACTCCTTTGTGTCCGTTTTGGACACGGATGCTCTTGCGGTACCTGGGCGGTCCTCAGACACTCTCGTAGACAGCGACCTCGATGAAGTTCCGATAGGGGCCACGCACGTAGAGACTGCGGATAGTGCCCTGGGCACCTGTCCGCTCGATGGAGCCGCCGTCAGGAGTGGAGGCGCGCCTCGTAGGCGGTGATCTCGCCGACCTTGGGGCCGTAGCTGCTGGTGGGGTCGTGGCGCAGGTCGAGCCAGATGTCGATGAGCGCCCAGGCGGCGGGGGCGGCGATGACGTTCTGTCCCATGCACAGGATCTGGGCGTCGTAGTTCTCCACCGAGCCGCGCACGGTGAGCAGGTCGTGCGCGGTCGCCGCACGCACCCCAGGCACCTTGTTGGCCGCGATGGCCGTTCCCACGCCGGTGCCGCAGATGAGAAGCCCCCGGTCAACCCGCCCCTCGGCGACTGCCCGGGCGACCCGGAAGGAGACCTCCGGGTAGGTGATCTCCGGCGTGGACAGGTCGAGGACGTCGCTCACGCGCCCGTCCTCAGCCAGTCGTTCCGCAAGAGCGTCCTTCAGGAGGGCTCCATTGCCCGGGGCACCGATGGCGATTCGCATGCGCCAAGTCTCTCAGGCCTCGTCACGGAAGGCGAGTATGCCCCGGTCAATGAGTCAGCAGGGTTCCCCTGAGACGGCAAAATCGGCGATGACCTCATAGAGAGCCCGACCCTGCCTCATCTGAGCGCAGCCCTCGAGTACCTGCGCAGGAAGGGCTGAGGGATCGGCGGCGTAGGAGGACAGGTCGAAGTTCACCCTGATCTGGGAGACGCGGGGACTCCAGGCGTGTGCGGCGCAGGGGTCGGCGACCCGGAAGGGCATGGGGGCCGCGTCGATTCCTCGATCCCGGACGGCCTGCTCGCTCATCGCGACCATCTCCGGGGACTCGGAGTCGTAGACCAGACGGCCGCCGGGAAAGCGGTGGGACATCGCGCTGACGAGGTCTCGAACTGAGCTGGTCTCCAGGAAGTAGAAGACCCCGGAGGCCACGGCAATCAGTCCGCCGCTGGCGTCGACCTCATCCATCCAGCGATGATCGGTTAAGGAGAAGGGGAGCTCCCGCTCTCGCTCATGGGGCTCGACCCAGGTGCGTCGGGACTCGAGAACGTCGGGAAAGTCCAAGTTGTAGATCAGCGCCCGACCGTTGTCGACCTCGTCAACGAGACGATCCAATCCGCAGCCGAGATCGACGACGGCGGCTTCGGGGTGGGTGTCCAGGTAGCGCCGGATCTCCGTCACGGCGGCAAGGTGGCGCAAGGCGTAGACGGCGGCGGGCATCTCGCCCATATCCATGTCCTCGACGCCAGGGCGGAAGGCGGAGACCATCGAGACCAGGCGCTCGGACCAGGAGTCCTGAAAGCAGCTCGGCCAGCTTCGCGCAGCACGAGCCCGCCCCAGAAGCGGGAAGAAGAGAGTCTCCTGAACCCCTGCGCCGACCATGATCTCATCCTAGGAGACGGCACCACCGATGTCGATACTGACAATCACATTCATTCTCCTTCATAGGAGGCCTCGCTGGTAAAGGACTCGATGGGTTTCCGTCAGGGGTCACGCACGTAGAGACTGCGGATAGTGCCCTGGGCACCTGTCCGCTCGATGGAGCCGCCGTCAGGAGTGGAGGCGCGCCTCGTAGGCGGTGATCTCGCCGACCTTGGGGCCGTAGCTGCTGGTGGGGTCGTGGCGCAGGTCGAGCCAGATGTCGATGAGCGCCCAGGCGGCGGGGGCGGCGATGACGTTCTGTCCCATGCACAGGATCTGGGCGTCGTAGTTCTCCACCGAGCCGCGCACGGTGAGCAGGTCGTGCGCGGTCGCCGCACGCACCCCAGGCACCTTGTTGGCCGCGATGGCCGTTCCCACGCCGGTGCCGCAGGCGAGAAGCCCCCGGTCAACCCGCCCCTCGGCGACTGCCCGGGCGACCCGGAAGGAGACCTCCGGGTAGGTGATCTCCGGCGTGGACAGGTCGAGGACGTCGCTCACACGCCCGTCCTCAGCCAGTCGTTCCGCAAGAGCGTCCTTCAGGAGGGCTCCATTGCCCGGGGCACCGATGGCGATTCGCATGCGCCAAGTCTCTCAGGCCTCGTCACGGAAGGCGAGGCTGCTCCAGGCTGATGTCGCTGAAGACCTCTCATCCGCTTCCCATGGACGCCACGTGGCGCCGCCGCATATCACCTCTTCGGGTGGAGCAACTCGCTCGGGAGGGATTCGATGAGGCGCAGCCATATCTCACTGGCAGTGGGGTAGGCGGGCACGGCGTGACGCAGCCGATGGACGGGGACGCCCGCAGTGATAGCGATGGTGGCGGCGTGGATGAGCTCACCCGCACCAGGGCCCACGAAGGTGGCTCCCAGCACGGCCCCCGTCTGCCGGTCGACGACGAGCTTGGCCTCACCGTGGGCATCGTCGCGCAGGAGGGCAGCTCCAGCAGCCGAGGTGTAACCGACCTGGGCGGTGACGACGTCGTGGTCGAGGGCCCGGGCCCTCTGCTCGGTCAGGCCGCTGGAGGCGAGCTGAGGATCGGTGAAGACGACTTGTGGGACCGGGATGCTCTCGGGCACTGGTTCGGGCTCGCAGCCAGCCGCAAGGGCGGCGATCCTCTCCCCTATGACGCGTGCTCGGTACTTGCCTATGTGGGTCAACTGGGCCTCGCCACTGGCGTCGCCGACGGCGTAGAGCCAGTCGGGAAGGCGACCGGCCAGGACGTCGTCGGGCTCCAGGCCGACGGTCTCCAGCCCTATGCCGGTCAGTAGAGGGCGACGGCCGGTGGCGACCAGAATCTCATCGGCCTCGATGGTTCGACCGGCACAGGTGACCGTGACAGAGCCGCCATGGATACGACCGAGCCCGGTGTCACTGGCCTGGGACCGCTCGGCGGCAGTCACCCGGGCATCCGTCATGACGGTGACACCGCGGGCAGTGAGAGCCTCCTCGATGAGTCGGGAGGCGAAGGACTCCGCAGCCGACAGGAGGCGGGGACCACGCACCAGCATGGTGACATCGCAGCCCAGGGCGGACATCCACGTGGCGGCCTCGCAGGCGACGACCCCGCCACCGACAACGATGAGATGCTGCGGGATCTCCTGCACGCCGGTGGCGTCACGCGAGTCCCAGGCCTCAAGGCCTTGGAACGCAGCAGGCATGACGGGCTGCGCGCCAGTGGCGAGAACGACAGCGCGGCGGGCGCGAAGGACCCGCTCCCCCTCAGCGGTTCTCACGGCGACGCGCCGTTCGCCGTCGAGGCGTGCCCATCCGCGAACGACGTCGAGACCGGCACCCTCGGCCCAACGCACCTGGCCAGCGTCGTCATAGCGGGAAACCCACTCGTCACGACGCTTGAGCAGATCGAGCGCGGACAGTTCGGCCGGGCGCAGGCCGCTGAGGTTGGCGGACGCCGCCGCGACCTCGATAGGCACGAGGAACGCCTTGCTGGGCATGCAGGCGTAGTAGGAGCACTCGCCGCCCAGGAGCTCGCCCTCAACGAGGACCGCGGTCAGGTCGGTGCCCTTGATGGCGTACTGGGCGACGTTCTCCCCCGCCGGCCCGCCACCGATCACGACGACATCGTAGGTGCTGGTCTGCTCAGGCACTGTTTCCTTGCTCATGCCACCGATGCTGCCACGCATCTTGGCCGGCCGGCCGACCTGCGCGGCATGTCGAACCTCAGGCCACTCGCAGAGGAGTGATGGCATCGATCTGCATCGAAAGACGGTCCTCCGCCACGTCAAGGTCATACTGGGTCTGCAGGTTCAACCAGAACTGCGCTGATACCCCGAAGTACTTGCCGAGCCGCAGCGCCGTATCCGCAGTCACCGCACGCTTACCGTGCACGATCTCATTGATACGCCTCGGCGGCACTCCGATAGCAACAGCCAGTTTGTTCTGGGTGATACCGAATCCCTCGATGAAGTCCTCCATGAGGACCTCCCCCGGATGAACAGGGGCGTGCTTGCTGTTCGTTTCAGTGGTAGTCAACGATCTCAACCTCCTCCGCTCCAGCGCCAGTCCATACGAAGCAGATCCGCCACTGGTCATTCACTCTGATGCTGTGCTGGCCGGCCCGATCACCTTTGAGCACCTCGAGTCGGTTCCCCGGCGGCACTCTCAGCTCATCGACAGACTGCACAGAAGCGATCTGACGTAACTCACGCAAGGCAACCCGTTGTATGCGAGGGTCAATCGATGGGACTCGTTCTCGGTGCCACAACCGCTCAGTGTCCTTACTACCGAACGACCTGATCACACCTGCAGTGTATAACGTATGGCGTCATACAGGCCAGGCTCGACTCCCTGGCAGGCGAACGCAGTGGGGCGGCGCCAACAACTCGTTCAGGCGGCCAGGAGGTCGTAGGCGGTGACGGTGCAGACGCCCAGGAGGAGGATGCCGAAGGCGGTCGTCAGGGTCGATGCCGAGGCCCGTTTCGTCAGCGGCCCACCGAGGAGCCCTCCCACCATCGATGCCGCCGCAGCTGCACCCCACCCACCTCACTTCGACAGAAACTTCAGAAACGACGCGGCTCCGGGTCGTTTCTGAAGTTTTGGTTGGTGAGTGAGAATTCCGTCGCGGCGCCCCCTTCCAGAGAGCGGTGCCATCATGGGATCGTGAACGCAACGACCGAGCACGCGCCGGTGGACGCCTGGGGGCCGGACTTCCTGGGCCCGGGCTTCGAGGCCCGCACCCTGGAGCTGCTGCCCGACGACGAGGACGACGGCGCCGTCGCCACCCTGGTGCGCCACCTGCCGGCCCTCGACCCCGGCGCCCTGCCGGGCACCCCCACCACCCCCACCTTCATCTACCTCTACCTGCACGGCTGGAACGACTACTTCTTCCAGACCCACCTGGCCCGCGAGATCTCCCGCCTGGGCGGGGCCTTCTACGCCCTGGACCTGCGCCGCTACGGCCGCTCCTGGCGCGAGGGCCAGATGCTGGGCTGGTGCACCTCGCTGGCCGAGTACGACGAGGACCTGGGCCTGGCCCTGTCGGCCATCCGCGCCGAGCAGGGCTGGGAGGCCGAGCTCGTCCTGTCGGGTCACTCCACGGGTGGGCTCGTCGCCTCCCTGTGGGCCGACCGCCACCCGGGGGCCCTGCGCGCCCTGGTTCTGAACTCCGCCTGGCTCTCGCTCCAGGGCTCCGAGATCGTGCGCACCGTCGGCGACTCGGTCCTGCGTACCCTGGCGCTGCGCGACCCGCGCATGTCGATCCTCGACGGCTGGGTCGACCCGGCGCGCGTCTTCTCCATCACCGACGGCTGGGTGCCCGAGCGTGACGGCGAGCTGCCCAATCCGGCCTGGGCCGACGATCCCTACGTGACCGGCTGGGACATCAACCCGGCCTGGTCGATCAAGCCCTCCGCGCCCGTGCGCGTGGGCTGGCTCCAGGCCGTCATGGAGGGCCACAACCGCGTCGCCCAGGGCCTGGACATCCGCTGCCCGGTGCTGTCCATGGGCGCGGCCTCCACCCGCCTCGGGGTGACGTGGACTCCGGAGTCGCGCAGCGCGGACACGATCATCGACGCCGACGCCACCGCCCGCCGCGCCGTCATGCTCGGCAAGCTGGTGACCATCGCCCGTTTCCCCGGCGGCGTCCATGACCTCACGCTGTCCGAGCCGCCCGTGCGAGAGCAGGTCTTCTCGGCCCTGCGCCGCTGGATGGCCGCCTACGTGCTGCGCTGATCCGCTCCGACGACGGCCGGCGGCTCAGGCCAGGGCTTCAGAAGCTGCGGTCGGCCAGGTCGTCGCGCAGTTCCCCCAGGTGGGGACCGTGCACCCCCACGCGCCACACGCGCCAGCCGTCGGCGTCGGTGACGGCCTGGGCGGCGTTGGCGGCCGACGTCGGGTCGGTGAAGGATCGCCCGTCAGACAGGGTGATGACCCCCTCCATCGACAGGATCGCCTCGTGGTAGATGCCTCGGCGCAGCCGCTGCCAGACGATCTGGGTCGGTTTGCCCAGCGAGGCCGCCACGGCCGCCAGCTCCGCGGTCTCCTGGACCAGGAGGGACTTCGAGGGGTCCCCGCCCAGTGCCTCGGCCACCGGGTCGAGCCCGTCGGCCGACCCGCGCAGCGGCTCCCAGGACACGAGGGGCACCGCGCCGGTGGGCGCCTCCGGGCGGGACTCGTTGGGGGCGACGGTGGACCAGGCCTGCGCGGCGGGCGCGGCCGAGGATGCCTCGGACTGGGAGTGCGCCGCCCGCGAGCGCCGTCCCATGCGGGTGCGCGAACCGGGCTCGCTCGGGGCTTCGCCGGCCTGCGGGGCTCGGTCCGGACCGAGCGGAGCGTCGGAAGGTGCCGAGCCGGCCGACGCCGCTGAACCGCTGCCTCCGGACAGGCTGCTCCCACCAAGGATGTCCACGCCTCCGGCCAGGGCGGCGACGGCCCGCTGCCCGGCATTGGAGTCATCGGCGGAGTCGGGGCGTCCCCGGTGGCCGGCATTGTCGGCGGAGGGCTCCTCCCCCAGGTCGACGGAGGCGGGAACGGCCACGGTGTCCCCGCTGAGGATGTCGGCCAGGTCCTGACCGACACTGCCGACACTGCCTGCACTGCCGGCGGCGTCGTGTCCACCGGCAGCGCGGTCACCGGCCTCATGGTCGGGGTGGTCGGAGTCACCAGAGTCGTTCTCGGGCTTGGAGGCGGCGGGCGCCTGCGGGGCGCTGTCGGGGCGCTCCGGGTCCGGCTCGGGCCGGCTCTGAGGGGCCTCGGGATCAGCCTCGTGCTCGGTCTCGGGGCCGCGGACAGCATCGGCTGCGCCCTCATTGGTGGCTGCAGCGGCGCCGTCAGCGGCGTCCTGGGCCGGGCCCTGTGCGTGGGCGTCATCGGCCGGGGCTTCCGCAGCCCCCTCAGCCAGTTCGGACGCGGCCTGCCCGGCGGGCGGGGCGGCGCCGGCCTCATCGGGCTCCTCGGGTGAGGACTCCTCCCCGCCCTGGGCGAAGAGGGTATGCACCTGGGGCTGCTCGGCGGTGACGGCCACCGGCTCGAACAGCTCGGAGAGCGCATCGGCGGCACCCGTCGCGGCGAAAGCCCCCGCCGGGATGGTGGCGCTGGCGTCTTCGGTGCCCTCGGTCTCAGGGGTGTGCGCCGGCTCGGCGGGCATGACGATCTCGATGGGTCCGGTGACCGGACTCATGTGCTCGGCCTGCTCCGTGGCGTCAATGGCCCGTGAGCCGTTCGAGCCGGCGGAAGCGGAACCGGCCAGGGCCGGCCGGGGGGCGCGGGCCACGAGCAGCGGCCCACCGGCGGCCACGTCCATTCCGGAGATCTTCTCCACCACGACGACGATGCGCGACTCATCCACGATACGCACGTCGACCTCGTGGATCTCCAGCCCGGAGGAGGCCAGTACTCCCAGCCCTCCAACGACGTCGGGCTCCAGGGAGGCGCTCAGGATCGTCAGCCTCGGCCCGGCCTCGACCTGGGCGGGCATCGCCTCACGGAACTCGTTCCAGTCCTGGCTGAAGGCCCCCAGCCCGCCGGCGTACCTGCTGGCGATCTCACGGCGGCCCGCGGTGGCGGCCTGGGTCAGACGCGACATGGCGGCCAGCAGCCCCGTGGAGTCGACGTTCTCCAGGACCTCGACGACGACGACCTGACCGGTGGCGTCCAGGGCGGTCAGGCTCGCCCCGGTCTCGAGCTCCTCCCATGACAGGGGGAAGAGTGGACGGCGCAGGACATCGACGATCTGACGCTGGATGGCGACCAGACTGTGAGACAGGGTGATGGCGTCAGCGGAGCGACCCAGGCGCACGGGCAGGAGGTGGTTGCCGTCGAGCTCGTACATGGCCATGGATCGGGCCGCCTTTCCTCGTCGTCCTGCTCCGCGATGGCCCCCAGCACAGGTGGGCACGCGCGCGGGCGGCTCTCAGTCGAGTCACCCACGAACACAGCGCCCAGCCATCCTGTTACGACCGCCAGCACACGGCAGACTATCTCATGACGGCAACGACGGGTGGGCCGCGCCCCCGTCACATCAGCCCCCACACAGGGAGAAAACCGCGGAAACACAGCCAGATCGCGGTTACCTCCTAGGGTTATCCCCGATTCTTGGAGAGACCGGTCTCATGGTCGCATCCGCCTCGAGGTGGATGAGGATGCCCGGGAAGTGGGAAAGAATGTCGCTGGTCGACTCCCTGCGGGGAGCCCCTCCATCCCCTATCGCCTCACCAGCCTCCCATCTCCTACCGCCTGAGGAGCGTTCATGCCGTCGGTCTCATCCACCACGACTCCCCCGGACGCACCTGAGCTCGCGCCCTCCCCGGCGCCCTCCTCCACCTCATCGCCCGCACCATCACCGTCATCGGCGTCGGCCGCTCCTGCGTCTGAGCCCTCGCACCTGAGCGTCTACGCGCGTCAAGCCCGGCGGGCCGCGCGCGCCTGGCTGGCCCCGGCGCCGGCTGCGACCAGCTGTGCCGCGCTGACCCTGGTCATCGGGATCGTCCTGCTGCCCTGGGGGTCCCGGGGGCAGATCGCCCTGTCCGCCTACATCCACCAGCCCCAGCGGGTGTGGACCCTGCTGACCGCCTGGGCGGTCCCCGGTCACCTGCTGCCGGTGACCGGCTGCCTCATGCTGCTGTCCGTCGGCGTGCTGCTGGAGCGGCTCCTGGGCACTCGACGGTGGCTGGCCACCGCCGTCGTCTCCTGCGCCGGAGGCATCGTCCTGGCCCAGGCGCTCTACCCCCTCATCCGCCACGTGTGGGACGCCTGGTCCCCCTACCTCGTCCTCGCCCCGATCCAGGGCATCAGCCTGCCCACCGCCGGCCTGGTGGCGGCCTCCACCAGTGTCATGCGTCCGTCCTGGCGACGGCGTACGCGCTTGGCAACCTTCGCCGTCCTCGTCGTCTCGGCCGCTGTGACCGGAACCGTGGGCGCCCTGGCCCGCCTGGGAGCAGGGGTCATCGGCCTCATCATGGGAGTCGTCCTGGAGCGTGGGCAGCAGACGGCCCCCTCCCAGGAGCTGCCCCGGCGCTCGGAGCGCGAGCTCGTGGCCTTCCTGGTGGCCTGCTGGGCCGTGAGCTGCGCCCTGGCGGTGGTGAGTAACGCCGCAGGCCCCCTGGCCGACGCCCGCTACGGGCTGACCCCCGCCATCCTGCCCAAGGACGCCGTCATCTATCCGGTCGAGCAGCTTCTGATGTGCATGCCGGCGTTCCTGCAGCTGGTCCTGGCCGACGGCCTGCGCCGGGGGCGCCGTTCAGCGGCCTACGGCACCATCGCCCTGCAGATCTTCCTGGGGGTGTGCGCGGCCCTGTTCGCCCTGGTGGAGAAGATCGGCGAGCAGATGCCCGCGTCAGGTCCCACCACGACCCAGCTCCTGCACAGCTGGCTGCGCTCGGGGCACCTGCTGGTGCCGCTGTTGCTCAACATCGTGGTCATCAGCCTGGTGGTGTGGACCAGGAGGCGCTTCACCCTGGGCTCGCGCCCCGGCGTCATTCGTCGCGCCGTCGTCGCCTGGATCCTGACCCTCCTGGGCGGGGCGGTCCTGACCGTCGCCGGGGGATTGCTCATGTCTCACGACTTCTCCCCCTACGCGACCTGGCCCGCCCTGCTGGAGACCTACGTGTCCTACCTGCTGCCCATCAGCACCGGCGGCATCATGAGCCTGATCGTCGAGCCCCTGACCCCGCTGGCCCACCTGCTCACCGGGTGGGTGCCGGTCCTGGTGTGGCTCCTGACGATCCTGTGGGTGTGGCTGGCCCAGTCCGCTCCCGCCCGCACCCGGATCTCCGACCGCGAGGAGCTCATCGACCTGGTGCGCAGCCGCGGCGCCGGGACCCTGGGGTGGATGCTCACTTGGCAAGGCAACGAGGCCTGGGTCAACGAGGCGGGCACGGCCGGCTTCTCCTACCGGCCCAGCCGCGACGTCGCCCTGACAGTCGGGGACCCCGCCGCCGACGACGCCGACGTGGCCCAGGCGGTGCGCGACTTCGCCGACTTCGCCACCGACGCCGGACTCATCCCGGCCCTGTACTCGGTGCACGCCCCGGCGATGGAGGCCGCCCGCGCCATGGGCTGGACGATCATGCAGGTGGCCGAGGAGGCCGTCCTGGACCTACCGGACCTGGCCTTCCGCGGCAAGGCCTACCAGGACGTGCGCACCGCCCTCAACCACGCCAAGAAGGAGGGCGTCGAGGCGGTGTGGACCAGCTTCCGCGACTGCCCCGCCGGCCGGCGCGACCAGATCCGGGCCATCTCCCAGGCCTGGGCCAGCGACAAGCCGCTGCCAGAGATGGGCTTCACCCTGGGCGGCCTGGCCGAGCTCGACGACGCCGAGACGCGCCTACTGCTGGCCGTGGACGCCGAGGGAACCGTCCAGGGCGTCACCTCCTGGCTGCCGGTCTACCGCGATGGGCGCGTCATCGGCCTGACCCTGGACTTCATGCGGCGCCGCGAGGGCGGTTTCCGGCCCGTCATGGAGTACCTCATCGGGCGCGCCGCCCAGGACGCCCAGGCCGAGGGCCTGGAGATCCTGTCCCTGTCCGGGGCGCCGCTGTCGCGCTCCGCACCGGCCGACGGCGGCTCCTCCTCACGCTTCGACCCGCTCCTGAACCTCTTGGCCTCCGTGCTGGAGCCGGCCTACGGATTCGGCTCCCTGCACGCCTACAAGCGCAAGTTCAAGCCGCGCTCCGTGCCCATGTACCTGGCGGTTCCCGACCTGGTGGACCTGCCCACGGTGGGGATCGCCATCGCCCGGGCCTACCTGCCCGGTCTCAAGCCCTCCCAGACGGCGCGCTTCGCCCATGTGCTGATGAACCGTGACTGAGATCAGCGGTGCTGGCGCGCCCACCGCCGACGTGCAGGCGTCGAGCGGCGTCGTGGGCGCTCTCAAGGCCGTCCACATCCTTCAGCCGTGGATGGGGACGGTCTGCGTGGTCGTGGCCGCGGTGGTCATCGCCTGGCTGTGGTGGCGGCGCACCCGCTACCTGCCCTGGCCTCGCCAGCTCGTCGTGCCTGCTGCCGCAGCAGTGAGCGCAGTGACCTCTTGGCTGGCCGTGGACGTCATCTGGCATCCCGTCGCCGACGGTGTCGGCTGGTTCGTGTGGACCTGGGTGGGCGTCATCGGCCTCGTCATCGCCCAACTGGTCACCGGCAACCGCACCGAGGGACGTCAGCGGGCGGTGCGTTCACGTAACCGCCGCCTGGTGCGCGCCACGGAGTCCGCCTCCAGCCTCGTGACCGTGGTGGCCTCCTCCCTGCTGGCCATCAACACCTTCTTCGCCTCCTACCCCACCCTGGCATCGGTCCTGGGCTATGGGGTGGCGACCACGCCACTCAGCCGTCTGCAGGGCGCCGCGGCCCGGTCTCCGGCACCCGTGCGCGGAAAAGGGACGCTGGAGGAGACCTGGAGGCCGCCGTCGGACATGCCCGCCCGCGGCGAGGCGGTCACCGCCGACATCCCGGCCGGCGACCAGTCCGGAACGAAGGGCTTCACACCGCGGGGGGCCTTCATCTACCTGCCGCCGGCCTACCTGGGCTCTCAGCGCCCGGCCCTGCCGGTCCTGGTCCTGCTCACCGGGCAGCCGGGAAGCCCGTCGGACTGGTTCGAGCTGGGAAACCTGAAGGACACGATGGACGCCTACGCGGCCAACCACCACGGTCTGGCCCCGGTAGTCGTCGTCGCCGACCTCCTGGGCAGCCCGTACGCCAATCCCCTGTGCTCCGACACGAAGGCGGGCGGCAAGGTGGCCACCTACCTGGACAAGGACGTCCCGGCCTGGATCCGGGCGAACCTGCAGGTCGACGACGACCCAGCCCACTGGGCGGTGGCCGGCCTGTCCAACGGGGGCACCTGCGCGATGCAGGTCGTCACCCGCTCACCGGGCGTCTACCGCACCTTCCTGGCGATCAGTGCCGAGGAGCACCCCTCGCTGGGCAGCGTGGAGCGCACCATCTCCCAGGGCTTCGGAGGGGACCGTGCCGCCTACGAGGCCAACGACCCGCTCTCCCTGATGTCCTCCGCCCCACCTGGCCGCTACAACGGCATCGCCGGCATCGTGTCGGTGGGCCGCCAGGACACCAGCTACCGCGGGGCCGTGCCCGTTCTGGCCGAGGCCGCCACGAGGGCCGGGATGACGGTGAGCACCCGCCAGTACGACGGCGCCCACACCTGGGCCGTGTGGGGGCCGGCGCTGGCCGACCAGCTCGATTGGCTGGGCGGGCGCCTGGGTATCGCCTCGCCGTCGCCGGCCTCCTGATCCCAGCCCGACCCCCACGGCGCTGTTGGTCCGCGAGCCGCGTTACTCGGCTCTCCGGTTACCCGGTTACTCAGCCTTGTCCGCGACGGCCGCGCGCCCGGCCTCCAGGCGGGCCACCGGCACCCGGAAGGGCGAGCAGGAGACGTAGTTCAGGCCGACCCGGTGGAAGAAGCCGATGGACTCGGGGTCTCCGCCGTGCTCGCCGCACACACCCATCTTCATCGTCGGCTTGGTGGAGCGGCCGCCCTCGACGCCCAGGCGCACCATGCCGCCCACGCCGTCGGCGTCGATGGTCTCGAAGGGGGAGACCCCGAAGATGCCGTCGTCGATGTAGCGGCCCACGAAGGAGCCCTCGACGTCGTCGCGTGAGAAGCCCCAGGTGGTCTGGGTCAGGTCGTTGGTGCCGAAGGAGAAGAAGTCGGCCTCCTCGGCGACGTGGGCGGCGGTGACGGCAGCACGCGGCAGCTCGATCATGCAGCCCACCGGGAAGTCGAGGGCGTAGCCGGAGGCCTGGGAGACCTCCTGCAGCACGTGCTCCACGCGCTCGCGCGCCAGCTGGAGCTCACGCACCGATCCGATGAGCGGGATCATGATCTCGGGGTGCGGGTCGCCGCCGGCCTTGAGGCGCTCGACGGCGGCCTCGGCGATGGCGCGCACCTGGAGCTCGATGAGGCCCGGCATGGTCAGCAGCAGGCGGACCCCGCGCAGGCCGAGCATCGGGTTGGCCTCGTGGCTCTTGCGCACCACGGCCAGGAGCTCCTCGTCGGCCGGGTCCAGCTCGCCGCGCTCGCGGTCGACGGCCACCTTGACGCTCAGCTCGGTCAGGTCCGGCAGGAACTCGTGCAGCGGCGGGTCGATGAGGCGCACCGTCATGGGCTTGCCGTTCATCGTCTCGAACATCTGGATGAAGTCGCCCTTCTGCAGCGGCAGGAGGGCGGCCAGGGCGGCCTCGCGCTCGGCGTCGGAGGAGGCCAGGATGAGGTTCTGGACGAACTGCTTGCGCTCGCCCAGGAACATGTGCTCGGTGCGGCACAGCCCCACGCCCTGGGCGCCGCGGTGGATGGCGTGGCGGGCGTCGTCGGGGGTGTCGGCGTTGGCGCGCACCTGAAGGCGGCGGACCGCATCGGCGTGGCGCATGAGGCGGTCCACGGCGGTGACGAGCTCGCGGGTGTCCTCGTCTCCGGCCGCCTTGAGCGCCTCGTCCAGGCCGCGACGCAGGTAGGTCATGACCGGGGAGTCGACGACGCCGACCTCACCGAGGAAGACCTCGCCGGTGGTGCCGTCGATGGCGATGATGTCCTCACTGGTGAGGACTTCCTCGCGTCCCGCGATGCGCAGGGTCTTGGCGGCGGAGTCGACCTCGAGGGCCTCGGCACCGCACACGCAGGTCTTGCCCATGCCGCGGGCGACGACGGCGGCGTGACTGGTCTTGCCGCCGCGGGCCGTGAGCACGCCGGCAGCCGCGACCATGCCGGGCAGGTCGTCGGGGTTGGTCTCGCGGCGCACGAGGATGACGGAGTCGCCCTTCTCGGCACGGGAGACGGCCTCGTCGTTGTCGAAGGCGATGTAGCCCACGGCGGCGCCCGGGGAGGCGGCCATGGCGCGGGTGAGCAGGTCGCGGCTGGAGTCGTCGTCGAACTGGGGGAACATCAGCTGGGTGAGCTGCTCGCCGGAGACGCGCGTGAGGGCCTCGTCCATGGTGATGAGCTTTTCGTCGACGAGCTGGGTGGCCACACGGAAGGCGGCCGCGGCGGTGCGCTTGCCCACGCGGGTCTGGAGCATCCACAGCTTGCCGCGCTCGATGGTGAACTCGATGTCGCACAGGTCGCGGTAGTGGGTCTCCAGGCGGCGCATGATGGAGCGCAGCTCGTCGTAGGAGGCCTTGTCCAGGCGCTCGAGGTCGGCCAGGGACAGGGTGTTGCGGATACCGGCGACGACGTCCTCGCCCTGGGCGTTGACCAGGTAGTCGCCGTAGACACCGGTGCGCCCGGTGGAGGGGTCGCGGGTGAAGCACACGCCGGTGCCCGAGGTCTCCCCCATGTTGCCGAACACCATGGTGCACACGTTGACCGCGGTGCCCAGGTCGTGCGGGATCTTCTCGCGGCGGCGGTAGATGTGGGCGCGCTCCGTGTTCCAGGAGCGGAAGACGGCCTCGGTGGCCATGTCCAGCTGGGAGCGGGGATCCTGCGGGAAGTCGATGCCGGCGTGCTCCTTGACGATGGCCTTGTACTCCTCGACCAGCTCCTGGAGGGCGTCCACGGGGAGCTCATAGTCCATGGAGACGCCCCGCGCGTCCTTCTTGGCGTCCAGGGCGTCGGAGAAGTGGTCGCCGTCGATGTCCAGGACGGTCTTGCCGAACATCTGGATGAGGCGGCGGTAGGAGTCCCAGGCGAAGCGCTCGTCGGAGCTGGCGGCGGCCAGGCCCTGGACGGAGACGTCGTTGAGGCCGATGTTGAGGACGGTCTCCATCATGCCGGGCATGGAGAACTTGGCGCCGCTTCGCACCGAGACGAGCAGGGGATCCTCGGCGGCGCCGAGCTCGCGCCCCAGCTCCTCCTCGACTCCACGCAGAGCGGTGGTGACCTGAACCGAGAGCTCCTCGGGGACCTCGCCGCTGGCCAGGTAGGCGCGACAGGCGTCGGTGGTGATGGTGAAGCCGGGGGGAACGGGGAGATCCAGCCGGGTCATCTCCGCCAGGTTCGCTCCCTTGCCTCCCAGGAGATCCTTCTGGTCCTTGTCACCCTCGCTGAAGCGGTACACGTACTTGGGCATCCTTGCCTCTTTCGGTTCTTGTGGAACTAGGGACTCCGTGCACGCGCAGGCGCACGCGAAGCACTCTATGTGACTTCGGTCCCATGTTGCAGGTGACTCATCCAGCCGCGAACAGGGCTGCGCCGGCCGGCCTCGGGGCTTAAGGGCGCAGCGCCAGCAGGCCGGTGTGTCCCGGCAGGGTGATGCGGGTGGACAGGGACTCACCGTCGGGCGCCCCGGAGCGGGTCGGGGCGCGGGGCCACCCGGGCAGACGCAGCGCCACCATGCGCCCAGCCCGGCCCCACGTATCACAGGAGTTACGACAACTGCTCAAAACGGGTTCTTCGTGTCGTGGGGATGGGGTTGTGCGGGGCTTTCCTCGTCGGGGTCTCGGGGTACGTGGTCGTACGCGATCCCACCCGGTCGTACGTAAAACCGCGCGGTCGTACCTTAGAGCCCCTCTAAAGTACGACCGCGCGCCGCCGGGTACGACCGCGCGCCGCCGGGTACGACCACGTACCCCGAGACGCCGAACCACCGGCACCCGCTCACCCCGACCACGCCCTCACACACGAAGAACCTCAAAACATAGCGGCGGATGCCCGCCACACTTCCGCGTGGCGGGCATCCGCCGCCGGTCCGATCGCGCAGGATCCGACGCGTGCGTCCGACGTCTATCCGGCGACTAGGGAACGACGACGAGGACGTCGCACTTCGACTTGCGGAGCACCTGGACGGAGACGGCTCCGAAGATGCGGCCGAACAGCGAATCGACGCCTTTGGATCCGACGATGACGAGGTCCGCCTCGGTCTCCAAGGTGACGAGGGTGACGGCATCGACCGCCGTGCCCTCGACGACGACGCCCTGGGCGAGGCCGACGCCGCGCTCGACTGCGATGTCGCGCGCTTTCTCGACGACGGCGTAGGCCTGGTCCTCGGTGAGCCCGACCCGCACATCGGCGACGGGGGCAAACTCGTTGATGCGAGCCTTGTCCCGGGGCGAGACGGGGTCGTAGCCGGCCACGAGGAGAAGGGTGGCGTCACACAGTCGCGCCATCTCGCAGGCGCGATCGATGACGTGGGTGTTCTCCTCAAGATTGCCGACTGCGGCAACAATGGTGTTGTAGGTCACAAGTGTCATCCTTTCATGTGGCGCATATGCGCCCGATCAGGCGACGGCAGTCTTGGTGGCGGCGATGGCGGCGGCGCGCACCCTCGGGTCGGCGTCCTTGTCGGTGTCGATCCACTCGATGAGCAGGCCGGCGATGACGAGGAAGACTGCGACGAAGAGCATGGCGTTGACAGGGTGGTTGCCGAGCAGGTGCTTGTAAATGGGACCGAAGGTGAGGGTCTGAAGGAGCTGGGGGACGACGATCATCATGTTGATGACGCCCATGTAGACGCCTCGGCGCTCCTTGCGGATCATCTCGGTGGCCATAACGTAGGGTATGCCCACGATTGAGGCCCAGGCCACACCAATGCCGATCATCGGCAGGTAGAGGACCGTCGTGTTGTCGGGGCCGCCGATGCGGGTGAGCAGGACCAGGCAGACGGCGGCGAGGAACAGCGCCGCGGTGTGGACGTGCTTGGGGCCGATGCGGTTGGACAGTCGCGCCAGGAAGAGGGCGACGACCGTGCAGGAGACGTAGTAGGCGACCATGAGCCCGGTGGCGAAGCCGGAGGCGTCGTTGAAGGCCTCGGTCTTGGCGTACCCCGGGTCGGACAGGTTCACGCCGAAGTAGGTGACGGCGCACATGAGGCCCAGGTACTGCCAGAAGACGTTCATGGCGTACCACTGGAAGAGGTAGACCAGGGCCATCTTCTTCAGGCCGCGGGGCATCTCGACGATGGCGACGCCGATGTCCTTGAGGAAGCCGAAGGGGCCCTCCTCCCGCTTCTTGCGCTCGAGCTCGACCAAGCCCTCCGGCGTGGGCGGCAGCTCCTTGGTGGAGAGCACCGAGATGAGCACGGAGCCGATGGAGCACACCGAGCCCACCATGAAGGCCCCGAACACCCAGTAGGGGATGCCCGCGGCGGTGGCGCCCTTCAGGATCTTCTCCAGGACGGCGAGGGTGCCGCCAGCCAGGGCCGAGCCGGCGCCGATGAACAGGGACTGGGCGAGGAAGCCCTTGGCGAGCTGCTTGTCGGGCACGCGGTCGCCGATGAAGGCCCGGTAGGGCTCCATGGCCGTGTTGTTCGAGGCGTCCAGCAGCCACAGGCACAGCACCGCCATCCACACGGCGGTGACGAAGGGCATGAGGAACAGGAAGATGGAGCAGCCGACGGCCCCGATCAGGAAGAAGGGCTTACGGCGTCCCCACTTCTCGCTCCAGGTCCGGTCCGAGAGCGCCCCGATGAGCGGCTGGATGAGCAGACCGGTGACGGGTCCGGCCAGGTTGAGGATGGGCAGCTCGTCGGGCTGAGCGCCGAGGAACTGGTAAATGGGCGACATGATGTTCTGCTGCATGCCGAAGGAGTACTGGATGCCGAAGAATCCGACGTTCATCAGCAGGATCTGAGCAGTGCTCATCATGGGCTTGTGCGCGATGTCCGCCGCGCTATTCTGGGAAGTCTGTGCCATAGGTCATCCTTGTCCTGGGCCCTGTGGAACTCTGTCAACGCCGCCCGAGACGGACGCCGCACTTCCTGCCCGAGAGAACGCTGTACGGGACGGCGAGGATCTCAGGAAGTCAAGCAGGTCAATGATCCACCCAACATGACTAACGTTTGACAGGTCTTTAGTCCCATTATCGGATCTCGCACGAGCCGGACCGGGTCATGACTCAGGCACGCAGGGCAATCATCCCACGATGCGCGCTGAGGCGCACCTCCAGAGCCAGCGCCTCACCGTCCGGGTCCCCGGTGGGCCCCGGTGACCTGAGGCCCGCCGGGAGACGCACGGTGCCGCCTCCCTCCTCGCCGAGCGCGACGGCGGCCACTCCGCCCTCGAACTCGCGCACCCAGGCGCCCGAGGTCCTCCGGGGCCGTCCCAGCGGGCGCCCCAGGTCGGCGTCGAGGGCGGGGAACCAGGGAGTGCGCGAGTAGTCGTCGTGACCGGTGGCCGTGTAGGCGCCCTCCCCTCCCCCGAAGACCCAGAAGGCCGCCAGCCCGTAGAGGCCGGGGGACGTGCGGGCACCGGACATGGAGCCGCCGCCCCCGCCGTCGGGCGTGCGCACGATGGACAGGCCCGGCCCTCGCAGCTCGTGAATCTGGGCCAGGGCCGTGGCCTCATCGAAGAGGTGATGGTCCCCCCAGCCCAGCCAGCACTCGTCGAAGCCACCACCCCAGGCCGAGTGGCGCTCCCAGCGGCCGGGTTCCCGGCGGGCCTCGGCCACGTTGGGGATGAGGATCTTGCCGACGCCGTTGAGGCCGGCACCGGCCTGGTCCACGAAGATGTTCAGCTCGGCGCGCAGGGCGGCGGTGTCGGCGATTCCGTCCAGGGGGAGGTCCAGGCCGTAGTAGTCGTCGAAGACGTCGTTGTCCGCCATGACGCCGTCGAAGGCCGTCTCAGCGGTGGCCTGGCAGACCTCCTCCACCCAGCGGGCGCGGTAGTCGGGGTCCCACACGCGGGCCTGGAAGTGGCCGGGGTAGGTGTTCCACTCGACCAGGTCGCCGTTGTCACGCCTGGCGAGCCAGCCGCGGCGTCGGGCCTCGCGGTAGGACAGCCCGGAGGCGCGCATGGAGTCCGGCTCGAAGTCTCGCGTGGAGGACAGGCACCGGTAGGCCAGGACCGTCATGTCCGGTCGCGCCTCCTTGAGGCGGGCGGCCGCCTCGGTCTCCCAGGGCTGGAGGATCGCCGCCCGGTAGTGCGCGATGGCGAAGTCCAGCTCCCCGGGCTCGAGCGGGTTGCCGTAACGGATCCAGGCTCCGACGCCGCCGGTGCTGCTCCTCATGCTCCTCCTTGGTCGGCGCGGGCGCCGGCCTGCTCACCGGCGCCGCCCTGACGGTAGATCGTGTTGTAGGAGGCGTTGACCTTGACCAGGTCGTAGGCCGCCTCCACGCGGCCACGGGCGTTGAGGCTCAGACGCTCGTAGAGATCGACGTCGCTGATGACCTCCTGGACCTTGTCCGCCATGACGGTGGGGTCGCCGGGCTCGATGATGATGCCGCAGGGGTCCCAGGTCTGTCCGTCGTCGGTGACGATCATGTCCTCGACGACCGAGCGCACGGCGCCGACGTCGGTGCTCACCGTGGGGATGCCGGCCCCCATGGTCTCCAGGGAGACGACCGGCAGGCCCTCGTTGTAGCTGGGCAGGACGAACAGGTCGAACTCGGGCAGGAGCTCACGGACCTTGACGGTGCCGCGGATGGTGATGACGCTCTCCAGGCCCTGCTCGACGATGCGGGTCAGGCACTGCTCGAAGTAGGAGGGCATGTGCTCGGTGGGCCCGCACACGTCGAGGTGGATGTTCAGGCCCCGGTCCACCATGAGGCGCACCGAGTCGATCATGTCCAGCAGCCCCTTGATGGGCACGACGCGGGCGATGTACACCAGCTTCCACAGGTGCTTGTCCGCGCCCTCCTTCTTGATCTCCTCGATGGCGGCCAGGCGCGCGGCGTAGGAGGCGTCGAACTCCGAGGTGACGATGCCGTTGGGGATGACGATGGCGCGCCCGGCGTCGCCGCCGAGCTCATTGGCCTCGGTGATGGCCCGAGGGTAGAGGTAGGTGGAGGCGTAGGCGTAGGGGTAGCACAGGCGCCCCATCTCCAGCCACCAGGCCATCCACATGCGCTCGCGGCCGGTGACGTCGAAGGTGCGGTAGTCGGTGAGCCTGACGTTGAGGTCCAGCCGGCGTTCCAGGAGGGTGTTGACGGTATCGCGCACGTAGAGGTTGTGCTCGGTCAGCAGCACCTTGGTGCCGTGCTCGCGGGCGGCGTTGACGCCCAGCAGCATGGCGTAGCCGGTGGTGTGGGCGTGGTAGACCTGGGCGCGCGGGACCGGCTCGGCCAGGACCGCGTAGGCCAGGGAGAAGAAGTCACGCAGGCACCAGAAGATGTCGGTCATCGACATCCCCAGGTCCGGCATCATGTCGTGGTAGGCCTCCATGAACTCGCGCGTGCCCAGGATCGCCCAGACCGGGTAGCGGCGCGAGGCGCTCAGGCCCTCGCTGATGAGGTCCCACAGCGGCTCGGTCTGGCCGTCCTGAGCCAGGGAGAGCATCGCGCCCAGGATGCGCCGGGACAGCTCGCGGCGCTGGCGGCGGTTCATGCGCAGGTCGCGCGGGCGGGCGCGCAGGAAGTCCTCCTGGTGCTCCTCCATGGACAGGTAGAGGACCTTCACCCAGGCGACGTTGTCCGGCATGCCGTAGAGGTCCTTGAGCGGCGAGTGGGAGTCCCAGGTGATGTGGATGATCCCGAAGGTGAGGTCCGGGTTGCCGGTGATGATGTCGTGGACCACCGCGGAGACCCCGCCCTTGAGGTAGGGGTAGGTGGACTCCATGACGATGGCGACATCGACGTCCACGTAGACGCCGTCCTCGGGGACGCCGTCGGGCAGGACCTGCTCATCGGGCTCGGGCTCCGGCTCCTCGGGGGGCGGGAGCAGCTCGGCCGCGCCGGCGGGGGCCTCCTCGTCCTCGGCCTCCTCCTGGGCGGCCTGCTGGGACAGGGGGATCGCGGCGGCGTGGGAGGCGGCCGAGGCCACGGACTCCCAGGCGATGGCGGTGGGGGCGGGAGTCTGCTGGGGCTGCTGGGGCGCGGGCCCGACCGGCTCCCGCGGGGCCGGCTCGGCGGGGGCCGAGGGCTCGCCGAGCACCGGGGGCACGGAAGGCTCAGAGGAGTCAGAGGGCTCAGAGGGCGCTCCGGCCGCGGCGGCCTCGGAGGCCGAGGCGTCAGGGGTACCAGAGGTGCCCGGGGTATCGGCGTCATCGGGGGTCGGCGAGGCGGCGGAGCGGGGGGTGGCCGGCTCCACCGGCGAGGGGGCCGAGGCGCCCGACGCAGCCGGCGCGGCCGAGCTCACCGCACCGAAGATCGGGGCGTCCAGGGCGTCGGGGCTCTGCGGGGAGGTCGGCTCCGGGCTCTTGGGGCGGGGCTGGACCACGCCATAGCCGGCCGGCGCCGGGGTCTGGACGACGCCGTAGATCGGTGCGGCCGGAACCGCCGGAGTGGAGGCCGACTCAGTGGCGGCCGGCATGCCGGACGAAGCCGTGGGTGGCGTGGCAGCGGAGGGGGTGGCCGAGCCGACGGAGGGACTGGCGGCCGAGGGCCCACTCGGGGCACCGCCGGTGGTGACGACGACGCCGTAGCCGTCGGGGCCGACCTTGATCCTGGGGCCGGTCTCCTCGCCCCGGTCGCCGATGCCGGGGGCGTCGTCGGGGCTGGGCATCGGGGCGTAGCCGCCAGCGGGAGCCGAGTATCGCAGCGGAAGGCTCTCCAGGCGGGCACGGAAGGAGGATGACGAGCTCACCAGGACATGGCCTTTCCCCAGAAGAAGGAGTACTCGGGTGCGGCCCACCGCTTGCGGTAGAGCAGCAGCCCCAGCGCGCACAGCAGCAGGTCGACGCCGGCCAGCGGCAGGTAGGCGGCGGCGTCGGCCACCTTGAGCAGCACGGCCGCGGCGATCGCCACGTGGATGCCGGACAGGAGCAGGGCGGTGGTCGAGTCGCCGATGTGGTCGATCTCGTAGCTCAGGAGCGTCAGCACCGTGAACAGGGTCGAAGCGAGGCACACCTCGAGGACCAGCGGGACCTGCTCGGTGGACATGAGCGCCATGGAGCACACGACGACGATGACGCCGGCGGCCCCCACGATGCAGGCGCGGATGAGGCTGGCGTCCAGCAGCCGACGCAGCGTGCGTCCGCGCTCGCGCAGGCTGGCCATGCCTTCACGCTTGAGAACCGTCTGGAACAGGGCGATCTCGGTGTTGACCCGGGGTGCGGTGACCGCGAAGTAGTAGCAGTAGGCGACGACGGCGGGCTGGAGGCACAGGTAGACCAGCGCCACGTCGAAGTCGCGACCGGCGCCCAGGAAGAGGAAGAACTTGTCCGACCACAGCACTCCGCCCAGGATCGCACCGCGCAGCATGTCCTGCACGAGGATGCCGGTGGCGACCCCGCGGGGCCGCAGGATCTTTCCCAGAGAGCGCCCCATGGACAGGAGCTGGCTGAGGGTTCCCACCAGCGGGGGCAGGTACCACCAGGTGGGCTCGGCGACGAGCGCGACGGCGTAGCAGAGCCAGCCCACTGACCACAGGCGGCGGCGCCCGGCGACGTCGGCGACGATGAGTGACTGGACGAAGACGACGTGCAGGAGGAGCAGGGCGGTGTGGACGCCCAGGACGTGCAGGTTCCAGCCGGTCACGGCGGCCACGACGAGGATTTCCAGCGCCGTGGGCAGGAGCGCCCACAGGAATAGGGCCGGCCAGATGGAGCAGTAGCGCTCCAGGACCGCCCGCGGGCCGCGGCCGATGGAGTCGCCCAGGAGCCGGTAGACGGGGGTACCGATGATCTGACTGAGCCAGGGCACCGCCACTGACACGCTCAGGACGATGACCGGCAGGCCCGTGCCGCTCACCGTGCTGGCGGCCATCTTCTGGGAGACGACGGGGAAGCTCAAGCCCAGCAGGATCGCCGGGGACATGCCCAGGAGCATGGCCGCACCCCAGTGCCAGCGGGCGCCCGGGGCGATGCCGCCGCGCTTGAGGGCCCGGGTGGGCGGCGCCGTGACCAGCCCCAGGCCGATGAGGACCGTGAGGACCAGAACGCCGACGGTGCCCTGCTTCGGCCAGCCGACCCAGGGCAGCACCGCCGCCACCACGCCGAGGACGCCCAGGGTCGCAGTAGCGTTAGCGGTTCGCAGACGCGGAAAACGATGCTGGTGGAAATGTCGCGGTTCGTATCTGAGTTGGGTCATGGGAGTAGCGGCACCAAGAATGCGTGAGCACGCACGGGCGATCCGAGCCGGACATTCCGGCGCCGCGATCGAGGAGTGTCGCGGCAGTCTGAATGAGGGCGGACAGGTACGGACAGTGAGGACGAGTAGGGGCGATGACGGTTGAGACGGCCCCGCGCGAGGCGGGTGACGACACCGATCGACCATGTCCGAGGGACGACTTTCGACGGATCGTCACTCCACTGTATCCGGCAGAGGACAGACATGAGACGGCCAAGCCAAACTCTCAGAACATTCCCTTGATTCACTCAGATTTCATTCACTTTTCATGCGTCCGCTCCGCGGCGACGTCGAGCTCGCGACCCGTACATATTCACAACCATAAATCACACCCCGTAATCTCGTGCGCCCACGATCATGGTCTCCACCTGGAAAAATGAGCACAGGGGCAAGGCAGCCCCACCACCTCCCCCGAGGTTCGTGCCAACGCGTCTTGCAGTCTGAGGGCTCCCATGCGCGGCGACGACGATGGGCCGCAACCCCAGTGGGGTTGCGGCCCATCGTATGGAACTGATAAGGGAACTGGACCGGGCGGGACCCGGCGAGGTCAGCGCCCGGGCTCGGCAGCCGGCGAGGCGCCGCCGCCACGACTGATGGGCGGAGTGGAGATGCGCAGCGGGCTGGAGGCCCCACCCCCGCCGCCGGCCGCGGCGTCCTCGGCCTCACGCAGTGCGGCGACCTCGGCCTCGCCCTGCTCCCAGGGCTCGCCGCGGAAGATGAACTCACCCAGGATGGACTCGCCCTCGGCGTCGACGATGACCTTCTGGCCCCGCTCGAGCTCGCCGAAGAGGATCTTCTCGCTCAGGGCGTCCTCGATGTCGCGCTGGATGGCGCGGCGCAGCGGACGGGCGCCGAGCACCGGGTCGAAGCCGCGCTCGGCCAGGAGGTCCTTGGCGGCCTCGGTCAGCTCGATGGTCATCTGCTGCTCGGCCAGGCGCTTGTCGAGGCGCACGATCATGAGGTCGACGATCTGGCGCACCTCCTCCTTGGTCAGCTGCGGGAAGACGATGAGGTCGTCGACGCGGTTGAGGAACTCGGGCCGGAACTGCTGCTTGAGCTCGCGGTTGACGTGGGACTTCATTTCCTCGTAGTCCATGGCGCCGGACTCGGTGGACTGGAAGCCGGTGGCCACCGACTTGCCGATGTCCTTGGAGCCGAGGTTGGTGGTCATGATGATGACGGTGTTCTTGAAGTCGACCACGCGGCCCTGGGCGTCGGAGAGGTGCCCGTCCTCCAGGATCTGCAGCAGGGAGTTGAAGATGTCCGGGTGGGCCTTCTCGACCTCGTCGAACAGGACCACGGAGAAGGGCCGGCGACGCACCTTCTCGGTGAGCTGGCCGCCCTCGTCGTAGCCGACGTAGCCGGGAGGGGCGCCGAAGAGCCGCGAGACCGTGTGCTTCTCGGCGAACTCGGACATGTCGAGCTGGATGAGGGCGTCCTCGTCGTCGAACAGGAACTCCGCCAAGGCCTTGGCCAGCTCGGTCTTTCCGACGCCGGTGGGGCCGGCGAAGATGAAGGAGCCGCCGGGGCGCTTGGGGTCCTTCAGGCCGGCCCGGGTGCGGCGGATCGACTTCGACAGGGCCTCGATGGCCTTGTTCTGGCCGATGATGCGCTTGTGGAGCTCGGCCTCCATGTTGAGGAGCTTGGCGGACTCGGCCTCGGTCAGCTTGACCACCGGGATGCCGGTGGACATGGCCAGGACCTCGGCGATGAGCGCCTCGTCGACCTCGGCGACCTGGTCGAGGTCGCCGGACTTCCATGCCTTCTCCTTGGCGGCGCGCTCGTCGGCCAGGCGGCGCTCGTCGTCGCGCAGGGAGGCGGCGCGCTCGAAGTCCTGGTCGTCGATGGCGGACTCCTTCTCCCGCTTGACCTGGGCGATCTGCTCGTCGATCTCGCGCAGCTCGGGCGGAGCCGTCATGCGGCGGATGCGCAGGCGGGCGCCGGCCTCATCGACCAGGTCGATGGCCTTGTCCGGCAGGAAGCGGTCGTTGATGTAGCGGTCGGCGAGCTTGGCGGCGGCCTCAATGGCCTCGTCGGTGATGACGATGCGGTGGAAGGCCTCGTAGCGGTCGCGCAGGCCGGTGAGGATCCCGATGGTCTCCTCGATGCTGGGCTGCTCGACGGTCACCGGCTGGAAGCGGCGCTCCAGGGCGGCGTCCTTCTCGATCTTGCGGTACTCGTCCAGGGTGGTGGCCCCGATGGTCTGGAGCTCGCCGCGGGCCAGCATGGGCTTGAGGATGGAGGCGGCGTCGACGGCGCCCTCGGCGGCGCCGGCACCGACGAGGGTGTGGATCTCGTCAATGAACAGGACGATGTCGCCACGGGTGCGCACCTCCTTGAGGACCTTCTTGAGGCGCTCCTCGAAGTCGCCGCGGTAGCGCGAGCCGGCCACGAGCGAGCCCATGTCCAGGGAGTAGAGCTGCTTGTCGCGCAGGGTCTCGGGGACGTCGCCGTGGACGATGGCCTGGCTCAGGCCCTCGACGACGGCGGTCTTGCCCACGCCGGGCTCCCCGATGAGGACTGGGTTGTTCTTGGTGCGCCGAGAGAGGACCTGCATGACCCTCTCCATCTCCTTCTTGCGGCCGATGACCGGGTCCAGCTTGCCCTCGCGGGCGGCGGCGGTGAGGTTGCGGCCGAACTGGTCCAGGATGGCGCTGCCCGAGGGCGTGCCCTCCTTGGAGGGGCCGCCGGCGTTGACGGTCTCCTTGCCCTCGTAGCCCGAGAGCATCTGCATGACGGTCTGGCGCACGCTGGACAGATCCCCGCCGAGGTTGGTCAGGACCTGGGCGGCCACTCCCTCGCCCTCGCGCAGGAGGCCGAGGAGCAGGTGCTCGGTGCCGATGTAGTTGTGGCCGAGCTGGAGGGCCTCGCGCATGGAGAGCTCGAAGACCTTCTTGCCGCGCGGCGTGAAGGGGATGTGGCCGGTGGGGGCGGACTGCCCCTCGCCGATGATCTCAATGACCTGGCTGCGCACGGCGTCCAGGGAGATGTCCATGGACTCCAGGGCCTTGGCGGCCACTCCCTCGCCCTCGTGGATGAGGCCGAGAAGGAGGTGCTCGGTGCCGATGTAGTTGTGGTTCAGGGCCCGCGCCTCGTCCTGCGCGAGCACGACGACGCGTCGGGCGCGGTCGGTAAAGCGTTCAAACATCAGTAATTCCTCCTCGGCACGCGCTCAGTGCGGGACCGCTCGTCCGGTGGTGGCGAGGGATGTCGCAGCGCCGCGGAGAGATGGCGCTGAGAGCACGTGCTGACAAGGCTAACCAGGCCGACGCCCGGGCCATGCCCCTGTTCGCGGTAGGCGTGAGTAAGCCTTGAGTCGGGTCGGCTCAAGATGAGGGCAGGGGTCCCTCCCGGCTGGCGCACCGCCCTTGGCACCACACGCCTGGTGCACCACCCCACCGGCCGCGTTCGTAGGGTAGGTCGCGCGTTCGCACCCTATAACCCTCGACAGCGCGACATCAGGTACGACCGCGGCGGCAGAGACGGCGTCGGCGCGTCTGCGGGCGCCGTGAAGCCAGACCATTCGAGCGGCATGGGAAGAACTGCCCCACATACTCTGCCGCACAATCCGAGACGGCCCACCACAATGGAGGCCATGCCTCCCGTGCCTTCTCCCGCCGACGCCGGCCATGACGACACTGCGCCGACCGACCACGACAACACGCGCACCGGTCAGGCCGCTGACACCGAAGCACGGGAGGCCGAGCGAGGGGTCGCGGATATCGCGCAACGTCTACTGCCCGTCCTGCCGGCGCTGAGAATCGGGGCGCTGCTCAGCGTCATCGGAGCTGTTGTGCTCTTCTTCGCCTGGCCGAGCGGCGTTCGCACCGCCCCTCTGTGGGGCATGCCCCCTGCCGTCATGGGGGTTCTCTGGATGGCGACCGTCATCATCCGCCCTCGGCCCTCGAGGTTCCGCGACTCCGTCCATGGCTCCCCCATCGCCGTGATACGCACCGCGGTCACCGTCCTGGCGATGGGTGGGATCGCAGTGTTCGCCGTTTGGATGATGTGGGAGTGTCTGTCGACGTGGTCCTCCGTGCTCTCCCGCACCGGGATCAACACCGTGGACCTCATTGCCGTCGCTGCGGGAACGGCGGGACTGGCACTCCTGAGCATCACCGACATTCTTATTCGCATGCTCCGGGCCGCCGTACTGCCTCCGGAGCTCTACCAGCGGAAATGGTGGACACGCCTCCGGCAGCCCAGAAGGCCGGTTCAGTATCCCGAGGGCCCGCGACGTCGGACGCTCGCACGTGCCGCTCTGGTGCTGGCACCCTCCGTCCTCCTTGCCGGCGCGGCGGCCGTCCCGCTGAGCCGACGCAATAAGGCCGTTCAGAGGCTGGCTCCGCCATCAGTCACCGAGAATCTTCCCGCCTACCCCGCCTCCTTGGCCGGCGAGCCGGCCTGGGTCAAGGACATCGACAACGTCCTGGATATTGTGGCGGGGGCCGCCGGCCCCGTCGTCCATACATCCGACGGCATCCTAGGAATTAACCCCATTGACGGAAGCACCTTATGGAGCTATGCGAGAAAGGGAGCCACATACGAGACATTCCTCGACTCCATAGGTAAACAAGCAGGGAAGAAATACGCTCGCACTCTCGTAGTCAGCCCCAACCACCGGCACATCGCCTTTCGCATCTCCGGCCCCGGCAAGGTGAAGCACCTTCCATTCACTGAACAGACAACGATAACAATCGTCTTGGACACCATCACCGGCCAAGTGGTCAATGACCACATTTCCGACGACGGAACCCTTCAGATCACCGATTCTGCGATCCTGGACGGACATAAGATCTACACCTTCGGCAGCAAGACCGAAAAATGGGATCTGAAGAAGCTTGGCGTCAGCATCGAAGAGGGAGGGCGAGAAAGGTATTTCGGGACTGCCGGACACTCAACATTCATTGTGGGACACTCCGAAGACCGCGTGGATGGCACAGGCATCCTGCAGTACGGGAGTCTGTCCCTTATCTCCCAGGACGACCCCAGCCAGGTTCACACCACTCCCCCAGTCCCTCTCATGTCAAATGCGGCACTACCATTGGTGATCGATGGGTGGACTGCCATCTTCAGTGACGGTACCCCCACAACCGCTAACGGCTCCGACGACCTGGGGTGGCAGATGCATGTCGCCGACCTCGACTCGCTTGCGAAGCCAGGCAGCACCAGCGCGCCCACTCATCATGTCGGCCGAAGCGCCGGCATCAACGCCCCAGCATCACTGACCTCCGGGAAAATCGTCATGCTCCCGGCAACGCTGCCCCCGCCGGCACGCGACATTGGCGACCATGACGATTTTCCTGATTGGGATGACTCCACCACTATCTCAACGATTTTCGATCCCTCAACACAGACAACACTGTCGGCCAGTCAGATATCAGGCCTCATTCGAGCAGTCGGAATCTCATCTACCAGCACAGGAGCGTCCGCCGGCGCCAAGATAAAAATCTCCTCCATGGGCAACGACACCGCAACCTCCTTCCCCATCTCGCCAGGCAGCATCTTCTACCCCCCAGGACATTTTAGATACAACCCTGACATGGAGGACATGGCCATCCCCCTCAGCCACTTCACAGACATCTTTGCGCTTCACACACCAGGAGCGAACATCATCATCCTCAACCCCACCGCGCGCCCCAGTTTTGAGAACCGATCCTATCGCCTCTACGGGATCACGGAGGCCACACAGCAATGAGAGTCGCCGACAACACCCTCTGCTCGAGCAGGCAACACTCGAACCACCTTCTGCGCATCACCGGCGCGCTGATGTCACTTTCCCTTGGGGTGACATCACTAGCAGCATGCTTCCCCATCACCAGCACCCCCTCCGCGGCATCGACCCCCTCAGCTTCTTCACTCAGTACCGGTGAAGCCAAGAATGTCGAACTGGGAGAGTACTTCAGCCACTCCGGCGTCGCCCCACTTCCGACCAATAGTGGCCCGCTCAGCATGTATGACACCCACAACGGTCAGACAACATTAGTAAAACACAATACGGAGGGAGGCATTGTGTGGTCGTCTACAATCACCCCTTCTGTTGCTGACATGCTCTTGGGGGAGACAACGACACCTCAGATGGCCGCCGAAGGTCAGCTTCTCGAGTCGACATCCGGATACGCAGTCGTCAGTCCTGACGGACGTCACGCGTCTCTCCTTCTACGACCCGCTGACATGCTCGATCCCTACGAGGCACGGGAGGAGAATCAGGACTTCACCGTCGCAGACCAGCGTGCTTACGTCCTCGTCATCGAGACCGAGACCGGAAGGACTGTCCGCACTGAGGAGGTCAAGGGGCTGATCCTAGGCCAGGTGCTCACCAATGACACCCTGGCCGTGGAGACCTCCCAGGCCTACTACCCCGGCGGAAACGGACACGGCACCATCACCACGTACTCCCTGGCCAAGCCGACGGCCAAGGCGGCCACGATCCCCACCGACAAGTGGCTCGTCGGAGCCACCCAGGACTCCCTGCTGCTGGCGCCGTCCAACATGAGCCAAGGGCACTTCGGCGCTCAACCGCTGACCCGCCTGAGCGAGAGCGGCGACGTCGTCGGAACAGTCACCGGCGTGACCGACATCTATCGGGGCGGCTGGGTCGGACGGGTCAAGGACGGCACCGACAGCACGGATCAGTCCACCCCCACCGAGCTGGTCCACCTTGACTCCGGCGTCACCACCGACGTCGCGGGACTCAAGGTAGAGGAGGTCGCGTTACCCACCGCTGCAGGGCTCCTCGTCTCCCGGGAGACCACCACCGGTGAGGGCCAGAACAGCAAGACCACCTCCACCCCGCAGTTCTGGCTCAGCGCCGCCGACGACGGACACCCCCACACCGAGAACCTCGAGCAGTTCTCCACCAAGTAGTACCCAAGCCTCCCCGCGACGAAGGGCCGCACACCATGCCACCTACCGCCGATCTCGAAGCCGCAGACGAGGCCACCGATGACCAGCTCGCCGCAGCACTCGAGCATCGCAACCACCGCCTTCAGCGCACCGTCACCGCTCTGCGAGCTCTGCTCGCCGGCGGCGTTTTCGCCTTGCTTGCAGCGGTCGCCCTGTACTTCATCTGGAACAGCGGCATCAAGGGCGTGGGACACATAGCGCTCGGCCGCTCATGGAACCGGTTCTGGCTCATTGTTCCGCTCTGGCTGGTGGGCATGGTCTGCTGGACGGATCCCTCCGATTACCACACCACCGACAACACGCACGACTTTCTCACACGCACCTTCACCGCTCTCAAGTTTCTTCCAGTGGCGGGCGTTGCGGCATGGATCGTCTACACCTGTCTTCCGGTCCTCGATCTGTGGCAGGAAACCGCGGCCACTTACGGCGTCCGCCTCGGGGAGCTGCTGGCCCTCATGATGGGCATCACCGCATTCGGGCTGATCGCCATGGCTCACATGTCCCTCAATGCCTTCCGCTCTTCCTTCGTCTCCGGCGAGGCTCCCTTGGATGACGAGGCTACCGTTGAAGATTCGGATTCCAAGCCCACCCACCCTACGGACGTCACTTCCCACAGGCACCGCCCTCGCCCGAAAGCCCCCTCTTTTCTCAGCCCTCTCACCACGGCTCTCGCGCTCCTGCCAACCATTGCTCTGGTCTCCGGTTTCGGCATCCCCTATCTCACGTTGAAGAGCACGCACGCCTCCACCCCCACCATCACGCAGACGACAACCTCCGAACTTGAGGCCTCCCAACTGCCCACTTACCCCACATCCTTCGGGTCTCAGAAGGCCTGGGTGAAGGACGTCGGCGACCTCGTCGATATTGTCAGTGGGGCCGCCGGGCCGATTCTTCTCACGAATGACACCATCACCGGTATTAACCCAAGCGACGGCTCGACTCGTTGGCAGTATCGCCGGGCCGGCTCGCAGTTCCTGATCTGGTCGGATTCCAAAGATACTGTTGCGTCAGGGAATCAGGGTCTCATCACCAGCCCGAATGGCCGCTACGTGGCAGCGATTGCTGACGATCCTGTCGTCTACACGTCACTGACGTCACAACCGAAGCCCCTGGAAGGTGAGTCCCCGAGGACAACGATCGTCATCGATGCTGTCACCGGGAAGGCGGTGCTGGAGCACCCCCAAGACGTTAACGACCATGACGATACACTTCAGCTGAGCGATTCAGCGCTCCTTGACGGGGCGGTCGCCTACTCCTTGAGCGATGGATCACAGATGTGGGATCTCAGGAAACTGCGCGTCAAAAGCAGCGGTAGTTCCGACAGAACACACATAGGAACAGCCGGCCACTCCAGCTTCATTCTTCAAAGTATCGACGAAAGCGACGCAATTACTGTGATTTCGCAATCTGATCCGTCTCATCCGAAGAAAGTCGCTGGCGTACTCCACGAGCGCAAGCCGCGCCGGGTCATCACCGCGCAGGGGTGGATCGGCATCTACGACGACCACGCCGAGAGAAACGTCAAGGACGATCCACCGACCGCACGTCGCGCGCACGCAGTCAGCATTGATGCCCTCGCTGAGGCACCCAACGCGGACACCCGCACCTTCGACTTGGGATCGACCCTGGGAATCAACGCCGCAGCATCACTCCCCACCGGAACGCTGTCCGTGCTCCCCGACAGCTCGCCGGTTGGAAGGATTGACAGCGATGAGGACTACGAGGACCTCTTCACCCAGAAAGGATTCAACGCCGTCAGTACGATCTTCGACCCAGCCACCATGACGGTGGCATCCTTTGGGCAGGCACCCCACTACGTCGCAGCCGTAGGGGTCACCACGACCGACCCAGAGGATGGAAAGCCCGCAACAGCATCACGTCATCTCCCGGAGGCAACCACGGGCGATGGTCAGATCACGATCAGGACGGGCGATGGCAGCATCATCCCCGTATGCGACCTCGAACCAGGATCCATTTACCAACCACCATTATCCTACAACTCCAGCCTAGAACCCTTAGCAGGCGAACACACCTACCCTCCGACTATCTCCGCACTCAGCACCCCCGGAGCCACCATCGCCATCCTCGATGATTCACCAGAATTCACTTTCAGATCACACGCCTTCCGGCTCTATGGCATTCCAGGGTAGGTAGACATGGAATCACAGAATCACTCACACACAGCTCTGCGAACCATACGGAAGAGTAGGACCGCCTGTGCCGCACTCGCTCTACTGACGATCTCCACACTTGCCGCCTGTCACACACAGCCCACCGCACCTGCTCCGACAACCGCACCATCCCTCTCATCGGCGATGCTCTCCACAGAGGAGAAACAGAGCTGCCTTGAGGAGGGCAAGTACAACGGGCCGTCATATCTTCCTGTGAAGGGCGCAGTCGTCTGCATCACCATACAATTCAACACAGAAGGCCACGACTTGACACTCGTCGCCCGGTTCGACGCGCCCGACGGCGATCCCCAATGGGCAGTATCAGTATCCCCGCAGGCCGCCGACTTCACCGACTATGAAAGCGACATGTACTCGGCGCAACAGCAGGCGGGAAACATCCTCCAGGCGCGCACTTCTGGATACGCGACCGTCAGCCCGAACGGACAATACGTCTCCTTGGTGCTGCGTCCCCCGGAGGCGGAAGAGGATCATCCCGGACGACTTCTGGAGACGCCGTTCAACCTGGCCGCTCAACGCACGACGGTCATTGTGCTCGACACAGCCTCCGGTAGGCCCGTACGTACAGTGGAAGTCTCAGGGCTGGTCCTGGGTCAGGCCCTCACCAGTGACTCACTCGCCGTCGAGACCGCTGACGCCTACTATCCCGCGGGGAAAGGCAAGGGACGCATCAGCGTCTTCTCGCTGACGGAGCCGTCCGCCTCCCCCACGTCCTTCCCTACCAGCCTATGGCTCGCAGGCTCCGGTAGGAGCTCTCTGCTTCTGTCCTCGCAGCCTCCTGGCGGCAGCGGCACCTCCACCTCAACGGTGACGCAGGTCGATCTTCACGGCAAGCACCTTGCCACCTTCACGGATTCCTCCGGCATCATCCTGGGCGGGTGGGTGCGTCGAAACACGTACCTGCCCGACGAGAAGCGGTTTCACCGCGAGGTGGTGGACACCAACTCCGGAGCGGTCTACGACGATGACGCCGACCGCGTGTGGACGCACCGTGTCTCCACGGGGCCGGGACTCGTCATCGGTCAGAAGAGTTCTGATGAGAACGGCACGATCACCTTCACCCCGCAGTTCTGGCTCAGCGCCGCCGACGACGGCCACCCCCACACCGAGAACCTCGAGCAGTTCTCCACCAAGTAGTACCCGAGCCGGCCCACAACGAAAGACCCCACGCCATGCCACGCGCCGCCGACGTCGATCACCCCATCGACGACTCCCCCTCCGCTTCCGGCCACAGCGCCGACCAGGCCGATGCGGCCCTCAACCGGCGCAGACGCCGCCATCAGCGCATCATCGCTGCCCTGACGTCGCTGCGTTTCGGCTGCTTCCTCGGCATGGTGGCCGCGGCCGCCCTCTGCGTCATCTGCGGCAGCGGGATCGCCAAGGTGCTGCTCAAGCTCCCCCTGCTGTCCTGGAAGGGGCTGGCGCTGACCGTGTTCCTGTGGGCGTGCGGGGTCGTCCTCTGGCCCGAGCCGCGCCATGACAGCCGCAGCATGCGCAACAGGGCTCTGACCGCGGCCCGCTCAGCGCTCATGCTCCTGCCCGCCGTCCTGGTCCCGGCTGCTGCCGTGTACGCCGTCCTCCCGATCGTCAGTCTCTGGAGGTTCGTGTTCTCCACCTACGCGGTCAGCCTGGGCGAGGCCCTGGCCTACATCATGGGTGTCGCCGCCTTCGCCATGCTGCTGTCCACAGACATTCTTCTGCGGGCCTTGCGCGCTCTGTTCGAGCCCTATGCCGACGAGTCGCTCTACGTTCCCAATCCGATCTCGGAGCGGATACACGACCTGCGCGATCAGCTGCGGCGACCGTGGCGCTCCTCCCTCCGGGCCCTGGGCCCTCGAGCCCTGCTCGCCCTCGTTCCCGTCGTGGCGCTCGTCGCCTCCTTCGCCGTGCCCTACCTCGGCCATCCGACGACGTCCGACCGGCCCACCATCACTCAGTCCACGGGCCCGTCGGTGAACGCCGACCAGCTGCCGGCGTATCCCACCGGCTTCGCCTCGAAGGAGATGTGGACCAAGAATCTGGCGAGCGGACAGGACGTGGTCGCCGGAGCCGCCGGCCCCATCGTTCTCACCTCAGATGGAGCCATCGGGCTCGACCCCCGTGACGGCTCGAACCGATGGAGCTACCAGCGTAAGGGAGCAACCGCGACAGACGTCATCTCCGGCCCCGACGGCCGCTACCTGGCGATGAGATTCGAAGAGCCGGTCGTCTACACGTCCATGACCGGAACGGACGGAAATCTCAGTCCTTCGACGCCGAAAGCCACCGTCGTGCTCGACACGATCACCGGGGCAACGGTCTTCGACTGGCGCGGCGACAGTCCCCTCCAGCTGACCGACTCGGCGGTCCTCTACGGCACCACCGCCTACTCGCTGAAGGACCGGTCGACCATGTGGGACCTTCGAAAGCTCACCGTTGACGGCGCCTCAGGCTCCCAGTCCGCCCAGGCCGCCTACTCCGGCGCAGCCGGTCACTCAGCCTTCGTCCTGAGTCGCCCCGCGACATACCATGACGCTGCGGTCCCACAGAATAATCCCACCGCCACCCATGAGCTCCCGACCCTCACGCCCCGGTCAGACGGACGTATCGAATTTGACTACAGCAAGGCGGATGATCCTCTGGTGATCGACGGCTGGATGGTCATTGACAAGCCTCGTGGGAAACAGTCCAGGCCGTCGTGGTCCAGGGATAACGATCCGCAGGACCGGGAGGTCCAGGCCGTCAGCCTCGACGGCCTGGCCGGTGTTCCCGGAGCAGATACTCGGGCCTACGACCTCGGCATGACCTCTGCGGTCAACGACATCGCCTCCATGAAGGCCGGAGCCCTCGTGACCTTCCCGCCTCTCCCAGCTGAGAAGCCTGAGAAGAAGTACTCCAGCTCGGACCGCTTCCTGTGGGAGGCCTCCGGCACTGTCGGCTCCGTCTTCAACCCTTGGACACGTGAGGTGACGGCAGCGGCTAAGACGCCGGGACTGGCCGCCGCCTCCGTCGGCATCACCCAGATCGCCGTCGGTGAAGCCGTCGAGGGACGGATCACTGTCAAGCCCGCAGACGGGTCATCGGGCGTATCAATCCCTCTGGCGCCGGGGACAACATTCGCTCCGCCGGGAGACAAGCTCTACAACCCTCAGCTCAAGGATCTGGTACTGGCCGACGGCAACCATGAAGACAGTCTGGTGACCGCAGTCAGCACTCCCGGCGCCACCATCATCATGGTTCGGACAGGCACGCGGTATACCGGCACCTCTCGCATCTATGCCGTGGGAGGAGAAGCCCGATGATGCGCCACACGACACACGCGACGAAGCCCAGCCCCATGCCCGCCCCCATACCGTCGATGCGCCGTCACCGCACCGGTTCGGCGGCGAGCCGCGCCGCTCGCGCCCTGGTGGCAGCGCTCCTCGTCTCACTGCCACTGTCAGGCTGCGGCTCCTCATCCCCAAAGACTGCGGCGACCACGTCGTCGGCGGGAGTCTCCGTCACCCCGCTCAGTGCAGATCAGGTGGAGTCCGAACGGAAGCACTTCTCTTCCGTCTTTGTCCGCAACCTGCCCACTCGCTACGGGACGGTCAGCGCGGAAAACTCACTACCCGAATCCGATGATGGTTCTGTGTCCTCAGGAGTCGTCACCAGCGACAAACCTGGGAGCACCGACGACGAGCCGAAGACCAAGACCCTTCAGTGGGCCGCCCGCCTCAATCACCCCATTTTCAGAACCGGCGACCTGGGCGACGGTGACCGCGACTCGACCACCCAAACGCAGACCTACGACCTTCTCAAGCAGAAGTCCTCCGGCGTGGGCGTCGTCAGTCCCGACGGGAAGCACATCTCGCTCATTCTCCAACCGCACCGGACGGCTCAGGACGACGACTTCTCAGCCCAGCGCGCCTACGTCGTCGTCCTCAGCGCCGAGACGGGGAAGCTCGAGGGCTCGGTGGAGGTCTCCGGACTGATCCTGGGGCGGGTCCTCACTAACGACAGCCTGGCCATCCAGACCGCTCAGAACTACTACCCGGGAGCCGAGGGTCAGGGAGTCATCTCCGTCTACCCGCTGAGCAACCTTGCGGACAAGCCATCGACCATTTCCAGTGACCACTGGCTCATCGGCGCCTCCCAGGACTCACTCATCCTGTCCCCGTACTCCCCCACCGCCAGCAACGATGGGAGCACCCGGTTCCGCCCGTTCACGGTGACCCAGATGGGTACGGACGGCACAGTGCGCAGAACCATCACCGGTGTCAATCGGGTCTATCCCGGCGGATGGCTTCAACGCTTCAGCGATCCTGCCGCCGCGGCCACACTCGCCGCCAGCACCGCAGGGAAGGACGATGACCAGACGCGAGCAGCCTGGGACGCCCTGTCCACCCAGATCGTCGACCTGAACTCCGGAAGCACGCACGACCTCATGGGAGGAAAGGCCGAATCGGTCGGTGTCCCCACCGGCCCCGGCCTGCTCATCAGCCGTGAGACCGCCGACGGCAACGGCAACCCCCAGCAGTTCTGGCTCAGCGCCGACGACGACGGCCACCCCCACACCGAGAACCTCGAGCAGATCGCCAACAAGTAGCGGCACGAAGGACAGCACGATGACCGATCAATCCACGGGCGAGGACGCGGAGCCCCTCGCGGCTCCCACTCCCCTCACCTCAGAGAATCCCTACTCCTCGCTATCAGCCCTTGCCCGCCGTCGGCGTCCCCGCACGCCTCAGGAGCGCCGTCAGGTCTGGTCGCGGCGGTTCGAGGGCCTCTTCTGGGCGCTGAAGGTCGGCGCCCTGCTCACCGTCCTCGTAGCGGCCGGCCTCTACCTGGCGTGGCGCACTGATCTGACGATGCGCTGGGTGCTCCTCTACCTCGGTCTCGCGCCGCTGGTCACGGCGCTCGTCCTGTGGGGGATCGGCATTCTCGCCTGGCAGGAGCGTGCCGAGTACTGGGTCGACTGGCAGCATCGGGTACGGGCATGCCGGCGCATCATCAAGCGGCTCCTGCCCGTTGCCGGGGTGGCCACCTGCGGCCTGCTCAGCGCCGGAGGCGCGCTGGGCCTGTGGCACGACATCTTTATGCCGCTGGACGCCAGCGCCGGCGAGCTACTCGCCTTCGCGATGGCGGCCCTGGGGCTGGGCTCCTTCTTCGCCTTCGATCTTCTCCAGCGCGTCACCCGCTCCTTCTTCCCCGAGGTCGCACAGGCCTCCTCGCTCCGTTCACGGCTGCGTGCCAGGTCCGCTCCTCTCTCACGCCTTCTGCCCACCCACCTCCGGAGCGCCGGCTCCTGGGGGCCGCGCATCGTTCTGGTGGTAATCCTCCTGGCCCCGACCCTCGTGCTCAGCGCAAGCGCCTACCTCGCCCACAACTGGGACCGGCCCCGCCCGATCCCTGTGGCCGCCCCCGCCACCTTGCCCAACTACCCGACCTCCTTCCCGTCTCAGGCGACCTGGACCCACGACATCCCCTCCGCGCTGGACGTGACCGCAGGGGCCGCAGGCCCCCTCGTCCTCACCGATGACAGCCTCATCAGCCTGGATCCCTCCACCGGGAAGATCCGCTGGGACTACGACCGTCAAGGCAAGAAGTTCGCCCAGTACGGGGGACGTGTCAACGGCGTCCTTGGTGAGCGCCCGTATCTCATCACCAGCCCGGACAGGCGCCACGTCGCCCTGACGCTCGGGGAGTTGGAGTTCCAAAGCAAGAGCTCCGACGGCGATTACGGTCTGGAATCGACCCTCACCATCGTCCTGGACACCGTGACCGGACGGGTCACCAACGAGCACTTCCACGACGGCAAGGCCGTCCAGCTCACCGACTCCGTCCTCCTGGCCGGCAGCACCGTCTACTCGCTGGCCGACGACTCCGTGATGTGGCGGCTCGGCGACGTTGACCTCGATCTCTCCGAGGAGGGCTCCCCGTACACAGGCACAGCGGGGCACGCCAGCCTCATTCTCGCGGAGAAGATCCCCGGTAGCACCAACGGGATCGGCCTTTTCACACTCGTCCCGGATACCAACCCCCGCGGTGTCGTCAGGGACGTTCCGGCCGCCTACGCCAATCGGGAGCCGCTCATCGTCGAGGGCTGGACAGTCACCTACCCCGAGGCCACCCAGGATGAGTTCGTCGATGTCGATTGGAACTACTCGAAGGCTCACCGCGCCCAGGCCGTCTCCCTTGACGCCCTGGCGAAGGTGCCCGGCGCCGACACCCATGCCTACGACCTGGGCCAGACCCTCGGCATCGCCCCAATGGCGTCCTTTCTCTCCGGGAGGCTGGCCGTCCTACCGGCCACCGCGCCCACCCCGGTCGAGCCGAACGCAATCCCCGGCCCCGATGGCTGGAAGGACCAGTCCACGGTCGCCACCACCTTCAACCCCAGGACACGCGCCGTGCTGGCAGCCCCCCAGGATCCGGGGCTCGTCACCGCGGTCGGGATCACCCGCGCCGACGACGGACAGGGACGCATCAGCCTTCAGTCGGGAGACAAGTCGAAAGCCACCTCCATCCCCCTGGAGAACGGCACAGTCTTCTTCGATCCACGAACAGGCGGTCCCAACGCCGACCTTGACGACTTCTCCGTCAATACACCAGGAGGCAACGACGGCATCAGCGCACTCAGCGCGCCGGGCGTCACCATCGTGCTTCTGCACCCCACCGACGAGAGTCAGACCACCGGTACACGCATTCGTCTCTACGGACTGGTAGGAGCCTCGTCATGAGCCGACAAGCCGCCGCCCGGCACCCCCACCGCACGTCCACGGGACCTGCCCACCGTCGACATCGATCCTCCCGGCTGCTCCTTGCCGCAGTACTACTGGCCCTCCCGTTGAGCGCCTGCACCGGTCAGCTGACCTCAGCCCCGATCCAGACCACACAGGAGGTCACCGTCAAGGCCACTGCACTCACCGCCGAGCAGGTCACGAGCCTAGAGGCCGACGCCAACACGGGCCCGGACATGGAGTTCCCAACGCTTCCCACTGAGAACAGCACCATCACGGTGCTCATCAACTGGGAGAAGAACCATCGCACGCCCGTGGGAACCACCCTCGTCAGCCGGAACCGATCAGACGGCGCCCTGAAGTGGGCGGTGGCGATCACGCCGCCGGGCGCATCGCGCGACGCTCTGGAGAATTCAGACGCCCCGCAGCACAACGTCTCAGACCTGATGACGTCCCAAACCAGCGGAGAGATCGTCGTCAGCCCCGACGGGCGCCGCGTCTCCCTCATCCTCGCCCCGCATCACGGGCAGCTCGAGGAGAGGCTCGCCGAACAGGAGTCCTACGTCGTCGTCCTGGACGCCACGAGCGGCACCGTGGTGCGCACGGAGGAGCTCAACGGAGTGATCCTGGGGCAGGGCCTGACGAACGGCTCTCTGGCCGTGGAGACCGCCAACGACTACTTCCCCGGAGGCACGGGGGAGGGCCAAGTCCATGTCTTCGGGCTGGACGACCCATCCGCCCCGCCCTCGTCATTCGCCACCGATCAGTGGCTAGCGGGGGCCGGGACCGACTCGCTGCTGCTGTCACCGCAGCCGCCTTCCCCGTACGGGCCGGAAAGCAACTCCGGCGCATCGACCGTCACCCAGGTGGATACCTCCGGGAAGGTCCGCTCAACCATCAAGGGTGTTGAGGCCGTGCACCCGGGCGGCTGGGTCACGCAGGTCAGTGACCCGGCGGCCGTCAATGCGTCGGCCAACCTCGCAGCGGCGGGCAAGAAGGAGAAACCGGCCTCTCTCAACGCCGCCCTGCAGGGCCTGACGCGGCAGGTCGTCAATGTCTCCACGGGAAGCAGCGTGGATGTCACCGGAACGATCGTCGAAGACCTGGGAGTCCCGACCGGACCCGGGCTGGTGGTCGGCCGGACGAGCACTGAGGCGAGCGGTGAGACAACCTACACCCCGCTCTTCTGGCTCAGCTCTGCCGATGACGGACACCCCCACACCGAGAACCTCGAGCAGTTCACCAGCAAGTAGCGGCACGGGAGACAGCACGATGACCGATCAGCCCAGTGACCAGTCCCAGGACGCCGAGTCCCCTGCACCCGCCGGCTCGGCCGAGGCTGCGGAGTCTGCGGAGTCCGTAGAGGCCGCCGAGGCCACCGAGACCGCGGAGACCGCGGAGGCCGCTGACTCCGTTGGCGCCTCGGACGGCTCGGTACCCGATCCTCCGCGACGCGTCCTCACGATGCTGTGGGCTCTGCGGGCCCTGCGCCTCGGCTGGCTCCTGGCGGTCGGGGCAATGGCCGTGCTGTTCCTCGTTTACCAGAGCGGGATGGGGGATCCCGGTGACGCGATGAAGGGGGGCGGGGGCTTTATTGGCGGCCTGGCCGTGCTCATATGGATCGCCGGCTACTTCAAGTGGAGAGAGAACGCGCGTTTCGCCTTGAAGAGCTATCCCACCTCACCGCGAGCGCTCGTCAGGAAGACGGTCCTCTTCCAACCGCTGTGCTTCCTGGTGTTCTCGGGCGGCTTCGCCGTCGTCCTTCTTCGCCTGTGGCACGCCCAGCTGCGCAGCACCTCGGTCAGTATCGACCAGCTACTCACACTGGCGGTGGGGGCACTGGGCCTGGGCCTGCTGGCGGCGACCGATCTCCTGGTTCGCGCCACCCGGGCCACCTATTTCCCGCCGCCGCAGAAGCAGCACCTGAGGGCGCGGCTGGGAGGTCTGCGGAGGATTCGGTTGCCCCGCCTCTCGTGGCGCTGCGTCCTCGGCGCGGTCATTCTCATCGTCGTTCCGCCGCTCGCCCTCGGGGCAGCGGCCACGGTCCCGCACCTGGTCGCGAGCCGGGTCACGCCGTCGACCGCTGCGAGTATCGACACCTCTGCGCTTCCGGCGCTGCCCCGGTCCTTCGCCTCGACGGCGGCCTGGTCGCAGGACATCCACAACATGGCGGAGGTGGTGGCCGGTGCTGCCGGGCCGGTCGTCCTGAGCAGCGACGGCGTCGTCGGCCTCAATCCCGCCGACGGCTCGACCCGGTGGACCTATCCGCGCAAGCACGCGCGCTTCATCCGCTGCTACTCGAGCCCGGACCGCCGTCACCTCGCGGTGACCCTCGATGCCACCGACGGCGAGCAGCCGGAGGGAATGAGTATCGACCCCCTGGTGGTGGTTCTCGATACGGTGACCGGGCGCGTCACCTACGAGGGCTTCAGGCAGGAAGGCGTCCTCCAGCTCACTGACTCCGTCCTGCTCAACGGCGCCACCGGCTACTCGCTCGCCGACGGCTCCCGACTGTGGTCCATCGACAAGGAGGATGTCTCCGTCTCACCTGATACCTGGCCCTACTCGGGCACGGCCGGTCATTCCACCTTCCTCCTGCGGGGCACGCAACGACGCCCCGATGGGGAAGAGTCCAGCGACGGAGTGTACGGAATCTACACGCTCATGCCCGACACCGCCCCCTCGGTACGCCGTGAGAGCGCCCCGCTTCTCACCGACGGCCGGGGCGACCTTCTCGTCGTCGATGGCTGGGTGGCCGCCTTCACACAGACACCCACACCGATCGACTTCCAGACCTCCCCCACAGGCTGGGCGGCGCAGGCCGTCAACCTGGACGCCATGGCGGGCGTCGCCGGTGCCGACACCACCACCTATGACCTGGGCCTGACGTCGGGAGCCAACATCACTGCCTCCCGCGCCACGAGCACGCTGACGACTCTGCCTCCACGGACGGTAGGTCACGGAGCCGGCTACATGCCGTCATCTCCCCAGGAACTCGAGGGCGGTACTACGACCGCCGCGATCTTCGACCCCCAGACCCGGACCGTCTCCCACTCGGCGCAGGAGGCCGGACTCCTGTCCTACGCCAGTCTCGCCCGCGCCGAGTCCGGCGGTGGCGGCGTCCTGAGCGTCAGCAGTGGGGAGCGCACCCCGACGACGGTGGACGTGCCCGCAGGCTCCACCTACTACCCGCCCGGGATTCGGCACTTCTGGACCATCGATAATCCGTCGCCGTCGTCGGATCCACTGCTCACCACCCTGAGCACGCCGGGAACGACCCTCGTCATCATGGCCACCGGCCCGGACAAGGGCTCCCACTCCTTCCGCATCTTCGGCATCTCAGGAGCATCGTCATGACCAGCACACGCCCTCACCTCCGTCGCCGGCGAGTCGTCGGCTCAGCCCTGGCTGCGGCGGTCCTGTTCGCGGGGGCCATGAGCGCCTGCAGCCCGAACACCTCGCAGCTGCAGCAGGTGGAGTCCACCGCCCTGAGCGCCTCGCAGGTCAAGGAGCGCATCTCGAAGACTCCCACCAGCACTGATGACGATGCCTTGCCTGTCGGCGAGGACTACCTCTACGTCTCTGCTCCGGAACTGACGGAGAAGGAGAAGGCGCAACGCGGCAGACAGGACCGGTCGGGGCCGAACAGCTCGATCGTCGCCAGGTACCGCGGCTCGGACGGCTCGGTGCTGTGGGCGCGTGAGATCACGCCGGCCGTCGTCAACTGGTTCTACGACGACGGCAGCTCTGCCCAGGACGTTGCCCGCGACCTCCTCGCCTGGCGGCCGGCCGGCTACGCCGTCGTCAGTCCCGATGGCCGCTATGTCTCCCTCGTCCTGCGTCCACCGCAGATGAGGCCCGTGCTTCATGACTCGGATGAGGACCGCAACCCGCTCGACGTCGCTGCTCAGCGCACCCACGTCCTCGTCCTCGACGCCGCCACCGGGAAGACGGTCCGCACCGTGGAGGTCTCGGGGCTCGTCCTGGGACAGGTGCTGACCAACGACGCCCTGGCCGTGGAGACCGCCCGGACCTACTACCCGGCCGGGGACGGGAAGGGGACGGTCACCGTCTACTCCCTGACCGACACGTCCGCCGCTCCAGCATCCTTCGCCACCGACCAGTGGCTCACCGGGATCGACGACGGCGCCCTGCTCCTGTCCCCTCAGTCGCTGGCTACCGGATGGCGCAACGACGTGTCGGTGACGCTCACCCGCGTCGATACCCGGGGGCGAAAGCTCGGCACTATTCAAGGCGTCACCGCACCCGACCGGAAGCATTGGGAGCGACCGAAGCAACGTTAGATCGCCTCCTGGGGCACGGTGGCTCCGATCTCCACGGAGGGGAGAACTATCCCCCGTGTTCTGCCTCGTTCCGCCTCACCATCACGATCCGGTCACCACAATAGGCTCATGCCTCCTACGCCCGACGCCGACACTGACGACAACGGCACCGATCAGCCCGACACCGATCCCAGCAGCCAAGGGGTCGGCACCCAGACAGGCGCTGCTGCCTCCGGCGACGAACCCTCAACGGACCAGGGCACGGGTGAGGCCGAAGGCAGCGCCAACTGTGATGCCGTTGAGGCCGACCAGGCCGCAACCGACGCCGATGAAAGCAACGGCGGGGCCGAAGGCAAGAACGAGGGCGAGTCCTTCCCACCGCGCGGTGCCCTCACCCTGCGCGCCCTGCGCTGGGGCGGACTCCTCGGCGCCGTCGTGTTCGCAGTGACCACGCTGGCACTGCTCCGGGGCTTGGTGGACGCCCGCAACCTCATCCCGGACAAGGTCTCAGCACTGACGACTTGCATGATCGTCGCAGGGTTACTGGCCTGGCCGTTCCTCAACTTAAGGGACAAGAAACGCCCCGTCCTGGCGACGATCATGACCACGGTCATGGCGGCCCTTGGGATGGCAACGTCAGCACACCTGGTTCTGGCGTGGTGGAACACCTACCAGGAGACCGGGTTCTCCGTCCTGTTCCTCTTGGCCCTGGCTGGAGTAGCGCTCTCAGCCGCGCTCTTCCTGAGCATCGGCCCACTGCTGCACTACCTGCGCAGTACCGCGGTAGGTCTCGGCGATGACGAGGATCCGAGCCGCTGGGGCCGCCTCCGGCGCAAGACCGGAGAGAAGACCGACCGGGGTCACCCCCGCTACGAGCGCATTCGGGTGACCCGCCGTACCCGCGCCTATCTCGCGGCCCTGGTCATTGCCCCTGCGCTGACGCTCGGTTCCGCCGTTGCTGGAACATGGGCACTCATCAACCCGGTCCACCACGTCACGGCCACCGCCCCCGCCAACTCCTCGCTGACGCCTCCCACGTCGCTGGCGCCGAAGGCCTCCTGGACCAAAGAGATCTCCTCCACCGAGCTGACCACCGTCGCGGGCGCCGGCGGCCCCATCCTCCTGACCGACAACGGCATCCTGGCACTGAACTCCAAGGACGGCAGCGTCCTGTGGAGCTATGAGCGCAAGCACTCCACATTCGCCCCCAACAGCTACTCCGACAGCCCTGGACTCATCACCAGCCCTGACGGCAGGTACGTGGCCACCCAAATCCAGCTCCCCAACTTCATCGCATCTCCCCAAGAGGGCGAAGCCGCCACCACCCTGGTCTTCGATGCCCTGACCGGCAGGCTCGTCTTTGAACGTCAAGGCACCGAAGGCCCAATTCAGCTGACCGACTCCGCGATCCTCGACAACGACACCGCCTTCTCCCTGACCGACGGGAAGAAGCTCTGGTCTTTTTCCGGCTACCACAGAACCAGCTACTCCGGAACTGCTGGGCACTCGTCGTTCATTCTGGACCAGTACAGCGATGATCGACGTCATGAAAATTCCCCCCAGTCCTACAAGTCAACAATCACTCTCCGCGTCACTCCACAGCAGGACCTCTCGGCTGCCGTAGAGGTCGATGATGTGCTTGCCAATCCTCCCGACTACTATGACTACCCAGCCGACCCCACCTGCTTCATTCAGGGATGGGCTGCACGCTACACCGGCGAGTTCGATTCGTCGGGTAACCCTGTGGCCGAGGCGATCAGCCTGGACGCGCTGGCCAAGGTCGACGACGCCGACACGAGGACTTTCCCCCTGGGGGCCACCTCAGGGATCAACACCACTGCATCCTTGAGCTCCGGAAGCATCGTCACCTACTCCCCCATCAGATTGGACAACGGTCGGCGAGATTCTCCGTCGGAGCCACGTACGGAGAAGGTGTTCGATCCATCCACCCTCACTGTCACCTCTATCGCCCAGTACCCGGGCTTCACCGGCTCGCCGGTCGAGTTCGTCGACATACCAGCAGACGATGGCTCACTGTCGGCCGCCATCACTGTTCGTCCCGGAGACGGCTCCACCGGAACCACGATCCCCATCACTCCCGGCTCCACCGACCTTCCTCCGACCCTCCTGGCGAGCAGCACTCCAGGCGGCACCGCCGAACGAGCACAAGCGATGAGAACTCCCGGAGCCGTCATCGCCATCTTCAATGCCACCGGCGACACCGAAAGAGACTACACCCGCGGGAAGTACGACCAGAGCGAACGATGCCCGCACACATATCGGATATACGGAATCACGGGGGAGCAGAAATGAGAATCTCACTCACTCCAGGGCATCGTGACCACACTCCGTATCGCCGCATGCTGGCGGTGGCCGCATCCGTCTCCTTGTCCCTCTCGATAGCCTCATGCAACATCAGCGCATACGGTCAAGAGCCGGCGCTCACGTCTCTCTCCTCCCAGTCCGTGGAGGACCTCAAGCAGGGTGTTTCGGCACAGGAACTGCGTGATGCTTCGCTGACGAAGCTGACGACCAAAACAGGGAAACTCTTCATCAGCACCAACTACAACACTGGCACAGCCACCAAGAAACCGGATGCGGACGTCACCAGGATCGTCAGCAGAGATCCCTCAACCGATCAGTTCCAGTGGGCGGTGTCCATTACGCCATCAGCCGCCGACCGCCAGATGCCGAACAGTATCTCGGATACGGAATACGGACACGACCACACAACGAGCCAGTCACATGCTGGCGACATGATCGTCAGCCCCGACGGCCGTTACCTGTCTCTGGTCCTGACATCTGATGAGTCGCAAAGCGGAGTACCGCCGACCGACCGGCACACGCACGTCGTCGTCCTCGACACGCAGACCGGCAAGGCTGTCCGAACCGCCGAGGTCTCCGGAATCGTCCTGGGGCAGGCCCTCACCAACAGCACCCTCGCCGTCGAGACCGCCCATAACTACTTCCCGGCAGGTTCCGGCAAGGGAACCATCCACGTGTTCTCGATCAAGAATTCCGGCGCGCAGCCATCCTCGTTCTCCACCGACCAGTGGCTCATCGGCGCCTCGGGGCAGGACCTCCTTCTGGCGCCGGACGTGCCGCCCTACGAGTGCACGTTGTATTGCGCCCCGTACACCGTGACGCGGCGCGGTACCGATGGGCACACTATCGCCACCCTGCCTGGAGTCACCGCTGTTCATCCCGGAGGATGGGTCAGTCAGTACCGGGACCCGAAAGCGGCCGCCAGTCTTGTCCACACACTGCATGCGTCTCCGGACAACAATGACGCAACTGAGGAGGCACGCCAGAAGCTCCGGAAGCTCCCGAAACAGCTCGTCCACATCGACACCGGCCAGACCACGGACACCACCGACATGACCGTGGACGAACGCAGCGTGCCGAATGGCCTCGGACTGGTCATCTACCAGGATGTCCACACCGAGAACGGCTCAACGGAGCGCAAGCCTGTCTTCTGGCTCAGTGCCGCCGACGACGGCCACCCGCACACCGAGAACCTCGAGCAGTTCACGAACAACTGAGGCACAGGCCGCCGCAAGCCGGCACGCAACCTTCTCCTGGGGCGTGCCGACTTCAATCTCAAGGAAAAACGGGGAGAACTATCCCCCGTGTTCTGCCTCGTTCCGCCTCACCATCACGATCCGGTCACCACAATAGGACCATGCCCTCAGCGCCCAACACTGACGACAACGGCACCGATCAGCCCGACACCGATCCCAGCACCCAGCCGGGCACTGCCGACTCCAGCGACGAAACCTCGACGGCGCTGGACACGGGGGAAGCCGAAGACGGCGCCGACCGCGATGCCACTGAGCCCAGCGAGGCCGCAACCGGCACCAGCGAGGCCGATCCCTTCCCACCTCGCGGCACCCTCACCCTGCGTGCCCTGCGGTGGGCCGGACTCCTCGGCGCCGTCGTGTTCGGATCGACCGCACTGGTGCTGAGCCGAGATCTCAATGACACCAGCAGCCTCGTCCCGGACAAGGCCTCCACACTGATGTGGTGCATGTTCTTCGGAGGGCTACTGGTCTGGCCGTTCCTCAACTTCAGTGAGAAGAAGGGCCCCATCCTGACAACGATCGTAACCACGGTCATGGCGGCCCTGGGCATGACGACCTCAGCATCCCTGACTCTGGCGTGGTGGGACACCTATCAGGAGACCGGATTCTCCGTCCTGTTCCTCCTGGCCCTGGCTGGAGTGACGCTCTCAGCCGCGCTCTTCCTGAGCGCAGGCACACTGTTGCACTACCTGCGCATGCGCACCACCCAGGCAGGTATCGGGGATCCCAATGACCCGAGCCGCTGGCGCCGCCTTCATATCCAGACTGGAGAGAAAACCGACAAGGGGCTCCCCCGTTACGAGCGCATTCGGGTACCTCGCCGCACCCGCGTCTACTTCGCGGCCCTCATCATTGCGCCCGCACTGACGCTCGGTTCCGCCATCGCTGGAACATGGGCGCTCATCAACCCGGTCCACCATGTCATCGCCAAGGCCCCCGCCGACGCCTCACTGGAGCCACCCGCCTCGCTGGCGCCGAAGGCTTCCTGGAGCAAGGAGATCTCCTCCACTGAGGTGACCACCGTCGCAGGCGCCGGCGGCCCCATCCTCCTCACCGACGACGGCATCATGGCACTGAACCCCAAGGACGGCAGTGTCCTGTGGAGCTACAGCCGTAAGCAGGCCATATTCGCCTCCTCCACTTCCACCCCCAACGCACGTCGGCTCATCACCAGCCCTGACGGCAAGTACGTCGCGCTTAGAATCCTGTCACCCAAGTTCGTAGAATCCACCGGCGACACCTTGGTTTTCGATGCCCTCACCGGCAGGCTCGTCTTCGAGCGTCAAGGTAGCGGTGGCCCGCTTCAGCTGACCGACTCCGCGGTACTCGACGGCGACACCGCCTTCTCACTGACCGACGGGGCCAAGATGTGGACTCTCCCGGGGAGCTCCGGCGCGTCCTACTCCGGCCCGGCCGGACACTCCTCATTCATCCTGACGTCTTCCGAAGAACCTTCCTTCAAGAACACACCTACCAGCATTTATAGGTCGACAGTAACCACCAGGGTATTTCCTCAAAACGACCCTACCGCCGAGGTCGAGGTTCCGAACACCCTGTCAGAAATTCCGTCTGAATCGAATGCGCTCGACAACTATTTCAGCTTCTTCATCAACGGATGGGCTGCACGCTACACCGGCGAGACCGATACGTCAGGAAACCCAGTAGCTGAGGCGATCAGTCTGGATGCACTGGCCAAGGTAGACGGCGCCGACACCACAACCTTTCCCTTAGGAGCAACCTCGGGGATCAATACGGAGGCGTCACATCTCTCAAGCAGCATCGTCACCTATCCCGTCATCAGTCGGGACGCAAGTCTCCCCTACCCCCCAAAGGACTCACGAGCAGCAACGGTCTTCGATCCAGCCACCCGCACGGTCACCCCGGTGTCACAGGATCGGAGCCTCGCCGCCGCTCGCACCGGCATCGTTGAGGTACCGGCCGACGACGGCTCCGCCTCCGCTGCACTCGTCATTCGGCCCGGCGACGGCTCGCCCGGCACCACCATCCCCATCACACCCGGTTCCACGTATCAGCCATTCCAGAAACTGATCGACAAGGACAATGCGCCGATCCAACCACTCTTCTCCCAGCACGCCGATTCCGAAAGGCCAGCAACGGCAGTGAGGACTCCTGGCGCTGTCGTTGTCATCTTCAATACAACCGGCATAGGTTACGACGGTTGCAGTTCTGGACCCGGCAAGGACAACCAGAGATGCCGAGATACCTATCGGATCTTCGGCGTCACAGGAGGCCAGAGATGAGAACCACATATCCTCCGAATCCCCGTATGTCTTCCACGTTCCGGAGACTGTCGGCACTCGCCACAGCCGTGACACTCGCGCTCACCATCGGCTCATGCACTACTGGGAAGAGTGATGATGATCCAGTCATCTCCTCCCTCAACGCTCAGGAAGCAGATGCTGCCAAGCCGCAGGATTCAATCAGCGACATGGACAACCAACCGTTGTCGACTGCCAGCGGCCTTGTCACCATGAGCACATCGTACGTAGCTGGAGGTACTGGCTCCACTGCCAAAGAAATGGCAACCACCGTCGCGAGTCGAGAGCGTTCCACTGATAAGTTCCAGTGGGCGGTTTCTATCGAACCCGCAGTCGCCGACCAAGAGAGAACCAAGTACGCAGACAACGCCCAACGTGCGATGAGCGAGAACATGGATCGTTCGTCGACGGGGAGCGCCGTCGTCAGTCCTGACGGACGGTACCTGTCACTGATCCTTCTTCCCTCCGAGCAGCAGTCGGGAGAGACAGCAGCCGATCTCCGCACACATATCGTCGTCCTTGACACCACAACCGGCAAGACGGTCAGGGACGCCACGGCCTCCGGGGTCATCCTGGGGCAGGCCCTCACCAACAGCGCCCTGGCCGTGGAGACCGCCCAGAACTATTTCCCGGCCGGCTCCGGGAAGGGAACCATCACCATCTTCTCCCTAACAGACACGAGCGCTCAGCCCTCCCCTTTCCCCACCGACAAGTGGCTGGTGGGAGCCACCCGAGAGAACCTCATGCTCGCACCCAATCTTCTTCCGGACGACTGCTTCAACGAGTGCTCGATAATGACCACCATCTCCCTCCTCAACACCGACGGAAGCACGGCCGGGAGCATCTCCGGAGTGACTGCCATCCACCCCGGCGGCTGGATCCACCGGTTCGCGAACCCCAAAGCAGCCAGCGATTATCAGCAACGCTCGAAGGCAGCATCAGATGACGAGAGGAAGTCTCTCAGTCCCTCCCGGGAGGCAGCCGAGGAGCAACTCGTCAATCCCAGCATTAAGAAGACAATCGACATTACCGGAAAGAGCACCTTCGAACGTGACGTGCCGACCGGCCCCGGGCTGCTCGTCGAGCAGAAGAGTCCCGATGGAAAGGGTTCAACGGAGTCCAAGCCCGCCTTCTGGCTCAGCTCATCCGATGACGGCCACCCGCACACCGAGAACCTCGAGCAGTTCGAGAACCACTGACATCACCACGACCCACGCACCATCATGGAATCCACATCTTCTCAGCCCACCTCGTGCTCAGCTTCCGAAGCCGAGGAGACCGCCTGTGCCGACGCCGAGGTATCTCCGGCGCCCCTCGATCACGACGATGCCGTGCTCAGCGATCACCCACGTCTGCTGGCGTACATGCGCGCCCTGCTCACCGGCAGCGTCATCACACTGATCGTGGCTGTGATCCTGTTCTTCGCCTGGAACAGCGGCATCAAAGGCGTGGGTCGGATAGCGGTCGCTCAGTCATGGAAACGATGCGCACCACTACTGGTGCTGTGGATCATCGGCGCATCCGTATGGCCCACGCCTTACTACCGTACCGCCGGGAAGAGCAAGCTCCTGAACGCTGTCATCACCGCCCTCAAGCTGCTGCCCGTGGCCGCGGTCGCGGCATGCACCGTCTACGCCTGCCTTCCGGTCCTGAAACTGTGGCGGAAGACGTCCTCCACCTTCGGTGTCCGTCTGGGCGAGCTCCTGGCCTTCACCATGGGCATCGCGGCATGCGGGTTGATCGTGATGGCGCACATCGGGCTCTGGGCGGCTCGCTCAGTCATCCTCCCCACCGAGGAGCCGTCCAGCGGTGATCCGGCTCCCGAGGAACTGGACCCCCGGTTCAGCCGCCCTCGCAGCACCGGAACGTGGCAGGGGTGCCTCCGAGCTCTGCAAGGACATCCCTTTCGACGCCTCAGCACGGCCTCCCTCGCGCTCCTGCCCGCAATTGCCTTGGTGGCAGGCTTCGGCGTCCCCTACCTCACGGTGAAGAGCACATATGCCGACACCCCCACTGTCACGCAGACCACCGCATCTGCTATCGATGATGCCCGGCTCCCCTCATATCCCACGTCCTTCGGAACGCAAAAGACGTGGGTGAAGGATGTTGACGGCTTCCTCGATATCGCAGGCGGCGCCGCAGGCCCGATCCTCCTCACCAAGGACGCGATCACCGGGATCAACCCAGTTGACGGCTCGGCGCGCTGGCAGTACCGCCGTGCCGGCGCTGAGTTCCGCAGCCAGCTGCTTGAGACGGATCCCGTCGCGTCAGGGGATCTGGGACTCATCACCAGTCCGAACGGGCGATACGTGGCAGTCGTTGCCACAGATCCGACGATCTACTCGTCCATGAGCCCGGAATGGCGTGAACTCGACGGCACGTCACCGGTTACGACGCTGGTTCTCGACGCCGTCACCGGGAAGGTCATTCTGGAGCATCCCCGTCAGACCGAGGACCATGAAAACACATTTCAACTCAGCGATTCAGCTCTTCTTGACGGTACCGTCGCCTACTCCCTGACTGACGGCTCACGGATGTGGGACCTCAAGGACATCCACCTCTACAAAGATACTGTACCGAATCCCGTCGCCGCCTACGTGGGCACGGCAGGACACGCGAGCTTCATTTATGGATACGATAGCGGTAGCGACTCTCTCATAGTTCTACCTCAGGCTAACCCCTCCCAGCCCAGGAAGGTTACCGGAGCCCTTAACGAGCAGGAATTCGGCGACATCATCTCCGCCAGAGGGTGGATCGGCGTCTACGACGATCGCACCCCAACACAGAATCATGAGAACGACGACCTGAAGGCACGACGAGCCCACGCCATCAGCCTGGACGCCCTCAGCGAGGCGCCCGGTGCGGACACTCGCGCCTTCGACTTGGGCACAACGCTGGGCATCAACGCCCCAGCATCCCTCTCCACCGGCACGATCTCAGTCTTTCCGGCGACGACACCGGACGGACACCCCGTCGGGATCAGGAGCCTTGAGGAATCCTCAACATGGAAGGGATCCAGCAGTATCGGAACGGTCTTCAATCCTGCCACCATGACGGTGGCACCGCTCGACCAGTCTCCGCACTATGTCACAGCAGTGGGGATTACGGCAACGAACATTGAAAACGGCACACCTGCCACCAACACAACAGATGGAAATAGTTCTGTTATCACCACGGGCGATGGCCACATCACGATCAAAACGGGTGACAGCAGGATCATTCCGCTCGCAGAAGTTGAGCCAGGATCAACCTATTACCCGCTAAAGTCAGGAGAATATAACTCCACCATGAAGGACACCGCTGTCAGCCGGGACGATTATCACCACATCTCCTCATTGAGTACTCCCGGAGCCACTCTCGCCATCGTCAACAATACCCCTAATCTCCCCATAGCATCACAGTCTTTCCGAATCTACGGGTTCCCCGGGTAGGTTGACGTGAAATCTAAGTTCCCACACAGCATTGCCTTCATAAGCCATCGAAGCACAGCGCTCATGGTGGCGCTTCCACTGCTGCTGTCACTCACGGTGACCGCCTGCCACTCCAATTCACGTGCGTCATCTTCGAGCACGGCACCACCCATGTCACCGACGTCTCTCACAGCGGAACAGATGAAGGACTGCCAAGACAAGGCGAGCGATTGGATAAGCAATCCTGGATCTCAGGATCCCTCCTACCTTCCCGCGCAGGGAGCTGACATCTGCGTCATCCAGTCATTCAACACCAAGAACCAGGAATCGACACTCATTGCACGATACGAGGCCTCTGACAAAGAGCCCGTGTGGGCTATGTCCCTGACGCCGAGGATTGCAGCCTACAGACGTCACGACAACGGCATGGATGTTCAGGCAGCGCAGGAGCTGGCTCGAGACGTCCTCAACTCCCGTACCGCAGGCTATGCAACCGTGAGCCCGAACGGGAAGTACCTCTCCCTGGTGCTGCGTCCACCGGAAGTCGCCGACGACAGCCCCCGCCCCGCTCGGCAGACACCTGTCGTCCCCGCCGAGCAGCGGACGACGGTTGTCGTTCTTGACGCAGTTTCCGGGAAGCCGGTGCGCACGGTGGAGGTCGACGGGCTGGTCCTGGGCCAGGCCCTGACCAGCGACTCACTCGCCGTCGAGACAGCTGACGCCTACTATCCCGCGGGGAAAGGCAAGGGACGCATCAGCGTCTTCTCACTGACGGACACAACGTCATCTCCGACGTCTTTCAACACAAGCCTGTGGCTCGCAGGCTCTGGAAAGAGCTCTCTTCTCCTGTCCTCACAGCCCGTCCACCTTCACGACTCCACCACCACGTCGACCGTGACGCAGGTCGATCTTCACGGCAAGCACCTGGCCTCCTTCACCAATTCCAGCGAGATCCTTCTCGGAGGGTGGATCAGGCGGTGCACCTATCTTCCCGATGAGGGTCGAATTCACTGGGAGGTCGTCGACACGAACTCGGGAACGGTCTACAACGAGGACACCGATAGCGCCGTGGCGCGACGAGTCCCCACTGGGCCGGGGCTAGTCATGAGCGAGGTTGTCATCAACGACAAGGGATACCGGGAAGCAGGTACGCCACGCTTCTGGCTCAGCGCCGCCGACGACGGACACCACCACACGGAGAACCTCGAGCAGTTCAAGAACAACTGAGACGAGCGCCAGGACGCCCCGACGGTGGCACTGGGAGCGACCGAAGCGACGTGAGACCGCCTCCTGGGGCACGGTGGCTCCGATCGTTACGGAGGGGAGAACTATCCCCAGCGTTCTTTCTCGTTCGGCCTCCCCATCACGATCCGGTCACCACAATAGACTCATGCCTCCCATGCCTGACGCCGACGAGCACGGCACCGATCAGCCCAGCACCGATCCCGGTACCCAACCGAGCACTGCCGATTCCGGCAACGATGCCTTGAGGAAACCGGACAAGGGGGAGCCCGAGGGCCGTCCCGGCCGCAATGCCACTGAGGCCGACCGGGCCTCAACCGACGCCGGCGACAGCGAGGGCAAGACCGAAGGCATGAGCGAGGGCGAGGTCTTCCCACCGCGCGGTGTCCTCGCCCTGCGCGCCCTGCGCTGGGGCGGAGTGTTAGCGATGTTTGCCTCCACGGCCGCCATCTACCTGCTGTGGCCTGAGGGAGCTCGGCTCGCCTGGGATCCTCGCACCCCCGTAGGCAGCGTCGGAACCACCGCCTACCTAATTGGTCTCGCAGTCGTCACCACATTCGGATGGCTCCTGAGCCCACGAGAGTCACGCCACCCTGGCCGGTGGCTTGGCATATCTGCGGCACTCATCCTCATCGGCGGATTAATGGCAACCGCCATCACGGCTAGCAAGTGGTGGCACGACTACCAGGTCACCGGTTTTTTTCAACCCACCCTGAGCATCATTCCCTGCGTTCCCGCATCTATCGCCATCGCCCTTCTAGCAAATTCTAGCCTCCACTACACACAAAACTACGTTCCTCGGAATCCGAGCATCAAGTGCGACCTCACCTACTGGGGGCGCCTCCATCAACCGGCAACCAGAAGTCAAGCCAGCGACGAGAAGAAGAATAGAAAAACTGCACCACTCAGCATCAGCACTAAACAACGCGGCACCTACCTCTGTATTGTCATCCTGCCGACGTTGCTCTTCGCCGGCTTCGTAGCAGCCCCCACCTTGCATCGACCCGAATCACACACGACAGCCAACCCTGGCAGCATAGAAACTCCCTCTATGCCAACATCACTCAACAGCGACGCCGCCTGGAGTGCAGAGTTCGTCAACATCATGGACATTGTCGGAGGAGCTGGAGGACCCATTGTTCTGAGCGCAGACGGAATCACCTCCCTCAATCCTTCCGACGGTACGACCCGTTGGTCATACCGACACCCCGGAGCCCACTACCTATCCGACGATATACGGGACAAGAAAGGAAGACTGGTTGTCAGCCCAAACCGGAAGTATGTCGCCGCAAGAATGGAGACAAGTGCCATTCTGGACTACCCCGATGATGGCATCTTATCCAGAACATTAGTACTCGATGCCCTCACTGGCGACATCATCCTGGAGGCAACCAACTCCGGTGGCACACTTCAAATGACAGACTCCACTCTCCTTGACGGGAATACGGCCTACTCACTACACAGCAAATCAAAACTATGGACGCTCTCATCTCATGACGGAGACGACTCAAAGACGGCACCCACATACTGGGGCCCAGCCGGACATCATACTTTTATCCTCAGCGTCTCTTACGATGAGTACTCCGGGGACCACTACGTCCCTCACGCAACTTTGACAGTTGCCCGCGACACAGATCCGAGCGTCACGTCCGAAGTTACTGAAGTCGTAGTCGACCCCGTCTACAGCAGGCATTATATTCCTATAATCGGCGGATGGATAGCCAGATACAACACCGAGTCCATGAACTCAAATGGCGGGGCATCCGCCGAGGCAATCTCCTTGGATTCAGCCGCACATGAATCAGAGCCCCACACAGCCATTCCCCTCGGAGTGACCTCAGGACTAAACTCCTACGCGTCAATAGCCTCGGGATGCATCGTCACCTACCCACCCTCCGATGCCACCTCATCTGATGATTTCGAAGTGTCGATCAACAAAGAAGGAGCGGCCAGAGTTTCCTCCATCTTTGACCCCTCCACACAGGCAGTATCAGATCCTGCTCACCACTCCGGGATTGCCGGAGCACGAGTCGGGTTCACATCAAAGGTCCACGAGGGTACACATATGGCTGCGATCACCATCCAGCCCGGAGATGGGAGCCCAGAGACTACTATCCCACTTGCCCCGAACACCACCTACTTACCCCCATCCTCCTACGTAGACGGCCTTAAATACAATCCTCATGAAATGTTCACCGAAGAGCATCCACCCTCCGACAGGATTGTCATGAACACCCCGGGGGCCACTGTTGTCGCACTCAATGTCACCGACAGAACTGACGACGCTTCCTACCTTGATCCCAAACCAACTCAAGGAAGTACGTTCCGAGTCTTTGGGGTGACAGGAAAGTAAGCATGGAAAAACATACCAGCACGACACCCTCCATTCTCCTGAATCGCCGTCGCCTCATTCAAATCACTGCCGCAGCGTCACTGGTTGCGCTCTCATTAACTCCTTACCCGTCCGATACTCAGTATGCTCCTGAAGCTCCTCGAGTCACGGTAACCGACCTTAACTTGGAACAACCTCGACGCGATGACCTCGAAATTCGACACAACTACAGATTCAGCGAGTTCGAGCTGCAAACAGCCTTCGGGGGAATCAACACCTACTTCTACCAGTACAACAACGGCAGTATAGATGACGCATCCGCGTTGGCTGTCATCAGTTACGACCCGAAGACTAGGAATCCTCAATGGGCGAAGTCACTGAGGGCGTTCCAGCACTCAACACCTTCACGTACATACAGTACAGCTTACTTGACGGAACCAGAGAACCAGATGGATTCTCGTACTTCTGGAACACTGGTTTCCAGCCCTGACGGGCGGCATGTATCAGTACTTCTTCACGTCACCGCGTTCTATGAAAGCAATGCGAACTACCCTGACATCACTGTATACAGTCGAAGCACTCACGTCGTCGTTCTTGACGCCAGAACGGGGGACGTGGTTCGCCAGGAGAAGTTGCCCGACCTGGTTCTCGGACAAGCGCTAACGAACAACGTCCTCGCGGTGGAGACAGCTCAGGATTTCTTTCCCGGCGGCTCCGGCCGAGGTAAACTTCATGTTTTCTCACTGGAGAAGAAGTCTGATCCAGCCGCCGAGATCCCCGTCGATCAGTGGCTGGTCGGCGCCAGCAGGACAACACTACTGTTGTCTTCAGAAACAGCACTCCAAGGGCGTGTCTCAGAATTTCCAGACACCACCACGGTCACACAGCTAGACATCCATGGCCATGTAGTGAATACAATCCCCAACGTCACGGAGATTGTGTTCGGAGGGTGGATACGAACAGTGCCCACCTCTTCGAATGAATCAGAACATGATGCCGAGGCTAGCGAGAAGTCCAGTCTTCTGCACGTCGACACTGGCGCAAAAGTGGACGTGTCCGGAAAGTTAGCCTGGATCTCGGACACACCGACAGGCACTGGAGTATTCGTCCAGGACGAGGTACCTACTGATGACGGCAAAACCGAGTACGTCCCTGTTTTCTGGCTCAGCTCAACCGATGACGGCCACCCGCACACCGAGAACCTTGAGCAGTTCAAGGACGAATGAAGCGCGGCCCGGCGGGCCGGCAGGGCAGTCTCCTGCCGCCGCTTCCCCAAGGCTCACAGGTCTCCTCGGCCGCCGCGAGTCGCCTCGGCTCTCTCGCCCGCTCGTCGAGCCGCGCTTATCCGAAGTGCTGCTCGACTGCGGCAATGTCCCCGTAGGAGGCCTGCGCCCCCACCGAGGTCGTCGCGAAGGCGGAGACGGCCGAGGCCGCACCTGCCGCCTCCTTGAGTCCCGCCCCTGCGGCGAGCGCCGCCAGCAGCGTGCCCAGGAAGGAGTCACCAGCACCGGTAGTGTCCACGACATCAGCCGGGAAAGGATCGACCGGGGTGATCTCCTCCCCCTCGATCACCATCGACCCGCGGCCCCCCAGAGTCACCACCGCGGAGGGAATCCCCATCGCGGCCAACCGCCTCGCGCAATCGCCCCAGTCCGTGGCGTCGTCGGCCCGGTCACCCTCCGGCTCGGCCGCAACGTCGCTCGTACCCGGCTTCAACATGTTGGCGAGCTCATGCTCGTTGACGACCAAGACATCGATCGCCTCCAGGAGCCCGGCGGACAGGACCGGGTGGAACGGAGAGTTGTTGAAGACCACGCGGGTACCGGCGTCGTGGGCGATACGGGCCGCGGCCTCCACTGCCTCAGGGCTGACCTCCATGCACAGCCCCAGCACACGGGCCTCGCCGATGACGCCCTGGTGCTGCTGCGCGGTCGAGACGTTCACCCTCCCGTTCGCACCGGGAGACACCACGATGGTGTTGTCCCCCGCATAGTCCACGGTGATGATCGCGGTGCCGGTGGCCACGTCCTCGCGCTGAACCGCGGAGGTGTCCACACCGGCGCGCTGGAGGGAATCGATGAGCAGGTCGCCGTGACCATCTGCCCCGACTGCCCCGATCATCCTCACGTGAGCGCCGAGAAGACCGGCCTGAACCGCCTGGTTCGCCGACTTGCCTCCCGGCAGGATCACCAGGTCCTCCCCGCTGATCGTCTCACCGGGCTTGGGAAAGCGCTCCGTTCGGACCGTCAGGTCGGCATTGAGGGACCCGAAGACGGCGACCTCGCCGGATACGTCACCCAGGACAGCTCGCACACCAGCTCCCATGTCCGTTCCTCTCTGTGATGCAGCGCGGACGCACGTCCCATCACACCACACCTCACCGTGAGGCAGCACTCCTACCGGTCCTGACCGCAGGGCGGCGCAGGCTCGTGCGGCGGGCCGCCGCCTGGCAGGCCTCCACCAGGACGTCGATGGCCAGCGGGCGGGGCTGCTCGGCGCGCGTGACCACCTCGACGCGCCGCTGCTCGCGGGCCAGGGGCCGCACCTGGACCCCCTCGTGCCGGTAGGCGCTCAGCGCCATCCCGGGCAGCAGGGCCGCCCCCACCCCGGCGGCGACGAGCGCCTGCACGGCCACGTAGTCGTCGGAGGCGTAGGCGGTCTCGGGCGTGAACCCATTGGCCCGCCCCACGGCGAGGAGCTCCTCGCGGCAGCGCGCGCAGCCGGTCACCCACCGGCACTGGGCGCCGTCGGCGATGCGCGTGATGCCGCCGGGATGGGTGACGAGGTAGAGGACGTCGTCGAGCAGGTGCTCGGCCTGAAGGCCCTCGCCGGCGTCGTCGTCGACGTAGGAGAAGGACAGGGCCGCGTCCACCCGCCCGCGCCGCAGCGCGTCGAGGGCCTCGGGCGGCTCGGCGTCGACGAGCTCGACCTCCAGGCCCGGGTACTGCCGGCCGACGACGTCGAGCACCCCCGGCACCAGGGAGGCCACCGCGGAGGGGAAGGCGGCCAGGCGCACGCGCCCAGCCTCCGCGCAGGCCATGGAGACGACCTCGCGCTCGGTGCGATCCAGCAGGTCGAGGACCTCCTGACCCCGCACCGCCAGCGCCCGGCCCTCCTCGGTGAGCCGCACGCCGCGTCCAGCCCGCGTCAGCAGGACCGCGCCGGTTGCGCGCGACAGGGCGGCGAGCTGGTGGGAGACGGTGGACTGGCTGAAGCCCAGGGACTCGGCGGCGGCCGAGACGGTGCCGAGGCGGGAGAGCTCCACGAGGGCCCTCAGCTGCTGCACATCGATCACGCCACCAAGTATGTCTTGTATCGATGGGTATTCGTCAAAAGATTCATTGGACCGATACTCCGGCCGCCCGCATCATGAAGCCATGACCGTCACCGACACCCTGCCCCAGGCTCCCGCCGACACCCAGTCCGGCCTCGACTTCGACGCCGTCCTGCGCACCTACGAGGCCGTCTCGCGGGTCCTGCCCGAGACTCCCGCCTGGTCCTACCCGCTGCTCAACGCCGAGGCCGGGGTGGAGGTCACGGTCAAGCACGAGAACGTCCAGCCCACCGGCGCCTTCAAGGTCCGCGGCGGGGTGGCGCTCATGGCGGCGCTCAGCCCCGAGGAGCGGCGCCGCGGCGTCGTGACCGCCTCCACCGGCAACCACGCCCAGTCCCTGGCCTGGGCCGGTGCCCGCAGCGAGGTCCCCGTGACCGTCGTCGTCCCGGTGGGCGCGCCGACCCGCAAGGTGGCCGCGGTGCGCGCGCTGGGGGCTCGGGTCGTCGTGGAGGGAGAGACGATGTGCGAGTCGCTGGCGCACGCCGAGGCCCTCGCCCTGCGTGAGGGGATGCGCATGGTTTCCCCCGGGGACGAGCCGGCCATCGTGCTCGGGCACGCCACCGTCTACCTCGAGCTCTTCCGCCGCCACCCGGGCCTGGAGGCCGTCTACGCGCCGGTCGGCTCAGGCTCCGGGGCGGCAGGCGCCTGCCTCGTGCGCGACGCCCTGGCACCCGGGTGCCGGATCATCGGCGTCCAGTCCAGCGCCGCGCCGGCCGCGCACCGCGCCTGGACCTCCGGGGAGCCGGCCACCGTCCACAGCCGCACGCGCGTGGCGGGGCTGGCCGTCGGGGCGAGCTTCACCCTCACCCAGTCGGTGCTGGGCCGCAGCCTCAACGACTTCATCCTGGTCGACGACGAGGCGATCCAAAGCGCCGTCGGCCTCATGGCCACCCACGCCCACACCCTGGCCGAGGGCGCCGGGGCTGCAAGCCTGGCTGGGCTCATGGCCGACCCCACCCGCCAGGGACCCTGCGCGATCGTCTGCACCGGCGGCAACGCCGACGACCACGAGCTCGCCGGCATCTCCGCCGGTTCCGTCGTCGGCACCGACCAGACCCTCAACTGCTGAAGCCGGCCAATCCATACCTGACGGCCGGTTGGGGACCACTCCCCGTTGAGCCGATGCGGAGAATCAGGCGACACTCGGTTGAGGGCCGGGGAGCGCAGTCGGGGGCGCATACCCGGCCCTCTCCTCTGCCCCGGCGGCCCGCGCCGCCACAAGCGCCCTTGCGTCACCCCACCACGGCCCCTCCCGCGGCCACGAGTGTCCACAGAAATGACATTAGCCCGCACAAGCCACCCGCCCACCACCTAGAACCACGGAATCACGCGGTCTTCAAGCCAGCACCAACCTTGTCGGGCATCCAATGTCATTTCTGTGGACGTCAAGCAGGAGACGCGGCTCGTCAACGCCGGAAGTTATCCACAGGAACCAGCCACTTCCTAGCGCCTCAGCTCCGGCAGTCCAAGAATTGTCTCATGGACGACAATGTGCTGACCCGCATCGGCGACGCGCTTGGCGCCGTTGCACAGGCTGATCTACATCTGAACCGTACCGGGCGCCGCCGCCTCCAGGCCCTGGTAGACGCGGGCGAGCTCAAACGGTACCCGCACGGAATCGTAGCGCTGCCCGGCACCGACCGACGCATCCTCATCGCCCGCCTCCACCGAGGTCTTATCACCTACGAGCATGCAGCCGCCTACTACGGCCTTCCGCTCCCTTCTCCACCGCGCAGTGTCCATGTTCTGACTCCGCAAGGACGTCGATTACCTCCGTTATGGGGTGAGCACAGACACGAGACTCGTGGGCGTTCCGTCCTTCGGCTGGAAGACTTCCCGGTTGTCTCCCTCGCCCGCTGCATCGCCGATCTACTGTGCTGCGCAGAAGAGTGGACGGCTCTGGTCGCCGCCGACGCAGCCCTGCATCGGGGCAGAACGACTCGCCAGCAGGTATCCGCATATCTGCGCGGTCCTCGCTGTGTTCTTGGCCGGAATCGCCTGAAGCGCACCAGCAATCGCGCTCGCAGCCCACTGGAGACCCTGGCCAGAGTTCAGCTGCAGGACGCTGGAATAGATGTTTCCGACGGCATGGTCATCTCAGACGTTGGAGAAGTGGATCTGGTGGTGGCCGGGTGGCTTGTCATCGAGCTGGACGGCTACGATTTCCATTCCGACCGTTGGTCCTTCCACCACGACCGGGAACGCGATCGCGAACTGGTCCGGCAGGGTTATACACCCATCCGCTTCACGGCCAACAATGTGCGTTCAGGGAGGATCGTCACCGATGTCCAACGGATTCTCTCCACCCACCCATAGGCGATGCATGGAATCGACCTACCTCGCCCGGCCACGCCCGATGTCCACAGAAATGACATTGGATGCCCGGAGAGGTTGGTGCTGGCTTGAAAACCGCGTGATTCCGTGGTTCTAGGTGGTGGGCGGGTGGCTTGTGCGGGCTAGTGTCATTTCTATGGACACCCGCCACGGGAGTCAGCGTCCAGCAGGGCCCGCATGCACGGCGGGATCGATCGCCACGGGCCGGCTCCAGCGCAGGTAGGCGACCGTCGCGGCCAGCACCAGGATCCCGCCCACCCAGAAGTGAGGCATCCACAGAACCAGCCGCCACCATCCATAGTGGGAGAGCGGCTCCCCCGACAAGATCGTCGGGATCGCCGGCACCGAGCCGGCAATCCCGTAGGCGATGAGCATGGCTCCCGAGACCCAGCCGAAGGCCAGGCGCATCCAGCGCGGCACCCTGATGACATCCGGGCGCAGGAGCGCGAAGCCGAAGACGACGAACCCCAACTTCACCAGCCCGGAGACGAGGACGACCACGACGAACCAGGTGGGCCGCTCCTGGGCGAGCCTCAGCCCGTCGCCCTGAAGGACCGTGTCGACCAGCCACGGGGAGCCCAGCGCCCAGGAGACGCTGATGCAGCCGAAGACGGCCCACCACAGCATCATGGCGATGACCACCGCCCGTGAGCGTCCCGTCATCTCAGCGCCCCCTTCGGCGGCTTCCTCGGCCTACTCGGCCTCCTCGGCCTATTCGGCCTCGATCAGGATCGTCACCGGGCCGTCGGCCTCCATGTCGATCTTCATGTCGGCGCCGAAGCGGCCGGTGGCCACCTCCAGGCCGCGCCCGCGCAGGTCCTCGGCCACGGCCTCCACCAGAGGCTCGGCCACCTCACCGGGGGCCGCCTTGTTCCAGGTGGGGCGCCGGCCCTTGCGGGTGTCGGCGTACAGGGTGAACTGGGAGACGACGAGCACGGGCGCTCCGGCGTCGGTCACCGAGAGCTCGTCCTCCAGGAGTCGCAGGTCCGCGATCTTGCGGGCCACCGTGGCCACCTGGGTGGGGCCGTCGTCGTGCGTGGCGCCCACGAGGACCATGAGGCCGGGGCGGGTGATCTCGCCGACCACCTCGCCGTCGACCCGGACCGCCGCGCGGTTGACTCGCTGGATGACGGCGCGCATCAGCGACCAGCGCTCCTGCCGCGCCCATCGCGCCCCGGCCGGCGCTGGGAGGCCCGCCCCGGAATGCGGATCGAGGAGCGCACCCGCACCGGTGCCAGCGCCTGCAGGGCGGGGCGCACGTCCACCAGGTAGACGGCACTGGCCACGACGCCCAGCAGGCCGAACATCGAGGCGGCCCCGAGCAGGCCGACCACCACTGTGCCCACCGCGTTGACCAGGTTCCAGAATCGCTTGGTGTTCTTACCGGCCGCCGCGTAGTGCTCCGCGGGCCGCATCAGGGAGTCGATCAGCGCCCAGACCCCCATAACGAGGGAGATGAACTGGGCGGCCAACCAGCTCCACCTGACCGCCTCGGAGAGAAAGAATGACACAGCATAAAGGACGCTCACACGCCCCAGGCTATCGGTCGCCGGTCAACGATCCCAGAGAGGTTGCCACGCCCAGCGAGAAAAGTGGTGGCCTCACGCGGCGGCCGACAGTCAGACGGTTGCCGGCCGCTGGCGCAGCCCCGACCATTCCGGGCAGACATCGGGCTCGGGTCCCAGAGCAGCAGTCCCGGGAGCGCCCGGGATCCGGTGCACGACCGGACGGCTCAGAGCCGCAGGCCCTTGCGCAGCTCCGCACCGGGACGCTCGGCCGGACTGGCCTGAGCGCGCCCCTCGGGGGAGACCAGCACCTCCTGGGCGGCGTCGACCCGGCCGACGGGGATGGTCTCGCCGGTGGCCTCATCGACCTCGGTGATCTCGACGGTCAGCTGCTCGCCCGCGGGCACGGCGCGGCGCAGCAGGGCCAGGGCGATGGGGCCGAGCTCGTGGTGGCGCGCCACGGAGGTCACGGCGCCCACGGTCCGCTCCCCCATGCGCACGCTCGCCCCCGGCTGGGGCAGGTCGCCGCCGAGTCCGTCGAGCTGGAGCACGGTGAGGCGGCGCGGAGGCCGGCCCAGGTTGAGGGTGCGCGCAATCGTCTCCTGGCCCGGATAGCAGCCCTTCGTCAGGTGCACGGCCGTGCGCAGCCAGTCCAGCTCGTGCGGGATCGCGCGGGCGTCGGCCTCGCGGGCCCAGCGGGGGCGGCCGGCCTCAATGCGCAGCGCCTCCCAGGCCAGGGCGCCGGCCAGGCGCCGCCCCTCCCCGGCGGCGAGGAAGGTGCTCACCACAGCATTCACGCTCCGATCGGGCACGAGGACAAAACCGCCCCGGTAGCCCTGGCCGGGATGGGGCCGGTCCGCTCCGACGTCGTAGCTCGTGCCGCCTTCGACGACGCCCGGCCACGGGTCGCGCCACAGGCCGATGAGTGAGCCCTGAGGCTCGGCGTCACCGGCCTCGGCCGGTGAATCGGAGGCGTCCGGCGCGGTGTCGCGCGCCGCCTGGACCAGGGCCTCGAGGCCCTCCCCCAGGGCGCCCAGCGCCATGACGTCGGCACGCTCAGTCACCTCGACGCGCAGCATGAAGCGCATGGAGTCCAAGAAGGTCGCCAGCGCCTCGCCGCGGCCGGCCTCCGTGACGAGCCAGAGCGTGCGGCCGTCGTCGAGGGCCGCGAGCGCGTGGGTGATGTGGCCCTGGGCGTCGAGGAGCAGCGTCTCTGCGCCGCCGTCACCGGGCTTCAGGCCGGTGAGCACCTGGCTGGACAGCGTGGTCAGCCAGCTCAGGCGGTCCTGCCCGGTGACGGTGACGACGTCGCGCGCCAGGGCGCAGACCGCGCGCCCCTCGGCCAGGGCGGCCTGCTCGCGGCCGGGGTCGCCGAGGTGGGCGGGGACAGCGCCGTCGGGGTCGTCCGGGGCGGAGGCGACGGCACCGGGTCGGTTCAGCAGCGGGGAGGGGCGCATCAGGCGGTCGGCTCGGCGTCGTCGGAGGCGGGAGAGGAGGAGGTGGAGGACTCGCCCTCCGGCTCAGCCGGGTCGAGGGCGGAGCCGGGCTGGGCGGCGGGGTCATCTAAGTCGTCGACGCGGCCGAGGCGGCCGGAGGCGTAAGTAGTCACCTCGCTCTGGCCGAAGGCGGCCATGTCCTGGGTCCACATGAGGTCGCCGCCCACGAGCCCGAACATGCGGGTCATCTCCTCCACGGGGACAGCGGTGCGGGCCCGGCCCACGGCCTGGGTGCCGACCTGGGCGCGCGGCCCCTGGATCCAGCCCTCCCAGACGGCGACGTGGCCGGCAGGGTCGGCCGAGACGAGCTCGAGCTGAGTGACGGGGACGAGCGGACCGCCGGAGCCCTTGGTGTCGGCGTCGTCCTCGGCGGGCTCAGTGGTCTCGGCGCCATCGGGTTGCTCCTGGCCGACAGGCCGCCAGTAGGTGGTCTCGGTGGACCAGATCTGGGCGGGGGCCAGGAGGGAGGCGCCCTGGAGGCCGGGCATCTCGAAGTCGAGGTTCTTGGAGCGGGTGGCGTCGACCGTCCAGATGGTGGTGGTCTGGCGCAGGTAGGGGCCGCCGTCGTGGTCGAAGGTCATCTCCTGGTATACGGCCTGCTCGGGCACGGTCTCGCCGTAGGTGAGGATGCCGTAGCCGCGCCAGGTGCCGGCCAGCCAGGCCAGCGGGTAGAGCTCGGGTGCCAGGTCGTCAGGAAGCGTGAATGCCATGCCCGCAGCCTACGACGTCCCCCCGGGCCGCATCACGCGCGCCGCCCGCTCGGGCCGCGCGGATCCGCCGGCGCTCTGAGTGTCCGGCGCGCTCTGGAGCCGCAGATCCGGGCGGGATCGGCACCGCGGTGTCCAAATCGGACACAAAGGCGGCGAGGAGCACTGGGTGCGCCAGACGAAACCGCATGATTCTGCGGTTTCTTCGCGTGACCGCTGGGCCTCGGAGTCTCTTTGTCACCGATTTGGACATCCGGTCGCCGTGACGTGGCGTTCTCAGGCCCTCGCGGGCCCGGTCGGCCGCCCTCAGCCGGCGATGAAGCCGCCCAGGAGGCGGGCGATGGCGTAGACCGGTACGCCGACCGACAGGATCGGCACGAGCGCGGAGGCCACCGCCGCCCGCCCACCGGGCACCCACCGATGGGTCCACAGGACACGGTTGCCCGAGGCCATGAGGACCCCTGCCACGAAGCCGACGGCCACGCAGGCCACGGCGCTCTGCAGGGCCGCGGTCGCACTGATGTGGGACAGGCCGAAGAAGCCGGCCGAGGCCAGCACGTAGCCGGCGCCGCCGGCGAACAGGGCCGGCACCGTGACGGTGAGGGCCTCCAGCATCCGGGCGCGCACGTTGAGGACGGTCAGGACGGCGCCGACGAACAGCGCCAGGCAGGTGGGCACAACGATGGCAGGGTCGGCCAGCCCCGGTTCCAGGGCGCACCAGGCCGAGCCGGAGACCGCCACCAGGCAGCCGGCCACCGTTGAGGACAGGTCCTCGACCAGGTTGTGCCGGCCGTCGCGGCGCAGCATCTGGCCGACGAAGGCCAGCAGGATCGAGAAGGCCATGATCAGGCCGGCCACCCCCATGTCGTCGAGGAGGTAGACGCTGACGGCGGCCGACAGTCCGCTGATCGTCATGACGATCGTGCCGCCCAGGTCGTGCCGGGCGCGCACGAGCGCGGGCCAGCCCTGTGCGGCGGCCGGCACCAGGACGGCCACGAGGGCCAGCCTCACCCAGCCGGGCAGCACTGAGCCGACCGCCAGCAGCAGCGGCACCACGCCCGCGAAGGCGAGCCGGGTCCAGGCCGGGTCCACCAGGCCCGGCTCCTTGGGGCGGTTGGAGGCGCGACGGGTGGCGTATCCCAGGTCCTCGGCGAGGTCGGCAGTGTCACCTGAGTCCGCTGAGCGGGCCGCCTCTGGAGCGTCGGAGGAGGCGGCCGTCTCGCCGGAGGCATCCGAGCCGGCCAAGGCCACGGCTGCCTCCGAACCGTCGGGCCCTGCCGAGGCGTGGGAGTCGCCCGCGCCGATGACGCTGGCCCAGTCCGACGCGCCACCGGCGGCCGTCGGAACGGCTGCGGCATGGGAGTCATGGCGCGAGCCGCGGGAGGCTCTGCGGGTGCGCGCGGCCGGTTGGGCTCGTCGGTGGTGGGTAGTCACAGCACGCATCGTCCCACACCCGGGCGGCCGCAGGGCCCACTGCGACCTCACTGCGGCCCCGCCCCGCACTCCTCGCGGACGGTCACTATCCGGACAGTCGTTGCCCCAGGAGATTCCGCCTGCGACCAGGTGTGGTTGACTTGTCCCAACAGTATCGCCGCTGGTCAACTCGACTGCGCCGGCGGTTCCTGGTCGCGAGCCACGGAAGGAGCAGCCATGCGGATCATCATGTTCACTCGTGAGAGTGACGCCACTGACGTCCTGCCGGCGACTGCCTTCCTCGACTCCCCGGTGGAGTGCCTCCCCCCGATGCCCTCCTCCTACGCGGAGGTGGACAGCGCTGACGTCGTCATGATCGACGCCCGCGGGGACCTGACCCGGGCCCGCGCCCTGTGCCAGCTCTTCACCGGCCCCATGGACTGCCCGCCCATCATCCTCATCGTGGAGGAGGGCGGCGCCGCCGCGGTGCAGATCGACTGGGGAGCCGCCGACTTCGTCATGGCCGGCGCCAAGCCCGCCGAGCTGTCGGCCCGGCTGCGGCTGCTGCGCGCCCACGTCCCGGTCGTGGACGAGACCGACGACGACCGCATCGACGTGGGTGACCTCGTCATTGACGTCACCGCCTACACGGCCCGACTGCGCGGCACGATCCTGGATCTGACCTACAAGGAGTTCGAGCTGCTGAAGTTCCTGGCCGCCAACCAGGGGCGGGTCCTGACCCGAGACGCGCTCCTGCACGAGGTGTGGGGCGAGGACTACATCGGCGGCTCGCGCACGGTGGACGTGCACATCCGTCGCCTGCGCGCCAAGCTGGGCACCGAGCACGACAACCTCATCGGCACGGTGCGCAACGTCGGCTACCGCCTGGACGCCCCCGAGGACGCCTGAGTACGCCGGCCCCGGGGAGCCTGAGAAGGCCCGGGTCGGCCCCAGCCAGGAGCAGCCCAGACGTCTCCCTGACCGCCGGGTGGATTCACTGGGTGGACACCGCCGCGGCCCGGAGCCCGGACCTGTAGACTCGTGGGCGGCGTCGGGCCGTGACGGGCCCCGGGCTCCAACTCAAGCCGCCGCGAGCGGCATTCGCGCCGACTGGCGCTCTCCGGCCCGACGTCCCCCTCTCTCCCCAGCGCCCTGTCGCCCGCCTCCCCCTCGTGACCGCACCGCCGTGTCACGCACGGCGCCCGAAAGTGTCACTCCGGGCGACTTTTACCTGCGCGGTAAGAGCTCCCGGATCAACGTGTCATGCGCTGACCTGCGGGGACGTGAATCAGGGGACGCTCGGACCGGCCTCAGGCGGCCCGAAAAGTCGCCATTCGTGACACCTGGCCCCTCAATCCTCAGCCGAAGCGGCCCGAGATGTAGTCCTCGGTGGCTTGCTGGCTGGGGGCGGAGAAGATCTTGTCGGTGGAGTCGTACTCGACCAGGTGCCCCGGCTTGCCGGTGGCCTCCAGGTTGAAGAATCCGGTCATGTCGCTCACGCGCGAGGCCTGCTGCATGTTGTGGGTGACGATGACGATCGTGTAGTCCGTCTTGAGCTCGGAGATGAGGTCCTCGATGGCGAGCGTGGAGATGGGGTCCAGGGCGGAGCAGGGCTCGTCCATGAGCAGGACGGCGGGCTTGACCGCGATGGCACGGGCGATGCACAGGCGCTGCTGCTGGCCGCCGGACAGTCCCAGGCCCGGCCGGTCCAGACGGTCCTTGACCTCGTCCCACAGGTTGGCCCCGCGCAGGGAGGCCTCCACCAGGTCGTCCGCGTCGGACTTCTTGATGCGCCGGTTGTTGAGGCGCACGCCGGCCAGGACGTTCTCGGCGATGGACATGGTGGGGAAGGGGTTGGGCCGCTGGAAGACCATGCCGATGGCGCGGCGCACCTGGACGGCATCGACGCCGGGACCGTAGAGGTTGACACCATCGACGATGACCTGCCCCTCGACCCGGGCACCGGGGATGGTCTCGTGCATGCGGTTGAGGGTGCGCAGGAAGGTGGACTTCCCGCAGCCGGAGGGGCCGATGAGGGCGGTGACGGACTTGGGCTCGATGACGACGTTGACGTCCTTCACGGCCAGGAAGTCGCCGTAGTAGATGTTCTCGCCGATGACGTCGATGCGCTTGGACACGTCGGTTCCTTTACCTGAGGTGGACTGCTGAGGGCTCTGGGGTCGCTGGGGTCGATGCGGGCACAGTGGTCCCGGCGGCTCCGGCCGGGCTAGCGCCGGCCACCCTTAGGGCTGAAGTACTTGGAGATGAGGCGGGCCGCGAGGTTGAGCAGCATGACCAGGATGATGAGGGTCAGTGCCCCGGCCCAGGCCCGCTCCATGGCGGCGGCCTCCCCGCGGGAGTACTGGTCGTAGACGAGTACCGGCAGGGTGGACATGGAGCCGTCCAGCGGGTTGGTGTTGGTGCGGATCGTCAGGCCCACAGTGATGAGCAGCGGGGCGGTCTCGCCGATGACGCGGGCGATAGCGATCATGACGGAGGTGGTGATGCCGGCCACCGCGGTGCGCAGCACGACCTTGACGATGGTGAGCCATTTGGGCACGCCCAGCGCGTAGGAGGCCTCGCGCAGGTGGGAGGGGACGAGCTTGAGCATCTCCTCCACGCCGCGGATGACCACCGGCGTCATGAGGACGCTTAAGGCGACGGCCCCGATGATGCCGGCCTGGTAGCGGGGACCGGCCGCGATGAGGAAGATCGAGTAGGCGAACAGCCCGGCCACGATCGAGGGGATGCCGGTCATGACGTCGACGAGGAAGGTGATGGCCCGGGCGATCCAGCCGCCGTTGTACTCCACGAGGAAGACGGCGGTGAACAGCCCCAGGGGTACCGAGATGAGGGTGGCGATCCCGGTGATCTGGAGGGTGCCGACGATGCCGTGGTAGAAGCCGCCGTTGGAGGCGTCGGCGCCACGCATGTTCGTGGTCAGGAAGTCGTAGCCGAAGCGGGCCGAGCCGCCCGACAGGACCATCCACACCAGGGAGACCAGCGGCACCATGACGACGGCGAAGGACAGGTAGATGAGGAGGGTCACCAGGGTGTTGCGGCCCCAGCGCTCGCCCTCGCGCACCCAGGAGACGGCGGTGGCGCCCACCACCCACACCAGGGCGGTCAGGGCGACGACGGCGGCGATGCTCCACCCGGCCAGCAGGCCGATCCCGCCGACGACGACAAAGGCGGTTCCCAGCGCCGCCCAGATGAACCAGTCGGGCAGGCGGTAGGAGGTCAGGGGCACGCCCTCGATGGTGGGCGGGTCGGCCAAGGGGTCGACGGGGGCGGCCGGGGCCTCGGCGGCCGCGAGCGCGGCCTTGAGTGACTTGGGCGCGGGGGTGCCGGTCTCGCCGGCCGCACCGGCAGCGGCGGCCGGGTCGGGGCGGGAGACCGCGCCGTCGGGAGCGGCGCCGGCGGTGGGCTCGGGGGTGTTCGTGGGCGTCATGTCAGCTGGCTCCTGAGAACTCGGAGCGGCGCGCGATGATCCACCGCGCCAGGGAGTTGACCGCGAAGGTGATGATGAACAGGACCAGGCCGGTGGCGATGAGCACGTTGACGCTCAATCCGTAGGCCTCGCGGAACTGCGAGGCGATGTTGGCGGCGATGGTCTGGTGCTGGCCGGCCTGGAGGATACGCAGGTTCAGCCCCATGCCGGGCGAGAGGATCATGAGGACGGCCATGGTCTCCCCCAGGGCGCGCCCGAGCCCCAGCATGGAGGCGGAGATGATGCCGGAGCGGCCGAAGGGCAGGACGGCCTGGCGGATCATCTCGTAGCGGGTGGCGCCCAGGGCCAGGGAGGCCTCCTCCTGGAGGGTGGGCGTCTGGAGGAAGATCTCGCGGATGGTGGCGGTGATGATCGGCAGGATCATGACGGCCAGGACCAGGGAGGCGGTGGTGATGTTCTTAGCCGGGGCCGTGTAGTCGGCGAACAGCGGGATGAATCCGAGGTGCTCGCTCAGCCAGGTGTTGAGGGGGTCGAGCAGCGGCACCAGCCACAGGAATCCCCACAGGCCGAAGACCACGGAGGGGATCGCGGCCAGCAGGTCCACCATGTAGCCCAGGGCCTGGGCCAGGCGGCGCGGGGCGAAGTGGGAGATGAACAGGGCCACCCCGATGCTCAGCGGCACCGCAACGCCCAGAGCGATGGTCGAGGACAACAGCGTGCCGAAGACGAGCGGGGCCACGTAGCCCCACAGGCTGCGGTCGCGCATGAAGGAGACCGACTCCAGGGTCTCGCTCGAGGCCGTCAGGGCGGGCAGCGCCTCCCGGATGAGGAAGGCGGCCACGAGGGCGAGCACCACCATGATGAAGGTGCCGGCGCCGAAGGACAGGCCGGTGAAGATCCGGTTGCCGGTCTGCCCGGGGGCCTTGCCGGGCTGGATGATGGCGTCGTCGGCACTGCTGGAGGCGGTCGCGGTGCCCGCTGGGGGCGGCGACGACGGCGGTGCGGTGGTGCTGGCCACGGCTGACCCTCCTCGGGGTGTCTGGGGCGGCGGCTGGGCGGGTGGGTGCTGGCTGGTCATGTGGTTCGGTGCGACGTCGGGGTGGCCGGCCGGGCGGCCGTCAGGCGGCGATCTTGTCGATGGCTGCGTTGATCTTCTCGCGCATCTGGCGGGTGATGGGGGCGCAGCCGGTGGCCTTGGTGGAGGCGTCCTGCCCCCGGGTGGAGGCGGCGAAGCGCAGGTAGGCCTTGACGACGGCGGCGATCTGGGCGTCGTCGTAGCGCAGGCGGGCGGCGAGGTAGGAGACCAGGACGATGGGGTAGGCGCCCGCGGCGTCGTGGCTGGGCTGGTAGAGCAGGCGGGTCTCGTCGGCCTCGGAGCCCAGGGTGGCGGCATCGAGGGCGGCGGCCGCGGCCTTGGCGGAGACGGGCACGTAGGCCCCGTTGGAGCCGACGGCGACGGTGCCCAGGGTGGCGGGGACCTTGGAGGCGTCGGCGTAGCCGATGGTGCCGGTGGCCGCGGAGACGGTCTGGACCATGCCGGCGGTGCCGTCGCCGGACTGGCCGCCGCGCAGTGGCCAGGTTTCCTCGGGCTCGTGGGGCCAGGCCTTGGGGGCGACGGTGGCCAGGTAGGTGGTCAGGGCCTTGGTGGTGCCGGAGTCGTCGGAGCGGCCCACGACGATGATTCGCAGGTCGGGCAGGGCGACGCCGGGGTTGAGGGCGGCCAGGGCGGGGTCGTTCCAGCGGGTGATGGCCCCGGAGAGGACCTTGGCGAGGACCTCGCCGGTCATGTTGACGTGGGACTCGCCGGTGAAGCCGGGCAGGTTGTAGGCCACGGCGATGGGCGAGATATAGAGGGGCAGCTCGACGGCGCCGCCGATCCGGCTGATCTCGTCGACGGTCATGGGGGTGTCGGTGCCGGCGAAGTCGACGGCGCCCTCGACGAGCTTGGTGCGCCCGGCCCCGGAGCCGCCGCCGGCGTAGTCGACGGTGGCGCGCAGGTTGGCGCCCATGAAGGTGTTCATCCAGGCGTCCTGCGCGTCGGACTGGGAGGTGGCGCCCGCACCGCGGATCTCCCCCACCAGGTCGCTGGAGGCGTTGGGGTCGGCGGCGCCGGCGTCGCGCCCGCAGGCGGTCAGCGCAGTCAGGGTGGCCACGCTCAGGGCGCCCAGGGCGCCGCGACGGGTCAGGAGCACGGGCTCTCCTCGCTCAGTCAGAGGGGGTCGGGGGTCCAGTCGGATACCGGGTGATTGTCAGGCAGCGGTCACGATAGGCGCCCCGGATGAAGGTTCCGGGTGACCGGGGTAAACGGTTGGTAAACGATCCCTATGAGGACCGTCACTGTGAGGCCCCGTGCGCAGGGCGTGGCCCGGTCAGCGGCCTTCGGACAGGACGGGGCGCTGCTTTTCGATGGCGACGGCGCGGATCTTGCCGCGGGGGCGGCGGGCCATGTGGACCACGAGGATCTCGCCGGTCTTGAGCCAGGGGTCTCGGTCGGGCACGGAGCGCAGGAGCCGGCCGGGGGCGTACTGGGAGACGACCTCCATGATGGTGGGCAGGACGGGACGGTGGGTGCACAGCGCCGTCGGCTCCTCGCGCACACGAAGGACCTTCTTGACCACGGAGCGCACCCCCTTGGGGCTCTCCGCATGGGCCATCTCGGTGAAGGCGTCGGCCATCTCCAGGTCCAGGCCCGCGGCCGCGGCGTAGGGGGCGACCGTGTCCACGCAGCGCTTCCAGGGGCTGGTGAGGACGCGCCCCACCCCGTAGGCGGCCAGGATCGGGACGAGGGCGCGGGCCCGGGTCTCGCCCTGGTCGTGGGTCAGGGGGCGGGTGGCCTCGTCGGTCTCCTTGTCCCGCTCCTTGGGGCGGTTCCACACGGAGCGCTTGACGGCGCGGCCGTGGCGCACGAGGACCAGGGTCCAGGTGTCGAGCTTGCCGTCCTCCCACAGGTCGACGAGCTCGCCGAGCAGGTCGCGGTCGTAGGAGTAGGTCAGGCGCTTGCGGGCCTGTCCCACGCGCAGCCACTCGACGGCGTCGATCTCCTTGGTCGAGGCGGGCTTGACGGCGCAGCGGGCGGCGACGGCGGCCGAGGCCTCGGGGGCGACGCGGGCGGCCCAGTAGTGGACCTCCTTGCGGGAGCCGTCGGCGATCTTGTAGTGCACGCGGCTGAGGGGCTGGCCCAGGATGATCTGGACGCCGGTCTCCTCAGCGACCTCGCGCACGGCGCAGGTGCGCACCGACTCGCAGGGCTCGACCTTGCCCTTGGGGATGGACCAGTCGTCGTAGCGGGGGCGGTGGACCAGGAGCACCTCGAGGTGCTTGCCGTTCTCACGCCACACGAGGGCGCCGGCGGCCTTCACGGTCTCGCGCGACCGGTTCTTCTTGCTGGACGGGCTCATGGCACGGCCGTCTCAGTGCCGGCCCTTGACGCGCGAGCGCGCCCGGGCCATGAGGCTGTCCTGGATGTCCTCGAGGCGGTTGCCCTCGGCGTCGAGGAGGCGACGCTCCCAGGAGCCGTCGGGCTGGAGGTGCCAGGAGGCGACGTCGTCGGAGGCGCAGTGGGTGACCAGCCACTCGAGGTCCTCAACCATGGCGGGGTCAGTGATGCGCACCAGGGCCTCGACGCGGCGGTCGAGGTTGCGGTGCATGAGGTCGGCCGAGCCGATGAACAGCTCGGTCTGGCCGCCGCCGGCGAAGGCGTAGATGCGCGAGTGCTCCAGGAAGCGCCCCAGGATCGAGCGGACGCGGATGTTCTCGCTGAGGCCCTCGACACCGGCGCGCAGGCCGCAGATGCCACGCACGACGATGTCGACCGGCACCCCGGCGCGCGAGGCGCGGTAGAGGGCGTCGATGACGGTCTCATCGACGATGGAGTTGACCTTGATGCGGATCCAGGCGGGCAGGCCGGCCTTGTGGTTGGCGATCTCCTGCTCGATGTGCTCCACGAGCCCGTCGCGCAGGCCGCGGGGGGCCACGAGCAGGCGGCGGAAGCGGGCGCGCGGGGCGTAGCCGGAGAGCTGGTTGAACAGGGTGGTCAGATCCTGGGCGACGTCGCGGTCGCAGGTCAGCAGCCCCAGGTCCTCGTAGCCGCGGGCGGTCTTGGGGTGGTAGTTGCCGGTGCCGACGTGGCAGTAGCGGCGCAGGCCGTCGGACTCCTGGCGCACGACCAGCAGCAGCTTGCAGTGCGTCTTGAGGCCGACCATGCCGTAGACGACGTGGACGCCGGCGCGCTCGAGCTTGCGGGCCCAGGAGATGTTGGCCTCCTCGTCGAAGCGGGCCTTGATCTCGACGATGGCGACGACCTGCTTGCCGGCCTCGGCGGCCTCGATGAGGGCGTCCACGATCGGGGAGTCGCCGGAGGTGCGGTAGAGGGTCTGCTTGATGGCCAGGACCTTGGGGTCGGCGGCGGCCTGGGCCACGAACTCCTGGACGGAGGTGGAGAAGGAGTCGTAGGGGTGGTGCAGGAGGACGTCGTGCTCGCGCATGGCGGCGAAGACGTCCGGCGCGGAGGAGGACTCGTAGGCGGCCAGGCCCGCGGCCGTCACCGGCACGAAGCGCGGGTACTTCAGGTCGGGGATGTCCAGGTCGTGGAGCTGGTTGAGGCAGGTCAGGTCCAGGGGTGCGGGGAGCTCGAAGACGTCGTCGCCCTTGAGACCCAGGGCGCGTACCAGGTAGCGGCGGGTGAAGGAGGAGATGGTGTCCTCCACCTCCAGGCGCACGCAGTCGCCGAAGCGGCGCCGCTCGAGCTCCTTCTCCATGGCCTTGAGGAGGTTCTCGGCGTCGTCCTCCTCGACCTCGAGGTCCTCGTTGCGGGTGACCCGGAAGAGGTGGTGCTCCAGGATGTCCATGCCCGGGAAGAGGTGGTCGAGGTGCTGGCCGATGACGATCTCGATGGGGATGACGGCGCAGCCGGCGGCCTTGTCCGCGGCGTCGAGCTCGCGGCCGGGGACCTGGATGAGGCGCGGCAGGGAGTCGGGCACCTTGATGCGGGCGAAGTGCTCCTTGCCGCTGCGCGGGTTGCGCAGGATGACGGCGAGGTTGAGGGACAGGCCCGAGATGTAGGGGAAGGGGTGGGAAGGGTCGACCGCCAGCGGGGTGAGGACCGGGTAGATCTGGTGGCGGAAGTAGCGGGTCAGGCGCTCCTGCTGGTCGGAGTTGAGCTCGTCCCAGCCAAGGATCTTCACGTTGTGCTCGGCCAGGGCCGGGCGGATGTCCTCTTGGAAGAGGGCGGCCTGGCGGGCGGTGAGCTCCTTGGTGCGGCTGGTGACCTGGGCCAGGACCTGGTGGGCGTCCAGGCCGGAGGCGCGCACCGGGGTGATGCCGGCCTTGATGCGGCGCATGAGCCCGGCGACGCGCACCATGTAGAACTCGTCCAGGTTGGAGGAGAAGATCGACAGGAACCAGGCGCGCTCCAGCAGGGGCAGGGTGTGGTCCTCGGCCTGCTCCAGGACGCGCTCGTTGAAGTCCAGCCAGGTCAGCTCGCGGTCGATGAAGCGGTTCTTGAAGGACTTCAGGGGCGGCAGGAGATCCTCGGGGTCCCCCTGGGCGGTGTCGGCGGAGGCAGCCGAGGCCGCGGCGTCGGCGGCGGCGTCGGCACCGGCCGTGTCGGCCGCGCTCAGTGAGGAGGGCGCGGAGGGGGCGCTGGCGGAGCCGGCGGCAGGGCCCGCGCTGGGGGCGCTGCCGGGAGCGGGCAGACCCGGGTCCCCCGATGCCGTGGCGGCCGGCGCCGTCTGAGCCTCGGCGGCCGACGGGGCCGAGTGCGAGCTGGCGGAGGTGATGGAGGAGGGGGCGATGGCGGGGGTCGCGGTGCCGATGGGGCCGGGGGCGGGGGCCGCCTCGCCGTCGACAATGTCGTCGAAGTCCTCGTCCTCGTACTGGGGGCCGGAGTCGTCGGCGAAGTCGCGCGGGTCAGCGACCTCGATGACGTGCTCCTCCTCGACCGTCTCCTCGGCGCCCTCGGGGTCGTCGGGGTCGTGCGGGTCGGTGGAGTCGGCCGGGTCGCCTGATTCTTCCGGGGCCTCCGCGCGCTCAGGGGTCTCCTGCCCCACGGGGGCCGCGCCACCGGTGGAGGAGTCGCCGGGGGCGGTCGGAGCGGCGTCGGGCTCGCCCTGGGTGTCGGGGCCGGGGACCTCGGCGGAGACAGCCGGTCCATCGGTGCTCGCGGCCTCGGGCGAGACCGCCGACTCGGCGGCCTCTGTGGCTTCAGCGGTTTCGACAACCTCGGTCGCCTTGGCGGCGTCGGGCACCTGCTCGGGCTCCTGGGGGCTGGGGTGACGCATCCACCCGCCCAGGAAGCGGGAGAGCGGGGTGGGGGCGGAGTGGGGCGCGTCGTTGGTCATGGCCACATGGTCCCACGTCCGGGCGGCCTTGTGGGGCGGAGGTCCGCTCCAGTTCGGCGAATATGCGAGGCACAGCGCGCATGCCCTCGCTGATGGCGCCGATCGTGTCCAAATCGGAGACAAAGGAGCCTGCGGCCCGATCAGGCCGCTGACAGAACCGCGGAATCATGCGGTTCTGATCTACCTTCACACGCTTACTTCGGGCCTTTGTATCCAATTTGGACATCTCGCGCCCGGATCGCCCCTGCGCAAGGCCCTCTCAGTCGAGGAGTCCGGCGGCGGCGCGGCGGGCGGCGTCGGTGAGCTCATCGGCGGTGACCAGGAGGGCGGAGTCGCGGCGGGTGACGCGGTCGGCGAGCTCGTCGGTGTCATCCTCGATCCACACGGGGTTGGAGCCGGCCGCCAGGGCGCGCAGGAATCCGGCGGTGGCGCTCAGCAATGGGGCGATCTCGGTGACCGAGCCCTCGACGCTGCCGGCCAGGACAGCATCGAGGCGCTCGCGCAGGTCGGTCGGGGAGGGCACGGGGCGCGCCTCGCCGAGGGCGGACTCAAGGCGGGCGTTCATGGCGTCGTCGGCCTCGGTGAGGTCGATGACAGTGGCGTAGCGGCGGGCGACGAGCTCGGGGTCGCGGCGGATCCACTCGCGCACGAGGAAGAGGCGCCACAGGGTGCCGGGCAGGGTGGTGGCCGGGGAGTCGGCCCACAGCTCGGCGATGTCGTCGATGCCGTTGGTGGCGACCGCGGCGACGATGCCGGAGCGGGTGATGGGGTCGTCCTCGGTCTCGGTGCCGGGGAAGCCGCCGATGAGGGCCTGGGCGGCGCGGTGGGCGAGCTCGGAGGCGACGGCGGTGTCGGTGCTGCCCTCGATCTGTTCGGCGGCCTCGGGGTCGAGCCGGGCGGGGCGGTGGAACTGGCGGGCCATGGGGACTCCTCACGCGGTGCGGGCGCGCCGGCGACGACGCACGACCCCATTGTCTCGCAGGAGCGTGGACGCTCCCCCATGGGTTCACTTCCGGCCGACGGTGGGGAGACGGAGGGAGGCGAGGGCTCGCCGGCGGGGCTGGGCGGCCGCACTGCCACAACCACCCGGCTCACAGCGGCGTGCGGCAGGGCCGGTTCGACACGGTGGTCGGTTGTCCGGCTATGCTGGCCCCTGCCGATGGCGTCTGGACTCTGCTTCCGGCCGTCGGCACGCCCCCTTAGCTCAGTTGGTCAGAGCTGCGGACTTTTAATCCGAAGGTCGTGGGTTCGAGCCCCACAGGGGGTACCGCACCGGCCTCGGCCCCACCAGGGACCGGGGCCTTCTTCATGCCCGGGGTGCAGGCAGCAGCATCCCCTCTTCACCTTGTCGACACGTGGTTTCGGGCTGCGTGATGGTTGCTGGGATCCAGTGAGCGCAGGTGCCACCGATCCACACGGGGCGGATGCCGCGACCAGCGGGAACGGGAGAGAACGCCCGCGTTGAGCCTCGCTTGATTGACACCACCCAGATGGCCGGATGCAAGCACAACTCACTCTGCCACAGCGACAACCTGGCCCCGGGGCCCGCACCGCGCGGATAGCGGACTGCTCCGGAGACTCACCATCCAGCCTCCGCGGCAGCTTGGTCATTTTCCGTTTTCAGCGGCGTCGAGCACGCGACCGACGTAGCTGCCGAACTTCTCGGTGATGCTGCCGTGGTCGTCGTCGGGCCATTCGCTCCAGGTGTGGCCGAAGCCCACCGAGCGGTAGTAGGCCAGGCTGTTGCGGGCATGCCCGCTGCCATCGAATCCGTCGAGGCTGTTGGCGGGCACGTCGCGCGTCCCGGTCACCCAGTTCAGCCAGAGCCGCTCTTTGGCGCCTGAGGAGAAGGCCGCCTGTTCCTCGGGCGCGTCGCCGCCCCCGAAGAGCAGGAAGCCCCCACCCGCCATGCGCTCGGCGTAGGCCGGGAAGAACCACTGGCTGATGAACTCCGAGCCGCCGGAGTAGCCCACGAGCCAGACCCGATCCGTGGTGGCGCCGCACTCGGCAACCACGTAGTCGAGCGCCTGCTCCAGGTAGTGAATCTTGCCGTCCTGATCCTCCAGCCACCAGGTCCCGTCGTCTCCGGGAGCGCGCACCGAGACCACGTCGTACCCGCGAGCGCTCGCCGCCTCGACGACTCCCCCGGCGCCGGCCAGGCCACCGCGGGACCTCTCGTCCTGGTCCTGGTTCCCTTCACTGTGGAAGGACTGCCCGTCGCCGTCGAGGTAGACGACCAGTCCGACCGGCGCTCCCGTGGTCGCGTAGAAGATGCAGTCGGAGGTCTCGTCCTCATCATCGGTGTAGGAGAACGCGGCGGGAACCGACAGGTCGCCCGACGTCGGCCGCAGGCTTGGCGCAGCGCCGGCCCCGCGCGAGCGCAGGTACGGCGGCGGAGTCGAGTGCGTTGCCGCTCGCTGCGGTCCCTGCGAAGCGCAGCCGGCCAGGATGAGGCCCGCCATCACGCCGGTCAGGGCTCGCCGCGAGAGGTGCGCTGCCACGCTCTCCACCCACCTTCCTGATCGCCGTCAGCCACTCGACGGTAGCACCGGCATCCCGGTTCCGCTCGGCCGGAGCTGAGGCTGAACCGCCGCGCCGATGACGCCGCCCACCGACACAGCCATGGGGCGCGCAACTCGTGACGCGACATCGTCAAAGCCCATGACCTGACGCCGAATGCCGCCTCACGCGGTTCTTCAGGCGGGAGTGCCCTGACTGCCCTGACCGCCCTTGGCCCCGCGACCGCGGCCTCCACGTCCACGGGAGCCGCCGCTGAGGCCGCCCCGGCCGGAGGGCTGCCCGGCGCCCTGCTCGCCACTTCCGCCACGTCGCTTCGCACTGCGCCCGCCTTGCCCAGCATTCCCGCCGCGCCCGCCGCGCGCTCCCCCGCTGCGGCCACCCCGGCCGCCCTGACCACCCTTGGCCCCGCGACCGGACCGGCCGCGCGCCGCTTCTCCGTGGCCGTGCCCCGGACGCCCGGTGGAGGCCCGACCGCTGGGGCTGCCGCCCTTGATGGCAACACCCTCGGGCATGTCCTCCAACGCCACGGCCTCGGCGACCTGCCCCACGAGGGCGGACACGGCGTCGTCGTCGGGACGGATACGCTCGATGTCCGCGCGGATCCGCGCCTTCTTGAGCAGGACCTGCACATCGTGCTTCTGCTCAGGCAGGACCAGGGTGATGACGCTGCCGGCGGCCCCGGCGCGCGCGGTGCGGCCCGAGCGGTGCAGGTAGGCCTTGTGCTCGGCGGGCGGGTCGACGTGGACCACGAGCTCGACGCCGGAGACGTCGATGCCCCGGGCGGCGATGTCGGTGGCGACCATGACGTGCACCTGTCCGGTGGAGAAGGCCCGCATGGCGCGCTCGCGCGCGTTCTGGCTCATGTTGCCCTGGAGCTCGACGGCCGGAATCCCGGCTTGGACGAGCTTGCGGGCCAGGCGCCGGGCGAGGTGCTTGGTGCGGGTGAACAGGATGCGCTGCCCCTCCCCCGAGGCCAGGCGCCGCACGATGCCGTCCTTGGCGGTCTTGTCCGCAACCATCCACACGCGGTGGGTCATGGCGTCCACGGGCGAGGTCGAGGGGTCCACGGAGTGCTGCAGCGGGTCGTGGAGGAACTCCTTGACCAGGGTGTCCACGCCGTTGTCCAGGGTCGCGGAGAACAGCAGGCGCTGGCCGCGCTGCGGGGTGGCGCGCAGGATACGGCGAACATTGGGCAGGAAGCCGAGGTCGGCCATGTGGTCGGCCTCGTCCAGGACGGTGATTTCGACCTCGTCGAGGCTGACGAGTCCCTGCCCCATGAGGTCCAGGAGCCGGCCGGGGCAGGCGACGACGACGTCGACCCCAGCCTTGAGGGCCTTCTCCTGGGGCTTGGCGGAGACCCCGCCGAAGATGGTGGTGACGTCCATGTCGACGACGCGGGCCAGCGGCTCGATGACCTCGGCGATCTGGAGGGCGAGCTCACGGGTGGGGGCCAGGACCAGGCCGATGGGGTGGCCGGGGCGGGCCTTGTCCTGCTGCGCCAGACGCTGGACCAGCGGCAGGCTGAAGGCCAGGGTCTTGCCCGAGCCGGTGCGGCCGCGGCCGAGCACGTCACGCCCGGCGAGGGTATCGGGCAGGGTGGCGGCCTGGATGGGGAAGGGCGCGGTGAAGCCGCGGGCGTCGAGGTCGGCGGCGAGGTCTGAGTCCACGCCGAGGTCGGCGAAGGTGGTCTCACCCGCGGCCGGGGTCTTCCCGGAGGCGAAGCGGTGTGAGGCGGAGGTGCGGTGTGCGGCCACGAGGATCCTGTCGTTTGGGACCGCGGGCACGCCGGCGCGTGTCGCTGGCAGCGTGCGCGTCGGTGCGTGAGGTGCCGGCGTACGCGGCTCAACGGCGCGGAGCGTCTGTGGGGCGACGCGCGCCGGGGCCAGGGCACCAGCCAGGCCGGGCGGCGCCCGGACCAGGGAGCCATCCTGCCTGAGATCCCGCAAAGTGTCACTACGGGCGACTATTCACTGTGCAGGCACTCGATGCGGCGGCCCGCGAAACGCTATGACCAGCGGTTTTACGGCACGCCCGAGAAACAGCGGCCGCAGAACAGGCGGAAAAGTCGCCATTCGTGACACTTAAGGCCCCAGGACCGCCCCCGACGGCCACGTCATTCAGTCACGTGATGAGGCAAACTACCTACCCAGGCGGCGTTCCCGGCTGGCGAAGTCGCGCAGCGCCCGCAGGAAGTCCACGCGCCGGAAGGCCGGCCAGTTGACCTCGCAGAAGTAGTACTCGGAGTGCACCGACTGCCACAGCAGGAACCCGGAGAGCCGCTGCTCACCCGAGGTGCGGATGACCAGGTCGGGGTCGGGCTGGCCCTTGGTGTAGAGGTGCTCGGTGATGTCCTCCTCGCTGAGTGAGGCGGCCACCTCCTCCAGGCTTGCCCCGGCGGCGGCCCGCTCGCGCAGCAGCTCGCGCACAGCATCGGCGATCTCCTGCCGGCCCCCGTAGCCGACGGCGATGTTGACCTGCATGCGCCGGTCCTCGGCCTCAACGGTCTCGACGGCCTCGCCCGCCGACCCGCCTGCCCCAGAGACCTCCGCGCTCGAGGGCCGGGAGCGGACGACGGCGGCACGCAGGCGCTCGGCCAGAGGCTCGGGCAGGAGGTCGACGGCGCCCACGAGGCGCAGGCTCCAGCGGCCGGTCTCGGCGAGCTCGTCGACGGCGTGGGCGATGATGTCCAGCAGGGGCGAGAGCTCGGCCGGGTCGCGGGAGAGGTTGTCGGTGCTCAGCAGCCACAAGGTGACGACCTGGACCCCCATCTGCTCGGCCCACCCGAGGAACTCCTCGATCTTGTCCGCGCCGCGCTTGTGGCCCTGCGCGGCCCCGAAGCCCATGGACTTGGCCCAGCGGCGGTTGCCGTCGAGGATGACACCCACGTGGTGGGGCACCGTGGCCGGGTCGATGCGCGCAGCCAGCCGGCGCTCGTAGATGTCGTAGAGGAGGTTGTCGCCTGCCATGCCGTGTTCCTCGAGGCTCCTCGGTGGGGTTGTTGGGGGACGGGGCCCGACGGCGCGGGGCCACCTCCAACGCTATCGCGCGAGACCCCTCCCGCGCTGGACGAGCCGGCTCACAGCCGAGCCAAATCCGCCCATCAGGTTCACCCAGGGTTGCCGGGGCACAACAGAGGCATGCCAGGGGGCCGGGCCGCACCGGCTCTGGCGACGGCGACCGCGGAACCTGCCGCCACAGACCACCATGCCTGCCGCGTCACATCGCCGCAGGGATGGCTACCACCGCAACCTACGCTCACGTAACCTACGGAGTCGTAAGGTTCAGCATCAACCCGTTCCCACCCCACCCCACACCACCCAGAAGGACACTCACGCCCATGTCACCGACATCGCCCTCGACGTCGCCGGCCGCGCGCCGCGCCGCGTCCACGAGCGCCAAGGGCGTCATCGCCTCCGTCAAGCCCAGGCTGCGCGGATGGATCCACGCCGGTACCGCGCCGCTGGCCCTGGCGGCCTGCATCGTACTGACGGTCCTGGCCCCGGGAGCGGGCCTGAAATGGGCCTGCGCCGTCTACCTGACCTGCTCGCTGCTGCTGTTCGCCAACTCCGGCGTCTACCACATCGGCACCGGGCACTGGCCGGCGAAGGTCGCGGCCACCCTGCGGCGGATCGACCACGCGAACATCTACCTGCTCATCGCCGGCACCTACACGCCCCTGTCGGCGGCGCTGCTGCCGACGCGCACGGCCACCCTGGTCCTGGGGATCGTGTGGGCGGGGGCGGCGATCGGCACGGCCACGAACCTGCTGTGGATGCACGCCCCGCGCTGGTTCACCACCGCCCTCTACATCATTCTGGGCTGGGTGGCAGTCTGGTTCCTGCCTCAGTTCTGGCAGGCGGGCGGCCCCGCGATCGTGTGGTTGCTGGTGGCCGGCGGCGTGACCTACACGCTGGGCGCCATCGTCTACGCCCGCAAGACTCCCGACCCCTTGCCGCACTGGTTCGGCTTCCACGAGATCTTCCACGTGTGCACCGTGGCCGCGTGGGCCTGCCAGTGCGTGGCCTGCTTCCTGGCGGTTCTGCGCTAACGGGGACGGCGGGCTGCGGGAGGCCGGCCACGAAGGCTGCTGGACCCGGCGGGCGGCCCGCCACGCCGTCGAGCCGGCTGCTTTGTCCGCCTCCCTCCCCCAACCCCTGCGACGACGTCGATCAGGCGGGCCAGCACGGATTCGCCCGCCTCGCCGCCCAACCCCAGCCCCGGAGTATTCCAGCACCTTTCGCCAACCGCACAGCATTCCCTCAGGCTGCGGCGTAGACTCGCGCTTCAACCCCGGTCGGCCCCACGAGGAGCCGCCGGGTGTCGTCGTCGCAAGGTGACCGACCGGCTGCCGAGCGACCATCACCAGTCATCCAAGGAGGACCCATGTCCGAGCAGTCACAGGGCACCTGGCTCACCCAGGAGGCCTACGACCGGCTGGCCGCCGAGCTCGAGCACCGCAAGACGACCGAGCGCAAGGAGATCGCCCAGCGCGTGGAGGCGGCCCGCCAGGAGGGTGACCTGCGAGAGAACGCCGGCTACCACGCCGCCCGCGAGGAGGCGGGGCTCAACGAGGCGCGCATCATCCAGCTGGAGGAGACCCTGGAAAACGCCCAGATCGGCGAGGCGGCCGACGACGGCTCAGTCTCGGCCGGCACCATCGTCACCGCGAAGGTGGCCGGCAAGGAGCAGGTCTTCGCCCTGGGCGGCCAGGAGATCACCGAGGACGTGCCCGACGGCGTCAAGGTCTTCTCCCCCGACGCCCCGCTGGGGCAGGCTCTCATGGGGCACCGCGCGGGCGACACTGTCTCCTATGAGGCCCCCAACGGCCGGAAGATCCAGGCCGAGATCGTCAAGGTCGAGCGGGTCTGAGTTTAGACCGGTCAGCACCGAACAACCCCTAGGTATTACAAAGTTGACCCCAGTAGCGCTTTCGTTCCTGGGGTCAACGTCTCAGACAGGAATGAGTGCCGAAACTAGCCATGCTCAGATCAAGGCCACAGAACCCCTGACACCACCAGAGCTATAACCAGCCTCCAAACAGAAACACACCGCTCCACCACATTTAAAATTATCACCTAAAATTAAAGGTCGATCTCGAATGCCTCGCCTATACTACACCACTGATAAATTTGAAGACACCCTGAAAAAAGAGGGTTACGAAGATTTTTCAGCAGATGAAGTACTCACTCACGCTATGTGTGTCGGAGACGCCAGCATATACTCTGCCCTCAACGTCCCGCACCTAAAACGGCCCGACAAAAATTTGGAACTACGTAAGTGTCTCACCCAAAATGGACTAGAAGACCTAGACGAAAACAAGGAGTTTCAAAGGAATCACTACTTCGATTTTCTTGACAACAGTGAAAAATCTGCTATTAGCTACAATCTCGGCATGGCACAATGCTCCATGATGGCAACGAGACTACTTAACGCGAAGGTCACCGTCCACCTAGACGCGGTCTATGCTCTTATATACGAAGAAAAACTCGGCAAGAATAGAAGATCAACCCCCAAAAGAAAAAGACCAGACCTGCTGGCATACACAGAACACCCTAACGGACTACAGGGAGCAAAATTCATCCTCGAAGCAAAAGGGCGAAGTGGCAGTGATATTGGTGAAGCCATAAGCGAAGCGAGAAAGCAATTCTCAAGCATACCTGAAGAAATTCAAAAAATTTCCAGAGGGGCCCAGGAAATTATATCAGTATCCTATTTCAAAATAGGCACAAACAAGAAGGGCTCCAAAACACCTCAGTTCCCCTCATGGAAGAACCATTTAGAAGCAGTTTCTCCTACCCGCCCACCAGAACCACCAGAGTACGGCAAGGGACGCACTAGACATACTAGCATCGCCAGGAGCGACAGTGATCAGACTGACGACATCGCCAGGAGCGACAACGGTCAGACTGACGACAATGACGAGTTTGCAGGCCTGTTGCTTATTGCTCAATTGTGGCCCTTCGTTCAGATGATCTCAACGTCACCCAAAGAAAAAAGGAGTAGATTCTCGAAGTTACTTCACATCGCCGTAGATCCCAGAACGGGAGACTATTTTGGAGTACCAGAAGAAATTTACAGTTTGATCAAAGAGGAAGTAAGAAAACCTTTAGTCAACAAAGGAAGGAGGGAAAAAGTTGCCCGAAAAGCATGGGATATCTTGAAGAACCTAGATATCAGCGAGGTCAGGCAAAGCGTCGAAGCCAGCACCGATAGGGCCACCATTCTCCCTTCTGGACTTATCTACGTCAATTTATCGACCAATGCGAAGTCAAGCACCGACATCACTATCACTAAAAAGGATAGACGTAGGTCCACTCAACGCAGTAGAACCCAAGCCGAAGAAAGAAAGTCGTACCAAAACCCGAAGAGAGCCGGCAGATCCAAGGCAATAAAGGGGACCAAGATATCGGCTAGAAGATTCGATCGGCAAGTAAACCCACTTACCCTCGAAGCCCCACAACAGGGAAGTGGGAAGTTGCAGCAGAAGAACTCAAACAATAAGTAGAGTAAAATGATCCCGACCATAGTATTAACCACCTCCATTGAATCGGATCGAATAATCTTCAGTCAAAGACGCTCAGAAAAATAATCCTAAAGTAAATATTTGTAATGTTGATCAAAATTTTGAAGCAGAACCAAACACAACAACGGGGTCTACAGGTTGTGGTCCAGGTCACTAATTATAGTTATTAACTTCATAGAAAGGTATGTTTACTGAATTCAAATACGCTCTGGATTGCTAGAAAGGTCCCTTCACTCAGCCGGGGCTGAACAGCTGCGGGCCGGAGTCGTCACCGAGCGCCTGACTGACACCCGCACCCGTACCTCCACCCCAGCCGCTCCTCGCGGTCAGTGAAGCGCGGGCGGGAATAGGGGCCGGACGCAGTAGCGTGTCCTCATGTTCAACGCCCTTCGTCACTCGCTCAGCGGATCGGCGCCGGCCGGCCGCGAGACGCCGGTCCTGCCCGCCCCCGGAGACCACCCGGTGCTGGGGACTGCCCTGGACGGGCCGTGGCCCGAGGGCAGTCGGACCATCTACCTGGCGGCCGGCTGCTTCTGGGGCGTGGAGCGGATCCTGTGGCGCCAGGACGGCGTCATCTCGTCGTCGGTGGGCTACATGGGCGGCCAGACGCCCAACCCCACGTACCAGGAGGTGTGCACCGGGACGACCGGTCACGCCGAGACGGTACGCGTCGTCTACGACCCTGCTGTCTGCGGCGAAGGCGGGGAGACCCTGCTCAAGACCTTCTGGGAGAACCACGACTCCACGCACCTGAACCGTCACGGCAACGACGTCGGCACCCAGTACCGCTCGGCGGTGTGGACGACGACGCCGGCCCAGCGTGAGGCGGCCGTGCGGATCCGCGAGGCCTTCCAGGGCGAGCTGACCCGCCTAGGCCTGGGAACCTGCGTCACCACCATTGAGGACGCCGCGGACGCGCCGGCTCAGTTCGGCGGCCCCTACTACCTGGCCGAGGACTACCACCAGGCCTACCTGCACAAGAACCCCGGCGGCTACTGCAACCACGGCCCCAACGGGGTCACCTGCCCGGTCGGCATCACGGACCTGCCCGCCCAGACCGACATCCTGGCCCCCGACGACGCACCGGCCTGAGGGCACGACCTCAGCCATTGACGGGTCAATCATCAGCCTTCTCACACGTTGCGTTGAGATGCTGTCCCTCGGTCGCCGGCCAGCACTCCCAGCTGTGAGCGCCCGCCACGCCCAGACCTGTTTCCCTGCGCACGACAGGAGGCTCAACCCCGATGAGCAGCCAGCAGACGAGCACCCCGTTGGACCGGCCTCCAGCGGGGGCAGAGCCGGAGACCCACTGGTCTGAGGACACAGACTTCCAGTGGCGCGCCGCAACCGAGCTGCTCATCGCCATGGGGGTTCCGCGCTCCACCGCCCGCCTCACCAGCGACCTGCGCACCTCCATCGCGCACCTGGAGGAGGTCGACGCGCACCTGCCCCGCGACGGCAAGCCCCTGCCGGAAACGGACCGCCTCACCCGCAACAACGCCGTCGACGCCGTCGCCCGCGCCATCCTGCCGCTGGCGCACGCCGCTCTGGAGCGGATCCGGGCCGAGGAGCTGCGCACCGAGGTCGTCGGCGTCGACTACGACGCCCTGTGTGACGCCGTTAAGCAGCTCGAGGCCACCTACCGCGCCGGCTGGTGGCGCGCGGCAGAGAGGGAGGGCGCCGACTTCTTCCTGCGCGAGGTCGAGGCCCTCAACCGTCTCAACGTTCCAGCGGTGCGTGCCAACTGGCGTGACGCTGGCAAGATCGCGGGCATCCTGCGCAAGATGCCCGTCTCGACGCTGCGTCGTGTGGCTCGCACGAGCAACCCCATGGCGCTGCGGCTCATGGTGCTGTTCAACCTCCAGGCCGGCTACCGCGACGGCAGCTTCGACAAGACCATCTCCATCCCCCGTCTCATCCACACCCGCACCAGCGAGTACCGCGCCGAGTACCGGGCCGGCTCTGCCGCTTAGCGCGAGCCGCGCAGCCCCCGCCAGCCCCCACTGACCCACTCACTTCGACCGAATCTTCAGAATCGACGCGGCTCCGGGTTGATTCTGAAGTTTTGGTCGAAGTGTGGGAGGATTTACCAACGTCGGCCAGTGGGCCTGACCCCGGCAGCGGCCAGTCGTCGCAGCATCTGCGCCCCGGCGTCGCCCCAGGCCTGCGCCCATGTCCAGCGGGCCGCCGTCAGGCCCGAGGCCCGCAGCGCGTCCTCCCGGAGCTTCTCACGCCACACGACATCCTCCGGGTCCTGCCCGAAGGAGGCCGACCGGTACTTGACCCGACCGTCGAACTCGCCGGCCACCCCATGATCCGGCCGGTAGAAGTCCAGGATGTAGAGCTCCGACCCGACCCGCACACTGACCTGCAGCTCCGGCTTGGGAAGCCGGTGCTCCCACATGCGCACGCGGGACATCGACTCGCCCGGCGACTCGGAGCGGCCGTCGGCCAGGCGCACAGCCTGCCGCGCACGAGGGCCGCCACCTGCCGTCTCGGGCAGACGCTCCAGCGCCTCCTCCAGGGCCTCCGCGGAGCACAGTCCGTTGTGCAGGGCCGCGTCCATGGCGGCGACTCCCGCCATGAGGCCGTTCCACCGAGCCAGGTCAATGAGCGCGTCCGGCAGCGCGACGGCGAGATGCTCGCCCACTCTGACGACCTCAGTGCCACGGCGCCGCACGTGGCGCCTCAGTAAGGAGGTCCGTACCCGGCCAGGGTGCCCGTCCACGACCTCCACCCGGCGCAGGACCGTCCCCACCAGTGGCAGCCCGTAGGCGGCGACGGCGGAGGCGCCCGCCAGCACCAGGTCCTCGCCGTACTTCCGGTGCGCCGCCTCGAGCAGCAGCTCGTAGCGCTCCATCCACGCGGCCTCCTGCCAGGCCGCGCGGGGCGCGTAGACGCCGGCGGCGACCCGCAGCCAGTCGTGGCTGAGGTCCGGGCGCGCGCACGCGACGCCGTCGAGACCGGTCTCGTTCCACATCAGCGGGCGCAGGGCCTCGGCGTCGGACAGGGGCGGGGAGGAGATCGCGGCGGTCATGCCCCCATGCTGCCCGCAACGCCCCGGCCCTCACTCGGCGCGCCCACCGCCCTGAGGAAACAGCGGGCCGACGGTGCCGTTGTGGACACCGGGATCGCCGATCACTTCGACCGAATCTTCAGAATCGACGCGGCTCCGGGTCGATTATGAAGATTCGGTCGAAGTGTGTGGGAGGGAGGCCAGCTCGAGCTTGCGGTAGCGGCTGACGGCCGCGGCGACGTCGACCATGCGGGGGCGCACGAGGAAGGCGGGCCGCTCGCGCTCGTCGGTCAGGGCGTCCAGGCCCTCCTCATCAAGCAGGGCCTCGAGGTCGTCCAGGCACTCGCGCAGTGGGGAGACCCCGTCGAAGCGCTGCTCCAGCAGGGCGCGCAGGGCGTAGGCGATGGCCTCGGCCTGACCCGGGTCGGTGACGCCGCCGACGTCGGAGATGTCGATGTCCTCCCGGTCCAGGACGAGGGTGGAGGTGCCGTGGGCGCGGGTGCGCACCGGCCCCCGGCGGGTGCGCGGCGGGGCGGGCTCGGGGACGCGCTGCCGGGGCTCGGCGAAGTCCTCCAGCCCGGTCAGGGGCCGGGGCTGGTCAGCCACGACACGGCGGGCCTGCTCGGTGACGTCGCACAGGTGGTAGGCGTCCATGAGCAGGACCCGGTCGGCCACGTCCAGGTAGTCCCCGGAGCCGCCCATGACCATGACCGTGGAGACGCCCCTCCGGCGGAACAACGCGGTGATGCGGTCCACCAGAGGCGTGATGGGCTCGCGCTCGGCGGCCACGAGCGCGCGCATGCGCGAGTCGCGGATGAGCAGGTTCGTGGCGGAGGTGTCCTCGTCCAGCAGCAGCGTCGTGGCGCCGGCCTCGACGGCCTCGACGATGGAAGCAGCCTGGGAGGTGGATCCCGAGGCGTTGCGAGTGGTGAAGGAGGCGGTGTCGCGCCCGGCCGGCAGGTGGGAGATGAAGGGTGTCAGGTCGACGCCGGTCACGGCGCGCCCGTCGGCGGCCCGCACCTTGACGGCGTCGGGGACCGTGGCGACGAGCTCGCGCCCGTCCCCGGGCACGTGTGGGTAGACGCCGCGCTCGATGGCGCTCAACAGCGTGGACTTGCCGTGGTAGCCGCCTCCGACGATGACGTTGACGCCCGCCTCGACGACGGTGCCGCGCACTGTCCCGGCGTGCGGGAGCTCTACCGTGGCGGCCATGGACTCGGGGGCCTGGAGGGGAACACCGCCGTCCAGGGGATCGTCGCTCACCCCGGAACGGCGCGGCAGGACGGAGCCGTCGGCGAGGAAGGCCACCCAGCCGTTGCGGGCCACCGTCGCGGTCAGGGCCCGGTGGTCCTCAAGGGTGGCGACGTGGCGCACGAGCCGGTCGCCCCGCTCGCCGGTGAGGTCCATGGCCTCCTCCAGCTCGCGCACGAGGTCGCGCCCCACGATCCGGGAGGCCTCGTGGCCCTGGATGGAGCGACCCTGGGCGGGCAGGGCCAGGCGGGCGCGGACCTCCAGCACCCAGCCGGTCCCCTCCTTCTTCTCCTCGGGGCGCAGGATGATGCTGGAGCGCTGCAGGATCTCCTGTCCCGGGGAGGCGATGGACAGCGCCGTGCCGCGGAAGCCCGCGTGCAGCTCGCGGGTGAGGAAGTCGCCCACGGCCAGGCGCCGGTCCGCATTGGTCAGCAGGTCGGCCTCGTCGAGCAGCTCCAGGCCGTGCAGGTCAGTGGGCACGTCCACGTGGATGCGCGTGGGCGGGGCGTAGGGGTCGGACTGGACGCGGTCAATGTGCAGGAACCAGCCGGCGGGCGCCCGGTAGCGTCCGACGATCGCCTTGTAGGCGGCGTAGGAGCGTCCGTCCAGGGCGTGGAGATGGCCGACGAGATCTGCCAGGAGGCCGTCGCGGGGCTCGTCGTCATAGACGCGGCGCGAGCGGCCGCGCTCGCCATCCCGGTAGCCGCGGTCTCCTCCGCGATCACCGCCGGAGCCGCCCCGGTAACCCCGGTCTCCTCCACGACCGCCTCCCGAGCCTCCTCGGTAGCCCGAGCCGCCCCGATAACCGCGGTCACCTCGATAACCGCGGTCGCCACCAGAGCCTCCCCGGTCACCGCGCTCGCCGTATCCGCCCCTGTCGTACCGGCGGGAACCGCCTCGCTCGCTGCGCTCAGTCATGGGGAAACCCTACCCACCCGCCGAAGCGCGTCCCGGCACCCCTGGCACGAACGACGTCGCCGCCGGGGCACCCGCGGGTGCCACCGACGGCGACGTGATGGACTGGCGTCCTCCGGCTCAGCCGAACGGCCGAGCTCGGAGTCCTCAGCGCAGGGAGGCCAGGGCGTCGGAGTGGGCGACGACGTCGCGCACCATGGCCGGGACCTCGGCGTCGTGGAAGGCGGCCGGCGAGAAGACGCCGTCGGCGAAGTCGGTGTTGAGCGACAGGAACACGTTGGAGGCCACAACAGCGGCACCCATCCCCTGGAGGATCTGCTGAAGGTGGCTGACAGCGCGGATGCCGACGCTGTAGGAGTAGCCGACCACGCCCACGCCCTTGTTGGCCACGGCGCCGGGCTGAAGGAAGTCGATGGCGTTCTTCAGCGCGCCGGGGATGGAGAAGTTGTACTCGGGGGTGACGAAGATCAGCGAGTCGAAGGACTTCAGGGCCTCATCGAAGGCGGCGCCGGCCGGGTCGCTGGGGACGGCCATGCGCGGGGGGATCTCCTCGGCGAACAGGGGCAGGCTGAAGGAGGCGATGTCGACGATCTCAGCCTCAACGCCCTCGATCTTGTTGGCCTGGTCGACCACCCACTGAGCGATGGAGCCACCCACGCGGTTGGGGCGAACGGAACCGACGACGACGGCAAGACGGGTCATGCTTTTTCTCCTGGTCGGGATGAGCCGGGTCGGGTTCGGCGTCAGGCGAAGACTCCTTTGGCGCACCCGGCCGCGACAAATGATTTAGCAATAACCTTATGGGAGTTCCAACAGAAAGAGCGACCCCCTATTGCATGATACCTGCCACAACACACTCCACCCTTGTGTGTCTTTCCGAAGAAGGCGGATGAGGCTCGAATTTGTCCCGGATTATCGCGCCAGGAAGAAACGGAAGGCAGGGTCGGCGGTCTCCTCGTTGTAGGAGTAGCCGAGGCGGTCCATGTGCTCGGTCAGCTCGACGTCGTCGGGCCCGGCCGCGAAGGCGCACAGGATGCGGCCGTAGTCGGCGCCGTCAGTGCGGTAGTGGAACAGGGTGATGTTCCAGCGGGTCCCCAGCACCTCAAGGAAGTGAGCCAGCGCTCCGGGCGACTCGGGAAAGAGGAAGGAGAAGAGGCGCTCGGGCACTCCCGGGGTGGCGCGCCCGCCGATCATGGAGCGCACGTGGACCTTGGCGAGCTCGTCGTCGGTGAGGTCGATGACGTCGTAGCCGGCCTCCTCCAGGTCCGCCACGATCTCGGCGCGCTCCTGGCGCTGGGCGATACGCACACCCACGAAGATGCGGGCGGGGTCGGTCTCGGTGCGGGCCGCGGAGAGGCGGTAGTTGAACTCGGTGACCGAGCGGGCCCCCAGGACCGAGGCGAAGCGTAGGAAGGAGCCCTGCTCCTCGGGGATGGTGACCCCGAGGATGGCCTCGCGCTGCTCACCGATCTCGCTGCGCTCGGAGATGTAGCGCAGCTGGTGGAAGTTGAGGTTGGCGCCGGACAGGATGAAGGCGAGGCGCTCGCCGGACAGGTGGTGCTCGGCGACGTAGCGCTTGAGTCCCGCCAGGGCCAGGGCGCCGGAGGGCTCGGAGATGGCGCGCACGTCGTCGAAGATGTCACGCACGGCGGCGGAGGTCTCGTCGGAGGAGACGGTGACGACGTCGTCAAGCAGGGCCCGGCACATGCGGAAGGTCTCCTCGCCGATGCGGCGCACGGCCACCCCTTCGGCGAACAGGCCCACGTGGTGCAGGGTGATGGGCTCCCCGCCCAGCAGGGCGGCCTTGAGGCAGGCCGACTCCTCGTGCTCGACGCCGATGACCTTGATCCCGGGCATGAGCTGCTTGATGAGGACGGCGACGCCGGCCGCCAGCCCGCCGCCGCCCACGGGCACGAAGACGCGGTCGAGGTGGGCGTCCTGCTGGATGAGCTCCAGACCGATGGTGCCTTGGCCGGCAATGACGCGGGGGTCGTCAAAGGGGGCGATGTAGGACAGGCCCTCGGCCTCGGCCAGGCGGGTGGCCTCAGCCTTGGCCACATCGAAGTTGTCCCCGTGGAGGCGGACCTCGCCACCCAGGGCCCGAACGGCGTCAACCTTGATCTGAGGGGTGACGGTGGGCATGACGATGATGGCGCTCATCCCCAGCAGGGCGGCGGAGCGAGCCACGCCCTGGGCGTGGTTGCCGGCCGAGGCGGTGACGACGCCGCGCTCGCGCTCGGCCGGGCTCAGGGAGCGCATGGCGTTGTAGGCGCCGCGGATCTTGAAGGAGTGGACGGTCTGGAGGTCCTCGCGCTTGACCTCGACGGTGTTGCCCAGGCGGGCCGACAGGGCCGGCATCTCCTGCAGGGGCGTGTGCTCGGCCGCCTCGTAGACGGGGGCCTTGAGGATCTCCCGCAGGTAGCGGGCGCTGTCCCAGGCCGGAGTTCCGTTGCTGCTGACGCTGTCGAGCTCATTCACGAGTGACAGCGTAACGGGCCAGGCGCCGCCCGGCTCAAGCCGGCGGTGGCGCGCGCTGATTGCGATGCCTTGGCATCTCCGAGGCAGTGTCACCGCCAGAACAGACATCCTCTAGAGAGGATATCCTCCCGATGATATAGTCATGGCGTGAGTGTGAGGTGGTCGATTGAGTTCTCCGAGGAGGTGCGCATCTGGTACGCGGGACTGACTCCCACCGGCAAGGCCTCGATAGACCGGGTCCTCGAACGGCTTGCCCTGCAGGGCAATATGCTCCGTATGCCACACTCCCGACCACTCGGCGACGGGCTACATGAACTGCGGTTCCCCTGCGAGAACGTCAACCGCCGAATCACGTACGTGTTCGACCCGGACCGCCGAGTCGTCACTCTCACAACGTTCCGCAAGCAACGTCAGAACGAGCGAACCGAGGTCCTGCGCGCCAGGCGAGCGCAAGCCGCTCACGAGGCCAGTCGGCACGCTGAAGAGAAGAACGGGAGAAGATCATGAGCACCGCCGCGAACAGCTCCACCGTCACCACCTCGTGGGAGCAGCTCAGGCAGGAGTCGCTGGCCGCCATGACCGAGGCCGAGCGAGCCGAGTACAACCGGGCTGCCATCGAGACCGAGGCCCGCCTCCAACTTGCCGAGCTGGTTTACAACGCGCGTGCGGCCGCAGGAATCTCCCAGACAGAACTGGCCCGACGCGCAGGAACACGTCAGTCCGTCATCTCAGCGATTGAAAACGGCGCTCAAGCACCCGGTGGCGTCATGCTCGCACGTATCGCTCACGCCCTCGGCGGAACTCTCGGGATTCACGTCGCCGCCTAATACACGTCATGCCCCCACCTCCTCATCGGGTCTCACGATACTGCGCCGTACGATGTGTCCGCAGAGCGAGCACGTCCTCAGTTCACCGGAGCCGGCGGGAATAATTCGGACGGACCGCAAGGTTGGTACGCACACCCTACGGAAAGGAGCCGCCATGTCGCTCCAGCTCTTCGAGCTCGTCCCCACCACCCCGTCACGCGAGGCCGCCGAGGCCCTCATCGCGCAGGTCTCCCAGGCCGTTGAGGCCGCCGGCGCCTCCGTCCTGGAGTCGCAGGTCACCGCCAGTCACGAACGCATCTTCACCATCGTCGAGCTCGACTCCGACGACGTCACCGGCCTGACCGAGGCCGTCCGGTCCGCTGCGGCCGACGCCGAGGTCACCGGCCCCGACGAGGTCCGCCTCGTGGGCGCCGAGCTGGAGGACGTGCGAGCCCTGGCCCGCAAGGCCGACTACCTCGTGGAGTGGGACATCCCCGAGGAGATCTCCATGGAGACCTACCTGGCGCGCAAGAAGGCCAACTCCCCCAAGTACGCCCAGGTGCCGGAGGTGAGCTTCCTGCGCACCTACGTGCGTGAGGACACGGTCAAGTGCCTGTGCTTCTACGACGCCCCCGATGAGGAGGCCGTGGTGCGCGCCCGCGAGGCCGTCTCCACCCCGATCGACCGCCTCCACGCCCTGGAGGGCTGAGGCACCGGTCCACCGATGAGGCGGGCGCCAACCCATTGCGCGGTTGGCGCCCGCCTCATCGTCTGTGCCCGACGGCGCAGCCCTCGCGCCCGGCCCGGGCCAGAGCCGGGCCGCTGCCACCGGGCCTCAGCGGGCTCAACGGTTCCAGCGGTCCCCGCGGTCTCAGCGCCGCATGCTACGGGAGGCGGCGACCGATGTGATCGACAGGACCACGAGGGCGGCGGCGGGCGTGGCCACGGCCCAGGGGGCCCGTTCGATGTAGGGCAGCGCGTCGGACAGGACCAGCCCCCACTCCGGTGCGGGGCTCTGGGCGCCCAGGCCGAGGAATCCCAGGGCGGCCAGGGCCAGGGCCTTGCCGGGCAGCCTCAGGGCCGCGTGGCGCGCCAGGGGGCCGACGACGGCGGGCAGGACCCGGGTCAGGGTGATCCGCAACCGCCCCTCCCCCAGGACCGGGGCGAGCAAGACGTCGGGGCGCTGCCGGTTCTCGGCGACGAGCCCGGCGGCGTGGGAGGCCAGAGGCGCCCAGCCGACGCCGGCCACGGCGATGGCGGCGCCCGTGGCGCTGGGCCCGGAGACGCCGGCGACGATGAGGCCGGCCAGGATCGGCGGGGCGGCGTTGGCGACCTCGATGAACCCCGTGGCCGCCCGCGGCGCCAGCCCCACCAGGATGGCGATGACGAAGCAGACCACCGTGACGATGACGGCTCCGCTCACCGTGGACACGGCCCCGTGAGCCACCCGTGCCAGCACGTCGCGCCCGAGCGAGTCGGCGCCCAGCGGGAGGGCTGCGCTGGGCTGTGCGAGCTTGTCCGCGACGACGGCGTAGGGGTCGCGCCGGATCCCGACGGCCACCATGAGGGCCAGCAGGGCGGCACCGCTGACGGCGATGACGCGGGCAGCCCGCCCCGGGTGCTCCACCGGGGGCGGTGCTGTGAGTCCGCCCGCCCCAGCGGCCCGCCCCATGAGGAGGCGTCGGACCGCTCCGGCGATGACGCCGGTGGTCAGCGCCAGGGCGAGCAGCAGCAGGATCTGGGCCTGGAGGGCCGGCACGTCCTGGGCGGAGGCGGCGTCCAGGAGCTCGCGCCCCAGCCCGGGGATGGCGAAGATCTTCTCCACGGCGACCGCGCCGCCGGTCAGGGCGACGACGACGAGCGCCACCTGCCCGGTCAGTGGTGCCAGGGCCCGCCGCAGCACGGCCCCTGCCAGGGGTCGGCCGCGAATGCCGGCGGTGGACCAGGTGGCCACCCACCGTTCGGAGAAGGTGGCGGTGACGGCGTCGGAGACGAGTCCGCCGAGGTAGCCGCCGGTGGGCAGGCCCAGGCTGAGGGCCGGCATGATGACCTTCTCGGGGCTGCCCCACCCGAAGGGCGGCAGGATCCTGAGGTAGACGGCCAGGACGAGCATGAGGATCGGGGCGAGGAGGTACTCGGGCAGGGAGATGAGGACCGCGGAGGCGGCGCCGCCGCGGGGCCGGGGGCGCCCTCGCAGCCCGTCGCGCAGGGCGGGCAGGACCAGGGCGGCGGCCACGATGACTCCGACGCCGAGCGCGGCGGCCATGAGGCTCAGGGAGACTCCGAAGGCGTCCACGGCGTCCGGGCCGACGTCGGCTCCCGAGACCCAGGAGCGGCCCAGGTCGCCGCGGGCCACTCCGGCCAGCCAGTGCCCGATGACGTGGAGGGGGCCGCCGTCGATCCCGATGCTCTTGCGGATGGATGCCAGGACCTCCGGTGTGGGCTCCCGGTCGGAGGAGGTGGCGCGCAGGATCGTCAGGGCCGGGTCCTTGCCCGAGAGCCATGGCAGCATGCCCACCAGACCCACGAGGCAGGCCAGGGCGAGCAGGCGCGAGATGCCGGTGACGAGGTCGCCCGTTCGCAGGCACCCGGCGAGCCGAGTGAGCACGCCGCTCACTTCTTCACGGTCGTGGCCGAGGTGATGAGGGCGCGCTCGCCCGGGTCGCGCTGGGCGCCGGTGACCCCGGCGGCCTCGCCCTGGATGACGCGCTCGTGGGCCAGCGGGATGGCGGCGCCGGAGGCGAGGATGGCCTGCTCGGCGGCCATGATGGCCTTGTGGCGCTCGTCGCCGGGCTGCGTGGCGGCGGCCTGGGAGATGGCGGCGTCGACCTTCTCGTCGTGCAGGCCGCTCATGGAGTAAGAGCCGGAGGAGGAGAAGTCGGCGGTCATGTAGGCGACGGCGTCGCCGGAGTCCAGGACGGTGGAGCGCGACACGAGGACGGCGTGGAACTTGCCGGCCAGGGCCTCGGACTCGATCTGGTTGTACTCGCGCACGTCCTGGGTGACCTTGAAGCCGGCGGCCTCGAGCTGCTGGGCCAGGAGGGGGACCATCTCTCCGAGCTCGGGGCGGTCGGTGTAGGAGGCCAGGGTGATGGCGGTGCCGGCGGGGACGGTCCCGGCGGCGGTGGCGCCGGGGACCTTGCCGGTGGCGGCCGCACCCGAGGCTCCGGGGTAGGTCTCCTTCTTCCAGGCGCGCAGCTCGGCGGCCCACGGCACGGCCGGCCCCAGGAGTCCGACGGGGGAGTCGGCGTGGCCCTCGAAGACGGTCTTGATGAGGGCGGCGGGGTCGACGGCATTGCGGGCGGCGGCGCGCAGGGCGGGGTCGGCGAAGGGGCCGGAGCGGGTGTTGAGGTAGAGGGTGGAGGTGCGCGGGGTGGCTACCTCGTGGAGAAGGTTCTTGTCGATGTTGCCGACCTGGGCGACGGGGACGGCCTCGACGATGTCAGCGGTGTCGGTGCGCAGGGCGTTGGCGCGGGCGGCGCCGTCGGGAACGTAGGTGACGTCGATGCCGGGGGCGGTGGCCTTCGTGCCCCAGTACTTGTCGTTGCGTTCCAGGGTGGCACCGGAGGAGCCGTTGGCCTGCTTGAGGATGAAGGCGCCGGTGCCGTGGCCGACGGGGTCGATGGCGCCGTCGGCGGAACTGGGGTAGGCGGCCGGGGACAGGATGACGAGCTGGGGACTGGACAGGCGCTGCGGCATGAGGGGGTCGGGGGCCGCGGTGGTCAGGAGGAGGTCCTTGCCGTCGGCCTTCGCGGTGAGCTTGACTCCGTCCAGGACGCGCGGCGGCTTGGCGGCGGTGGCGGCGAAGGTGAGGGCGGCGGCCACGTTCTCGGCGCTCAGGGCGGTGCCGTCGTGGAAGGTGACGCCCTCGCGCAGGGTGAGTCGCCAGGTGGTCTCGCTCTCGCGCTTCCATGCGGTGGCGAGCAGCTCCTCGGCATCGCCGTCGGCGTTGAGCGTGGTGAGGCTCTCGGCGCAGGACCACCGGGTGAGCTTGAGGCCGTCGGTGAGTGGGTTGAGCTTGCCCTCGGGGGCATGGAACATGGCCAGGCGGATGCGACCGTCGCCCGAGGAGCTGCGCGAGCAGGAGGCGATGGCGGCGGCTCCGGCTCCGAGGCCGAGGGCGGCGAGGACCTGGCGGCGGGTGACGGCGGGGGCGGGCAGGGACATGGGTGCTCCTTCGGGCCTGGGTCGGGGTGTCATCGGTCGGGAGGTCGTCAGTCGGTGGCGGCGGTCGGCAGGGTGGGGACGGCGTCGCGCAGGGCGCGGGTGGCCGTGTGCGTGGGCTTAGTGAGGAGGCGGCGCATGGGGGCGTCCTCGACGATGGAGCCCTCGTCCATGACCAGGGCCCGCTGGCAGACGCGGGCGACGGCGGCCAGGTCGTGCGACACCACCAGCAGGGCTGGGGCGGGCACGGCGCCGGAACCAGCTGGGGCGGGCACGGCGCCGGAACCAGCTGGGGCGGGCTCCGGCTCGCCACTCACGCCGGACTTGGCGGGGGGCTCCTGCTCATCGCTGGTGGCGGCGTCGGGGTCGGCCTCGATGGCGGCGAGCAGGTCGAGGGTCTGGCGGCGCAGGGCGGGGTCGAGCCCGGAGACCGGCTCGTCGAGCAGGAGGTAGCGCGGGGACAGGGCCAGGGCCCGGGCGATGGAGACCCGCTGCGCCTGGCCGCCGGAGATCTCGTGGGGCCGGCTCTCCCATATCTCGCGGCGAATCTCGAGGCTCTCCAGCACCCGCCGGGCCCGACTGGTGGCCTCCTCACGGTCGCGCACCACCCCCAGGGTGCGCAGCGGGGTGGCCACCTGCGCGAGCACTGAGCGGCGCGGGTGGAGGGTGGCGGCGGCGTCCTGGGGCACGTACTGCACAGCCCGCCGGAAGGCCCGCAGCGCTCGGGCTCCGCCTCGGCGCACGGGTTCGCCGTCGAGCAGGATCTCGCCGGCGTCTTCCGACCCCGGGGAGTCGAGCAGCAGCAGGGCGCGCAGCAGCGTCGTCTTGCCGCATCCTGAGCGTCCGATGAGGGCCACGTTCTCCCCCGGCTCCAGGCGCAGGTCCACGCCGCGCAGCACCTCTCGCCGCTCGCCGCCCGCCCCCGGGTGGGAGCGCCTGAGGCCACGGGTCTCAAGTCCGCTCATGCGGCGGCTCCCGCTGCGGCCAGGGCCCCGTCGATGGTTTCCTCGGCGCCGGCCTCGCACATGGCGGCCGTGACCGGGTGCTCGGGGCGGGTCAGGACGGAGCGGGTCTGCCCCGACTCGATGATGGCGCCGTCGTGGAGGACGGCGATGTTCTCGCAGATGGCGGCGGCGGGCAGGTCGTGGGTGATGAGGAGCAGGGCGGGGGCCTGGGGCAGGCTGGTCAGGGAGCTCAGGAGCCCGAGGATCTCGGCGCGGGCGACGACGTCGAGGGCGGTGGTGGGCTCGTCGGCGATGATGAGGGCGGGTTCGGCGGCCAGGGCCAGGGCCAGGCTGACGCGTTGGCGCTGGCCTCCGGAGAGGCGCCCGGGGACGCGGTCGGCGAAGGACTCGTCGAGCCCGACGGCGTAGAGGTAGTCGGTGGCTCGCTCATCTGCCTCGTCCCGGCTGCGTCCGGCCGCCTGGGAGGCCAGGGCGATCTGGCGGCCGACCGCGATGAGCGGGTGCAGGGCGGTGGAGTGGTCCTGCGGGACCAGCGCGATGCGGCTGCCCCGGGGGCGCCGGGCGGCGGGCAGACCCAGCAGGTTGACGCCACTTGCCCTGTCCGCCTGGTCGGAGCTCGCGCGCGGGTCGCTGCCTGCGTCGGCGACGTCGGGCTCAACGGTCAGGGAGCCGGCGACCTCCAGGGAGGCCGGGAGGGTACCCGCGAGCGCGGCGCAGGTGAGGGACTTGCCCGCCCCGGAGGCGCCGACCAGGGCGGTCCGGCTTGCGGGGGCCAGGCGGAGGGCGACGCCGTTGACCAACGTCGTGCTGCCGGATCGCACCACCAGCGATCTGAGAACGATTGTCACACGCAAACCCTAGGTGCAAGTGACAACGATTTTCAAATATGCAGTTGGTCAACCCTGGTCGTCCCTGACGGCCGCTGAGAGCTACTTGATGCCGAGGCGCTTGAGGTCGCGCACGGCGCCCAGGTCGGCGCTGGTGGCGAGCATGGCGTAGGCGCGCAGCGCTGCGGAGACCTTGCGGGGGCGGTCCACGTGCGGGGTCCAGGCGTCCTCGCCGCGGGCCTCCTCCTCGGCGCGGCGGCGCTCGATCTCCTCCTCGCTCAGGCGCACGGAGATGGAGCGGCCCGGGATGTCGATGTCGATGACGTCGCCGCTGCGCACCAGGCCGATGAGCCCCCCGGCTGCCGCCTCCGGGGAGACGTGGCCGATGCTGAGCCCGGAGGTGCCCCCGGAGAAGCGCCCGTCGGTGAGCAGGGCGCACTCCTTACCCAGGTGCATGGACTTGATGTAGGTGGTCGGGTAGAGCATCTCCTGCATGCCGGGGCCGCCGCGCGGTCCCTCGTGGCTGATGATGACGACGTCGCCGGACTTCACCTGCTTTCCGAGGATCCCGGCGACGGCGTCCTCCTGGGACTCGAAGACGACGGCGGGCCCGGAGAAGGTCAGGATCGACTCGTCCACGCCGGCGGTCTTGACGATGCAGCCCTTCTCGGCAATGTTGCCGAAGAGGACGGCCAGGCCGCCGTCGGCGGAGTAGGCGTGCTCGATGTCGCGGATGCAGCCGGCAGCGCGGTCGGTGTCGAGGGACTCCCAGCGGGAGGCCTGGGAGAACATCTCGGTGGTGCGCACGCCGGCGGGGGCGGCGAGGTAACCGGTGCGGATCTCCTCGCTGACCTGGGAGCCGGGAACGCCGTCGGGGCCGGGGCGGGCGATGTCGTAGGCGGCGAGCTCCTCACCCAGGGTGGTGCCCAGGACGTTGGAAGTGGTGGTCTCCAGCAGGCCACCGCGGTCGAGCTCGCCGAGGATGCCGATGATGCCGCCGGCGCGGTGGACATCCTCGATGTGGTAGAGGTTCGTCGAGGGCGCGACCTTGGCCAGGTGGGGGACCTTGCGCGAGAGGCGGTCGATGTCGGCCATGGTGAAGTCGACCTCGGCCTCCTGGGCGGCGGCCAGCAGGTGCAGGACGGTGTTGGTGGAGCCGCCCATGGCGATGTCCAGGCTCATGGCGTTCTCGAAGGCCGCCTTGGTGGCGATGGAACGCGGCAGGACGGAGGCGTCGTCGTGCTCGTAGTAGGCCCGGGTGATCTCGACGATCTGGTGGCCGACGCGCTTGAAGAGCTCGCCGCGGTCCGCGTGGGTGGCCAGCAGGGTGCCGTTCATGGGCAGGGCCAGGCCGAGGGCCTCGGTGAGGCAGTTCATGGAGTTGGCGGTGAACATGCCCGAGCAGGAGCCGCAGGTGGGGCAGGCCAGGCGCTCGATGGCGCTGATGGTCTCGTCGGAGACGGTGGGGTCGGCGGCGTCCATCATGGCGTCGATGAGGTCGAGCTTGCGGGTGGTGCCGTCGGCGGCGGTCATCTTGCCCGACTCCATGGGGCCGCCGGAGATGAAGATGGCCGGGATGTTGAGGCGCATGGCGGCCATGAGCATGCCCGGGGTGATCTTGTCGCAGTTGGAGATGCACACGAGGGCGTCGGCGCAGTGGGCGCTGACCATGTACTCCACGGAGTCCGCGATGAGATCGCGACTGGGCAGGGAGTAGAGCATGCCGTCGTGGCCCATGGCGATGCCGTCGTCGACGGCGATGGTGTTGAACTCCTTGGCCAGGCCCCCGGCGGCCTCGATCTCGGTGGCCACGAGGCGTCCGACGTCGCGCAGGCCCACGTGCCCGGGGACGAACTGGGTGAAGGAGTTCGCGATGGCGATGATCGGTTTGCCGAAGTCGGAGTCCTTGACGCCGGTGGCACGCCACAGTGCACGGGCGCCCGCCATGTTGCGGCCGTGGGTGGAGGTGGCGCTGCGGTACTGCGGCATGAGCGATTCCTTCTCGGGCAGACGGACTGGAACGGCGTCGTAAGGAGCCGGCCTCAGGGGGTGGCCAGCGCTTCACGACGCCGTGTTGCCATAGCGTAGCCCTCGTTGGCTCCGGGCGCCGCTTCGCTTCCTGTCCCTGAGACGCGCTGAGACGCACTGAGACGCGCCAAGACCACCCCCGGCGCGGTCTCGGGCCGTCGTCCCGCTCCCGAGGAGGGCCACGCTCACCACCACGATTTGCGGAACACCGGGCTTGCGTCACGGAAGCAGACGCGCGTTCGCACAGCAGGGCTCCGGGACGCACTGTCAGGGTGCGGTCCTGGGCACCTACCGTGCGAACGCGCGGTCAGTGGCTCAGTGGGCCTGGCTCACATGACGCCGAGGATCTCCGTGACGAAGACGAGGGTGTCGCCGCCGCGGATGCCGGCCTGCGGGACGCCGCGGTCGCCGTAGCCGAGCTCGGAGGGGATGGACAGCAGCAGGCGCGAGCCGACGCGCTGGCCCACGAGGCCGTCGTCCCAGCCGCGGATGACCATGCCGACGCCGACCTGGAAGTTCAGCGGCTGGCCGCGGTCGTAGGAGTTGTCGAAGACGTCGCCGCCCCAGATCTGGCCCAGGTAGTTGGCCACGATCGTGTCGCCGGCCTCGACCACCTGGCCGTCGCCGGCGTCGAGCACCTGGACCTGGAGCCCCTCGGGGGCCTCGGTCCCGGGGAAGGTGAGCGTGGGCTTCGTGCCCTTGGCGCCCTCGACGGAGGGCATGTTGGTGTTGATCATGCGGCGAGCCTACGTGAGGCCCCCGGTTCGACGCCGCAGCGGGCCTCGGCCCAGCGCGAACCCGGTGACCGGGGCGGACAGCAGCCGGGGCGGCACCGCCGGGTGGGCGAGCATGCAACTGGGGCCGGAACGCATCACATGCGTCCCGGCCCCAGCCGAGGTGGTGGTGTCAGGCCGGACCGGGCGAACCGGGCCCGGCCCCGCGCCGTGCGCTCAGTCGCGGAAGTAGCTCAGCAGGCGGAGGAACTCCACGTAGAGCCACACGAGGGTGACGACCAGGCCGAAGGCCCCCGCCCAGGCGTAGCGCCGGGGCAGCCCGTTGCGGACCCCGTTCTCAATGGACTCGAAGTCGATCGCCAGGAAGAAGGAGGCCAGGATGACCGCGAGGATTCCCAGCGGGACTCCCAGCGGAATCCCCATGATGGTCAGGGAGCGCAGGCCCCAGGCGCCAGTAGTGGCGCCGGTCACCATGAGGACGAAGTTGATGAGGCTGAAGATCATGTAGCCGAAGGTGGCCACGACCACCACTCGACGGAACCTGCCCTGGACCCGGAAGCCGCCATAGGAGTAGGCCGCGAGCATGGCGCCGAAGGTGGCCAGCGTCGCGAGCACGGCCTGGACGACGATCCCCTCGTAGCGGGCCTCCATGACGCCGGAGACGCCACCCAGCATCAGCCCCTCGAAGGCCGCGTAGGCCAGGATGAGGGCCGGGGAGGGCTCCCGCTTGAAGCTGTTGACCAGACCGAGGACGATGCTGCCGATGACGCCGGCGAGCACCGCCGCGGCGCCCATACCGAAAGTCGCCTCATTGGTCACCAGGCTCCAGGTCAGGGCGCCCATGGCCAGGATGACGGCGAACATGCCGGCAGTGCGGATGATGACGTCGTCGTAGGTCATGCGGCGCATGTCCGCGTTGGTGGCCGACGGCGCCTGGTACTGGGTCTCCAGGCCGGCCATCTGCTCGGGAGTCACCTGGCCGTAGCCGGCCACCTGCTGACCGTACTGGTTGCCGTACTGGCCGGCGGCCTGACCGTACTGCTGGCCGTAGCCGCTTGCCTGCTGGCCGTACTGGCCGGCCTGGTAGCCGGGCATGGTGGGGTAGCCGTTGGGCGTCTGGGCCGGGGCGGTCCCAGGCGCATGGCCGCCTTCCTTGAAGGCGGTGCTTCGGCTGAAGAAGGGATTGGACATGTTCCTCTCATCCTCTCTGAGGGGGCTGGGACCGTCGGCCCGGAGAGGCCGCCGCTCGCAGTCCGGTCCGGCCGCCACGGACCGGCACCGGAAACTGCGCATATTATGCGCAGCCCCCGCCTGGTCAGGGGAACCTATTTCCCTCACAACGTAGCCATGTGGGGAGAGATCCCCACTCGCGCACCAAGTGCCGCCGTCTCCTCGACGCCCTACGGCGTCACATCGACCGATCGGTTCTCATCCTCCAGGAGGACCCTCCTCCCCCTGACGGACCCACCCCGGCCGAACCCGGGTTCGTCACCTCGGCCGATTCGCCGACGACGGCGCTTTCCTAGGCTGGAGCCATCCGGTTGCTCCGTGGGAGCAGCCCCCTGGAGGAACCACGGAGATCCATCCACCCCCTGGCCAGAGGCCCACGTGGAAGAGAGAACATCATGATCGAGGCAGTCAATCTCACCAAGCGCTACGGCAAGAAGACCGCGGTGGACAACATCTCCTTCACCGTCGAACCCGGCACCGTCACCGGCTTCCTGGGTCCCAACGGGGCGGGCAAGTCCACCACGATGCGCATGATCATGGGCCTGGACAAGCCCACCAGCGGCAAGGTCGCCATCAACGGGCGCCCCTACCGGCAGCTGTCGGCCCCCCTGTGCGAGGTCGGCGCCCTGCTGGACGCCAAGGGCCTGCACGGCTCGCGCAGCGCCCGCAACCACCTGCGCCAGCTGGCCGCCTCCAACGGCATCCCCGCCAAGCGGGTCGATGAGGTCCTCGACATCACTGGCCTGACCTCGGTGGCCAAGAAGCGCGTCAAGGGCTTCTCCCTGGGCATGGGCCAGCGCCTGGGCATCGCGGCAGCCCTGCTGGGCGACCCCGGTGTGCTCCTGTTCGACGAGCCCGTCAACGGCCTGGACCCCGAAGGGGTCAAGTGGGTGCGTGAGACCTGCCGCCGCCTGGCCGGCGAGGGCCGCACCGTGTTCATCTCCTCCCACCTCATGAGCGAGATGGCCCAGACCGCCGACCACCTCCTGGTCATCGGCCGCGGCCGGATCCTCACGGCCGGCCCGGTCGACGACGTCATCGCCTCGGCCACCACCGATCGGGTGCGCGTGGCCTCCCCTCAGGCCACCGAGCTCGCCGAGCTCATGGCCTCCCGCAACCTGGCCGCCCGGCCCGTGGCCCCCAACGTCCTGGAGACCACCGCGACCACCGCCGCCACCATCGGCGAGCTGGCCGCCCAGGGCGGCATCGTCCTGCACGAGCTCACCACCATCCGCGCCAGCCTCGAAGAGGCCTACATGACTCTGACCAGCGACTCCGTGGAGTACCGCGCCGATCCCACCTCCCAGAACCAGGTGCAGCAGGCCGTGCCACAGGCCGTGCCGCAGGCCTCTGCCCGGGGCTGAGGCCCGAGCCCTCAGCGCGCCGCGCTCGCCATCAACCGCTCCATTCGTCTCACTCCAGAAGGTCCAGCCATGAGTAGCCACATTCCAGCACACGCCTCCGCCGCTCCCGCAGGCCCCGCACCGGCACGCAGCGCCGTCGGGACCGCCCCTGCAGGTCGAGCCCCGCGCCCAGCCGGCCCACACATTCAGGGCCGCCAGACTCTCCTGCGTTCCGTGCGCGCGGAGTGGATCAAGTTCTGGTCCCTGCGCTCGTCCTGGATCACCTCCTTCATCACCATCACCCTGACCGTTCTGTTCGGCGCTGGCCTCACCGCCGCCTTCGGACGCTCCGAGCAGTACCAGGACGTGGCCAAGGACTTCATTACCTCCGGTCTGACGTTCGGGCAGGTCGTGGTCGCGGTCCTGGGAGCCCTCATCATCACCGGGGAGTACTCCTCCGGTCAGATCCGCTCCTCCCTGGCCGCCGTCCCCAGGCGCGGGCAGCTCCTGCTGGCCAAGGCAGTGGTCTTGGCCGTCGTCTCCTTCCTCCTGGGAAGCCTGTCCGTGTTCCTTTCCTGGGCGATCTCCAAGCCCTTCATCGGCGAGCACGCCGGTTCCCTCACCGACTCGCACTACGCCGGTCACATCTGGGGCTCGGGCCTGGTCTTCGCCGTCATCGCACTCATGGCTCTGGGGCTCGGCTTCCTGCTGCGCTCCACCGCCGGCACTGTCACCGTGATCGTCTCCCTCCTGTTCATCATCACCGCTCCCCTCCAGCTCGCGGCCAGCAAGTGGGATTGGGTCTTCAAGATCATCGGTTGCCTGCCCAGCACCGTCGCCCAGGCCGTCTCCGACCCGTTCCAGCGCACCACCGAGTGGGGCGGGCAGGGTGCTCAGTTCCTCACCCACGGCCAGGCCATCGCGGTCTTCGCCGCCTGGGCGCTCGTCCCGCTCATCGCCGCCTGGTTCGTCTTCTCCCGACGCGACGCCTGAGCGGGACACTCCCCCGCAGTCAGCCCGGAGGTGATACCCATGTCAGCCCCCGCGCCCCTGACCGACCCCGCACTTCTACGGACCCTCATCCGTTCCCTGCCCGCGACGCCCTCCCCCGGCCCGGCGATCCCCGCCTCCGACCAGGGAGGGAAGAGCCCTCATCGTCGCAAGCGGGTCCCTCAACCGCACACGTCAGCGTCGATCACGACCCCTTGGAATGACACACTGATTCCTATGTCCAGCCAGCTGCCACCCCCTCAGCCCGGCCGCAGCACCACCATGCCCGATGAGGACGACCTGGAGCTCGCGCCCGAGCCACGGGGACTGCTGCGCACGATCCGCTCGTGGTACCACCGCCACCCGATGATCGTCGACATCTCCATCGCCGCCGGCGTCATCGTCTACACCCTCGTCACGGGTATCGCTTTTCTCCTGCGGCCGAGTAGCCCGGTGAAGACCTACCCCATCCTGCCCCTGGCCTTGATCGCGATCGCGCTGTTGGGAATTGCGCTGGCACTTCGTCGGCGCTGCCCCGTGTGGAGCTGGGCCGCCATCCTCCTGATCCCGGAGGTCTATCAGTTCGCAGTCCTGCGGTTCTTCCACTTCACGACGGAGCAGCAGCTGTACGCGACCCTCGGCGTCAGTGGTATGGGGCTGATGTCACTCCCCTTCGCCCTGGGCACCATCGCCTCGCACCGCAGGCCGGCCGCTGCATGGACCGCGGGGGCCATCTCCCTGGCGGTTCTCACGGCGGACCTCAGCCTGACGACTCCCAGCATGACGGTTGGGGAGCTCCTGCGCACCACCGTCATCCTCGTTCTCTTCATCCTGGTCGGCATCCTGGTCGGCTTCAACGCCCGCTCCGCCCGCCTGCGGCTCAAGGCCATGGAGCTGCGCTCGACCCGAATGGCTCTGGCCAGTGAGCAGGCGGCGCTGCTGGCGGCCGCTGAGGAGCGCAGTCGCATCGCCCGGGAGATGCACGACGTCGTCGCCCATTCCCTGGCCGTCATGATCACCATGGCCGACGGCGCCGCCGCCACCGTGGAGCGCAACCCGGCCACGGCCAAGCAGGCCATGGAGACCCTGGCCGAGGCCGGACGCAGTGCCCTGGCCGACACCCGCCGCCTGGTGGGGGTCCTGCGAGAGGACCCCTCAGTCGCCGCGGGGCAGGCCACCGCCTCGGAGGCATCATCGGGACCTGCCTCCTCAGCCGGTGTTGACAGCGCGGCGCCACTCTCCGACCAGCCCGACCCCGCCGGCCGCCCCCGCTGGAACCTGACGGGCAGGAGTGCGCAGTCCCCGGAGCCCTCAGCCCCCTCAGAGGGCTCCTCGTCGTCGGCCCACCAGCACGAGGTCCGCGACCTGCCGGTGCCCGAGTTCGCCCCCCTGGGGACGGTGACGCCGGTCGAGCCCAGCGCCCCCATCGCCAACCTGCGCCAGCAGGCCACCAACGGTGCGGGCGACCGCTCCCGCGGCGACCTGCCCCTGGCTCCCTCCCCCGAGCAGGCCGACATCACCGAGCTCGTCAAACGCTTCGAGGCAGCAGGAGTGCCCGTCACCTACCGGTGGGTGGGCGCGGCGCTCCCGGAGGACAAGGCCCTCCAGCTCACCGTGTTCCGCATCGCCCAGGAGGCCCTGACCAACGTGCTGCGCTACGCGCCCACGACGCCGGCCGTCAGCGTCGACGTCGAGCGGCACATCGGCACCGTGGTCCTCACCGTGGACAACGACGCCGCCCCCGGCACGCGCCCGATGCACGGATCCGGCAAGGGGCTGATCGGCATGCGTGAACGCGCATCGGTCTATGGTGGGACCGTACAGGCCGGCCCGACTCCCACGGGTTGGCGAGTCCGCGCGGTCCTGCGCTGGGACGAGCATGACGAAGGGACTTTCTCATGGCAGACGCCCCTGTGAGCGGCGATCCTCTCCAGCCTGGAGGGTCGGAGCACCCCGGCGAGGTCCGCGGCCCGGTCAGCGTCGTGCTCGCCGACGACCAGGCGCTCATGCGCATGGGCTTCCGCATGGTGCTGGAGGCCGAGGAGGACATCACCGTCGTCGGCGAGGCCTCCGACGGCACCTCCGCCCTGGCCCAGGCCAGGGCCCTGCACCCCGACGTCATCCTCATGGACGTGCGCATGCCGGGCATGAACGGCATCGAGGCCACCGAGCGCATCGCCCAGGAGTGCCCGGGCACGCGCGTACTCATCCTGACCACCTTCGACCTGGACGAGTACGCCTTCGCCGGGCTGCGCGCCGGAGCCTCCGGTTTCCTGCTCAAGGACACCCGGCCCACCGAGCTCGCTGAGGCGATCCGCACCGTGGCCTCAGGGGAGGCGGTCGTCTCGCCGCGCATCACCCAGCGGATGCTGGAGATGTTCGCCGCCTCCCTGCCGAGCTCGGAGGCGCCGGAGCAGTCCTCCTGCGATCCGCGGATCGAGTCACTGACCCCGCGCGAGAAGGAGATCCTCGTGCTCATGAGTCAGGGCATGTCGAACGCGGAGATCGCCGCGCACCTCGTCGTCTCGGCCACCACTGTCAAGACCCACGTGGGCAACGTGCTCGCCAAGCTCGATGTGCGCGACCGGGTCCAGGCCGTCGTCGTCGCCTACGAGACCGGCCTCATGGCCTGAGGGACCGCACGTCAGCGGGGAGCGTGGAGGCGCTGCTGGGCGTCGTCGAAACCGAGAGTGACGACCTGCTCGACGGCGTCGGCGGCCTGCTCCAGGGTGACGCCGAGGTCGGCTCGCTCGCGGCCGGGGAAGTCGGACAGGACGAAGTCGGAGGGGTCCTGGCGGCCCGGCGGGCGGCCAATGCCTACCCGCAGGCGCGCGTAGTCCTTGGTGGAGATGGACTTACTGATGGAGCGCAGGCCGTTGTGACCGCCTTCGCCGCCGCCGCGCTTGAGGCGCAGCTCGTGGGCGGGCAGGTCGAGCTCGTCGTGGATGACGAGCAGGCGGCTGGCGGGGTCGATCCCGTAGTAGGAGACGAGCCCGGCCACGGGGCCGCCGGAGAGGTTCATGAGCACCGAGGGCTCGGCCAGGATGACGCGGGGGCCGGGGGCTCCGCCGGGCATCATGCCCAGCCTGCCCTCGGCCACGCGGGCGCGAGCCTTCTTGTGCTGGGAGAACCGGGACCCGGTGCGCTCGGCCAGGACGTCAAGCACCATGTAGCCGACGTTGTGGCGGTTGCGGGCGTACCGGGTCCCGGGGTTCCCCAGCCCGACGACGAGCCAGGCCTCACTCATGCGCCCCACCCCGGGGTAAGCCCGGCGCGGGCGGCACGGGTGGTGCGGGAGGCGTCTGCCGGCGCGTCGTCATGGCTGGGCATGTCAATCACGCGCGATTCACTCGGCCTCGGCCTCGGCGTCGCCCTCAGCGGGGGCCTCCTCGGAGACCTCGGAGGCGACGGCGTGCTCGTTGGCCACGTTGACCACGGCGGTCTCGGCGTCGGCGACGGCCTCGACGCCCTTGGGCAGGGCGATGTCGGCAAGGGTCAGGACGGTGCCGGCGGCGACGCCGGTGACATCGACCTCGATGGCCTCGGGCACGGAGACGGCCGGGGCGGAGACCAAGACGGTGGCGGCCTCGATCATGTGGATGGTGCCGGGGGCGGCCTCACCGATGACGGTGACCGGGACCTCGACGTCGACACGCTCGTTGCGGTCCACCAGGAGGAAGTCGACGTGCTGCACGCCGGGGCGGATGGGGTGACGCTGCACGTCCTTGGCCAGGGCCAGGAGGGTCTCGCCGCCGGCGATGTCCAGCTCGACCAGGGCGTTGTCGTTGCTGCGCAGGGCCAGGCGGGTGGCGTGCTCCTCGAGCAGGAGGTGGCGGGGCTCGGTGCCGTGGCCGTAGACGACGGCGGGGACCTGGCCGGCGCGGCGGGCCTGGCGGGCCGAGCCCTTGCCGAACTCGGTGCGGTCCTGGGCCTTGAGGGTGATGGCGTTGTTGGCCATGTGGCTCTCCTTGCGGATGAGGCGGGGCCCGGTGCCCCGCGGCTGATGGTGGTCCGGCTGGGCGCGACGACGCGCAGTACCGCCAGGTACCACCACGTCGATCACGGATGCGCGCCGTGTTGGCGCGTCCCTCGCCGGGGCAACGTGGGCAAGACTACGGCATGGGTGAGGCGGGCGAACAGCCGCACAGCCGGTGAGGCGCCCCACCTGGCAGGGCCGGTCGGCACCCGGATGGCTCCCGTCGTCGTCTGGACGCGATGCACGAGGGTCGGGGGCTACTGGAGGAGGGTCGGGGGTACTCCACGGGGGTCGGGGGTTCGTGCAGTATGCACAACCCTTGGCTAGTGGTTCCCCACCCTCGTGGAGTAGGCCGACTCGGGGTGGGAGCGGGCCGACAGCCCAGTGTCCACAGCGCTGACATTAACGAGCCAGCCGCCGAAACGGCCAGCGAGGATCGTTGGAATACTGCGGTTTCTTCTCGGTGTACGACACCGGTGCGCGTTCAATGTCAGCACCATGGACACCGCCGACCCGCCGGGCGCATGCGACGAGCCTCAGCAAAGCCGAACCGGCTCGCGCGGTCGATCCTTAGGTCGCGCGGTCGAGGGTTGAAGGCACTGTGCTGTCTCCTCACTTCTGAGACATTTGAGTGTCATGACTTCTGAGACGTTTGAGTGTCATGACTTCTGAGACACCGGTGGGGGTTATGACCTGTGAGACGTTCGGGGGCGTCGGGGTGGTAGCGGGATGAGTCGGTAGGGCGGTTTCTTGGTGTCGATGGTGGAGCGGTTGCCTTGCTGCCTCTGGGTGGGTTGGGGCCAGGGCAGGGACACGAAGCGGCGCCCGTCGGGGTCGTAGAGGTCCAGGCGCGTGGTGTACTCGATCAGGGTGACCTCGACGCCGCGCATGGTCTGGCCCAGTGACAGTGCACGGTCCTTGTAGGACACGCACCCGTTGGACATCACGGTGCGTCGGGCGCGGTCCACGGCCTGGTCGGGATCGGCGGGGTCGGGCAGGCTGATGGGGCCGCCACCGGCTGGTAGGCGCTCCAGGTCGATGGGGGCTGGGCTGGCCAGCGCCCTGGGGGTCTGAGCCCATACCCTCAGCGGGGTCAGTGCGACGCCGTGGCCCTGGTGCTGGCGCTCGGTGTTGTAGTAGCTGGTGAAGCGGTCCAGCTCGGCGTTGAGCTCCTCAAGGGTGCTGGCCGGGTGGGCGCGCAGCCAGGCGGCTGCCGGCTGGTGGGAGCGCTCGACCTTGCCCTGGGTCTGAGGGTGGCCCACCCGCCCGCTGATGGGACGCACCCCCAGGGATGCCAGCCACTTCTCGGTGGCTCCCGGGCCAGTGATACGGCTGGTGTTGAACGCCAGCGCGTTGTCCGACAGGATCGCCGCCGGACGCCCCCAGGTGGCGAAGGCCTCCTCAAGGACCATGCGGGCGCCTGCCACGCTCTCACCGCCCCAGCAGGCCCTCAGGGCGGTGATGACCCGCGAGCAGTCGTCAACGACCTGGTAGACGGTCACCAGACGGTCCTCCAGGTGCCATTGGAAGCCGTCGATCTGCCACAGCTCGTTGGCCGCGCTGCGGGTGAAGCGCTTGTACGACGTCCTGGGCCGCTTGCGCGGGGCGGGGACCACCAGGCCGGCTCTGCGTAGGCTGCGGGCGATCGTCGCGCGCGAGGGAGCCGGAACGCTGGCGCCCTGGCTCATCACCCACCACACCGAGGCCGGACCCGCCTCCCGGCCGGCGGCGAGCAGGTCGGCGCGAACCTGGGCGATGCGCTCATCAGTGCCCTGGTCCCACACCCGCGCCGGGTGGCGCGGGGCCCGTGAACGCGCCGTCAGCGCGGCAGCCAGGCCCTCGTGCTCAGCGCGTCGGCGTATCCGGTAGAACGAGGCCCGCGAGATACCCACCTGAGCGCAGAACTCCTCCACGCTCATCCCACTGGTCCTGGAGTCAAAACCTATGACCTGCTCACGACGAGACGGCGAAATCGAGTTACCCATAACCCCAGGCAACCCACCCCACCAGTGTCTCAGATGTCATGACATCCGAAACTCTCAGAAGTCATGAGACAACACAGAGGGTTGAAGGCACGACCTCGCGACCTACCCCACGACCGCGCGGGCCGCGGGCCTGCAGCAGCTCAGCCCCGTCACGTATGCCATTCCGTCGCGGTGAAGATCAGGAGGTTGGCGTCAGCGCAGATGGCGACCCGCTCGGTCTCGAAGTGGGGAGAATTGAAACGACTCGGGTCATCCTCCATCATGTGCTCGATGTCGAGGATCGCATCGGCCTTCTCCTTCGGGACCGCGGTGAAGACCTTGCCCTCGGGGACGTACTGGCGCAGGTCGGGGTAGATACCGGGGAGCGGATCGGCTTTTCCGGTTGAGGCCTCGGCCAGGGCCTGGCTGCCGGCGGGATCGAGCGTCATCACCCCGTGTATCCATATCGGGCGGTCCTGCGGAGGCAGGACCTCGCGTTGCTCCTGCTGGTACTGCATGACCCAGTGGGCCGAGGAGATGGTGACGCCCGGCATGCGTCTGTCGAGGCGTCCCAGATCGGTACGGATCTCCAGCGTCACGGGGACGTACTCGGTAAAGCTCTCGAAACGGCCATCCGACGTCGGCGTCGCCCCCGGCCGCGACTGGTCCTCCTGCGCTGGGGCGCATCCGCCCAGCGCCAGTGCCGCCCCGCCGGCGAGCCCCATGCCGACGACACCGCGCCGCCCGTACTCGGCCATGCCCACCCTCCTTCGTTCCCGCTCCCGCCTGCGACCAGACCCGTCGCAAGACACCGCGGGTGCAGCGAAGACTACTCGCGCCGTGCAGCCGGAGGCCCATGCTCACTGCGGCCGGAGGCGGGCACTTGTCCCCATGCCCCGGCCATGTGGGCACTCAACGGGTGAGGAACTGGGATCATCCCCAGGACAACGGCCCGGAACCCGCCGGCTCCGCGCGTTCGTACTGTAGGTGCCGGGATCGTACCCTCTACCCCTCGAACGCACGGGCTACCCTACGAACGCGCGGGTGCGGACATCGTTCAGGCCCGCAGGAGCTCCAGGCAGCGGCGCACGTCCTGGATCGGGAGCTGGCCGGGTGCGGATGCCCGGGCCTGTCCCTGCTCGTCGGGGACGACGGCGAAGGTCAGCGCCGACCCGAAGGCCGGCGCAACGCGGCTGACCGCCCCGAGCGCCCCCATGGACATGGCGGCCACGGGCACCCCCAGGCCGGTGCCCTCCCCCGCGCCCGCCGTGGCCCGCGCGCACACGCCCAGGAGGCGGGCAACATCATCGGCACCGGTGGGCCACACGGCGATCTTGGCCAGGTCCGCGCCCTCGCGGGCCATGCGGGCCAGGACCTCAGCGAGGGCCTCATCGGTGGGGGTGGCCTCGAAGTCGTGGAAGGAGGCGACGACGTCGATGCCCAGTGCGTGGGCCTGCGCGCAGACCTGAGGCAGGCATCCGCGCTGAACCTCGACGTCGATGGCGGCCGGGCGGCGCTCGGGCGTCCAGTCGGCGAGCCCGTCGAGGACGGAGCGCAGGAGGGAGCCGTAGGCAGTGTCGTCCAGCTGGGCCCGGCCCCCCTCGGCGGCGGTGCGGCAGGTGAGCAGCACCGGGGCTCCGGCATCAGCGCCGTCGGTGGCGTCGATGGCCTCCCCCAGTCCCCGCAGGCACTCCAGGACCTGGGCGGCAGCCGTGGCCGCATCCAGTGGGGCGGGGGTGGCCAGGGCACAGGCATCCTCAAGTAAGTCCACGCGCAGCTCGAGGACGTCAGCACCGGCGTCGATGGCGCTGCATGCCTGGGTCCACGCCTGGGCGAGGCTCGGCCCGGTCAGGGAGACGGCCACCGCGGGCAGGCCGCCGGGGCCGGGGATGCTGCGTCCGCCCCAGGTCAGCGGCGTCACGCTCACGCCGGGGCCCCTTCGGCCGGCCCCGGCTCGGGCACGAGTGACAGGGCGATGCCGTCGAGGATGTCGTAGAGGCTGGTGGTGACCCTCTGCAACGGGCGCCCGGCGGCGGTGGTCCGCTCCATGACGCGGGTGACGACCTCGCTCCACACGAGGGCGCCGGCGGCGATGACGTCGCGACGGCCGGGAGCCAGGTAGCCCCAGGAGGCGCGCTGCTCGGGCGTGGAGTGGATGATCGCCTCGCAGGAGACCAGGACCGCCTGTGGGCTCAGCTCGGCGCCGTTCAGGGCCTGCGGGTCGAAGGCCTGAAGGTCCAGGGCGTGGGCGGTGACGGTGGTGATGGTGCCGGCCAGGCCGACCAGCCTCCCCGGGGCGGACAGGTCGACGACCCGCTCGGCCTCATCAAGCAGGCCACGTACTTCGGCCCGGGCAGCGGCCTCGGCCTCGGGGGTGACGCCGCCCGCCAGGAAGCGCTCGGTGATGCGCACACTGCCGGTGTCCAGGCTGATGGCGGCGCTGGGCTCATCCACGCCCAGGACCAGCTCGGTGGAGCCGCCCCCGAGGTCGACGACGAGCCGCGGCGCGGGCGCGCGCTCCCCCGACTCCGGCGTGCCCTCGTCTTCACCGGCGCCCAGCAGCGAGCCGGTGAAGGACAGCCGGGCCTCCTCCTGGCCGCTGACGACCTCAGGATCAATGCCCAGCAGGCGCCTGACCCCGGCCACGAAGTCCTCGCGGTTGCGGGCATCGCGGGTGGCGGAGGTGGCCACGAAGCGCCGCACGTCGCCCCCGGGGGCGACGCCCAGCTCGGCGCAGTCGGCGGCGTAGGAGGCCACGGCGGCCAGGGTGCGCTCCAGGGCCTCGGGGTCGAGCAGGCCGGTGCGGTCCACGCCCTGACCCAGGCGCACGATCTCGTTGCGGCGGCGCAGCACCTCCAGGCGGGGGCGCCCGAAGTCGTCGCGGTCGGCCTCGGCGATGAGGAGGCGGATGGTGTTGGTGCCGCAGTCGATTGCGGCGACGCGGGTCATAGCGGCGGCCTCCTGGGCTCGGTCGGGAAGGGAAGGAGCAGGGCGTCCCTGCCGCTCAGCAGGAGCAGCGCTCAGGATCCCACAGTTCGCGCTCGCGCAGGGCCTCCAGCGTGCGGTCGCCGATGGGGTTGACGCCGGCTCCGGCGGCCAGGGTGTGCCCGAGCAGGGCGTGGAGGCACTTGACGCGCGTGGGCATGCCGCCGGCGGAGACACCCTCGATCTCGGGGACCTGCCCGAGCTCGGCGCGGCGGGCCAGGTAGTCGGCGTGGGCGGAGGCGTAGGCGGCGGCCAGCTCGGCGTCGGCAGCCAGGTCCGCGTTGAAGGTCTCCATGAGGTGCTCGGCCTCCAGGGTGGAGCAGCCCTTCACGGCGGCCGGGTGGGTGAGGTAGTAGCTGGTTGGGAAGGGGGTTCCATCGTCGAGACGCGGGGCGGTGCGTACCACGGTGGGGCGACCGCACACGCAGCGGGCCGCGATGGCGACGACTCCGCGCGGCACTCTCCCCAGCTGCTCGGCCAGGGCCTCGAGGTCGGCTGACGACACCGGCTCCTGCGTCTGGGGCGTGGGGCTCACGGGGTCTCCTTCGTCTGCGGGGTGGCGGCCGGTTTCGGCGTGGTCTTGGGCGGATCGGTGGGTGCCTGGCTGGGCTCTCCGGTCGGCAGATCCTTCTGGGCGGGGTTGAGGGTCTTGCCGTCCGCCCCGTCCTTCGCTCCTGCCGGGGCGGTGCTCTCGGCCTGGCCGGCGGCCCGCGAGGAGTCCCGGAGCTCCTTGTACCAGGGGGCGTCCTGGGAGCCCGGGGTGGCCCCACCACTGGCTTCGGTCTCCTTCATGGAGTCGGCGCCGACGACGACGTAGCTGGTGTCGCCGGGCATGACGTAGCCGAGGCGCTCGCGGACCTGGGAGCGCACGTAGGTGTCGTCCTTCCACTGGGCCAACTCGTTCTCCAGGGTGGTGGAGGTGTCGGAGGCCTCCTTGATCCTGTCGACGACGGCGTCGTACTGGGCCTGCTGGGACAGGTAGGCGCGCAGGGAGGTGAAGATGACGACGAAGGCCAGCAGGCACACGACCGCCAGGATGACGACCCGGGGCGGCAGGGTCCGCTCGGGCACCGCCGTCGGCAGGCCCCGGGACCGGGAGCGGGACGATCCGGCCCCGGATCCGCCCGCTGATGCCGCCCGCTCGGCCGGTACCTGGCGGGGCCGGGCGCCGCCGGCGACGCGGCGCGTCCCGGACTGGCTGGAGGAGGGGCGGCGTGGAGTCATACCGGCATCCTGCCTCACCCCGGGCCGCACGAGGACGCACCCCACCGGGCGCGTTGCTCACGCTTCGGTCATGGCCCACCCCTACCGGCCATGCTGCGGCACTGCTCCGTAGACGACGCTTCGGGGCAGGCGGGAGAACCCGTCTGCCCCGAAGCGGTGGGGTGCGTCGTCGTCGAGGCGCGGCTGAGGCGTCGCGTCAGTCAGCGGCTCGACGTCGGCAGGTCGCCGTCAGGCTCAGGCCTGGAAGCGGGGGAAGGCGCCGGCGCCGGCGTAGACCGCGGCGTCGCCGAGGGCCTCCTCGATGCGCAGGAGCTGGTTGTACTTGTTGACGCGCTCGCCGCGGGCGGGGGCGCCGGTCTTGATCTGGCCGGAGTTGGTGGCCACGGCCAGGTCGGCGATGGTGACGTCCTCGGTCTCACCGGAGCGGTGGGAGGTCATGGACTTGTAGCCGGCGCGGTGGGCCATCTCCACGGCCTCGAGGGTCTCGGTCAGGGAGCCGATCTGGTTGACCTTGACCAGCAGGGCGTTGGCGGCGCCGAGCTGGATGCCCTTGGCGAGGCGCTCGGGGTTAGTGACGAAGAAGTCGTCACCGACGAGCTGGACCCGGTCGCCGATCTTGTCGGTCAGGGCCTTCCAGTCGTCCCACTCGTCCTCGGAGAGCGGGTCCTCGATGGAGACGATCGGGAAGTCGGTGATGAGCTTCTCGTAGTAGTCGACCATGAAGGCGTTGTCGCGGGCCTCGCCCTCGAACTGATAGGTCTTGGTCTTCTCGTCGAAGAACTCCGAGGAGGCGACGTCCATGGCCAGGGCCACGTCCTTGCCGGGCTTGTAGCCGGCCTTCTCAATGGCCTCGACGATGAGCTCGAGGGCCTCACGGTTGGAGTCGAGGTTGGGGGCGAAGCCACCCTCGTCGCCCAGGCCGGTGGACAGGCCGCGCTCCTTCACGACCGCCTTGAGGGCGTGGTAGACCTCGGCACCCATGCGCAGGGCCTCACGGAAGGTGGGGGCGCCGATGGGGGCGATCATGAACTCCTGGATGTCCACGTTGGAGTCGGCGTGGGAGCCACCGTTGAGGATGTTCATCATGGGCACGGGCAGGACGTGGGCGTTGGGGCCACCGACGTACTGGAACAGGTCCAGGCCGGCGGACTCGGCGGAGGCCTGGGCGGCGGCCAGGGAGACGCCGAGGATGGCGTTGGCGCCGAGCTTGCCCTTGTTGGGGGTGCCGTCGAGCTCGATCATGAGCTGGTCGAGGCCACGCTGGTCGGCGGCGTCGAAGCCGATGATCTCGGGGGCGATGATGTCGTTGACGTTGTCGACGGCCTTCTCCACGCCCTTGCCGCCGTAGCGGCCCTTGTCGCCGTCGCGCAGCTCAACGGCCTCGAAGGCACCGGTGGAGGCGCCCGAGGGGACGGCGGCGCGAGCGGAAGCACCGTCCTCCAGGAGGATCTCGACCTCGAGGGTCGGGTTGCCACGGGAGTCGAGGATCTCGCGGGCGTGAACGTTCTCGATGAGGGCCACTTGGTGCTCCTTGCTGAGGGGATCGTGATGCGGTCGTCGGCGTCGGGCACGCTCGCGCGCGACTGCCGAATGCGGGATCAGCCTAGCGGGCCGACTCCCCCACCACGAGGGCCATGGTCCTGAGGATTGCACAGTGTTCACGCCCGGCGAGAAACATTGGACGACGGCGGTCCCTGGGTTCCGCCGTCGTCCTGGGGGCCCTGTACGGCCCTACTGGCCGCTGGTCTCGGGCTGCTCGGCGCCCTGGGCGCCCTCGCCGGCAGCACCGTCGGCCTGACCGGTCTGGCCCTGCCCGTCGGTCTGGCCGGAGTCGGCGGGCTGCTGGCCGCCCTGCTGAGGAGCCTGTTGCTGAGGCTGCTGCTGTTGCTGCGGGGCCTGCTGCTGGCCTCCACCCTGCTGTTGCTGGGGCGCCTGCTGCTGGCCACCATCCTGCTGAGGGGCTTGCTGCAGGCCACCTCCGAAGGGGTTGTTGCCCGCTTCCAGACGGGGATCAGTCTGGGTCAACCAGGTCTGAGCCTTGTTGGAGTAGCGCGGGGAGACGTCGCCGTCGAGCGTGCCGTAGAGCTTCTGCAGCTCGCTGATCACGGCCTGCCCCTGCTGCCCCTGCTGAGCGAGCTCCTGGTACTTGCCCGACAGGACAATCGCCCGCAGATAGGTGATCGTTGCCGCCTGGCGGGGCTCGAAGCCCAGGCGCTCCTTGGACCACTGCACGGTCTGCGCGTCAGTGACGGTCACTCCGTGGGCCTGGCCGACCTCCACCATGGCGGGGGCCTGAACGAGGAGTCCCGCGATCTGAGGCCGGTTCACGCCCTGACGCTCCAGGGTTTCCCGGCCGAGTGCGGAGTCCAGTTCCTTGACGACGACGTCGACGTCCTTCTCACTGACGACCACGGAGTGGCGGGCCCCGTCCAGGCCGGTGTAGTGCATGTCGGCCACCTGACCGGGGTGGTCAGAGCAGCCGGCGAGCACCCCGACGGCAAGGAGGAGTGCAGCGCTGGCGGCGAGGACGCGCGTGCGTACGGCAAGGCTTCGGGTCACGGTCTGCTCCTGGAAGGGGACGACGCCGGAGGGCGACATGGTGTCACAACATTTCTGCCCCCGACCCTACCGTTCCGCCTGCGACGACGCACGCAGCCGATCCGCCGCAGCCCACCGGCGCGGTTCCGGACATCCTGCACACGTGCTGCACGAAGGTCGGTCTACTCCACGAGGGCGGGGATCTACTGGATGAGGGTTGTGCGTACTGCACGATGGCCCCAGCTACGTGGAGTAGACCCATCCCTCCCCCAGTAGCCCCCGGCCCTCGTGCAGTGACCAGCGGTTGCGCGGGCGGGATCGGCACGGCACCGTAGATATAGGTGAGATAAGGTAGACAGAACGACTGACCGGCCGCGCTCTCATCCCACGTCTGCCACCTGCCCGTCAGCATGCGGGGCGGCCGTCAAGGAGGTACTCGCTCATCAGCCCACCCACCAGAGTCACCGGCTGTGAGGATCGCAGCCCGTCCGCTCCCCGACTGGCGAGCGCAAGGGACAGATTCCTCCCTCGCGCCGGCAGATCGGCAGACGGGGCACTGTCAGTCGCCTACGGGATGCTGGTTGCCTTTCTGGCTCTGGCGGTGCTGTGGTGGGGTCAGACCCGGTCAACCGCTACCTACGGCATACCTGGGCCGACGACGACCCTCACGCTGTCCAGCTCGGCTCGCTCCGCAACCGAGGAACAGCAGCTCACGGCCGCCCGGCGACTGCGGGCACTTCTCACTGAGGAGGGCGTCAGTACGGTGAAGACCTCCCAAGGCGATGGTGACCCCATCCTCGTGGTCCTCGATCCCAAGCAGCGCATCGACTGGGCCGGCCCACTGAATACCGATTCGCGCCACGGTCTCTTTGTGATCCGCGGGACCTATTCGGGCACTGTGTGGAGGGCACGTGGACAAGCTCCGCTGGCACCTGCCGGACGCACCGTACTCGGCACCGTGAGCGTCCCGGGAGTCACGCCGTCAACCAGCAGCCTTCAGTTTGTGGAACCGCTTGGTAACGCGCCGTTGGGCACCGGGCAGATGCTCCTGGGGACCACGGACCCGGCCTTGATCGCACGTGTCAGCTCTGTGCTGGAGGAGTCCGGGCTGACAGTCGAGAGCACCCGGCGGCAACCGGCACTGGTGTCCCTGGTGCGCGACTCAACAGTGGCCATGGCCGCACTGTTCGCCGCTCTGGGGATCGTCTGCGCCGTCATGTCCTTGGCACTGTCACTGCCTGAGCAACGCGGAGAGATCCGGCTGCGTCGCCTGATCGGCGCCACCGAGGCGGCACTGGTCCGCGAGCGCTGTGGCCGGGAGCTGCTTCGGGTCATCGCGGGGACCGCAGTCGGTGCGTTGGGAGCAGGCGCTGCGACGGCGTTGGTGGCTCAGGCTCCTCCCGCACTGCCGGAGCTGGAGGTTCTGGCCGTGGGGGCGGTGGTGGGCGGAGCCGTGCTGTGGATGGCACGCCGGATCACCTTCGCCATCTGGTTGCATCTCGAGCTCAGAGGTGTCGGAGCATGATCCACACCGAGATCGCGGGCGCTCTGGGGGCCGCATGGCGCCACCGTGGGAGCGCCGCGGGTATCGCTCTCATGTTTACGCTGGTCAGCGCCATCCTCACCATGACACTGGCCGAGGTGATGACCCAGTCGTCAGTGGTCATGGCGGCCCAGCGTCTGCGCGAGCTCGATGCCACCACCTTCACGCCCTACTACCTCGGGGATCTGGACAACGATCCGAGTACTGGTTTGATGGAGGACCTGGGTGATCGCATCGCCTCAGGCTCCGCTTACACGATGATCCTCGGCAACGTGGAGGTCGACGACTCTTCCTTCGCCGGAGGCAATCCAGTGGTGATCGTCGTCGGGCAGGCCGCTCAAAACGCCATGACCGGAGCCAGGCTCTGCTCTCCGGCACCCTGCGCCATGGTTGGGGGTCAGGTCCCCCATCCTGTGGACGGACCGCTGCACGTCGGAGGTCGCAGCGTGCCGGTGGCAGGCAGAACGCCGTCGTCGGCCTCGCTCTTCGACCCCGCTGCGGTGGGAATCGACCTGGACAGGTCGGTGCTGATCGCGCTGCCGCCCTCGAGCCTGGATCACCTGGATAGCACCGAGCAGGAGGAGGCCGTGTGGCGCACGGTTCTGCTCTCCGCCACCGACGACGACACCGAGCAGTTCCTCACGGCTGCCAGGCAGGATCGGCTCGCCCTGGTTCCGCACCGGTTGGCCGCCGATCAGCCCGAGCGCTTCCGCAAGCTGGTGGTGTGGGCTGCCATGCACGGCGTCGGCTTGCTGGGACTGACTGCCCTGGTCTCCATCGCCTACAGCGCCTCCATTCGGTCGGTGCTGCGACGCGAACGAGCCGACCTGCTGCTGCGTCATCTCTATGGCGCGACGTCGGCTCAGCTCACCATACGCCTGGCGGCCTTCCTGGCCGTCACCATGCTGGTGCTTCCGGCTCTGACGCTTCTTGCCTTGGCGGCCAGCACTCTGTTGAGGGGCGCCGCAGCGGCAGCCGGGAGCACCCTCATCATCATCTACCTGGTCTTTCTCATGACGACAGTCCGCCGTGTGCGATTCGAGTTCGCGCGATCCGGGACAGTCCGATGACGGGGGCCTTGGAGCTGATCGAGGTCAGCGTCGATTACCACCGTGGCGGTCAGCCGGTCCACGCACTCGACTCGGTGTCACTTGCCATCGGCCGATCCGAGTCGGTAGCGGTGATGGGGCCCTCCGGGTGCGGCAAGTCAACCCTGCTGGGCGTACTGGCACTGACGATCCCACCGACCTCCGGAAGCGTCCTCGTTGGCGGCGTCCCCGCTCCCTCCAGCCCGGATGGGCGAGCCCGGACCCGTAACCGCTTACTGGGCCTCATCCCTCAGAGCGGCGCGGTCATCGACCATCTGAGCGTGCTGGCGAACGTCTCCCTTCCCCTGGAGTACAGCAGGCCCCGCACCAGGCGCAGGGTCAGGCACGAGCGGGCCAGACAGGCCCTGGCCGACGTCGGGATCGGCTGGGCCGAGGCGACCACACCCCCGCGGCTCTCGGGCGGGGAGCGGCAGCGTGTGGCCGTCGCGCGGGCCTTGGTCAACCGGCCGCGCTGCATCCTGGCCGATGAGCCCACGGCGTCGCTGGACTCCACCACCGCCCTGGAGGTCACGTCACTGCTCATCTCCCAGAGCACTCGTCACGGCGGCAGCCTCATCATCGCCACGCACGATCCACGGGTGGCTGAGGCCTGCGACCGGGTCCTGACCATGCAGGACGGCCGGATCACCGGTTGAGGCGATCAAGCTCCCCTTGTTATTAGCACGTGCGTCAGCGGCGTTTGCGGTAGGTGGTGGCCTCGGTCTCGTAGGAGGCGTCGCCCTGGACGACGGCGCGCAGGAGCACCTCGGCCCACCGCACGACCTCCTCGCCGGACAGGGCCGCCCCGCCCATGCGGTTGGTGCCCGGGGCAGGCACCACGATGGTGCGCGTGGCCGGCTTCAGCACGGTGCCCGGGTAGAGGCGGGTGACCTTCATACGCGCCGACTCGGGCAGGTCCACCGGGGCAAAGCGCACCGACTTGCCCTGGGCGACGATCTCGCGCACCCCCAGCTCGGCGGCCAGGGCCCGCAGGCGTGCCAGCGCCGCCAGGCGGGAGGTCGCCTCAGGCACGGGCCCGTAGCGGTCGGCCAGCTCCTCCAGGACGTCGTCGACCTGCTCCCCCGAGCGCGCCGCCGCGAACTTCGTGTACGCCTCCAGGCGCAGGCGCTCGTGGGGGATGTAGTCCTCGGGGACGGTGGCGTCCACGGGCAGCTCGATGCGCAGCTCGACGTCCTCCTCGTCGCCCTCCTCAAAGCCGATCACGTCGGCCCCGGCCTTCCCGGAGCGGGCCAGGGCCTTCTTGTAGGCGGCCACGGCCTCGGACACCATGCGCACGTACAAATCGAAGCCGACCCCGGCGATGTGCCCGGACTGCTCGCCGCCGAGCAGGTTGCCCGAGCCGCGGATCTCCAGGTCCTTCATGGCCACCTGCATCCCGGCCCCGAGATCCGTGTTGGTGGCGATGGTGCGCAGGCGCTCCAGGGCCGTCTCGGTCAGCGGCTTGTCCGAGGGGTAGAGGAAGTAGGCGTAGGCCCGCTCCCGGCCGCGCCCCACGCGCCCGCGCAGCTGGTGGAGCTGGGACAGGCCCATGCGGTCGGCACGGTCCACGATGAGGGTGTTGGCGTTGGACACGTCCAGCCCGGTCTCCACGATCGTGGTGCACACAAGCACGTCGGTCTCCTTGCGCCAGAAGGAGTCGATGACGGCCTCGAGCTGGTGCTCGTTCATCTGCCCGTGGGCGGTGGCCACGCGCGCCTCGGGCACCAGCTCGGCCAGGCGCGCGGCGGTGGCGTCAATGTCCTCGACCCGGTTGTGGACGAAGAACACCTGCCCTTCGCGCAGCAGCTCACGGCGGATCGCGGCGGAGACCTGCTTGGTCTCGTAAGCGCCCACGTAGGTCAGGATCGGGTGGCGGTCCTCGGGCGGGGTCGCCAGGGTAGACATCTCGCGCAGGCCGGTGACCGCCATCTCCAGGGTGCGCGGGATCGGGGTGGCGGACATGGACAGGACATCCACGTTGGTGCGCAGCGCCTTGAGGGTCTCCTTGTGCTCCACCCCGAAGCGCTGCTCCTCATCGATGATGACCAGGCCCAGGTCCTTGAACTTCACCTGGCCGGTGATGAGACGGTGGGTGCCGACGACGACGTCGACACTCCCCTTCTCCAGGCCCTCGAGCACCTTGGCGGACTCGGCGGCATCCTGGAAGCGGGACAGGGCCCCCACGGTCACCGGGAAGCCGGCGTAACGCTCGGTGAAGGTCTCGGCGTGCTGGCTCACCAGCAGGGTCGTGGGCACCAGGACCGCGACCTGCTTGCCGTCCTGGACGGCCTTGAAGGCGGCGCGCACGGCGATCTCGGTCTTGCCGTAGCCGACGTCGCCGCACACGAGGCGGTCCATGGGCTGGGCCTTCTCCATGTCGGCCTTGACCTCGTCGATGGTGGAGAGCTGGTCGGGGGTCTCGGTGTAGGGGAAGGCCTCCTCCAGCTCAGTCTGCCAGGGGGTGTCGGGGCTGAAGGCGTGACCGGTGGTGGCGGCGCGGGCGGCGTAGAGGCGCACGAGCTCGCCGGCGATCTCGCGCACGGCCTTGCGGGCCTTGGACTTGGTCTTGGCCCAGTCGGCGCCGCCCATCTTGCTCAGGGCGGGGCTGTCGCCGCCGACGTACTTGGTGACCTGGTCCAGGGCGTCGGTCGGCACCAGGAGTCGGTCGCCGGGCTGGCCGCGCTTGGAGGGGGCGTACTCGATGACGAGGTACTCGCGGGTGGCCGAGGAGCGGGCCCCACCCACAGTGCGCCGGCTCAGCTCGATGAAGCGCCCCACCCCGTGCTGGGCATGAACCACAAGGTCCCCGGCGTGCAGGGACAGGGGGTCCACGGAGCGGCGGGCGCGGCGGGCCGGCAGACTGCGGCGCTCGCGGGGGCCTGCCGAGGCCCGCCCGGTGAGGTCGGACTCGGCGATGAGTGCCAGGCGCAGGCCCTCGGCGAGGAAGCCATGGCCGGCGCTGGCCTGGGTGACGCGCACGACGCCGTCGCCGGGGCCCGCCGTCGGGGCGCCGGCCGATCCATCGGCATCGGTCTCGTCGACCGTGTCCTCGGCAGGGGTGGCCGGGTCGGGGGCCCAGTCGCCGTCGCGGCCGAGCTCGCCGACCTCCGAGAGCTGGTCGACGATGCGGGCGGGGACGTCGCCGTCGCCCAGGAGCTGGGCCATGCGCCGGCCGGGTCCGGGACCGTCGGTAGCCACGACGACGGTCCAGCCCTGGCGGGCCAGCCGGCCCAGGTCGGCCACGGCCCGCTCGAGCTCGCCGCGGTAGGTGTGGGGGTCGCTGAGGTCCAGTCGGGTGGTCTCGGGGCCGGCGGCCAGGGCGGTGAAGGACCACCAGCCGCGGTTGGAGGACAGGGCCAGGGCTCGGGCCTCGGCCAGGTGGGCGAAGGCGGCGGCGGACAGGTCGACGGGGACTGTGCCGCCGGAGGCCGCTGAGGTCCAGGCGGCAGCGAGGAACTCGGTGGTGGTGGCGGTCAGGTCCTCGGCGCGCTTGCGCACCCGCTCGGGCTCCAGCAGCACCGTGAGCCGGTCGCCGACGAGGTCGAGCAGCGGGACCATCGCCTCGACCAGCACCGGGGCGAGGGACTCCATGCCCTCCACGGCGATGCCCTGACTGATCTTCTCCAGCATGTCGGCGGCGCCGGGGACGGCGTCGACCAGGGCGGCGGCGCGCTCGCGCACCGCGTCGGTGAGGACCAGCTCGCGGCAGGCGGTGGCGGTCACGGCGCCCAGCGTCTCGATGGTGCGCTGGTCGGCGACGGCGAAGGAGGAGACCTCGTCGATCTCATCGCCGAAGAAGTCCACGCGCACCGGCCGGGGCTCGGAGGGCGGGAAGACGTCGAGGATGCCGCCGCGCACGGCGTACTCGCCGCGGGACTCGACCATGTCGACGCGCGTGTAGGCGGCGGCCTCCAGGCGGCGGGCGGTCTCCTCCAGGCCGACGGTCAGACCGGGGGCCAGCTGAACGGGCTCAAGCTCGCCGAGCCCGGCGATGACGGGGGCCAACAGGGCACGCACGGGAACGATGAGGACACGGATCGCCCCACCCTCCTCGGGGTGGGCCAGGCGGCGCAGGACGGACAGGCGCTGGGCGACAGTGTCGGCGCGCGGCGAGAGACGCTCGTGGGGCAGGGTCTCCCAGGCGGGCATGACGGCGACGTCGTCGGCCGGCAGGTAGCTGCGCAGGGCCAGGGCGGTCTCCTCGGCCTCGCGGCCGGTGGCGGTGACGACGAGCAGGGGCGTGCCGGAGACCTCGGCGGAGCCGGTCGCCGGCGCGTCGCCGCCGGCGACCCTCTGGACGCCCTCCTCCCCCAGGGCCATGGCGGCCAGGACGGCGGGCCGGGCGCCCGGGGCGACGACGAGGCTGCGGTCGGTGCGCGAGCGGGAGGAGGCGGCGCGAACGGTACGGGCGATGTCGGCGTCGGCGAGCAGCGGAGGCAGGAGCGCAGTCAGGAGCACGGCCGCGAGTCTAGTGACTCCCCGCATCAGCACCACTGACGGGCCGGACCGATCGGCCGGCGAAGGCCCGGCAGGACCAGTCCCCGCTGCGGATCCGGTTCCAGGGGTTGGCGTGCCCGGCGACGACGCCCACGCCCCCACCCGTGGTCTTGTTGCGGTTCTCCAGCAGGACGGAGACCTGCGCTGAGGCGGCCATGCCGGCGATGAGCCACACAACGGTGCCGATCTGGGTGATGAAGGCGACCGTGCCGTAGGCCGGAATGAGGCTGAGCAGGGCGATCTGCGCGGGGTTGGAACGCTGAACGACGGCCCGGAAGCCGTAGACCAGCAGCCCCACCATGATGAGCACCACGGGGAGCCAGCCGAAGCGCAGCGCGGTCAGCAGCAGGTGGTTGTCGATGGAGCTGTAGCCGCCCCAGGACACCGAGTCCCCTGACTTCTGGTAGACCGGGGACAGTCCCAGCGGCTTGAGCTGACGCACCAGGACGAGGATGTCGCCGCGGTAGCCGGCCGAGTCCTCCTGCTCACGGCCGGCTGAGTCGAAGACGCCCAGGACGTAGGGCAGCAGCACGCTGCCCACGCCGACCAGCACCATGAGGAAGCTCATCCGCCACAGGGCGGGGATGTTGGTGTGCACCTGCATAAGGCTGAGGATGACGGCGATGACGGCGCAGGCGATCGCCGAGCGGGAGAAGGTCGGGATGGTCGCCCCCAGAACGAGGGCGCCGGCCGCGATCCGGTAGCCGGGCCTCCACCGCGTGGCCAGGATGAGGGGAATACCGGCCGCCAGGCACACGCCTAGGGCGATGGGGTGGCCGAAGGCCCCCTCGACGCGGGTGAAACTGCCCCGAGCCAGGGGCGGGGCCCACTCCTCGTAGAGGTTGTTGTCGATGGTGATGTAGCTGAAGGGGTTGATGGTGGTGACGGCCTCGAACAGCGCCAGCACCGCCACCACGATCCACACGACCGCCAGGACCTCGGCCATGCGCCGCAGCCCGAGCCGCTCCACGAGCAGCCGTCCGGCGAGGTAGGCGGGCAGGGCGCCGAAGACGACGTCGGACAGGACGTAGTTGAGCGGCGAGCCCGCGGCGACGGACAGGCCCACCAGGCACCAAGCGGTGGCGACCATGAAGTCACCGCTGGTCAGCCGCCACGAGAAACCGGGCAGGAGGGCGACGATCACCAGGAAGCAGGCCAGGGTGGCCGGAGGCACATTGGGCTCGAAGGGGATCATCACCCACACCGGCACGAAGCCGATGGCGCCCATGACCAGGCCGGCCCCGACAATGGGGCGGCGGTGGATGCGGTCGGCCACGAAGATGAGGACCGCCAGACCGGCGGCCACCATGGGGAGGACGATGAACAGGGTCCTGACGAAGGACATCGTTCCTCCCTTGTTCTGTCATGACCGCGGTGATGTCACGGTGGTCGAGTCGGTGGTCGGTAGGTGGTCGGTAGGTGGTTGATACGTGGCTTGTCGGCGGACGGCCGGTGGGGCGGCAAGCCGCCACAGGCTGCTGTGAGAAGTACCCGGGAAGATGCTGGAAGAGCCTCCGAGGCCCTGACCAAGGTCAGGAGCAACCGGAAGAAGTCCGACGTCGTCGCCCCGGCTGGGCCGACCCCGACGCCTTCTTCACTGCTGGTGCGGGGTCCTCGGACCCCTCGCCCGTCACACGGTTCCGGTGAAAGACTCACCACATCGCCCGCTCCCCCACGTCTGAGGATTCCAGGCGTGGCCGGGGGCGCAGCGAAGGCTACTACAGTCGCCGAGACCTAAGCGTGATCTTACAGTTAGGGTTGGGCCGTAGCCTTTCAGCATCCGCCGGGCCATGCGGCCCACGGTGCCTGACGGGCCGCCGGAACCGACCAGATCCAGATCATCCCCAGACCAGATGAGGAGCAGCGTGCAGCCGTCGCAGATCCTTCACGCCATCCGCAGGAACCTTGTGGCCTGCCTCGTCATCCTGCTCGTGTGCATCCTGGCCGGGCTGGGAGTGGCCTTGGCGACGAAGCCGGTCGCCGCGGCCACCACGACCCTGGGCATCCAGCCCAAGTCCAAGGAGACCCCATCCTTCTCCACCCAGGCCAAGGACCTCATGCCGACCCTCGTGGAGCTCTCCACGAGCCCGAAGGTCCTCGATCCGGCGGCGGCCAACCTGAACATGGAGACCACCGACCTGTCGGACGCCCTGACGGTCACCAACCCGCCTGAGACGCTGGTCCTGTCCATCACCGCCAAGGCCGACAGCAAGCAGAAGGCCGTCGACATGGCCCAGGCGACGGCCAACTCGCTCAACAAGGAGCTCTCCTCCGGTGAGCTGCTGGGTAAGCAGGCCCTGGGCATGACGACGAGCACCACCTCGCCCGCCACCACGGCCAACACGACCATGGAGCGCCCCGGCGCCCAAGCCGCGGCCGTCTCCGGCCTGCTGCTGGGTCTTCTGGCCTCCGTCTCCTATGCGATGTTCCGTCACCGCCGCGACAGCGGCCATGGCGGCGACAGTGTCGCCGAGAACCGTCCCGGACGTACGGCGGCCACGCTGAGCGCCCTGCGGCAGAAGACCTCGGACCTGCTGCGACCGAGCCAGCAGCCGCCCGCGCAGCCTCAGGTGCAGGCGCAGCCGCCCTACCAGTATCAACAGCTCCCGGCCCCGTACCAGGCCCCGGTCTCCCCTGAGGTCTCCGGCATCCAGGATCCTGGCGCCATGGCCCCGCAGGCGGCCCCCGCCTCGATGCCGTCTCCCGGCTCCGCGCCCATGCTGCCGGCTTCGACATCGACCCCGGCACCGACCTCTCAGCCGACGGCCTCCTCCGCACCGGCCCCGGCCTTCCCGACCCCGCAGTCGCCGCAGCAGACGACCGCGATGCCCGCGTTCTCCGACTCCGCGTACCCGCCAGCCCAACCAGTGCCCTACGCCCAGGAGCCGGCCCAGGCCCCCGCACCGACGCCGACCCCGGCCTCCCCGGTGCCCACCACGTCGTCAACGCACTCCCCCACCTCCATGAGTGCGGCACCGCTGTCGTCGGCCTCGGCAGCCTCGGTCTCCGATCAGTCCTCGGCGCAGCCCTCCGCCCAGGATCCCGCCCTGGCCCCCGCACACAGCTTCACCTCGGGCATTACCTCCGCCATGCAGCGCCAGCAGGCCGACCAGCCCGCGCCGGGCGCCTCGGCTGGGACCATCTCGGCCGAGACCACCTCATCCCAGTCGGCCCCCGAGGCCACCGCCACCTACCGACACGCGCCACTACCTCCCCCGCTGCCCACCCCCGCCGACCTGACGGTGCCGGCCTCCCCGTCGATCGCGGTTCAGCCCTATACAGCCGCCCCGGCCTCCGGGAGCCACCGTTTCCCGGGCGCACCCGACGGCCCCACTCGCCGCAGCACCGCCCTGCCCACCGGGCAGACCGTCTCGGCCTCCTCCGGGTCCTCAGCCTCGCCCGCCTCCTCCGCCCCCTCGGCAGGGCCCTCCTACGAGTACCCTCCGGCACCGACGCCGACCGCGGCATCCTCCTCCGCCAGCTCCCCCGCCGCCATGCCGACCACCGGGCGCCGGCGCGCCTCGGCGCCCACCTCGAGCTCCGCGCCGAGCGTGCCCACTCGGCGGCGCATCACCTCGCCGTCGGCGGACCGCCCGGTGTCATCGGCCGGTTGGCAGGACGCTTCCTCCCTGCCCACGACGACGGGCCGGCGTCGGGTCCAGCCGACCTCCTCGGCTCCCGAGCCCGCGGCTGCCACCGAGGTCTCACGCGTCGCGGCACGCACGCAGGACTCGGCCCCTGAGACCAGCCCCTCCACCGCGCCTTCGACGTCGATGCGTCAGCAGGCGCCCTCGCGCCGGCAGACTCTGGCTCGACGCCGGCGGATGTCCAAGCCTCGACTGACTCTTGTGACGCCGTTGCCTGAGGAGTCCTCCATCGAGCAGACCCGCCATCTCACGCCGGTGTCGGCGTCGGCGGGAGGACGCCACCGCAGTCCTGATCCGCCGGACGCCCCGCCGCCGCCTCCGCCGCCGTCGATCCAGCCCGGTCAGCAGATGGCCTCGGCGTACTCGGCCTCCTCAGCGGCGCGGCACTCAGCCTCCGCCTCGGCGTCCTCTGCGGCCTCGGCTGGTCGCCGCGGGCAGTCAACGCGCCGCTCCTGGTGAGCCGGCTGCCGGCACCAGCGTCAAGGGCGGGTCCGATGCAAGCATCGGACCCGCCCTTCATGTCTGCACCGAGCCAGCTAGGCAGGTCCCAGCCCAGGAACCCGCGGCGCCCCGAGCCGCTTAGTTGTCGTCCTCCTCATCGGCGGCCTGGTCCTCATCGGCGTCCTGCTGGTTGCCGCCCTGGTCCGCGTCCTTGGCGGCGTCCTTCGCCTCAGCGGCGGGCTGCGCCTTCTTGCCCTTCTCCTTGTTGTTCTGCGCCGTCTGGGGGACCGTGACACTGGGGATCTGGGCGGTGATGGTGTTGCCGCTGGGGTCGGAGACCACCAGGCGGTAGGTGTGATCACCAGGCGCGCAGGTGGTGTCCTCCAGGCTGTGGTTCATGAGAGCCCAGCGGGTGTCGCCGATCTTCTCAGTGGCCACCGGCGTGGTCTCGTCATCCCGGTAGAGGCTGTAGGTCAGGGTCGGGTCGTCGCGGTCCCAGGTGGCTTTGAACCCCACCTTCACCGAGCCCGGGGCCGTCACCTCCGCCTTGGCGGCCAGGGTCTCGGCCTTGCCCTCGGGGGGCAGCGTGGGCTGGCCCGCACGTTTGGGGTAGCGCACGATCCCCTGCTGGGTCGTGCCGTTGGCCTCGACGAACTCACCCACCATGAGGACGTAGGAGTCGGTGACGTCCACCTTGTAGGCGGCCTGGGACATACCCGTGTACTTGCCCGCCTCCAGGTCCGGGTACCAGCCGATGATCGTGGGGCTCTTGTAGCCCGACGTCGACCAGTCCTGGTACCCGTCGACCACCCCCTGGTGGCGGATGGTGATATCGGGGCTGTTGGTGAAGGCCATGGCCCGCACATACAGGGGGTGCGGACCGTCCTTGCGAACCTCGGGCATATTGGGGAACCCGTAGATGGTCTCGCAGGAGTGGGCGTGCCCCACCGTGTAGACGGTGTCCTTGGTCGGGGCGATCCCGTAAGTGTCACCGTGGCAGGGCTCGAGCCAGACGAGGTTGCCGTCCCAGTCCGCCCTGAAGCTCCCCTCAAGGTTGGCCTCGTCAAGGCGTCCGACGGCGGAGTAGGCGGTGCCGTAGAAACCGTCGTCGTCGACGGCGATGTCGAAGATGGCGGCCTTCTCTCCGGCTGTGCGCACGATGTCATTGACGGGCATGGGCAGCACCTCGCCGGTGGAGGCGCTCAGGAGCGCCATCCCGTAGCCGGGTTTGCTCGAGCCGTTGACCGAGGAGAAGGAGCCGCCGATGACGACCTTGGAGTGGTCCGGGGAGACCTCGATCGCGTACACCTGGGCATTGGGCCCCTCCGCGGAGGCGGTCCAGTTCAGCAGCTGGCCGGTGGAGGCCTTGAGGGCGGCCACCCTGACGCGCGGCTGACCGTTCACCTTGGTGAAGTAGCCCCCGGCGTAGAGGGTGTCGCCGGCGACCGCGATGTCCTTGACGGTCGTGTTGAACATGGGCTTGAAGGAGGAGATGAGGGTTCCGTGCCCCTGAGTGAGGTCGAAGGCCGCCAAGCGGCTGTGCCACTCGCCGTTAACCTGGTCGAACTCCCCGGCCACGTAAAGGGTCTTGCCGTCCTGGGAGAGAGCCAGGCTGCGTCCTGGCCCGTTAAGGGTGGGGGCGAAGTCCTCGATGAGTTTCCCGGTGTTGAGGTCATAGGCCAGGATGTTGGAGCGCGCGACCTGCTGCTGCTTCTTGGGAGCGCCGGCCGGGCGGGCGTTGTCGAAGCTGCCGACGACGTAGACCACGTCGCCGACGACGAGCTGCCCCCAGGCGACGCCGTCGATCTGCACCGTGGGCAGGGGTGCCGCCGTGTACACGGGCTCACGAGAGGACTGGCCGGAGGGGTCGGCGCCTGCAGCGGCGGGGCCCTCGTCGTCACCGACGTTGTCCGAGCCGTCGCCCTGGTCCTTCCCATCGGCGTCGGCCTCCTGAGCCATGGCCACCGGCGCGGCGGGGGTCAGGACGACCATCGAGGCGAGCAGCAGCGGCAGGAGGGACAGGATGATGGCGAGACGAGGGATGGTGGAGAGACGACGCACGGAAACCTCCGGTACATATGGCGAGCAACGCGCAGGGGGATCACGGCACACCATTGACATCAGAGCGAATGAGGCCCACGTGAGTCGCCGGTCGAATGTCTGTGATAACGATTAATTTAACTGGTAGTGCGTGTTGCTTCAGGGAGCGTGTCCACTCATGCAGAGCACGAAGAGAGAACGAAAAGGTCACAAATCCATGACGGCACCACGCTACGCGACCGTGAGGTCGGATTGCAACATAATCGTTACCTGAAGAGTGCTCCACGCCCTGAGCGCGACTCGCCGTCATGGGGAGCCCGCCCCATGACAGACGCCCTCGCCGGACCCCGGTACGGGGCCCAGCGAGGTCGGGAGAGTGAAGGCCGGAACTAGCGCGCGGTGGCTATGGGGGTCCTGCGAGGAGCAGGCCCTCCGGCCTCAGGCGCCGGCGACGCCGACGGTGTCGAAGAGGGAGGCCACCGAGCCGTCGTCGAACACCGCCTTGATGGCCCGGGCCAGCAACGGCGCAATCGGCAGAATGGTCAGCTGGTCAAAGCGCTTGCCGGCGGGGATCGGCAGGGTGTCGGTGACGATGACCTCGCGGGCCCCGCAGGTGGAGAGCCGGTCCACGGCCGGCCCGGAGAGCACCCCGTGGGTCGCGGCGACGATGACGTCCTTGGCCCCGGAGTCCAGGAGCACCTGGACGGCCTTGGCGATGGTGCCGCCGGTGTCGATCATGTCGTCGACCAGGACGCAGGAGCGCCCCTCGACGTCGCCGACGACACGGTTGGCCACCGACTCGTTGGGGCGGGTGACGTCCCGGGTCTTGTGGACGAAGGCCAGCGGGGTGCCGCCGAGCTGGTTGGCCCAGCGCTCGGCCACCCGGATACGGCCGGCGTCGGGGGAGACGACGGCGGCGTTGCCGGGGTCGACGCGGGTGCGCACGTAGTCCACGAGCACCGGCTGGGCCCACAGGTGGTCCCAGGGTCCGTCGAAGAAGCCCTGCTCCTGGGAGGTGTGCAGGTCCACGCTCATGAGGCGGTCGGCGCCGGCAGTCTTGTAGAGGTCGGCCACAAGGCGGGCGCTGATGGGCTCGCGCCCCAGGTGCTTCTTGTCCTGACGGGCGTAGGGGAAGAAGGGGGCCACCACGGTGATGCGCTTGGCGGAGGCGCGCTTGAGGGCGTCAACCATGATGAGCTGCTCCATGAGCCAGTCGTTGACGCGGTCGCCGTGGGACTGGACGACGAACACGTCGCAGCCGCGCACCGACTCGTTGAAACGGACATAGGTCTCCCCGTTGGCGAAGTCGTAGGCCGTGGAGGACAGCACCTCGGTGCCGAGCTCGCTGGCCACGTCCTGGGCGAGCTCGGGATGGGCGCGTCCGGAGACAACGACCAGCCGTTTCTCACCCTTGGTAATGATGCCCGTCATGACGTGGTTCCCTTCTCACGGCCGGTGCGGCCCTCGATGTGACTGTTGGAGACGGAGGTGAAGGTCAGTGATCGCTTCGGCCGGCAGAGCCACGACGGCCTCACCGGTCGGGGCCGAAGCTGCGGTGCGCTCATGCGTCAGGCCTGGGCGGCGTCGGCGTCGAGCTGGCTGAAGGGGGCCACGACGCAGCCGGCCGGGATGACGGCGTCGGTGAGGATCGCGTAGGCGCCCACGCGGGCGCCCTGGCCGATCCGGGTGCTTCCGCGCACGAGGACGCCCTGCTCGAGGGTGACGTCCTGGGCGAGCTCGGCGGTGACGTCCACCCAGGTGGAGGAGGGGTCGACGACGCCGACGCCCTGGGCCATCCAGTCGGCCAGGACGCGGCGGTTGAGCTCGGCGCCGAGTTCAGCGAGCTGGGCACGGTCGTTGCAGCCCTCGACGAGCCAGTGGTCGGTGGCGACCAGCGCGCTGGTGGACCGCCCGGCCCGGTGGGCGTGGGCGACGACGTCGGTGAGGTAGACCTCGCCCTGGTCGTTGTCCGTGCCCAGGGTCGCCAGAGCGGTACGCAGGTGGGCGGCGTCGAAGACGTAGACGCCGGCGTTGATCTCGCGGATCGCGCGCTGGGCCTCGCTGGCGTCGCGCTGCTCGACGACGGCCGAGACCGTGCCGTCGGCCTCGCGCACGACGCGCCCGTAGCCGGTGGGGTCCTCGAGCTCGGTGGTCAGCAGGGTGACGGCATCCCCTCGCTCATGGTGCTGAGCCAGGAGATCCTTCAGGGTGGCGGTGTCCAGCAGCGGGACGTCCCCGCTGGTGACGACGACGGGCCCGGTGAGGTCCTCGGGCAGGGCGGCCAGCCCGCAGGCGACGGCCCGCCCGGTGCCGGGGACCTCGTCCTGGTCGGCCGGGACGGCGTCGGGGGCGACCTCGGCGAGATGGGCGATGACGGCGTCGCGCTCGTGGCGTACGACGACGACGAGGTGCTGGGGCTCCAGCCCCCTGGCCGCGGTGACGGCGTGGTCCACCAGGCTGCGACCGCCGATCCGGTGCAGGACCTTGGGGGTGACCGATCGCATACGAGTTCCCTTGCCTGCGGCCATGACGATGACGGCGGCGGGTGCGGTTGGCGTCACGTGTCCTCTTCTCACAGGTTCGCGCCCGGGCTCCCGACGTCTCCGGCCGCGACCGGGCGGAGGCCGGGGACGGACTCCAACGGTTTCTGAAATCAGGTACGGATGGACGGTTGGCGCGTATACCGCCGGCGGCCGGGTGACCGTCGTCGGGCGTGAGAGCGAGGGAACCCCAACGCCGCTCATGCTACGCCGCTCCGCCCCCAGGATTCGAACCCGGGCCTCAAGGCTCCAAAGGCCTGCGTGCTGCCGCTACACCAGGGCGGAAAGGACACATCCCGGCCCGAGCCCAACGGCGAGGGGCGAGACGCCGGGACAGTCTCTCATGTCCCGGTCGCGCTCGGCACCTTACGCGGCGGTTCAGCGCGCCCCGGTCGCGCACGGTTGCGTCCTGGTCGCCTCCAGGACCGGACCTGGCACCGAGCCTCCCGCCCGAGCGGGGCGCATGCCACACTCCTCGGACTTCGCGGTCGGCCGGGAGGACAGGGCAGGATGGGGGCATGTCCAGTTCCCCCTCCGCTCCCCCTCCCTCCTCCGGCAAGCCGGCAGCGGTGCGACTCATCGAGCTCGACGGGCTGCGCGGGCTGGCCGCCGTCGTCGTGCTCATCCACCACGCCCTGGAGACCGTCCCCGCGCTGGCGGAGGTCGGGGCGCGGCCCGGCACCGTCCCCACCGGCACCTTCAACCGGATCCTCACCCAGAGCCCCCTCCACCTGCTGTGGGCGGGCCACGAGGCCGTCCTCATCTTCTTCGTCCTGTCCGGCGTGGCCCTGACCTACCCGGTGGCCCGCCGCCACGCCCAGGGGCGGCGCTTCGACTGGGTCGACTACGCCCCTAGGCGCTTCGTGCGCCTGTGGCTGCCGGCGGCGGCCTCCACCACCTTCGCAGTCATCGCGATGCTGCTCGTGCCGCGCTCGGAGGATCCGGCGCTGGGGCACTGGATGACCGTCACCCACCCTGTGGGGCTCGGGGCGCGCCAGATGCTCATGGAGTACCTGCTCATCCCCAAGCACGCCTACCGCAACACCGTCCTGTGGTCCTTGCACGCCGAGGCGATCTTCTCCTTCGTGCTGCCCCTGATGATCCTCGGGGTGGCCCTGTGCGCCCGCTGGCGGATCTCCTGGCTGCCGGTGGTGGCGGCCCTGGCGGTGCCCGTCATCACCGCCAGCCCCGGCTCGGGCAGCTACCTGCCGGTCTTCACCATCGGTGCGGTCATGGGCTGGGCCTGGGGGCACAACCCCGCCCCGGTGCCCGAGCGTCCCCGACCCTGGGCGACGGCGCAGGCCCTGGTGTGCCTGCTGCTCATCACCCTGGCCTGGTGGCCGGGGATGGAGAGCCACACAGCCCAGCGCCTGGCCAACGCAGTCACCCTGGCGGCGGCGGCCTACCTGGTCCACCTCGTGGTGCGGGCCGGGGCGCTGCGCGGCCTGCTGCGCTCGCGCACCGTGCAGTACCTGGGGCTCATGTCCTTCTCCCTCTATCTGGTGCACGAGCCGGTCGTGGTCTCGCTGCGGCTGCTGACGCACTCGATCTCGCCGTGGTGGGTGCTCATCCTGGCGCCGGTGGTCTCGGCGCCGCTGACCTGGAGGTTCCAGCGCTACATCGAGGCCCCCAGCCACCGGCTGGCCCGCCGCACCGGGGCCCTGGCCTCGGCGCGCTTCGCCCAGTGGTCCCAGCGCCGTCGCTCCGCCCGGCCGGCCGACCGCAGCAGCGGGGTCTAGGGCCATGGCCGCCAAACGCACCCGCATGAGCGCCAGCGAGCGGCGCGAACAGCTCATCGCCGTGGCCCGCGGACTGTTCGCCGAGCGCGGCTTCGACGCCACGAGTGTGGAGGAGGTGGCGGCCCGCGCCCAGGTGTCCAAGCCTGTGGTCTACGAGCACTTCGGCGGCAAGGAGGGCCTGTACGCCGTCGTCGTCGACCGGGAGATCACCACGATCTCGGCCGCGATCTCCTCTGCTATCGCAGATCCCACCACGGACGCCACGGCGGCGCCGGAGGCCGACCGGCACGCACAGGGAGGATCCGACGCCTCCGGCTCGGCCTCTCGGATCGCCGAGCGGGCCGCCCTGGCCCTGCTGACCTATATCGAGGACTCCCCCGACGGTTTCCGCATCCTCTCGGCGGGCTCGGACCGCGCGGCCGGTACATACTCGACGCTGCTGGCCGACGTCGCCATCGAGGTCTCCGGGATCCTCGCCTCGCAGTTCGCCGCCCACGACCTCGACCCGCGCACGGCCCCGTTGTACGCCCAGATGCTGGTGGGTATCGTGGCGATGCCGGCTCAGTGGTGGTTGGAGAACCGCTCGATGAGTAAGGAGGAGGTGGCCGCCCACATGGTCAACCTCGCCTGGAACGGCCTGCGCGGCTTGAAGGCCGAGCCCACGCTCCACTCCGGGCCCGTAGGCGACTCCAGGGGCTCCAGCGGCTCCGAGGGCACTTTGGGGCCGGGGGTCGACTCGCACACCGGGGGCTCCGACGGGCCCTGAGCACCGCCCCGGAGTCGTTCACACCTGCGTCGTCGTGGGCTCTACTCCGCCTGGCGGAGGCTCGTCGCATTGGTCACTACCCGACCGGTCGATCATCCTGCACGTGCCTGCAATCCTCGAGCCCCAACGCCCCGACGAGTTCTGAGAACTGCCCGGGAAGGAGGTGATTCACTTCCCGTGCCCGGCTCTCGCCCCAAACGGCGCGCTATTCTGTTGCTCCCGCAATCACCGAAACGGAACCCATGGACCCGGAAACCCTCATCATCGCGCTGCGCAAGAACGCAGTCCTGGTGGTCATGCACGTTGTGCTGGGCACCATCATCGGCACTGTCTTCGGCCTGTTGACGCCGGCGCAGTACACCTCCACTGCCAACGCGAACCTGTACGTGGAGAACGGTGAGGCCAACCTCCCCAGCACCTTCAACTACCTGACCTCCGTCATGCCGACGCTGGTGGAGATCGGAACCTCGGAGAGCACCTTCGCGGAGGTCTCCAAGAACACAGGAATCAGCCAGGACGAGCTGCGCAGGTCCGTGTCGGTGACCAGCAAGACCGGCACCACGCTGGTGGAAATCCGGTGCACCAGCACGGATCCCGAACGCGCCCACAGGATCGCCGAGGCCGAGCTGAGCGCCCTGGACTCGGTGGCCCGTGACCTGTCCAGCTCCGGGCAAGCGGGGAACACCACCGCATCCCTCAAGGTGGTCGACTCCCCCACGACCCCCTCCTCCCGCTCGAGCCTGTCGGCCGTGTCCACCGCACTGATCGGGACCGCCATCGGACTGGCCGCCGGCGCCATCATGGCGATCCTGCTGTACTTCCTGAGTCAGAAGAACCCGCAGGACAAGGTCGAGGACCCGCTGCTCATCATTGGGCGTCGTCGCTCTCGGGAAGACGCCTGACCGGCCGTGGCCCAGACATGGTCGCAGGCCACCTCCTACCAGGGCTCGCAAACGCCGTCGGACACTGATCCCGGAACGGGCCGGGAACCGGGGACGACGTGGCGGCGGCTGGAGATGGCGATCGCCGTCGTCCTGCTGGTCTGCGTGGGTGTGCGCCGCGAGCTGACGGCCGCCCTGAGCGTCGGGGACTGCGTCGCGCTCGTCTCGGTCCCCATCACCTGGACGGCCGTGCGCAAGGCGCGCCGCTTCTCGCTGCTGCTCGTGCTGTCCATCCTGGCGGCGGGCACGGCCTACATCATGTCCCTGCTGGCCGAGAACAGCTTCATCGTGGAGGCCTGGGCCCGCCGTGTCACCACCTTGAGCCTGCTGGCCGTCCCTTGCGCGGTGGCCGTCTTCGTGTGGGGGGCACGCCGGCTGGGAACAAGACGCGCGGCCCTGGCAGTCGGCTTCGGCATGTTCCTGGACTCGCTACCCCTGTTGCAGACCAACACCAACCCGTGGAAGTTCGGGGTCGGTGCGGCGGTGACGATCATGGTCCTCAGCCTCGTCGCCGACCGGCGCCGGCTGGTGCAGATCGCGGCCCTGCTGGTGCTCAGCGGCGTCTTCCTCGTCTCCGACTCACGCTCCACCCTGGCCTTCCTGGCCATCATCCTGGGCACGGTCATCTGGCAGGCCCTGGCGTCCTGGGCCCGATGGCACGTGCCCGCTCCCCGGCGCCTGGCGATCTCCCAGATCCTCGTCCTGGCGGTCGTGGGGATCGTGGCGATGGCCGGGGTCGTCATGGCCTCGGAGTCCGGGACCCTGGGCGAGGACGCCCAGAACCGGACCATCGCCCAGTCCTCGAGCTCGGCGGGGCTGCTGCTGTCCGCCCGCCCCGAGCTGGGAGCCTCCTGGGCCCTGTTCCAGAACCGGCCCTGGGGGTACGGCGCCGGCGTCAAGCCCCGTTTCGAGGACCTGTGGGTGGCCAAGCAAGGCATGGCCGCCCTGGGCTACGACCCGGACAACGGGTACGTCGAGAACTTCATGTTCGGCGGCCGCATCGAGCTCCACTCGGGTCTCATGGACATGTGGGCGGCGGCCTCGATCCCGGGCGGCCTCCTGCTGCTGCTCATCGCCGGAATGGCGCTGGCAGCGATGATGCGCGACCTGGGGCGACTCAAGGCCACGCCCTGGCTGTTCTTCGCGGCCCTGACCGTGGTGCAGAACGTGTTCGTGGGGCCCTGGACGGTGCTTCCCGCCTACCTGCCCATCGTCCTGGGGGCCGCCGTCCTGCAACCTCCCCTGCGTGAGGCCGCCCAGCTGGGCGCCGACGACGAGCCGGCCGCCCCACCACGGGACGCGTCCTCCGACTCCACGGCGCCCGCCCAGCAGGCGTGATCCCAACGCACTCCACGAGGGTGGGGACCCACTGGCCAAGGATTGTGCATACTGCACGACCCCCCGACCCCCTTGGAGTACACCCGCCCCTCCTCCAGTAGCCCCCGAGCTTCGTGCAGTGATGGGCAGGACGTCGGGGACACCCGTTACCTTGTTGGTGGTCCCGGGTGGTCCGGGGCTGGGCCAGCTGCTGTGGGCATGATGTCTTGCCTCTATCTTCTGATGATCCGGGGGGCGAAAGTCACCGGCGGCAGCCTTGCGACAAGTCGGGTGGTTGGATGACATAATCGTTCATCGTAGGGCGCCCGAGGATCCACACCTGCAGCGAGTGCAGATCGAGGCTCTACTTACATGCAACCTGTCGTGCAGTTACTGCTACTCAACCTCAGGGCCGGGCCGTAAAGAGCGACTGAGTCACGGGAAATTATGGACGTCATCAACCAAGCAGATGCCATAGCAGTACAGCAGATCGATTTTACTGACGGGGAGTATTTGATGATCCCGAGGTGGCGTGATCAGGTGGCGTATGCGCGGGAACTTGGAATGATCGTGACTGTGCACACCAACGGCATCCTACTCACACCTGCTTCAGTCCAAACTCTTCATGATCTCTCGATGGTATACGTCCAGGTGTCGGCGGATTCATGCCGACTCGACGGTCCGGAGCACGCCGGACTTACCGAATTCTATCGTTGTATGGGTGGACGAGTAGTACCGAGCGTTTGGATACACAAGGAAGTACTCCCATGAGCGCACGCACCTTAGTGCGTGGGCCGATTTTACAGCTCGCCGCAGTTTCTCTGGGGTCAAACGTCGTCGATGGGATCCGGGTCGCTGCCTTTGCTGTGCTGACCGCTTCGTATGCCGACTCAGCTCTGGAGGTCGCACTAGTTGCTACCGTAGCAACGTTGCCCAAGGTGTTCCTCTCTATACCGATCGGCGTCATGCTTGATCGATGGAGCAAGTTGCGGACCCTATACCTGGTTAACCTAGCCCGTGCGCTCCTTTTAATGGGGCTCGCCGTGGCGCTCTACCTAGGCACCGGTTCTATCCTTCTGCTCTGTGCATTCGCCTTGTTCTTCGGCACGCTAGAAGAATTCTATGACGCAGCGTCAGTACTGGTTGTCCCGGATTTAACAGAACCTAACGAGTACCTGAAATCGAATGCCACCATCCGGTGGATGCAAGAGCTTGGCAACGGAGCTATCGGCCCGTTTGTTGGCGCCGCATTGGTAGGGTGGTCTGCGACAACGCCATTCACTTTGAGTGCAGGAATGTTGCTCATCATTGCGCTCGCACTACACTCTCTTCAGCGCTCACACTTACTGATACTTGATCAGTCGTCAGCCGAGGGACAACACGATGAAGGTCGCCAAGGGAACACTTGTGACGAGAGTACGGCGGAAGTTAACATCCAACCGACGACCATAACTATTGAAGGTCGCATACGCGCCTTCATGAAGGAATTGCGGGATGGCCTTGTTGTGACTTGGCGAAATACTTTTGCGCGTAACATTGTGGCGGTATTTGGACTCTGGAACCTTTTCGGCTGGATGCCGGAGTCTATTCTCGTCGTTTACGTCATGGAGGCACTGAAAGGCGGCGGCGACACCTACGGCCTCCTGCTTGCCATCACGTCCGTCGGAGCATTGCTCGGTGGACTTGCACTGCTAGTGACCCCTGACACAGTGAGCGTTCGTTGGGTGACCACCCTGGCTCTCGGAGTCTACGCACTGACTCTTGCTGTTCCGGGAATCTGGCCCGGTTTCTGGGTCGCTGCGGTGGCGTTCTTCATTCAGGGCCTCCCGCTGGTGCTGTTGAGCGGCGCACTGGCAGCTCAGATACAGTTGACGATCGATCGACATTTCCTCGGCAGGGTCTATGCGGTGATCGGTACGGTTGGCAGCCTCGGCATGACGGCGGGCCTGACCCTGGGGGGTGTGGTCGCCGATCTTACTTCAACGCCTTTCGTTTTTGTGCTCGGCGGAGTTGGTATCGGCTTTGTATCATTGATATCTGCCTTGACCTTTTCCTCGACCACAGCAAGCATTCTTGCGACCCGCTGATTGAGGCGTGGGCGAGTAAGCTACGAAGGCGCGGCCTGTCGGTGATGCTGATCTTGCGGGCCGAGGATATGCGCCCGGACAGCGCAGACCCACAGGATGACGGAAGTGTGGCGGACCACCGGGAGCCGGCTCAGTATTGGGAGGCGCTCAGGTTAACTGGATTGGCACGAGCACACCGGAGGATATGAACGTTGCTCTGTCCTAGCCGCCGCAGGTAGATCTTGTCGATCCAAGGCACGATGGGGGTGCCCCTATGTCCAGCAGCAAGGAGCAAGGCCCCCACTGGCCAAGGGTTGCGCATACTGCACGACCCCCCCCGACGCCCGTGGAGTACACCTTGCCCTCGTCCAGTAGCCCCGGCCTTCAGTGGTCGTACTCGCGGTGGACGCCGCCTCCGACGCTGGCCGCCAGGATGCCGCGGCCACGGGCCAGTAGCCGAGCCCCCTTGGCCGCGTGCCGGGGGCTGCCGATGAGGGTTCCGCCGGCGGTTCGCAGGCCGCCGACGACGATGCGCACCAGGCCACCGGCCGCGGCCTTGGCCCGGATGGCCGGCTGAGCCCCGCCGCCGGCCAGGGCCAGCTCCACGCGCACCGAGGTGGCAGCGTGGGAGCGCTGACGTCGTAGAATCCAGGGGCGGGTGAGGCGCGAGGCCGGCACGTGGTCGCGCACGCGCGCCTCATCGCACCAGCGGATGACACCGCCGGCGGCGCTCAGCCGGCGGGTGAAGAGCGTGTCCTCTCCCCCAGTGGCGCCGAAGGCCTCATCGAAGCGCAGCCCGGCCCGGCGCACGAAACCCAGGTCCAGCAGCAGGCAGTTGGAGGCCGCCACCGGGCGGACCGTGCCAGTGGGCCAGGTTCTGCGCACGAAGAACTCGCCCTGACGCACCCACGCCTCGGGCTCGACATCGTAGGCGGGGATGACGGGTCCGGCCACCGCCTGGCAGCCGGTCGAGGACCACATCCCCACGAGGGCGGCGAGCCAGCCGGGCTCGGGCTCCTCGTCGTCGTCGATGAAGACGAGCAGGTCGCGCCCACCGGTCTCGTCCAGGGCGCGGTTGCGCACCGCCGCCACACCGGGCCTCTCCTCGATGACGTAGCGCAGGCCCACGCCCCCGGGCTCCTCCGAGCCCTCCGCGGAGGAACGCACCGGCACCCCGGCGTCGGCCGCTGCGGCGAGGGCGGCCTCGCGCCCGGTGCCCTGGGCGTCGTTGTCGATGACGAGGACCTCAACGTCGCTCACGCCCCTGCCTGCGCCCCCGTCCGTATCCGCCGCGCCCGCGGCATCGCCCTCGGGTTCCCTGGCCTCGGCACTCGAGCCGCCAACCAGTTCCCCGGCCTGCTCCAGGACCCCACTGACGGCCCGTTTGAGGTCCTGCGGGCGGCGGAAGGTGGGGATGGCGATTGTCAGCCGGTTCATGCCTTGCTCCTGCCGGGGCGTGCTGTGTTCCTCCGGCGCCGGGGGCGTCCGTACTCGCGCACGTGGACGCCCAGCGCGCCCACGACCATGCCCAGTCCCCCGCGCGAGGAGACCTCGTAGCGGGCCTGGGCGGGCACGTCACCGCGGATGCGGGCCACGCCGGCGCGAGCCCCGTCGATTCCGGCCTTGGCCAGTCCCTTGGCGCCATAGCCCAGGCGCAGCCTGAGACGGGCGAGCCTGCCGGAGGCACCGCCGTCGGGCGCGGCTGTGTCGATGCGCACCCGGGCCCAGGACGAGCCCGAGCGCAAGGAGCGCTCCAGCACCCAGGTGCGCCGGGCGCGGGCCGCGGGCACGCGCTTGGTGACCACCGCCCCGGCCGCGAAGCGGATGACACCGCCGGCGCGGGTGAGCTGGCGGGTGAACAGGGAGTCCTCCCCGCCGGTGAGCCCGTAGCGCGGGTCGAAGCGCAGCCCCAGGCCCTCGACGACGGCCAGATCCAGGAGCAGGTTGCCGGTGTCGGCACTGCGGACCTGGGCACCGTCGGCAGCCTCCCAGGAGTCGAAGGCACCTGAAGCGACCACCCACGCCGAGGGGTCGACCTCGAAGGTCGGCGGCGTGGGGCCGGTGACGGCGGCGCAGCCCTGGGCGCGCCAGGTGCTCACGAGGGCCTTGAGCCAGCCCGGTGAGGGGATCTCGTCGTCGTCGATGAAGACGAGGGCGTCAGAGCCGTGGGCCTGGCTCAGGGCCCGGTTGCGTCCGGCCACGATGCCCGGCTCGGGCTCGTGAACGTAGACCAGCCGCGACGTCGCCGCCGCGTCCAAGTCAGCCGCCCCGGACGATTCCGCCGCCTCCGGCTGCTCGCCGCCCAGGGCCGCCCGGGCGGCCTCGACGACGGCCCTCGCCCCGGCCTGCGGGTCGTTGTCCACAATGAGCACACTCACCGTCGTCTGCGCATCACAGACGTCGTCGGCCTGCGCCAGCAGCTCGGGGATCACCTGCGCGAGGTAGTCGTTGCGACGGTAGGTGAGCATCGCGATGGTCAGGTGCACGTCCAGCCCCGTCCTTCCTCCCGCCTGCCGGCGGATCGCGGCGTGATATCAGGGTCTAACGGTACTATCACGAAGCGGGTGCGCCCCACGCCGGGAGCACCCGAGTCACGACGTCGCACCCCCGGCTCTCGGAGGCGCGATACCCGCCGTACCCGACCTCGCCAGCACCGCTCCGACACCGCCCCGCACCCGGAAGGCTCCTGCTCCGATGACCTCCACCGCTGACCCCGCCCAGGGCGCCGAGACCCCCGAGGCCGCCAATCCGATCGGCCCCGCCACCGGCGCCCCCGCCCAGGCTGTCGAGATCACCGAGGCCTCCGAGGCTCTCTCCGGCGGCGAGCTGCTCTCGCGCACGGCGGTCATCGTCGTCAGCTACGACTCGGCGAAGCTCCTGGGGCGCACGCTGGCGCGCGTGGCCGAGGACTCCCCGAGGCCCGCATCATCGTCGTCGACAACTACTCCACACCCGCCGCCCGCGAAGAACTGGTGGCGCTGGCCTCCTCGCGGGGCTGGGAGGCGGTCCTGCCGGAGACGAACACCGGCTTCGGCGGCGGCATGAACCTGGGTGCGGCCCGGGCCCGCGAGCTCGGAGCCGACCTGCTGGTCCTGCTCAATCCCGACGCTGTCATCGCCCGGGCCGACCTCATCCGCCTGGCGGCCAGGGCGCACGCGGACCGGCTCGCTCTGGTGGCGCCGGTGCTCAAGGACTCCAGTGGCCGCATTGTCTCCGACGGGATCGTCGTGTGCCTGGCCGATGGCTCGATGCGCTCGCGCCGCTCACCGCGCCCGATTCCCCCCGGCGGCACCCAGCCGTGGCTCTCGGGTGCCTGTCTGGCGCTGTCGGCGGACCTGTTCGAGGCCGCCGGCGGCCTGGACGCGCGCTACTTCCTGTACTGGGAGGACGTGGACTTCTCGGCCCGGGTCCTGGCGGCCGGGGGCAGCCTGGCCCTGGTGCGCGACGCCGTGGCCGTCCACGATGAGGGCGGCACCCACTCCGAGGACGACCAGCCCGACCGCGCCAAGTCGGACATCTACTACTACTACAACGTGCGCAACCGGCTGCTGTACGCGGGGCTGCACCTGGATCGGGCCACACAGCGCCGGTGGGTGGCCACGGCGGGCCGGGCCGCCCGCGAGATCGTCCTGCGCGGCGGCCGGCGCCAGCTGCTGAGCACTCGCCGCCCGCTCATCACGGCGGCGCAGGCCACCCGCGACGGGATGAGGCTCCTGCGTGCCGCCCGCCGCGGCGAGCTGCCCGACGTCGATGTCCCCCTCATCCGCGACTGACTCAGCCGGAGCCGAGGCGTCCCGCCGCAGGCACGGTGCCTGCAGCGGGACGCCTCGGTCTGTCCGCCCGCCTCACAGGTAGTGGGCGCGCAGCTCCTCAGGGCTCGTCGGGGACAGGTCGGCGAGCGTGACATCGAAAACGGTGCGCGCACCGGTCTCGCCGCGAGCGGCCAGCCTCGCCACCGCGCGCGCCGTGGCGACCAGGACCGAGCCGGTGAACTCCGGGTTGGAGCCGAGCTGGAGCTCGAAGCTCACGGTCTCAGCCACGCCCTCGGAGGTGTGCCCACGGCGGATGACGGAGCCGCCGTGCGGGATCCCGGCGTGCTCGGCGGCCAGCTCCTCGGCGGTGATGAAGGTGACGGTGGTGTCGTAGTCGGCGAAGTAGTTGGGCATCTCCACGATCTCCCGCTCGATGCGGGCCAGGTCGGCGCCCTCCTCGGCCACCACGTAGCAGTCGCGCGTGTGCATGGAACGGGTGGTCAGCTCGACGTCGTCACCGGCCTTAACGGCGGCGACGGTGGCCTCCACCGGGCGGGTGTACTGCTTGGCGTCGACGACGCCGTCGATGCGGCGCAGGGCGTCGGAGTGCCCCTGGGAGACGCCGGGCCCCCAGAAGGTGGTGGTGGCGCCATCGGGCAGGACGGCCTCGCCCAGGACCCGCAGCATGGAGAACAGGCCCGGGTCCCAGCCGGCGGAGATCAGGGCGACGTGGCCCGAGGCCTTGGCGGCGGCGTCGACGGCGGCGAAGTGCTCGGGGATGCGGGCGTGGGTGTCGAAGGAGTCGACCGTGTTGAACAGGGCCGCGGCGGCCGGGGTCTGCTCGATCAGGTCGGTGGCCGAGCCTCCGCAGTTCAGGCAGACATCAACCTTGTCGGCCCAGGCGGCCATGTCGTCAACGTGGGCGACGGGCGCCCCCTGGGTGGTGACGGTGGCCGGGTCGCGCCGGGTGAAGACGACGGCGACCTCCATGTCCGCGTTCTTGGTGATGGCCTGCTCGACACCGCGGCCGAGGTTGCCGTATCCGTTGATCGCTACCCTGATCATGGTTCCTCCTAGTGGGTTCTCACTACAAGGAGGATCCTAGGGACGCTCCGTGTTGCCTGCGTGTGACATGTCGGGGAGTGGCCGCCTGGCCGACAGGGCTACACGTGCCTGTCGGGATCAGGCAGTAGTGCTCACGTCTGTGCTGTCTCCTGATGTGCTGTCTCCTGACTTCTGAGACATATGGGTGTCATGACTTCTGAGGCACTCGCTCGGGCGGGAGCCTTGGGCGGGCTGATGGTCCGGGAGGCGAGGGCGAGGTCGAAGGCAAGAGGTCTGGCAGGTCCTGGCAGGTCGCTGGTGTCCATGGTGCTGACATTAAAGGCGTACCGGCGCCGCACACCGAAGAAGAACCGCAGGATTTCAACGATCCCCGCTGGGCGCACCGACGGCAGGCTCGTCAATGTCAGCGCTGTGGACACCGGGCCGCGCGGGAGTGAGTCCGGGGTTCTTGCGGCACAGCCCGGCGCCTCCGTCACAGGTCCGCCCCCACCACCCCCTGACCGCCGCCTGCGCAGGGTCCCGGTGGTCATGGTTCGAAGCCGGCCCGCCCCGAGTCGGCGTGAGTCGGCCTGCTCCACGAGGGTCGGGAACCACTGGCCAAGGGTTGTGCGTACTGCACGAAGGCCCCACCTACCCTCAGTACCTCCAACCCTCGACCAGTAACACCCACCCCTCGTGCAGTGCACCCAGACGACGCCGTCAGCCACCACAGTGACCGGGCCAGCCCCCTCCAACAGGCCGAAGCAGCAGCCCTCCCACCCGGCAGACCCACCCCACCGATGACGTGAGATGTCATGACATCCGAACCTCCCAGAAGCCATGAGCCAGCACAGTAGGTACTCACGACGTCCTCGCCGCCTTGGCAGCGATGAAGGCGTCGAAGTCGAAGGGCTCCGCCTGTCCGCCCGCCCCACCGGATACGAGCGCCTCTTTTGGGTATCGCACTTGCCCGACATCCCCTCTCGGCACGCGATCAGAACGGGGCGGGCCGGGAAGATCAGCTCTTCCCGGCCCGCCCCGTATGCGCGCTGCGCTCGACGGCGTCAGTGCTGCTTGATGGTGACCTTGTCGACCGACAGGGTGACGGTCTCCGGTCCGGCCGAGCCGGACATGTAGGTGGTCAGCCCCACGGTTCCGGCCTCATTGAGGGTCTTGTCGTTGTCAACGGCCTCGATCCCCCACTCGGCGGGCTCGGTGTCCCCGGCCCAGAGCTTGGTCTGGATGTTGGTCGACTCCGCGCCGTCAACCACCATGCGCAGGTGGAGCGGCTGACCGGCCGTGTAGGGCTGCTTCATGACGTAGGAGCCCAGGGAGGTCTCCTTGCCCTTGACCACGCGCGAGACCGTGACCACCGGGTTGCCGGCGCTGCCGATGCGGACCGTGGCCTGGTACTGACCGGCCTTGGTCGTGCGGGCGGCGTAGGAGATGAAAGCACCGTTACCGGTGGGCACCGCGTCCAGGGAGAAGTCCACGACGGCGTCGGTGGAGGTCGACTTGATCGGGTCGGAGATGATGGAGGCCGAGGAGCGCGGACCGGCCATGGCGATCCGGCCGCTGGTGCCATCGACGGAGAATGCCGCGGCGTTCCAGGTGGTCTTCCAGGCACCGCCGGCCTGGGCCTTGCCCCAGCCGCCGTTCACGCTGCGCTCGAAGGAGTCGTCCAGCAGGGCCTTGCCCTCGGGCTGCTTACCCTTGTCCTTTCCGGCGTTGTCCTTGCCGGCGTTGTCCTTGCCCTTGCCATCACCCTTGTCCGGCTCGACCTGCTTGCCGGTGGCGGCGGTGTAGTGCTCGGCGATCTGCCGCGCCGACAGCGGCGTGCTGTAGACGGCGGCCTCGTCGATGTCGGCCTGGATGTTGGTGTTGGAGGGCTGACCGTTGACACCGCCGAGGGCGTCCCCACCGATGCGCCAGTAACCGGAGTAACTCTCACCCGCGGTCATGGCGGCGTCGAAGGCGGCGAGGTTGCCGTCCACGTAGAGCATGGCACCGGCGGTCGGGCTCAGAGAGGCCACGATGTGGTGCCACTGCCCGTCGTTGTAGCTCTTGGGAGTGGTGATCGTGGTCAGCTTGCCCGGGTAGAGCATGAAGCTGAGCGTGCCGTCATTGCGCATGTACACCATGCGGTCACGGTTCCACGACTGGTTGGCCGCTGAGGAGCCGTAGCCCATGATCTCCCCGCCCGAGGTCGAGGTCGTGCGGACCCACGCCTCCATGGAGAAGGTGGTGGGGGCCTGGGAGGCGACGCGCGTGGCGGCGTGCGACTTGTTCGTGGCGTCCGAGGTCAGGCCGAGCGAGGCGCCCGAGCCCAGGACGGACCCGCTTCCGCGCTTATAGGCCTTGCCACGAATCGTCAGGTTGCGCTGGGCCACGAAGTCCTCGGCCTTGTCACCGCTGGTCTCGTCGAAGGACCAGTAGTGGGCGGCGCCGTCGGCCAGCACCCGGGCGCCGTACTTGCTCAGGCCCTGACCCTCAGCGGCCTTGACCGTCACCCAGTCCGAGACCGTGGAGGCGCCCCACTGGTCGGTCACCTGGACCCGGTAGCGGTGCGTGCTCCCGGGATCGACGACGTCAGTGGCGCTGAGGTCGGGGCGCTCCCAGAAGCCGGCGGTCGCCGTCTGGCTGGTAACCGGCTGACTGTTCATGTCGTCGCGGTAGACGTTGTAGGTCAGGGTCTTGTCATCCCGGTCCCAGTTGGCCTTGAAGGACAGGGAGACGACCCCGGCGCGCGGCGAGGTGCCGGAGACCTTGAAGGCACCGCCCTTGTCCATGGGTCCCTGCTTGTTCGGGGCAATGTCACGGCGGGCGAAGCGCACCAGGCCCTGCTGGGCGGTGCCATTGACGGCCAGGAACTCGCCGCCGTAGACGACGTACTTGTCGTTGCCCTCAACGGTCCAGGTCGCCTGGATGGCGCCGGAGATCTTTCCCGGCGTGAAGTCGGGATAGAAGTTGAGGTTCGTGGTGGCGTTCTGGCCCGCGTAGTTCTTGTAGCCCGCGACCTTGTTCTCCCCCACCGTTCCGGTGGCGGCATTCGTGTAGGCCATCGCGTTGTGGTAGTGGTAGGAGACGTCCGGGAAGCCACCGATGTTGGAGCAGTCGTGGGAGTGGCTGGCGGCATAGACGACGTCACCGGCGGGCAGGACGTCATAGGTGTCGCCGTGGCATTCGGCCATGTAGTCGATGTCCCCGGTGACCCAGTTCAGGCGCATGACGCCTTCGAAGGTGCCGAGCCGGGAGTAGCTCGACGCGTACAGACCGTGCTCGTCGGCCTTGACGCTCATGACGGAGGCCTCGGCGCCGGCGCCGTGGACCACGCTGGAGGCGTTGTTCTTGCGCAGACTGCCGTCCTTCTCGAAGATGGCGATCCCGTGACCGGGCTTGTCGCTGCCCTCGACGGACTCGAAGGCGCCGCCGATGGCCACGGCCGAGCCGTCCACGGCCTCGACGATGCTGCGCACGTAGTAGTTGTCGATCTTCGGCGCGAAGTTCGTCAGCCGCTGGCTGCCCAGGTTGAGCGCCGCAACGCGCTGACGGGCCGAGGAGTTGATCTGGGTGAAGGCCCCACCGATGTAGAGGGTCTGCCCGTCGGGGGAGACGCTCAGGGCCTTGACGCTGCCGTTGGCCGAGGCGCCCAGCGGAGCGCGCTGGCCGTCAGAGGCCCTGACTGCTCCGACGCGCCAGGCGGCCTGGTTGTTCAGCGTGGTGAAATCTCCGCCCAGGTAGAGGGTCTGCCCGTCGGCGGAGGCGGCAATGGCGTTGATGGTGCCGTTGGTGGTGGGCGCCCAGTCGACGATCTCGCCGGTGTTGATGTTGTAGGCCATCGCGTTGCTGCGCGATGACTCGTTCTGACCGGCAGGCGACCCTGCCGGCCTGACCGCGGAGAACTTCCCGACGGCGTAGACGATGTCCCCAACCACAACCTGGTCCCAAACAATGCCGTTGATCTGGGCGGTGGGCAGGGCGTCGGCGGAGACGGTGCTGGGAGTGCCGGCAGCGCCGGCGGGGGCGGGCGCCGGGTCCGCGGCGGCAGGGGAGGCCGGAGCGAGCGTGACGGCACCGATGGGAACGAGAGCCGCGGCCAGCAGGCCGCTCAGGAGTCGGCGGGGGAGCTTCACAGGTATTCCATTCAGAACATACTCAGATCACGGACACGCAACCTTACGAATGGCTGGTATTCCGCGCCCGACACGGGTCGACGGGCGCGCTTATCGTACACCGCCAACAACCAGCCCACCTCTGTTTTGGCGTACACCACAGAGCGGAACAATTCCGCCACACACCGACCCCTCGTTCAAATCCCGCCATACTCCAGTCTTTTCAAGGATCCCGCAGCACTCATAAGTCCCCACGATCGGAACCACCTTCTATATAGACGCGACTCAGGTTGCTTTTAGTGCCGATTCGCCCCATGTCACAGCGAAGCAACGGTCAAGGCCTCTGGCGGAGGCCTCCCGAGCGGTTCGCCGAGCACGCCAAGGCGCCGTCCGCCGCTCACTTTCATGAGCAACGGACGGCGCTTGGATACGGGACACGGAAGGGCGGTCAACACCCTCAGAGGACTCGTCCTGGGTCAGCCGGCAGACCCCCGGAAGGTGGCGGCCCCACGGCCCGCCCCCAGGTCCACGACGACCTTGACATTCCCTCGCCCATCCGCCGGGATGACGAAGGCTCGATTCACAGTCACCGTCTCACCGGCGGCGAGCTTGGCCGGCACCGCATCCGAGGCCGAGACGATCTCGGAGGCAGGAGTGCCAGCACCCTCGCCGTAGTTGACGGTGGTGGACAGCACGCTGGCCAGCGGCAGCTCCTGACTGGACCTGTTGGTCACCGTCACCGGGATCAGGACACCAGCGCCTCCCACTTCGCCGGGAGCGCTTGCGAAGTCCTTCGCCTGCATCTGCCCCAGGGAGATCACCAGGTCCCCGTCAACGCGGACAGACTTGTCCAGGCCCACCTCGGGGTACTCATCCTTCGACAGGTCACCGGTCTCAACGGCCTTGGGGTCGATCGAGGAGGCGTCCGGGGTCGAGACGTCACCCGAGGGGGACGCAGGCGCCACCGTCGGCTTCGCGGTCTGGACCGTCGGTGTGGCGACATTCGAGGGGGCGGCCTGAGCGGAGGCCGAGCCGCTGGCAGAGGCTGCGGCGGAGGCGGAGGGACTGGCAGCGCTCTGAGACTTTCCGCCTCCGCAGGCGGCCAGCCCTAGGCCCAGCACCAGGACAGTGGGGAGGATCAGCATTCGAGTTCGTGACACGTGCCGAAGCGTACGACCTCCGCCGAGCACTGCGTCACCCTCAGCGACCACTGAGTTGGGAAGCACACCCCCGCTGACGATAGAACCGGACGATTCGGGGGATACCCCGCGGCGATCCGCTGACCCGACAGGCCTCATGGTCACCACCACCAGCCGCCGCCCTGGTTGTCGTCCCAGCCGGCCTGGTCCCAGTCGCCCTGGTCCCAGCCATCCTGGTCATCCCAGTCGTCCTGCTTCTTCTTGTTCTTCTTCTTGTTCTTCTTGTCTTTCTTGTCCTGCTTGTCCTTGCCGTTGTCGCCGTCGTCGTTATTGCCGTTGTTGCCGTTGTTGCCGTTGTTGCCGTTGTCGGCATCCTCGTTACCGGGCTCAGCGGCGTTGACATCGCCACCGCTCATGGAGAAACGGACAAGGCCCTGCTGCTTGGTGCCGTTGACCGCGACGAACTCACCGCCGTAGACGAGGTACTGGCTGTTACCCTCAACGGTCCACACGGCCTGGTTCAGACCGCTGTACTCACCGATCTGGAACCCCGGCAGGAAGCCGTTGTACTGCGTGGGGGCGGGCATTCCCGCATAGTCGCTGTAGCCACGAGCCGTGTTGGAGCGCACGGTGCCCGTCGCCGTGCTGGAGAAGCCCACAGCATGGTGGTAGACCCCCTCCGTATCGGAACGGTCGGGGAAACCGCCGATGTTACTGCAGTCGTGGGTGTGACTGGCGATGTAGATGACGTCATTGGTGGGCAGCACGTCGTAGGTGTCACCGTGACAGTCGGCCATGAGATCGATATCCCCGGTGGTCCAGCTGGCCCGGAACATCCCCTCGAAGGTCCCCTCCTGGGAATATCCGGTGCCGTACAGACCCCGAGAGTCCGACTTGAGGCTCATGATGCCGGAGTTCGAACCCGCATTGCGGATGACGCTGGAGATGTTGGTGTTCCGTACAGAGCCGTCCTTCTCCAGAACGGCGATCCCGTAGGCGTCGGAGGAACCTCCCACCGAGGTGAAGGAGCCACCGATCGCCACAGCGGAGTTGTCAGTGGCCACCGTGATGGAACGAACCAGGGAGTCGTCGACCTGGGGAGCGAAGCTGGTGACCTTGTTCGTCTTGAGATCCACGGCGCCGGCGCGCTGCCGCGCTGAGGAGTTGATCTGAGTGAAGGAGCCCGCCAGGTACAGGGTCGAGCCGTCGGGAGAGATCTCCAGATCCATCACCATGCCGTTGGCCGACGCCCCCAGCGGCTTGCGCTTGCCTGCAGCGTCCACTGCCGCCACCCGATAGACCGTCTCATCATTGACAGAGGTGAAGTTGCCGCCGAGGTAGATGGTGGAGCCGTCGGCCGAGGCCTCGACCGCATTGATCTTGCCGTTGACCTTGGGGGCCCAGTCCAGCAGCGCCCCGGTGGTGATGTCGAAGGCCATGGCGTTGTACCGAGGCGACTCGTTCTCACCGGCATCGGCGCCGGAGGGGCGAGCGTTCTTGAACTCCCCGACGACGTAGACGGTATTGCCCACCACCGCCTGGTCCAGAACGATGCCGTCCATCTGAGCAGTGGGTAGAGGCTGAGGGGAGGCAAGAGTGGTCTGCCCGGCAGCAGCGGCCGGGGGCGCCACAACAGTGGGGGCGACGAGCGCACCAAGGGCGAGGGGGAGGGCGGTCAGAACCGCCCCCACACTGGAGACAGCGCGGGAAGGATGCACGAGTGCTCCGTTCTTAAGACGTGAGGGAACGTGGGTGGGTGGCGCAGTACGAACGGGGCGGCCTCACCGCAGCGAGACCGGCGCCGGTCACGAGAGTATTACAGCGATAACGCTTTGATAACGACTCAAGGAGCCTTTGTTCCGCCCCTCATTGTGCAATCAGTCACTTCTCGAGCGAGGCGGCACCCTCCACCCGCTTTTCTCACAGATAGACTCTCATTAACCCGCAGTGAGTGCCACACCTGATTCTTGTCTGGAATACTCAGTCTTCGCCCAGGTGGTGTGGACCAGTCGAACGCTATCCCTCCACCATAGTTCCGGCGCGTCACCAGGGCGGCGCCCCACCCCCGCACTCCCAGGCGCCGGAGAAATGAACGGGACGACTCGTTCGGTGTCTACCTGCAGCACCTGCCTCTAGACTGCTGACCGGCTGTACCGGGCGGGTGCGAGGCCACCAGCCCGCAGGCGCCCCGCAGGAACCTGCGACCTCATGGGCGTGAGCCCAGCTCTTGGCCGCCTCGCCCGTCGTCTCATCTCCGTCATCACCGTCACCATCGCCCCCCCATCAGCCTCCTCGACGATCCTCCGCCGTCGTCGTGACCGGTAGTCGCATCGAGGGGGATCATTGGTTCCCATCCCTGAGCGGCCCCGCCGCCCTTTGAAAGGACTCCGTTGACTGCTGTGAACCCGGACAGGCTCCGTATCGCCATGATCGGGACGCGAGGCGTCCCCGCCCGCTACGGAGGTTTCGAGACCGCCATTGAGGAGGTCGGCCGGCGTCTGGCCGACCGCGGTCACCAGGTCCTCGTCTACTGCCGCAACCCTGAGCCGGACACTCCGCTTCCCAACACCTACCTGGGGATGCGGCTGGTCGAACTGCCCTCGGTGAAGAACCGCAGCCTGGAGACCCTGTCCCACACGGCCCTGTCAGTGGCCCACCTGCTGCGGCGCACCCACCCGGACGCGGCCTTCGTCTTCAACGCCGCGAACTCCCCCTTCCTGCCGGCCCTGCGCGCCGCACGCATTCCGGTGGCCACGCACGTCGACGGCCTGGAGTGGCGCCGCGGTAAGTGGGGCCCCACCGGCAAGCGCTACTACCGCGCCGCCGAGGCCCTGGCCGTGCGCTACTCCGACGCACTCATCGCCGACGCTCAGGGCATCGCCGACTACTACACCGAGGAGTTCAACGCCCCCACCGACCTTCTCGCCTACGGGGCGCCCCGCATCTCAGCGGACACCTCGCGCCTGGCCGAGCTGGACCTGGGCCCCAAGGGCTTCCACCTGGTGGTGGCCCGCTTCGAGGTGGAGAACCACGTCGACGTCATCGTGGAGGGCTACGTGCGCTCCGGGGCCACGCTGCCGCTGGTCGTCGTCGGCTCGGCCCCCTATGCCGACGACTACACCGCCCGCATCCAGTCACTGGCTGACGACCGGGTCCGTCTGCTCGGCGGCCTGTGGGACCAGGATCTGCTCGACGCCCTCTACTCCGGCGCATTGGTCTACTACCACGGCCACTCCGTGGGCGGCACGAACCCCTCCCTCCTGCGCGCCATCGGCGCCGGGGCTGCAGTGGACGCCTTCGACGTCTCCTTCAACCGCGAGGTCCTGGGCGAGGCCGGCCGCTACTGGTCCACGCCCGAGGAGGTGGCCGCCCTGGTCGTCTCCGCCGAGTCCGACGTCGAGGCCCAGAGCGCACGCGGCGAGGAGTCCCGCAAGCGAGCGGCCCTCTACGACTGGGACGAGGTGGCCTCCGGCTACGAGGCCCTGGCCCGGCGCCTGGCCCTCGAGGGCCCCGTCCGCCAGCGCCCCTCCGGGCGTCGCACCGGAAAGGCCGGCTGGTGAACCGGGGCGGGACGGGCAGCACCCGCACCGGTGCCGTCCGAGTCCTCGTGGCCCACCCCTCCCCCGACCTGTACGGCTCGGACTGGCAGCTGGTGGAGACCATTCACGGACTCATCGAGACCAGCCACGAGGTCCTCGTGGCCCTGCCGCAGGACGGCCCCCTGGTGGCGGTGCTGCGCGACGCCGGTGCCCGCGTGGCCGTCATGCCCTTCACGGTCCTGCGCAAGGCCCTGCTGAGCCCCACCGGCCTGGCGAAGCTGTCCGCTCAGGCCGCCCCCGAGGTCGCCCGCCTGCGGTCGGTCATCCGTGCCAGCCGCGCCGACGTGGTTCTCAGCAACACGGTGACGATCCCCTGGTGGCCGGTGGCCGCGAGCGCGGCCGGCGTGCCGGTGCTGGCCCACGTGCATGAGGCCGAGGACACCCAGCGCCGGATCATCCGCACCGGGCTCAACGCCCCGCTGCTGGCGGCCTCCCGGATCGTGGCGAACTCCGGGGCGGCCCGCGACGCGCTCCTGGATGCTCAGCCGCGACTGGCCTCGCGCACGGAGGTGGTCCACAACGGGGTCGCCGGGCCGGACCAGCCTCTGGAGCCCCTGCGCTCCAGGCGGCCCGGGGACTCCTTCCGTGTCGCCATGGTGGGGCGCCTGTCCCCGCGCAAGGGCGTAGACGTGGCTCTCGACGCCGTCGGGCTGCTGCGCCGCTCGGGGGTGGATGCCTCCTTAAGCGTGTGCGGCTCGGTCTTCCCGGGCTACGAGTGGTACGAGGCCGAGCTGCGTGAGCGCGCCGGTCAGGAGGACCTGGAGGGGCACGTCGAGCTGCTGGGTTACGTGCACCCCACCTGGCCGGTCCTGGAGGCCGCCGACGCCGTTGTCGTGCCCTCCCGGGCCGAGCCCTTCGGGAACACGGCCGTCGAGGCGATGCACGCGGCCCGGCCGCTGGTGGCCTCCCGGGTCCAGGGCCTGGCCGAGGTCGTCACCGACTCGGTGACTGGTCTGCTCGTGCCCGCTGACGACGCGCAGGCCCTGGCCGATGCCCTCGGCTCCCTGGCGGCCGACCCGGACCTGGCAGCCCGGCTCGCCGAGCAGGGCGAGCGCGAGGCCGCCGAGCGCTTCTCCGTAGCCGGGTACCGCGCCACGATGACGCGGATCATCGACGAGCTCGTCAGGCGCTGAGGCCCTGGTCCGCCGGGTCGGGCGGGAGCACCCCTCCCGCCCGACCCCGCCGGCAGGCGTCCCGCCGGCTGATCGAGGTGCGGGGCGGCGTCAGCGCAGGGCGGGGCGCAGCGGGTCCTCGGCCAGCCCCAGGGAGAGGCTGAACTCGCCGTCGAGGGGCTGGTCGGGCCGCTCGAAGGGGACAACGCCGTTACACAGGAAGACGGCCATCTCCACGAAGCTGGAGAAGGAGGCCCCAATGAGGTGCTGGGAGCTGGCCAGCAGATAGAGGTCGACCAGGCCCGAGCGCACGCCTTTGACGGTGTTGTACCCGCCCTTGTCGGTCAGGAAGACGCAGCCGTCGAACTCACCGGCCAGCTGGTCCTGGGCCTCGGGAGTGTCGCAGGACAGGAAGAAGGGCACGTCGGGGTGGTCGGCACGGATCTGGCGCATCCGGTTGGCGAACCACTCCACCGGGGAGGACTCGATGGTCTTGGCGTGGGAGACCGCGTGGGTGCGCACCTGGATGCCGACGTAAGGGCGTCCCCGCAGGTGGGCGTCGTAGAGGGAGCGGACCTCGTCGGCGATCTCGTCAACCGGGGTGAGCTCGCGCAGCCGCTCGGTCCAGGGGCGCGGCCCGGCGGGCGCCCTCCCCTCCGCGGCGCTCCCCTTCCAAGCCGGGTCCTCCCAGGTGACGGGCAGGCCGTGGGAGTGGATCTGCCACAGGTGGCGACGGCGCAGGTCGGCGGTGATCCGAACCCCCTTGGGCTGACGGTAGCGGGCCACGGGCAGGAGCGCCCGGGAGGTCAGGCGCGACACGGAACTCCCCCCTTCAAAGCGCCACAGCTCATCCATGCGGGGGCCGAAGTACTCGTCGGTGCTCCACACGTAGTAGAGGTCGCGGTCCTCGACCCGGGCGAGCTCCTGGGCGGACAGCAGCGCGCGCACGCGGTTGCCCAGCCCGTCCTTGCGTCCCGTATAGACCAGTAGCGCCTTGCGGCCGGTTAGCAGAGCCATAAGATTCCTTAACAGATATGAGGGGGAATAGATGGAGATCCCAGCGGGAGTGCCGGTGATCGGTTCACCGCAGCCCGTCACGGGCCGGCCTCACCACACCCGACGAGGCCGACGGCGGCGAGGGCCTACTGGAGGTCGTTACGCAGGTCTCGGTACCACTTGGGCAGGGCCAGCGCCACGTAGCCCGCGTAGCCCAGGAGCATGATGCCGTACACCCACAGGAAGACCGTGGGCGCGAAGCGGGTCATGAGCACGAAGCACATGAGCCCGTAGTCCGTGGGAGCCGACAGGACCGACTTGAGAATGCCGGGGCGAGACTCGTCCTTAGCCAAAGGCGTCCCACCGTGATAACGCAGCTGATACGTCAGGATGTAACTGAAGAAGTGAATATTCTGAACCGCCCCGAAAGCCAGCGGAATAAGCAGGACCGGGGACGGTAATTCTGTAAAACGGAACAGCGAGATCGCAATGGCCCCGTGAATTGTCGAGAGCTTGATAACGTCGGCGACGTGATCAAGCCATTCACCGGCTTTGGAACCACCGTTGCGTAATCTCGCCAGCTGCCCGTCAGCGGCGTCGAGCGCGTATCCGAACATGAGCAGCAGGGCGGTGGCGACGGCGGACACGACTGTGGGACGCCACAGGGCGATGAGGGCGATACCGCTGTAGGTGCACAGTGCCGACAGGACCGTCACCTGGTCCGGGGTCGCGCCCAGCCGGTGGGCGATCGCGGCCAGGACCCGGCCCGCGGGGCGGTTGATGATGCGGGAGTAGAGGGGGGCACCAGCCTTGGACTTCTGAGCCCGGGACAGGGCCCTGATGTTCTCGGCGATGGTGGGGGAACCAGCGGGGGAGCTCATGAGGCTTCTCCTTGAGCGGGGCCCGGGAAGCCGGGCCGGGTGGTGGACAGATGAGGAACGGCGAGAGGAGGGAGTCGGGGGACGTGGCGCAGCGGTCGAGCATCGGGACGCGATGTCAGCTCCCGGGCTGCGCGAGCCGGCTCGGTACCGACTGCCGACGAGGAGGGGCTCACTGCTGGGCCAGCTCTCGACGGCGCCTGGCCACGTCCCGGCGCACCCACCAGGCATACGGGAGGATCTGGCACAGGACCACCGAGATCACGGAGCCCAGGATAGGCCCGGCGGCGTCGAAGGGCCCAATGAGGACCCAGGAGATGGCGAGATTCATCGGCACCAGGATGAGCACCGGGACGACCTGGAACTGCAGGCCGCGCGGATCGGTCATGTACATGCCCAGCGGCTGCTTGCCGGCCTCGACGGCGACATAGGCGGCGAAGGCCCACACGAGCGCGGCCGGCAGAACGACCTCGCCTCCGGACATGACCCGAGCGGCCCAGGGCGTGATGGCGACGAGGACAAGAGCCAGGAGGAAGCCGCCCCCACTGAAGGCGATGGCCGGCTTGAAGGGGCTCTCGACGCGCTTGTCAGCCCGGGCTCTGGCGAACATGGGCCACATGGCCACGCCGGCCGCCATGACGGTCTGGGTGAGCATGTTGAACAGCCTGTTGGCCAGGCCGTACTCGGCCAGGGCCTGGGACTGCCCCAGGTGGGACAGGAGGAGCTGGTCAGTCTGGAAGGCGATCGGGATGGCCAGGGACTGCAACAGCTGGGGGCCCGCGGTGTTGACGATGCGCACGCCGCGCACGCTGCGCAGCCGCGGCACGTCCCTCAAGGCACCCTTGAACAGGGGGCGGGTGGCACGCCAGGCGACGACGATGCAGATGACCGAGACCAGGGCGTTGGCGATGTAGGAGTAGATGGACACGGCGTTGCCGCGGCCCAGGCCGGTGACGATGGCCAGCAGCAGGAAGCAGGACATGGCCGGGGAGACGATCCCCTGGCTGATGACCTGGGTGGTGGAGCGCCCCAGGCCGATGATGACCCGCTGCCCCACGGACAGCGGCAGAGCCGCGGCGTAGATGATGAGACAGACGGTGGCGGTGAGTCCGCCGCCCTCCATGAGCTTGCCCCCCAGCAGCCCGGGCCAGGCGCCCAGCAACAGGATGACGATGCCGACGGTGCTGATGACCAGGGCGGAGCCGAGCAGCACGCGGACGGCGGTGGTGATCGTGCGCCGCACGGTCGAGTCGTGGGCCGGGTCGGTCGAGCTCGCCACCGTGTTGAGGATGACCGCGCCGATGCCCAGGTCGGTGAAGGGCATGAGGGTGGGGAAGGTGGCCAGCAGACCGTACTGGGCGAAGGCGTCCGCCCCGAAGTGTCGAATGATGAGACTGGTGTTGACCAGGCCGAAGACGCCCGAGACCCCCATGACCACCACCTTGGCCACGGCTGTGGTTCCCACAGATGACCAGCTGGCGCCCGACGACGACCCCCGCTTGAGGACCCCGCCGAGCCGCCGCAGCAGCGAAGGACGCGAGGCGCGCGACGGGACGGCCCCATCACTCACCTCAACCCCCGAGAGGCTTGCGGCGCCTGAGCCATCCGCAGGTCGCCCCCACTCAGCGGCACCCGCCGGGGCGCCGCCGGCGGCCGGTTGCGCCCCGGCCGACTCGGAAGCCGACCGGGGCGCCGAAGAACTCGACTGGGTCACGTAGCACTCCTGATGTTGTAGGAAGGTCACAATCCGGCATCGGAAAGACGCCCGAAGACAGGCACGAGAGTAGACGCATCAGGACCGGTGACCTGGTATCTTTTGTTTATCGTCTTGTGACATAGACGGTCCCCCACCCACCCTCCTTGGCACAACCCCAGCAAACCGGCCCTGACCTGCAACAACGCCGCCTGCTGGAAGAACTCTGAAAGGTCCCTCAGAGGCGCATTGACACCTCCATATCGTTGTGCACCTGTAACATACAGACATCTCAGAAACCTCTCGACTCCTCATCTTGCCCCTGCGATCTTGGCCACTTCCCACAAATAACGTCCGCAAGACTTAGTAGCATTCTAAAACGCTGCTGTTCACGACGTCCCGTCAGCACTAGCCGACCAGTTATTGCCCACCCACGATCATCCCTGCGGAGTCCACCTTGTCTAGTTCGACCCTGACACTGCCCCAGCGCGAGCAGCACCGGCGTCCCTCGACAGCAGCAGCAGCCGACGCCACCTCCCCCACCGCTCCGCGCAGTCCTTGGGCACGCACGCGCCACGACCTCGTCATCTGGCTCGTCCTGTCCGACCTCTTCGCCGTCGCCGTCCCCTTCTGGCTCGGCCTGCTGGGCGGCCACCTGCCACTGGTCTGGTCCGCGACCACCGTGGGCATCACGATGGTGCTCATCGCCTGGTTCCTGGGCGCTCTGGGCATCGACACCGTCGAGCAGGCCGGCCCCGGCACGGGCCGCTTTGTCGCCGCGGCCGCCGTGAGCCTCCCAGTGGCCCTGCTGCTGGCAGACCTGTCCGGAGTCGCCCGGACCACCCTGCTGGCCACTCTGGCGGTTCAGCTCCTCCTGGCCGTCACCGGACGCTCCATCGAGGCCGGCTGGCTGCGCCGCCGCCGTCTCGAGGGGCACGCCCTGCGTCGCACCCTCATCGTTATGGGCTCGGGCTCCCAGCCCATGCTCACCCAGTTACGCCGCCACCCCATGGACGGCTTCCTCATCGTGGGCTACCTGTCCTCCGGGCAGGACCGCGCCTTCCACTCGGCCGAGCCCGTGCGCAGCCCCCAGCACATCGCCCAGACCCTGCACGCCGAGCGCATCGACGCCGTCATGACGGTCGGCTCGGTCATCCCCGAGGATCTGGTCACCCTCATGCGCGGTCTGGAGGGCACCCAGGTGCGCCTCGTCGTCGCCCCCGGGCTGCAGGACGTCGTGCCCGGGCGTATGCGGGCCCTGACCGTGACGAACGGCTGGACCGGTCTCATCGCCGTCAAGACCCGCCGCACGCGTGCCGCGGGCAAGGCCCTGTTCGACCGCCTCGCCGGCGCCTTCGGGCTGGCCCTCATCTCGCCGCTGCTGGCGGCCACCGCACTCGCCATCCGCCTCGACTCCCCCGGTCCGGTCTTCTACACCCAGACCCGCGTCGGCCAGGACGGCAAGCCCTTCACCATGTGGAAGTTCCGCTCCATGTACATCGACTCCGACGCGCGCCGCGCCTCGGTGGTCAAGGCCGGCGGCGACGCCGGCAACGAGGTCATGTTCAAGGACCGTCAGGACCCGCGCATCACCCGCGTGGGCCGCTGGATCCGCCGCCTGTCGATCGACGAGCTCCCCCAGCTCATCAACGTCGTGCGCGGGGACATGAGCCTGGTGGGGCCCCGCCCCGCACTTCCCGTCGAGGTCGCCAAGTACGACGCCGAGGCGCTGCGTCGTCTTCTGGTCAAGCCCGGGCTGACCGGCCTGTGGCAGATCTCCGGACGCTCGGACCTGTCCTGGGCCTCGACCGTGGCCCTGGACCGTCACTACGTGGAGAACCGGGGCGGAGCCCTGGACGCCAAGATCTTCGCCGGAACGCTGCGCGCGGTTATCGGCGGAAAGGGAGCCTACTGATGATCACCGGCTACGTCCCCGGCGGCTTCGACATGCTGCACGTGGGGCACCTCAACATCCTCACCGAGGCGGCCAAGCGCTGCGACCACCTCATCGCGGGGGTCGCCACCGACGAGTCGCTGGAGCGGATGAAGGGGCGCAGCCCCATCGTGCCCCTGGCCGAGCGCATGGCCATGGTGGCCGCCCTGCGCATGGTGGACTCCGTGGTCCCCGACTACGACCAGGACAAGCGCCTGGCCTGGAAGCGCTCCCCCTTCGACGTGCTGTTCAAGGGCACGGACTGGAAGGGGACCGACAAGGGCCGCCGTCTGGAGGCCGAGATGGCCGAGGTCGGGGCCTCGGTGATCTATCTGCCCTACACACCCACCACCTCCTCGACGATGCTGCGACGCACCCTCGTCCAGGAGGTCGCATCCCGTAGTCCTCAAGAGGCCCAGTGACCACTTCACGCAACGACTTCGAGACGCCCGACACCCCGTCGAGCAGTATCGACTCCGCCGCAGCCACCTCCGGTGCCGGTGACGGCGGAAGCAACCGATCCGACTCCCGCACCGCTCAGACCGAAGCGTCCGCCGCGGACCGTCCCGGTCTGCTCGCCCGCGCCGCCGGCGCCCTGCGCCCCCGGCGACGGAGCCGGGACTCCCGATCCGACGACGTTCAGGACGTCGGCTCGGGCCTGACCTCCGGCACCACCACCTCCCGACTGGCCGCGACCTTCCGCATCCCCCAGTCGCGCGCCCAGCGCGTGCGACTGCGCAAGCGCCTGTCGACGCTGGCCGCCGTCGTATGCGTCACCGCCCTGGGAACGGCCGCCTGGCTCCACGAGGGCGTGGCCCAGGCCGACCTGCACCTCAACGACGGCGGCGTATGGGTCACCTCCACCTCCAAGCACCTGGTGGCCCGCCTCAACTACCCCTCCCGCGAGGTCGACGGCGCGATCCGCACCTCCTCATCCTCCTTCGACGTCACCCAGAACGCCGAGGACATCCTGGTCCCCGACTCCGGCGACGCCTCCGTCTCCTCGGTCGATCCCTCCCAGGTCGCCTTCTCCGGGCGCACCCAGCTCACCAAGGGCGTGACCATCGCCCAGGGCGGGGACCGGGTCATGGCAGTCGACAAGGTTCAGGGCACCATCCGCGCCGCCAAGGCCAAGGAGGCCGGCTCGCTGGCCGCGGCCGCCCCCGTGGTGACCGGCATGCCCGACGTCGTGGCCGCCATCGGCAAGGACGGTGCCATCCACGCCGTCTCAGCCACCAGCAAGTCGCTGGTCTCCCTGGAGACCAGCGACAAGGGCTGGAAGGAGGCCACGAACACCTCCCTGAAGCTGACCGCCGGGACCGATCTGGCCATCACCGCCGTCGGCGACCAGCCCGTGGTCCTGGAGCGCGGCACCGGCATCCTCCACCTGCCCGAGGGCAAGTCCGTCAGCCTGGGGACCTCCGGCCTGGTGCTCCAGCAGCCCGGCCCCGAGGCGGACTCGGTCCTGGTTGCCTCCCGCAACGAGCTCATCTCCGTCCCCATGGACGGGGGCAAGGTCACCAGAACGCCGTCGGCCAAGGAGGGCTCTGCCCCGGAGGGCGTGCCCGCCCAGCCGGTGCGCCTGGGCAAGTGCGTCTACGCGGCCTGGTCCGGCTCGGGCCAGTTCGTGCGCAGCTGCTCGGGACTGTTCGGCGGCGGCACCGACACCGCCCACGACGACAAGCTCGCCTCCTCCTCCGCCCCGATCTTCCGGGTCAACCGCGACGCCATCGTGCTCAACGACCTGGACACGGGCTCGGTGTGGCTACCCAACGAGGACCTCGTCCTCATCGACGACTGGACGGACAAGACCGCCCAGACCGACGACAACGCCGATCAGAAGGACGACTCGGCCAACACCTCGGACTCCCAGACCCCGCCGGAGCGCACCGAGGAGAACCATCCCCCCAAGGCGGCCGACGACAGCTTCGGCGTGCGCCCGGGCCGCTCCGCGCTCCTGCCGGTGCTGGCCAACGACTCCGATCCCGACGGTGACGTCCTCACCGCCACTCCCCAGGACAACGGCGGGTCGCTCAAGGCCACCAAGGCCCAGGGCGGACTGGCTCTGCGGATGGACATCCCGGACAACGCCTCCGGCAGCTTCTCCGTGCCCTACACGGCCGACGACGGCCGCGGGATGAGCGACTCCGCCGTCGCCACCGTTGACGTCCACGGCTGGGACGTCAACGGCGCCCCGAAGCAGATCACCACCCCCACCCTCACCGTCGCCGAGAAGGCCTCCGGCTCCCTGGACGTGCTGGGCCACTGGCTGGACCCCGACGGGGACGACCTCTACCTGGTCTCCGCCCAGGGCGAGGGCCTGGACACCAAGGTCTCCAACGAGGGCACCGTCACGGTGCGCGAGCTGGGCGCCGGCACCGGCACCCGCGACCTGACCGTCACCGTCTCCGACGGCCGGGAGACCACCTCCGGCGTGGTCAAGGTCGACGTGCAGCCGGCCCAGTCGGCCAAGCCGATCGCCAACGCCGACCACGTGCGCGTCGTCGCCGGCTCCAAGACCGTCGTCTCGCCCCTGGACAACGACACCTCCCCCTCCGGGGGGACCCTGCGCCTGGCCGCGGTGCAGGAGGCCCCGGCCGGAACCTCGATCAGCATCGACCAGCAGGCCGGTGTCTTCACCTTCTCCACTGAGGCCAACGCCCAGGCCCAGACCTACTACCTCACCTACGACGTCATGGACGGGGCCAACACGGCCCAGGGCATCGTGCGCGTGGACGTCACGCCCAAGGCCGACGCCAGCGTGCCTCCCGAGGTCGAGAACGACACCGCCCTGCTGCGCAACGGCGGCTCGACGACCATCGCCCCGCTCACCAACGACTTCGACCCCTCCGGGGGGATCCTGGTCCTGCAGTCGGTCAAGACCCCGCCGGACTCCGGGGTCACCGTCACGGTCGTGGACCACTCCCTGCTGCAGATCAGCGCGGCCAGCACCGTCCCGGCCAACCTGACGGCGGAGTACACGGTCACCAACGGCACCTCCAGCGCCACCGGGAAGGTGTCCATCGTCCCGGTGACCCAGTCCCAGCCCCAGCCACCGGTGGTCACCAATGACACCGCCGTCGTGCGAGCCGGCGACGTCGTCACCGTGCCGGTTCTAGACAACGACTCCTCCCCCGCCGGTCTCAACCTGTCGGTGGACTCCCAGGTGAGCCTGGTGGGCGACGAGCTGGGCACCGCCTGGGTCAGCGAGAACACCGTCCGCTTCCGCGCCGGCAACCAGCCTGGCCGCACCTCCTACGCCTACACGGCCAAGGACGACCAGGGCCAGACCGCCTCGGGCATTCTCACCGTAGAGGTGCGCGCCCAGGACGCCGAGCACAACTCCGCGCCCTCACCGCGCAACCTGGAGGCCCGCACCCTGGCCGGCTCGGCCACGAACATCACCGTGCCGCTGGACGGCATCGATCCCGACGGCGACTCGGTGAGCCTCGTGGGCCTCAACCAGGCCCCCTCCTTGGGCTCGGTGGAGATCAACTCCTCGTGGCTGACCTACACGCCCTCCGAGGGGGCCACCGGCACCGACACCTTCACCTACGTCGTCGAGGACCGCTTCGGGGCCCAGGCCACCGGTACGGTCCGGGTGGGCGTCGCCCAGGCCTCGCCCCTCAACGTGGCCCCGGTGGCCACCGACGACCTGGTCGTGGCCAAGCCCGGACGCACCGTGGCCGTGGACGTGCTGTCCAACGACCTGGACACTGACGGCGACAGCCTGTCCCTGGAGGGCGACCCGGTCTCCTCCGACCCCTCCCTGGGCGTGTCCACCCGCGCCGGCCGCCTGGTGCTCGACCTGCCGGAGAAGGAGGGCAACCACTCGGTCACCTACACCGTCTCCGACGGACGCGGCGGCACCGACACCGGCACCGTCACCGTCCAGGTCTCGAACAACGCACCCCTGGCCAACCCGGTGGGCGTGGACGACTACGTCACCGTCGACCAGGTCGACGCCAATGGCAAGGTCACCGTCCCGGTCCTGGACAACGACAAGGACACCGACGGCTCGCCGTGGGACCTCAAGCTGTCCTCCTCCGACCCCGACGTCGAGGTGGGCAAGGACTCCCTGAGCCTCACGGTGGGCGAGACCCAGCGGCTCGTGCTCTACACGATCACCGACGCCGACGGGCTGACCGGCCACGCCGTCGTCGTGGTGCCGGCCCGCTCGGCCCTGCGGCCCCGCATCAACCCCTCGGCCGTGCCCGCCCGGGTGCTGGCGGACAAGACCACCGACATCAGCCTGTCCTCCTACATCCTCACCCGAGAGGGCACCAAGCCCGTCATCTCGGACACCTCCTCCATCCACATGGCCAAGGGCACCAAGGACGCCAAGGTCGCCTCGGGCGGGTCCACGCTGTCCTTCACCCCCGACTCGGGCTTCACCGGGCAGACCTCGGTGACCTTCACCGTGGCCGACGGCACCGGTTCGGACGCCCTGAGCTCGACGCTCACGCTGCCGATCATCGTGGAGTCCTCGACGAACCGGCCGCCGACCTTCACCCCCACCGAGGTAACGGTGGCCCCCGGCGAGGGGGCCGTGACGGCCAATCTGGCAGCCATGGCCACCGACCCCGACCCGAGTGACAAGCTCTCCTTCCAGGCCGGTCCCGCCCCCGCGGGATTCGAGATCTCCCTGAGCGGCTCGACGCTGTCGGTCAAGGCCTCCGACAAGACCGCCGAGGGCACCACGGGCTCCATCCCGATCACGGTCTCCGACGGCGTCAACCCGCCGGTGAGCGCCTCCCTGCCTGTGCGGGTCAGCGCCTCCAACAAGCCCCGCATGACCACCGCCCCGATCAACCTGGAGTCCCGCAACGGCGAGGCGGTCAGCACCGACGTGTCCAAGGCGGTGAGCAACCCCTTCCCGGACAAGCCGATCACCCTGTCCGGCACCCCGACGATCACCTCCGGCCAGGGCTCGATCAGCGCCTCGGGAACCACCGTGACGATCACCCCCAACAGCGGGTTCCACGGCACCATCACCGCGCAGTACAAGGTGCTGGACTCCACCGGCTCGGAGTCCCGGGCCGTCACCGGCACCATCACCGTGCAGGTCGGTGGGGTGGCCCCCGCCGCCCCCTCCGGGGTGAGCGTGGCCCCCGTGGGCGCCGACTCGGCACGCGTGTCCTGGGCCGACGGCTCCGCCAACGGCTCCCCCATCACCGGCTACAAGGTCAGTGTCAACGGCACCGAGCAGTCCTGCTCGACCTCGAACTGCCTCATCAGCGGCCTGACGCCCGGTCAGAGCTACAGCATCCAGGTCGTGGCCACCAACAAGTACGGCGACTCCGAGGCCGCGACGGTGTCCTACCAGCACAACGCCACCGCTAAGACCCCGGCTGCGCCAACACTGACAGCCGGCTCGGGCAAGGTCACCGCCACCTGGACCGAGGTGGACGACCCCTTCGGGGGCACGACGACCTATGACGTGCGCCTGTCGGACGGCAGCGTGCAGACGGGCGTCTCCGGGAGCTCGGCCTCCTTCGACGTCGCCCCGGGACGCGCCTACACCGCTCAGGTGCGCTCCAGGTCCAGCCAGGGGACGGTCTCGGAGTGGTCCTCCCCGTCCAACTCGGTGACGCCCTACGGCGAGCCCGGCACCCCCGGGACTCCCGTCATCACCCCCAACGGGGACACGGTCACCATCGGCTGGCAAGCCGCTAACGGCAACGGCAGCCCCGTGAGCTACACGCTGCACTACTCCAACGGGCACACCAGCGACTCCAAGAACGTGGGAGGAGCCACCTCCACCACGGTCTCGGTCTCGCGCGGGACCTGGACCTTCTGGGTCGAGGCCGACAACGGTCACGGCACCAAGACCTCGGGCCAGGCCAGCTACGCCTACAAGCCGACCCCGCTAACGCCGTCGACCCCGGCCGTCAAGGCCACCGGCAACAGCGGCGAGCTGTCCGTGAGTGCCTCACCCCGCGCCGGCAACGGCTGGAGCGTGGGCGAGCTGACGGTGGAGTACTCCGTCGATCAGGTCACCTGGACCAGCTCCTCGACCATCCGGGGACTGACTGACGGGCATGCCTACACCGTCTACGCCCGCACCAACGGCGGCGGCCAGTACTCCGACGTCGTCGCCTCCTCGCCGGTGGCGCCCTACGGCCCGCCGTCGGCTCCCTCGGTCAGCTGTGAGCTCACCGGCAAGAAGCAGAAGAAGGTCTCCTGCTCCTGGAACCCCGGGGCCAACAGCGGCGCCGGCGCCGAGTACGAGCAGACCGACGACGGCGGCAAGTCCGTGGAGAACGTCGAGATCGGTGACACCTATGACGGCAAGCTCAAGCGCGGTGAGTCGCTCACCTGGTGCGTGCGGGCCCGGACCAACGCCGGTACCTCCGAGTGGGGCTGCGACACCGTCACCCGGCCGTCCAAGCACGACAACGATGACGACGATGATGACGCTGACAAGAAGCAGGCCTACCCGGTCGGCACTGAGCAGCAGTTCTACGTGGACTACACGCAGAGGTGCCACCCCTTCGGCCCCTGGGGCACCTGCTACCAGATGGTCTTCGACATCTCCGGAAACCCCAACAGCACCGTGTCCTGCGGCTACTGGTACTGGGACACCTGGAACTGGCAGCCTGCCTGGAACGAGGAGGAGATCGCTCTCGACAAGAACGGCTACGCCCGACACACGTTCCCGCACAGGACGCCGAACTGGGACCAGACCATCACCTGCACCCAGCAATAACCGGTTCATTAACCGGATCGATGCCCAGTACGCAACAAGTCACACACCCACCTCTCTCCACCCGAAGGATCATTGATTCCATGCCGATGACTCCCGAGAACGCGACATGGTTCGCTGACGCCTTCTCCACCATTGTCAACAACGTCGGTCAGGCGCTGCTCGACAAGGAGGACGTAATCAAGCTGGCCCTGACCACCATGCTCTCCGAGGGCCACCTCCTGCTCGAGGACGCTCCCGGCACCGGCAAGACGGCCCTGGCCCGGGCCCTGGCGGCCTCGGTGCAGGGGACGCACTCGCGCATCCAGTTCACCCCCGACCTGCTTCCCAGTGACATCACGGGTGTGACGATCTACGACCAGAAGACCGGCACATGGGACTTCCACGCCGGCCCGATCTTCTCCTCCATCGTCCTGGCCGATGAGATCAACCGGGCCAGCCCCAAGACCCAGTCCGCCCTCCTGGAGGTCATGGAGGAGTCCCAGGTGACCGTCGACGGCGTGCGTCATACGACCGAGCGCCCCTTCATGGTCATCGCCACCCAGAACCCCATCGAGCAGGCCGGCACCTACCGCCTGCCCGAGGCCCAGCTCGACCGCTTCCTCATGAAGACCTCCGTGGGCTACCCCAACCGGGAGGCGCTCACCCGGATCCTGTCCAGCTCGGCCCACCCGGACCGCTCCAAGAGCCTGTCCGCGGTCGTGGCCTCCTCCGTGGTGGCCTCCATGGCCGACCTGGCCGCGGAGAACCACATCGAGAACTCGGTACTGGACTACATCGGAGCGCTGGTGGAGGCCACGCGTGCAGCCGACGAGACCCGCATGGGCGTGTCCACCCGTGGCGCCATCGGCATGGCTCGGGCCGCCCGGGTGTGGGCGGCCTCCCAGGGACGCAGCTACGTCCTGCCCGACGACGTCAAGGACCTCGCCGAAGTCGTGTGGGCCCACCGCCTGGTCATGGACCCCGACGCCGAGTTCACCGGCGCCACCGCCTCCGGCGTCATCACCGCCGCCCTGGCCCAGGTCCCCGCCCCCACGACCCGCGACTGAACCGCATGACGCCTCAGACGACGTCAAAGAAACCTGCCCGCCAGGCCCGTCCGGGCTCGGCGGGCCGGTCCGGCGCATCCACCTCCTCCGCCGCGGCCCCGACATCCTCGGGGACGCCGGCGTCCGCGCAGTCCGCGTCGTCGGCCGCGTCGTCGACCTCCGCGAGCGAGGCCCTGAGCGCCAGGCCCTCGCAGTCCCGGCTGACCGCACTGACCGCACTGGCCGCGGCGGCGCTGCGGCCACTGCGCTGGCTGATGCACACCGTGACCCCGATCGGATGGGGCAGCCTGGTGCTGCTGGCGGCGTGCGGACTGACCGGGGCCGTCATGGGCTGGCAGGAGGCGTGGAGCGCCGCGGCCGCCGTCGGCATCGTCGCGGTGAGCGCCTGGCTGTGGCTCATCCCCCGCCGCGGCTACTCGGTCAACCACAACCTCCTCGAGCCCCGCGTCACCGTGGGCGACCATGCCCTCATCCGCCTGACCGTCACCAACCCCCGCACCCGGCCGCTGCTTCCCTCGCGCATGGAGATGCCGGTGGGGCCGGGGCGCGCCGTCTTCGTCGTGCCGACCCTGACCCCCGGGGCCGTCCACGAGCGCGGCTTCGTCCTGCCCACGCAGCGCCGCGGCATCGTCACCGTCGGCCCGGTCCTGGCGGTCCAGCGCGATCCGGTGGGGCTGCTTCAGCGCGAGCGCTCCCTAAGCACCCCGCAGCATATCCACATCCACCCGCGCACCGTGCGCCTGGGCACGGTCCTGCACGGTGTCCTGCGGGACATCGAGGGCGCCGTCACACAGGACCTGTCCAGCTCCGACGTCGCCTTCCACGCCCTGCGCGAGTACGTCCCCGGCGATGACCGGCGCAACGTCCACTGGCGCACCACGGCCCGCACCGGCCGGCTCATGGTGCGTCAGTTCGAGGAGACCCGCCGTTCCAGCCTGCTCGTCCTGCTGTCCACCCGCCAGGAGGACTATGCCGGCGAGGAGGACTTCGAGACCGCGGTGTCCATCGCCTGCTCACTGGCCATGGACGCGATCCAGGACGGGCGCGAGGTCCGCTTCATCACCCAGATCGGGGCCCTGCCCACCTCCTCCGCCCTGCGGATGCTGGACACGTCCTGCCTGCTGAGCACCGGTGAGGACGACTTCGGCTGTGACCTCCTGGTGCGACACGCCTGCACGGCGCACCCCGATGCCTCTATCGTCGTCCTCGTCACCGGCCAACAGGTGGACCGCGCCGTGCTGGCCCGGGCTCGCGGCTTCGCCCCGCTGCCCATGGTGACCGTTGCCCTGCGCGCGGGCCAGCACGGCCTGTCGCGCCACCACGCCGGAACCATGCCGGTCGTGGACATGGACCGTCTTGAGCAGCTTCCCACCGCCCTGAGGCGAGCACTATGACCCCCACGACGACCCTCACCACCGCCTCCCCCCGCACCGCGGGCTCCCCGATCTCGGGCGCCTCGCCGGCCGGGGCGTCCTCTCCGGCCGAGGCCCCCTCACAGGTCACCGCCGCGCCCTTGAGCGGCTCGGACGAGTCCGTCTCCTGGTCGACGGCGACGTCGTCGCGCACGCGCAGCCTCTACAGCAACGAGACGACGCGTCGGGCCCGCTCGATCACCGGCGCCGGCCCGCTCCTGTCGCGCCCCTCCCGGCCGGCCCTCTCCGCCCGCCGCTTCCTGCCTCCCCGGCGCGGCACCAAGCCGCCCACGCTGGCGGCCGCGACCCTCGAGCTGGTCCTCATGGCCGGGATCCTCGCCATCGGTGCGGTCCCTTTCCTGCCGGTCTTCGCCTCCGTGGCAGGCTGCCTGGCCGTCGGCTACGGCGCACTCTTTGGCGCCCTGACCTCGTTGGTCTGCTCGCGCCTGCGCCTGTCCGTGCTGCCGAGCATGGCGGCCCTGGCACTGGTCCACGTCCTGGTGGCCCCGTGGCTGCTGACCGATGTCGGCTCCGGGACGACGGCGATCAAGACGGTGCTGGGCTCCACGATCACCGTATGGCGAGACGCCCTGACCGTGCCGATGCCGCTGAGCTCCTTCAGCGGCATGACGGTGCTGCCCTGGTTGACCGGGCTGGTGGTCTCAGCGCTGGCGACCCGCCTCATCCTGGCGGGCCGTGAGGTCCTGGCTGGCCTGATCCTGGCCTGCCTGCCCGCCGTCGGCATCGGCTGGGGTGGGCAGGAGGCCGTGCGCCCCACCGTGCTGGGCGTCCTGTTCGTCGTCGGGATCCTGGCGCTGTGGACCTGCGGTTCCCTGCGGCAGCGGCGCAGTCACGTCGTCGAGGCCCTGGACCTGAACTCCTTCTCGACGACCTCGGGCACCACGAGCGCCCGCTCCACCGGGGACCTGGGTCGGGCGGCCCTGCGCGGGACGGTCATCGCCGCCGTGCTGCTCCTGGTCACCTCCCTGGCCGCCATGGTCCTCACCCCCACCGTCCCCACCTCCCGGACGGTGGTGCGCGACCTGTTCCAGCCGCCGCTGGACGTGACCGAGTACGCCAGCCCACTGTCCCTGGTGCGCACCCTGGAGACCGACAAGGCCCACACCCGGCTCATGAAGCCCATCAACCTGCCCTCAGGCGGACGCATCCGCATCGCCGCCCTGGACTCCTACGACGGGCTGTCGGCCCACATCGGCCAGAACGAGAACGGGCAGTCGCGCTTCGAGCGCATCGGTGACAAGACCCAGCTGACGGCCAGCCGGCTCGACGGGCGCAAGCAGACCTCCTCCCTGACCATCGAGGACTACAGCTTCCCCTGGGTGCCCACCATGCCCGAGACGATCCGCATCGAGTCCTCCGGGCCACGTCAATCGGCCCTGCGCGAGGGCATGTACTACGACAAGTTCTCCTCCACCGGGATCGCCACCAGCGGCCTGGCCTCGGGCGACGTTCTCACCGAGCGGGTCGCCCCCTACACCGCACCCTCCGAGGCCTCCCTCAACAAGGCCTCCCTGGCGCAGACCTCACTGGGACCGGTCGAGCAGGTACCGTCGTCGGTGGCCTCCCTGGCCAAGGAGATCGTCGGAGCCGAGTCCAACCCCATCGCTCAGATCCGGGCGCTCCAGCAGCGCCTGCGCACGAGCTACTACTCCGACGGCACCAAGAGCCCCTCCCAACCCGGGCACGGGGCCGCCCGCATCGCCTCCATGGTGGAGGCCGACTCCCTCATCGGCGACGACGAGCAGTACTCGGTGCTCATGATGCTCATGTGCCGCTCACTCAACATCCCGGCCCGCGTCGTCATGGGCTTCGACCCGGCCACCGACGGCGATGCCAAGACCGTCACCGGCGAGGACGTCAAGGCCTGGGTGGAGATCCCCTTCGAGGGGCTGGGCTGGGTGTCCTTCGACGTCACGCCGGACCGCGACCAGGTTCCCCAGCAGCAGACCACCCAGAAGGTCTCCAACCCCGAGCCCAACGTCCTCCAGCCCCCGCTGCCCAACGAGGACCCGGCCCAGCTGCCCCCCAACTACGAGGACCCGCAGCGCGACGACCCCCAGGACAAGGACAAGGGCGGTCTGCCGACCGCGGTCATCGCCGTCGGAGGTTCCATCCTGGCGATCACGATGATCGTAGGCTCGGTCCTGGGGTGGAAGGCCTGGCGCCGCCGCCGCCGGCGCGCACGCACCGGTGTCGGTAAGGCCCTGGGGGCCTGGGAGGAGATCCTCGACCGGGCCCGCGACCTGGGACGCTACCCCGGGTGGGGAGCCACTCGGAGGGAGGCGGCTGCGCAGCTGGCTCCTCACTTCCCGCAGGTCGATCTGCCTCGATTCGCCGGAGCAGTTGACACCCAGGTCTTCAGCTCCGGGGAGCCGCCATCGTACGCTCTAGGGGAGTTGTGGGAATCCTCAGATGCGATCGTCCGCTGCATGGGGGCGGAGCGCTCGCGCCTGGGGCGGGTATGGGCCCGTCTGTCCCCGCGCTCCCTCGTCCATCCCGCCGGCAGGCGGTCACGTCCCCCCAGGAGGTTGCGGTCATGACGATCACTGCTGACGCCCGTAGCAGCGCTTCGACCGCTGCGGGCCCACCGGCGTCCTCCCGTCGGTCCGATGACGCGACGCGCACCGACGTCGTCAGTCCGTACGGCACGGCGCCGAGCACCCCCGATTCCCCGCACGGCGACGGCTCCCGGGGCTCGGAGCCAGGTGCGGCCCGGACGTCCTCGCACACGACCTCCTCTGCGCACCGCCGCCTCCCCCCGGCCCCGGTGCGGGCACGCGTGGTCGCCGGGGTCATCGATCTCGTCATCGGCTCACTTCTGGTGGGGGGCCTGACCGCCGTCATCTGGCGGGTGGGCGGCCGCCCGGTGCTGACCAGTGGACTCATCGCCTTCGGGCTGGTCGTCGGGGCGCGCTGGCTCACCATCGCCGCCACCGGCTGGTCCCTGGGCGGGAGGCTGCTCAGAATCCGCATGCTGGGGGCCCGCCACCAGACCCCCTCACCTCTGGGTTCCTTCCTCCACGCCGATCTCATCCTGGCCGTCAGCATCACCACGCTCGGCCTGGGCACCATCGCGCTCATGCGTACGGCGGCCGCCGACCCCGAGGGGCGCGGCTGGCACGACAAGCTCTCCGGGATGGCGCTGCTCAGCGCCCGCAGAACGAAGCGTCCTGCGCGGCCCGTCTCCTCGGCGACCGAGCCGCAGGGGCGCCCCGCCACCGAGCCCGACTCCTCCAGCCCCCGGGCCGATGCCGGGGCCGAGGCACCGGAGGCATCCTCCGCCCAGGACATCGGTGAGGCGTGGGATGCTGCCAGGCGCGCCTCCCTGTCCTCTTCCGAGTCTCCTTCCGGCGGGCAGAGCACCACGAGCCAGGAGCCCGCCGCGGCCCCCTCCTCTCCGGCCGCTGAGGCACCAGACGAGTCCGCCTCCCGCACTCAGCACTCCGAGCGGGCTGAGCGCAAGGCTGAGAAGAAGGCTGGGAAGGCGGCTCGGGGCAAGAAGGCCAGGAAACGCGGCCCTCGTCCGGGCTCGACACGCGCACGCTCAGGTCAGGAGGCGGCACAGGAGGCGCAGCAGGCCACCACGGCGGGTCCCCAGAGCAGCACCGAGGCCGGCGCCACCGAGTCCTCCGGCAGGAGCGCGCACCCGACGACGTCGGATCCGGTCTCCTCCTCGATCCGTCGGCCCCGCCCGGCCCGCCCGGGGCGACCCGCACGCCATGCTGGTCGTGCCTTGAGTACTGGCTCGTCGAGCGGCTACGCATCAACGGCCTCAGAAACCTCCGCCGAGGAACAGGCCCTGAGCACAGCTGCCGCGGCGACCACAGCCACGTCTCAGAGCGCGGCCAAGGCCACCAAGGCGGCGACCGTCTCATCGTCGGCCTCTGCGAAGTCGGCGGCCTCCGCCGGTCCGGCGATCGTGGAGACCGACGCCCAGGCCGTTGCCGTCGCCTCCGCCACCCCTATGGACCCTCAGGCATCCGCTGCGATGGCTGCAGCCCGGGCCGAGTCCCGGCCGGCGGTGGAGAAGTCCTTGAGACCCCCGACGGGGCCGGTCGACGAGGACGCGGTCGCAACCGCCCCCGAGGCCCTGGAGGACACCGAGGCGGCGACTTCCCCCACTCAGGAGGACACGGAGCCGGCACCGGCCACCCCCACCGAGGCCACAGAGCCGACAGCGGACGACACGGCACCAGCGGCATCATCAGAGCCGATCAGCTCGGCACCGGCCGAGGAAGCCGAGGAACCAGCTGAGGAAGCCCAGGAGGCGGCTGACGAGCACGCCGAGGAACCGGTCGAGGAACCGGTCGATGAACCGGCTGCCGACGTCGAGGAACCGGTCGATGAACCGGCTGCCGACGTCGAGGAACCGGTCGAGGAACCGGCTGCCGACGTCGAGGAACCATCCAACGAGCCGTCCGAGGCGGACGTCGAGGAGCCGCAGGCAACCGCATCATCGAGCTCCGACGACGCCGCGTCGCAGCAGCCCTCGCCGATGGACACCGAAACCGCTACGCTCGACGTTGTGGAGGACGCACCGTCTCAGCCCACGGATGACACCGACAGCCGGGGTGACGAGGCCGAGAAACCCTCGACCCATGCGCCGCCCTCATCTGAGCACCCGGCCGATCAGCAGCAGTCCGAAGCGACGACGCCCTCAGCGGAATCCTCCAAAACTGCTGATGATTCCGAGGCATCCCAGTCCTCCACGTCGCACGATGCGACTTCCACACCACAAGTCCCGCGCTCACAAGCCACAGAACCCGTAACATCACAAACGATGGAACCACGACACGCCCACGCCCAGCGCTGGAGGATTCAGCCCGGTCACACCGGCAAGAAGGCCTCCGGCTCGTCTGCTGCACCTACCGAGGATCAGCGAGAGTCGGTGTCACAGCCCGGCGTTCCTCGTCGCGAGAGCCTCTTCACCACCGAGCGGCAGCGCTTCGCTGCCGGAGCCGGCCCCGTCCCGGAGGTCGCGCACACCTTCGACACCTCCAGCATCCTGCCCTCGGGGGACCGCAACACGCAGGCCCTCATCGACTCGGTGCCCTGGTCCTCGGTTCCCACCTCGGTTGATGCCGCCACGGTGGACTCCCTGCCGGAAGGGGTCGTCGTCTCCGACGACGGCCTGCCCCAGCAGCCGACGACGGTTTCGGCGCCTGCGCAGCACGCCTCCCCGATGGACCTGACCAACCCCGCCACCGTGCCCGGTGGTGTCCCGGCCGCCTCGGAGGGCACGGCACACCCGACCGTGCGCAGCCACCGCAGCCATGCTCGGAACTCCGCCGGCAGTGCGACGAGTGCGGCCGTCCCGGAGGAGACCCCCTCGCGCCGGCCTCACGCCTCACACCGTTTCGCGGGGCCGGGAATCCCCTCGCCCACGGATGGACGCGCCGTCCCCAGTGAGTCCCGCAGCGATGCACGCGCCGCGGATGCCGGCACCGTTCGTCACGAGCGCTCCGCCTCCGTTCAGGCGCCGGAGCAGCCCCGCACGGGTGTGTCCAGGCGCAGTGCAGGCAGCGTGCCGGAGGCGGCCACGCCGGTCTCCTCCCCCGCTGCAGGTGCCTCCCGGTCCCCGCTCACCCCGGTTCCTGACGCGAGCGCCCAGACTGCCACGCCGTCGCTCCCGTCGGCCTCCTCGGCCGCTCCGGCCCTGTCGGTACGTCTCGTCCCGCTGCTGGGCGGCAACCCGATCCTCATCCACGAGCCCACGGTGGTGGGCCGCGACCCCGACAACATCTCGGCCTACCCCGGGGCGGAGCGCGTCGCTCTTGACGATCCCACCCGCTCGGTGTCCAAGACGCACGCGGCGATCTTCCCGCTGCTGGACGGAGTGTGGGTCACCGACCTGCACTCCACCAACGGGACTCGGGTGGAGTACCGCGATGGGCGCACCGTCGAGGCCGTTCCGGACAAGGCCCTGTCCGCCCTGGAGGGCAGCACGATCTTCTTCGGCCGCATCGCCTTCAAGGTGGAGGTCGTCTGAGTCCCGCACCGGTTCCCTCAAGCGCTGGGGCCCGCACTCCTGGACAGGAGTGCGGGCCCCAGTGGCTATGGTCTCGACGGCGCTCACTCAACGACGTCTCGGGCGTGATCCCCTCGGGACGCGACCTCAGGGAGTGTCGACGCAGGCGGTCTTGGCCGGGGACGCCTTACCGTCCGCGCGCACCGCGGTGACCTCGAGGCAGGTGCGAGCCGGCTGGGCGTCCACGACGACCTCATTGGTGCGCACGGAGTCCAGCTCGGTCTCCTCATCGGGCAGCTTGACCCGGTAGAGGTAGCTGCCGGACCAGTTCGTCTCCGGCTCACCCCAGCTGAACTTCACCGTGCCGTCGCCCTGCGCCTCGCCGACAATATCGCCGACCATGGGAACTGAGGCCTGCAGGGGGTTGGCGTCGGGCTGCGGGGCGATCGTGGCAATGGGATTGTTGGGCTTCTTCTGCTTGTCCTGGTTCTGGGAGACCACGATCGCGGCGACGACGGCCGCCACCATGGCCACGACCAGCAGACCGGTCAGCACGCCCCGCATGCGGTTCGGGCGGCCCGTCTCACCAGCCTCCGAGTCCGACGACGAGCCCTTGTCCTCGCCGTCGGGCTCCACCCGCATGGCGATGTGCTCGCTGGTGACATCGACCTGGTTGAACACCCCCATCTTCGTGGCGGTGTCGGTCTCGTCGTGACTGGGGCGCCGAGCCGACTTCGCGGCCTTGTCCGGCTCCTGGAACAGGTCAACGGTCGTGATCGGCAGGTCGAGCTCGGCCTGGACCTGCTGAAGCGCGCGGGCGAAGGCCAGCGCCGTCGGGTAGCGCGAGTCCGGGTTCTTGTCCATCGCCACCGACAGCACGCGGTGCAACGACGGCGGGGCGTCCTGGCGCCCCAGCGGAGGCAGGGGGTCCTTGACGATACGGCGGGAGAGCTCGTAGACATCCGGGATTCCGTCGGTCTCGAAGGGGCTGCGCCCCGTGAGCATCGCGAAGGTGGTCGCCCCCAAGGAGTAGATGTCGGAGGCGGGATTGGCCGAGCGCATCCCGACCAGCTGCTCGGGCGGGGCCCAGGGCACACTCATCCCCCGCAGCTCCTCGGTCCCCTCCGGGCCGCTCATGGCGGAGATGCCGAAGTCCGAGAGCACCGGACGACGGTACGTGGTGAACAGGATGTTGGCGGGCTTGATGTCCCGGTGGACGATGCCGGCCCGGTGAGCGGTCTCCACCGCTCCGGCGATCTGGATCGCCGTGGACAGGGTCTCAGCGACATTGAGGGGACCCTGGCGCAAGATGGCGCCCAGCTGCGGCGGCGGGCAGTACTCCATGACCAGGAAGGGGTGGCCATCGGCGGAGACGCCCGCACCGTAGATGGACAGGATGGCCGGGTGGGAGGAGACCCGCGCCATGAGGTTCGCCTCCGACTCGAAGCGGGAGGCGGTCTTGTCCTCCACGTCAGCGTTCATGACCTTGACCGCGACCTCGCGGCGGGGCATGTGCTGCTCGAAGAGGTAGACCGTGGAGTAGCCTCCCGCTCCGAGTCTCTCCAGGTACGTGAACCCGGAGATGACCGGAGGCGGTCCCTTGTGATCCAGCATCAGGGGAGGTTCTCAAAGGCGAGGGTCTGACCATCGCCGAGGTCGAGGACGTCTCCGCTGCGCAGGAGCACCGGGTTCGCCGAGGACAGGCGCACGGGCGCCTCGTTCTGGCGGTTGAGAACGGTGCCATTGCAGTTGCCCAGGTCCTGGGCCAGAACGCTCCACGCATCCAGGTCGATGAGGATGTGGTTGCGGGAGACGAGCTGGTTGGGGCTGGCGACGGTCAGCGGGCGGAGGGGGACCTCCGCGACGCTGGTGATGTCGTCGGCCACAGGGTTGCGACCCACCAGGAGGGGACGGTTGAGCTCGATGCTCTCGCCGCCGGAGGTGACCACTCGCCCCAGAGGGGGGCAGGCCACCGACTTGGCCGGACGGTTGAGCTCAGCTCCGCAGACGCGGCATACGGTGTAGTTCGTGGGGTTGGGGTGACCCTGGGGGCACACCGCCGACAGCACGATCCGGATGGCGTCGGGTTCACTGGGAGAGCTCGCCGAGACCGGGGTGGCCGGGCTGGAGGGCCCGGTGCCCACGAGGGAGACGAGCTCGCCGACCAGGTCCTCGGGCAGGCCGTTGATGGTCTGTCCGTCGTGGTCCCCACGACCGAGCTCCGCGGTCGCCGGCTCGCCGCCGGAGGGCTGCACGAACTCGACCACTGCAGCATCCGCGGACGCGGATCCGGTCGGCTCGGCGGCCTCCGCCGACTGGCTCGGCTCCAGGGGACCGAGCCCCTGGTTGAGCAGCTCGGCGCGCAGCTCCTGGGAGAGGTCCTCGGGCAGGCCGTTGATGGTCTGACCGTCGTGGTCCCCGGAGCGTACGGGCTCTTCCTCGGCGTGCGCCTGCGCGGCGGCCTCGGCAACAGCAGTGGCCTCCGCGACCACAGCGGCCTCGGCGGCCTCAACGGGCACGAAGTCGGCCGGGGTCTGGGCGACCTCGGTGACCTCAGTGGCAGCGTCCTTGATACCAGCAGCCTCAAGATCCTCGCTCGACGGGGGCGGAGGGGGCGGGATCATGGCCTCTGCCTCCTGAGCGGAGGGGATCGGCAGGGCCGGGATATCGAAGACGGGGGCGATCAGCAGATCCTCATCGGAGGTCTCCGGTGAGGACTGGGTGGCGACCTCAGCAGCCTCAGGGGTCTGGGCGTCCGGGATCGTAACAGGGGCCTCGACCGACTCGACCGGCTCGGGCGACAGCGTCACCTCGGTCACCTCGGTCACCTCGGTCACCTCAGCGGCCTCGGAGATACCGGCCACGACGGCCAGCAGGTCAGCGGGTCCCTCGGAGTCGGCGCTCAGGGCAGGCTCCTCGGAGGCGTCGGAGTCCTCGGTGGAGTCCTCGGACTGACCGGCGGTGGACTCGTCGGCTGCAGCAGCCTCAGCGGCCTCGAGGGACGCGGCGAGCTCGGCACCATCGAGGGCCTGCTGCTCGGCGTTGTCCTGCGCGATCTCGATGAGGTCGTCGACGACGTCAGCGGAAGCAGCGGTCTCGGCAGGCGCCCCTTCAGACGAGTCGTCCTGCTCCGAGCGTTCCGACGAGGCGGACTGACGGCGCGAGGCGCGGCGCGATGCCCGACGGGAGGACCGAGAGGTCCTCACGGCAGCAGCGGGGGTTCCGGCGGAGCCGGCAGAAGCGGTGGAGTAGTCAGGACCAGCCGGGTCAGGGTCATCGTCGTCGGAGTCACCGGACCCCTTCGACGATGCACGGCTGGGGGACGGGGTCCCGCTCGACTTCTCCGATCCGCGCAGCACCAGGTGACCGGTGCTCACGACGGCGTCAACCGCCGGGCGGCGCACCTGTCCGGCGCCGTCGGGCGCGCTGACGATGACCGAGTTGGGGGCGGTCACGGTCGTCTCGAACCAGGTGGTGACCGCGGAGGCGTCGAGCGCCTTGCCGTCGACCTCCATCTGCGGGGCACCGCGCAGCGCCACGTGGAAGACGTCCTCGGGCGCCGAGACGGCGAGCACGAAGTCCGGGATCGCACCCAGACGTCCGCCCATCCCCATCACCAGCTCATCCAGGGCCCGCGTCAGCGAGGCCTCCTCACTGCGCAGCAGCCGCCACAGGCGCTCGGTGAGGTCCTGCGGCACCGACGGGGGCAGGATCATCACAGCACGTGGCGTGACCACGCCTGTCCACGAACCCTCGGTCCACCAGACCTCGTTGTTCGCGCTGCTGTTCGGGCTGTTTGTCATCATTTTTCTCCTCAACGGACGATACAGACACCGTCACCCAAGTATGCCTGCCGTCCCCGGTGCACGTACTCCGCTCGGCCGGGTGAGAGTCGGTGAACCCCCTCCTCGTCCTCGATGTGGGTGCCGTTCGTCGAACCCAAATCTGTGACGAGAACCCCATCCGAAGCGGGCACGAAAAGAGCGTGCGTCTTGGACACGGAGTCCTCCGAACGGAGCACCGCGACGAGCTGCGCATCGGGGTGGGACTCGATCGGGGCCGGCCGACGCCCGAGAACAATCGGCCCCAGAACTGGGATTACTGAGCCCTCAACCACCAGGGAGCAGGCTGACACCGAGGTCGGCCTGGCACTGAGAAGAACCGTTCCGGCCAGTCGGTCGAACCAGGTGCGCTGTTCAGCACGCCATAGTGAGAGAATCCACAACACCAAGGGGGCCAGCCCTGCGGTTGCCACCAAAGACAGGCCTAAAAATGCGACGTAAATCACCGCCGAGCGTCCAGGAGGGCTATTCGTCTCCGCAACCCTCCGCAGCCGGACCCCCGTCACCAGCCCACCGGGTGTGGCGCCTGTCATCGCCATCATGGCAGTCATCACAGCAAGAAGCAGCACAACCGCCCCGACAGCGAATAAGATTCCACAGCAGCGCTCCGTGACGGCACACAGTGCGATGATGAGCCCCGCATCCACCAGCACGCGGACCACACGTCGGCGTGCGGATGCAGGCATAATTGTCGTATGTCGCTCTCGGGTCCTCATAGGACAGACATGGTAGGCGCCCAGCCCACTGCCTCGCAGTCGGATGACGTCTCGGAAGGAACACACAGTGCAGATCGCGGTCACTCCTGATCCCCAGCGATGGGTGATCATCCCGCCCTTCCCACCTCCGGGGTGGGCGCGGGAGGAGGCCAGGCACCGCAGCGCCCACCTGGGAGTGACCGGACCGCAGTGGCGCTCCGAGCTGGAGTCCTTGCTCAACGAGTTGCAGGCCATGGAGCGCCAGGGGCGCTTCGCCCGTCTCATGCATATCGACGACGTCGCCCATCCGCCCTTCGTCGTCGACCTCAGTCTGGAGATCGCCAAGGATGACGGCTCCAAGGAGGGGCGCCGTGCCACCCAGCGTCATCTCGTCGCCGCGCTCCTGCCCGAGGCCGAGCTGGTGCGTCTACGGCCGGGCCCGGACATGGTGGGGTTCTCCGCCTTCTACGAGTCCAACGGCCCCACCCAGGGCGTCGTCGTCCTGAGGCTGGCGGGCCTGCCCACAGTCCCGGTGGACCTGGTCATGCGCCTGTGGGGTGCCGCCGCCGAGGACATCGCCCCCAACCTGGATCATCTCGTCGAGCTGGCCCGCCAGGTCGCCCCCGTCGTCTGAGCGGCCCGGGCAGTCATGAGCAGCGACGACGCCGCTCCAGTCCCCGCCTCATCCCTCTCCCCGAGCCCCGCTCCCTCCCCACTGCTTCCAGCGACAAGGCCCCAGGGCCGCCACGGCGCCTTTCAGTCCTCCAGCGCCTCCGCCGCCTCGAGCCACTGCTCCTCCAGATCGGCGTGGGTCGCCTCAGCGGCCACGAGCTCACGGCCGAGCTCGGCCAGCTCCCCGACCCGGTTCGGGTCTGCCGAGACCTCCTCCATGCGCGCGTGCAGGGCGGCGAGGGACTGAGCCGCACGCTCCATCTTGCGCTCGATGCGCCCCAGGGCTTTGCGGGCCTCGTGTCGGCGGGCCCCGCTCGAGGCGCTGCGCTCAGAGGTGGACTCGCCTGCCGTCCGCGTCGCCGCGGATGCCGCAGCGCCTGCTGAGGTTCTCGGGCCCCCGACGCCGCCCATGGCCTCGCGGCGCATCTGGAGGTACTGCTCGACCCCGCCGGGCAGATCACGCACGCTGCCATCGCCCAGCAGCGCCACCTGGTGGTCGGTCACCCGTTCCAGGAGGTAGCGGTCGTGGGAGACGACCACGAGGGTGCCGGGGAAGGAGTCGAGGATGTCCTCGACGGCGGCCAGGGTGTCGGTGTCCAGGTCGTTGGTGGGCTCGTCGAGCAGGAGCACATTGGGCTCGGTCATGAGCAGGCGCAGGAGCTGGAGGCGACGGCGCTCCCCGCCGCTGACCTCCCCGACCCGGGTCCATGCGCGCTGACGGGTGAAGCCCAGGCGCTCGACGAGCTGGGCCGCCGTCATCTCCTTGTCCCCGACCATGACTCTCTCCCCCACCATGGCCACGGCCTCGACGACGCGCAGGTCCGCGAGCGCGTCGAGCTCGTGAGTGGACTGGGACAGGGTGGCCACCTGAACGGTCTTGCCGCGGGCGACGCGGCCTTCAGTGGGCTCCTGGACGCCTTCGAGCAGGCGCAGCAGGGTGGTCTTGCCGGCGCCGTTGACGCCGACGACGCCGACGCGCTCGCCGGGCGCGAGCCGCCAGGTGACGCGGCGCAGGATCTCCCGCTGGGTCGCCTCGCCGGTGTCAGTGGGCGGCCCGGGGTAGCGCACGGTGACGTCCTCCAGGTCGAGGACCTTCTTGCCCAGGCGGGCCGTGGCCATGGCGGTCAGGGCCACGGTGTCGCGCGGGGGCGGCACGTCGGCGATGAGGGCCTCGGCGGCATCGATACGGAAGCGGGGCTTGGAGGTGCGGGCGGGGGCGCCGCGACGCAGCCAGGCCAGCTCCTTGCGCAGGAGGTTCTCCCGCTTGACGGCGGCCACGGCGGCCTGGCGGGCGCGCTCGGCCCGGGCCAGGACGTAGGCGGCGTAGCCGCCGTCGTAGGTCTCGATGCGGCCGGCCACCTGGGGGCGCCCGCCGCCGGGGTCGATGCCGGGGACGACCTCCCACACGTTGGTACAGATGGCGTCCAGGAACCAGCGGTCGTGGGTGACGGTGACCAGGGCGCCGGAGGCCCGGCCGCCCGGGCCGTTGAAGCGGGCCCGCAGGTGGCGGGCGAGCCAGTCCACGCCCTCGACGTCGAGGTGGTTGGTGGGCTCGTCGAGGATGACGACGTCGGCGCGGCGGGTGAGGACCGCGGCCAGGGCGACGCGGCGGCGCTGGCCCCCGGAGAGGGTGGCGACGTCGGCGGACAGGTCGAGGTCGGCGATGAGCCCGGCGTGGATGTCACGGACGGCCGGGTCGGAGGCCCACTCGTGCTCGGGGGCCTGGCCGTGGATGGCGGTGCGCACGGTGGCGCCCGGCGGCAGGTCGTCGGCCTGGCTGAGGACCGCCACGCTCACGCCGCCGGTGCGGGTGACGCGACCGCCGTCGGGCTCGCGCCGACCGGCCAGGGCCGCCAGGAAAGTGGATTTGCCGGCGCCGTTGGGGCCCAGGACGCCGACGCGGGTGCCGTCCTCCAGTCCCAGGGTGACCTCGTCCAGGAGCAGGCGGGAGCCGACGGTCAGGCGCAGGTTCTCCACGCCGAGCAGGTGCGCCATCAGCCCACCACCCGGGCGCCGGCCACGGGGGCGTCGGCGCGCAGGACGTCGGCGACCAGGCCCGAGGCCTTCAGTGCGCGTGAGACCCGTTGGGCGTCGCCGGGGTCCTCGACGAGGGCGGCGATGGTGGGGCCGGAGCCGGAGACGATGGCGCGAAGGGCCCCGGCCTCCTCAGCCACGGCGATGACCTCGGCCAGCTCGGGGCGCAGGTCAAGGGCGGCGGCCTGGAGGTCGTTGTGGAGGGAACCGGCCAGGGCTTGGGCGTCCCCGGCGCGCAGGGCGGCGGTGAGGGCCTCGGGCACATCGCGCACGGCGGGATGCCCGCCACCGGTCAGCTCGTCGAAGCGGTGGAAGACCGCCGGGGTGGACAGGCCCTCCTCGGCCAGGGCGAAGACCCAGTGGTAGGCGCCCCGGGTCATGATCGGGGTGACCAGGTCGCCGCGGCCGCTCCCGACGGCCGTGGCCCCGGTCAGGGGGAAGGGGACGTCGGCCCCCAGGCGCGCGGCCAGGGCGGAGAGCTCGGGCAGGGACAGGCCCGTGCCCCACAGGGCGTTGCAGGCCACGAGGGCGGCGGCGGCGTCGGCGGATCCTCCGGCCATCCCGCCGGCGACGGGGACGCGCTTGCGCAGCAGGAGGTCGACGCCCTCGCTGACGCCGGTGGTCTGCGCCAGGAGCGTGGCGGCCCGCACGGCCAGGTTGGACTCGTCCGCCGGCACGTCGGCGTCGGGCTCCTCGAGGGTGAGGGTGACGGTGCCGTGGTCCTGGGCGGACTGCCTGCGGGCGGTGACGGTCTCGATGAGGCGGACCGCCTGGAAGACCGTGGTGAGCGGGTGGTAGCCGTCGGGGCCGGGGGCGCCGACGGACAGGAAGAGGTTGACCTTGCCGGGGGCCTCGACGCGCACCGAGCTGGCCGAGCCGCTGCGGGGCGGCACGGTGGACTCGCGCGGACCGGTGGGGCCGTCGGGGACGGCACGCAGATGGCTCATGACTGCTCCTGTGAGGTGGGAGGCGTTGGCGCGGCGGTCTCATCGGCGGCGACGGGCTGCAGCACCTCGGCCAGGGCGGCGAAGGCGGTGATGTCGAGGGTCTCGCCGCGCCGCGTCGGGTCGATGCCGGCGGCGCGCAGGGCGGACTCGGCGGCGTCGGCCCCTCCGGCGAGCCTGGCCAGGGCCTTGCGCAGGGTCTTGCGGCGCTGGGCGAAGGCGGCATCAACCACGGCGAAGACCTGCTCGCGGGTGGCGCGCGTGGTGGGGGGACGACGGCGCACGAGCTCGACGAGGGCGGAGTCGACGTTGGGCACGGGCCAGAAGACGTGGCGGGAGATGGTCAGGGTGCGGCGGGCGGCCGCGTACCAGGCGGCCTTGACGCTGGGGACCCCGTAGGTCCGCGAGCCGGGTTCGGCGGCGAGGCGGTCGGCGACCTCGGCCTGGACCATGACGGTGACGCTCTCCAGGCTGGGCAGGGCCTCCAGCGCGGTGAGCAGAACGGGGACGGCCACGTTGTAGGGCAGGTTCGCCACGAGGCGGGTGGGAGGGGCCCCGGCATCGCCCAGCGAGTCCGGGCCGGTGATGCTCAGCGCGTCGGCCTGGATGAGGGTCAGGCGGCCGGCGGCCGGCGGCATGCGGTCGGCGACGGTGATGGGGAGCGCCCGGGCCAGGGCGGGGTCAATCTCGACGGCGACCACTCGCGCCCCGGTCTCGAGGAGGGCCAGGGTCAGGGAGCCCAGGCCCGGCCCGATCTCCAGGACCGTGTCCTGGGGGCGCACGCCTGCGCTCCTGACGATGCGGCGCACGGTGCCGGCGTCGTGGACGAAGTTCTGCCCCAGCGTCTTGGTGGGGCGGATGCCCAGCGCCTGGGACAGGCCGCGGACCTCAGCGGGGCCCAGGAGGCCTGCGGCCCGGGAGCCCGCGGAGGCGCCGTGATCCTCAGGATCCCGGGGGTCCTGGTGGGTGTGCTCCGCTCGGGCGGCTTCGGCGGGGGTCTCGGAGGTGGCCTCACAGGCTCCTGCAGGGTCGTGCCCGTCGATGGGGGCGGCTCCTGCCGGGGGCACCTGTGACTCGGGGGCCGGCAACGTCATGGGGACACAGTAACCGGCGCCCGCCTTTTGTCACTGTGAGATGTCTGGGAACATGCCGCATGCTCTCTGCATGATCGGGATGATCGAGCCCCGGGGCGTGCGCGACGCCCCGGACGCGGCTCGGGCCGCTCAGCGCAGGCCGAGCTTGTCGGCGCAGCCGGGCCACTGGCCCCAGCCGGACTGGGCCTGGAGCTTCTTGGCCATGGCGGTCTGGGTGGCGGCATCGGCCTCGTGGGGGTAGCCGGTTCCGCCCAGGGACTGCCAGGTCTCCAGGGTGAACTGGTACATGCCGTAGAAGCCGTTGCCGGTGTTGGTCGCCGGGTTGCCGCCGGACTCGCACTGGGCGAGCTGGGCCCAGACACCGTCGTCTCCGGCACCGCCGCCGGTCGTGCCGGCACTGCCGCCGGACGCCGAACCGCCAGAACCTCCGGAGGACTCCGAGGGTGCCTGAGTCTGACCCTGCCCCTGAGACTGGCCCTGCCCCTGAGACTGTTCCGGCTTGCTCTCCTGCTTCTTGGCCGCCCCGGTGCCCACCAGAACGACCTCATCGACCTTCTGGGTGACGACGACCTGGGCGACAGGAGTGCGGGAGACCTCCTTGCCGCCCACGGTGGTGACCTCGTAGGTGGTGCGCACGACGCCGTCGACACCCGCCGTGGCCACCTTGGTCTCGCCTTCAGACAGATCGCTGCTCTCCTGCTGGACCGACCCGTGGGGGTCGGCGGCTTCGACCGTCTCGGTGGTGACCTTCTGGGTACTCGGCGTGACCGAGACTCGGCTGCGACCGCCTTCAGCCCCCAGACCATCGGTGCCCTTCGCGTCCGCCTCGACACCGGAGGTGCGCGAGGGCTCCCCCGCGCGGACAGCGGCGTACGCGGCCCCGGAGACCGCGACCGACAGGGCCAGAGCCGCCAGGCCGGCGCGCAGCGCGATGGTGCGCATGCCGTGCTGCTCCTGGGCCGCGTCCTGCGGCTCCTCCGGCAAGGCGTGGTCGTGGGAACGAGCGAGGGGAGTCATGGGGAGACGTCCTTCCAGTTGACGGCGAGTGCCACGGTAGTGGAAGCGTGACGGCGACGACAATAAAGCACCTCACGCCGGCGTGACCTGCGTCCCATGACAATGGCGACGGCGCCAGTCTCACTAGGAGACGGGCGCCGTCGACGACGTTCCGGGTGCCGCGAGGCGAGATGCCGTCCCGAGCGGGCCGCTTCGGCTCAGTACCAACCGACGGACTCGGAGTGAGCCCAGGCCGAGCAGGGGGTGCCGTAGCGGCCGGAGATGTAGTTCAGGCCCCAGGTGATCTGGGTGGTGGGGTTGGTGGCCCAGTCGTCGGCGACCTCACTCATCTTGGTGCCGGGCAGCGCCTGGGGGATGCCGTAGGCGCCCGAGGAGGCGTTCTCGGCCTGGTAGTTCCAGCTGGACTCACGGGTCCACAGGCTCTCCAGGCAGGAGAACTCGGAGTCCCCCCAACCGTGGCCGGCCATCATGGAGCGGGCGATGGCCTTGGCGCTGTCGGGGTCGGTCCCCGCACCGGGGTTGGCCGCGGGCGCCGCAGTGCTGCTGTTCGAGCCCTCACTGCCCCCGTTGGCCTGGGCGGCCTGACCGTCACCGGCCGACTGAGCCTGCTGGGCGGCCTCCTGCTGGGCCTGCTGCTCGCCGGTGCCCACCAGGACGACCTCGTCCACCTTCTTGGTGACGACGACCTGGGCGATCGGGGTGCGGGAGACCTCCTTGCCGTCCTGAGTGGTGACCTCGTAGGTGGTGCGCACGAGACCATCAACGCCGGCGGTCTCAACCTTGGTCTCACCCTTGGGCAGGGAGTCGGTCTCCTTCTTCACCGTGCTGTGAACCTGGGGCTCATCGACGGTGGTGGTGGAGGTTTGGGCGCTGGCGATCTTGCCGGCGCCGGCCTTCGGTGTGGCGGCGGCCTTGGCCTGTCCGTCCGACTCACCGCCGATCAGCCCGAAGGAACCGCCCGCGGAGGAGCTACCCTCGTCATCCCCTGCGGAGATGGCCGCGTAGGCGGCACCGGAGACCGCCAGGGAGAAGGCCGCAGCTGCACCCCCTGCCTTGAAGAGCATGGGGGTCAGGGAGGTCTTGGCGGGCCCCTCGGCGCGACGACGGCCGTGACCACCGGAGGCGGTCCGCTTCTTGGTGGCCAAGGAGCCAAGGCCGGAGAGTGTAGTACTCAGGGAGCTGGTCTGGGAGTGACGACCCACGATAGAACTTCCTTCGTTTGACGACTGCGTGTCACCGTAACCGATGACCCAGGGGCGTGCCAATGCACCTGCTCACACCCTGTGCGCTTGTGATGGAACCGTGCAGACAGGCCCTGATCCCCACCTGTCACCCACCTGGGACACCCCTGGAAGAACGATGTCAACCTGGGAGGCATCGTCCGGACAAAACCGGCCACGGCACCACTGCTGCGCCCTCTTTTCCTCTTCCCGGGATGGCGACCTCCTCCCCCGCAGGATGTCAGGGTCCATAGGTCTGAGCCCGGGTGGTTCCCGTCGGTCCTCGGCCGACCCACGGCAATCACCAGGCCCCGTAGACCGCTTCGGTGGTGGCCTGCAGACGCCGGCAGAGGTCTTCCTCACTCAGGCCCCGCTGCTCAGCCAGGAAGCGGACCGTGTCACCCAGCAGGTAGGAGGCATTGGGGCGGCCGCGCCAGCGCTTGGGCGGGAGGTAGGGGGCGTCGGTCTCCACTAGGAGCAGCGCGTCGGGCAGGGCGGCGACCGCCTCCCGCAGAGAGTCGTTGGCCGGGTAAGTGAGCGGGCCGGCGATGGAGGCGTACCAGCCGTGCTCAGCACAGGCGGCGGCCAGCTGCGGCCCACCTGAGAAGCAGTGGAAGACGGTGCGCTCGGGGGCGCCGTCGGCCTTGAGGACCTCCACGCAGGCGGCGTGCGCGTCACGGTCGTGGATCTGCAGGGGCAGGTCGAGGTCCTTGGCCAGGGCAATGTGTGCCCGGAAGGCCTCACGCTGGGCGACGGCCCCCTTTTCACCGGTGCGGAAGAAATCCAGGCCGCTCTCCCCGACGGCGACGACGACGTCGGCGTTCGCCCTGAGCGTCTCCTCCAGGCGCACCATGACCTCCTCGAGCGGCTCGGCATGGTGCTCCTGAGCCCGCGGCTCGAGCCCGTCGGGGCCGGTCTCGCGCACTCCGGCGTGCAGGACGGCCTCGTTGGGGTGCACGGCCAGGGCCACGCGCACTCCCGGCAGCTCACGGGCCTGGGCCAGGCTCTCCCGCCAGGTGGTGACCTCGCAGGCGGAGGTCACCACGCGGGTCACGCCCACGGCGGCGGCGCGCTCGACCAGCTCGGCGGCGCTCAGCGGCGCCTCGGAGCCGGGGCCGCCGGCGTCCGCCGCGACCGGTAGGTGCGTGTGGTTGTCGGTGACCGGGGCCGCCAACGGGGCGACGGCGTCGGCCGGCGGCCAGGAGCGGTCGCGTTTCTTCGAGCCCATGGATCTCAGGAGCCGGTGACGTCGTCGGGCACGGAGTCGGCGTAACGGGCCAGCTCGGCCTCGACGATCGACTCGTCCAGCTTGGTGAACACCGGGGCCGGCTTGGCCACGGGAGTGCCGACGGTCACCGGGTGGCGCCCCCAGGTGGGGGCGTCCTGGTAGTCGCCGGTGATGATCGGGTAGCCGGAGCGACCGTCGAAGGCCTCGGGCAGGTGGTCGGGGTCGAGCTCGTCGACCTCCTCGATGCGGGGCATCGGGGCGATCCGGCCGCTTCCGCCCAGGACCCGGTCGACGTCGTTGGCGGCGTGCGGCAGGAAGGGCGAGAGCATGAGGTTGAGGTCGGTGACCGCCTGGGCCAGCGTGTGCAGGACCGTGGCCAGGCGGGCCTGGGTGGCGGGGTCCTCACCCTTGAGCTTGAAGGGCTGGGTGTCGGCCACGTACTTGTTGGCCTCGCCGACCAGGCGCATCGCCTCCCCCAGGGCCGCCTTCTGGCGGTGCTGGGCGATGAGGTCTCCCACGGAGGCGAAACCGGCCTCGACGGCGTCGAGCAGGGCCCGGTCGATGTCCTCCAGCTCGGCGGACTCAGGGATCTGCCCGAAGCGCTTGTGGATCATGGAGGCGGTGCGGTTGACCAGGTTGCCCCAGCCGGCCACGAGCTCGCCGTTGGTGCGCCGCACGAACTCCGCCCAGGTGAAGTCCGCGTCCGCGGTCTCCGGGCCGGCCGCGCAGATGAAGTAGCGCAGGGCGTCGGCCTGGTAGCGCTCGAGGAAGTCACGCACGTAGATGACGATGCCGTGGGAGGAGGAGAACTTCTTGCCCTCCATGGTGAGGAACTCGCTGGAGACGACCTCGGTGGGCAGGTTGAGCACGCCCAGGCGCCCGGGCTCGCCGCCGGCCGCGCCCTGGCCGTTGTAGCCCAGGAGCTCGGCGGGCCAGATCTGGGAGTGGAAGACGATATTGTCCTTGCCCATGAAGTAGTAGGACAGGGCCTGGGGGTCGTTCCACCAGGCACGCCACGCATCGGGGTCGCCACTGCGGCGCGCCCACTCCACGGAGGCGGACAGGTAGCCGATAACGGCGTCGAACCAGACGTAGAGGCGCTTGGTGGGCTGGTCCTCCCAGCCGGGCACCGGGATGCCCCAGTCGATGTCCCGGGTCATGGCGCGCGGGCGGATGTCCCCCAGGAGGTTCTGGGAGAACTTGATGACGTTGGGCCGCCAGGTGCCGGAGGCCTCGCGCTCGTCGAGCCAGGCACCCAGGGCCTGAGCCAGGGCGGGCAGGTCGAGGAACCAGTGAGTGGTCTCCACGAACTCGGGGGTCTCACCGTTGATCCGCGAGCGTGGGCTGATGAGGTCGGTGGGGTCGAGCTGGTTGCCGCAGGTGTCGCACTGGTCCCCGCGGGCGCCGTCGGCGCCGCAGATCGGGCAGGTGCCCTCGATGTAGCGGTCGGGGAGGGTGCGCCCGGTGGAGGGGGAGATCGCCGAGCGGGTCACCTGCTGGACCATGTAGCCGTTGTCCCGCACGGTGGTGAACATGTCCTGGACCACGTGGTAGTGGTTGCCGGCGGTGGTGCGGGTGAACAGGTCGTAGGACAGGCCCAGGGCCACGAGGTCCTCGACGATGAGCCGGTTGTTGCGGTCGGCGAGCTCACGGGCGCTGAGGCCCTCCTCGTCGGCGGCGACGAGGATCGGGGTGCCGTGCTCATCGGTGCCCGAGACCATGAGGACGTCATGACCGGCCATGCGCATGTAGCGCGAGAAGACGTCAGAGGGAACACCGAAGCCGGCGACGTGGCCGATGTGACGCGGGCCGTTGGCGTACGGCCAGGCGACTGCGGACAGGATGTGGGTCATGGAGGTCAGCCTATCGGGTTCCCGACCGATTCAGTCCACGGCACAGATCTGGTCCACCGCCTGCGGGGCACCACCTCCTCCCGGTAGTCTGTCCGAGTCGTGCGGCTCCCGCCCGGTGATTGTTCCGACATATCGACACCTCCTGTGAGGTCTCGGGTGCGCTGCGAGCTTCCAGCATCGCGTTGCTGCCGTGCACGCCGTCATGATGTGTTCCCACGCGCCTCTCACGGACACGATGGACCAGAAAGGCCAGTTATGTCCCAGTACCCCGGCTCCCAGTACCCAGCGAGCTCAGCAGGCTGGTCGGCCAACGGCTACGACCCGGCTCTCGCCGGCGGTCAGCCTCAGCCCTCGCAGTACCCGCCGGCCGCCCCGTTCCAGTCGCCTCAGGGCGGTTACTCAGGTGCCGCGAGCCAGCCGACGACGTCCAGGAGCCTGGCCGCCCCGACAGCCTTGGCGGCGGCCGGCCTGGCCATCCTCCTCATCGCCATCATCGGCGGAATCGGCTCGGCGGTCACCCGCGGCCAGTACAACGCCACCATCACCGACCTGCCAGGCGACCAGGCCGCCACGGTGAAGCTGGACAAGGGCAGCACCTACGGGCTGTTCTACAGCGACGGCGACGACGCTCCGGAGTGCTCGGTGACCTCTCCTGATGGCGACGACGTCAACACGAAGTCCAGCTCGTCATCCACGAAGGTCAAGGGCGGCAAGCTCTTCTCGACCTTCTCCTCCCAGAAGTCTGGCGCCTACACCGTTGACTGCAACAGCACGGCGGGAGTCTCCATGGGTGAGATCATCGCCCCCTCGTCGGCAACGGCCACTCTGATGTCCCTGTTCGGGGTTGTCGGCGCGATCATTATGGCGGTGGTGGGCCTGGCGATGGGCGCCGGCGGCATGGCCTGGCGCTCCAAGCTGGCAGCCGCCGGTACGGCTCCGACCACGGCGGGCGAGGCCTTCAGCACGACGAGCGGCGCGGCGCCCGGGACCCCGACGGTCTACACCCAGGGGGCCTGGCAGTCCGACCAGCAGCCCCAGGCGGCGCAGTACGCTCAGCAGCCCCAGTACCAGCAGCCCGAGCCGGCCCCCCAGCAGGCCCCTTACGCAGCTTCGGCCGCGGGAGCGGGAGCCCAGCCCCAGTACTCGCAGGTGGCCCCGACCGCCCAGTTCGGGTGGACAGGGCAGCAGCAGGCTCAGCAGCAGCCTCAGGCCGCGCAGCCCTCGGTCTTCACTCAGCCCATGCAGCAGGGCCAGCAGGGCCAGCACAACCCGCAGGCGCAGCCCGGGCAGCCCGGACAGTACCAGCAGCCCGGCGGCTGGCCGGCCCAGTAGCCCGTCTCAGGCAACGCATGGGTGCCCTCGCCGAGGCAATCGGCGAGGGCACCCATGGTGTTTTCGGGGTGATTCGGGGCCACCGCGGCGACCGGCCCCGGTGAGCAGCCTGGCGGGCAGCCCCGGTGACTGATGCGAGCGGTCCTTCAGTGGGAGGGGGCCAGCTCGATACCGGCGGCGCTCATGTCGGCGCGGGCGATGCGTCCCAGCTCGGGACTGACCGGTTCGGTCAGATCGGTCAGGACCCGCACCCGGTAACCCTGTCGGACCGCGTCCAGGGCGGTGTCCTTGACGCAGTGGGACTCGGCCAGGCCGACGACGTCGACGGCCTCGATACGGGCGGCGCTCAGGATGCCGGCCAGGGTGCGCCCGTCCTCGTCCACGCCCTCGAAACCGGAGTAGGCGGCGGCGTACTGGCCCTTCTTCACGGCGGCGTCGGCCTCGAGTCCGTTCAGGGCGGGGTGGAGTTGGGCCTCGGCGGAGTCGGCTACGCCGTGAACGGGCCAGGTGTCGATGAAGTCGGGTTCGCTGGAGAAGTGCTCTCCAGGGTCGATGTGCCAGTCCTGGGTGGTGACCACCAGGTCGTAGTCCCCCCGGTGAGAGGACAGGTAGGCGGCGATGCGCTCGGCGACGGCGTTGCCGCCACTCACCGGCAGGGCACCTCCCTCGCAGAAGGTGGGCTGGACGTCGACGATGATGAGGGCCCGGCGAGCGGGGGCCTGGGAACCGGTGCGGTGCTCGGTGTTCATGACACGACCATAGCGGGATCGGCCCCGACAGGAGCCCGGTCGGCTCAGTCTGCGGTGTCACGCAGCTCCAAGGCCGCACGGTAGACCTCGTTGGGGCGCAGACCGGCCTCACCGGCCGCCAGGGCCGCGGCCGCCTTGAGGCGCATGCCGGCCTCGGCCAGCGCCAGGGCCTTGCGCGCGGCGGCCTCAGGACTGGCGACGACGGGCTCGGCTCCGGCGACCACGAGGACCACCTCCCCCAGGACGCCGTCGGCCGTGGCCCGGGCCAGCTCGGACAAGGGGGCCCGCAGCACCTGCTCATGGGTCTTGGTCAGCTCCCGGCACAGTGCCGCGGGGCGATCAGTGCCGAGGACCTCGGCCATGGCGGCCAGGGAGTCGTGGACGCGGCGGGGGGACTCCAGGAAGATCATGGTGCGCTCCTGGGTGGCTAGGGACTCCAGGGCACGACGCCGCTCCCCCGGTTTGCGCGGCAGGAAACCCTCGAAGCAGAACCGGTCGGAGGCCAGCCCGGACAGGGCCAGGGCGGTCAGCACCGCTGAGGGGCCCGGTGCGACCGTGACGGGCACCTGCTCTCGCACCGCCGCCTGGACGAGCCGGTACCCGGGGTCGGAGACCGAGGGCATCCCGGCGTCCGAGACCACCAGGACGCGCAGGCCGGCGCGGGCAGCCTCGAGCAGCTCGGCGGCACGCTCGCGCTCATTGTGCTCGTGGAAGGCGATGACGCGCCCACGGGGCTCGACGTCGAGGCGCTGAGCCAGGGACCGCAGCCGGCGGGTGTCCTCGGCGGCGATGAGGTCGGCCTGCTCCAGGGCACGGCGCAGACGCAGGGAGGCGTCGGAGACGTTGCCGATCGGAGTGGCGGCCAGGGTAATCGTCCCGCCGCGCAGATCCGGGCTGTGGGCGGCGGGAGCATCAACGGGATCAACGTTGGCGTCGTCGGCGGCGGCCGGTGCGGGCGGGCTGCTCTCAGTCATAGGACACAGTATGTCGGTGCGCCCTCGATGAAGCCTCCGCCTACACTCGGGGTGTGACGACTCCGAGCGCGCTGTCTCCCGAACAGTCCCCCGAGCAGTCCCGCGACGGTGCCCCCGGTCCGGACGCGGAGCAGGAACGAGCACAGGAACCCGTCTCAGGGCGGGATGAGGCCGCGGACCCCGCATTGGCCGAGTCCGCCCAGGAACCGGCCGAGCCCACGGGCCCTACACCAGCAGAGCCCATCGTCGTCGAGCGCACTGAGAACGAGTTGCGCACCCTGCTCGGGCTGGGCCCGGTGAGGGCCGTGCTGCCCCTCGGCGTGAGGGCGCGCGGGTGGATCGTCACCGGCGTCGTCGGCCTCATCGCCGCGCTGCTGCGCCTCATCGGGTTGAACCACCCCAGAACGCTCATGTTCGATGAGATCTACTACGTCAAGGACGCCTACTCCCTGTGGCACCTGGGCTATGAAGGGAGCTGGGCGGCCAACTCTGATGCGGCCTTCGCCAGCGGAAACTTCTCCGGGCTATCCACGGAGGCCGCCTACGTCGTCCACCCTCAGCTGGGCAAATGGCTCATCGGCGCCGGCATGGAGATCTTCGGTCCGGAGTCACCCTTCGGTTGGCGGTTCATGCCGGCCGTCGCCGGAATCCTCACGGTGATGCTGCTGACGCGCCTGACAATGCGCCTGACGCGCTCACCGCTGCTGGCGGGCCTGGCCGGACTGCTCCTGGCCATCGACGGCGTGGCCCTGACCGAGTCCCGCATCGGGCTGCTGGACGTCTTCATCGGTTTCTTCACCACCCTGACCCTATACTGCCTGGTCCGTGATCGGGAGTGGTCGCGAGCGAGGCTGGCTCGCAAGATGGCGGGGACCGTGCCCGGGGCACGCGCCCCGCGAGCCACGATCCGTCCCTGGCTGCTGGCCGCCGCCATCGCGCTGGGTCTGACCTGCTCGATCAAGTGGTCGGGGCTCTACCTCGTCGCGGTGTGCGGCATCGCTGTCGTCTTCTGGGACACGATGGCGCTACGGCGAGTGGGGGCACGGGCCTGGTTCCTGGAGGGGACGGTCGCCCAGGGCGTGAGCGACTTCCTGCAGGCGATTCCGTTGGTCATCGTGGTCTACGTCGGCTGCTGGTGGTCCTGGTTCACCCACCTGGGTGCCTTCAAGCACGGGTGGACGGCCGAGCAGATCAAGCAGGGGCTGCCGGTTCCTGCCCCCTGGCTATCCGGGTACGTGGACGACTCGACGTTCCAGAACATCAACGACTTCATCGCCTACCACCAGCAGATGTACGACTTCCACGTGGGCCTGGACTCTCCGCACACGTACCAGTCGAAGCCCTCCGGCTGGCTGCTGCAGACCCGACCGACATCCTTCTTCTGGGAGGACAAGGCTCAGGTGCCGCAGACCTGCACGGGCGGCGATTGCATTCAAGCCATCACCTCGATCGGGAACATCGTCATCTGGTGGTCGGCCGTGGTGGCGCTCGTGGCCGTGATCATCATTGGAGTGAAGAACCGCGACTGGCGGGCCTGGGTGCCCCTCATCGGCTACCTGGGCCTGTATGTGCCCTGGTTCCAGTACCGGGATCGCACCATCTTCACCTTCTACACGGTGGCCTTCGTGCCGTGCGTCGTGCTCGTCCTCGTGCTGGCGCTGGGCATGGCATCCGGGCTGCTGCCACCGCTGCCCGGCTCGGCAAGCGCCGATGCACAGATGGTGGCCCTCCACAGACGGCAGATCGGCCCAGGTATCCGGCCGTGGCGCGGCATGGGCGCCAGATTCCTCGGTTTCGGCCCGCAGTTCTCACGCACGGCCGTGTGGACGCCGCCGATGGAGGAGACCGACCCCGGCATCTACCGCATCAACCCGGCCCTGACCGGCATCGACGACGACCTCGAGCCCGGCATCCCCTTCAGCGACCCGCGGACCGATGCGGCCCAGGAACGGGCCTATGACGAGCTGACCGGATATCCCGGCCCCTCGACGTCGTCGGGCGCCTCCACGCCGGAATGGTCCGACGGCGGAGTGCCGCAGCCGGGCAGCCGACGCAGGCCGTGGGCCTCCCTGGCGAAGTGGACGATGGCCCCCACGTGGCAGATCCGCACCGAGGGCATCGGCCTCATCATCGTGGTCACGCTCCTGGCCTGCGCAGCAGCCGCCTTCTGGTGGCCGATCTGGACCGGGCAGACGGTCTCACGTTCCTTCTGGGTGTCCCACATGTTCCTGTCGTCCTGGATCTGAGTCGCCGCAGGTCCCGGCGACGACGGTGATGTGCTGCTCGCCGCCGGGGTACTCCAGCTCGTCGACGACGGCGAGCGCCAGGTCCTCAGGGCTGATGCGGGACTGCCCGCGGGCGTCCCGCAGAAGCATGGTGGTTCCGCGGCGATAGGAGCCGGTGGCATCTCCTGGAGCGAAGATCGCCGGAGGGCTGAGATAGACCCAGCCCTTGTAGCGGTGCGCCTGGCACGCCCGGAACTGATCGAGGCTCGCCTGGGCCACGTCTCTCCAGGCCGGCGGCACAATGGTGGGGTCGTCAATGGCGAGGGTGCTGGGATCCGTGGGCGAACTCAGCGCAGCCGCACCCCCGATGATAAGCAGGGGCGTTTGGCCCCTGGAGGCGGCGTCCAGGACGGCCGTCGTGAGTCGGGCCAGGTCGCTCTCGTGTCCGGCGGGCGGGCGCAGTGCGACGACGGCCACGTCACTGTCTGTCAGGAGACCGGCCACGCCCTCGACGTCGGTGACGTCCAGCAGGCGCGAGGTGAGGCGGGCGCCAACCCGATGGCAACGCCGTCGGGATACGGCGGTCACCTCGTGACCGCGGCTGAGCGCCTCGTTGACGACTGCGGTCCCGGCCATGCCGGTGGCACCAAGGACGGTGATTCTCATGCGGGGTCCTTTCACGAGGAGGAGCGGGAGGAGGGAAGGGCGAGCTGACCTGCGCTCATCGCAGTGAGAGCGAGCGCGAACCCCAGGAACTGGAAGGGCGTGAGTGCCTCATCGGCGATGACGTGCCCGAGAAGCGCGGCGTTCAGAGGTGAGAGCAGGCCCAGCAGCGCCGTCGGTGTGACCGGCAGCCTGCGGATGCCCGCGAACCACAGGACGTAGGCGGCCAGCCCTCCTACGAGCCCGAGCCAGGCGTATCCCGCCACAGCCGCCGTATCGATTCCGGTCGGAACGCCGTCGATGATGAGGGCGGGCACGATGAGCAGAAGGCCGCCTCCGGTGAGCTGCCATCCGGCCAGGGCAAGGGCGCTGACACCGTCGGGCCTGCCCCACCGTTTGGTGAGCACAACTCCCAGCCCCATCGAGGCGGCTCCGCCCAAGCCGGCCGTCACCCCGAGGGCGTCGAGCTGCGCCTGTGGTCCCAGGACGACGAGAGCGATACCGACGACGCCGACCACGCCCAATATCAGTCTCCATGCCGATAGGCGCTCACCCAGGACGGCAACGGCGAAGCCTGCGACGATGATCGGTTGCGCGGCCCCGAGTGTCGCGGCCACACCTCCGGGCAGGCGCTGCGCGGCGACGAAGAGGAGGGGGAAGAAGCAGGCCATGTTGAGGGCTCCGAGGACAAGACTCTTCCACCACCACGTTCCGTGCGGCAGCGTCCGGGAGGCGAGGAGGGCGAGAACACCCGCTGGGAGTGTCCGCATCAGTGCCGCGAAGACCGGATGCCCCGGGGGAAGGACGTGGGTGGTGACGATGTACGTCGTCCCCCACACGGCCGGTGCCAGGGATGTCAGAGCAATCCAGGCGTTTCTCGTCCGGCGGCCTGACAGGGCGCCGCCGGGCGCGGCCGACTTGGAGTCGCACGTGGCTTGAGAGGGGGCGGCATGAGTCGTCATGCATCCAGCCTGAGGTGCGCGCATCGATTCGTCGATGACATGGATGAGATGGGAGCGATGCGCGCATAAGATTGATGGGTGGAGTTGCAGCAGTTGAGGTACGCCGTGGCCATCGCTGAGGAACAGAGCTTCACGCGCGCGGCTCAGCGGTGCTTCGTGGTGCAGTCGGCTCTGAGCCGGCAGATCAAGTCCTTGGAGAGCGAGCTCGGGGTGAGGCTGTTCGCGCGCACGAGCCGCAAGGTGGAGGTGACGCCCGCTGGGGAGGCGTTCGTGAAGCAGGCTCGGTTGTGCCTCCAGGCGGCCGAGCGCGCGAAGGCCTCGGCAGCGGCCGCTCACGGACAGATCCGGGGGTCACTGACCATCGGGGTGATCCCGACTGTGACGGCAGTGGATATTGCGGCGGTTCTGGGCGCTTTCCGTCGCAGTTATCCCGAGGTGGGCGTTCACGTGCGCACTGGTGGCAGTGATGAGTTCCTGCGTCGTATTGCGGCTGGGGAGCTGGACGTGGGTGTCCTCGGCCTGGCGGAAGGCGTGACTCCGCGGGGCGTGCAGACGCGAGAGCTCTCACAGGAGCGCCTGGTGGCGGTGCTGTCAGAGGGGCACCGATTGGCGGGGCGACGCCGACTCCGCCTGAAGGACCTGGCAGACGAGCCGTTCGTGGACTTTCCGGAGGGGTCGTCGGGACGCGAGCAGTCCGATCTGGCCTTTGAAAGGGCTAGGCTCCGCCGTGAGGTGAGCTTGGAGGTGAACACGGCTGACCTCCTCACCGGATTGGTGCGTCAGGGACTGGGGGTCGCTCTTGTCGCTCCCAGCGTGGCCCGAGAGGCGCCCGGATGCGTGTGCATCCCCGTCAGCGACAGTCCGGTACGGGTGGAGTACCTCGCGTGGGACTCCTTCAACCCCAGCCCGGCGGCGCAGGCCTTCGTTGACTCCATCCTCATGCCCACAGGCCAACGCCCCTTGTCGCTCACCGCGACGACGGCGTAGATGCGGGGCGAGAAGCATGGCACCGTACGCGGCCACCATGAAGAACGCTCAGAACAGTTACTCCTGCACCGACGATGGATCCCGCGGCAGGAGGGATGAGAGTCATCGTGATACGTGCGCCTGCATCGCAGGGTGGTGTTGAGCGTCGTGTTGGTAGGAGAGCATAAGTGACTGGCCCGGAGCCGCTCGTGGCGGTTCCGGGCCAGTTGAAGTGTGTGCTCGGTGGTGTCCTACTCTCCCGCACCCTGGCGGGTGCAGTACCATCGGCGCTGTCAGGCTTAGCTTCCGGGTTCGGGATGGGGCCGGGCGTTTCCCTGTCGCTGTGACCACCGAGACGACTACGTGGGCAGTGCGTCAGTGTGTTCTTGTGATTCTGTTATCGGGCCGCCTGTCAACGCACACTGTGTGTGGTTGGTGGTATGGGTTGGGTGTGGACCGTATAGTGGACGCTTCGCTTTACTGTGGTTGCTCACCCCCGCCAGGGTTTAACCACTGGCGTGTTGGGGTGTTGTTGTTTGTGTTGGCCTATTAGTACCAGTCAGCTCACAGACCGTTGCCGGTCTTCCACTCCTGGCCTATCAACCCAGTAGTCTGCTGGGGGCCTACCAAAAAGGACAAGTCCTTCTTGTGGAGACCTTATCTTGAAGATGGTTTCCCGCTTAGATGCTTTCAGCGGTTACCCTTCCCGAACGTAGCCAACCAGCCGTGCCCCGGGCGGGACAACTGGCACACCAGAGGTTCGTCCGTCCCGGTCCTCTCGTACTAGGGACAGGCCTTCTCAAGTCTCCTGCGCGCGCAGAGGATAGGGACCGAACTGTCTCACGACGTTCTAAACCCAGCTCGCGTACCGCTTTAATGGGCGAACAGCCCAACCCTTGGGACCTGCTCCAGCCCCAGGATGCGACGAGCCGACATCGAGGTGCCAAACCATGCCGTCGATATGGACTCTTGGGCAGGATCAGCCTGTTATCCCCGGGGTACCTTTTATCCGTTGAGCGACGACCCACCCACACGGGATCGCCGGATCACTAGTTCCTACTTTCGTACCTGCTCGACCCGTCGGTCTCACAGTCAAGCTCCCTTGTGCACTTGCACTCAACACCTGGTTGCCGACCAGGCTGAGGGAACCTTTGAGCGCCTCCGTTACACTTTAGGAGGCAACCGCCCCAGTTAAACTACCCACCAGGCACTGTCCCTAACCCGGATCACGGGCCCAGGTTCAGGCGCACGCCATAACCAGAGTGGTATTTCAAGGACGACTCCACCGCCACTGGCGTAACGGCTTCACAGTCTCCCACCTATCCTGCACAAGCTATAGCGGGCGCCAATACCAAGCTGTAGTAAAGGTCCCGGGGTCTTTCCGTCCTTCTGCGCGAAACGAGCATCTTTACTCGTACTGCAATTTCGCCGAGCTCATGGTTGAGACAGCGGGGAAGTCGTTACGCCATTCGTGCAGGTCGGAACTTACCCGACAAGGAATTTCGCTACCTTAGGATGGTTATAGTTACCACCGCCGTTTACTGGGGCTTAAATTCACCACTTCACCCCCGAGGGGGTTGATGGTTCCTCTTAACCTTCCAGCACCGGGCAGGCGTCAGTCCGTATACATCGCCTTACGGCTTCGCACGGACCTGTGTTTTTAGTAAACAGTCGCTTCCCCCTGGCCTCTGCGACCCTCCCCCCTAGCCCGCGATGGGGCTTCAGGGATCAGGCCCCCCTTCTCCCGAAGTTACGGGGGCATTTTGCCGAGTTCCTTAACCATGATTCACTCGTGCGCCTAGGCATACTCTGCCCGACCACCTGTGTCGGTTTAGGGTACGGGCGGCTGGCACCATCGCGTCGAGGCTTTTCTCGGCACCCCAGGATCACCCTGTTATCCCCCACCAACGTGAGGTCACCATCACGCCTCACCCCCGTCATCAAAGACAGTCCCCCGGATTTACCTGGGAGACGGGCTGCGCGCTTGAACGGACCAAGCCATCAGGTCCGCCGGGCTACCACTGTGCGTCACCCCTGTTAACACGCTTGCCTACCTGCACGGAGGATCCCCAGACCCCACCACCACAACCACACCGTCAGGCGAACCTGACACATGCGGCCTATATGGTGGTTGGGCGTGGGTTAGCACCCGCGCGTCAGCATGGGCGGTGCTTCGCCGGTACGGGAATATCAACCCGTCATCCATCGACTACGCCTGTCGGCCTCGCCTTAGGTCCCGACTCACCCAGGGCGGACTAGCCTGGCCCTGGAACCCTTGGTCATTCGGCGCTAGGGCTTCTCACCCTAGTATCGCTACTCATGCCTGCATTCTCACTCCCGCACCGTCCACCAGCAGTCACCCACAGGCTTCCCCCGGTGCAGGACGCTCCCCTACCACCCACAACCCCTGCCACCACCCGGGCAAGCCGGACGGTGAAGGGAACCATGTCATGGGTCCGCGGCTTCGGCGGTGTGCTTGAGCCCCGCTACATTGTCGGCGCACGATCACTTGACCAGTGAGCTATTACGCACTCTTTCAAGGATGGCTGCTTCTAAGCCAACCTCCTGGTTGTCTGCGCGACCGCACATCCTTTCCCACTTAGCACACGCTTAGGGGCCTTAGCCGGCGATCTGGGCTGTTTCCCTCTCGACCACGGAGCTTATCCCCCGCGGTCTCACTGCCACGCTAGACCCGACGGCATTCGGAGTTTGGTTGACGTCAGTAACCCTGTGGGGCCCATCAGCCACCCAGTAGCTCTACCTCCGCCGGGCAACACGCGACGCTGCACCTAAATGCATTTCGGGGAGAACCAGCTATCACGGAGTTTGATTGGCCTTTCACCCCTACCCACAGCTCATCCCCCAGTTTTCAACCTAGGTGGGTTCGGTCCTCCACACGCTCTTACACGTGCTTCAACCTGGCCATGGGTAGATCACCCCGCTTCGGGTCCAGAACGCGCCACTACAAACGCCCTATTCGGACTCGCTCTCGCTACGGCTACCCCACACGGGTTAACCTCGCGACACGCCACTGACTCGCAGGCTCATTCTTCAAAAGGCACGCCACCACCCCCACACACAAGGTGCGGAAGGCTCTGACGGCTTGTAAGCGCCCGGTTTCAGGTACTATTTCACTCCCCTCCCGGGGTACTTTTCACCATTCCCTCACGGTACTATCCACTATCGGTCATCAGGAGGTATTCAGGCAGCCAAGTGGTCTTGGCAGATTCACACAGGATTCCACGAGCCCCGTGCTACTCGGGCAATACTGTCCCAGACACGCACCAACCAGTTCCGCCTACGGGGGTATCACCCACTACGCCACGCCTTCCCAGACGATTCAGCTACCGGCCAGCACACGCGCCCCCTCTCCGGCAGAAGAGGACAGGACAGCCCCACAACCCCGCACACGCAACCCCTGCCGAGTATCACACGCACACGGTTTAACCATCATCCGCTTTCGCTCGCCACTACTCACGGAATATCTTCTCCTACGGGTACTGAGATGTTTCACTTCCCCGCGTCACCCCCCACACCCTATACAATTCAGATGCAGGTGACACGACATAACTCGTGCCGGGTCCCCCCATTCGGAAACCCTCGGATCACAGCCCGCCAGCCGGCTCCCCGAGGAATATCGCAGGCCACCACGTCCTTCATCGGCCCCTGATGCCAAGGCATCCACCGAACGCTCAAAAAAACAAACAACAAAGACACACGAACAAAACAAGAAACAATTTTGTCGCAGAAATCTTACAGTAAGATGCTCGCGTCCACTATACAGTTCACAACCAACCCACCCACACCCACCCACAACCCCCAACAAATCAGGAGCCCCAGACGGGTCAGGCAACCAGGGCGCACTGCCCCAGAACCCCGACAGCATGCCACCCCCACACACCAACGCACGCGGGGGCACCCACCACCACCCAACAGGGCAGCAGCGGGCGTGTCTCTCATGCCAGCACCAGACAAACCAACCACCCCGCACACCAGTGCACGACAGTCGGCTGCCCGGCCCTTCCGCAAGGGCAGACCCCCCAGCCGGCCCAGACCCATTCAACGATCCAGACAACACACGGCCAGGAAGCCACCCCCGCAATCAATCCTTAGAAAGGAGGTGATCCAGCCGCACCTTCCGGTACGGCTACCTTGTTACGACTTCGTCCCAATCACCAGCCCCACCTTCGACCGCTCCCCGTAGGGCCACGGGCTTCGGGTGTTGCCGACTTTCATGACGTGACGGGCGGTGTGTACAAGGCCCGAGAACGTATTCACCGCAGCGTTGCTGATCTGCGATTACTAGCGACTCCAACTTCACGGTGTCGAGTTGCAGACACCGATCCGAACTGAGACCGGCTTTAAGGGATTCGCTCCACCTCACGGTATCGCAGCCCTCTGTACCGGCCATTGTAGCATGCGTGAAGCCCAAGACATAAGGGGCATGATGATTTGACGTCATCCCCACCTTCCTCCGAGTTGACCCCGGCAGTCTCCCGCGAGTCCCCACCACAACGTGCTGGCAACACGGGACAAGGGTTGCGCTCGTTGCGGGACTTAACCCAACATCTCACGACACGAGCTGACGACAACCATGCACCACCTGTGAACCGGCCCCACAAGGAGGAAACCCCGTCTCCGGAGCCGACCGGCACATGTCAAGCCTTGGTAAGGTTCTTCGCGTTGCATCGAATTAATCCGCATGCTCCGCCGCTTGTGCGGGCCCCCGTCAATTCCTTTGAGTTTTAGCCTTGCGGCCGTACTCCCCAGGCGGGGCACTTAATGCGTTAGCTACGGCGCGGAAGACCCGGAAAAGGCCCCCCACACCTAGTGCCCAACGTTTACGGCGTGGACTACCAGGGTATCTAATCCTGTTCGCTCCCCACGCTTTCGCTCCTCAGCGTCAGTAACGGCCCAGAGACCCGCCTTCGCCACCGGTGTTCTTCCTGATATCTGCGCATTCCACCGCTACACCAGGAGTTCCAGTCTCCCCTACCGCACTCAAGCCGGCCCGTACCCACCGCAAGCCCCCAGTTAAGCCAGAGGATTTCACGACAGACGCGACCAGCCGCCTACGAGCTCTTTACGCCCAATAATTCCGGACAACGCTCGCGCCCTACGTATTACCGCGGCTGCTGGCACGTAGTTAGCCGGCGCTTCTTATCCAGCTACCGTCAACCCACCCACAACGAGGCGGGCCTGCTTCACTGGCGAAAGAGGTTCACAACCCGAAGGCCTCCATCCCTCACGCGGCGTCGCTGCATCAGGCTTGCGCCCATTGTGCAATATTCCCCACTGCTGCCTCCCGTAGGAGTCTGGGCCGTGTCTCAGTCCCAGTGTGACCGTCCACCCTCTCAGGCCGGCTACCCGTCACCGCCTTGGTAGGCCATCACCCCACCAACAAGCTGATAGGCCGCGAGCCCATCCCCCACCAAAAACACCCAAAGGCGCATCTTTCCCAGACCCGTCATGCGACAGACCCAGAATATCCCGTATTAGCCACACTTTCATGCGGTTATCCAGAAGAAGGGGGCAGGTTACTCACGTGTTACTCACCCGTTCGCCACTCATCCAGAACCAGCAAGCTGATCCCTTCACCGTTCGACTTGCATGTGTTAAGCACGCCGCCAGCGTTCGTCCTGAGCCAGGATCAAACTCTCCAAACAAAACCAACAAAACCAGGCCCCAACCAACCACAAACAGCCAGCCAGAACCCAACGTCAGTACAACAGTCCAGAAAACCAGACCAGGCCCAACCCAACCCCCACAACAAAAGAAATGAGGACCAGGCAAACCAAAACAAAACAAGCCCCAAAAACCACACACAACCAAAATCATGCGCAGCCCCCAGGGCCATGGCATAAAAAACATGACACACTATCGAGTTCTCAAACAACACACCCACCGAGATTTAAGACCAGGAAGAACTCCTTGCTTGCCTCTCGAAGGCGACCGGACTAGCATAAGCAGGCTGTCGTTCGGGAATCAAATTCGGATCGCGTGACCCTGATCTCTGAACTATTCTGCTTTTTCCACACCGGTAGGATTACTCCTTCCGGTTCGGCGCTTCCGCCGTCCGGCACCGCCGTCGAACCGTGCGGTTGCGTCGGCAGCGAGGAGTACTATAGCCACGCCTAGCCGACTCCTGTCAAACGACTTCTGCGCGACCTGCGTCACACCTATGTTCTCAGGATGCCAGGTCTAGTCTCCCCGCTCCGACGCCTCGCTTCACCATTGCTCCGCTCTGCATCGCGTCGCGCCGGACTGCGCGGGTTCTCAGGAGGCGCGGGCGCGGGAGGCCTGGTAGGCGGCCCCCACGATGCCTGCCGTGTTGAGCAGCTGGGCCGGCACGATCGGGGTTTTGAGGTCCAGCAGCGGCAGGTACTTCTCGTGCTTGCGGGAGACGCCCCCGCCCACGACGAACAGGTCCGGGGAGAAGAGCATCTCCACGTGGGAGTAGTAGCGCTGGAGGCGCTTGGCCCACTTCTTCCAGGACAGGTCCTGGGCGGTGCGCTGCCCGGCCGAGGCCCGGCTCTCGGCGTCGTAGCCGTCAATCTCCAGGTGCCCGAGCTCGGTGTTGGGGACCAGGGTTCCGTCAACAATGACGGCCGAGCCGATCCCGGTGCCCAGGGTGGTGACAATGATGGTCCCGGGCACGTCTTTGGCGGCACCGAAGGCGACCTCGGCCAGGCCCGCGGCGTCGGCGTCGTTGAGCCCAGTCACCGGCCGGCCCAGGTGCTCGCGCATGAGCTCGGTGAGGTTGACGCCCGTCCAGGACTTGTCGAGATTGGCGATGAAGGGGACCGTGCCGTGGACGATCGGAGCGGGCAGGGCCACGCCGACCGGGACGTCGTCGCCCACCTCGAGCTGTTCGAGGAGCTCGCGGCAGACCTCGGCGACGGCCGCGGGTGTGGACTCCTCGGGAGTGTCGATGCGGACGCGCTCACCAATGAACGTGCCCGTGGCCAGGTCGACCAGGGCGCTCTTGACGCCCGATCCGCCGATGTCGATCCCGCATGCCACGGAAACTGCTGGTGCTGTCGAAGTCATGAGGTCCTCCTGGTACTACGCGTCCTCGCGGCCGCCGCCCAGCCTAGTGCAGGGACGGCGACCGCGAGGACGGTCGGAGGAAACAATGGCTGCCACAGACTCCAGCAGCGCCCCTCAGTCGCGAGTGCTCTCCTGGCGGGCGCCCCGGTAGAGGTACCACAGAGTGCCGACGAACAGCACCACGCCCACCCAGGGGGCGATGCCTGCGAAGCTCTCGGGCATGATGGCCAGCGGGTCCGCCTTGCCGCCGAAGGCCACGACGATCCCGGCGTAGACCACCCCGGCGAGGCTCTCGCCGACGATGAGGCCGGTCGCCATGAGCGTGCCCATGCGCTTGGCCCGCTCCGGGTTGGCGGTGCGCTCGGCCCAGCGGTCGTAGAGGTGACCGAGGGCGGCACCGATCGGGATCATGACGGTGACGGCAGTGGGCAGGTACATGCCCATGCCGACGGCGAGCGGCGGCAGGGAGTACTTGGTGTTGCGGCGCAGGATCTCATCGATGGCGATGACGACGGCGCCAATGAGGGCGCCCAGCCCCAGCAGGCTCCAGTTGAGGTCCCCACCGAGAACGCCCTGAACCAGGTGCTTGATGAGGTTCGCCTGCGGCGCTGCCAGAGCATCGGCACCGGCGCCGGGGGCGCCGGCGAAGCCGAAGGCGCCCTGCATGAGGCTGAGCACCGGAGGGATGACGATGGCGCCGAAGACGACACCGATGACGAGCGCCACCTGCTGCTTCCACGGGGTGGAGTCGACGAGCTGGCCGGTCTTGAGGTCCTGGAGGTTGTCGTTCGAGATGGTGGCCACGCCGAAGACGACCGCGGTGACGAACAGGGTGTAGGCCACCAGGGTGCGGACGTCGTCAGGCGAGGAGGTGGTGGCGATGGTGCGAACCAGCGCGGCCGCGGTGACCGCCACGAGGATGCCGACGCCGGAGATCGGTGAGTTGGAGGAGCCGATGAGGCCGGCCATGTAGCCGCACACCGAGGCGACGACCAGTCCGGTCAGCAGGATGAAGAGGATGGAGACGATGATGAGGCCCGTGGCGTGGTGAGCCACGGAGGTCCCGTGCAGGAACAGCCACAGGAGCACACCGATGGGCAGCATGGAGCCGACGGTGACGCCGATGACCGTCTTCATCGACAGGTCGCGCTCGGTCAGGGGGATCTCCTCACCGGCGTCGCGCTTGGCGCTGGAGGCCAGGGACTCGCGGATGCCGGTGACGATGGGACCGAGGATCTTCAGGAAGGTCCAGATGGCGGCGATGGCGATGGCGCCGGCGCCGACGATCCGCACCTCACTGGCGAAGGTGGCGCCCACGAAGTCGGCGAGGTCCTTGTCGGCCACTGCCGCGCCCCAGGTGCGCATCGGGAGCAGCACCCCGTAGGAGATGAGCAGGCCGACGATCATGGCGATGCCGACGCCGACGCCGACCAGGTGGCCCACGCCGGCCAGCGCCAGGGACAGGGAGGTGCCCATCATCGTGGCGCCGGCACCGACCCGGAAGACCCCGGAGATGTCGACGCTGATGGCCTTGAGGGCGTTGAGGAAGTACAGGGCCGCCGAGGCGATGGAGCCCCGCACGATGACACCCAGTCCACGGCTGGACTCCTCGGCCCCTTCGCTGGTGTCGCCCACGCGCAGGACCTCGGCGCCGGCCACGCCCTCGGGGTAGGGCAGGTCGGAGTTGGTCACGAGCGCGCGCCGCAGCGGGATGGAGTAGGTGACGCCGAGGATGCCGCCCAGGATGATGACCAGGACGGTCTGGAGGTAGGGGAATCCGGTCCACCAGCCCACGATGATGAGTCCGGGCAGCACGAAGATGATGGCGGACAGCGTCCCGGCCGCCGAGGCGATCGTCTGGACGATGTTGTTCTCCTGGATCGTGTGATCGGAGAAGCGGCGCAGGATCGCCATGGAGATGACGGCGGCCGGGATCGAGGTGGCGAAGGTGAGCCCCACCTTGAGGCCGAGGTAGACGTTCGCCGCGGTGAAGATGAGCGTGATGATGCCGCCGATGACGATGCCGCGGGCAGTCAGCTCCTTGACCGGGCCGGAGCCAGCACTGGACGGCTTCGCCGCAGTGGAGCCGCGTGAGGTTGTTGTGGACATGGTGAGATCTCTCGATGTCGGGATGATTCCGGGGTGAGAGTAGCACCGTGTCCGAAAACGATCGTTAACAGCTCATTCGATGCACAACGGATCAGGGCGGCCGTCGTCGTCCTCAACACTTCGACCGAATCTTCAGAAACGACGCGGCTCCGGGTCTTTTCTGAAGATTCGGTCGAAGTGTTCAGAAGCGATGCCATGCAGCGCCCGGCTCACTCGGAGGTCAGGGCGCCAGCACCCCTGTAGATGGCGATGGCCAGGAGGAATGCGAGACCAGTCATGAGGCTGGGGCCCCAGAAGCCGGGGAGTCGGGTGAGAAGGTCTCCGCCGACGGCGCCGGCGACCGTGGCGCCGAGGTACATTGCCGTGTTCGACAGTGAGGAGACGGTTCCTCGCGCCTGGCCGGCGTGGGCCTGCAGCTGCCCCATGAGAACCGGCAGGAGGAAGCCGGAGACGACCAGGGCCGCCGCGAAGGCGATGACAGCACCCCACATGGTGTGCGCAATGATCGGCATCGCCGCGGCCAGGAGGTAGAACGCACCCTGGACGAGAATGCCGGCCCACAGTGACCGCCGCTCACCGACCCTTGCAACGAGCCGCGGACCGAGGATCGACCCCAGCGCAGTTCCCAGTCCGATCATCATCATGGCCTTCCCGATAGCGGTCTGCGAGGCACCGAAGTCCTTGGCCAACCAGGAGCCGATGAAGGAGAACGAGGCGTAGTTGCCGGTCTGGAACACGAGGTAGGCGAGGAGCGACCACCGCAACACCCGAGAGCCGAGGACCCTCCGGTAGGAGCCGACGACGTCGACGGACTCCCCCACCGGGCGCACGTGCGGGAACGCAAGGAAGAGAAGTCCCCACAGGACAACGCTGACCGCCGCGACCACGAAGAACGGCAGCTGCCACCCTCTGACCGACAGGTAGGAGCCGATCGGCACGCCGGCCACCTGAGCAACGGCCAGTCCCGCGGTCGCGTAGCCCATGACCGTGATGATGGATGGCCGGGGCACCGTCATTGGGATGGAGGCCCAGATCTGGGAGCTGACGAAGGCGGCGCTCACGCCAGCCAGGAAGCGGGCGGCGACCATGCTCCAGAAGCTCCAGGCCAGACCGCACGCGCAGGTAAGAACGGCGAAGGCCGCCAGGCCGGAGAGGATGACCCGCCGTCGGTCGTGGCGGTCCGAGACAGGACCGGCCACAAGGGCGAACAGCGCGTACCCCAAGGCGTAGGCGGAGACCAGCCAACCGGCCCGGGACAGGGGGACGTCGAGCTCGCGCTGAAGCAGGGGCAGCAGGGGCGCGACGAGGAAGGTGTCGGTCCCGATGACGAACATGGTGAAGAAGGACAGCCAGCCCATGGTCGAGACGCGGACACCTTTCGGCGGCGTTCTCTTGTCATCGACGGACACGCGCGATGAGCCACTAGCTTCTTCAGTCATCTCAAACCTCCTTAGTTCGATGTTTGACGTACTAAGAATTGTAGGAGACGATACTCTTTGTCAACCCCCGTCCGGTGCGCACCGGGGGCGAAGGCTGGGACAGAGAGGCAGGGACGAACCGTGAAGGACAGGGAGCTTTTCCACCCCAAGGCGGGCGACATCTCCCTGGACGCGATCCTGGGCGCCCTGTCTGACCCCATCCGCCGTGACGTCCTGCGTCGGATCGCCGATGAGGGCGCCCTGTACTGCGGGGACCTGAGCTACGACGTCGTCAAGTCCACGATGTCGCACCACTTCCGGGTGCTGCGCGAGTCGGGGCTCATGCATACCGAGCGCGAGGGCAAGCACCGGCGCATCACCCGGCGCGACGACGTCATCGAGCAACGCTTTCCGGGGCTGTTGGCCGCCGTCGGCCTGCCCGCCGGCAAGGGGCAGTGGCCGGACTGACGACCGCCCGGGCGCGCACTCTCACGGCGCCAGGACAAGCCTCCGTCGTCGGCCTCAACACTTCGACCGAATCTTCAGAAACGACGCGGCTCCGGGTCGTTTCTGAAGATTCGGTCGAAGTGTTAGTGGGGCACGGGTCGAAGTAAGCGAAGTAGGACGTGAGCAGCGGGCGCGACCGACTCACTGCGAGGTCACCTCGACCTGCTGGCGCGTGTTCCACCCCATCTTGGCGCTGGTGACCATCCCCCAGACCCGCAGGGGACGCAGGATCAGCGCGGACCACAGCGTCGCCACCGGGGACAGGAGGAGGCTGGCGTACCTCTGGGGGCCGGTGGTGTCCGAGCGCCACACGGAGATGTACCGCGAGCTCTGCGCCAGCCCGATCGCCAAAGGCACCAGCACCACCGTCGGCGGCACACCGCCGCCCAGGACGAGCGGACGCCACAGCAGCAGGTAGACGAAGACCGAGATCACCAGCCAGATCTGCATCCACCCGGTGGCCTGGCGCCACCAGCCCCACGAGAGGACCGGCAGGAAGCGGATGCGCCAGAGCCCGCGGATGAAGGAGCCGCGGAACCAGCGCTCCTGCTGGAGGTAGTGGTGGCTCCAGCGGTCGGGCATCCAGGCGAAAGCGAAGGCCGAGGGCTGCTGGACGGTCCTGCCGTGCAGCAGGGCGAAGAGGGTCAGCAAGGAGTCGTCGGAGAACTCCACGTGCCGCCCCAGATAGCTCTCGTTCAGGTAGGTGTCGATGTTCTCGGCCAGGATGGGGCACCGGTAGGCGGCCAGGCCGCCGGAGTTGACCATGACCGAGCCGAGCTGCGACATGAAGGAGCGGTCGATGAGCTGCTGGCCGACGAAGATCACGTCGGTGACCCGGGCGAGCAGGTTCTCCCGGTTGTTGATCGCCAGGATGACACCGGCGACCGACATGACCCGGGGGTCACTGAAGGGCTGGACGATCTCATGGAGGGCCTCGGCGTCGAGCATGGAGTCGGAGTCGACGGTCACGAACAGGTCGGCGTCACGGATCTTCCTGAAACCGTGCACCTGCGCGTGACGCTTGCCCTCATTGGGGGTGCGCTGCCAGCTGGCGTAAATGCCGGCCAGCGCCGCCTGCCGGATGAACCAGTCCCGCTCTGCCACATAGGCGCCCTGGGTGGAGCCGTCGTCGACGACGTGGATCTCGGCCGGCGGCGAGCTCTGGTGCAGCAGGGCGGAGAGCATCCGCACCACGACGTCGGGATCCTCGTTGTAGAGCGGCACGAGCACGGCGACCCGATGCGCCTCGCCGCGGCCGATGACACGCCCCTCGAAACCGGCCACCACGAGCTGCACGGCCACGATCACGAAGAGGACATCGAAGGTCCACACGATCCACGCGTCCAGGACGTGGTGCCGGCTGACCAGCATCCGCCAGCACATCCACCCCGCCACGCCGAGGGCCACGACGACGGCGGGCAGGGGCCCACCGGCCCGCATGAGTGCCCGGGGCAGCCCGGTGGCGTCGGCCGATCGCTGAGCCTCGTCCGGCGTCGTCACCGCGCTGCGCACAGCGACCACCCCACCGCGCCCTGCGCCCCGTTTCTCGCCGTATCCCTCTCTGCGGACCGCCCGGAGTCGCGTCCCGCGCTTGAACAGCAGCTTGACCGCGAAGCAGGCCAGCAGGATGACCAGGCAGACCAGCAGCACGAGCAGGCCGAAGGACCAGGTCATAGCGTCAGTCCTTCCGTATCGGGGTGCCGGTTCCGCTCCAGGAGGCGACGGCGCCTCAGGCCAGGGCGGGCGACTGGCTGCGCATGACCTCGGGAACCGTCTTGACGGGCAGGCCGGAGTCCGCCACTCGCCTCATGAAGCGCTCGAAGCTGTCTGCCCTGATCGACTCGGGGGCGCCGTCGGGCTGCTCGTCGATGCGGTGGAAGACCATGTGGGTCCAGCAGCGGTGCTCCCGGCAGCGGGCCAGCGCCTTCTCAACCTGGGACTCGGTGGTGTAGGAGCCGCAGTAGAAGACGCGCAGCCGAAACGGGTCCCCCGGCGCGAGGGTCTCCGGGGCGTTCTCGATGGTGCGCATCGAGGTGAAGTAGTCCTGGGAGGTGCGCAGCACGAGGTCGTTGTACCGCCCCATGGGCAGGGCGAAGTGGGCGGCACCCTCGGGGTAGCCGTGCTCGAGAAGGAAGGACCTGATGGTCTCCAGCTCCCGACGCACCCCCGTCTCGTCGAGGGTGGTGAGGTCGGTGGAGGCGTGGGCGGCGATGTCCCAGCCGTGACGCTCACGCATCTCGGCGAGCTGGTTGGCACTCATGCGGCCGGGCAGCCCAACCTTGTCGGCGATGACGTAGGAGGTTGCCGCGCCGATGCCGCAGTCCTGCAGGATCGCCCGGGCCGTCTTGTAGTCGCTGTCGTAGCCGTCGTCGAAGGAGATGGAGACGATGCCGCTGGCGGCCGAGGGCAGGGTGGCCAGGTAGCCGAGCCACAGGCGGCTCGAGGACGAGTCGGAGGCGGGGACGATCTTCAGGCGCACTCGCGTCACCCGGTCCAGCCGAGGATGGCCGACGACGGCGCGCTCGGCGGCGCGGTTGACGGTCACCCGGCACCAGGTACCGGTGCGCAGCGTGCGCATGTCGGGAGCCACGTCCAGGCGCAGGCAGTCCTCCCCTTCCCCTCCGAGCTCGAGCTGGATGCTCTCGATCTGCCGATAGTCCTCGGCGCGCAGCCACAGATCCCACTGGCAGTCGGTCATGTCGATGCCCGACAGAGTCAGGTCCGCACTGGTGGGGCGGCCGAAGTCACCGGTGGTGGTGATCTCCAGCGACTGGCTCCCATGGGAGTGGGTGGAGGTGTCGGGGCGGATGGAGCCGTGTGGAGATGAGAGGGTCCAGGCGCGCGGGTCCTGCATATCCGATAGCACCTGCGAGGGCGCCGCGGGAGGGCCGGCGGCCGGGGCCGGGGAGGCGTGAGCCGCCGTCTGCAGCTCAGGTAAAAGAGTGCTCGAGGCGGCGAGGGCAAGACCGCCCATGAGAAAACTGCGGCGCCTCATCCGATCATGCTGCGGCAAGGTACTCCCCCCATTAACAGTCCACTCGGTTGGTTTCCTGTCCAGGATACGCACGAGATCGCCGTCACCGCAGACAAAAGTCTCGAACACCCGTCCTCGACGGTCTGCCACATCGTGCTGCCAGCCCGTCACGTCCCCGCAATTCCGCGCACCTCCACCACCTGACACCTAACACCCGTGACGGAGATCACTTCTGCACCGCCTTCGTCCACGTCATCCACGACAAAGGTCTGCCCCGCCAGTTTCCTGGCGGGGCAGACCTTCGAGGTGGTGGAGCTAGGGGGATTCGAACCCCCGACCTTCTCATTGCGAACGAGACGCGCTACCAACTGCGCCATAGCCCCAAGTGCGGACCGATCCTAGCATCGCCGTCGGGAGTCCTGGCAAGTTCGGTGGCGGTGAGCCCGCCCACCGCACCCGGGTCGCCCGGCGGCGTGCCGCGGGAGCGCCCGGCGCTATTCGCCGGCTGCGCGCCGCCCCTCGAGGATCGCGTCGAGGTCGATGGGGTGGAAGAGCTCCTCCTCATCCTCCACAGGAGCGGGAATGTAGCCGCGGGCCGACTGCGGGCGGGCGGGCACCGGTGCGGAGGTGCCCGGGTCAACCACCGGGTCGGCGTAGGAGCGCCGGGGCGCGCGGGCCGCCAGCGTGTAGGTCGGGGCGGGGACGTGGACCGGTCGCCAACCCTGGGGCGGGGTCGACGTCGTCGCCTCCTCCTTGACGACTCCCTCCGTCGCCGCCGGGGCAGCGGCAGGGGCCTGCGGGCGGGCGGCCGCGGGGGCAGGCTCTGAAGCAGTGCGGGAGGCAGCCTGGGGAGCGGAGTCGGCAGCGCGCCGGGCCGGCTCAGCGGCAGCCTGCGGGGAGGGGGCCGCAGCGGCGCGCTCCTGAGCCTCCTGCTCAATGGCGCTCGCCTCGGCGAAGAGCTTGCCCCAGCCGGACAGACTGCGGGAGGTCGAGGCAGGCAGGGAGGCGACGAAGTCCTTGGTGCGCGGCGAGCTCTCCTCGTCGCCGTCGCGGGAGACCGCCTCGCGCACGCCCATGTCCCGGGTGACCCGGCCGGCGTGGCGGGAGGGCACGTACACCGAGGCGCGGCGGGTCGCCTCACGCTCAGCGGCGACGGCGGCAGCGGTCTCGTCATCAAGGTCCGCGTCGAGCCTGGCCAGGCGCTCCTCCTCGGAGTCGATGGTTTGGGAGGGGCGCAGGTCAGCGTTGCTGGTCGCCTCGGAGGGGCTGCCGGCGACGGGCTCGGCGGACACAGCGGACTCAGTGGACCCAGCCGACTCGGCAGACACCGAGCGCGCGGCCGGGCGCTGGGCGCCCTCGCGGGTGAGGCGCTCGATGAAGGAGTCCTGCGCGCCGGAGTCGCCGGCAGCCTCGACCGACTCAGCCGACACCGCGGACACGGCCGGCGAGGCCGCACTGGCGCTGACAGCACTGCCAGCACCACTGGAGGCGCTGCGCACGCCGTTGGCGACAGAGCGGGGCGCGGCCACGACTGAGGCGGAGGAGCGCCGGCCGGTCAGGGTCACCAGAGTCTGCTCGAGCTCGGCGATGCGGCGGCGCTCACGGCGGTCCGCCGCGGCCGAGGCCAGAGCGGCGCGGCGCCCGGCCACCATCGAGGCCCCCAGCAGGGCGGAGGGCAGCAGGGCGGGCCACCAGGGCAGCGCGGTGACCAGGCCCAGCACCCAGGCGCCGAGCGTGACTCCGAGCAGGACGCTGGCGACGATCCCACGGTGCGAGGCGGCGACCCGGCGGCGCTCACGCCCCTGGGCGTGAACCTGGCGGGCACGGTCGAGCTCGCGCTCGGTGCGCAGGGCGCGCACATTCCTCACGGCGGGCCTGTTCATCACCCTCACCTCCGGTCGACGTCGAAAGAGCTCCGCATGCCCACTGTTCGCGCAGGTGTCGTCGCGTTCGACGGCGGCCGCACCCGTGGCCAGGACCCGCAGCTCAGCCGAGTAGCGGTCCTGGACATTGGAGCGGCGAGCCATCTCGCGGCGCCCCACTAAAAGCGGAAGGAGGTACACGGAGAGAACCGTGATGAGGGCGATGACTGCCCAGATCTCGATTCCCACACAGCAACCGTAAGCGCGCCTGCCCTCGCCCCCGAGCAGGAACACTCCGGCTTTCCTTCGAAATACCTGGGATTCACGACGTCACACTGTCAGTACGACACCCCTGTCGCCACATGAGTCACACACGTTCCTTTCACCTCTTTAGGCACGCCGTGACCGACCGGCAGACAGCCTGCCCGAACGCGCCGTCGGCACACCCGCCGCTCCCCCGCGAGCACCCCACCCCCACCGGCGCGACCGCCGTGAAAAATCGTCACCCGCGCGCGAGTCGCTGCTCGAAGCCGGTGCCTTCGGGCCCGTGAACCTCCTCAGCGAGGGCCGCGAAGGAGAGGTGATCGGCCCAGGCGCCGTTGATGTGCATGTAGCCGCGGCGCAGCCCCTCCTCCCGCAGCCCGAGACCGCGACACAGGGCCAGGCTCCGCTCGTTGTCGGGGCGCACGTTGATCTCCACGCGGTGCAGCCCCACCGGCCCCAGCAGGTGGTCCAGGACGAGGGCCACGGCCAGTCGCATGATCCCCCTGCCCTGCCAGGCCGAGCCGATCCAGTAGCCGACCTGGGCGCTGCGCGTGGCCCCCCAGGTGATCGGGTCGACGGCGATCTGGCCGGCGAAGGCGCCGTCGACCTCGACGACGAAGGGCATCGCCTCGGCGAGCCTGGCCCGGCGCGTCTGGCGACGCAGGAAGACCGGGAAGGTGCTCAGCGTCTCCCCGCCACCGGCTGGCAAGGTGGCCTCCCAGGGGGCGAGCCGGTCGGTGTCCGCCAGCCGCAGCGCCCTCCAGGGCGCCTCATCCTCGGCCCGCAGCTCGCGCACAACGACTGAGGGGCGCTCGGGCGACTGCGTGGCACCGGGTTCCCGCTCCCCCAGGGCGGCCTCAGGCTCGAGGCGTACCGGCCAGGTGAAGCGCGCCGGCATCCCGGCCCCGAGCAGCAGGCCGGCGATGGCCCGCCGCAGCTCCCCGCCGAGGGAGTCGGCGGGCGTCGTCGGGGCAGAGTCGGACATCAGGCGTCCAGCAGAAGGCAGTGGAGGGTGTCACCGGCCACCACGGTGCTCGTGTCCTCGGGCACGACGGCGATGGCGTTGGCCTCGGACAGGCCGTGCAGTCGGACCGTGCCCGGCGGCGCCGTCGGCTCGGCGCGGTATCCGCGGGATGGCGAGCCGCTGACGTGCACGGGGACGAATTCGCGCTTGCCGCTCGGGGAGTGCCAGCCCTCGGAGATGGTGGCCGCCAGGCTGGAGCGGTGCAGGGAGGTGCGTCCGGCGATCTGGCGCAGGACCGGGCGCACGAAGGTCTCGAAGGCGATCTGGGCGCTGACCGGGTCGCCGGGCAGGCAGAAGATCGGGGTCCCCTCGACCGTCCCGACGCCGAGCTGGCGGCCCGGGGACATGGCGACGGCGTCGAAGCGCACCGAGCCCAGGGGGGCCAGAACGTCTTTGACGGTGTCGCCCTGCCCGACGCTCAAGCCCCCGGTGGTGATGAGGACGTCGGCGCGCACCAGCTGGTCCTCGATGGTGTCGGCCAGGGCGCGCAGCTCGTCGGGGACGGCGGCCACCCGGAAGGCTTGGCCGCCGGCGTCGGTGACCGCGCAGGCCAGGGCGTGGCCGTTGGCGTCGAAGACGTCCCCGGCCTCGCGGGACTGGCCGGGCTCGACCAGCTCGTCCCCGATGGAGACCACGACGACGCGCGGGGCGGGGCGCACGCGCACCCGGTGCATCCCGAGGCCCGCCAGCAGGGCCACATGGCGGGCGCTGATGCGCGAGCCTCGCTTGAGGACAGTCGTGCCCGACTTCACGTCCTCGGCACGGCGGCGGACATTGTCGCCGGCCGCGACGGCGCGGTGGATGGTCACCCGGGACTCGCCACGGTCGGTGTCGGCCCAGGGGATGACGGCGTCGGCGCCCAGCGGCATGGGGGCGCCGGAGTCAATGAGGACGGCGGCACCGGAGACGAGGTGGCAGGGGCGCATGTCGCCGGCGCGCACCGCGTCGACGACGTCGAGCACGAGCGGGTTGTGGCGATCAGCCTCGGCGACGTCCTGGGCGATGACCGCGTAGCCGTCCTGTCCAGCCAGGTCCACGGCGGGCAGGTCGATTCCGGCGACGACGTCCTGGGCCAGGACGCATCCGACGGCGTCGGGGAGGACCACGTCGAGGGGTGCTGCCGCCTGGGCGATCTCCAGGCAGGCGGCCAGGTGCTCGGCCACTGTTCTCATGGCACTCAGGTTACCGTCAGGTTGACGACATGCGCCGTGCCCCGCCGGGACGAACGGTTCAGACACGACGCGTCATCACCTGCGAGGATGGGGCCATGACGACCGGCGCGCTGGACCTTCCCGACACGGGCCGACTCGAGCTCGACGACGCCAAGGACGAGTTGCGCAAGGTGCTGCGGGCGCACCGACGCGCCCATCACCACCACCCGCCCCAGGGGCACTCGGCGGACTGCGAGGCACTGACTGAGCACGCTCTGGAGGCGGTGGCCGGCGCACAGAGGGTGGCGGCCTTCGTGTCCGTGGGGGCAGAGCCCTGTACCCGACTACTGCTGGAGCGGCTTCACGAGGGCGGCGTCCAGGTCCTGCTGCCGGTGCTCGGCCCCCGTCTGGCACGCTGCTGGGGGCTGTTCCAGGGAAGTGAGGACCTGGCGGAGCGGGCCCCGAGGCGCCCTCCGGAGCCCAGTGGACCGACGCTGCCGGCCGAGGCGGTCGGCCAGGTGGACGCCCTCATCATTCCGGCACTGGCCGTGGACAGCGCCGGGCGCCGCCTGGGACAGGGCGGCGGCTGGTACGACCGGATGCTGCCGCTGCGCTCCCCCGAGGCGCACACCTTCGCCATCCTCCACCCCGAGGAGCTGGTGCCCGGGCCGCTGCCGATGGAGGAGCATGACGAGCCCGTGGACGCCGTCATCACGGCCCAGGAGTGGTTCCTGCTGGCTGCCGGCTCGCCGGCGCACTCCTTGTCGTCGGAGTCCTGAGCCACCGACGCCGCGGGCCTCCGGGGGCCACAGGCTCGCCGGTGGCGCCCTCTGTCCACAATGCCAAGGAGTGGGCGTGCCGGGAGGCCACCGGCCACCGGACCCTGATGACATGAGACCTCGCCACGGACTGCCCCTCCACCCCTCTCTCAGCGCCTCTCGGGATCCTCAGGATCACGGCGGGTCGCCGCGCTCCATCGCCTCCGACTCCCGTCCGGCCCGCCCCAGTGGCCGGGCCGGATGGACCGGATGGGCCGGGGGCCGTCCATCGCTTCTGCTGTGGCGCCATCGCCACCTGGTGGTGGCACTCTGCCTGGGAACCGCGGTCCTGGTGGCCCTCAGCGTGCTGCGTCCCGGCCCCGAACGCGGGCAGCAGGTTCTTGTCGCCTCGCGCTCGATCAGCGCCGGCGCGGTCCTCACCGAGCAGGACGTCTCGATCAGCAACCTTCCGGCCGGCGCCCTCCCCCAGTCCCCGTTGACCTCCGCGGGGCAGGCGGTCGGGAGTCGGGCCGCCATCTCCCTGGAGAAAGGCACGGTGCTGACGGCCTCGATGACCAGCGGCTCCTTGGCCCAGCAGCTGGGAGACGACGAGCGACTGGTCCAGGTGCCTATCGACGTCGGCGCCGAGCTGGCCCGCCCTGGCGCGCGGGTGGACATCATCGGGCAGGCCTCTGAGGACTGGGCGCCGCCGGGTCAGGACGGCACCTCTTCGGGCGGGACGGCACAGAATCCCGGAGAGCAGTCCGAGTCCCCCACCGCACCGAAAGACCCGGGGAACACCTCGACACCGAGTCCCACAGGAAGCCCTGACACACCTTCTTCACCAACCGACCAGGAATCACCAGGATTTCAAGAGTCTTCTCTGAGCATTTCCCAAGGAATACCGGCTGCACCTTTTGGAACGCGCAGCACGGTTCTCTGTTCCGGAGCGCGAGTAGTGATGATTCAGCAGGTCGGAGAGGGTGGACAATGGACAGGAAACAAGAAAGTAACACTTATCACACTGGCTATTCCTGCAAGTAGCGCTACTCTGGTAGTTGGCGCGGCTACGAATAGCACGCTCGGCATTGCGCTGAGCCCCTAATGCCGCTGCGACGTCTTACGCGAATGATAAGACACTCTCACTTTCAGCCCCCGATGGCGCACTCCCGGCAGACGTCTGCCCGCGCCGCTAGAAAGGATCGCCATGATTAAGGGATTCAAGGAGTTCATTGCCCAGGGCAACGCCCTCGAGCTCGCCGTCGCCGTCATCATTGGTGGCGCGTTCAAGCCGATCGTTGACTCGATCACCACCGTCATCATGACCATCCTCGGTCAGCTCATCGGCCAGCCGAACTTCGACTCGCTGGGAGCGTTCTCGCTGTACCAGGACGGTAAGTACACGTTCCACCTGGCCACCGCCCAGGAGCTCGCCACAAACGCTAAGGGCTACGTGATGCCCGGAACGATCATCACCACCATCATCAACTTCCTCCTTATCGCCATCGCCGTCTACTTCGCCATTGTCATGCCGATGAACAAGGTCAAGGAGCGCATGGCCAAGCAGAAGGCCGCCGAGGAGGCCGCCGAGGTCTCCGACGTCGAGCTGCTCACCGAGATCCGCGACCTGCTCGCCGCCAAGCGCTGAGTCCCGCAGCGATCTGAGCATCGCCTTATCGCATCACCGGAAGGCCCCGCCGATCCTCCTGATCGGCGGGGCCTTCCCCTTGCCCACGGCGGCTCGATATCAGCCCCAGTGAGGGGGCACGTCGCGTCGGAGGCGGGCGTCATTGGAGCCCGCACCGCCGGGGGTGGGGGCGTCGAGGCCCTCTGCGGGACCGCTGAGGGCGTCGTGCTCGTAGTCAGGCCTCGCCAGGTCCTCCGGGTTCTGACCGCGGGCCACACGCGCCTGGTCCCGGGGCGAGAGGGCCACCACTCGACGACGGCGCCGCGCGCGCCCGCGTCCGGGCGTCACGCCTCTGTCTGCGGCAGGTTCCGCCTCCGTGGCCCGCCCGCGGCCCGATCCACCGGTCACGGCGGCGTCATTCACTGTGTGGTTCACGCCGTCACTCGCGGCATCACTCACGGCAACCCGGTCATTCACTGCGTTATCCAGCACCGCTCGGGCGGCTTCAGCGGGTGCGCCGCACGGCGTTGGCCAGGACCGCGTCAATCCCCGATCCGCGGCGACGCAGCGCCAGAGCGGACCGCAGCTCCTCGACTTCCCCTGCCTCGGAGCGGCCCACGCCGTCGGAGCGGATCCAGGCCATGAGGTCATCGAGCTGGTCGTCGGAATATGCCTGCAGCGGCAGCCCCTGGGCGATGCGAGGGCGCTCGGTGCGCTCGTGGGCCTCGGTGGCCTCGGGCTCGGGCGCCTCGGGGACGGCGCGCACCGCGTCGTCGACACGGTCCGGCACGGCCTCCATGGCGGGGGCAGCCTCCCCCTGGCGCTCCACCAGGACGGCCAGGACGAGCTCTTCGACGGCTTTCGCCTCGGCCTCCGGGTCCACGAACACCCCGGCGGAGAAGGCCATGTGGACGCGCCACCCGCGCCGCTCAAGGCGTTCGACGCGGTGCCGGTCGCGCCGGCGCAGGCTAGGCTCGGAGATGTAATCGACGTCGTCGGTCAGGACCGCCACGAGCAGCTCGTCGGGGTAGTCGGGGTGGCCGATGGCCAGCGGGATGCGCACGCCGCCGTCGGTCCCGTAGCGGGGCACGACCGACAGGCCCTTGCGCCACAGGTGCTCGGCCAGGTCCACCAGGAGCCGGTCGGGCACCTTGCCGGCGGAGTTGCCGGACTGGGAGGAGTCCTCGGCCCGGGCCAGGACCTCACGCAGCAGGCGGGCCCCAGGGGCGCGCAGCCGGTCGCGGTCAATGTCTGCGGCCGCCAGGCAGGAGACCACCTGGGTGCTGCCCCGCGAGGCGCACAGGGCCTCGACGAGCCCCACCATGCCGCTGTGGTCCGAGACGGGCCCGAAGTTGTGGATGGTGCGCCCGTGCGGGGTCTTGGCGTAACCCACCGAGATGATGATGTGGTCGCGCTGCAGGGCGCGGGCCTCGGCCAGCTCGACGACGGTGAAGGGCTCTGCCGCCCCGGGGGCGAAGAACTCCTCCAGTGCGGGGGCGCCGGCGGCCGCCCGGGTGATGGCCGAGCGCAGGGCGTCGGCGTGCAGCCGGTTGAGGGCGATGACGGCCAGGGACTCCTCGGGACGGGTCAGTGCCCGGTCGATGACCATGTCGACGACGCGTGAGACCTCGGCCTCCACTGTCTCGACCGCGGTCTGCCCGGGGGCCGGCATGCCCCGCCCGTCCACGAGCTCCAGGGTCAGGGAGGTGTCCCCCGGCGGGGAGGGCACGGCCTCGACGACCCCCTCGTAGCCGTTGGCCGCCAGGAAGGAGGCGATACCGGCGTCGAGGCTGTTGCGGGCCGTCGGCAGAGTCCGCGAGGGCAGGAGCGGGCCGAGCTCTGCGGCCAGGCCGGTCGTGGCACGCCGGGAGTCGCCGACGACGAGCACCTGCTCGGCGCGCACGAAGGCGGGCAGCACCTGCGGGACGGGCATGGGCGTGGAGGCGTCCAACACAGCCAGGTCCACCACCGCGGTGGGCGAAAAGATCTGGGGCACGAGTGTGGGCGGGACGATCCAGATCGGCCGGGCCAGCAGGGCCATGGGGTGGGCGTCGATGATCTCCCGCAGCGGGACGCCGTCCTCGCGGGCCAGGGCGATATACAGGGCGCGGGCGTCGGCCTTGTCCTGCTCGACGGCGGCCCGCACCCGCCGGGCGCAGGCCTGGGCCACGGGGCCCGACAGGGACCGCGTGTGGGCGGCGTCGAGCTCGCGCAGCGAGACGGCCATGTGGGACAGGGCGCGCGCGTCGAGACCACCGAGGTCGGGGTCGGCGGCGAGGGTCTGCGCCAGCAGGGAGGACCACCAGCAGTAGGTGAGCTCGGGCTCGAGCTGGTCGGCCTCGACGCCGCGGGCGGCCATGTCGGCCACGAAGTCGTTCAGTCCCAGGCTCTCGAGCTCGGTGCGGATGCGGTTGACCTCCGGGAGCTTCTGGGCGGTGAGGTCGTCGGCGGCCAGGGAGCGGGTCAGCTCCAGGAGATCCTCCAGGGGCATCTCCATGAGCACCGGGGAGTCCTGGGCGCGACCCAGCAGCGGCTGTACCTCGGTCACGGCGCCGCGGGCTCGGCCGGCGGTGCGCCGCATCTCGTCCAGGCCCTGGGGCAGGCGGGGCCAGCCGCCGTCGGGGTCGTGGCGGCGCCACACCTCGCGGCGGCGCTGGACCTTGACCAGCTCGGCGTGCAGGTCATCGACGACGCGGCCCGGCCGCACCAGGTCATTGGCCTGGCGCGTGAAGCGCCGGCGCCGCGAGCCGTCCATGTGGATGCCCCGCTCGTCGCGCCAGCGCTTGGAGGCGGTGGCGATGACCATGTCGGCGGCGGAGCGCTCGAAGACCTCGGGCAGGAAGACGTCCAGGGACTCGCGCACGCCGTCGAACATGTCAAGCTGCTCGATCCACTGGCCCAGGTTGCGGGCCCGGCTCAGGCCGGTGGTGCGGGCGACCACCGCCGTGTGCTCCTGGATGGTGGGCAGCAGGTCATTGGCCAGGGCACGCAGGTGGACGAGAGCGTCGGTGGCCTCGTCCATGTCCTCCACCGGGATCCCGTTCCAGGCGCTGGAGGAGACCTCCGGGGTGAACAGCCCCAGGGCGTGCCCGCGGCGCAGGAGGGTCAGGGCCTGCTCTCGGCCGTCCTCGTCGAGGCGACCCAGGTGCTCGGCGTCGATGCGGGCCCGGGTGGTGGCCCGGTCGCGGCGGCTGGTGAGCTCGGCGAGCTTCTGCAGCGCCTCGTAGGCGGAGACCGACCAGGGCTCGCGGGGCCGGTGCAGGGCGCGCACGTAGCGGTCCAGGCGGGAGCGGACCGAGGTGAGACGGTCCCGCATGGAGATGATCCCGGCGACGTCGAGCTGGGGCGGCTGGACGCCCAGACTCTCGCGGATGCCCTCGGAGGCGTGCTGGCGCCAGGCGGCGTCCTCGGTGAGGTCCAGGACCATGGATCCCAGACCCTCCTCGCGCAGGGCGGCCGCAACGGCGTGCCCGTCGGCGCTGGTGGCGGGCACGTGCAGCACGGTGCGTCCGGAGGCGGCGGCGTCGGCGAAGACGGCGGCCAGGGTGCCGGCGACGTCGGAGCCGGGGGGCGCGTCGATGAGGAAGCTCGCCCCGGTGCCCACCGCCTCGATGACGTCGAGCTGGGCGGGCTCCAGATCACCCACGCCGCGCTCGGCGCCGGGGACGCGATCGGTGGGGACAGCGGGGGGCAGCTCGACGCTGAGGGCCTCGCGGGCGCCCTCGTCCCCGGCGATGGCAGCGACCAGGGCGGAGGTGCGTGAGCGCTCCAGGACGGCGTCGAAGTCCTCCACCAGGGCCTGACCGGGGTGGACGAAGGCGCCGACGACGAGCCGTTCGTGGATCTCGAAGCCGGGCAGGAACTGCCGGCCCAGGGCGCCGATGCGGGCCAGGGCCGCGCGCGGTGTGAAGCCCGCCGAAGACAGGGCGGCGCGGGCGATGTCCCCGATGTCGGTGGTGCACTGGTAGCGGCGCAGGGCGCGGGTGAGGACCGGGTTGACCTCGATGGTGGGGTCCAGGGTGAGGGTGGCGTCCGCGGTGGCGGTGGTCAGGCGCACGGGGCGCAGCAGGACCGGGGCGTTAACCGTGCGCACGCGCGGGGCCGAGGGGGCCTCGGGGACGGTCAGGCCAGCGGCGGCCAGGGCGTTGCGGGCGGCGTGCTCGGCAGCGATGCGCTCGACGTGCGGGATCTGGGCGGTCAGGTCCGCCTCCGGTGAGGCGCCGTCGGCCAGGTGGATGCTGCCGTCGTCCTCACCGTCCTCGGGGACCGTCTCGTTCCAGGTGGCCACCCCAATGGCCAGGTAGACCGGGGCGACGCCGAACTGGCGGGCCAGGACGTCAGTGCGCGCCGAGACCTCGCGCAGGGACTGGCGGGCCTCACCCAGGGCGTTGCGCTCGCGCACGATGCTGGACAGGTTGGTGGGGCGGCCTGCGTAGAGCTGAGCCAGGCCGGAGGGGTGTGCTGCGGTGAGGTCGACGACGCCGTCGAGCAGGGTGATGTCGTCCAGGCTGGCGACGCCCCCCAGGTCCACGAGCTGGCTGCGCCAGGTGGACAGGGCCGTGTCAATGCGCTCGCGCCGCTCGACGTCCGCCGCGCTCAGCGGGGGTGCCGGGGCAGGGCGCGCGGGGCGGGGGGTGCCGGCGCGGGGGCGGACTCAGGCTGACGCGGCGCCGCGGCCACAGCCCCCAGATCCGCGGCGAAACGCCGTCGGCTCGCGGTTTGATCCGAGCCGGCCGAGGATCGGGCTCCCTTGTGTTCTTCCTCCCGCAGGGCAGCATCGCGCCGTTTGCGGCCGAAGGAGAAGAACGAAGGCGTCATACGCTCAAGATATAGGCCGATCGACCCTTGGGCGTGGAGACGCACCGCGGCGTGGCACGCCCCATGGGCCGGCGGCGATATGGGCCGACCGGCATCGGCCGCAGCGCAGTGCGTCTGCGCCCTCATCCAGACGAGCCCTGGTGGAACTCATCGAGCCGGCCCGGCAGCGAGGCTTGCCGAACTGACCCGGTGGTGTCAGTGCCCTCGATTGGATTCGAACCAACGACACCCGCTTTAGGAGTTCGGGCGCAGTTTACATGACGTCTGTGTCAGCGACCGGTTCGGAAGCGCATATGAACCTTCTTCGGGCACTGGTGGCCGGGGATCTCTCGGAGGCTGATCGTCTGGCTGGCCCGGTGCTGGCGGAGATGGTTAGAGCGAGGCTAGAGGGTGATACTGACCTCGCCGCGCAGGACGAGGCTTTGCTTGCACGCCTGCCGTGTCGGCACCCCGTCCCGATGCGCTACGACGACGAGGCATCGGGACGGTCTGGCGTCGTTAGTATCCGTTGCGGGTCACGCTCGGTGCTGTCGTGTCCATCTTGTGCACGTCTGTATAGAGGCGACGTCAGAGCAGTCGTGTACAGCGGTCTTCGGGCTCGGGTTGATGCCGGTGAGAGGTTCGTGCTGTTGACTCTGACCGCGCCTTCCTTCGGGGAAGTCCACCGGGTGCCGAAGTCGCCAGCCTCGGGTGCTCCGCCGCTGTGCCAGTGCGGTCGGCGCCATCGTCATGACTCGCCTTTGCGTGGCGTCCCTATTGACCTCGCCTCATACGACTACAGCGGCGCGGTCGACTTCAACGGATGTGCTCCACGTCTTTTCACGCGCACCACGGACGCGCTGTCGGACTGGCTGGCCCGGGTGACGGGCACCTCTTCGGCCCGGTTGTCGTATGTTCGGGTCGCGGAGTGGCAGAGCCGCGGTTTGATCCATTTCCATGTCTTGATCTCGCTGCCGCTGTCGGTGTCTGAGGTCGATCTCGGCGTTACCGGGGCGGACCGGCGGTTCATCTGGTCCGAGCCTGGCTCTCAGCGCGCATCGACTCTGGAGAGGATTTGCGCAGGCGTGTCCACCTCCTCTCCGTCGGGCCGGACTCTGCGATGGGGTGCTCAGCTCCGCGCCGACGTGATTGGCTCGGAGCAGCAGGCTTATAGAGCCTCGGGCTATATGTCGAAGGTCATCAATTACGTTCTCAAGGACGTAGTTGCTGCCGGCTCTGACGGCAATGACGAGGAGATGCCATGCACCCCGTCACCTGATGAGATTGCCCGGCGCAGTCACATTCGACGGATGACTCAAGCTGCACATGCCTGGCGGTGCGGTCGTCCTGGCGGCGGAGCGGATGGCGCTCGTCATCGCCGGTGCTGCGAGGCACACAACTCGCAGTTGCAGCGCTCCTATCGGTGTCGTGGCGGCGGACACCGCTCATTCGGTTGGCACGGAAGGGCCTTCAGTACGTCACGGGACTGGAGCCCTGATCGTTTGAGTCTCACGCGTTGCCGTCGGCGTAGACAGGACTACTGCTCACAGGCTCGAGGCTCCGTACTGGGCGACAGTGTTGTGTGGCGGCACGCATCGGCCACGTCCTGGTCGCGGGACGCGCGACGTATCCGCGGTGAGATCGAGCGCGATCCTGGTACCGCGTTGGCTTGGGCTCCTCCGGACCCCGGGTCAGGCATCTTGCTCGACGGCGGGTGAGTGCGATGACTGTTGCGGCCTCGGTGGCAACCAGAGTTGCTTAGAGAATGGTGGCTCCGGTAGGCGGTACCTTGATGGCTTCCTGGCTGGTGATTTCCGCACTGTTGGGGTCGGATCATCCGACCATGGATGACCGGCAGCGCGACGGTGCCGACTGTCGTTGAGGATGGCGGTGGACGTCTCGCCGCTATCACTGGCTGCTGCGCGATTCTGTCCTGGTCACGCGTGTGCGCTCGGGCGCGCTTCATCAGGCCCGCCTGCCCTCCGGCCCGCGGCGGTGCCTCATCATCGCTGCGCTGGTGCCGATGTGGTACGGGGGCGGCATCTCGTGGCGTGCCGCGTTTCTCGGTGTGATGTTGCGGTTCTTTCGATCCGTGTCCCGCATTTCGCGATGCAGGGCACAAGCACGTTAGTGGGTTGGCGGCGCGCGACGCGAGGAGCGCGCCGCCAACCGGGGCCGCCGAAGGCGGCCCCCTTGATCCTGTAGAGAGAAGTTACGGTCAATCCGATTCTTTGGCGTCTTTCCGCCATTTTTGCACCGTCACCACTGGTCGCCCAGCAGCCGCCGCCGTCCTCCTCACACTCACGCCAGCATCTAGCGCTGCATTGATGAGTGCTCGCTGCGTTTCCGTGAGGGTGGCCTGAGCAGTCGCCAGCGCCTTCAGAGCTTCGACAACCTGCCGGTCAGGCTGGTCAGGTCGAGCCTCCCCATCAGCTAGCGCCCTGGCGGCGGCGATCGCCCCCGCGGCCATCGCTTCACAGCTGGCTCGACACCTCTCGCGCTCCAGGTCATCCATGACCGCGATGCTACCGAACCAGCGAACTATGCAATGCATCACATAAGACTTGTATGTACCTAAAGAATGCGGACACCCCACCCCGCTCAACGGCCACTTCGTAGTGCCATTGCGGGACATCCGTCAGCTTCGGTGCAGCTCAGCATCGCCGCCCGTCGGAAGTTTTCATGTGTGAGAACGACACTCAGGATTTGAGGCAGCACAAGGCCTTTGGTGCGGCTGACGCGACACTTACCGTACCGGTTATGATCATAGATGGTCAGCAGAACATGCTCACAGGACGGCACGTAGCTCCAGTTTATATGTGTCTATTTTTCTCCGATCTACCAGTATTCACGCCGAGGTTGACGCCTACCGAGACGGGGGTTATCGTGTGCACCGAAGCGAACATCTGTTGTATCGGTTTCGGTACATTGAGGAGCTCATCATGCTTGACCTGTCTGACGTTGAGTACGACTCGACCCAGTTCTCTGACGTCATTTTTGCTGGTATGGGCAAGGATCTGACCGCGGAGGATGCCAGGCCACGCATGCGGCAGGACGGTACGCCCCAGCTCGCCAAGAGCGGCGACCCAACGTACGCGACCGGCGTGGTCGGCCCGAGTCGTTGGGGTGGACCTGACACTGGCACCACGATCTCGGTTATCGAGCGAGGTAACTATAAGTTCGGCCATTTTTATAGGATGGATGGCCGCGTGTGGGTCAAGCAGTACGCCGTGACATCGTTCGGCGATCGTGCGGAGACACGCCAGGCCATTACCTGCGACAGGCTCGTAGAGGTTCCGAACCCTGCAACGTCCGCACCCTCGAAGCCGAAGGTTGAGCTCCTCGAAGATGAGTCCGCAGGCGGGAAGGGCGGTCGCTGATGCGTACCGCAGCAGATTTTGATCAGCCTGATGCCGGGCGGCGCCGCGTCCGTCGTCGTGGCCCGATGCTCCGCCGGTGGGAGCGCCAACTGACGGTGGCTATAGCAACCACAGTCACCACCACCCTCACAGCACTCTCTGTCTGGGGGTTCATCGCTGCGGAGCGGAATCGGTGGTCGTTCGCCCTCGTCGCGGTGGCTATCGTCATAGCGTGCGCGTTTGCGTCGTGGCTGGCTTGGCACCGTGTGCCCATTCGCACCACTCTCCGCCCGAGTGAGATGCCGTGGTCAAGCCGGGCGGCCATCTTCGCGTACTGGAGGCGCGACGATGTCGATCGCGTCCTACGGAATCTGCGGGAGCTGCGTTGGATCTCGGCGTGCTCTGCTGCCGGTCTGGAGCGCCGAGTTCGCCATCATGCGCTGGTCGGCGACGACATCATTGAGGACCTCTACGTTCCCGAAGTCACGGCGATTCGTCGTGTGCCCCGCGGTCTCGAGGTCACTATTCGCTCGCTGCCGAGCATGTCTCCCGCTGAGACGGCCAAAGCCGCGGAGCGGCTGGGGTCCGCGTTGGGCGCATCAGTCACGGCAGAGCCATCTCCTGATGACGCTGCCGGGGTGGTCCTCACTGTCGTCGTGGGTCCGGATCCGCTCGCTAAGGTTAGAGAGTATCCGGTTGCTGATGCGGCCAGTGCTCCAGTGGGGTCGGCGCTGGTGGGGATCACCGTGACCGGCAAGCAGTGGATGATCCCGATCATTGGCGGTCATACCCTAGTTGTCGGCATGACTGGCGCCGGGAAGGGCAGCGTACTTGGTGGTATCGCCGTAGGGATGACTCCTCAGATTCAAGCGCGTAGCATCAAAATGTATGGCATTGACCTCAAAGGTGGAGTTGAGCAGGAAGCATACAAACAGATATTCGAAAAACGGGCACGCACCTACGCGGAGGCGGCTGATTTGCTCGCCGAAATCAATGCCCTGCTCGATGACCGCCTGGAGCTGATGCGTTGTGACGGAGTGAGGGATGCCGAACTCTGCCCGGCCTATCCGGGGATCGTGGTGATGATCGATGAGGCGGCGATGCTCACATACGCGGCGGATTCCACAAAGGAAGAGAAGAGCGTTGACAAGAACCTGCGCGCGATTCTGACTCGAGGTCGCGCTGCATCGATCTCTGTCGTTTCCGCACTCCAGGACCCAAGAAAAGATGCACTGCGAGCTCGTGACCTTTTCACGTCACGGATTATCATGGCATCCAGCGGAGTGGCAGACTCGCTTATGGTGGTCAACCGCGAACAATGGGAGATGGGAACCCGCCCGGAGGAGTTATACGGAATGCCAGGATCGGCATATGCCACCACGATGGTGGCGCGCGACGGGAAGTTGACTACCCCTAAGAATCCCCAGCGAGTGAGGGCGTTCTTGGTGGATGACGCCACACTCAATGGACTGCCGCCAGCACCAGGAGTCAGAAGTGATGATGAGAACCCGGCGCTTGTCGTCGACTGAGATCAGGAAGCGGGCTGCCGCCCTCCCCGGAGGGGTGCCCAGCTTTGTGGCGGCGCAGCTCCGCCTCAGGGCCAGTGCCGTACGCGATGAGGCCCTGAGGGCCGGCGATATCGCTGACGAGATCGAGCTTCAGCTCATGCAGGACAAAGTCTGTGCTGACGAGCGCGATGCAGTGGCTGACGAGATGGAGCACGAAAGAGTGTACGCCCAGTACTGTGACGATCTTTCTGAGCACATTCTTTTCATTGCAGAGAATATCCACACTTTCATCTCTGAGAGCACAGACGAATGACAGTCGCAAGAGCTGGCAGCAAATGGCGCGCTTACATCTACGACGGCGGAACTGCGATCGCTACGCGAACATTTGACAATCCGGTCGATGCGCGTGCGTGGGAGCGCCGCATGAAACGTCAGCTAGCAGCGGGAATCGACGTCGTCGGTGCGGTGAAAAAGGTCCAGGAGTGGCTGCCGCTTTTCCTGGAGCACCGCCGTAATGTTGTTGCCGCGTCGACGCTGCAACGGGACAAAGGGATATGTGCGTCACTGCCCGCGTGGCTACGCGCCCATCGTGTCTGCGACGTCAATCCTCAAGTGATTTCTCGTTTGATCGAGTCAATCAGTGGCAGTCCGGGCACAAAACACCGGACACTGATCACAGTTGCAGCCTTTTTCTCGTGGCTCGAAGGACTTGCCGTCGTCGACCGCAACCCCGTCCGGGGCATCAGGATCCCGAGAACCAATGCCATCGGGGCAGCGACTAACCCGTTCTCGTGGCGAGAGGTCGAGACGATGGCACCGGAAGGCCCGTACGGGGACGTGATTATCGTGCTGGCCTACACGGGCCTGCGGTGGGGTGAGCTCAGGGCGCTACGTGCCCGCGACGTCGTGATCGACGACGATGGCATCGCCACCGCTCTGCGCGTGAGGCGAAGCGCTAGCGACGGATTCCCGGAGAAGGCACCCAAGAGTGGGAAGGTCCGGAAGGTCCCGCTCATGCAACGCCCTGCGCTCATCATCAGCCGGCGCCTGCGTGGCCTGAAACCAGACGACATTGTGTTTACCTCCCCGCGGGGCGGTCCGCTCAACCGCAGCAACATGAGACGGTCGGTGCGGTGGGACGAGATCAGCGGCGGCCGTCGAATCCATGATCTTCGCCATACAGCGGCGTGCGAGTGGCTGCGCAAGGGCGTCGACGTGGCGACCGTCAGCGCCTGGCTAGGCCACGCTTCCGTGACCACCACAGGGGCATACCTGCACCTAGTGAGCACTGACGAGGAGCGCCGACTGGTCACCATGCTGGACGAGCGCAGCGCGAAACCCTGAGATTCCAGGCGAAAACCAGCATCCACATACGTATGGCACACGCGATCTGATGTGAAGGGAGGGAGCGCCAGGACCGGGTGAGGTGCTGACGCCCGCGATGACGCGGAAAGGTGTCAGTGCCCTCGATTGGATTCGAACCAACGACACCCGCTTTAGGAGAGCGGTGCTCTATCCCCTGAGCTACGAGGGCCTGAGAGGAAGACTACCAGCGGATCGACCCGCCCATGACCACTCGGGCCGCGGGGTGGCGCCGCGGCGAGCAACGATGGGCTCACCGCGGCGAGTGGGGCCTCAGGCCCGGCCCCACGGGGTGGAGGTGCGCGAGGTGCGCCGCTCCCCCTTGGCGTGGTGCGTGGGGGCCACCAGCACGGGGCAGGAGGCGTGGGACAGGACGGCCTGGCTGGTGGAGCCCAGCAGGAGCCCGGAGAAACCACCGCGTCCACGCGAGCCGACCACGATGAGGTCCACAGCGGTGGAGAACTCGGCCAGGAGCTCGGCCGGATTTCCGTCCAGGGCGTGGCGGCGCACCGTGACGCCTTCATGGCCCTCGAGGGCCTCATTGATGGCGCGGTCGAGTCCGGAGCGGACATCGGCCAGGACCTGCTCACGATCGACCGCGGCAGGCAGCCAGGCCAGCGCCCCGGCACCGGAGGCCATCGGCACCGCGGCGATGGCGGTGAGCTCGGCACCCCACGCCTCCGCCTCGGTCACGGCCCACTTGAGGGCCCGGCGAGCCGAGGAGGAGCCATCGACCCCGACGACGATGCGCCGCACCGGCGTGTAGTCGGCGCCCTCGTTGTGCCGAGGAACGACGACGGCCGGGCAGTGGCTGTGCGCAGGCAGGGCGGAGGAGACGGTTCCGAGGAGCCGGTCGGCAAAGCCACCGCCTCCCCGGGTGCCGACGACGGCCAGAGCCGCCTCCTCGGAGAGGTCGACGAGAACCCCGGCGGGGTCCCCGGTCTCCAGGGAGGAGGTGACGGTGACTCCGGCCTTCTTGACGCGCTCAACGGCCTCGTCAATGACGGCCTGGGCGCCGGACCTGATGGCTGAGTCGTCGAGCGCTGCGTAGCCGCCGTCAAGGGAGGCAGTGGTGAAGGAGGGCAGGGAGTAGGCGCACAGGATGTGAACACGCCAGCCCTGGCACTCAGCGCGTGCCACAGCCCAGTCCACTGCCGCCAGGGACTCCGGTGAACCATCGACTCCGACGAGGACGACGTTGTCATCAGTCATGGGATCTGCCCTTTCTCGAGATCACGGTCTACGACCCATGGAACATTCTGCCTCGAAAAGGTGTGTGTGGACCACCACATGAGGAGGATTTCCTCGCTTCGCCCCCAAGAAGCGCCTCGACGGCCGACTCCAGCCCTCCTCCCGACACGCCGTGAGGGGTGAGCGCCATCTGGCGCTCACCCCTCACGGTGAGGATTTCAGCGTCTGGGATCAGCCGACGCGGACGAAGCTCGGGGAGCCCCAGATCTCGCGGTAGACCACACCGGTGGACTCGTCACCGGCGTCGATGACCTTGCCGTCACCAGCGTAGATGCCGACGTGACCGGGCCAGGTGACGAGGTCGCCAGGCTGGGCCTCAGAGGCGGACACCTGGGTACCGGCCACGGCCTGCTCGCCGGAGGTGCGGGGCAGGCTGATGCCGACCTGGGCGTACACGTAGGAGGTGAAGCCGGAGCAGTCGAAGGCGCTCGGGCCGGAGGCGCCCCACACGTAGGGGGCACCCACGTACTGCATGGCGATGGCCACGACAGAGGAGTTGGCGGTGCCGGTCGGCGCGGCGGCCGCCGGGGTGGCCTGAGTGTCAGCGGCAGCGGCGTCAGTGCCCTGGTCCGCAGCAGCCGGGGCGGCGGCCTCAGAGGAGTTCTGCTCAGCCTGAGCAGCGGGGGCCTCGGGGGCGGCGGGCGTCTGAGGAGCCGCAGGAGCGGGGGCGACAGCCTCCACCTCGGGGGCGGCCTCGGTGACCCAGCTCGCCTGGGAGATGGTGACCTGCTGGCGGGCAGCCAGGGCCTCGCGGGCGTTGGCGGCGAAGATGCCGACCCCGGGGGTCACGCCGGAAGCCTCAATGGTGCCGGAGGAGGTGACCTCAGTGTGGCCGGCGGCGTTGGCTCCCGAAGCGATCATGGTCAGGGCGAGGCCGGACGAAGCGGCGACTGCCAGACCGCGGCGCGCGGTGGGAGCAAAGTCATCCAGTGGGGTAAGGGCGCGGGTGGCTTTGCGGTGACGTGCGGTGGTGCGTGAGGACATGAATGCTTTCTCCTGTTGAGCCGACGAGGTGAGCTGTCGGGTTCGGACTGGAGACGTCCGGCCCGCAGATGCGGGCTTCACCCCAAGGCCGCTTCGGCTGTTCGCCTGGGCGACCGATAGTTGGTTCCCCCGTTCCTGCCACTTGAGTTGTTGGTTCCACGTGCCTCAGACCGAGTGGCAGGACTAAGCCCCGATCCGAGACGTCGCCGAGACGGTTGTCTGCGGCAACGACCTGAACGCTACATGACAGACGCACGCTTCGTCACGGCCAGTTGTCACACACTGTTGTGAGCCGAAGCACTATGAAGCGCTTCTCGCTTTTATCCATATTAACCCCGGGACCTTAGTCCATCGACACACTCGCAGGCGAAACCAGAAATGCGCGAGGTTCCGCGGAAAAATTGCGCCCTCATCGTCGAGATCCCACCATAGGCCCTCTGTCCCAGCGCCTGAGGGACCTCACAGAGGGGACCTTCAGCAGGCCGTCAGCCGGACCGCGAGACAGCCCCTCGCATCTCATCTAACGAGACGAGAAACACTCCTCGAACCCCCTGCCTGCACAGGTTTTTTTCAGGCTCCCTTGAGGGCCTTGGCAGACAGGCTGAGCGCCGTCGTTCAGCGCTGCACGAAGAGGTGGCGGGCGACGTCGTCGGCCAGCACCACGGGGTCACCGGAGGGCCCGACGAGCCTCACCCCGCCGGCACTGACACGCAGCTCAACCTCAGCCCCGGCGACGATCTGGGCGTCCTCGAGGCCGGCGATGATCTCCGCGTCGGCCTGAATCGGCTCCCCGATGCGGCTGACGACGGCCGTGGTGGTCTCGCGTCCGGCGAAGCGGTCCACACTGACCTCGTCGGCGGAGGGCCTCGGGTGCTCCGCGGTCCGCGGCGGGACGGGGTTGCCGAAGGGGTCAGTGGAGACGTCGTCGAGGATGTCAGCGAGGCGCTCCTCGACCTGCTCGCTCATGACGTGCTCCCAGCGGCAGGCCTCCTCATGGACGAATCGGCGCTCGATGCCGATGACGTCCAGGAGCAGTCTTTCTGCGAGCCGGTGCTTGCGGATCACGTCGGTGGCGCGCCTGCGCCCCTCATCGGTGAGCTCCAGGGAGCGATCCTCGGCGACCTTGATGAGACCGTCACGCTCCATGCGCGCCACCGTCTGGGAGACCGTGGGGCCCGAGTGGTCGAGACGCTCGACGATGCGGGCACGCAGCGGGGGAACACCGTCCTCCTCAAGCTCATAGACGGTCTTGAGGTACATCTCGGTGGTGTCGATCAGCTCGGTCATGGGGTGGGCTCCTGCTTGAGGTGGGTTACCGCGGACATTCGATGCCTTCGGAAGGGCTCGCTCACCGAACCGCGTTCCTCGCAAGGATAGGCGGCATCCTGTGATGTGGGCCAGTACCGTCTGAAAGCGCGCCGATCCTCGGCTGGGGAGGACTCCCCAGTGCCGGGGAGATGCGCCATGGGTAGCGTACGTATTACTCGTTGTGAGCTCGGTGCGGTCCGGTCGTGCGATGTGAACCGGCGTCTGGCGGGTGTCAGTCGGCGCTAGTCGGCGTCGTCGGCATGGGTCTGCTGCGGGGACTGCGGCGGCTTCGGTGGTGTCGGCGACTTAGGCGCGGCCCGGAGGTAGGGGCGGGTGGAGGAGTAGTGCAGGGACAGGTTCCAGTGCCTGTAGCTCCAAGCGGCGGCCACCAGCGCAGTGAGGACAGCGCTCATGCCGCCAACCGCGATCGCGATGCGCGGCCCCCAGGCGTCGGCCACCCAGCCGATGAGCGGGGAGCCGAGCGGCGTCGACCCCAGGAAGAACATCATGTAGATACTCAGGACCCGCCCCCGCATGGACGGCTCGGTGGTCATCTGCACGGTCTGGTTGGCGCTGGTCAGGAGGGTCAGCACGCACAGGCCCACCGGGACCGTCATGACCGTGAAGGTCGGGTAGGTGGGCATGGCGGCCAGCAGGAGGGTGAACACCCCCAGGGCGAGGGTTGCCACCACGACGGTGCGGGGGCGGGGGTTGCGCCGTCGGGCCGCCCACAGGGCCCCGGAGAGGGAGCCGACGGCGAAGACCGAGGAGACGGTGCCGTAGGCGTCGGACTCCAGGCGGAAGACGGTGCGCACCATCGCGGCCATGGTGACCTGGAAGTTGAGGGTGAGCATGGAGACGACGGCGACCACGGCGATGATGACGACGAGGTCGGTGCGGCCGCGCAGGTAGGTCAGACCCTCGCGGAGCTGGCCGGCGGCGCGGCGGGCGCGCGGCATGTCCACCAGCTCACTCACGCGCATGGCGACCAGCGCCACGGCCGGGAAGACGAAGGTGGCGGCGTTGACGGCGAAGACCCAGCCGGCGCCGACCCAGGTGATGACGACGCCGGCGAGGGCCGGCCCCAGGAGGCGCGCGGCGTTGAAGGAGGCCGAGTTGAGGCCCACGGCGTTGGACAGGTGCTCGGCGGGAACCATCCGCGCCACGAAGGTCTGGCGGGCGGGGGCGTCGTAGGCGGCGGCGACGCCGGTGAGGAAGGCGGCCAAGTAGACGTGCCACAGGCGGGCGGTGCCGGCCAGGACGTCGAGGGCGAGGACGGCGGAGACCAGGCCCATGGCGCTCTGGGTGAGGATGAGGAACTTGCGCTGATCGACCCGGTCGGCGACGAGGCCGGCGTGGGCGGACAGCAGCAGCATGGGGAGGAACTGCAGGGCCGTGGTCAGGCCGGTGGCGGAGGCGGAGTCGTCGGTGAGGACACGCAGCACCAGCCAGTCCTGCGCCACGCGCTGCATCCAGGTCCCGGTGTTGGCCACGAGGGCGGACAGGAACCAGAGCCGGTAGTTGTGGAATCTCAAGGAGGCGAAGATGCCACCGCCGGGGCGGCGCGGTGAGGTCATGCGGGTCATGTCCTGACGTGGTGACGACGTGGGGCGGGTTGACGAGTGTCAGGGATGGGGCCGAAAGGCGCGAGGCGGGCGACGAAGGCCCCGTCTGAGAAGGGTAGCCCTAGACGCGCCAACGATTCCTCGTGGTGAGCACTGGCCCCGGCGAGGGCACGCGAAACGGGATCACGCAGAAGCAGCCCCGCTCCCAGCCGTTTGGTAACAAAATGGTCACGCCGCTGAACGGCGTATGAGAGAGGGGTGGGCGTTGAACGATCACGGCCATAGGAACATTCCGAGCCCAGGAGCCGAGCAGCCTCCTCGGATCTGGCCGGCCTCACGGCGCCCACCCGAGCGAGAGGGCCAGGAGGAAACAACGCCGTCGGAACGACCGCCGAGACAGGAGTGGTGGGAACGATTGCGTGACCGCACGTCGAGGTCCCGGATCTTCCTGGCGCTGCGCCGAGTGCGGGCCGTTGCCTCCTGGTTCGCGCTGCTGGTGGTTCTCGTGGCCGTGGTGGTCTCGCCGACGGTCCGCACCGCACTGGGGGCCTGGATCGGGTGCATGTGGCTGGTGGTGTGCTGGTTCACTCTGGCCCGAGCCAAGACCGTCTCCTGGGCACTGACCTCGGGAGTGTTCGCCACCGGGATGCCCTTGGCGCTGCTGATCGCCATGGCGAGCCTGTGGGTCTGCAGCGCCGCCGGCGTCAGTCCGTCCAGCACAGCCGCATCCATAGTGGTCGCCTCCCTGGTGGAGGAAGTTCTCAAGCTGACGCCGTTGGCGGTTCTCACTTTGGTGGCTCCAGGGCGGGTGCGCCGTTTCCTGGTGAGCGACTGGATCGTTCTGGGGGTGGCGACGGGCGCCGCTTTCGAAGTGGTCGAGGAGGTCACCCGCCGCATCACGCTCCTGAACGGTGGTGGCAGCCTCCTGGATAGTCTTCTCTGCCCCAAGGGCGGGGTGCGCCAGGTGGAGTGCAGCGGCGCAACGACTTACTCCCTGAGCCCGTTCTCCGGGGTTGCCGGGAACATCTTCCCCTACGCCGGGCACGCAATTATCACCGGACTGGTGACCGGGGCGATCGGGCTGGGGATCGCCCTGTGGCGCCGTGCTCGGGTGCATCGCGGTGGATACAGGGCCGCGTTGCAGATTCTCTCCCCGGTGGTGCCGCTGTGGACGTGGTGGGTGGCGGTGGTCGACCACATGGGGCGCAACGCCTCCGACTACGTGATGTGGTTGCAGACGGGCGGCGAGGCGCCGTCGTGGCCCATTGAAGTGACGGCATCGCTGACCGGCTACGGGCAGGGACGTGGCGTCATTCTTCTCCTGATGCTGGCTCTGGCCTGGGTCATTGATAGCCGCACACTGTGGAGCGGTGGGTATGTGAGCACCCTCGAGAGCGACAACTACGGGAACCGATGGGGCCCGTGGCGGTGGCGCGTCTGGGCTGGAGTGCCACGCAATGCCTTCGGGCGCTTCTTGGCCGACGGCGCCTGCCTGGTCTCCGTCGTCGGGGTCGAGTGGCGGTGGGCGTGGATGACGCTCATGGAGGCGGCCACGTTCCGCGAGCCGAGACTGCTGCTGGAGACTCCCGCGAAGCTGCGGATCGCACGGGAGGAGGCGGCGCGCGCCGAGCTCGATCCGGCGCCGGAGCAGTGGTGGAGGGCACGGCTCGCAGGGCTGTGCGCGGTGGTGGCCGGCTTACTCGTCATTGCCATGGTTCCCGGTCTCACGCGGAGCATGGCCGACAGCCTGGGCGAAGGGCAGCCCTACTGGTTGGCGGGGCTTCTTGATGCGCTGGGGACGGTGTGGGAGTCGCTGAGCTGGGAGCAGAAGCTGGGGCTGATGCTTCTGGCTGGGGCCCTCATCCTCCTGTCCGGGGGCACGCTCGGCCTGGCCTTCGATATCGGCATGGGCGTGGCCACCGTGTTCGGGGGCGCTCGCGGGGCAGCGGCCCTCATGCGCGACCCACGGGGCACGGTGGCCCGCTACCTGTCCACCCACACCCCAGCCGAGATCGCCCTGGACCTGGCGACAGCCGCGCTGACCACGGTCGGCGGTGGAGCCGCCAGCGCCATGGGCGGGCAAATGGCCCGCGGCGCCTACGCCGCCACCCGCGAGGCCAGGTACGCCTCCTACCTGTGGCGCACCGACCGAACCGCATGGCGCCACTACGCCCGAAACGCACGCCGCAGACTCCTCCACGACGAGACCGGCGCAGCCAGCACCTCCATGTGGAGCCCTCGCAACGGCTTCCACTACCCCGGACTGCGCACCCCCAGACCCGGACGATCCGACGGCGGCCCCGGCCTGTGGGGCAAGGGAAAGAACTACGGCTCCGCCCGCTCCCAACTCTACGAGGAGCAGATCACCAGAGTCCCCATCGAGCAGTCCTATATCGTCAACGGCGTCGAGTTCGACGGCTACGACGGCTTCGCCCTCATCGACGCCAAAGGCCCCGGCTACGCCAACCCCATCAAAGGACACTGGTCGAACGAACCAAAGAGCACCTACAAGACCGACCCAGTGACAGGCGAGGTGAAACGCGTCAAAAAAGGACTGCTCCAGATCGGAAAAGACCAGGTCAAGGCCGTGCGAGCCACCGGCACCGACACCCCCATCCAATGGCACATCGCAGAGAAAGAAACCTTCGACGTCCTCAGAGAGAAGCAGGATTGGGGCGAGTTCCCTGCCGAGATCGAGCTCTTCTACACGCCACCCAACTAGCATCTCAGCCAATCAGCACCACTAGGAAAGGACAGCGACTATGGAATGGCGCCTACACATGAGGCGGCGGGCTCTTGGTGACCCGGTCTCGGAGGGGCGTCGGGTGTGGGAGTGGATTCAGCGGGTCAGGCCCCTGCACCCCTCCTTGGACCTGTGGCGCCCCACCGCCGAAAGCCGTGAGGAGGCTGAGCAGGCCCCGCCCATCACCCAGGACTACCTCCTCCACTTAATCCACGGCGTACAAGCCATCTCCGACGACCCCGACTTCGGCCTGGCCCCAGGCTTCTCCGGACAGATCAACCAAGGCAACAAGCTCGAGCTGAGTTTCAACATGCCCAACCCCGGAGACGCCAGCATCGGACTCATGATCGGAGAAGCCCTCGGCGCCGCCCTGGACGCCAGCGAGGACCTGGCCGACGCTCTCATGCACACCACCGCCAGCACCTTCGCTCCTAACACCATCGGAGGACTGTCGCGAAGCGACCACCCAACCAGAAACCTCAACCGGGACGGCCCCTACCCCTTCTACTACGTTCCGGGCTGGAAGATGTTCTTCGCCTCCGACTCACCCCACTACCAGCGCGCCACCCAACTGGCCACCCGAACCGCTCCCGTGGCCAACGGCGCCATCTTCACCTTCGGCACCCCCGACACCTACCCCACCATCCTCAACCAATGGTGACTCTTACGGCGACTACCCGAGCACTCAATACAACAAATACATCATGGGCGTCAACTACCTCTACCCAGCCATCAATCCAGGACACATTATTGTCGATGTCGACACTTTTCTTTACGAAGGGTCAAGAAAATGGTCAGACAGCAGAGCATTGCGCTGGAGCGAGGAAGACATAACAGATGCCGACATCGTTCTTAATCCAGAAGGGCCATCAACAATCATCAGCCATTTCAAAGACAATCGACTGATCTCTGCCAGCGGACTAGATTTTGAGGAGGCGGCCAATATCGCCGCCTGGGTCCGTTCACTGAACCCCGACCCAAATCTAGTGCTGTGGTTCACCACCAGCGTCATCGACGGACACACTGTCCTTACACCTGGCATCACACCACAACAGGTCATCGACCAGTGGGTCAACCACACAGAGCACGACCCCTACATCGAGTACCCCCAGTACTTCCACTAACGGAGACAACCATGAGATGGGACCTCAGCTTCAGGCGACAAGCACTCGGCGACCCAGTCTCGGAGGGGCGTCGGGTGTGGGAGTGGATTCAGCGAGTCAGGCCGCTGCACCCCTCCCTGGACCTGTGGCGCCCCACCGCCGACAGCCCTCAGGAAGCCGAACAGTCACCACCCATCACCCAGGACCACTTCCTCCAACGCATCCAGCAGGCCCAAGTCGACTGGGAAAGTGAGAGCTTCGGCGTCGCCCCGGCCTTCTCCGGACAGATCAACCAGGGCAACAAGCTCACACTAAGTTTCAACATGCCCAACCCTGGAGACGCCAGCGTGGACCTGATGGTCGGCGAGGCGCTCGGGGCCGCCCTGGATGCCAGCGAGGACCTGGCCGACGCTCTCATGCACACCACCGCCAGCATCTTCGCCCCCGGCGTGATCGGAGCCCTGACTCGCGAAGACCGTCCGGTCACCCCAACTCCACCGCCTTACAGATACCTGCCGGGTTGGAAGATGTTCTTCGCTTCCGACTCACCCCACTACCAACGCGCCACCCAGCTAGCCACCCGATCCATTCCCGTGGCCAACGGCGCCATCTTCACCTTCGGCACCCCCGACACCTACCCCACCATCCTCAACCAATGGTGAACACCCAACCGCTGCCCGCAGCCCGCTTCAGTCAGCAAGCAGAACCGCCGACTCCGCCCCTCGTCGACCTCCGAAGCACGTGAAACGCCCCCTTGGCCGGGGCGTGAGGCGCGGGTGATGAGGAGCGGAATGCCGCCCACAGGCGCTGGAGTGTCCATATCTGCAGCAAAGGGGACTCAGCACCGCTCACCTCACCAGCGAGAACCGCGGAATCATGCGGTTTTCTTGCGAAGGAACGAGACCGTTCACGGCCTTTGCTGCAGATATGGACACTGACACCGTCATCTCCCAATGGGAGGACGCCTCCAGCGCTTCCGCCGGAGGCCGTCGCCCCTCGTCAGGAGACGCCGAGGATCGCCTTGATGGGGGCGAGGGTGAAGTAGACGACGAACATCGCGCAGGCCACCCACATGAGCGGGTGGATCTTCCGCGCCCGCCCCTGAGCGACCTCGATGACCAGGTAGGACACGAAGCCGGCCCCGATCCCGTTGGTGATCGAGTAGGAGAAGGGCATCATGATGATGGTCAGGAAGGCCGGCAGAGCGATCTCCGGGGACTTCCAGTCGATGTCGGTCACCTGCATCATCATGAGGAAACCGACCACCACCAGCGCCGGGGTGGCCGCCTCGTAGGGGACCATCTTGACCAGCGGCGCGAAGAACATGGACAGGGCGAACATGCAGCCGGTGACCACTGAGGCCAGGCCCGTGCGGGCCCCCTCCCCCACGCCCGCGGCAGACTCCACGTAGGAGGTGTTGGAGGAGACGCCCCCGACACCACCGGCGATGGCGGCCAGGGAGTCGACGACGAGGATCTCGCGCGTCTTGGGCGGGTTGCCGTGCTCGTCGAGCAGGTCGCCCTCGGCGCCGATGGCGACCATGGTGCCCATGGTGTCGAAGAAGTCGGCCAGCAGCAGGGAGAAGACCAGGAGGATCACCGAGACGATCCCGACCTTGTGCACACTGCCCAGCAGGCTGAAGTGGCCCAGCGTCGACAGGCTCGGCACGTCCACCGGGAAGCCGTCCAGGCGCGGCTCGGACAGGGACCAGCCGGTGAGGTTAAGCGGGCCCTTCTCCGGGTCATCGTTGAAGGGACCCAGGTGGGTGACGGCGTCGATGATGATGGCCAGGACCGTGGCCGAGGCGATACCGATGAGGATGGCGCCGCGGACCTTGCGCACGTGGAGCACCACCATGAGGAAGAGCCCGAAGAGGAAGACGAGGACCGGCCAGCCCTGGAGGGAGCCGCCCAGCCCCAGCTCCAGGGGGGTGCCGCCGCGGCGCACCATCTTGGCGTCCACCAGGCCGATGAGCGCGATGAACAGGCCGATGCCCACGGAGATCGCGGTCTTGAGCTGGTCGGGGACGGCCTTGAAGACGGCCTCCCGGAAGCCGGTAAGCACGAGGACGAGGATGATGATGCCCTCGATGACAATGAGGCCCATGGCGTCGGCGTAGGTCATGCCCTGGGTGCCCACGAGGGTGTAGGCGACCATCGCGTTGATCCCCAGGCCCGCGGCCAGGGCCATCGGGTAGTTGGCGACGACGCCCATGAGGATCGTCATGACTGCGGCGACGAAGGCGGTGCCTGCGGCGAGCTGGGCCTCGGTTCCCGGGGGGCTCGCCTTGGACAGGATCGCGGGATTGAGGACGAGGATGTAGCTCATCGAGAAGAAGGTGACGATACCGCCACGGATCTCTCGGGAGATGCTCGAACCGCGTTCAGTGATGTGGAAGAACTGATCCAGTCGAGAGACCTGACTGGGCGAGGACGAAGATGAGGCCTTCGTCGGGGTACGTGTGCTCACGGCGGCATTCTTCCAGATCATCACGCGCTGAGCGAAACTGAGCGCTGCCGTCATCGTTGCCGCCGGCGCTCGCCCCATCGCTTAGACCCCGGAATTACTGTCACACCCTCGTGGAAGGATGGTCGGTGAGACCGGATGGGAGGAGGTGATGGCCGTGACCGAGGCAGCAGAGGACCCGGCCGCCGCGGCAGGTCCGCGCGAGCCGGGCTGGGAGGGATTCTCCTCAGCCACCCGCATCTGGTTCCTCGACGCCTTCCCCACCGGTCCCACCCCGGTGCAGGAGCGGGCCTGGGCCACGATCGGCCGGGGTGAGAACGCCCTGGTCATCGCCCCCACCGGCTCGGGCAAGACGCTCGCGTCCTTCCTGTCCGCCATCGACCACCTAGGACAGGAGCCGGCCGCGGAGGAGCAGGGGAACGCGGCGGCGCCAGGGGGCGCGCAGGGCGGGGCCGACGGCGTGAGGGTCCTCTACATCTCCCCGCTCAAGGCGCTGGGAGCGGACGTGGAGCGCAACCTGCGCCGGCCGCTGGCGGGAATCTGCGCCGTCGGCCCCACCCGCCCGATCTCGGTGGGGGTGCGCTCGGGGGACACGCCCGCGCGGGAGCGTCGTCGGCTGCGCAGCCATCCGCCCAGCATCCTCATTACGACGCCGGAGTCGCTCTACCTCATGCTCACCAGCGCCGTGCGGGAGACGCTGCGGACAGTGGAGACGGTCATCGTCGACGAGATCCACTCCTTCGCCGGTTCCAAGCGCGGCACGCACCTGGCCGTGTCCCTGGAGCGCCTCGATGATCTCCTGGGGCGGCCGGCGCAGCGCATCGGCCTGTCCGCCACCGTCTCGCCGCCGGAGGAGGTCGCCCGCTTCCTCGGCGGGCCGCACCCGGTGACGATCATCTCCGACGACGGCCGGGCGGCGCCGGAGGTCACAGTGTCCGTTCCGGTGGAGAACATGGCCCGCATCCCGGCGATCTTGGACCGGCGCACCCGGATGGAACGGGCCCTGGCAGCCCCCACGAGCGCGGGCGGCGGCCGCGGCTCCCGGCCCTCCGGGCTCGGACGGGCGGGGTCCTCGCAGGCCTGGCGCTCCGATAAGGCGCTGGGTCGAGCCATGGCGGCGGGGCGGGCTGACGAGCCCGGTGCGGGGGTGCCCGCCCGGGTGTCGGCCTCGATCTGGCCGCACCTTGAGAACGCGATCCTCGACCAGGTCCTGGCCCACCGCACGACGCTGGTCTTCGTCAACTCCCGGGGCGCCTGCGAGCGGCTCACCGCGCACCTCAACGAGGCCTATGCCGCGCGTCTCGGGGCGGTGGCGCCGGCGCCGCAGGCGCCGGTTCACCGGGAGTCCTGGGAGATGGGAACCGGTTCGCACACCGAGCCCCTGGCGGCGGGCGCCCCGGTGATCGCCAAGGCACACCACGGGTCAGTCTCCAAGGAACAGCGTCTGGGCGTGGAGCGGGAGCTGGCCGCGGGCGAGCTGAGGTGCGTGGTGGCCACGGCCTCCCTCGAGCTCGGCATCGACATCGGCTCGGTCGACCTCGTGCTCCAGGTGGCGCCGCCCCCGTCGGTCGCTGCGGGCCTGCAGCGGGTGGGGCGCGCCGACCACCGGGTGGGCGGGCGGCCGCGCGGCGTCATCTACCCCGTGGAGCGCACTCACCTGGTGGACGCCGTCGTCGCCGCAGAGGGGATGCGCGCCGGGGAGATCGAGCGCACCGAGCTGGTGTCCAACGCTCTGGACGTGCTGGCCCAGCAGACGGTCGCCGCGGTGAGTGTGGCGGAGGGGCTGACGGCCGAGGCCTGGTTCACCACCGTCAGGCGGGCGGCCCCCTACTCCTCGCTGCCGCGCCCGGCCTTCGACTCGGTCCTGGAGCTGCTGGCCGGCGGCTTCGCCTCGGCGGATCTGACGGACTTCTCGCCGCGGATCGTATGGGACCGCGCCACCGGTGAGCTCAGTGCCCGGCCCAGCACGCAGCGGCTGGCGGTGGCCTCCTCGGGAACGATCCCGGACCGGGGCATGTTCCCCGTCGTCCTGCCCGAGGGGGCGCAGGATGCCGGGCGGCGGCGGGTCGGGGAGCTCGACGAGGAGATGGTGCACGAGTCCAGCCCGGGCGACATCATCACGCTGGGGACGTCGAGCTGGCGGATCCGCCAGATCACGGGAGACCGCGTCGTCGTCGACCCGGCCGAGGGGCGCAGCGCCCGCCTGCCGTTCTGGAAGGGCGAGGGGCTGGGCAGGCCTGCGGCCACCGGGCTCGCCAAGGGCGTCTTCCTGCGTGAGGCGCAGAGCTCCTTGCCGTCGGAGGCGGGAGCCGGGGAGTCGGAGGGCGAGCGGGCACTGCGGCAGCGGCTCACGGAGGCGGGACTGGACGCTCATGCCCGCAGCAACCTGCTGGCGCTGCTGCGCGAGCAGTACCGAGCCACCAGCGCCCTGCCGACCGATGAGACCCTGGTCCTGGAGCGCTATGAGGACGAGTCCGGCAGCTGGCGGATCATCGTCCACAGCACGCTGGGTCGGTGCGTCCACGAGCCCTGGGCGATGGCGATCCGGGAGCGGGTGCACCAGGTGCTGGGGGTGCGCCCGCAGATCATCGTGGCCGACGACGGCATCGTCCTGCAGATCCCGCCGGTTGAGGGCGACCTCCCGGGGGCCGGGCTCATCACCTTCGACGCCGCAGAGATCTCCTCCCTGGTGCGCAGCCGGATCGAGACGACGGCGCTGTTCGCGGCCCGGTTCCGCGAGTGCGCAGCCCGCGCCCTGCTCATGCCCGCCGCCCGCCCGGGGCGCCGCACGCCGTTGTGGCTCCAGCGGGTCAAAGCCGGACAGCTGCTCGAGGCCTCCCGCCAGTTCCGGGACTTCCCCGTCAGCGTGGAGGCGGCGCGCGAGTGCCTCCAGCAGTACTACGACCTGCCCGCGCTCACCGACCTCATGGAGCGTCTCGCCTCCGGCCGGGTGCGCGTCGTCGACGCCATCACCAGTGAGCCGTCGCCCTTCGCCCACCCGCTGCTGTTCGGGTACGCGAGCACCCTGATCTACCAGGAGGATCTGCCCCACGCCGAGCGCCGGGCCCAGCTGCTCTCCCTGGACCCCAAGGCGCTCGACGCCCTGCTGGGCGACGCCGGCATCGCGGACCTGCTCGACGACGAGGTCCTGGCCCAGGTGGAGGCCGAGCTCCAGCACCTGGCCCCCGGCAGGCGGGTACGCGCCGACGCCGAGGCGATCGCTGATCTTCTGCATGAGCTGGGCCCGTTGAGCGCGGCCGAGCTGGTCGAGCGGTGCACCGACGTCGGCGGGCGGGTCCCGGGGAAGGACGGGCAACGCGACGGTGCGAACGGGGCCTGCGACGGCTTCGAGGGCGCGGACAAGCACTCAGCCGAGCGCGAGGTCGATCGGGCGCTCGCCGAGCTGGCCGGGGCTCGCCGAGCCGCCGCGGTGCGGGTCGGCGGGCAGGAACTGTGGGCCCGGGTCGAGGACGCCTCGGCTCTGCAACGGGCCCTGGGAGCAGAGGTCCCCGACTGGGCGCTGGAGCGGGCTGAGGCCGGTGGCACTGTCGAACGGACGGTGGCGGCCCGCTCGCCGCTGAACGACCTGCTTCTGCGCTACGCGCGCACCCACACGACCGTGACACCGCAGCGCGTGGCGCAGGCCTTCGGGCTGGGGGCGGCGGTGGCGGAAGGAGCCCTGGCCGAGCTGGCCGGGGACGGCTCCCTCGTGGACCTGAGTGCGGCGGGGTGGATGGAGCCGGCGGTCCTGACCCGGGTGCGCCACCGCTCCCTGGACCGGGCGCGGGCCGCCGTCGCACCAGTGCCACCCTCGGCTCTCCAGCGTCTCGTGCTGGAGCGGGCGGGCCTGGATGAGCCGGGCGGCGGCGTCGACGCCCTGGCAGAGGCCCTGGCGGCGTTGGAGGGTGTGTGGCTGCCGGCCGGCCTGTGGGAGTCAGTGGTGCTGCCCGCGCGTGTGACCGACTACCGGCCGGCCATGCTCGATGAGCTCATCGCCGCCGGGGAGGTCGTCTGGCAGGCGCGACCCATCGGCGACGCCGCGTCCCGGACCGGTCCCACCCGGGTGAGGACCGGGGCCGATGACATCCCCGCTCCGGGCGAGATCGCCTTCTTCCCCACGGACTCCGCCCTGGCGCCGGTCGCCGGGGAGGCGACCGCCCCGGGTGAGTCGGAGGCGCCGGAGGGCCGGGAGACGGGAGTCACCGGGGAGGAGCTCTGGCAGCTGGTTCGTGAAGGGGCCGCCACGGGCCGCTCCTTCGAACCGGTGCGCCGGGCACTGGTGCCCGCGGCCGGGACACGTACCGCCCCGCCCTCACGGCGAGTGCGCAGCCGCCGGGGCCGCCGCCTCATGATGGGGATACCGAGCGCCGGGGAGGTGACGGCGGCCGGGCGGCTGTCCTCCGTGGTGGCCTCCACCTCCTGGGTGAGGCTGTCGTGCGCACCGGCGGGCGATGAGGAGCGGGCGATCGCGGAGGTGGAGTCACTGCTGGACCGCTACGGGGTCGTCTCCCGCGACCTCGCCCTGGCCTTCAGCGGGGTGGGAGGGCTCGGGCCCCTCATGCCGGTCCTACGGCGCATGGAGGAGACCGGGATGGTTCTGCGCGGCGGTTTCATTGAGGGCATGGGGCCGACGCAGTTCGCCGAGCGGGAGAGCGTCGAGCGGCTGCGGTCCCTCACCCCCGGCCCCGCCGGCGCGGCGGAGACACCGGTCGTGCTCGATCTCAAGGACCCGGCCTGTCTCGTCGGGCGCGGGGTGCCGTGGCCCGAGCCGGTGCTGCCCGCCGACCTCGGCGAGTCGGCCGGGGGCCACGGTGAGGAGACGAGCGGCCCGCCAGTCCGGCGCCAGGGGGCAAGCGTCGTCGTGCTGGGTGGCGCCCCGGTGCTCTACGCCTCAGAGAACCTCAAGGTCCTCATCTCCTACACGTCCGCGCGCGAGGAGCTGGCACGCGCCCTGACCGCGCTGGCGGCCGACAGGCAGGCGATGTTCGCGCGCCAGGGGGCAGCGGCGGCCAGGCGCCGCACGGTGGTGGAGTCCCTCAACGGGGTCACCGCGCTGGAGCCCACCGTGAGCGACCTCCTGCGTCAGGCCGGTTTCGTGCGCGACCCCAGGGGGATGCGGCTCGCCGTCGGCCCTTACGGGGCCGCCTGGCGATGAGCGGGCCGGCCCTTCACCGGTAACAGAAGCCGGCCCATGGTGCGCTCCACGCGTCCACAATGAGGACATGGCCGATCCGCACCCCGTCACCGGAGCGTTCTTCGATTCCCCGGTCCCTCCCGGGACCGGGTGGCCCGAGGATCCCGCTACTGCTGCCACACCCGTGGCCCGATCGGCCGCCGATGTGGCGCGCCTGGCCGACTCGTCGTCGGATCTGCCCGAACTCGACGCCCGGATCACGGTGTGCCGTGCCTGCGACCGGCTCGTGGCCTGGCGTGAGGAGGTGGCCCGGACCGGCCGTCGCGCCTCCTTCGCCCATGAGCCGTACTGGGGGCGACCGGTGGCGAGTGTCGGGTCGGCGGATGCCCGCATCTACGTCGTCGGGCTGGCACCCGCGGCCAATGGGGCGAACCGCACCGGCCGCATGTTCACCGGGGACCGCTCCGGGGACTGGCTGTGGGCGGCCTTCCACCGGGCGGGGCTGGCGACATCCCCCACCTCGACGGCGGCCGGCGACGGGCAGCGGCTCACCGGGGCGCGCATGGGCGCCGCCGTGCGTTGCGCCCCGCCCGCCAACAAGCCGACGACCGTCGAGCGCGCCACCTGCGCCCCGTGGCTCGCCCGCGAGATCGCCCTCATGCCCGAGGTCAAGGTGATGCTGGCGCTGGGCGGGATCGGATGGGGCGCGGTGCTGCGGGTCACCCGCGAGGCCGGATGGGCCCTCCCCCGCCCCCAGCCGCGCTTCGGCCACGGGGCGACGGCGGAGCTGACCAGGCCCGACGGCAGGCCGGTGACGCTGCTCGGCAGCTACCACCCCAGCCAGCAGAACACGTTCACCGGTCGCCTCACCGAGACGATGCTCGATGAGGTGCTGGCGACCGCCAAGCGCCTCGCCGAGGCATGACGTCGGGCCGCGGCCGACGCGGTATCAGGAGCGGTTGGGCAGGATGGCCTCGAGCTCGGCGAGGGTCCGCGGCGTCTGCTCCGCGAGGGCGTCGACCTCGGCGCTCTCGGTGTCGTCGGAGGTTGCGTCGTCCTGGGGCATGTCGATCCCGAGGGCCAGGGACAGGCCGGCGACGGCGGCTCGGGCCGAGGCGGCCCGCTCGCTGGGCGTGTCACTGGACTCGGCTCCGGCGGGTGCCGGTGAGGACTGCTCCGCGGTTGCCTGGAGAGGCTCGGCGGTTCTCGCGGCATCGGGGGCCGAGGAGGCCGACGCCGCGGCGGTCGCCCGCTCAAGCTCTCCCAGGTCGAGCCCCACCAGGCGGCTGCTGCGCTCCTCGGAGGCTTCCTCGGGAGAGTCGGCCGTGCGACGGCGGCGCGTCGAGGAGGCCGCGCGACGGGAACGCTTCGCGGCGGGCTTCTGCTCGGACGCAGCGGACTTCTTGGTGGTCTTCGTCCCGGGCTCCTCCGACTGCTCCTCGGCCGCGGGCGCAGTGGCATCCGTGCCGGCGGCGCCGTCCTCGGCTTGAGCCTTCTGGGCGTCGGAGTCCGTGGTGGTCTTCGCGCCATCAGCCGGGCCTTCGGCATCCTGAGCAGGCGACTCCGCACCGGCTCCCTGACCGGGGGCGCCTGCGATGTCTCCCGAGTCTTCGGCGGAGGCACCACCCGGCTCGGCGTCGACGTCGTCGCCCTGCTCAGCGGCGAGCTCGGCGATACTGCGGCCCTCACGCAGATCGAGCCCGTTGGTGCTCAGCGGCACCATGAGGTGGTCGTCGACCCGCGAGGGGTTGATGGGCCACTCCGGACCCTGGTCGGGCAGATCGGTCTCGGAATGGGCGCCGCAGCCGTGGTCCAGGGAGACGACGCTGCCGTCATCGGTGGCCCACTCGTTGGCGCACACGCCGAAGATGGCGCGCAGGGCGCCGGCCATCGGCACGAAGAAGCCGCAGGTGGAGCAGGTCGCGTGGGCCTTGCGGACGCCCTCAGCCTCGGGGCCGTGGTCGCCGCCGTACCAGCGCTCGGCGGCGCTGGCGACGCCCTGAGCGCTCAGGACCCGGGGGCGGCCCAGGTCGAGCTCATCCAGGGCGACGGCGTCGGCGTCCTCACCAGTGGCCTCCCACCCGGGCTCGAGGCGCTCGTCAGTCTCCTTGCGGGGCAGGCGATCGGAGCGGGTGATGTCGCCGGGTTCGAGGCGCTCGGCCCACGGGACCCAGGCGGGCGCGAGGAGGGCCTCCTCGCCGGGAAGGAGCTCCACCTCGCAGACGGTGGCGGTGCGGCCGCGCGGGACGCGACTGAGGGTGACCGCCCAACGCCAGCCGCGGTAGCCGCTCAGGGTGCAGTCGAACAGGTGAGTGACGAGGCGCTCGGCGTCGGGCGCGGCGGCCACGTACTCGCCGACGGTGATGGGGTCGGTGACCTCCTCCAGCGCGCGGCGGGCCAGTTCGATGGCCGCCGGGGAGGTGAGGGTCTTGTCCTTGGCGGCCAGGGCCTGCTCGGCCGGGGTCGGCAGGGCACCGGCGCGGGGCACGCGGGCCTGCGTCGGAGAGGGCGAGGCCGCGTCCGGTACCGGGCGCTCCAGGGTCGCCGTGGAGGTGCGCGCCCCGGTGGCGGGCTCGCCTGAGGCGTCGGTGTGAGGGTCGATCGTGTCGGTCACTCGGCCAGTGTAGGGGAGGCTCCTGGAACTGCCCCGGCCCGCGCGGGTTGGCCTGGGCACATCCTCGCGACAGAAATTAGTTCCTGAGGGCACCCTGAACATAGGTTTAACTATGATTGTCACACTAAATCAACCATCACTCTTTAACTACCTCGACTTCAATTTTTCTACTTCCTTCAACCTTCACGCTAATGCCTACTCGCACAGATTCTCCCGATTTCGCCGCTCCTCCGAACTGCATTTTCCCATAACCCATATCACCTGCCATACCCATAAGCCTAAAATACCGAAGCGCCACCTTGGCGCTAGAGCGAACTGACTCGGAATTCATAAAATCTTCCTCAATCCTTTTAGACCAAACATCCTCAACTCTCACCCCTTCTTCTTGGTCAACCTCTTTTTGGGCCAACTCGAGTTCACGGCGCCCTTGACGAGCGGAATGTAACACAGAATCCGCTTCCACGACAAAAATCTTCTGGAAGACTTTAACGCGCCACAAACGAGGGATTTTGGAAAAAAGTAAGAATACTCCGATGTTTACTAGAGCTAGAACCCCTATCGCAATTAAAATCGCGACTTGCTCTTGGATGCGACTGAACAACACATTTATCACATCAACCATTGATCTCAGGGACCACATAAGAATTAGAAGGTACGCCGCCGACGCTTTTATAAAGTGTGAAAACACCTCCCCATCTCTGCGCGAAATTAATTTCATTGACAACCCTAATGACACCCCGATAGATAGTCCCAACATTGCAGCAGCCCACAGCACCGAACTCAAAGCCGAAAACTGAACCTGTGTCACAATCGAGGCCAACAAAGGAACTATGACCCACAAAGTCGCCCATCCATACGGAAAATAAGTCCGAACTATATCCAGATCGCGAATCCAAGTCCGCCTATTCTCGACAACACTCACTTCTTTACGAAACTGAAGTTGAGGATCTATGCGGGACGCAAATTTATCCACCCTCTTTAAAGAAGCGAGCCTAACTCGGTATTCTCTGAGAAAATTGAGCCCATCATCAGGCATAACAGAGGGGAGGGCAGCTACAAACACAAATATCGCGAACAAAAGTGCAGTTATCGCCCAACTTGTTTTAGAGTCCTTTTGCCATGACTCGACGCCGCCAAGAATAGCAATAACTGCAGATAGCATGCCGAGAGATACCATAAACACATATATCTTATGTTGTCGATTCGCCTCCCACTCTGCCCTCCATGCCGACATTTTACTTACGTCTTTCCACGAAAGAGAGTTAACTCCAACAAATGCTACAGCCAAAGCTGCAACACCTACCTCGAGCCCGACAAGCTCAGACAATAGGCTTGCACTATTTCGCTCGTCACTCAATTCACTTAGAAATGATTTCAGTGCAGGTTCAATGAATTTAAATTTCGATACAGCATAAACAAACAATATCGATAGTGCCGCTTCGACACACACTAGCGACAAAGAACTTGGATGCCGCCCAGCTAAAACCCGGGAACTTGAACTCTCTGAAGTATTTATACTCATGCAACATACAATACAACACACCACAATGCGCCCAGAAGTGAGATAAATCACTTTCAAGGTGGCTTCGAAAATCTCTCCTGGCCATAGATGTACTAACGATAACTTCTTATGCGCTCAGGCATTTAGGAACTAAACGATCCGCCGTCAACCCTGATGTGGCATTTCTGTAAATGCCGTCTACAAAAAAATGCGACATTCTTCTGTGGGGTGGGTGGGAATCTCGATGAATGATAGGGTGTGTTCCATCTGTTTTCTCACCCGGCTTCGACCGAGACGATGCGGTGGACGGCCACGGTCAGCTCGGTCTCGCGCACCACGTCGCGCAGGCGCACCCGCCCCGGCTCGACGGCCATGACCCGCACCTGCCGCTCCTGCACGGCGCCGTCGGGGCCGGCCAGGCTCAGCCGCAGCCGCGAGCGCGAGGACTGGGCCTGGCGCAGCACCGCCAGGGCGTGCACCGGGTCGGTGGCCACAGCCGTCTCCTCGGCGGCCTGCAGCGCCTCCTGCCCCACGCGCAGCCGCCCCACGAGGGTCGTCAGCTCGCGCCTTCCGGGCCGACGCCGTCGCACCGAGTGCTCGCTGCCGGGGCGCGTCGGCTCGGGGGCCCGGCGGGCCTGCTGCGCGGTGGCCGGCCCGACCACCAGGTGCCCGCTGGCGTCCTCGGTCACCGGCGCCAGCCCGGTGGCGCGCAGCTCGCGCAGCACCTGCCCGGCGCTTGCGGTGGCCACGAGGATCCCGGGAGCCACCTGGTCCAGGCCGAGGTCCCGCAGGCGCGGTTCGGCCAGGAGCCCGGCGGCCGTGGCCTCGTCGCTGATCCGCAGCAGCGCGGACACGGCCCGCACGCGCACCGCCCCGTGGTGGCGGGCGGCGTCCTGGATGAGAACGCTCAGCGAGTCCGGCAGGGGCGCAGGGCTGTAGCGGCCGATCTCCTGGGTGATCTCCTCGGCCCGGTAGCCGACGTCGAGCGCGCCGCGCACCGACTCGGGCGTGAAGCGCACAGTGAGCGCCCCGCCGCGCGACTCGACGACGCTCGTGCGTTCCAGCAGCGCGGCCAGCTCGGGGGCGGGGCGGCCCGGCACGATGGCGGTGAGGTCGGACTGGACGAGGATCATCTCGACGGCGGCCGGCAGGTCTGCGGCGAGCGCCACCTCGAGGGCGGTGAGGGCCTCGTCGTCCGACAGCGGCTCGGCGTGTGCCCCACCACCCGCCTCCTCGGCGCGGCCGGCGTCTCCGGGGTCGGTGGGGCCGCCGGGCCTGCCGCTGAGTCCGGGGTCCTGCTCGGCGAGGCTCGCTGCTGCCCGTCGGGCGAGGATCCTGCCGGCCTCGGTGAGCGCCCCGCCGCCGGTGATCCCGAGGGTCTCGGCCTCGGCCAGGACCGCGGAGACGGCCCCGCCGGGGATGGTGCGCCGGGGGCTCTGCCAGGTCAGGGCGGCCCGCACGAAGGCGGGGGTCGCGCTGGTCCCCGGCGGGAGGTCACCCAGGAGGGCGAGCACTCGGGCGCGCAGTCGCGCCGCCCATCCGGCCTCCAGGTCCGGGCTAAGGACAGCGCGCAGGGTGCCGTCGTCGTCGCGGGTGCCCGTCAGCCAGGGGGTGCGGGCGCTGCCCGACCAGGCCAGGGCGAGCGGCGCCCAGCGCTGGGGGAGGCTGTCGGTGAGCCATCCGGCGGCCTGGGAGGAGGGCACCCAGGTGGCGCCGTCGTCGTCGAGCCCCAGGAGCCCGGCGCTCGCGGCGATCTCGATGATGCGGGCGGCGGCGTCGGCCTCCAGGTCGAGGGCGTCGGCGGTACGGGCCAGGGCGCGCGCGCTCACTCCGCCGGTGCGGCGGATCGTGCCGCCCTCGCGGCCCCACTCCTCCAGGAGGGCGGCCACGAGCCGGACGGTCTCCTCGGCGTGGAAGGAGGCCTCGGAGGCGACGACGTCGGCGCCCACCGTCTCCAGGTCGCCGGCCTCGGGTGCGGTGAGGGGCTCGCGGGTCAGGCGGCCGCCGCGCAGGGCGAGGGCGACCTGGCGCGGCAGGATGAAGCGGGTGCGCCCGTGGGCGTCGCTGCTGCGCTCCAGCCAGCCGCGTTCGATGAGTGGGGCCGCTCCCGGTGCGGTGCCGCCGGCACGCAGGGTGCCGGCGGGCGGCCCCCAGGTGAGGGCCTGGAGCATCTCCACGGAGGCCGCTGGGATGACCGGCTTACCGCCTCCACCGGCGGCTTCCTCGCTCAGCTCCTCCAGGGTGGGTGGCAGCTGCTCGGCGCTCAGGGGCTCGGCGACCCAGGGCCCCAGGCCGAAGGGGTGCGGCCCGAAGGCGGTCTCGAGTGCGGCCAGGGGCCTGCCCTCGATGACGAGCGCCAGCCGGCCCAGGTGCTCCAGTGCCTCGGTGACCTGCTCGGCAGGCAGTGGCAGGTGGGCGGCGACCAGCCCGGCCAGGTCAGCACTGTCCGGGCGGTCCGGGGTGGCCTGGTCGGCCGGGGTGGCCAGGTCAACACTGTCCGCACTGGCCGGGTCGGCTGGGTGGTCTGCGGGATCACCGAGAGGCTCGCCGTCGGCCGGTTCGCCGCTGGCCCCACCGGCACCGCCGGCCTGCCCGTTCCCAGCCGCCTCGGCGGCCTCGGCAACCTCGGTCGGCCCGGCTCCGCCCGCCCGGCGCGACTCATCGGGCCGGCTGAGAGCCACCACTGCCTCGGCCACGGCCAGCGTCGGCGCATCCAGCCCGGCCAGGGCGTACTCGATGCTGCCCGGGGCCCCCGCGCGGGTCGCCAGCGCCAGGAAGGAGGAGGACGGGGGCGCGGCCAGGTCCGGGCGCGCCACCAGCAGGGCGGCGACCTCGCGGTCCGGCAGCGCCGTCAGGTGCACGGCGAGGTCCTGGGTGGAGGCGGAAGGGCTCATCCGCACCAAAATACGCCCCCACCCCAGTCACGGACAGAGCGGGGCGGGGACGAAAAGGCAGACATACAAACGGGGAAGTACAACTAGCAAGTGCCAGCTACTCTCTCTCGGCCTCCTCGGAGGACTCCGAGCCCTCACTCGTCTTGAAGGCGGTTCCAAGGGCCAGGCCCATCGCCCACCCCACCGGCAGCCACAAGAACCAGGGACCGGGTGCCGCCACCCCCATCGCGACTCCCAGCATGGTGCCGTAGACCACGGGCCAGAACCACGGCGTCGCCGGCCCCTGAGCCGGCTTGAATGCTTCCTCGATGGCCTCCGACCAGCCAGCCCTGCGACCGCGCTGACCGGCGCTGGAGTCCTCGTGGTCGCCTCCAGTCTGATTGAGCTCGTTGTTCATGCCGTCACCCTAAACAGTCCGCTCGATTGGATACCTCATCCTATGGAAGGAGACTCGGCCGGGCCTCGGGGAGGGCGCCGGTGTCCAAATCGGATACAAAGGGACCTCACCACCCCTGAGGCCAGCAAGACGAACCGCAGAATCATGCGGTTTTCTTTCGCAGGTTGAAGTCCGTCTCGAGCCTTTGTCACCGATTTGGACACAACCCCGCAGATGTCACCCTTCCTGGCCCCTTGCGGCGTCTTCCTACCCGCCTCCGGGGCTCGCGTTCGCACCCCACGGCCCGCACGCCACCGCGGCAGCCCAGGATCCGGGCCGTCAGCTGCGCTTGCGCGGTCATGACGCGAATGGATGTGTCGTCACTGTTGGTTGAGCGCTGTCAACTGCACTCGCGCCCAGGCATAAGGCCAGCCCAGCCCGCCCCTCCCGCTGGAAGCCGCCCCTCCCGCTGGAAGAGGAACGTCTCCTCCATCACGGCGGCGCGCTGCCCCGGCTTGGGATACTCCCGCCCATGTCCGCTACGCCCAGCGATCCTGCGTCCCCGGCGCCCTCGGCACCCGACGGCCCGCTCATCGTCCAGTCCGACAAGTCCGTCCTCCTGGAGGTCGCCCACCCCCAGGCCGGGCAGGCCCGCCGCGCCATCGCCGCCTTCGCCGAGCTGGAGCGCGCCCCCGAGCACATCCACACCTATCGAATCACGCCGCTGGCCCTGTGGAACGCACGCGCCGCGGGCCTGGACGCAGAGACGGTCGTCCACACCCTCATCACCTACTCGCGTTTCCCGGTGCCGCATGCCCTGCTCACCGAGATCGCCGAGACGATGAGCCGCTACGGCCGCCTCCAGCTGCTCACCGACCCCGCCCACGGCCTGGTCCTGCACGCCACCGACGTGCCGGTCCTGGAGGAGGTCATGCGCTCCAAGCGCACCAAGGGCCTGCTGGGGACGCGGCTCGGGGAGGCCGACGTCGTCGTCCACCCCTCCGAGCGCGGTCACCTCAAGCAGGTGCTCATCAAGCTGGGCTGGCCGGCCGAGGACCTGGCCGGCTACGTCGACGGCGAGGCCCACCCCATCACCCTGACCGACTCCCCCGACACCTTCCAGCTGCGCCCCTACCAGAGCGAGGCGGTGGAGAGCTTCTGGGCGGGGGGCTCGGGCGTGGTCGTCCTGCCCTGCGGGGCCGGCAAGACTCTCGTGGGCGCCGCCTCCATGGCCAAGAGCTCGACGACGACGCTCATCCTGGTCACCAACGCGGTCTCGGCGCGTCAGTGGAAGGAGGAGCTCATCCGCTTCACCACCCTGACCGAGGAGGAGATCGGCGAGTACTCCGGCTCGCGCAAGGAGGTCCGCCCCGTCACGATCGCCACCTACCAGGTGCTCACCACTCGCCGCAAGGGCGTCTACCCGCACCTGGACCTGCTGGACTCCCACGACTGGGGGCTCATCGTCTATGACGAGGTCCATCTCCTGCCAGCCCCGATCTTCCGTATGACCGCGGACCTGCAGGCGCGCCGCCGCCTGGGTCTGACCGCGACCCTGGTGCGCGAGGACGGCCGCGAGGACGAGGTGTTCAGCCTCATCGGCCCCAAGCGCTACGACGCCCCCTGGAAGGACCTGGAGAACCAGGGCTGGATCGCCCCGGCGATCTGCACCGAGGTGCGCCTAACCCTCGACGCCGGTGAGCGCATGGCCTACGCGACCGCCGAGCCCGACGAGCGCTACCGCCTGGCCGCCTGCTCACCGCGCAAGCTGCCGATCATCGAGGCCCTCCTGGCCCGCCACGAGGGCGAGTCGGCCCTGGTCATCGGCCAGTACGTGGACCAGCTCACCGAGATCGCCGAGCACCTGGACGCCCCCGTCATCACCGGGGCGACGACGGTGCGCGAGCGCCAGCGCCTCTACGACGCCTTCCGCTGTGGGGAGATCCGCACGCTCGTGGTCTCCAAGGTCGCGAACTTCTCCATCGACTTGCCCGGGGCGAGCGTCGCGATCCAGGTCTCGGGCTCCTTCGGCTCGCGCCAGGAGGAGGCCCAGCGGCTCGGGCGGATCGTGCGCCCCAAGGAGGACGGCCGCCAGGCCCACTTCTACACGGTCGTCGCCCGCGACACCGCCGACCAGGAGTACGCCGCCCACCGGCAGCGCTTCCTGGCCGAGCAGGGCTACGCCTACGCCATCATCGACGCTGAGAACCTCACCGGGAAGAGCTGAGCCCGGCCCGGCGGTGAACGAGGCGCAGCCGGACGAACCCGTCCAGCCGGACAGGCCGGGCCAGTGAGGTCCGGCGGCCCGGTCAGCGCGCCAAACGGCGGGCGCGCACGTTGCGCACGAGGACGCGGGCCAGGCCGCGGCCGAAGGCCTGGATGGCGGGGTCGACCCTCTCGGCCTGCTCACGGGTGGCGGCCCCGGCGCTGGCGGCCGCCTCGGGCAGGTCGGCGGCCGTGGCCCCGTGGGTTCCGGCGGCGCCCGGCGCGGCGCTCCGGCCGGCGGCCACCTCCAGGGCATCGCGGGCGGCCTGGAGGGAGGCCGCGTCCATGGTCCCGGCCAGGTCGTTGAGGGCGTCGCGGGTGCGCCAGTAGGCCACGCGCGCCGGGTCGGACTCGGGGTGGTGCTGGAAGGCCAGGAGTCGCCCGACCCGCCAGGTGTGAACCGGGGAGCGGTCGGAGGAGGCCAGCAGGGTGGCGGCCTCGGGCAGCTGGGTGACGGCGTCGTGGTGGGAGACGATGACGGGCAGGCGGGTGCCGTCGGAGGTGGGGATTCCGGCGCGGTGGGCGGCGCGGATGGCCTCGGCTGCCACGGCCCCGAAGACCGGGTCACTCTCGCCGGCGGCCGTGATGGTCAGCTCGACGACGCCGACCTCGTCGTTGCCCAGCGCCGGCACGGCCGTGGAGCCCCCGAGGGCCTCGGCGGCCACCTGGGCACCCAGGCAGATGGCGATGGCGGGGACGTCGTCGGCGACGACGCCGCGCAGCAGCTCACGCAGGTCCGCCAGCCAGGGGTGCTCGCCCTCGTCGTGGGCGCTCATGGAACCGCCCAGCACGACGAGGCCGTCGCCGATCTCGTCCAGGGAGGGGATGGGCTCGCCCCGCCAGGGGCGCACCATGCGCAGGGAGGCGCCCTCGGCGAAGAGCCACTCCCCCAGGCGCCCGACGGGCGCGAGCTCCTCCGGCTCGATGACGGTGATCGTGAGCGTGTCAGTCATGGGCGACATTCTGCCGCCGGTTCGGTTGCCTGCGCGCGGTGACAGGCGCAGGCGTGCCGCCTGAGGCGAAACGACTTGCTCACACCCTGACCCGGCGGGGACGATTGCCCGGATGAAGAACCAGCAGCCCCCACTCCCTCGTCCTTGGCACCAGATGGCCCTTTCCGGCGTCGCGACGGCGGCCGCCCTGGGGCTGCTGGGGCTCTCTGCCGGCGCCGCGGCCGCTCCGACGACGGCCGGCACCGCGCCCCTGGCCTCCTCCGCACAGACCTCGGCGGGCGTGCCCCGGGCCCTCCCGGCGGCGTCGACCACCCTGACCGAGCACGTCACTGATGAGCTCGGGATCCTGGATGCCTCCAAGGCCCAGCAGGCCGTGGACACCATGTCCTCCAAGTACGGCGTGGGCCTGTGGGTGCTGACCGTCTCCGACTCCAGCCAGAAGGCCTCCGCCATCGCCGCGCAGGCCTTCAAGGACACGAAGCTGGGGCGTGACGACATGCTCCTGGTCATCAACATCCCCTCCGACGGCTCGGCCTCGAAGAGCTACAAGCTGCAGGCGCACGACAACTCCTCGAAGTTCTCCGAGTCCGACTACAAGCGGATCGACTCGGCCATCAAGAAGCAGCTCAGCGCAGGCAACTATGACGACGCCGTGGCCGCCATCCCGGACAACATGTCCGGTTCATCGGGCTCGGGCAGCTCGGGTGATTCAGGCTCCTCGGCGCTTCCGCTCCTGCTGGGTGGGGGCGCGGTCGCGGCCGGCGGGGCCGCCGCCTGGACGGTGTACAAGCGCAGGAAGAACAAGGAGAACGACGACATGCTGTTCGGCAAGCGCAGGAATCAGAGCGGCGCCCCCGGCAACCAGCCCGCGGGCCCCGCGGCGATGACGGTGGAGCAGCTGCGCACCCAGGCCGGCAGCGCCTTGGTCCAGGCCGATGACACGGTGCGCGCCGCCGCCGAGGAGCTGTCCTACGCGCAGGCGCAGTTCGGCCTGTCCGCCACGGACGCCTTCACCGCCGCCCTGGACAGCGCCCGCAAGCACCTGTCGCGGTGCTTCGAGCTGCGCAAGATCCTCGACGACGACATCCCCGAGACCGAGCCGCAGCAGCGCCAGATGTACACCGAGATCCTCCAGCACTGCTCGGAGGCGGTCGGTGAGATCCGCGCTCAGGAGGAGGCCTTCAACAAGCGTCGCGGCATCGAGGCGAACCTGCCGACGTCGATCGGCGAGACCGCCCAGCGCGCCGATGAGACCGAGCAGGCCATCGTCATGGCCGAGACGATCCTGGTGACGCTCAGCGCCGCCTACCCGGCCTCCTCTCTGACCAGTGTGGCCCAGGCCCCCGAGCAGGCCCGCCGCCTGCTGGCCGCCGGGCGCACCGCCCTGGACCAGGCCCGCGCCAGCGTCGAGGCCTCCCAGGAGGCGACGGCGGTCGAGCAGGTCCGCATCGCCCAGGGCTCCATCGCCCAGGCCGGTCAGCTGGCCGCACAGGTCACCGGGGCCCGCGAGCGCCTTCAGAGCGCGGCCAAGGACCTGGAGGCGGCCATCGCCTCGATCTCCTCGGACCTGGTGGACGCCAAGCGCCTGGAGGGCGCGGTGCCGGCGGCGACCCTGGCCCCGCTGGTGGCCGACGCCGAGGCCGCCGTCGCCGAGGGCCGTCAGGCCAGTGGCGCCAACCCGAGCGGCGATCCCCTGGCCGCCCTGGACCATCTGGCCCGGGCCGAGGCCGCCATCGACGCTGCCCTGGCCCCAGCCCGTGAGCGCGAGGAGAACGACTCGCGCGCCCGGGCCTCCCTGGGCTCGCGCCTGGCCCGCCTCAACTCCCAGGTGGAGTCCGTGACCTCCTACATCACCACCTATCGCGGGGCGGTGGGCCCCTCGGCGCGCACCGCGCTCAGTGAGGCCGCCCGTCACGCCACGGCCGCCACCACCGTCCAGACCACTGACCCGGTGGCCGCCCTGGCGGAGGTCGCGGCGGCCGAGCCGCTCGTGGCCCAGGCCCAGGCCCTGGCCGAGGCCGACGTGCGCGGATCGTCGAGCTCGTGGAGCCCGAACTCCGGTGAGCGCTACTCCTACTCCCGCGATTACGGCCGCTCAGGCGGCGGGCTCGACCTGGGCTCGCTACTGCTGGGCGGGCTGCTGCTGGGCGGCGGCCACAACTACGGCGGCTGGAGCTCCCACCACCATGACAGCGACTGGGGCGGAGGCGGCGGCTTCTTCTCCGGCGGCGGGGACTTCTCGGGTGGCGGCGGCGGCTTCTTCGACGGCGGCGGCGACTTCTGAGCCGCGTCCTCCCGACCGCCCGCCTCACTCGCCCGCCAGTCATGCCCTGAGCGATGCGGCCCCCGCCCGCATGACGCCGAGCGCCGGGACCTGCGATCATGACGCCTGATTCGCCTGGCCCACCGGCCACCACCTGGCGACCACCCGGCGAGCGCCGGGTCCATACCTGCCCACTATCTGCCCACACCGACGTCGCAGCTCGACGGAAGGACGAACAACCATGGCTGAGAAGCAGTCGATCCTGGGGCGCATCGCCCAGCTCACCCGCGCCAACATCAACGCGCTCCTGGACCGCGCCGAGGACCCGGAGAAGATGCTCAACCAGCTGGTGCGGGACTACACGGCGTCCATCGCCGAGGCCCGTGACGCCGTCGCCCAGACGATCGGCAACCTGCGTCTGGCGGAGAAGGACCACGACGCCGACGTCGCCGAGGCCAAGGACTGGGGCAACAAGGCCCTGGCCGCCTCCCGCAAGGCCGACCAGCTGCGCTCCGGCGGTGACACGGCCGGCGCGGACAAGTGGGACTCACTGGCCAAGATCGCGCTGACCAAGCAGATCACGGCGGAGAACGAGGCCAAGGCCGCCGAGCCGATGATCGCCTCCCAGCGCCAGGTCGTCGAGCAGCTCAAGACCGGCCTGCAGCAGATGGAGGTCAAGCTCGGCGAGCTGCGCTCCAAGCGCGACCAGCTCATCGCCCGCCAGAAGACCGCCGAGGCCCAGGTCAAGGTGCAGGGTGCCATCCGCTCCATCAACGTCCTGGACCCCACCAGCGAGCTGTCTCGCTACGAGGACCAGGTGCGTCGGGTCGAGGCCCAGGCCGCCGGGCAGATGGAGCTGGCCGGCTCCTCCCTGGAGTCCCAGTTCGCCGAGCTCGAGGCCTCCGGGGCCAGCCTGGAGGCCGAGGCCCGGCTGGCGGCCCTGAAGTCCGGGCAGAACCCGGCCCTTCCGGGCGCCCAGCAGCAGGCCCCCGCCCAGATCACCGACGGTGACGACGACGCGATCAACGCCGCCTTCGCGGCCCTGAAGAACCAGGGTCAGCCGGCCGGCGAGGAGACGTCCTCCTACTGAGTTGAGCTGAACTGAGCTGACCTCGCCGCATTACCTAGGCGCCTCAGCCCCGTAGGCCGCCCGGTACTCATCATCCCGATGAGTACCGGGCGGCTTCGTGCGCCTCGACGTCGGCCGACGCCCGCCGACACAGGCCGACCCGGGCCGCCCCGGGCCGACACGGGCCCCGGCCGGGGACATTCCGCGCGCCCGGGGACAGTCCGTCCCGGCCAGGGACATCCCACGCCTGCGGGGACAGGATTTCCGCACCCGACGGCGTCGATCGTCCCCACCGGGAAGGTTTTGTCCCCGGTCGCGCAGACCGCACCCGACGGCGTCGTCGGCACGGGGAGACCGGTATCGGTGCGGTGTCATCGAGCGTCGCCGGAGGCTAGTGGACGCCGTGACCGGTAGCATGAGCCTCATGAGCGTACCGACTTATCTTCTCGTCGATGGCGAGAACATTGACGCCACTCTCGGCATGAGTGTGCTGGGGCGGCGTCCCGAACCTGAGGAGCGGCCCCGCTGGGACCGAGTCCTCGCATACTGCGATGAACTGTCCTCCGCCGGCACCGCCGAGGGCGAGGGGAACGAGGCCCGTGCCCTGTTCTTCCTCAACGCCACCAGCGGCCATATGCCCATGAGCTTCATCCAGGCCCTCCTGGCCATGGACTATCGCCCCGTGCCGCTGGCCGGGTCCGGCAGCAACGACGAGAAGGTCGTCGACATCGGTATTCAGCGCACCCTGGAGGCGCTGGCCGAACGGGCCGAGTCCGGGCAGGAGGCCCACGTCCTGCTGGGCAGCCACGACGGCGACTACATCCCCCACATCGAGCGGCTCCTGCAGGCCGGCGCCAAGGTGGGGATCCTGTGCTTCCGAGAGTTCCTCAACGCCCAGCTGGCCGCCCTGGAGGGCGAGGGCCTGACGGTCTACGACCTGGAGAGTGACGTCAAGGCCTTCACCATCCCGCTGCCACGCGTGTGCATCATCCCTCTGGAGGACTTCGACCCTCTCGCCTTCCTCTGATTTCTCTGACCCGACGGCGGGGCGGCGACACATGTCGTCGCCCCGTCTCATGTCACAGCCCGACTTACCGAGGAGTCGCCGGCGATCGCCCCGCTTCAACCGACAACCACACAGTTCCCCCGTTTTGTGGGAACTGCAAGACTCCCTGGGTCTACAATTGGAACGAGGTCACACCAACCACTTGACCTATCAACAGCGACCATTCGGACGTCGTTCAGGAAACGACCAGAAACTGAAGGAATGGTGAGACTCATGGAGCGTTCCCAGCAGTCCCGCACCGAAGCTCACCTCCTTGTCGTCGACGATGAACCCAACATCCGCGACCTGCTGGCCTCGTCCCTGCGCTTCGCAGGCTTCGAGGTCTCGATCGCGGGCGACGGCAACGGCGCACTGAAGACAGTGGAGAAGACGTCTCCCGACCTGGTGGTCCTCGACGTCATGCTGCCCGACATGGACGGCTTCACCGTGGCACGACGCCTGCGCGAGCGCGACGTGACCACCCCGATCCTCTTCCTGACCGCCCGCGACGACATGGCCGACAAGGTTCAGGGCCTGACCGTCGGCGGCGATGACTACGTCACCAAGCCCTTCGGGCTGGAGGAGGTCATCGCCCGTATCCGCGCCATCCTGCGCCGCACCCACGCCATTGAGAACCAGGACGACGGCGTCGTGCGCGTGGCCGACCTGGTCCTGGACGAGGACGCCCACGAGGTGTACCGCGCCGAGGTCGAGGTGGATCTGTCGCCCACCGAGTTCAAGCTCCTGCGCTACCTCATGCTCAACGCCGGGCGCGTCGTGTCCAAGGCCCAGATCCTCGACCACGTCTGGGAGTACGACTGGAACGGTGACGCCGCGATCGTGGAGTCCTACATCTCCTACCTGCGCCGCAAGGTGGACCAGATCCAGGGCGCTGACGGCCAGCCCGTCACCCCGCTCATCCAGACTCGTCGCGGAGTCGGCTACATGCTCCGCGAACCCAAGGCCGAGTGATGGCGGCGGCGCGTGGGGGGAGCACGCGCCCGGCCAAGTCGTCCGGTAAGCAGCACCGCCCGATCAAACGGGGCCGATGGCACCCGATCACCGCGATTCAGCGGCCGTGGCAGGCGATGCCGCTGCGCACGTGCCTGACCCTCATGACCACCGGTCTGCTGGCCATCGGGCTCATCGTCGTCTCCTTCGTGGTGACCTCACTGCTCTACAGCCACATGATGGGCCAGATCGACAGCCAGCTGCGCACCACCTCGGTGGCCATCGGAAGCCAAGGACTGGCCCAGATCCGCGAAGGAGGGACCAGCAGCACCACCTTCCCCTCGAACTACTACGTCAAGGCCGAGTACCTCGACCCCAGCCGCAACGGGGAGTGGATCTCCCCGGACACCGCCGCCACCTACGGCCGCCCCCAGATCAAGGGCCTGGACTACCGGCGCGCCCTGGCCCACGCGGACAAGAACGACTTCCCGATCACGACGGTCAACTCCGATCAGCCCGGCCACCAGTGGCGGATGATCACCCTGCTCATCCGGGACCAGAACACCGGCGAGTACACCGGCGCCGTGGCCCTGGCCCTCCCGCTGAGCGACGTCATGGAGACCGTCGAGCGCACCCGCCTCGTGGTGGCCCTGGCTGACGTCTCGATCATCTCGGTGGGCGCCGTCTTCGCCACCTACCTGGTTCACCGCTCGTTCCGCTCCCTGCGCCAGATCGAGGGCGTGGCCGCCCGGATCGCCCACGGCGACCTGTCCGCCCGCATCCTGGTCACCGAGCCGCGCACCACGGAGGTCGGCTCCCTGCAGCGGGCGATCAACACGATGCTCACCCAGAACGAGAGCTCCTTCGCCGCCCAGGTCGTGGCCCAGGAGCGGATGACGCGCTTCGTCTCCGACGCCTCCCACGAGCTGCGCACCCCCCTGGCCGCGATCCGCGGCTACGGCGAGCTATACCGGATGGGCGGGGTGCCGGCGAACAAGACCGGTGAGGTCATGGGGCGCATCGAGACCGAGTCCAACCGGATGGGGCGCCTCGTCGATGACCTCCTCCAGCTGGCCCGGATCGACGAGGGCCGGGAAATGTCCATGGAGCCGGTCAACCTCACCGACCTGGCCGCCGGGGCCCTGAGCGACATGATGGTGCTGGCCCCCGAGCGCGACTGCGGACTCATCCCCCTCGACCCCCGCGACGAGGCCGCCGGCAAGGAGGCCCCCTCGCTCCAGGTCATCGGTGACCGCGACCGCCTCTCCCAGATCCTCACCAACCTGCTGGGCAACGTGGTGCGCCACACCCCCTCCGGGACGCCGGTGGAGATCGCCATCGGCATGGCGCCCCCGCGCGCCAACCCGACGGCGCAGCCAGTCGTCGTCGTCGAGGTCCGCGACCACGGCCACGGCGTGCCACCGGAGGCGGCCGAGAAGGTCTTCCAGCGCTTCTACCGCTCAGACACCTCCCGCAACCGGGAGACCGGGGGCTCCGGCCTGGGACTGGCGATCGTGCTGGGGATCGTGGCCGCTCACAAAGGCACGGTCCAGATGCTCCAGACCCCCGGCGGCGGCGCCACCGTCCACATCGAGCTGCCGCCCGCACCGGCCTGGTAGGCCCCGCCACACCTCCGGGAGGCCGTCAGCCGGGGAGAATGACAAGAGTGGCACGCCAGACACTGTGTCACGTCGACGTCACGGCGAGGACAGTCCTACGATGGCACGCGTTCCATTTCCAACACGGAGACTGACCCATGGGTGTTATCGAAGCACCGCAATGGCTTCTGCCCGCCTTCACCCGCTCGGTGAAGGCGATCGGCGCCACGCAGCCCCCAGAGGCGATCGGCTCCGCCGGCGAGCTCCTCATTGAGCGCTGGTCCACACCGGATCGTCGCTTCCACAACCTTCGCCACCTCATCGACATGCTCGCGCGGGTCGATGAGCTGGCCGAGGAGTCGCACAACCCGGACATCATGCGGATCGCCTGCTGGTACCACGGCTGCGTCTTCTCCTCCGACGTCGAGGAGGTCATCCGCGGCAACGGCGGCGAGGACGAGACCGCCTCGGCAGCCTTCGCTGAGGCCGACCTGCGTCACCTGGGTGTCCCGATGGAGACGGTCAAGCGGGTGTGCAGCCTCATCGTCAACCTCAAGCGGCACATGCTCGCCGATGACGACATCGACGCCCAGGCCCTCATCGACGCCGACCTGGGAACCCTGGCCGTGGACCCCCAGACCTACACCGAGTACGTGCGGCTTCTGCGTGAGGAGTACTCCCACATCCCCGTGGAGGAGTACCTGCGCGGCCGCCTGACGATCGTCTCCCGGCTCCTGGACCGTGAGCACCTCTTCCACTCCCCACTGGGCGAGCGCTGGGAGCACCCGGCCCGGGAGAACCTGTCAGCCGAGCAGCGGCGTCTCCATGAGAAACTCACCAAGCTCGCCGAGGAGCGGGGAGCGCAGGCCGATCCGGCGGTCCTGGAGGCCGCAGCCGCGCAGGAACCGGCGCACCCCGCCCCGGTGGCCTTATCGGCCAGCCCCACCGCTGTCGAAGACCTCGCTCCCGGGGCTGCCGAGCAGCCGGACGAGACCGCCGAACGCGCCCCCCGTACCCCTCCGCTGGGCCTCCAAGCGCTGCCCGTCAAGGACCCCACGACCGGCCCCGCCCGGGACGGCGACACCCTGCGCCTGGACTCAACCGCGCTCAGGGCCCTGCGATCCACGGTGACGGCTTCGACCGCGACGCCGCCCGCCTCCCCGGCCTCCATGGCGTCCTCAGGATCGCCGGAGGCTCCGTCCTCATCCGCCTCCCCATCGAGCGCCCCCTCGCCGCGTACCCCCGCCCGCGGGATCCCGGCCGTGGCCTCAGCGCGCCACCCCGTCGATGCACCCGCTGAGCGGGGCGAGGGTCGCGAGGACAAGGACGGGGAGGAGGCGATGGCGCACACCGCCTCCATGGAGTCCTGCATCGCGGACCTGGACCTGCTCATGTGCTCGCGCAACCGCTCCGACGACGCCGAGGACCGCCGCGCCCGGGTCCAGGCCGAGCGGGACAAGCTCACCGAGAAGCTGCGAGCCAAGACCCAGGAGGCCAAGGAGCTGCGCGAGGCCCGTACCGGCGAGATCGCTCCCATCACCGAGGAGATCATCGACGACGGCGCCGGGAACCTCTGAGGCGCCCGGCAGGCCCTTCTCTCAGGGACGACCCGCCGTCTGCGGGGCCACAGGCCACGATCTGCAGGCCCACTCCACAGGGCCGGCTCCTCGCCCGGTACGCCGCCGGCCGGGCCCCTACCGTGAGAGGCACAGCGCGCACGTCAGTGCACCACCAGCACACCGCGCACGGCCCTCGGGCCGCCTCTCACGAAAGGACGCCCCTCATGCCCGCCTACTCCGTCGATACCGCCGCGGTGGCCGACACCGCCGCCCGAACCCGTACCCGCATCGCGACGATCCAGACCGAGGTCGACGGCATGCGGGGAGACATCGGCCTGCTCCAGTCCTGCTGGACCGGGACCGCATCGGACTCCATGGCCGCCTGCGCGGCCGACTGGCACCTCACCCAGCTCCAGGTGCAGTCCAACCTCGATCAGATCAGCCTGGCCCTGGACAACGCCGCCGTGTGCTACGACGACGCCGAGACCTCCAACCAGGGACGTTTCACCGGCCCGACGCCGGCTCCCGCTCCTGCACCGGCACCCGCACCGGCCGCCGGCTCGGCGCCCCTGGGCGGCTGGTAGGAGGTGCTCACAGCGGGCCGGCGAGGACTGTGCCGCCTCCCGCTTCAGCGTGTGCGCCACACGAGCTGACCACACAGGCCCAGCCGACCCGCTCAGTACGGACAGGTACGGATACGGCGGCGGGCCGCCCCTCACGTGTGTGAGAGACGGCCCGCCGTGGTTCCGGGACCGGCCGACATCGCGGCCGGGCTACCGGGTGATGACTGGCTCGTCAGCAGTCGCGTCGATCAGTACATGCCACCCATGTCGCCGGCGCCGCCGTCGGCCGGGGCGGCCGGGGGCTCAGGCTTGTCGGCCACGACGGCCTCGGTGGTCAGGAACAGACCGGCGATGGAACCGGCGTTCTGCAGGGCGGAGCGGGTCACCTTGACCGGGTCAGCGATGCCGGCGGCCAGCAGGTTGACGTACTCGCCGGTGGCGGCGTTGAGGCCCTCACCGGTGGGCAGGTTGCGCACGCGGTCCACGACCACGCCGCCCTCGAGGCCGGCGTTGGCAGCGATCTGCTTGAGCGGGGCCTCCACGGCGACCTTGACGATCGCGGCACCGGTGGCCTCGTCGCCCTCGAGCTTGAGGGTGTCGAGGACCTCGGCGGCCTGGAGCAGGGCGACGCCACCACCGGCGACGATGCCCTCCTCGACGGCGGCCTTGGCGTTGCGCACGGCGTCCTCAATGCGGTGCTTGCGCTCCTTGAGCTCCACCTCGGTGGCGGCACCGGACTTGAGGACGGCCACGCCGCCGGCCAGCTTGGCCAGACGCTCGGAGAGCTTCTCGCGGTCGTAGTCGGAGTCGGAGTTCTCGATCTCCATGCGGATCTGGGCGGTGCGGGCCTCGATGGCCTCCTTGTCGCCGGCGCCCTCGACCAGGGTGGTGTCGTCCTTGGTGACGACGACCTTGCGGGCCTGGCCCAGGTCCTCCAGGGTGGCGTTCTCGAGCTTGAGGCCGACGGTCTCGGAGATGACCGTACCGCCGGTGAGGATGGCCATGTCCTGCAGCATCGCCTTGCGGCGGTCACCGAAGCCGGGGGCCTTGACGGCCACGGACTTGAAGGTGCCGCGGATGCGGTTGACGACGAGGGTGGCCAGGGCCTCGGCCTCGACGTCCTCGGCGATGATGGCCAGCGGCTTGCCGGTCTGCATGACCTTCTCCAGCAGCGGGAGCAGGTCCTTGACGTTGGAGATCTTGGACTCGACCAGCAGGACGTAGGCGTCCTCCAGGACGGCCTCCTGGCGGTCGGGGTCGGTGACGAAGTAGGGGGAGATGAAGCCCTTGTCGAAGCGCATACCCTCGGTGACCTCGAGCTCGAGGCCGAAGGTGTTGGACTCCTCGACGGTGACGACACCCTCGTGGCCAACCTTCTCCAGGGCCTCGGCGATGAAGGCACCGATCTGCTCGTCGGCGGCGGAGATGGAGGCGGTGGCCGCGATCTCCTCCTGGGTCTCGACCTCCTTGGCGTCGGCCAGCAGGCGCTCGACGACGGCCGCGACGGCCTTCTCGATACCGCGGCGAACGGCGATCGGGTTGGCGCCGGCGGCGACGTTGCGCAGGCCCTCACGCACCAGGGCCTGGGCCAGGACGGTGGCGGTGGTGGTGCCGTCACCCGCGACGTCGTCGGTCTTCTTGGCGACCTCCTTGACGAGCTCGGCGCCGATCTTCTCGTAGGGCTCCTTGAGCTCGATCTCCTTGGCGATGGTCACGCCGTCGTTGGTGATCGTGGGGGCGCCCCACTTTTTGTCGAGCACGACGTTACGGCCCTTGGGGCCCAGGGTGACCTTGACGGTGTCGGCGAGGGTGTTGAGGCCGCGCTCCATGCCGCGGCGGGCCTCCTCGTCAAAGGCGATGATCTTGGACATTGAGTTTCCTCCACTGCGTGGTAGGGGCGGCCGGTTCGTGCCCGCGACGGACGGGTCGGTCCCGGGCGTTCACGTCACGCCCGACGCCGGCCCTCACGTTCCAGCCTGGATGAACTTGGTGCATTCAAGGATGCTTTGTCACTCGAGGTGCCCGAGTGCTAACCGCAATGCTGGCACTCTCAGCCCTTGAGTGCAAGGAGCTCAGTTCTCATCGGCACTGAATCCTCCGACGGCGAAGCAGGGAATCCCGCCGGGCCCGCGGGTGGTCCAGCGGGAGGTCCGGCAGCCGGTCGTGTCCTCGGGGCCGCCGCCCGGGTCAGGAGGGCGGGTCTGCGGGCCGTGAGGCGGTGGCCAGCAGGATGAGTGCACAGGTCCAGGCCAGGGGCGCGGGCCCCGCCGGGGCGCCGTCGGCCAAGACCTTCTCCGGCAGGGCTCCGGCAGCGGTGCGGTGCGCCTCCAGCCACGCCAGCAGCCGGGTTCCCTCCTCCTCCATCCCCAGGGACAGTGCCGACCAGGCCATGAGGGCGGTCTCCGGCGTCCAGGACACGCCGTCATCACGCCAGCCCGCTCCCGGAGCGAGCCCCCCGGCGGGGCGGCGCATGCGCTCGGTCGCCGTCTGCCGCACCGCTCGTGCCCCGGTCAGCGGCTGGGTGAAGGGCGGCAGGACCAGGGCGATGGTGGCATCGACGTCGTCGCGCCGCAGGTGGCGGCCCCAGGCGGGGGCGAAGTTGCGCTCCATGGCGCTGCGCACCGCCGCCACCCGGTCGGCCAGGGCCTGAGCGGGGCCGCCGAGGTCGATCCCGGCCCGGGTCAGCGCTGTCGCCGCTTCCAGCCCCAGAAGCACCGGGGCGGCCGTGCCCAGGGTGAGCACCGTCTCGGCGACCTCCCAGTAGTCGGGCGAGGCCGCGGGCAGGTGGGAGGGCGTGTCCGTGATCTCCAGGAGCCGGGAGGCGGCGCGCACCAGAGGTGCCCCCAGGCGGTCACGCAGGTCGGCGGCGGAAACGCCGTCGGCCAGGAGCCGGCCCGCAGCCCACAGGAACCACCCGGCGCCGTCGGCCTGAGCCGGGCGGTGGTCCGGCACTCGGCCACTGCTGGTGTAGCGGGCCTCAAAGCCGCCGTCGGCCCGCTGCCAGGACGCCAGGTTGCCCAGGACGCCCAGCGCTTCGCCGGTCAGGTTCACCGCGCTGAGGGCGGCCGCGGCGAAGGCGGCGTCCCGGGGCCAGACGTAGCGCCAGATGCTCACGGGCGCCGCCACGACCGCGCCCTGCGGGAAGACCTCCGCCCCTTGCGGGAGGGGTTCGCGCGAGTCGCGGCCCTCCAGGCCGGCGCTCCCAGAGGCGGCGGAGGCAGCGCCGGCAGTGGGGACGGGAGCCGGAGACGCCGTCAGCCGGGCCGACGCGACAGCAGGACCGGCGGGGCGGGGCGGGTCGGGCATGAACGCGGGTCCGGTCAGGGCCAGCAGATCGGTCAGGGCGCCGTCGGCCAGGTCCGCCCACCGGCCTTGAGGGAGACGGGCCGTCTTGCGGCGGGCGAGCGCCTGACGGGCCAGGGCGCTCTGCTGCGAGGTGGTCAAGCCCCACGGTTCGGGAGCCTGGGGCAGGCGGGTCCCCGAGACGTAGGCAACCGTGTGACCCGGGGCCAGGGGGTACAGGGCCCCGCCCCCGCCCACAATGAGGCCGCCGCTGAGCAGAGTCGGGGCGCGGCGACCGGTGCCCATCAGATGAGCCCCGCCCCAGAGGGCCGCGGCGGCGGTGAGCGGGACCGCCGCGGCGAGAGTCAGGAACCGACGACGCCCAAGAAGCGCCAGTGGCCTCATGCCCCTCTACTGCGGCTTGTAGTCATCACGCAGGATGACAGCGATCGGGGCGCCCTGGGTGTTCTCCTCGGTCCCCTCCGTCACATTGCTGACCCCCAGGCGCTTGCCGATCTCCTCGGCGGCGGAACGGGCCTCCGGGGTACTGAAGTAGATCGTCGACTTGGCCGGCTCCTCACCCTCATAGATCCCGGGGATGACCTCCACCGCCGTGAAGCCGCCGTTGGTGAGCTTCTCGCTGGCCCCCTTGGCCAGGCCTTCGGTATTCGTCCCGTTGGACACCGTGACCCTGGTGGTGAAGTCCACGTTGCCGGAGGCGCTGGCCGAGGCGCTGGGCTTGGCCGAGGCGGCGCCGGCCTTGTTGTTCGCACTGTCCGCGTTCTTGTCCGCGTTCTTGTTGCCACCGGCCTGGCCGCCCTGGGCGGGCTGAGAGGAGGAGACCGCGTCCGACGAGCCGGAGCCTCCCGAGCCGTTGAGGAACAGCGTCACCGCGCCCCAGGCGAGCGCCGGGACAATGACGATGATCGCCAGCAGCGGCACCCAGCTGCGCCACCTGGGCACCTGGGCCCGGTGCACGCCCACGGGAACCGGGCCGTCATCATCGCCGACGTCGAACTCGTCCTCGGGGTAGTCATAGTTGCTCACGCCCACAAGATACCGGTCCGAGCGTCATTCGTCGGGTATTGCTCACCACGTCCGGCTCACACGGCCGCGGTATCCGGCCCGACAAGATCCTGCAGGTGCTGCCGATGGGCCATTAGGCTCATGGCGTGACTTCCGCCAAGCCCCTGTCTGAGATCATCGATCCCTCCTGGGCGAGCGCCCTGGCCCCCGTGGAGCCCACGGTCCATGAGATCGGGGAGCGGCTGCGCCAGGAGGTGGCCTCCGGCGTCGGGTATCTCCCAGCGGGCACCGACGTGCTGCGCGCCTTCACCTACCCGATGGATGACGTGCGCGTCCTCATCGTCGGCCAGGACCCCTACCCCACCCCGGGTCACCCCATGGGGCTGAGCTTCTCGGTGGCGCCCGGCGTCAAGCCCCCGCGCAGCCTGGAGAACATCTTCCGCGAGCTGGTCAGCGACCTGGGCGTGCCCAGGCCGACATCGGGGGACCTGACGCCGTGGTGCCAGCAGGGCGTCATGCTGCTCAACCGGGTGCTCACCGTTCGCCCGGGGGCGCCGGCCTCGCACAAGGGCTGGGGCTGGGAGAAGGTGACGCAGCGGGCGATCGAGGCCCTGGTGGAGCGCGGCGGCCCGCTCGTGGCGATCCTGTGGGGGCGGCCGGCGCAGTCGCTCACCCCGATGCTGGGGCAGACCCCCATCATCGCCTCGCCGCACCCGTCCCCGCTGTCGGCCTCGCGCGGGTTTTTCGGCTCGCGCCCCTTCAGCCGCGCCAACACGATCCTCACCGAGATGGGGGCCGCGCCCGTGGACTGGCGCCTGCCCTGAAACAAGGTCGGGGCCGGCCCAGCCACCTGCCGGCCAGGCCTTACTCCACGAGGGCCGGGATCCAATGACCAAGGGTTATCCATACTGCACGAACCCCCGACCCCCATGCAGTACACCCAACCCTCCCCCAATAGCACCCCAACCTCGTGCACTACACCACCACAGGCCTCACACCCCACTGGAAGACAACACCAACCCCCGCGCCCGCAGCTCCTCGCCCCATCTGGCGTCCTGCCGGCACTGCGAGATCAACAGACTCCATCTGAGAGCACGCAGCCTCACATGTACTCCGACGGTCAACGGCGGCTGCCCGTGCTTCATAGACCAAGCTCAGCCGACCCTCGGGGAAGCCGTTGCCCCAGCAACGAGGCCTCACGCAGACAGGTCTCCAGACGCATACCCGCCCATTCCAACTCCTGCCGGGGCCGGAGGCGCGAGACCTCCGCAGGAGGGAACTTCGTCAGAATCTTGGCGCCGAGCTGGTCTGGACGCATCATGTCTCCGTAGGACACGCGCAGCACCGTCCACCCCTGCGACTCAATCCCATCCTGGCGCCGTTTCTCCTTCCACAGGTCCTCAGCCCCCTGGTACTTCTTCCTGCCGTCAGCCTCAACGACGAGTCTCCTGTCCGGCCAGCACATATCCACCCACCAACGCCCCTCGGAAGTATCGACGGGGTACTGCACCTGCGGGATCGGCAGCCCCAGAACCAGGACCAGCCACCGCACTGCGCTCTCAAGCGCCGACTCGGAGAACGGCGTCGCCAGCCCCAGCACCGCCCGGGCCTGAGCCACCCCGCGGCGTCTCGGCTCACGCTTGAGCGTACGGGCCCACTCCTGCCTCACTCGATCAATCGCCTCCAAACACAACTCGGGCCGCTCCCGGTCCGGTTGACAACAGCGACGCAGCACCGAGTCCGCAATGGCGAGCGCGTTGTGCGCTGGCTCGTCGAAGGCGCAGTCATAGGCCGTGCGCACCGCCGTCGTCGTCACCGTCTCTCCCACGGACTCGACCTCATGCGGCATCAGCCCAAGACGGCGTCGCCACAAATGAACGTCCCGGCACCCAGAAGAGTCCGAGGGCCCCTCGGAGATCAGCGAGGGTGTACCACGGGCCGGAACCCAGATACGGGGTAGAACGGTATGGACCTGGTTCGGGGCACTGGACACCGCGAGATAGACATCGGGCTCCTGGGAGAACATGTCGAGCTCAAGCGCCAGAGCCGCTGATGTGTGCGACAGATAGGCCGTGGACAACTGGGTGCGCTGGGCAACCACAGCCCGCGCCAACGACAGGGTGTAACGATGCTGCCAGCGCTCAGCATCACGATCCGGCAGCCAGTAGTATCCACGGGCCAAACGGATCCACGAACGCGAGGGAAGACAGCCGCGGCGGGAGCGGCGCGATGTGTGCAGCAGACGCGGGCGCAGATCGGAGACAGTGCCGGGGGCTGAAGGTCGCGGAGTCATATCTCAAGGTTGCGCACTGCGACGGCGCGGGTCACCCACTGCGACCAGCCCTGTGGATTGAGGTCGCATTCGCGCACCTGTGGCTCCGCACCCGACCTGAAAATCCGTACTCCACGAGGGTCGGGAGCCGCTTGTCCTGAGACGACGTCGGGGCCGGCCCAGCCACCTGCCGGCCAGGCCTTACTCAACGAGGGCTGGGATCCAATGACCAAGGGTTATCCATACTGCACGAACCCCCGACCCCCATGCAGTACACCCAACCCTCCCCCAATAGCACCCCAACCTCGTGCACTACACCACCACAGGCCTCACACCCCACCAGAAGACAACACCAACCCCGCACCTGATACGCCGCATCGGCTCGCAGCAGGTCGGCTGACTGCCCTGCTCCTCTGACCAGCAGCGCAATAGCCCGCTTCAACGCAGGCCAGCCCCGTCGGTGGAATCGCGCCCGTGAGGGCTGCTCAGCCGGAGATCAGCCGGAGAAGGACATCACGACCGACAGCACGATCAGGACCACTCCCAGCACGCCCTCGACCGCTCCGATCCACTGGACCGGGATGAAGAAAACGGAGTGGATGTTACGGAGACCCTTCGCAGCGTTCGCACTCGCCTGCTCGACGACGTGCTCGACCTGCTGATGCGCCTCGTCGCGGTTTGCCGGCGGAGGCGCTCCCGGCCCCACCTGAAAGGACCCGTGAGCCACGCGGTCCCACATCTCGTGGCGCATCTGGTCCTTGAACGCCTCGATCTTCCTGGCGGGAGCAAGCTCATTCACCTGACGCCCGAAGAAGTAGTTGGCCACCCCAGCCAGGACGAGCCCGAGTCCATACCCGAAAAAGACCGACGTGTTGCCGCTGCCAAGAAACGCTTGGAAGGTCGACCCCACAATGCCCGCCACCAGTAAAGTGATGAAGACGCTGAGAATGCCCCAGCCACGCCAGATAATCATGACGGCAACGTAACGGCGCCCGGCTTGGAGGGCTACGGGGACAACTCTCCACCCGCACGTCGTCTCCTCATCCTGCCGCGCCCCTCCACCAGACCGGGCCGACGACGATCGGCCGGGCCGCTCAGAACGCGGCCAGGTCCCATCTGGTAGACACGGCCCCATGTCCGCACGCCAGCCAGACCAGTCATCCCACGTTGCTCAGCCCATGGACGCCACCTCCACCGACGTCGTCCCCGGTGACGCCGCACCCGCCGCCCCTGACTCACAGGCCCCGGCACCTTCCCGGGCCCGCCACGCCGCCGGCCCAGCCACGATCGCCCTGGACCAGATCGCCCAGTTCCTGCCGCGCACCGGCATCGGCACCGACGTGCACGCCTTCGCCGCCCCCGACTCGGGCACCCCCATGCACCTGGCCTGCCTGGAGTGGCCCGGCGAGGTGGGCCTTGCCGGTCACTCCGACGGCGACGTCGTCGCCCACGCCTGCTGCGACGCCCTGTTCTCGGCCGCCGGACTGGGCGACCTGGGCTCGAACTTCGGCACCGCCGAGCCCCAGTGGAAGGGGGCCTCCGGGACTGCGCTCCTGAGCGAGGCCGCCCGCCGGGTGCGCGAGGCCGGCTTCGAGATCGGCAACATCGCCGTCCAGCTCGTGGGCGAGCGCCCGCGCGTGGCCGCCCGCTCCGCCGAGGCCTCCCGGGCGCTGTCCGAGGCCGCCTCCGCCCGGGTCTCCTTCTGCGCCACCACCACCGACCACCTGGGTTTCCTGGGCCGCACTGAGGGCCTGCTCGCCGTCGCCACAGCCCTGGTCTACCCGCGGCCCAACGCCGTTCGCCCGGTCGTGGGTTAGCCCTCGAGGTCGTACCCCTCACCCTCCGACTACGAGGACTAAGGCACGACCCCGACGTCGGGCACCTCGGGAAAAAGTCCTGGTCCTGGTAGACACCGGTGGCGGGCGGCCAGGTAGCCTGTGCCTGTGAGCATCACTCCCACTGAGTCCCCTGAGTCCGCGGGCCCCGCCGACTCCGCCGCCCGAGCGGGCGAGCCAGCCCTGCGCCTGTACGACTCCGCCGCCCGCGCGATCGTGCCGCTGGCCCCCACGGCCACCCCCGGCCTGGTGACGATCTACCTGTGTGGTGCCACCGTCCAGGGCTCGCCCCATATCGGCCACATGCGCAGCGGCATCGCCTTCGACGTCCTGCGCCGCTGGCTCGAGCGCGGCGGCCAGGAGGTCCGCCTCATCCGCAACGTCACGGACATTGACGACAAGATCCTCAGCAAGTCGGCCGCAGCCGAGCCGCCGGTGCCGTGGTGGGCCTGGGCCCAGCGCTTCGAGCGGGAGTTCGACGCCGCCTACCGTGCCCTGGGCGTGGACGCCCCCACCTATGAGCCGCGCGCCACCGGCCACATCCCCGAGATGATCGACCTGGTCCAGCGCCTGCTGGACGCCGGCCACGCCTACGTCGGAGAGTCCGGCAACGTCTACTACGACGTCCGCTCCCTGCCCGGCTACGGCTCCCTCACCAACCAGCGACTGGAGGACCTGGCCACCACCGAGGACGAGTCCCAGCTCGATGACGACGTCGAGGCCGACAAGCGCGACCCGCGCGACTTCGCCCTGTGGAAGGCCGCCAAGCCCACCGAGCCGGCCGACGCCGCCTGGGACGCCCCCTGGGGCCGGGGCCGGCCCGGCTGGCACCTGGAGTGCTCGGCCATGTCGCGCCGCTACCTGGGCGAGACCTTCGACATCCACGGCGGCGGCATCGACCTGCGTTTCCCCCACCACGAGAACGAGCAGGCCCAGTCCCACGGCGCCGGCTGGGGCTTCGCGCGCCACTGGGTCCACAACGCCTGGGTGACCATCAAGGGCGAGAAGATGAGCAAGTCGCTGGGCAACTCCCTGGTGGTGGCCGAGCTGCTCAAGCGCTACGACGCCGCCGTGCTGCGCCTGGCCCTGGGCACCGTCCACCACCGCTCCACCGTGGAGTTCTCCGAGGAGACCCTGGCCGACGCCGCCGCCCTGTGGGAGCGACTGTCCGGCGCGATCCTGCGGGCCTACGAGTTCTGCGACGGCGAGGACGCCAACCCCGTCGACGCCCCCGCCGAGCAGGTGCGCGCCCGGACCCTGCCGGCCGAGTTCACCGCCGCCATGGATGAGGACCTCAACCTGGCCGGCGCCATGGCGGTCGTCCACGCCACCCTCAAAGCCCTCAACGTGGCCCTCACCCAGGCCGCCCCGAGCGGCGGCCAGGGGGCCGACGACGACCTGTGCGCCTCGGTGACCGGCCTCGCCCTGGACCTGCGCTCCCAGCTCGACGTCCTGGGCCTGGACCCGCTGGCCGAGCCCTGGCGCGCCCGGGTGCTCGACGGCGCCGGCTCCTCCCAGGGCGGCGCCGCCATGGAGGCCCTCGACCGTCTCATCCGCCACGACCTCGCCGAGCGGGCCCAGGCCCGTGCCGCCAAGGACTGGGCGCGCGCCGACGCCCTGCGCGACAAGCTGACCGGGGCCGGCGTCGTCGTCGAGGACTCCCCCTCGGGCGCCCGCTGGCACCTGGCCTGAGCGGCCCGCCCACCACCTACGACTCTTTCGCAGACTCTTTCGCATCAACTCGTACCGTCACGAACAGGAGGCCGGATGCCCGGCAACGAGCAGTACCCCGGCGCCAAGCGCCGCCCCGGCTCGAAGAAGGGCCCCACGAAGGGCTCGGGCGGCCAGCGCCGCAAGGGCCTGGAGGGCAAGGGCCCCACCCCGCGCGCGGAGAACCGCGTCGGCCACCCCAAGGCCCGGGCGAAGGCCCGCGCCGAGTCCCGGGCCGCCCAGCCCACTCGCGCCAAGCAGCTGGAGAAGATCAAGCGCCGCTTCGATGTGCCCGAGGGCCACGAGATCCTGTGCGGACGTAACGCTGTGGCCGAGGCCGCCTACGCCTCGGTGCCCATCACCCGGGTCTTCATGGCGGTCTCCTCCCAGTCCGACGAGCGCCTGGGCGCCGTGGTGCGCCGCGCCGCCCTGCTGGGCGCCCCAGTGCTGGAGACCACCAAGCTGGACCTGGACGCCCTGACCGACTCCGCCACCCACCAGGGCGTGGCCATCGAGGTGCCCGCCTACGAGTACACCACCGCCCGCGACCTGCTGGAGCGCGCCCGCGCCCTGGGCCGCACGCCGCTGCTCGTGGCCCTGGACCAGGTGACCGACCCCCACAACCTGGGCGCGGTCCTGCGCAGCGCCGGAGCCTTCGGGGCCGACGGCGTCATCATCCCCGAGCGCCGCTCGGTGGGCGTCAACGCCACCGTGTGGAAGGTGTCGGCCGGCGCCGCCGCCCGAGTGCGCGTGGCCCGCGAGACGAATCTCGTGCGCTCCCTGGAGCAGCTGAAGAAGGAGGGCTGCTTCGTCGTCGGCCTGGATGGCTCGGGCAGCACGGTCGTCGAGGACCTCACCCTGGCCGACTCACCCCTGGTGCTGGTCACCGGCGCGGAGGGCGCGGGCCTGTCCCGCCTGGTGCGCGAGACCTGCGACGTGCTGGCCTCGGTGCCGATCAGCCGCAGCGTGGAGTCCCTCAACGCGGCCGTGGCCACGGGTATCAGCCTCTACGAGGTCGACCGCCTGCGGCGTCGGGCCGCCGGCGCCGGCAGCTGACCCCGCCGCTCAGGGCCGGCCGTCCCCCGACTGCGCCGGTCAAGCCGGCCGATCCACCGGATCCGACGGTTCCGGCCGCCCCGGCAGGAAATGCGCCCGGTTTACACTTCCCCATGACGGCCCCGTTGCTGACACAATGGGCCGCATCCGATCCACAGGAGGTCCCCATGGCCCAGGACGCTTCGCAGCGCTGGAACCGCACCGACGGCGTGCTCATCGCGCCGGGCACGACGCCGGAGGCGGTCGCCGACGCCTTCGCCGAGCGAGGGGTGGTCGTGCGCCTGGAGTGGTTCCCGGCCACCACCCACCTGCTGAGCCTGACCCTCATGACCGACGTCGAGGGCCGGGTCGCGGTGACGCCGCCCTCGCGCGGGGGCGTTGTGCCCGGCCCGAGCGTCAGTGAGCTCGTGGAGTCCCTGGCCCGGCAGTTCACGGCCGACGTCGCCGTGGGCCCGGCGACCTTCAACGCCCTGCCCGACGACGTCGAGCTGCCCTCGATCTCCCACCACGGCTCGGCCAGTGCCCGCACCGTGGTGATCTCCCCGATGAGCGCATACATGGTGCCGCTGCAGGCCACCCTGCTGGAGCGCCCCCTGGCGGTGGCCTCGACGCCGAGCCTGGACCGCCGCATCGTCATGTACTCCGGTGAGGGCACCGAGCTGGGCACCTTCGGCTGGGACGAGGAGTCCCTGCCGGCCCTGGTGCTGACCTCCGACTCCGAGGACATGTCCATCCGCGCCATCCCCACCGGGGACCCCGACGACGACGCCGTCTTCTCCTGGGGCATGACGTCACGCTACGTGTGGGGCGGGGTCAAGGAGCCCGGCCCGGCCCTGAGGTCCCTGGTGGATGAGCTGCTGGCCGACCTGACCGATGCGTCGGGGATCGTTGACGCCGTCCCGGGCGCGGACCTGGAGGCCGCGGCCGCCGCCATCGTCAAGCCCGGCATTGACGGATTCGCCGCCATGCTTGATGCCCTGGGCCTGCCCGACTGGGTGCTGGAGGTCCTCACCGGCCGCCTGGCGCCGGTGGAGGTTCCCGGCGTCGTCGTGCACGAGCCGCGCGGGCTGTCCAACGCGGTGGGCCGCAGCGTGGGCCTGCTGCTGGCTGACCCCTCCACCCCGGGCTCGGCCTTCTGGCAGGGCTATGTGCGCACGGTGACGGACAAGCCGTGGGCGGTGCGGGGTGCCGCGCTGCTCGAGGCGGGTCTGGGCGGGGCCCTCGTGGGGGCCGCCGTGCGCCGTCGTCGCTCGACCGGCAGCATCCCGGGCGGGATGGCGGCCGTGGGGGCCTTCCTGCTGGTGGACGCCATCACCGAGGTCTCGCTGGCCTCCTGGACGCGTCACCGTGAGCTGCGCCGCCGTGCCGACGAGGAGATGGCCATGGTCGCCGAGGAGCTTGGCGCCTAGAAGCGTCACGCCGCCGGGGACATCTGGCACCACCCACCGGGGGCCTTCCACGCGTCCGGGGACATTTCTCTACGGCCGGGGACCTTCGACGCCGTCGGGGACCGGAATCCTGTCCCCGAACGCGCAGGATGCCCCCGTAGGGAAGGATCCGCACCCCTACGCGCGCAATGTCCCCGCCCGTAGGCCGCACCCGCAAGCAGCAGGGGCACCGGCGGGCTACTCAGGCATCCCCCGGCTCAAGATAATCAACAACGGCACCACGCCAGCGACGAGAATATGCAACAGCACCACCAGCACGAAGATCAGCGATCCCTTCTCGGTTCGGGACATGCCGTGGTGCTTTCCTATGCTCAGAGCCCCCGGGTCGCCGTTCAGGATCGAGGCGCGGTAGAACACCGGGACCACCTGGCCGGGTTGCATGACGAACTCAAGGCGCGGCTTGGGACTGAGGAAGGCCGCGTAGTGGTCAACGACGACGCTCACCGGCCCCGGCGGCACCGAGACCCTCACGAACTGGCCCGCGGACAGGCGCATCGACCAGCCGTTGATCGTGATGGACACGGTGCTCCTTCCCGGCAGTGAGACGGACGGGTCGAAGTACAGGTCGATGAAGGCGCTGTTGTCCGGCGTGGCCCCGGGCAGGGCCTGGAATGCGGGCACGTCCTGGCTCATATCCCCGTCACGGCCCTTCTCATCGCCTCAGCTGATCGAGGCCAGACTATCAACCGGCCAGGCGTTACCGGGCGCGAACGACGACGCACCGCCCGGTCTGCTCAGCGAGCCTTACTCCCCCTTGAACTTCATACCGGCGGTGAAGCCAAAGGGGTTGGCAGTGTAGTCGGCCAGGGTCTGCTCGTCGCGGGCGGCGAACTCGGCGTCGTCCTCGGGCATCGGCTCATCGGTGTCGTCGTCGACGACGATCGCCTCCATCTCCTGGGTGTCGCCGACCCCCAGGTAGGCCCGCTCATCGCGGTGCTGGGGCAGCACCGTGGCCACATAGTCCTCCACCGCCTCCTGGGTGGTGACGTAGCGGTCCTGGGCCTCGGACATGTACCAGCGGTGCTCGAGAATCTCGTGGAAGATCTCCGCGGGCTCCAGCTTGCGGCGCATCTCGACGGGGACGGAGTGAATGGTGGGCTCGAAGACCTCCGCCAGCCAAGAGTGGGCCACCAGCTCGATGGGGTCCTCGCTGCGGCCGGTGATGGCCCGATAGGCCTCCAGGTCGTTGAGCATGCGCTGGCCCTGACGCTCCTGGACGTCCAGGCCGGTCAGTCGCATCACCTGACGGTGGTAGTGGCCGGCGTCGACAACCTTGGGCTGAATGGTGATGTGGTTGCCGTCGGAGTCGGTGTTCATGGCGAGCTCGGCGACGTCGTAGCCCATCTCGTTGAGCTTCTCGACCCGGCGGCGCAGACGCCAGCGCTCGTCCATGGAGAAGGACTCCTTGGCGGTGAGCACGTCCCACAGCTCGGTGTAGCGGCTGACGATCCGGTCCCCCACCTCAATGGTGTCCACGGTCGGCTCCAGCAGGGCGCCGGCCTGGAGGTCCATGAGCTCGCCGATGATGTTGGTGCGGGCCACGTCGATGTCGTAGAGGCGCTTGCCGTCCGTGAGCCCCTCGGGGTACAGCTCCCCGGTCTCCGCGTCCACCAGATAGGCGGCGAAGGCCCCGGCGTCGCGGCGGAAGAGCGTGTTGGACAGGGACACGTCCCCCCAGTAGAAGCCCAGCAGGTGCAGGCGCACCAGCAGCACGGCGAGCGCGTCGATGAGTCGGGTGGCGGTCTCAGGCCGCATGTACTGGCTGAACAGCGCCCGGTAGGGCAGGGAGTAGGACAGATGCTCAGTGACGAGCACCGAGTTGAGCTCCTCACCGGTGACGCTGGTGCGGCCGGTGATAACCGCCGTCGGATGCACGCAGGGCGCCCCCAGGCGCAGCAGGTCGCGCAGGAGCTCGTACTCGCGGTGGGCCACGGACTCGCCGATCTCCTTGACCGCGATGACGCGCTCGGAGAGGTTGACGAAGCGCACGATGTGGCGGGACAGACCACGGGGCAGCGCGGCGAGGACCTCGGTGGGCCACTCCTCAAGCGGCGTCTCCCAGGGGAGGTCGAGCAGCGCCGGATCAATGGTCGCCGCCGTGATCTTCATGGACTGGGACATAGGGTCATTCTTTCAGGCCAGAACCCAATTTGCTTTCCAAGACATGAGCCGCCGACCACACTTCTGACAGTGCCGGCCGCTGAACTCCTCCGCCGGGCGGCGTGGACCACCTGCCCTCGCGGTGAGCGCGACGACGGCGCCGCCCCCGGGAAGGGGAACGGCGCCGTCGTGCTCAGCATCCTCAGGCGGGCAGGCGCTTGCCGGTGGAGGCGGAGAAGATGTGCTCCTGACCGGGGCGGATCCGCACGTAGACGGTCTCACCCGGCTCGGGGGCGGTACGCGGAGGCACGCGCACGATGATCTGGCTGGAGTCCTCACCGGAGCCGAGCTTGGCCTCGGACTCCTCGGCGCCGACGAGCTCACCGTAGATGTAGGCGTCGGAGCCCAGCTCCTCCACGAAGGACAGGCGCACCGGGATGGAGTGCTCGTCCTGGGCGGAGACGACGTCGAGCGACTCGGGGCGGAACCCGATGGTCACCTTGCCGCCGTCCTCGGGGGTGATGGCGTCCAGGGTCGCCTTGGACAGCTGGATCTTGGCGGCGCCGACGGTGGCGACGTCCCCCTTGACCGTGAACTGCCCCAGGTTCATGGCCGGCGAGCCGATGAAGCCGGCGACGAACTCGTTGGCGGGGTGGTCGTACATCTCGCGCGGGGTGCCGACCTGCTGGAGCACGCCGTCCTTGAGGACCGCGATGCGGTCACCCATGGTGAGGGCCTCGGTCTGGTCGTGGGTGACGTAGACCGTGGTGACGCCCAGCGAGCGCTGGAGCGAGGCGATCTGGGTGCGGGTCTGCACACGGAGCTTGGCGTCCAGGTTGGACAGCGGCTCGTCCATGAGGAAGACCTTGGGCTTACGCACGATGGCGCGGCCCATGGCCACACGCTGACGCTGACCACCGGAGAGGGCCTTGGGCTTGCGGTCCAGGTACTCGGTCAGGCCGAGGATCTTGGCGGCCTCGCGCACGCGCTTGTCGATCTCGGCCTTGGGGGTGCCGGCGATCTTGAGGGCGAAGCCCATGTTGTCGTGCACGGTCATGTGCGGGTAGAGCGCGTAGTTCTGGAAGACCATGGCGATGTCACGGTCCTTGGGCTGAACGTCGGTGACGTCGCGGTCACCGATGAGGATGCGACCGGCGTTGACGTCCTCCAGGCCCGCAAGCATGCGCAGGGAGGTGGACTTACCGCAGCCGGAGGGGCCAACGAGCACGAGGAACTCGCCATCGGCGATCTCGAGGTTGAGAGCGTCAACACTGGGGCGGTCATTGCCCGGGTAAATACGTGTGGCGTTCTCGAAAGTCACAGTTGCCATGAGTAGTGCTATCCCTTCACCGGCAGGTACGTGCCGGACGATCCGTCGTGAAAGGTGCCGATGCGTGTCCGCATTGACACGTGCCGCGGTCAGCCGTTCGACCGCGGACGGGCTCATCTTGACACAGGTTCCCCACTTTGACCAGAGATTCTCAGCAATCAGTCAGGGCGGTCCTCGACGGCGATGGCGGCCGGTGGAGACCTCCCCATCCCCGTCGTCGGACACCGCCCGACCCGATACCCACAATGCGGCTCTATCACTGGCTTTACTCCCGCGACATGGCCCACAGTCGGGCGAAGAGCCCCACAGCGTCGGGGCGCCCACGAGCGAATCCGGCCCGGTACTGTGGGGGCCATGACGCAGAACTTCGACGCGCACCCGGGCGAGCCGGTCACCTTGAGCAAGCTGCGCGCCGGCACCTCAGTGGGGGGATACCGACTTCTGCGTCGCCTGGGCGCCGGAGGCATGGGCGTGGTCTGGGAGGCCACCGATGAGGGTGGGCGCCATGTGGCCATGAAGATCCTCCACCCGCAGATCGCCGCGGACCCCACCGCTCGGCGCCGTCTGGACCGGGAGGCCAGCGTCCTGGCCCGGGTGAGGGACACGCGCGTGGCGCGCATCCTGGACATCGAGACCGGGGACGGCTCCCAGGGCATCACTTTCGTCATCACCGAGCTCATCGAGGGCCCCACCCTGCAGCACGAGGTGGAGCACGAGGGCGTCTACGACCTGACCACTGACGCCCGCGACCTGGCCGACCTGGCCCACGGGCTGGTCGACTCCCTGCGCGCGGTGCACGCCGCCGGCGTTATCCACCGCGACCTCAAGCCCTCCAACGTCATGCTCGGCGCACAGGGGCCGGTTCTCATCGACTTCGGTATCGCCCAGGTGGCCGACGACGTCCGGCTCACGCAGACCGGCCAGGTCACGGGTACGCCGGGGTTCATCCCCCCGGAGATGCTCGACGGCGGGGAGCCGAATGCCGACGTCGACTGGTACGCCTGCGCGGGCGTGCTCCTGTTCACCGTCACCGGACTGGCGCCCTTCGGTTCGGGCGCCTGGCAGGTGGTCTTCCGGCGCGTCTACGCGGGCACACCGGAGCTGGGCAACCTGGAGGAGGAGAACCCGGCGCTGGCGCGGGCGTTCACAGCGGCTCTCGCCCCTGAGGCGGAGAACCGTCTGGGCCCGGACGGCCTGCTGGAGGTGCTCGATGAGATCGCCGAGGGCGGGACCGGGCAGGAGGCGGTCGACCGGCTCCTGGGGCCCGAGGACGAGGAGCCGGAGTCCAGTGAGCTGGAGCGGACCACCAGCACTTTCGTTCCTGGCTACGGCTCGACCCCGGGCTCGCCTCGCGATGCTCGCAGTGCGACCTCGGCGTCCCCGGCCTCATACGGCAGTCCCGTCTCCGCAGCTTCCGGTGCGGAGGGCGGATACGGTTACTCGGCGCCGTCGGCTCCCTCCGGCGCTTCCACCCAGCCCCCACCGGCCATCCCGCCGCGCCAGTGGTACCAGAACAGTTCGGCCATGCCCTCACGGGGAGCGCAGTCGATGCAGTACGGCGTGGGCGCTCCTGCGCCTGCAGCCTCCTCAGGGGCGTACCCGCGGCCGGCGCTGTCGGGGCAGGTGCCGATGTTCCCCTACTCCGGCCAGCATCCGACGGCGTATCAGCCCGGCTACTCCCAGGCCGTCGCTGCTCCGACGGCCGCGCCGTCGGCGGGAGCGATGACAGGACCGATGGCAGCCGGCGCCCCCGGGGCACAGGTGCGCCGGTTCGGCTCCCCCAGACGTCCAGGGGAGCTGCCCCAGTGGGCGAAGGAGCCGACGCGTCACCCGATGGCGATGCTGGCCCTGTTGTTCATGCTGTCCTCGATCGGGATGTTCAGACCGGCATGGATGGCGATCATTGGGGCGATTCTGTCAGCAGTGGCTGGCACTGTGGGCCGGGCCCAGGACGCTCGGCGGTGGAACCGCCTCCAGCGGGGCGGCACCTCGCCGTCGGACAACTCCCGCATGTGGGCGATGACCCCGTGGTACCTGGTGCGTTCGGCGATATCTGCCGGCTTCGCTTTTCTTCTGGCTGCGGGAACGTCGTTCCTCTTCCTGAGGACCATTTTCTGGTCAGATTTCGGGGAGAAAGACTCCGTGGCTTTTGGATCGATCCCGCTGCCCGTCCGCATCTACACCATCTTTTTCTTGGAGGTCGCCCTACACCTTCTGGTCCTGTGGCTGGTGCCGTGGGGTACGGCGACTCGACGCGGTGGCGCACATATCCTCAATTCCTTCATCTCCAGTGACAACGGTAGAAGGAACCTGGTCGTGGCCATGCTGGGCATTGGGGCCGTGATATTGATTCTGTCCTTTGCCGGGCTGATGCCGATTCCGAATTTGACCCCGTACGGGAACTGAGATGCCGCTCCGGCGGCGGACGCGTGGTGTCCGACGGCTTCCGCCTCCGGTGTCTGGCGGCGCTGGATCAATGCCGGCTCCAGAGCGGGCCCGTTCAGCGGAAGAAGGGGAAGCCTCCGAAGCGGAGGGTCGTGCCGCGGTAGGCCCGGATCACTTGGATGACGCACACCAGCACGTGGACCCCGACCATGGCCAGCGCCATGATGAGCGGGGCGCCCCACGGGTTGAAAGGCACCGAATCCAGGTAGCGACCCGCGATGCTGAACACGGCAATCTGGATCGCTACCAGAGCCAGCTCCACCAGCAGCAGCGTCAGCCCCCAGCTCGCCGCCAGGCGGCGATTCGTCCGCGCCGGTTCACGCAGGTCCTTCTTGTTCCACAGGCCGATCACGATCATCGCGATCGCAGCCAGTAGCACGTTGACCCCCGGCAGAAACACCAGCAGCCCGAACAGCCCCGCACCCCACGCCTCAGCACCAGATGGAGCACGTACCTTGACGGGTACCGGAGCCATCATCGGCACAGGTACCATCCCGGGGGCCGACGCACCCGGAGCCCCAGGCGCAGGGAAGGTCCCGTAGCCTGTCACGGGACCCGGCACGGATCGTCTGGCGGGATCGACCTCCGGCGCCGATTCCTGCATCGTGTAGTAACCACCAGAGGACGCTACAGCCTCGGGCTCCCGCATCTCGCTCACGTAACTCCCTGCTCACTCAATATCAGAGCGACCGACTCTACCCGAACTCGGCTCATCATCGCCATTGCCTTCAGCCCGGGCAGCCTCAGTAGCGACCTCGTGGTGCTCCCGGGCCTCCTCCTCGTGATACGCCGCTATCTTGGCTGCCATCCACTCCGGATCCCGCGGATAACGTTCCAGTTCAACAACCGCATCCGCACCACCAATCGGCCGTGCACTAATGACCGGCTCACGCATCCAGTCCGCCTCCTGATGCAACACCCCCTCAGCAGCCTCCATCCAAAAATGCGACCACAACCACGCACCCCGATGCAGATCCGCCTGAACCCGACGGAGATCACCCACATCGAAACTGAGAGCACTAGAATGACGTACGAGAGAACGCTGATCGTCAACTGTTACCCAACATAGTTCTCTCCCGGCGAGCGCGATTGAGTTTGACTCCAAGTCAACACGACTACCCCCGGCCTCATCAATCAACTCCCGTAAAGATTTTTCGATACGTGAAAGCAGCTTCACTGCTTCAACACTTTGGGTTTCCACGGTCTCCTCATTTCATTATCTAGGAGTATTTTCAAAGCGTTTGCGGTCAGGGATTCCGTTAGCGTCGGTCCAAGTTGCTTCAAATCTAGTCGGCACTCTCTCACTATTGGTCATTTTGGCGGGGTCTACTGGATTCGAATACTTGAATTCCATCACGAGATTGTTGTATTTCTCTGGTTTGGCTGCGAACTTTCGCTCGAGTAGCAGGCACGAGTTCGACTCCTTCCCGACACGCGTCTGGTTCACCTCCTCCAGCATGGTGTAGTAGCCACCCCAGGAAGCAACGGCCTCGGGCTCCCACATCTCACTCACGCAGCTCCCCGCTCACTCATCGCCAGAGCGGCCAGCCCTACCCGAATCAGGCTCATCAGCACCATTGCCCTCAACCTGGGCAGCCTCAGCCTTCTTCTTAGCCCGCCGCTCACGGTCTCGCTGGCGACGGCGTTCCCGAGCTTCCCTCACCTTCTGATGCGCCGCAGCCTTGGTTGCCATCCATTCCGGAATCCACTGCGGATCCCGCGGATAGTAGTCCAGCTCAAGAGCAGCATCTCCATCCATCACTGGCTCATCATCATCAATCGCTGGCTCACGCATCCAGTCGCACTCCTGATGCAGCACCCCCTCAGCAGCCTCCATCCAAAAATGCGACCACAACCACGCACCCCGATGAGGATCCGCCTGAGCCGGACGAATATCGTACATTGTGAAACTTAGATCACTCGGCAGATGGACCGACTTTCGCTCGCCATCAACCATAATCCAGGTCATAACATCACCAGTCAAGGCAATGACGTTGTACTCGATATCAACTCTTGCGGCACCAGTTTCAGGCAACCAACCACGAACAAGGTCCTGGAACTTCGAGAAAACAGAAATGTCGTCAGCTCCAGACACGATTGACATCAACTCGTCCCCTACCTCTCGCTTTTACACGTCTTGATGCAGCCGCGAACCTTTTGCCCCTGCTGCATCCCTCCGAGCCAGTTCTTCTGCCTTCAGACCCCGATCTTCATCCAGTCGGGGATCGCACCGGGGTCGCGGGGGAAGACCTCCAGCTCCTTGGCACAGTCCTCCGCCGTGTAGGGCGGGTCGAGGACCGGCTCGCGGTCGTAGTCGAAGTCGGAGATGAGCTTGTATCCCTCGCTGCTCTTCATGGACAGCAGCGCCCAGGTCCAGGTTCCACCACGGGGGTGGGCCATGAGCACCCGCAGGCGTACGGCGTCGCGGACCAGCTCAACGGGCATCTCGTTCTTGGCCCACTGGGCGCGGCGCAGAAGGCCGCGGGGTCTGAGCACGCGACTCGTCACGGCGGCGCGAGTCCCCACCCCCTCGACCTCTACCATGACCTCCTGGGCACCCACGGACTGCATCCAGTTTCCCCAGTCAGTCGACATGTTCTGGAGCAGGACCATCTGCTCCTCCATCTGGCCGCCCATAGGTCCGTCCATCGGTCCATCCATCATGGTCATGATCCCCCCACCCGGTCCTTCTCGGACCGCTCGGTCTGATTTCCCCTGATTCTGCCCGACCCCGGCTGCACGCACCGGGACAATGACGACCGATGCGTCACAATCCGCCACCGGCAGACACCAGGCGTGGTTTCCTCCAGGATCGTCGGGCAGAATGTCGTCACGACAGCAGTCACTCATTGACCATTCGTCTTTTTGGTCGTCCGCTCGTCACCGCATCACAAGGAGCACCGCGTGTCCAGTAACCAGCCCCGCCAGACCAAGGCCCAGCGCCGTGAGGCCGCGCGCCTCAAGGCCAAGGAGCTGCGCGAGGCCGAGGCCCGTCGCGCGCGCCGCAACACCATTGCCCGCCGCAGCTTCATCGGGGCTGCGGGCGCGAGCGTGGTCGGAGGGCTCGGCTATCTGGTCTACCTCGGCGTCGACGCCAAGAAGAACCCCAAGAGCTCGAAGTTCCCCGCACCGAGCGAGGGCCTGGCCACCGCGAAGGCGAACCAGGGCGGCATCCCCAAGCAGGTTCTCTCCGACGCCTCCTGGACCTACGGCGAGGGCGCTGCTCTCGACACCGTCGCCGCCTCGGCGCCCGTCCTCGACATCTACTTCGACTACTCCTGCTCTCACTGCGCCCAGTTCGAGGGCCTCCACACCCAGGAGATCAACCAGCTCCTGAGCGACAAGAAGATCACCCTGGCCCTCCACCCCTGCAAGCTCCTCCAGCAGGAGTGGACCAGCGTCGTCATGAACGCGATGGGCGTGGTGCTCGATGAGGCCCCGGCCCAGTCCCTGAGCTTCCACAACGCGGCCTTCGAGATCTTCTCCCAGGCCATTCAGACCAAGAACCAGAGCAACATGACGGTGGAGGGCCTGGTGGCCGCCGCCACCAAGGTGAACGTCCCTAAGGAGGTCTCCGCCAAGTTCAAGTCCGCCGTCGACGCCGACAAGTACGGCAAGTGGGTCAAGCTCGGCGACGAGGCCTTCAAGGCCCGGGAGCTGGAGGGCACCCCCACCGTCTTCTTCAAGGGTGAGAAGGTCGACCTGAACAAGCTCCAGACTCCGACCTCCTTGACCGAGCTCGTTACCGGCTCCACGCCGACGGCGCAGCCCAGCCCTCAGCCGACTCAGCAAGGCTGATCCCGCGCTGGAGCCCGCCCCAGGGGCGGCGTGGCCCCGCACAGGCTCCTCCCGGCACTCACAGGCCCGGGCGGCGACGGACGCAGTACCGTCTCCCCCGGTTTCCCGCCCCGGGGCGGTCTGTGTCAGACTGTCCCACGCACCTGCGGCCGCCTGGCCGGCCGCGCGCCGCTTTAGCTCAGTTGGTAGAGCAGCTGTCTTGTAAACAGCAGGTCGTCGGTTCGAGTCCGACAAGCGGCTCCACTCATCGCCCGCAGCCGTCCGGGGCCCGGCCGCGCCTGTCGCGGCCCCACCCACGGCCGGCCACGAGCGCACCACCGGGAGGGGACATGTCGGTGACCGCAGCAGACGCGACGTCCTGCGCCCTCCACGACGCCGGCACCTGCCGCTCCTGCCCCCACCTGTCCCTGCCGATACCCGACCAGCTGGCCGCCAAGCAGTCCCGTGTCGCCGCCCTCCTGGCCGAGCACATCCCGGCCGACCTGTGGCAGGCGCCAGCGGCGAGCGCCCCCACCGGCTTCCGCAACAAGGCGAAGATGGCGGTGGCCGGGACCGCCGCACACCCCACCCTGGGGATCCTCGATGGCGCCGGGCGCGGCGTCGACCTGCGCACCTGCCCACTGCACGTGCCCGCCATCGAGGAGGCCCTGCCGGTGCTGGCCGACCTCATCACCGACCTGGGCCTGCACCCCTACGACGTGCCCTCGCGCCGCGGCGAACTCAAGTACGTCCTGGTGACCGCCTCGCCCGACGATGACCTCATGGTGCGCTTCGTCCTGCGCTCCCGCCGCTACCTGGAGCGGCTGCGCGCCGCCGTGCCGGACCTGCACCGGCGCCTGCCCCAACTAGCGGTGGCCGCCATCAACATCCAGAGCGTCCACCAGGCCGTCATCGAGGGGCCCGAGGAGATCGTCCTGACCGAGGAGGACCGCCTCCTCATGCGCCTGAGCCTGCCGTCACCGGAGCTGGGCGGCCAGGCAGGCCGGCGCGCCGAGAGCGTCGAGCTGCCCCTCTACCTGCCCACCCGTTCCTTCTTCCAGACCAACACGGCCGTGGCCGAGGCGCTCTACGCCACCGCCCGCGCCTGGGCCGAGGAGGCCGAGCCGGCCCGGGTGTGGGACCTGTTCTGCGGCGTCGGCGGCTTCGCCCTGGCCCTGGCGGCGCCCGGCCGTCGGGTGCTGGGTGTGGAGGTCTCGGCGTCGGCCATTGACGGGGCGCGTGCGGCGGCCGACCTCATGGGCCTGGACCCGGCCCTGGTGCGTTTCGAAGCCGGTGACGCCCGCGTTCTGGACCCAGCCGCCGGGGCGCGACGCCCGGATCTGCTCGTGGTCAACCCGCCCCGGCGCGGAATCGGGGAGCAGCTGGCCACTCGGATCGAGGCCTCCGGCGTGGAGCGGGTGCTCTACTCCTCCTGCAACCCGCGCACGCTGGCGGCGGACCTGGCGCACCTGCCCTCGATGCGGGTGGTGCGCTCGCGCCTGTTCGATATGTTCCCGCACACCGAGCACGCCGAGGTGCTCGTAGAGCTGGTACGGGACTAGGACGTGGCGCGAATTAGGGGCTGCGGGGCTCTCCCAGTGCTGTCGCGAGAATCCCGACCCGCCGCGGTCGTACCTTATGCCTCTCAGTCGAGGGGTAAAGGGTACGACCGCGCGATCTACCCTACGAACCGAACAGCCGGCACGACGCCGTCACTCCGTGGCCACAGCACTGTCGTTCCCTGCTGCATCCACAAGGCTCAGATGCTGCGGTGGCCACCTCATCTGCCCACATATCACGCTTGACGCATGGAGCCCTATCCCGAACCGCCTCAGCTACCACCCGTTGTCGCGTCCGCCGGCCCACCGGCCACCATGCGCAACCCCGTCAGGATCCTTCGCGGCATCTACGCGGACATCGGCGCACAGGACCTCCCCCGGTGGGAGGCCGACAAGCGCCTCAGCCTGGCCCGCTGCGCCGCCGCCTGTCTGCAGGTCCAGTCCGCGCGCTGTCTGAGCCACGAGTCCGCCGCACTCGTTCACGGTCTGTGGCTGCGGGAGCGTGAGCCGGATGTCAGCGTCGTCGTCCCCTCAAGTCCGCACCATCCTCACCAGAAGCTTCCCCTCCCACCTGGGGCACGACGCCTCACGTACCTGCGCCGACGACACCTGACGCTGCCGCGGAAGGACATCACCACCGTCTCGGGCCTGCCTGTGAGCACCTTGATGCGCACCACGGTCGACTGCGCCTTCGACCTTCCCGCCCACGACTCGGTGTGCGTGGTCGAGTCGGCGCTCCGCGCTATCGCCCGTCCGTCGCGATACCAGTACTCCCAGTCGAGCCGCCGAGTCGAGGCTGCCCGGCATCAGCTCCAAGCCGCCGTCACGGCGCAGGGCCGACGTGCCGGGGCACGGCGTGCACGTGCCGTCGTTGCCATGGCCTCGGCCTTCACCGAATCACCAGGCGAGTCGCTGCTGCACTGGTTGGTGCGCGCCCTGGGTCTACCGGCTCCGAGAATTCAGATGGCGATCACGGACGTCCACCGCTCCCGCCTCTACTTCCCCGATGAGGCCTGGCCGGAGTACCGAGTACTGGCGGAGTTCGACGGACGGATCAAGTACAAGACCCCCGAGGACCTGTGGCAGGAGAAGCAGCGCCAGGACGCCCTGACTCGCATGGGCTGGCGCATCGAGCGCTTCATCTGGGCCGACTTCACCCACCTCGACGTACTGCGCGCCCGGATCCTGAGTCTCTTCCCGGCGACCATCGCCCACGCCGCGCGCCCTGTAGAAGACCTGTGGAGATGACCGCCAGCACCTTCCCCCGCGCGGTCGTACCTTATGCCTCTCAGTCGAGGGGTAAAGGGTACGATCGCGCGACCTACCCTACGATCCCGCGGACGGCTCATCGTGCTCTCGCGGGCGCAGCGGCCGGCTAGCCGAGCTCGGCCAGGGCGGCGCGAACGTCGGCCAGGGCGCTGTTGATGGCCTCGGCCTCAAAGGGGACCTCGAGGTCGCGCAGGCGCACGGCCAGGTCGGCCAGGTCCCGGGCCTCACCGAAGCCCTGCTCGGCCAGAGTGCGGGCGGTGGTCACGGAATCGGCCTGCCCGGCGCCGGCGGCCGCAGCCGCCTCGAGAACCTCCAGGATCGGGCCCTGGATGACGCCGAGGTCCTCGGCCACGACATCCAGCTCGCCACCCACCAGCTCGCGGCGCGCGTCGAGCAGGCCGACGCGCTGGGTCAGGTTGTCGGCGCCGTCGCTCAGCGCCGAGCACAGCTCGCTGAGGCTGCCGACGGCGTCGTTGGCGTCAACCTCGTCCTGACCCTGGAGAATCTGCAGGGCGAAGAGCCCGGCGGCCAGGTTGTGCAGGCGGGCCAGGGCGATGCGGAAGCTCACCGAGTCCAGGTCGCCGCGCAGCGCCTCGATCTGGCTGCTCAGCGGGTGGAGCTGCTCGGAGCACTCCAGGACCAGGGCGTCGACCTGCTGGCAGCGCGCGGCGACGTCGTCGGCCTGCTCACCGTGGCCCAGGACCTCGACGTCGGTGCCGACGGCGCGCATGGCCTCGCGCAGGGTGCCCAGGCGGGTCGAGAGGGCCTCGATCTCGCCGGCCCGTTTGCCCAGGAGGTCGGCGAGCCGCTGGCCCTCCTGGAGGATGCCGACCAGCCCGGCGGTCTCGGCCTCGATCCGGCCCATGGCACCCAGGATGCGGGCCACGGGGCCCTCAGTCTGCGGGCTGTCGGGGATGCCGACGCCGTGGGCGAGCAGCTCGCCGACCTCGGCGACCAGTACCCGGCGGGTGAAGTCGATGGCGTCGGCGTAGCCCAGGGCCTGCAGCTCGGCCTGGAGGGCGGCCTGCCCCGCGGCGGCCACCTCCCGGCGGGTGGAGCCGGCCGCGGCGGAGGCATCCTCGACGTCGCGGACCCGGGCGTAGGCGGCCTCGATGTCGTCGCGCAGGTCAGTGAGCATCGGCAGGGTGCGCACGGAAAGGTAGCCGGAGCCGGAGGGCACGATGGTGGCGAAGACGCGGTAGTGACCGTCGTCGGAGGAGCGGTTGGTGATGTAGGCGCTGGCGGCGCGGCCCTCCTCGATGGCGTCCCAGATGGAGCGGAACAGGCCGGCGGGCATGTCCGCGTGCCGCACGACGTTGTGGGCCCGCCCCACCAGGGCGCCGCGCGGGTAGCCGGACAGGCGCATGAAGGTGGAGTTGGCGCGGCGGATGCGCCCGTGGGAGTCCGTGGTGGAGAAGAAGAGCTCGTCGGCGGCGAAGACGTGCTCGACGTGAGCTGCGGACTCGACCATGAGTGACCTTCCTGGGGCGGCGCAGGCGCGCGGCGTCGGAGCTGCGGGGCCTGCGGGGCGTTGTGGGACCTTGGTCGGAAGCCTACTCTTGGCCGGCCTTCGAGGCAGCCGATCCCGCAGGAAGAACGCGTCACCGCGGTCACGGCGCGATGGGGCCGTTTTCTGCCGATCGAGTGGTCGAGGGCGATGGGGTCGCAGCGGTCCCGCCGGCGGGCAGCCGGGGATGACTCCCCACGACGGAAGCGCGCCAAGGCCCTGACAGGGCAGGGTGGGCTCCCTAATCTGGCGTCATGATCCCGCCTGACTCCGTGAGACTGTCCGCCTCCAAGCACTGCGGCCTGGCCCGCCGCCAGGTGCTGGCACTGGGCGCCCTGGTTCCCGCAGCAGTGGCGCTGCTGGGTGGCTGCTCCCTGGCGTCGGGCACGCAGCTGACCTCCAAAGTCACCCGGGAGAAGGTCAGTCTCTCCGACGTCACCTCCGAGGCTGCCAAGGCCGCCACCGCCTGTGACCAGCTCGGGAGCAAGCTCCTGACCCACTACCTCAAGGAGGACTCATCGACGACGGCGATGGCCTCCCCGCTCAGCCTCGCCCTGACCCTGGCGATCCTGGCCGACGGCGCCACGGACGCCTCCAGCCAGGGCTATGACGCGCTCCTGGGGCTCTCGGGTGAGGACCGCGACCGGGCCTGGTCGGCCATCCAGAACTCCCTGAGCCGCTACGACGGCGACCTCAAGGGTTTCGACCCGGACACGATTCCGGACAAGCCGCTCGTTCACCTGGCCAACCATGTCCTCATCGCTGACGAGAAGGACTTCAAGGTCAAGCAGAGCTACCTCGATGCGGTGCTGCGCTGGTTCTCCGCCGAGATTGAGCAGGTCGGCGTGAGCTCCATGAAGGAGAACCTTGACGCCTGGGCCTCGCGCAACACGGCCGGGCTCATCCCGAACAGCGGCATCAAGGTCACCGAGGACACCCGCCTGGTGGTGCAGAACGCGCTGCTCTTCGCGGCCCAGTGGGACAACCCCTTCTCGGCCGAGAGCACCCACCAGGAGGACTTCACACTCGCCGGGGGCAAGACCGTCAAGGCCGACCTCATGCACAGCACGCACTCCATCCCCCACGCCACCGGGAAGGGCTGGGCAGCAGTGCGCCTGGCCTACGCCAGCGGCGAGGACGGCAAGGACTCCAACCTCGCTCTCGACGTCGTCCTTCCCGACGCCGGTACCCTCCCGAGCGCCATGGATGCCGGGACGTGGGCGGAAGCCTCCAAGGCCCTGGACAAGGCGCAAACCAAAGAGGTGGCGCTGTCCCTGCCCAAGCTGGACCTCACCTCCGAGCCCAAGGATCTCCTCGACTTCCTCAAGGATCAGGGGCTCAAGACCGTGGGCCTGGACCGGATAGCGCCCAAGCTCGAACTGACCCAGGTGGTCCAGCAGGTGCGTCTCATCCTGGATGAGGAGGGCACGGTCGCGGCCGCTCTGAGTGAGGCCGCGGGGGAAGCCATGGCGGCACCGGGGCCGCAGACCAAGCCGATCACATTCACGGTGGACCACCCCTACGTGCTGCGGCTGCGGGACCTGACCAGCGGAACCGCCCTGCTGGAGGCCGTCGTCATGGATCCCACGGTCAAGACGATCGGCGGCTCGGCCTGACCGGGCCCGCCAGCAGTCGACCTGGGCATCCCACCAGCCCAGGCGCCCTCACAATCCGGACGCTCCACCTCACCGGTCGAGGCACACCGCCAGATTCTTCCGGTCGGTGGGACGTCTCGCCGCCCGGAGCGCTTCCAGGCGGTAGGCTCCAGGGCTGACAGGAAGCCGGTGCGGGACCAGCCCGTCTCGGCCCGCCACCTCTTTTCAACCAGCAGGAGAACTCCTCATGACCGTCGAGCTCGTCACCACCTCCAGCCCGGAGATCGTCGAGGCCATGGAGCGCCTCATCCCGCAGCTCTCCCGCAGCGCCCCGGCACTGACCGCCGAGCAGTGCGAGGCCCTCATCGCTCAGGAGGGGGTCTTCCTCTTCGTCTTCCGCCCCGAGGCCGAGGCCGGCCAGAGCGCACCGATCCTGGGCATGCTCACCCTGGCGACCTTCACGATCCCCACGGGCCTGCGCGCCTGGGTGGAGGACGTCGTCGTCGACGGTGAGGCCCGCGGCCAGGGTGCCGGGCAGGCCCTCGTGGAGGCCGCCGTCGAGCACGCCGGGAAGCTGGGCGCGCGCACCGTGGACCTCACCTCCCGCCCCACGCGCGAGGCCGCCAACCGCCTCTACCGCCGCGCCGGCTTCGAGCTGCGGGAGACCAACGTCTACCGCTACGCCCAGGCCTGAGAGGCACGCCCCGCGGGCCCCTTCCTACCGCCATCACTTCGACCGAATCTTCAGAATCGACCCGGAGCCGCGTCTTTTTTGAAGTTTCTGTCGAAGTGTGGGGGGCGCTGAGCCAGCAGGGCGTCGATGAAGGCGGCCACGCTCGGGGTGGTGCGCCCGCCAGCGGCCTCGACGACCTCGTCCGGGGCGCCACCGATCGCACAGGGGACGTCGGCCCGCTCGAACATCGAGATGTCATTCCAGGAGTCGCCCACGGCGGCCATCTCACTGACCTCCACGCCCTGCTCGGCCAGGAGCTCAGCGAGCCGGCCCAGGCCCGTCCCCTTGGACTCGCCTGCAGCCGTGACGTCCACGAAACCGGTCGAGCGGGTGCAGCTGATGCCGTCCACCGTCTCCTCCAGGCCTCGGGCCAGCGCCGCAGCAGCCCGAAAGTCGGGGATGTGCAGCGGCATCGAGGTCACCCCCAGGCCCGCGACCTGCGACAGAGGCGCCGCGGTGAAGCGGTCCGGCGGCGTGCGCTGGTCAGTGGACAGGCCGATCGGGTCGTCCAGCACGTAGTCGCGCTCAAGGGTCGAGGCGAACACGGAGACAGGGGCCTGGACGACGTCGCCGATCGCCCGCACGACCGCCCGCACCTGGTCGGCCTCAAGCATCCGGGTGCAGTGCACCTGACCGGCGGCGTCGATGACGGTCGTGCCCGTGGCACACACGGCGTAGTCGTAGTCCAGGCCGATGGACGTCGAGGCCCGGGCCACCTCGACGGCGTGCTGCACCAGCCGCACCGAGCGCCCCGTGGCCAGCACCAGGAGGTTGCCGGCCGCCCGCCAGCGCACGAGGGCCTCGGCGTCGGCCTGCCCGACGACGTGGTGGAAGACGAGGGTGCCGTCGAGATCCGTGGCGAGCAGACGCATGCCGGCGAGCATAGCCCGCGCCGCCCGCTCCCGCCCCGCGCCTCGGCGCATCAGCGCACCAACGCCGCACCACCGCAACACTTCGACCGAATCTTCAGAAACGACCCGGAGCCGCGTCTTTTTTGAGAATTCGGTCGAAGTGTGTGGGGACTAGAGGGTCGGTCGCCCCATGAGGGAGTCGATGAGGTCGGCGAGGCTGGAGACCGTGCCGTCGCACTGGGCCACCACCTCCGGCGGCGACCAGGGCAGGGCGTAGGAGTGGTCGGCAGCCTGGTGCATGGAGATGTCGTTCCAGGAGTCCCCGATGGACCAGGTCTCCACCGGCTCCGCCGTCCCCGGGCCGACGCCGAGCCCCGCCGAGCCGCCGACCGGCGCCTCGCTCGCCTCACCGGTCGAAGCCTCCCCGGCCCCGCTGGCCGCGCCCGCCCTGGACGCACCCTCTCCGGCAGCCCCGGCCGCCTCCCCGGCGGGCGGCTCAGACAGGCCCGCCACCAGCCGCCTGAGGCCCGCCCCCTTGGAGGCCGAGGCGGGCACGACGTCGATGAAGTCCTGGTTGCGGAAGCCCACCGCCTGCCCCTCCCAGCGCCGGTGCAGGTAGGTCTCGGTGCGCGCGGCCATCTCCGGGTCGGTGAAGCGCATCGGCACCCCGATGACCTCGCGCCCGTCCAGCTCTCGCCGGGTGGCCGGCCGGAACAGGGTCAGCAGCTCGGAGCCGGAGCCGATCGTGTCGTAGACGAGCAGGTCCTCGTCCAGCCCGGTGGTGAAGACGGTGACGCCCGGCGCCCCTTCGACGAAGTCAAGAATGTCCTCGACGACGCCGGCCGGCAGCGCCGTGGAGCACTGCACCCGGATGTCCGCGTCCACGATGGCGGCGCCCGTGTAGAGGATGGCGTTGTCGAACTCTAGGCCCATTGGCACCACGACGTGCTCCAGCGCCGAGACCGACCTGCCGGTGTTGATGACCAGGAGGTTGCCGGCCGCCCGCCACCGGGCCATGGCCTCGCGGTCACGCAGCGAGATTGTCCCATTGAAGACGATGGTGCCGTCCAGGTCGGTGGAGATGAGCCTGCGTGGCATGGGAGTCCTTTCCGTTCAGGTTCTGCCGGTCTCCAGCTGCTCAGAGCGGCTCGCGGGCTGCCTACGAGCCGCCCAGGAGTCGCCCGGAATCGCTAGGAGCCGTCAGCAGCCTTATTCTCCTCATTCTTCGCCGCAGCGTCAGCGGACTCGTCAGCGTCTTGGACCGTACTCTCCCGCCGGGCCTTCTTCTCCGCCTTACGAGCCTTCTTGGACTGCTTCTTGTCCTCGCGCTCCAGGCGCTCGTGGGCCCACTGGGCGTAGCCCTGCAGGAGGCTGCGCGAGTCGGGGGTGAGGATCTTGTTGTCCTCGAGCAGCCCCTCGGCGCGCAGGGTCATGAACCGCAGGTACTCGGGGTTGCGGGTGAGCCCCCACTGGCGCTTGGCCTCCTCCAGGTCGGAGACGTCACGGCGCACCTGCCGCTCGATCATGGCACGCCCACCCATGAGGAAGATGGCCACGAGCAGAGCCACGATCGAGCCGATGCCCCGAGTGAAGGGGTAGAGGACGCAGGCGATGACCATGAGCCAGGTGACGTACTTGCCCATGGAGTGGGTGTAGCCGCGCCAGCGGCCGTCGTCCCCGGTGGCCCAGGCGCGCAGCTTGGCGCGCCCGTCGGGATCCCCGCCGTTGAACCAGTCGCGCACCCGGACTCCCAGGGTTCTTCCGACGTCGGTCTTACTGTTCTCACTCATGCCGGTCTCCTTCCAGGATCGTGGTGATGAGCTCGGCCATGGAGCCCGTGGTCGTCTCGCACGCAGCCGTCACCTCCGGCGGGGACCAGGGCAGGGCGACGGAGTGGTCGGCGACGGCGTGCATGTCCAGGTCGTTCCAGGAGTCGCCGATGGTCCAGACCTCGATGTCCTGTCCCGCCAGGGGCCCGTCCAGGAGGGCGCGCAGTCCCGCGCCCTTGGTGGCACCGGCGGGCACGAGGTCAAGGAACTCCTGGTTGCGGTGGCAGTCCAGGACGCCCTCCCAGCACCGGGTGAGGTCATCCTGGAGGCTCTCGCGCAGGGCGTCGTCGGTGACGCGCAGGGGCACGCCGATGAAGCGGTGGGCGTCCATTTCCTCCAGGCTCAGATGCTCGAAGACCGCGAGGATGGAGGAAATCTCCTCGTTGTTGTCGGCCAGGATGTAGTCGGTCTCGATGGAGGTGGCGTAGGTGGTCACCCCTGGCAAGTCGACGGTGCGGGTCGCCACGTCGCGGGCGACGCCGTCGGGCAGGTAGCAGGCCGAGAGGACCTGGTAGCTGCCGTCGATGAGGACCGCCCCGGTGAAGACGACGCCGTAGTCGAAGTCGACGCCCAGAGGCGCCAGGACGTCGCGGGTGGCGAAGGAGGACTTGCCGGTGTCCACGGCCAGGAGGTTGCCGGCGGCCCGCCAGCGGGCCATGGCCTCGCGGTCGGCCGGGGAGACGGAGCGGTCGAAGACGATGGTGGCGTCCAGGTCGGTGACGAGGAGTCGGGTCACGCGGGTTCCTTGCTTGAGGGGGCGGAGAACGGGGACGACGTCGAAACGGAGCGGATGGGACGAACAGACGCCGGCGAGGCCCGGAAGAAGCCTTCAGCATTCTACCGAGCGTGTGGAGCGGGGAGGGAACCGGAGGCGAGTCCTCCAGCGCCCTCCCCGCTCAGGGACGGGATGCGGATACCGTCGTCAGACTCCCAGGAAGCCGGTCCAGCGGCCCAGGATGCCGACGGCGAACATGCCCAGGATGATCCACAGGGCGTTGACCTTCTTATTGAGCAGCCACATGCACAGGAAGGTCAGGCCCAACGCCGCCAGGCCGGGCAGCAGCTGGTCGAGGATGCTCTGGACAGTGGTGTCGACCATGATCCCGTCGTCGTTCTTCACTGAGGAGACCACGGTCGGGAACTTGATGGAGGTCCACTTGGAGACCAGGGCGCCCATGACGAACAGACCCATGATGGCGGCCATCTGGGTGATCTTCCTGAGCTGGCCACCACCGACCTCGGTGACCATCTCGGTCCCGCGCTCGTAGCCGAACTTCAGGCCGTACCAGCGGGTGAGCACACGCAGGAGGTTGATGCCGACGAAGAACAGCAGCGGGCCCACGATCGAGCCGTTGAGGGCCAGGGAGGCGCCCAGCGCCGCCAGGACGGGGCGAGCGGTCCCCCAGAAGATGGGGTCGCCGACGCCGGCCAGCGGCCCCATGAGGCCGACCTTGACCGAGGTGATGGTCTCCTCGGAGATCTCCTCACCCTTGGCCTTCTGCTCCTCCATGGCGGCAGTAACACCGAAGACGACCGAGGAGACCCAGGGGTGGGTGTTGTAGAACTCCAGGTGCCGCTTGAGGGCGGCGGCCTGGGCGCTCTTGTCGTCGCGGTAGAACTTCCGGATGGCGGGCATGAGTGTGTAGCAGAAGCCCATGGCCTGCATGCGCTCGAAGTTGAAGGAGCCGAGCAGGAAGGTGGAGCGCCAGTACATCCGGCGCAGGTCACGAGTGGTGAGCATCTTCTCCGCGGTGGCCGGAGCGGTTTCAGTAGTCATAACAGTCTTCCTTCTTCCAGCTCAGTCGAGCTCGTCGTCGAGGTCGTCATCCAGGTCGCTGCTGGAGCCGCTGCTGGCTGCGGGGGAGGCGGCGGCGGGCAGGCGCACGGAGTCATGGAACTCGGGGTTGAGCTGGACGTAGATGACGGCCAGGCAGGCCCCCAGGATGCCCAGCGCCACGAGGGTGGCGCCGTTGGGAGCGAGGTTGATGACCCACTTGTCGATGCCCTTGCTGTGGTCACCGACCGAGGCCGAGCCCCCCACGGTGGTGGCGAAGGTGGCGAAGATGAAGCCCAGGAAGAAGAAGGGCATGAGCTTGCGCGCCTTCATCATGTTGATGACCATGGCGTAACCGACGACGACGATGAAGCCTCCGGCAATGCCCAGGCCCTCGGTGATGACCTTCGGAATGGCGTCGAGGGCGTGCTTGACCGTGTCGCCTGAGGCCAGTCCGGCAACCACTGCGGTCGGGATGGCGACGCGCAGTCCCTGCAGGCCCAGGGTCGTGAAGTGCATGATGGCGATGCCCCGGTAGTTGGCCTGCTCCGCGAAGCGGTCCGCCTGGTGGGCGAAGAAGATGGCGATCGTTCGTACGAAGATCGTCAGGGCCTGGCCGGCGACGGCCAGCGGGACGGCCACACCGATGGCGGCCGCGATGGCGCTCTTGGTGGAGGAGGCGTCACCGACCGAGGCCACCGCGATGATGGTGGAGACGGTGGACGCCAGGGCGGAGTCGGGAGCCATGGCGGCACCGACGTTCATCCACCCCAGGGCGAGCAGCTCCAGGGAGCCGCCGACCATGATGCCAATGGTGGGGTTGCCCAGGGCGATCCCGGTCAGGGTGCAGGCGACGAGCGGGCGGTGGAACTGCCGCTCGTCCAGGACGCTGGCCATACCCGCGACGAACGCCACGAGCGTGACCAGAATGATCTGGATCAGATTGATGTCATGCACGGTATGTCTCTCTCATGTGAGGGTTGACAGGACACTCCTGCTGAGCCCACCACCGAAGGGTGACGGGATGGAGGTGTCTGAGGGAGGTGTGGGGACGGAGCCGCGCCCTTAGAGCAGGCCCTTCTCCTTGAGGGCCCCCATGAGGTCGGAGCTCGCGGTGGAGGGCACCTGCTGGATGTACTGCTTGATGCCGCGGGAGTCGATCTCCTTGAAGGCCTCGACGTCGGCAGGGCTGGCGTAGACGGCCTGGGAGACCTGGCTGGTGCCCTGCTTGAAGGTCATGCCGCCGACGTTGACCTCCTTGGCCTCCACGCCCAGGTCGAGCAGGCGCACGATGTCGGCCGGGGTCTCGACGACGATGACGGCCTTGAGGGTCTCGTACTTGGGGTTCTTGTAGACGCGGGCGGCCTTCTCCACGCCCAGCACGTGGACCTTCACCTTGCCGCCACCGGTCTGCAGCATGAGGGTCTTGCGCAGCTCGTCGTTGGCGGCGCCGTCGGAAACGGCGAGGATGGCCTCGGCGCCCAGGGATCCGGCCCAGTTGTTGGCGACCTGTCCGTGAACCAGGCGGGAATCAATACGCAGGAGCTTGACGTCCATCAGAGCTCGTCTCCTTCATCGTCGGAAGTGGTGGTGGGGGCAGGGGTGAAGACTTCGGAGAGGACCTTGACGCCGTCGACGGCGGAGGTGCGGGCGGCCTCCACGAGCTCGACGAGACCAGCGCCGGTGAGACGTCGGGACAGGACCTCGATGACCATGGGCAGGTTGACGCCGGTGACGACGTCGGCGTCGTCGCGTCCCGCCGCGAACCGGGCGGCGGCGTTGTAGGGGCTGCCGCCGAAGAGGTCGACGAGGATGAGGTACTCCTGGCTGGGGGAGGCCTCGACCGCGGCGGCATACTTCGCCAGCAGGTCATCGGGGCCCTCGGAGGGCTCGAAGGTGACGGCGACGACGTCGTCACTGGGACCGACGATCATCGCTGAGGAGGCAACCAGACCTTCAGCCAGGTGTCCGTGCGCGGCTACGACCAGGCAGACCATGGGCGGGGACCTTTCCCATCCGGGCTGCCGCCGAAGGTGTGTATGGCCTGGGCAACAGCAACGTGTGTGACAGGGCGACGATAAAAAGGATCAGCGTGATCGCCACCACTCATGCGCCCACCACTTTCACACAGAAGCGCACAAAACCAATGAAGATAACGCGCGTTACCAACACATCACCGGAACTTTTCGCCGGAAATATGCGTTTTGCTCAAATCAATCCCGAACAAAGCGAGCCTCAGGAAGCACATTGTGTTGTGCCTCACATCATAGGACAATAGTCCCGGTTCTTCACGGGGGTCTCACGCCCGCGGCACGTTGCGCTCGAGCTCGGCCAGCCAGGCGGTCGCTGCGGCGTCGGAGGGCATGCGCCAGTCCCCACGGGGGGACAGCGAACCGCCGGCCACCACCTTGGGCCCGTTGGGCAGGGTGGAGCGCTTGAACTGGTTGGTGAAGAAGCGCCGGTGGAACAGCTCGAGCCAGCGCCGGATCTCGGGAAGGTCGTAGGCGACCCTCTCGGCCTGCGGCAGCCCCTCGGGCCAGTCCCCGCTCTGCGCGTCCGCCCACGCCCGGTGCGCCAGGAAGGCGATGCGGCTGGGGCGCGAGCCTCGACGCAGCACGTGCCACAGGGTGAAGTCCTGCAGGGCATAGGGACCGATCTTGGCCTGGGTTGACTGGATGGCGCCGCCGGCCTCGGCCGGGACCAGCTCGGGGCTGATCTCGGTGTCCAGGATGGACAGCAGCGTGCGGCCGACGGCCTCGTCGAACAACCCCTCGGCAACCACCCAGCGGATGAGGTGCTGAATGAGGGTCTTGGGGATGCCGGCGTTGACGCCGTAGTGGGCCATCTGGTCGCCCACCCCGAAGGTGCACCAGCCCAGGGCGAGCTCGGAGAGGTCCCCGGTGCCCAGGACGATGCCGCCGCGGTGGTTGGCGATGCGGAAGAGGAAGTCGGTGCGCAGGCCCGCCTGGACGTTCTCGAAGGTGACGTCGTAGAGCTCGCGCTCGCTCGCCCCCTCGGGCAGGACCCCGTTGCGGGCGTACTCGCCGTAGGGGTGGCCCATCTCGGTAAGCATCTGGGTGGCGGTGGCCCGGATGTCGAGCTCTTCGAAGGTGCAGCCCAGGCCGACGGCGAGGTCCTCGGCGTTGCGGCGCGTGCCGGCGCTCGTGGCGAAGCCGGGCATGGTGATGGCGTGGATGTCCGAGCGGGGCCGGCCCAGGCGGTCCATGGCGCGGGCGGCCACGATGAGGGCGTGGGTGGAGTCCAGGCCGCCGCTGACGCCGATGACGATCTTGGGGTTGCCGATGGCCCCCAGGCGCTGGACGAGGGCGGCCACCTGGATGTTGTAGGCCTCGTAGCAGTCCTGGGCGAGTCGGGCCGGGTCGTCGGGCACGAAGGGGAAGCGGTCCACACGGCGGTGCAGGCCGATGTCCGTGCGCGGGGCGGCCAGGTCGGCGGCGTCGATCCGGATGCGCCGGAAGGCCGCCGGGTCGGTGAAGGTGGTGGCCGCGGTCGGGGCGCCGGCGACCGGGGAGCTCAGGGTGCGGGCGTTGTCGGCGAAGGTCCCCTGGCGCAGGCGCTCGGCGCGCAGGCCCTCGATGTCGACGTCGACGACGGTGGCGCGCGGCCCGTCGGGGAAACGCTCGGTGGTGCCGAGCAGCTCGCCGTTCTCGTAGACGAGGGTCTGGCCGTCCCAGGCCAGGTCCGTGGAGGACTCGCCCTGCCCGGCGGCGGCGTAGACGTAGGCGGCCAGCCCCCGGGCCGAGGAGGAGCGGGCCAGCAGCTCACGGTCCTCGGCCCGCCCCACCGTGATGGGCGAGCCGGAGAGGTTGACCAGGACCGTTGCCCCGGCCAGCGCCGCCAGCGACGACGGCGGGACGGGCACCCACATGTCCTCGCAGACCTCGACGTGGAAGGTCAGGCCGGGGACGTCCTCGACCTCGAACAGGAGGTTCGCCCCGAAGGGGACCCGGGCGACCGGCTCGGCGCCGCCCGCGCTCTCGACGCCGTCGAAGCCGCTGCGCACGCCGGGCAGCTCGATGCTCTCCACCCCGGCGGGCAGAGCGTCACCAGGGGCGAAGTGCCGCTTCTCGTAGAACTCTCGGTAGGTGGGCAGGTAGGACTTGGGGGCGACGCCGCGCACCCGCCCGCCCTGGATGATCAGGGCGCAGTTGTAGAGGCGGTCACCCAGGCGCAGGGGCGCGCCGACGACGAGGGCGGGCAGGAGGTCGGCGCTGGCGGCGCGCAGGGTCTCGATGGCCGCGAGCACGTCGGACAGCAGGACGTCGGACAGCAGGAGGTCGTCGATGGCGTAGCCGGTCAGGCACAGCTCGGGGAAGGCGGCCAGGCAGACGCCGTCGTCTGCCAGGGTGCGGGCCTGTTCGATGATGGCGGCGGCGTTGGCGGCCGGGTCGACGGGCACCACCGGCAGGGTGACGGCGGCGACGCGGGCGAAGCCCTGGTCGTAGGCGGAGAGGAACTCGATGCTGGTCGCTGAAGCAGTCACGGCGTCATTCACGGTGTCGGTCACGGCTCGATCCTCCCATCGACGGCGCCTTCCCGCGAAGCCACCGCCCCCGTGTCACGGCCGGGGACGCAGCGGGCGCCGGGCCGCGGCCGATGGGCACTGCCACGCACTGCGCCCGCCGCGTCACCCGTGGAACCGGAGGTGGCGAGGCGGGCGCAGAGCCGATCAGTCAGTACTGGGCAGGTGCGGGCTCATCGAGCATGAGGCACCAGGCTCCGACGTAGACCAGGAACATGGGGCCGGGCAGGAAGCTGGCCAGGATCACACCGACGCGCACCGCGGTCACGGGCATGTTCCAGGCCTCGGCCAAACCCCCGCAGACACCGCCGAGAATGCGGTGCTCACGGGAGCGCCGGGGCAGGGAGTCGCGGAAACGGAAGAACTCTCCCGAACGGCCGGAGGAGGCGCCCTCACCCTCGGAGCGGGTGGAGTGGCTGAACTGACCGGGGTACTGCTGCTGCGTCATGGCAACCAGTCTGGGTGACGAGGCCCGCCACTGGGTATCGGGGAGCACCCTGAGACGTCCCCGATGTTGATCGGGACTCGCCCCCATGATTGCTTGCCCGACGTTGAGGGTCCGCGTAACTTATTACCGGCGCTAACGCGCGTTATCGGATCGGCGTAGGAAACGGGGCGGCAGGCCCTGACCATCGCCCCGACCCGCAACGGCGCCCGCCCTCGTTCACGCCGAGCCCGCTTCCCGGAGGACAGCACATGAGTCGGACCACCCGAGCACTCAGCGCCCTGACCGCCTTCTGCCTGCTGGCGGCCGCCTCTACGCTGGCCTCCATGCCCGCAGCCGCCTCCGGCCAGGCCCGACCGGTCTCCGCCGCACCAAACGCACCAGCCGCACCGACGGCCCCGAAGGCCGACCAGACCGGCGAGCGGTGGCGCCCGCAGAGCCACTACACCCCCCAGAAGAACTGGATGAACGACCCCAACGGGCTCGTCTATTACGACGGCGAGTACCACATGTTCTACCAGTACAACCCCGAGGGCTCGGACTGGGGCAACATGTCCTGGGGCCACGCCGTCTCCAAGGACCTGGTCCACTGGCAGGAGCTGGGGGTGGCGATCCCGCACACCTCGCAGTACGGGGTGTTCTCCGGATCAGCGGTCATCGACACCAAGAACACCTCCGGCCTGGGCAGCCCGGACAACCCGGCGATGGTCGCGGTGTGGACGCGGGCCGACGTCGGCGGCAACCAGTCCCAGTCCCTGGCCTACTCCACGGACAAGGGCCGCACCTGGAACCTGTACAACAACGGTGACCCGGTCCTGGACATCGGCTCCAACGAGTTCCGCGACCCGAAGGTCTTCTGGGACCAGGCCTCCGGGCGCTGGACCATGGTGGTCTCCCACGCCACCGAGCACCGCGTCTCCTTCTACTCCTCCCCCGACCTCATCCACTGGACCGAGCAGTCCAGCTTCGGCGGGGAGGGCATCACCTCGGCCGTGTGGGAGTGCCCGGACTTCTTCCCGCTGCCGGTCGACGGCAGCTCCCAGGAGGTCAAGTGGGTCCTGGTAGTCACGGTGGCCGACTCGGCCCAGTACTTCGTGGGCAGCTGGGACGGCACCACCTTCACCCCCGACGAGATCCCCCACTACAGCGGTGAGGAGGGCACGACCCTGGCCGACTTCGAGAACGGCTACGCCGGCTGGAAGGCCGACGGCGCCGCCTTCGGCTCGGGCCCGGCCACCGGGGACCTGCCCGGGCACCAGGGCAAGGCCTACGTGGACTCCTTCGGCAGCGGCGACGCCGACACCGGCACGCTGACCTCGGATGAGTTCACGGTCTCCTCGTCCTATATCAACCTGCGCACCGCCGGCGGCAAGCACCCCTACAACCCGCAGGCCACCGGCGACAACGGCGGCGGCAGGCTCCTGGCCGGCTTCGACGGCTCCTGGGAGGGCTGGACCGTGGAGGGCAGTGCCTTCGCGGCCACGCCCCCTCAGGGCGCCACCCCCGGCCAGCAGCCGCTGGTCAACCACTCCAGCGCCGGGCTGCTCAACACCTATCTCGACGCCGCCACCGGGCAGGGCTCTGACGCCCCCACCGGCACCGCCACCTCGCCGACCTTCACCATCGACTCCGCCTACCTCAACCTCCTCATGGGCGGCGGCAACAACCCCCGCCCCGAGGGCGGCGCCGACGGGGGCTCCAGGGTGAGCGTCGTCGAGCTGATCGTTGACGGCAAGGTGGTGCGCTCGGCCACCGGCCGCAACCTGGAGGAGCTCAACTGGCAGAGCTGGGACGTCAGCGACCTCAAGGGCAAGTCCGCCCAGATCGTCGTCACCGACACGGCCACCGGAGGCTGGGGACACATCCTCCTGGACGAGGTGCGCGCCTCGGACAAGAAGGCCTCCCCCATCGCGGACAACACCTCCGTCAACCTCGTCGTGGACGGAAAGGTCGTCGCCTCCGCCACCGGCAACAACTCCGGGACCCTGGAGTGGACGAGCATGAACGTGGCGGCCTACAAGGGCCGCAAGGCCCGCCTCGTCATCGAGGACCGCAACGGCAACGCCGAGGACTGGGGCCACCTCATGGTCGACCAGATCCTCCAGTCGGACACGAAGGCCTTCTCCGGGGCCGACGTCGTCCCACGCCTGGACTACGGCAAGGACTACTACGCGGCCGTCACGTGGGACAACGTCCCCAACGGCAAGCGCTACCAGGTGGGTTGGATGAGCAACTGGGCCTATGTGCGCGACCTGCCCACCACCACCTGGCGTACCGCCATGTCCACGGTGCGCGAGATGGGACTGACCCGGGTGAACGGCAAGCTGCGCCTGACCGCCCAGCCCGTCACCGCCCTGGAGTCCCTGCGCACCGGCCAGGAGCTCATCCGGAAGGACACCGACATCCCGGTGGGCGAGACCTCTCTGGGCAAGGCCGCTCAGGGCACCTCTCTGGACATCAGCGTGGACCTGAGCCCCAGCGCCTCCTCCTTCGCCGGTCTCAAGGTCCTCGATAACGGCGAGCAGTACACGCTCATCGGCTACGACTCCCAGGCCAAGCAGCTCGTCGTGGACCGCACCCACTCCGGGGTCACCGACTTCTCCCCGAAGTTCCCGGCCCGGTCCACCGCGCCGCTGTCACCGGACAGCAAGGGACAGGTCCACCTGCGCATCATTGTTGACGCCCACTCCGTGGAGGTCTTCGCGGCCGACGGCACTCCTGTCATCACCCAGACCGTCTACCCCGAACAGGACGCCACGGGGGTCTCACTCTACGCCGAGGGCGGCACGGCGCATCTGGGTTCTCTGAGCCTGTGGCACCTGGGTTCCGTCCAGGACGCCGGCGCCCCGGCCGAGGGCCCCGACTCCCCCGGGGCCGGCAAGCCCGCCGTCCAGGGGCCGGCCCGTGGCCAGGCGAAGGCGGCATCGGCGTCGGCGAGCCCCACCGCCGCTGCGGCCGGTAAGAGCGTCTCCGCCCGCTTCCCGCTGGCCCGCACCGGCACCTCCCTGACCCTGGGCGCCCTGGGGGCGGCCGCCGCCGCGACCGGCGCCTACGCACTGCGCCTACGCCGTCGGCGCTCCTGAGCGGCAGCGTCTCCCTCACGGCCGGGGACATTCCCCTGCGGCCGGGGACTTTCGACGCCCTCGGGGACATTTCGGTGCGGTCGGGGACGTTCGACGCCGTCGGGGACCGGAATCCTGTCCCCGACGGCGCAGAACGCCCCCGCTAGGAGGGCTCCGCACCCGTACGCGCACAATGTCCCCGGCCACATGGACGGCACGATGCGCTGTCAGGCTGAGGAGCGACGGATGATCGTACCCGGCAGGAGCGTCTCAGCGGGCACCTCCTCGCCCTCCATGAGGGCCAGCAGGTGGGAGACGGCCACCTGGCCCATCTCCTCGAAGGGCAGCGCGACCGTCGTCAGGGCCGGATGGACCTGATCCGCGATGAGCTCCTGGTCGTCGATCCCGATGACGGCCACGTCCTCGCGCACTCGCAGCCCCTGCTCACGGATCGCGGCATAGGCGCCCATCGCCATGCAGTCGTTGCCGCACACCAGCCCGGTCAGCCAGGGATGGTCCGTCAGCAGGCGGGAGGCGGCCGCGTACCCGTCCCGGGTGGTGCCGTGACCGACGGCCACGTGCACGGTGCTCCAGGGGATGCCGGCCTGCTCCAGGTAGGTCCGGCAGCCGATGCGCCGCCCCGGGGCGGCCTCACCGTCGTTGGGGTCGAGCTCGATGACACCGATGTCGCGGTGATGGCCCTCCAAGAGCGCCTGCGCGGCCAGGCGCCCCATCTGCTCCTCGTCGGGGCGCACGCAGGGAAGGCCGGAGACCGGGTCGATGCAGTGGACCAGGACGGTGGGGATCTCGCGGGCCTGCGCCGGCATGCGAACCCGGCAGTTCCACCCGGTGGCGTAGATGATCCCCTCGACCCGGGACTTCAGCAGCGTCTCGAAGGCCTCGGCCTCCACAGTGGCCTCCGTCGAGGTCGGCACGATGAACAGCGTGTAGCCGGCGGCCCGGACGGTGTCCTGGATCCCGCGGATCGTGGCGGCGGCGAAAGGGCTGGTGACGATCTCGGAGACCAGGCCGATGAGGGAGGATCGGCGCGAGGCCAGGGCCCGCGCCCCGCCGTGCGGGCGGTAGCCGAGCTCGGCAGCCACCTGCTGGACGCGCTCACGGGTCTGCGGTGGGATCCGAGCGCCGTCGCGGTTGTTGAGCACGAAGGACACCGTCGTGCGCGAGACGCCGGCCGCCTTGGCCACGTCCGCCATCGTGGTCCTGTAGGTGTCGCCCACCCGCTCTCCTCCCGGCCCCTCCGACTGCGCCGCCACCTGCACACCCTGTTGGGATCGGGCGCGTGCACCACCTGACGTCCTGACGGCAGTCTGCCAGGACGACGACGCAGCGCATAGCCCTGAGCACCGGCAGGCGGGTCATGAGGCAGCACGCCCAGACCCTGTGCGCTGCGCCACCCTCCGGTTAGGCTATTTCTCATGACGACCTCCCCCACTCCCAACTTCACGGTGCGCGCTGTCCTGTGGGACATGGACGGCACCCTCATGGACTCCCAGCCCTTCTGGGACGAGGCATTCATCCACCACTGCCAGGCCCTGGGCGGTGACCCGCGCCCCGAGCTCGTCGCCCAGATGACGGGGGCCTCGATCCGTCAGGCCCGTGAGCTCATTGCCGCCACCGGCGCCACACGCTCCTGGGACGACCCTGCCACGCAGGAGGTCTTCGAGGCGATCGCGCACGACGTCGAGGCCTCCGTGAGCGCCGCCCCTCCCCTGCTGCCCGGAGCGCTGCGGATCACCTCGGCGCTTTCGGAGGTGGGGCTGGCTCAGGGGATCGTCTCGGCCTCACCGCGCCGGATCGTCGAGAAGGTGGCCTCCGCGCTCGGCGACGTCTTCGCCGTCCTGGTCACCGGTGACGACGGCGTCGGGGCCAAGCCCGATCCACTGCCTTACGCCACGGCGGTCGAGCGCCTCGACCTGCGGCCCCAGGACTGCGTCGTCGTCGAGGACTCCCCCACGGGGGCGGCCTCGGCCCGGGGCAACGGGATCCACGTCGTGCAGATCGGAGCCACCAAGCACTTCCCGGCCGACCCCGGCCTCGTCGTCGTCCCGGACCTGGCCTCCATCACCCCACACCTGCTGCTGTGGGCGGATCGCTGAACCGGGCCGGTGCCGAGCGGGCCACCCGCTCACGACCGGCGCCCGAGTACAGGACCGGCTCGGGAACACGAGGTTCCCGAGCCGGATGGGATGGATAGGGATTCTGATGAGGATTCGTGGCGTGCCGAGTCCGGTGCGACGCGGCGCCTGTGACCGTCAGGCCGCCTTGGGCCGCTGAGGGGTCTCCGGGGTCTCCTGGACCTCCCACTGGCTGCGCAGGCAGTCGGCGTAGAGGCGGATCTCCGCCACCAGGTCGGTGGACAGAGCCTCCGAGGCGGCCGTCCCGGGCGTCGTCGAGCACAGCCACTGCAGCTGGAGACCGTCGATGAGGGCGACCAGGCTGCGAGCCACGAGGCGCGAAGGCATCTGCGGGTCCACGATCCCGGCGGTCTTGCCGGCCTCGAAGCTGGACTCGAAGCGCTCGACGGCGCTGTTGAGGTGGTTGGCCATCCACCGGTGCGCGGGGTGCTCGGCGTCGAGGACCGAGACTGCCGTCGCGGTGTAGATCGCCGTGAGGTCCCGGTGGGCGACGTTGCGCTCGAGTAGCTCGATGTAGCGCTCCAGCAGGGCCCAGGGGTTGCCGTCAAGGTCGGAGACACCCGCGACGTCGAGGGTGTCCAGGTTGCCGACGGTGTCGACGGGGGCCGTGGCGGCGTCGCCCTCGACGGCCGGGGACTCCACGAGAATGCTCAGGGCGTCCTCGCGGTCACGGCGCTCCAGCACCTTGCAGAAGAGCTCGTCCTTGGAGGAGAAGTGGTGCAGGAGTCCGGCCTTGGAAATGTCTGCCGCGTTGGCGATGTCGGCCAGGGAGGTGCCGGCATACCCGTGCTCTCCGAAGAGAACCACGGCTTCATTGAGGATGCGTGCTCGCTTGTCCTCGCTGCCCGCTCGGGGGCGCCCGGGTCCGCGCCGCCTAGCCGGGGCAGCTTGGGGCGAAGTCGGGGTACTGACAGTGTTCATGGCGGCATCATGGCACCTTCCAGTAAGAGAATTGCAAGGCAGAAAGGCCCTCATCGGAATAATCCGCTCAAGTGTGACCTCCACGTGCCCTCCCCGTGACGTGAGTGACGACTTGGTCTCAGTTTTCACACAATTAACCGGCTCCTACCAGCACAGAGTTCCCCGACCATGCGGTCTGTTGGGGCTGCTGGGATTGCTGGCCGCCACAACCTCCCGTCGCCACCCAGACTCTTTTGTGATTTCATCCAGGTTCGCAGTGCAGCACCGCGTTGGTCACAGTTGCATAACACTTACGAGATTCTTGTTTCCGGTTCAAATACATGCCGCGAGCCTCTCCAACGACGAGGCCGCCGACCCCGCCAGAAATCACCGAGACGCATCATGGATGCATGCACATGCACACTCAGTGCATTACACTCACTCCATGACTGTTCTTGCCGGCCTGCTCGACCACCTCGACCTCAGCGACGAGGAGCTCGCGGACGCGATGCGCGAGGCCACTGCCCGCACATCGCAGGGAGGCGTCGGCCCGGTATCCGCCGGCATGACCGACTTCCTGGCTCGAACCACCCCTCGCGGCCACAGCAAGTCCACAGCCCGCACAGTGGAGCGCGTCCTGTCCGATCGCACGTACGCCGAGCAGCTCACCGCCCAGCATGAGGCCGTCCAGGCGGCCTGCACGCTGGCGCGCTCTCTGAGTACCCGCCAGGTCGCCACCCTGCTCAGCCGGACAACGACGACGATCACCCGCGCGGCCGGGCGCACCCTCTACGCCTACCGCGAGGGGCGGTCGCTGAGATTCCCCACGTGGCAGTTCCATGAGGGCCGCCCGATCCCGGGCCTGGCAACGGTGGTGCCCGCCCTGCGCGAGGGGCTGACGCCGGCCACCATCGAGGCGCGGATGACGACGTCGGATCCCGAGCTGCTCGACGGGGCGACACCCGCGCAGTGGCTGATCGCCGGCGGGGACCCGGCGGCAGTGGTCCAGCAGTTCTCGGATGCGGACCACCGGTGAGTCCCCGACCGAAGAATCCTCCGCAGCCGCCGTCGACGCTCGACACCCGCCCGGACGACATCGTGACGGTGGAGCACGCCGAGCTCGCCCGCGTCGCCTTCGCGCTCAGCCCTCACCCCCTGCCGTGGGGCGAGCTGCGGACCTGGGGGCCGCACCCGCGATGCCGCTGGGATCCGCACCCGCTGCCGACGGGGGAGCATCCGGAGCACGGGGTCCTCTACACCGCCGGTGACTTGCTCACGTGCGTGGCGGAGGTCTTCGCCGATACCCGCGTCATCGACACGCGCAGCGATATGCCTCTTCTGCAGGTCTGGGAGGCGACTCGTCCGCTGCGCCTGCTCGATCTCACCAGTACCTGGGCGCTGCGCAACGGCGCCTCGGTCAGCCTCGACAGCGCCCCGCGCTCGACGTGCCGGGCCTGGGCGCGCGCCATCCGGATTCAGCTGCCCGACGTCGACGGCCTGCGCGCCCGCTCGACGATGACCGGGGGCGAGATGACAGTGCTGTTCTCCCCCGCGCGCGACAGCCTGCCGGCTCTGCCCCGGGACACCGCCCCGCTGGCCGACGCCACGCTCTACGCCCTGCTGAAGGCGCTCGCCCCCGACATCGGCTACGAGATCGTCTGAGGCTGCCCCGACGCCGCATGTGACCTTGGGCGCGCAGGGATGCCTCCCGGCGGGTTGGTCGGACGCACGCCCCTACGATGGTCGCATGCGTCCCTCGACCCCGCAGCCGCCGCGGCGCCCCTCCCGCCCCGGCCGCGCCTCGTCGTCGACATCTGGACGCCGTCGAACATCCGCCGGTCATCGACGCAGCCCCGAGGGCCGGCCCTCCCCGCAGCGCCCTTCGTCGGACGCCCCCGATCCCGCCAGCCGGCGAGCCCTCACCATCGCCCGCCGGGAGCGACGTCGGCGTCGCGCCCGCAACCGGCTCCTGTACGGCACGACCTTCGTCGTGGCGCTGGCCCTGATCGTCGTCGGGCTGCGGGTCTGGGGGCTCCACCCCGGTTTCGCCCTGTCGCTGGGCTCCTCCGCACGCCAGTCCTCAACCCCGGCCAAGGCCGCCGCCCAGTCCTCCGCCCGGGCGTCCACTGCCCGCGCGGCCTCGCCGTCGGCCTCGGCCGCCCCCTCAGCCTCACCGACGCCGTCGGCCTCGGCGCTGCCGTCCCCGCAGCTGGACTCCGAGGGCTTCGCGCACTCCGGCGCCGTCGGCAACGGCAGCTGGACCATTGCGCCGGCCGTTCCCGTCTCCCAGCCCGCGGCCGCCACCGTTTACCGCTACGTGCTGCGAGTCGAGGGCGGCACGCATGTCGACGCCGCAGCCGCGGCCCCCATCGTGGAGCGCATCCTCAATGACGAGCGCGGCTGGCCCACCGCGCAGAACACGTCCTTCCAGCCCGTGGCCGACCCCGCGAGCGCGGACTTCACCTTCAACATCGCCACGCCACCCAGCGCCGACGCCCTGTGCTCACCGCTGGACACCGGCGGCATGTGGAGCTGCCGCAACGGGGACAACGTGGTCATCAACTCCGACCGGTGGAACTGGGGCGCCGTGACCTACCCCGACGTCGACTCCTACCGCACCTACGTCACCAACCACGAGGTGGGCCATTTCCTCGGCCACGAGCACGAGTTCTGCGCCGGGGCCGGCCTCAAGGCCCCACTCATGGCTCAGCAGAGCCACGACCTGGCCGGCGGCTGCGTCTACAACGCCTGGCCCACCCAGGACAACCAGCCCGGCTGAGGTCCGCGACGCCGCTGACAGCATGAGCCGGCAGCGTGAGCCAGCAGCACGCAGCACGAAGGGGCGGGCCCACCACTCAGGTGGGCCCGCCCCCTCATCACTGGCCTGTCACAGCCTCCGCGTCAGGCGACTGGTGCGGTCGGGTTCCGGGATCAGGCCGGCGACGCCGCCGAGGAGGCCGACGGAAGGTGCGCCTCGCCCTCGGCCCGCAGCGTGAGCCCCTCAGAGCCATCGACCCTGTCAACGACGACCTTCTGCCCGTCGAGGACCTCCCCGGCCAGCAGCATGCGGGCCAGGCGGTCGCCGATCTCGCGCTGGACGAGGCGGCGCAGCGGCCGGGCCCCGTAGGCGGGGTCATAGCCCTCGTCGGCCAGCCAGCTGCGGGCGGCGTCGGTGACCTCCAGGCTCAGGCGCCGGCCGGTCAGGCGCTGAGCGATGCGCGCCAGCTGGATGCCGACGATCTCGCCCAGCTCCTCCTTGGAGAGGGCCTCGAAGATGATGATGTCGTCAAGGCGGTTGAGGAACTCCGGCTTGAAGGAGGCCTGGACCACGCTCATGACCCCGTTGCGCTTCTCCTCGGGGCTGGTGAGCGGGTCGGTGAGGAACTGGCTGCCCAGGTTCGAGGTGAGCACGAGGATGACGTTGCGGAAGTCGACCGTGCGCCCCTGGCCGTCGGTGAGGCGGCCGTCGTCGAGCACCTGCAGGAGGATGTCGAAGACCTCGGGGTGGGCCTTCTCGACCTCGTCGAGCAGGACCACGGAGTAGGGCCGACGCCGCACGGCCTCAGTGAGCTGGCCGCCCTCCTCGTAGCCGACGTACCCGGGAGGGGCACCCACGAGGCGCGCCACGGAGTGCTTCTCGGAGTACTCGGACATGTCGATACGCACGATGGCACGCTCGTCGTCGAAGAGGAACTCGGCCAGGGCCTTGGCCAGCTCGGTCTTGCCCACGCCCGTGGGACCCAGGAAGAGGAAGGAGCCGGTGGGGCGGTCGGGGTCGGAGATGCCGGCCCGCGAGCGGCGCACCGCGTCGGCCACGGCGGCCACGGCGGCCTTCTGGCCGATGAGGCGCTCGCCGATGACGTCCTCCATGGTCAGGAGCTTCTCGGTCTCACCCTGGAGGAGCTTGCCCACGGGGATGCCGGTCCAGGCCCCCACGACCTCGGCGATCTCGGGGGCGCCGACCTGCTCGGCGATCATCGGCTCGCCTGCCGCCTGCTCGGCGGCGTCGTCGGCGGCCTCGGCCTCGCGGATCTGGCGCTCCAGGGCGGGCATGTCGCCGTAGCGCAGGCGGCCGGCCTCCTCGAAGTTGCCCTCGCGCTCGGCCAGGTCGGCGCGGGTGCGCATCTCGTCCAGGGCGGCGCGCAGCTCACCGACCTTGTTGTGGCCGGCCTTCTCGGCCTCCCAGCGGGCGTTGAGCGAGGCCAGCTCCTCGGAGGCGTCGGCCAGCTCGGCGCGCAGGCGCTCGAGGCGCTCGACGTCGGCGGGGTCGGCCTTGGAGACGTCCTCGATGGACTCGTCCAGGTAGGCCTCCTCCATGCGCATGCGGTCCACGCGGCGGCGCAGCTCGTCGATCTCGACGGGGCTGGAGTCGAGCTCCATACGCAGCCGGGAGGCGGCCTCATCGACCAGGTCGATGGCCTTATCCGGCAGCTGGCGACCGGTGATGTAGCGGTCGGAGAGGGTCGCGGCGGCCACGAGGGCGCCGTCGGAGATGGTCACCTGGTGGTGGGCCTCGTACTTGGGGGCGATGCCGCGCAGGATGGCCACGGTGTCCTCGACGCTGGGCTCACCGACGAAGACCTGCTGGAAGCGGCGCTCCAGGGCGGGGTCCTTCTCGATGTTCTCGCGGTACTCGTCCAGGGTGGTGGCACCCACCATGCGCAGCTCGCCCCGGGCCAGCATGGGCTTGAGCATGTTGCCGGCGTCCATGGCGCCCTCGGAGCCGCCGCCGGCGCCGACGACGGTGTGCAGCTCGTCGATGAAGGTGATGACCTCCCCGTCGGAGTCCTTAATCTCCTTGAGGACCGCCTTGAGGCGCTCCTCGAACTCACCGCGGTACTTGGCGCCGGCCACCATCCCGGACAGGTCCAGGGAGATGAGGCGCTTGCCGCGCAAGGACTCGGGGACGTCGCCGGCGACGATGCGCTGGGCCAGGCCCTCGACGACGGCGGTCTTACCCACGCCCGGCTCCCCGATGAGGACGGGGTTGTTCTTGGTGCGCCGGGACAGGACCTGCACGACGCGGCGGATCTCGGCGTCACGGCCGATGACCGGGTCGAGGCGGCCCTCCCGGGCGGCCTCGGTGAGGTCGGTGCCGTACTTCTCGAGGGTCTTGTAGGTGCCCTCGGGGTTGGCGGAGGTGACTCGGGAGGAGCCTCGGACCTGGGGCAGGGCCTCGATGAGGGCCTCCGGGGTGGCACCGGCGTCGGCCAGGATGCGGGCCACGGTGGGGGCGGAGCCGGAGGTGTCGCCCTTGGCCAAGCCGATGAGCAGGTGCTCGGTGGAGATGTACTCGTCGGACAGCTCCTTGGCGACCGTCGAGGCGGCCTCCAGGGCGGCCAGCAGGGAGCGCGAGGGCTGGGGCTGGGTCATGGAGGAGCCCGAGGAGGCGGGCAGCTGGGTGAGGATGCGGCGCGCGGAGGCGCCGACGGCCTGGCGGGCCGCCGCGTCGGGGCAGACCGCGGCCAGGAGTCCGGCGGCGACGCCGTCGGGCTGGGAGAGGAGCTCAACGAGCAGGTGCGCGGGCTCGATCTGGGGGTTGCCGGCCGCGGCGGCGGCCTGCATGGCCCCGGAGATCGCCTCCTGCGACTTGGTGGTGTAGTTGGTGTCCATGCGGATCTCCTTCAGAGGTAGTGACGTGTTGCGTCTTCTGGTCACCACAACCTTCGCAGAGTTGAGTCTATTCCACTCAACTTCTGGGACCAGCAGTGACGTGGGCTACTCCTTGAGATGCTGCCGCTGGAATTCCGCCGGTCGTCGCGCCGACCTGCAACATGCCAACCAACCGCTTGAAACACCGCTGTTCGACGACACCGCTATGGTCACGTCACGATCACGCCCTCACCCCGGAGACACCATGAGAACCACGCGCGCCACCCTGGCTCTGGCCACCATCCTCATCCTGGCGGGCTGCTCGCAGACCAGCCCCTCGTCGGCGGGCTCGGCCGCAGCGACAGCGACCGGCTCGGCCCCCGCAGCCGCGGCGACGTCGTCGAGCGGGGGCGGCGCGAGCGCCTCCGGCAGCGCCGCCCCCTCCATCCCAGCGGGCCACCAGGCGGTCACCGCACCGACATCCGGCCTCACCTTCGCGATCCCCGAGGACTGGGAGGACCTCAATGCCCTTCCCGAGGCCCAGAAGGCGCTGCTCGCCCGGGCCCAGGGGTGGATCCGTCCACTCTCACCCAGCGCCTGAACAGCACCGACGCCTTCTACGGCCGGTTCTCGCAGAGCGGCGGCCTGTCCTTCAACAGCGTCGCGGTCGCCAAGGAGGCCGAGACCTCCTCCACACCCCCGTCCCAGGCGAGCCTGGACGAGACCATCACCCGGCAGGGAGGCACGCCGACGGGCTACTCCACCAAGCCATCCACCTACGGGCAGGCCGCCGTCGACACCTCGACCGCACAGGTTCAGGGCGTCCAGACGGCCGGCGCGGTCATCGCCGTTCCGACGTCGTCGGGCACCTACGTGCGCATCGCCGTGACGGCCGGCAGCGACCAGGAGGTCAACACCATCGTGTCCACCATCCTCACGACCGCCCACTGACGAGCAGAGGCGACAGCCAGCCTGTCGCAGCCCAGTAACCGCAAGCCTCCCTTCAGTCCACGATGGGGAACCATCCCCATCGTGCAATCCCACCAAGACGTGATGCCCTTGGTGTCACACTCGCACTCAAACACTGGAGCATCATGAAACCCGTACGCACCGCTGCGACCCTGCTGGCCGGCCTCGCTCTGACCGCCGCCCCCGTTCTGACCGCCTGCTCTCAGAGCAGTGAGGGCTCCGACTCATCCAGCTCAGCCGCCTCCGACAGCTCGGCGGAATCGGACAAGGGCGACGCCAAGGACAGCGAGACCCAGGACAGCAAGAAGGACGCCGAAGCGGACAAGACCGACAAGGACGACGACAAGGCCTCCGCCAGCGCCTCCGCCAGTGCCACGAAGAGCGATCTCCCCAAGGCGACGCCCGCGGGCTACCAGGAGATCACCGCCCCCACCGTCGGCATCTCCTTCGCAGTGCCCGAGGGCTGGCAGGCCACCCCCCTGGACGGGACATCCGACATCTACTACAAGGCCCCCGACACCGGCACCGAGCCGTACCTCGGCAACGCCAACGTCTCCAAGACCGTCGTTCCCGCCACCGCACCTCCGACCGAGGATGAGCTGAGCCCTGCCCTCACCTCGATCCCCGGAGGGACCTCGACCGGCTACTCCACCGAGCAGACCGCCAATGGCGAGGCGGCCGTGCTCAACTACACCGCGAACATCGGAGGCCAGACGGTCAACGGCTCCCTCATTGCAACCCCCACCAAGGAGAAGGGGAAGTACGCCATCATCGCCGTCAACGCCGGGTCCAGCGGTCAGTCCATCGATGAGCTGCGGACGACCATCCTCGAGACGATCCACTGAGCACAGCCAGGGGCACGTCACTCCGGTCAGGGACTTTTCCCGTGCAGCCGGGGCCTGCACGGGAGGGGACACTCCACGCGGTCGGGGACTTTCTCGTGCGGCCGGGGGCATTCGACGCCGTCGGGGACAGCAATCCCGTCCCCGCACGCGCAGGATGCCCCCGGCTGGAAGTTTCCGCACCCGGCCGCGCGCAACGTCTCCCATCGCGTGCAATGTCCCCCACCGCACACCACCTCCCCGGCAGTGCGCACCGCCTCGGCCCAACGCCGTCGGCAGTGGCCGAACGGCAGGTGCACATCCCGGAAGAATGCTTGACACCGGCGAGCCCCCAAGCGCACCATATCGACTATCGATACATCGATAGTCGATATGGAGTGTCGTCATGACTGCCAGCACCGAAACCGACTCGGACGCCGACTCCGGCACCGCTCTCAACGGCGGGATGGCCGCCGCCAACCAGCCCGACACCAACTCCATACCCGGGGCCGACGCCGGAGTCGGCCCCGGTAGCCTGACCTTCACCTCCTTCCTTCTCGCACTGCTCTGCTTCTCCCCCTTCTACATACTCGGCTCTAACCTGTGGGGCCTCATCGACGGCCGCGGACTGCTGCTGGAGTTCACCGACAGCGACCCCGCCTTGGACCAGCAGTTGTCCTTCAAGCACGCGACGATGGAGATGCTCGGTGGCTACTCGGTGAGCCACGGGATTCTGCATGGGATGTCCGGCGGCGCGCGGTTCCTCGTCGGCCTGATCATCGCCATCCACCTCCTCCTTATCGCAGCCTGCGCAGTCGCCTTCATCCGATTCATCGCCGCGATCCGCCCGGATCGTAAGGGATTCGTTGACCACCTCTTCACTCGGGGCGGCCACTTGTTCTGGCTGCTCCTGGGACAACAGCTGAGCACCTTAGCGCTGCACATCTCAGGCATGGCGATCTCGGACGAGTACCTCACCGGCGCCCGAGCAGACGGAGAGCTGACCGGGTTCATCCCCACCGGCAACGACATCCCGGCCCTCAAGAGCATCATCATCCTCATCCTCGCCATGCATCTGCTGCTCGCGCTGCACCGCGTGTACCAGCGCTCTCGCACCCTGGCCGCGGAGAACACTGTGCTGCGCGAAGAAACCGAGGGGCTCGTGTGAGTCACGTCGTCTGCCACCTCGATGAGCTGTTGGCCGCCCGTGGGATGACGCTCGTGGAGCTCTCCGAGAAGGTCGGGGTCACCACCGCCAATCTCTCAGTGCTCAAGAACGACCGCGCCAAGGCCATTCGCTACTCCACACTCTGCGCCATCTGCAAGGCCCTGGGGTGCTCGGTCGGAGAGCTCCTGGAGGTCGTGCCGGATTGACCCGCTCAGCGCGCGTCCCCGGCTTCCCTCCCGCCGCCGGTCCTCGCCGTCGGGGACACTCCACGCGGCCGGGGACTTTCTCGTGCGGCCGGGGGCATTCGACGCCGTCGGGGACAGCAATCCCGTCCCCGCACGCGCAGGATGACCCCGCCCGGAAGTTCCGCACCCGGCCGCGCGGAATGTCCCCCGCCGCAGGGAGACCGTAGGCTCGACGTCGATGACCACACCACTCCACCGCAGCCCTCGCCCCGACGGGTCCTCCACGCGCGTCGGCGAGGCCACCGTGGCTGCCCGGCGCGACGAGCTCCTGGCCACGGCGGCCTCGCTGCCCGGCGCCTGGGCGGGACACAAGCCCGAGTGGGACATCCCTGTCGCCTCAGTGGGCCCTCGTCTCTTCCTGCTGCTCATTCCCCACACCGACGGCCGTCTCCTGGCCAACGTCAAGCTCGACCCCGAGGACGTCGTCGCCGTGCGGGCCACCTTCGAGTGGGTGGAGCCGGGCTTCCACCAGTCCAAGCGGCACTGGGTGAGCATCGACCTCACCAGCCCCGACTACCGCGCGGACGAGGCCACCGCCATGGTCGAGGACTCCTACCGGCTCGTCCTGTCCCTCCTGACCCACCGCGTGCGCGAGGCCGTCCTGCTGGCCGACGCCGCAGGCTCCCCCGCCCGCCCCACCTGGCAGTGGTGATGCCCGGCACTGCTGACGCCACGGCAGGACGGCCGGGGACATTGCGCGCGTAGGGGTGCGGATACGTCCCTGCGGGGGCGTCCTACGCGTTCGGGGACAGGATTCCGGTCCCCGACGGCGTCGAATGCCCCCGGCTGGAAGGAAAGGTCCCCGGCCGCAACCCAGGGGCCGAGCCGCCCTCAGATGACGAAGGTACGCAAACCTGGCACTATTCAGCCGAGGCCGTCGTCATCCGACGTCTGGCCACCCGACGGAAGGAGACACAGATGGGACTTGATGACCTGGCGAAGAAGGCCGGTGACGCTCTCAGCTCCGACAAGGCCGAGGCGATCAGCGACAAGGCGCTGGACGCCGCAGCCGGTGCTGCCAAGAAGGCGACCGGCGGCAAGTACGACGACAAGATCGACGCCGCCCGCGACGCCGTCGACGGCAAGCTCGGCACGGAGTGACCCGGCTGAGAGCCTGCCTACCCACAGGCACCGCGGTCTTCTGATCGCAGGAGTGAGGGCCCCGCACCGTTCAGTGCGGGGCCCTCACGCGTTCCCGGCCAGCTGGGCTCTCCCCATCTCATTCAGACACCGGCCGCCACAGTCCGGTGCCGCCACCGCGGGGCCCAGCCGTCTCCCACCGGGACGTCTCATCCTCCTCCCCTCGGGTCGGCGGCACTCGCCTACTGCGCGTTGAGCGCGGCGGTCGGAGGAGTGCGGGAGGCCCTAACGGCCGGGTAGACGCCGGCCAGGGCGCCGATGGCGATGGTGACTCCCAGACCTCCGACGACGGCGATCACCGGCAGGGAGAAGGGCCAGCCGTTGGCTGCCGACATCCCGGCGGTCACCCCGATCCCGATGATGCACCCCAGGGCACCGCCCAGGGAGGCCAGCAGCAGCGCCTCGGTCATGAACTGCACGAGGATGTGTCCGCGCATCGCCCCCAGGGACCGCCTCAGTCCGATCTCCCGACGGCGCTCGAGCACCGAGATGATCATCGTATTGGCCACCCCGATGCCGCCGACGAGCAGGGCGATCGAGCCCACGCCCAGCAGCAGACCGGTAAAGGCCTTGTCGGCCGCGTTCTTAGCCTCCAGCGCGTCCGAGGGGCGCGAGACCTTGACCTCGTTGGGGGCCTGCGGCGAGATCGACGGCGCCAGCAGCTTGCGCACCGTGGGGACGGCGGCGTCCTGGCTGCGCGTGTAGACCGTCGTCGGCTTGGCGTCGTGCCCCAGCAGGTCGCTGGCCACGCCCTGACCGATGAGGGCGGCGTTGTTGAGCTCGGGAGCCAGTACCACCGGCTTGAGGATGCCGACCACGGTGAACCAGTTCCCGCCGAGCCACACCTTGGTTCCCGGTGAGACGACGCCGAGGCGCTGGGCGGCCGTCTGCCCCAGGACCGTTGCCGGGTACTTGCTGGTGGCCTCGTTGAGCCAGGTGCCCTTGTCCACCTGTCCGGCCACGACGTCGAGCAGTGACTTGTCCGCGGCCAGGGTGGTGATGCCGCCGGAGGCGTTCTTGTCGATGAGCGGAGTGCGGTAAACCAGCGAGTTCTTGACCAGCCCGGTGCTCGAGGCGCTCTGGACGTTGTCGATGAGGCGGACCTTGCCGACGCTGTCCTGCGGCAGGGAGGAGGAGTTACCGAACAGGTCCTGACCGGCGGTGGCCGTCAGCAGGTTCGTCCCCAGGGAGTCGAGCTGGGCGGAGAGCTGGGCGCGGCTGGAGGCCGAGATGCCCACCACCGAGATCATGGCGGCGATGCCGATGGCAATCCCCAGTGCGGACAGGAAGGCGCGGGTGGGGCGGGCCCTGATGCCGGTGCCTCCCAGGCGCAGCACGTCGGCCAGACGCAGCCGCGAGCGCTGGATCCGCCGGGCCTGGGCGCGGCCGCCCCGCTCGGCCGCGGACCGGTCACGCCGGAGCGTAGACGTCGTCATGGACGATCTCCTTCAGGCTTGAGTCCCCCACGATGCGGCCGTCGCGGATGGCGATCTGCCTGGGGAGCTGGGCGGCCAGCTCGTTGTCGTGGGTGATGACGATGATGGTGGTGCCTTGGGCGTGGAGCTCGTGGAGGAGCTCGACAATCGAGGCCCCGGAGGTGGAGTCGAGGTTCCCGGTGGGCTCGTCGGCCAGCAGCAGCGGGGGATCGCCGACGACGGCCCGGGCGATGGCCACGCGCTGGCGCTCGCCGCCGCTCATCTGGTGGGGGCGGTGGTCGAGCCGGTGGGCCAGGCCGACGCGCTCCAGGGCGGCCCGGGCGCGCCGACGCCGCTCGGAGCGGGGGACCCCGCTGTAGAGCAGGCCGTCGGCGACGTTGTCCACCGCGTTGACGCCGTCTGCCAGGTGGAACTGCTGGAAGACGAAGCCGATGCGGCTGGCCCGCAGGGCCGAGAGCTTGGCGTCGGACAGGGAGCCGACGTCGACGCCGTCGATCTCGACGGTGCCGGAGCTGGGCCGGTCCAGGGTGCCGATGAGGTTGAGGAGCGTGGACTTGCCCGAGCCTGAGGGGCCGACGATGGCGACGAACTCGCCGTCATCGATCTCCAGGCTCACGCCCGCGCAGGCGGCCACGGGCGGCTCCCCGTAGGTGCGCTTGACGTCGCGCAGGGACAGGATGCGGCTCATGTCTGCGGCACCACCACTCGTTGTCCCTCGGAGATACCCTCACCGGAGATCTCCACGCGCCCGCCGGCGAACAGCCCGATGGTGACCGGCACCTTGCGAGTGGTGCCGCCGGACTCGACGATCTCGACGCCGTACTGGTCGGCGCTCAGGGCCAGCAGGGCCCCGACCGGCACCGACAGGACACCCGTGCGCTTCTCGCTGGGCAGGTCGACGGTGACGGAGACCTCCTGGAAGTTGGTGGTCGCCGAGGCGTCGGTAAGGGTGACGGTGATGGGGATGACTCGTTCCTTGGACTCACCGGAGCCGGATCCAGCCCCGGACCCGGAGCCGGAGGACTTCTCGGTGGGGGTACCCACGGAGGTGATCTTCCCGGCGGTGGTCTTGGCATCGGGCAGCTTGATGGTCACGGCGGTGCCGACGACGGCGAGCTTCTGGTCGGAGAGCTTGATGTTGGCGTCCACCACCTGGGTGGTGGAGGTGACGTCGAAGAGCTCGGTGTCGGCGGCGACGCGGTCCCCCACGCGGGCGGTGACCGTCCCCACGCGCAGGTCCCCGGGGGTGAAGACGATCCGTCCCAGCGGGATGGTCCCGGTCCGGGACATGTCGAGGTCCTTCTGCCACTTCATGATGGCGCTGGTGGTGGCCCAGCTGAAGTGGTCGTCGGGCTCGTAGTCGAAGTACCCCAGGTCCCTCAGGGCCGTCTCGAGCTGGCGGATGTCCTCTCCGTCCTCCATGCCGGCCTCGAAGCTGCGCCAGGCGGGCAGGTTGCCGCGCATGAGGTAGGCGGTCTCGCTGCCGGTGCGGTAGAGGACGTCACCCTGGGTCAGGACGGTCCCGGAGGCCGGCACCTGGATGAGAACACCCTCGAAGCCCGACTTGAACTTGCGCGAGTCGGAGTAGCGCAGGGTCCCGGACACGGAGGTCTGCCCCTGGAGGTCGCCCTTGGTGATGGTGTCGGTGGCTCCGCTGAAGGTCGACGTCGTCGGTTTGGCCTTGGCTGCGAAGGGGCCCGACCTGGAGGCGAAGGCGCCCGCCCCAGCGCCCGCCGCCAGGATCGCGGCAGCCCCCATGGCCAGGAAGGCCCGGCGTCGGGTGCGGTGGGCCGCGCCCGGCTTGTCCGCGGTGCCGGTCGAGCCGTCGTCGGCCTGCGTGGAGGTGGTGGTCTGATCCATGTGTCTGCCTGTCTGAGTGTGTCTGCGCGGCGGCCTGGCCGCGCGAGCCTGTGGTCTGGTGGCGCCGGCAAGGGCGCGGTGTTACTTGCTCCCGACCTGGGAGAAGCACTTGTTCATGACGTCCTGGGGGATGTCACCGTTGATCTGGATGCCCTTGCCGGCCTCGGGGTCGGGAACGTCGTAGCCCTCCTTGCGCAGGCACTCGGCGGCCTTGACCAGGTCCTGCTGCGTCTCGGGCTTGGCGAGGTCCTCGGTGCCGGGGGCGGGGCCGACGATCTGCTCGCACTCCTGGGCGGCCTTGGTGGCGGCCTCGTTGTCGGGGAACTGCACGTTGCCGTTGGCGTCGGGGTCGGAGACGTCGATGCCCTTGTCACGCATGCACTTGGCCATCTTGAGCAGGTAGTCGTCCCCGCTGGAGGCGGAGGCGGAGGCGGCCGAGTCCGCCTTCGAGCCCTGGGAGCATCCGGTCATGAGTCCGACGGCGCACACGGCGCAGGTCAGCACGGTGGCGGCGCGGGTGAGGATCCGGGTGTTGAGGGGCTGCTTCATGGGAGAGGGTCCTTTCGGCTCACGTGGGTCGGGACGCGGTGGCGTCCGTTCGTTCGGGGAACAGCCAACCGGGAGCGGTGTTGCCATGGGGTTCACAAATTCGCTTATGTTGTGGCAACACAGGGGCTGGTTCGCTGAGGGACCAGCCGAAAGAATCCACAATGAAGGAGGCAGGGCGATGCGCGTGCTCGTCGTGGAGGATGAGGAGTACCTGGCTGAGGCCATCGCCACCGGGCTGCGGCGCGAGGCGATGGCCGTGGACGTCGTCGGCGACGGGGCCAGCGCCCTGGAGCAGGTGGCGGTCAACGACTACGACATCATCGTCCTGGACCGGGACCTGCCCGTGGTCCACGGTGACGAGGTCTGCCGGCGGGTGGTGCGCGACTACCCCAGCACGCGGATCCTCATGCTCACTGCATCCCGGACGTTGGACGCGCGCGTGGGCGGTTTCGAGCTCGGGGCCGACGACTACCTCACCAAGCCCTTCGAGTTCCCCGAGCTGGTGGCCCGGCTGCGGGCCCTGGGGCGGCGCAGCCAGCCGGCGCGCACCCCGGTCCTCGAGGCCCACGGGGTGCGCCTGGATCCCTTCCGCCGGGAGGTCTACCGCGACGGGCACTTCATTCACCTCAGCCCCAAGGAGTTCGCGGTCCTTCAGGTCCTCATGGAGGCCGAGGGCGGGGTCCTCAGCGCAGAGACGCTCCTGGAGAAGGCATGGGACGCCAACGCCGACCCCTTCACCAACTCCACGCGGGTGACGATCTCCCACCTGCGTCGCAAGCTCGGTGAGCCGCGCATGAGCGGGCAGGGGCATCCGGAGCCCCGGGTCGACGGCGCGGCGCGGCCCGGCGCCGATAGGGACGCCCACGCCGCCCGGCCGGGTCGCCCGGAGCGCTTGCGTCGCGCCCGGCACCTGAGTATCCGGGCCCGTCTGACCCTGACCTACGCCGGGATGGTGACGGCCGCCGGAGTGGTCCTCATCGCCCTGGTCTACTTCTACACGCGCTACGTCACACTGAGCATCCAGATCGGCGACCCGGTCGGGGAGACCGCCGCCGTGCCGGTCTCGCAGGTCGGCGAGGTCGCCAAGGTGGACACGAACCTGTTCGATCTGCTCAGCAGCATCATGCGCTCTGCCGTCGGTGCGCTGGCGCTGCTCGTGGTGCTCTCCGGGACCGTCGGATGGATCCTGGCGGGGCGGATGCTGCAGCCGCTGTCCTCGATGAATGCGGCGGCTAAGCGCGCCGCCTCGGGCGACCTCAGTCAGCGGCTGGACCTGTCCGGCCCACGCGACGAGATCCACGACCTGGCGGACACCTTCGACAACATGCTGGCCTCCTTGGAGCGGTCCTTCTCCGTCCACCGCCGGTTCGCGGCCAACGCCTCCCACGAGCTGCGCACGCCCCTGGCCACCACGCAGACGATGATCGACGTCGCCCTGTCCGACCCGCAGGCCTCGGCCGAGGACCTGCGCCGGGTGCTGACCCGGGTCCTGGAGACCAACCGCGCCAACCGGGAGACGATTGACGCCCTGCTGGACTTGGCCGACGCCCAGTCCGGCAAGCTGGCCGTCGAGGACGTGGACATGGAGGCCACGGTCCGTGACGCCCTGGGCCTCATCGCTCCGGAGGTCGCTGAGCGCCACCTTCACGTCTCCACCCATCTGCTGCCCGCCCGGGTCCCCGGGGATCCGGTGCTGCTGCGCCAGAGCGTGTCCAACCTGCTGCGCAATGCGGCCCGCTACAACGTCGAGGGCGGTCGTATCACGGTGGGCATGGCGCGTCTGGACGACGGCGTGCGCCTGACGATCCGCAACGAGGGCCCCGTGGTGGCGGCCGAGAGCGTGGAGTCCCTGCGCGAGCCCTTCGTGCGTGGCGAGGGGCGGGGGCGGACCCGGGGCTCCGGGCACGGACTGGGCCTGGCCATCGTCACGGCCGTGGCCACCGCGCACGGTGGCGAGCTGCACCTGAGCGCCAACCCCGACGGCGGACTGACGGCTGTCCTCGAGCTGCCGGTGGGAGGGGCCGGGGACGACTCGAGCGCAGCCGGCTCCAACGACTGACGGTCGCCGGCCACGCGGGCCGGCGACCGTCAGGGTCGAGCAGCTGGCTGCGGCGGAGACGAGACTCCGCCGGGCGGCGACTCAGTTCTTCTTGCCGGAGTTGATGACCAGCTCGAGGAAGAGGCGGACCAGGCCGATCTGGGCGAAGGTCCACAGCGAGTTGAAGACCAGGTCGAGAACGAAGGTTCCGAACGCGAAGGACCGCTTACCCGACTCGTAGTCGAGGTCACCGGCCAGAGAACCGGCGTGGTAGGCGTTGTACAGCCACACCGCGATCAGACCGCCGGCAACAATGTAGAAGAACACCTTGCCGAACTTCTCGGCGAAGGGCTTGGAGACATTGAAGAGGTTGCCCATGAAGCTGTCCCCCGCCGGAGCCTGCGGGAAGGGCTGACCGGGGGCGCCAGGCGCACCAGGAGCGGCAGGGGCACCGGGCGCGCCCTGGAACTGCTGCTGGGGCGGGTAGGGCTGCCCCGGAACCGGAGCCGAGGGGGCCGAGGGCTGCTGCTGGTAGAAGGGCTGACCGGGGTTGGGGGGCTGAGTCATGAGGGCTGTTCGCTTCCTTCAGAGTTGGGGACGCAGGCAGGCTACCGTGTCTACGATGCCCTGTGAAACGATCAGGTCAACCCTCACACTCTGCGGGGTGACTCACAGTCCTCAGGACATGGCGCGACGACGCGCCGCGAAGGCGGTCATCGGGCCGTTTCACCACACGGGATCCTTGAAGGACGCCGGGACAGGAACCGGCCAGGTCACGGGGGAAGTCCTACCCATCGCTTGGGGAACCCACGTGTGCTCCGGGGTCTCAGCGCGCCAGGTCGTACGTGCTGGAGTCACCCACCGGTGAGGCCGGGGTCGCAGGGGCAGGAGGGGCCGCCGGCCGGCGCCGGCGCTCGCTACGGGCGACGGCGGTGCGCAGCAGGGCCTCGAAGGGACCGGTGTGTCCACCCCGCTCCAGAACGGCGCACAGCCCGACCGTCGTCAGCCAGACCGCCAGCGCGATCCCTGCTGCCCGGGCCTCTCCCAGGTGAAGCTCGATACCGGTCATGGCGGGCAGGGCCAAGAAGATGATGGCGAAGAGGAAGGTCTGGCTGAGGTAGGCCGTCATGGAGCGGCGTCCCACGCTGGAGGCCAGCCGGCGCAACCCCGTCAGCCGGCCATCCGGCCGCGGCCCGCCGGCGTACAGGGCCAACAGCGCCAACCAGCCGCAAGCCCCGGCCACCCCCGTAACCGCATGAAGCGGCATGGTCCAGGCAGCCAGGGGTCCACCCGCGGCCCACACGGCGAACCCGATACCGCCAGCGGCACCGAGCCCCAGACCGCCCAGGCCGACGGCGACCAGGAGCCGGCGGTGGCGCTCGGGATGGGAGATGAGGTCGGTGTCGGCCAGCCGGGCGCCGAGGAACATCGCCGGAACGATCATGGAGAAGAACAGCGCCGATACCAGGCTTCCACCCCAGGCCAGGAGTCCGTCGGAGACGTAGGACAGGACCGTATCGGTCGAGGCGCCGGCCCCCTGGTGCGCGTCCGTCGCCGAGGCGGCCCCCTGGGAGGCCAGGAAGCTGCCCATGTTGAGGAACGTGACGGCGCCGGCAACAACGACGACGGCGCAGAAGGCCACGGCCCGTTTCCAGTGCTTGCGGGCGATCCAGCCGGCGAAGATGACGGCGACCAGGCCGTAGGGGCCGATGATGTCACCGGAGAAGAGCAGGGCGTGTACGGCGCCGAAGAGGATCATCCACAGGCCCCGACGCCGCACCAGGCGACGTGCGTCGACGGTGGCCTGCTCACGGGCCCAGGCCGCCTCCTGCGACGTCGGCTCACGGCCGGCCTCCACGCCGGGCAGGGAGCTGAGATAGGAGGAGGCACCTGAGGCGATGCGCCGGTTGACCATGGTGACCAGTCCGAAGCCGAAGAGCATCGCGAACAGCGGGTAGGCCCGCGAGTCGATCAGGAGGGAGCGCACCCACAGCCATGCCGTGTCGACGGCATCAGATGGGGCGGAAACGTGCGTCACAGCGGTCCAGAAGGGGACGTTGGCCAGGGCGATGAACAGGAGCATGAAGCCACGGGCCACGTCCGGGGCGGGATAGCGCACCCCTCGAGCACCGGTGAATGACGTCGCAAGTCTCATGCCCTCCACGCTAGAGGGTGGCAGCCGAGGGCACCTCCGCCGCCGGGGCCATCGTGACGGGTCGCGCCTCTCCTCCCGGGAGGATGGGCTGAGCCCTGGTCCTCCTCCCCAAGGACCAGGGCTCTTCCCTCTCGCGATGGCGTCGGTCACCCGCCCCGCTCTCAGGCTCCGGCGGGAACCGGGGCGACGGGGACCTGAGCACCCCACGGGGCGGGCGGCACCGGGGCGCTCGTCGGCTGGCCGGGGAGCTGGGCCGTGCGCTGGTCGGGGACCTGCTGGGGGAACGGGTTCGTGCGGCTGCGCTCGCTGCGGGCGACGGCGGCGCGCAGCAGGACCTCGAAGGGACCGGGCATGCCGAGCCTCTCCAGCACCGCGCACAGGACCACGGTCGTCAGCCAGACCATCACCGCCACCGCGGCGGATGCCGCCTCTCCCAGCGACACGGACCTCCCGGTCAGTCGCGGCGCGATGACGAAGATGCCGGCGAACATGGCCGTCTGGGACAGGTAGGCGGTCATGGAGCGGCGCCCCACGTTGGACAGCAGCCGCTTGAGGCCGGTCAGCCGGTTGTCCGCCGTCGGCCCGCCGGCGTAGAGGGCCAGGACGGCGAGCCAGCCGCAGCCCCCGGCCAGGCCCAGGACCATGATCAGGACGGAGTCGGCCGCCCAGGGCTGAGCGCTGGTGAGCGGGACCAGGAGCTGGTGAAGCGCACCGAGCGCCCCCAGGGCCAGACCACCGATCCCGGCCACCGTCAGCAGGCCGCGGTGGCGCTCGGGGTGGGAGATGAGGTCGGTGTCGGCCAGGCGGGCGCCGAGGAAGGCGGCGGGAAGAATCATCGTGGTGAAGGCCGCACTCAGAGCGGTGAAGAACCACCCAAACACGTTGGTCACGAACCAGGGAAGCGCTGAGGCCATGGACTCACCTGCTCCGGTGGGTGCCGCAGCCGCCGGGGCGGGGACCGCCGCGCCGGAGGCGGCCGCTTCACCGCCGGGACCAAAGAGCATGGCCAGGACCACCGGCACGAACTGGGACAGAAGAACCAGGGCGCACACCGCCAGCTGGCGCTTGTGGTGCTTGTGGGCGAACCACCCGGCGAAGACGACGGCGACGATGCCGTAGGTGCCGATGATCTCCGAGGGGAAGAAGGCTCCGTGGATGAGCCCGAACAGGACCATCCACAGGCCGCGGCGCCGCACGAGGCGGCGGGCGTCGACGGCCGCCTGCTCCCGGGCCTGGTCGATCTCAGCCGCCGACGGCGCCCGGAGCCCGCCGGTCAGCTGCTGGCAGTAGGCGTCGATGCCCGATGCCATGCGCCGGTTGACCATGGTGGCCAGCCCGAAGCCGAAGAGCAGTGCGAACAGCGGGTAGGCGCGCTGGTCGATGAACAGGGCACTCATGAAGGCCCAGGTCCTGTCGGCGGTCGATGTCGCACGGCCCTCGGGGCCTGCCACCCACGACCCCACATTGGCCAGGGCGATGAGCAGCAGCATGAAGCCGCGGGCGACGTCGGGGGCGGGGTAGCGCAGGCCGCGGGAACCAGTGAATGAGGTCGCGGAGGAAGTCGTCGTGTTCATGACTCGACCGTATGAAATCCAGTGGTTCCGCGGCGTCCGCCTTAAGCGCCGAGATCGTCTCCACCGAAAGGAGGAGCCTGACGCCCGGCCATTCTTCCGGCGGACGGCCCCTGGTCGGGCCGACTCAGGGGGCCGGCTGCGGTCCCGGCTGCGGCGCAGGCGGCATGCCCGGTTGGACCGGTGCCTCCGGCTGGACTCCCGGCTGAGCCACTGGCGGCATGCCCGGTTGCATCGGCACCGGCGCTCCCGGGTGGGTCCCCATCTGCATCATCGGCCACGGTCCCGCCTGCATCCCGGGCCAGACGGCGGGCGGGGGCGGCGGCGTCGTCCTCCTACGCTCACTGCGCGCGACGGCGGTGCGCAGCAGGGTCTCGAAGGGTCCGGCATGACCGCCGCGCTCCAGCAGGAGACACAGGACCATGCTCGCCAGCCAGACGCCCAGGGCGACGAGGGCGGCCGAGGCCTGCCCCATCCACAGGCGCCTGCCCGTCACCAGGAGCGGAACGACGCCGAAGATGATGCCGAACAGGATCGTCTGGCTCAGGTAGACGGTCATGGAGCGGCGGCCGACGGCGGAGGCCAGTCGGCGCAGCCCTGTCAGCCGGCCATCCGGCCGCGGTCCACCGGCATACAGGGCCAACAGTGCCAGCCAGCCGCAGGCGCCAGCCAGGCCGATGGGCTCAGTACCGCATCAGTGACCGCGTCTCAGTGTCTGCATCCAGGACGCGCCGGCGCTCATCATTGCCCGCCGGCGCTCGTCAGTCCCAGTCAGTGCCAATCCGTGTCGGTCAGTACCACCGACGCACGGGCACGAGCGCAGTGCTCGCGCCTCCCGCTGTACCTGCGGGACGTCCGCGCCCCGCCTCGGGGTGGCGCCCGGCGGGCCCGCGGCCCTGGCGGCCGGGGGCGACGACCTGGACCTCGCCGTCGGCGGCCGCCGCGAAGATCCGCTGGACGACGGCCTCGCGGCTGCGCATGCGGGCGTTGTCGGCCTCCAGCTCCTCCACGCGGGCCTCCAGGGCAAGGATGCGGCGGATGCCCTCGAGGTTGATGCCCTCCTGGGACAGGGACTGGATGCGGCGCAGGCGCTCGACGTCGCGGTGGGAGTAGCGCCGGCCCCGCCCGCGGGTCCGGGCGGGGCTGACCAGTCCGAGCCGGTCGTACTGGCGCAGGGTCTGGGGGTGCATCCCGGCGAGCTCGGCCGCCACCGAGACCACGTAGACCGCGCGCTCGGCGGCGTCGTCGGCCAGGTGCCCCAGGCCCTGCCCGGCCCGGTGCCGGCTCACTTCGCCGCCTCCTCCATGAGGGTGGCCCGCGGGTCAGTGTCACCCATGGCCTCATCGAAGGCCTCAAGGGCCTCCTTGGCGGCCTTGGAGAGCTTCTTGGGGACGGCCACCTGGATGGTCACCAGCAGGTCGCCGGTCTTCTTCCGGGTGGTGGCGCCCTTGCCGCGCAGGCGCATGACGGTGCCCGAGGAGGTTCCGGGCTTGATCTTGATCTTGGAGGTGCCGCCGTCGAGCAGCGGAACCTCGACCGTGGCGCCCAGGGCGGCCTCGCGCAGGGTGACCGGCAGGTCCATGCGCAGGTTGGCGCCGTCGACCGGGTCGACCGAGTACACGGGGTGCTTCTTGATGCTAATGGTCACCACCATGTCGCCGTTCTCGCCGCCATTCAGGCCGGCTCGGCCCTTGCCGCGCAGGCGGATCTTCTGTCCGTCGCGCACACCGGCCGGGATACGGACCTTCATGGTGCGCCCGTCCGCAGTCAGCTCCACCGTGGTACCGGCGACGGCGTCGCGCAGGTCCAGCGTCGCTGAGGTCAGGACGTCGGCGCCCTTCTGCGGCTGGGGCTGGGAGCCGAAGCCGCCGAAGCCGAAGGGGCCGGGGCGGCCGCCGGAGCGGGTGGGGCTGGGGGTGCCGCCGAACATGCGCAGCAGGTCGTCGAGGTCGGGCTGGGCGCCGCCGCCGGTCTCGAAGCGGACGCCGCCTCCCTGACCGCCGAACATCGAGGAGAAGATGTCCTCGAAGCCGGCACCGCCGGCACCTCCCGGGCCACCGGCCTGGAAGCGGGCGCCGCCTCCGGCCATGGAGCGGATCGCGTCGTACTGCTTGCGCTCGGCCTCGTCGGACAGGACCGCGTAGGCCTCGCCGATCTCCTTGAACTTCTCGGCCGCTGCGGCGTCGTCGGGATTGCGGTCGGGGTGGTACTTCTTCGCGAGTGTGCGATAGGCCTTCTTGATTGCGGCGGCGTCGGCGTCCTTACTCACGCCGAGGACCGCGTAGAAGTCCTTGGTCATCCAGTCCTGACTGGCCATGGTCGCGTCACCGCCTCCTTATCTGGGTGATCGTGGGGGTTTCCTTGCTGAAGCTGTAGATGGGGGTGGACGGCGCCGCGGCCCTGGGGCCTCGGGCGTCCTGATGCACCTGCCGGCCCGACGGCGGACCCGGACCCGCCAGAGCTGCTGGCTCGGGTCCGCCGTCGGGCCGGGGTATGTGGTGCGGTGGGTATCAGGCCGGGTTGGCGACCTGGACGCGGGCGGCGCGCACGACGCGCTCACCCAGGCGGTAACCGGGCTGGAGGACCGCGGCGATGGTGGGCTCGGTGACCTCGCTGGACTCGGTGGCCATGAGGGCCTCGTGCAGCGTGGGGTCGAAGACCTCACCCACGGCGCCGAAGCGCTCCAGGGAGTACTTCTCGGCCAGGATCGACTCGAGCTTGCCGGCCGTGGTCTCGAAGGTGCCGGTCAGGTCGCCGTGCTGGCGGGCCAGCTCGATCTCGTCGAGGACCGGGATGAGAGCCTCGACGACGCCAGCCGCACCGGCGTCCCGGTGGGAGGCCGCGCCCTCACGGGAGCGGCGCACGAACCCCTGGTACTCCTGCTGGAGGTTGTAGAGGTCCGCCCGGGCCCGGGCCAGGTCGTCGGCCGCCTGAGCGGCCTGGGCCTGCGCCTGGGCCAGGGGATCCTCCCCCGCCGCCTCATCGGAGGCGGCGTCGGCCTGGCCGGCCGCGCCCTCGGGCGAGCCCTGGGCGAGTCCTTCACGGACGTCGTCGGGCACCTCCTCGAAGGCCGACTCGACGGCCGCCTGGAGCTCGGGGTCGATGCCCTCGTTCTCGGGGGTGGGGCCGGCCGAGGTCACTTGGAGTCCTCGTCGTCGACGATCTCGGCGTCCACGATGTCCTCGTCGTTGGAGGACGTGGAGCCGGCCGAGGAAGCGGAGGCGTCACCCGCGGCCTGGGCGGCGGCGTCGGCCTGGTAGAGGGCCTCACCGACCTTCTGGGCCACCGAGCTCAGCTTCTCCTGAGCGGTCTTGACCGGCTCGATGTCGTCACCCTCGAGGGCCTTCTTGAGGTCGGCGACGGCCTCGGAGACCTCGGAGTGGACGTCCTCGGGCAGCTTGTCCTTGTTGTCCTTGAGGAGCTTCTCGATGGAGTAGGCCTGCTGCTCGGCGGAGTTGCGGGTCTCGGCGTCCTCGCGGCGCTTCTTGTCCTCCTCGGCGTGGGCCTCGGCCTCCTTGACCATGCGGTCGATGTCCTCCTTGGGCAGGGCGGAGCCGCCGGAGATGGTCATGGACTGCTCCTTGCCGGTGCCGCGGTCCTTGGCCGAGACGTGGACGATGCCGTTGGCGTCGATGTCGAAGGAGACCTCGATCTGGGGCACACCGCGGGGGGCCGGGGCGATGCCGGTCAGCTCGAAGGTGCCCAGCGGCTTGTTGTCCCGAGCGAACTCGCGCTCGCCCTGGTAGACCTGGATGAGCACGGAGGGCTGGTTGTCCTCGGCGGTGGAGAAGACCTCGGAGCGCTTGGTCGGGATGGCCGTGTTGCGCTCGATGAGCTTGGTCATGACCCCGCCCTTGGTCTCGATGCCCAGGGACAGCGGCGTGACGTCGATGAGCAGGACGTCGCTGCGGTCGCCCTGGATGACGCCGGCCTGGAGGGCCGCGCCGACGGCGACGACCTCATCGGGGTTGACGCCCTTGTTGGGGTCCTTGCCGGTCAGCTCGCGCACCACGTCGGCGACAGCGGGCATGCGGGTGGAGCCACCCACGAGGACCACGTGGTCGATGTCGGAGACCTTAACCCCGGCGTCCTTGATGACGTTGTGGAAGGGAATCTTGGTGCGCTCGAGCAGGTCCGCGGTCATCTCCTGGAAGTTGGAGCGGGTGAGCTTCTCATCGAGGTGGATGGGGCCGGACTCGCTCATGGAGAGGTACTGCAGGTTGATGTTCGTGGAGGTCGCCGAGGACAGCTCCTTCTTGGCCTGCTCGGCGGCGTCCTTGAGACGCTGCATGGCGATCTTGTCCTTGGACAGGTCCACGCCGTCCTTGCTCTTGACCTGCTTGACCAGCCAGTCGACGATGCGGGCGTCCCAGTCGTCACCGCCCAGACGGTTGTCACCGTTGGTGGCGCGCACCTGGATGGTGGAGAAGCCGTCGTCGTCCTTGCCGACCTCGAGCAGGGAGACGTCGAAGGTACCGCCACCGAGGTCGAAGACGAGGATGAGCTCGTCCTCCTTGCCCTTGTCCAGGCCGTAGGCCAGGGCCGCGGCGGTGGGCTCGTTGACGATGCGGTCCACGGTCAGGCCCGCGATGGTGCCGGCCTCCTTGGTGGCCTGGCGCTCGGCGTCGTTGAAGTAGGCCGGGACGGTGATGACCGCGTTGGTGACGGGCTCACCCAGGTAGGCCTCGGCGTCGGCCTTGAGCTTGGCCAGGATGCGGGCGCTGATCTCCTGGGCGGTGTACTTCTTGTCGTCGATCTCGACGGACCAGTCAGTGCCCATGTGGCGCTTGACCGAAGAGATGGTGCGATCGACGTTGGTGACCGCCTGACGCTTGGCGATCTCGCCGACGAGGATCTCGCCGGACTTGGAGAAGGCGACGACGGAGGGGGTCGTGCGGCCGCCCTCGGCGTTCGGGATGATGGTGGGCTCGCCACCCTCGAGGACGGCGATAGCAGAGTTGGTGGTACCCAGGTCGATACCGACAGCGCGTGCCATGTGGTGTGCTCCTTGTGATTGCTGGTTTGTGGTCAGTTGATGTCTGTTGTGAGGGCCGGAGGTTCCGGCGCCTTCAGGTTGAGTCGTATGCACTCAGGATTGTGATTGAGTCAGGCTCTGTCAACTTGACTGCATACAACCTTGAGTCTGACTGGCTCAACCTTGGTGGGTCGCAGTCCATTCCCGAGGTCTACAGTGACCTGCGACACTGACCTGCAACACGGACGCAGCGCGAGCCACTTGCCTCGCGAAGCGCCCTGGCCGCAACAAGGTGACGGACGGTTCCGGCCGCGTCAGAGCGGCGCATCCCAGCCCCATACGGGGACTGCGATACGTGCCGAGGACTGCACATTCCCACAGATGACTGAGGCCCCACCCGAGAGTTCTGTGGGAGAACGCAGTCCTCGGCGCGAAAGTACGTTCTCGATCAGCCCACCCAGCCCCACGCACCACCGAAGTGTCACGATTGGCGACTTTTCAGAGCCCACCAGCCTCGCCCCGCCACACTCCCCCTCCCCACAACCAGCCCTGACCAGTACAGACGCCCCCAAGTCACCTCTGCGAGGTTGCCGACCGATGCCGCACCACCCCGAATAGTCGCCAATCGTGACACCAGTCCGCAGAAGGGACAGGCCTGCACCGATGTGGCGACACCCATCAGCCTGGCACGTATGAGCGCCCCGCTCGACGCCGATGTCAGCCAAGGCATCTGCGGCATCCACCAGCGTCACCCCGGGACCACACCCCTCGACCACACAGCACATCGCAAGTTACCTTGGATCTGTGGACGATCCGATCATTGCCAGATCGCGCTGAAGCACGGCCTGAGCGAGGCCGACATCCTTCACGCCTATCACCACCCCATCCGGGCCTGGGACATGGGAGATGGTTTCACCATGCTCCTGGGAGCCAACCGGGCTGCCCTTGTTCTCGAGATTGGCTACATTCAAGGCATCACCGCAATCGTCATCGTCCACGCCATGCGTGCCCGAGAGAAGTTTCTGAGGTGATGACGATGCCCCGTACTGTCGACGAGATCCTGGCGCATGCCGACGAGCTGGCCGCCCGCTTCGAGAACTACGAGCCAGTCGCAGCCGATGAGGTCGACGTGGCCGCATTAGCGGCCTTGCGAGACGCAGTTGCTGAACAGGCCCAGGCCGAACGACACGTCCTTGATGCCATCAGAGGTGCTCGGGATGCTGGGATGTCCTGGGCGGCCATTGGAAATATGGTCGGAACCTCCGGTGAAGCCGCCCGCCAGCGCTATCAGCCACTCGTGGCTTGAAGTAGATCAGGCCACGTCGGAAACGACAGGCCTGCACCGGTGTGGAGGCATTCGCCAGCCCGGTAGCCTCGCGAGTATGAGCGCTCCCCACCCGCAGGCAGGCCTGCCCGATCCTGAGGACGTCTTCGACCACCTGCGTCGCGAGGACGGCGAGCACGTGGGCTATATCGAGATGAGTGCGGACGGCCGGTTCATCCCGTATGACCGGCTGTGGGTCCGGCACGGCGAGGCCATGGAGCTCGACGAGGCCGAGGCGGTCCTGGACGAGATCGGTCTGCGGCTCCTGGCGGAGGACTGGCTCCTTGAGGAGGACAATCTGCAGACGGGCGAGGCGAGCTGGACCCGGGTCAGGATCCGCGAGATTCACCGGGACCGCGTCATCGTCGCCAGGGCGATGGAGGACCTCTCGGCCACCAACATCGCCAAGTCCGTGGACCTCATCGGCGCCATCGAGCTTCCTCTTCCGACGACGCGGCTGCGCTCAGCCTCCTGAACGCGCGCTACCGGCTGATGCGCGCGAGCGCGGCCAGGGCGATGAGGAGCGTGGCGGGGAAGGCCGTCCTCAACCCTTGGTCGGATGGGGCGGGCGGTGAAGCTGTCATGGCCTGAGAGTAGAGAAGCTTCCAACCGAGGAGTCAGTTCGCATGTCCGTGACGCGGTGCACGCAGCGAGGGGCCGTTCCACACGGTGGCACCAGTACCCGTGTCACTGTCCGCCTCTAGACTGACCGAGTGACCGACCCACTGATTGCTTCTCTGACACGTGCGGTGGAGGCCGCTCCGGACGACGTCCGGCTGCGCACCCATCTGGCTGAGCTCCTCATCGGGGTCGGTCGAGGCGCCGAAGCGGTGACTCACTGCGCCATCGCCCTTCAGCACGCCCCCACCGACGAGGCTGCCAGATCCCTCATGTCCAGGGCGCTCTCGCCGCAGACCGCTCAGGCGCCCGGCGGGAGGACGGCCGGCACTGCGGCAGAGCCGGCGGCCGAAGCGCCCTTGCCGGCCGAGGCCTCTCACCCCTCACCGCCGCCCTCAGCGGCCACCACTCCCCCAGCGCCCACCCCGCCACAGGCTCCAGTGGCCACCGGCTCGACGACGCCGGACGGCACCGGGAGCACCGGCGACTTCGACTGGCGGCGGGCCGAGGAGGACCTCGGCGGCGGACCGGCCGCACCTTTCGTGTCCTCGGGGTCCTCGCAGTCCCCCGGGTCCTCTGACGCCGACCCGGCTCTCTCCGAGCCCCGTTCGGTCCAGGCCGACAACCCCGGCGCCCCCACGGACTGGGAGGTGGAGCGGGCCGGCATCCGCCTGGCCGACGTCGGCGGCATGACTGAGGTCAAGAACCGGCTGGAGGCGTCGTTCCTGGCCCCGATGCGCAATCCCGAGCTGCGCCGGCTCTACGGCAAGAGCCTGCGCGGCGGCCTGCTCCTGTACGGCCCGCCGGGGACGGGCAAGACCTTCATCGCCCGCGCCGTGGCCGGTGAGATGGGAGCCGGGTTCCTGTCGGTAACGATCTCCGACATCCTCGACCCCTATATCGGCAACTCCGAGGCCAACCTCCACAACATCTTCCAGCAGGCACGCAGGCACACCCCCTGTGTTCTCTTCCTCGACGAGCTCGACGCCATCGGCATCAAGCGCTCCCTGGCACGCAACTCGAGCATGCGCAGCACCGTCAACCAGCTCCTCGAGGAGCTCGACGGCGTCAGCAGTGACAATGATGGCGTCTACCTGCTGGCCGCCACCAACGCCCCCTGGGACATCGATCCGGCGCTGCGCCGGCCGGGACGACTGGACCGGACCCTGCTCGTCCTGCCGCCGGACGAGCCGGCGCGCGCCGCCATCCTGCACACGCACCTGCGCGAGCGACCCGTGGAGGGCATCGATCTGCAGGCCCTGGCGCGGGCCACCGAGGGCCTGACCGGAGCGGACCTGTCGCACGTGTGCGACTCCGCCGCGGAGAACGCACTCATGGACTCGGTGCGCACCGGCCGGCCTCGGCTCATGAACATGAAGGACATGTACGCGGCCCTCAAGGAAGTCCGCCCCTCGAGCGGCCCCTGGTTCGAGACCGCGCGCGCCGTCGTCGAGTACGCCGACGTCTCCGGGGAGTATGCGGAGCTGCGCGAGTGGATGAAACGGCACCGCATGCTATGAGCGACGACGTCTACCGTCAGGAGATGGACCGGGCCGACTGGCTCATCGACGCCGGCCAGTACGAGCGGGCCATGCAGATCCTGACCCGCTTGCTCGCCAACTACCCGGACGAGGCCGGCTCCATCTATATGGCGCTGTCGTCCGCTCACGGCAGCGCGAATCGCCCCGAGGAGGCTGAGGCCGCGGCCCGCCGAGCCGTCGCGGCGCTTCCGAACAATCCCGACGCCCACTGGCTTCTGGCCTGTTCCCTGATCGCCCAGGACAGGGAACCGGAGGCGGAGCGTTCATTGAGGACCGCCCTGGACCTGGCCCCGGAGGACAGTCAGGTCTTCCATCTCATGTCTGTGACGATGGCCGGGATGGGGCGAACGGAGGAGGCCGAGTTCTACGCGCGTGAGGCAGTCAGGCTCTCGCCGGGCTCGGCCAATCACCACACGCTTCTAGCGCGGGTGCAGATGCACACCGACGCGCAGGCGGCGGAGGCCTCCTTGCAGGAGGCACTCGCCCTGGAACCCGCACACGCTAGCGCCCTCCTCCACCTCGCTCAGCTGCGCCAGAACCAACGGGACCATGTCGGTGCGGCCAAGGCCGCTGCCGCATACGCGGCTCAAACCTCTGATCCGATCCAGGCGCGTGAGGCCGTTGACTCCATCTTCTTAAGCACTGTGCGAGCCCTTCATCTCGGCTTGCTCGCGTGCGTCGCGCTCATGCTCATGTCAGCCGCTTTCGTGTGGCTGGTGAACCTGCCCACGTGGCTTCTTCTGCTGCCCCTGGCCCTGTGCGCAACCCTGACCTTCCGGGTGGTGGGACGGCGGGTGCGGGCACTGCATACCGCCTTCGCCGGCCGCGGCCGGATCATGACGCGCTCCTTCATCCGCCGTCACCGGCTCGCCACTGCCTGGGCTCTGCTGCTCCTGCTCACGTGGCTGGCTCTCGGTGCGGGCACCATCCAGCTCCTCATGGGCGGTATCGCGATCCTCGCCGGGGCTTTCGGGATGGGGATTCTGATGCTGATCGGCGGCATGATCGCCGCCCGCCTGTCGATGGACTGACACCGACCCCGGTGGCGAGACGTCCAGCAGGACGGCGCGCGCCCCTGCTGTGCGGCATACAGCGGCTCACGACGACGAACCGGCTCAAGCCCCCTGCTCGGCCTCGGGGGCGACCATGACGTGGTCGCCGTCGGGCACGATCCGCACTCGCAGCCCGTAGACCTCGGCGAGGATGTCGGGCTGGAGCACCTCGGCGGGCGGCCCCTCGGCGCGGATCGTCCCGCCGGCGAGGATGGCGAGGCGGTCGCAGAAGCGGGCCGCCAGGTTGAGGTCGTGCAGGGCGACGACGGCGAGGCGGCCAGTGTCCCGGTGACAGATCCGGCGCACGTGGGAGAGGACCGAGACCTGGCGGCGCAGGTCGAGGGCGGAGGTGGGCTCGTCGAGCAGGATGAGTCCGGGCTCGCGCACGAGTGTCTGGGCCAGGGCGACGAGCTGGCGCTGCCCGCCGGAGAGCTGGCCCAGTGGGCGGTCGGCCAGCTCGGCCACCCCGAGCTCGTCCAAGGCGCTCCAGGCCAGGTCGATGTCGGCACGACTCGTGTGCCAGGTCATGCCGCGCCGCGAGGCGGTGAGCACCGACTCCAGGGCGGTCAGGGCGGCGTCGCCGGGCAGTCCCTGCGGCATGTAGCCGATCGTGCCGCGCAGGTCGTGGCCCCGGCGCCCGGCGAAGCTCACCTCCCCCAGGTGGCGGCGCAGCTGGGCCACGCAGGTGACCAGGGTGGACTTGCCGGCGCCGTTGGGGCCGAGCAGCCCGACCGTCTGGCCCGTCTCCCAGGTGGCGTCGACACCCTTAAGGACGGCCCGCCTGCCGTAGGAGAAGGTGAGGTCGTTCAGGATGAGGCTCATGAACCGCTCCTGACCGCCGAGCGCTGACGTCCGAAGATGATGGTGAGGAACACCGGCACACCCACCAGGGCGGTCAGGATGCCGACGGGGACGGCGACACCCGGCACGATGAGCTGGCTGGCGGTGTGGGCGGCGGTCAGCAGAGTGGCGCCGCACAGGATGGAAGCGGGCACGAGGAAGCGCTGGTCCTCCCCCACCAGGCCACGGGCCATGTGCGGCCCCACGAGTCCCACGAACCCGATGATCCCGACGAAGGCCACGGACAGGGCGGCCAGCAACGAGACGCCGACCAGGGTCCACGCCCGCAGGCGCGCCACGTTGATGCCCATGGCTGCGGCTCGCGCCTCCCCCAGGGTGATGGCGGTCAGCCGCCAGCCGTTGACCCAGAAGACGGGCGTGGCCACGAGCAGGGCCGCCGAGACGGTGCCCACGGCCGGCCAGGTGGCGCGCATGAGGGAGCCCATCGACCAGAACACGATCTGCTGGAGGCTCTCGGTGGAGGCCCGGTACTGCACGAGCGCCAGGAGCGCCTGGCAGCTGAAGACCAGGGCGATGCCCAGCAGGATCGTCATCTCCTTGGTCACCGAGGGCAGCCTCGAGACCATCGCAATGGTGAGGGAGGCCGCCAGCCCCGCCGTCATCGCCACGATCGGCAGGGTGGCGCCGGTGGCCACAGGCAGCACGAGGCCCGTGACGATGGCCAGCGCCGCCCCCAGGGCCGAGGCCGCCGAGATCCCCAGGGTGAAGGGCTCGGCCAACGGGTTGTCGAGGATCGTCTGCATCTGGACGCCGGCCAGGGACAGTGCCCCGCCGACCAGGACCGCGAGCAGCGCCGGCGGCAGGCGCAGGTTGATGACGATGTTGGCGACCCACGGGTCGTAGTCGGCGTCGAAGAGGGCTCCGAGCACCTGGGCCGGGCTGAACCCGAGGGGCCCCACCATGAGGGCCACGAGGAAGACGGTCAGGAGCAGCGTGGCCAGCCCCAGGAGCATCGCGACTCGCCGCGCGGTTCGACGGCGGTAGGAGGCGTAGGCCGACGCCGCCGTGTCCGTGGGCGCATCGGCCGGCCCGTCGGCCTTCGTCGTCGACGCCGCACCGTCCGGTACCCGGCCGGTATCGGACTGGTGCGCTGCGACGTCGTCGGAAGGAGCCGTGACGTGGGGGTCCCCCATCAGATCGCGGCGAAGAAGACGCCCTCGGCCTTCCAGGGCATGTGCTGCTCGTGGAAGTCCTTCCAGACCTTGGCGGGGTCGACGTCGGAGAAGGCCTCGGGGTTCTGCCACTTGGCGAAGGTGAGGTAGGCGATGAAGTTGTAGGGGGCGTCGTAGAACTGGTGGTAGATGCCGTAGACGTGCCGGTCGGTGAAGGCCTGGATCTGGTCGTAGCCGGGCTGGTTCTTCAGCTGCTCCAGGCTGGCCTTGGCGGAGGCCTCGTCGGCCTTGTAGCCGAGGTGGACGTAGCTGGTCTGGGCGGTGTCCTTGATCTTCTGCTGCTGCCACTCGCCGCCGGTGGCGATGATGTGCTGGGGGTTGGAGGCGATGACCTGCTCGGGGGTGAGCACGCCCTCCTCGCCGGACAGGAGGCTGTCGGCGATGTTGGTGCCGCCGGTGGCGGTGACGATCGCACCGAGGTTCGCGGTGGAGTAGGTGGAGCCGGGGTCGTTGACACCCGGGCCACGCCACAAGAAGGTGGTGGGCTTGGAGGACAGGGACTTCGCCTTGGCCACGATGGGATCGACCTGCTTCTTGTAGAAGCTGACGAAGGTCTCGGCCTCCTTGCGCTTGTCGAAGACGGCGCCCATGAGGGTGACCGAGGGGACGGTGTTCTTCACCGGGTCGCGGCGGAAGTCGGTGACGACGTAGGTGATCTTCTGGCCGTCCAGCTTCTCGAGGTAGCCCTTCTCCTTAGCGGAGTTGTAGGCGTCCAGAGTCATGATGAAGACGTCGGGCTTGTGGCTCACCAGGGTCTCGATGGGCAGGCCGTCCTTGGCGATGTTGCCGATCTTCGGCAGGTCGGCGGCCTTGGGGGCCACGGAGAGGATCTTCTCGTAGAAGTCGGGGGCGGCCTTCTGGAGGTCCTCGCCCCAGGCGACCACCTTGTCGATGGGGTTGGTCTTGTTGAGGAAGGCCAGGGAGTAGACGTGGCGAGACTCGCTCAGGACGATCCTCTTGGGCTGGGCGCTGAAGGTGACCTTGCGGCCGACGACGTCGGTGACCTCGAAGCCGCCGTTGGAGGCGCCCGCGGAGGCGCCGGCGCTGGAGCCCTTGCCGGCGCGGGAGGCGACTCCGCAGCTGGCGAGGACGGCGGTCAGTGGGAGGGCCATGAGCAGGGTACGACGGCGCATAAGAGTCCTTCGGTGAGGCGAGGGCGAACACAAAGCACCTAGGACCTTAGGGCTACCTCAGTTAATTTGACAAGGGATCTCATCTAATTTTAGTAAGGTCATACAAATCTTACGGGAGGTATGTAGAGGTTGGCACAGGGGTCCGCTCGCGACGAGTCGCCGCAGGCCGAGCGGGCCAACTACGGCGCGAGCGCGTGGACGATCATGACGGCGAGCAGCGCCGCAGCCGGCGGGAGGTACTTGCGTGGGTGACGCATGACGTCACGTTCGGACTTCCAGCCCGTCAGCGGCCAGTAGATCTCCAGGAGGACCGCAGTCACCGCTCCAGCGAGCGAGGCCACCACTCCGGCCACAACGGTCTCGACAAAACCGCCGCCCAGCCAGACGACGAACACACCCACCAGACAGTTGGACGCCATATACAACAGTGCGAGGCCCCTGGCATAGGCGGCCATGACCCGTCTCGATCCGGGTGCGGCCATCACCACCGCGCGAGTGCTGAGGTAGCGGGAGAAGTAGGCATTCAGTGGCGTATTGACGACAACGAAGGCCATGGTCATCGGAATGATCAGCCCACGGCTGGCCATGGTGTAGGTGAAGACCAGTGCGACCGCAAGCATCATCAGAGTATTGACCTGCGTGGTGCGCACGGTGGCCAGCTCGCCCAGGACCAGGCTGCGGCGGCCACCCCGGACAGTTCCCACCTGTGTGCGGCGCGCTTGCAGATCTCGGGAACGCGCCATCGCAGTCAGAGCACAGGCCTCACAAAGGAGGGCCGAGGCCGCGGGCGCGAGCCACCAGAGGAGTGTCCCAACAACGAGAGCCCCAGCGGCCGTCCAGCGCAGGCAGGCCCGCTCCCCCGCCCACAGGATCAGCCCCAGCGCCCCGGCCCCCAGCCCGACGACGACCATCTCCACCGCCGTCGTCGCAGTAATGCCCATTCCGGGACTCCGGCCACTTCCTCCGCCACCGGCGAGCAGGACGAACAGGACGATGGGCACGACCGCCTCCAGCATGACGACGGCGTTGGCCACGAGGCAGGTGGCTCGGGCGAGCTCGTCGCGCCGGAGAGGGAAGCGGGCCAGGTCGTCCCAGCGGCCGGAGCCGATCCAGGTCGAGGCGATGGTGGACGTCAGGCCGACGGCGGCCAGGACTAGTCCGGTGACCGCGACGCGCGGGTTGACACGGAGGTCGGTCGACGCCCCGAACCAGATGGCCAGGGCGCACAGGATGACGGCAACCAGGACGGTCTGACGCCCCACGAACTGTCCGATCACCGCCTTCAGGGCGGCCCGGCTAACTGACCAGCGCCGCCACGGCATCGGATTCCTCGGGGGTGGTCAAGGGACCGGTCATCCGGCCGGCGGAGAGCACGTAGAGGCGCCGGGTGCAGCGGGTGAAGGACTCAGCGATGTGGGAGCTGAGCAGAATCGAGCGGCCGGATGCGGCAGCGTCGTTGATGCTGCGGTACAGGAACTCGGTGGCGGTGAAGTCGAGGAAGTCGACGGGCTCATCCAGGAAGAGGAGGGGCGTGGTCAGGTAAAAGGCGGCGATGAGGTTGGCCTTCTTCCGTGAACCGCTGGAGAGCCGGGAGAAGGAGGTGGTCCGGTAGCGACCGTAGTCGAATCCCTCAATCAACTCCTCGAGGCGGCCACGGTCCGGGCGCAGGCGATAGGCGTGCTCGAGGAAGCCGATGAAGGCATCCAGGTTCCAGGTGGGGAAGGAGGAGTCGTCGGCGAGGCTGAGGTAGCGAGCAGCCTTGAAGCGCTCGTCGCCAGGGTCCACCTCCCGCCCCCGATAGCGCAGCACATCGAAGCGCGCTCCACGGTGGACGTCGCACAGGGAGGTGAGCATCGTGGTCTTGCCGGCGCCATTGAGGCCGATGAGGCCCACGGCCTCGCCAGCCTCGAGGGTGAAGGAGACGTCGGTGAGGACCGGGCGATCGCGCTCGTACCAGGCGGACAGGCCCTCAACCTCGAGGAGGTGGGCCGGGGCATCGCCGACGGCGCTCATGAGCTCGGAGGCGTCCGGTCGTCTCGACCACAGCCTCTACCGTCGGAGGATGAACGGGCCAGCTGGATCAGGAAGAGCGCGGCAACAGCAATGGCGATGACCATGGCCGAGGTGTCTCCCCGCCGGAAGGAGACGACGGCCACCATCACGTTGAGCACCACAACCACAATGCGAATAATGCGCAGAGTCCGTTCCGACAATACGACCGCCTCCTTTGCCGCCGATTCTCACGGTGGGCACCATCTACGGGCACCAGCTACCCGCTCTCCCTTCACTGTATGCCCAGGTCAGGCCCCTTGAAAGGAATTCAGGGACCATCTGCGCGCAGGACTCTCACCCTCCGGGAGTATTGACACCTGACGCGCCGGCATTCTCAGCGTCGTTCCGCCCGGTGCGGCTTCACAGGAGACCCACAAGGTCAACCTACGCCTGGCATACGCGGGGCCGACACGGTTGAGTCATGCACAGCTCCGACACCCTCAGCCTGCCCGAGTCACCCCAGTCCGGCCAGGACCACGACTCCGGCCGGCGCGACCGCTCCTCGACGTCCCGGAAGCACCCGCGCCGCCGCTTCCTCCTGGGTGGCGCCGCCGTCCTGGGTCTGGCCGCCACCGGCACCAGCGCCTGGGCGCTCGACCGCTTCGTCATCGACCACGTGGAGGTCGGCGACGTCACCGCCCTGGAGGCCAAGGCGCAGAAGGCGGCAGGCTCCTCGGCGACCCCGGCCACGAACGTGACGGTCGGTGACAACTCCTACTCCTCATCGAATACGAGCATCCAGATTGAGCAGGTCTCCACCGGTTCGGGCAGCGACACCATCACCTACTACGTGGCCGACGTCAAGCTCACCAACGCCACCGACCTGCGCAGCGCCTTCGCCAATAACTCCTACGGCACCAACATCGTCGCCAAGCCCACCACGATGGCCTCCGAGCACGACGCGATCCTGGCCATTAACGGCGACTACTACGGCTTCCGCAGCGACGGCATCCTCATCCGCAACGGCGTCATCTACCGCGACAGCGGCACGCGCGACGGTATGGCCTTCTACAGCGACGGGCGCGTGGAGGTCTACGACGAGACCACTACCAAGGCCCAGACGCTTCTGGACGCAGGCGTGTGGAACACGCTGTCCTTCGGGCCGGCGCTGGTCAACAACTCCAAGGTGCTCTCCGGTATCGACCAGGTCGAGGTGGACACCAACGTCGGCAACCACTCCATCCAGGGCAAGCAGCCGCGTACCGCCGTGGGGTGGGTGGAGACGAACCACCTCAAGCTCGTCGTCGTCGACGGCCGCAACGAGGGCTACTCGCGCGGCGTGACCATGACCGAGCTCGCCCAGATCATGGCCGACCTGGGGTGCGCCTGCGCCTACAACATCGATGGCGGCGGCTCGTCAGCCATGTACTTCAACGGCTCGATCATCAACCAGCCCTCCAACGGGGGCGAGCGCGACACCTCCGACATCCTCTACATCGCGAACGGAGCCTGAGATGAGCGGCACCGACACAGCCCTTCAGATCTCGCCGCGCATCCTGCCGCGAGTCGTCGCCCCCGCGAACCGGACCGCTGCCAATCGGACGGCGGTCAATCGGACCGCGGCGCGGGGCGGGGGCGAGCGCCGTCCCCGGGTGGCGGTGACGCTCGTGGTCCTCATCCCGGCCTATAAGCCCGATGAGCGCCTGGCCGTGCTCGTGGCCCGTCTGCGCGGGGCGCGCCGGGACTGCGCGGTGCTGGTCGTCGACGACGGCTCGGGGCCGCAGTACGCGCCCTTCTTCTCCGCCGCCCGCACCCAGGGCGCCGAGGTCGTCAGTTCCCCGGTCAACCAGGGCAAAGGCCAGGCGCTGCGCACGGGCCTGGCTCACGCGGCCGCCACCTGGCCCGACGCGGATGTGGTGTGCGCCGACGCCGACGGGCAGCACACGCCGTCGGACATTGAGGCCGTAGCCGCGCGGGTGCGCGAGACCGGGCACATGACCCTGGGGGTGCGGCGCTTCACCGGGCCGGTTCCGCTGCGCAGCCGGATCGGTAACGACGTGACTGCCCTGCTGTTCCGGGGCGCGACCGGCTGGAGGCTTGGCGACACCCAGACGGGCCTGCGCGGCTACCCCGCCGGGAGGCTGGCGTGGCTGCAGGAGGTTCCCGGGGACCGCTACGAGTACGAGCTCTCCGCGCTGCTGCGCGCTCACGAGCTGGGGATGGCGGTGGAGCAGGTGGAGATCACCACGGTCTACGAGCCGGGCAACACCTCCTCCCACTTCCGGCCGGTGCAGGACTCGGCGCGGATCTATGCTCCGCTGCTGCGGTTCATGGGGGCGTCGCTGGCGAGCTTCGGGATCGACTGGCTGGGTGTCATGGTCATCTTCGCGATGACGGGCAGCCTGCTGGCGGCGGTCGTGGGGGCGCGGCTGGTGTCCGGGACGGCGAACTTCTTCATGAATCGCCGGGTCTTCCGGGCGCAGCGCGGGACAGTGGCGCACACGGCGGTGCGCTACGCGGTCCTGGCGGTGAGCCTGCTGGCGGCCAGCTACCTGATGCTCAAGGCGCTCACGGCGGTCGGGATTCCGCTGGGGATCGCCAAGGTTCTCGGCGACGGGGCCATCTACGTGGCCAGCTATGTGGCACAGCGCCGACTGGTGTTCAAGGAGCGGAGGTGAGGCGGGCCCGGGGCGGTTGGGGCGGCCAGGGCGGTGCCAGTCTCCGCGAGGTCGTACCGTAGGTCTCGAGGTCGTACCCTTACCCCTCGATCTCACGCCCTAAGGTACGACCTCGCGCCCACCCCTCGGTCAGGGAACCGGCTCAGTGCACGGCAGTCAACTCACACCGGCGCGAATCTCATCAAGGAGGCGCGCGGCTGATCCGGTGAAGTAGGTGCTGTGCGTGACTTTAATCGTCTCCAATGATTTAGCTCCGACAAGCACGATGTCCATCTCGGGGTGATTCTGGTACTCGATCTCAGCGGCACGGTACGCAGTAGTTGCGGCCACAGCATCCTCTCCGAACGACTCGTGAGACAAGAGCTCGTCTCGCTTACGGTCATAGATGAGAAGGAACTGCTGGATGGAACCAGTTCTGGCGCTCATATACTCTCCCCTCCGAACATGGGTCCAACATTCTTACCAAGTCCTGCCAGCTCCTCAGCGATCAGCGCACTGAGACGTTCGAACTGTTGCCGGTCTTCATGACCTGGAATCTCACCGACATCGAGAGCAATGTACATCTTTGCGGTGAGTCTCGCATACTCCTGGACCAAAGATTCTCCGTCCTGCTTATAGTTGGTACCGAAAGCAGCACTCAGCCCTTCGACGCGTTGCGCCCACTGATGCATGCGCTGCGTACGCAGTTGAATCTCAATAAGCCGTTGATCCTGCTCAACAACCACGTGCACAGCTCGATAACCCGATGCTCGTGGCCTGCCCACGTAGTCCGAGGTGCGTCTCACTGCCTCCGCCCAACGCTCACGTACACATGCCTCCAAACGACGCAACTCACTGATTTTGTTCGAAGACAACACCACGCGACAACCGCCAATGTCCTGCATTCGTGACAGGTCCAGCTTCGACTCCCTGGAGGTGATCTTCTCCAGGATCGTAGGCATACGTTTGAGACGTTGACTCACTTCCCCCTGAATCTGGTGGGTTTCCAGAAGAGTTGCTAGTTCGCCGCTTGCGGCCTCCAGCGGGCCGGCGAAGGAGGCCCGAAAGGCACTAACGACGGCAAGCGCCTGCTCCACCTCTTCCTGAGACGCCTTCCCCTCAGCCTGACGTCGCATCACCGAGCCGGCCTTACGTACCGCACTCTTGGAGAGCATCTTCCCCTCCCCTCCATCCAGCCTGACGTCACTGCTTCTCACGCCTCGTCCTCGTAGCCTCGAGTCTATGCGACGGTAGGACAAGCGAACGAGACCCTCAGTTTCGCATCATGACAGACCTCAACGGGGGCTGATGAGGCCGGCCTCGTAGGCGACGATGACGAGCTGGGCGCGGTCACGGGCGCCCAGGCGGGCCAGGAGCGCGGTGATGTGACTGCGGCAAGTGGCCCGGGTGATGCCGAGCTCGACCTCAATCTCACTGTTGGACAGACCCCGGGCGATGAGCAGAAGGACCTCGCGCTGGCGGGGCGTGAGGGCCTCGACCTCACCGGTCCAGGTGCTACGGGAGGTGCCGGTCGATGCCGTGCGCGGCATGCGGGCCACGAGGCGGGCCAGCACCTGGGGGCTGAGCAGCGACTGCCCCTCATGGACGGTGCGCACGGCGTCGACGAGAGCCTGCGGGTCGGCATCCTTGAGGAGGAAGCCGCAGGCGCCGGCGCGCAGGGCGCCCAGGACGTAGTCGTCAATCTCGAACATGGTGAGGATGAGGACGCGCGCGGCCGCGAGCGCCGGGTCGGCGCAGATCCTTCTGGTGGCCTCGATGCCGGTCAGGCCCGGCATCTGGATGTCCATGAGGACGACATCGGGGCGCAGCTCGGCGGCCAGGGTGACCGCACGGGCACCGTCCTCGGCCAGGCCGACGACGCTCATGCCGGGCTCGGCCTCGAGCAGGGCGGCCAGGGTGGTGCGCAGGAGGGCCTGGTCCTCGGCGATGAGGACCCGGATGGGGGCGCCGGGAGCCTCGTCGGTCTTGTCGGTCGGCGCGTTGCTGGAGTCCATCATGGCTTGCCCCTGTCGCTCCTGGGATCGGTAACCGGTGACTCACTGGTGGGTCTGCGTTCCGGGCCCGTGCTGTCTCCGGAACGCCGGGTGCTGCTGGTGGCCCCGGCCGCGTCGTCGGTGGGGACGGGCAGGATGGCTTCGACGGCGAAGCCGGGAGCGTCGGCGCGGGGGCCGGCGGTCAGGGTTCCGCCGAGCGCGGTCAGGGTCTCGTGAAGTCCGCGCAGTCCTTGCCCGGCCCCGGGGTGAGGCTCCCATCCGGTCGCGGGCCCGTCGTCGACGACGGCGATGCGCAGCCGTCCTGACTCGCGGCGAAGAGTCACGCGGGCGCGCGTGGGGCCGGCGTGGCGGGCGGTGTTGGCCAGGGCCTCGGCCACGACCCGGGTAGCGGCCTGCGCCGTCGAAGCCGGGAGACCATCGGTCATCGCCGCGGGTCGGGCAGCGCCCGCATCTGCGCCGATGTGCGGCGCATCGGCGTCGAGATCGACGGCCACGCCGGTGCGGCGGGCCCTGCCGATCAGCTCCAGAAGGGCCTCGGCGAGGCTGTTGACGGGGCCGGGGCCGGCTGCCGCCGCGTCTCCCGCCGGGATCGCCGCCAGCGCCCCGGGCATCGGGGGCATGTTCTCGTCGCGCAGGACGGCGAGCATGCGCCGCAACGCGTCAGTGGCCTCGCGGGAGGCGGTCTCAACGTCGTCGAGTGCGGTTCGCAGCCCGTCGGGGGTGATCTCGAGGCGCCGGGCCACGGCGCAGCGCACGGTGATGGCGCCGAGGTTGCCGGAGACGGCGTCGTGCAGCTCACGGGCGATGACGAGGCGGTCCTCGGCGACGGCGCGCGCGGCGGTCTCCTGGGTCAGGCGCCGCTCGTGGGCACGCCGGTCGCGCCGCCGCAGCCACAGGGAGGCGGCGACGAGCCCGGCCATGACGAGCAGCACCGTCATCTGGGCGCGCCGAGAAGGATCCGGGGAGTAGCCGACCAGGGTGCCCAGGCCAAGAACAATCACGGTCAGCCCGGTGATGGCGCGCCCGAACGGCGAGTGGCGCGGTGGGACGTCTGGGGCTGGCACGCGGCCAGTCTAGGAAGGCGGCTCGGGCGCTTCATCGAACCTGGGTCTGACGGACCTAGGTCTGAGGTGGCGGGACCGCCTCGGCTGGGCGGCCGATGCGCGCTGCCGCTCGGCGCGCTGGAGTTGACCCATGATCGCTATTGAGAACCTCGTCAAGCGGCACGGGGCGCGGGAGGTGCTTCACGGCGTGAGCCTGGAGGCGCGTCCGGGCCGCGTCACCGGATTCGTGGGGCCGAATGGCGCTGGGAAGTCCTCGACCCTGCGGTGCCTGCTGGGTCTGGACCGGGCCGACGGCGGGCGGGCGCTCATCGGCGGGCGCCCCTACCGCGAGCTGCGTGAGCCGCTGCGCACGGTGGGAGCGGTGCTCGACGGCTCGGGCGCGCACCCCTCGCGCACGGCCCGCGGTCACCTGGGTTGGGTGGCCTCGGGGGCGGGAATCAGCCGGCGTCGGGTGGCTGAGGTACTCGACGTCGTCGGGCTGAGTGAGGCGGCCGGGCGGCGGGTGCGCACCTTCTCCCTGGGAATGGGGCAGCGCCTGGGGCTGGCGACGGCACTGCTGGGCGACCCGGAGGTGCTCATCCTCGACGAGCCGGTCAACGGCCTGGACCCGGAGGGGATCCGGTGGATCCGCAGGCTGCTTCGGCAGCGGGCCGATGCCGGGGGCACGGTCCTGCTGTCCAGTCATGTTCTGGCCGAGCTGGCTGAGGTGGCCGACGACGTCGTCGTCATCGCCGGCGGGCGGGTGCGGGCGGCCGGGACGCTGGAGGAGGTCGCGGCGGGTTACGCGAACCTGGAGGAGGCGTTCTTCTCACTGACCGCCCCGACCGGGGGCGAGACCGGCAGCGGGGCCGGCGGTGGGGCCGGTCAGGCTGGCCGGACTGGACGGGCCGACCGGGCGGGCCGGACCGAGCGCGAAGACGGGGCCCGTTCATGAGCGCGGCGCCGGCACTAGTGCGCTCCCTCAAGGCGGAGGTGCGCAAGACGGTGGGTCTGCCGGGGGTCTGGCTGGGGGCTGCGTTGGCGGTCGTCCTGCCGCTCCTGATCGAGTACTACACGGATCATGACCTGGCGGCGCGGCTGGCGGCCGGAGACCCGGATGCGCCGGCGCGGCTGGGCGACGTCGGCGTCATCGGACTGTACGTGGGGACGACGGGGATCGTGGTGCTGGCGGTGAGTGTGGTGGTCAGCGAGTACGCGAGTGATCCGCGCGTGAGTGGGGCCTCCAGCGCTCCACGTCAGGTGGCGACGACGATGCTGGTGCTGCCGCGGCGCGGGGCATCGGTGGCCGCGAAGCTGCTCGTGGTGCTGGGGGCTGCGACGGTGCTGCTGGCGACGGCGTGGGCAGGAACTTTCGCGCTGTGCCGGCACCTGCTTGGGGCGAACGTGCCCTTCGAGTTGGTGCCGTGGTGGATGCTGACGGGGATCCTGACGTGGTGGGTGTTCTCGGCGCTGGCGTCGATGGCGCTGGCGATGGTGACGCGCAGCGCGCTGGTGTCGATGACGGCTCTCGTCGCGATGTCGACGATGCTCTCGCCGGGGGTGCTGCTCATCAGGTCCACCGATGCGGCCCGGTTCCTGCCGGACACGGCGGCGGTGCGGCTCATTGCGAACCCGACGACGCTCAACTACGACCGGCTCGTCGAGCTGCTGTCGATCCCGATGGCGGCCGCCGTCTGCGCGGCGTGGGCGGGCGGGTGTGCGGCGGTGTGCTGCTGGGTGTGGATGAGGCGGGACGCATGAGCGGGGCCGGTGCGACCAGCAGGGTGAGGGCCACCGCTGGGGTGACGACAGTCTGGGGGCGGGCGCTGCACGCAGAGCTGGTGAAGGTGGTGACGCTGCCGGCGATGTGGTGGTCGGCGGCGGTGGCGGGCACGGCGGCGGCCGTAACGATGATGTCGGTTCTGCGTGACGTGGTGGATGGGCGGGGCCTCGGGTTCGAGGAGGTCGCTCCGGTATGGGCTCTGGCGGTGCAGATCGGCTTCGTGGCGGCCGGGGTGGCCTCGGCGGGAGCTGAGCACTCCACGGCGCAGGGCATGACGAGTCTGCTGGTGATGCCGGCGCGGGGGCGGCTGGCGGTGGCACGACTCATAGTGCTGGCCGGTGCGGGACTGGTGGCGGCGAGCGTCCTGGTCGGGGTGAGCCTGGCGGCGTGCCCGACGATGTCGACGGTGGCACTGTGGGCCGGAGGGAGGACCGTGGTCTGGTTGACGGCGGTGCTGCTGCTGTCGGCTGGGCTCGGTGCGGCGCTGCACAGCGTTATCGGTGCCTCGACGGCGGCCGTAGCGCTGGTGATTCTGGCACCGCAGCTGGCCGTGTTCCTGGGCGACGCCGCCCGCTGGCTCCCGGGGCAGGCAGCCCAGATCTGGCTGGCGGCCGACACATCGCGGGCGGACGTCACCTCCGCCGGACTCATCATCCTGGCCTGGACGACGGCCGCCCAGATAGCCGGCATCGTCCGGCTGGTGCGGGCGGACGGATGAGCATCAGGACGCCACACGTACGGGGCCGGCCGCGGTCCCTCAAAGTCCGAGCCGAAGCGGGTAACGGCGCTATTTCCCCTACTCGCGGGAATCAGTAAGAGCACCCAGAACCGCCGACCACCCAGAAATTGGATTGGTACCATCAATAAATTCCGGTAAAACAATATCAAACGACACACTATCCCCCACTACATGCGCATGTTTGTGAACATCCGCACTATGAAGAAGATCAATTCGATCATGACTCATATCATACATCCTCACAAACCCTACTTGAAACGGACGTCGAAACGCTTCCTCTGACTTCAATCCAGTGACATCGAAAACATAGTTCTCACCACAATATCGGCAAGCCGACTGAACTAATCCCTGCCAGACATGGTCAGAAAGTTCGCTCCGCATTCCCATCAGGACACCCTCGACCGTTCGCCCCTCCACACCAACCGGCAACCAGTGAATACCCACGGAAAGCAGGAAAAGACGTGACTCGAACGCATCATCGCCCACAGAGACCCCTGACTCTACTTGATACCACCCCTGGATGTGGTGCCGACTGACCCCTTGCGTCGTGGCCTTAACTTCCACGCCAACGTCACCAAGAACAAAATCTCTACTGGATTGGGAGTGACCTGTCCACACATGACCAATCTCGTCGTCCGAAAAACGCCGCGACCTGACCAGGCCCTCCAGTAACGAAAGTTCAGCGGCAAGACCTGTGAGAGCATTCACCCTTCTGTCCTCGCTTTTAAATGCTAATGCAATAAGGCGCTCCGTGGCTGAAAATGCCTTCTGGGCATCTACATGAATACCCTGAATTAAAAGTTCGACCAAAATTGCGGTAAACAGCGCGTCCACGTGGTCCCCAGCTGGAAACACGATTCGATTCGCACGCAAAACCCCACCGCGATCGCTTCTCCAGACATTCAAGTCCAGTCGTCGAGCAACAGAGTCTACGTGAGATTCCAACGAATCTTCAGAGATGAACAGTTCCAATCGGCCGCGATGATCGCGAGCATACGCAAGCTTACGGCTATCACCAACCCAATGCACATAACGTTGATCTCTCCCTTGAGCACGCCGAGACTTGGAAACTGCTTTCCTTAACACCTCAAACGTAGCAGCGCCATCAATATCACCACACATACCTATCTCCGATTTCTATTGTTAGCCGCACGCACATAGTCGGGTCCGCCCGCCGGAATGCTCATACCTACCGACAACGAAACCTCACCCTTACCTCGATCAATCAACTGGAAAAGTACGAGGCCTAGTTCTCCCTCGCAACGAGTCCCATCTTCGAGCCTTCTGACAGGCTCATCCAATACGATTGCATCAAATACATCGTCTCCGGCATATCCATACTCAACTGCACGCCTAGCCCCCCACTCTGCTTCCAATTCACAGCCAGAGACCCTCCTTCGCATCGGTTTGACCGGTACGCCATAGCTTGTCGACAACTTGAAGAGCGGGCCCGCATTTATAGACGCGCCCGAGCCATACCTCAGGCCAAACCGAAATCTAGGCTGTTGCATTTCCCTTGAGGCAGAGTACTTAAGGTTCCATCGCTGAGGCGGAGTCTCGTCAGTCATGAGTCCGTCTACTTTCCGTCCAATGCTGGCAGCCCACAGTCTTAGGTAGGCAGCCAACGAGTACGGCGACCTACCTCCTAGGTAAACCTTAGTTTCGTTGACTGCCGGAGCACGATACAAGGGGACGTAGCAGGATTCGGTTGGATGGATACCGACTAGTCCCGCAGCAGCACTCCATTTTCCAACTTCATCTGCCTCCTGGCCGTGAAACTTGTATCTCAAGTTGTCAAGTACATCAGCCACAGTCATAAGCGAATAACTCGCAGATGTCACCAGCCCACCTGGGACACCCACGACACCTGCGTCTTCCGCTAAGAATAAATCTCTCACAAGGCACTGATTCTCAATGTCGTCGGTTGGATGATTCATATACCGCACGACGGGTCTGCGTCCCGGCGAGAGCGTACTGGTCGTCAAGGACGACACCTTGCTGGTAGGACGAAAACTTCGTCCTTGAAGGACCACCACACCCGGAAGCCGAGATTCATCGGCACGCATCGCTAAAATTACCTGTTGACGGAGAACTCGATCAGCCTCAGCATACTCCGAGAACAAATTCAATTGTTCTTCGGTAAGGTACACGCGACAAAGATCTAACGCCCTTCCCCGATACCCGAACCACCTCTGCATCTGCATCTGGGTGTCGGCGACCGGGCTATTCGATGACCGGAGAAACACCGTCGTAAGCAGACCTTCCAAAGTCAGACCGCGAGACATCACGTTACCAGAAATAAAAATAGATGACTGGTTGACCGGAGGACGCCAAACTCCACAGCTGTCCGCTCGTGGATCGAACTGCGGTCGTTCATCTGAATCCGGACGACTATTGATGACGTCAATCCTAGTGCACGGAACGATTTCTCGCCTTATCACCTCTTCGACTTCGCTCCAAGTTGGTAAATCAACAATATCGAACCTATCGGCATACTCTTTCGCAATTTTCGAGGCCGAGATACGATACTCCTCATACTGATTTATCCAAGCCTGCCGTAGAGATTCAAGATCACTAATCACTCCTTCACCGGTCTTTCCTCCTTCCCCATCCCACCAGTAGGTGATTGCGTCCTTTACGCTAAAGTGATCGTCTAGGTCGGCTGAGGGGTGGATCAGCATCGATGTAACAGGGGCCACTTTATTTTTAACCTCACTGACCGAACTGAATGTCATACCGGCGGCAGTACTCGGGCCCAACTTTCCTGACCGAATCGTCGATATTGCTGCGGCTATGATGTAGGCCCGCAGTCCCCGTTTGAGTAGCTCTTCGTCAACGCACTCTATGGTGATAGACGCTGACCCATTTTTTCTACCTACGTCTGCAGCCGCATTCTCGTTATCATCGGGCGGAATAGATTCATCAATCAGTCTGCAGAAACAGTCTGCGAGAGGACCATAGAAGACATCTGCCCCGATATACCAGTTCCTTACATTTCCTCCATCGTACGTGATCTCCCGGGGACACAACATTCCGGACGCACCGGGTGTGCGTAGCGCCGCAACAAAGTCTTTCGGAACCAACGGATTCTCGCTGTTCTGAAGAAAGTTTGCCTGGGGCGTCGCCGTGTAGGCAATGTACGTAGAATAGACATGTCCTGCTTTGGTTCTCGTTGGCACCGCACTATCTGCCCAAAGATCGAGAATCCCGAACGGAATTCTCTTGATTTCTTGGAACGAATCACCATCAGGTTTCACCTGGTCGTCGGCTATGGAAGCGTCATCCGCCTCATCGTCAATAACGACCAGATTGACGTCTACACCGCATTTGGCAGCAGCAGGGAATACGTTGTTGCTAAGAATACGACTCACCGAGGCAAGATGGTTGACCTCTTTCATCGCAACAAACACAATGGGTGTTCTTTTCCGAAATGCTCGTTCTGCCCGTTTTTCGTTAATGGCGTAGGCGCCCTTGACGGCATAGCGTTCACCTCCTGAACGCATAGATGGGATAAACACGCATTCCCCTAGCGACGAACTTCCCCCTAGAAGTTGAGAGCGTACTCGATCCATAGTCTGGCGCCATAATGCTGTCTGCCTACCAGCAAGTAGAACAATGACATTCACACCCTTGTCGAGTGCGCGCGCCATGAATCCAATCATGGATGCCGTTTTCCCAGATTGAATAGCGCCAATGACGATTCCACTTCGATAGCGCGTGTTGGGCCAACGAGAATCGCCCGTAGGTAGAATGGCTCTGTCGCATATGTAGGCAGAATCATCCTTAATGACCTGCCCGCTGGGGTAGGCATAATTCTCGAGAACCTGATTATAGCGCTCCTGCCATCCTATGCTGATACGCGTATATTTTTCTTCTGCCGAGACCTCCGGAAGAACCATGTACTCACCGATTCTCTTCGCAACTCAAGTATGCCAGTTCTGCAAGTCCAGATGTTCCATAGGTTCGCCGTATAGTATCGTCGGCCTCTTCCACAGAGATATCTAGAACCTCAAGGAATTCTTTTACAACCTTCCCGATGAACTGCCACTGCTGTCGAGACTGAGTTTTGCTGGGTCGCTTCCATGCTTTAGAAGCCTCCTGAATCGCGTACACAGCATCATCGACATCATCCTCCAACTTGTCTTTACGCACACTATAGGCGGCAGCTAGAGCGATGAATGAAGAAACCAACTGCAACTCTTGCCACCTGCTGCTGGTTTTAAACGGGGCACTCCACGTTTCGTCGGGAAGGATCTGGTGAGCATCAATCGCGCCATCGAGCATCTCCATGACCTTAAGAATACGGTGCCGGTCTCTCAGAGGATCACTTGGATTTTCCTGAATTCGTTTAAGAAGTGCGTTAATTTGGTTCGCCGTCGATCTTCCTCCTATGCCTCCATCTTCGACAAGAAGTGCAGCAACAACCCAGGACAACGCTTTGGTACGTTTGTATCCCGCGGTTTTCATTGCATAAGTTCCGTTGGCGTCTCCCAACGCTTCACCTGTCGAAGAAATTTGTTCCCATGACTCCATGAGGAATGGGGCGACCTTTTCAGGTTCATCAGCATCTCCGCTCGTTACCAGCAGTGCTCGCATGAAATCTAGCTCATGATACGCAGCATTCCGAATCTCTTCGGCGTTGAGACGTTTACCCTGCCGATTGTATAGACTGAACACCTCATGGATTTGCTTGCTGGATGCTTCGCTGTAGATAATTACGGGGATGCGGTACTTGGACTGCCTTTCGAAAAGGTCTCTGACCTTTTTAGTTTCGTCCGCAACCGGAATTGTCAGCATTCGAATTTCTGAGTAGTATCTCCCCTGTACCTGCTCTAGTTCACCCATCAACGTAGATCTGCTTCCCTTTCTGAGAGGAAATGGGAAGTACATAGCCCGCTCAACCGCTGTAGTCAGTCTCGTTGTTTCATGAGAACGCCATTGCTTTTTGAAACTGTTGGCGTAATCGCTTTGGAAACAATCGATGAGATCATCTTCGTCGACTCCCCACTTCTTGGCTTTGGCTCTAACGTTGTCCAGGGCTCGTGGGTGTGAAGCCGTGAATCTAAGGATGGAGGTCAAGCGTTGCTTTCCATCAATGATCTCGAAGTGATCCCCCTCACTATCATTTGTTTTCAGCAAGATTACAGATGGAAGTGGGATTCCTCTGAGAATAGACTCAATAAGTAGCTGTGCGTCTCCTGTCGGCCAAACATCTGCTCTTTGGTAAGAGGGGGATAGGTTGAGGTCTTCCTCATTTGCATGCTCACGAAATTCCGTAATAGGCCAGACGCTGGCTTCGGCTATAATAGGTCCGCTAGTCTCTACTTCTTGTGAGTCTTCGACGTCTTCCCATTTTTCAACCCATTCAGCCGAAGCTGTCGCCAACGTAACAGTGCCTTCGGTCTCGTCTTCTAGGGCGTCGATGAACTCCTCACGTAATTCGTTTGCCTTCTCTAGTCTATTCAGTAGTGTCGTCAGAAGCTCTTCAGTGGACGCGTTTTCTGGATTCTTCAGTCCAAGCAGTTTTGCCAATGACCGATCCGCAGCCTCTGTCGAAGTTGTGTCGATCTCTTCAGGAAGATGTAGCCACCCCTGCACATCGACAAGAAGACTGCGCCAAGATCCTTCTGTCATTTCAGCGACTGAAACGGAATCTGTGCCGCTGGTTACCTCCACTCCCTTTGGGGTTAGCCCAGGTTGCATCAACCCCTTAATTTGTTCAAGAATGTCTACTTCCAATTCTGAGATTGCTTCTTGCATGCTCGTCTCCTCAATGTCGTTCCATTTTGGTGCCGGATTCAAGGCCATGATGTCGCGCACAAAGGCCCGCCACGGTCGCCTACCCGATTTCAACTGTAACTTCACAGCGGAATCAATTAGTAGATTCAGTCCTTTTAATGTCACCGTGTCACCCGAGGACACACAGTCCGCGCCCCAGGTAACTTGCAGTCGTTCAGCGATGAGTCGTCCGCATTCGCCTTTCCCGGCAACATCGTCGAGTTCAAGGCCAACGAATCGCCCCATTGACACTAGCGCCGATTTCTTTTCCTTGCTTCCAGGGCCCAGCGGCTCAGCCGGCTGATTCCCAAGAAAGTACATCCTTGCGACAGCATTAGCTTTGCTCGCAGCACTTTGGTAGCCGGATAACTTAGTACTGCTCATAGACTCATCAACATCCATTGTTGATTACCTTAGTTGATAGGGAAGGGTGTGGTTAGGACGGCATGGCTAGTATGATTGGTTTCGCCCATGATGCTGGGACGAGCGGTTGGGCGACCTCTTTAATTCCTTCAATTGGTTGATTTCGGCTCGTTCTGCTGAACCGCGGTTGGTCCAGCGACGCTCTACACTGGTTCTGCCTCCTAAGCTCTTGAGCGTTGCGTTGCAGATGCGTCAGCCTGGATCGTAGTCCTGTTGAGCCCGCTTCACCGGATGTTGACTAGAACGTAGCTGAGCACCCCAACAGGGGTCCGTTCCGTTAGTATGGGCAGATCTTACGATAAGTGCGATCGGTACAGGATGGCCAACAGCAACCACACTGTTGCCCTTACAGCAAGTCACCTCTGCAGTCGCGTGTTTTTGTCAGTATTCATCTGGTCCGCGCCTATCTGTTGCGCTCCGACAGCCCGGTGCGATCCGTGGCCATGCTCGGCAGAGCATCGAAATACTCGACATATAGGCGACACCTTTCAGTAACGAATTTGTGATCTTCTGCAGTTTCGTGAGGTCGGGCCGGCTTTTGGCTCTCAACCGGCTAAGCTTATTCCGTGCCTACCATCCCTTTCTACTACGTTGACCTGTTCGCGGGTATCGGGGGTTTCCACGCGGCCCTGTCTGGGATGGGCGGCCAATGCACCTACGCGGTAGAAATCGACAAGGACGCCGCCCGCATCTACGAGCAGAACTGGGGTGTCGGCGCCCTCGGCGACATCACAGTTGATGCGGGCGAACACGGTGTTTCCGAGAGGATCCAGCCCCACGACATCCTCGCCGCCGGGTTCCCATGTCAGCCCTTCTCTAAGTCCGGTGCCCAGGCCGGGATGCTGGACGAGGTACGGGGCACGCTCTACTTCAACATCCTCAAGATCGTTCAGGAGCGTCACCCCACGGTGCTTCTCCTCGAGAACGTTCGGAATCTCGCCGGGCCGCGCCACGCCCACGAGTGGGAGGTCATCGTCGAGTCCCTGAGGGAGGAGGGGTATCGCGTCGCAGATACCCCCGCCATCCTCTCGCCACATCAGCTCGGACCAGAGCGGGGAGGGCGGCCCCAGGTCAGGGAGCGAGTCTTCATCACCGCCACCTACGACCCTAACGGCATCGGGTCAACGGAACCCCAGCCTGTGGCGAGGCCTAGAGAGCTGTACGCGGATGTGCCAGTCGACTGGCAGATAGATGACTACCTGCTCGCTGACGTCGAGGGCTACGACCTGTCGGATGCCGAGAAGGACTGCATCTGTGCCTGGGACGACTGGGTGCAGCGGTTTCGCCACCACAATCCGGGAAAGAAACTGCCTGGGTTCCCCATCTGGGTCGATGCCTGGCAGACGATCGAGGACCTGGAGATCCAGATCGAGTCAGGAGAGCTCGACGACGTTCCCGCCTGGAAGATGAACTTCCTGCACAAGAACGCGCAGCTCTTCACTGACAACGCGGCCTGGTGCCGGGCGTGGATGACCACCTCTGGCGTGAAGAACTTCCCGCCGTCGCGCCGTAAGCTCGAGTGGCAGGCACAGGACATCGAGTCCCTCTGGGACTGTCTCATGCACTTCCGTCCGTCCGGCCTGCGCGCGAAGCCGCCCACCTACGTTCCCGCACTTGTCGCCATCACACAAACCAGCATCGTCGGTAAGAAACGTCGCAGGCTGGCACCTCGGGAGGCCGCCCGCCTTCAGGGGTTTCCCGATGAGTTCTCCTTTGCAGGCCAACCCGACGCCAAGACCTACAAGCAGCTGGGGAACGGCGTCAACGTAGGCGTGGTCTGGAACGTACTCAAGATGCACTGTGACCGCGATCGCCGCATCCTCGAGTCGACAGCGTCCGGCCGCCGTATCCTCAATGCGGTAGACGCCGCTCCAGCAAGTCCTGATGAGGCGGTCCGCAAGCTACTGACGAGGTGATGTATGCAGCCTGCGCTATCGGATGATGGCTCGTCCGACCCGCTGCACGCTCCCGAACCAGCACGCGACAAGCCCGCCGATCCGAAGGTGAGCGCTCGCTACTCCAACCTGTCACGGCGTGACACCTCCCCAGAGATGGAACTGCGGCGAGCGCTGTGGCGGATAGGACTGCGGTATCGGGTGCAGTACAAGGTCCCGGGGATTCCACGTCGCAAGGTCGACATTGCCTTCCCCGGGAAGAAAGTGGCGGTGCAGGTCGACGGCTGCTTCTGGCACGGCTGCCCTGAGCACGGGACCATGCCCGGCCGGAACTCCGAGTGGTGGAGGTGGAAGATCGCGAGGAACCAGGCCCGTGACCGTGACACCGATGAGAAACTCAACGCCCTTGGATGGACGGTCATCCATATCTGGGAGCACGAGGACTCTGACGGTGCAGCAGAGTTCGTAGCCCGCACAGTCACCGCAGCGACCAAGGGCCACCAGAGAGCCACCGAAGCCCGGACCGAGTAGATGGGTACCCGGTGGCAGGGTTCCAGACGAGGCTGTTTGTGTGGAATTCCGGCATACTGCTTGTCATCACGGCAAGGGCTTGGACCGGAGTCAGTCGGCAGCCCAGTCACCTCAGACAGTGTCAGCGAAGCCTTGAGCCCACGGGCCGCTCCCAGCCGATGTGCGTCGTGCGCGACGCCTGGACGTTGCGAACGACGCACATGGAGCAGGTGGAAGACTCTCACGCCCGCTGTTCTAGACGGCGGGCGTCGACACGACCCTACTTGATCTCGCAGGCGACGCCGTCCCCGTCCCGATCCAGCTCTTCACGGTATCCAGGATCGCCCCGATGCAAGGGGGCCGCACCCGACTCCTTCGCCTTCCGGCAGTTGGGAAAGTACGTGCTCTCCTGCTTCGGCTCCTCGGCGGGCGCGGGAGCCGCTGCGCCACCACCGGCCTGCGTCGTCGCCTCTGGTGTCGGCTCGGGCTCCTGCGTCGTAGATGGCGCAGGAGACTCCGACCGCGGGGCCTGCGTCGTCGGCATCGGCGACGGCGTAGGACTCGGGGTCGGGGATGGGGTGGGACTCGGAGTAGGCGACGGGGAGGGAGTCGGAGTGGGTGACGGCGACGGCGAAGCAGTCACCGTCGGAGATGTTGCCGGTGCAGGCGCCCCCGCATCGTCAGCCAAGGACGGAATCCCGCACCCGGCCAGGCCGGCGCAGGTCGCCATGGCCAAGGCCGCGGACGCCGACCTCACCACCGTCCTCTGACGACCCGACATCCGCGCGGCCAGCCGGCTCACTCCAGTGCAGGAGGACAGTAAGAATCCAGAATGGGATGGAAATACCTTCATGAGAACCTCGATAGGGGAAAACAAAAGACAGCACGTTGCGTCACGTCATGCCGCACAGCACTCCACGCGACATGACGAGACACCTATCAACAAACCTTGAGTGGAGCGCCGGCGGCGACTCCCAGCGGCAGCAATTTGGCCTTACCCATTCTTGTCACAGGCAGAACCATCCCCATCTCTGTCCAACTCAGGACGGTAGCCAGGGTCACCCTTGTACATCGGCGCAGCCCCAGCCGCCTTGGCCTCCTTGCAGTTGGCGTAGAACTCCTTCTGAGGCTCGGGTGCCGACTCCGACTTCTTCTGAGACTCCGACTCGGAGTCCGCCCCTGACTCGGAGCCCTCCCCCGAGTCCGAGCCGCCAAGCCAGCCACTCCAACCGGACGAGTCCTCCGTCGGCTCCGCGGCAGGCTCATCACCGGACTCTTCGGCCGGTGCCTCCTCGGAGCCGGCGGAGTCACCACCAGCGGCATCCTGCTGGGACTCCGCCGAAGCAGCAGATGACGCAGCATCATTGCTGGCACTGGACACGTCGTCGCAGCCGGCGATTCCAACGCCAAGAACCAGGGCGAGGAGGACGGGCGCCGCCGACCTCAGCAGCCCTCGGTGCTGCAGCGTCGACGAAGACACTGGCGCCACCGAGGAGCGGGACAATATGGGAGAAATAGGGGGCAACATGGACGTGGTCACGGAAGCCTCGAGTGGCGAGAAGGGATAGTAAACGGCTAGCCGAGAGAATTGAAACACTCCAGGAGTAGCGACAACTCACGCCGCCCCAAAATGCAATCACATTGATACACGCGTTATTTACTCTCGCTGAGAATAGAAATTGAAGTGAGACCGCCTGGCAATTGTCCTTTATTTTTACGATTATGGGTGGACTTCCACCCCCACGGCAACCGACCACCCATGCGCTCAGGGAGCTCAGCGAGGCTTAGGGAGCCGAACCGGAGTCTGACGAACCAGGGTCTGAGGGGCGCACCGCGGCTCAGCCGCCGGGGCGATGCCGCTCTCGGGCCGGCCGCCCCACACTTCCGGCCATGAGCACTTCCCGCACCTCCCTGTCCCAGCAGACGCCGACCGCCTTCGGAGCACCGAATCCTTCGCCGTCGGACTCCGCTCCGAGCCCCGCTCCGGTCTCGGCTCCGACGGCAAGCACCCATCCCGACCGGCTGAGCACCGTCGCGCTGGTCATCTTCACAAGCGTCTACGCCTTCTTCTTCCCCCTCCACCTCGGCCACTTTCTCATCTCCGAGGACGCCGGCCCCACAACCGGCCCCGCGCTCTACATCGCTCTCTTCGCCGTCGGTTGCGTCGCCTTCCACCACCCGCTGGCCCAGGCCGCCCGTCAGGTAGCGGCCCGTAAGCGGCGGGCCGTCCTCACTCTCATCGTGGGTGGACTCGCCACCTTGGTGATCGAGCTCGTCGGCGGCCTGGCATCCTCGGCCCTGCTCAACCTCGCCGGCCTGTCCGGAGCAATCCTGCAGAATGACGCCAGCGTTGCCGAAGTCATTCAGATGTTCCCGCCGATCATCATCGTCGTCGTGCTCGGGATCGTGGGGCCGATTGTTGAGGAGATGTTCTTCCGTCAGCTCCTCATTGGGCTCATCAAGCGCTTCGCACCGACATGGGTGGCTGTTGTCGTCTCCAGCGTCCTGTTCGGTGCGCTGCACATGCACTCGTTCGCGCTCTCCGAGGTACTGAGCGTCATCCCGCACGCCTTCTTCGGGCTCAGCTGCGGGCTGCTCTATGTCGAGACCGACCGCAACCTGCTCTACCCGGCAAGCATCCACTGCCTCAACAACCTCAGCGCCTTCCTGCCCCTCCTCCTGTACTGAAACGCTCCCCGCCACCCCGCCCGAGCGTTGCGGGAACATAAGCGTTTGCGCCAACACCCTCGCAACACCGGCTCCGGTTGGCTTGCTCTCGACAGCTTCACTGTTGACGGCGCCCGAGGCGCCCCGTCTGCACGGGACACGAGGAGGAGATACAGACCACCACAATCAGGCCGAGCGCCAGGAGCGGCATTCTCATCCATAACTTCCTGCCTCATTCCCTACAGCGCTTGGCCCGGAGCCTCACCCTCCCATCGAGAAGAACGGCTACTTCTCGAGCAGCAGGACTGTGGCCCTCACAGCGCACACTCTCCGCCATCGCACGGATCGCCCGTGTGACGGAGACCCGCTGCGAGGTCGCACGTCAGAAGGGTGAGGAGAGCAAGGGCGGGGACAGCAAGACTGCCTTGTCGGGACAACATCCGCCCCGGGGGAGACGGCGCGTGCTTCAATCGGAGCATGGCAGTCGTCTCCCCCGTTCCGGTTCCTGGCCCCGTGCCCGCCGAGTCCATCCTGACCGAGCCCGACGCCTCGCTGCTGTTCAGCGGGGCACGCACCGCCTACACCTTCACCGACGAGCCGGTGACCGACGCCCAGCTGCGGGCGATCCACGAGCTGGCCAAGTGGGCGCCGACGGCGGTCAACGCCCAGCCGTTACGGGTGGTAGCCGTCCGATCGGCGGCAGCCCGGGAGCGCCTGCTTCCCTGTCTTCCCAGCGGTAATCGCGAGCAGGCCGCAGGGGCGCCTCTCACCCTCGTCTGCGCAGCCGACCGCTCCTTCGCCGGGTCCCTGCCGCGGCTGCACCCGCGCGGCGAGCGCTACCAGCGGCTGCTGGAGGAGGGCGGGGCGGAGATGCGGGCGCGTTGGGCACGCGCCTCAGCGCTGATCCAGACGGCCTACGTCATTCAGGCGATTCGCGCCGTCGGGCTGGCAGCCGGCCCCATGAACGGAGACGACGCTGAGGCGTTGGCGACCGAGTTCTTCGCCGGTCAGGACGTGGAGGTGCTGCTGGTCATCAACGTCGGTCACCCGGGGCCAGACGCCTACCAGGAACGCAACCCGCGCCTGCCCTTCGAGGAGGTCTATCAGGTGCTATGAACCCAGCGGGTCGATCGCGCTCAGCCCCCGCGACCGGGCGGCGTCGGCGAGGCGGGCGTCATGAGTCAGAACCGTGACCGGGTGGCGAGGATCGTCCAGCAGCGTCGCAGTCGCCAGGTGAATGGCATCGAGAGACTTCAGCTCACCAGTCAGGGCGCTGGCGCGCGCAATGACATCCGGGCCGATCTCGACGAGCTCCACCCCCGCGATGAACTCATCGACCACGTGGATATCGAAGCGCTCCCGATGCGCCGCCCGAGCCATCTCCACCGTGAGCAGACAGGAGGAGACCAGCCCCTCGGTGGCGTGCGCATCCATGATGAGCTGCGCGGCCTCATCGGCTCCGGGCTGCCCGAGGAGGGAGAGCAGCGCCACCGAGGCATCGAGGTAGATCACCTGTCCTCCTCGCGCTCACCGAGGAGGAACTGCTCCAGGTCGAAGTCCTCAGGCACCCCCCACCGCCTGGCGGGCAGCGCCCAGTCGTCTGCGGCTCGACGGACCTTGCCCTCACGGACCATCCGCCCGTACCAGGTCTCGTCATCACGGATCGGGACGATCTGGGCGATCGGGCGGCCACGGTCGGTGACCGTCACAGGTACACCAGTGGACTCGACCTCACGGTAGACCCGCCCGGCCTGCTGATTGACCTCCCGCAGTCCCACAGTCCTACTCCCCGGAGAAACCGGCACGTCCGCTGCACGCATGACACGAGAATACGACAAAGGTTCTACATGTACTACTTTGGGACTGTGGGGCGGAGGCAGGGTCGAAGGCTCGAGACTCAGCGTCAGCCCCCTCGCCGCTAAGGCCGGAAGATCGAGTTGTCCTCGCTGACGTAGGCGACCGCGAGTCGCTGCGTCCAGGCCATCTGGCCGACGATCTTGACCAGAGCGTTCGCGTCCGACCAGCCGACGCTGATGTAGATGTAGTCGGCGCCGATGGTGTAGTCGGCGACCGGCAGCCCTTCGGCCTCCCGCTCCTCCAGCTCCGCCTCACTCAGCGCGTCGGGGCCGTTGAACGGCGGAAAGGCGCGGATGAGGTCGCGGTAGATAGACCTGATCGCCGGGGTGGAGCCGTCGATGGTGCTGAAGTCGCGCGGCCCGTCCCACTGGGCGACCACCTGCTTCCACCACTGGGGGAAGTCCTCATCGGTCGTGGAGTCCGGCTCGAAGATCAGGAGGTCGTAACTCATGCTTCGAGGCTAAATGTGCGGCCCGTCACCGACCATGGACACCGCTCCCCACCGCGACTTCCGACGGCGGCCCACCGCCTCCGTCTGGGAGGTGGCGGGCCGCCGTCGGGTACCGGGACGCAGTGCTCAGAGTGCTCAGAGCACGTAGGGGTCGTTCATCGGGTCGGTCAGCGTGGTCGGGTCAGCCACGTTGGTGTCGCGGCCGGCCGGGCCGAGGTTCGCGGCCGAGGCGGGGGCCGCGGGCGACGTCGGGACGTCGAGCTCGGCGTTGGCGCGGTTGCGCGCGAGCCACAGCTCGTAGGAGTCGGCGGTAGCGCCGTCGAGGTCCACGCTGTCGATGTCGATGCCCAGAGCCTGGGCCACACCACGGCCGTAGTCGGGGTCCGCGTGGTAGCAGTTGAAGATGTGGCGGTGCTTGATCTGCAGGGTCGAGTCCCCCATGGCGCGGGCGGTGTTCTCGCACAGGACGAGCTGCTGCTCGGGCGTCATGGCGCGCCAGAGCATGCCGGGCTGGGTGTAGTAGTTGTGGTCGTCCTCGCGGAAGTCGTACATGGCGACGTCGCCTCCGGCCTGGACGGGCTCGGAGAGCTCGCGCGAGTCCTGCCAGTTGCCGTAGGAGTTGGGCTCGTAGGCGTTCTGGGACCCGGCGTTGCCGTCCACCCGCATGGCGCCGTCGCGGTGGAAGCCGTGGGGGCAGGCGACGCCGCGCGGGGCGTTGACCGGAATCTGGTGGTGGTTGACGCCGAGGCGGTAGCGCTGGGCGTCACCGTAAGAGAAGAGGCGGGCCTGGAGCATCCGGTCCGGCGAGTATCCGATGCCGGGCACGATGTTCTGGGGCGTGAAGCCGGCCTGCTCGACGTCCTGGAAGTAGTTGTCGGGGTTCCTGTTGAGCTCGAGGACGCCGACCTCCTGGAAGGGGAAGTCCGCCTTGGGCCACATCTTCGTCAGGTCGAAGGGGTTGAAGTCGGTCAGGGCCTCGGCCTGCTCAACGGTCATGGTCTGGACGTACATGGTCCAGCGGGGGTACTGGCCCTTCTCGATGGACTCGTACAGATCACGCTGGTTGGACTCGCGGTCCTCGGCGATGACGGTGGCAGCCTCCTGGTCCGTGAGGTTGGCGAGACCCTGCTGGGAGCGGAAGTGGAACTTGACCCAGGTGCGCACGCCCTCGGCGTTGATGAAGGAGTAGGCGTGCGAGGAGAAGCCGTGCATGTAGCGGTAGGACAGCGGGATGCCGCGGTCGGACATGGTGATGGTCACCTGGAGGAGCGACTCGGGCAGGCTGGTCCAGAAGTCCCAGTTGGTGTTGGGGCTGCGCAGGTTGGTGCGGGGGTCGCGCTTGACGGCGTGGTTGAGGTCGATGAACTTCTTGCCGTCACGGAAGAAGAAGACGGGGGTGTTGTTGCCGACGACGTCCCAGTTTCCCTCGGAGGTGAAGAAACGCATGGCGAAGCCGCGGATGTCGCGCTCGGCGTCGGCGGCCCCGCGCTCCCCGGCCACGGTGGAGAAGCGCATGAAGAGCTCGCACTGGTTGCCCTCGGCGGAGAAGATCGCGGCGCGGGTGAGCTCGGGGATGGCGCGGGTGACGGTGAAGGTGCCCCAGGCGCCTGAGCCCTTGGCGTGCATGCGGCGCTCGGGGATGACCTCGCGGTTGAAGTGGGCGTGCTTCTCCAGCAGCCAGGCGTCCTGGAGGGCGACGGGACCGCGGGGCCCGGCGGTCATGGAGTCCTGGTTGTTGTAGACGGGCGAGCCGTTGGCCATCGTCATGCGGCCCTGGCCGGCGGCGTTGTTGCGGCTGGGCAGGTGCTCGCCGAGGCCGGCGCGGGACATGGGGCAGCCGGCGGGAGCACCGTCCTGAGGGGTCTCGGGCAGGTTGGTGTCATTCATGGGTATCTCCTTGCTCGGCCAGCGGGCCGGGGTATCGCAAGGCGCGAGGTGCGCCTGAGCCGGTCGGGGCGCCGTGGGTACCGCTGACCGCTGTCAGCCGCGACGACGAGATGACCGCCCGTCAGCAACCATAGCCGAACAATAAGGAGATGTCTCAGTAGTTGCTCTACTAAATGGGATCACTAATGTGTAGGTGGGTGTCGGCCGCCGCCCAAGCTCACCGGCGGTCACCACCAGCGCATCGGCGGCTGACCAGCGGACACCGACCATGAACACCGCCCTCCACGGCAGCCCCTACGCCGGGCGGTAGGTGAAGCGGTCCCAGCCCAGGGCCTCGATGTGCTCGGCCATACGTTCGCACGTCCCGTCCCAGCCGGGCGCCACGACGTCGAATTCGCCGCTCGTCCCCTCGGAGCGGGCCTGCTGGAGGGCGTAGACCCGCGCCCCCGCCGCGCGCACCCGCCGAGCCACCTCCACGGCGTCGTCGGCTGTCACGTCCCCGGGCACCACGGTGGTGCGCACCTCGAAGTCGGGCCCGCCGCGGCCGGCCGCCTCGATGAGCACCTCCAGGCTCTCCCATGCCCTCACGGCCGCGTTCGCCCGGCCGACCACCTGCCCGTAGTGCTCGGGCAGAGCCTTGATGTCCAGCCCCACCCAGCTGACGAGCCCGGCCTCGATCATGTCCCGCAGCCGCCGCGGGTAGGGCCCGGCCGTGTGCAACCCCACCTGGAAGCCCATGTCGATGACCTCGCGGGCGGCGTCGGCCAGAGCGTCCTGGCGCAGGGCCTCACCGCCGGTCAGGACGACGCCGTCGAGCAGCCCCCGCCTGCGGCGCAGCAGGGCGCGCACCTCCTCCCACGCCACCTGGCCGGGCGTGCGGGTGGGGATGAGGTCCTGGTTGTGGCAGTAGAAGCAGTTCCAGGGGCAGCCCTGCAGGAAGACGGTCGCGGTCAGGCGGTCGGGCCAGTCGACCGTGCTCATGGGGACGAGCCCGGCGATCACCAGGTCGTCGGCGGGCCGGCGGTCGGGGCCGACGGAGGCGCCCCGGCCCGCACCGTCCTCAGTGACCCGGGCCGGCCGGGCGGTGCGCGAGTCGGTCGGCGGACGTGTCTGCGGTGAGGTCACTGCCCCCTCCTTTCGGGACGTCGTCGGGACTGCGGGGAACTGCCGGGCTGCGGGACCGACCCGAGGGCCGGCGTCGTCGCGACACCGAGCCCGCTGGGCGCCGTCGCCGGATCATCCGACGGCGCCCAGCGGTCCCGGCGGGTCCTCTCAGGCGCTGACCGTACTCAGGCGCGAGATGGCCGGGCCGTGACCACCGGCGGCGACCTCGGTGAACATCTGCCGCTCGGCGTACTCGCCCTTCTTGCCGATGTTGAAGGAGCGCACCGGGCGGAAGTAGCCCATGACGCGGGTCCACACCTCGCACTCGACCGGCTCGGCCTCGGGGTGGAGCTCGGCGCACTTGTCGCAGGTGAGGTGCTCGCCCACGAGGTAGCCGTGGACGGGGCAGATGGAGAAGGTCGGCGTGATGGTGATGTAAGGCGTGCGGAAGGCGGTCAGGGAGCGGCGCACCAGCTCCTTGCAGGCGGCGGCCGAGGAGATCCGCTCGTTCATGTACAGGTGCAGGACGGTGCCGCCGGTGTACTTGGTCTGGAGCTCCTCCTGCATCTCCTGGGCCTCGAAGGGGTCGTCGGTGTAGCCCACGGGGATCTGAGAGGAGTTCGTGTAGTAGGGGTTGGTCTCCGTACCGGCCTGGAGGATGCCGGGGTAACGCTTGCGGTCCTCCTTGGCGAAGCGGTAGGTGGTGCCCTCGGCCGGCGTGGCCTCGAGGTTGTAGAGGTGGCCGGTGGCCTCCTGGAACTCGACCATCTTGTCGCGCACGTGGTCCAGGAGGCGCACGCACATGGCGTGGCCGCGCGGGTCGGTCAGGTCATAGGCGTCGCGGGTGAAGTTGCGAACCATCTCGTTCATGCCGTTGACGCCCAGGGTGGAGAAGTGGTTGTCCAGGGTGCCCAGGTACCGCTTGGTGAAGGGGAACAGGCCGGCGTCGATGTGGTGCTGGATGACGGTGCGCTTGAGCTCCAGGGTGTCGCGGCCGATCTCGAGCAGCTCGTCGAGCCGGGCAGTCAGGGCGGCCTCGTCGTCGGCGTAGAGGTAGCCGAGGCGGGCCATGTTGATGGTGACGACGCCGACCGAGCCGGTCTGCTCGGCCGAGCCGAACAGGCCATTGCCGCGCTTGAGCAACTCACGCAGGTCGAGCTGGAGGCGGCAGCACATGGAGCGGATCATGCCGGGGTCGAGCTCGGAGTTGATGAAGTTCTGGAAGTAGGGCAGGCCGTACTTTGCGGTCATGGTGAACAGGAGCTCGGTGTTGGGGGCGTCCCAGTCGAAGTCGCGGGTGATGTTGTAGGTGGGGATGGGGAAGGTGAAGACGCGGCCCTCGGCGTCACCCTCGGTCATGACCTCCATGAAGGCGCGGTTGATGAGGTCCATCTCCGCCTGAAGGTCGCCGTAGGCGAAGTCGCAGACGTCGTCGCCGATGAGGGGGTGCTCGTCGGCCAGGTCCGCGGGGCAGGTCCAGTCGAAGGTGAGGTTGGTGAAGGGCGTCTGGGTGCCCCAGCGCGAGGGGACGTTGAGGTTGAAGATGAGCTCCTGCATGCACTGCTTGACCTGGTCGTAGGTCATGTCGTCCAGGCGGACGAAGGGCGCCATGTAGGTGTCGAAGGAGGAGAAGGCCTGGGCGCCGGCCCACTCGTTCTGAAGCGTGCCCAGGAAGTTGACGATCTGCCCGACGGCTGAGGAGAAGTGCTTGGCGGGGCCGGCGGCGATGGCGCCGGGGACGCCGTTGAAGCCCTGCTGGAGGAGATCTTTGAGGGACCAGCCGGCGCAGTAGCCGGCGAACATGTCCAGGTCGTGGATGTGGAGGTCCGCGTTGCGGTGGGCCTGGCCGGCGGCGGCCGAGTAGACCTGGCTGAGCCAGTAGTTGGCGACGACCTTGCCGGAGGTGTTGAGCATCATCCCGCCCAGCGAGTATCCCTGGTTGGCGTTGGCGTTGACGCGCCAGTCGGAGCGGTCCAGGTACTCGGTGATGGTGGCGATGGCGTCCACAGTGGGGCGCTCTCCGCGGGCGACGGCGGAGTCGGCCGAGCCGGGGGCCACGAGGCGTGGGTCGGTGGCGGGGGTGGCGGCCGGCGGCTGCGCCGAGCCGTCAGCTGCGGGGGCGGTGGAGGCAAGGTTCTTCTCGAGCACGGGTCTCTCCGATGGTCCTTCTCGTTCCTGTTCGCGGCCCCGTCGAGCGTCGATGGGGCCAGTCCTTCCGGGTGCCGTCAGCGGTTGCGCGCTGCCTGCGGGGAGCGGGGCGGTCGGCGGCACCGGTGCCGACCCTACGCCCAAATCACACCAATGAGACACATCATCTTGTGTCTAAATTGTATCTCAACCACAACATCTTGCGATAGAGGTATGGACTTTCGTCCCGATAGGCGTCGCCTTCCCGCACGATCTCGCGGATGCCGTCAAAGCTGGAACACAAGCCAGCAGGACCGCCCGGAGCGCACATATGAGGCCCAGATCACTCCTGCCCGGCGTGTTGGGATGAGGCCAGGAGCGTGGACCTCGACCCAGCACGAGACCGCTCCCCGGACAACCCGATTGACCTGTCATGACTATCGATACTGACGTCATCTGACCTACTGGGGATTCACTCCAACATCATCACCCTGGACGCCCCGTCACTCTCACTGAGGAGCCGTCACCAGAGCAGCCGATGACCTCCTTGAGGGGCTCTGTGTCCAGATCTGCCACAAAGAGGTTCAGGCGCCGTTCACTGAGCAGCAGGAACCGCAGAATTGCGCGGTTCTGTATTTTCTATCCGAGACTCACAGCAGCCTTTGTGGCAGATTTGAACACTTCCCAGCACTCCACGGCCTTCAGCACGTCCGGAACGACCTGATGCGCGTAGACATCCTTCCTCGTGAAGCGCAGCGGCAGGAAGCCACGGGCAACAAGCCGGCGGTCGCGCCATCGGTCGAGAGCGAACTGGTACTCGTCGCAGTGGTAGGTGTAGCCGTCCAGTTCTACGACCACCCATCCCTCGACCACCAGGTCCACCTCACCAACCCCCTCGATCTCCACTCCGACCTCGAAGCCCAAACCCGCAGCCTCAAGGTCCAAACGCGCCAGCGTCTCCAACGGGGAACGGGCCCGGTCACTGGCGCGATCGAGTCGTGCGAGCGCCCGAGCCGAGCCAGGGCCACGAAGCAGATTGCGAATCTGCTCGGCAGTGACGCGCTCATCATGAAGTGCCGCATCGAGAGCGATGAGTGGGGAGTCGTCCTGGAGGTGACAGCGCAGAAAACGCGCCAGAGCCTCAGGAAGTGCCTGTACGGGGAAACGAGTCGGAGATGCTGAGCCCTGGCTCCGATCGACATGGATAACCTCACGTCCCACGGCTGCGAATCGTCCGCTATCCGAAACCACGAGGTGAACCTGCTCGGCCCCATGGGCTACGGGCAGCCCGTAGTAGCGCATAGCGGCCTGGCAGGTGAGGAGCCCTCCATGAATGCGCGCCAGAACAACGGCGCGCTCAGCACCCGGGATACCGACAACCCCATGCTCATAGGCGATGAGCTCACCGGTCCTCACCAGCGAGGCGATGTGACGGCGCTGGGTGCGAGACAGGTCAAGGTCCCGCATGCGAACCGCTCCGTAGCAGCCACGCACCGCGGCGAGCAGCTCAGCGTCCATGGTGTTCACGGAACTCATTGCCGCCCGTCTGTGGAGTGGACGCAACCCGGCCGCCGTCACTCTGTGGTCAACTGGAGCATCCGTCAGCCTGTGGCCTCCAGGACCCATCGAAGTGTCACCGATGCCGTGACACAGAACTGTCACCCATGTCCCGAGACACAACAACCAGAGACTTCACGCCCCAGTAGCCAAGGGCATGGTGTCCAAATCGGACACAAAGGAGCCCAACAACGTTTCACCCAGCGATACGAACCACGGAATCATGCGGTTCTGTCCGACGCGCTCAGTACTCGTTGCCGCCTTTGTATCCGATGTGGACACTCCCCATCACTCCAGGGTCCTCAGCACGCCCGGAACCACACGGGAGGCCGTTCGCCGGCATCACCGTTACCCGCGCTCACCCGGACCCGGACGGGACACCCCACCTCACCCCGCCACCCCGTCCTTCTCGTGGACCGTCACGGTGTTGTCGGGCTGACCAGACATCGACCGACCAGGTGGCTGGATCGTATGGACGATCACGCTCCGACAGCCTGGTTCCATGAGCACGGATACCTCTCCCTTCCACCGTTCCCGACCTCCGTCGCAGCAGGTCAGACCCACATCTCCCACCCGGTCTCGGGGCCCTGGGCGCACGTGCCCACCTGGATCCTGGCGGCGGTGTTGCTGCCCGGCCCGTACGGGATCGTCCGGGGCATCACGCTGTGGCCGGATCTGCCAAGCCTGCCGCGTCGCCGGGCTTGGCTCGGCTGGACGCAGGTGGCGCTGACTGTCGCCCTCATCGCCGTCTGCCTGGTCGTCGCCTGGCCCAAGGCCTGAGCCGGCCACGCCTGGCGTCGCCTTCGCTCCCCACGCCGCATCCCGGGCCCCATCCTCACCGCCGGTGAGCCACAGGCGTGAAGGCGACGCCGCCCCTCCTCCCCCGTTCACCACCGATTCACGTCCGGAAAGCTGACACCATGACTGTTCGCCGTTTCTCCGCGCCCGGTCTCACCCGGCGCCTACTGGCCCCGATCGCCGCCCTGCTGGGGCTGGTGGCAGGCCTGAGCGTCCTCATCCTGCCCTCCCCCACACCGACCACCGCCGACCCGACCACGTTCTCCGCCGAGCGCGCCATGGCCGCCATCAACCGCCTCGCCGACGAGCCCCACAGTGTCCTGCGCCGCGAGGCGCACGACCGGGCACGCGACGACGTCATCGGCATGTTCACCGACCTCGGCTACACCCCCACAGTGCACTCCGACCCGCTATTCGACCTCACTAACCCGGAGGACAAGGAGAACTTGGAGACGCTCCCCGCAGAACTGCAGACGGAGATCAAAGACGCGCCGGCTGAGACGATCGTCGTCGACGTACCGGGGAAGTCCGAGCGCACCATGGCGCTCATGGCCCACTACGACTCGTCCACGGTCGAGGAGGACGAAGACGGGGTAGTACGCAAGGTTCCAGGGAACTCCTACGGGGCTTCCGACGACGGCTACGGCGTGGCCGCCATCGTCGAGACGCTCCGGGCTATCAAGGCCGAGGGGCGCCAACCGGAGAACTCGCTGAAGATCGTCATCACCGACGGCGAGGAAGTCGGCCTTGTCGGCGCCCGCAACGAGATGCGCCACCACCGCGCCGACTACAAGAACGTCGACCTGGTCCTCAACCTCGAGGCGCGCGGCACGAGCGGTCCGGCGCTCATGTTCGAGACCTCCTCGAACAACAGCGCCGTCGCCGGCTACTTCCTCAGCCACGTGAAGCAGCCCGTAGCCGGCTCGCTCCTCCCCTCGCTGTACGCGCGCATGCCCAACACCACTGACATGGCGGCGTTCATCCCCGAGGGTTTCACGGTGCTCAACATCGCGGCGATTGGGGACGCCGAGCACTACCACCACCCCACCGACGCCCCACGCTACGTCGACCACTCGACCCTCCAGCACTACGGCGACCAGGTCCTGGACCTCGCGCGGGCCTGGGCCTTCGACGGGCAGGCCCCCACGCTCACGGCCGACGGCGACCTTCACTTCTTCCAGCTGTGGCGGGGGCTGACGGTGCGCTACCCGGCCGCGGTCGGGACGGGGCTGGGGTGCCTGGCCGTCATCGCCGCGCTCGGCGTCGTTGCGGTGCGGGCACAGTCGCTGCGCTGGAAGCGGGTCCTGGGGAGCGTCTGGGGCCTGACGTGGCGGGCCGCGTTCGCCTCTGCCGCCGCGGGGCTGGTGCAGCGCGGGGCCATGGCGATGAAGTGGGCGCCGGAGAGCGGACTCGGGCCGAACCCGCTGCTGGTGTGGATGTTCGCCGGCGGGGCCCTGATCGGGGCCGGGCTCACGGCGCACTTCGTGGTGCGGCGCTGGAAGGAGGGGCTCGGGCAGGAGACCCTCGCCGCGGCGCTGCTCCTGCTGGCAGCGGCCTGCGTGCCGCTCATGGTGCTGTTGCCCGGCGCTGCCTACGTCCTGGTCCTTCCCACGCTCGCCCTGGCGCTGACCGCGCTGGCGCCAAGGCGGGTGCGGCCGGTGGTCGGGGCGCTGGCGGCCTTCATCATCGTGGTGATCCTCGCCCCCGCGGTCCTGCTCATCCACGAGATGCTCAGCCTGGGCGCGGTGTGGGTGACCGTGTTCTTCGCGATCGTGCCGGTGGCGCCGCTGGTGCTCGTGCTCCTGCAGGCCGGTTCCCGGCGCACCGCCAGGGGTGCCGGTACCACATCCGGGGCCGCTCCCAGCGGCACCCCCGTTGCTGGCCAGGTGGCCACGACGGTGTAGAGCGGCGCAGAAAGGCGGCACTACGCGGACGGCTTTGTGGCCTCGGACCACTCCTGGCGAGCGGTCCGAGGCCCCGGCCTGTTGATACACGGAGTGAATCACGGTCCCGGCCGCCAGTAACGGGACTGGGCGAGTCTCCTTCCAGGGTTTTCCACAGGGGGCCTCAGGGGGCTGGTGCGAGGGTGTTGGTGCGGGTAGTGTCAATACACCGCTTGGACGGGCAGTGTCGCCCGGCCGGGCGGGGTATGGAGTTGTTTCGGCGGCGAGGAGGCTTCCGTGATGAGTGCGTCCCTACGATTTCCCAAGCCCTCGGGTGTGCGGCGTCCAGTTCCCGGTCCTGGCCGTTCAACCCCACCAACGCAACGCTCCACCGCGCACCACCGTCAGGCCGAGCTGAACCTCGACGGCATCGGCGGGCACGCGGAGCAGCAGGCTCCGGCAAATTGTCCAGGGCGGTCGAGCGGAGACCTATTGGTAGCACACAGACCCCGACCCGGAGCTCGTTTCGGACACCGGAGGGGTGTGGCCGGGTTGGTGGCGGTGTGTGTGCTGGCGCTGGGGGTGGCGGCCTGCTCGGTGAGGGACGCCAAGGCGGAGGCCAGTGCGAGCGCCAGTGCCAGTGCGTCGGCGGCTATTGCCCGGGCGGAGAAGGGCATCGCGGATGCCAACGCCTCGGCGACTGCCTCGCGGGAAGCGGCTCTGACTCCTGAGCTGCGCGCCAAGCGCGACGCCGCCCTGGCCGAACCTGCCCCGGCCAAGCCCCCGCAGCTGAACGAGGAGAGCGCCGAGGGCGCAGCAGCCAGCGTCGGCTACTTCCTCAACCTCTACCGCTACGCCTTCATGACCGGCAACACCACCGAACTAGCAAAGATGAGCGAAGATCAATGCAAATTCTGCCAATCAGCCATCAACAGGGCCACCAGCCTGCACACTACCGGAGGATGGATTGACAAATGGGAGCAGAATGTCGCCAACGTGACATACTACGAAAAACTAGAGGGGCGTGACTACAATCGCGTGGCGGTTGTTGTAGATTATGGCGCCATGACTTCTCATCCCGGAGATGGAGGGTCGGCCAAGACATCCGCTCCAGACAAAGGGAGAAGTCTCAACTTTGGCGTCAGGTATGTTGATGGTGGATGGTTGGTTGGCGGGGTTGAGGTGGCCAAATGATGACACTGCACCCCATTGCCTTAATCACCCTTGTCGCTCCACTCATACTTCCGATACAAAATGCCGGAAACGCAAGTTCGGGCTCCACCACTGTTGAATCTAATGTAACTGCTGGAAATACGGACGCAGGAGTGGAAACCTATGGGGAGGTGACTGAGACCATCCCTCAAGAGAGCGCGTCGGATTCTGGTGAGCCTGCGTCTCAGGAGCGTCCGTCTGTGAGGGCCTCGGATCCGTCGATGTGGGAGGAGCAGTCGCATCGGGAGTGCTCGCCGGAGAAGGACGCCTACGGGCTGGACAAGTACAAGTGCAACCTGGCCACCCTCAACCGCCCCGGCCAGCCCGACCAACCCACCACCGCCGGTGGTGGCCGTACGGTCACGGTCACCACCCGCCAGGCCGCCACCCTGATCGCCTCGGGCTCGGGCATCACCCGCCAGCCCCCAGGCCCCAAGGTCATCATCTCCAAGGCCTTCATCGTCTACACCAACCCCGCCGTGCGCTACCAGACCACCACCATCCTGGGCACCTCCATCGAGGTGGAGTTCACCCCCACCTCCTACACCTGGGGCTGGGGAGACGGCACCACCACAACCACCACCGACCCCGGCGCCCCCTACCCCCACCAAACGGTGACCCACCATTACCAGCACACCGCCACCGGCGTCACCACCACTCTGACCACGACCTGGACGACCAGGTACCGCCCCCAAGGCGAGGACCAGTGGCGACCCATCGAGGGCACCATCACCACCACCGAGACCTCCACCCCCTACGACCTGGTCCGCATCGTCACCTACCTCACCGACGACGCCGAAGAAGCCCAAGGCCACTGACCCCCACCCCAACACACGCAGCCGCACCGCAGGCCGCCGGCTCGCTCAGCGAACGCGGTGTCACCAACGGCGACTTTTAGACGCATCCCAGCCCGACAACCACCGCACCCTGGCGCATATGCGCAGGCCAGAGCCCTACAGGCCCAGGCACGCCAGCCGACGGACGACCTAAAAGTCGCCATCCGTGACACCAAGACCCCACAACCCACCGCCGGAGACCAGTCAGACGCCGCCATCCACCGGTGGTGCACACTGTTTCCCATGGCAGACGGGACCGCACGCGACCTCACCGGGCTCCTGGAGTCCATCGGTGGGCGCGACGGCCGGCTCGTCCACCTCCAGCGCACCCCGGCCCGCCCTGGCCGTCACGCCGACTGGCCCGACTGGGCGGACCCCGACCTCGTGGCCGCCTACCGCCGCCTGGGCGTCGAGCGCCCCTGGACGCACCAGGTCGCCGCCGCGCACTCCGCCCACACCGGCCGCCACACGGTCCTGGCGACCGGCACCGGTTCGGGCAAGTCCCTGGCCGCCTGGCTGCCGGCGCTCTCCGACGTCCTAGCCGCCCAGTCCCCCGGTGCCGGCTCACGCATCTCCGCCCACACCCGGCGCCCCACCACCCTCTACCTCTCCCCCACCAAGGCGCTCGCCGCCGACCAGGCCGCTGCCCTAGCCCGGCTCGTCGGCGAGCTCGAGGCCGTCCAGCGCGAGGCCGGCACGCCCGCGGGCTCCCTGCGCACGGTGCGCGCCGGTACCTGCGACGGCGACACTCCCCTGCCCGAGCGCGACTGGGTGCGCGCCCACGCCGACGTCGTCCTGACTAACCCCGACTTCCTCCACTTCTCCCTGCTGCCGGGCCACGAGCGTTGGAGCCGCCTCCTGCGGGGCCTGCGCTACATCGTCATCGACGAGTGCCACGCCTACCGCGGGATCCTGGGCGCGCACGTCGCCCTCGTGCTGCGTCGCCTCCTGCGGCTCGTGGCGCGCCTGCGCCCGCGCGGCCCGCAGCCGGTCGTCTTGTGCGCCTCGGCGACGGCGGCCGAGCCGGCCCTCACCGCGGCCCGCCTCATCGGCGTCGAGCCCGACGACGTCGTGGCCGTCACCGACGACGCCGCACCCGCCGGGGAGCGCACCCTGGCCCTGTGGCAGCCGGCCCTGCGCGACCCCTGGGTGCTGCCGGCTCCCGGCGAGGGCGGTCCGGCGCCCTCGGGCTCCCTGAGCCCCGACGCACCCCGGCCCGCGAGCGCCGACGGCGAAAGCCTCCCCGCCCCCAACGTCACGCCGTCCCCGCAGCACGTGTCGGGAACAGAGGCGCCGCCGAGGGCCGGCACCGACGCCATCGCCTCCACCACCCACCGCCGGCCTCCGGTCACGAGCGGCGATACCCCACCCGGCAGCGCCGAACCGGACTCGGGCGACCCTAGCGAGGATCCCTCGGCGCGGCGCAGCGCCGTCGTCGAGGCCGCCGAGCTGCTCGTGGACCTGCTGAGCGTGGGCGCCCGGGCGCTGGTGTTCGTGCGCTCGCGTCGCTCGGCGGAGGTCGTGGCCGAGCGGGCCCGCCACACGCTGGGGCTCTCGCTGCCCGAGCTCGTCGGCACGGTGTCGGCTTACCGCGGCGGCTACCTGCCCGAGGAGCGCCGGGCTCTGGAGACCGACCTGCGCTCGGGCCGGCTGCGGGCCCTGGCCACCACCAACGCCCTGGAGCTGGGCATCGACGTCACCGGGCTGGACGCGGTCCTCATCGCCGGCTGGCCGGGCACGCGCGTCTCGCTGGGTCAGCAGGCGGGCCGGGCCGGGCGCGCCGGCACCCGCGGCCTGGCCGTCCTCATCGCCTCCGACAACCCACTGGACGCCTACCTCGTGCACCACCCCGAGGCGGTCTTCGCCGCCCCCGAGGCCACGGTCTTCGACCCGGCCAACCCCTACGTGCTCGCGCCCCACCTGTGTGCCGCCGCCTCCGAGGCTCCCCTGCGGGCCTCGGACCTGGCCCTGTTCGGCCTGTCCGACGACGCCCTGCTGCGCGAGCTGGAGGGGCGGGGCGCGCTGCGGCGTCGGCCCACAGGCTGGTTCTGGAACGTCAACCTGCCCGGGCGGCCCCAGGACCTGACCTCCCTGCGCGGCGACGGCCCGCCCGAGGTGCCGGTGGTGGAGGCCGACACGGGCGTCGTCATCGGCACGGTGGACGGCGCGGCCGCCGACTCCACCGTCCACGAGGGCGCGGTCTACGTCCACCAGGGGCGCGTCTACGTGGTCGAGGAGCTGGCCGACGACGTCGCCCTCGTGCGGCAGAAGGCGGCGGTCGGCTACCGCACGCGGGCCCGGTCGCGCTCGAGCGTGCGCATCATCGCCGAGCGCGAGCAGCAGGTCTGGGGCCGGTCGGGTCAGACGACGCCGGGCGATAGCCGTGAGCCATCGGCGCGCGAGCCGGAAGAGCCGGCCGGTCCCGGCGGCGGTCCCAGCGGAAGTTCCATTCCAGCCAGTACCGGCCCCGGTCCGGCCGGCAGCGGGCGGGCCGGCTCATCCCCCGGTGACGCCCCCGAGCCCACGGGCGCAGCCGCCATCACCTGGTCCTTCGGCTCGGTGGAGGTCACCAGTCAGGTGACCGGCTACCAGCGGATGGCGCTGCCGGGCGGCGAGGTCGTCTCACAGCACGCCCTGGAGATGGACGAGCACGTGCTGCCCACCGCGGCCGTGTGGTGGACGATCCCCCAGGAGGTCTGCGAGGCGGCGGGCCTGGAGCCCACCGACCTGCCCGGGGCCCTGCACGCGGCCGAGCACGCGAGCATCGGGATGCTGCCGCTGCTGGCCACCTGCGACCGCTGGGACATCGGCGGGCTGTCAACGGCGATGCACCCGCAGACGGGGGCGCCCACGGTCTTCGTCCACGATGGGCACGCCGGCGGGGCGGGCTTCTCCGAACGCGGCTACCGGGCCGGGCGCGACTGGCTGGAGGCGACGCTGGCCGTCATCGAGGGCTGCGGCTGCGCGAGCGGCTGCCCCTCCTGCGTGCAGTCGCCCAAGTGCGGCAACAACAACGAGCCCCTGGACAAGGCCGGGGCCGCCGTCCTGCTGCGGCTCCTGATTGATGCGGCACCCCAGAGCGCCTCAACCGCCGACCCCGCTCACCGAGACCTGTCCAGAACGGACGACGTGGACGCCCCCTCGACCCCAGTGACCAGAGGCAACTGAGCTTCGACCTGCTGCTTGGCGAGTCGCACCTCGCAGGAGCGGCGGCGAAGTCATCCGACACGGTCAATCCAGCCGCCGGACCTGACGCGACGTGAGCCCGCCCCCTACGCGGGCATGAACCAACATTCATAAGACGCTCTCCCTCATATTCATGAGATGCTCGCCCTCACGCACCGTGAGGCTGATACGTTCCCAGCATGCTCCTTCGATTACTGCGCACGCACCTGCGCCCCTATACCGGGTTGCTGGTGTGCGTCCTGGTGCTTCAGTTCGCTGAGGTGATGGCCTCCCTGTACCTGCCCACCCTCAACGCCGACATCATCGACAAAGGTGTGGCCACCGGGGACTCCGGATATATCTGGCGAATGGGCGCGTTCATGCTGGGGGTGAGCCTGGCCCAGGGCGTGTGCTCGGTCGCGGCGACCTACCTGGCGGCGCGCGCGGCGATGAGCATGGGCCGGGACCTGCGCGGCGAGGTCTTCGATCGGGTCAGCGGCTTCTCCGAGCGGGAGATCTCCGCCTTCGGGGCGGGCTCGCTCATCACCCGCAACACCAACGACGTCCAGCAGGTCCAGATGCTGGTGATGATGAGCGCCACGATGCTGGTGACGGCGCCGTTCATGGCGGTGGGCGGCATCGTCATGGCGGTCACGCGCGCCCCGGGTCTGTCGTGGCTCATCGGGGTGTCGGTGCCGGTCCTGCTGGTCGCGGTGGGCCTCATCGTGGGCCGCATGCTGCCCCTGTTCCGCTCCTACCAGGACAAGCTCGACGCCATCAACCGGGTGATGCGCGAGCAGCTCACCGGTATCCGAGTCATCCGCGCCTTCGTGCGCGAGCAGGCCGAGACCGAGCGCTTCGAGGACGCCAACGGCGACATCGCGCGGGTCGGCGAGCGCGTGGGTCAGCTCTTCGTCCTGCTGTTCCCGCTGGTGATGCTGGTGCTGGACGTGACGATCGTTGGCGTCATCTGGTTCGGCGGCCACCGGGTCGGCGACGGCGACGTGGAGGTCGGCACCCTCATCGCCTTCATGTCATACCTCATGCAGATCCTCATGGGCATCGTCATGGCTAGCTTCATGACGATCATGATCCCGCGCGCCGCCGTGTGCGCCGAGCGCATCAGCGAGGTGCTGGCGACGTCGCCGACCATCACCTCCTCCCCCGACGCCGTCGACACCTTCCCGGCCCCCGGAACGGTTGAGATGCGTGACGTCACCTTCGTCTACCCCGACGCCGACGCCCGCGTCCTGGCGGAGGTGAGCTTCACGGTCCAGCCCGGGACGACGACGGCGATCGTCGGCTCGACGGCGTCGGGCAAGTCCACGGTGGTGCGGCTGCTGGCCCGGTTGCTTCAGGCCAGCAGCGGGCAGGTGCTCATCGGCGGCACCGACGTTCGTGAGGCCGACCCCGAGGCGCTGTGGTCGCAGATGGGGCTCGTGCCTCAGCAGCCCTTCCTGTTCGCCGGGACCGTGGCCTCCAACCTGCGCCTGGGGCGCGAGGAGGCCACCGACGACGAGCTGTGGCAGGCCCTGGAAGTCGCCCAGGCCAAAGACTTCGTCTCCAAGATGGACGGGGGCCTTGAGGCGCCCATAGCCCAGGGCGGCACGAATGTCTCTGGCGGTCAGCGTCAGCGCCTGGCCATCGCCCGGGCCCTGGTGCGCCGGCCCGACATCCTCATCTTCGACGACTCCTTCTCCGCCCTGGACGTGTCCACCGACGCGCGGCTACGCGAGGCCATGGGGCCGGCGACGGCCGGCATCACGAAGGTGATCGTAGCCCAGCGCGTCTCCACGATCGTCGAGGCCGACCAGATCCTCGTCCTGGACGGCGGCCACCTGGTGGGTAGCGGCACGCACACTGAGCTGCTGGCCACCTGCGCCGTCTACCGCGAGATCGTCACCTCCCAGCTCGGAGCGGAGGCCGCAGCATGAGCAGGAACGCGAGCAGCCCCATGGGCAAGAAGGCCGGCAGGAACGCCGACAGAGACACCCGCAAGAAGGCCGGGAGCGGTGCGCGGACCGCCGCGAGCGCCATCGTCGGCCCCGATGAGCTCAGCGAGGAGGACCTCAAGCTGGCCGCTGAGGCGCAGGCCGCCTCGGGCGACTGGCACGACGGTCCGCCTCCGGGCAAGGCCGAGGCCTTCTGGCCCTCCTTCAAGCGGATGGTCGGCCTGCTGGGCGCCTACCGGGTCTCCCTGGTGGTCGTGGCCCTGGCCGCGGTGGGCACGGTGGCGCTGGCCGTGGCGGCCCCCAAGGTGCTGGGGCAGGCCACCAACGTCATCTTCGAGGGCGTGGTCTCCACGATGCTGCCGGCCGGCACCACCAAGGCCCAGGCCATCGAGGCCCTGCGGGCGCGGGGGATGGATGACTTCGCCACGATGCTCTCGGCGATGGATGTCATTCCCGGCGCAGGCATCGACTACGCCCGCCTGGGCCGGATCCTGACGGTGGTGCTGGGCCTGTACGTGGGTTCGGGCCTGCTCAACTGGCTTCAGGGCTGGCTCATCAACCGCATCACCATCAAGGCCCTCTACCGGCTACGCGCCCAGGTGGAGGACAAGGTCCACCGCCTGCCGCTGAGCTACTTCGACACCGTCCAGCGCGGCGAGCTGCTCAGCCGCCTGACCAACGACGTCGACAACATCACCAACACCCTCCAGCAGTCCCTGTCCGGCGCCCTGACCGCGATCCTCACGGTGGTGGGCGTGCTGGGGATGATGTTCTCCATCTCCTGGAAGCTGGCGCTGGTGGCGCTCATCATGTTCCCGCTCATGGGCGTGGTCTTCGGGGTGATCGGACCGCGCTCGCAGAAGGCCTTCACCCACCAGTGGGCGCGCACCGGCAAGATCAACACCCGGGTGGAGGAGTCCTTCTCCGGGCACGCCCTGGTGCAGGTCTACGGGCGCACGGCCTCGGTGCGCGAGGCCTTCGCAGCCGAGAACGAGGAGCTGCTCCGGGCCTCGCTGCGCGCGCAGTTCCTCTCCGGGATCATGATGCCGATCATGCTGGTCATCGGGAACATCAACTATGTGGCCATCGCGGTGGTCGGCGGCGCCATGGTCGCCTCCGGGTCGCTGCGCCTGGGCGATGTGCAGGCCTTCATCCAGTACTCCCAGCAGTTCTCCCAGCCCCTGGGCCAGCTCGGCGGCATGGCCACGGCCGTGCAGTCCGGGACCGCGAGCGCCGAGCGGATCTTCGAGCTGCTCGACGCCGAGGAGGAGCGTCCCGACGACGTCGCACCGGGAAGCGCTGGTGCCGCAGGTACTGCTGGCGCCGCGGGCACCGCGTCCACCGATGCCGCCGGGGAGGCCACGGATGCCGGCCGGGCCGCGGGGACCGGCCCCAGCGCCGCGGCGGCTTCGCCGAAGAGCCCGGCGGGCCCGGGCGTCATCGAGATGGAGCACGTGCGCTTCTCCTACAGCCCGGAGGTCGAGCTCATCCGGGACCTGTCGCTGCGGGTGGACCCCGGGCACACGGTCGCGATCGTGGGGCCCACGGGAGCGGGCAAGACCACCCTGGTCAACCTGCTCATGCGCTTCTACGAGCTCGACGGGGGACGCATCCTCATCGACGGGCGCGACATCGCCACCATGACGCGCCACGACGTGCGTCGCCGCACCGGCATGGTCCTGCAGGACCCGTGGCTGTTCGCCGGCACGATCCGCGAGAACATCCGCTACGGGCGGCCCGGGGCCAGTGATGGGGAGGTCGAGGCCGCCGCGAGGGCGTGCTTCGTCGACCACATCATCAAGGCCCTGCCGCAGGGCTACGACACGGTTCTGGAGGAGGACGCCGCGAACATCTCCGCCGGCGAGCGCCAGCTGCTCACGATCGCGCGGGCCTTCGTGGCCAACCCGGCCGTGCTCATCCTCGATGAGGCCACCAGCTCGGTGGACACCCGCACCGAGCTGCTGGTCCAGCAGGCGATGAACGCGCTGCGCGAGGGCCGCACGAGCTTCATCATCGCTCACCGCCTGTCCACGATCCGCGACGCCGACACCATCCTGGTGATGGAGCACGGCGACATCGTCGAGCAGGGCAGCCACGATGAGCTCATCGCGGCGGGCGGTGCCTACGCGCGCCTCCACGCGGCCCAGTTCGCGGGCGGCGCCACCGTCGCCGTCGAGGACTGAGGCCCGGGCTGCCCCCGATGTCCGGCGGCGCCGGCCCGAGTGGAGGCCGGTTCTCGCCGGTCCCCACCCTCGAGGATGCACGGTAGGCCTCGCGGACTGTACCCGTGACAGGCGTCGTCGAAGGCTGACGTGCGTCCTCGACGCCTCAGGCGCCCGGGCGCACCGTGTGCACACCCGGGTTTGGGCCGGTTCACGGCTTAGGCGGGGCGTCGACAGGGCCGGCGCGGGCCTGGGCGGTGGCCTGGCGGGGTCGGCCGAGGATCGTCGTCGGGACGACGACGCTGACGGTGACGTCCTCACCGGCCACGGAGCAGGCGCTCACCGAGGCGCCATTGGCGGCAGCCACGCGCTGCGCCATGGCGCAGGGGTCGCCGGGGGCAACGACCGAGGACAGGACCGTGGCACCGGAGATGGCCGCGAGGTCAGCGGCGGCCCTGGCCCGACCGGCGGCGCTCTGGGCCTGGATGAGGCCCGCGATGCCGACTGCCGCGGCCAGCAGTACGGCGATGACGCCGAGCGCGTAGACAGTCCCCGAGCCACGCTCGTCCCACCCGGGGCTGTTTCCTTTGGCGCCCCGGGCGGCCGGTTGCTGCGCCGATCGTCCAGCTGGGCGGCAGAACGGCCGGCCGGCCTCCCGGCTGGAGGTCGCGAGCGCGGTGGAAGCCACGGCGGGGAAGGCCAGCGGATCCGGAGCATGGGCCATCTGTCGGCTCCGGTCTCCATGGCGATTCATGGGCTGCTCGGCTCGGTGTAGGTGCAGGCGCGGGCCCGGGCCGTCAGGCCCAGGCCGCCCAGGGGGCCGGGGACGGGTCGGGCGACGGTGACGCAGGTGAGCTCGCCCTGCTCGACGCCGAGGCTCACCCCTCCGGCCACGCGCTGGGCGGCGCCGGCGTAGTCCTCCTGGCCGATGGCGGCCTGACGGGCGGCCGTGCGGGCGGCATCGGCCACCCGCAGCTGAGTGACTCCGGCGCTGACCGCCGCCAGAACCATCAGCAGGACGAGGATGACGGCGGGCAGTGACAACGCCGTCTCAGCCGTCACCATCCCCTCCTCTCCTCCTGTGGTGCACCCGCCCTGGTCACCGCCCCAGCGGCCTCGACGGGGCCGGCGACCAGGTGAGGGATGCGGTTCCGCGCGGCTGGAGGGCCGGCGGGAAGCGGGACCCGGGCGGCGACGTCGGCCACCGCCGGGTGCCCGGGCCACTCGGGGGCGAGCGCGCCCACCTGCTGCGATGACGGCGCACATCACACCGAGAGCGCCGACTCGATGATGGACTGCAACGCCCCGCTCAGGCTGCCCGAGCGCATGAGCGCCAGCAGCAGGCCGGCGAAGGCCGCGGCCGCCAAGGTGCCGATGGCGTACTCAGCGGTGGCCATGCCCTCCTCCTTGCTCGTCAAGCGCCGCAGGAGCGCCGGCAGCGTTGAGGCGTCACTCGGGCGGGCCAGCATCACGCTGGTGCGCAGGGTACGCAAGGTGGTCCGGGTGGGTCTCCTCATGGTGGTTCTCCTCTGGTCGGTGGGGACCAGCACACCGCCGCTCCCCAGCGGGCGCCGTGCCCGCCCCACCAGCATCGGGCCGCCCCGAGCCGCCGCGCTCAGGGGCTTGTCAGCCCTGTGGAGACCACCTGCAGTCCCGGCTCTGTGGCATCGGGGACCGCCTGAACCCTGGCCGATCGGCGTGGATGGGTCCGCTGCAGGCGCCCGTGACGCGATGGCCAGCTGGCACAGAAGGAGGCAGAAGGGAGTAGGGGAATAGCCGCAGACTGCCCCGGCCCCACCCCATCACTCCCCGTCGGGGACATTCCGCGCGTCCGGGTGCGTGTCGTTCCGGGCGGGGGCATTCGACGCCGTCGGGGACAGCAATCCCGTCCCCACACGCGCAGCATGTCCCCGGCCGAAAGAAAATGTCCCCAGCCGCGCAGAAGGCCCCCACCCGGGCGCAACCGGGCCGGGCCCCAGTGCAGGACTGTGGGGACGGCCGGCCCACGGCGGCGCCCGACGACGTCGAGCGCCTCAGCCCTCGATGAGCTCGCGGATCTCGGCGGCGGTCAGGGCCGCCGGGCTGAGTCCGCCCGAGCCCGCCGCAGCAGCCGCACCACCGGCGGCACCAGCACCCTCACCGCCGGCCTCAGCCTCCCCGGCCCCCTCGACGACCCGGGCGAAGAGCTCGGCCTTCTTCTCCTTGAGGGCCATGACCTTCTCCTCGATGGTGTCGGCCGAAACGAGCCGGTAGACCATGACCGGCTTGTCCTGGCCGATCCGGTGGGTGCGGTCGACGGCCTGCTCCTCGGCCTGCGGGTTCCACCACGGGTCCAGCAGGAAGACGTAGTCGGCCTCGGTGAGCGTGAGCCCGAAGCCGCCGGCCTTGAGGGAGATGAGGAAGACGTCGGCCTCGCCGGCCCGGAAGGCGTCGATGACCTTCTGCCGGTCGGGGGTGGAGCCGTCCATGTAGGCGGTTCGCACACCGGTGGCCTCCAGGTGCTCGCGCACACCGGAGAGGTAGCGCGTGAACTGGGAGAAGACGAGGGCGCGGTGCCCCTCGGAGAGGATCGGCCCCAAGTGCTCGACCAGCACCTCGACCTTGGCCGACGGGCTCGGCCGCCTCCCCGGTCCCCTACGGCCCGTTGCGGGGGCGCCAGCAGCCCTGCCCCTCGCGGCTTTCGCGCCGCGGGCCGTCTTCCTGCCGGAACCTCCCGTCCCGCCGGTGGCCTTGCCGGCCTCGCCGGCCTCCCCGCCACCCGCGCTCTCGGCGGCCTCAGGCTCCATCCCGTCCTCGCCGTCGACGAGCGCCGGGTCGAGCGCCATCTGCCGCAGGGTGGTCAGCGCCTTGAGCGCGATGAAGCGCGACTGGGCGGTGTCCTCCTCCAGCAGTCCGAGGATCCGCTGCCGCTCGCGGGCCAGGCGCTGGTCGTAGGCCTTGCGGTGCTTGGCGCCGAGCTCGACGGACAGGACCTGCTCGGTCTTGGCGGGCAGGTCCGCGGCCACCTGCTCCTTGGTGCGCCGCAGCAGGAAGGGCCGCATCCTGCGCCGCAGCCGCCCCAGCGCCTCGGTGTCCCCGCGGTCGATCGGCTTGCGGTAGACCTGCCCGAAGCGCTCCGGGTCGGGCAGTAGCCCCGGCGCCGCGATGCTCATGAGCGCCCACAGGTCCATGAGCGAGTTCTCCAGCGGCGTGCCCGTGATCGCGATGGTCGACGGCGATCGCAGCCGCCGCACCGCCTTGTAGGTAGCCGAGGTGTGGTTCTTGACGAACTGGGCCTCGTCACACACCACCCAGGCCCAGTCCTGGGCGATGAACTCCTCCTCGCACAGGCGCGCGATCGTGTAGGAGGTGACGACGACGTCGCTTCCCTCCACGATCTGCGCCAACGTCTCCTCTCGCTTGGCGGCCGTCCGCCTCACGGCCCGCACCCGCAGCCCCGGGCAGAAGCGCTCGGCCTGCTCCACCCAGGAGCCGACGACGGAGGTCGGCGCGATGACGAGCACCGGCCCGGTCCCCTCCGGCTCACCGGGGCCGCCGGAGCCGGCCGGCTCGCTCCCTTGGGCCTCCTCGCGCTGCTCGATGAGGCGCTGGACGGCGGCGAGCACCTGGACGGTCTTACCCAGTCCCATGTCGTCGGCCAGGACCCCGCCGAGACCCGCCTGGCGCAGGAAGTCCAGCCACCGGTAGCCCTCGAGCTGGTAGGGGCGCAGCGTCGCCCGCATCCCCGCGGGCACGGCCGCCTCGCCGGCCCCTTCACCGGCCCTCTCACCGGCGCCGCCCGCGTCGTCACCTCCGACGGACCGTCCACCGGAGGGCTCGGCCGCGGCCTCGGCGGCGCGCGCCCGCTCCAGCAGCCGCCCGACCCGCTCCTTCCAGCGAGCCGTGGCCCGCTCGATGACGCCGAGTGACTCCAGGACCTCGTAGTAGCCAGCGTGCAGGGCACTGACCCGCAGCTCACCCTGTGCCTGCGGGTCGGCCAGCTCGCGGCCCTCCTCCATGAGGCGGGCCAGGGCCTCGATCTCCGGGCGGTCGATGCTCACCCAGGTGCCCGACTCCAGGAGCACCTCAGGCTCCCCGCCGGCCACGGCCGCCATGAGCAGCGCCAGAGGGATCTCCTCTTCGCCCACGTGGACGCGCACGGACAGGGAGAACCAGTCGGGTCGGTCCTCGTCGTCGCTGACGCTGGTGGTGATGACGGGGGCGGCGTCGGCCTCGCGGTAGTCGGGGACGTCGTCGTCGACCTCGATGTCGAAGGCCTCCAGCTCGCGCAGGACCGGCAGCGTCTCTGTCATGAAACGGGCCGTGGCCATGCCGCGCAGGTCCAGGGGCTGCCAGAGGGCCGGGTGCCGGCCGGCCAGGGGCAGGAGGTGGTTGAGGACCTCGCGGGCCAGGCGGGTCTCCCCGTCAATGTCCCGGCCGGCGGTCCCGCCCTCTATGTGCCCCTCGGCCGCCGCGGACAGGTCGGGCAGGGCGTGACTGCTCCGGACCTCGCCATCCTCGCCGACGTAGCGGATGGACCACTCGGTGCTCAGGTGGTGCTCGGCGGTATCAACGTTGACCGCGAGCGCGGCGCGCAGCGTCGTGGGCCGCGGCATGCGGATGGAGGTGTCGGCGGACAGGACCGGCAGCGCCCGGGTGAGGGCCTCCAGATGCTCGGTCTCGAAGCGCTCGACGTCCCCGGCCGGGATGGTGATGGCCTCGCCGTCGCCCTGCAGCACCCGGGAGAGGGCCTCGGTGGGGCGCGGCTCGAGCGGCATGAGGAGCAGCTCGCGCCCGGGCATCCACGTGTAGTAGCCGTGGACCGGGTCGCCGATCGGCATGAGGGAGAAGCTCAGGCGCAGTCCGGGGACCTGCAGGCGGCGCAGCTCCTCGACGTCGTCGATCTCCAGGGCGGGGGTGATGGCGATACCGCCGTCGTCCTCCCGGGTGAGGTGGATGCCGCCGCGCAGCCCCTCGGAGAGGTAGACGGGCATGCCGTGGCGCTGGGCGGTGGTGAGGGTCAGACCGGCCGCCACCCCGCGGCGCAGCACGTCCCAGACGCGGGCGGGCGCGGTCGTCAGGGACAGGCGGTCGTCGGCGTAGTAGAAGCCGTAGCCGCCGGCCATGCCAGCCAGCTCGCGCAGGACGCCCATGACGGTGGGGTCGACGTCGTCATCCAGGCCCCCGGAGACGATCTGGGTCCAGGCGGCGCCCTGCCGGTTCCAGCCACGTTTGCCCTCGATGAGGGGCAGCATGGACAGGCCGGCGGGGGTGCCCCACATGTCGCCGGGGTCGTCGATGATCTCCAGGGCCATCCGACGGCGCGGGGCCCGCTCGACCTGCAGCAGGTCGGTCAGCCGGCTCTCCCAGGGGGCGGGCCCGCCGGAGGGGGCGGCGGCGTCGGGCTCGGCCTGCGCCAGGGTGCGCGCGGCGATGAGCAGGGCGGCCGTGTGCTTGCAGTCGCTGCCCACCGGGCACGAGCAGGTGCCGGCCCAGGACGCCGGGGCGCTGCGGGCGCCCTGCTTGCGGAAGACCATGGTCTGGTAGGTGTGCGCGCCCGAGCCCTTGGACTGGGCGCTGATGATGTCCCCGTCCCCGGCGACACTGATACCCCGCACCCGCCCCTTGCGCGCGTAGTCCAGGCCGCGCTCAAAGGCCCGGTGGCCGACCCGACTGATGATCTGGTCATCAGTGAGCTCCACCGGCCAGTCGTCATGCCGAATCGCGCGAGCCATGTCCCCAGGTTAGACGCGGGGTACGACAGCTTCGGACGTCATCCGGCCGCTGATCGCACGCTGGGCGCGAACGACACCGGTCTCGCACCCGGTCACGTGGGGGAGGTGAGAGGTGGGGTGAGCGACCGACCGTAGCCCGGTCGGACGGGCGGGTGGAGGCATCCCCCGTGAGGAGGACCCCTCCCGGGTCCGGATCTCGCACCCGGGAGGGATCACATTCCGATGACAGCGCGTTGTACTGGATTCATGAACGCGATGCTGACCTGTGAAGAACTGTTCCTACTGCTGACCAAGGACTCCGGTAAGCCGGAGAGCCGCATGACGTATCCGGCCTACGGGCTCACCGGGGCGCTGCTCACCGATCTGCTGCTGGCCGGCCGTATCAGCCTGACCGAGGAGCGCAACCCCCGCATCTACATCGTCAGCGCCGAGCCGACCGGGCACCCCGTCCTGGACCGGGCCCTGGAGATCCTGCCCGCCAAGGACGGCAAACGATTCTCCTCCCTGGTGTCCTGGGGCAGGCTCAACCCCACCCGCAACATCGCCCAGTCCTTGGAGGCGGCCGGGGTGGTGCGCATCTACACCGGCGGGCTGTTCGGGTCACTGAACCCCAGCTACCCCACGCTCGACCCCCTCCCCGAGCGGCAGCTGCGCGCACGCATCGACGCCGCCCTGCGCGGGGTGCAGCCGCCGACTGCCTCCGACGTCGCCCTGCTGTCGATCCTACAGGCGCTCAGTGTCGCACCAACCGTCCTGCCGCAGCAGGAGACGGGTCTCAGCCGCGGCGAGCTCAAGCGCCGGATCAAGGAGCTCTCGGGGGAGAACCCCGTGGGGCGTGCGGTGCAGCGGGCCGTGGAGGCCGTGACGATGGCCATCATCGCCGCAGGGAGCGTTGCGGCGGCCTCGTCGAGCTGATCGGGGTCGGCCCTCCGGGAACCACCGCCCCCACTCCGGCCCCGTCGGGGACATTCCGCGCCGCCGGGTGCGTGTCCTTCCGGGCGGGGACCTTCGACGCCGTCGGGGACCGGAATCCTGTCACCGGACGCGCGAGACGTCCCCGGCTGGAGCGGAACGTCCCCGGCCGCGTGAGATGTCCCCGTCGGCGAGAAGGCCGTCACTCGCTGCGGGGCCGACGTCGTCGAGCCGCCCGGGAGGTACCGCCGTGCCTGCGCGCGCGGTGCCAGCGCTCGCGCCACAGGGCGTGCTCCTGCTCGATCTCGACCAGGCGCGCGGCCAGGCGGTGCGACTCCTCCAGCGACAGCCCCCGAGCGTGCATCCCCAGCTCGGCCAGGCGCGCCATCGCCGGCGTCGTCTGCGCACGCAGGTCCGGCAGGCCCACGAGGTCGGGCTGCGCCGGCCGCTTCACTCCTGCGGCCGGGGTGCGCTCCCCCACCGGCAGCCTGATGCCGCCAGGCGGCGACGCCGGTCGGCGCGGCTCCGAGACATGCTCACCGACCGGGACCGTGGCCTCCTCGGGGGTGCGCCCGTCAGGAGCGGCCGGCCCCTGGACCACACGCATCACCTCGTTGGCCGGCACGTGGTCGCTCCGGTGACCCAGCGCCAGCCCGGCGGCCGGCAGGACCAGCACCGACAGCACCCCGGCCAGCACGAGGGTGGAGGCGAAGGAGGTCGACATGGCCCCGGCACTGACCGCCACCTGGGTGACGGCCACAATGATGGGCAGGGCCGTCGTCGAGTAGACGGCGATCTGGAGGCTCTGACGTATCGAGTAGGCGCGCGAGCCGTCCCTGCGCCGCTCCGCCCGGGAGGCTAGCCACACCGGCACGCCCCGCACGAGCACCAGCAGTACGAAGAAGGCCAGCAGGTTGACCAGGTCCCCGGCATTGAGCCCGGCCTCGATGCCCATGCCGGAGGTGACGAAGAAGATCGGCACGAAGAACCCATAGGCCAGCCCGTCGAGCTTCTCCTCGAACTCGGCATCCCCCTCGGGCAGGGCGTGACGCAGGACGAAGCCGGCGGCGAAGGCCCCCAGGATGACGTCGAGGTCGAAGATGGCGGCGATGGCGCACAGCCCCACCAGGAGCAGGACGGTAGCGCGGATGGTGGTCTGCGCCGTCGTCGAGGCCCCCAGGTGGATGGCCTCGACCAGGCGGCGCCCCACGCGCTTGACGCGGCTGGTGAAGCGAACAATGAGCAGGGTGATGATGAGGAAGACACCCAGGATCACCATGCTCGCCCAGGTGGAGCGCGACCCCAGCAGCAGCGCCATGACGATGACCGGCCCGACCTCGCCGACGGCGCCGTGGTTGAGGATCGAGGCGCCCACCGCCGTGGGCAGCAGGCCGCGGTCGCGCAGGATCGGCAGGATCGTGCCGATGGCCGTGGAGGTCATGGCGGTGGCGATGGCGATGCCGTTGGCCGACGCCGCCCCTCCGGTCACCCCGATGACACTGACCGCGCCGAAGGCCAGCCCCAGCGAGAGCAGCCAGGCGACGGCGGCGTGGCGCCCGCCCGCCCCGCGCAGCTCGTTGATGTCGATCTCGTAGCCGGCCATGAGGAAGAGGAAGGCGACGCCGAGCTCGCGCAGCAGCTCGATCGAGGAGTCCTCGACGGCCAGCCCCAAGCCGTGGGGACCGATGAGCATCCCGCCCAGGATGAGCAGGACGACCTCGGGCACGAGCCGCTTGGGGATGGTCCAGGAGATCAGCGGCGCCACGAATGCCACCGCGACGATGAGCAGCAGGGAGGTGAAGACCTCGGCCATATCGTCTCCTTGTCTCCAGTCGGGTGCGGGGGTGCAGGGGATGGGGGGAAGTGCGGGGCGCAGGGCCGGGCCCGGCGCAGGTCCGCACGAGCCAGAGAGACTACCCCGACCTCGGCCGGCCGGGTCCGCCATCAGAATCCACAACAGTTCATCGGCTCATTGATGACGTGATGCGCTGGTGCGATCATGATCGTATGAGGACGACACTTGAGATCGACGACCGGGTCCTGTCCCTGGCTCGTGAACGCGCTCATCGCGACGGAGTGTCACTCGGACGCGCCGTGTCCGATCTCGCGCTCCAGGGAATCTCCCACGGGAGCCGCACCAGCAGGCACGGGATCCCCTTGTTCTTCCCGCCCGCAGGCCAGCAGGCTCATGTGGTGACGCCAGAGCTCATCGAGCAGTACCGAGATGACGACCACTGATCGCCTGCGACTGCTTGACGATCACGTATTCCTTGTCGACGATGTCCCTCCTGCCAAGCCGTCCATCAGCTTCTCGAGACTGAAGGGCCCAAAACAAGTCACCGACCTGCACCTGGTGGATCTCGCAGCACGTCACAACGCTGTTCTCGCCACCATGGACGGACGCATGGTGCAGGCGCTCACGTCACAGGATCGACGACATATCGAGATCATTCCCCTGTAGGCAGGACTCGCCCCGTCCACAGAGGCCGGCCGGGCCCGCCATCGGGGCCACCGGGCGCGCAGGAGCGGCGTAAGGCGTCACAATGGAAGCATGCTCATGCCGTACTCACCCTCCGCCGAACCACTCACGCGCCTGGCCGACGGGACGGTCAAGCAGATCAGCCCCTTCACCGGAACCGAGGTGTGGACCGTGCCGGGCCGCGCCAACCGCCCCATCTCGCACCCGGTGGCAGAGGTCCGCCCGCTGGAGGAGGCCGACCGCACCCACAGCTGCGCCTTCTGCTCGGCGCGCTACCTGGAGACGCCCCCGGAGAAGGCACGCCTCGTGCGCGGGGCCGACGGCGGTTTCGAGCGCCTCGACGCCGTCGCCGCCTCCGCCCTGTTCGACACGGTGGCCGAGTTCCGTCGGGTGCCCAACCTCTTCGAGATCCTTTCCTTCGACTACTGGCACATCAACCACGGCTATGAGATCCCCGACGCCGCCCGCGAGCGCATGGAGGCCTACTTGGCCGATCCGGCCGGCGTCGAGCACGTGGAGCGGGTGGCGCGCACCAAACTGGCGGCCGCGGGCGCGGACCCGGACTCCTGGGACTCGATGGACGAGCGGACCCGCCGCACCTTCCTGGCGGCCTTCTTCGCCGGGGGCCATGACGTCATCATCGGCCGGCGCCACTTCACCGACGACGCTCACGACACCACGGGCCTGGCCGGCTCGGGGACGCTGAGCGTGGCCGAGCACCGCGCCTACACGCGCCTGGCGATCCACGCGATGCACAGCCTGTACGAGGCCAACCGGTGGGTGCGCTACGTGGCCGTCTTCCAGAACTGGCTGCGGCCGGCCGGGGCGAGCTTCGACCACCTGCACAAGCAGCTGGTGGGCATCGACGAGCGCGGGGTGACCAGCCAGCTGGAGCTGCAGAAGGTGCGGGCCAACCCCAACCTGTACAACGAGATGGCGGTGGACTACGCCGCCTACCAGGGGCTGCTGGTGGCGAGCAACGAGCACGCGGTGGCCTTCGCCGGCTTCGGGCACCGCTACCCGACGCTGGAGGTGTACTCGACGTCGGCCATGCCCGAGCCGTGGCTCATGAGCCGTGAGGAGGTCGACGCCGTCTCCGACCTGGTGCACGCCCTGCACGCGGCCACGGGCGCGGACGTGCCCAGCAACGAGGAGTGGCACCACAAGCCGCTCGACGTGGACCAGCCCATGCCCTGGCACATCACGCTCAAGTGGCGGGTCTCCACCCTGGCGGGCTTCGAGGGCGGCACGAAGATCTACCTCAACACCATCGACCCGTGGACGCTGCACGACCGCGTGGTGGCGCGCCTGGAGGACCTGCGGGCCGACCGGCTCATCGCGCCGATGGCCGTGGGCGAGGAGTGCCCGACGACACCCAACCGGCTCCTGTACAACCCGGTTCTCACCGCCCGGCCGTAGCAGTCGGCAGGCCCGGGCCGACGCCGCCGGCCCAGCGCCAGCCCATCGTCGGCCCGGCGCTGTCTTCAGCAGCCCAGGGCGCTGCGCTCCTCCGGCCCCACCCAGCCCGAGCGGCCCTCCAGGGCACGGAACCAGCGGGCCAGCGCCGGCCAGAAGGAGATCGACGGCGCCTCCCCGCCGGGGTAGTGCTGGCGCCCGCCGTACTCGTAGGACTGGACGGTGGTGAACAGGCGGATGTCGCTGCCGGTGGGCTTGTCGCCGCACAGGTACTGGCCGATGGCGACGACGGCGGACAAGGCCGGCCCGTCGAGCATCGTCAGGCCGTCCTCGCGGGAGGCCTCCATCCGCGTGGCGCGGGCCAGGAGAGTGTCGATGACGTCGAAACCCACGAGGACGCCGTTGGCCGCCGCCGCGGCCTTCTCCGGGTCCTGGGAGTGGGTGGCCACCGCGTGGCCGACGTTGATCTGCGAGCCGATCCAGGCGTCCCAGGCGTCGGTGGAGTTGCGGCGGTTGAGCGGGTAGAGGTCCGGGGCGCCCTCGCGGTGGAGGTCCCACCAGGCGGTGGACAGGTCGAAGAGCAGGTCGCCGGAGTCGTCGCTGACGACCTGGCCGGTGGTGGTGTCCACGAGGGCCGGGACCGTGGGGGGAGGCGTATAGCCGGGGGTCTTCTCGAAGACCTCGGCCAGGGAGCGGGCGCCGAGCGCCGGATCCACGCCGGGCTCGCCGTCGGGGCCGGTCAGCTCCCAGTACCCGTCCGCGCCCTTGCCGTAACTCCAGGACACGGGGATCGCCTCGGTCAGGCCCAGCAGGCGCCGGGCGATGAGGACGCGGCGGCACCACGGGCAGGCCCCCGACGCCACGAGTCGGTAGCGCTCCGCCTCTACGGGAAGGTCGCCGCTGGGTACGAATCGGTATGAGACTACGATGGCCAAGGGGTACCTCCCGGAAGGGTCTACGGGAAGGTCGCCGCTGGGTGAGAATCGGTGTGAGGCTGCGATGGCCAAGGGGTGCCTCCCGGGAGGGTCGTCGAGGGGTCGTGATGCCCAAGGCTAATCATTCCTCGCGCATCGGCCACCGTCACCCGATTCACACGGGGCGGAATCGTCCACCCCGCGCCCGCCGACGCCGGATACTCCTCACTGACCGGGGACATCCTGCGCGTCGGGGTGCACTATCTCTTAGCCGGGGACATCCTGCGCGTGCGGGGACAGAATTCCGGTCCCCGACGGCGTCGAACGCCCCCGCCCGGAGCGACACGCACCCGGCCGCGTCGATTGTCCCCGGCCGCGAGCCACAGCGGCGTCACAACCCAGGACAGCATTGCGGGCCGGGGCCTCATCACGGCGGCAGAGCCCGCGCCACACGTCAGCGCAGCGTCTCCTCCACGGAGGCCACAAACTCCAGGGCGTCGTGACCGTCCCAGTGCGGCTCGCCCAGCAGGTCGCGCACGCGGGCGCAGGCGGCCAGAGCCTCGTCACGCTCGCCGCGCTCGGCGTGCAGGCGGGCCAGCATGCACAGGGCCCGCGAGGCCGAGTCGCGGTCCTCGGTGTCCATGTAGCCGTCGTAGGCGGACTCGCAGTGCTGGACGGCCTGCCAGTTCTGGCCGGTGCGCCACAGGATCCAGGCCATGTCGTCGTGCCAGTCGCCGATCTCCCAGGCCGAGGAGTAGCCCTCGGTGTCGGCCACGCCGGCGAAGGCCTGACGGGCCTCCTCCATGATCTGGCGGGCCTCGTCGAGCCTCCCCCGGGCCATAGGCAGGGTGAGGTCGTCCACCAGCGCCCGCGCCGAGCGGCGCAGCGCCCGCCCCCGGTCCAGGCAGCCCTGATCGGTGCGGGTGTCCTCCAGGTCGGCGGCCTGGCGGAACAGGGCGGCGGCGCGCACATTGTCCTTGAGATTGGAGACGGCCATCGCCGCGTGCGCGAGGTACTCCCCCGCCAGCGCCCGGCGCCCCTGCTCCTGCAGGATCCGGGCGGCCTCCAGCGAGTGCTCGGCGACGCTCTCCTCCTCGCCCATGGCCATGCCGGTCTGGGCCAGGAGCCGGTGCAGGTAGAGGGCGATGCTCGTGGCCCCGGTGCGCTGGGCCAGGGACAGCGCGGACTCCAGGACCTCGGCGCTCTCCAGGTAGCGCTCGGAGGCCTCCAGCGCCGAGCCCAGGGACAGCAGGGAGGCCACGGCGTACAGGGTGATGCCGGCGGCCAGCATGATGTTGGCCTGCTCGCGGAACTGGGCGATGGCCTCATCGAACTGACCCACCTCCATGGAGGAGATGCCCAGCAGGCGCCGACCGCGGGCGGCCAGGACCGGGGAGACCTTCTCGTGGCGGCGCATGACCTCCTCGGCCAGCAGGCAGCCGTTGTAGACGTCGCCGCACTCGGCCAGGACCTCGGCGCGCGCCATGTCGAGGATGTCGTCCATCCGCTCGGCGTGGCGGTCCTCGGGGACGGCCTCGGCGGCGCGGGCGACGACCTGGATCGCCCCGAGCGCCTCGTCCTTGGCGTGCAGGTCGGTGAGGACCGAGGCCCCCACGAGCAGGGCGTCGGCCGCCAGGACGAGGGCGTCGGTACCCCCGGGGTCGAGCAGCTCGGTGGACACCAGGTCCTCGACCTGGGCCTCGATCTGCCCGATGAGGGAGGTGGCCCGCTGCAGGCGCTCATCGCGCAAGACGTCCTGGGATAGCTCGGCAATGGAGTCGGCGGTGATCTCGTTGTCGAGGTTGAGCAGGTCCACGTAGTAGGCGCCCAGCGGCCCGAAGGCCAGCTCGATGAGAGGGCGGATCCGCAGGCGCTCGGCGATGGCCTCATCCATCTCGGTGCGGCAGGTCATGGCGGCGGCCCGCAGCAGTCCCGTGTGGTACTCCAGGCCCGGGATCTCCTCGCCGCGCGGGGGCAGCAGGTCGCGCGTGGCCACCTGGTCGACGACGTACCAGTAGTCCATCGTCGAGGAGCCGATGGTGCGGCGGTGGTCGACGTAGCGGCGCACCGCCTCCTCACCGTTACGCACCGGCCGGGGCCGCACGAGATCCACCAGGGGGAAGGGCGCGTCGCCGCTCTGGTGGCTGGTGGCGGCGCGGGCGCGTCGGCCGGCCGCTTCCTGGCTCGACGACGTCGTGCGGGGTGCGTGCTCCTGGACCAGGCCGTTGTCGTCGGCAACCAGGCCCAGGAGGGAGGCGACGTCGGGTGCGGCGCCGTCCTCGTCCACGGTCAGGCTCGTCTGGGCCGCCTCGGGCAGCTCCTCGGAGGGCTCCAGGAGGTCGACCTCCACGCCCAGCCCGTGGACCGCGCCGGGGGCGGCGTCGAAGGCGGCCCGGGCCAGGGAGCGCTCCAGGTGGTCGGAGATGGTGGAGTTGCCGTTGCGCATGTCGAACTGCTGGGCCAGGCGCCGGGCCCAGCCGGTCATCTCGGCGTAGACGCGCGAGATGGTGGTGGAGGCCTCCAGTCCCGGCAGCGGGTACCACAGGTCGGCGGCCGGAACCTCGACGCCGAGGGCCTCCTCGCCGCGGCCGGCCCGCTCGGCCTCGCGCAGCACCAGGCTCATGCCGCGCAGTGCCGACAGCAGCACGTAGGCGGACTCGGCCTGGGCCAGCCAGGACAGGTGGCGGCGCAGGAGCTCCAGGCCCCGGTCCACCCGCCCCACGAGGGCCAGGTACTCCAGGTGGTAGGCCAGGGAGATGAGGGCCTTGGGGTTGCGGCGGATCTCCCGGTAGGAGCGCAGGTGCGCCTCCCAGGCCGCCCGGGGCCGGCCGGAGGCCAACAGGGGCAGCAGCACGAGGGACTGCGTGGTCTGGGGCTGCACGGAGCAGCTGACGGCGCCGGTCAGCACGGGCACGGCGGTGGCCACGGCCAGCTCCCAGGCCTCGGTGCGGTAGGCGAAGGCGACCTGACGCATGGGGTCGCAGCCCTCGCAGTCGGCATTCTCGTCACGGTGGGTGGCCCGCCAGGCGGCCAGCTCCTCAGCGGCCTCCTCCTCGAGGCCCAGCAGGCCGGCGACCGAGGCGCGCTCTCCGTGGACGACGTGCATGGAGGCGCCCCCGGAGCGGTAGAACTCCTCGAGGCTGGCCTCGAGCTGGCGCACCTTGTCCTTGGAGACCCTGGGGTTGGCGCCCGCCACGGCCACCGCCCACTTGAAGTGCCAGTGCAGGGTGCGCACCTGGGCGTCGTCGAAGGCCTCGGGGCGGCGCTGGTAGCGGCCGAGGTTCCATGAGAAGGGTGCCAGCGCCTTCCACGCCTCGTTGCCCTGCTGGTAGGCCTCGGTCAGGGCCAGCCGGGTGGCGATCCGCAGGTCCTCGTCGCCCAGTGCGTCCGCCCAGCTGACGGCCTCCGCGATGAGGGCCGAGGTCTGGGGGCCGGGGCCGAGGGCATCGGCGTAGGCCAGACGCTCGAGGATGTCTTCGCGTGTGGTCATGGAGTCTGTCCTTCCGGGCGGAGCCTGACGTTGCACCGTCATGAGGCGAAGGCTTCCACCGTGTGCTGCAAGAACGCACGGAATGCGCTCCGCCGACCCCAGGGATGCCGTGGGTGGAGCGTCGTCCCGCACCGCTCACCGGTGAACGGCGGCATGGGCATCTCGGGCTCCTTTCGTCCAGAGGGCGGTTGTCCGACATCCAGTGTTACCGAACAGTTATAGAATCCGCTACTGCAACGGCCAGCGGCAACTCGGCCGCGGGGCATGTCGGGGTCGGGCGCCGCCGCCCGCACCAGTCGGCACCAGGGCCGCCCACTCCGACGCCGGCGCCCGTCACTCCAGTGTTTCCAACGGATGCCGCCGCACCGGTTCTGGGAGCCCGGGGCGCGCTAGGACACCAGCAGAGGCTTGGGGGTGTCGGTTGTCTCAGCCCCGGTTCCGCCCTGAGCATCACCCGGGATGCCGGGGACCGGCCCGTCGACGACGGCGGCCATCTCCACAGTCGCATCCGCCATGCCCGCAGCCGTGCCGACAGTCGTGCCGCCAGTCACGCCCTGCGTCGTCGCCGCGGGAGTCTGCGCGCCCTCCTGCCCGGACTGACCTCCCGCAGCCTCAGCAGCGCCGGCGACGTCGGTGGGGTCGTCTGCGGCCCGGGCGGGCCGGGGCGCCTCGGGCAGGGCGATCACGGTCGCCCCGTCGCGCTCGCCATCGGCATCGGACGCACCCTCGGTCTCCGGCCCGACGCCGGGCCGCCTGTCGGCAGCGGCGTCCTGGGCGGCCAGAAGGCTGAGGACCTCGCGCAGGGCCTGATCGACGCCGTCGAGGATGAAGTCCAGGGTGCCGGCCAGCTGGGCGTCGTCGAGCCCGGCCCCGATGTTGGTGAGGACCTCGGCGCACAGGCCCAGGCCGGCGTCGTCGACCTCGGTGTAGAAGGCGGGGATGAGCCGGCCGCTGGAGACCTCCTGGGCCACGGCGCGCACCCTCGAGAGCTCAGCGGAACCGGGCAGGGCGGCGGCAAGCCGGTGGTGGGCGCGCACGGCGAGGATCCGGCGGTCCACCACCATGAGCACGTAGTCGAATCCGGCCACCGAGAAGTGCACCACCCCCTCGGACAGGTCGAGGTCGTATCGGTGGCCGCGCTCCGCCATCCAGGCGGCGAGCCGCCTGAGGGTCACGGTCGGGGTCACCGACCCCTCCGGCTGATTCCACCAGGCCATCAGTCCTCCTCCCAGGTGACGAGCTCGGGGAAGCGCTCCTGGACGGTGGCGAAGAACGCGCGGGTCATGCCCAGGCCCATGTCCATGAAGGCGTCGAGCTGGGCCTGACTCATGCCCGCGCCGACGTAGGCCACCATCTGGGTGCTCAGCAGGAGGTGGCCGGGGTCGTGGGCGGGGGTGACGGCCAGGTCCGGGCCGTAGGTGGAACGGTGCTGGGCGTCGATGAAGGCCCGCATCTCATCGAGGCGCTCGGCTGCCGGGCGCCCACGCCACATGCCGGCCACGACGAGGGCGTCCTCCTCGTCATGCAGGTAGACGCCAATGTCGCAGCCCGGGAAGCCCATGAAGACGGCACCGTCCTCCTCAGGGCCGGCGGTGATGCCGTGCTGGGACAGCCAGGTCTCGACCCGCTGAAGGGTCAGAGCCGGTTGGGCACTCATGGGATCTCTCGCCTCCTACCCGGTGCGGGACGTGATGCGGATTCGGTGCGGATGGCGCCGCCTGGGGGGTGCGGCACACGGTTGAGGAGCCGGCTCGGGGCCGGTGGTGACGCAGGGCGGGCCGTCAGAACTCGATGTCGGAGGCGATGTCCGCGACCGTGTCGACCTGGCCGGCGCCGACCTGTGTGCTGCGCACGCTACCCGCTGACGCCCCCCGACCCCTAGTCGAGCGCGGGGAGCCGACGACGTCGGGGCGGCTCCCGGCAGCCGGGACCCCTGAGCCCGCCGGCCCGGCGGAGCCCCGGGAGGCGGCGGGGGCGCCGGGACCCTCCGGGAGTCGTGCCAGCGCCTGATCCAGGGAACGGCCCAGGACACCGGAGGCCGACTCGGCCAGGGTCAGGCAGCGCGAATCCATCTGCTCGGAGGTCGTGTATCCGCGGCGGCCGGCGGCCGTGCTGCGTCGCCCTTTGCCGGTGCGCACGGTGGGCTCGTTGCGCCCGGCGCGGGTGCGCTGGGGAGCACCCGCGGAGGCGGCCCCCGCTCTCCCGTCCGCCCTGGCACCGGATGACCGGGAGAAGGAGGCGCTGTCTTGGGACTTCTTGCGGAAGCCGACCATGGTGGTCCTTTCGGGAACGGTTCCGAGCGGCGTCGGGCCGCCCGGGGGACGAAGAGCTGACAAGCCGACGGGAGGGCGAAGGAGTCGCGCGATGCGCCGTCGGGCTCGAGCCGTCTGGGCGCCGCCTGCGTGCCAGGCCGGGCGGACGGCGGGTGGGAACGCTAGCGGGGCACCTCGCAGGAGAGCTGGTCGGCGGCGTGGGCCTGCTGGCTCCACAGCTCCTCAGTGAAGGTGTTGTCCAGGATGGAGCGGGCCAGGGGCTCGTCGGGGCGCATGATGTCGCGCACCGTCTGCAGGATGAGCTCGCGGCGGTCCTCGAGGCCCTCCTGGCCCAGGATCTGGGCCGAGCGGCCCAGGCCGCCCATGAAGTTGACGTACTCCATGGCGTGGTACTGGGGGGAGACCTCGTCGGGGCGCAGCTGGTGGGTGCGGGTCTCCAGCGCCTTGCGCACGTCGCGGCGCAGGGCCTCCTGGCCGCCCTGGGAGCGCACGTAGAAGGGCAGCAGCCGGTTCATCATGAGGTGGTGGGCGATGGCGTAGTCGACGTAGTAGAAGAAGGCCAGGCCCACCCCCTCCTCGGCGGCCTGCTCCGACTCGGACTTCTGCCACTCGGCGTAGCAGGTGGTCTTGGCGACCTCCTTGGCCCAGGTGGGCGCGGCCGCCATGGCCTCGGTGGGCTGGAAGGCCACGCGCGACTTGCAGCGCGGGCAGGTGATGAACACCGGCATGTGGTAGAGCTCGGGCAGCGGCACCGGGTCGCCGCACTTGTCGCAGGTGAAGGAGAACTGGGCCTGGCGCCAGTCGGTCATGGCGCGGTTCCACTCCTCGCGGGCCTGCTCGGCGCGGCCGGGGGCGAAGACCTCCTCGATGATGTTGCGCAGGCGCACCTCGAAGCCGCCCACGAGGTTGGCCGCATCCTGGAGGCGGGCGGAGAGCTGACGGTCCTCGTCGATGGACAGGTCGGCGTCGATGTCCAGGAAGGGGGCGAAGTGCTTGGCGAAGACCCGCTGGGCCTTGGTGTGCAGGAACATGATCTGGGCCTCGACCTCCGAGCGGAAGGCGGAGACGGAGGCCGGGTCGGTGATCTGCATCTCCATCGCGGTGCGGGCCGAGCTGACGCCGAACTCCCGGGCGCGAGCCTCCAACCGGTCCAGGTAGGTGCTCAGGCGCTGAGTGAGTGCCTGAAGCCGCCGGTAGTAGCGGACGTAGGCGGACATGTCAGGCTCCTTGCGGTGGAGGATCGGGATTATCACTGAGGAAGGCGCCGATTGCCGAGGAGGGAGACACTCGACCCCGGGGCCGGCGACAACGCCGACACACGAGCCCAGCGCAGAGGCGCCCACGGCTGCCAGCACTGTGGATGCTACTCAACTGGAGACTTCAACTGCGACCTGTTCGTGATCTTTTGGCATCGCCAGGCTCAGCATCCGAGCGCGGCTCCCCCTCGCCATTCCTCCGACGCTATGGCTTCTCGCCCGCCCACAACGGCGGCGCCACACGGGAGAAAAGTCCCGATGTGGCCCGCACCGAAGCAAGCCTGGGAACGTCGATAAGTGATAAGGATCACGGCGTCACTGCGGGCGTGATCCGCCCTGCTGGGACGTGCCGCGAGACCTTTCCGTGATCGACAGGTGGCCCAACGGCTTTGACCCGCGCGGTCGTAGGGTAGGTCGCGAGGTCGTACCCTCTACCCCTCGAACGCGCGGCATAAGGTACGAACGCGACGACGGGTCCAGTGGCGGAGTGGCCCCGGGGTCCTTGCAGCACGGCCCGATGCTGTAGCGACGCCAGCCTCGGCCCGCTCCCGACTCAGGGGCGCTCTACTCCACGAGGTTCGGGATCCACTGGCCAAGGGTTGTGCGTACTGCACGAAGGTCCCACCTACCCCCAGTACCCCCACCCCTCCTCCAGTAGCACCCAACCCTCGTGCATTGTGACCAGACGACGCCAGGCACCACCCGCTCGACTGCGAGCAGCCCCACCAGGCCCTCAGCTGAGCCGATCCCGCGCGTTCGTAGGGAAGTCGGCGCGTTCGCACCCCCGCCCCCTCGAACGCGCGACCTCACGTACGACCGCGACGGCGGGTCCGACAGCTACGCGCCCACACCTTCCACGTCCTTGAGGGCCTTGGTGAGCGCCTCCACCACCCCACGCGCTGCGAGACTGCGGTTCCTCGCACTCAGACGCTTGAGCGCCCACATGAACAGGTCCTCCCGGGAAGCCCACTCCGGGTTCTTAGCACGTGCCTGAGCCATGAGCCCCACCAGCTCGCGCGGGTGGATCTCCTGAATAGAGTCCACATGGTCCAGAGCATTGCGACGGTAGGTCGGAGCCGCGAGCGCATCGTCCCGCGTGGCCCACACGAAGCCGTCCTCGTCGAAGTAGGCGAAGGCTTCGCCCAGGGCCGTCCTGATCGACTCCTCGCGCGATTTGACGGTTCGCGACAGTCCGAAGGCGCGGGAGATCTTGACGTAGAGCCGGCGCCTGGAGATCGGCGCCTCGACCTGGCAGATGGTGGTGGCGACCTCCACGAGTACCTTCTTGGCCTCCGGGTCAGTACCTGCCCGGTTGAGGATCTCCAGGGGGCGTACGCCTGCCGGGCTCCAAGCGGTGTACTCCTGCCCCGGGGCACGCGGGCCGGCAGCAGGCGCCATCGTCTCCCCGTCCACAGGCGCGAGGTCCGGGCCATCAGCCTTCGCATCGTCCTTAATCGGCGGCGCAGCGTCCCCGGCATGGTCAGTCCGCTCCGATTCAAGCACGACGGTTGACACCGTCGGCTGCACCCAGTAGCCGCCGGCTGCCGTGACGAGTCGGGCGACGACGGCCTTCGGATCTGCCACCCATTCGGGCATCCAGACCCGCTCGACCCGCTGCCAGCCCATGGTGTGCAGGACGTCGACCGGCAGCAGGTCGCGGTCGACGACGCCCTCCCGCTTGTTCCACTGCGGCCCGTCGAGCAGGACAGCCACGGCGGGAAGGTCAGGTTGGCCGGCGCGCGCCAGCACGAGGTCGATCTCGAAGGTGGAGTGGCCGACACCGGTGTGGACCGTGAGCCCGGCCGCCTCCAGCGCCTCGGCGATCTCGCGGCGGTGCCAGTTAAGAGGACTCAGCGAGGCCGGCAGGGCCCGTGGGGCCCGTCCTTCAGCGGCCTGGTGGAGGTAGGCACGCAGGTCCTTGACTCCTCGGTGAGACGTGCGCTCGGCGTGCAGGTCCTGAGGGTCAAAGCTGGTGAAGACGATGACCTGCCTGCGGGCCCGGGTAATGGCCACGTTGAGACGACGCTCTCCACCGACGTGGTTGAGCACCCCGAAGTTCAGCGGCAAGTCACCTCGAGAGTTGGCGGCGAAGGTCGCTGAGAACAGGATCGTGTCGCGCTCCTCGCCCTGGACGTTCTCCAGGTTCCTGACGAACAGGCCGTCGCGGGCGTCGAGGGCCTCGATGACTCGGGGCGAGGAAACCTCGCGCAGGCTGTTCTCGATGAGGTCGCGCTGGCGATCGTTGAAGGTGATGACGCCCAGTGAGGGCAGGCGGTCGGGGGATGCCTCGAAGTTCCTGAGCACCTCGTCCACCACTCGTTTGGCCTCGAGGGGGTTCGTGTTCGGAGACGCACCGAAGTGTCGGGCGCGGTCCTCCGGACGGAAGTAGCTGCCCTGGACCCGCCGCAGTGAGATCCCGTGACCGCCTGGGCCGTCGTCGGAACCGGTGGCCATGGTCAGTGGGCTGGGGAAGGTGCGCAGCCGGCCGTCGTAGTAGTGGCGGTTGGAGAAGGCGACGAGGGACTCGTCCCGGCTTCGGTAGTGCCAGGTGAGCCGGCGCTGAAGCAGGCCGCTGTCCAGACAGCGCGCGAGGATGGAGTCGGCCTCGGGCACCTGCTCCCCTCGTGTCTCGCCGGCGCTGGGGGTCGGCGGCATCTGCTTGGGATCGCCGACCACGACCACGCTGCGGCCGCGGCCCATGGCACCGACTGCGTCGGCCACCCGGATCTGGGAGGCCTCATCGAAGACGACGATGTCCACGTAGCGGCGGTTGGCCGGGAAGAACCGGGCCACCGAGTCGGGCGAGACGAGCAGGCAGGGCGTCAGGGCGGTGATGAGGTCGCCGTAGGTGCGGATCAGCTCGCGCACGCTCATGACGCTGCGACGCCGGTTGACCTCGCTGCGCAGCGCCTCGGCATGGGCGGCGGCGCCCTGAAGGACCTGGTCGCGGTGGGCCAGGACGACGTCGAGCAGCTCAGGTGTCAGAGCCCGGCGCAGCTTGTCCAGAGCGGCACGGTAGCGCTCAATGAGCCGATTGTGGGCAGCGGCATCGAAGGTGTCCAGGCCTGTGGCTCGGGCCCGCTCCCCAAGGGCGGACCGAGCCTCGAAGGCCGCCGAATCGGCACGGTCCCCGGATTCTCCGGAGTCCCGGAGCTGGGCGAGCACCTCTCGGGCTCCACTGTAGGAGGGGCCACCCGGAGCCGGCTCGTACAGGCCGCGGCGGTAGGCGTCGAGCTCGGCGCGGATCACTGCCAACTCGGCACGCAGCGCGGCCGGAGTGGAGCAGCCGGCCACCTCACCGGCACCGTCTCCGCACTCTCCTCGCCGCAGGGCCAGGGCGCGGCGCAGAGCTCGGCGGACCTCGGTCGGTTTCATGCCGTTGTCGTGCAGGTTGAGCAGCAGGGCCCCGATGCCGGCCTCCTCGCGCAGGCGGCGGGCGACGACGTCGAGAGCGGACTTCTTCTCGGCGACGAACATGATGGTCCGCCCCGTAGCCAGGGCCCGGAAGATGAGGTTGGAGACGGTCTGGGACTTGCCCGTTCCGGGCGGTCCCTCGACGACGAGACTTCGTCCGGCGACGGCGTCGGCCACGATCCGGGCCTGCGTGGAGTCCGCGGCCAGGGGCAGGTTCTGGGTCGCCTCGTCGATGTCGAGGTCCCTGTCGGCCGGGCCGACCGGGTCCACGAAGTCTTGGCGCCCTCCCGACATGAGGTGGGCGACGAGTGGGTTGGCGGAGATCGTCGGCCAGTGGTCCTCGAGGTCCTTCCACATGCGGTAAGTGGAGAAGCGGAACAGTCCCAGGTGGACCGTGGGGGTGACGACGTCGTCCCAGCCGGCGCGTCGCAGACGGTCGCGTACACCGTCAAGAGTGACCCTCAGGTCGATGCCGTGCTCGTCGAGCTTCGGAGTCCTCAGCTCGGTGAGCTCGATACCGGTGTCCCGCGCGAAGCGGTCCAGGAAGGAGTAGTTGGGCGTGGAGACGCCTGTCTCATCCAGGATGAGCCTGAAGTCGTCTCCGGTGCGCTCGAGGTTGACCGGGATGAGGATGAGCGGGGAGTGCAGGCGGCTACCGTCACTGTCCCAGTGCAAGGTGCCGATGGCCAGGTACAGATTATTGGCACCGGTTTCCTCAACGGCGGTACGGGCGCTGGTGGCCAGGGACTGAAGGCGCTGCACGTACTCGTCCTTGGGTACCAGCTCGACCTCGACGGTTCGTTCCCTCAGGAGCGATTCTGCTCGGACCTGCTCGCGCTGAAGCTCACCGTCGGACAGCCCCGACGGGCGGTATCGCCCGGAGGCGATCGTGATGTATTCCTTGTCATTAACAAGGTCCTCGAACTCACCAATGAGCGCTGGCGGGACGCGCAGCTCCACGGCGTGGCCAGAGGTGCGATTGATGAGGGGGTTGCGCATCGAGAGGTCGAGCAGACTCTTCTGCCAGCTTTGGACGGGCATGGGTACCTTGGAAACGGGCAGATTGTCAGAGTTCATGGAGTTCATGCGGTTCATGGGTGGTGTAGGGATGTGCGTCGACCCGCTCACCCGAATCAGTTGGGTCGACCCGAGCGCCCCGCGCACCGCAGGCCTGTCGATGGGGACGCCGATGACCGCCGGTGGACGGCCGATGCGGGCAGGGGATGCGGATTGCTCCGGCCGACAAGCGCAGATTACAACGGCACTGCGACACGATCGGACGCCACTCATCCCAGGAGCCGCCGTCCCCGCGCGGTCGTAGGGTAGGTCGCGAGGTCGTACCCTCTACCCCTCGAACGCGCGGCATAAGGTACGAACGCGACGACGGGGCTTCCGCACCCGTGTCTTACAGCCGGGCGGTGCGGGCGGAGTCGAGACTCAGGGTGACGCGCGCCCCGGACGCGTGGGGGCGCCGGGTCAGGGCGGTAGCACGGGTAGCACGGGCCGGCTCACGACCCGCCGCCGCATCAGCCTCGACGCCGGACGGCTCAGCCGGCCCGTCCGACCCCACCAGCCCGGCGAGCCGCTCGGGGTCGAGCTCGACCTCGGCCTCCCACTGGCCGCGACGCAGCCGCGAGGCCAGCACGGTGGCCGGCAGAGTGGCCGGCAGGGTGGCCGGCAGGGTCTCCGCTGTCGCCGGCGCCTCCGCCTGCACGGAGCTGCCCCGCTCCCCCGGTTCCCCGGGCTCCCCCTCAGCGGCCTCCACCACGCGCAGCGCGCCGGGGGCGAGGGCAAGGTCGCCGACGACGTCGAAGCCCAGGAACCGCGCCACCTTGCTGCTTGCGGGGTCGGCCCACAGGCGCTGGGGCGTGTCCAGGCGCAGGAGGCGGCCAGCCTCCATAACGCCGACCCGGTCGGCCACGGTCATGGCCTCGTCCTGGTCGTGGGTGACGTAGAGCGCCGTCGTACCGCCCCGACGCAGGATGGTGCGCACGTCGGTGGCCAGCTGCTCGCGCAGGGCCCGGTCCAGGGCGGACAGGGGCTCGTCCAGCAGGAGGAGCCTCGGCGCCGGGGCCAGCGCCCGGGCCAGGGCCACCCGCTGGGCCTGACCGCCGGACAGGGTCGTCACGCGTCGCCGCTCGAAGCCGGGCAGGCCGACGAGCTCGAGCATCTCGCGCACCCGCTCGCCCCGTTGGGCGCGCGGCAGGTCGGTGAGCCCGTAGGCGATATTGCTGCCGACGTCGCGGTGCTCGAAGAGCTGGCCGTCCTGGAACATGAGGCCGAAGCCGCGCTTGTGGACGGGCACGCGCACCATGCTCCGCCCGTCCCAAGCGACCTCGCCGGCGGCCACATCCTCCAGGCCGGCCACCGCGCGCAGCAGGGAGGACTTGCCCGAGCCCGAGGCCCCCAGGAGGGCGACGACCTCCCCGGCGGCCACCTCCAGGTCGACGCCGTCGACGGCGTGCAGGTCCCCGTAGGTCACGGCGAGCCCGCGCACGGACAGGCCCGTCGAAGTACTGGTGTCACTGGCAGTCGGGCTCATGGCCGCTCGCCTCCGTCCGTCCTGGGCCCGCGCGACCGGGCCGCCTTGTTGTTTCCGCCCGTCGCGCCCGCCGCATGCTGGCCGGCATCCGCGGAGGTTGCGCGCTGCGGGGCGGATCGATGCACCGACGCCCCACCGGGCCTCGTCGTCGTACCCGCGCTCCCGCCCCGCCCGGGGCCGAACCGGGTCTGGAGCCACTCGCAGCCGAGCATGACGGCGGTGCTGCCCACCGCCAGGACGACACCCCCGGCCAGCGCCATCCCCTGGTTCTGGGAGCCGGGGCTGCCGATGAGCCGGTAGACGACCACCGGCAGGGTCGGCTCCTGGGGGCGGGCCAGGAACGACGTCGCCCCGAACTCCCCCAGCGACGTCGCCAGGGCGAAGCCGGCCGCCAGCCCGCCGGCGCGCAGCAGCTGGGGGCCGTCCACGGTCGCCAGCACCCGGCCGGGTCCGGCCCCCAGGGCGGCGGCCGCCTCGCGCTGACGCGGATCGATGGCGCGCAGTGCCGGCAGCAGGGTGCGCACCACGAGCGGCACGGCCACGACGGCCTGCGCCAGCGGGAGGATCCACCAGGAGCGGGTCAGGGCCAGCGGCGGGCGCGCCAGGGTGATGAGGAAGCCGAAGCCGACCGTCACGGCGGAGACGCCCAGCGGCAGCATGAAGGCGGCGTCGAGCCCGGTGATGACCCGGGCCAGCGCCCGGCTGCGGGGTCGGCGCGAGACCACCAGGCACACCGCGACCCCCAGGCTCAGGGCGATGGCCGCAGCCGCCACGGCCACGGACACCGAGTTGGCGGCCGCCTCCCACACGGTCACGAGCAGGGAGCTGCGCCCGCCGGTCGAGCCCAGGTCGGTGTAGTTCGCCAGGGTCCAGGCGCCGTCGCGCTGCAGGGAGCGCACCACCAGCACCGCCATCGGCGCCACCAGCAGCCCCCCGACCGTGACCGCGGTGAGCGCGAGCGCGGGGGTGTCGGCGGCCCGCAGCCGCCCGGCGGGCACCTCGGTGCGCAGGCGCAGGCGCGTCTGGGTGGCGGCGCGCGCCCGCTCGGCCACCCACAGGGCCAGGGCGATGACGCCGAGCTGGACCACGGACAGGACGGCGGCGCCCCGCAGGTCGAGGTACTGGGTGGTCAGCCGGTAGATCTCGGTCTCGATGGTGCCGATCCCCACCCCGCCGAGCACGAGGACCACCCCGTAGGCGGTGGCGCAGAACAGGAAGGTCAGGGAGGCGGCTGAGGCGATGGCGGGGGCCAGCGCGGGCAGGGTGACGGTGGCGAAGGCCCGCATCGGCGAGGCCCCCAGCGCCCGGGCGGCCTCCACGGCGCGCGGGTCGAGCCGCGACCACATGGTGCCCACGGTGCGCACCACGAGCCCGTAGTTGAAGAAGGCCAGCGCGGCCACCACCGCGGTCAGCGTCCCGTCCAGGTCCAGGGCCTCCAGGGGCCCGCCGCGGGTGACCAGGGCGTGGAAGGCGACGCCGACGACGACGCTGGGCAGCACGAAGGGCACGGTCACCACCCCGCGCAGCAGGTCGCGGCCGGGGAAGGCGCGCCGGTAGAGGACGAGGGCGCCGGGGATGCCGAGGGCCACGCACACGGCGGTGCCCAGTACCGCCTGGGTGAGGGTCTGGGTGAGGATCCGCCAGGTGCGCTCGCGGGCCAGGACCTCGCCGAAGCCGCTCAGGTCCAGGGCGCCGTCGGGGGCGAGGCCGCGGCCCATGAGCGTGGCCACGGGCCAGGCGAAGAAGACCGCCAGGAAGGCCAGCGGGCCGACGACGGCCAGGGTCCAGCCGGCCCGCTCACCCCAACCGGGCCGGGGGCCGCCGGCGCCCGGCCCGCCGGCTCGCGCGGCGTCGGGCCGGACCGGACCGCCTCCCGAGCTGTCCGCCGAGCGCGGCCCCCCGGCCACCGCCCGAGCCCGGCGGGGCGTCCCGGCGGGCTCAGCGTTCCGGGAGGCTCCGGCGTCGGCTCGCGCGGCGGCGTCGGCGGCCCCTGCGGTCTCCTCACCCGGCGTACTCACTTGCCGACGGCCTCGGTCCAGGTGTTCAGCCACTCCTCGCGGTGGGTGGTGATCTCCTTGGGCTCGACCTTCACCGGCGACTTCGACAGTTGGCCGAACTTGGTGAGGGCCTCGGGCAAGGCGGCGTCGGGCAGGACCGGGTACATGTACATCTGGCCGGGAATGTCCTCCTGGACGGCCTTGGAGAGCATCCACTCCACGAAGGCCTTGCCGCCCTCGGGGTTGGCGGCGCCCTTGAGGACGCCGGCGTACTCGACCTGGCGGAAGGCGGTGTCCAGCAGGGCGGAGGTGGAGCTGGAGCTCTTGTCCTTGGAGACCGTGAAGGAGGGCGAGGAGGCGTAGGACACGACGATGGGGTAGGTGCCCTTGCCGCTGCCGGAGAAGTCGGTCTCATAGGCGGCGCTCCAGTCCTCGGCGATCCGGGCGCCGTTGGCCATGAGCTGCTTCCAGTAGTCGGCGAAGGAGCCGGCGCCGAAGTGGCCGATGGTGGCCAGCAGCCAGGCCATGCCGGGTGAGGAGTTCGTGGGGTTGATGGCCACGAACAGGCCCTTGTACTCGGGCTTGGTGAGGTCCTCGAAGGTGGCCGGGGGCGTCAGGCCCTTGCCGGTGAAGTAGCCGGTGTCGATGTTGAGGCAGACGTCGCCGACGTCGATGGGCGCCAGGGCCGGGGTGTCGGCGACGACATAGCTCTCGGCGCCCTTGGGCAGGGTGACGGTGGCGGAGGTGTCGATAACGCCCTGGTCGAGGGCGCGGGTGGCGTAGGTGTTGTCGATGCCGAAGACGGCGTCGCCCAGGGGGGCGTCCTTGGTCAGGACGAGCTTGTTGACCAGGGCGCCGGCGTCCCCGGAGGTGGCGATCTTGAGGGTGTAGCCGGTCTCGGAGGTGAAGGCCTTCTGGAGGTCCTCCGAGACGTGGAAGGAGTCGTGGGTGACGACGGTGACGGTCTTGGAGTCGGCCTGGGAGCCGGCCTTCTTGCCCTTGCCGCAGGCGGCCAGGCTCAGGCCGACGGCGCCGGCGGCGGTTCCGGCGAGCAGGGCGCGGCGGCTGAGGGCCGGGGTGGGGTGGCCGGGCCGGCCCGAGCGGGGGTTGGACTGGATGCTCATGTGTGCCTCCTGGATGGTTCTCCGGAGGGCCCGGCGACCACCTGCGGCGCGCCGGGGAGATGGTCTCGACTTCCTTCGCCGGTACTAACCGGAGCAGGTTCGAGGGTCTGCGGGTTTCCGCACTCTCAGCGCCGTCGGAGGCGGCCCATCGGCCAGTGGCGGCCGGGCCGACGACGGGGCGCTCCCCTGTCGTTGCAGGTCAACTGTAGTTCGAGGGCACCCACTGACACCAACTCCATCCGGCCCGCGCCACGCACCCGAGCCCTGTCTCACACTCGGGCTCTGCCGCGGCACCGTCCCGCATCGCTGTCCCACGCGTTCGCCTTTCCACATCATCGCCTTTCCGCGTGATCGTAGGGTAATCCTCACGGTCGTACCTTTAACCCTCTGTGTTGTCTCCTCACTTCTGAGACATTTGGGTGTCATGACTTCTGAGACACTGGTTGGGGTTATGACCTGTGAGACGTTCGGGGGCGTCGGGGTGGTAGCGGGATGAGTCGGTAGGGCGGTTTCTTGGTGTCGATGGTGGAGCGGTTGCCTTGCTGCCTCTGGGTGGGTTGGGGCCAGGGCAGGGACACGAAGCGGCGCCCGTCGGGGTCGTAGAGGTCCAGGCGCGTGGTGTACTCGATCAGGGTGACCTCGACGCCGCGCATGGTCTGGCCCAGTGACAGTGCACGGTCCTTGTAGGACACGCACCCGTTGGACATCACGGTGCGTCGGGCGCGGTCCACGGCCTGGTCGGGATCGGCGGGGTCGGGCAGGCTGATGGGGCCGCCACCGGCTGGTAGGCGCTCCAGGTCGATGGGGGCTGGGCTGGCCAGCGCCCTGGGGGTCTGAGCCCATACCCTCAGCGGGGTCAGTGCGACGCCGTGGCCCTGGTGCTGGCGCTCGGTGTTGTAGTAGCTGGTGAAGCGGTCCAGCTCGGCGTTGAGCTCCTCAAGGGTGCTGGCCGGGTGGGCGCGCAGCCAGGCGGCTGCCGGCTGGTGGGAGCGCTCGACCTTGCCCTGGGTCTGAGGGTGGCCCACCCGCCCGCTGATGGGACGCACCCCCAGGGATGCCAGCCACTTCTCGGTGGCTCCCGGGCCAGTGATACGGCTGGTGTTGAACGCCAGCGCGTTGTCCGACAGGATCGCCGCCGGACGCCCCCAGGTGGCGAAGGCCTCCTCAAGGACCATGCGGGCGCCTGCCACGCTCTCACCGCCCCAGCAGGCCCTCAGGGCGGTGATGACCCGCGAGCAGTCGTCAACGACCTGGTAGACGGTCACCAGACGGTCCTCCAGGTGCCATTGGAAGCCGTCGATCTGCCACAGCTCGTTGGCCGCGCTGCGGGTGAAGCGCTTGTACGACGTCCTGGGCCGCTTGCGCGGGGCGGGGACCACCAGGCCGGCTCTGCGTAGGCTGCGGGCGATCGTCGCGCGCGAGGGAGCCGGAACGCTGGCGCCCTGGCTCATCACCCACCACACCGAGGCCGGACCCGCCTCCCGGCCGGCGGCGAGCAGGTCGGCGCGAACCTGGGCGATGCGCTCATCAGTGCCCTGGTCCCACACCCGCGCCGGGTGGCGCGGGGCCCGTGAACGCGGTGTCAGCGCGGCAGCCAGGCCCTCGTGCTCAGCGCGTCGGCGTATCCGGTAGAACGAGGCCCGCGAGATACCCACCTGAGCGCAGAACTCCTCCACGCTCATCCCACTGGTCCTGGAGTCAAAACCTATGACCTGCTCACGACGAGACGGCGAAATCGAGTTACCCATAACCCCAGGCAACCCACCCCACCAGTGTCTCAGATGTCATGACATCCGAAACTCTCAGAAGTCATGAGACAACACAGTACCTTTAACCCTCGACAGCGCGACCTACGGTACGACTGCGCGGGTCCGACGGCCGGTACCCGGCCGGTCCGACCATCTCCCCCCAGGGAGGAGTCGGGGCGCACGCCGTCCTCCGAAGGGTGGAGGGCCGCCTCCCACGAATCGTCCCAACGACGCTCACACCTACCGGCAGCCGCCTCCTAACCTGATCGCATGAGCGCGAGGCGGCACCAGCTGGCCCCGGTTCTATGATGAGCGCCGCCCCATCAGCACCCACCGTCCCGTGCCATGCCGGGAAGGCCCCGCCTTTCCCGCACCCAGGACAAACCCACCCCCTGCACCACGAGAGGAAACCACCCCATGAGCACCCCCTGGTTCCTCCCCGCTCCGCTGGTCGACGTCGCCGCCCTGGCGCTGTGGTGGGGGCTCCTCAGGTTCTCGCGACGCCGCGACAACCGCCGGCTTCGCAACGGACTCCTGTTCCTGCTCTTGGTCGGCACTACGGTCAGAGCACTGCACCACCTGGCCTCCCTCATCCCCGTCCTCACGATCCCGGTGGGTCTGGGCAGCGTCGCCTTCTTCCTGCTCATCGCCCTCATGCCGTTCCTGCTCATGTTCAACGGCGTCGTCCTCATCCGCCGCGAGGGCCGGCGCCTGAGCAACCTGCTGTGCCTGGCGGCCGGCCTGGGACTCATCGCCACGCCGATGGCCGCCGTCGCGCTCGTGGCCACCGGCAGCCCCTGGGCCCTGCTGGTTGCCGCGCTCATGTTCTGCGCCTGCGCTTACCTGGGCGTCTTCCTCCTCATCTTCTTGGGCCAGACGGCAGTGCAGCGAATCTGGGGCGGACGCCGAGCCATGCCGCACCCCGACGTCGTCGTGGTCCATGGCGCCGGCCTCATCAACGGGAAGGTCGGGCCGCTGCTGGGCTCGCGGATCGCCGGAGGCATCGAGGCCTGGCGCGACGAGGAGGGCCTGCGCCCCGGGGTGCCGCTGCTGGTCATGAGCGGCGGGCAGGGCGCCGACGAGCCGACCAGCGAGGCGCGCGCCATGGCCGACTACGCGATCGCCCGTGGCGTCCCGCCTGAGCGGATCCTCCTGGAGGACCGTTCGACGACGACTCGCACGAACATCTCCTACACGCGCGACCTGTTGGCTGAGCGCGGCATGGCGGACCCGCAGGTGCTGCTGATGACGAGCTCCTTCCACGCGGTGCGCACCGCGATCCTGGCCTCCGACATGGGGGTGCCGTGGGCGGTCGCGCCGGCGCGCACGGCCTGGTTCTACATCGTCAACGCCTGGCTGCGTGAGTACGTCGCCGTGCTGACCTACCGGCGCCGCCCAGCCCTGGCCTGCGCCGCCGTTGCCGGGGTCTTCGCCGTGCTGTACGCGCTGCTGGTCCTCGGCGCGCAGACGGGGCATATCGGCTGAGGGAGGCGGCCTTTCCCGCCCAAGAATTTCAGAACGATTGTTCTTGACTAGCCGTTCCAGAACGTCTATTCTGGATTCATGGGACGACGACGCACCTTCATCGAAAGCGAGGCCATCAGCTCCGCCACGGCGGTCTTCGCCGAGCGCGGTTTTGCGGGAGCCTCTGTAGACGATCTGGTTCGGGCCACCGGCGTCAATCGCGCCAGCCTCTACGGGGTCTTCGGCTCCAAGGACGGGCTCTTCCAGCGCTGCCTCACTGAGGCGCTGGCCGCTCTGAGTCCGGCGGCCACCCCCGGCGATTCCACCAACGCCGCAGGGGTGGGACACGAGGAGCTCGACCTGATCCTTGTGGCACTCATGGAGATCGCCCCCGGGGACCCGGCCGTGCGCGAGGCCCTCGAGGTCGCTTTGAGCCGGGCGGGCATCACCGCCGAGGCGCTGGGCCGACGCCTGCTGGTGCGGGCCGGCGCTACGACGTCGACCTTGGCCACAGCGACCGGAAAGACATCAGCCTCACCGCCGACGTAATCCGCTCCAGCCCCGCGCCCACCTGCTAGATCACCAGCTCACTTCCACCCAACCGACCTGCCCGCGAGAGGAGCAGACATCATGAGCCGCAACACCGTCACCATCACCGATACCTCCCTGAGCGTTGAGCCGCACGGGCTGGACAAGATGTGGTCCTACACCTCCCGACTGGAGTTCCCGCTCGCGCACGTACGCGGCGCCACGCACGACCCCGGCCTGCGCCACGAGCCCAAGGGCTGGCGCGGGCCCGGACTGCAGGCCGGCAGCAAACTCTCCGGGACCTTCCACGCCGACGGCACCGCGCAGTTCTGGAACATCTCCGGTTACGAGAACACCCTGGTCGTCACCCTGGAGGACGAGCGCTTCACGCACCTCTACCTCACGGTCGACGACCCCGCAGGCTTGGCCGCACAGATCAACGCCGCCATCCGTCCCGCCCAGGCCTGAGCCCGCCGCCCCATTCAGGCAGGGGCTCGGCATCGCACGCCACGACACCCATCACTCTCCCGCGCGTTCGTGGGGTGGGGCACCGCTTCGAGCCCTGACCCCCGAACGCGCGGCGCACGGCACGACCACCCGGGCCCGGCGGTTGGCGCCACGCGGGCGGGCACCGACTGCACCGTCGGCCCGGGAGCTACCACACGCCCCAACCACCCTCACACACGAAGGGATAGGCCAGCTCCAGCCGACCGACTCAACCAGATTGCTTCAGCCCCACCTTCTTTGCGGACCTCCAGGTTCGCCAGCAGGCGACTCCGACCAAGAGAACCAGCGGCCCGATGACGCCCGTCGCTGAGCCGGCGTTCGTCCACACCGCTATCAAGGGCAGCGGCACGAGGAGAAGCGCGGCACCGACAGCCGCGGCGAAGGACTTTGAGTGAAGCGCCATCAACGCGCAGGCAATGACAGCAGCGGAGGCCAGTGACAAGACTCTTCCCGAACCCGACCAGTTGACAGCAACAAATAGCGCAGCGAAAACAATGACAATGACATACGTCAGTAGGGCACTCACGCTACTGTTCTCTCGCAGCATTCATGCACCCCCATCAAGCAAGCGCGGCGCCTATTCTTCAGCAGGCGAGCCCACCAGCCGTAGATCCCTCGACATCCTGACCATTCGAGGAGGATCAGGAAATTTCCAACACCTCACAAAGGAAGGTAACAGGGCGAACTGACGAGCACAAGGCACCTGCCACTCAGTTTTCTGGAAACCACTGAGGCTTCCCCTGAAACGTCTTAACAATCCAATGCGTTGATGCCATCCGCCCTGCTCGTTCAAGCGCCTGGCGCCACGAGAATCCCCCCACCCGGGCCCGGCAGTTGGCGCCACGCGGGCGGGCACTGGCTGCGCCGTCGGCCCAGGTGCGGCATGATCGGGGCGGAACGGGCCGACACCATCGGTCCGCCGCCAGCACGCAGGTACCCACGACGCCGCCCGACCCGGGCGCAAGGAGGACTCATGAGCGACCAGGACCCCGCCCAGATCGACCAGACCACCGACTTCATGTGGAAGGCGACCGCGGCCGTGGCCACGCTCGCCTCCGGGTTCGTGGCTGAGAAGGTCGTGGCGCTTGGCTGGCGGGCGATCTCCGGCAAGCCGGCCCCGCGCGAGGAGGACCAGGTCCTCAACTACAAGCTGGCCGAGATCGTCACCTTCGCCATCATCTCCGGGGCCACCGTCACCCTGGTGCGTGAGCTCGGACTGCGCCAGGCCGCCAAGTGGTACAGCGCCCGCCGCCCTGACTCCCCCTACGCGCAGCGCGCCATCAGCGCCTGAGGACTCAGTGCCGGCCCCATAGCGGGGTCGGCACACTTTTTTGCGGTCCCGTGTCACGATTGGCGACTTTTCCCGCCCGAGCACCGTTCGCGAGGGACCTCCGCACACTCGGCACCACGGCGTCTTCGCAGGTCAGAGCCAGTCTCCGAGGATCCGGCTTAGCTCGCGGCCGCCGGCCGCGCCCCGAAAAGTCGCCAATCGTGACACTTTTTCCACTGTGGTGCCTCGGCACTCAGACCGCGCCCCTTCCAACTCCCAGTCACCCCCCGGGTAGGCTGGCGGGGAGCGCCAACGGTGTGCCGCGCAGGCGACCTTCCGGGGCGCCTCCGGCCACCTCCCAGCGCTTCCGCCTTTGCCTTCGGAGACCTGAGGAAACCCGCCCCGATGAGTGCCGTGCAGATCGTCTGTGTCGTCATCGTCGTCATCGCCACGACGATCGGTATCGCAGTTTTCGCACGCGCCTGTTTCACTATTGGCGCCCGCATGGCCGTGGGCCGCGCAACCGCACCGCAGCGCCTTCGCCCGGTCGGCAAGCGCCTGGCGCTCACGCTGGGGGCGCTCGTGGGCCACACCGCCTTCAAGGGCCGCCCCTTCATCAAGGCCGCCCACTGGCTGGTCATGGTCTCCTTCCCGCTGCTGTTCCTCACGCTCGTGGCCGGATACGGGCAGGTGCTGGGCGGGCCCGACTTCGCGCTGCCGCTCATCGGGCACGCCGCCTGGTGGGCCTGGGTCGTCGAGATCATCGCTTGGCTGTCCACCTTCGGGATCGTGGGTCTGACGATCCTGCGCTGGCGCCTGACCCGGGCTGGCCGGGCCGCCCCGCCCTACACCCCGGACTCCGACGGCGGTAAGCGTCCGCGCACCTCGCGCTTCGCCGGCTCGTCGTCGGCCCAGGCGAAGTTCGTCGAGGCCACCATCATCGGCGTGGTCGCCTGCGTGCTGGCGCTGCGGATGCTGGAGCACGCCCACCTGGCCGCCTCCCCCGACCCGGCGCAGCAGGCCCTGGCCTCCTGGACGCACTTCCCCCTGACGGCCTGGACCGGCCCGCTGCTCGCACCCGCGAGCGCCGGCGCCCTGGCCAACGCGATTCTCATCGTCGCCACCATCAAGGTGGTGCTGTCGATGACCTGGTTCGTCGTCGTGGGCCTGCAGCCCTCGATGGGTGTGGCCTGGCACCGGTTCCTGGCGATCCTCAACGTCTACGCGCGCCGCGAGGTGGACGGCTCCAAGGCGCTGGGCCCGCTTCAGCCGCTCATGGTCGGCGACGAGCCCCTGACAGAAGCCACCATGGACACGCTGGAGGAGGCCATGGAGGCCGCCGACTCCGGCGAGGGCCCCGAGGTGCGCCTGGGCGTGGGCCGCATCGAGGACTTCACCTGGAAGGGCCTGCTGGACTTCTCCACCTGCACCGAGTGCGGCCGCTGCCAGGACCTGTGCCCGGCGTGGAACACCGGCAAGCCCCTGTCCCCCAAGCTGTTCGTCATGGCGCTGCGCGACCACCACGCGGCGGCCGCCCCCTACCTGCGGGCCGCGAGCGCCCTGGGGGTCGAGCCCGGCGACGTCACCGAGGAGATGGTGGCCTCCCGCCCCACCTCCGGTGGGCTGGTCGGCAAGGCGCTGGGCATGCACGACGGTCTGGCGCGCGAGACGAACCTGGGCCTGGAGCCGGGGACCGCCCACACCGGCGACGTGCTCGGCGCGCTGCTGGCAGCCAAGGCGGCCCCCACCGAGACGGGTGTGGCCACACGGCCGGCGCCCCTGGCCGGGGAGGTCATCCCCGCCGACGTCCTGTGGGCCTGCACCACCTGCGGGGCCTGCGTGGACCAGTGCCCGGTGGACATTGAGCACGTCGACCACGTCGTCGATGTGCGCCGCCAGCAGGTGCTCATGGAGTCGGCCTTCCCCAAGGAGCTCGGCGGCATGTTCCGCAAGATGGAGTCCAAGGGGAACCCGTGGGGGCTGCCGGCGCGCAAGCGCCTGGACTGGGCCAAGAACCTGGACTTCGAGGTGCCGGTCATCGGCGACGACGTCGAGAGCGCCGCGGACGTCGACTACCTGTTCTGGGTGGGTTGCGCCGGCGCCTACGAGGACCGGGCCAAGAAGACGACGCGGGCGGTGGCCGAGCTGCTGCACACCGCGGGGGTGAGCTTCGCGGTCCTCGGCGACGCCGAGACCTGCACCGGCGACCCGGCCCGGCGCGCTGGCAACGAAATCCTCTACCAGATGCTCGCCGCGCAGAACGTGGAGACGCTGGGCGAGGTCGGGGCGCAGCGGATCGTGGTGACCTGCGCGCACTGCTTCAACACGATCTCGCGGGAGTACCCGCAGATCGGGGGCCGCTACGAGGTCGTCCACTACACCCAGCTGCTCAACCGGCTCGTGCGCGAGGGTCGGCTGCGCCCGGCGCCGCCGCAGGCCGCGGGTGGTTCGACGGCGCCCGACGCCCCAGCGGCCTCCGCCGCCCCGGCCACGCCGGCACCCGCCACCGGGCAGGACGGCGACTCACCGGCCGGGGACGCCCCGACGTCGAGCACCGAGGCCGCCGAGCCGCAGGCCGGGGCCCCGGCGGCGCCGTCGGGCGGGGAGACCGCCAGCAAGGCAACGGGCGAGTCGGTCATCCCGACGGTCACCTACCACGACGCCTGCTACCTGGGCCGCCACAACCAGGTCTACTCCCCGCCACGCGAGCTGCTGGAGGCGACCGGCGCGACCACGGTGGAGATGCCGCGCAGCCGTGAGCGGGGCTTCTGCTGCGGGGGCGGCGGGGCGCGCGCCTTCATGGAGGAGACCATCGGGACGCGCATCGCCGTGGAGCGCTCGCGCGAGGCCATCGGCACCGGCGCTCAGGTCATCGCCACGGCCTGCCCCTTCTGCACCACGATGCTCTCCGACGGCGTCGCCTCCGAGGGCGCCGACGTGCGGGTCACGGACGTGGCCACCCTCATGCTGGAGGCCGTGCGCCGCGGCGGGGAGTAGGCGGACGTCGGCCTCACCCCGTGGGCTCGGCCGGGGACACTCCCCTCCCCTCCCACCGGGGACATCACACGCGGTGGGGGACATTCCCCTCCGGCCGGTGACATCCTGCGCGTGCGGGGACCGGATTCCTGTCCCCAAACGCGCGAACCGCACCCGGCCGCACAGAGATGTCCCCGACGGCGTCGATTGTCCCTGTCGATGAGAGGCGGGTCAGGAACTGGCCTACATCTCAGTCCCAGCCTGGCTCGGTTAGCCGGCGCCTCCCTCACCAACGTCCTCGCCACGTTTGCGCGCCCGCAGACCCTCCCAGTACTCCAGCCGCTCACGGATGCGGTGCTCGTGGCCGTTGGCGGTGGGCTCGTAGAGAGGCCGGCGCTCGACGCCGTCGGGCAGGTAGCCCGCACCAGAGAAGCCGTCGGTCGTGTCCGGGTCGTACTCGTAGCCCTCGCCGTAGCCGAGCTCCTTCATGAGTCGGGTGGGGGCGTTGAGGATGTGGGCCGGCGGCATGAGCGAGCCGGTCTGTCGGGCCAGGCGCACCGCGCGGCCGTAGCCGCGGTAGACAGCGATTGACTTGGGCGCGGTGGCCAGGTAGACGACCGCCTGCGCGATGGCGAGCTCCCCCTCGGGCGATCCCAGGCGCTCGTAAGCGTCCCAGGCCGCCAGCGTCATCTGAAGGGCGGCCGGGTCGGCCATGCCGACGTCCTCGCTGGCGAATCGCACCAGACGGCGCGCCACGTAGAGCGGGTCCTCGCCCCCGCTCAGCATGCGCGCCAGCCAGTACAGGGCGGCGTCCGGATCGGAGCCGCGCATCGACTTGTGCAGGGCGGAGATGAGGTTGTAGTGCTCCTCATGGGACTTGTCGTACAGGGGTGCCCGGGAGGCGATGACGCTGCGCAGCCCTTCAACGTCAAGTGGTTCCGGGCCGTCTGCGTCCTGGGCGGCGAGGACCTGCTCGACCATGCCCAGCAGGTAGCGGCCATCGCCGTCGGCCATGGACAGCAGGGCGGTGCGGGCATCCTCAGTCAGAGCGAGGCTGCGACCCATCAGGGACTCGGCGCGCGCCAGCAGCTCGGTCAGGGCGGCCTCATCCAGGCGGCGCAGGACCATGACCTGGCAGCGTGACAGGAGGGCGCCGTTGAGCTCGAAGCTCGGGTTCTCGGTGGTCGCGCCGACCAGGACAACCGTCCCGTCCTCGACGTAGGGCAGGAAGGAGTCCTGCTGGGCCCGGTTGAAGCGGTGGATCTCGTCGACGAACAGGAGCGTTCCCTGCCCGATCTCGCGGCGGCGGGCCGCTGCGGCGAAGACCTTGCGCAGGTCGGCCACCCCGGAGAAGGTCGCCGAGACCTGCTCGAAGACCAGGCCGGTGCGGTCGGCCAGGAGCCGAGCGATCGTCGTCTTGCCGCAGCCCGGCGGGCCCCACAGGATGATCGATGACAAACGGCCGGAGGCGACCATGCGGCCCAGCGGGGCGTCGTCGGCGAGCAGCTGGTCCTGGCCGACGACGTCGTCGAGCACCCGCGGGCGCAGCCGATCGGCCAGCGGGCGGGCCGGGTCGTCGACGAGGCCGGAGCCGTCGGGGCCGGCGGCGTCGAACAGTGAGGGTGATTCCGGTTCGGGCGTACGGCGAGCCATGCCTCGAGCGTAGGGCCTGACGGTGACATGTCCGCGCAGCCGGGGACATCCTGCGCGTGCGGGGACCGGATTCCTGTCCCCGCACGCGCGAACCGCACCCGACCGCAGAGAAATGTCACCGGCCGCGCGAAACGGCCCCGCACGCGGACAGCCAGCAGACAGCCAGCGGACCAAGCACCGCAGGCCGAGCAGGACAATTCCCACCATCGGGCTGACATGGCCCCTCCACCCGGGGGAGACTACGAGGTGCGCGGCCCCACTGCCGACCCCCGCACACGGGGCCGCACGCGACACGACCGGCAGGACCGGCGGCGTCCCACCACGGCGCCTCCACTCGGCAGGACACCCCATGACCTTCACCTACACACTCACCTGCACACTCGACACCACCACGGCCCTTCCACCCGTAGCCGGCAGTGAGGAGCAGCGCGCCTACTGGGTCACCCCCACCATCCTGGCGTGGCCGCTGTCGCTGCTGCCCCGGGGGATGGACCGCGAGGTCGTCGTCACCGACGCCGGTCACCCCCTTCTCGGCTCCGGCCTCGCCCTGCGTCTCATCACCGCGCCCGACGGCGGCGCCGCAGCCATCCACGGCCAGATCCTGGGCGCGGACGGCATGCCCGCCCCGACGGTCACGCCGCTGCGCATCGTCGGGAACCTTCCCGACGAGGTCCTCGCCGCGCACCCCCACCTGGAGGGCTACATCGCCCTGAGCGCGACCGACGCCGCCGGCACCCCCCTGCTCGACGACGCTGCCGTCGCCTCCGCCCTGACCGGCCAGGTCGCCATCGCCCAGTACGTCGGACTCCCGGACCCCACCGAGGCCGCCGACGTCAGCGACGCCCACCTCGACGCCTTCACCGGGGTGCAGACCGCCATCCTCCTGGACCATCTCTACGCCGAGGCCGCCACCCGCGCCGAGTTGGGCGTCACCTTCACCGGCGGCCTGCCCTCCTTCGCCCTGTGGGCACCCAGCGCGCAGGCCGTCACCCTCCTGACCTGGGAGACCAGCGACCCGCTGGGCTCGGTGCCGGAGGTCCCCGGCCCGCCGCGACGCACCCCGGCCGTCCGCAAAGGCGACGGCCGCTGGGTCGTCACCAACCGCCCCGACCAGCCAGCCGGCGCCACCTTGAGCACCCCCAGCGGCGAGCCCGGCCCGAGCGCCCCCGGCGCCCCCATCACCGCCGGCTGCCAGTACCTGTGGGAAGTGCGGGTCTACGTACCCAGCACTCGACGCGTGGAGACCAACATCGTCACCGACCCCTACTCGACGACGCTGACAACGGACTCGACCCGCTCAGTCGCCGTCGACCTGGCTGACCCGCGGCTGGCCCCCGAGCAGTGGGCCACCACCCGGGCTCCGGCGGTCCGCAACGACTCGGCCCGCAGCATCTACGAGCTCCACCTGCGGGACTTCTCCGCCGCCGACGACACCGTCCCGCCCGAGCTGCGCGGCACCTACCGGGCCTTCACGGTGGCGGGCTCAGCGGGCGTGCGCCACCTGGCCGAGCTGGCCCGGGCCGGCATGAACACGATCCACCTGCTGCCCACCTTCGACATCGCCACCATCCCCGAGCACCGCGGCTCCCAGCGCCACCCCGACATCCCCGACGGCGCGCACCCGGCCTCGGCCGACCAGCAGGCGGCCATCGCGGAGGTGGCCGACCACGACGCCTACAACTGGGGCTACGACCCGCTCCACTGGGGCGCCCCCGAGGGCTCCTACGCGACCGAGGGCCACCAGGACGGCGGGGCGCGCGTCGTCGAGTTCCGCGAGATGGTGGGGGCCCTGCATGATCTGGGCCTCCAGGTGGTCCTCGACCAGGTCTACAACCACACGGCCGCCTGCGGGCAGGACCCGCGCAGCGTCCTGGACCAGGTGGTGCCGGGCTACTACCACCGTCTCGACGCCGTCGGGCGGGTGACGAGCTCGACCTGCTGCGCCAACACGGCCACGGAGAACGCCCTGTGCGCGCGCCTCATGGTCGACTCGGTGGTGCGCTGGGCGCGCTGGTACCGGGTCGACGGCTTCCGCTTCGACCTCATGGGCCACCACCCGCGAGCCGTCATGGAGCGCGTGCGGGCGGCCCTGGACGAGCTGACGCTGGAGGCCGACGGCGTCGACGGCCGCTCCATCTACCTGTACGGGGAGGGGTGGAACTTCGGGGAGGTGGCGGGCAACGCCCTGTTCATGCAGGCCACCCAGGGCCAGCTCGACGGCACCGGGATCGGTGCCTTCAACGACCGCCTGCGTGACGCCGTCCACGGCGGGGGTGCCTTCGACCCCGACCACCGCGTCTTCCAGGGCTTCGGCACCGGCCTGCTCACGCAGCCCAGCGGCCTGGACCATCGAGGCTGGAACGAGCAGTCGGCGGACCTGGCCCACCGCACCGACCTGGTGCGCCTAGGTCTGGCGGGCAACCTCAAGGACTACGTCATGACGATCTCGGACGGGTCGGTGCGCCGCGGCATCGACCTCATCCACAACGGGGCGCCGGCGGCCTTCGCCTCCCACCCCCAGGAGAACGTCAACTACGTCGACGCCCACGACAATGAGACGCTCTACGACCTGCTGGCCTACAAGCTGCCCCAGGGCATGCCGGTGGCCGAGCGGGTGCGGATGAACACCGTGTGCCTGGCCACGGTGGCGCTGGCGCAGTCGCCGTCCTTCTGGAGCGCGGGCACCGAACTGCTGCGCAGCAAGTCACTGGACCGGGACTCCTACAACTCGGGGGACTGGTTCAACGCCATTGACTTCACGGGGCAGTCCAACGGTTTCGGGCGGGGTCTGCCGCCGGCCAGCCGCAACGAGGGCTCCTGGGCGATCCAGGGGCCGCTGCTGCAGGACGACTGGCTGCGGCCCTCGCCCGAGGAGATCGCGGCGGCCCGCTCCCAGGCCCTGGATCTGCTGCGGCTGCGCGCCTCGACGCCGCTGTTCAGCCTGGGCTCGGCCCGCCTCATCCAGGACAAGCTGAGCTTCCCGGGGGCGGGCTTCGGGGCGCCGGCGGGAGTGATCGTCATGCTCATCGACGACACCCGGGGCGGGAGCGACGTGGACCCCGAGCTCGACGCCGTCCTGGTGGTCTTCAACGCCTCGGGCCAGACGCTCACTCAGCCGCTGCCCGAGCTGGCGGGCCGGGACTTCCGCCTCTGCCCCATTCAGGCCGAGGGGGCCGATGAGGTGGTGCGCCGCACCGGCTTCGACCGTGCCAGCGGGACGATCTCGGTGCCGGCGCGCACCGTGGCCGTCCTGGTAGAGCCCCAGAGCCGCTGAGGGGGCGCGCTCGTTCCCGGGCGGCTCCCCGACGAGGAGAAGTGTCACGTTTGGCGACTATTCCCCGGCCCTGGGTGCCCCGACGCAACCAGCACACCGTCCTGACCTGGGCAGATGCTCGCAAGCCACGGAGGACCAAGGAGGCGATCAGCCCTAAAAGTCGCCCACAGTGACACAAACCGGTTCCAGGCGGCTGATTCAAGGAGCTTGCGTGCACCTTCACGCCCGTCCCAGGACGTCATCGAGGCCGATGACGCCGCCGCGCAGGGCCAGCAGCACCAGCTGAACCCGATCTCGGCAGCCGGTCTTGGACAGCAGGTGGCTCACGTGGGTCTTGACCGTGGGCATGGACAGCCACTCCCGGTCGCAGATCTCCTGGTTGGTGAGCCCCAGGGCGATAAGCGCCAGGATCTCGCGCTCACGCTGGGTCAGGCCCGCGACCTGCTGGGAGGCCTCGGCGGCCCGAACCGCCTCGACTGAGTCCTGGGAGGCATGGCGGCCAGCGCCGTCCCCAGGAAGAACGCCGCTGAACTGGCCGGTGCGCACGGCGGTGAGCAGCTGGCGAGTGGGTCCCGGGGAGATGACGGAGTCGCCATCGTGGACAGTGCGGATCGCTGCGATGAGGTCCTGGGGCGGGGTGTTCTTCAGCAGGAAACCGGCTGCACCGGCCTCGATGGCACCCATGACGTAACCGTCGGTGTCGAAGGTGGTCAGAATGACGACCCGTCCGGTGACGCCACGGGCCATGAGTTCCCGGGTCGCGGACAGCCCGTCCAGCCCGGGCATCTGCACATCGAGGAGGAGCACGTCGACGGGGTCGGCGGCGTTGCACCTGAGGGCGTCGTTGCCGTCGACGGCGCGCCAGACGACCTCCATATCCGGCTGCGCCCCCAGCAGCATGGCCAGCCCCATGGTGAACAGCGGCTCATCATCGGCCAGACCCAGGCGGATCACAGGTGCCTCCCCTTCTTGACGGTAACTCACCGGAAGTATCCGCCCTTCGGGTTCGGCTGGTGCGGTTTTGTGCTGACGAGGTACCGACGCCCCCCTGCGATGTTCGCCATATGAGCAGAGGTGGCTCTCACTGTGGAACACAGGGGAGCTCTGTCGTCACCCTCCATCCGCCCTCAGCCGTGGGACCGGCGGTGAAGGTGCCTCCGACCTGGGCAACCCGGTCACGCATGCCGATGAGGCCGAAGCCGCCGTGCCTGAGACCTTCGGAGACGCTCACCGCGGGACGAGACGTCGCGGCCGAGGCGTGTGGCGTCTGCCCTGGCACGGCGTCCACCTGTTCGCCTCTGTCCTCACGATGCGGGTCGTCGGTCCTCGGCATCGGATCCGCATCTCCTGCCAGCGACTCCGGGACCGGGGCGTTCTCGACGACGAGGATGACGCGCCCCGCCCCGGTGCGCAGCGAGACTCTCGTGGCCGCACCGGGAGCGTGGCGCAGCACGTTGGTCAGCGACTCCTGGGCCACCCGGTGAAGGACCTGCGCCACCGCCGGGGGAACCCGGCCGGCCGGGTCGGCCTCCAGGGTGACGGGCAGTCCCGCCCGCTGCGCCTGACGCACGGGTTCGCGCAGAAGCTCCACGTGCTGTCCCGACGTCGCCTCTCCGGTTCCGGTGCCAGCCTCGGCTCCGGCCTCAACAGTGCCGGAAGCCCCGCCGCCGGCACCACCGGCGGGACGGCCTCCAGCCCCGGAACCTCCCACACCGGCGGCACCGGCATCGGAACGCAGCATGTCGACCAGGGCATGCACCTCGTCGACGGAGCGACGGGAGGTCTCTCCGATGACGGCCAGGGCCTCGTCGGCGGAGGCCGGGTCGGTGGCCAGGATGGCCCGGGCTCCCTCGGCCTGCATGGCGATGACGGTGAGACTGTGGCCGAGCAGGTCATGGACGTCACGGGCGATGCGCTGCTGGGTCTCGATGACCGCGAGGCGCCGCTCGGTGGCCTGCTGCGCCTCGAGCACCGAGGCCCGCTCAAGGGCCCGGTTGTAGCGGTCACGGCTACGGCGCCGCGCAGCGCCGACGAAGGCCGCCACAATCGTCACCAGCCAGATATTGACGACGACCACGGACCGTGCCTCACCTGCGTGGACGTAGCCGCCGATGAGGTGAAACACGCGCGCCGTCGTCAGCTCCACGCCCACGATCTCGAGGACGAGCGCCACCCACCGCCACGGCGCCTCCAAGCGGGACTGCGTCGTCTCCACCGCGATCAGACCGGTCACGACGAAGAAGACGGAGAACCCCGTGAACAACACCAGGTGCGCGCTCAGGCAGATGCCGGCCACCACAACGAAGAGCAGCGGGCAGCGGCGCCGGACGGCCAGAGCCAGGGCGCAGGCCCCCACCAGCAGGGCGTGGAGCACCGGCCCCGCCCCGTCGACGAGCCAGAACGCCGAGTCGGGCCGGCCAAGGCACAACAGGAAGAAGAAGGCCAGAGCGATGACGACGTCGACCGCGCTCGTCCACGGGACCGAGCGCGGGTCGCGCCAGGCAACCGGGGTCGATCCCACCGGCGCCGCCGGCCCGGTCGGGGCGGGGTCCACCGAGTCGGCCCGCGCCGCCTCACGCCCCAGCCGCTTTCTCATGCCTGAACCGTACCGTCGCGACCGCACGCCTCCGAGGCCGCCGCCAGGATTTCATACCCGGGTATGAGTCCCGCCATCCCACCGATTCCCGGAGCAGACCACGGGCTGATGCTCACCAGGTCCGACGCGAGCATCCTTGTTCCCATGACGACCTCGCATCGCATCCCACCAGCGCCTTCAGCACCTCTCCAGGCGCAGGCGGCCGCCTCCAGCACGCCGGCTCAGCCAGTCCGGACCTCCTCTCCGGCTCGCCTCCCGCAGGCCGGCGGGCCGGCCCCGGGAGCGCCTGCCTCCGACGCCGTCGTCCTGACCCACGACCTCACCAAGACCTTCGGCAGGCGCACCGTCGTCGAGGGGCTCAACCTCGTGGTGCCCCGCGGGGCCGTCTACGGCTTCCTGGGCCCCAACGGCTCGGGCAAGTCGACGACGATGAAGATGCTGCTGGGACTCCTGGCGCCCACGCGCGGGCAGATCAGCGTGCTGGGGAGGCCCTTCAGCCCGACCACGCGAGCCGAGATCATGTCGCGCACCGGCTCGATGATCGAGAACCCGCCCGGCTACAGCCACCTCACGGGCGCGGAGAACATGCGGATCGCGGCGAAGATGCAGGCACTGAGCGACCAGCAGATCAGTCGCGCCCTCGCCCTGGTGCGCCTGACCGAGCACAAGGACCGCCTGGTGCGCACCTACTCACTGGGCATGAAGCAGCGCCTCGGGATCGCTCTGGCGCTGGCCCGCCAGCCCGAGCTGCTCATCCTCGATGAGCCCACCAACGGCCTGGACCCGGCCGGTATCGAGGAGGTGCGCCGGCTGCTGGTCGAGCTCTCCGGCGAGGGCGTCACCGTCATGGTCTCCAGCCACCTGCTCGACGAAATCGACCGCATGGCGTCCACGCTCGGCATCCTGTCGGGCGGGCGCCTGGTCTTCCAGGGCACGCGCGCCGAGCTCATGGAGCGCTCGGTGCCGGACGTGCTCGTCGCCACCCCGACGCCGCAGGCCGTCCTGAGCCCTCAGGTCCTGGCCGGGCTCGTACCGGCGCAGGCACTCGCGGCGGCGACGGCGGCCGGCGCCCCCGATGCGTCCGCCTCGCCCAACCGGACCGCTGTTCCCGTCACCGGTTCTGCCACCGGCCCGACGCTGACGCCACAGGGCGTGCGCATCCCGGGAATGTCGAAGGAGGCGGTCGCCGAGCTCATCAACCGGCTGGTGAGCGCCGGCGTCGAGCTGCACGAGGTACGGCGCAAGGCCCAGAGCCTCGAGGACGTCTTCATGGACCTCACCGGTCGCGGAGGTGTGCTGTGACGACCAGCGCTGCACTCTCCTCCGTCCCCGCCGTCGTTGCTCCGACGTCGGATCATGGCTCGCCCGGTTCCCGGCAGTCATCCGCACCCGGCTTCCTGACGGCTGTGGGTGTCGAGCTCCTCAAGATGCGCCGGCTGCGCACGCCTGTGATCACGGCGCTGATCGTCGGCACATCGGTGGCTTTGTGCAGCATGAGCCTCTTCAGCGCGTCGTTCACGGAGAGCTCCCATGACCCGCATGCGATGCCGTGGGCAAGGCTGTTACTGACCACGGGCTTCTTCAACGCGATGATCGGGCCGATCCTCGTCTCCGTGCTCGCCAGCCGGCAGACGGATATCGAACACACCGGCTCCGGCTGGAACCTGGCCGCCGCCTCCGGCCTGACGCCGGGAACCCTGTGCCGGGCCAAGCTCGTCGCCCTGTCACTCCTCATCGTCCCAGCTGTGACGGGTCAGAGTCTGGGCATCATCACGCTCGCCCGTTTCAGAGGACTGTCGGTGGCGCTCGACGTCGGCCCCTGGGCCACGTACACGACTCTCCTCATCTGCGTGGACCTGGCCATGTGCGCCTACTTCCTGTGGCTGGCAGCCGTGGTGGAGAACCAGATGATCGTCATGAGCACCGGGCTGCTCAGCGGCTTCATCGGAATCTTCACCCTGCTCGTACCACCTGAGATAGTCCAATGGACCCCCTGGGGGTACTACGCCCTCATCACTCCCGCCGCCATGAGCGCCACCGCGCACTCTCAGCCGGACGTCACCTACATCGACGTCCCGGCGGGGTGGATCGCCGGCTTCCTCATCCTGACGGTTCTCCTCTTCACCGTTGTCACCCACCGGCTCGACAAGATCGAGAGGTAGTCCCGTGAGCACTTCTGCACTCATTCCCGTCACGACCCGCCGCGCGGGCAACACCGGCTTCCCGTCCCTGCTGGCCGCCGAGGTCATCAAGCTCAAGCGCTCCTCGGTGTGGGTGGTGGCCGTTCTGCTGCCGCTGCTCGCAGTCATCACCGGCACCTTCAACTTCTACCGAAATCTGGGGGTCTTCTCCGCGGAATGGGGAGCTCTGACGTCCCAGATATCCTTGTTCTACTCGATGTTCTTCTGCTCGTTGGGGGTGGCCCTGCTGGCCTCCGCCGCATGGCGGATGGAGCACCGGGGCACGAGCTGGAACGCCATGCGGACCTCCCCGCACTCCCCGGTATCCGTCGTCCTGGCCAAGACCCTGGTCATTGTGCTTCCGGTGCTGGCCATGCAGGTGGCGCTCATCGTGCTGGCCTGGATCTCGGGGGCATTCGTGATGGGTCTCGGTCTCGCAATGCCCAGCACCGTCATCGCCTCCAATCTTCTGGCAGTGGTCAGCATCATCCCGCTCATCGCCCTGCAGTCACTGCTGAGCATGCTCATGCGGTCCTTCGCCGCGCCAGTGGCACTGGGATTCGTCGGCTGCGTCCTCGGATTCGGCCTGGGAGCGGCACAGAACCCTCTGGCCTACGCCATCCCCCAAGGGCTTGTCAGCATGACACTGTCTCTGGGATCGACCGCCTTGACGGCCGGGGAACTGGACGCGGCGAGCATGGTTCCTCTCCTGCTCTCCATCGTCGGTGTCGGCGCTGTCATGTGGTGTCTGCTGGTCCTTGTCGCCCGCCGCACCGGCGGCGTGCGCTAGCAGATCGTCACCGCGCACCGTTCGACCACCCCGCCTTCACCCGGCTTTGGGGAAGTGGTTGAGCAGGGAGTCGATGTCCTGCTGAATGCTTGGAGGACGGGTCCCCGTACCAGCCGGCCGCCCCTTGTCGCGGCCGACCCAGAGGACCTCAGGCGTCGAGCAGGGCGCGCAGGTTGCGCACGTACCGATCGAAGGCGATGCGCCCCTCAGGGGTCAGTGCCAGGTAGGTGGCTGGACTGCGCCCGGCGTAGGTCTTGTTCTGCTGCACGTAGCCCGCCCCCTCCAGCTTGGACAGGTGCGTGGACAGGTTGCCGGCCGTCATGTCCAGCAGCTCGCGCAGCCGCGGGAAGTGCAGCTCGTCGCCAACGGGCACGGCGGCCAGGGTCGCCATGATCCGCAGCCGGGCCTGGGCGTGAATAACGGGGTCGATATCGACGGCGGAGGCCGTCGCGGCAGCGAAGACTTCGGCTCCGGCGCCGGCCGACTCAGCCGACTCAGCCGACCCCTCTGCCCGGCCGGCGCTCTCCGGCCTCTCGGGCCGCTGCACCCTGACCCCTCCGGTCACGTCACGCACCTCGCTTCGATTCTGCGGCAGCAGCGACGACGGCGGCCACCAGCATGCCGCCCCCACCGGCCACGGACATGATCCACCAGGCCCAGGGCATCCCGACAATCGTGACCACCAGGGTGACCAGGAGGATCCAGCCGCCCAGGACCCCCATGACCACCTCATTCCACAGTGCGGCGCTCATGAGGAAGATGACGCCGACGACGAGGCAGGGCAGGGCGTTGGACACCACGCTGGCGACCTCGTTGGCCTGGCTCGTGTTGAGGTCGGCCAGGAAGGCATTGACCCGGCTGAGGATGAGGGCGCTCAGCGGCATCCCGAGGAACCAGGCGAGACTGTAGTAGGTGCCCTCTCGGCTGCTCCGGCCGCGGATGCCGCGCACCTTGGGGACGATATAGGCGAAGGTGAACAGCAGGGCCGCCGCGAGGCAGCCGCAGAAGAATAGGTAGGGCGCCAGCGGCAGGCTGTAGTCCGCCCTGCGGGAGAGGGCCAGGGCGGCATAGCCGAGCAGCCAGGCCAGCCCCCAGGCGACCAGAACCGGAGTCGCCTTGACCCTGTGCCGCTTGAGATAGGCGCTCCGCTGGGCCTCGACGACGGCGAGGGCCTCATCGGGCCCCGCCGGGATCCTCTGATCCTCAGTGGCCGCACTCATGGTGAACCTCCTCGTCAACATGGGTTTGCGTTTCAAACCAGCTCCAGGATAGCGCCCTTTGGTTTGCGTTGCAAACTACTTTGAACAGACCAACGCCGCCGCGCGGCTCCTTCCGGCGTAGGAGGGTCCGCCCAGGCTCTCCCCCTAGAATCGGCGTCATGACAGATGCGGCACCAGGCTCGCCCCCGCCGGCCGGCGACCTCGACCACGCCTCGATGCACACCGAGCCTCCCGGCGAGCCCGCCACCGCCGTCGCCCGGCAGGAACCCGCGCCTCCCGTCCCCTCGGCCGCCTCCGCGCCCTCCATATCCTCTGCACCCTCAGCGGAGTCGACCTCCACCTCGCCCGTCGGCATCCCCGTCATCGGGGTCGCCCCGGTGGCCGAGCCCGCCCCGGTCTCCGGTCCCGCCGCCCCCCGCTCGACGACGCTCCTGGTGGACACCACCGCGCACCGCCTGCGCCGCACGGAGGATCTGCTCGACCTGACCCTGACGCTCCTGGGCATCTTCGCCGTCCTCGTCCTGGCGATCTACGCCCGCGAGACCACGACCGGCGTCACCCAGGACGTCCAGAACGCCCTGGCGGTGGTGCTGCGCCGCATCCTTGTCTTCCCCCTGCAGACCATTGAGGGCCTGGTCACCTTCATCGTGCCGCTGGCCGTTCTGCTGGACCGGGTCCTGCGCCGCTCCTGGCGCTCCTTGGGCCAAGCCGTCCTGTCGGGGATCGCCGGTCACCTGGTCGCCGTCGCCGCGATGACCGGCCTCGTGGTCTGGGGCCCCACCGCCCTGGTCATGGGGCTGACGGTCACCGCCTCGGGCACCGCCCAGCTGGGCGTCTCCACCGTCTTCGCCTCCATGGCCGGCCTGCTCACGGCCGCCGGCGACCGCAACAGCTCCACCGTGATGCGCTCGGGCTGGGGCGCCCTGTGGGCGGTCCTGGGCATGGCGGTACTGCGCGGCGCCCTGACCCTGCCGGGCGCGGTGCTGTCCCTGCTGCTGGGCCGCGTCGTCGGCCTGCTGGTCCGTTACGTCTTCGGGGTCGAGGATCGCCGCGCCCACGGGGTCACGCTCGTGCGCGCCCTGCGCCGGGCCGGGATCGACGCCGTACGCGTGGTCCGTATGGACCGTGCCCCCGAGGCGCGCGCCTGGGTCGTCACCACCGACGCCCCCCTGGGCTACACCGAGCAGGTCCGTGAGCAGGTGCGCGAGAACCCGCTGAACCCACCGCCACAGGAGCCCGCGGGCCTCGAGCCCGCCGCCGACGAGGCCTCCGCTGACGAGCAGGTCACCGACGCGACCGCCGCCCCATCGAGCGGACAGGCCGCCTCCCCTCTCGACTCGGCGCCAGTGGACACGGCCGGGACCGGGAGCACGCAGACCTCGGCGGAGGCGAACACGATCAAGCCGGCCACCGACGTCGACCTGGCCGCGGTCCTGGCCGAGGCCTCCAGCGAGGCCCTGTCCCAGGAGCGGGCCTCAGTCCACCGCATGTACGCCGTGTGGGACTCGGCAGGTGAGCGCCGCAACGTCACCCTCCTCGACGCCGACCGGCAGGTGGCCGGGTTCCTCTCCAACATCTGGGACCAGATCCGCGTCAAGGGCCTGTCCCCCACCCGCGACCTGTCCCTGCGCCCGGCCGCCGAGCACGCCGCCCTCATGACGATGGAGGCCCGCCGCGCCCAGGTGCGCACCCCCGGCCTGCTGGGGATGGCCGAGGCCGCCGAGTCCATGCTGCTGGTGACCGACCACGTCGTCGGCGCCCGCTCCATCAGCGACCTGGGGGCCGAGGTCGACGACGACGTCCTGGAACAGCTGTGGAGCCAGCTCCAGCGCGCTCACGCCGCGGGGCTGGCGCACGGGAGCATCGACGCCTCGAGCGTCGTCGTCGACGAGTCCGGGAGGCTGTGGCTCCTGGACTGGGCCTCGGGCGAGACGATCTCCTCCGAGCTCTCCCGCCGCGTGGACCTGGCTCAGGCCCTGGCGCTGACGGCGCTGGCGGTCGGAGCCGAGCGGGCCATCGACGCCGCCTCCCGCTCACTGACCACCGCGCAGCTGGCCTCGATCGCCCCCATGCTCCAGCGGGTGGTGCTGCCGCGCCAGACCCGCGAGGTCATGGGACGGCGCGGCGCCAGCCGGCAGGTGCTCCAGGACCTGCGTGACGCCCTCGTGGCACTGACCCCCACGGCCGACGCCGAGCCGGCCCGCCTCAACCGCTTCTCCACGCGTGTTGTCCTCATGGTGGTGGTCGGACTGGTCGCGGTGTGGACGCTCATGGCCGGGATGGACTTCCAGCAGGTCTCCACCGCCGTCTCGCAGGCCAATGTCTGGTGGATGCTGGCGGCCCTGGTCTTCTCCGTGGCGACCTACGTGGGCGCCGGACTCACGCTGGTGGCCTTCAGTCCCGAGCGGCTCTCCCTGTGGCGCTCCACCGAGGTGCACCTGGCCAGCGCCGTCGTCTCACTCGTGGCCCCGGCCGGTGTGGGCGGGGCGGCCATCAACCTGCGCTTCCTCAACCGCAAGGGGGTGCCCACCGCGGTCGGCGTGGCCACGGTGGCCCTGGTCCAGGTGGTCCAGTTCATCGTCACCGTGGTGCTGCTCGTGGTGCTGGCGGCGATGACCGGCCAGTCCACGGGACTGACCCTGCCCTCGGGCTGGGTGCTGGTCGCCGCGGGCGCCGTCGTCGTCGTGGCGGCGGTGGTCCTGACCATCCCCAAGGCGCGCACCTGGGTGTGGGCCAAGATCGAGCCCACCTACCGCCAGGTGTGGCCACGGCTCGTGTGGGTCATGTCCAACCCGATGCGACTGGCCCTGGGCGTGGGCGGCGCACTCACGCTGAGCCTGTCCTACATCCTGTCCTTCAGCGCGAGCCTGTGGGCCTTCGGCTACACGGTGCCCTTCGCGGTCCTGGCCATCACCTACCTGGCCTCCAACACGGTGGGCTCGATCGTGCCCTCCCCCGGCGGTATCGGGCCGGTCGAGCTCGCCCTGACCGCCGGGCTCGTCGCCGCCGGCGTCCCCTACGGGGTGGCGCTGTCCACGGCGATCGTCTACCGCCTGGTGACCTTCTGGATCCCGATCCCGGTGGGCTGGCTCAGCCTCCAGCGCCTACAGAAGGTCGGAGACCTGTAGCGCGCGTGCACGGACAGGGCCCCGTCATGAAGGTGCCGTCGGTGCGGGCCGGTCACGCCCGGGCGGAGGCGCCCACGCGGTAGAAAGTCCGCAGGTACGACGCGTCGATAGGCTCATCGACGATGCGATCGTCGGCCTCGATCCAGGCGTGGGCGGCGAAGGGGGGCGTGGCGACGACGCCGACGCACCACGTCGGCGCGTAGCCGCGCTGCCTGCACAGGAGCATCGCGGCCACCGACCTGATGAGGCACGCCCTGTCCCCGCGGCACACGGCGCTGGCGGAGAGGATGTCATCCCTGGCGTCGCGGGCGATGCTGTAGTCGGCGGGCTGCGCGCCCCGCACGACGAAGGACATGAGGCGCTGGAGACGGTGGGGCTTGAGATGGCGCAGGAGGCGGGACAGGCCGACCAGCACGGCGATGTTCGTGCGCTGGACCAGGCTGATCGAGTGGCGGGTGGTGGGGAGCATCTGGCTCATGAGAGGACACCTTTCTGAATGCGAGCCGGCTTTGCTGCCGATGCCCTGGTGGTGGCGATGGGCGGTCAGTGACGGGTGGGAGGGACTCAGGCGTGCGTGTCCGTCCGATTGAAGTAGCGCGCTGTGGCAAGAACGCAGAGCGCGGTCAGCGCGACGGACAGAACGACGGTGAGGGTGGCCGACTGGATCGTGAGCGCCGACGCGTCCGCCCCAGAGCCTGATCCGAGCTGAGTGGTATGAGCCAGGAGGCAGTAGGCGTAGATCAGGGCCGCCCTGACCTTGATGGCGAGAAGAACGGCACCGACGCACGTGAGCACGAACCCGATCACGACGGGAAGAACGAACGAGCGGGACCTCGCTGACAGAGCGGACTGTGCCGCGCAGACGGGCACGCTGGCCACGACCACGAGGACGCTGACGGCGTAGTAGCGAGCCGGGAGCCAAGCGGGCAGGTGGAACACCACCTTTCCCAGGAAGAGCACGGTCAGGAGGAGGACTGCCTGCATGAAGGTCGCGAGGAGGGCGAGCGCGAGAACCTTGGCGGAGGCCAGCCTCCAGGCGGCCACCGGTTGGGCGGTCATGGCGTTCCAGTTGTTCCCGGTGTGCTCGGCGCGCCAGACGAGGGAGGCCAGGACGGACAGTCCGACGCCGAGCATCAGCATCCCGTAGAGGCCGATCGATCGGATCCACAGGGTGTTCCAGCCATCCTCGAAGCCGCCAGAGGTCCAGGCTCCCATGGCGCTGGCCACGGCAGTGACGGAAGGGACGAGTGCGGCGAGAATCCACGCCGCTGAGCGCCGGATCTTGATCAGCTCCGCAATGAAGACTCCCATGTCCTACACCTCCTTGCGGTCGAGACGAGTGGTGATGATGGTGAAGGCGACGGCGCCCGCGATGGCGAGTACCAGCGCCCCGGGGAAGGGCGCGTCCAGGTACACGGGATCGGATCCCGCGAACGTCATGGGCACAACGAGGGAGTAATAGGTCCAGGGGGTGAGGTATTGCGCCCAGGTGGGCGCCATAGCGCCGATCATGCTCAGGAGCACCCCCAGCATTCCGGCTCCTACTGCCAGCAGCTGGTTGTCCGATGCCAAGGAGATGAGGAGCTGGAGCGCGAGAATGACAAGACTGATGACGCACACCGAGGCGGTGTACGCGACGATCCTGCCGGTGGGCACTGGGGCGGGGACGCCAAGCAGTGCCCCCCACATCGGCACGCACAGTCCCCACAGCACGCAGACGGCTGCCAGTGGCGCACCGAGGGCGAGGAACTTCGCACGGCACAGCTGCCCAGGTGTTGTTCCCGACGCCGCAAAGAGAAGCCATCCATTGCCCGCGCGCTCGATCTCCGTCACCCTGCTGGCGATGACCGCGATGAGGAGCGGAGCCAGGAGGCACACCCCGGCGTGAAGGCCACCGAGCAGCACCTTCCAGCCATCCCCGTCAGGAGCCTTGAGATCGACGGAAACACCGGCGCCGAGGGCAAAGAGCACTGCGATGCCCACCGCACCGAGGAGCAGGAAGAGCAGAAGGGGGAGGATTCTCAGATTCCTCATCTTGGAGTACTCAGCACGCAGGACGCGTAAAGGGCGGGGTCTGATCGAGGTCCGGGTTGCCGCTGTCACCGGATGCCACCCCCTTGCGTCATCCGCATGAACGCGCTTTCCAGCGTCTGCTCCTCCGGGACGGCGCTGTAGATGTCGATGCCTCGGCCGACCAGGCTGGAGATGGCCTGCGCAGTTGTCTCCCGTGTGATCCCACGCAGCCTGATGAGAGCGCGGTCTGACCTCTGCTCGAGGATCGGGGAGAGGGAGGAGAGGGATTCGCAGGCGCGCGATGGGGCCGCGCAGTCGATCAGGATGTCCGGCGCGGTGACGTCGAGCATCTCCGAGCGGTTCCCCTGGAAGACCAGTCGTCCCTGGGCCAGGACGCCCAGCACGGTGGCCGTCTTGTCGATCTCACCGAGCAGGTGCGAGGAGACCATGACTGTTGTCCCGCGCTCGGCGAGCCGCTGGAGAAGGTCTCGTATCTCCTCGATCCCCGCGGGGTCGAGGCCGTTGGTCGGTTCGTCGAGGATGAGCAGGCGGGGCCGGCGGACCAGCGCCATGGCAATGCCGAGGCGCTGCTTCATGCCGAGGGAGTAGGCGCGCACCTTCTTGTCGATGTGCCTCTCGAGATGGACGGTCCGCACGGCGTCACGCACGTCGTCGTCATTCAGACCGAGGAGGTGCTGCACGATGCGCATGTTCTCCGCGCCGGTGAGGTGGCCGTACCCCGGAGGGGACTCGATGAGCGAGCCGATCCGGCCCAGGAGCCTGTGACGGTTCTCGCGCGTCATCGGCTCACCGAGGATCCGGATGCTCCCGCTGCTCGGGCGGATGAGGGACAGGAGCATCTTCATCGTGGTCGATTTGCCAGCGCCGTTGGGTCCCAGGAACCCGTACACGACGCCCTCGGGAATCCGCAGGTCCACGTCGTGAACGACCTGTCGGTCGCCGTAACGCTTGCTGAGCTGATGGGTGGTGACGATGTCGCTCATCGGGCGATGCTCCTCTGTCTTGTCTGCGTCGTGGATCGGCGTCTGCGCCTCGTGGCGGCTTGATGGCGCGCCCGAGCACCGGAGGCTCGTGGGTTCTGTGGGCTCGTTCTGCGTGCGCGCTGGCCGCCCTCGCACGCCTTGTGCCGGGCCGAGCCTCGTCGACCGCCGGAGCACCTGGAGGCGCGGCGCAGGGCTCTGCGAGCCAGCGAGATCCCGATGACCAGCCAGATGAGGGGAACGATGAGGCCACCGAGCAGCACCGTGAGGTCGCTGGGATCACCCGAGTGGGAGGACTCGGGCAGGAGGGCGTTGCGCAGGCTCGCACTCACCCAGAAGGTCGGCAGCGTCATCGCACCCGCCTGCGTGAGCCCTCCCGATCCTGCGATCGGATGGAACGCCCCCGAGGCTGCTCCGATGAGCATGACGCTGATGGAGGCAAGGCTGAGCTGGCGCGGACTCCTGAGCGTCGCGCCGACGACGACGGCCAGCGGGAGCAGTGAGAGGAGCCCGGCAGGAGCGACGACGAGGAGGGCCGCGGTGCTCACGGGGGAGAGTGCCGTGCGGCCCGTGACCAGCCACAGGAGCGGGAGCGCCGCCGCGAATGCGGTGACGGCGAGCTGGAAGTGGCTGAGGACCTTGCTGATGGCGTACGCCGTCGTGCCGTGGGGCAGACAGCTCGACCTGAGCAGGGTGCCGTCCATCCTCTCCTGCATGACGGTCGAGGCGGCACCCATGACGCCTGACAGCAGCGTGTTGATGAGCAGGATGCCGATGAGGGCGTAGTTCCCGAAGGAGGCGCCCCGGCCGGCGAGTGCGTCGCTGTGACGGACGATGGAGATCGTGACCACCGCGATGACTGGGAACATGAGATGACCTGGCAGAGAGCCGAGGTTGTTCCTCAGCTCGATGAGGCTGCGCCGGTATCCAAGGGCGACGATTCCGCTGGGGCTTCCGGCCGCCATCATGATGCGGCCCTCCGGGCGTGTGCGGCCTCGTTGGTGATGCGCAGGTAGAGCTGCTCCAGCGTGGCGCGTCGGACCTCGAGATTCTCGAGGGACTCGCCTGCGGTGTTGACGAGCGTCTTGAGAGTGGGGACGGTGGCATCGGGAGGTGTTTCCAGCACGTGGAACTCACCCCGGTCCGTATAGCTGATGCGGTCCTTGACCTGCACCCGCTGTCCGAACTCCTCCACCGTGCCCTGGAACCTCACCGTCCCCTCGGCCAGGACGATGACGTGACTGGCGAGCTCCTCGGCCTCCCTGAGGTCGTGAGTGGTCAGGACAATGGTCAGGGTCTTCCGCGCGACCAGAGCATGGATGAGTGCGTGGAACTCGTTGCGCGCCTCGGTGTCGAAACCGGTGGTCGGCTCGTCGAGGAAGAGGATGTCGGGGTTGCCGACAAGCCCGATGGCGACGTCGAGCCGCCGTCTCTGGCCACCGGAGAGCGTGCGGATGCGCTTCGCAGCGACCGAGGACAGACCAACGACGCGCAGGAGCTCATCGGGGTCCCATCCCGCCTCAGAGGAGGAATAAGCGCCGTAGTACTGGCTGAGGTGATGCAGGAGGTCGCCGACGCGCCAGCGCTCGTGATCACGCCAGGACTGACGTACCACGCCCACTCGCGCTCGCCACGCCTCGTCGGCGTGGGCGGGATCGATCCCCAGGACCCGCACATATCCCGAGGAGCGGCGCTTGAGCCCGCACAGGATATCGATGGTCGTGCTCTTGCCTGCGCCATTGGGTCCCAGGAGCGCCAGGACGGAGCCGCGCGGGATGGTGAAGGAGGTTCCGGCCAGCACGGTCTTGTCGTCGTACGACATGGTGAGCTGTGAGGCCTGGACTGCAGGGGCTTGAGTCATCTGCGGCATGGTTCTCCTCCTTTGGCGCGGGTGCGTTCGATGGTTGTTGTCAGCGCGCGGCTGCATCTGAGAAGGGGCGGGGGCGGGTGCAGGACCCGCCCCCACTTCCTTCCCGGGGTTACGGGGGATCAGCCCTCGTAGGAGAAGTCCCAGAACGGGAGGACGTACTCGGTGTATGGACCGACCCACTCACCTGTACGGGTCTGGAAGTCTCCCAGCTCCTGGACGGTCGGAGTTGCGTATGCGGTCATTGTCATGACCTCCTTTCTTGTGTTGGTGATCTGTGCTGTGATTGTTTCTGAATGTGATCAGAACGGGTTCGGACCGTAGATGTCTGCGATGATCCACCAGCCCTCCTGGGCGCCGCCGATGCCGAAGCCGGTCTCCTTGGCGAATCCACCGAGCTCGTGAATCTCGGGTGCAATGTAGTTGCGCACAGTGCTCACCTCCTTTCGAGTTCTTTCTTCTGTCATCCGATCAGTGGAGTGACGTCGTGGTCAGCTGGGACGGTTCAGGGCCGCTGGCCCCGCAGTTCGGAGCGGGCCTTGAACGGAGGCGGGGTGGCGGGGCCATCCCTGACCCGGTGACTCACCGGGTGGACTGGGAGGAGGATCATCAGACGATACCCTCACGGTGAAGTGATGCGATGGTCGAAGCGACATCACGTGAGGCCTGCTCGGCACTGATCCCGTATGTGGCCACAAGAGCATCCGTAGCGCTCCTGGCGTCGCCCCCGGTCTGGAGCTCATCGAGTATCTGTGCCGCTGTGGAATTAAGGTGCCAGTACTTCCCACTCTTCGGGGCCAGCGCCACCTCGCCGTAATCGGTCTGCACCCGCAGAGGGGCGGCTTTCTTGTTTGCCATGTGTCTTCCTTTGGTCAGTTGACGTGGGGGATCAGGAAGCAGTCGTCACCGAGGGCGAGTTCCTGAGGAAAAGAGCGGTGTTGATGAGCTGGGAAATCAGAGTGGGTGGCATACTGGTTTCCGACGGTCGAATCGACTCCTCCAGGGCGTGACGGTCAATAATCCCAAGATCCATGAGGCTGGACTCGTCCAGCAGATCCTTCACTGTCGAGAAGTTCTGTGCGTATCCACGAACGGCCTGTGGCGACCCCCCCACCTTGGTGGTTCGGAGCAGGTATTCGTCGGGGAGAATCCCGCGCATCGCTGCTTTCATGAGGGGCTTCCACTCGATGGGGCTGTCCCGATCTGTGTAGGCGACACTGAGAACTGCCTCGACGACATGGTCATCCATGAGTGGCGACTCATACCCAATACCTTGGTGGAGGCCGACCTGAGACATTCCTCGAGTCACTCTCGAGGCGTCGATGATGCTCGCCAGATCGAAATGCTCACCACGTTCAGGGGAGAGCGGCTTGGCATGCTCGGCCGAGGCGACCATGGAGGCGATGAGTTCCTCTCGCGCCTCCTGGGCGATCCAGGCAGGGATGCGGGGCGGTATGTACCAGTCGCTTGCTCTGAGGGAGAAGGTCTCCGCAGAGGGACGCACCGATTCGTACGCCATGTCCTTCAACCAGCGCGAGTACGATCGCCGGTCGATGAGGCGCCGGAGCGCCGTGAGGCTGCTCTGCTTCATCGCGGCGGCCTCCGCCCGGGCCCGGTTCCAGCCGAGAATGGGGTGGCGCCGGGCAATGCTGTGGTCCCATGCAGGGACACCGCGGAAGAGATGGTCACCGCCGGCGCCATGAAGGTGCATGGTGACGCCCTGGTCGCGATCGCGGTCGAGCGCGTAGAGGATACGGGGGGCGGTGAGTGGCACCTGGGTGGGCTCATCGACGGGAATGTCCATCTCGCCGATTCCCTCGTAGAACGACGGCGCATCGCCCAGCCAGAGTGCTTCATGCCTGACTCGAGGCATCGCCTGAGCGGCGATCTCAGCCCAGCGGAGGTCCTCACGGCCGCCAGGATCATCGCTGTAAAACGTGAGAGCCGTGACCCCCTGAGGTGCGGTGGAGGCGTAGTAGCACACCGGCGTGGAGTCGAGTCCTCCAGAAAGATCGCATGCCAGCTCGCGATGCTGCTGGGAGCGCACGGCTACTGCCGCCTGGAGCCTTTCTCGAAGTAATGCCGCGCCCTCGGAGCGGCTCAACCGCGGACTCGGCCGCCGCCACCAGGCATGGGTCGAAGTCGAGGCGCTGGCGTCCACGGTGAGACAGTGACCGCCGTACACCGGGGTGATGCCCTTCCACATGGGCTGCTGGGCGTCGTCGAAGTTGGGCTGGCTGCCCAGGAGGGAGCGAGTCACGGCTGCCGTGTCCAGCGGGAGCCTCCCCAGGGCCGCGAGAGTATCGGCGCGATCCGAGACGATGGTGGTGCCGAAGATGCGGGCGTGGAAGACGCGATGCGTCTGCATCGCCGGCCCGCAGGCGAGGATCGTCGCATCCCGCAGCGCGTAGACGGTGAAGCTCCCGTCGAACCGCATGACCTCGGCGGCTGTTTCCGAGAGCGAGGCACCGCGTCGCGCGATTCTGTTGAGATCCTCGACTGAGGCGGAGCACGTTCCTACTACCACGATACTGGTGCCGGGAGCTGTTGAGGCCGTGACGTACGCCTGCGGCATGCGCACCATGAGCCAAGGCCTGCCCGAGGCGTGCCTGGCGATCATCGTCGCCTGCGGGGCGGCGATGCTGATGACGTTGTCAGCCTCGACCGTGTCCGGTACTGCGATGGCGAATGCCTGAGGCAGGATGATGGAATTATCTTGTTGATCGACGGACCGGACGGTGATCGTCGGGTTATCCGCGTGATCCGATTCCGTCATCTCCGGGGCGGTGATCGTCATGGCGCTCGCCTCCTTCCTCACTGATCTCGTTGGTGTGTCGTTGTCGATGACTTAATACTGCCGGTTCCGGACAGCCATGTAATCCGCCATTCGGGTTATCCGGTCGATTGATATCTGGTCACCCATTCGTCCAACGAGCGGGAGCACCACTTGGGAAATGACGGATTCGGCTATCTCCCGCAGCTCGACACCACCATCCACCCACCACACACTTCGACCGAATCTTCATAAACAACGCGACTCCGGGTCGTTTATGAAGATTCGGTCGAAGTGTTGCGCCTCCAGCACCCGAACGAGCACTGCGTATGGCTGCAGACGCGACGGGGCGCCAACACCCCGCAGGATGTCGGCGCCCCGGCCTATGCGCCCCTGAGGCGTATCCTCCCGAGGCGTGCGCCCCTTAGGCGTCTCGCGTGAGGAAGATTGCCGCCGCGATGGGCAGAGGAAGCACAGTCCAGGCGAGGAATATCAGAGCCGTCTGCGCCTGGGAGAGGAAGGTCGCCGTATCCTCAACGCCCCAGGTGTTCGCCACGGCGAAGGGATCCGTGATGGCGGCGTCGGCGGAGGTCGGGAGCAGACCCGCGAGCTCTTTGGCCCACTCCCACTGCGAGGCCATCATCTGCAACGGCACCATGATGACGAAGAGCACCACGACGACGGTCGTGATGGCGCCGGCCGTGGAGCGCAGGAGGAAGCCGTAGGCAAGACCCATCAGCGCGATGGCGGCGAAGGCGAGTCCGGAGCCCCAGAAGAAACCCAGGTACTCGCTGTCGGTGATACTCCCGGCGTCATCCTTGAGGAAGGGGACGGTGACGGCCCACGTCGCCATGGTTGACAGTAGTCCCAGGAAGAAGGCGAAGACTGCGACGACCGCGGCCTTGGCCATGAGGAGTCGACCCCGGTGGGGGGTCGCAGTGAGGCTGGAGCGGATCTGACCGGAGGCGTACTCCCCAGTGACTTGGAGTGCGCCGAGGACGGCGACGATGATATAGCCGAAGGGCGCGGCGGACGTGATCTGGTACTTGGCCTGATCCACCTGCTCCGGGATGTCGTGGTAGCCGATGGCGGTGGCCGCCCCGAAGAGGACCATGACGCCCATGGCGACGGCAGAGGTAACCCAGGTGGAGCGCAGAGAGCGGATCTTGATCCACTCGGAGCGCAGAGCGCGGCCGAAGGTTTGGTGGCCGTTGATGCGGGGGGCACGTAGCTTCGTGCCGGATGCGGTGATCGCGGTCATGGGGTTCTCCTTGAGGTCTGCGGGGTCAGGCTCAACGCAACGCGTGCTGCTGGGCGACCGGCTGGTCAGCCTGGCCCCTGGGGATGCTGGTGTTGTACTCGGTGTTGCCGCCGGTGAGCTCGAGGTAGGCGTCCTCGAGGCTGGCCTTGATGGTGGTCAGCTCATGCAGGACGATGCCGTGGGCGGCGGCGAGCTCGCCGATGCGAGCGGCAGGGGCGGCGGTCAGGGTGAGCACGCCACGCTCCGGGGTCTCGACGGCGATCCTCTGGGAGGCCAGGAGGTCGGCGAGGTCGGTTGCCTGGGGGGAGGCGACGCGCACGGTGTCGCAGGTGGCCGAGGCGATGACGTCGGTCACGGGACCGGTGCTGAGGATGCGGCCGCGGCCGATGACGATGAGGCGATCGGCTGTTTGGGCCATCTCGCCCATGAGGTGGGAGGAGATGAAGACGATGCGTCCCTCGGCCGCCAGGGAGCGGCAGATCTGGCGAACCCAGATGACGCCTTCGGGGTCCAGACCGTTGACGGGCTCATCGAAGATGAGGATGTCAGGGTCTCCCAGGAGGGCGGCGGCGATGCCCAGACGCTGCCCCATCCCGAGGCTGAACCCCTTGACCCGCTTCTTGGCCACCGAGGTGAGTCCGGTCATGTCCAGGACCTTGTCAACCCGGTTGACGGGGATGCCGTTGGACACAGCCAGCTGCGTCAGGTGGGTGCGGGCCGTTTGCGATCCGTGCAGGCCCTTGGCGTCCAGCAGGGCACCGACGGTGCACAGCGGGGCGTTGAGGTCCTTGTACTTCTTGCCGGCCACGGTCACGGTGCCGGTCGTCGGCTTGTCCAGGCCCATGATCATGCGCATGGTGGTGGACTTGCCTGCGCCGTTGGGGCCCAGGAAGCCGGTAACGGTGCCCGGCTCGACGGTGAAAGAGATGTTGTCTACAGCAACCTTGTCGCCGTAGCGCTTCGTTAATCCACGTGCCTCGATCATGAGGCGCTCCTTTCTCGCGTGAAGAAGAGGAGGTGCGGGCGAAGGCAGCCCTCTTCTGCTCCGTGTTTGTCCCGTAAACCTTAGGCAGGGCCAGGAACGGCGCGGATCGCCCATGTGGGGTACCCGATGGACGGAGAAAACCCCCACCCGTCGGCATGAGAGTTCCTGGCCTTCGAGAACACCTCAAAGGGCGAGGCGACGAATCATCTATCGAGGCGGCCTCAAGACCTCGAGGCCCCACAGCATGCTCGATCTGTTGCGATGAACGGATCGGACTCGCGTACTACCCGACCAGGGTTCCCCCACAGCCCCCTCGGCGCGTCCGCCGGTCGACCCATCCGATCGACCGATGCCCAAGAGAGCTCACCATCGTTGAATGGTGAGATCGAAAGAACTCCGCTCCTCCAACGGGAAGGAGCCACTGATGACCACCACAGAGTTCCGGAGGTGATAGCCCGTGCTTCACGAACGAGCAGCGAACCATACGCCCAGCCTTTACGCCGACGACGACGCTCACCGACGCTGGGAGCTCGCACGCCGGGACAACACCGAGATCACCTCGATCCTCAGCTTTCTCGACACCCTGCCCGATCCGGCACTGGCCGGTTTGCGAGTCCTCGAGCTCGCGTGCGGCTCAGGACGCACCACTGTGCCCATCGCAGCCGCGGGACACCACGTGCTCGCCACAGACATCAGCATCGACGTGCTCAACCTCCTCGCCGATCGACTGAAAGAACGGCGGGCCATCCAGTCGGGAGCTGCAGACCGGATCAAGCTCCGGCAGGCGGACATGGTCTCCTTCGACATCAAGGAGTTGTTCAAGGCGGTCTGCCTCCCCATGGCATCCATCAGTCTGTTGAATCCTGAGCAGCGACGAGCGGCCATACGATGCATGGCCGCCCACATGGCGATCGGCGGAACCCTCATCACCTCCATCGATCACGTACTCCCAGAGGCGGCTGAAACCAGCACCATCCAGCTCCAGCCAGATACGTACCTCACCGAGGAGATCGACCAGGTGGGTCGCCGGCGACGCACCATCCTGCGCTGCCGCGACCAGGAGCACGTCTCCGAGCACCACCTCGTCGCGCCCGAGGACCTCGTCAACGACCTCAAGGGAGCCGGCCTCTTCCTGGCCACCCAACGATCCACCCCAGACCCGGTCCTGCCCCACCACATCAGCGTCACCCTCGGCGCCGTCAATCGACGGTGACACACCCGGGCGCGAGCACCCCTGACCCCACGCCTTCATAGTGGGTGAGGCAACCGATCTTGTCTGACCACCGGCAGCCCAGTTCCTCGTCGGGAGTGCTGACAGCTTGCGGGGTTTGGAGAGTGGCACCGCAGGCTGGTCAGGTACCACCCTCACCCACCCCACCCCAGCGCCTACCACCAGCAACGCACGACAACCGGTATCCCCCCGAATTCACGTTCATAAATAGCACTTGACATACCAATAATTTATCCGGTATTAAAGTGTGGTGAGTAACTTCCTAGATGCCATCAGAACCCACTCCCACTGGTGGCCGGGCACGCATCTACGGAGCGCCACTCGAACTCAGCGGCGATATGCCGCCATTGGCACTATGGTTGGTGTCATCAACATGACACTCATGCTCACCCTTGTCACATCACCTACCCCAGAGCGCCTCTTTTTTCTTCTCTTAACAGTTGTTGCTCTATTCCTGATCCCCATATTCCCCATATGGGGTTCTCTCGGTTATCTGACCCTATGGATCGTGCTTCTTCAGGTTCCACACGTTCCCGCCAGCGACATGACCATCACCAACGCCGCCTTTTTTTTCTTCTTGGCGACATTTCTTCCCCTGCGGGTGGCACTCACTCTCGCGTTAGTCGTCCCAGCGGCGCTCATCATACCAACAGGCCCCCTTCCGGATGCAGTTTCTTATTTGTTCCTCGCAGCCTGCACCCTTCTTCCCGGATCTATACTGCGTCACACGGAGGCATCGTTAAGAGAAGAAGTATCAACCGCCACAGAGAAGCTGAAGTCCATCCGCTCCGAAATTGCACGGGAAATGCATGATCTCGTCGCCTACTCGATGTCCCAGACCGCCTTGCGGGCGCAACGCGCGGCTGCAGATCCCTCCTATCCCGTCGCCGCTCAGCAGGAGTTCGCCGCGATCGAGTCCACCGCGGCCGACGCACTTCACGAGCTGCGCCTCGTGCTGCGAGCCCTAAGAAGCAACGAGGACGAGCACACCGATCATGAACACACCGCCGCCGGATTGGGAACCGTCGTACTGGATCTTGAGGAGTCCGTGCGCGCCGTCGCCGACGACCTCTCCGCGTCCGGCTACTCCGTGACCTACCAGTGCAGGGGAGACGGGCACTACACTCGCCTTCAAGCTGCCATCCTCTCCCGGGTGCTTCGGGAGATGTGCTCCAATGTTCTGAGACATGCGGATCACGATCAACCGGTCACCATCACCCTGAGTCAAGACGCTCACAAGGCTCGCCTGGTTGTGACCAATGGGGTCCTCTCTTCGCATCACAGGTTTCCTTCCTCCGGGATGGGGATTCTTGGTATGAAGGAGAGGCTCTCAACCGTCGGCGGCTCACTGGATACGTTGATGGACAACGGCACCTGGCTGACATCCGCCTCCATCCCTCTCTCACAGCCACCCACCCGAGTCATCGAGGATGAGTCATGATCAGTATTGGTATTGCGGACGACGATGCCCTGGTTCGTCAGACGCTGACGGATCTTCTCTCCAGGAACGACGACATCGTCGTTGCCTGGACAGCCAAGGACGGCCAGGAGGCGCTCGACCTCTTCCACTCCTCGGAGGTCGAGAGCAGGGTCCAAGCCGTTCTCGTGGACGTCCAGATGCCCAAGATGGATGGCCTCGCACTGGCTCAAGCACTTCTCGAGGAGAAACCAGATATTGCGATCCTCATCCTGACGACTTTTACAGCCGACTCCATCGTTGACGAAGCCATGGCACTGGGGGTACGCGGATTCGTTGCCAAGGAGGATGGTGCCTCATCCTTGGCCGGCGCCATCCACCAGGCGGTCGCAGGCAATCTCGTCCTGTCACCAACATCATCGGCCATCATCAGCGACCAGGCCAGACTGTGGGCAAGCGGCTCCTCCCGCCCCTCGGAGTCCATCCCGGTTCCGACTCACGCGCAGCAGCCCCCTTCCCCCCTCCCCCACGGGGTCACCCTCTCAGAACGAGAACGGGAGGTGCTGACACTTGTCGTGGACGCCAAGACCAACAAGCAGATTGCCACTCGATTGAGAGTCAGTGAGGCCACGGTCAAGACTCACGTATCCGCCATTATCGCCAAGCTCGGAGTCCAAGACCGGGTGGGAGCAGCCGTGTACGCCCTGCAGCACAATCTGGTGTGATCGGACTCATCCGATCCGCCTATCCGGTCGGGCGATTCGCCCTGTCACTTAAAACAAGAGACTTAGTGCGTTGCCAACACCGTAACCGGAAAGGACGAACGATGTTCCACTTCTTCCCCTTCTCACTCAACCTCACCTCTTTCAGCAAAGATTTCGACTGGCGGAATTTTCGGAACTGGGGATAACAGCTTCTGACCAGAACACACATGCTTGTTGCCGCAGACCCGGGCTGAGCGAGAAGCTCCGACATTGCCGCCTGAGCCGCCGCGCGTTCGTCGAGGAAAGTCACCCCTGCGCCCCTGTCGTCGAACGCACGCCCTCAGTGACGTGAGCGGGCGGGCCGAGTGCACCTCGGCCCGCCCGCTGAGTCGTTGGCTACACGTCTACTCGTTGCCGTGGCAGGTCAGGCCCTTCTTGGGCATGGTGCCGGAGATCAGGTAGGCGTCGACGGCGTCGTTGACGCAGGAGGCGTCGCCGCCGTAGGCGGTGTGCCCATTGCCCTCCCAGGTCAGCAGCTGGCCGGAGTCGAGCTGCTCGGCCAGGGACTTCGACCAGGCGTACGGGGTGGCCGGGTCCCCGGTGGTTCCCACCACGAGGATCGGCGCAGCCCCGCGGGCATGGATCTGCGTGGGCTTGCGGGTCCCGTTGTGCCCCCACACGCTGCACACCAGGTCCATGCCGACCGCGGAGTCCGCAAAGACCGGGGCCTCGCGCTTGGCCTGCTCGTACTGCGCGGCCCAGGTCGTCTTGTCACCCTCCACCGGGTAGTCCAGGCAGGTGACGGCCTGGAAGGCACCGCCGCCGTCGTCCTTCGAGGAGGTGTCCTGCTCCTCGGAGGCCACGAAGGCTGAGCCGTCGCGGTGGTTGATGGCCTGGTCGAGGGCCTTGTTCAGGGGCTCCCAGTTCTGCTCGGTGGTGTAGAGGTACTCGCTCAGGGCGGCGACGATGTCCGAGCCGGTCACGGTGCGGTTCGGGTCACCGGTCGCCAGGGGCGTGCTGTTGGCGGAAGTGATGAGGTCGCGGATCTGCTGGACTCCGGCGTCGGTGCCCCCGCTCAGCGGGCAGCCGGTGGAGTTCTGGCAGTAGTCCACGTAGGTGCGCAGCGCCTGCTCGAAGCCCTTGGCCTGCCCCAGTCCCTGCTCGGCGAGGGACAGGGAGGGGTCGATGGCGCCGTCGAGCACCATGCGGCCCGTGTTGCCGGGGAAGGTCTCAGCGTAGACGGAGGCGAGGTAGGTGCCGTAGGAGAATCCCAGGTAGTTGAGCTTCTCCTGGCCGGCCAGCGCCCGCAGGATGTCGAGGTCCCGGGCTGCGGAGACGGTGTCGACGTGGTCGAGCAGGGCGGCGGGCTCGGTGTGGGAGGCGCACTGCTCGGTCAGCTCCTGGAAGGACTGCCGAGTTGACTCCGCCCACTCCTCGTAGGACTCGCCGCCCGAGGCCTCCGTTCCTGCCGATGGCGAGGCCGTGGCCCCAGCGGAGGTGGAGGGCTCGGCGGTGCTGGAGGATGAGTCGTCGTCGCTGGAGCAGGTGATGGCCGTGGAGGATCCGACCCCGCGCGGGTCGAAGCCGATGATGTCGTAGGCGTTGAGCAGATCGGGACTGAAGGCGTTGCCCGCCCGCTCGGCGAAGGAGACCCCGGAGTCGCCGGGGCCACCGGGGTTGATGAACAGGGCGCCCTGGGCGTGGCCGCCGGTGGCGGCGCGCTTCTTCACGGCGATCGAGATGGTCTCGCCCTTGGGGTTGGCGTAGTCCAGGGGGACGGTGATGACGGCGCAGCTGAAGGTGGCCGTGTCGGTCTCCTCCTCGGAGGAGCCGGCCGTCCCGGTCGCGCCGGTCGCGCCGTCGGAGCTCGGGGCGGCGGTTGCCTGCGCCGAGGCCGTGGCGGCCGTCGTGGAGGCGCTCGCCTGGGCGGTCGTCTCCGAGGCCTTCTCCACGCCGTCGGTGGCGGCGCAGGGGTACCAGTTGACGGCCTGGCGGTAGAAGGACTCCAGGCCGGAGGGAATCGGGCCCGCGACGGTGGCCGAGCCGCCCGCTGCGGGGGCCAGTCCCGTCCCGCAGGCGCTCAGGCATCCGCCGACGAGGACCGCCAGCACACCGATGCTCGTGCGACGACGGCGCGATGCGCCACCTGTCATCGAGGACTGCGCGGACGCCTGCGCCGCGATGGCGCGCCCCGAATCGGCCGGGCGCTGCCTTAGTGTTCTTGTCATGCGCGGCATCTTACGAAGGCCACCTGTGTCCCCCATATGCCCGGCGTGTTCGTAGGGTAAGTCACGCGGTCGTCCCCTGAACCCACACCGCGCGGCATAACCCACGGCCGCGCGGGAGCACGATCACGAGGCGAACAGGTGTGAGACCTCGCTCTTTGCGCGCCGTCCGGGGACCGTCAGGGCCAGGTGGATCGCGACGGCGAGCATCACCGCGGCCCCCACCCCCAGGCTGACGCTGAGCCCCGCATCCGTGGCGGAGCGGACCAGCGGTGCCAGGTGGGAGCGCATGTCAGCCGTCATGGCGGTGGGCCATCCGTCCAGTGCCCGCAGCCCCTTGCCGGAGGCCACCAGGGAGATGAGACGCTCCCGATCCGCAGTCCGCCCCAGGACACCGATCTGCGGGGCCATCGTCATCACGCTCCGGATGACGCGCTCATAGCTCACACCCATGACCGCGACCCCCATGACGATGCCGAGCTGCCGGGCCGAGGCGGAGAAGCCCGAGGTCATCCCCGCGGTGTCCTCATCGGCCGAGGAGACCGCCAGCTGGTTGACGATCGTCCCGGTGGCCCCGGTGGCGGCCCCCGCCAGGACGAGCCCGGGAATGAGGACCAGCCAGGTACTCGATCCGCGCAGGAGCATGAGCAGGCAGGAGCCGATGACGCCGCCCAGCACGATTCCCAGCAGGCTCGCCCTGGCTCCGTGGCGTCTGACCGCTCCCCCGCAGGTGGCGGCCACGATGAGGGCGGAGGCGCTGAAGGGCAGGAAGCACAGTCCGGTCTGGGCGGGGGTGAGCCGGTAGATGTTCTGCGCGTACAGGGACAGGAAGGCCATTGGCCCGATGAGGGCCGCCTGGATGATGAAGCCGACCAGGACGCTGCCGGCGTAGGTGGGTTCGGTGAGGATCGAGACGTCGACCATGGGGCTGGCCGATCGTCTCTCGACGAGGCAGAACGCGGCGAGCAGCGCCGCCGAGCCGGCCAGCAGGGAGACAATCATGGGCGAGGCCCATCCCCACGTGTTTCCCTGAAGGAGCGCCAGCGTGAGCGCCCCCGTCATGGCGACGCACAGCACCGTGCCCGGCCAATCGACCTTCCTGGATGCCGCCTTGCCCGCAGCGCCGCCCCGGTCCGCGCCAACCTCGGGAACCCAGCGCGATCCGAGCCAGACCGCCAGGCCCACCGGGACGTTGACCCAGAAGATCGAGCGCCAGCCCGCCATCAGCACGAGCCCTCCGCCAAGGAGCGGGCCCAGGGCGATCGCCGCACCGGAGACCGCGCCGTAGACACCGATCGCCCGCGCCCGGGCGGGGCCGGCCTGGTAGCGGTCCGAGATCATGGGGACGCCGACGCCCAGGAAGATCGCGCCACCGACCCCCTGAATGAAGCGGCTCCAGTCCAGGACACCGACCGACGGCGCCAGCGCGCAGACCAGGGAGCCGGCCGTGAACAGGACAACCCCCCAGCGGAAGAGGCGCAGCCGCCCCATCGATCCGCTCAGCGTCGCCGCCGACATGAGGAGTGTCCCCAGCGGCAGGGTGTAGGCGTTGACCACCCACTGGAGCTCGCTCAGCGACGCCCCCAGCGCGGCCCCCATGTCAGGCAGCGCGACGGAGACGACCGTGACGTCCAGGACGTTCATGAAGCTGGCGGTGCAGATCAGCAGCAAGACGAGTGTCTGCCTCACATGGCGCACCTTTCGCGAGGGTTCCCGGGTGGCGGCACGCACCCCAGACCTAAACGACCGCCACACAGATTAACACCGGGGCGACCACCTGTGCGCAGCGCTCACCCGGCTGCACGACCGCGCGGTCGTAGGGTAGGTCGCGCGGTCGCACCCTCGAACCCTCGATCTCGAGGCATAAGGCACGACCGCGCGAAAGCGGGCGCCCTTCGACGTGCGCCGCCCCTGCGAGCCTCAGGCCCCGACGGCGCGCAGGTGCCCCAGCACCTCGGCGTGGGCGGTCGGGGTGCCCACGAGGAGCGAGCCGGCGCGGCGCACGTCGAAGGGCGCCCCGTCCATCCGGGTCAGGACCGCGCCGGTCTCGGTGCACAGCAGCGCACCGGCCGCAACGTCCCAGGGCTGGAGCCGCGGCTGGGCATAGACAACCGCGCCGCCCGCGGCCACCTCCGCCATCTCCAGGGCGGCCGCCCCGTAGCAGCGCATGCCGCGCGAGGCCTCGATGGCCTGGCCGATGCCCGCATCCTGCGTGAGCTGGTAGTGGGCGATGAGCATGCCCTCGCTCAAGGGCAGGTCCTCCAGCCGCTCCAGGGCCCGCGGCGCCGCGTCGTCGGTGCCCGCCGACCCCGCCAAAAGCGGCTGCACCCATGCGCCCCGCCCGCGGATGGCCGTGTAGAGCCGGCCCGCCACGGGGTCGGCGAGGACGGCCACCGTGGGCGCGCCGTCGTCGACCAGGGCCAGGGAGATGGCCCAGTCGCGGTGGGTGGCCACGTAGTTGAGGGTCCCGTCGATGGGGTCGAGCACCCAGGCCCGCCCGCGGTAGGTCTCGAAGTCCTCGACGCGGTGCGCCTCCTCGCCGTGGATGGGCACGCCCGTGGCCTCCAGGTGGCCGGCGATGCGCTCCTCGACGCCGCGGTCGACCTGGGTGACCAGGTCGTTGCGGTGGGCCTTGGCCTCGATGCGCAGCTCCTCACCCGGGTCCAGGGCGAAGGCGGCCGCCTGGCGGACCGCAGCCACCCCGCAGGTGAGCAGCTCCTCCAGGCAGGCCGACGACGTCGGCCCGACCGACAGCTCCGGTGTCACTGACCCACCACCGGCACTCACGACTGGAGCTCCTGCTGCCTGGCGAGCCGGCTGCTGTGGACGAGCCAGGCCACGCCCAGCACCACCAGCCACAGGGGCGAGGCGAAGACCGCGATGCGAGTGTCGTGGGCCTGAGTGAGGGTCCAGATGACGAAGGCGAAGAAGGCCAGGCACAGCCAGGCCGCCCCACGCTCACCGGGCAGGCGGAAGGTGCTGGCGCGGTGAAGCTCGGGCCGCAGGGTGAGGAAGCGCAGGTAGCTCACGACGATGACGCACCACACGAGGATGAACAGGACGCTGGCCACCGTGGTCACCGTCGTGAAGGCCGCGATGATGGACTTGGAGGTGTAGAGCAGCGGGATCGAGGTGAGCAGGCTGGCGCAGGTGACGGCTAGGGATACTCCCGGCACCGAACGGGCCGTCAGCTTGCGGAAGATGTGGGGGGCGTTGTCCGCCCAGGACAGGCCGAAGAGCATCCGGGAGGTGGAGTAGACCCCGGAGTTGGCCGACGACGCCGCGGCTGTGAGCACCACGAAGTTGACGACGCTGGCGGCCACGCCGAGCCCCGCCAGGGCGAACATGGCCACGAAGGGGCTTGCCTCCGGGTTGATCTCCTGCCACGGGGTGACGGCCATGATGGCCGCGAGCGCCCCCAGGTAGAACAGGACGATGCGCACCGGGATGGCGTTGATGGCCCGGGGCAGGGTGACCTCCGGGTCCTTGGCCTCGGCGGCCGCGGTCCCCACGAGCTCGGTGCCCACGAAGGCGAAGATGGCGATCTGGAAGGCCCCGAAGAACCCGCTCGCACCGTTGGGGAAGAATCCGCCACTCCAGATGTTGGAGAACTGGGCGTGGGCGCCGTTGGGCGCCGTGAACCCGCGCAGCACCATGAGGACACCGACGACGACGAGCGCCATGATGGCCACGATCTTGATGATGGAGAACCAGAACTCGATCTCCCCGAAGGCCTTGACGGTGGCGAGGTTGAGGCTGAACAGCAGGACCACGGTGGCCACCGGCACGATCCACAACGGCAGGTCCGGCCACCAGTACCTCACGTACCCGGTGATGACGATGACCTCGGCCACAGCCGTCACCAGCCAGCACACGTAGTAGGTCCAGCCCACGAAGAAGCCCGCCCACGGCCCGATGAGGTCGTGGGCGACGTCGGCGAAGGACTTGTAGGACAGGTTGGACAGCAGCACCTCGCCCAGGGCTCGCATGACCAGGAAGAGGATGGCGCCGATGACCGCGTAGACGAGGAACACACCGGGGCCGGCCAGGGAGATCGTCTTCCCCGACCCCATGAACAGCCCGGTTCCGATGGCCCCGCCGATGGCGATGAGCTGGACGTGGCGGTTGGTGAGGTGGCGCTGGAGCTGGGGCTCGGCGTCGTGGTCCACCATCTGGTCGAGGTCAGGCCGCTGAGGCGGCGAGGACTCGGCCGCCGAGGTGGAATCGGCGGGCGGCGGCGTGAGGGGCATCTCGTCTCCTGATCGTGGGTGACGCCACGAGCCTAGCGCTACCAGGTTCATCCCCGATTCACACGGGTAGGCTCGGCGCCGTGAACCTCAAGGAGCAGATCCGCCACTCGATTCCGGCTGCGATCGTCGTCGTCATCGGCGCCTGGGTGATGATCTACTACTCGATCGTCCAGTGGGAGACGATGAAGCCGGTGCCCAGCTGGGATCTGGCGATCTTCTCCGAGCTGGCCAAGGCCTACGCCCACTTCCAGACCCCGATCGTGCCGGTCAAGGGTGACGGATACAACCTCCTGGGTGACCACTTCCATCCGATCCTCATTCTGCTGGGGCCGATCTGGAGGCTCTTCCCCACGCCCCTGAGCCTGCTCATCACTCAGGACCTGCTGCTGGCGTTCTCGGCCTGGCCGCTGACCCGCCTGGCCAGCCGCCTGACGAATCAGTGGGTGGCCGGTGGGCTGGGGCTCGTCTACGTCCTGTCCTGGGGGATGCAGGGGGCCGTGGCGGCACAGTTCCATGAGATCGCCTTCGCGATGCCGCTGCTGGCCTACGCCTCGGTGGCCTTCGTGGAGCGGCGCTGGGGGGCGGTGACGGCCTGGTCGGTGCCCCTGGTCCTGGTCAAGGAGGACATGGGGTTGACGGTGCTCATGATCGGAGTGGCCGTCATCCTCACCTCAGCCGTCCCGGCCTGGTACCGCACGTGCACGGTCATCCGGCCCGGTGGCCGTGGGGCCGACGGCCTCGACGCCGCTGGGGATGCTGCTGGGAACGCCGCTGAAAGCGCTCCCCAGGACGACGCCGCCCGCAACCGGCGGCGGGGGCTGCGCCTGGGCGTGGGCATGATCGTCGGCGGGATCGCGGCCTTCCTCTTCGCGATCCAGGTGTTCCTGCCGGCCTTCAACATCAACGGGGTGTGGGACTACGGCCTGAGCTCACAGGACCAGCCCACCTCACCCGACGCCCTGACCCAGAAGGCCACGGTGGTCGTCATGCTGATCCTCACCAGTGGAATCGTCGGGGTCACCTCGCCGTGGCTGCTCGTGGTGCTGCCGACGCTGGCGTGGCGGTTCCTGGGGTCGGTGGAGTTCTACTGGGTGTGGGACAACTGGCACTACAACGCCACCCTCATGCCGATCGCGCTGGGGGCGCTGCTCGACGTCGTCGCCCGGCGCCGGGCGCACGGCTCCTACGTGGCCGACCACCCCGTCAGGCAGGTGGGGGTCGATGGCCGAGCAGTCATGGGGCGCTCCGCCCAGGCCGCCCTGGCTGCCGGGGAGGCAGGCACCGCCGGCGAGTCCGACGTCGACGGCCCGCGCCGGAGCCCAACCGCCTTCCCCACCTGGCTCACGGTGCCGCTGCGGCACCGCTTCGTGGTGGCCACGAGCATCCTCACCACGGTGGCCACCGGGGTGCTGACCGCCCCCTACCTCCCGCTGTGGCAGGCCACCAACAAGAACTTCGACCCGCTTGCCGCCGAGGCCAAGCAGAGCGACGAGGCGAAGAGAACCGAGACGCATCGGGTGGCCGTCGCCCACGAGGCCATCGCCACCATCCCCGAGGGGGCCACGGTGGTCACCGACCTGTCCCTGCTGGCCTACCTGGTGCCCCGGGCCGAGGTCTCCTGGGTGGGCACGAGCGGCCCCGACAAGGAGTACATCGTCATGACCCCGACCAGCGCCAACCAGTGGGGCACCACCAATGCCGCCACCTGGGGCGAGCAGCACTCCAAGCAGGGGGCCACCTACACCGTCATCTTCAACAAGGACAACTACCAGATCGCCAAGCGCAATGGCTGAGGCCGTCCCCGGCGCCGGTGCCGGAACCCGCGGTGCCTCTGGGGTCTGGGCCGGGGGTGCTCCCACGTCGGGGGCCGGAGGCGGGGCCGGGCCGGGGACTGAGCTGGCTCCGTCCGTGACCCCCTCCCCCTCGGCAGCTGCCGCAGACTCCCCGCCAGCAGCCGGCTCCCCACGGGTGGCCGGGCGGCTGCCAGCCGTGGCTGCGTCCCCCTCTGCAGCCAGCTCCCCGCCGGCAGCCGGCTCCCCATCGGCAGCCGGGCGGGCCCCGTCCGTGACTGCCTCCCTGGCCCTGGTCGCCGCGGGCGGATGCGCGGGCACGCTGGTACGCGCGGCCCTGGAGCGGGCCTGGCCCGCCTCCCCCGGGCACCTGCCGGTCACGACCCTGGCCCTTAACGTCGTCGGGGCCCTGGCCCTGGGGCTGCTGCTCGGGGCGCTCGGCGAAGGCCGCCCCCGCCTGCGACTGGCCCTGGGCACGGGGGTGCTGGGCGGGCTGACGACGCACTCGACCTTCATCCTGGAGAGCCACCGGCTCCTGACCTCCAGCGGGGACGGCGGCCACCCGGTCCTCGGCGCCGCCTACCTGGTGGGGTCGATGGTGGCCGGGCTGGTGGCGGCCGGGCTCGGGCTGTGGCTGGCCGGCCGTCTGCGCCGCACGGGTCGCACGGGCAGTGTGGGCAGTGCAGGCCGAGTGGACCGCGCAGGCAGCGGCCGCCTCCCGGAGGTGTCATGAGCGGGGCCGCCGCCGGGCTGGGAACCTGGCTCACCGACTGGCTCCCCCTGGCGCTGGCCGGCGGGGTGGGGGCGGCCTGCCGCTGGGGCGTGGACACCTCGGTCAGCCGCCTCGGCAGCCGAGTCGCCCGGGAGGCTGCGGCGGGAGGCCGGCAGCGGCGTCGTTCCGGGGTGCGGGCGCCCTGGATGTCGCGGATGCTGCGAATGCCGTGGGGCACGGTCGTCGTCAACGTGACCGCCTGCCTCCTCATGGGCCTGCTCGTGGGCCGGGCGGCAGACCCGCCGCACTCCGGAACCTGGGCCGCCACCGCGCTGACCGTCGTGGGGACCGGCTTCCTGGGCGGGTACTCGACCTTCTCCACGGCCTGCGTCGAGGGGGCGCGCCTGCTGCTGGCCGGGCGGTGGGGGCCGGCCCTGGCGCACGCGACCCTCATGACGGCGGGGACGCTGGGCGCCGTCGGACTCGGGCTGGCTGCCGGCGCAGCCCTGCGTTAGAGCGCCACCGGGCCGGCCCCGGCCTCACTTCGACCAAAACTTCACAAACGACGCGGCTCCGGGTCGAATATGAAGATTCGGTCGAAGTGTGTGGGTCGGAGGATGGGCGACGGCGCCTCCGGGGCCGATGAGCTTCGGTGACCTTCGTGAGCGCGCCGTAAGCGGCTCGTGAGCGCCCCGTGAGGTTGGCGGGCCTGCCGAGATCGGCCCGAGACGGCTGTGACGAACTGTGCTCTCATCAGCCATATCAGGCGTATTGCGGGGCCTGTCTCCTCTGACAGACTCGCTGCCATGAGTGTTCAGCCGCCTTCTTCGACGCCGACGCGGACGCAGTCGAGGACCAACCGCGCCACGGTCATCACCCTCGTGGTCATCGCCGTCATCCTGGCCGTCCTCGCCGCAGTGCTGCTGCAGAACGTCGCCTCCCGCCGCCATCAAGCCGCCGCCGCCAGCCAGGCGCCCGCCTCCTCCTCCGATTCGGCCGCCGCGGTCCCCGAGCCCGTACCGGCCCCGCCGGTCGCCGACCAGCAGACCCTGGAGCTCATCCACTCCGAGATCCACCGCGACCCGGCCGACGGCCAGGCCAAGGGCAAGGTCGACGCGCCGGTCGTCATGGTCATCTACTCCGACTTCGCCTGCCCCTTCTGCACCCAGTTCGCCCGGAATGTCGAGCCCGAGCTGAACAAGCTGGTCAAGGAGGGCACGCTGCGCATCGAGTGGCGCGACCTGGCCCAGATCAGCGAGACCTCGCCCCTGGCCGCCCAGGCCGGGCGGGCCGCCGCCAAGCAGGGAAAGTTCTGGGAGTTCCACGACGCCGTCTACGCCGCCGCCGACCCCAAGGGCCACCCGACCTACACCGAGGACTCCCTGGTCGACTTCGCCAAGAAGGCCGGGGTGGCGGACCTGTCGAAGTTCCGCACTGACATGACCGCCGCCGAGACCGTCAAGGCCGTCTCCGAGTCCACCGACCACGTCCATTCCATCGGCATTCAGGGAACCCCGTTCATGATCGTGGGCGAGACCTACATCAACGGGTACCAGGACGCCGACTACATGACATCCGTCGTCAAGAGCCAGGCCGCCAAGGCCAAGGAGGCCAAGGGAGCCCAGGGCACTACCGGGTCCGCGAGCCCCGCGGCACCGGCATCGGCGCACTGACCGCCGCGCAGCGGAACGCCGACGGCGCCCGTCGGCTCAGGTGCTCCTGCCCCACCCCGGGGCTCCTCCCCCGACTCGCCCCCTGGGCGGGCCGGGGGACGCTATTCTTCCATGACTTATCCCATTGATCGTCTGACGAGCAACGACGCAACCAGCGACGTCAGCAACGGTCGTTTCACCAAGGAGCGCGAGCATGGCACTGAGCATCGGAGTGGATGTCGGCGGAACGAAGATCGCGGCCGGCGTCGTCGACGACGAGGGGAAGGTTCTTCAGACGATTCGGCGCGACTCCCCCGCCGCCGACCGCCAGGCGATCATTGACACGATCACGATGGTGGTGCGCCGGCTGCGGGAGGACTTCCCCGACGTGGCCACCGTGGGCATCGGGGCGGCGGGCTTCGTGTCCTCCGACCGCAACACGATGGCGCACGGCACCAACCTGGACTGGACTGGGATGCGGATCGGCGACGTCGTCTCCGAGGGCGTGGGCCTGCCCGTCGTCGTCGAGAACGACGCCAATGCCTTCGGGTGGGCCGAGGCCCGCTTCGGGGCGGCCCGCGGCAAACGCAACGCCCTCATCGTGGCCATCGGCACCGGCGTGGGCGGGGCCATCATCGTTGACGGCCACCTCCTGCGCGGGGCGGCCGGATTCGGCGGGGAGATCGGGCACCTCAACGTCGTTCCCGGCGGGCGCCCCTGCGGGTGCGGCCTGCGCGGGTGCCTGGAGCGCTACAGCGCCGGCACGGCCCTGGGAGTCAACGCCTGGGAGCTGGCGCAGTTCCGCCCCGGCTATGCGGCCCGCATCATCGAGCTCTCCGGCGGCGACCCGGAGCACATCTCCGGCAAGGCCGTCACCGCAGCCGCCCGCGAGGGGGACCCCGCCGCCCTGGAGTGCTACGAGCAGCTCACCCACTGGCTGGGGGTGGGACTGGCCGATATGTGCGCGCTGCTGGACCCGGAGGTCATCGTCATCGCCGGCGGCCTGGCCGAGGCCGGCGACATCCTGCTCGCCCCCACGCGCAAGGCCTTCGCCGACAACCTCACGGCCGGTACCCACCGCCCCGCCATCCCGGTGGTCCTGGCCGAGGGCGGTCAGGAGGCCGGGCTCGTCGGGGCCGCGGACCTGGCCCGCCAGCCCTGAGGGCCGCGGCCGGCCGGGCCGGAGGCCACGTCGTCGAGAACGTACTTTCTGCACGAGGACTGCGTTCTCCTCCAGATGACTGGGGACGGACCTCAGTGATCTGGAGGAGAAGTACGTTCTCGGGGCGAAACGCAGTCGCCGATTCCCTGAGCGCCAGGCTCGCCCTGCGGCCATCAGTGCGCCGGGGCGCAGGCCTGAGCTCAGTCCTTGGTGGCCCGGCTCGAGTCCGCGGGCGCGGAGACCTCGACGTCGTCGCCGTCCCCACCGCCGCTGGCGCGCGTGGCCGACTTGCTGGCCTTCTCACGCTCCTTGATGACCTCAGCGCGCTTCTCGACGACGGCCCGGCCGTAGTCGGGGTCGGCCTCGCCAACGCCGTCACCGTCGAGGTCGAGCTGGTCGAGTACGCCCTGGTCGAGCTCATCGGGGTCGCGCACCGGCGAGTCGCCGGCGGACAGGAAGATCCCCACCCAGCGCGAGCGCGGGTCGGAGTCGATGAGGAGGGCTTTGACGAACAGGGTCAGCGGCACCGCCAGGATCGTCCCCATCGCCCCGGTGACAGTGGACCAGAACAGCAGGCACAGGAAGGTCGTCGTCGTATTGAGCCCCACCGCGTCCCCCGTGAACTTGGGCTGGATGAGGGACTGGATGACGAAGTTGGCCGCCGTGTAGGACAGCACCACCCACAGCGCCGTCCACGGGCCGGAGTCCACCAGCCCCAGGATCGCCGGCGGCACCACGCCCAGGACGAAGCCGATATTCGGGATGTAGTTGGTGATGAAGGAGACCACGCCCCAAGTGATGGCCATCGGCACGTTCAGGTACCACAGGGTGACCGCGTTGATGACGGCCACGATGAGACCGAAGACCGTCGAGACCATCCAGTAGGAGCGCACCGCCTCGCAGAAGGAGGCCAGGGCTGAGGCCATCCCCGGCTTAAGGACGCCGAGGGCCGCGGTGCGGATCTCGATCTTGGCGGTGTCGAACATGAGGAAGACGACCACCATCGACATGACGCCGAGCATCGCGCTGGCCGAGGTCAGCTGCCCCAGGACCGACTGGGCCACCATGACCAGCTGGGAGGTGTCCAGGAAATTGGTGACCTGCTTGAGCACCGCGGACTGGTCGACCCCCATGCTGTTGAGCTGGGTCTCGGCCTGCTTCCAGATCGCCTGGAACTTGGGGGCGTACTGCGGCAGGGTGTCGACGAGCTGGGCGACGGCGACGGCCAGGGCCGCGAACAGTAGGACGACGAAGGCGAAGATGAGCGCGATCGCCGCCGTCGCCGCGACCACGCGCGGCACCCGGTGGCGCGTCATCCAGGACACCATCGGCCGGACCGTCACCACGAGGGTGAGGGCGAAGAAGGCCGGGGCGAAGAGGTCTTGGATGAGGTAGAGCCCCACCGCGCCAATGGTCAGTGCCGCGAGGAGGTAGGCGATGGTCTCCCCCTGCGTGCGCTCCCCGGGGAGGGGAACGGCGGCCTTCCGAGCTTTGTCCGACACAACTGCCATGGGCGCATCCTCCCACGGACTGGCGGCGCGCTGCGCCCCGACGTCCTAGACGCGCCGTGGGAGCTCTCCCCCTTTCCGCGGTCGCGGTGGTGGCGCTGCCGTGGCGCGGCAGTGGCGCGGCAGCGACTCTCTGGTGGCATTCCGGCGAGGGCCGGTGGCTCTCCGGCTGCCTGCAACCCAACCTCAGTCCACTGGCAGGACCTCGGCCAGCCAGGCGTCGACGGCGCGGTAGAAGGCCTGTGGGTCACTGCGGCGCACCTGGTGGCCGGCCCCGGGCACGAGGACCGGGGTGATACGGGGGTTGCGGGAGGCGGTGGCCAGGCCCTCGCTGCCCACGCGGGCGCTGCCAGGCCGGTCACCGGTGAGCAGCAGGGCGGGGACGGCGAGCGCCGCCATCGCCTCGTCCCAGGGGACCTCGGGGGTGACGACGCCGGAGAGCAGCAGGCCAGGGTCGGTGCGCTGGGAGGCCCATACGCCCGGGAGGGCCTCGGCGTCGGGCATGGTCTCCAGGGCGCGGCCGACGGCGGCCGGCAGGTCGGCGACCTCGGCGGCGCGAGCCCGCTCCCGGGCGGCGCCGCGGGCCAGGAGCTCGCGCGGGCTGCGGGTACCGAAGCGGGCCGGGTCCTCCAGGACGACGCCGGTGACCAGGTCGGGGCGACGGACGGCGGCCACCATGGCGGTGGCCGCGCCCATCGAGTGACCGATGACGACTGGGGCGGGCGGCGTCGGCAGACCCAGGGCGGCCCGGCCGCGCGAGGCGGCCTCCAACTCCTCCAGGACGGCGATGAGGTCCTCCACGAGGACCTCCCCGGCCCGCTCGAGCTGGCCCGGCTCCCACCGCGGGGACAGGCCGTGCCCGCGGGCGTCGACCGCTACGACCCGGTAGCCGCGGCCCACCCAGTGGTCGATGGCCTCGGCCAGGGAGACTGCGGAGCCGGTGATGCCGTGGAGCAGAACCAGGGTGGGGGCGTCGTCGGGCCCCGTAACGATGCGCGCCAGTGAAGTCATGGCCCCATCCTGCCTCGTGACCGCCCCGTAGGCTGAGCCCATGAGCGAGACGAGCCAGCAGAGCACGCCGAGGATGAACGTCGAGTCCTTCAACCTGGACCACACCAAGGTCGCCGCGCCCTACGTGCGCGTGGCCGACCGCAAGGAGCTGCCCGGCGGGGACGTGCTCGTCAAGTACGACGTGCGCTTCTGCCAGCCCAACCGCGCGCACCTGGAGATGGAGGCCGTGCACTCCATCGAGCACCTGAGCGCAGAGCTCATGCGCAACCACACCGACCGGCTCATCGACTTCTCCCCCATGGGCTGCCAGACCGGCTTCTACGCCCTCATGCTGGGGGTGGGGATCGAGGAGTTCCTGCCGCTGCTGGAGGCGACCTTCCGCGACATCCTCACCGCCCAGGAGGTGCCGGCGGCCAACGAGGTCCAGTGCGGCTGGGGGGCGAACCACTCGCTGGCCGCCGCCCAGGAGGCGGTGCGCGACTTCCTCGCCGCCCGCGAGGAGTGGACGCAGGTCATGGCCTGACGCAGCCGCGCGACCCTGTCCCGCCCGGCCGGGGACACTCCCTCCCAGCCGGTGACATTCCCTCCCGGCCGGGGACAACCTGCGCGTGCGGGGACAGGATTCCGGTCCCCGACGGCGTCGAACGCCCCCGCCCGGAAGGACACGCACCCGGCCGCGCGGAATGTCCCCGCCGGCGAGACGCGGAGCCGGCACAACCAAGCGCCACCGAGACCAGGAACCACCGAGACCAGGAACCGCAGAGAGGACAGTCCTCACAGTCTGGCAACACCGGGGCTGGCACAGTCATGGAGCGGAACGGCGCGCCGTCGCCGGGCTCCGACATCGGGCCCGGTCCAGCACCGGCACCAGCACCGGCACCAACCGCATCCCGAATCGCACTCAGCCCACCCCCGCCCACCCTGTGCCCGCGCCGCGAGGCACCGAGACGAAAAGAACCTGACGCACGTGGAGAGCATCGAGACCGTCACCATCACCAACCCCGCCAACCCCATCCTCATCTGGTGGGTCATCGCTCAGCCACTGCTGCTCCTGCTGTCCTTCCTCGTGGGGCGGCTGACGCGGTTCCTGCTGCGCGGGCGAGTCTCCGTGTCGGGTGCGGCGGCCACGCTCATCGCGCTTGTCGGCCTGTGGCTGGGGCTGCTGCTGGCGGGGTGGATCTTCGACGAGGGCGACCTGTTCTCGATCAAGATGCTGGCGACCTCCTGCGGCGTGGCGGTCGTGGTGCTGGTGGCAACCTCCGCGGTGCTGGCGCGTGTCCAGCACCATCCCACGCTGCTGCCGATCGCGGAGGTCGCCCAGATGGGCGAGTCCGACCGCCTGGAGTTCAAGTCCTCGGCGCGCTGGAACCTGCGCACGGACAAGCGCGATGAGGCCATGGAGGAGGTCGTGGCCAAGACGGTGGCGGCCTTCATGAACTCCGCGGGCGGCACGCTCCTGCTCGGCGTCGATGACGGCGGCAACCTCATCGGGCTCGGCCCCGACTACACGACCCTCAAACAGCCCGACGCCGACCGTTTCGAGCTGTGGCTGCGCGGCATGTGGCGCACACGCATGGGCACGAACGCGGCGGCGCTGCCGCAGGTGGACTTCGCGCCCACCCCGGACGGGACCGCGGAGGTGTGCCGGGTGACAGCGCCCCCATCCCCGCTGCCGGTCTACCTCAAGCCGACCAAAGGGCACGACGGAGCGGCGCTGTGGGTGCGGGTCGGCAACTCGACGCGGCGCCTGGAGGTGGACGACGCGGTCGACTACGTCATGCTGCGCTGGCCGCGGATCAACCACGTGGCCTGGCCGATCCGGCTGGGGAACTTCCTGCTGCGCCGCGACCAGTCCCGCCGGGCGCTGCCCATCAACCCGGCCGCGGCCGTCACCGCCGCCACGGGCTCCCGGGACGACGAGGGCGCGGGTCAGTAGGGCGTCGTAGACCATGGGGCACCGGAACCCAGTGGAGCCCGAGGCCTGGTGATGGGGTGCAGCAGGGCAAGGCCCGGCAGACACGGCAAAGCCCGGCAGTGGGGCGAAGCAGGGCAAGGCTCGGCGGACACGGCGAACTGGCCCGATGCGTGCGGGGACATCCTGCGCGTCCGGGGACCTTTCCGCACCGCCGGGGACATCCTGCGCGTGCGGGGACCGTATTCCTGTCCCCGACGGCGTCGAACGCCCCCGCCCGGAAGGACACGCACCCGGCCGCGCGGAATGTCCCCGCCAGTGAGCCCGGGAGCCGGGAGCCAGAAAGAGGGCAACCCTCAGGGCAGCCCTCACTGACCCCATCGCCCTCCACCCACCCCCTGTAGGCTCGGCGCGTGAGTCGCACCAGTGCCGCACCCGTCATCGTCTCCTGCGCCATGGCAGAGGAGGCCCAGCCCTTCCTCGACGCCCTGCCCAAGCGCGCGGCCGCCCAGGCGCCGCCCCTGCCGGGGGCCGCACGCGCCTGGTCCCTCCAGCTTCCCGACGGCGAGCGCGAGCTCATCGTCGTGCGCAGCGGCATCGGGCTCGTGGCAGCCGCGAGCGCGCTGGCGACGGTCCTGGCTCAGGTCTGCCCCAGCGCCGTCGTCTCGGCGGGAACCACCGGCGGGCTCGGCCGCCAGGTCGAGGTCGGCGACGTGTGCGCCTCGGCAACTCTGGCCTACACCGACGCCGACGCCACCGCCTTCGGCTACGCCCGCGGCCAGACCCCGGGCCAGCCGGAGACCTTCGCCGGGGATGCGGCCCTGCTGGAGCGACTGGAGCAGGTGGGCCAGGAGGCCCTGCGCGGCGCCACGGCGTCGTCGGGCTCGGCGCGACTGAGCGTCGGTCAGATGCTGGCCGGCAACTCCTTCGTGACGGCCGCGAACGTCGCCGACACCCGCGAGGTCTTCCCGGCAGCACTGAGCACCGACATGGAGTCGACGGCGCTGGCGCAGGTGGCGGCGGGCGCCGGCGTCCCCTTCATCTCGGTGCGCGGCGTGTCCGACCTGTGCGGCCCCGAGGCGGGCCAGGACTTCCACATCGCCGCCGAGGAGGCCGCCGCCCGCAGCGCCGCGGTCGTCCTGGCCCTGCTCGGCTGAGTCGCTGACGCCGCCCGCGCCTCCCTCTCCACCCACACTTCGACAGAATCTTCAGAATCGACCCGGAGCCGCGTCGTTTATGAAGTTTTGGTCGATTTGCCGGGCCAGCTCAGTCGGCTCAGTCGGCCTGGCGCAGGCGGGCCTCGACGCGCTCGACCTTCGCTGCCATCTGGCCGGTCCAGCCGGGGCGGATGTCGGCCTTGAGGACGAGCGCCACGCGTGGACTCACCTCGGCGACCGCCTCGCAGGCCCGCTTGACCACGTCCATGCACTCGTCCCACTCGCCCTCGACCGTGGTGAACATCGAGGTCGTCTCATAAGGCAGGCCGGAGTCGCGCACCACGCGCACAGCCCGGGCCACCGCCTCGGAGACAGATCCGTCAGGGGCGTCAGTGGTGGTCGGGGACACGGAGAAGGCGACAAGCATGCGGCCAGGCTAGCCCGGCACCGCCGGGGCCGCCCTCAACGTGGGGCTGACCCGCGAGGAGGTCGTTGAGGCACTCCCCCACCCACCGCCACCAGGTCACCCCTTACAGCGCCACGAGGACCTGGACCATGACGATCTTGACGACGATGGCCAGGGCGAACAGGGTCGCGTAGCCGGCCTCGATGCGCTCGTCATCGCGTTTGGACAGGGCGAAGGCGAGGATCGCGGGCTGCCCGACGAGCCCGGCCAGGCCGCCGGAGGCGCGCTGCGCGGACACCCCGGCCCACCGCGCCCCGGCCAGCAGGACGATCGCGTTGACCACCACAATAAGTGCGGCGAGCACCCCCACCTTGAGTCCCGTCATCGAGAAGGCCGAGGCCGCGAAGTCCGGCCCCGAGGCCAGCCCGATCGCGGCCAGGAAGAACAGCAGCCCCAGCTGGCGGATGGTGGAGTTGGCGGCGTGCGGCAGCCCCCACACGAAGGGTCCGGTGCGCCCCACCCACCCCAGGACCATGCCGACGACGAGCGGCCCGGCCGCCACCCCGAGCCGCAGCGTGATGCCACCGGGCAGCGGGATCGCCACCAGCCCCAGGAGCACGCCGAGCGCCATGCCTGCCCCGACGGAGAAGGCGTCGATCTGGGCGATGGAGCGCTCGGAGTCGCCGAACCAGTCGGCGGCCTTCTCCAGCTCGTCGCTGGGGACGACCGCCAGCACCCGGTCGCCGAGCTCCAGGACGAGGTCCTCGCGGGCCAGCAGGTCCAGGTCGCCGCGCTTGACGCGGGTGATGACGCCCTGGAAGCGCCCGGGCATGTCCACCTCGGCGATCGTGCGCCCGGCCACGCGTGTCGAGGAGACGGTCAGGCGCCGGAAGTCGACGGCGGTGCGGTCCTTGGCCAGGCAGTTGTGGAGCCCGGTGCCCAGGTCGTGCATGGCGGACTCGACGGCGGCCGGCGCCCCGACGATGACGACCTTGTCCCCGGGCAGCAGCTCCTCACCGGGGGCCACGACCCGCGTCTCGCCGTCGCGCTCCAGGTAGGAGATGCGGATGCGGCCCTCCTTGAAGGCCTTCATCTCACCCAGGGCCACCCGCTGGAGGAGGTAGACGCTGGTGGCGGTGATCCCGTCGGCGCTGGCGGGCCTCGGGTCGCGGCGCCCGGGCCAGGTGCGCCCCACGACCCCGGCCACGATGAGGATCGCGACGGCCACGCCCACGGGGTAGGCCAGGGCGTAGCCGACGGCGGGCTCCTGGGTCCCGGCCGCCTCGATGGCGGCGTCGAGCACCGGTGAGGTGAGAGCCCCCGCATAGGCGCCAGAGTCCATGGCGGGGCTCACCCCGGTCAGGTGGGAGTAGAGGCCGCCCGCCGCGCCGGCGATCACGAGCGCGACGACGCACAGGGCCATGAGCGGCAGCTGCCTGCGCAGGTCACGGAAGAAGGTATTACCGGCGCCCAGTCCCACCGTGTAGCAGAACAGCGCCAGGCCGAGGCTGCGCAGCAGAGTCAGATCGGCACCGAGCCGGGGGTCGAGGGCGCCCACCGCGAGGCCCACGAAAAGGGCCCCGGCCGCGCCGAAGCGGATCGGTCCCAACGGGATCTGCCCGGCGGCGGTCCCCAGGCCGATGACAAGGAAGACGGTGAGGATCGGCGCCTGCGCGAGGACGTCGAGGACGGGATGGAGCACGGACACGACGCCAGGTTAGTCGCACGCCCCGAACCGCACGCCACCAATTCCCCGCCCGGGCCGGCCGGCGTCATGCGCGAGGCCGCGAAGCGGCCACCGGAAGCACTATTCAATAGGTGGGATAAATGGTGCTGATATCAAGGTTGAGAAACGAACGCCCCGCCGTTGGTCTCACGATTGCTTCCTTTCCGCCACCAGGAGGAATACCCTGGGAGAGTCACCGCAGACGATGACGTCACACCTTTTCTCGACGACGAGAACGGAATCCCGATGCCCCAGACAGAAGCCTCTCTGCCGACCTACTCACCGGAGGAGGAGAAGCGGATCATCCGCAACGCCGACGGCGTCCCCGTCGGCATACGTCCTGACAATCGATGGACACCCATACGGATCGCCACATGGGTGGCTATCACCGCCCTGGGCGTCCTGGGGTGGTGGATGCTGGCGGTCGTGCGCGGCGAGCACGTCAACACCATCTGGTTCGTGGTCACCGCCGTGTGCACCTACGCGATCGGGTACCGCTTCTACGCCCTTTACATCCAGCGGCGCATCATGCGCCCCGACGACACCAACGCCACCCCGGCCGAGCGCATCAACAACGGGCGCGATTTCGACCCCACCCACCGCGTCGTCCTCTACGGCCACCACTTCGCGGCCATCGCCGGCGCCGGCCCGCTGGTCGGCCCGGTCCTGGCCGCCCAGATGGGCTACCTGCCCGGCACCCTGTGGATCATCATCGGCGTGCTCGTGGCCGGCGCCGTCCAGGACATGCTCGTCCTGTTCTTCTCCATGCGCCGCGGCGGCCGCTCCCTGGGCCAGATGGCCACTGACGAGATCGGCCGGATCGGCGGCATCGTGGCCACCATCGTCGTCTTCGTCATGCTCATGATCGTCCTGGCGGTCCTGGCCATGGTCTGCGTCAACGCCCTGGCCGCCTCCCCCTGGGGAGTCTTCTCGGTGGGTATGACCATCCCGATCGCCATCGGGATGGGCCTGTGGCTGCGCTTCGTCCAGCCCGGCAAGATCACGCAGGTCTCCTTCGTCGGCTTCGGCCTGCTCATCGCCGTCATCATCGGCGGGCGCTGGGTGGCCGAGTCACCCCTGGGCCACTACCTGCACCTGTCCCCCAAGACCCTGGTGTGGGCCATGATCATCTACGGCTTCCTGGCCGCGGTCCTGCCGGTGTGGGTCCTGCTCACCCCGCGCGACTACCTGTCGACCTTCATGAAGGTCGGCACGATCACGATCCTGGCCCTGGGCATCATCATCGTGCGCCCCCTGGTGGAGATGTCCGCCGTCACCGAGTTCGCCTTCAACACCGCGGGCCCGGTCTTCGCCGGCACCCTCTTCCCCTTCCTGTTCATCACCATCGCCTGCGGCGCCCTGTCCGGCATGCACGCCATGGTCGCCTCGGGCACCAGCCCCAAGATGGTGGAGAAGGAGACTCAGGTCCGCATGATCGGCTACGGCGGCATGCTCATGGAGTCCTTCGTGGCCATCATGGCGCTGGCCGCCGCGGTCTCGCTGAGCCCGGGCATCTACTTCTCCATGAACACCTCGACGGCGACCATGAATAAGCTCGCCGGCCCCGAGACGGTGGCCGCGGCCCCCTGCAAGACCACCGACGACCCCGAGCACCACTGCGAGAAGCTCGCCGAGGTCGCCGTCGGCAACCTCGGCGTCACCGACGCCCAGGGCCACAAGCCCACCCCCAAGTGGGACTCCTGGGACGACAACGGCAACCCCAAGACCTACACGGGTGCCGAGGCCCTGGAGCGCCTGGCCAGCGACGTCGGCGAGCCCAACGTCGTCTCGCGCACCGGCGGCGCCCCCACCCTGTCGGTGGGCATCGCCCACATCCTCCACCAGATCGGCGGAGGCCGGGCCATGATGGGCTTCTGGTACCACTTCGCCATCATGTTCGAGGCCCTGTTCATCCTCTCGGCCGTCGACGCCGTCACCCGCGTGGCCCGCTTCCAGCTCTCCGACGCGCTGGGCAACGCCTTCCCCAAGTTCAAGGACCCGTCCTGGCACGTGGGCGCCTGGGGGACCACGGCGGTCGTCGTCGCCTCGTGGGGGGCGCTGCTCCTCATGGGTGTCACCGACCCGCGCGGCGGCATCCAGACGCTCTACCCGCTGTTCGGTATCGCCAACCAGCTCATCGCGGCCGTGGCGCTTCTGGTGGTCACCGTCATGGTGGTGCGCAAGGGCTACACGAAGTGGGTGTGGATCCCCGCGATCCCGCTGGTCTTCGACACGGCCGTGACCTTCACGGCCTCATGGCAGAAGATCTTCTCCAGCGACCCGCTCGTGGGCTACTTCCAGCAGCATCAGGAGGCCGTGGCCAAGCTGGGCACGCTCACCGACCCGGCCAAGATCGAGGAGACCCGGGCTATTGTGCGCAACACGATGATTCAGGGGACGCTGTCGATCATCTTCCTGGTCATGGTGGCCTTCGTCATGGTCTGCGCCCTCATCCGCATCGTCCAGACGCTCCGCAACCGGGACACGACGACGTCGGAGGACCCGTACCAGGAGTCCAACTTCTACGCGCCCGAGACGATGATCGCCTCCTCGCTCATGAAGAAGGTCTCCCGGGAGTACGAGCAGGTGGGCGACCCGGCCCTCATCCCGCACAAGGCCCACGCGGAGAAGTCATGACACCTCCTCCTTCGACGCCGCAGCCGGCGGATCGACCCAGCGCCCGACGTCGGGTCCGACAGGTCCTGACCCGGGCCCGCACCCTGTGGCGGGACATGACCGGCGAGTCCGCCTACGACCGCTACCTGGAGCGCTACGCCCGCGAGCACGCGCAGTGCCCCCACGGGCACGGGGGCGCCCACAGCCCAGGGCACGGTTCCGGGCACGGCCCGATGAGTGAGCGCGAGTTCTGGCGCGCCCGGGCCAAGCAGGCCGAGACGGAGATCAACGCCAGCTGCTGCTGAGCCGGGGCCGCTCCCGCACTCCGATGTGCTCCGATCGTTACCGCCCGCCTTCCGGGGTTCCCGGAAGGCGGGCGGTAGCGTCGTGAGCGTGCCCGCCCAGCAGCCCGCGCCCGACGCACTGACGTCCGCCGAGTCCCCTGACACCTCCTGGGGGACATCGCCGGCGTCGGCCGCTTCGCCGTCGGGCGGCAGAGCCTCCGGGTCGAGGTCCTCTGAGGCCCTCCTGCCGCGCCACGCCTCTCACGAGCGGATTGCCCGCGTCGCGGCGGTCATCCTGCTGGCCATCGTCTGCGTGGCGGTGGTGTGGCCCTCCGGGCGCGAGGTCGCCGAGCTCAAGGACACCGTGGGGCCGGCTTTCCTCAGCTCCGAGGGCAAGGACATCGTCCTCAACCTGGTGATGCTGGCTCCGGCCACCTTCTGCGCGGTCGCGGGCTGGCGGGACATCCCCTGGTGGATGTGGGCGCTGGTGGGCTGCGTGGTCGGGCTGAGCGCCGAGGTGCTCCAGAGCCTCCTGCCGATGCTGGAGCGGCGCCCTTCGCTGGCCAATGTCGGCCAGAACGCCGTCGGCGCCTGGGCCGGGGCCCTGGCCGCCTGGTACCTGCTGCGCCGCCTGCACGCGCGGGTAGTAGAACCCACCCCCGTCGAGTAGGCCGCCCCGCTACGGGACCCGAGCAAGGCGGCCGACACGGGAACCGGGGACAGCGAAAGGCCCGGACCATCTGGTCCGGGCCTTTCCGTTCTGTGCGCGGGGGGGGACTCGAACCCCCATGATCGTAAGATCACACGGACCTGAACCGTGCGCGTCTACCAATTCCGCCACTCGCGCGAGAAGCGAGCATGAGACTAGCCTGCCATCCCGGCCCACGTCCAATCCTCACCGCCATATCCGGCCGTGAGACCGCTCACGACACAATTACCTCACACAGAGGGGGCCGTCTTCCCTGCGATGGCTTCGCTACCGTTACGATGGGAACGGTATCGGCCTGCACGCAGGTCCGTGCAGGCCCATAGCGAGGCGGGACAGTCCCGTCTCCCGGCTCCATCCCGGGGGCCGCCACACCATATTTGGGGGAGGTACTGTCCATGGGATTCCTGGACAAGTTCGAGAAGGGCGTCGAGAACGTCACGAACCGCGCCATGTCCCGTTTCTCGGACGACATCGAGCCCATCGAGATCGCCTCGAAGCTCCGCGAGACCATGGACAAGCGCGCCGCGTCCTTCGCCCGCGACCGCTCCGTGGTTCCCAACATCTTCCGCATCCACCTCACCCCGCCGAGCATCGAGCGCATCACCGCCTGGGGTCAGGACGAGATGGTGCGCCAGATGGAGGAGGTCGCCACCTCGCACGCCGCGGACCAGGGCTACTCCTTCGTCGGCCCGGTCGAGGTCTCCTTCCTCGTCAACAACAACCCCAACGCCCCGGCGATCGAGATCGAGTCCTCCACGCGGCGCGGCGCCGCCGCCCCGGCCGCCTCCGCCACCGCCACCCCGGCGCACCCGATCGTCGACATCAACGGCCAGCGCTACCTGCTCACCGGACCGGTCACCGTCATCGGGCGTGGCTCTGAGGCGGACATCATCGTCGACGACTCCGGCGTCTCCCGCCGTCACCTGGAGATCCGTCTGACGCACGGCAACGCCATCGCCAGCGACCTGGGCTCCACCAACGGAACCTTCGTCGAGGGCCAGAGGGTCGACGCCGTCACGCTCGTGGACGGCAACACCCTCACCATCGGCCGCACCCAGATCCTGTTCTGGGATGGCACCCAGAACAGCGGAGTCAACGGTTGAGCGCACTCGCCTTCACAATCCTGCGGCTGGGCTACTTAGTCCTGCTGTGGTTCTTCCTGTACCTCATCGTGCGCGTCATGCGCCGCGATATGGCCGACTCCCCCGTCGCCGGCCCGTCGCGTCGACGCTCCATGGGCGGCTCCGAGCAGCCCTCAGGCCCTCCTCCCAGGGGTCGGCGCCGCAGCGCCACCCGCCTGGTCATCACCGAGGGCCCCCTGGCCGGCTCGACCGTGCCCCTGAGCCCCTCGTCGATCATCATCGGCCGCTCCCCCTCCTGCACCCTGGTCCTCGATGACTCCTACGCCTCATCGCGCCACGCCCGCGTCTTCCCCAAGGACGGCGCCTGGTGGTTGGAGGACCTCGGATCCACCAACGGAACCATGATGGACGGCCGCCCCGTGCACGGCGCCGTGGAGCTCCCCATGAACATTCCTGTCAGAATCGGCCAAACGACGCTGGAGCTGCGCTCATGACCATCTCCCTGCGCTTCGCCGCACGCTCCGACGTCGGCCTGGTCCGCCAGTCCAACCAGGACTCGGGCTACGCCGGCCCCCACCTGTGCCTCCTGTGCGACGGGATGGGCGGACCTGCGGGCGGAGACATCGCCTCGGCGGTCGCCGTCGAGCACCTCATGCCCCTGGACGCCGACTCCCACCAGGCCGGCGAGCTGCTGGGCCTCATGCGGGACGCCGTCCAGGCCGCCCACACCGAGCTCGTCACCCTGTCCTCGCAGGACCCCGACCTCGCCGGCCTGGGCACCACCTGCATCGGCGTCATGCGCAGCGGCAACAAGCTCGCCATGGTCCACGTGGGCGACTCGCGCGCCTACATGCTGCGCGACGGCACCCTCACCCAGGTCACCACCGACCACACCTTCGTGGAGTACCTCGTGGAGACCGGGCGCCTGACCCGGGACCAGGCCCGCCAGCACCCCCAGCGCTCGGTCCTCCTGCGCGTCCTGGGGGACACCGAGGGCGAGGTCCAGCTCGACGAGTCGATCCGCGAGGCCGTTCCCGGCGACCGCTGGCTGCTGTGCTCCGACGGCCTGAGCGGCCCGGTGACCGCCGAGACCATCGGTGAGGTCCTGGCCGGCGTCGCCGACCCCGGTCAGGCCGCCGACCAGCTCATCGACCTGGCCCTGCGCGCCGGCGGACCGGACAACGTCACCGCCGTCGTCTTCGACGTCGTCAAGGACGACCCCGAGCCCCAGACCGTCCCGCAGGTGGTGGGCAGCGCCGCCACCGAGCGCCTCGCCCAGGAGCGCGCCGCCGCCGCCCACCGTGCCGGTGACGAGCAGGCTAAGGCCCAGGAGCCCGAGGCCGCCAGCCCCGCCGCCAAGGCCGCGGCCCTCATGGCCACCCTGGAGGACAAGCCCGAGGCCGCCTCCGCCAAGGAGTCCTCCGAGGTCAGCGAGGCCATCGCCGCCGAGGCCGCCACCCAGGAGAAGGCCCGACGCCGCCATCGCCGTCGGGTTTTCGTGGGCAGCCTCGTCCTGCTGGCCACGCTCGTCGGTGCCAGCGCCCTGTTCTACCGCTGGACCCAGACCCGCTACTACGTCTCCACCTACAAGGGCGAGGTCGCCATCTACCAGGGGATCCCCCAGTCCGTCGGCCCGCTCAAGCTGAGCCACTCGGTCAAGACCTACGCGGACCTGCCCGTGGAAAGCCTCGACCACAACATCCGCGAGCGGCTCCAGGCCACCGTCACCCAGCCGTCGATGAGCGCCGCGGAGACCTACGTGGACAAGACGGTCCGTTCCTACCGCAAGCAGGCCGCCACCCCGCAGGGCACCTCGAGTCCCACGGCCAAGCCCTCGTCCTCCATCTCCCCGCCCTCCGCCGCTCCGTCGCCGACCTCAGCCGCACCGACCCAGCCCGCCAAGCCCGGGCAGGAGGGGTGAGATGACTGCTGCTCCCGGCCCCCTGGGCGCCCCCGCGGGCGTCGCGACCATCCAACCGGCCGGCGTCGCGAAGTACTCGGGACGGTGGGCGGAGGCGGCGCTGCTCGGCGTCGCCCTGGTCCTGGGGCTGGGCGGCTTCGTGCTCACCGCCCTCAACCGCACCGGCTCCTCCCCGGCGCAGACCGTGGGCGTGGCGATCGCCTTCCTCGTCCTGACCGTCCTCATGCACCTGTGTGTGCGCTACGCCGCCCCATGGGCCGATCCGGTCCTCCTGCCGACGGCGGTGGCGCTCAACGGGATCGGTCTGGCGATGATCCGGCGCCTGGACCTGGCCTACGAGGTCAACGAGCAGTGGCAGTTCTACGTCGGCTCCAAGCAGCTGGTCTGGACGCTGCTGGGCGTCATCCTCTTCGCCGCCACGCTCCTGCTGCTGCGCGACTACCGGCGTCTGAGGCGCTGGGACCGTTGGGCCATGTGGTCCGGCCTGGTCTTCCTCGTCCTGCCCTTCATCCCGGGGATCGGCCAGAGCATCAACGGCGCCCGCATCTGGATCCGGATCGGACCGATGAGCTTCCAGCCGGCCGAGCTGTCCAAGGTGCTGCTGGCGGTCTTCTTCGCCTCCTACCTGGTGGCCAACCGGGACAACCTGGCTCTGGCGGGTCGCAAGGTCCTGTGGATGAGCCTGCCGCGCGCCCGGCACCTGGGCCCCCTGTTCATCGTGTGGGGCGTGAGCATCGGCGTCCTGGTCCTCCAGAAGGACCTAGGCTCCTCGGTGCTGCTGTTCGGCCTGTTCGTCGTCGTCCTGTACGTGGCTACCGACCGGCCCTCCTGGCTGCTCATCGGCGCCGCCCTGTTCCTCCCAGCGGCCTGGTTCGCGGCCACGCACCTCCACCACGTCCAGCAGCGCATCAACGGCTGGCTCCACGCCACCGATGACGCCGTGTACAACGCCGCCGGCGGTTCCTGGCAGCTGCTGACGGGCATGTTCGGGATGTCCACCGGCGGGCTCATGGGCGCCGGCTGGGGCAAGGGCTCACCGACCCTGGTCACCTTCGCCAACTCCGACTTCATCTTCGCCTCACTGGGTGAGGAGCTGGGCCTGACCGGCACGCTCGTCCTCCTCGTGCTCTACCTCGTGCTCATCCAGCGGGGACTGCGCACGGCGGTCTCGCTGCGCGACGGCTTCGGCAAGCTCCTGGCCGTGGGCCTGTCCTTCGCCATCGCCCTGCAGATCTTCGTGGTCATCGGCGGCGTCACCCGGCTCATTCCGCTGACGGGACTGACCCTGCCCTTCCTGGCCTACGGTGGCTCCTCGCTCATCGCCAACTGGATCATCCTGGCCCTTCTGCTGCGCCTGTCCGACGCCGCCCGGCGTCCGGCCACCCACGCGCCGCGGATCATCGACACCGCCGAGCTGCCGCTGTCCCTGCGCCGTCGGGTCCAGGACGCCGGAGCCGAGGAGACGACGCCGGAGGCCGCCGGCGACGCGCCCACCGGAACGACACCTGCCGACGCCGGGGGCTACGCGTCCCCATCGCCCGCACCCGGCTTCGGCGACCTGGCGGATGACGCCCGCCCCGCCGTCGCCGTCAGCCCGGAGGCGCCGCCTCCGCCGCACACCGCACCGGACGGGGCGACCCTGCGCTCATCGCGGGCCCCGGGCTTCACTGAGGACTCTGACAGGAGGCAGCTGCCATGAACCGACAGATCCGTCAGGTCGCCTTCCTGGTGCTGGTCATGTTCGCCACGCTGGCCCTGTCCGTCACGAGCGTCCAGGGCCTGGCCCGTCCGTCCGTGTGGGAGTCGTGGTCGGCCAACGGGGCCCTCAACTCCGATCCGCGCAACCGCCGCACCGTCAGCCGCAACTTCGACACCGAGCGGGGCCCGATCCTCCTGGCCGGCGGTACCACGATCGCCAGCACCCAGAAGTCCGACGACGGTCAGGGCTCTGAGGACTACCAGCGCATCTACGCCAACGGGCCGCTCTACGCCCCGGTGACCGGGTACTTCTCGCCCGCCTTCGCCTCCATGACCGGCATGGAGAAGGAGGGCAACTCCGTGCTCAACGGGGACGACCCCTCCCTGTTCTCCTCCCGGATCAAGACCCTCATCACCGGTGACTCCCAGCGGGGCGGGGCCGTGGAGCTGACCATCAAGCCCGAGATCCAGCAGGCCGCCTACGACGCCCTGGGCGGCCGCGAGGGCGCCGTCGTGGCCCTGGACCCCAAGACCGGGGCCATCCTCGCCCTGGTCTCCACCCCCTCCTACGACCCCTCGGCCTTCGCGACCCGCAACGGGAACGCCGCCAACGAGGCCAACACGACTCTCAGCCAGGACTCCTCCCGCCCCCTGGACAACCGGGCCATCGCCGGCAACCGCTACCCGCCGGGGTCGACCTTCAAGATCCTCACCACGGCGGCGGCGCTGCGCACCGGCAAGATCACCCCGGATCAGGAGGTCGACGCCCCCGACACCATCACCCTGCCGGGCACCAGCCACTCCCTGGAGAACTACGGCGGGGAGTCCTGCGGCGGCGGTCGGACCACCTTCTCCAAAGCCTTCGCCGAGTCCTGCAACACCCCCTTCGCCCAGCTGGCCATGAACGTCGGTGAGGAGGAGCTCTCCAAGGAGGCGAAGAACTGGGGCTTCGACTCCGACCTGTCCATCCCGCTGAAGGTCACGCCGTCGACCTACCCGCACAACGACTCCCAGGCGCAGACCGCCATGGCCGGCATCGGTCAGGCCTCGGTGCAGGCGACCCCGCTCATGATGGCGATGGTGGCCGCCACCGTGGCCAACAAGGGCGAGCAGATGACCCCCTACCTGGTCTCGCGCATCCTGGACCCCGACCTCAACGAGGTCAGCTCCACCTCCACGAAGGTGGCCCGCACCCCGATCGACTCGGCCACCGCCTCCTCCCTGTCCTCCCTCATGCAGGAGGCCGTGGCCACCGGCACGGGCACCAGCGCCCAGGTCAGCGGGGTCCAGGTCGCCGGCAAGACCGGTACCGCCGAGACCGGCACCGACAGCGGCCCCACCACCTGGTTCGTGGGCTTCGCCGGCACCGACATCGACAAGCCTGAGATCGCCCTGGCCGTCGTGCTCGACGGCAATGCCGAGACCGAGGACGGCGCCACCGGCGGCAAGGTCGCCGGCCCCGTCGCCGCCCAGGTCATCGATGCGGCGGTGAACCAGTGAAACCTGTTGCCGGGCTCCAGCTCCAGGGCCGCTACGAGCTGGTCGAGCAGATCGCTCTGGGCGGCATGGGCCAGGTGTGGCGCGCCACCGACCTGCGCTCGGGACGTGCCGTGGCCGCCAAGATCCTGCGCCCCGAGCTGACCGGTGACGAGATCTTCCTGTCCCGCCTGCGTGCGGAGGCCAAGAACTCCAAGGGGCTACGCCACCCGAACCTCGCCGTCGTCCTGGACTCCGGGGAGAAGGACGGGACCGGCTGGCTCATCATGGAGCTCGTCCAGGGGCGCGCCCTGTCCGACATCATCGCCGAGAAGGGGACCCTGTCACCCGCGGAGATCCTGCCGGTCCTGGCGCAGGTGGCCCGCGCCCTGCAGGTCGTCCACGACTCCGGCGTCGTCCACCGGGACGTCAAGCCCTCCAACATCCTCATCAACCGCGAGGGCCTGGCCAAGCTCACCGACTTCGGCATCTCCACCGGCATCAACCAGCGCCCCCTGACGGCCTCCGGCATGGTCATGGGCACCGCCCAGTACCTCGCCCCCGAGCAGGCCATGGGGAACATGGCCACCCCGGCCGGCGACCTCTACGGGCTGGGCATCATCGCCTACGAGGCCCTGGTGGGGCGACGCCCCTTCAGCGGAGCCACCCAGGTCGATATCGCCTTCGCGCACGTCAACGAGGAGGTGCCCGCCCTCCCCGACGCCGTCCCGCCCCAGGTCCAGGCCATCATCCTCAAGCTGCTCGCCAAGAAGCCCTCCGACCGGCCGCACTCCGCCCGCGAGGTGGCCCGCGCCCTGGACCGGGCGGTGGTGAACCTCCCCACGGACGCGTGGGATCCCCGTGAGGCGCTCAGCTGGGAGGCCACCGGTCGCCGTGGCCCGCAGACCCGTGAGCTGCCCCGGCCGGCCACCGTGCGTCCCGGCCGTCACGCGGCCGAGGAGCCGACGCCGTCGCGCACCGCCCGGCACGCCTCAGGGCGCTCCTTCCTTGGCCTCAACCTGCTGACGCTGAGGGTCGTCATCCCGGCGCTCGCGCTCATCACCCTGCACAGCACGGGTACGCTTGCCCATGCGCATCAGGTCATGCCAGCCTTGATGCTGAGCATCCCTGTCAAGGAGGTACTGTGACCAGTCAGTTCCCCCAGGTCCTCGCGGGCCGTTACGAGATCCGCGACCTCATCGGACGTGGTGGTATGGCAGAGGTGCACCTCGGCTACGACACTCGCCTGTCGCGGGTCGTGGCCATCAAGCTGCTGCGTTCGGACATCGCCGGCGACCCCACCTTCCAGGCCCGCTTCCGCCGAGAGGCCCAGTCCGCGGCGGCCCTCAACCACCCCGCCGTCGTCGCCGTCTACGACTCCGGGGAGGAGGAGCTCCTCCAGCCCGGTGGCGCCAGCCGTACCGTTCCCTACATCGTCATGGAGTACGTCGAGGGGCACACGGTGCGTGAGCTCCTCAGCGAGGGCGAGGCCGTCCCGATCGCGGAGGCGGCGGAGATCGTCTCCGGAGTCCTGGACGCCCTGGAGTACTCCCACCGGGTGGGGATCGTCCACCGTGACATCAAGCCCGGAAACATCATGCTGACCTCCACCGGCGCGGTGAAGGTCATGGACTTCGGCATCGCGCGGGCCATTGAGGACTCCGCCTCCACGGTCACCCAGACCCACACGGTGGTGGGCACCGCCCAGTACCTCTCCCCGGAGCAGGCTCGCGGCGAGTCCGTGGACGCCCGCTCGGACCTGTACTCCACCGGCTGTCTTCTCTACGAGCTGCTCACCGGCCAGCCGCCTTTCCAGGGCGACTCCGCCGTGGCCATCGCCTACCAGCACGTGCGGGAGATCCCCAAGCGCCCCTCGTCCCTGGCGGCCGATGTGCCCGAGTCCCTGGACCGGGTGATCCTCAAGTCGCTGGCTAAGAGCCGCGAGGACCGCTACCAGGACGCCGCCCACATGCGCGCCGACCTGCAGGCGGCCGTCCGAGGCCTGTCCGTGGCCGCGCCGGCCGCCGACTCCTGGTCCCCGGCCACCTCGGTCATGGCCTCACCGGAGGCCGAGCCGGTTCAGCCCACCTCCACCTTCGCCCAGGTGGCCTCCGAGCCCTCTCCGATGCAGGCGGCCAAGGAGGCCGAGGAGCCCGAGGAGAAGCCCAAGAGCCACGCCTGGGTCTGGATCCTCGTGTTCCTGCTGTTCATGGCCCTGGCCGTCGCCAGCGGGCTGTGGGCCTCCGGGGCCTTCGACTCTCACCCGACCCCGACGCCGAGCCCCACCATCAGCAAGGTGGAGGTCCCCGACACCTCCGGTCAGGACGAGGAATCGGCCAGGAAGACCATCGAGGGCGCCGGCCTGAAGTTCGCCAAGGACGAGGTCGCCAACGAGGAGGTCAGCGCGGGCCTGGCCGTCTCCTCCGACCCGGGCAAGGGCACGAAGGTCGAGCCGAACTCCACCGTCACCGTCCACTTCTCCACCGGATCCGCCATGGTCAAGGTTCCCGACCTGACCGGCAAGACCCAGGAGGACGCCCGCAAGGCCCTCAAGGACGCCGGGCTCGAGGGCGGAAACACCTCTCAGGAGGACTCCGCCACGGTCGCCAAGGACCGGGTCATCTACACCAACCCGCCGGCGGGGAACTCCGTTGCGCGCGGCACCACGGTGGACCTGGTGCTCTCCACCGGCAATACCTCCGTCCCCGACGTCTCCGGTCAGGACGAGGCCACGGCGAAGAAGACCATTGAGGACGCCGGCCTGCAGTTCAAGAAGGGCGACGACGTCGCCTCGGCGGAGGTCGAGCGCGGCAAGGCCGTCTCCTCCGACCCGGCCGCGGGCTCCAGCGCCTCCTCGGGAGACACAATCACCGTGCACTTCTCCAGCGGCGCGGCCACGCAGGCGCCGAACGGTCCCGTGACGATTCCCAAGAACCTCAACGGCAAGACCGTCGAGGAGGCAACTGCCGAACTGCAGAAGCTCGGACTCAACGTCACCGTGGACTACAAGTCCTCTGACAAGGTGGACGCCGGTAAGGTCATCGGTACGAGCCCGAAGGCCGGAGACCAAGTGCCCGCCGGTTCGACCGTTAACCTCACGGTCTCCAGCGGTAAGGACGGCGGAGGCGGCGACAACCAGCAACCGGGCAACCCCAATCCTGGCGGCGGAGGCGGAGGCGTCAACTGAGCGCCTGGAGGTTCAGGCGCCACGCTCTGGTTGATCCCTTCGCTCAGGTGACTGGTCGGTCCCCAGGCTTTCCTGGCCTGGGACACCGACCATGTCCTTTCGATGGAGTCGTGTTGCGACGATCAACATCGGCCCGGGGGCGTGGCCGGCCCGGCGCGTGAGGACGGCCCCGCTGTCACCGTCCTACCGTGCCTCGCGCTGACAACCGACCCCAAGGTCCGTCACGGACGCACCTCGCCGTTGTCCTGCAAGGCCTCGTGCGGGCAACTACCCGGGGTCCCTCGCCGGCGCACCCTGCCGTCCCTCTGCCACTCCTTGCGTGGGAGTAGCTGACCCCAGGGGCCTGTCACGGACGCACCTTATCGTTGTCCTGCAACGCCTCGTGCGGGCAACCGGTCCCAAAGTCCGTCGCGGCCACGCCCCCCGTCATTCCATGCGTGCGGACAGCCGAGCCCTGGATCCGTCGCCGGCGCACCCCACCCGTTGCCCTGTCACTCCTTGTGCACAGACAGGTGAGCCGCACGTCGTCGAGGACGCACCTGAGGCCACGAGCACGGCCCCTGCGGGCACAGACCGGGAGCCCTCAGGTGCGTCCTCGAACTCGGGGCACCTCCATCCGGCAGGCCGTCACCACCGACGGGGACATTGCGCGCGGCCGGGTGCGTGTCCTTCCGGGCGGGGGCATTCGACGCCGTCGGGGACAGCAATCCCGTCCCCGCACGCGCGAGACGTCCCCCGCCGAAAGAGAATGTCCCCGGCCGCACAGAAATGTCCCCGCACGCGCAGGATGTGCCCCGGCCTCAGTACGCACAAGACTCGACACGCATTCTGTTGACACTTATGGTGGTGAACTGTCATCAGATCGACCGGGGGTGTCAGAAATGGATGATGCAGCCGCAGCTGCCTCATGGCCGCGCGTGACCTGGGAGACCCTGCCCTGGCGCCCCCGGGACGGCGCTGCTCTCAGCGCTCGGCAGCGCTCTCGTCTGCCACGCACCTACGACTCGGCCGTCGTACCGAATATCGCCGACGCCGCCATCGAGCTCCCCACCGAGGTCATGGCACGTGAAGCGGCAGCAGTGTCCGCCATCACGCGCTTCGATACGACGGCGGCCTGCACCCTGCTTCCCTTCACACCCCTGCTTCTGCGCAGCGAGTCGAGCGCGTCCTCGCGCATTGAGCGCCTGACGTCGTCGGCACGCCGCATCGTGGAGGAGGAGACCTTCGGCGGCGACCGCAGCAGTGGAAACGCCGCCCTCATCGTGGCCAACACCCGAACGATGGAGGCGGCCACCGCAGCACCCTGGCCCCTGGGCCTCAGCTCCCTGCTGTCCATGCATCAGGCCCTGCTGGGGGACTCGGCCCCAACCATCGCGGGCCGGCTCCGGCAAGAGCCGGTATGGATCGGTGGCTCGGACCTATCCCCGGCAGGCGCCATGTTCGTCCCGCCTCACCATGAACGAGTGCCGAGCGCACTGGAGGATCTGCTCTCCTTCTTACGGCGCTCGGACCTGCCGCCCTTGACCAAGGCGGCGCTGGCGCACGCCCAGCTGGAGACGATCCATCCTTTCGCGGACGGCAACGGCCGCACCGGGCGGGCGCTGATTCACGTCATCCTGTCGGGGGAAGGACTGTGCCTCAACGCACCACTGCCGCTGTCGGCGATCCTCCTGACCGATGTAGGGACCTACTTCCGAGCCCTGGACAAGTACCGAGCAGGGGCGCCGCTGGCGGTGGTCGAGCTGTTCATCGATGCGGCGCAGCGCGCCGCGGAGCTCGGGGCCTGGGCGAGCCGGGAGCTCGACGACGTGCACAGGCAGATGCAGGATCGTGTGTCCTCCCGTGCTGGGACCCCCGACCGTGACCTCGTACGCCATCTGGTCTCCCAGCCGGTGACGGATGTTCGCGGGGCTGCCAACGCAGCAGGAGTCTCGGAGCAGGCGGCGCGGCGCGCGCTGGAGCGTCTGGAGACCGCTGGTGTCGTTCGGGGATACCAGGTCTCCCGGGGCCGCCGAGCCTGGAGGGCTCAGGACGTCCTGGACCTCATGGACGAGGTGGCCGAGGGACTCGGGCACCGGCAGGCTCCCACGGACATGTGACAGGACGTCGTCACGGCGGGGACATTCCGCGCGGCCGGGTGCGTGTCCTTCCGGCCAGGGCCATCCTGCGCGTCTGGGGACGGGAATGCTGTCCCCGACGGCGTCGAATGCCCCCGGCCGCACAGAAATGTCCCCGCACGCGCAGGATGTCCTCGGCCGTGCAGATATGCCCCCGGCAGCGCGGGGCCCCCGGCTCAGATGCCGCGCGCGGACAGCACGCCGTCGATCGCGCGCAGCTCCTCCAGGACCTTGGGCTCGATCTCGCCCTCGACGTCGACCAGCGTCACCGCCAGCTCGCCGCGCGACTTGTTGAGCAGGTTGGCAATGTTCTGCCCGTGCTGGGCCACGATCGTGGAGACCTGGCCGACCATGTTGGGCACGTTGCGGTTGACGATGACGAGCCGGTGCGTGCCCTCCTGACGCGTCATGACGGCCTCGGGGAAGTTGACCGAGTTGTGGACCTGCCCGTCCTCGAGGAAGCCTCGCAGGGAGTCGGCGGCCATGATGGCGCAGTTGCGCTCGGCCTCCTTGGTGGAGGCGCCCAGGTGGGGCAGGGAAATGCACTTGGGGTGCTTGTGGACCTGCGTGGAGGGGAAGTCGCACACGTAGCCGCGCAGCGTGCCCTCGTCCAGGGCGGCCACGACGGCGTCGGTGTCGACGATCTCGGCGCGCGCGAAGTTGAGCAGCACCGCGGTCTCCTTCATGAGGGCCAGGCGCTGGGTGCTCACCAGTCCGCGGGTGGCGGGGATGAGGGGCACGTGAACGGTGAGGATGTCGGCGCGGCGGAAGACCTCCTCCATGGAGTCAGCCCGCTCGACCTCGGCGCTCAGGTGCCAGGCGTGCTCCACGGAGATACCCGGGTCGAAGCCGACGACGTTGAGCCCCAGCCCCAGGGCGGCGTTGGCCACCTGCACACCGATGGCCCCCAGGCCGATGACGCCGAGCGTGCGACCGGGCAGCTCGAATCCGACGAACTGCTTCTTGCCGGCCTCGACGGCCTTGGCGATCTCGGCGTCGTCGCCCTCGAGGGTGTGGGCGAAGCGGGCCGCCGGGATGAGGTTGCGCGAGGCGATGAACAGTCCCGCCAGGACCAGCTCCTTGACGGCGTTGGCGTTGGCGCCGGGAGTGTTGAACACGGGCACGCCGCGCTCGGTGAGCGCCTCGACCGGGATGTTGTTCGTGCCGGCGCCGGCCCGGGCCACGGCCAGGACCGAGTCCTCGATGGGGGTGTCGTGGAGCTTGGTCGAACGCACCAGCAGGGCGTCGGGCTCCTCCACGGAGCCGCCGACCTCGTAGAGCTCGTCGGGCAGGCGGGACAGGCCAGCACCGGAGATGGCGTTGAGGGTGCGGATGCGGAACTTGTGGTCAACGCTGCTGGTGGTCACGGAAGTACTTTCTGCAGAGCGGTCCGGGGGGAAGGTTGTGGCAGGGGCCGGCGGGCCGGCGGGCGCTCAGGCCCGGGCGGCGAAGTCGGTCATGTAGTCGATGAGGGCGCGCACGCCCTCAATCGGCATGGCGTTGTAGATGGAGGCGCGCATGCCGCCCACGGAGCGGTGCCCCTTGAGGTTGGTGAGCCCGGCGGCCTCGGCGCCGGCCAGGAAGTCGGCGTCGCGGGCGGGGTCGGCCAGGGTGAAGGGCACGTTCATCCAGGACCGCGAGCGCTCCTGAACGGGGTTGGCGTAGAAGTCGGAGGAGTCGATGTAGCCGTAGAGGAGCTCGGCCTTGGCGCGGTTGCGCTCGGCCATTGCCTCCAGGCCGCCGCCGTCCTCGATCCAGTGGCCGATGAGCCCCAGCAGGTAGATGGCGAAGGTGGGGGGCGTGTTGAGCATGGAGTCGGCGTCGGCCATCTTCTGGTAGTCCAGGACGGTGGGGGTCACCGGGCGGGCCCGCCCCAGCAGGTCCTCGCGCACGATGACGACGGCCAGGCCCGAGGGCCCCATGTTCTTCTGAGCCCCGGCGTAGATGAGGCCGTAGCGGGAGACGTCGATGGGCCTCGAGAGGATCGTGGAGGAGAAGTCGGCCACCAGCGGGACCTCGCCGGCCTCGGGCACGTAGTCGAACTCGACGCCGCCGATGGTCTCGTTGGGCGTGTAGTGCAGGTAGCGGGCGGTCTCGGGCACCGTGAAGGAGCCGGGCTCGGGGGTGGTCGTGTAAGAGGAGGCGGCCTCGTCGGCCGGCACGACGACGTCGAGCTCGTAGGCTCCGGCCTGCTTGATGGCCTTGGCGGACCACTGGCCGGTGTTGAGGTAGGCGACCGTATCGCCGGGGGCGGTCAGGTTGAGGGGAATGCCGGCGAACTGGGCACTGGCCCCGCCCTGAAGGAAGAGCACACGGTAGCCCTCGGGAACGGACAGGAGGCGGCGCAGGGTGGCCTCGGCGTCGGCCGCGCAGGCCACGAAGTCGGCTCCGCGGTGGGAGACCTCCAGGACGGACATTCCCGATCCGCCCCAGCTGGTGAGCTCGGAGGCGGCCTGTTCGAGGACGGGCAGAGGGAGCTGGGCGGGACCGGCGGAGAAATTGAAGACGCGCACGGAGTCATCATTGCCGCTTATACGCGCAGCGGCAATCTCGTCCCGCATAGCGACGCCCGCCGACGCCGGCCCGCAGCCGAACCGCTGCCGGAATGCGGCCAGAACACGGCCAGAACGCGGCGCAGCGCGAAATTCTCATGTCCTCCAAAAGTACGGGTGGCACAGACCCTTCACCCCGTCAACCGAGCACGTTGTCAGCGATAGCACAGGTGGACCGCTCAACTGGCCGGTAGGGTTTACCCACGCCCAAGTCCCTACCTGACAAGTTTTCATGATCGATTCACAGCACGACGAGACCATTTCTGCAGCAGCTTCCGGCTCCACGTCGGCGGCCGCGCAGCAATCGCACGGCCCAGGTTCCGATCGCACGCCCTCCCTGGGACACCAGGTGCTCGACCGGCTCCGCAGGGGACGCAAGCCGCGCCTGGGCGCCATCCTCATGGCGCTGGTCGCCGTGGTGTCCCTGGCCACCGGGTTCCGGGCCTGCAACTGCAACCGGGCCTGGACGGAGGTCTCCGCGGCGGCCACCCCGGAGGCCAACCCGCTCAAGGGCATGATGCCCTTCGCGCCGGCGGACGCCTCCCACTCACCGGCACTGCAGGACAACGCCCCGCCCCACACGATGGAGTGGCTGACGCTGCCGGTCAGCGACGTCGTCACCGGACCCGGCTCGTACGCATGGGACAAACTCGATGCACACCTCAACGCCATCGCCTCGCGCGGGCACCAGGCGGTGCTGCGCTTCTACGTCGACTACCCCGGGCGCCCCAGCGGCATCCCGGCCTATCTGCTGAGCTCCCACGCGGTGCCGACCCACGAGTACACGTTCAACGGCAACGCACCGGGCCAGTCGCTGGCGCCGGACTACAACGACCCCGAGATGATGTCGATGCTCACCGGCTTCGTCTCGGCCCTGGGCCAGCAGTACGACGGCGACCCGCGCCTGGCCTTCATCACCCACGGCCTGGTGGGCTTCTGGGGTGAGGGGCACACCTACCCGATGAACGGCAAGGTCTCCGGGGAGAACCCCTCCGGCGAGAACTGGATGCCGTCGGCGGCGAACCAGAACACGCTCATCGACACCTGGGACGGCGCCTTCCAGGTGACGCCGACGCTGGCGCGATACCCGTCCGCGGAGACGGTCAAGCGCGGCGTCGGCTACCACGACGACTCCTTCGGCTACGCCACGATGGACACCGCCGACTGGCACTTCCTGCCGAAGCTGAAGGAGGCCAAGGCGGACCAGGCCTGGCAGCAGCACCCCATCGGCGGCGAGGTCTACCCGGGCATCCAGGAGTGCTCCGTGCGCAACCCGGGCAGCTGCATGGCCTCGGGCTCCAACGGAGGAACGGTGGACATCAACGCCTCCATCAAGGCCACGCACGCGAGCTGGTTGGTGGACAACTGGGCCTTCACCACGACCCTCAACGGCCCCGAGCGCGAGCGGACCGTGCAGGCCTCCGCCGAGACCGGCTACGACCTGGCGGTGGCGCGCTGGCGGATGCGCAACGGCAAGGTCGAGGTGCAGATCGCCAACAACGGGGTGGCGCCCTTCTACTACAACTGGAACGTGGAGGCGGTGGCCATCAACACCTCCAACGGCATGGAGGTCGGACGCACCACGCTCAGCGGCGACCTGCGCAAGGTCGCGGTCGGCAAGACCCAGACCTTCTCCGGGCAGCTCCCGGCGGACCCGGCCGGGGAGAACACGATCCTGGTGCGCGTGGTCAACCCGCTCGACTCAGGCCAGCCGCTGCGCTTCTCCAGCGCCGGCCAGGACCAGACGCTTCCCGGCTACCTCACCCTGGGCCGCGCCCCCACCAAGTAGGCCGGGCCCGACGGCGGAGTCCCGGCGGGGGGCCCGGACCGCCCGGAACCGGCCGGTCCGGCTCCGAGAAGCCACCCGTGGGCCGTCATTCCCGGTCGTCCTCCGCCCATCCTCTGTACTGTGACCCCATGCATGAGGATCGGATGGTGGGCAGCCTCCTGGGGCTGGCGGTGGGCGACGCCCTGGGTACCACCGTGGAGTTCCAGCCGCGCGGCTCCTTCCCGCCCGTCACCGACATGGTGGGCGGCGGGGTATTCGGTCTGGCGCCAGGGCAGTGGACGGACGACACGTCCATGGCGCTGTGCATCGCAGCGAGCCTGGTGGAGACCGGAACCTACGATCCGGGCGACCAGCTGGGCCGGTTCGTCCGTTGGTACCGCGACGGGTACCTCAGCAGCACGGGCCGGTGCTTCGACATCGGCAACCAGACCCTGACCGCCCTGAGAGAGTTCGAGGCCACCGGCGAGCCCTACCGTGAGACGGCCGGTGGGATGAGCGCGGGCAACGGGTCGCTGATGCGCCTGGCACCGGTCGCGATGGCCTTCTGCGACGACCTCGAGGCAGCGGGACGATTCTGCGCCGACAGCTCACGCACCACCCATCCGGCCGTCGAGTGCGTCGAGGCGTGCGGGGCCTACGGACGCCTGATCGCAGCCGCCATCCAGGGGGCGTCTCACGCAGAGCTGTACGCGGTGGCCGTGGGCCTGGCCGAGCAGGTGACCAGCCCCGCGCTGGCGTCAATCCTGGGCGGCTCCTACCGGGTTAAGGAGCGCGAGGAGATCTCGTCGTCGGGCTACGTCCTGCACAGTCTGGAGGCGGTGCTGTGGGCCCTCGCCCGCACCGATACCTTCCTCGACGGGGCGCTGCTGGCCGTGAACCTGGGGGACGACGCCGACACCGTCGGGGCCATCTATGGGCAGCTGGCGGGGGCGCTCTACGGGCGCAGCGCAATCCCGGAGGGCTGGCGGACACGCCTCCACGACGCCAGGATGATCGAGGACCTAGCGGCGGGGATCGCGGAGCGGGTCGGAACCTTCGAGGTCGCGGCCGGCTGAGGAGCAGGGCGTTCACGGCCGCCTGGCGGGGCGTCAATGTCCACAAGGCTGACATTAACGCCACTCCGGTACCACAATCCAAGAAAGAACCGCGGAATTCCAACGATTTCCGCTGGGCGCCTCGACGGCGGGACCGCTAATGTCAGCACCGTGGACACTGAGCCGCCGACGGGCTCGACTCCGCGAGGTCTGCCGAGGTCTTGGTGGCCGGGCCGGGCGCCCTCATCTCAGGTCCTGCCCATGACAGCGTCAGCCGCAGGTCCGTGTACCCCGCTTACGCGAGGCTGACGCACTGCGGCTCACCTGGCCGCCGGACGGTAACGGCAAGCACCGGAAGTGAGAGACGGCGGGGATTGAAAATGGAACTAGCATCTTCAATCCCCGCCCTCCTGGTCAGGGTACATCCTCTCGGGAAGGAACACCATGACTGAGACCGGCCGCCGCCGCGTCATGATCACCTCGCTGGCCGCCGCCATCATCCCTATACCCCCGCGTACGCGGGGCTGACGAGCCGGCCACCAGGTGCGGGCTGGTGTGCTCGCCTCTACCCCCGCGTGCGCGGGGCTGACAAGAACCGCGCGGTGCACGGCTTCGACTTCACGCCTTTACCCCCGCATGCACGGGGCTGACAGCCGACACCTGGTTCAGCACGTCGATTCGCTACCTCGACCCCCACGTGCGCGGGGCTGACCGGACGACACCATGGCCTTGGTGGCCTTTGATCCCTCGACCCCCGCATGCACGGGGCTGACCTGAGCGGGATGCTGCCCCTGCCGGTGATGTGCCCTCTACCCCCGCATGCGCGGGGCTGACGTCGCGGGCCCCGCGACTTGGCGGTGCTTCCAGCCTCTACCCCCGCGTGCGCGGGGCTAACGTACGCTCCACCGAGCCGTCGGGGGTGTTCGACCCTCTACCCCCGCGTGCGCGGGGCTGACCCGTCGGAGTCCAGCTGGGAGGGGTCGTACCACCCTCTACCCCCGCATGCGCGGGGCTGACACTGGCTGACCTGCGATGTTAGTCGGCTCGAGGTCGCCGTGGGTTCACTGCCAAGGTGGTGGACCCCAGGGGAACCATGAGGGAGCCGTCGAAGACAACCGGCCCGGGCACCACCGCGTCGAAGGCGATCGAGACGTGCCAGCGCCCGTTGTTCTCCTGCACATCGACACCTCCGTCGCTTCGTGAATCGGAGTGACGCTCAGCCCCAACGAGTCTGCAGCCGAGCCCCGAGGCGCATTCCTCCAGTATGTCCATGATGCCTTCAGGCTCCTCCGCCGTCGGCACAACAGTGGTCCACCGTAACGAAGGAGCCGTAGCGGCCCGCAGAACTCGAGGCAGGGAAGCCAATGTCCTGGTCTCGGCAAGTCTGGCCTCCACCACCCCCGTTCTCACCGCGAGTCCCACGGAGGCAAGCCGAGAACCCCCGGCCACGAGCACCCCCCGCAGGACGGGCAGGTGACGGCGACCCAACCCACCGATGAGTGGCAGCATCCAGCCCGCCTCCCCAAGGGAGTCTCGCAGCTGCTCCGTGACGAGAGCAGCATCGGAGGCATGCACCAGAACTGCCCCTTGCCTGCCACTGTGGAGCATTCGGTAGAGCAAGCACGTGCGCAGCAGCTCCCGAGTATCAGGCGCAGCCCCATCACCGGACCTCCCATCCACGAGCCGATAGAGAGCGGTGGGTCGCACGCTCATATATGGATGCGTCCCCGTCACGGTGCTGCGGCGCCGCTCCTCCTCTCGGGCGTCCAAAGCAGCCAGGAGTCCTTCTGTTCCCACCCGGAGTTGAATCCAGCCCGTCGGGTCCGGTTCCCAACAGGAATGGCCAGGTGGCACCTCGACAGCACCGTCGACGACGTCGAGCAGCACGGGTGAGGTTGGACGCCCGAGGTACTCCACGGACCGCGCCACCTTCTGCAGAATGCCCAGATCGGCCGGACCATCGGCAGCGAAGGTCCAACGCACGACGTCGTCCGCGCCGGTACCGACCATCATGCCGCACTCGGGATCCTTCGCCTGCTTCTCCAGAAGACGGTCGTTTCGGTCGACAATCCCGGTCGGCGAACCGTTCTTGTCCGTCTTCAACTCATTGTTGACGGGGACCCACCGCCGGTAACCGATCTGACGCTCACCGGCCGGAGGGGCGGTGATTCGTGGAGGAAGGCACCGGAAGAGTGCCTCGACCTCGGTGATGCCTTCTCCGAGGCCATGGGCGGCAGACAGCATCGCGGCCAGTACCCGCGCTGGAGCCGGCGGCCATTCGGCACGCCCCTCTCCATTGTGCGCATTGAACTCTCCGAGGGGGAATGAGGCCGTGATGGTCAGATCAGTCATCGCTGCGTCCGTCGGTCTTGCGCCCGTCGACGTCCAGGATGATCTTTCCCAGCGGGGAGTCGTGGGTGATCGTGACAACGGTGGCGCCGTTCCAACCGATCTCCTGGCCCAGGTCACGCACGAGGTCCACCAGCTCGTCGACCTCCGGCAGTGCGAGGGGTTCGGAGGGCGCTCCGTGCCTCTCGACCTTGACCTCGAGGCCCGGTTCACGCAGACGCAGCTCCGCCCCTGCGCGCAAGTCCAGCCGTTCCTGCAGCAGTCGGTACAGCAGCAGGGTCAGGCTGACCACCAGCGCTCGCGCAGGCTCCGGGCGAGAGAAGGCGAATGTCCTCAACCCAGCAAGGGAGAAGAAAGCCTTCCCCACGATAGAGTTGTACGTTAAATCTGATGGAGCCTCAGAAATATCAAGCGGAGGCAATGACCCAATTCCCAGAGTGGAAAGCTTTACTCCCCGAATCGTCGTTTTATTACTGGTCGCCGCGAAGAGCGGATCCGTCTTCCCAGCCATACGACGACGCTCAGACACACCAGTCGCAATAATCTCCGACGTGAACAGTCTCGCAGAACGCGACTCCGCAGGATTCATGACGTAGTAACCAAGAAATTCATCCCGCGTCGCATTCAGCTCACGAGCATCCTTACCCCCACCTTTCTTCCCTCCCTTATTGGCTTCATCAACAGCCTTCTGGGAGCGCTTCGTCTGCGAGTGCCACCATCCGAAGGGGATCGCTGTAGGGAATCCAGTGAGCAGAGCATCCGGCTGGGAGCGGGTGGCATTCTGGATCCCCTCGAAATCGACCCCTTTGTCGGTGAGCTCTTTCCGTATGAGCCTCCACGTGGCATCGGCCTGCCGGTGCGAGAGCTCCACGGAGGTGGTCAGCACCTCTCCGTCCTCATCGACGAGGACCACCATGGGGAAACCCAGCACCTCAGCGAGGGTGTTGGTTCCTCCTCTGAAGCGACTAGCGAGAAGCACCTCGCACCGTGAGGCCTGGGATCCCCACGTATCAATGGTGGCCGCCTTCCCATCGTCGACAGTTTCAAAGAAGCCGACAACTTCACCCTTCTGACGGATCGTCCCCGCCGGCGGCGTCACGGTCATTCCCGACAATGAGTCGTATTTGCTGTTCACACTGATTCCAGCCACCGCACTGTCCTCCATGAGGGCACCGATGGTGGAGCGAAATTCTTGAGCCGTTGTCATCATTCAATCTCCTTATCTACATATCTATTGTCATACTGGTCGAACACAGTTCTCATTCACGCCCTCACAGCACCAGGGGCATTCCGTAGCCGTAGGCCTTTCCCCTCCCAATGCCCTGGTGGTAGGCGGATGCCCCAGCCTCACTGATACTGTTCACAGTGCCGGCGAGATCGCGGAGCGTGAAGGAGCGTCCGCCTCGTCGGCCCACGAACCACCTCGGAGAGACCGTCAGCTCACTGACCCCCAGACCGTGGCGCCCCAGCAAATCGGTGGCCCAACCGTGAGCTTCTTCGTCGAGGACGGCGCGGACGCGGTTCTTTCCCGATTCGTCGGCATGGCGTTTCTCGGCCACGACTCGGACAGTGAAGCGCTGACCGACGGCGAACCCTGACGGCGCCTCGATGGGCTGTGTTCCGGGCAGATCGAGATCGGCCCGGAATCTGATGACCAGGGAACCCTTCTGCCCGCCGTACTCGGTTGGTAGGGCCAGGCGGTACAAAACGCCGAGGTCTGCGCGAATCGACCGCGAAGCGCCTCTGAGATCCGGCAAGTACGACATGGCGCGGCGATGGACGCCATCCGGTGTTCCTAGGTCCGGTAGCGCTTGTACCAGCGGAAGGACTGCAATGCGATCAGGCATGGGTTATTGTCACCTCTTCCTTTTTCATGCCCCGGGGTGGGCGGGCGCGAACGATGTCACCTTGGCTGTGAATCCGGTTCCGCGAATGAGGGATGTCCACCGGTGCCAGGGCAGTTCGGGCGGCGGGGACTCGTGCAGATCGATGATCGCCTCCATGGTGAGGGGAACCGGATGCAGCACCCAGGTGAGGGCCTTGGCCGGATACTCTCGCGTCATCTCACGCTGCTGCGGCTGGAGGAGCAGGTGCCCGCAGACGGCCAGGAGATCCACGAGCGGGTACACGTCGCACTCCTCGGATCCGCTGGTAATACGCGGGGTTGCCTGGCTGGCGGAGAAGCGCAGCCCCGGCTTGGCCCGGGCAACAGCAAGGTCGCCATGCACAAGTCGGTCAAGGTGTGCCACCCCCGCAGCGACAGCATCGTCGGCAGTGGTCAGTGACGCCCCCATCAGCCCCCAGGTGTCCTGCACCGACTTGGCGGTATGGCTTTTGCCACTGAGCAAGGTCAACGCCGAGGAGCGGACCTGGAGATCCTGCATGCCCGTACTCTTCAACCGCTCGGCCGACGTCACCGACGCATCAAAGACGGCTACCGGCCCACATGCGCTGAGGTCGCTCGTCTTGTCGGCGGCCCGCCAGCCGGCATGTGACAGGACGTTGACCGCAGATCGCGCGGGCGTCGTCGTGGTGATGCCGCGCAACCCACGCTCCCCGAGGCCCCAGGTCCGCTCCACCAGGCCACGAGCGGCCACATTCACCAGCTCATCCGTATCCCCGCCATAGCCGACGACGGGGACTGCCTCCCCCTCGAAGCGGAGCGTCGCCCCCGGCAGTAGCGACACCAGTCCCCAGGTCGCCAGGACATAGGCTGCACGATTTCCCGGCAGCGCAGTCAGGCGGTACTCGGCAGGCTCATCAGGGCATGGCGCACTACTCATGGTTCTGCTCCAGTTCTTGCGAGACGTCCCAGTCAGCCAGGCGCAGGATCGTCTCGATCAGCGCCAGGGTGTAGGGGCCGTAGCGATCATTGAGACGGTGGAAACGACTCATGGCCTCGGCCCAGGAGGCCTCATTCGGGTCCTGATGTCGTGGTGCTGGTCCGTGTTCGGGCAGGCACACTGGTCCTGGGCCTCGGAAGCGTCCGTGGTGACTGAGAACCAGATGCATCACCAGGTCAGGATCGTGCGCCGTCTGCTCACCTTCTTCCAGCTGCTCCTCCAAGCGATCCGCTGAGGCCGCTTCATGCCTCCAGCCGGAAGGAACGCCGGCCATGCGCATGGAGCGGTTCCAGTACCTGCGAGGGAGCCGAGACTTGCTCAGCTGCCTTCGATGCTTCCGCTGAACCGGTTCCTCCAGGACGAGGAAGCCGCTCTCATCCACGGCAGCCCCGAGGGCGGCCTGCATCCTGGGATCATCCTTGCCATCATCATGGTGATACCCGGCTGTGACGAGGTCCTCCACCAGGTTCTCGGGCAGGCCGATGGCTCGGGCCCACTGTCCCGCACGCTCACCCACCCGGTCTCCGTGGCCGCACAGGGTGCGCTCGTCGGCGTCATCCTCGGTGTTCGCGGGACCTTCGGTGGCGACCTCCACGAGTCGCAGGCGGAGCCATGGGTGAAGACTGTCGGCGCCAAGGACGTCGTCGACGATCTGCCAGCCCGGTGGCACTGCGAGCAGGGCCGCCTCTTCCAGGAGGTCGGCGTACGGGTCGTCAGTTCGCAGGTCACCCCCGGACAGGTCCGTGAGGATGACCTCCTTCCTCCGGCTCGTCCCCCGGTCCGTCCCCGTCGCCAGGGACACCAACTCCTTGGACACCTCCTCAGCCGTGGCGCCAGGCATGACGTGCTGCCCGGAGTAGTCACGGCCGGCGTTCTCCAGCCCATAGGGGTTGCTGCCGTCACTCGGCGCCAAAACGAGGATCTGACCGGGAACCAGATCGGGAGGAGAATCCCCGGCCTCAAGGACGCGCGGCTCCTGCGACGTCGGATCAATGATGACGAGGGGCTGCGTTTTCACCGCCTGCTTCGCCACCTCCTGAGCATCGTTCAGCGGGATGCTCCAGGCCTCGGCTCGAAGATCGGGCCGCCAACGAGTCAGATCCTCCTGGAGGGCCTTGGAACTGACGCCGGCAAGGTCTCCCACACTCTTGCGGAAGACGATGAATGTGTCCGGCCGTGGATCGGACAGCGGTCGGATCCATGGGTGGACCGGGGCGTCGTTGCGGGACCCCAGGGTGCGCAGATAGGCGGCGAAGACATTCGGAGGGATGATGACCGGGACCTGAGTCGCGTTCACCAGCTCCTCCCGCCCGTCAGCCTCATCGAGCCGCTTCACCACCTCACCGAGGGTGGTGGCTCCGCCGATCAGCTCGACGACGGCGTCTGCGGCTCCGCCGTGGATCGGGTCCTTACTCGTGGTGGAGTGAACGATGGTCACGCTGCCGTCGAGGCGGGCGCCGACCCGATTGACTCGCCCCAGGCGCTGCACCAGGGAGCCGGCCTGACAGCTCTCCGTCAGGAGGTGGGTGAAGTCGAGGTCAGCACCAACCTCCAGAGTCGATGTGGCCACGACGACGGTGGCCTGCGCGTCCTGACGGCCCTCGGCCCCCGTCCGATAAGGCGAGAGTCCCTCCACGACGTGCTCTCCACGGCGAGCAGGCATCCCGCCGACCATGACGTCCACGTGAGGAGCCTGATCCTTCAGCTTTCGGGCCTGCTTCTTCAACCCGGCCACGACCCTCTTGACGGTGTCCAGGGTGTTGCAGAAGACGACCAGCGACTCTCCCCGGCTCAGCTCCTTCGCGCGGCTACATGCCTGCTCCGTGAGAGCGGCTGCCGCCTTGCCATCCACGCAGTGAACGTCCACCGGGACACCGTCACGATGCGCCCGCCGCGCAGCCAGTTGCGGATCCAGGCGGCACTCCTCCTCCCAGTCCAGACTGAGACCGGGAGTCGGCTCCTGGTCGGCCCCCCGGTGGAGGGTGGGAAGCGTCATGGGTGTCGCCGTCATCGGCATGACCTGCAGGCCCGGGACGCTGCCACCACAACGATCCTCGAGCCTGCTCTCCTCGCTGCGGAGCACGAACAAGGTGGTCAGGGCCTGCTTGGAGAGGTGCGCCTCGTCGAGGACCCAGAACGCATCCATCCCCGTCAGCGCCGCATCGATGCTGCGGCGGTAGGGCGAGAGCTGGTAGCCGCGGAACAGCAGACGGGACACGGTCATATCGAGTGTTCCCAGGATGATGGCTGGGCGCGAGGGGTAGCGTGTGTGCTCCGTGAGGTCTCGATCAGCATCAGCGAGCCCGCCGCGCAGGCGCCGCACCTCGAGCACTTCCGCTGCAGCAGGGATCGTGAAAGCCGAGCGCAGTACCTCGGCCACGTATCTCACCGCCGACCGATCACCCGCACCTTCTGCGAGCGCCCTCCTGATCCTTTGCGCCGCCTCGAAGGAATCATCGACGACGGCACGCCGGTCGACAACGAGATGCAGTCTCAGCGGGACCACCCGCCTCCGACGACGTCGGCCTACCTGCTCGGCGTCCTGTGCCAGCGCGTACAACCATCCGATGAGGACCGCGAGGGTCTTGCCCATCCCGGTCGGCACGCTGAGGTGGGACGGCGGCTCTCCCCGGGCGAGTCGCTCGGCCAGGCGCACCTGGTAGTCCCTGGGCTCATGCCCAGTGATCTCGCGGAAGAGGTCTGTGAAGTCCAGGCTGCTCACATCAACACTCCTGAGAACTTGGTCTAACCATAGATAAGTTCAACCCCCAGTCCCCTGGGGCAGCATCGCCAGCACTTCCGTGCGGACCATTGATAATCCGCTACCTCCACCAGCTGTGGAGCCGATGCTTCCCATGAGGGGCACGGCGATGATGAGACTCATCTTACACTTGGTGAGTCCCCCTGTCACTGCCCGCTGCTGCGCCGAGGGTCCAGAGGGGCACTGCGGTCAACATAGAACTTGACCAAACCGATCATTAACTCTTGACCAAATAGTCGATGAAGGCACGACCAATCTGATCGTCACCCAGCGCTCCCAGGCTTCAGAGTTATCCACAGACCCACTCTTTTGGCTGTACGGCAGCACAAAGTGGCCCTTACGATCAGTTCATGACCACCTACCAGCCGCGTCTCATGGACCAGCGCCTCGAGGAGCTGCTGCGGTCGGTCCCGGCGGTCAGCGTCGAGGGAGCCCGCGCCGTCGGGAAGACCCGCACCGCCAGGGCCCACGGCACTACCTTCATTGCCGTTGACGATCCCGATGAACGCGCCCAGCTCGCCGCCATCGGATCGCGCTTCACCACTCTTCCCAGTCCTCTCGTCATCGACGAGTGGCAACGCATGCCCGAGCTGTGGGACCGGGTACGTCGCGCTGTCGACGACGATCCCTCTCCCGGCCGTTTTCTGCTCACTGGGTCCTCCACACCGTCCCAGGCCCCCACCCACACCGGCGCAGGACGGATCATCACTCTCAGGATGCGTCCCTTCAGCCTGGCCGAGCGCGCGATCGAGACTCCAACGGTCTCGGTGGGGCGCCTGTTAGGCAGTGGTCTCGGCACTCAGGATCTCTCCGCCCTGACCCCGATCGAGGGGTACACGAGTGTCACGATCGACCAGTACGTCGATGAGATCTGCCGCTCGGGTTTCCCCGCCATCAGGGAGCAGCCACCTTTGGGGCGCAAGGCCCAGCTGGACGGATACATCGAACAAACGCTTCGACATGATCTACCAGAAGCGACGGGCGGCAGGCGACGTTCACGAACCGTGAGGGAGTGGCTGACGGCCTACGCCAGCGCAGTGGCCACAACGGCGAGCTTTACCTCCATCGCCGAGCTGGCGACCAGGCCCCTGAGCACCGACATGGGCTTGGCGACGGCACGCTCCTACCGAGACCACCTCAGCGGGATGTGGCTACTGGACCCGGTTCCGGGCTGGAGCCCCAGCGAGAACGAGTTCTCCCGCAACAACCTGACCGACAAGCACCAGCTGTGCGACCCGGCCCTGGCCGCCCGCCTTCTCGGATACGGTCCCTCCGAGGTGCTCGGGGTCGGCCACCCGATCCTCACCAGCCCTCGGGGCACCCCGCGCCGCCCCCGAGTACTCGGTTCACTATTCGAGTCCCTGGTGATTCAGAGTCTTCAGGTCTATGCAGAGGTCCTCAGCGCCCGGGTCTTCCACCTGCGCACGAAAGGCGGGCTCCAGGAGATCGACATCATCCTCGAAGGGTCCGACCGCCGGGTTGTCGCCATCGAGATCAAGGCAAGGGCCACCCCCAAGCCGGAGGACACCAAGCACCTGCGCTGGCTGCGCAAGAAGATCGGACCGAGGCTCGCGGACGCAGTCCTGGTGACCACCGGCCGTCTGGCCTACCGGGACGAGGACGGGATCGCCGTCGTGCCCGCCGCCCTGCTGGGACCGTAGGACCTCAGCCGATTCCCGGCCCCGACGTCACCCCAGCCCCGCCTCACAGGGGGTAGGCCGACGGCGTCCCCTCGATGGCCTCGGTGAGGTCGATCTGGCGCTCACCCAGGCTGAAGCGGTAGCGGCCCAGGATCTCCAGGGGCTCGTCCTCGGCGGCCAGGAAGGCGCGCACGGCCTCCTTCTCCTCCTCATCAAGCCAGGTCATCTGGTCCGACAGGCACCGGTAGCGGCTGGCCTCGGCCACGTCCCGCAGCCACTGCATCTGGGTGTCGTCCAGGAGGTTGCGGCGGTGGCGGAAGAAGACGACATCGGGGTCGACCCCGATAACCCGCCCCAGCCAGAGCCGGTTGATGCCGGCGTGCAGGGCGTTGTAGGCCTTGGCGTCGGATAAGTCGTCGGAGGCGTAGTTCTCCCACATAGGGGCCACGTCCGGCCCCACCCGCACCGCGTCGAGCAGCCCGATGGAGGGCATGATGAGCGCCCCGGAGCCCAGGAGGAAGGTCTCCTCCCCGGCGGTGTCGCGCACGAGCCGCAGCCCGGTGCGGTAGGCCTCCTCCCGGTCGATCTGGCGGTGCCGGTACCCGGGGATGGCGGCGGCGTTGATGAAGTCGAGCTTGAGGTAGCTGAAGCCCCACCGGTGGACGATCTTGGCGATGAGCTTGCGCACGTAGGTCTGGGCGGTGGGGTGAGTCGTGTCCAGCGCGTAGTAGTCGCCGCCCCAGTTGGAGCCGGCCACGGCCAGTCCGCCGTCGGCGTTGTGGACGAACATCTCCGGGTAGTCGCGCACGGCCCGCGAGCCGGGCAGGGCGATGAAGGGCGCCACCCACAGGCCCGGCTGCATGCCGGCCTCCCGGATCCGACTCGCGGCGGCCTCCATGCCGTCGCTGAAGCTCTCGCCGGCCTCCCAGTCGCCGACCGCGACCTCCCAGCCGTCGTCGATCTGAAGCGTCTTAAAGCCCAGCTCGGCGACCTGCGGGATCTCCCGCTCAAGGGCCTCCTGCGAGATCCCCTCGTAGTAGGAGTACCAGGAGCACCACACGCTCTGCGGCTCGATCGCCCGGGCCCCCAGGCTCTCGCCGAGCTCGCGCGCGTAGCGAGCCATGACGGCGGTGGCCGGGCCGGGCAGGATCACCCAGCGCGCCGGGTCGCCGGACTCGGTGAAGGCCTCCAGGACCGCGGTGTCGGCGCGCAGCCGCGGCGTGCGCCCGTCCAGGCAGCCCACGAGCAGCGCCCCGGCGGAGTCCTCCAGGACCGCCATCCAGGCCGAGTGGTGGCGGGCCGGGTCGTCCCAGGGGGCGTCGTCGGCGGTCCGACGACGCTGCTCGTTGGCGATGCGCATGGGCGCCTCGCTCAGGCGACGCCAGCCCGACGGCGACCAGGAGTTCTGGCCGGTGCGGTAGAACTCGCCGTCGCGCATGTCGTGCAGGAGGGTCAGGTGGGAGGCCTCGACATAGACCGCGCCGGTGGCGCCGCCGGCCCCGTGCTGGGTGGTCACCGTGCCGTCGCAGGCCAGGGCGATGCTCCGCCCGGTCAGGGTGATGTGGTGAATCATGCGCTCTCCTCGGCTCCGGCCTGTCCTGCCCGCGGCTCGGGTCCCCCGCGAGGCACCAGCACCGCCCGGCTCGCACTGTACGTGCTACCGACCGTACAGACCGACATTTTCTTCACAGATGACGCGGAGCCGCGTCGTTGATGAGATTTCCGTCGATCAGTGAGAGTTGTGCTGCCCGCGGTGGAAGTAGTCCGCCAGCTCCGCGTCGAGCTCGGGCACGTCGAAGGGCACGGAACCCGAGCGCAGGGACCGAGTGGCCAGCACCCCCGCCGCGACGGCGTCGCGCGCACTGACCGGGGAGACCTCGGTGGCCCCGCCGTCGCGCACGAAGCGCAGGAACTCGTCGATGGCGAGCTGGTCGGCGCTGTCGTGCCCGGTGCCCTCCTCGGCGATGACGTACTCCTGGGTGGCGCGCTCGGCGTAGTGCTCGGTGCGCTCGGTCCACACCTTGACGACGTCGCCGGCCCCGTCACCGAGGTTCTCGGCCCGGCCGCGGGTGCCGATGACCGTATAGCTGCGCCAGTAGTCGGGGGTGAAGTGGCACTGCTGGTAGGAGGTCATGGCCCCATTGCGCATGGTCATCATGAGCATGGAGTGGTCCTCGACGTCGATGACGGGGTTGAGCCCGTCCACCTCGTCGGCCGGCCAGTGATCGAGGCTGAACCAGTCCTGCATGACGGTGCCGGCGCTCGTCCCGGCCGGGCGCCGCTCGGCCTCCCCGTAGACCATGAGCCCGCCCATGCCGACGACGCGGGCCGGCGCGGAGCCCGCCAACCAGCTCATGACGTCGATGTCGTGGGCGGCCTTCTGCAGCAGCAGGCCGGTGACGTGGCGGCGCTCGGCGTGCCAGTCGCGGAAGTAGTAGTCGCCGCCGTTGCCCACGAAGTGGCGGCACCAGATGGCCTTGACCTCGCCGATCCGCCCGGAGTCGATGATCGACTTCAGCAGCCGCACCACCTCCATGTGGCGCATGTTGTGGCCCACGTACAGGCGGGTGCCGGTGCGCCAGGCGGTCTCAAGGATGCGATCGGCGGCCTCGATGGTGATGGCCAGGGGCTTCTCCAGGTAGACCGGGATACCGGCCTCAAGGAAGAAACAGGCCAGCTCCTCGTGCGTGTCATCGGGCGTGGTCAGGACGACGGCGTCGATCCCGTGCCCCAGCAGGTCGCGGTGGTCGGCCACGACCGCCACGCCCTCGGGCAGGAGGCGCCGGGCGCGCGCGGCCGCGTCAGGGGCCGTGTCGGCCGCAGCGACGAGGCGGGCCGGGACCGGCGAGGAGTCCGCGAGCGCGGCCAGGTAGCAGCGGGCCCCGATGCCGACGACGCCGACCCGCAGTTGCCTTGATGTTTCACGCACTCTGTCTCCCTCAGCTCTTCTGGCGGGCCGCCCACCAGGAGCGCAGTGCCTGGCGGGCCAGGTCCTCGCCGATGGGCCCCTTCTCCATGCGCAGGTCCATGAGGAAGCGGTAGGCCTCGCCAACGATCGGCCCGGGGGCCACGCCGAGCTCGGCCATGATCTGGCCGCCGTCGAGGTCGGGGCGGATGGCGGCCAGCTCCTCGGCGGCGCGCAGGGCCTCGATGCGCTCCTCGAGGTCGTCGTAGGCGCGGTCCAGCATGGCGGCCTTGCGGCGGTTGCGGGTGGTGACGTCAGCCCGGGTGAGCCGGTGGAGGCGCTCCAGCAGGGGGCCGGCGTCGGTGGCGTAGCGGCGCACGGCCGAGTCCGACCAGGCGGCGTCGACGTATCCGTGGAAGCGCAGGTGGAGCTCGACCAGCCGGGAGACGTCCTTGATGGTCTGCTTGTCGAAGCGCAGGGCCCGCAGGCGCTTGGCCGTCATCCGGGCGCCGACGTGGTCGTGGCCGTGGAAGGTGACGGTGCCGTCGGGCAGGAAGCGGCGGGTGGCGGGCTTGCCGATGTCGTGGAGGATGGCGGCCAGGCGCAGGACCAGGTCGGGGCCGGGGACGGGCCCGTCGGGCCCGGTCTCCAGGTCGATGGCCTGGTCCAGGACGGTCAGGGTGTGCTCGTAGACGTCCTTGTGGCGCTTGTGCTCATCGACGGTCTCGCGCAGGGCGCTCAGCTCGGGCAGGACGACGTCGGCCACACCGGTGTGGACCATGAGCTCCAGTCCGCGCCGGGGCCAGGGGCTGATGAGCAGGCGCTCGAGCTCGGCGCGCACGCGCTCGGCGGAGACGATCTCCAGGCGGGGGGCCATCTCCTCCATGGCGGTCATGACGTCCATCTCGACGTCGAAGCCGAGCTGGGCGGCGAAGCGGGCGGCCCGCATGATGCGCAGGGGGTCGTCGTCGAAGGACTGCTCGGCACTGACGGGGGTGCGCAGGATGCCGGCGCTCAGGTCGGCCAGGCCGCCGCAGGGGTCGACGAGCTCGAGGTCGGGCAGGCGCAGCGCCATGGCGTTGACGGTGAAGTCGCGGCGGGTGAGGTCCCCGGTGAGGGTGTCGCCATAGGTCACCTGGGGCTTGCGCGAGCCGACCTCGTAGGCCTCGGTGCGGTAGGTGGTGACCTCCACGATGGTGGATCCCTTGCGCGCGCCAATGGTGCCGAAGGCCCGGCCCACGTCCCAGGTGGTCTCGCCCCAGGCGGCCAGGATCTTCTCGGTCTGCTCGGGGCGGGCCGAGGTGGTCAGGTCCAGGTCGTGGGGGGCGACGCCGAGGAAGGCGTCCCGCACCGGCCCGCCAACGAGCGCGATCTCGTGCCCGGCGCGCACGAAGGCGTGGCCCAGGGCCGCCAGGGCGGGGGGCAGGCCCTCGAGCGCCCGACGGGCCTGGGGCGTCAGGCCGCGGTTCTCGGCGGCATCCGGGGAGTCGGCGGGGTCAGCGGGAGCGGGGTGCGCAGTCATCGGCCCAAGCCTGCCATGAACCCTCACCGGTGCGCCGTCGTCCTCGGCCTCAGCATCCCTGTGGTGAGGACCATCCCGCACCGGGCCACCATCGGTCACCGCCGCCCCCAACGTCCGTCCGCGGATGGCGCAGTTGTGTGCGACGACGTACTCGGCCAGCGGCGCCCGGCGGCCCGAACGCCCTAGAGTGTCCCCATGCCCTCTCCACGCACTCGCACGCCCCGCGCCGGAAACCCGGCCCACCGGGCGAGTGGGCGCGCCCTGCCCATCGTCAACGAGACCAGCGCCGGCGGCCTGGTCGTCGACGTTCAGAACGGGCAGGCCTTCACCGCGGTCATCGCCCGGCGCAACCGGGGCGGGCGCCTGGAGTGGTGCCTGCCCAAGGGGCACCTGGAGGGCGCCGAGACCCCCGAGCAGGCCGCGGTCCGCGAGATCATGGAGGAGACCGGGATCACCGGTCGGGTTCTTCGGCACCTGGCGACCATCGACTACTGGTTCGCCGGCCACGAGCACCGCGTCCACAAGGTGGTGCACCACTTCCTGCTGGAGGCGGTCAGCGGCACGCTGACCACGGAGAACGACCCGGACCATGAGGCCGAGGACGTCGAGTGGGTCGCCCTCGACGACGTCTCCCACCGCCTGGCCTACCCCAACGAGCGCCGTATCGTGGCCGCGGCCTGGGACATCCTGGTGGGGGATGGATGACGGGCACCGCCGCCTCTGTGTACGCGAAGGTGGTCACCACGCTGGGCTCCCGGATGCGGAGCAGGGCGATGGTGACCATTGCCGCCCTACTGGGGGTGGCCGGCCTGGTGACGTGGCCGGTGGCCGCGCTGCCCGTGGCCGAGGCGGACCAGGGCTCCGGCACGCTCCCGCTCGCGCAGTCCGCCGGACTCCCCGCGGACATCGCACCGGCCGCCCCGGCGGCTTCGGCGAAGCCGTCCACGGCGTCGGCCCCGGTGTCGGCCCCCTCAACGGCCCCGGCAACGGCCCCGGCAACGGGCGAGAAGCCCACCAACCAGGTGACTGTGAGCATCGACGCCCTGACCCCCGAGGTGCTCCGCAGCGATCAGGACCTCAACCTGACCGGCACCATCACCAACGGAACCGCTCAGACCATCACCGGGGCGGACCTGGTGACGCGGGTGCAGCGATCCACGGAGTCCACGAGCGGGGGCCTGAGCAAGTGGTTGACCGGGACCGATGAGTCGGGGTTGTCGGACCCGTTCACGGTCCCGCTGGGGCACGATCTCCAGCCGGGGGGCGTCTCCCAGTTCTCCATCACCATCCCCGCCGACGAGCTGCCGCTGAACAGTACCGACCAGTGGGGGCCGCGCGGCGTCTCCGTCGCCCTGGCGACCCAGGACGTCTCCCTGGCCCAGGACCGCAGCATCCTCGTGTGGGACAGCGGCGCCTCCGTCTCGCCGTTGCGCATGACCGTCTTCCTGCCGGTCACCGCCTCCGCTCAGGAGATGGCGGTGCTGTCCGGCCCGCACACCCAGGAGCGCACGGAGGCCCTCAGTCGTATCCACAACCGGGTCCTGGGCCTGGTAAGCATGGCCGGCGACGGCGTCGTCGCCGCCGTCGACCCGTCACTGGTCGAGGCCCTCGGTGTCACCACGGCCAGCCTCGAGCAGGCCGCCCGCAACAACGGCTCCCAGCCCTCCTCGCCGGATGCCGTCTCTCAGGCGCCCCAGAGCACCGACTCCTCCGCGTCGTCGCCCCCGACTGCTCCGGCGACGACGGCCCCCTCGGCGAGCGCCACCCCGTCCCCGCAGCCGGGGGGCAGTGCCACCGCCTCGCCGTCGGGCAAGGCCCCGCAGGTCCCCAACGAGGTCATCCAGCTCTCCGCGGCTCTTGCACGGGCCATCCACTCCGACAGCCTGGTGGCTCTGCCGTGGGGCGACTCCGACACCGCCGCCCTGGCGCACCTGCAGCAGACGAGCCTCATCGAGACGGCCGCGCGGCGCACCCAGGAGTCGGTCATCGTCAAGGCGGGGGCCCCGACGTCAGTGTCCTGGTTGGCATCCAGCGTCGCGGACGCCACCACGGTCAGTGCCCTGGCGCAGCCGGATTCGACCATCATCGCCTCACCGGAGTCCTTGCCTCCGTCCGACGAGCTCACCTACACCCCCTCCGGTCTGGGCGCCTCCGGGAACCATGCGATCCTCATCCCGGAGCAGTCCCTGTCGGGGGCACTCACCGGCCAGGACGCCACACCCGCGGCCTCCGATCAGGGCGATCCGACTGCCCAGAGCGCCCAGGCCTCCGCACTCGACACCCGCCAGCTGCTGCGTGGGGACAGTGCCATTCTGGTCCGCCAGGCCCCGGTGCTGGAACGGGACATCATCGTGGCGATGCCCCGCCGGGCGACCTCCGCCGTGCAGTCCTCGGTCGTGCGGGAGCGGGTGGCCGCCCTGCGCTCAGTGCCCTGGGTCCAGTCCCAGTCCCTGGGCGCCCTCCAGGAGCGCGCCCAGCACGAGGTCGCGGCCGTGAACGAGGGCAGCTCACGGATCGAGCGCTCCGAGACGCCGGACACGGTGATCGACGACGACGAGCTGTCCGCCGACACCCTCACCGCCGCCGGCCGTACGGCCACGACCCTGCAGTCGATCTCCTCAGTGCTCTCCGAGCCGGCCGCGCTGCTGGGCGACTACACCAGCCTGGAGGCGGTGGTCTCCTCAGCGTCCTGGCGGGCCGACCCCGCGACCCGCAACGCCCAGGTTCCCGCTGCCGAGGCGGCCGGGGCCGGCGTCACCTCCTCGCTGGCCGCGGTGCCGTCGTCGACCATCAACGTCATCAGCTCCGAGGCGCAGCTGCCGGTGCGCATCACCTCCTCCCTGAGTCAGGACGTCACGGTCCAGGTCTACCTGGTCTCGAACAACAAGCGCCTCCAGGTCCCGCGCACCACGACCGTGCGGGTCCCGGCCCACCAACAGGCCAAGGTCACGGTGCCGATCCAGGCCGTCGGCTCGGGCGATGTCGCCCTGACGGTGCAGGTTCTCGCCGCCGACGGCACCACCGTGGGCACCCCCACCACCGTCAACATGCGCGTGCGCGCCGACTGGGAGGGACGCGGCACCGGCGTCATCGTCGGGGTGCTGGTCTCCATCGTGGTGATCGGTACGGTGAGGACAGTAAGACGAGGCCGCCGCACCGCAGTGGCCCCGGCTGCACCGGCTGCACAGGAGACGGCATGAGCATCATCAAGCGTGTACGGATCGGGCGATCCTCCTCCCAGGGGCGCAGCCAGGCCTCCCTGGCGCGCTCCTCAGCCATCATGGCCTCGGGGACCCTGGTCTCCCGCATCCTGGGCATGGTGCGCAACGCCCTGATCGTCATGGCGCTGGGCGCCACCGGGTCGGGGGCCGCCGACGCCTTCAACACGGCCAACAACCTGCCCACCTACCTGTACAACATGATGATCGGCGGGATCCTCAACGCGATCCTGGTGCCGCAGATCGTTCAGGCGCTGCGACGGCGCAACGGCGAGGAGGTCGTCAACCGCCTCCTGACCGCCGCGGCCACGCTCATGCTGGCGGTCACGTGCATCGCGACCGCTGCCGCGCCCCTCATCTTCACCCTCAACGCCAACTCCTTGGCCCAGGGGCAGTGGCGCGCGCTGTCCTTCGCCTTCGCGTTCTGGTTCATGCCGCAGGTCTTCTTCTACGGCCTGTACGCCCTGTGGGGGCAGGTGCTCAACGCCCGCTCGAGCTTCGGGCCCTACATGTGGTCCCCGGTGCTCAACAACATCATCTCGATCGCCTCGATCCTGCTCTACCTCCATCTCTACGGTCGCTACACCGCTGGTGAAGGCGCAGAGGTCTGGGGCTGGGGCCGGATCACCCTCATCGGGGCGACGACGACCCTGGGCATCGCGGTCCAGGCGCTGATCCTCTACATCCCCCTGGTGCGCTCCGGGTTCCGGCCACGCATCATCTTCGGGGTGCGGGGCCTGGGGCTGGGCAAGACCGTCAAGGTGGCCCTATGGGCACTGGCCGGGGTGGGCGTGGCCAGCCTGAGCAACTGGATCACCTCCAACCTGGGCTCCTACGCAGTGACGGCCTCCGAGCAGCCCGAGTACGCCAATGTCATCGTGCCCTCCACGACCATGTGGCTCAACGCCTACCTGGTGTACATGCTGCCCCAGTCCCTCGTGGTCACCTCCATCATCACGGCCCTGTTCACCCGGATGAGTGAGAAGGCCGCGGCCGGGGATGCGGCCGGCGTGCGCGAGGACCTCTCCCTGGGACTGCGCTCGGCGGGCGTCTTCACGGTGCTGGCCACCGCGGGCATCTGCGTCCTGGCCGTCCCGGCCCTGCAGCTCTTCACCCCCTCGATCACCCTGCCCGAGGCACAGGCCAGCGCCCCCATGCTCATCGCTCTGGCGCTGGGCATCGTCCCGCAGGGGATCTGGTTCGGGACCCAGCGGGTGATGCTGGCCTACTCCGATACCAAGCGGCTGCTGCTGGCCGACGTCGTCGTCGGCGTCATCCCCGTGATCCTGTGCGTCCTGGCCTACTTCGTCGCCCCGGCCAACCACTGGATGACCTGGGCGGGCGCGGCCAACACGATCAGCCAGATCGGGGGCTGCGTGGTGGTCATCCCCATGATGCGCTCCCACCTGCCCAGCCTCGACGGCCGCAAGATCGTCACCACCCACCTGCGTCTCATCCTGGCGGTGGCGCCCGCAGTCGTCGTCGGGATCCTGCTCAACGCGATGCTTGGTGACATCGACGCCGACTCCACCCTGGCGAACATGACCGCAGCGCTCGGACACATCGCCGTCGTCGCCACCGTCATGTCGCTCATCTACCTGCTGATGGGGCGCATCGTCAGGATCGAGGAAATCGCGGTCGCCTTCCGGCCCTTCTCGCGGATCCTGTCCACGCTCGGTCGTCGTCTACCCGGCGCCCCCGGGCGAGCGGTCCTGGCGGCGGCGGCCTGGTTGTCACCGGCGCCGCCACAGACCCAGGCAACTGCCCAGATGGCCGCGGTCCAGGCGCCTGCGCCCCCGCCCCCACCGCCGCCGGCTCAGGCGGCTTCAGGCCCCTCCGGTGCGTCAACGGGAGCGGTGGCGCATGGTGCTGTTGGCTACACCTCCGGCGGCACGCAGGCGATTCCGCCCGCACCGCCGCCGCCTGCACAGACGCAGATCCACTCCTGGGGACAGCCGGGTCAAATGGGGTCCCAGCCCGCGGGTGGCCACCCGTCTCAGCCCGTGGCGGGCCGCACCTATCACGGGCAGCCCGACCACCGGCTCGCACCGCCACCACCGGCACCCTCGCAGGCCGCAGCCGCACCGCCGCCCCCGAGTGCAGGTGCCACATCCGGCTCCTCCCAGCACTGGCACACCCCGAGGCACGTCCCAGCCGACGCACCCGGGAGTATCCCGCCGTCACTGCCGGCCAGCATTCCCCCGTCCCGGGTGGCCACAGGGCGCTCCGCCGCCTACCCGTCACACAGCTCTGCCCACACGGGCCACATCACCCCGGTCTGGAGCCCGCAGACAGTTACGATGGGGTCAACTGGTTCAGATGGACAACCATCTCAAGGAAGGAGACGCATGTCGGAGGCGACGCCGATCGGCAGTGGTCGCTACGGGCTCCTGGGAACGCTGTCCACCACCCTGCCGCGTATTGTCAGGCACCGTGGCGTCGACACGATCCTGGATCGAGACGTCACGATCCTGGTTCTCACCGATGCGACGCTTCATCGCGACAACGTCCTGGAGTCGGCCAGTAGGGCGGTCCTGGTCGAGGACCAGCGTCTCCAGCAGGTCTACGACGTCGAACGCGCCGAACCCTCCGTCATCGTCACCGAGCCGCTGACCGGACGCACCTTCTCCTCACTGGTCTCCCGGGGCATGCCCCCGGCGCAGGCGCGAGCCATCATCGGTGAGACCGCGCAGGCGCTCGACGCCGGTGCTCGCAAGGGCCTGCACCACCTCAACCTGTCTCCGGAGTCCATCCGCGTTCTTCCCGACGGAACGGTGAAGGTCAGCGGCCTGGGCATTGAGGCCGCCGCCCTCGACCTGGAGAGCCGGGTCGCCGGCCATGACCCGTCAGCCGCCGACCGTGTCGACGCCCGCTCCCTGGTGGAGATCCTCTACTACGGCCTGACCGGACGGTGGCCGGGCAAGCGCCCCGGCATTCCCTCCGCGCCTCGTCTGGGCGGCGTCCCGGTCAAGCCCTCCACGCTCGTGCCGGGAATCGACCCGGTCCTGGACGAGCTGTGCGAACGCACCTGGAGCAGCCAGCCCCCCATCTCCGCAGCGGAGGTGGCGCGCTCACTGGGCACCTGGGACCAGGTGGTCGGCTACCACGAGTCCGGGCCAACACAGCGCCCCACGTCCCAGCGCCCCTCGTCGAACGGCGCCACCGGTGGCAGTGGCAGCGCCTCCGCAGGTGCGACGGCCGCCGTCAGCGCCGCAGGAGCCGGTGTCGCCAACGCGGCGCGCGGAGTCCTGGACAGGCTACGGCGTACCGGCGCGGGCAAGAGCACCACGGTCAGCGCCCCGGCGGGACAGATGGCACCCGCACCGGTTCAGCCGGAGCCGGCACCGTCCGTGCCCGCCGCCTCCGACGCACCGGCCGAGCAGACCTCCGTCATGGAGGCGGCCTCGGTTGCCACGGCACCGGCCACGCCGGCCCCTGATCCGCAGCAGCCCGAGTCGGCGGCTGCGCAGGAGCAGCCCGCCGACGACGCCTACATCCAGGTCACGGGGCCGACGAACCCGATCCCGAATGTCCTGTCCACTGCGTCGGAGACCGTTCCCGGGCCGGCACCGGTCCCGGCCGAGCCCTTCACCGGCAGCTTCCCGGCTTTCGATGACGACGAGGATGAGGAGGTCGACCCCGAGGCCGCGCGCCGCGAGCAGCGCACGACCAGCTCGGTCCTGGTCACCTTCTTCCTCATGGTCATCGCCTTGCTCGTGGTGGCCAGCTACATCGTGTACCAGACGATCGGCATCCCCTTCGCAGACAAGGACCGCGCGGCCGCGGATACCGTTCCCTCGGCCAGCGCCCAGGAGAACGGCGGTGGAGGCGGCGGCCAGCAGCCCGCACCCCAGCCGGCTGCGGCCAAGCCCGAGATCGCGGGCGTGAGCGTGGCCAACAACCCGAGCACGCAGGCGGCCAACAACCAGCAGTACCTCGCTGACGGAGACACGAGCCGCCCCTGGTTCTCCCACAACAGCGGCACTCAGGATCTGACCCAGCCGATCGATATTGAGATCAAGCTCAAGAGCCGCGCCAAGGTCTCAGAGATCGACTTGCAGGGCACCAACGAGGGCGGACAGGTCGAGGTCCGAGCCACGGACCTCAGCAACGCGGGCGGCGGCACGCTCCTCGCCCAGGGAGCCTTCACCGCGGGAAGCACCACCCTCAAGGTCGACAACCCCCAGGAGGTCGACACCATCGTCATCAGGGTGACCCAGCTGCCCAAGAACAGTGATCCCACCGAGTTCCCCTACAAAGCGACAGTGACTGAGGTCACAATCAAATAGGACCTTCCCTGGGAACAGGCCGTACTGGTAACCAGTTACCTCAGGTAGCCGCGCACTGCGGCTCCCTATCCGCTCGTCAGGAGAGTCATGATTCACGACGTCGTCATCGTCGGCTCCGGTCCCGCCGGCTACACAGCTGCCATCTATGCGGCCCGCGCCCAGCTCAATCCGGTCATCCTGGCCGGTTCGGTGACTGCCGGCGGTGCCCTGATGAATACGACCGAGGTGGAGAACTACCCCGGCTTCGTCACGGGCATCATGGGCCCCGAGCTCATGACCCAGATGCAGGAGCAGGCCGAGCGCTTCGGTGCCGACATCCGCTACGAGGACGTCACCGCCCTCGAGCTGGAGGGCGACGTCAAGCGCATCACCACCTCTGACGGCGTCTATGAGGCCCGCACAGTCATCATCTCCACCGGCTCGGAGTACCGGCACCTGGGTATCGACGGGGAGGAGCGCCTCTCCGGCCACGGCGTGTCCTACTGCGCCACCTGCGACGGGTTCTTCTTCAAGGACCAGGACATTGTCGTCGTCGGTGGTGGGGACTCGGCCATGGAGGAGGCCACCTTCCTGACCCGCTTCGCCCGCTCCGTGACGGTTGTCCACCGCCGCGACGAGCTGCGTGCCTCGGCCGTCATGGCCAAGCGCGCCCAGGAGGACCCGAAGATCTCCTTCGCCTGGAACTCGCAAGTCGTCGAGCTCCACGGTGAGGACTCGCTGACCGGCATCACCCTGGAAGACACCGTCACCGGGGAGCGCCGCCGGCTTGAGGCCTCGGGTCTGTTCGTCGCCATCGGGCAGGTGCCGCGCAGTGAGCTCGTCACCGACGTCCTCGACCTCGACGAGGCCGGCTACATCAAGGTCGAAGCGCCTTCTCAGCGCACCCGTATCCCCGGGGTCTTCGCCTGCGGTGACGTCGCCGACCCCACCTACCAGCAGGCGATCACGGCGGCCGGTTCCGGCTGCCGTGCGGCCCTGGACGCCGAGCACTACCTGACCACTCTGCAGGCCTGAGGGCCGGCTGCCTCCACTCAGCACAGGGCGGAGTCGGCTCCGCCGACGTCGCATCGCCGGCCCCGTCCCATCCTGACTCACCCACCCACAACGTTCGAGGAGAACAATCATGTCCGAGGCTCTCGCCGTCACCGACGCCACCTTCGAGGAGGAGGTCCTCAAGTCCGAGGTGCCCGTCGTCATCGACTTCTGGGCCCAGTGGTGCGGCCCCTGCCGCCAGATGGCGCCGATCGTGGACGAGGTCGCCGCCGACTTCGGCGACAAGGTCAAGTTCGTCAAGGTCGACGTGGACGCCAACCCGGCCACGGCCCGCTCCTACGGCGTGCGTTCCATCCCGACCTTCGCGGTGGTGCGCGACGGCGAGGTCTTCCACCAGTTCGCCGGCTCGCGCCCCAAGGCCTCCTTCAAGGCCGAGGTGGAGAAGGTCCTGGCCTGAGCCCAGGGCATACGCCCTCCCTCCAACTCTCACGTATCGGCCCACCGAGCCGCCACTCAGGCGTTTTGGTGGGCCGATGCGCGTGACACTGTCCTAGGGGTTGTCTGATGTCTGATTCCGTCATCGGGCGGTCTGCCAACCTCATCTGACACCCGCCGTCACGGCCCCGTAGAATCGCACCGGATTCGCACGCGGCACCAGGGCATGCGACACGGCAAGAAGGCGGCACATGCAGCACACCCAGTACATCTCCACCCGTGGCCAGATGGCGGCAGCCGAGTTCACGGAGGTTCTTCTGGCGGGCCTGGCGCCCGACGGTGGCCTGGCGGTACCGAGCCGTCTTCCCGCCCTGAGCCCCGAGCAGATCGAGGCCTGGCGGCCCTTGGGATACGCCGACCTGGCCACGGAGGTCATCGGCCTGTTCGCCACCGACATTCCCCGTGAGGACCTCGCCGGGCTGACCCGGGCCGCCTATGGAGAGGGGAGGTTCCCCCAGCCGGTCGTCCCTGTCACCGGGCTTGACGAGGTCGCCGACGGCCTGGCCCTCGTGGGCCTGTCCGAGGGGCCGACGATGGCCTTCAAGGACCTGGCCATGCAGTTCCTGGGGCAGGCGATTCCCTATGTGCTGGCCAAGCACGGACAGGTCCTTAACATCCTGGGCGCCACCTCCGGCGACACCGGTTCGGCGGCCGAGCACGCCTTCAGGGGGCAGGAGGGCGTCAGCGTCTTCATGCTCTCACCGGCTGGCCGCATGAGTCCGGTGCAGCGCGCCCAGATGTACACCCTCCAGGACGCCAATATCCACAACATCGCGGTGCGCGGTGTCTTCGACGACTGCCAGGCGCTGGTCAAGGCCCTGAGCAACGACGCCGAGTTCAAGGCCGCTCATCACCTGGGCGCCGTCAACTCCATCAACATCGGCCGGATCGCCGCGCAGGCCGTCTACTACGTGTGGTCCTGGCTGCGAGTCACCGACACCGTGGAGGAGGGGCGCCGCGCCGGCTACCGCATCGACGTATGCGTTCCCTCGGGCAACTTCGGCAACATCTACGCCGGCTTCCTGGCCCGGTCCATGGGGGTGCCGATCCGCCGCCTCATTCTGGCCACCAATGAGAACAACGTACTCGAGGAGTTCTTCACCACCGGCATCTACCGACCCCGTTCCGCGGAGGACACCCTGGCCACCTCCAGCCCGTCGATGGACATCTCCAAGGCCTCCAACCTGGAGCGCTTCGTCTGGACGCTGCTGGGCCCCGAGGTCTTCGTGCAGCGCTGGGCCGAGCTGGAGGCCACCGGCACGCTCGACCTGCGCGATCAGCTCCCGCGCCTGCGCGAGGAGTTCGGCTTCGTCGCCGGCACGTCCACGCACGCCGACCGGCTGGAGGCCATCCGCACCGTCAAGGAGCGCTCCGGACGGCTCATCGACCCGCACACCGCCGACGGCGTGACGGTCGCTCTGCGCGTCATGGAGCCCGGTTTCCCCACACTCGTCATGGAGACCGCCAAGGCCGCGAAGTTCCCGCAGACGGTGGCCGAGGCGCTCGGGAGTGAGCCGGAGACCCCCGACGTCGTCGCCGATCTGCTTGCCCGGCCCCAGAAGGTCGAGACGATCGACAACGAGGAGGCTCCTCTGCGCGCCCTCATCGAGGAGCGTGCCCTGAAATGCTGACCGAGGTCGGCCCGTAGGGCTAATGACACCTCACCGCGCCGCGCATCGCACCCACGATGCGCGGCGCGTCCTTGTCCGGCGCGCGCGCCGTCCCAGCGATGAGGTGAGGAGCGTGTTTCACGTGAAACACTGCGGAATACTCCAGCCCGCGTTGGCTGCTGAGCACGGCTGGGTCCGTGGCAGACTTGGGTCCACGGACGCATCAGTGGCGACCAAGGAAGGACCGCAGGTGAGTGAGAGCAGTAACCAGGTGAAGGGCAACCGACTCGACCCGTGGCTGGACAGCTACGCGGCACGAGCCCACGGACTGCGTGCCTCGGAGACGCGGTCCCTGTTCGCCGTCGCCTCCCGACCCGAGGTCGTCTCCCTGGCCGGCGGCATGCCCAACCTCAAGGACCTCCCGCTGGAGCGTCTGGCCGAGGCCACTGCACGGATGATCCGCGAGGACGGCGGCCGGGCGCTGCAGTACGGGAACGGGCAGGGACTGCCGCGGCTGCGAGAGCAGATTACCGAGGTCATGGCCCTGGAGGGGATCAGGGCCGATCCCGAGGACGTCATCGTCACCACCGGCTCTCAGCAGGCCGTCGACATCATCACCGAGCTCTTCGTCGACCCCGGCGACGTCGTGCTGACCGAGGCGCCCACCTACGTCGGCTCACTGTCGATTTTCGCGACCTACCAGGCCGATGTGCAGCAGGTGCCCATTGATGCCGGGGGCGTCGTCCCGGAGGCGCTGGAGGAGACGATCGTCCGCCTCGAACGCGAAGGACGCCGTATCAAGTTCTTCTACTGCCTCCCCAACTTCCATAACCCCGCCGGAGTGACCCTCGCCGAGGAGCGCCGTGGACAGGTCGTTGAGATCTGCCGACGCCACCACATCCTCATCGTGGAGGACAATCCCTACGGTCTTCTGGGCTTCGAGGGGCAGACCTACACCGCGCTCAAGACCCTCGCGCCCGACGACGTCGTCTACCTGGGCTCCTTCTCCAAGATCTTCGCCCCGGGCTACCGCGTGGGTTGGGCGGTGGCCCCGCCGGCCGTGCGGGAGAAGATGAAGCTGGCTTCCGAGGCGGCGATCCTGTGCCCGTCGTCGGTGGGGCAGTTCTCGATTTCCATGTACCTGGAGCAGTTCGACTGGAAGCGGCAGATCGTGGAATTCCGGGCCATGTACCAGGAGCGGCGCGACGCCATGGTCTCGGCACTGGAGGAGTTCCTGCCCATGTGCCACTGGAACGTGCCCGATGGCGGCTTCTACGTGTGGGTACGGCTTCCCGAGGGACTCGATGCCAAAGACATGCTGCCGCGCGCGGTCACGAGCCTGGTCGCCTACGTCTCCGGCACGGCCTTCTACGCCGGCGGCAGGGCGGGGCAGGACCACCTGCGACTGTCCTTCTGCTATCCCGAACCCGCCGAGATCCGTGAAGGGGTGCGCAGGCTGTCCGGCGTCGTGACCCGCGATCTCGAGCTGCTGAGCCTGTTCGGGCCCACCCACAGTCCCCATCCGTCCGAGGGCGTCCACGCGCCCGCACCCGACCAGATCTGAGGTTGACGATGAACCAGTCTCCACTCCGTATCGCTGTCCTCGCCGGCGGATTGAGCCACGAGCGGGACATCTCCCTGCGCTCGGGGCATCGTGTCGCCCAGGTGCTCAAGCATCTCGGGCACACCGTCCTCGTCCTGGACATCGATGCACGCACCATTGGGTCGCTCAAGACCTTCGGGCCCGACGTCGTGTGGCCCTTGGTTCACGGCGGCCCCGGGGAGGACGGGGGGCTTCAGAATGTCCTCATCTCCCTGGGACTGCCATATGTCGGCACGCACTCCGACGGCTGCCAGCGAGCCTCCTTCAAACCGACGGCCAAGGCAAGTGTTCGCACCGGAGGAGTGATTACTCCTGATTCATTAACGCTTCCACACTCCTATTTCAGTCAACTTGGGGCCCAGGAGGTGCTTACCGTCGTCGCCAGTCATCTGGGACTTCCTGTGGTGGTGAAGCCGCACCAGGGGGGCTCGGGCCTTGGTGTCTCTTACGCATCGACGGCGGACGAACTGCGCTCCGCAATGGTGGCGTGCTTCGCGTATGACGAACGCGCCCTCATCGAGCGGTATGTCCCGGGGACAGAGCTGGCGGTCTCCGTCGTCGACACAGGAGAGGGGCCGCGCGCACTTCCCCCGGTAGAGGTCGTCACCGATGGGCAGTACGACTTCGATGCACGGTACAACCCGGGCCGTTCGGAGTACTTCGTGCCGGCTCGGCTGGATGAGGCGGTCATCGAGAAGGTGAAGAAGACGGCTATCACGGTTCACACCACTCTCGGGCTGGGCAATCTCTCGCGCACCGACCTCATTCTCGATGACAAGGGGACTCCGTGGTTCATCGACGTCAACGTCATTCCAGGAATGACAGAAACGTCCCTGCTGCCTATCGCCGCCAAGGCGGAGGGCTCCCTAGAAGAGCTGTATGACGCGCTGGTGAGGAACCCACTAGTGCATCCGTAACGCCGGCTCGGTTTCACGTGAAACGGTGGCTCCACTCATGTCGGGTGGAGCCACCGTTGTTTTCCGGATGCTCTTCCTCAGGGCGTCGAGGGGATATCCCATCGGCGTCTTCTTCTCAACGACGCTCCATCACGAGTAACTGGAGGGCCTGCGGTTTCACGTGAAACCGGATGCGGTCTGCGTGTGTTATCGCCTGGTGAGACACGTCTGCCGTACGGTCATCGAGACACGCTGCTCTCGGAACAGGGCAGGGGCTGGCGTTGCTCGGACCGCCCTCAATGTCCCGTCAGAACGATCAGTGCTGGCATCGTAACGGCAGGACAGAGCATCGGGACATTCGGAATCCTCAGCGTTTCACGTGAAACCTGCTTATGAGCTTCCCGCTTCTCGTGCTGAGGAGGGGGTTTACGGTTCCTTCGTTCGGGGAACGGCGTGCTTTGAACGCAAGGCGCTGCCGCCCTCGTTGATGTGCTTCAAGTGCAACGTACGGCAAACAATGCTGCCCACCGGGTCACAGGTATGGACGTCATTGCCCATACCCAAGCACTAGCCGATCGGGAGATGGAGCACGCAAGCTCAACGCAACGCGATCATGTTTCACGTGAAAGCAGACGTCAACGGTGCCACCAACCAAATCAGCAAGTCTCAGCCAGGTCCACGGCGCACAGACCCTTCTCCCATTCAGTATGTCGTCGTGTGCCGTTGAGAGACCGTGTGGCGCGTCAGAAGCGCGGTAGCGCATCCGGTCTACCCAGCGTTGCGATAAGGCGTGCCGCACGGCTGCTACAAGGAGACGCGGGAGTAGGCGGCTTCAGACGAGCAGGACACGAATCGGCTCTCATCGTCAGCATGGGGCAATGCCACCAGCGAGGTCGACGCAGAGCCACGTAGGACTCGCACTGGCACCCGCGACCGACTACCGATACTGCGTCCATTTGTTTCACGTGAAACCTGCTGTTGGCTGCGGCCTTACTCGATTCCTGCGCAGACGGGCGTGGGCCTTATGACGAGAAGGAGGCCCGGTTCCAGATACAGCCCGGCTCAGCCTGACACCCAACGGTTCCCATAAGGGACAGCCATCCCCGGGGTAGGTGTACTCCAAGCCAGCAAGCGGCGTCCCAATAGATCGGTTTCGGATGGAACACGCTCATGTATGACAACCCCGGCTCCATACCCTGGAGCTAGCCACCGTACCGCGTGGCGCGTTACTGGTGGTCGATGACGACCGCCGTTATCTGCCCCTCCTGCCCTGATAGTGGGTGGCCGAACCAGCGAGGATTCCCTGCCGGGTAGGTGGGGAGGGGTGTCGAAGGCCCCGGAGGTTCCTGTATCTGCCAATGAAGCCTGACGAACGAGCTCAACACCGATGGCCTCCGTTATCTGGAGCGGCCACTCCGCCTCTCCCACACATCGGGTCGATGGGCAGGCCCGCGAAACCCCTCATGACCTCTGATCGATCAGCACGCATTCCGGACTGCTGTAATGAACCAGATCGCTCCGCGTACCGCCTACCCCGTTGATCTCGCGGTTTCACGTGAAACATGCTCTGCATTGCGTTGGTATAGCGTCAGCACAGTCAGGACTCCGCTGTATCGTCTCCTCCGTCGTCCTCATGCGCCGATGCGGAGGCAGATGCATTCACAATCCAAGTGAACGAGTCGAGTAGTCTGCTGCGCGGCTCCGTGCCCAACACTGACTATCGGCACATGCGATCAGGAGCATGACCGACTTCTGTTCTTCGCGTCGGAACGTGTGCGGGACCTTCACGTCGTACTCATCGCTCGGGGACGAGCGGTACCTCCCCCCGGGGGAGGCATGGCATCCCGTTCCCGCACGCCAGGATGAACCCTACGAACATTGACGCGACACCGCTGGCCCAATCGGAACGAGAGCGCTCTTCAACGACTTACGGCGGTTTCACGTGAAACCGGCTCATAGCCCCCAGGAAGTGCACCATACCTGCCCCTTCAGTCCGGCGGTGCACATCGTGACTTTCGGATTCTTTGTCCTTCCCAATGCACGGCAACTTGATCAGCACCTGCCAAAGCAGATGTATCTTCCACACTCTTTCATCTCAGCACAACGCCTTCCATCCCATCGGACGCCACGTACTCGACGGCCGACCTTCAATATCCACATAGCAGCGGCGTCCGGCTCGTCCTCACGTGCTACAGCACACGACGGGTCTACCTCCGGCAAGGAGAGTCCCATCAATGGTCATCCGGCAACCTGAAGTGACGGCCTCAATGCTCGGTTCAATCTGCAGAGTCCTATGGACCACTCCCGGCGGAGGCTTCGCCATTGGTTTCACGTGAAACCGGCCCCAGCCCCCGAGAAACGGCTGTCATGCCTCCAACGCAGTCAGGCGGCACACGTTGTCACGATCGAACTTGCCGTGCTTCTCTAACAGACGGCACACGATCTGCCCCGCCCGAAGCAGATGCATCTGCCACTTCTTTCGCGGTAGCAGTCCGTCGTATCCCGCCGAGCACGACGTATTCAACGCGAGTCCGCTGCCGGGCACTGGGAGGCGGCATCAAGTTGTTCCTCACTGGCTACGGCATACGCCCTACCTGCCTCCGAGGAGGGAGAGGGCATCACATCTCATCAGCAGCTTGAAGTCACGGCTTCTGCGCTCGGTGACGTTTGCAGAGACTCACGGATCATGACCGTCAGAGGCTTCACCATACGTTTCACGTGAAACCGACTCACAAACACGGCGCGGGCGTCATGGCAGCGCCGACGTCATTCCGCGGTCCGCTCTCCCAGGGTAGGTAAGCTCGGCGCACCTCTTGGCCGTGCCTGGCACGCTCATGGCGCCTGCGAGTAGTAGCCTCACCCATGCCTCAGCACTGCGCCACGATGCAGAACTCCGCCCTTGACGCCGCGCTTGGTGCGCCAACCGATGCGCTACAGAAGACGTGAGCATCACGAGCACTCCTCACTGTTGGAATGCGAACCGATGCCTCCCCCGGGGAAGGGGCTGAGACGGCATCGCCGACCACTCATCGGCAACATTCGTAAGCACCACGTCCGCTAGAAGACCCTCAACGAAATCCACTCTCCATCGACACTCATCTGGTTTCACGTGAAACCAGCGTTCACGAGGATTCGGTATGAGTTCCCCTGTGTACTTTCCTCCGCTGTTCGTGGCCGACACACTGAGGTCAGCCTGGCCCTGCGGTCGTGCGTTTCACCAGGAAGCGGCCTTCTCCTGCCGCGGATCTGTCTGGCCACGACAAGGCGATGGTGACCCGCAGAGCACCACCCCTACCCCACGGGGAGGGGAGACAACTCGACCCTCGGTTTCACGTGAAACCGTGGGAATCCCCAGTCTCCCCGCTACCGACAGAACCGACGTCCCGGAGCAATCAACGACGCATAGGTTCATGACAACGAACTCAGCATTTCAGGAGCCACCGCCCCCGTTCTTGAGACGCTGGCGCGGCGAGCTTTGACCGTGTCTGCGTATCCATGCGAGAGACCCACGTCAGTTTCGAGCGCATCTAGCAACGACTCTGAAGAGGACGTACGCGTACAGCCTCATCCGCGTCATCGCCCATGCAACGCAACGCGGGAGGCGTCGTGACTCTGCGCTTTGCCATACCCACTCCTCTATCGCCGCTTGAAAACCACATCGACCAGTACCGCTACGCTTCGATACGGTCGCGCGACATACTTCTGGCGCCGGCGCGACAACCGCTTCCCGTGTTTCACGTGAAACCTTAGGAGCACCAGGACCTGTCTGTATCTGGTCTCCTCACATCCAGGACTCTGCTCGAGTAGGAACGTGGGGTGGTTGTTCATCGTCTCGGGGTGAGCCAACGAAAGCATCTGAGGACGCAACGGCGTTCATGGATCGAGCATCGGTAGTACTTCCAAGCCCTGAACCCGTAGTGACCAGTGGTTTCACGTGAAACCGAAGTCGTATTCCAGCGACGCTCCGTTCTCAACTGGGGATCGGCCGCACCTTCCCTTACCTGCCCCCAGACTTCAGCACGGAGGCGCGAGGCGGAGGGTAAAGGCCGGTTCCGACCCCCTCCCCAGGTCGACCCACTCTGCGGGTGGCGGGAGGCATTGGTCAGTGCTCATTCACGCATTCACGAATGCAGTAGGCACCATTCCCACCAGCGTCCCAGATGCCATGAACTCGGAACTCTCACACATCATGAGACGACAAACCACTCTCACCTCGGCCGGCTAAGCGTGCGTCGCTGTCAACGTGCCTCAGCATGACGGACAACTCGGTATCCACATGTTTCACGTGAAACCCTGGGCTGACACAATCACGTTCGCCGCCGTGAGTGACACCCTGAGTTCGTCCCGAGTCATGGGATCACCGATGAGTGGCGCCATGTTTCACGTGAAACACGACCGTCGACCATCCACAAGACCCATCAATGGCTGTTCAGCTAAGACAACGGTGGGGCCGAGACACTCAGTGTCTCGGCCCCACCGTGAATCGCAGGATCAGAGCAGGCTACTCCTCGTCAAGAGACGTTCCCGGCGCCAGCGCATCGACCAGGCGGGCGAGGTCCTCATCACCCGCGAACTCAATGGTGATGCGCCCCTTCTTCGCTCCCCGTGTCACCTTCACGCGAGTGTCGAAGGCATCGGACAGCCGAGTCGAGAGCGCCGGGAGAGGGGTGCTTCGAGCGCGTAAGACCCTCGGCTGATCCGGTCCCGGCTCAGGTTCCTCATGAAGGGCCACGAGCTCCTCCGTGGCGCGCACTGACAGTCCCTCGGCAACCACACGCTGAGCAAGTCGTTCCATCTCCGCCGCATTGGGAAGACCCAGAAGTGCGCGGGCATGTCCTGCGGAAATGACATTCGCAGCAAGCCGGCGCTGCACCAACGGTGGCAGCTTCATGAGACGCAGCGTGTTGGAGATCTGGGAACGAGACCGGGCGATCCGCTCGGAGAGCTCCGCGTGAGTGCACTGGAAGTCCTCCAGCAGCTGCTGGTAGGCCGCGGCCTCTTCCAAGGGATTGAGCTGGACGCGGTGCAGGTTCTCCAGCAGTGCGTCACGCAGCAGGTCGACGTCGTCAGTGTCCCGAACGACCGCCGGAATGGTCTCCAGTCCGGCCTCCTTGGAAGCGCGAAGACGCCGCTCACCCATAATGAGCTCATACCGAAGCTCCTCTCCCGGAGCAGTCGGCACCTGGCGCACCACGATCGGCTGCAGCAGACCCACTTCAGCAATCGAAGCCGCCAGCTCGGCGATGTCCTCTTCGTCGAAGACCTGACGGGGCTGACGGGGATTCGGGTGAATCAGCCCCACTGGAATCTCAGCGAAGCGAGCACCCGGAACGGGAACGAGGTCGTCCGCGCCTGTATCCGCCGTCTCCTCCTCAGCAACGGTCGCGTCCGACGCCTCAGTGCCAGCGTCAGATGACACCGCCGCCAGGTCTTCCTCGGTCCTCTCCTCCTCGGCATCGGAGCTTCCGAGATCGGCAGCGACAGGCTGCTCCTCTGCCGTTTCACGTGAAACCTCGGGGACCACGGGCGTTTCGTCCGGCTGAGCAACAGACGTCGGCGCAATCTCCTCCTGGGGATCCTCGACCGTGGAGGACTCATGCGAAGGCTTTTCCACCGCGACAGACGCTTCCTTTGTCGCCTTCGTGGTTACTCGCTTCGGCGCCGCCGACGACGTCCGCTTCGTGGCAGCAGAGGACGACTTCTTCGTGGACTTTTTCTCCGTCGCCTGAGCAGCAGTCTCCGAGTCTGGCGTGGTTTCACGTGAAACCGGCTTCGTCTGCCTACTCTGCGCAGCGGTCTTTGAGGCAGCGGTCTTGGAAGCTGTCGTCGAACGAGTCGAACGGCTCTTGGAGCCACGCTTCCGCTGAGACGGAGCCAGGAGAGTAGCGGCCAGATCGCGAGTACTGCGCGCCTCGGCGGCCGGCTCAGGCTCCGGAGCGTCATGCGTGGCCTGGGACGCCGCATCCTCATCACGCGACTCGTCCTTCCGGGAGTCGGGGAAGAACACATCGGAAGGACGAGACGCAGCCGGTACCTTTTCCTTCTGCGCCTCGGGAATCAGCGCCTGCAGACCTCGTCCCAGTCCGCGCCGTTTCTGAGCCATCAGGCTTCCTCGCCTTCAATTCGGGGAGCGCCCCGCAGAGCGACCTCACGAGCCATTTTCTTGTACGCAATTGCGCCGGTGGACCGGGGATCCCAGAACACCACAGGAGCACCGAAGGAGGGGGCCTCGGCAACACGGATGGAACGTGGCACCTTGGTGTCCAGCGTCGCATCAGGGAAATAGGAACGAACTTCAGACTCCACCTCACGAGCCAGGGTGGTACGTCCGTCAAACATGGTGAGCACAATCATGGAGACTCCCAGCCCCGGATTGTGAATACGCGCGATCCTGTCAATGGAGCGCGTCAACAGGGCGAGGCCTTCGAGAGCGTAGTACTCGGCCTGCATCGGAATGAGAACCTCGTCCGCAGCGACGAAGGCGTTGATCGTCATAATGCCGAGGCTCGGAGGGCAATCGATGATGACGTAGTCGAGAGGCTCCAGACCGTCGGTTTCACGTGAAACCAGGTAGTCCACCAGGGCACGCCGCAGCCGCGACTCACGCTCGGCCGTGGAGATGAGCTCTATCTCAACCGCAGCCACGTCAATGGTCGCCGGTACGCACCACAGGGACTCACAGAATCGCGTCTTAGCGACGACATCCTTGATCGGCATGGCGTCGACGAGGACGTCGTAGATGGAGGCACTGTCCTCATCATGCTCCACCCCCAGTGCCGTAGAGGCATTACCTTGAGAGTCGGCATCAATGAGCAGGACGTGCAACCCGCCTTCAGCTAAAGCCGCTGCAAGATTCACCGCCGTCGATGTTTTTCCGACGCCGCCTTTCTGATTGGCGACTGCGATGACACGAGTCCGTTCGGGATGTGGGAACTCTCCACCCGCTACCTCGTCTAATGCGAGGTGCTCGGCCTGGAGCTGATCGAAGATAGACGATCCGGACAAACCTGCTTCTCCTCGGACGGTGACCCAACAGCCCGAGCCAGTCGGGCAGTTACGAGTCTACGCGAGCAGGTCGATCCTTACGCGTTACACCGAACGCGCGCCGTATCTCAACGGTTCTTCGGGCGGCGAATCTCAACGACAGCCGTCGTTTCCTCGCCGGCAGTGACAACCTCATGAACAACGGCAACTGATAACTTTGCCTTTTTAATGACATACTTGGCGTCGTCGACCTCATCCTGCGCCCTCATGCCCTTGAGGGCCAGCAGGGCACCCCCCGGTCGGAGCAAGGGCGCCGTCAACCGCACCAACTTGGACAGGTTCGCCACCGCGCGAGCCGTCACCACGTCATAGCGATCCTTGATCTCCTCGGCCCGGGCCCGCCTGATAGTCACATTGTCCAGGTCGAGCTCCTCAACGACGTCGGAGAGCCACTGCGTGCGCCGCTCCATCGTCTCAATGAGCGTAACGTCGAGGTCGGGGCGCAGCAGCGCGACGACGATACCGGGAAAGCCGGCCCCGGAACCCACGTCGGCCACGCTTCCCCGGGCCGGCAGGAAGGGGACCACGGCCGCCGAGTTGACGATGTGCCGGGTCCACAGGCGGGGAAGCTCACGCGGTCCCACAAGACCGCGCAGCTCACCCTCCTCAGCGAGCATCTGCGCGAAGTGCTCCGCCGCGGAGAAGGAGACCCCGAAGATCTCCCGCATCTCCGCCGTCGGCTCCTCCACCTGGGCCCGCTGCTCCTCACTCATGGTCAGGCCTGCTCCGAAGCGGAGTCGTCGGCCGCGTCCTCGGCAGCGTCGTCCACGCCCTCCTCGTCGGCAGGCAGGACCACGACGTAGCGGTGCGGCTCGGCGCCCTCAGACTCGGAGACCAGTCCGGCGGCGGCGACGACGTCGTGGCACACCTTGCGCTCGAAGGGGTTCATCGGCTCGAGACTGACGGCCTCTCCCGAGGTGAGGACCTTGGTGACCGCCTCCTGGGCCACCTTGGTCAGCTCGGTGCGTCGGTCCGCGCGGTAGCCGTTGATGTCGAGCATGAGCCGGGAGCGGTTACCGGTGCGCGCCTGGACGGCGAGACGGGTCAGCTCCTGAACGGCCTCGAGAACCTCACCGTCGCGTCCAACGAGGTCGGCGAGCTCGCGCTCGTCACCCTCCTCGGAGGCGACCACGGCGATCGAGGCGCGCCCGTGATCGATGTCGATGTCGATGTCACCGCCCAGGTCGGCGATGTCGAGAAGCTCCTCGAGGTAGTCGGCACCGATCTCGCCCTCCTCCTCGAGGCGCGAGACGGTGTTGCTCACGGGGCTGCTCGAGGCCTCCTCCGCTGTCTGCTGGGAGGAGTCGTTACTGTGCTGCTCACTCATCATGTCATCCGTATCTGTGCTGGGAACCGGGTTATCTGGCCGCTGAGCACGTCTCAGCGGTTGTGCTTCTTCTTGGCCTGGGCCTTGCGTCGAGCCGCCGCCTCTCGACGCTGGCGAGCTCGGCGCTCATAACGACGTCGAGCGATCTCCTCATCGCTGAGGCCACCGTTCTTGGCCGACGTCGAGTCCTTGTCCTCATCGGCGTCCTCGAGCTGCTCGACATCGAAGTCGTCAGTGAAGGCCTCACTGCGGGACTCGCCCTGACCGCCTGACTTCTTCTGCCGGTTCTTGCGCACCGGCTGCACCCGCTGGCCGCCGGTACGTCCCTCGGCCTCGGCCTTGGCGATCGCCTCGGCCCGTTCCTCCTCCTCCAGGGAGGGCAGGCCCTTGCGCGCCCGCTTGGCGTTGATCCGGGCGCGGTACTTCTTCTCCGCCTCGCTGCCGGGTGCGGGCATGTTGCGGATGGTGAAGAACTGCTGGCCCATGGTCCACAGGTTGGAGACGACCCAGTAGACGAGCACACCGATCTGGAAGTTGACGCCGGAGACTGCGAAGATCACCGGCATCACGTACAGCATCATCCGCTGGGAACGGATCATGGGGTTGTCGGAGTTGAGGGAGTCCGTCGACATGTTCTTCATCGACAGCTGCGCCATGGTGTACCACTGCGTCACCGACATGATGATGATCATGGCGACCGTGACGATCTTGACCTGCGTGTCGGAGCTGCCCAGGAAGGAGGAGGACAGACTGGCGCCGAAGACGCTGGAGGCCTGGACCTGTTCGGCCAGCTGCTGCGTGAGCGGACCGATCGAGGGACGTCCGTAGGTGCCACCGGCGACGGCGCCCAGGGAGGCCAGAACCCGGAACAGGGCGAAGAAGATGGGCATCTGCACCAGAATCGGCAGGCAGGAGGCCATGGGGTTGGTCCCGTGCTTGCGGTACAGCGCCATCATCTCTTCGTTCATGCGCTGGCGCGACTCGGGATCCTTCTTGCCCTTGTACTTGGCCTGAAGGGCCTGCAGCTCGGGCTGGAGGAGCTGCATCCCGCGGGAGGCTCGTATCTGCTTGACGAACAGCGGCATGATGAGTAGCCGCACCACGATCGTCAGACCGATGATGGACAGCACCCAGGCAATACCCGGTCCGTCGGGGAACCCGATGAGGACCAGGGCCTTGTGGATCGTGACCATGACCCAGGCCACGGCCACCTTGAGGGGCCACAGCAACGTGTCCATCCGTACTCCTTGTATGAGGGTTCTCGTGCGAGAGGTATCAGTGTGGGCTCAGGGCTCGAGCCGGCGTCGTGTCCGCCGGTTCAGCGGGTTCGGTCAGGGGTCCTCGACCGTGAACCTCGGAACGTCACGGGGATGGTGGTATCGCCACTGCCCCCTGTCCGGGACATGATCGACTCCACCGCGGGTCAATGGGTTGCATCGCAGCAGACGCCACAGGGCCAGCAGCAGGCCCTTGATCGGACCGTGCACCTCCAGCGCCGTGACGGCGTAAGCCGAGCATGTGGGGTAGTAGCGACAGGAGGCCGGCAGGGCGGGCGAGATGAAGCGCTGATAGAAACGCACCGGAGCCACAAGGACTCGTGTCAACCATCTGCCCATCGCTGCGCCCGCAACCGGCCGGCTCACCGCCGACGCCCTTCGTCCTGACGCTCCCGGCACCGGCTCAGCAGCCGGTCCAGGTCCCGTCCCAGGGTGTTGCTGTCGGCGCCGTCGGCACCTGCCAGTCCGCGTACGACGACGCGGGCGCCCGGTTCGAGGGAACCGACCCGCTGCGCCATGAGGGCTCGCACCCGGCGCTTGACGCGGTTGCGGCGAGTCGCCAACGGGACCTGCTTCTTGGGCACGACGACGCCGACGAGAGCCGGGGAGTCATCCCCTCTCCCGCCGGCGTGGTAGTGCACGACCAGCCTGCGGTTCCCGCAGCGCGTACCCCGACGAATCGCGGTAGTGAAGTCCTCACCCCGCGCTAATCGGTGCGCCGCGCCGAGCACCTCAGGCGGCGAGGCGAACGCGGCCCTTGCGGCGCCGCGAAGCGAGGACGGCGCGGCCTGCGCGGGTGGACATGCGCTTACGGAAGCCGTGCACCTTGGCACGACGACGGTTGTTCGGCTGGTAGGTCCGCTTGCTCACGGGCTTAACTCCTGCTTGAGGTGATCGGAACAGTGCATCGCGAGGTTCGCGGCACTGTCGCTCGTGCGGCTGCCCCATGGTTCGGGACCTGACTCCGCGCGAACGTCTGCAACAGCCTACGTTTGGCCCTCTTGCCGGTCAAACGAATGTGGCCGACTGTGACCACTGTGACCGGTGGCGTCATCCACACCCTCTCCACACTCCGTCCACAAGCGGGGTCGTTCGTGTCCACGACTGTGGGAAGTCCTGCGTCCACACCCTTGCGGATATGTGGATAACTCCTGGACCTGCGCGTACCGACTCGAAAGTCCCATCAATGACGACACATGTGTCATTCCGCGGGCTGACAGCACATGATCGGAACCGGCCATGCCTACTGTTTTCGGAGTTTATTCTGAACGTTATCTGTGAGTCATCGCTCGGTGTGTCCCCAGGTGTGGACAAGGCTGTGGAGAACCAGCATGATGGGACGCCCGGTCAAGACCTTCCGGTTCGCCAGTTCCACACAACCCTGTCATCATCGACGCAGGGTCCCGACCGGCGTCGGTCGGGCTGCAGTCACCGGGTTCACCAACCATGCTGATCAGGAGTCCGTCGTGCCCGACGCCGCCAATACCAAATGGCTCTCAGCCCTCGAGGTGCTCTCCAGCTCCGGAGAGCTGGGGCAGGGCAAGATGTCCATGATCCGCATGACCCATCTCATCGACGTCGACGGCACGCTCGTCCTCGTCGTCGGATCGGCCTTCGCCAAGGACATCGTCGAGCAGGCACGTGCTCCCATCAGCGCCGCCATCACCCAGGTCTGGGGCCGCCCCATGCCCATGGAGGTCACGGTCGACACCTCCTCGGAGGCCTCGCGGGCACCCATGCACCCGGTGGCCCCCGAACCGGTCAACCTGACGACCGTCGCCCCCGCACCGGCATCCTCCCCGTCCCCCTCCGTCCCACCCCAGCCGTCGGGGCCCTCCACCGCATCGGCTGTGTCCGCCGCGCCCGCCGCACCAATGGTGCCCACCTACGGTGAGCAGCTCGCCGAGCCCTCGCCCTACTCGGCGAGCGCACCCTCACCGATGCCTCAACCCCAGGCCTCCGCGTCCTCAGCACCGTCGACGATGTCGGGGTCCCTTCCCGGCAGGTCGGGACTTGCCGGCACCTACAGCCCCGGGGGCACCGGCCCCCAGAACCCCACCGGGCTGCTGACCCCCACAGCGGCCCACGACGTCTCCCAGCTCAATCCGAGATACACCTTCGACACCTACGTCACCGGCTCCTCCAACCGCTTCGCCCACGCCACCGCGCTGGCCGTGGCCGAGGCCCCGGCCCGCGCCTACAACCCCCTGTTCATCTACGGTGGCTCCGGCCTGGGCAAGACGCACCTCCTGCACGCCATCGGCCACTACGCCCAGACCCTCAACCCGGGGATCCGCGTCAAGTACGTCAACTCCGAGGTCTTCGTCTCCGACTTCATCGCCTGCGTGCGCGACGGCAACCAGGACGACGGCCGCATGGAGGGCTTCAAGCGCCGCTACCGCGAGGTCGACATCCTCCTGGTCGATGACATCCAGTTCCTCCAGGGCAAGGAGTCGACCCTCGAGGAGTTCTTCCACACCTTCAACTCCCTGCACTCCTCGGGCAAGCAGGTGGTCCTCACCTCCGACCAGCCCCCCAAGGCCCTCGGTGGGCTCGACGAGCGCCTGCGCTCCCGCTTCGAGTGGGGCCTGCTGGCTGACGTCCAGCCCCCGGACCTGGAGACCCGCATCGCGATCCTCTCCCGCAAGGGCACCGCCGAGGGCCTCGACCTGCCCTTCGACGTCCTGGAGTACATCGCCTCGCGCATCACCACCAACATCCGCGAGCTCGAGGGCGCCCTCATCCGGGTGACGGCCTTCGCCTCCCTCAACAAGCAACCCGTCGACCAGACCCTGGCCGAGATGGTCCTCAAGGACATCATCTCCGACCCCGAGGGCCAGGAGATCACGACCTCCCTCATCATGGCCCAGACCGCCGACTACTTCGGCATCACCATCGATGACCTGTGCTCGGCCAACCGCTCCCGCACCATGGTCTCGGCCCGCCACATCGCCATGTACCTGTGCCGTGAGCTCACCGACCTCTCCCTGCCCAAGATCGGGCGGGAGTTCGGCGGGCGCGACCACACCACCGTCATGAGCGCCGACAAGAAGATCCGCACCCTCATGGCCGAGCGGCGCTCCACCTTCAACCAGGTCACCGAGCTGACCAGCCGCATCAAGCAGGCCGCCCAGTCACCCTCCTGAGCCGACGACGGGACGCATCATTCACGCGATTGACAGATGTGGTCCGGTGAAGGTGCTCGAAGGCGTGGACGGGACTGGCGGGAGCGCCGCGAGGAACGAGCGGCGCGGATGGTTGCCAAGAGTGCCTTCACCGGACCACGTCAACCGCAGCTGTGGACGGTGCTGAGGAGGGGACGTGGAGGAGCGAGCGTGTCGCTGTGGAGGTAGCGCACCCCCACTGTGGAATGACAGGGATGTCATTCGCTCTCTCCACCGGGACGGTGCCTGACTCACCAAAACCACCCACGTGTCATTCCCCAGCGCCACTGGCGTCATGACGGCGAAAAATCCTGTTATCCCCAGCATCCACACGTGCTACTACCCCTACAGATCTAGATGACAAGAAATCGCGAAGCACGATCGGCCAACGAGACCGGACCAGGCCCCGGGCGCTTGTCATTCGGAAAGGCTCATGGGATGAGCATGGGTGATCGCTGGTGACAGGGTGACTCCCACGGACTACCGTCTACACTCTCGACCCAGGACTGCGTACCCAGCGACGCCGTTCCCATGACGACTGTCCGCCGGCGACCTGCCGGCACCACGTATTTTTCTCGGCTCAGTAGTGCCACGACGCCTACCGGCCGACCGACCACGATTGACGGAGGCACCTACCGTGAAGCTCAGGGTTGACCGAGACATCCTCGCTGAAGCCGTCACCTGGACTGCACGATCCGTGCCCGCCCGCCCGCCGGTACCCGTGCTCGCCGGCGTCAGGCTGGAGGCCAAGGGCTCCAGCCTCGTCCTGGCCTCCTTCGACTACGAGGTCTCCGCCCACTGTGAGGTGGCCGCCGACGTCGAGGAGGACGGCGTCGTCCTCGTCTCCGGACGCCTCCTGGCCGATATCGCCAAGGCACTCCCGAACAAGCCCGTCGACCTGGAGGTCGAGGGCAACAAGGTCGCCGTCTCCTGCGGGTCGGCCCGCTTCTCCCTGGCGGCCATGGCCGCTGACGACTACCCGGCACTGCCGGTCATGCCCGCCGTCGCCGGCACGATCGACGCCCACGACCTGGCCCGCGCCGTCGGCCAGGTCTCCATCGCCGCCTCCCGCGACGACACCCTGCCGCTGCTCACCAGCGTCCAGATCGAGGTCGAGGGCAGCTCGTTGGTCCTCATGGCCACTGACCGCTACCGCCTGGCCATGCGGGAGCTGACCTGGTCGCCGTCCAACACCGAGCTGTCCACCACGGCCCTGCTCAAGGCCCGCACCCTCTCCGACGTCGCCAAGTCCCTGACCTCTTCCGGAGACGTGACCGTGGCCCTCAGCAGCGAGTCGGCCGCCTCCAGCCTCATCGGCTTCGAGGCCGGCGGGCGGCGCACCACCTCCCTGCTCACCGACGGCGACTACCCGCCGGTGCGCCGGCTCTTCCCGGAGTCCACCTCGATCCACGCCACCGTGGGCACCGACGAGCTCATGGCCGCCGTGCGCCGCGTCAGCCTCGTCGCGGACCGCTCCACCCCCATCCACATGTCCTTCACCCAGGGCAACCTGGAGCTCGACGCCGGACAGGGCGACGACGCCCAGGCCACCGAGCAACTCGTCGCCCACCTCGAGGGCGACGACATCTCCACCGCCTTCAACCCCGGCTACCTCCTCGACGGCCTGGGCGCCCTCAACCAGCCCTACGTCCGCCTCGACTTCACCCACGCCTCGAAGCCCGCGGTGCTCACCGGCATGGACTCCATCGGGGGCACCGAGGACTCCTCCTTCCGCTACCTGCTCATGCCGATCCGCTTCGGGGCCTGAGACCCGACGGTGCATGTACGTCTCTGACCTCTCCCTGGACGACTTCCGCTCCTACCGCAGCCTGGTGCTGTCCCTGGAGCCGGGCCCCAGCGCCTTCGTCGGCTCCAACGGGCAGGGCAAGACCAACCTGGTCGAGGCCATCGTCTACCTGGCGACCCTCTCCTCCCACCGGATCGGCGCGGACACCGCCCTCGTCCGACGGGCGGCACCGGGACAGACCCAGCCGGCCGGCGCCGTCGTGCGTGCCCGGGCCGTCCACGGGGAAAGGCCCAGCGTCCTGGAGATCGAGATCATTGCCGGCAAGGCGAACCGGGCCCGCCTCAACCGGGGCGGCTGCCGGCCCCGCGACCTGCTCGGGGTGCTGCGCGCGGTCGTCTTCGCCCCCGAGGATCTCTCCCTGGTGCGCGCCGAGCCCGGGGTCCGCCGGGGCTTCCTCGACGACCTGGCGGTCACGCTGCGCCCGGGCCTGGCCGGGGTGCGCGCCGAGCACGACAAGATCCTCGCCCAGCGCGCCAGCCTCCTGAAGTCTGCGCGCGCGGCCCGCTCCTCGACCTCCTCCATGCTCTCCACCCTGGAGGTCTGGGACGCCCAGCTCGCCGCGGCGGCCGCCCGGCTCATCGCCGCCCGGGTCGACGTCGTGCGGCGCCTGCGCCCCTGGGTGGCCTCCGCCTACGAGACCGTCTCGGGGACCTGTGGGCAGCGCTCCCGTGCCCAGATCGCCTATCGCTCGAGCCTGCTGACTCACGAGGGACACCCGGAGCCCGACCCCCACGACGAGACGGCCTGGCTCGCCGGCGAGGAGACGCTCCTGGATGAGACCGCCCTGGCCACGCGCCTGGAGAGCGCCATGGGTGAGCTCCACGCCCGCGAGATCGACCGCGGCGCGAACCTCGTCGGGGCGCACCGCGACGACCTGAGCCTGTTCCTCACCGGTCTGCCCGCCCGCGGATTCGCCTCCCACGGCGAGCAGTGGTCCTTGGCCCTCGCGCTGCGCCTGGCCTCGTACGACATGCTGCGCACCGACGTCGACGCCTATGGCGGGGACGGCGAGCCGGTCCTCATCCTCGACGACGTCTTCGCCTCCCTGGACGAGCAGCGCCGCCGCGCCCTGGCCCAGATGGTCGCCGGCGCCCAGCAGGTCCTGCTGACCGCCGCCGTCGACGACGACGTCCCCGCCGAGCTCGCCGGCGCCCGGTACCGCGTGGCCGACGGTGAGGTCACCCGTGGCTGAGCCCTCCGCGCCCACCGGCGATGGCCCACTGCCCGACGTCCTGGCCCAGCGGGCCCTGACCCGCCAGCGCGCCCAGGCCTGGGAGAAGGGCGACAGCCGCGTCCCCGTCCGCCGGCTGCGCGAGCCGGCCGGCGGTTCCGGGGGCAAGGACGCACAGCCGGCAGCGCCCTGGGACCAACGCCGCGAGCTGGCCCGGGCCCTGGGACAGAACCCCGACGACCCGGCCGACCGCGGCCCCGGACTGGCGCGGGGACGCGACCGGCCCGGCCCCACCCCCTTCGACCCCCGCACCGGGAAGCGCGAGCTGCGCCGCATGGTGGCCGACAACGGCTGGGCCGGAAAGCTCGCGGTGGCCGGCGTCGTCGCCCGGTGGCGGGCCATCGTGGGCGATCAGGTCGCCGAGCACTGCACCATCGAGTCCTTCGACGCCGGTCGCATCACCCTGCGCGCCTCGTCCTCGAGCTGGGCCCAGCAACTGCGGCTCCTCCAGCCCACCATCGAGGCCAGGATCGTCGAGGCCCTGCGCTCGGGGCCCGGCGGCCGCCAGGCCGGAGGGATCAGCACCGGCGACGCGGTGGAGCTGCGGATCCTGGGGCCGGCCGGCCCGACCTGGAAGCGCCGCGGAGTCGGCCTGCGCGGCACCCGCGGTCCGCGCGATACCTACGGGTAGCGGGGGCGCGGGTATCATTGTCAACGCACCGGCCGCGGCCGTCGTCGTGGGAAAGACACGGTTCGGGCGCCAGGAATCGGGCGGCGCGCCGATCCACGCGGGACAGAGGTGACCACGGGCACGCCCCCAGCTGTTCACGGCACAACGGTTCACGGGCCCATCTACGCTAGAATGCGGTGAAACCGCCCAAGGTGCGCCCAGGACCGTCCTGATGTACCCACCTACGTGTGCGCACGATCCTCCTCAGGATCGTCGTGTGAAGGGGCCGGACGGAGACATCGGACCACTGAGGTCCCGATGCGCACAGATTGAGGAGCAACTGACACGTGTCTGACCAGGACGCCACTGTGAATCACGATTACGGAGCCTCGGACATCACCGTCCTCGAAGGGCTCGAAGCGGTCCGGAAGCGCCCCGGCATGTACATCGGTTCCACCGGTGAGCGGGGTCTGCACCACCTCGTCTACGAGGTCGTCGACAACTCCGTCGACGAGGCCCTGGCCGGCTACTGCGACCACATCGAGGTCACCATCCTGGCCGACGGCGGCGTGCGCGTCAGCGACAACGGCCGCGGCATCCCGGTCGACGAGCACCCTACCGAGCACAAACCCACCGTCGAGGTCGTCATGACGATTCTGCACGCCGGAGGCAAGTTCGGGGGCGGTGGCTACGCCGTCTCCGGCGGTCTGCACGGCGTGGGCATCTCCGTGGTCAACGCCCTGTCCACCCGGGTGGACACCGAGGTCCGCCGACAGGGCTTCGTGTGGCGCATGTCCTTCGCCGACGGTGGGCGTCCCATCACCGAGCTCGTCAAGGGCGAGGCCACCGACTCCACCGGCACCACCCAGACCTTCTACCCGGACCCGACCATCTTCGAGACGGTCGACTTCGACTATGAGACGCTGCGCCGTCGCTTCCAGCAGATGGCCTTCCTCAACAAGGGCCTGCGCATCACCCTGACCGACGAGCGCCTCGGCGTCCAGGACGCCGGCGACGAGATCGCCGGGGACGACTCCGCCCCCGACGCCCCCGAGGTCGGCTTCCGCACCGACTCCTACTGCTATGAGCACGGCCTGCGCGACTACGTCGCCTTCCTCAACAAGTCCAAGAAGGCCGAGCTCATCCACCCCGAGATCATCGACTTCGAGGCCGAGCAGTCCCTGGGCGAGAACCACTCCATCAGCCTGGAGATCGCCATGCAGTGGACCAGCGCCTACTCGGAGTCGGTCCACACCTACGCCAACACGATCAACACCACCGAGGGCGGCACCCACGAGGAGGGCTTCCGCACGGCTCTGACCACCCTGGTCAACAAGTACGCCCGGGACAAGGGCCTGCTCAAGGAGCGCGACGACAACCTCACCGGTGACGACATCCGTGAGGGGCTGACCGCTGTCATCTCCGTCAAGCTCTCCGAGCCGCAGTTCGAGGGCCAGACCAAGACCAAGCTCGGCAACACCGAGGCGCGCACCTTCGTCCAGCAGACGGTCTACGCCCAGCTCGGCGACTGGCTGGACTCCCACCCCGGTGACGCCCGCGCCATCATCACCAAGGCCTCCCAGGCCGCCGCCGCGCGCCTGGCCGCCCGCAAGGCCCGTGAGGCCACCCGCCGCAAGGGCGTCCTGGAGTCCGCCTCCATGCCCGGCAAGCTGCGCGACTGCTCCTCGAAGAACGCCGCGGACTCCGAGATCTTCATCGTCGAGGGAGACTCCGCCGGTGGCTCCGCCGTCGGCGGCCGCGACCCCGAGCACCAGGCGATCATGCCGATCCGCGGCAAGATCCTCAACGTGGAGAAGGCGCGCCTGGACCGGGCCCTGTCCTCCGACACGATCCGCAGCCTCATCACCGCCTTCGGCACCGGAATCGGCGAGGACTTCGACATCGCCAAGCTGCGCTACGGCAAGATCGTCATCATGGCTGACGCCGACGTCGACGGCCAGCACATCGCCACCCTCCTGCTGACCCTCCTGTTCCGCTACATGCGGCCCCTCATCGAGCACGGCCACACCTACATCGCCATGCCGCCGCTCTACCGGCTCAAGTGGTCCAACGCCGAGCACGAGTTCGCCTACTCCGACGCCGAGCGCGACAAGCTCCTGGCCGCCGGACAGGAGAAGGGCCGCCGCCTCCCCAAGGACGGCGGAATCCAGCGCTACAAGGGTCTGGGCGAGATGAACGACCACGAGCTGTGGGAGACGACCATGGACCCCACCACCCGGATCCTCAAGCAGGTCACGCTCGATGAGGCGGCCGACGCCGACGAGACCTTCGCGATCCTCATGGGCGACGACGTCGAGCAGCGGCGCTCCTTCATCCAGCGCAACGCCTCCGACGTCCGCTTCCTGGACATCTGAGCGGCACCGAGCCACACGTGAAGCGCCGGCCCGCGGCCGGCGACCTCCTCTGAACACGAAGGAATCCTGTGAGCGACGAAGTTGAAGAGATCATCGGCGACGAGGGAGCGACGAACGCACCCGCCCCCGAGCGCATCCAGCCGGTCGACCTCCAGATGGAGATGCAACGCTCCTACCTCGACTACGCGATGAGCGTCATCGTGGGCCGGGCCCTGCCCGACGTGCGTGACGGGCTCAAGCCGGTCCACCGCCGCGTCCTGTACGCCATGTATGACGGCGGCTACCGCCCCACCGCCTCCTTCTCCAAGTCCTCGCGCATCGTCGGCGACGTCATGGGGACCTACCACCCCCACGGCGACAGCGCCATCTACGACGCCCTGGCCCGCCTGGTCCAGTGGTGGTCGCTGCGCTACCCGCTGGTGGCCGGCCAGGGGAACTTCGGCACCCCCGGCAACCTGGGGCCCGCCGCACCCCGGTACACCGAGTGCAAGATGGCGCCCCTGGCCATGGAGATGCTCCGGGACATCGACGAGGACAGCGTTGACTTCCAGGACAACTACGACGGACGCAACCAGGAGCCGGTCATCCTGCCGTCGAGGTTCCCCAACCTCCTGGTCAACGGCTCCGAAGGCATCGCCGTCGGCATGGCCACCCGCATCCCGCCGCACAACCTGCGCGAGGTCGCCCGCGGAGCCCAGTGGTACCTCGAGCACCCCGACGCCTCGCGCGAGGAGCTGCTCGACGCCCTCATCGAGCGGATCCCCGGACCCGACTTCCCCACCGGCGCCACCATCCTGGGCCGGCGGGGCATCGAGGACGCCTACCGCACCGGCCGCGGCTCCATCACCCAGCGGGCCGTGGTCAACGTCGAGGAGATCCAGGGCCGCCAGTGCCTGGTGGTCACCGAGCTGCCCTACCAGGTCAACCCCGACAACCTGGCCGACAAGATCGCCCAGCTCGTGCGCGACGGCCAGGTCACCGGCATCGCCGACATCCGTGACGAGACCTCCGGGCGCACCGGTCAGCGACTGGTCATCGTCCTCAAGCGCGACGCCGTCGCCAAGGTGGTCCTCAACAACCTCTACAAGCGCACCCAGCTTCAGGACAACTTCCCGGCCAACATGCTCGCCCTGGTCGACGGGGTGCCGCGCACCCTGAGCCTGGACGGCTTCGTGCGCCACTGGGTCGCCCACCAGATCGACGTCATCGTGCGCCGCTCCCGCTTCCGCCTGCGCAAGGCCGAGGAGCGTCTCCACATCCTCGAGGGCCTGCTCAAGGCCATCGACGCCCTCGACGCCGTCATCGCGCTCATCCGGCGCTCGCCCACCACCGAGGAGGCCCGCACCGGCCTCATGGGGCTGCTGGACGTCGACGAGGCCCAGGCCGAGGCCATCCTCTCCCTCCAGCTGCGCCGTCTGGCCGCTCTGGAGCGCCTCAAGATCCAGGAGGAGTCCGAGGAGCTGCGCGCCCGGGTCAAGGACCTGCGCGAGATCATCGCCTCCCCGGAGCGCCAACGGGGCATCGTCTCCGACGAGCTGGCAGAGATCGTCGAGAAGTACGGCGACGAGCGCCGCACCCGGATCGTGCCCTTCGACGGCGAGATGAGCATGGAGGACCTCATTCCCGAGGAGGACGTGGTCGTCACCATCACCCGCTCCGGCTACGCCAAGCGCACCCGCACCGACTCCTACCGCTCCCAGCACCGCGGCGGCAAGGGAATCCGCGGGGCCACGCTGCGCGAGGACGACGTCGTCGACCACTTCTTCGTCACCACGACGCACCGCTGGCTGCTGTTCTTCACCAACTACGGCCGCGTCTACCGCGCCAAGGGCTACGAGCTGCCCGAGGGCGGGCGCGACTCCAAGGGCCAGCACGTGGCCAACCTCCTGGCCTTCCAGCCCGGCGAGGAGATCGCCCAGGTCATGGAGCTGCAGGACTACGACCAGGCCGACTACCTGGTCCTGGCCACTCGCCGCGGCCTGGTGAAGAAGACCCGCCTGAGCGAGTACAACTCCAACCGCTCCGGCGGCGTCATCGCCATCAACCTGCGCCAGGACGAGGAGGGCAACTACGACGAGCTCGTCTCCGCCCGCCTCCTGAGCACCGGGCAGGACCTCCTGCTGGTCTCCCGCGCCGGCCAGTCGCTGCGCTTCCACGCCGACGACGACACCCTGCGGCCCACGGGCCGGGCCACCAGCGGTGTCACCGGCATGCGCTTCCGTGAGGACGACTACCTGCTGGCCATGGACGTCGTCGACCCCTCCTGGCAGGACGCGGACCTGTTCGTCGTCACCGAGGGCGGCTACGCCAAGCGCACCAACGTCGTCGACTACCCCGTCAAGGGCCGTGGCGGCCTGGGCGTCAAGGTCGCCAACCTCGTCGAGGCCCGAGGCAACCTCGTGGGTGCCCTGGTGACCGACTCCGGTGACGAGGTCCTGTGCATCATGGCCTCGGGCAAGGTGGTCCGCTCCGCCGTCGTCGAGGTCTCGCGGACCGGTCGGACCACGCAGGGCGTGACTTTCGCCAAGCCCGACGCCGGAGACCGCATCATCGCGGTGGCCCGTAGCACTGAACGGGACATGGAGGAGGCGGTCGATGCCGCCGATAGCGCCCCGAGTGCCGACTCTGCGGACTCCACCGACCAGACCCAGGCTCTCCAGGCCCCGGAAGGTGACACTGGCGACTCTCCTGCGGACTCAGCGGCGGACACGGTAGCGTTGGAAGACAACGAGAGTGAGGTCGAAGCATGAGCCAGCCGGTTTCCATGTCCCCTGACGGTGGGCAGTCCGCAGGTGCCGCATCCATTGTGGGTGGCGCGGATGCCTCCGGCAGCGCGTCGGGCGGCAAGAGCAAGAAGAGCAAGAAGACCATCGCCGGGCCGCGCCGCGTGCGTCTGGCCCTGACCCGGGTCGACCCCTGGTCAGTGATGAAGGCGAGCTTCCTGCTCAGCTTCGCCGCGGGCATCATGCTCATCGTCGCCACGGCGGTCGTGTGGTTCATGCTCGACGCCATGCACGTCTTCTCCACCATCGAGGAGCTTGTCAAGACGGTCGCCGGTGAGCGCTCCAACACCTTCTCCGCGATCGTGGCCTACCTCGAGCTGCCGCGCGCACTGGCCGTCTCCACGATTGTGGCCGTGGTGGATATCGTGCTGGTGACCGCTCTGACCACGCTGGGCGCCTTTCTCTACAACATCACCGCCACCCTCGTCGGTGGGATCCATCTCACGCTTGCGGACGAGTGATCGGATTTGGTCTGCGATAGCCGGACAGGTTAATCTTCTCCGGTCGCAAGGGCCTATAGCTCAGTTGGTTAGAGCGCATCCCTGATAAGGATGAGGTCGCTGGTTCGAGTCCAGCTAGGCCCACCGTCCGCGGTGAGACGATGAGGAGGTTTCATGAGGAACCGTGCAGTCGTATCAGCCGCGGTCTTTTCGTTCCTGGCCGCTGCGGGTTATGCCGCGTGGCTCAGGTTCGAGGCGGCCCGTATGGAGCGGGCCGCGTGGGCCGAGGTCACCGACCCCGTTGACTAGCAGCTGACGGAACCGGTGAGCATCCTCCCTAAGGGGCCATGGCGCAATTGGTAGCGCACCTGCTTTGCAAGCAGGGGGTTACGGGTTCGAGTCCCGTTGGCTCCACCACTGTTTCTTATACTCCTTGATCCCTGAGATGGGCCGTGGTGGTCCGCCTCGGGGATTCTTTCTCCGGTACCGTGATTACTGGAGGTGACTGTGATGGATCCTGTGTCACTGGCGACTGGGGGACTGTTCTTCTCGTGGCTGGCTCATGACCTCGAGGAGCTGGCCACGATGCCGGGCTGGACGCACCCGCTTTTCGACAAGGTCCCCTTCCTGCCCGAGGACATCCGACGTCACGGCTGCTCGCGCGAGCAGGTCTACCTGGGGATCGGTCTCATGGGTGTCCTCATGGCTGCTGCTTCCATGGACGGCTACCGCACCCGCGGACGCTCCCCCGTCTACCAGGCCGCGCTCTACGGCTACGGCATGCACACCTTCAGCCACCTGGGCTCAGCGGCTCTGGCCCGGCGCTACACCCCGGGGGTGGTGACGGCGCTGCCGTTCGTCCTGCCCTTCTGGATCTTCGCGAAGCGGACGCTGCGAGCTCATGGGGTCGAGGTGCGCCCCCACCGGTGGGTGATCCCCGCCTTCCCGGTCATCGCCGGCACGGCCCTGGGCAGTGCGTACCTGATGACAACAGGGAGGTCGGGAGGACATCGTCGGGAAGTCAAGCGACCTTGACTTGATGACAGGGTGACCCTATCATTCGTGTTGTGGTCAGGGTTGATCCGGTCGATCGCCGGCAACTGATCCGTTTCATTGTCTCCATGGACGGAAGGCAGCCATGACTATCGAGCGTAAGGTAGGTACTGCCTACTCCATCCGATTCACTGTCGGCGCCGTTCTCTACTCCGTCGGAGTTCTGGTCGGCCTGAGATGGGCGCGATCCATGAAAGGCGACCCATGGCGATTCGCCTTCGCACTGCTTCCCATGCTTGGTGTCCTCATCTGCGCGTGGGCGATGATGCGCTTAGTGCGCGAGGCGGATGAGATGCAGGCGCGCAAGGTGATGGAAGCGCTTGTTATTTCCGCAGCGGGGACAGTCATCGCGTCGATCGCCTACAGCTTGTTGGAGGAGGTGGGGGCTCCTCGAGTCAGTCTCATCTGGGTCGGCGGTGCGTGGGCTCTGTTCTTCGGTGTCGGGATGCTGTGGTCCTCCTGGCGGTACCGGTGAGGAACGATCTCAAGGTGCTGCGCGCCCAGCGCAGCTGGACTCAGGCTCGGCTCGCCGAGGAGCTGGGTGTCTCTCGCCAGACGGTCAACGCTTTGGAAGCCGGGCGCTACGACCCCTCCCTGCCCCTGGCCTTCACCATCGCTCGCGTCTTCGGCCTGACCATCGAGGAGATCTTCTTCCCCGATGACGAGGCCTCCTAGGATGAACGCCGTGAGCCGCACCGTTGACATTCCGCCCCCGAGGCGAGGACGTCGCGAACTCGTCGAGGACACCGAGGTGCGGCTCGGCCTACACATCAAGTCCGCCGAGCAAGCCATGATGGCCGCCAAGACCGAGGCCCTCAGGAGCTTCGGTCTCACCGTGGCCCAGTACGCGGCCATGCTCTCCCTGTACTACGTGCCCGAGCAGTCCTCGGCCCAGCTGGCCAGGGCCGCCGCGGTCACTCCGCAGACGATGGCCACCGTCATCGCCAAACTGGAGCAGAAACGACTCGTCACCCGTCACCCCTCCTCCGACCACGCCAAGGTCCTCATCGCCTCACTCACGACCGAGGGTGAGGCCCTGCTACTGCGCGCCGACAAGGTTGCACGCCGCATCGAGCAGCGCATGGCCGAGTCCTTCACCGCCAAGGAGCGTCAGCAGCTCACCGAGATGCTCGGGCGCGTCACCTCCCTCCTGCGCGACAACCTCATCGCCGAGTAGCGGCCGAGACATCGACGATCAAGGCGTTCACGGACCTACGATCACCACTGGCTCAGCGAATCGCAACGGGGCTGCTCCGTGTCGTGTATCAGGTATCTGATACTGTGTCGATGACTGATACAGGAAGGTGTTGCTCATGAAGGCCATGCAGATCGTCAGCTTCGATGGTCCGGCGTCCGGGTTGCGGTACCAGGAGGCTCCGACCCCTGAGCCCGGACCGGGCGAGATCGCCGTGGATGTGGACCATGCCGGCGTCGGCTACGTCGAGGCGCTCTTCACCGAGGGCCTCGTGCCCATCGACCTGCCCTGGACTCCCGGGCTGGAGGTGAGCGGCCGGGTCCGCGCCCTCGGCGACGGGGTGGATGACTATCGGGTTGGGGACGCCGTGGTCGCCCTGACCATCACCGGAGGTGGCGGCTACGGGCAGGTCGCCGTGGCCCCCGCGGAGCTCGTCGTACCGCTCCCCGCGGGACTCGATCCGATCCTGGCCGCCGCAGTTCCGGCCAACTCGACGACGGCGCTCGTCGCCCTGGAGGAGATCGCCCACCTGCGCCGCGGCGAGAGCGTGCTGGTCCACGCCGCCGCCGGCGGCCTCGGATCGCAGATGGGTCAGGTGGCCCGACTGCTCGGTGCGGGCCGCGTCGTCGGCGTCACCCGCAGCGAGGCCAAGCGCCAGGAGATCCTGGACCTGGGCTATGACGAGGCCTGGTTGACCGAGGACCTCTCCGAGGCCGACCCCGCCCAGTTCGATGTCGTCGCCGACCCGGTGGCCGGCCCGGCCAGGCTGCGCAGCCTCGACCTGCTGCGTACGGGAGGACGGCTCCTCGCGCTGGGGGACGCCTCCCAGGCGGAGGTCCAGCAGGTGAGCACCACGTCGCTGTGGCTGCGGGGCATTGGCGTCATCGGCTTTAACCTCGGGGCCTTCAGCCAGGCGAACCCAGGACTCGTCGGAGGCCACCTGAGGCGCGCGGTGGAGCTTGTGGCCTCCGGAGAGCTCCAGGTCCACGTCACCGACCGCCTCCCGATCCAGGAGGCCGCTCAGGCCGTTACCGCGGTGCGCGCGGGAACCACCACCGGCAAGATCGTTCTGACCCACTCGCAGGACTGACGACCCGTCCAGGTCCGCAAGATTCGTCAGTGAGCTCAGGGCGCCGTAAGAGCATCATGGTGCGCATGAGAGAAACGATCGGCTCCTTCGACGTTGTTGGCCTGCCTCTTCGGACGTCGAACCGAGAGGCAGCCCGAACCATCCCTCCTCACTGGCAGGCCGCTGCCGACGCCGGGCTCCTCGCACCCGAGAAGCCCGGCGTCGGCCCCGGCATCTATGCGGTCTACACCGACTACGAGACTCCCGGTGACGATGTCGACGGTGTCTACACCCTCGTCATCGGTAGGCGCATCGAGGCCGGAGGTCCGGTTCCCCCTGGCCAGGTGACTGTGACGGTCCCGGCCTCTACTCACGAGATCGTCACGCTGGCTGATGTTCGGCCGGAGAGTGTCTATGACGCGTGGGTGGATGTCTGGGCCCGCGAGGACCTGGCCCGTGACTATCGGGCCGACTACGAGTACTACGCTCCGGACGGCTCGATCCACCTGTCCATCGGGGTCCTTCCGAACACATGAGGGCCGAGCAGTACCTGCACCACCTCGACGTTGTCACCGACTACATCTACGCGCATCTCGACGACGACCTCAGCCTGGAGACTCTCGCTCGCGTCTCCGGGTTCTCCCGCTATCACTGGCACCGCATCTACCGGGCGGTGCGCGGAGAGACGGCCGCTCAGACCGTACGTCGTCTCCGCCTGGAGCGAGCGGCCGCCATGCTCACAGAGACCTCGTGGCCGGTGGAACGGATCGCCTGGAAAGCTGGGTTCACTGGCACCGAGGTGTTCAGTCGGGCCTTTCTCCGCTCCTATGGGACGACTCCCAGTCGATTCCGCATCGATGGACGCCCGGCATCGATCGATTCACCGGCGATGAGTTGCGGTTCGGGATCGACGTCGTCGGTGAGTCAGGACCCGGGGTGGGCGGTGCGCGTGGAGACTCGCCGCGGCTATCGACTTGCCGTATCCGAGCACCGTGGTTCCTATTTGGATATCGGCCGGGCCTTCAGCCGAGTCAGAGACCGTGTGGGCTCCGGGAGTCTGATGGTTGCCATCTATGAGGACGATCCCGACGCCGTTCCTCCGGCTGATCTGCGCTCGGCGGCTGGAACCGTCGTCGACCCCGGTATGAGGATTCCCCACGGCCTTGCTGAGAGGGTGGTGCCGGCCGGCCGGCACGCGATCATGCGTTACATCGGCCCCTACTCCTCGATGCATGCCGCCTACCGGTGGCTCTACGGTCAGTGGCTGCCGAGCTCGGGCGAGGAGCCGCGAGACCATCCGATCATCGAGGAGTATCTCACCGACCCGGCGACCACCCCGCCCGTCGACGCTGTCACCGACATCCTCCTCCCGCTCCTGTGAGGCATCCGGCCTGATGCGGTTGACGCCGATGGGCCGCAGACACCGTGGTGTCTGCGGCCCATCACGTGCGTCCCGATGGTTCGCTCAGGTCATGAGTCCAGGGCCCGCCGGCGTCGGTAGGCCTGGATCATCATGACCGGGGCCGTGATCCCCAGCACCGCCCCACCGGCGATGAGGAAGGTGTCGGCCGCGCTCCCTCCGGTGAAGGGGATGGCGGGCACCGCCGACTTGCGGTTGGAGATCTTGCCCAGCGCCACGACCTGCCCCTGGGAGGAGATGGTGATGGTGCGGGGGGTGGCGTCCAGGATGTAGCCGGTCGGTGGCTTGGTCTCCATGAGCCCGTAGGAGCCGTAGCCCAGCTCCGCCAGCTTGAAGGCGCCGGGGTTCCCATCGGTGTCCAGGCTGCCCTGGGCGCAGGTGCCCACGCAGTCGGTGATGGTGCGGGCCTGGTCCGGCTGGGGCCGACCGTTGGAGTCGAGGGGAACCAGCGACCACTGGGCACCCTTGATGGGGTTGCCCCGCTCATCGGTCTTGGTCCAGGTGGCCGACCCCTTGATCCGGGTGTTGGTGACCTGACCCAGGTCGAGGGTGGGAGTGTCGTCGTCGGTGCCCGCGGCCGGCGCCGATCCGTCCAGGGTCTTGGTCAGGGTGGTGGAGGACAGGTGGTAGCCGGCCGGCGCCTGGGTCTCAGTGATGGAGTAGTTGCCCCAGGTGAGCCCGGAGACCCTGAAGAACCCGGCACGAGGGTCTTGGTCCACCGAGCCATTGGGGCACGTGGCCTTCCCACCGGTGACGACGCAGTCGGTCACTTCCTTCTGACCGCCGTTGAGCGCCGGGGAGGCCAGCGTGAACACGGTCCCCGCCAGCGGGTTGCCGGCGTCGTCGACCTTGCTCCAGATGACCTGACCGGGCTGAGCCGTGTTGACCATCGTGCACTGCATCCACTCACCGGTGGCCAGATCCAGAGTCTTGGAGGCGGAGTTGACCGTCGACGACGGAGTCCTGATATCCGAGTTCGGGTGCGGCACGCAGGAGACGGCGGCCTTGTACCCGGCCGACTTGGGAGACGATGAGGACTCCGACAGCACCGTCTGGCCCTGGGGCAGGTAAGCGGAGTCGAAGCCGCCGGCGCCTGAGGCGGTCTTACCGCGCTTGGGGGTTGCCGTGAGCGTCCAGTCCTTGGCGGACAGACCCAGGGAGCCGGCCGCGGTGTTGTCCACCTGCTTGACCAGGGACAGGTTGGGCAGCTGGACCTGCACCTGGTGGTCCTCGACCTCACCGTTGACAGCGATGCCAGTGGGCTGAGGGTCCTCGGCTTCCCGTCCGTTGGGCGGGGCGCCGGTGATGCGCAGACGCATGAAGGTGGCCGCACCGTTGCCATTGATGGTGCTCCGCTTGGCGTCCTGGGGGACGGTCCAGGTCACAGTGGCCTTACCGGCGCTGGAGCAGGAGGTCACCGCGGAGCGCTCACCGGCGGAGAAGGTGCCGTCCCGGTTCCAGTCCACCCAGCCGGCAATCTTGGTGTTGCTGCCCGAGCAGGTGATCTCCTGGCTCCACTTCTGGCCGATATCGGTCCAGATGACGCGGTCCCAGCCGGCGGGCAGGGCGTCCTCGTCATCAATATCCGTGGTGTTGTCCCTCGAGGCGTCAGCGCTGTGGGTGATGGTGTCATCGTGGTCCGTCAGGGCACCCAGACGCACGACGGCGGAGTTCGTGGTGGCCACGTTGCCCTGGTCCGTTGCCGCACTCAGGTTGTACCAGTCTCCGGCGTCGCCCTCATACGGTGCCTTGCCGCGGGCGATGTTGCGCTCTCCGCTGTCAGACAGCTCCCCACCGCTCCAGGCCGGCTGGAACGCGCTGCCGGCAACACCGTAGCTCTCAGGCGCGTCGCCGTAGTCCATGTAGGAGACGACACCGAAGGCGACGGCGCCTCGACCGCCTCCGTGGATCTCGACGTAGCCGGTGCGCATGTTGCTCAGCAGCATGACCGAGGAGGGGCCGTAGCCGTTGGGAACCTTGGCGCTGCACTCGGCGTCGTCCGGGCGCAGCTTGACGCCGGGCCGGTTACCAACAGGGGTGGAGACGGAGACCTTGCCCACGACGGAGTTCGTGATGCATCCCGGTGGCCGGGCGCTCTCCAACAGGCGGTAGGTGACGTTCTGGGAGGCGACGTAGGGGATCGGGGAAACGGAGATGTACTCCTTCTGGCCGTTCGGGATGTGCCAGCTCGAGGCCTCAGCATCGGCGAAGACGATACCCTCCATCGGAACCTCCACCTTGTTGGGGAAGTGCTCCAGCTGGCTCTTCGCAGGCTGGGAGGCGGAGGTCACCAGGTAGGCGCTGCACTCGATCTGGAACTGCTGTGTAGAGGAGTCCCTCAGGTTGGCAATGCCCAGAGGCAGGTTCGATGAGGTCGCATAGGGCTTCTTGGCAACCCCGGCGGTGTAGTTGGTGCCGTCGTTGTAAAGGCGAGCCAGGCCGTCTCCCCTCCAGTTACCCGGATAGTATCCGACACTCAGGCCCCGGTCCGTGGGCAGCCCCGTCTCATTCTTTCCCACGGCAGTGGTGCGCACATTGGATAGGGTGCATCGACTGGTTCGCCACTTATCGCCGGAGATCCGTGAGGGAGTCGACCAGACCACGCCGGTGCTTCCGTCGGGAAGGATTCTCGTGCCTTTCCCGGGTAAGGTATTAGTCATCTCGGTCCAGTCGATCCAGTCGATCACCTGGGTGTATTTTCCCGATCCTCCGGCAGGATTGCCGTGAACGGCCTCAGCCGGGGGAGCCGGGAGCGTCGCTGTGCCCAGTGCGCCGGCAATCAGGGCAAATGTCGAGATGGCGGCGCCGCTCCTCAGTCTCCGACGAGACTGGCGTGAGGGTTGACGTGATGACGTCAGTTCCCGCCGGTGTGAGCGGACAAAGAATCGGCGAAGCATGAAGCGCTACCTCAGTTTTAGGGTCATGGGCCTTGACACGGTAGCATTAAGGAATTCCACAGAGAATCACGGTGAGATTCCTGCAACTCAACAGCAATCAATATCACGGTTGAGTGTCGTCAATGAATTGCGTCATCGGTCGGAAAGTGACGCATTAGTATTCTTCCGGTGCACTCATTGTGCCTGCGCTCATTGTACGTGCGCTCATTGTGCGGGCAGCGGTGCTCGGGCGGTGGCGCCCGGTTCTGTCTGCGCTGAGGCGATGCCTCGAGGAGTCGCTGAGGCACTGGGGTGAAGGGCTGCGCCGTCGGACGGGACTGCTTAGGATAGGTAAGGCTCAGTCACCGCCCGGTTGCAGAAGGATGAGGTCATGTCACAACCCTGGGAGATCTACGACGCGCTTCTTGACGGACTGCCCGACGACGTCGTCGTGCGCACAGCGGGACAGGGGCCACGCTGGAGCCGCGTCCTCAACTCCGCCGGCGGCGTCGGCACGGCCTGGACCATGGATGTGCGCAGCCGCCCGGCCCTCAACGACGGGCCGCTCGACGGACGGCCGCTGCGCGACGTCGGCGCCCTGGCGAAGTCCTGGAACCTGGCTGAGGCCAGCATCGGCCAGGCCGCCATCAACTCCTGGTACTCGCGCGAGCAGACGGCTGCGGCCAACGGATTCGAACCCACCGGGGAGGGACTGACCTGGCGCCAGGTCTTCGACCCCTACCGGGAGATGATCGTCGGCAAGAGAGTCGCAGTCATCGGGCACTTCCCCTTCGCCGAGGCCGCCCTGGCCGGCGCCGGCGAGTACATCTGCCTCGAGCGCAACCTTCAGCCCGGCGACTGGCCGGACAGCGCCTGCGAGTACGTCCTGCCCGAGTGCGACCTCGTCTTCATCTCCTCATCGAGCTTCGTCAACAAGACCGCGCCGCGTCTCATCGAGCTCTCCCGCCAGGCGCACACCGTCCTGGTGGGGCCATCGACGCCACTCAACCCGGTGCTCCTCGACTACGGCGTGGACACCATCACCGGTTTCATCGCGGCGAGTTCACTGAGCGACCCCGCCTCCCTGGCTGAGATGATTCCGGCCGGCGACATCGGCCCCGGATTCCGGGTCCACCGTCATCGGGCCTGAATCGGCAGCCCTTGCCACTGGGGCCTCCTGGTTCAGACCGGTCGCGCCCCAGCGGCGGGCAATGACGACTGGAACGACGACGGCGCCGCGCTGGGTCATGGCCAGCGCGGCGCCGTCGTGAATTCAGAGGGGGCGGTCAGGCCTGAGCGTCCTCGGGGCTGATGCCGTAGCCGGCCTCATCCTCGGTGGAGTCGGCCCAGTACTCCTCGGCCCACGGGTCCTCAACGGGCTGGCTACGACGCCACACGACGTAGGCGCCGGCAGCGGCCGCGCCGGCGACGGCGAGCCAACCCAGGGTCTTGAGCACGCGGTGCTTCTTCTGCTTCTTCACGGGAACCTCCAATGCGGCGGACTTTGCGGCAACAGCCACGCGCTGGGCGCGCTCTGTCAGGGTACCGTCCGTACCTGCAGCAGCCTGGGCAGCCACGGCGGCGCGCTGCGCACGCGGGATGTAGTCCTCGACAACCCGGTAGCGGGCCTCGTGGACCACGGGCTCCAGACGCTCCTGTGCGTCCTTGGCGGCGCGGGCCACGCCCCCGGCGGCCTTGCTGACGTGCGGAGCAGCCCACAGGGCGGCCTTCTCAGCCTGGCCGACGACGGATCCGGCAAGGGATGCTGCCTCCTTGCGCAGATGAGTGGTGTCGAGCTTCTTGTCGCAGCATGTCTTCGTCAGGCAGGACATGGTTGCCTCCCAGGTTGGAAACGGATACAGACGGTCGTTGTGCAACGTGCACCAATGGTCGCACCCCGGCGCGGCCTGGCCTACACGATGTCCAGACGTTTTGCCTGGGGTGAACAGCACCGCACACCACTGAGGGGTTCATGCCGATGGGCCCGCGACCGTGCCACCATGTCACTCATGGAAGCGACTCTTCACACCAACCTCGGTGACATCCGCCTGGAGCTCTACCCCGAGCAGGCTCCTGAGACCGTCTCCAACTTCGTGGGGCTGGCCACCGGCCAGAAGGCGTGGACGGATCCACGCACCGGCGCGGAGTCCCACGCCCCGCTGTACGACAACGTCATCTTCCACCGTGTCATCCCCGGTTTCATGATCCAGGGAGGCGACCCGCTGGGTGACGGTACCGGAGGACCCGGCTACGTCTTCGACGACGAGATCGATGCCTCCCTGACCTTCGCCGCCCCCTACGTCCTGGCCATGGCCAACGCCGGCCGCCGCCTGGGCAAGGGCACCAACGGCTCGCAGTTCTTCATCACCACCGCCCCCACCGAGTGGCTCCAGGGCAAGCACACGATCTTCGGTGCCGTCACCGACGAGGCCTCCCGCGCCGTCGTCGACGCGATCTCCGCTGTGGAGACCGACCCGCGTGACCGCCCGGTGCAGGACGTCATCATCACCTCGGTGGACATCACCGAGTAGTTTCCACGAGGGCATGGGGTGGCCGCTCAGCAACGAGGGGTCACCCACCGCACCGCTACCGAAGCACCGGAATCAGGTGTGATTCGCCTCTGTGACGCCGCTGGGACCCGCGTCCCGGCGGCGTCGTCGTATCCGGTTCACCCGTCCCAACCCGCTCAAGCCCCGATCGTCCGCACAGGAGCATCCGATGACCTCGACGAACTCGTTTCCGCAGCAGGCACCGCCGGTGTGCCCGCGGCACCCGGGCACGGTGGCCTACGTGCGCTGCCAGCGCTGCGACCGACCCACCTGTCCCGCCTGCCAGGTGCCCAGCTCGGTGGGGGTCCACTGCGTGGACTGTGCTCGTCAGTCTCAGGCCGGCCGACGTCAGGCGCGCACGCTGCTGGGCGGGAACGTCACCTCCGGGGCCCTGGTCACCAAGATCCTCGTCGGCCTGTGCGTCGTCGTCTACGCGCTTCAAGTCCTCATCCCCGAGGTGACGATGCAGTCGCTGGAGCTCCGCCTGGGCTTCGTGCCGGCACTGGCCGCCTCCGAGCCCTGGCGGTTCCTGACCACCGCCTTCCTGCATGCGAACTACATGCATCTCGGCTTCAACATGTGGGCTCTGTGGGTGCTGGGCGGTGCTCTTGAACCGGTGCTCGGGCGGTGGCGCTTCACCTGCGTCTACCTGCTCAGCGCCCTGGGCGGCTCGACGATGATCTACTGGCTCTCCTGGCCGGACACGGAGTCCTGGCTCACGCTGACGGTGGGCGCCTCGGGAGCGGTCTTCGGCCTGTTCTCGGCCATGTTCATCGTGCAACGGCGCTTTGGGCGAGACACCTCGGGAATCGTGGCGCTGGTGGCGGTCAATGCCGTCATCTCCTTCCTGGGGGCCAACATCTCCTGGCAGGGGCACCTCGGTGGGCTTGTCGTTGGAGGGATCGTCTCGGCGATCTACGCCTGGGCGCCACGGGGGAAGCGGCAGGTCGTGGGGATCGCTGGAACCGTTGCGGTCGCGGTGGTTCTGGTGGGGCTCGATCTGCTTCGGGCCCTCCTCTCCTGAGACGCACCGCCCCTGTGTTGTCTCATGACTTCTGAGAGTTTCGGATGTCATGACGTCTCAAGACACCGGTTGGGTGCGTCCGCCAGATGGGAGAGAGATGGGAGAGCTGCTGCTTCGGCCTGTCGAAGTGGCTGGCCCGGTCACTGTGGTGGCTTCCGGCGTCGGCTGGGTGCACTGCACGAGGGGTGGGTGTTACTGGTCGAGGGTCGGGGGTACTGAGGGTAGGTGGGGCCTTCGTGCAGTACGCACAACCCTTGGTCAGTGGATCCCGACCCTCGTGGAGCAGGCCGACTCACGCCGACTCGGGGCGGACCCGGCGTCGAACCATGACCACCGGGACCCTGTGTAGACAGCGGGCAGGGAGCGGTGGGGGCGGACCTGTGACGGAGGCGCTGGGCTCTGCCGCAAGAACCCCGGACTCACTCCTGCGCGGCCCGGTGTCCACAACGCTGACATTAGCTGGCCCGGCGTCAGCGCGCCCAGCTGAGATCGTTGGAATCCTGCGGTTCTTCCTAGTCGTTCAGCCCCGATTCGGGGTTAATGTCAGCGCTGTGGACACCAGCGACCTGCCAGGACCTGCCAGACCTCTTCCCTTCGGCCCCGCCCTCGCCTCCTGGACCACCAGCCTGCCCCGGCCTCCCCTCCCAGCGAGTGCCTCAGAAGGCATGACACCCACATCTCTCCCACGTGAGGAGACAGCACACGAGATGCACCGCCCCTGAGAAGCACCGAGCAGCCCGTGCGGCCATGAATGACAAGGCTGAAAGAACATCCCTGTGGTTCATCCACATCTGTGGACACAGGTGTGGAAACACAAGCGTGTAGTTATCCACAGGTGTGTCCACACATGGGGAAAGTCGGCGTGGGTTGTGGGGAGTCGGTTGTCCACGGATCCACAGGCGACCTGGGGAGAAAGGAGACGCGGGCCGAGCCCATGCCCGCAAGGCCGTGGGGACACTCAGTGGCTCCAGCCCGGTTCCCCTCCTCGGTACGGGCCCCTCGACGATGCGATCAAGCACCCCTGCCCACCGGCTCAACCCGCCTCGTCAGTACCTCGCACGTCTGGACGCCGGGGCCCGGAGATCCCCAGGGGCGAGACGACACGACAAGGCCCCCGAGCCGGTGCTCGGGGGCCTGACGCGGATGCCTGATCGCGGGAGTGTCTGAAACTGTCACTTCCAGCGCAGCAGGCCGAGGAAGCCTGACATCATGATGAGGAAGCCGATGTAGAGGTTGCCGTTGAACAGCCAGTCGCCGACATGGTGCTCGACGAAGTAGGGCAGCGGGTACTTGCCCTGGAAGAGGTAGGTGGTGACAACCCACAGCAGCCCGATGACCAGGAGCGTCACCATGGTGGGGGCGTACCAGCGCGGTGAGGCGGTGTCCTTGATCTTCTTGGGGGTGCGTGAGACCCGGTTCGCTGCGGCGCGCGACTCCTCCTCGAGGGCCTTGGCGGCCTTGGCCGGGTTGCCGGAGCGCTCAGGGTGCTTCTTCTTCGACGACGAACTCTTCTTCGAACCCTTGTCCGCCTTGCTCTTCTTCTCCGTCTTCTCAGAGGCGGCAGAGTCCTTCGTCGAGCCCTTGTCCTTCTCAGCGCTCTTTGCGCTGTTCTTCTCAGAGCTCTTCTTCGAGACCTTCTCCGAGCTCTTGTCGGCGTCGTCCGCTGTGGACTTCTTCTCCAAGGCCACCCTGGGTCTCCTCACTGGTTGGGGATGGTGGCATGAGACCACCGCAAATACATCCGGGCCTAGCCTAGGACATGCTGTGAAGCTTCCTCGCGGTGCGCCCTGTGATGAGTCCACCACTCCTGGCTGGTCATGTGGGGGGTGTACCCCCTTAGACTGGCCGCTAGCCTGATGATGTCCCAATTCTGAGGAGGGGCGATGACTAGAGGAGGTCTTGTGCGACACCGAGCACCCGGCCAGAGTCGTGCTGTCCGAATCTTCAACGGCACCTTGACCGGAATCGGTGAGCTGCTCATCACCGCCGGCCTCGTCGTCGCCCTCTTCCTGTGCTGGCAGCTGTGGTGGACCGGCATTGACGCCAACGCCAGCGCGCAGGCGGTGGCCACGCAGTTCCACGAGAAGCAGGTCCAGTCGCCTCAGAAGGCGGGCACGAAGCGCACTGACGCTCCGCCCGTCATGGAGCAGGTTGGCTACGGGGAGACCATCGGGATGCTCGTCGTCCCCAAGTGGTACGGCGTCACCAACAACAACATGCCCATCATGGAGGGCACCGGCTCCGACGTTCTGGACCAGGCCGCAGCGGGCCACTACACCAACACCCAGCAGCTCGGTGAGGTCGGTAACTTCGCGATCGCCGGGCACCGCCGTACCTACGGCAACTCCTTCCGCCGCATTGACCTGCTCCAGGAGGGCGACGAGATCATCGTCTCCACCGCCAAGACCTGGTACGTGTTCAAGGTGACTGGTCACGAGCTCGTCAAGCCCGAGCAGGTCGAGGTCATCGCCCCGGTCCCCAACCAGCCGGACGCCCAGCCCACGGACCGGTACATCACACTGACCACCTGCCACGGATCGACCGCCGGTGAGTTCGGTAATGACCTGCGCTGGATCGTCCACGCGAAGTTCGCCTACTGGATGGATCGCTCCGAGGGTCGTCCGGAGTCCGTGCTCAACGACCCGGGGGTCAACTGATGTACGGCTTCATCTGGCGGCACCTGCCGGGTCCCGCGTGGCTCAAGGCCATTGAGTCGCTCATCCTCATCGCCGGAGTCGTCTACGTGCTCATGCAGTACGTCTTCCCCTGGGCCAACGCCACCTGGCACCTGTCCGGCAACGCCGACGTCGGCTGACCGGCGGCCCGTCAGGCCTCTTCCATCGGAACGAAGAGGCAGTGTGAGGAACGGAGCGCGTGTGGGGAACAGGATTCCTGTTCCCCACACGCGCTCCGTCGTCGTCAGCGAGAGGGTGGGTGCGCGACCGGGCCCGCGGGAAGTCGGTGCGGGTCCGGCGCGACGCCGCTCAGGCAAGCGAGGGCTGGAGGCCGAGCGTGCCTACGAGGTGCTCGCGGTAGGCCGGAGAGCTGACCTTGTCCAGCCAGGCGCGGGCCTCGGCCAAACGCCCCTCGATGTTGAGGCGCTCGACGACCTCCTCGTTGTTCTCCGCGGTGTAGAAGCGGGTGAGGTCCTCAATGGCCTGCTGGGCCTGACGGGCGTCGCGTGCGACCTTGGCGTCCAGGCGCTCCGCATACCACGACGAGCTCAGGATGTTCTCCCGCTCGAACAGGGCGCGGAACTCCGGGCTCGTCAGGTCCCAGCCCTCACGGGAGGTGCCGTCGATCATGATCTCCAGCAGGGCCCGCAGTGGCGGCACGGCCCACTCGATGGAGCCGTCGGCCCGGTAGTGCTCGGCCACCACCTTGTGCGTGGTGACGATGATGTCCACCGAGTCGGCGAAGACCGCCTCATCCTGCAGCTCGGGACGCAGCATCTCCTCGGTGAAGACGACGTCGGGGTGCAGGAAGATCCGGCCGAAGAAGGTCGAGGCGAAGGCCTGGTTCATGCGGTAGCCCAGGCGCGAGGCCTGGACGGTGCGGCCCTCGTACTCGAAGTCCTCGATGCGCTCGAGGTAGCCGCCCTCGACGAGGCGGTGGGCGTCGCGCTCCTCAGCACTCATACGCGAGAAGATCTCCGGGATGAGCAGCGAGATGTCGTGGGCCACCTGCACCTTCGGGCCGATATAGCCGGCCGAGGACAGCCAGCCGTCATAGCCGCTGAGGGCGTAGGACAGCAGGGCCGCGTTGAGGTCGTAGATGGCCGGCAGCGCATTGAACGGGGCCTTGGTGAGCGCTCCCTCACTACCGGCGCCCGTCGTCGAGGGGGACTTGCCGGTCATGGAGGAGATGAACTCCATGAACAGCTCGGGCAGCTCCATGTAGTGCAGCGGGTTGTAGGCGCACAGCGGCGGAACCCCGTCCTCGGGCGGGTTGTTGCGGCGCCCGGCGGCGACGACGTCGACGCTGTGGCGCAGCGCCTCGTCCAGGGGAAGATCCCGGAAGAGGTGGTTGGTCAGGTCCGCCAGCGCCACGTCCTTCGGGTTGGCGATGTCGGGACGCACCTGGAGGTAGCGGGGGTTCTTGGTAGGGGCCTCGTTGACCAGGCGCGGGTCGGCCGTGGAGACCCAGTAGGTCTCCTCGGCGGGGTCCTCGGCCTCGGGCAGGGCGGCGGCGCGGGCCACCAGGTCCTGCATGGGCTGGGTGAAGCGGGACAGACCGGGGGCGTCGGCGGCCATCGCCCGTGCGTCAGCGGGCGTCAGCGGCTGGAAGTTGGAGATGAACAGGTCCGCCTGCGGATCGGACATGTCCGACTCGGTCTGCTTGTCATAGCCGCGCACGATCGCGTCGTCGGGCCGCTGGAAGAGCAGGGACTCACAGTTGGTGACGAACTTGCGCGACAGCTGCGAGTCCGGGGTGGAGACCAGGCCACCGGGGGCCACGATCGAGGCCGTGATGTCGTCCTCGGTCTGGACCTTGGCAGCCGGAGAGAAGTCCGGGCGCAGAGACAGCAGGCGCCAGGCGCCGTCGTCCTCGAAGCCCACGCGCAGCATGTTGACCTTGATGACCTCACCGTCCAGGCGCAGGGAGTTGCCCTTGCGGCCGTTGATGATGCCCACGGAGAAGTGGCTGCGCCAGTCCTGGTCCCAGCTGGGCTGGTAGAAGCGCTTGACGGTGAAGACGAGCTCCTTGATGTGGGCCGGGATCGACTCCAGGAAGGCGTTGTACTCCTCGGTGTACATCGACGACGGCGTCAGCAGCTTGATGACGCTTCCCAGCGAGCGGCGCTCGGAGAGGATCGAGCGGTGGTTGTCGCTCTTGTTGGCCGGGTCCACGAAGCGGTCGGCGTAGTTGCCGTCCAGGATCGCCTGGACGGCGTCGAAGTCCTCGTCGACGTCGCCGACGTAGGCCTCACCGAAGACGAAGGCGTCCAGGAGGGACTTGGAGATCTCCGACTTGCCGCCGCCGGAGACGGTGGCCGGCTTGTGGGCCTGCGTGGACCAGGGGGCGGTGCCCACCAGGTGCCACTGGGTGGCGTCGCCCTCGCGGTGCTTGGCGTGGACCCGGTAGCCGTTGGGGGCCACGTAGGTGTTGCCCACGAGCAGCGGGATCGAGGCCTCCTGGCCGTCGGGGCCGGTCCAGGTGATCGTCTGGCTGCGCATCGAGTAGCGGGCGCCGGCGGGCACCAGCACCACGGTGGGGTCGGCCACGACGACGGCGGACCCGTCCTGGCGCGCCTCGAAGCGGCCGGGGTTGCGCTCGATGACGTGCTCGAGGGTCAGGCCCTCGGGGGTGTGGACGTCGGTGTACTCCTGGCCCAGGTTGTAGCGCGGGTAGGCGACGGCGCCGCCGGCGTGCTCCTCCTCCACGCAGCCGAAGAGGTTGGCCGAGTACCCGATCTGGGTCTTGACCTCCTTCTTGCAGTAGCCGAAGTAGTTGTCCGCGATGACGGTGACGATGACGCCGCGCTCGTCACGAGCCACGCACTTGAAGGCCTTGCCGCCGTTGTAGAGCTCGGCCTCGTCCTTCCAGCACTGGCCGTCGCGGCGCTGACGCTCGGTGGCCTCCTCCCAGGAGGGCAGGCCCAGCTCCTTCTTGGTCAGGGTGGTCAGGTGCGGGGCGAGGATGACGCAGCCGGTGTGGCCGGTCCAGGACTCCGGGGCCAGGGAGGAGTCGTTCTCCGGCAGGTAGGGGTCGCCGCCGTTGCCGAAGATGCCCTCGACGAAGTCCAGGTTGGAGACCAGGCCGCCGGGGGCGATGAAGCGGATCTCCATGGAGCGCTCGGCGGAGAAGCCGGGGACCTTGGGCACGACGACGGGGCGCAGCAGCAGGGACACGAAGCAGCGCGCCGGGTCCTCCTGCCGGGAGGCCCACGGCAGGGTCAGCAGGTCCTCGGGGGCCTCGACGGCGTGGGCCAGCAGGCGGGCGAAGACATCGCGTGGGACGGCGATCTTGTCATCGGGGATCGGCAGCCCGCCCTCGGCGACGTGGAAGACGCCGGCGGTGGTGCGCCGGTCGTTGCGGGGGTTGTGCAGGACGCCGCCGAGCACCCGGTAGCTCTCGACGTAGTCGGAGGTGAAGCTGGTGGCGTCCTCCGGCAGGGACAGGGCCCGCGCCAGGCCCGGCTGGTCCAGGACGAAGGTGGAGCGGGGCAGCCTCGGGGTGACGGCCGCGCCCTCCAGGTAGGAGTCGAGGAAGGTCTGAATGCGCTGGTCGGCGGCACAGGGGCGGTGAGCCAGCCGACGGGAGAGCTCGCGCTGGCGAGCCAGAATCGGGGACATGAGACGGTCCGCCTCACTCTGCTTGACCGGTGCCGGAACGGGGAGTCCCAGCAGCTCCAAACGCAGGGCGATGGCGGGAGTGGTGGCCGCGTCTGTAGTTGTCATGGCACGAGCCTAGACAAGCGCGATGACACGCTCCTGTTACGTTCTGCCCAGACGAACGGCTTCGACGGCGTGTTTGACGTCACACCCGACGGTCGGCCGCATCGACCGACCGGCACGACGTCGAGCTCTCAGGACAGCAGCATCTGGGACAGTGCGGTGCCCACGACGCAGGAGGTGAGCACTCCGATGAGCCCCGGCACCAGGAAGGAGTGGTTGATGACGTACTTGCCGATGTGGGTGGTGCCGGTGGGGTCGAAGCCGATCGCCGCCAGGTCCGAGGGGTAGGTGGGCAGGATGAAGTACCCGTAGGAGGCGCCGATGAACCCTACGACGACGACCGGGCTCACCCCGAGTGACAGGGCCATGGGGGCCACGATGAGCAGGCCGGCCGCCTGGGAGTTCACCAGCTTGCCGATGATGAACAGGACGATGGCGTACATCCACACGTGCTGGGACAGGACGCCCGAGAGGCTGTGCTCCAGGCTCTCCAGGTGGGCGTGGACGACCGTCTCGGTCATCCAGGCGACCCCGAAGATGGAGAACATGGCGGTGGCCCCCGCCTTGAACACGGCGGTGGAGGCGATCTTGCCGGCCTCCACCTTGCAGGTCAGCAGGATGAGCGCCCCCGCGGCGAGCATGACCATCTGGATGACCAGGTTCATGCTCAGGCGCTCCATGGCGCCCAGGAAGATCCAGGTGGCGCGGTAGGCCTGGGGCGGGAACACCTTGCCGATGAGGGTCTCGGAGCTGGAGTGGACGGTGGCGCGGAACTCCGGGTTCTCCAGGCGCTTCTGGTACTCCTCGTCCTCGTCCAGGTTCTTGCCCCGGCGCATCGACCACAGGGCGGCCAGAAGGACCCCGCACAGCGACGCCGGGATGGAGATCGCCAGGATCTGGAGGACTGACCAGTGCCGATCGGTGTTCTTGGCGATGATGGAGACGATGGAGACCGTGGCCACCGAGACCGGTGAGGCGGTGATGCCCATCTGGGCGGCGACCGAGGAGGCGGCCATAGGGCGTTCGGGTCGGATGTTCTTCTTGATGGCGATGTCCGCGATGATCGGGAGCATCGTGTAGACGACGTGGCCGGTCCCGCACAGGACGGTGAGGAACCAGGTGACGCAGGGGCCCAGGATGGTGATCTGCTCGGGATGTCGACGCAGGACCCGTTCGGCCACCTGCATCATGACGTCCAGGCCGCCAGACTGCTGGAGGGTGGCCGCGCAGCCGATGACGGCCAGGATAGTGAGGATGACGTCGACCGGAGCCTCGCCCGGCTCCAGGCGGAAGCCGAAGACGAGGACCAGCAGGCCGATCCCAGCGATGAGACCGAGGGCGATCCCGCCCTTCTTCGCCCCGATGATGAGGCAGGTGAGGATGATGGCGACTTGAAGGATGATGCTGAGGGTCTGAAGGGCTGTGCTGGCGTCCATGAAGGATCTCCCCGGTTGGGCGGAACGGGTGAGGGGTGGCGCTCCTCGAGCGGACGAGGAGCCGAGACGCGAAACTGACCTAGCGGGAGGATTGAGGTCAGTGTCTCACCAGCAGCCGGGGACCATCGTCCTGGTTGATACCGGCCGTTTTCGGTGTGCTTCGTTGCCGGCTGGGCGCCAACTCACATTCTGGTCCCTGCTGCGTTGTCTACGGCCCTCAAAGCGCATGAGTGCACTGTTCAGGCCGATTTAGGTGACAACGCGATAACGTGAGTCGGCGGCGTCATGGCTGGTTCCCAGGTCCGTATCGCTACCATCACTGGCCCGTGTTCCCCCATACTGGACGCATGTCGGCGCCCAATGCGGCCTGTCCGCAGCGATCACTCCCGATCGCCGTCGGCGGTCCTGCTGGACGGTGACCGGTCTGTGAGTCGGCGCCAGCAGCCAACATCGGTCATGATGAGGACCTCATGTCGCAACCGGAGCGTTATCCCCCGCGCCGTCGCGGCACCCAGTCACCTCCATGACAGTCAACCGAAACGAGGAGCGCGTGGCAGAAGGCACGAGTGGGAGCGGACCCAGCCGCCCCGTCGGCAACAAGCTGACCCAGGTGGCCAACGCCGGTCGGCAGTCCCTGAGCAGGGTCTCAGGGGCTGGTAAGAAGCCCGGCAAGGGGCGCAAGCGGTCGACGGCCGAGCGTTCCAAGGACGCCGCCTCGGGGCGCAAGCGCCGTTTCTTCAACTACCCCCGCGCCGGCAAGGGGAAGATCCACCGCTGGATCCCCAGCTGGCGGTTCGTCCTGGGCGCCTTCCTGCTGGGGGTGCTCAGCACCGTCGGCGCCTTCATGTGGGCCTACAACACCATCAAGGTGCCCAAGCCCAGTGAGTTCGCGCTGGCTCAGAGCAGCACGGTCTACTACGCCGACGGAACCACGGAGATGGGGAAGTTCGCCGAGATCAACCGGCAGTCCGTGGATGCCTCTACCCTGCCGGACTATGTGGGTAACGCGGTGGTGGCCTCTGAGGACCGCTCCTTCTACTCCAACAAGGGCGTCGACCCCAAGGGCATCGCGCGCGCCCTGGTCAACAACCTGCGCGGAGGTGACACCCAGGGAGCCTCGACCCTGACGCAGCAGTACGTGAAGAACTACTACGTCGACACGACCAGCTCCTACTCCGGCAAGTTCAAGCAGGCCATCATGGCCATCAAGATCGACCGGGAGAAGCCCAAGAAGGAGATCCTGGGCGACTACCTCAACACGGTCTACTACGGTCGTGGCGCCTATGGCATCGAGGCCGCCTCGCAGGCCTTCTTCCACCATCCCGCCAAGGACATGAGCCCCTCGGAGGCCGCGCTCCTGGCGGGGATCCTGCCGTCGCCCAGCGCTTGGGACCCGGCCGAGAACCCGAAGAAGGCCGAGGAACGGTGGGGACGAGTCCTGCAGTTCATGCTCGACGACGGCTACATCACCCAGGCTCAGTACAACGAGGCCAAGCAGACGGGTATGCCGGACGTCAAGGAGTCCCAGACCAAGCAGGTCTACGCCGGCACCAACGGCTACCTGCTGCAGATGGTGCGTGCCGAGCTTGAGAACAAGGCCAAGATCTCGCCGGAGCAGATCGACACCGGCGGCTTCAAGATCGTCACCACGATCAACCAGAAGGACCAGGAGGCCGCCGTCAACGCGGTCCACTCCCTGCCTCCGGGCGCCTCCCCGAACCTGCGCAAAGCATTGGTGTCCATCGACCCCAAGACGGGTGGTCTGCTGGCTCTCTACGGGGGTGAGGACTACCTGATCAGTCAGGTCAACACCTCGACTGACGCCATTGCACAGGCCGGCTCCACCTTCAAGCCCTTCGCGCTGGTGGCCGCCCTGGAGAACGGGTGGTCCTTGGACAGCGGTTATCCGGCCACCTCGCCGATGACCATTGAGGGCCACGAGTTCCAGAACTTCAAGAACGTCTCCCTGAAGTGGGCCAGCCTCACTCAGGCAACGGAGCAGTCGCTCAACACCCCCTACCTCCAGCTCAATCAGGAGCTCTTGAATGCCCCGGATTTGCAGGATCAGAAAGGGGTCACCGCCAAGGTGGCGAACCGCGCCGGCTATCCGGAGAAAACCGAGGGCCTGAAGACCCCCGAGCAGCGCATGCTCGTCCAGAACGTGCTCGGGTCGGCCTCCCCGCACACGATCGACATTGCGACGGCCTACTCCACCTTCGCCTCGCAGGGCATCCGGCACGACACCCACATCGTGGCCTCCCTCAAGAACCCCGACGGCACGGACCGCTACACGGCCGACACCAAGGGGCATCGCGAGTTCGATGAGGACGTCATGGCGGACACGACCTACGCCCTCCAGCAGGTCGTCTCCGGCCCGAACGGCAGTGCGGACAAGGTAGCCGCCCAGATGGATCGCCCGGTCGCCGCGAAGACCGGATCGTCGTCGGACAACAAGTCCGCCCAGTTCGTGGGCTTCACCCCGCAGGTGGTCACCGCGGTCACCCTCTACCAGTCGGGAACGGACGGCTCGGAGGAGTCGATCGAGCCCTGGGGCGAGTACGAGGAGATCACCGGCTCGACCTACCCGGCGGACATCTTCATCAACTACATGAATGTCGCCCATGAGGGGCTTGAGGTCGAGAAGTTCCCGGCGCCGGCCGAGCTGCTGGCCACTCGTGGCGGGACGGCTCCTCAGACCGCCAAGCCCACCGGTGAGCCGGAGGAGGAGGCGACTGCGACCCCCACCGCTCCGCCGGAGGCGACTGCTCCCCCCACCCAGCAGCCCACCGCCGAGCCGACGCCGCAGGGCACCCCGCAGCCTGAGGGGAACAAGACCGAGCCATCGGACTCCCAGAAGAAGCCGAGTGAAGACGGTCGGGACGGCATCGGTGGCGACCAGAACGGCAACGGTGGCCAAGGCGGCGGCGGTCAAGGCGGAGACCAAGGCGGCGGCCAAGGTAACGGTGGCCAAGGCGGCGGCGGTCAAGGCGGAGACCAAGGCGGCGGTGGCCAAGGCGGCAACAACCGCGACCAGGGCGTCCTTTAGCGCCTCGCTGCCCTACGGCTGACCTCCGCTCTCCCGTGGGCACCTGACGGTGGGCCGACGACGTGTTGCATGGCACGTCGTCGGCCCACCGTCTTGGCTTTCAGGGCCACCCGGTTGTCCGGTAATGTGGCGAACTGGCTGCGCCGTTGGGCGGAAGGCGGAATGAAGCCTGTTTCCGTCAGATGGTGCGCCGCACGCATCACCCTCCTGTCACGGAAGGACCGTGACCGCCACAGACCAGAGGAGGTGGGTACCAAGCATGCGTCACTACGAGATCATGATCATCCTCGACCCCGAGACGGACGAGCGCACCGCCAACGCGACGCTCGAGAAGCTGCTGCAGGTCGTCCCCAGCAACGGGGGCACCGTGGACAAGGTCGACATCTGGGGCAAGCGCCGGCTGGCCTACGACATCAAGAAGAAGTCCGAGGGCTTCTACGCCGTCGTGGACATGACCACCACGCCCGAGATCGCCCAGGAGCTCGACCGCCAGCTCGGCCTCAACGAGACTGTCCTGCGCACCAAGCTGCTGCGTCCCGAGGCCTGAGCCTCTACCGGGAACGGAGACAACGCCATGGCCGGAGACACCATCATCACCGTCGTCGGGAACCTCACCGCGGACCCCGAGATGCGCTTCACGCCCTCCGGGGCAGCGGTGGCCTCCTTCACGGTCGCCTCCACGCCGCGTACCTTCGACCGCCAGGCCGGCGAGTGGAAGGACGGGGAGACCCTGTTCATGCGCTGCTCGATCTGGCGCGACGCCGCGGAGAACGTGGCCGAGTCGCTGACCAAGGGCACGCGCGTCATCGTCCAGGGCCGGCTGGTCCAGCGCTCCTACACCACCCGTGAGGGCGAGAACCGCACGGTGGTGGAGATGCAGGTCGATGAGATCGGTCCCTCCCTGCGCTACGCCAAGGCCCAGGTCACCCGCCAGCCGCGCGGCGGCGGCCAGGGTGGCTTCGGCGGAGGTCAGGGCGGCCCCCAGGGCGGCGGCTTCGGCGGCAACCAGGGTGGTCAGGGCGGATACAACCAGGGCGGCCCCCAGCAGGGCGGCTACAACGGCGGTGGCGGCTTCGGCGGCCAGGGCCAGTCCGGGTACAACGCTCCCGCCGGCGGCGCCGCGGACGACCCGTGGGCCACGGGCGGCTCCACCTCCTTCGGTGACGAGCCCCCGTTCTAAAGCCGCGACGTCGTCGTCCCGTTCCCTCACACAACACTTTTCATCTCGTAGAGCGCCCAGGCGCTCAGACCAAGGAGTACCACCATGGCGAAGCCCCAACTTCGCAAGCCGAAGAAGAAGGTCAGCCCCGTCAAGGCCATCAAGGTCGGCACCATCGACTACAAGGACACCGCCACGCTGCGGAAGTTCATCTCCGACCGCGGCAAGATCCGCGCCCGTCGCGTCACCGGCGTCTCCGTCCAGGAGCAGCGCAAGATCGCCAAGGCCGTGAAGAACGCCCGCGAGATGGCTCTGCTGCCCTACTCGAGCTCGGCTCGCTGATCGGAGGCACGCGCAATGACCACCAAGCTCATCCTCACGCACGACGTCTCCCACCTCGGCTCCGCCGGCGAGGTCGTGGAGGTCAAGGACGGCTACGCCCGTAACTACCTCCTGCCCCGCAAGCTGGCCACCCCGTGGACCAAGGGCGCCCAGCGCCAGATCGACCAGATGGCCGAGGCGCGCCGCAAGCGCTCCATCGAGTCCCTCGAGCACGCCCAGACCGCTCGCGCCTGGCTGCAGGAGAACGTTGTGACCGTCTCCGCGACCGCCGGTGACAACGGCCGCCTCTTCGGCGCCATCACCACCGCGACCCTGGCCGACGCCGTCAAGGCCGCCGGCGGCCCCGCCGTCGACCGCCGCAAGATCCAGGTCGTGCCGCCGATCAAGTCGACCGGCCGTCACAGCGCCTCCGTGCGCCTGCACGCCGACGTCGTGGCCCCCCTCGAGGTCAACGTCGTCCCCGCGCGCTGAGCGCCGGGCATCCTTCCGCCGTCGGGCCGGGTCCTCCCCGTGGGGGCTCCGGCCCGACGGCGTTGTCGTGGGTCGTGCCGGCTGTCCGGATCGTAGGGTAGGTCGTGCGTTCGTACCCTTTACCCCTCGAACGCACGACACAAGGTACGAACGCGCGGGGAAGGGACCTGGCGGCGAGGGCGGCCGGTCAGTGGCGCCAGGCGGTACCGCGCGAGCGCAGGTAGGTGGTGGCGCCGCGGGCGGCCATGAAGACCCAGGCGAAGGCGATCCACAGCAGCACCAAGCCCGACGTCGCCCCGTCAGCCCCCGGCAGCACGCCGCCCCCGATGAGCAGCGCGAGCGGCACATAGGGCACCAGCGTCACCAGGCCCGCCCGGGCCAGGTAGCGGCCGTCGCCGGCGCCCATGAGCACGCCGTCGAGCAGGAAAACGACCCCGGCGAGTGGCTGCGCGCTCGCCGCGACCAGGAGCGTTGGAGTCGCGGCCGCGATGACTCCCGGGTCGGAGGTGAAGGCGCGGGGCAGCCAGGCGGCGCCCGCTGCCATGAGCACGCCGATAAGGACCCCCGTCCCAGCGCCCCAGGCCAGCATCCGCTTGAGGAGCTCGTCAATGGACCAGCCGGCGGTCGCCGCAGCAGCCCCGGCCTCCTCCTCGGTGAGGGCCTCAGCCTCCGGTGCGGCCGAGTCCGCGTCCGCTCGCTGGGCCTGTCCCAGGGCGGTGCCGATGAGGGCCTGCGCCGCCACAGCCAGTGCGTCCAGGGCGAAGGCCGCAAAGGTCCACAGGGCGTTGACCACCTGGTGGGCGGCCAGCGACACCTCCCCAAGCGCGGTCGCCGCCCACACGGTCACCAGGATCGCCACCCGTAGGCTCAGTGAGCGGATGAGTAGTGGCGCCCCACTGCCCAGGGAGGCCCGCAGGCCCTCGCGGTGGGGGAGCAGACCCACTCCGGCTGCCCGGGCCGCCCGGGTGATCGGACCGGCCAGCGCCAGCGCCATGGCCGTCTGCGCGATCGCGGTTCCGGCACCCGAGCCCGCGATCCCCATTCCGACGCCGTAGAGCAGGATCGCGTTGACGACGACGTTGAAGGCCGCCCCGCCCGTGGCCACGACGAAGGGCGTGCGCGTGTCCAACAGACCGCGCAGCACACCAGTGGCGGCCAGGACGACGAACATGCCTGGCAACCCCGGGCAGGAGGCGCGCAGGTAGGCGACGGCCGCCTGAGCCACCGCGCCGTCGGCGCCCATCGCAGCGGTCAGCCAGGGGGCGGTCAGTCCCAGGAAGGCGCCCGCGCCCAGTCCCAGCAGGAGTGCCAGCCACATGCCGTCGACGCCGGCCCGCAGGCCCTCGGTGCGCCGGCCGGCCCCGAATAGACGCGCCGTCGTCGCCGTGGTGGCGTAGGCCAGGAAGACGAACAGGCCCACCGTCGTCGTCAGGATCGTCGAGGCCAGGGACAGGCCCGCCAGGCTCACCGCGCCGAGGTGGCCGACCATGGCCGAGTCAGCCAGGATGAAGAGCGGCTCGGCGATGAGAGCTCCCAGAGCGGGGACGGCCAGGGACAGGACCTGATGGTTGAGGCCGGAGGAGGCGGGGCGACTGGTGTTGGGCACGGGCCCATTGTGGACCAGGGGTCCGCGCCGGAGCATCAGTGCCTCGGCGGTCCCCGGGCGGTACCGCGCGGAGAGGGAAGGGCGTGTGGCCGCCACCGCAGAGTGCTCGAGGGTAGGGGCCGGGTGCCGGCTCCGAGCACGGAGGGAGACTGTCCGGGGAGGTCCTCACGGCCAGGTTGAGGATGAGGTTGAGGTGAGGTCGCGGCGGTGGAGCCTGGGCGTGACCGAGGCTACGGATCGCCGGGATTGTCCTGGGGGATCGCACAACTATTCGAGTTCTAGGAAAGTACTAGAAGGCTGAATATTTGCTGAGGATATGCCTGATGAAGCCGATGTTCGGCCGAGATGGCGGGGGTTGGGGATAACTGGAACGGACCACCCTGTAGGGGAGTCACAAACGGTGCGGACCTCAAGTCGAAGATGATGTTTGTCCACAGGTTTACCCACTTGTCCACAGATCACATTGTGATGTCGTGGGAAGAACCTATAGGAACCCTGAACTCTCAGATTCCTGGTATACCAAGGAAAAGTCGCCTTCCTGTGGGGGAGTCGCCACCAGTGCGCACATCTGTGTCCACAGCCTGCCCACCTCTGTCCCCAGGCGTTGGGGGTCTTCCCACAGCGGTCGTGCCGATATCCCCAAGGCCGGTGAACTTGAGAGTTTGCGGGGCCTGCCCGATGGCGTTATCGTCACGCGCGCGCTCCACGCGGGCGAGCGTCTTCCTGACGCCGCGGGCCGTCGTCGGGAGCAGTAGGACGAGCCGGGACCAACCGGCGTGACAGTGCGGGAGGTGGCCGATGGACAACGGCATGGGCGCTCAGGCCGGCTCGGGCGGCGCCGACGGCGGAAGCGTCCGTACCGACAGCTCCGCCTTCGACCGTCTCCCGCCCCAGGACCTTGAGGCCGAGATGGCCACGCTCGGCGGCATGCTCCTGAGCAAGGAGGCCATCACCGACGTCATCGACGTCCTGCGTGGCCCGGAGTTCTACCGCTCGGCCCACGAGTCGATCTTTGACGCGATCGTCGAGGTCTACAACCGCTCCGAGCCCGCCGACCCGCTCATCGTCGCCGACGAGCTCTCCAAGCGCGGCGAGCTCGAGCGCATTGGTGGCGCCCCCTACCTGGCCACCCTCATGGCCACCGTCCCCACCGCCGCCAACGCCGGCTACTACGCCCGCATCGTCAAGGACAAGGCGCTCATGCGCGGCCTGGTCCAGGCCGGCACCCGCATCACCCAGCTCGGATACTCCACCGACGCCGGCGACATTGCCGAGCTTGTCACGCTGGCCGAGGCTGAGGTCTACTCGGTGGCCCACCACGAGGGGGAGAAGGAGGACTACGTCGCCGTCTCCGAGCTCCTGGGCGAGGCCAACCTGGAGATCGAGGCCGCCCAGAACCGCGACAACGGGGCGCTGACCGGGGTGCCGACCGGCTTCATCGAGCTCGACGAGCTCACCGGCGGGCTCCACCCCGGCCAGATGATCATTGTGGCGGCGCGCCCCGCCATGGGGAAGTCCACGCTCGCCGTGGACTTCTGCCGCTCGGCCTCGATCCACCACGGGATCACCAGCTGCTACTTCTCCCTGGAGATGGGGCGCATGGAGCTCATGATGCGCATCCTGGCCGCCGAGTCCAGCGTGGACATGAACAAGCTGCGCGGCTCGCGCCAGATGGAGGACCGGGACTGGACCGACGTCGCCGTGGCCTACAACCCCGTCTCCAACGCGCCGCTGTTCATCGACGACTCGCCGAACCTCACGATGCCGGAGATTCGCTCCAAGGCGCTGCGCATGAAGCAGCAGCACAACCTGGGGCTCATGGTCATCGACTACCTCCAGCTCATGAGCTCGGGCAAGCGCGTCGAGTCGCGCCAGCAGGAGGTCTCCGAGTTCTCCCGCTCCCTCAAGCTGCTGGCCAAGGAGTTGGAGATCCCGGTGATCGCCGTCGCCCAGCTCAACCGCGGTCCCGAGCAGCGCACCGGCAACAAGCCCCAGATGAGCGACCTGCGCGAGTCCGGGTCGCTGGAGCAGGACGCGGACATCATCGTCCTGCTGCATCGCCCGGAGTACTACAACAACGAGGAGCGCCCCGGCGAGGCCGACATCATCGTGGCCAAGCACCGTAACGGGCAGACCCGCACCATCCCCGTGGCCTTCCAGGGGCACGTCTCGCGCTTCGCCAACATGGCGCGCGACGTCACCCCCGAGCCCGCCTACGAGTAAGCCGGCCCGGCAGGGGCCGGGGCCGGGAGGCGGACCGTGCGCAGGCGCAGGACGCCCACGGCCCAGCTCGCCGTCGTCAGCAGGATGGCCATGGCGGCGCCGTGCGCCAGCCCGCGGCGGAGGTAGTCGGCGGTCTCGGGCCCCAGGTTCTCCACGACGACGCTCGCGAGCTCCCGGGTCGACCACAGCGGCAGCACTCGGGTCCAGCCCTCGGAAGGATCCACCAGTACCTGCACCGCCATGACTGACAGCAGCAGGAGCGCGCCTTCGAGGTCCCGTGGAACCAGGGCGGCGGCCAGGGAGCCCAGGGGAGTGGCGACGGTGGCGGTCAGCAGCAGCATGACCGGCACCGCACTCGGGTGGGTGAGCTCGTCGCCGATCGTGGCCAGGACGAGGCCGCTGTAGAGCAGGCCGAGAATCCACCCGAGCCCGAGCACCGCGAGGTATCGGCCCAGCAGCAGGCTTGCGGGCTGAGCCCCGCTTACGGCCAGGCGGCGGTCCACTGAGCGGGACGAGACCTGTGTGAACAGCGCCAGCGTCGCCGTCGCCCAGCCCAGGCCGATCGACAGGAGCCGGATGGCGGTCCAGTGCGTCTCCAGGCGCACCAGGTAGAAGGTCAGCGGCAGGAGGGTTGCCAGCGCGAGTGCGCCGCGTCGTCGAGCGAGCTCACGCAGGGTGACGAGCGCGACCAGGCCCGTGGTCGCGGCCTTCGACCGGAACCGGGCGCCCTCGGAGCGGTCCCACTCGGTCTGTGGCGTGGACTGGTCAGGCGAGGTGCTCATGCGGACTCCTTTCGCTGTACCCGCCGGGGCATTCGGAGGACAGTCCGGCTTGCGTCCTCCTGCGGGGCCGGCAGCTCGACGACGCGGTCGACCAGGTCGACGTCGCGCAGCAGGTGGGTGACCAGCAGGACGCCCGCGCCCGAGGTGCGCCAGGCCGCGATGAGGGCCCACAGATCCTCGTAGGCCAGGGCGTCCATGCCCTGGTAGGGCTCATCCAGCAGGAGCAGGTCGGGCGCGTCGAGCTGGGCGAGAGCGACGTTGAGCTTCTGCTGGGTCCCGCCCGAGAGCGTCCCGGCGGTCTGGTCTCCGCGGGCGGTCCAGCCCAGGCGGGTCAGGAGACGGCGGCCGGTCGAGATGGAGCGGCCTTGCCGCATGCCGCGCGCCGCCCCGAAGAGCCGGAGGTGCTCGTCCACCGTCAGCAGCGGTGCCAAGGAGTCGAGCTGAGGCGCGTAGCCGAAGTTCGGCGTCCTCTCGATGCGCCCACCGCTTGCGCGCAGCAGGCCCGCGCAAAGCTGAAGCAGAGTCGACTTGCCGGCGCCGTTGGCCCCGACGACGGCGACGACCTCGCCCCGGTGGATGGTGAGGTTGATTCCGGACAGGACCGTGCGCCTGCCGCGGCGCGCGGAGACGTCCGTCAGGCGCAGGACCACGGGGGTTGCGGGCGAAGTCTTGGCAGATGTGGTGGCGAAGTCGGTGGTGCCGAGGTCAGCAGTGGCGTGGGGTGACGAGCTGTGTGGGGCCGGGGTGGGTGCTGCCGCCTGGTAGTCCCGCAGCGCAGAGGCGACCTCGCGGGCGTAGAGGACTGCCGGACCGTACAGGTCGCCGGGCGGAACCCCGGCCGCCTCGGCCTCCGCCTGGGTTGAGGCAGCCGTGCGCTCGACCTCGGAGGACGGCAGACCGCGGGAGGCAAGCTCTACCGTGAAGCTTCGGTACCACTCGGCCGTTGTGTTCTGTGCTGGGTCCCTGGCTTCCTCGGGCCGGCTCATGAGGGGGCCTCCGTGCGTACCCTGCGGCCCTCAATGAGAGCGCCGACCGCCGTGGAGAAGGTGCGCCATTCGGTCCGTCGTGCGGCGAGCTCAGTGTGTCCGGCGTCTGTCAGCTCGTAGTACTTGCGGGCGGGCCCGGAGGTGGAGGGGCGCCAGGAGACCGCGACGAGGCCGCGCTTCTCCAGGCGCATGAGAGCCGGGTAGAGCGTGCCGCCGGGTACCTCGTCCAATCCGGCGGCGGCGAGCCGCTGCGCCAGGGACAGCCCGTAGTCGGCGTGCTCGGCCAGCAGTGAGAGCAGACAGGGTTCCAGGAATCCGCGCAGGAGGCGCGACGCTGATGAGTCCATGGTTCATAGACTACCTAGTTACTAGGTTGTCTATCTACTGGACCGGCGTGCTGTTTCCCAGGGGCCGATCTGTCACGGATGGCGACTTTTAGGTGCGTCGGTGCTGCGTCGCGTCGGTGGGCCAGGGGCATCTGCGCAGGTCAGGCCGGTGCGGATGGGTTGGTGGCCGCGGCGGTCCGCCTGAAAAGTCGCCATCCGTGACAGATCTGGGCGTAGATGACGCACATCCGCCGTCGACGGGCTGACAACCGTCGGCGGCGGATGGTGAAGCGGGAAGATCGATGAGGAACCGAGGGGCGCCTCAGCGGTGCGGCTCAGTCCTGCCGGTACTCGCCCTGGTAGACGTAGAGGAAGGGCATGTTGCCGCGCAGGCCGTGCCGGATGGAGGAGGAGACGACCTCCTTGGCGGTGACGGCGGCCTCAAGCGGGGAGGCACCCTTGGCGAGCTCGGCGGTCACCGCGGCGGCCAGGGTGCAGCCGGCGCCGTGGACGCGCTCGGTGCCGACGGCCTCAACCTCGAGGACCTCCAGGGTGGTGCCGTCGTAGAAGACGTCCAGCGCGGTGCCGGTGCCCAGCGATGGGCCGGCCTTGGCCAGGACATTGGGGACGCCCTGGTCGTGGATGCGCTTGGCGGCGTCCTTAAGCTGCTCGACGGAGGTGATCTCCTCCATGCCCGCCAGCGTGGCGGCCTCGAAGAGGTTCGGGGTGGTCATCGTGGCCCGCGGCAGGATCTTGGTGCGCAGGGCGTTGTCCACCTCGAGGGCGCCCCCGAACTCCTGGCCCTTGCAGATGAGGACCGGGTCGAGCACCACGGTGGGGAAGTCGTAGGTCTCCAGGGCCTGCTCAACGACGTCGATGGTGGGTGCCGTCCCCAGCATTCCGATCTTGACGGCGTCGATGCGCGAGTGGACGGCGGCGCAGGTCTCGATCTGGTCGGCGATGACGCCGGGGTCCACGGGGACGAAGCGGTGGTTCCACCCGTCCTTGGGGTCCATGGACACGATGCAGGTCAGGGCCGTGCAACCGTAGACGCCGAGGGTGTGGAAGGTCTTGAGGTCGGTCTGGGCGCCGGCGCCGCCCGAGGCCTCGGAGCCGGCGATGGTCAGGGCGATGGGAGGGGGTGCTGCTGTCATGGTCCTAGCCTGCGTCCTGATCGGGGCCGGTGGCCATCTGGGCGCACCGCGTGTTTGAGCAGCGGTGAGCGTGCAGCGGTTCCCGGCACCTTCGGTACCCGTCTGATACTGTCTGATGCCGTGGCGCCGTGGGTGTTGCACCAGCCATCAACGTCTGCCGGTGAACGTGCCAGAAACCTGACAGGTGCCTGCTATCTGACACCCAGTCTCTTATGGTGACAATCACTTCATCGAGTTTGCACGCGTGCAGGTTGGAGACAGTACTACCGTGCTCCGCAGCCCGAATGTGGGTTCGACAGATCGCATTACCTATGAAGGGGGACTCATCACATGACTGAGTACATCGCCGCCATCGTCTATCCGGAGAAGTCCAAGACCTACGAGGCCTTCAGCAAGATCAGTGCCGGTTCCGAGCGTCTGGGAGTTGTCAGCGCCGTCCTGGTCGAGTGCGACGCCGATGGTCGGCTGACGATCCCCGAGGGGGAGGACGGTCACGCCGGTCTGGGACTGGGGACCGGCTCGCTCATCGGTGTTCTTGTCGGGGCCCTGGGAGGTCCGATCGGGATGCTGCTGGGGCTGGGAGTCGGTGCGGCCACCGGCGCTGCGGTTGACGTCTCTCGGGCGGAGGTCGGGGATCTCGCCGTGAGCACTTTCGCCAACCTGATGACGCCGGGATCCAACGCCATCATCGCCCAGACCGATGAGGACGGCAGCACCGCTCCCCTGGACGCGGCCGTGGCTGAGCTCGGGGGCTCGATCGTGCGTCGTCCCCTCGATGAGGTCCTTGCTGAGCTCGAGGCGCAGAACGCTGCCGCCGAGGAGGCCGCTGAGGCGGCGCGTCGGGCGATGCGTGAGGAGAAGCGTCAGGAGCGCAAGGAGAACCGGGAGCGCCGTATCGAGGCGCTTCGCGAGAAGTTCAGCCGCCACTGAGAATGGGCGCGACGCCGGCACAAACCCGTGCCGGCGTCGTCGTCTGAAGCGACGAGCGACCGGGCTCGGTCGAACCGACGTGGTTTGACCGAGCCCGGCGCTCCTGTGGGGAGGCGCGTCCCCGCGGTCTCAGGCGTTGGCGATGGTCCAGCGGTGGCCGCGGTGTGCGTCCTTCTCGGCCTCGTCCACCAGGGCGACGGCGAAGTCGGCCACGGAGATCTCACTGCCCGCGGGCTGGTCGGTGCCCTCGGTGTAGGTGCCGGTGCGCGGCTTGTCGGTGAACTCCGGGGCGGGGGAGAGGAAGGTCCAGGTCAGGGTGCTGCCGGCCTCGCGGTAGAGGTCGAGGATCTCGGTGAAGGCCTGGGCCTCGGGCTTGTACTCCTCGGGGAATCCGGGGGTGTCCACCAGGCGGGTGCCGTCGGGGGTGAGCAGGGAGCCGGCGCCGCCGACGACGATGGTCCGGCCGGTGGGGGCCGCCGCGATAAGGGCGCGGTGGGCGTCGATGACGGGCTGGGCGGACTCCCCGCGGCCGGCGGAGACGGTGATGACGGTGGCGTCGGAGTTGTTGATGAGGTCGACGACGGCCTGCGTGTCGGCCAGGGTGAGAGTGACGTCCTGCGCGGCTCCCTCGGCGTGACGGCCCGAGCGCGAAGCGGAGACGACCTCGTGGCCGCGGCCGGCGGCCTCGGTGACGGTGGCCGAGCCAACCATGCCGGTTCCTCCGATGACGGCGATCTTCATGACTTCCTCCAGGTAGGTGGTGTGCTGGTCCGAGGTGGGTGTGCCGGGTACCGGCGACCTCCCGATGACTCGATGGTATGCTTTAGATACTGAGTACCTTAAAGTAACTAAGGGAGTGTGTTGTGTCACGAGCTGAGGGGCTGATGGCTGAGCGGCGGGAGGCGGCACGAGGCGGCGTCAGCAGTGCGAGGAGCGTTGCCGCCGCTCGCGGTGCCGACACCTCGAGTGTGGAGGGCGCGATGGAGCTGTTCTCAGGCGAGTCAGGAGACACTGTTCCTCAGGAGAGCGCCCCATGCTGCGAGGTTCCAGCCGCGGAGGGAACTCAGGCGCCGGTCTTCGACTTCGACATCCTCTCGCCCGCCTGCCCGTCGCGCACGGTGCTGCGTCACGTCGTTGACCGCTGGACCCCGCTGGTGGTCACGGTCCTGGCCGACGGGCCGAGCCGCTTCGGGGAGCTGCGCGCGAGGGTCGGCGGGGTGACGCCCAAAGTCCTCACCCAGACGCTGCGATCCATGGAGCGCGACGGCCTGGTGACGCGCACCCAGCTGCCGGGTGTGCCGCCGCGGGTCGACTACGAGCTGACCGACCTGGGCCGCAGCCTCCAGGCGCCTATCGACGCGCTGCGCACCTGGATCCACACCCACTCAGCCCAGATCCTGGCCCACCGCGAGTCCTACGACGCCGTCGAATCCTGAGGCCTCAGCGCGCTCGGGACGTGAGCGCGCTTGTTTCCGCGGCTGTTTCTGCCGCCGGGGACATTCTGCGCGGCCGGGCGCCGTCCCGGTCGGCCGGGGACGTGCCGCGCGTCTGGGGACAGGATTCCTGTCCCCGACGGCGTCGAATGCTCCCGCCCGGAATGACACGCCCCCGGCCGCGTGCCATGTCCCCGTCGGAGGTGGGGCCGCGGGTTCAGGCGGCCGGCACTGCGGGTTCCGGAGTCTGGCACCGCGGGTTCCGGAGTCTGGCACCGCGGGCCAGGAAGCGGGGCGGAGCCTGCTGGTGGTTGTTGGTGGCCGTCGGGGGCCGACTGTATGGCCGACTGCGTGACCGTCTGAGGCGCGGCCTCGCCGAGGATGCCGTCGGCGACCGACTGTGCGGCCGATCGCGCACCCGACCGCGCCGTCGCCTTGCCGTTGGGCGCCCCGGCTGACGCGACGATGAGGAAATGAGTACCGCGGCGACTCCGAATCGGGGACTATAGATCTATGAGCGCCGCCACTTCCCTCCCGCCATCCCTCAACGACATCGTCTTCCACGTCCTGGACCCGCTTGAGGCCGTGGAGCGGGACATCTTCCTCACGCGCGCCGAGGCCTGGTACCCCGACCTTCTCGACGGGCTCACCACCCTCTACGGCGACGCCGCCGAGGAGGAGGTCCTCAACCTGCTGGCCCTGGCCGCCCGGGCCTACGCGGAGCGCGACTACGAGCTGCGCCGCCTGGATCTGGCCCGTACCCTCGACCCCGCCTGGGCCCAGCACCCGGGCCGTGTCGGATACGCCGCCTATACCGAGCGCTTCGCCGGCACCCTGCGCGGCGTGGAGGACCGCATCGACTACCTGCGCGAGCTGGGCGTCACCTACCTCCACCTCATGCCCCTGCTCACCCCGCGCCCTGGCGACTCCGACGGCGGCTACGCGGTCGCCGACTACCGCACCGTGCGCCCGGACCTGGGCTCCATGGAGGACCTTGAGCACCTGGCCGGCGAACTGCGCGCCGAGGGCATCTCCCTGGTGGTGGACCTCGTCCTCAACCACGTCGCCGCCGAGCACGAGTGGGCGGCGCGGGCCCGTGCCGGCGAGCAGCGCTACCGCGACTACTTCCTCATCTTCCCTGACCGCACCGAGCCCGACGCCTACGAGCGCACCCTGCCGGAGGTCTTCCCGGACTTCGCCCCCGGCAACTTCACCTGGGACGACGGTGTGGGCGGCTGGGTGTGGACCACCTTCAACTCCTTTCAGTGGGACCTCAACTGGCGCAACCCCCACGTCATGGCCGAGTTCGCCGGCATCGTTCTGGACTTGGCCAACCGCGGCGTCGAGGTGCTGCGCCTGGACGCCATCGCCTTCACCATCAAGCGCAAGGGCACCGACTGCCAGGGCCAGCCCGAGGTCCACGCCATCACCGAGGTCCTGCGCGCCCTGACTCGCATCGTCTGCCCCGCCGTCGACCTCAAGGCCGAGGCGATCGTCGCCCCCACTGAGCTCCTCCAGTACCTGGGCCAGGGCAAGTACACCGGCAAGGTCTCCGACCTGGCCTACCACAACTCCCTCATGGTCCAGATCTGGTCCATGCTCGCCGCGCGCGACACGACGCTGGCCGTTGAGGCCCTCCAGAACCTGCCGGTCGAGCCCTCCACCGCCACCTGGATCACCTACCTGCGCTGCCACGACGACATCGGCTGGGCCATTGACGACGACGACGCGGCCGCCGTCGGCCTGAGCGGCTACGACCACCGGTCCTTCCTGGCCGACTGGTACAGCGGCGAGTACCCCACCTCCGACGCCGCGGGCCTGGTCTTCCAGCACAACCCGGCCACCGGGGACCGGCGCATCGCCGGGACGGCCGCCTCACTCATCGGGATCGAGGCCGCCGACCAGGCCTGGGAGGGCGTCACCGACGAGACCCCCGAGCACGAGGCCGAGGCGCTGTGGACCTGGCGCGAGGAGCGGATCCATGCCCTGCGCATGGCCCACGCCATCGTCTACGGCTGGGGCGGCATCCCCGTCCTGTGGAGCGGGGACGAGCTCGCCCAGCCCAACGACCCCAACTGGGACACTGAGCCCGGCCACGAGGCCGACTCACGCTGGGCCGGTCGCCCCCGACTCGACGAGGCCCGGCTGGCCAACCGCCGCGACCGCTCCACCGTCGAAGGACGCGTCTTCACCGACCTGGCGCACATGGCGCAGGTGCGCGCCGGCCTGCCCCAGCTCGACGCCGCCGTGCGCACCCAGGTCCAGGACGTCGACGACCCCGGGGTGCTGGTGACCTACCGCGACCACCCGCGCGGCAGCTTCGTGGGCGTGTACAACGTGACGCCGCAGTGGCGTTCGGTGGCCGCCTACCAGCTCGCCCGGCTCGGGGTCATGGGGGCCACCGACGCCCTGACTGACACGGTCCCCTTCGGCTCCACCACGCTGGACGGGGCGGGGGACGGGCGCGTGCCCGTGCCGCCCTACGCCGCCTGGTGGCTGGTGCGCCCCACGGACTGAGACGGACCAAGGTCCCGACACGGAGTTGGGCCCCGGGCGGCGGGCGTGCATCATTAAGGGCGTGACCCGCCGCAGCCTCTTCACCTCGTCAGACGCCCCCGATTCCGCAGCCGCTTCTGCGGCCATGGCGGTCACTGAGCCATCCGACGTCGCCCGGGAGACCGCGCTCGTCTCCGCGGCACTGGACTCGGCCACGCCCGCGGCCCTCCTGGCTGGGGCCATCGACGTCGAGCAGGCGCCCCGCCCGCTGAGCGTCTTCGACCTCATGCGCATCGGCATCGGTCCCTCCTCCTCCCACACCGTGGGGCCTATGCGGGCCGGCCGCGCCTTCAGCCGGGAGCTGGCCGAGGCGGTCCGCCCAGGCGGCGCGGGGGACTCCGACGCCGAGTGTGCCTCATCGGCCCCCGGCGCCGGCCTGCCGCAGCCCAGCCGCGTCACCGTCGAGCTCTACGGATCGCTGGGTGCCACCGGCCGCGGGCACGCCACTGACCGCGCCGCCGTCATGGGTCTGGCCGGCTACGAGCCCGAGACGGTCCCCGCCGTCGTGTGCGAGTCCCTCATGGAGGAGGTCGAGGCCGCCGGCGAGCTGGTGGTCGACGGCGTCGGTCCCATCCCCTTCAGCCCGAGCGTCGACATCCACTTCCTGCCCGGGCGGGTCCTGCCCTACCACGTCAACGGCATGACCCTGACCGCCTACTGCGCCAGCGGCGCCGAAATCCTGCGCCGCACCTACTACTCCGTGGGCGGCGGCTTCGTCATGGAGGACGTCGGCACCCCCGGGGCGCCGTCGATTCAGGCCCTGGCGACCGCCTCCGCCTCCCAGGCCCACGCCACCCCCGCGCCCTTCCCCTTCACCACGTCGGCCGCGATGCTGGCGATCTGCGAGCGCGAGGGCCTGAGCGTCTCCGACGTCGTCCTGGCCAACGAGCTCTCCGCCCGCAGCCGCGAGGAGGTCATGTCCTACCTGGACCGGCTGCGTGCCACGATGCGCGCCTGCATCGAGGCCGGTATGAACGCTGAGGGCATCCTGCCCGGCGGACTCGGGGTGCGTCGGCGTGCCAAGGCCCTCCATGAGCGGCTGTGCGCCCAGTCGACCGGTCCGGGTGCCGCCTTCACCATGGCCGACCCCCTGCGCGGCATGGACTGGGTGGACCTGTTCGCGCTCGCGGTCAACGAGGAGAATGCCGCCGGGCGCCGCGTGGTCACCGCCCCCACCAACGGCGCGGCCGGTATCGTGCCGGCGGTCCTGGCCTACTACGAGCGCTTCATCCCCGGGGCCGACGACGACGGCGCCCGCCGCTTCCTGTTGGCGGCGACGGCCGTGGGCGGGCTCATCAAGACCAATGCCTCGATCGCGGGGGCCGAGGTGGGCTGCCAGGGTGAGGTCGGATCGGCCTCCTCGATGGCGGCCGCCGGCCTGGCCGAGGCCCTGGGCGGGACGCCCGCCCAGGTCGAGAACGCCGCCGAGATCGCCATGGAGCACAACCTGGGGCTGACCTGCGACCCGGTGGGCGGACTCGTCCAGATCCCCTGCATCGAGCGCAACGCGGTAGCCGCCGTCAAGGCCATCAACGCCGCCCGCATGGCCCTGTGGGGCGAGGGCCGGCACGCCGTCAGCCTCGACACCGTCATCGAGACGATGCGCCAGACCGGCGAGGACATGCTCGCCAAGTACAAGGAGACCTCCCGCGGCGGCCTGGCCGTCAACGTCGTGGAGTGCTGAGGAGTGCATCTCCATGTTTGACAACGCGGATTGACGTGGCCATTCAGGTGGGTCCTTGAGCGTGACTCAACTATTCCGGCGTGCGGTACGAAACCAAAACCTAAACAACTGAAATGTAAGCGATGGGAAATTTCAACTACATTCTTATAGCCGTTGCTGTTGCTGTCGGCCCCGCAGTGAGAGTATTTTTAGGGCGCAGAAACTCGAAACGATACTCGGTCTCCACTGAGGGCGCTGTGAGGGTGCGAGCCCCGAGGTTCCCATTGATTGCCGTTATCATCCTGGCGCCCGTAGGGATCGCTTTAAATGTCGTCGGGGTGTTCTGCCTATGGTTTTCTATTCAAGCCTGGATGTATTCGCAGGATACCTCTCTGTTCTCATATGAAGACACTGCCTGGGTCTTCTTGTTGGCTCTGATGTCCCTCGCTGGCGGCATCTTTCTGTCGTCGTTATCGTATCTCATGATCATGTCTCTGAAAAATGAGTATGTCGAGACTGGAATTGATTACGTTGAGAAGCGCGGACGGCTCGGTAAGGTCACTCGGATATTCTTTCAAGAAATTTCATCGTACGATTACGATGTGGATTCCGAGGGAGGTGTGTTGACGATTGGTGCGGTGGACGGTCGCGAGATTTCGTTTGAGGTCGACTATTATCGTGGCGATTATGTGATGGCCGCCATCTCAATTCGAAAAGCTAACGGTCGCTGGTTCGATCCGACTGATGAAGCCGTTCATCAGCGACTTGTTCAGATAGCTTCTGACGGGACAGCAAGGCGCTATATCAAAGCGCATCCGCGCGATGATGATCTGAGCGTGTCATGCGGCTCCTAGCGTCGCGCCGGGATTGACTGGCGCCATCTTGGGGTGGTGCGCATGTTTCTGACCTGCATCCCCTTCACACACTGTATGGGCAGGAGGTGTTGGGGGATGTGCGCATGGCGCCGTCGACGAGACCGATGGCGCGAGTGAGCCGCTCGCGCTGGTCGGAGAGCGCCGACCGGTGATCGTTCAGCAGGGCCTTGCGCTCCTGTGCGTTTGCTCGGATGAAGCGTCTGATTTGTTCCAGGGTGAACCCCGCCTCCTGCGCACGTCGCACCGCTGCGGCACGGCTGAGTTCTTCAGGGCGATACCGACGGTGCCCGAGGGAGTCTCTCGCAGGCTTCAGGATCCCCTCGTCCTCCCAGTGCCGTAGAACGTGTGCTGCGATTCCGGTCTCACGGGCCACGTCGCCGATCCGCTTGCCTTGAGGTCGGCCTGAAGGGGGAGCCTGGTTGTCATGACGATTCATCATCTCAACTGTGGCACACTTCATCCGCCGAGCCAACTCCTTGTGAACGGTCGAGGACGTCTGACCGCTCCCGCGACACTCGTATGTCACTGCCTTGTCGTGCAGACAGGAAAGTACTGGACGCTCGTCGATGCCGGACTGGGATCAGCCGACCTGCGTAATCCCCGCGATCGCTTAGGCGATACCTTCTTGCGCAGGGTTCGCCCCGCCCTCAACCCTACAGAGCCCGCGATCATGCAGGTTCAGGCACTCGGTATCGATCCGCACGACGTGAGAAGCATCGTCCTTACCCATCACGATGTCGATCATGTGGGAGGTATTGCGGACTTCCCGTGGGCGCACGTCTACGTGTCACGCGCTCAGATCGACCTCATCATTCCCGCGCTGCGCAAGGATATGGTGCACAGGCTTCATCCCGTTCAGTGGTCGCATACACCGCAGTTGCAGCCTGTCACCTTGTCGGAGACGTGGCGTTCACGCCCCTCTTTCAGGATCAATGACAACCTGAGCCTGGTGGCGCTTGATGGGCACATTGAAGGGCACTGTGCGGTTGTCATTGACCGGGAGAACAAGCCCACTCTTATTCACGCCGGCGATGCGGTGATGGATGTCAAGACCGAGCTCTTCGGTGGACGTGCTCCCCTGGGGCTCAGGGTATTTCAGCACATGACACGGACCGATGCGCAAGCATGGCGAGAATCAAGGGCCTGGCTCAAGGAATGTGTGGAGGACGGGATCGACATCATCTGTGCTCACGAGCCGCACCCTCTTCTTTCCTGAGCCCGCCGAAGCCGGCTACCGATGCTTCGTGACAGAGCCTTGCAATGATGTGCTGGTGGGGCCGCAGCGTTGCGCTGCGGCCCCCCACCTCAGTGTCCAGCTCGAGTCAGCTGCTCTGGGCGGTGCTGGACTGGCTGTTCTGGTTGCTCTGGTTGCCGGACTGCTGCCCGCCACCGGGCTGCTGGCCCTGGCCCCCGCCGGGCTGCTGGCCCTGCCCGTCACCAGGCTGACCGCCCTGGCCTCCCTGACCACCGGCGCCACCACCCATGGGGCCGCCCGTCCCGGCCGACAGCGCTGAGGCCGTCCCCGTGGCCGAGCCGCCCGACGACGTCGCCACCGTGTACTGCTGGCCCTCCGTGAGCCCCAGCACCGTGATCGCCTCAGCCGTGAAGTCCACCTTGAGCGAGGCCACCTGAGACCCGGAAGCATCTGTGACGGTCAGCGTGTCCCCCGCGCTCACAGACGGCGAGCCCGTCACCCCCACGAGCTGGCTCTCGCCATTGGCGTCCACCGAGCCGTCCATCGCACCGGCCTGTCCCGAGACCACGACGATCCCGCCCTTGACGTAGGCGGAGCCGTTGGAGTCGATACCGTCGGAGGAGGCGTAGGAGACCTCCACCTCGCCGCCGCTGATCGTCAGCACCGAGCCGTCGTCGGACTCGGAGTCGGCGTTCTCGTGCCCCTCGATGACGTGGTCGCCGTTGGAGGCGTTGATGCCGTCGTCGCCCGCTGCGATGGACAGCTCCCCGCCGGCCACGTTGATGAACGGCGCCTGCAGCCCCTCATCGGCCGCATTGACAGTGACCTTCCCGGAGTCCTGCGTGTAGCTCACCCCGGCGTTGATGCCCTTGGGTGAGGGTGTCGAGGAGTCCGCCGTCGACTCCTGCCCGGGCGGGGCCTGCTCCTCAACAGTGGCGTTGGCCTGGCCGCCGCCGGCAGTGATTGTCAGGGTTGTGCCCTTGACAGTGACGTCCGTGGTCGCCGAGATCGCGTCGTCGGTGGAGGTCAGCGTGATGCTCGCCTTGCCCAGGGAGATGAAGCCCTTCGTCTCATCGTCGCCCTCACTGGACTTCAGGGCGTCGCCCCCGGACTCCACCGTCAGCGTCCCGGACTCCACCACCAGGTAGTCCTTGCCGCGCAGTCCGTCGTCGGCGGCCTTGACCGTGATGGTGGCGTTCCCGGTGATGATGAGGCCGTTCTTGGAGGAGATGCCGTCCTTGTAGGAGCCGGTCACGTCCAGCTGGCCGGTCCCGGTGACGGTGAGGGTGTCGGAGGAGAACAGGGCGGCGGTGGCCTCCTGCCCTGAGGCGTAGCTCACGCCGTCGGTCAGCGTGTTCTTGGAGTCCTTGGCCAGGACCACGATCGCGTTGCCGGCGTCCTGGATGTCGATGGCCGGCCCGTCCGAGCTCGTGATGCTTGCTCCCTTAAGGACCAGGCGCACGTCCGCCTTGGGGGCGTTGACGACGATCCGCCCGTTGCTGAGCTCGCCGCTGATGATGTAGGTGCCGCCGCCGCTGATGGTGACGGTGCCCCCATCGACCTTCACGTTGCTCGACGCCGACCCGCTGGCTGAGGCCGATGATCCCGACAGCGTGATCGTGGCGGCCGACGACGTGTCAGGGGTCCCGGCGTCGTCCGCCGGGCTCGAGGCGTCCTCCACCGAGGCGTTCGCCCCCAGGATGTCGGAGATGCTCGCACCGGTCGACGCCGTGGCCACCGATGAGGAGATCGTCGTCCACGTCGTGTCCGAATCACTTGAGCTCGAGGCGCTGGCGTTGCCGGAGGCCGAGGAGGTCGAGCAACCGGCCGCCAGGGCGATCGCGGCCAGGAACGCGACGGCTCCGGTCGCACGACGGCGGAGTCGGTGGATGGGCGTGGGCGTCGTCTTGATGGTCTTCATGGTTTCTGGCCTCTTCTTCTCGGGTTCTTCTCGGGTCCGATGTCGGATCGTGGGTGGTCTGGGTGCGGCGCTCAGGCGGCGCTCACGGTGGGGCTCGTGGCGCCGATGCTCTCCAGGCTGGAGCGGTCGGTGCCGAACAGGTCGGCGAGCTCGTGGGTCAGGGTCCGGTACCACCGGTTGGCGGGGAGCTCGGGGTGAAGCAGCGCCATGCCGGTGGCGTACTTCGAAATGCGGGCGGGGCGATGCCCGGCATCCCACAGGGCCCGGTCCGCGGGCGAGGGCGTGGCCGGATTCTTCGTCTCGACGACGGCGAGGCCCGTCACCGCCACCGGCTCGCCGTCGTCGATGGCCGCGGTCAGGTGGGCCGGGCGCAGGGCCTGCGGGGCACCAGCAACGATGGCAGTCCTCTCGCGTGCCGCCGGAGTCAGGCGCCGCCAGGTCAGGGACGTGTCGATGGTGGCCCGGGCCTCAGCCTCAGGCAGGTGCAAGGTGGTGCGCTCATAGGTGGTGGCCAGCATCGGCCGCAGCGCGGCGGCGACATCCCGGGCAGCAGCCGGGCCGGTGACCCCCGTGCTCGCCAGGCAGGCGGCCACGAAGGCGCGGCCCGAGCCGGTCAGGCGGGAGGCGTCGTCGGGGTGGTAGCCCATGCGTCGCTTGACGGTGGTGCCGCGCGCGCCGCGGGTCTTGACCTCCAGGAAGCACAGGCCGGAATCCAGGTAGGTGCGGGTGCGCACCTTGAAGCGCCGACGCCGCTTGCGGGCCGTGAGCATGAAGGCCTCCAGCCCCGGGGTGTCGAAGTAGGTCGAGGCGTAGGAGAAGCGGCGCCTCCCGTCGATGTCCAGGACCCGGGCCTTGGAGGTGAGACCGCCCACGAGCTCCTGCGCACGCTCCAGCGGCACCAGGTACTTGCGGTCCACTCGGGTGAGCAGGCCCGCGGCGCCGTTGAGCTCGGCGAGACTGGTTGTGGCCAGGTGGTCGGCGTTCAGGGAGCCCGACGTCGGAGCCTGAGGCCCCGCGGAGGAGACTGCCCGGGAGGTGCTCACGGTTGCCGTTGAGATCGTCGTTGAGGTTGTCGTCGTGGTCATCATCGGGGTCCTGGTCTGGCCTGGTCTGGCCTGTCGGCTTCGTCCGGGTCAGCGGTCAGCGCGAGGCCACGGCGGCGGGCGAGGCCACCTGACTGCTGGAGCGGGTGACGTACTGGGCGGCCGGCGCCACGGTGAGGGGCTGGGCCTCGACGGGCTCGGGGCGGGAGCCGGCTTGCGCGGCGTTCAGGCGCGTGCCGCTCCAGGGCTGGGCGGTCTGCGCCTCGCGGGCGACGGCAGCGGTCGGCTCGGTGGCAGGCTGCGCGGCAGGGGCGACGTCGTCGAAGGCCGTAGCGATCTCAAGCTCAGCGGGAGTGTGGCGCGGCACCCGGAAGCGGACGTCAACGGTGGTGGTGTCGTCGACCAGGTCGAGGCGCTGGATCTCCACCGAGCGGACCTGCCCGCCCAGGGTGCGCTCCAGGTGGGCGATGAGCGCGGTCTCGTTGGTGATGGCGTGGTCGAGGACGATCACCTGGTGACGGTTGCGGCGCATGAGCGCGGGGTGGTCGCCGACCCACAGGGCGGCGACGACGGTGCCCATGAGGGCCGCCACCATCCCGATGGGTGCGGTCTGGATGCCGCCGAGCAGCCCCAGGGCGAGGGCCGCGAAGAAGTAGGCGACCTCGTGCTGGGCCAGCTCGGTGGAGCGCAGGCGGATGATGGACAGGACGCCGAAGAGCCCCAGCCCCAGGCCGGCCGCGACGCTCGCCGTCGACAGCAGCAGGGTGACGGCCAGGACGCCCACGTTGACGCCGATATAGGCGGCCATGAGGTCCTTGCGCGAGTGGCGCGGGGCGTAGAGGGCTCCGACCAGGACGGCGAGGGCGATCAGGTCGGCGGCGATGTAGGTCAGGGTGGTCAGGCTCATCGGGAGGCTCCTGTCGGGTCAATCGGACCGGTGACGGGGCCTGGCCGCGGGGTGGGCAACAGGGCTGCGCCCTCAGCGCGCCGCGGCGTTGTGCGGCTCCGTCCGGTGAGAAACAGTCAACGGGTGCATTCCATGAGCGCGCTGTGAACAGGGCATGGGGGAGGCATGACTTGCCGTGCCGCGGCATGAGACGGCCAACAGCGCCCCCGCATACGGGCGAGGCCCGTGACTGGCGGAGGCGCTGATGAGGGGTGAGGTGGAGGCGTGACGGTGCTGCTCAGGCCGCGAGCTGGCGCGACCGGACCTGACGCCAGTAGCGCCCCAGGTCCCGCTTGATGGTGCGGTTCCACCGGTTGGTGGGCAGGCTCGCGTCCAACAGGGCCAACCCGGTGGCGTACTTCGAGATCCGGGCCGGTCGGTGCCCCTGATTCCACAGGAGACGGTCCGTGGGGGAGGCCGTGGAGGGGTTCTTCGTCTCGACGACGTTGAGGTGATCCACTGAGACGCCCTGCCCCAGGCGCTTCCCGTCGGGGCCGAACAGGTCCCAGGTGAGCTGGGTGTCGAAGGTGGCGCGGGCCTCGTCGTGGGGCAGGTGCAGGGTGGTACGGCTGTAGGTGGAGTCCATGACCGGGACGAGGGCATCGGCGATCGTGCGCGCCTCGTCCGAGGAGCAGGTGCCGGACTCCACGAGGCGCTCAATGACGAACAGGCGACCGTCGGGTGTGACGCGGTCGGCGTTGTCGGGGTCGTACTTGAAACGGTCCTTGACCGTGGCCTCGCGCGACCCGTTGGTCTTGACCTCCAGGAAGCACAGGCCGGAGTCCAGGTAGGTGCGGGTGCGGATCTTGTAACGCCGACGGCGCTTGCGGGCCGCCAGGAAGAAGGCGTCCAGGCCGGGGGTGTCGAAGTAGGTCGAGGCGTAGCGGAAGCGACGCAGGCCGTCGATCTGGAGGACCTGTGCCCGCGGGGCCAGGTGGTTGATGACGTGCTGGGTGTCTCCCGGGGGCACCAGGTACTTGCGGTCCATGCGAGTCAGGAGGCTCGCCTCGGAGTTGAGCTCGGCGAGGGTGATCGTGTTGATGCCGTCGGTGTTCAGCACGGTGCAGTCCTTTTCGGGAACGGGAATCGCGAGGTGGGGGCCGGTGCTGCTGGGCGGCAGCGGTGGTGCGGGGATGCGGTGGCTGCTTGGCGAGAACGCGGCGGGTGCACCACGTCCTGGATGCGCGGCGCTGATGTGGTGCTGCCCCTGCCGCCGGTGGTGCCGGCGGTGAGGTGGGCAGTGTGGTCAGTTGTAGCGGGGCTGCACCAAGGATGGAGGGTTGCTCACCTGGGCGTGCTGCTGGGAGTGCTGGGAGATGCGCTGCTGGCGGTGACCGGTGATCCAGTCGTACCGGGGTGGTGCGGTGGCGGCTCTCGCGGCGCTGTCGGCCACGGGGGCCTCGGGCCAGAGCTGCTGACTGGCGGGCTGGGCCTGGCTGGCGGCCTGAGCAGCGACCTGAACAGGGGCCTGAGGCGGAGCCTCCTGGACCAGGTGGGGACCCTGCGCCGCCTTCTCCTGCTGCACCTGGGGGGCCGGTGGCTGAGCGGGCCTCGCTGCACGGGAGCGAGGAGACAGTCGATAGTGGACCTCGACGATGGTGGTGTCATTGACCAGGTCCAGGCTCTTGAGGTCGACGCTGCGCACCTGGGCGCCGAGTAGGTCCTCGAGCTCGGTGATGAGCTCGTTCTCATCGCTGATGGCTCGGTCAAGGGTGACGACCTGGTTGCGGTTGCGGCGCATGAGTGCCGGGTGGTCACCCACCCACAGGGAGGCGAGGATGAGAGCCATGAGGATGGTGACGATGATGAGGTGGGTCTTGATGCCGCCGAGCAGGCCAAGGGCCAGGGCCGCGAAGAAGTAGGCCACCTCCCCCTGGGCCAGGGAGGAGGAGCGCAGGCGGATGATGGACAGGACGCCGAAGAGTCCCAGGCCCAGTCCGGCCCCGACGTTGTCGCTCGTTGACAGCAGCAGGGTGACAGCCAGGACGCCGACGTTGACGCCGATATAGGCGGCCACGAGGTCTCGGCGTCCGTGGCGCGGAATGTAGAGGGCCCCGACCAGGATGGCGAGCGCCACCAGGTCGGCACCGATGTAGGCCAGTGTCAGTGGTAGATCGTTCAACACCTGCTGCATGAGGATGTCCTTGGGGGAGGTGGGTTGGGAACCGTATTATTACGATAACATAACGATATGTCCGTCTATATAAATCACGCTAGGGCGTTGGCTTCTGGTTCGGTGTGAGGCTGCATACTCCGAGGTACCCCTCGCGTCTCGCGTCGTCTCGGGACTTCGTGTTGTGGGCATGGGGTGCCGGTCGGAACAATCTCCTTCAACTACCTGCGGTCTCGACTGTTTGCTGGGTGTTCGCTGGATGTGGCGACACGCCGAACGGGTGCGTCTGAGAGGGTGAATTCTGCGGCTTCATCCCCAGGGCTGGGGGCAGAGAGCCGACGACGGCCGGTCCTGCCTGTGGTTAAGGGACGCGAATAGATGTCGTACCCGTGCAGGACCATCGTTGTGCGGATTGTGGAGGTGGGGTCGAGGGCCTCCGGCGAGGCGTCCACGGACTGTCTCCACCAGCCGTCCACAGTGAGATCAAGGTTTTCCACAGAGGGGAGGGGTGGTGTGCACAGGCCCACGTTGAACACACTATCTAGGGGTGATGGACCCGGATCACCCCAAGGGGTAGTGTCTTGCTCCGCGGGGCCGTTCTGGCCTCCCGTGAATGACAAGCGTGTGGTGCAGCCGGCGCAGTCCCTGTCAGGGGACGGGCCGCAGTCACCGCCACCCGACCCTGAGGAAGAGACGGACATGGCGATCACCATCTACAGCAAGCCCAACTGCGTCCAGTGCACGGCCACCTACCGCGCCATGGACAAGGCCGGCCTGTCCTACGAGACGGTGGACATCTCCCTGGACGCCCAGGCCCTCGAGCAGGTCAAGTCCCTGGGGTACGCCCAGGCCCCCGTCGTCGTCGCCGGAGAGGACCACTGGTCCGGCTTCCGTCCGGACAAGATCAAGACCCTCGCCCTGGCCGTCGAGTCCGTCGCGGTCTGAGGCCGCGGGGGCGCGCCGTGAGTAGCGGGCCTCTGCTGGTCTACTTCTCCTCCACCTCGGAGAACACGCACCGATTCGTGGGCAAGCTCGGCTTCCCGACGGCGCGCATCCCCCTGAGGCGCACGGACCCGCCGCTGACCGTGGATGAGGAGTACGTCCTAGTCGTGCCCACCTACGGTGGCGGCTCCGTCAAGGGAGCGGTGCCCAAGCAGGTCATCGCCTTCCTCAACAACCCGGACAACCGGGCCCTGTGCCGGGGCGTCATCGCCTCGGGCAACACCAACTTCGGCCAGGCCTACTGCCTGGCGGGTGACATCATCGCCAGCAAGCTGGGGGTGCCGTTCCTGTACCGCTATGAGCTGCTCGGCACCCCCACGGACGTCGCACGCGTCAAAGAAGGATTGGAAGACTTTTGGCAGACACGCTGACGGACACCGGCTCTGAGACCGTGTCCTCCCCGGAGCTGGACTACCACGCGCTTAACGCGAAGCTGAACCTCTACGACGCGGAGGGCAGAATCCAGTTCGACGCCGACCATGAGGCGGCTCGGCAGTACTTCCTCCAGCACGTCAACCAGAACACGGTCTTCTTCCACGACCTGGAGGAGAAGCTCGAGTACCTGGTCGAGGAGGGCTACTACGAGGGCCACATCCTGGACAAGTACTCCCCGGAGTTCGTCAAGTCCGCCTTCAAGGCCGCCTACGCCCACAAGTTCCGCTTCGAGACCTTCCTGGGCGCCTTCAAGTACTACACGTCCTACACGCTCAAGACCTTCGACGGGAAGCGCTACCTGGAGCGCTTCGAGGACCGCGTCACCATGGTGGCCCTCACCCTGGCCAACGGCGTTGAGCGGCTGGCCCTCGACCTCGTCGACGAGATGATGTCCGGCCGCTTCCAGCCGGCCACCCCCACCTTCCTCAATGAGGGCAAGGCCCAGCGCGGGGAGCCCGTCTCCTGTTTCCTCGTGCGCATCGAGGACAACATGGAGTCGATCGCCCGCGGCATCAACTCCGCCCTCCAGCTGTCCAAGCGCGGCGGGGGAGTGGCCCTCCTGCTGAGCAACCTGCGGGAGATGGGCGCCCCCATCAAGCGCATCGAGAACCAGTCCAGCGGCGTCATCCCCGTCATGAAGCTGCTGGAGGACTCCTTCTCCTACGCCAACCAGCTCGGTGCCCGCCAGGGTGCGGGGGCCGTGTACCTGCACGCCCACCACCCCGACATCATGCGCTTCCTGGACACCAAGCGTGAGAACGCCGACGAGAAGATCCGCATCAAGACCCTCTCGCTGGGCGTCGTCATCCCGGACATCACCTTCGAGCTGGCCCGCAACAACGAGGACATGTACCTCTTCAGCCCCTACGACGTCGAGCGCGTCTACGGCATGCCCTTCGCGGACATCAACGTCACCGAGAAGTACCGCGAGATGGTGGACGACGGGCGCATCAAGAAGAAGAAGATCAACGCCCGCACCTTCTTCCAGACTCTGGCCGAGATCCAGTTCGAGTCCGGCTACCCGTACGTCATGTTCGAGGACACGGTCAACAAGGCCAACCCCATCAAGGGCAAGGTCGTCATGTCCAACCTGTGCTCCGAGATCCTGCAGGTCTCCGAGCCCAGCGAGCTCAACGAGGACCTCACCTACGCCCACGTGGGTAAGGACATCTCCTGCAACCTGGGCAGCCTCAACATCGCCAAGACGATGGACTCCCCGGACTTCGCCCGCACGATCCGCACCGCCGTGCGCGGCCTGACCGCCGTCAGCGACCAGACCCACCTGCCCAGCGTGCCCTCCATCGACCGGGGCAACCACGAGTCGCACGCCATCGGCCTGGGGCAGATGAACCTCCATGGTTTCCTGGCGCGCGAGCGCATCCACTACGGCTCCGAGGAGGGCCTGGACTTCACCAACGTCTACTTCGCCAGCGTCCTGTTCGCCGCCCTGACGGCGTCGAACGAGATGGCCGTGGAGCGCGGGGAGAGCTTCGTGGGCTTCGAGGACTCGACCTACGCCAGCGGCGAGTTCTTCGAGAAGTACGTGACCCAGGACTTCGTGCCGGTCACCGAGCGCGTCAAGGAGATCTTCGCGGCCTCCAGCGTGCACGTGCCCACGCGTGAGGACTGGGCCGCGCTGGCTGAGAGGGTCAAGAAGGGCGGTCTGTACAACCGCAACCTGCAGGCCGTGCCGCCCACCGGCTCGATCTCCTACATCAACAACTCCACCTCCTCGATTCACCCGATCGTGGCCAAGGTGGAGATCCGCAAGGAGGGCAAGATCGGCCGCGTCTACTACCCGGCGCCCTTCATGACGAATGACAACCTCGAGTACTACCGGGACGCCTACGAGATCGGCCCGGAGAAGATCATCGACACCTACGCCGTGGCCACCCAGCACGTGGATCAGGGGCTGAGCCTCACGCTGTTCTTCCCGGACACGGCCACCACCCGTGACGTCAACCGCGCCCAGATCTACGCCTGGCGCAAGGGCATCAAGACCCTCTACTACATCCGCCTGCGTCAGGCCGCCCTGACCGGAACCGAGGTCGAGGGCTGCGTCTCCTGCATGCTGTGAGCCTGCGACCGTCGGCTGCAGGCCCTTGATCGACGTTGGGGTCGAGAGGATGTGGCTCCTCTCGACCCCAACGTCGTGCTGGACGGAGAACTAGTTGCGCGAGCCGCCCCGTTGGTGCGCGAAACCCGGCTCGCCCACCGTCCGGAAGGCTGCCGGGTCCACTTCGCAGGGCTACTGTCCTGAGCGGCTTGAGTGTACCCGGTGACCGGAGTAGTAACGGTTACAGCGCAAGCGCCGGGCCCACATGACGACACGGGTGCACCGGCACTTACTTCCTCTCCGCGCCGTAACGCGGTGGCACGTCAACTGTACGCCATCGTTGCCGGCAACGCCGGTGGTGCTGTGTGGCTTACACGGTCGTTGAGTCCGCCCTCTCCCGCGCCGTCAGTCGCCTGCAGGTGACGAATCCTCGGCACGACGGCGCAGTTCGCGCACGGTGGCATGCGGATCCTCTCCGGCCGGGAACCCGCGCAGGCGCCAGTACATGGCCAGCAGGGAACCGTTGATCGTGTGCCAGAAGGTCGCCACCGCGAGGGTGCGGCCACCGCCGCGCTCAGGTACTGCAGGGGCAGGATCGATCCCGCAGGTTACTTCCAGGTGATGCAGGCTCGGCGAGTGGCCGCGTGGCTGTGCTGATGATGCTTGGCCGTACTGCACGAGGTCTGGGCTCTACTGGCCAGAACATGGGTGTACTCCACGTGGTTCGGGGGCCCGTGGAGTGCGGTCAACTCCCGACCAGTAGGCCCCGAGGTTCGTGGAATAGACACGTCGGGTCGGGATGTCGGGCAAGCGCCGTTCGACCAGGACGAGTCTGTTTCCCCGAATACTTATGAAGCGAGTTTTATGACAACGTCAGAAGCATGATAACAGAATAATGATTCTCATTACATTCTAGGGCTGGGTGACTTTATCATCATGCCTCAAAAAATCAAGCACAAAATTTTATACTGTTTTCTTGCTGTTCTTGCTGCCAACCTCCTGTTGTCAATCCAAAAGGGTTGGCATGGAATGTAGGGCTGCGACATCCTGATGGATGGCGGTGGCTTTATGGGGCGACATCATGGAGGTTGAATATGTTCACATACACAGCTGATGCGAGTCCGCATGGAAATGTAAATGTCCGTCGAGTGTGTGGAAACTGTGGCGGCACGTTCTATATTGTGTCGGGTGCTCAAAATTATCGTTGCCCCCATTGTGACAGCAAACAGGGCTAATGAATAGGGGTGATGCGCGGCGAGGGAGGTGTTGTTGTGGCTACCTGGAGCGATCTCGTGCGATTCATAGATCGCACTTACAAGTATGAAATGTTGAGTGAGAGCATACTGAAGCTGGTGTTCAATGTATCTGACCTGAGAAGTCAGATTGTTCTTGTTGAGCATGCCTTCAATGAGTCTCGAACTGAGTGGTGCAGGATGAGTTCCCCGATCGGTAAACTTGATGCACCCGAGGTGATCTATGCTGCACAACGATTGGGTGACACTCTTTTGGGGGGTGTCACCATGATTGATGATATGGCATATGTGACTACGTCAGTGCCTCTTCAAAACATTGATGCAAATGAGATAACAGATTCGATCGAGGGGGTTGTTAGTATTGCGGATAGGCTCGAGGCTGACATTCTTGGGACTGATGAATACTGAGAAGTGCGCCTATTTCCGAAGTTGTAACGCCTTGCCCAGACTGTTGTCGGCCTAGATAGGCTAGCTGTTGTGGGTCATGAGGTTGTAGATATGGGGTGTTGGGGGGCAGTGGGCCGTCAGGATGGGTGGTGCTGAATCATCCTTCCGACAGTAGAAAGCCCCGCTGCCATGCCCCACCGTAACGCTCCTTTGACGCCTCAGGGCCGCTACCGGTTCGTGATGCGTGTCCAGGCCGGTCGCCCCATCGCTCATGTAGCGGCTGAAGCCGGTATCGCTCGTGCCACGCTGTCGAAGTGGGTCGCTCGTTACCGCCAAGGAGGAATCTCGGAGCTTGAGGGCCGTTCCAGTGCCCCGTTCCACTGCCCCGCCCGCACCAGCGCCGAGATGGTGGACCTCATCGAGCACTGGCGCCTTACCTGCGAGTGATCTGCTTGCCGCATCAGCCACGAGCTGGTTATACGCCGGGTGGTGATGTCGGTACGCACAGTGACTCGATGGCTAGACTGAGCCGGCTGCCTGCCCATGACCGTCGTTGGGGCCAAGAGGATATGACTCCTCTTGGCCCCAACCCTCGTGGTGGATGAGCGAGCTCCTGTTGGTGCCCGCTCTTTCCATCATCTACCGCGCGGTGTGAAGCGGCTGTACACATGAGTTGTTTAGTGAATAAAATGCTGTCGTGAAGGTGCGTGAGCTCAACCGACGGATCGAGGCGCTGGGTGGTGTCATGACTCGTCAACGTGGTTCGCATCGACGGTACGAGGTGGTGTCGGCCGAGGGGGTTCGGGCCTTCACTGTTGTTCCTCAACATGCTGGAGAGGTGCCGGTGGGAACGCTGGCTGCGATCGATCGCGACCTTGCGCCGGTCCTCGGGAAAGGGTGGACAAGACGATGACGACGTATGACGTGACGGTGAGTCGCGAGGCGGACAACTGGCTGGCGCAGTGCGTTCAGGAACCCACGGCGCATACCTGGGCTCCTACTCTCGCAGCGGTGCGCGCTGAGATTGTCGATGCCATCATCCTTGCAGCGGATCTGCCGGAGGGGGCTGTCATCGACGTCCGTCTTCTTCCGGATGATGGTCTGCCGGAGTACATCGTGCGGGCACTCAAGGTCGGTAACGACCGAATGGCTCTTCGCTCCGCCGAGGCGGCCTTGCGAAGCGCGACGGAGGAGTCAGTGCACGCCATGCTGGCTCAAGGGCATAGTGTGCGCGATGTCGCCGGCGCCGTGGCGCTCACTCCGGGGCGGATCGCGCAGCTCTCCGCCTAACAGCAGTGGCTCACCTCGCAGCCGAGGACTCCTTGGCACGACGGCGCAGTTCGCGCACGGTGGCATGCGGATCCTCTCCGGCCGGGAACCCGCGCAGGCGCCAATACATGGCCAGCAGGGAACCGGTGATCGTGTGCCAGAAGGTCGCCACCGCGCAGGGTGCGGCCACCGCCGCGCTCAGGTACTGCAGGGCAAGCGTCGAACCGAGCCCCGCGTTCTGCAGGCCCACCTCGATACCGATCGTGCGTCGGTCGGCCCGCGAGACGCCGAAGGCCCGCGCCACGGCGTAACCCAGGGCGTAGCCGGTCGCATTCTCCAAGGCGATCGCGGCGAACATGAGCGGCCCCGCGGTGGCGATGAGCGGCTGGCTCTTGGAGGCCACGGCCGCCACCACCGCGGCGATCGCCACGACCGAGACCCACGGCATCGCCGGCTGGATCCGTGCCACCTGCCGGTGGAAGAAGACGTTGCAGGCCAGACCCGCGCCCACCGGCAGCAGCACGATCTGCACAATCGACAGCGCCATCGACCCGGCCGGTACCTGCATGTAGGTCCCGGCCAGCCACAGGGTCAGCAACGGGGTGACGATCGGGGCAAGCATCGTGGAAAAGGCGGTCATCGACACCGAAAGCGCCGTGTTGCCCTTGGCCAGGTAGCTCACCACGTTCGACGTCGTCCCTCCGGGCACGCAGCCGATGAGGATGATGCCCACCTTGAGCTCGGGGGACAGCGGCAGCAGGTTCGCCACACTCCAACCCACCAGCGGCATGACCGCGTACTGGCTGAGCACACCCAGAATGACCGGCTTCGGGTGACGAGCGATCATCGTGAAGTCCGGGATGGACAGGGTCATCCCCATTCCAAGCATCGTGACGGCCAGCAACGGCGTCATGTAGCCGGCCAGCGGCACGAAGGTGGAGGGTGAGAAGAAGGCGGCGAGGAAGGCGCCGAACATGATGAGCGGGAAGACCGTCACCGCAATGCGGGCGCTGCGGTCCTGTCTCTTCTCGGCGGCTGCATCGGTGACTGCGTCAGTGTTTGTCGGGGGTGTCATGGGATGCCTCGGATCAACGGTGGAGCGTCAGCGGGGATACGCGCGGTGACGATAGTCCGAGGAGTGAAACGATGCCGTCTCAGTCCACCGTGCGGACGCATCTGAGCGTCGAGTACTGAGGGCTCGGAATGGGCCGCCGGCCGTGACCCGCGTCGGTGGCCCCGCGGGCTTGGTGAGGCCAGTGCAGGCCGGGGCTCTACTCGAGGTCGTCGTCGGCGTCGTCGGCACAGTTGACGACGTCGGACTCGTCGTCGTCCTCGGGGTCACGCCAGACCTCGTCGCAGCGGTGGACGCTTGTGGCGATGAGGCGAGCATTGGGCAGGTCCACGGTGCGCACCCAGTGGCCGGCCGCGATTGGGTTCTTACCGAAGTCTTCGTGCCGGTTGATGAGCCGCGGCACGAGCACCTCCTCGGGCACGTCGATGTGGATGAGCAGGTCGATCCGCTCACGCGCCGCACCCCAACCGCGCGTCTCCAGTGCGAGGTAGTTGCCCTCGGTCACGACGACGCCGGTGCCGCTGACGATGCTCCCGGCTGCCACGGCCTCGTGCAGATCGCGCCGGTACACCGGGGCGAGGACCCGAGGGGCGCCGTCGGCCCGCACTCGGTCCAGGATCGTCAGGTAGCCCTCGACATCGAAGGTGTCCGGCGCACCCTTGCGGTTGCGGCGCCCCAGCTCGTCCAGGACGGCGTTGGACAGGTGGAAGCCGTCCATGGCGACCAGCCCGGCGAAGATGTCCGCCGCTTTGAGCTCGGTCACCAGCTGCTCGGCAATCGTTGATTTTCCCGAACCGGGAGCACCTGCGAACCCGACGACGAGGCGTTCAGGCGCGTCGTCGGCCGCCAACCGCTGTACGAGCTGGTTGACGAGGTTGCTGACAAGGGCGGAGGTCTCGCCCACCCGAACCGTGGGACTCATGAATCTATTATCTCAGTCAACTACGTGCCTGAGGGGCCGGTGCGATGTCTGTGTCCGTGGTGATGTCCGGAGCGGAGTGGATGCCGGATGGATGGTGGAATTGCGGCCGATACTGCTGACGATCGGTTGTTGGCTGCAACCCCGGGGCCGCCTGAGGGATGAGCAAGGTGGGCGCCGTCGAAAATGGATTTCTCCCACCTGAGCGGTTAGCGATGAAGTCGTCATCATCGTCATCATTCCGAGGCAAAACGGCAGCCGATTCGTGACCGTCTCCTGAGATTTTCGCCATTGATACCAGTAAATATAGAACTTAAGTTCGGCACCGCATCAATTGAGTGCCGGACTTCTCCCGAAAGGTTTGCCGTGTCAAAGATCCCTGCCCCCAGAGCGCTCAGAGCGCCTGTGCGTGCCACAGGTGCTCTCCTCCTGCTCGTGGTGATGGTTGCTGCGATGCTGACGGTCCTGCCCATGCAGGCCCGAGCCGCCATCAACCCGAAGATCACTGTCTCCGACCTGTCACTGACCCCCTCCAACGCCATCGGCGAGGAGGACCCGAGCAAGACCGCGATCCAGAGCGGTGACTACCTCAAGCTGAAGTTCAGCTGGGATGCCAGCAAGGCCAAGGCCAAGAGTGGGGACTCCTTCGAGATCGCACTGCCCGAGCAGGTCCGCAGCAAGGACAAGCTCACCGAGCCGATGATGCTCAACCACGATGGCGTCAGCACGAAGGTGGGTGAGTGCTCGGTGGCTGAGCGCACGATCACCTGCACCTTCAACAGTGAGCTCGACAAGATCGTCGCCCAGGGCTTCAAGGACCTGCGTGGAAACGGGGCGTCGCTGGTGGTGGCTAACGGGGCCTCAGATCTGCCCAACCTGCCGGTCAAGGCCAACGGTGCGGACACTACTGTGGCCGTTCCCGGCGGGAAGATTGCCCCCTACGTCGAGGGCCCCTACAAGCCGGAGAAGGTCACCAAGTGGGCCAGCGACCTGAATGTCGACTCCGACAAGATTGCCTGGCAGCTGATCTTCGGCCCCGACCAGATCAAGGCGGCGCTGGAGGAGAACGGCCAGTCTCTGAGCGTGGACGGCAAGACACGTTCGACCATCATGTTCACCGACGAGCTCGGCCCCGGGCAGAAGTACGTTGCCGACAAGGCGAAGTGGAGGCTGGAGACCGGCACCGCTGAGGGTAAGAACGCCAGTTCCGTCCAGCTCACGGACGCTGCCGGAACGGACCAGAACACCAGCGCGGGCGACTTCGACCTCGATGTCACCTTCAACGGCGACGTCGCCTTCATCAAGGTGACCGGTCCCTTCGCGCCGCGTAGCAACTACATCGTCCGCTACGAGTCGACTCCTGAGACCGGCAACGGCAAGGTGCAGCCCGGTGTGCGGTACAAGAATGACGCCACCGCGCTGGGAACCAGCTTGCGGGGCTCCTACGCGGTGCACTACGCCTCGTCCTTCTCCATCAACGTCGAGATGAAGCCCGGATTCGGTGGATTCGAGATCACCAAGCTCCTCACCGGAACGCAGACCGGCAAGGTGCCGGCGGACACCACCTTCAAGGTCAGTGTCCACTACGACCTGCCCGGCGGTGCGAAGGCCAGCGCCTACCCGGACTGGAAGGCCCCGGGCACTCTCAACCAGGAGGGTACTGGTGGTGACCTCGAGATGACCCTCGGCATCGGTGCGAAGACCGTGTTCAAGGACATCTTCCCCGTTGGAACGGTCCTCACATTCAACGAGGACCCCACGAATGCCTCGGCTACTCCCGAAGGTGTCGTTTGGGGCAAGCCGGCCTTCATGGTGAACGGTCAGAGCGCCAGCACCGCGACCATCGCGGACCAGGAGCTCACACCCGTGACACTGAGCAACTCCGCTGACGCCGTGCCCGTGGATCACGGTGACTTCACGATCACGAAGGCCCTGGCCGGCGAGGGCGACTTCAGCAACTCCACCTTCCTGTTCACCTACAGCTGCACTGACAACACCACGGGCTTCCTGATGGTGAAGGGCGGGAAGACCTCGGAGCACTCCGAGGAGGTCCAGGCGGGCTCGACCTGCACCGTCACCGAGATCACCGACTCCGCCTTCCGTGCGGGATACACGCTGACCGCCCCGGAGCCGCAGACCGTCGCCATCATCAAGGATCAGACGGCTGAGGTGACGATGACCAACACCTACACGAAGGCCAAGGGCTCGTTCTCGGTGACCAACACAGTCAAGGGCGCCGAGGTCGGGGACAAGGAGTTCACCTTCACCTACACCTGCGACAACGGGCAGAAGGGCGACCTCAAGGTCAAGGCCGATGGCACGGCAGTGAACGGTCCGGAGCTGCCCGTGGGCACTGAGTGCACCATTGAGCAGGACGTGGACAAGGCTCAGGTCGACGGGTACACCCTCAAGGCCCCCGCGTCTCAGAAGGTGACTATTGGCGAGAAGGTGCTGGACCTGAAGTTCCTCGGCTCCTACGCCTCTCTCACCGTGCCGTCGCCGACGCCGAGCGCTGACGCGACTGCGAAGCCTTCCGCCGAGCCGAGTGCTGCGCCGAGTGCCGCTCCGACTGAGAAGCCGGCCGCTGACGCCAGCGCAGACCCGAACGTGAAGCCCAGTGCTGAGGCGAGCGCCAAGCCGAGTGCTGAGGCGAGCGCTGTCCCGGCGGACAAGCCCGCTGCTGACGCTAGTGCGGACCCGAACGCCAAGCCCAGCGCCGAGGCCACTGCCGCTCCGGCGGACAAGCCGGCCGCTGACGCTAGTGCGGACCCGAACGCCAAGCCCAGTGCTGACGCGAACGGGGACCCGAACGCCAAGCCGACCGCCGACGCGAACGGGGAGCCGAGCGCCAAGCCGACCGCGGACGCGACTGCTACGCCGAGCGCCGAGCCGACCGCTACGCCGAGCGCCAGTGCTGGCTCTGACGTGAACGGGGACCCGAATGCTGACGTGAACGGGGACCCGAACGCCAAGCCCAGCGCTGACGCGAGCAGCTCCACCGCTGCGGGTGACTCGTCGTCGGCCGGTGCGCCTGCGCCGGGGACGTCCACCAGCTCGGCGGCGCCGAATGCGGCTCCGGGAGCGCCCGGCGGTTCCGCGGGCGGTCCGCTGGCCAGCACCGGTGCCAGGATCGGTCTGCCTCTGGGCATCGCCGTGGTCGCCGTGATGGGAGGGGCTCTGCTGGTGAGCCGCCGCCGCGCCTGACGCCGGTCGCTAGTTCCCACCCCTCACAGGGATAGGTCCCCGGGCCCACCTGAGTTCTGCACTCAGGTGGGCCCGGGGCTTCGTGCGCCCCAGCAGCCCCGCGGCCGGACAGGGGAATGATCCCCATCCCGTGCGCCGGGGGTGAGGCCCTACGGTGGCGCCATGGCTCATCGTCGACGCAGCATCATCCGGTTCCTGTTCATTGCGCTCTTCCTGTCGCGTTCGAGTGAATCGGTACCGCTGTGATGGGGCTGGCGGGCGGACGGAGCCTCCCGAGACGCACGATTCTGACGGGTGTCGGGTCGTTGACGCTGCTGGCGATGTCGGGCTGCGGGTCGCTGGCTCCGGGAAATATTCGGGCTCGCCGTCGGATTACGCAGTCCTTGAAGAGCTTCGATGCCGTCAAGTCAGTGAACGCGCAGGTAAAATCCAATTTCGAGATAGGTGATTCTTGGACGGTGCTGATCAGTCTCAACGATGATCCCGGAAGAGAAGAGACTCTCGCCGTCCTCAAAGACGCCTATCGTCGGGTCAAGGGGGCCGTGGGGAAGACATACTTCTCGCTGTCGGTGTCGTGGAAGCAGAATGGCGTCTCGGTGTCGTGGTCTCTTTCGGAGAAAGGGGAGGATGAAGCGACGCTCGATTATCTTCGGGATCTCGCGAAGCCCAGTTTGAAGTCTATGAATGTTGGAGGTCATCACATCTCGGTGCGTCGAGGTGACGTCAAGGAGTTCCCGACTGATGTCATCATGGTGCCACGATCTGGGGTGGGTGTAGATGACAGTTTTGATCTCGATGGTATGACCATTAAGGTGCGTACGGACACTGTTGACTTCACCTCCGTTCCTCTCCGTGAGGTTGTGGATGTTGTCGATTCTAAATATCGGGATGAGGCCACCGTTGAGTTAACGGACGATCATCACGTGTATGAGAAGCCAACGCTCGATGTCTCTGCTTTTGGGACGGTGTCGGATGGTCTTGATGTCACTGCTGCCGCTAAGGTCCTTAATATCGTCTCAGGGAATCAGGCACTTCAGTCGCTTTACGTCTCAACCGTGTCGGACCGGAGTTCTGGTGGAACAGAAGGGGTGCGCTTCGAGATGGAATCGGGTGACTTCGATGCCGGATATCCACCTGAAAAGGGTAGGGAGGTTCTGGCGGCAGCACGGGAGTCTGGCTCTTAGTTGTGAGGGGAGCATGAATCTGATGGTTCCCTGTGACAGGAGACTGCGCCAGGTGTTATCGACGCGACGGAGTGACGTCTGATGAGCGTGCGACGTCGTCGGGTCCTGGCCGTAACGGCCGCATCCCTTGCTCTCGCAGTGGCTGGGTGCTCGCCTATGGCCATGGCGCGCAAGAGGCGGGAGCGGAAGGTGCAGCAGTACCTCTCTGGACTCGATGCCGTGGCGTCCGCGCGGGTAGAGGTGCACCCGGAGTTCTCAGAGCCGGATCGTTGGACCGTGGATGTGCGGCTCAAAGATGATCCGTCCAAGGGGTCAGTGGTAACAGTTGTGCGGGACGCCTACGCCAAGGTGCTGAACCTGACCGGAGCCAATGAGGTGAGGATGGTTGTCACCTGGGTCAAGGGAAAGACCTCCGTGTTCTGCTACTTGCCGATGAAGGACGCCGACAAGGCTGCATCCGCCACGGTGGAGGCGTTATCGCCCGGCATGGAGCGAGTCCAGATCGAGGAGGAGAGAATATCCTTCGAGTACCGCACCACTGAAACCCTCCCGGATCATTTCATCCTGCCGCCCACTTCCCCGGTGCTGAGCCTCGCCTCCTTGAGAGTCGAGCAGAGCATTCTCATTGGACGGTCTCACTGCTTCATCTCCCACGCCAAGGGCAAGGACCTCACATCCGTGCCGATCAAGCGTGCACTGGAAGCCATCCCCACCGACAAGCGGTACGGAGCGGTCCTGAGCCTGGAGGCGGAGGATTACAACAATCACCAGGCCCGTCTCATATTCAAGAAATGGGTGAAGGACTGGCAGGATGAGGATGTTCAGCCCGACGCTGCGGTTCTCGCCACAGTACTCGGAAACCAGGTACTCCAGAGGGTGGAGCTGCTTACCTCGGTGGAAAGCAAAGTCCAGCCCAGGGTGGTTGGCTTTGACATGAAGTCCGGCGCTGTGGTCGGCCAGGGGGACCCGCCCGAGAAGGGGGCGCCCATCCTTGCCGCCGCCCAACAGGTGGTTGCCTCTGCGTCCTGATGGGGAGCGGACTCCAAAGCGTCTCTGCCTGACGTGCACATGCAAGCATGATGAAGGGAAGGGGAGTGAGGTTGATGAGTATTCGACGTCGTGAGGTGCTGGCACTGGGTGCAGTGTCTCTTGCTTTCGGAGTGGGCGGGTGCTCACCTTTCGCTCTGGCTCTCAGTAAGAAGAAGAGGAAGGTGCGCAAGTATTTGTCCGGTCTTGATGGTGTCACGTCCGTTGAGGTTGATGTGGATCCGGGGCTCGTGACCGATGATCGCTGGGATGTGATCGTCAACCTCAAGGGTGATCCCGGACAGGATTCAGTCCTCGCCATCATTCGCAATGCTCGAAACGAAGTAGTGAATCTGGCTGACTCCGACAAGGTGGAACTTGACGTCACATGGACCCAGGGCGCGACGTCGATGTCCTGTCATCTGCCGATGGATGACTCCGAGAGGGCCGTGCCGGCTGCCATGAAGGTGGTCTCCTCGGAGGTGGAGAGCGTGGAGATCTCCTGGAATGAAATCCGGCTACGCTACCAAGGCGTGAAAACCCTTCCGGATAACTTCATTCTTCCGCTAACATCTCCGGTTGTCGGTGTGGGTTCGCTCAAGACCGAGCAGAGTATTCATGTGGGCTCATCCTATTGTCACGTCACTCACTCCAAAGGCGTTGACCTCACCTCCGTGCCGATCAAGAGCGTCCTTGATGCCATCCCGGCAGATAAGCGAGTCGATGCGACGGTGGACCTGGATGCGCATGATGATATCAACCAGGTGACCCAGTTGAGAGTGTGGGGACTCGGTGAGTACGGAAAGGGTGTGGAGGTTGACGCCGCAGCGCCGGTTCTGGCGGCCGTCCTGGGAAATCGGACTCTTCAGAGGGTTGAGCTGGCCACCGCGCCGAACGACGACTACGACTCTGAGGTCGTCGCCTTCGACATGAACGGCGGTGCCGTGGCCGGTCAGGGTGACCCGCCTGAGAAGGGGGCGCCCATCCTTGCCGCCGCTCAGCAGCCGGACGCTTCGTCGTAAGGTATCTGCGAGAGGGCTTGCATCCTTGGGGCGTGCCGACCGTTCTCCCCACCAGTGCCAATGACGACGGGCTGCACGCATCGAGACATCGATGCGTGCAGCCCGCTTTAAAGTGTTGTGCTCAGCGCTTGAAGTGCTCCTTGAGATCAGCGACTCGCTTGTCCCATGCTTCTTTGCGCTCTTCGCGGCGTTTGTCGCGAATGGTACGGCGTGCCTCGCGATCCGCTGCTTCTGCAGCTGCTTCGGCGGCCTCGAGTTCGGCCAGCACCTCGGAGACGGGGCGGCGGGCCACAGTTCCACCCAACTTCGTTGAGATGTTGTCAAGCACCTCGGGCGTCACCTCAGATACCTGGGCGAGGATGGCCGTTGTTCCGGGAGCGACGCGGGCGCTGAGGTCGCCGAGGATGGTCTCACGCTTGTCAGCATGGTCGATGTCGCTCAGGCTTCCGATAACGGAACCTGCACCCCATCCCAGGAGCATGCCGAGTGGGCCGCCGAGCAGACCGACAATCAGGCCGATGAGGCCCCCAGTTGCCGTGTCCTCGCCGATCGTCGCGTCCGATCCCTCCGCCATGTGCAGGTGTCCGTCCTCCTCGCGTTCCGCGATGAGTGCTGAGACGATGTCGATCCTCCCTTCCGCGGAGGCTTGGCGGAGGTCACTGAGAACTTCGTACGCCTTGGAGGACTCGGTGAAGGTAATGACGACTACGCTCTGGTCAGTCAAAATGCTCGCCTTTTGTGGTGCAGCCTGATGTCGCCATCGTATCATGGCTCTTCGTGTTTGAGGGTGTTGTAGGTGGGGCTTGTCGGCTGGTTTAGGTGGTTGCTGTCAGGTGGTCTTTGAGGCGTCCGGTGTGGATGAGGCTGCGGATGGTGTAGCTGGTGAGGTTGCGGAAGTCCAGGGCGATGCCGCGTAGGTGCTCCAGGCGTCCGTTGATCGCCTGACGTGGGGTCGTTGGAGGTACGGGGTGGGCGAAGTAGGCCAGGACGTTCTGGCTGCGGCTGATCAGGGTTCTGGCCAGTGTCTGGATCTCCTCAAGCCCGTCGGGGATGGCCTGCCTCAGGGAGTCGATGAGCTGTTGCGTCAGGTACTTTCCCAGGCCCGCCTCCTCGGTGCGGTAGGCCTGGATGAGGCGCTGGTAGACGCCCCAGGAGGCCTGGACCGCAGCGTGGCGATCATCAGCGAAGAGGGTCTCGAGACGCTCGGTCTGGGCGTCGGTGAGCAGGCCGGCCCCGGTCAGCGGAGTGCGCCGGGCCCGGTAGAGCCGGTCACCCGCTCGGCCCCGCCGGCCCGTGATCGCCCGTTGGATGCGACGGCGGCACTGGTCGAGCTTGTCTCCTGCTAGGGACACGACGTGAAAGGGGTCCATGACCGCCCGGGCCTGTGGGAGCTCCTCGCCGGCGGCGCTCTTGAACCCGGTGAAACCGCCCCGTGGCTACCACCTCGACCCGCCCACGCCAGTCCTGGTCGCGCTGGGAGAGCCAGGTCTTGAGGACCTTCTTGGACCGGCCCGGGACCACGTCCACAAGCCGGGCCGGACCACTGCGGTCGCGTACGGGGGTCAGGTCGATGATGACGGTGACGTACCGGTCGCCTCGCCTGGTGTGGCGCCATACGTGCTCGTCGACGCCGAGAACCTCCACGCCATCGAAGCGGTGAGGATCGTCTAACAGCGTGGCCTGAGCGCTTGTCAGGATCGCGTTGTTGGCGGTGTGCCAGGAGAGATCCCCAGGGCGGCTGCCACCCGGGAGACCGACATGCACTCCAGGGCAAGGGCCCGCAGCCCCCACTCCACCGCCGAGCGGGTCAGCCGCGCCCTGGGCTCAGCCAAGCTGGAGGTGTCCTGTCTCCACACCCGGCGGCAGTGGGTGCAGGCGAAGCGCCGCAGGCGTACCAGCAGCTGCGTGGGTCTCCATCCCACCGGTACGTGGGCCAGGCGCCGGGCCACTGTCCCACGAGCCTGCCCCTGGGCGCCGCAGGCCTTGCAGAACGGGTCCTCAAACCCGATCGGCATACGGCACTCGATCACCGCGCGCTCCGCCGTGAGGTGCTGGCCCACCGCGGTCAGCCCCAGGGCGTCCAGCCCCAGGAAGGTCGTCAGATCAGGGCCGGTGAAGGTAGTCTCAGGCACGTCGAGGTCTCTCGTGACGGTTGTGTAGCAGCTCCCATCATCGGGGGACCTCGACCCCTACCCGGCGTAACGACGCGCCCCCCGCCTACGCACTTCAATAGACCCCGCCTACAACACCCTCAAACACGAAGAGCCCGTATCATCCAAGTGGTTTGAATCTTGATGGCCCCGGCGCGGCGGGCACCACAGCCCTCTTCGGGCGGGCGTCACTGCCGGCCGGCGGTCTCATCGGTAGCATGAGGCCGGATCACCCAAACCTCGGGAGGAACTGATGCACGAGCCCATCAAGCTGGTCGACCGCGTCCAGGCCATCAACTGGAATCGCCTGACCGACGACAAGGACCTCGAGGTCTGGGACCGCCTCACCGGCAACTTCTGGCTGCCCGAGAAGGTGCCGCTGTCCAACGACGTGCAGTCCTGGGCCACCCTTAACGAGGCCGAGAAGAACATGACCACCCGCGTCTTCACCGGCCTGACCCTCCTGGATACGATCCAGGGCACGGTCGGCGCGGTCTCCCTCATCCCGGACGCCCGCACCCCTCACGAGGAGGCGGTGCTCACCAACATCGCCTTCATGGAGTCGGTCCACGCCCGCTCCTACTCCTCGATCTTCTCCACCCTCATCTCGACGGCGGAGATCGACGAGGCCTTCCGCTGGAGCGAGGAGAACGCGAACCTCCAGCGCAAGGCCCGCATCATCCTGGACTACTACCGCGGCGACGACCCCGAGAAGCGCAAGGTCGCCTCCACCATGCTGGAGTCCTTCCTCTTCTACTCCGGCTTCTACGCCCCCATGTACTGGTCCAGCCACGCCAAGCTGACCAACACCGCTGACCTCATCCGCCTCATCATCCGTGACGAGGCCGTCCACGGCTACTACATCGGCTACAAGTACCAGCTGGCCGTGCGCGAGTCCTCGCCCGAGCGTCAGGCCGAGCTCAAGGACTACACCTTCGAGCTGCTCATGGAGCTCTACGACAACGAGGAGCAGTACACCGAGGACCTCTACGACGAGCTCGGCCTGACCGAGGACGTCAAGAAGTTCCTGCGCTACAACGCCAACAAGGCCCTCATGAACCTGGGCTACGAGGCGCTGTTCCCGGCCGACGCCGTCGACGTCAACCCGGCGATCCTCGCCTCCCTGTCCCCCAACGCCGACGAGAACCACGACTTCTTCTCCGGCTCGGGTTCCTCCTACGTCATGGGCACGGCCGAGGCCACCCAGGACGAGGACTGGGACTTCTGAGCGCATGAAGAGAGTGGATCAACTGGCCGACACGTTCTGATAGTAGCTCGGATGGCTCGTTCTGTTGAGCGGAGGTCTGTGTGCGCCAGTCCTCGAAAAGGTGCTCCTGCTCGCATCCATTTCTGCTTCATCGACGCTGAGTCTGTTGATGTTCAGGCGGAGATTGCTTCCGTCGCGCAGCAGGTCGTGGCGCCACTGGGGCTGTCGAGACCGGCCAGAATGCAGCGAGAGGCGGACATTGTCGGTGCGATCCTCGGGCGTATGCGAGCGATGGCGCGAGGGAAGTTGCCAGAGGAGAATCCTCCCGCCCTGTCGCCGGTCGTTTCCCAGCCCGATCTCTTCGAGCTTCGCTGGAAGTTCGCTAAGGAGAAGAATGCAGCGGTGCGGGCCTATCACGGTGAGCCTGGCGACCCAGACGTCGTCGTCGTGCGTATCCACCGCAAGGAGACGGATGTGCCGGTTGCCAGGCAACGTGAGCTGCAGAACGAGGTGATGGAGGAGGGCCAGCGACGTTTCACCGTGGGAGAGCAGTGCAACTGGGGCCATACCAGGGCTTGCCTCCACTGCCTCAATCTGTGATAGGTTATAGTCTATGACTTCGATTCAGGTATCCCTCCAGGAGCGGGGCTTCGATGAGCTGGTTGAGCACTCGGCGCGACTCGCTCAGGCCGATGACGAGATGCGATGGGCCCTCATCCAGGCTCGCAAGGAGGCCGGTCTCTCGCAGCGCGACGTTGCCGAGATGATGGGCGTCAAGCAGCCGACGGTTGCCGCCTTCGAGAGTCAAGATAACGATCCTCGGCTCTCCACCCTGCGTCGCTACGCGCTTGCTGTTGGAGCGAGCGTGGAGCATCGTGTCACAACCTGGGGTCGTACGACCTTCGAGTCGGAGAGCTGGACGCCCATTCAGACACTTGGTGGAGGGTGGCCTATGGCGGTAGAGGCGAGCGCTGGCGATCCGCGTCTGATCCAAGCCGGGCGTACAGTTCCGCTTGTCGACGACTTTTCTGTGGCTGCATGAGTGCTGATCGGCGTTACGAGACTGCTCGAGACCTGCTCCCAGTTCTCGAGCTGAATCGTGTGACGCCCTACGAGGTTGCGGGTAGGCGCGTTTCCGCCCCCGAGGTCACCGAGATAACCAGTTCGATGGAGTCGATGATTGGTGGAGAGGAGGGGAAGTCCTTCGTCTTCAGGGTGCGGCAGCGGGTGAAGACCAGTGAGGCTGAGATTGCCGCTGACTTCGAAGCGGAGTACCGGTTCAGTGAGCCAGGTGGTCGGATCTCGGAGGAGGCTCAGGTCGAGTTCGCTGAGAAGGTGGCTTTCATGGCACTCGTTCCCTACCTCAGGGAGTCAGTCCATACGACTGCCATGCGTCTGGGTGTGCAGCCGCCCCTCCTTGGGATGGTGCGTCAAGGTGAGTTCCGGCTGCGTGCCGACGGCGACGCCGGCTCGAGCGCTGACGTTCAGAATTGACTGAATCAGGGGCTCCCATCTCACGGTCGACGTCGAGTTCTGCGGACTGGGCTCGATAGCGTCGCGTCACGACTTTCGATTTCTTCTGGATACCTCCTATGAGGGTCGCCGTGTGCCGCAGGCGACCGGGCGGAGACGGGGAGCGCTCCCCCGGGTAGCCTCCCCATGGCTGAGGGTTCGCGCCTGGCGCACACTTTCGTTGTCCCCAGCGTGCCAGAAAGGAATCCCCATGCGCTCCTCCGTTAAAGCTCTCTCCGTCGTCGCCGCCCTCGCCATGGCCGTCGGACTGTCCGCCTGTGATGAGGAGGAGGTCTCTCAGCCCTCCTCCGGTGGTGCCTCCGCGTCCAGCTCCGCCAAGGCGGACTCGGACGAGTCGGATGCATCCCCCTCTGATGACTCTCAGGAGGACAAGGACTCCAAGGGCTCCAAGGATGACAAGAAATCTCAGGACGCCAAGGGCAAGAGTGGTGAGACCACCAAGTCCGGCTCCACCATTCAGAACATCCAGCCGGTGACCTTCAAGGACGAGGAGATCGGCCTCACCCAGACCTGCGACAAGGTGATCGAGGACTACGCCGCACCGAAGTACAAGGCAAGTCGTGATTCAGACACGGTCTACCTGCTTCACTGCACGCTCGACTTCAGTGGAGATATTGCTTTCAGCAACACGATCGTGGACTCCACCTCGCTCCAGGACAAAACGGAATCCAGGCACAAGGCGGATGAGTACGGGGCGCTGCTGGCCGACGACCTGAAGGATGACGGTCTTGAGGTGTTCGACTCCGAGGACTCCGGATCCACGCATGTTGAGGGCTGGGTCTCCATGGCTACCGTCACGGAGTCGACCAAGCTGAAGCCCTTCTCCGAGGGCACCACCAGCATCGTCTACGACCGCGCAGCCGGAAAGGGCATCCAGTCCGGCAAGCAGTACGCGGCCTACTCCGACACCCAGGACCTCGTGCTCAAGTAGGGCGGATCCGATTCTCTTCCCAGCGACCTCGGGCCTTCTGAGGACTGTTGTCGTCTCATTTCTCTGACGGAGTTGAGGGTAAGGGGCTATGGTGCTTTTCGCGGCGCTACGGCCCCTTGCTCCGTGTCGAAGGAACGAAAGGTACTGTCATGAAATCCACGATCAAGGCTGTTGCAGCGGTGGCCGCCCTGGCCCTGTCTCTTGGCCTGTCCGCCTGCGGAGACCAGGAAGCCGGGACGGACTCGGAGAAATCAAGCCGGGCAACGGCCTCGCAGGCGAGCGATGACAAGTCCTCCGAGGCCGAATCCGACGCGTCGGAGTCAGCCTCGAGTAAGGCATCGAGCAAGGAATCGTCTGCACCCACCGGCTCGGCGTCGAGCTCGAGCAGTGCGAAGGCCTCCTCGCCTCAGGGTGGTGAGACGCTGCCCACCGGTGAGAAGGTGGAGAGCATTGATCCCATCGTCATCAAGGACCAGGCGATCGGGCTGACCCAGACCTGCGACAAGATCGTCTACGACTACTCGGCCCCCGCCTTCAAGGGGACGGAGAAGGGCAGCCAGGACAAGATCTTCCTGCTTCACTGCAAGATGGAGTTCAGCGGTGAGGTCTCCTTCAGCGGCAAGGTCACCGCCTACCAGGAAATCCAGTCCAAGGAGAAGGACTACCTCAACGCTGGAGTGGCGGTGTCCCTGGTTGAGCAGGACCTCAAGGACGCCGGCCTCGAGCCGGTGGGGGCCGGCACGGCATCCACGGGCTCCAAGAGCGTTGACGGATGGGTCCCCTTCGTGGCCCAGCCGGTGCGGGGCAAGAACGACTACCTGACGCGGGACAACATGGTGTTCGTCTATAACCGCCCCGCAACGACCTTCGACGGTACCGGGAAGACCTACGAGGCCTACTCCGACCGGCACGACATCGTCATCAAGTAGCTCTTCCGCACGTCCGGCCACTCCAGGGCGACGCCGTTGTTCTGCGTCGTCGTGGACCGTCCGTCACCGGCGGCGGTCCACGACGCGCAGTCGGCTTCCGGCGCGCCTCGACTTCGGTAACGTGCTGTCATGACGTCATCCGAGGTGACTCGCCCCCGTCCGACGGCGCCGCCCGTCTACCGGGACGGCCCGTCCAAGATGTCGGAGGTCGATGCCCGCTCCTGGAGCATCGATGACGTCCTGGACGCCGTCTTCTTCGCCATCGCCGCCGTCGCCACGCTGTGGCTGGCCTGGTTGCTCATCGGCTCAGGCTGGCACCTCGATCCGGTCCTCGTGGTCAACTCCCTGCTGTTCTGGGCGGTCCTGGCCTACCTCGCCCTGCCACGCCTCCACCAGGTCCTCACCTGGCTCTACGTCCCCGACTACTTCATCGGCCGCACCCGCACCCCCGACGGGCTCCTGGGCGACCCCGTCAACCTCGCCGTCAAGGGCGACGAGGAGGACATTCACGAGGCGATGATCGCGGCCGGCTGGGTGCGCGCCGACCCCATCACCCTGCGCACCTCCTGGCGCATCATCGTCTCCTCGCTGCTGCGCCGCTCCTACCCGGCCGCCCCGGTCTCCAGCCTCATGCTCTTCGGGCGCAAGCAGAGCTTTGCCTACCAGAAGGAGGTCGAGGGCAACCCCGCCCAGCGCCACCACATCCGCTTCTGGTACTGCCCGCCGGGCTGGTCGCTGCCCGGCGGCGGACACGTGGACTGGCTGGCCGCCGCCACCTACGACCGCGCCGTCGGCCTGAGCGCCCTCACCCTCCAGGTCACCCACAAGATCGACGCCGATATCGACATCGAGCGCAACTACGTCGTCGACGACGTCCGCTGGGCCAACGAGGCCGCCGACCTGGAGATCTGGCCGGACTTCTTCGCCTCCTACCACGACAAGAACGGGGGAGGGGACCGGGTGGTCACCGACGGCGCCCTTCACGTGCTCGACCTTAACGAGGTGGTTCCCGGATCCGACGCCGGGCTCTCCCTGCGGCAGGCCCGCCTGGCCGACCACCAGGCCCGCCGCCGTCGCCCCAGCCAGCTCGTCATCGCCCTGGCGCTCATCGGGCTCGCGATGACGGTCGAGATCCTGCGCGTGGCCCGCATCGACATCACCCAGGTGCTGGAGGCCGCTCCGTTCCCGGAGGAGGACCCGGGGGCGGTTACCGCCGTCGTCGCTCTCATCGCCACGGTCTCTGCCGGCCTGATGCTCCTCACCGCCGCCCTGGGGGTCGCAGCCTGGCGCGGGCACCCGCGCAGCCGCATCGCCCTCATGGCGACCCTCGTCCTGGGTGTCGCCACTGACATGGTTCAGGTCTCCAGCCTCGGGGTTCGGCAGGCGACTCTCGGCCTGGTCGTCACCAGCGCGCTCCAGGTCCTGGCCCTGCTGGCGCTCTCGGCCCGGCAGGTCCGCGAGTGGGAGCACGCCCGCAAGGAGGAGCGGCTTGCCGACCGTGCGAACGCACGGGGCGACCGGGCGGCAGTTAGGCTGGGCTCATGAGCGAGTACCTGGCAGGACCGCAGGACAATGGCGCCGGCGACGCAGGGCCGGCGGCACGGTCCGGCCGGCACACCAGCCACGTCAGCCACGTCAGTCACGTCGACGAGTCCCGGCCCGTCGATGGCGACCGCGAGCACGTGCGCTTCGGCATCCCCTTCAATGGGGTCCTGCCCATCTGGCACGACGACGCCACCATTACCTGGCACCGGCCCGCTGACGACACCGACCTGTCCACCGTCCTGGGCATGGGGCTGGTGGAGTCCGAGCCCGGCCCCGCCCAGGCCCCGGCCGGGTGGCAGGAGCGCGTCGAGACCGGTGTCCTGACCGACTCCGGCCGGCTCCTGCTGCTCAAGGCCGCCACGCCGTCGGGCCGCCGCGCCATCAACGACCCCGGCGAGGGAGCCCCCATCCCCCTGCAGGCGCCGCTGAGCTACGCGGAGGCCATGGAGGGGGTCTTCGACATCGTCGGCTTCGGCATCCACATCGGCCGCATCATGCTGCGTGCCGCCCGCGACGGCGGCATCATCGTGTTCACTTTGCGTGCGCCGCGCGACCCCGAGCCGCACCACATCCTGTCCGTGCCCGCGCAGGTCGACGACCGCGGCGTCATGAGCTTCCACCTGGGGACGCTCCAGGAGATGGAGGGCGGCGCCTGGGACTCCGCCACCCACCAGGACGGCATGGCCCTGCTCGACCTCACCATCCCCTACTCCGACCTCGTGGCCGAGGCCGGACCCAACGGTGAGGAGGGGCTCGACGCCGACAGCGTCCTGGAGATGGCGCAGCCGGTCGTCCAGTGCATCCTCAAACCCGGCTACCCCTTCGCCCTGGGGGCCTCCATCCTCCTGCCGCAGGCCGGCTGAGCCGAGGGCGGGCCCGCGGGCCGGGCTGGCCGGGCCGACGTCGAGTGCTGACCTGCCTGTAGAGCACGAGGGTCGGGTGCCACTGGAGGAGGGTTGGGTGCACTCCGGGTAGGTGGGGTCTTCGTGCAGTACGTACAAGCCTTGGCCAGTAGATCCCCACCCTCGTGGAGTAGGCAGACTCGGCCGGTTGTGGGTCGAAGTGGCGGCTGCGGTTCGCGCCGAGGACGTACTTTCCGATCGAGGACTGCGTTGTCCTCCAGGCTACTGCGTTTTCCCCGCAGTCATCTGGGGGAGAGCGCAGTCCTGGTGCCAAAAGTAAGTCCTCGATGGGGCGGTGGCTCCCGCAGCGCGGGTGGCTGGGCCGTGATGGACTCTCGCGCGGCCTGAACGATCTGCCCCGCCCCACTGCCCCCTCCGGCGCCATCCAGGAGCGCATGCTCGCCAAGCCCGAGGAGCGCCGCGACGTCGTCGGCCAGAACTGCCCCGGGCCGGTGTGACCGGCGAAACCGGGCTTCATCCCACAGGAGCGCGATCAACAGGACTCTTTGGCGGTGAGATCGTCTAAGGCTAGGCTTACCTTGACCGTCGTGACCTGAGATTGATTCGTGACTTGGAGGTCGAGTGTTTCTCGCCAACCTGCTCATCGCCCTGAGGGAGGGCCTGGAGGCGGCGCTCGTTGTCAGCATCATCGTCGCCTACCTCGTCAAGGCCGACCGCCGCGATGCCCTGCCCAAGCTGTGGCTCGGGGTCGGGCTGGCGGCGCTGATCCCGCTGGTCGCCGGCGCCATCATGACCTGGGGCCCCAAGACCCTCACCTTCCAGGCCCAGGAGATCCTCGGCGGCACCCTGTCCTTCGTCGCCGTCGGCATGGTGACCTGGATGATCTTCTGGATGGGGAAGAACGCCCGTGAGCTCAAGGGCGAGCTGGAGGGGTCGCTGTCCAAGTCCCTGTCCGCAGGCAGCTCCGGCTGGGGCGTCGTCTGGATCGCCGTCGTCGCCGTCGGGCGCGAGGGAGTCGAGACCGCCCTGTTCGTGTGGGCCACCGTGCGCTCCAGCATCGAGAGCTCCACCATGCAGACGACGGCGGGCGTCATTACCGGCCTCGTCCTGGCCATCGTGCTGGGTGTCCTCATCTACCAGGGCGCCGTGCGCATCAACCTGCGCGTCTTCTTCGCCGTGACCGGCTACTTCCTCGTCGTCGTCGCCGCCGGCATCGTCGCCTACGGCGTCGGTGACCTGCAGGAGGCGAATGTTCTTCCCGGCTTCACGAACCACGCCTGGGACCTGTCCCGCTACCTGCCCGACGGCGCCTCGCCCTTCCACTGGCTCTACGTGCTGCTCCAGGCCATGTTCCAGTTCAACCTCCAGCCCACCGTCCTGCAGGTCGTGGGCTGGTGGGTCTACATCGTCCCGACCCTGGTTCTCCTCACCCTTCAGATTACGGGCCGATGGTCCTCGCCCGCGCGCGCAGTCGAGGCCACCCCGGCGGCCGCGAGCGCCGAGGAGTCCGACGTCGAGGAGCCCGCCGACGCCGTCGCGACCCCCTGACCTCCCTCCCCACCCCTGTCCACGCCACTCCTCGCAAAGGAAAGACCATGCCCACCATCAAGCGACGCAATGTCCTCACCCTGCTCCCCCTGACCGCCATGGGCCTGGGCCTGGCCGCCTGCGCCGACAACCCCAAGAACGCCAAGGGCGGCGCCTCCGGCTCCGGGTCGCCCCAGGAGATCACGGTGACCCTCACCGACGACGCCTGCAAGCTCTCCTCGACCTCCTTCCCCTCGGGCGTGGTCACCTTCACCATCACCAACTCCGGCTCGGCCCCCAACGAGCTGGAGATCCTCACCGAGGACAAGCTCCAGATCGTCTCCGAGCAGGAGAACATCGGCCCCGGCACCACCACGAAGCTCACCACCTCCCTCAAGGAGGGCACCTACTACGCCGCCTGCAAGCCCAACATGGTCGGCGAGCTCAAGGGCGTCACCGAGCTGAAGATCACCAAGGGCGCCGCCGTCGACATCAGTGCCGACGAGGCCAAGGCGCGCGAGGCCGCCGTCACCAACTACACCGCCTACGTGCGCGACCAGACCGGCCAGCTGCTCACCGCCACCCAGGGCTTCGTCACCGCTTACACCTCCGGCGACACCGACACCGCCAAGAGCCTCTACCCGCTGGCGCGCCAGTACTACGAGCGCATCGAGCCCACCGCCGAGTCCTTCGGCCTCAAGGAGGCCGGCGACCTCGACGCCGCCCTGGACACCCGCGTCCAGGACCTCGCCGCCGGCGCCGGCAAGGCCGTCACCGACAAGGACGTCCTCGCCGGATGGACCGGCTGGCACCGTATCGAGGCCGACCTGTGGGCCCAGGACTCCTCCAGCCCCTTCAAATTCGCCGACGACGCCTCCCGCAAGAAGGTCGCCGACCAGCTCAACGCCGACACCAAGTCGCTCTACGACCTCGTCTACGGGAACATCACCGGCGCCAGCGGCAAGAAGTTCGAGCTCGGGCTCGAGGATGTCGCCAAGGGCGCCTCCGGCCTCCTTGAGGAGGTCGCCAGCTCCAAGATCGTCGGCGAGGAGGAGACCTTCTCCCACACCGACCTCTACGACTTCCAGGCCAACGTCGAGGGTGCCAAGGTCGCCTACGGCAACGTCGAGGACCTCATGAAGAAGAAGGACTCCAAGCTCGCCGAGAAGATCACCGGCCAGTTCACGGCGGTTGAGAAGCTCATCGCGAACCACGTCTCCGGGAAGGCCTCCAACGGCCAGCCCACCTACGTGGACTACTCCACCATCGCCTCGGTCCAGAAGGACGCCGGTGAGACCCCGGACAAGAACGCCTACACCGACACCCAGCGCAAGTTCTCCGACGCCGTCAACGCCCTGAGCGAGTCGCTGTCCAAGGTCGCCGGAACCGTCCTCTGAGGCGGCGGCGCCAGAGCAACCCGGACACCCCGGAAGGAGACAGCAGTGAGTGGCAAGCCGGCCCACGAGTCGGGCACCTCCCCGGTCGCCGACGACGCGGCCCAGGACGAGACCCTGGACGAGCCTCAGGACAAGACCGCGCGGGCGCAGCAGGAGTCGCAGGCACCGACGTCGGAGGGCCCGGGTGACAGCTCCTCGGCCTCCGACGCGGCCGAGCAGTCCGAGGGGGCGAGCACCCCCGACGGGGCTGACCAGCCGGAGAAGCCGGATGCGACCGGGACGCCCGGATCAGCCGGGACGCCCGGCGCCAAGGGCACCAGCCGCCGCGCCATGTTCACCGGTGCGGGACTGGGCGCCGCGCTCGCGGGCCTGGCCGGTGTGGCCGGGGGCCGCGCCTGGGAGGCCTCCCGCCGTCCCGAGGAGGCCATCCTCACGACCTACCCCTTCCGGGGTGACCACCAGGCGGGGATCACCACCCCCGCCCAGGACAACATGTTCACCGCGGCCTTCGACGTCTCTGCCACCGACGTCGAGGAGCTCAAGACCCTCCTGTCCGAATGGGCCGTGGCCGCCGAGCAGATGACCGCCGGCGAGCTCATCGGCGGCCAGCCCAGCTCCAACAAGCAGCTGCCGCCCAAGGACACCGGCGAGGCATGGGGCTACAAGCCCAACGGCCTGACCATCACCTTCGGCGTGGGCAAGGGCCTGTTCGTCGACGCCGACGGCAAGGACCGCTTCGGCCTGGCCGCCAAGATGCCCGCCGTCCTCAAGGAGGGCATGCCCTCCTTCGCCGGAGACCAGCTCCACGCCGCCCAGTCCGACGGCGACCTGCTCATCCAGGCCTGCTCCAACGACGCCCAGGTGTGCGTCCACGCGATCCGCAACCTCACCCGCATCGCCTTCGGGACCGCCACACTGCGGTGGAGCCAGGTCGGCTACGGTCGCACGTCGTCGACCTCCGTGGACCAGGAGACGCCGCGCAACCTCTTCGGCTTCAAGGACGGCACCAACAACATCAAGGCCGAGGACTCCACCGACCAGCTCAATAAGCACCTGTGGGTCCAGAAGGGCGACGACGCCGCAGCCGCGTGGATGACGGGCGGCACCTACTACGTGGCCCGGCGCATCCGCATGCTCGCCGAGATCTGGGACCGGCTGCGGCTCATCGAGCAGGAGCAGACCATGGGGCGCGACAAGCGCTACGGGGCGCCGCTGAGCATCACCAACCCCACGAAGTCCTCCGAGGAGTTCACGGCCGTGGACTACAAGGCAAAGGACGACAAGGGCGAGACGCTCGTGCCGGCCGACGCGCACATCGCCGTCGTCTCACCGGAGCAGAACCAGGGGCGCCGGATGCTGCGCCGCGGCTACAACTACACCGACGGCTCCGACTCCCTGGGGCAGCTGCAGACCGGCCTGTTCTTCATCGCCTTCGTGCGTGACCCGCGCACGAACTTCTACCCGATCCTGGACCGCATGACCAAGAGCGACGCCCTCCAGGAGTACCTCAAGCACGAGGCCTCGGCGCTGTTCGCGATCCCCCCAGGCATCAAGGAGGGCGACACCATGGTGGCCGCCTCGCTCTTCAGCTGAGGACGGGGAGGGGCGGTCCGGGCGGGCCGCAGTGGTGGCTGCGGCCCGCCCGGAACGTACTTTCCGATCGAGGACTGCGCTTTCCTCCAGGCCACTGGGATCTCCCCGTCGCCATCTGGGGGAGAACGCAGTCCTCGTTGCAAAAGTACGTCCTCGATGGGCCGGGGGCTCGGGCGAGCCGGGCGGTGCTCAGCGGTCGACGTCGGCCAGAGCCTTGAAACCGGTGATCGCGGCCAGTGCCACGGCCAGGATGCTGCTCAGGGTGAGAGCCAGCGTCCGGAAGGTGGGCGACGACGTCGCCAGGAGCGGGCCGGCGCTCGTGCCGACGAACAGGATGAATCCGTTGAGTGCCATGCCGCTGCCGCGGTTGGGGGCGGACACCTGCCCGTAGAGGCTGATCATCGCCGGCACAGCCAGCGCGACCCCTGCGACGTACACGATGCTGCCGGCCACCAGGCCCGCCAGGCTCTGCGCCAGCAGTGCCTCGCCGAGCATGCCCAGCGCCGACACCCCGAAGCCCAGTCGGGCCGTCTGCGCCCAGGACCACCTAGCCGCGATCCGGCCCGCAACGAGGCTGAGGAACATGACCGGCAGGGCTGCCAGGCGAATGAGAACGATCGTCGACGGCCGCATGCCCTGCGACTCCAGGTGCCCGCCGATCCCTGTGTACATGGCGACGAACACCATGAGCAGCGTGACATGCGCCAGGCTCAGCGCCACAACCGCAGGCCTGAGCGCGAGGCGCCCCAGGGATGCGAACTGCCCCCGCAGGGAGGAGCCCGAGGGGCCGGAGGTGGAAGCGGCGTCGTGCACGACGGCGAGGACGGCCGCCAGGGCCACGGCCAGCAGTCCGCCACACAGGGGGAAGAACCACCGCCACCCCAGGTGCAGCGCGACCAGCGAGGCCAGGACCTGGCCAAAGATGCCCGCCACGAGGAACGACGTCGACATTGCCCCGATCGCCCCGGCCCGCCTGGATGGTGCCAGCGCCTCGGACAAGTAGGCCAGGGCCACGGGTGCGAAACCGGAGGCGCTCAGACCCTGGATCGCGCGCAGGGCCGCGAGTGCCGGTAGGGACGGGGCCAGGGCGCAGCAGACGGTGGAGATGGTGAGGGTACCCAGCGCGAGCGCCATGGTTCTCCTCCTGCCGTAGTGGTCAGAGACTGGCCCCCAGATGAGGAAGCCTGCGGCGTAGGTGAGGCTGAAGGCCGTCGACAGGGCGACGGTGGCACTGCCATGGAGGTCGGTCGAGATCGGGGTGAGCAGGGGGATGGCGGCGTACAGCTGGGTCAGGACGAGCAGTGCGGTGACCACGAGGGCCGCGGTAGCTCCGCTGTCGGCGGGGTAGGTGGGGGAGGGTGACCGAGTCGCCGACTGGCCTGATAGCTCGGGGAAGTGAGTGACGTCGGGATGCTGATCGGGTCGGTGTTCGGGAGACATGAGAACCCCTTTCCAACGAAAGCGTTGGAAGTGACCCTAGTAGACTGGAAGGGGAAGTGCAACGGTAGCGTTGGAGTTTGTCGCCGGCGCTCGCGGACAGGGAAGACGGAGTGTCATGGCCTGGGACACCGAGGGAACCAAGCGCAAGATCAAGGACGCCGCCACCGCCGAGTTCACCCGCCGTGGGCCCGCTGGGACCACCGTCGAGCGGATTGCCAAGCGGGCGGGGGTCAATAAGGAGCGCATCTACAACTACTTCGGCTCCAAGGACCGCTTGTTCTCCGCAGTCCTGCGCGACGAGCTGACCAGGGTGGCCGAGGCTGTGCCGCCCGCCTTCGACGCGGGGGAGGACGTGGGGGACTACGCCGGGCGCCTCTACGACTACCACCGGCAACGCCCCGAGCTCATCCGGCTCCTGTGCTGGGAGGCCCTCACCTTCGACGACGAGGTACCCGAGGAGGAGCTGCGGCGCGAGCACTACCAGCGCAAGATCGCCGGGGTGCGCAGTGGCCAGGACTCCGGCGTCCTGACCCGGGACATCGACCCCGGGGCGCTCATGGTCATGCTCATGTCGCTGACCGGCTGGTGGTCCACCGTGCCTCAGGTGGCCCGGATGCTGTGCGGGCCCCTCGAGGATGAGGAGGCGCACGAACGTCAGCGCGCCGTCGTCGTCGACGCGGCCCGTCGGCTCGCCGCACCTCGCGACTGAGCGCGGGGAGGCCGGCTGGGCCAAGATAGGGCCATGCGCGACCTGAACGACTTGACCCGCCCCACCGTCCCCTCCGGCGCCATCCAGGAGCGCATGCTCGCTGAGACCGAGGAGCGCCGCGGCGTCGTCGGCCCTGCACCGGCCCTGCCCGACGACGCCGGAGCCTCCACCGCCCTGCGCGCCGCCCTGGGGCAGGCCGTCGCCGAGCTGGCCCCGCAGATCGTCGAGCTCTCCCACGACATCCACGACCACCCCGAGACCGGCTACGAGGAGCACCACGCCGTGGCCACGGTCGCCGAGCTCCTGCGCCGCCACGGCATCGAGCCCGAGGTCGGCGTCTACGGCATGGACACCGCCCTGCGCGCCGAGATCCCCGCGGCCGGCAGCACCGGCGGTGCAGACGCGGCGGCCGGAGGCTCCGGTGAGTCGGCCGGCACCATCGCCATCCTCGCCGAGTACGACGCCCTGCCCGGCATCGGCCACGGCTGCGGGCACAACGTCATGTGCGCCAACTCCGTGGGAGCCTTCCTCGCCCTGGCCGCCCTGGCCCGCACCCGCCCAGGCGCCCTGCCCGGCCGCGTCGTCCTGCAGACCACGCCCGCCGAGGAGAACTCGACCGCCAAGGAGATCCTGGCCGTGCGCGGCATGCTCGACGGCGTCGACGCGGCCATCCAGACCCACTCCTACGCCCACGACGTCACCCACCAGACCTGGCTGGGCGTGCGCCGCCTGCGCGTCATCTTCCACGGCGTGCCGGCCCACGCCGCCTCCCAGCCCTTCATGGGCCGCAACGCCCTGGATGCCGCGACCCTGGCCCTGACCGGCATCGGCCTGCTGCGCCAGCAGATGCTCCCCATGGACCGCCTCCACGCCATCATCACCGACGGCGGCCAGGTCCCCAACATCATCCCCGAGCGCACCGAGCTGTCCATCATGGTGCGCTCGAAGTACCTCGAGACCCTCAAGGAGATCGCCGAGCGGGTCGAGGAGGTCCTCCACGGCGCCGCCCTCATGACCGGCACAGGCGTTGAGATCCTCACCTCCGAGTACTGCAACGAGGTCCCCGTCCGCGACAACGGCCCCCTGCTGACCTCCTGGGTGCGCTCCCAGCGCGAGCGCGGCCGTGACCCCCTGGCCGCCGGGGTCCTGCCCGAGACCATCGCCGCCGGCACCGACTTCGGCAACGTGTCCCAGCGCGTGCCCGGCATCCACCCGCTCATCAAGGTCACCGACCGGCCCGACATCGCCCTCCACACCCCCGCCATGACCGAGGCCGCCGGCGCCCCCACCGGGGACGCGGCCGCGCTCGACGGCGCCTACGGGCTGGCCGCCGTCGCCCTGGACTGGCTGCACGACGCCGAGCTGCGCCGGGCCGTGCGCGCCGACTTCGAGGCCACCGGTGGGGCGATCGACGTCGCCGACTTCTGGGAGGAGTGAGGCGGGCTTAGGCCGCCGGGCGGCGGATGAGCAGCGCCCCGGGGTCGATGCGCACCCGCATGCCCTGCGTGGGCGCCAGCAGGTCGCCGTCGACCTCCACCAGGGCCGGCGCCGAGAGCTGGACGGCCACCTCCCCGCCGCGGCGCATCACCACCCGCCCCAGCGAGCGGCCGGACTCGGAGTAGTGCGCCGCGTAGGGCGGCAGCACCTGGCGCGCCAGTGAGCTCCAGCCCGCCAGGCCCGCCACCGTGTCGATGGCGGCGACGTCGAGCAGGCCGTCATCGGTGCGGGCCTGCGGCAGCAGGGTGATTCCGGCCGGGAGCCGGCCGCCGTTGGCCACCAGCAGGTTGCGGGCCCGCAGGCGCTCCACGCGCCGTGCGCCGGCCTCGTCCAGGAGGCTGAGCACCAGGTCCATGCGCGGCGAGCCCAGGTTCTCCATGGCCGCCAGCGCGTAGGCGCCCCAACCGACCCGCGCCTTGAGGGCCGGGCGCGTGGAGGCCACCAGTCCGGCGTCGAAACCGATCCCGGCCACCACCATGCAGGCGTGCTCGTCGCCGAGTGTGGGCCGGGTCCACTGATGCGGCCGGCGGGTCGCCCTCTGGATCGTGCGCACGGCCCGGACCGCCTCAGCCGACAGCTGCCGGGAGTCGGCTGGGTTGGCCGGGTTGGCCGGGTCGGCAGGAGTGGGCGGGGAGTCCGGCGGCGCTGCTGCGGCTGGGCTCGTCAGGGGTGTGGAGGGTGTGGAGCCGGTCCGTCCGCGGGGGGCGCCCGATGACGCCGGGTCGGAGAGGATGTTGGGATCGGTCCAGGGCTCGGTGCGCACCCAGGCCAGATCGGCGGCAAGATCGACGCCGTGGGCCACCACCCGGGCCGCGGCCCGGGCGTCCCCGACCGGCACCCCGAGGTTGCGGGCCGCCAGGTTCGCCGTGCCCAGCGGGACGATGCCCATCTGGGCGCCGGTGCCGGCCAGGCCGGCCGCCACCGAGCGCACCGTTCCGTCACCGCCGGCGGCCACCACCAGCTTCGCCCCGGCCGCCAGGGCCAGGCGCGCCTGCATCATGCCGGGCTCGGAGACGCTCGTCTCCAGCCACACGGGCCCGGCGTATCCGGCCTCGCGCAGCTCGCCCTCCAGCAGGGCGCGCACCGCGGCAGTGACGCGCGGCTTGGAGGGGTTGACGACGACGCAGGCCAGTGGCCGCCCGGTGCGCGTCGTCGCCCGGGTGCCGCCGTCGGTGCCGCACGTCATAGGGGCAGGCTAGTCGCCCCGGCGGCCCCAGGTCACGGCCCGGCGGGGACCGGTGGGGACCGGCAGGCAGGAGCGGACCCGTAGAGCTTAGGCCGCCGGCGAGTGAGACCCCGGAGGAGGGTTCAGGCCACAGCCAGAGCCGTGACGGGGGCCACGGGCAGATCGGCCTCTCGCACCAGGTGCGAGATGAGCTCGGCCAGCTGGGCGAAGTCGGCGCCGCGGGAGGAGGAGACCCGGTGCACCAGGCCCATGCGGCGCATCGGCGCCTCGTCGCCGAAACGGGCGACGCCGTACTCCGAGGAGGGGGTCAGCAGCTGGAGCGCCCCCTCGGGGATGATCGTCACGCCGGAGCCGTGGGCGACCATGCGGGTGACCGTGGACAGCGTGGTGGCCACCGCGACCGGGGGCTGGGAGCCGTAGCGCTGGCACAGGGCCAGGGTCTGGTCGCGCAGGCAGTTGCCCTCGTCGAGCAGGAGGAGGGGCTGGTCGTCGAGCTCGGCGGGGCTCACGTCCGTGCGGCCGGCCCAGGGGTGGTCGGCGGCGGTGAGGACGACGAGCCGCTCGTCGAACATCGGGATCGCGGTGGTGCGCTGGAGGTCGTCCTCCAGGGCGATGATGGCGGCGTCGAGGCGCCCCTGGGCGAGCTGGTCGAGGTTGTCGCCGGTGACCATCTCGCGCAGGTCCAGGTCCATCTGGGGCAGGGCCTCGCGCAGACCATCGATGAGAACGGGGGCCAGGTAGGGCGCGATGGTGGGGATGACGCCCAGGCGCATCGTGCCGCTCAGGGCGGCGCCCTGGCTGGAGGCGGCCTCGTTGAAGGCCTCGGCGGCCAGGACGGCGTCCCGGGCGTAGGGCAGTAGGGCCTCGCCCAGGGAGGTGACCAGGACACGACGGGTGGTGCGCTCCACCAGCTCGCCGCCGACGCGCTTCTCCAGTGCGGTGATGGCCTGGGACAGGCTGGGCTGGCTGACTCCGAGCGCCGCGGCGGCCTCGCCGAAGTGCTGGTGGTCGCACAGCGCTACGAAGGCCCTCAGCTGGGAGAAGGACGGAGATGATGTGGTCGGCATGAGTGGTGGTCCTGTGGTCGGGGCCCGCATGCGTGGCGGTCGGCGAGCCTGATATGACGGAGTGACAGAAAATCGGGGACAGACGACTAGCCGGGAGGAGTGGGGAGGACGATGCGGTGGGGTGTGGACGAGCCTCCAACGTGGCGGCTCGGAAACACCGTCGGGAACGATAGGGTGCACCGATTGAAATGGATTCTATTCACAGGTGGATTGCGTTGGTAAGAGGGGTGTGGGTCACGTTCGCCGTCGGGCGGTAGTGCGGGTGGGGGTGAGCGTGTATGGGGCGCGGCCTCGCCGGCCCCACCCCGCGACCGTCTGATCTCCCGGATCATTCCTGGGATTCAGGGCCCCCGGGTGGCCCCGACGACGGACCGGCCGTCGGGGGATCGACGTCGAATCCCGCCCGTTGCGCCCTCCAGTGTCGGCTCGGCCACGTACCCGTGACTTTGGTCGTCCCCGACTCGCTCCGCCTCCGCAGCCCGCCGCGCTCGCGGCCCGGATCGGACCGGGGCGCTGCCCGAATGCTGTCCGGGGCGCGGTCCTGACTACACTCGGGACCATGATCGACCTGCGTGCGCTTCGTGAGAACCCCGAGCCCTTCCGCGCCAGCCAGCGAGCCCGTGGAGCCGACGTCGATCTCGTCGACCGCGTCATCGCCGCCGACGAGACCCGCCGTCAGGCACTGGCCGCCTTCGAGAACCTCCGCGCCGAGCAGAAGCAGGTCTCCCGGTCCGTGGGGAAGGCATCCCCGGAGGAGCGCCCGGCGATCCTGGCCAACGCCAAGGAGCTGGCCGAGCAGGTCAAGGCCGCCGAGGCCGCCTCCTCGGCCGCCGCCGCCGAGCTCGACGACCTGGCCCGCCAGTTCGCCAACCTCATCGAGGGGGCGCCCTCGGGAGGCGAGGAGGACTACGTCGTCCTGCGCCACGAGGGCGGCGAGCCCCGCGACTTCGCAGCCGAGGGCTTCGAGCCCGCCGACCACCTGGCGATCGGCGAGGGCCTGGACATCATTGACACCCGCCGCGGCGCCAAGGTCTCCGGCGCCCGCTTCTACTACCTCAAGGGCTGGGGCATGCGCCTGGAGCTGGCGCTCATGACGGCTGCCCTGGACGCCGCCGTCGCCCACGGCTTCACCCCGATGACTACCCCCACCCTCGTCACCCCGCAGGTCATGGGTGGCACCGGCTTCCTGGGCGCCCACAGCGACGAGATCTACTACCTGCCCGCCGACGACCTCTACCTCACCGGCACCTCCGAGGTGGCCCTGGCCGGCTACCACGCCGACGAGATCCTCGACCTGTCCGCCGGCCCCAAGCGCTACATGGGCTGGTCCACCTGCTACCGGCGCGAGGCCGGGGCCGCCGGCAAGGACACCCGCGGCATCATCCGCGTCCACCAGTTCAACAAGGCGGAGATGTTCTCCTACTGCCGCCCCGAGGACGCCGAGGCCGAGCACGCCCGGCTCCTGGCCATGGAGGAGGAGATGCTGGCCCTGGTCGAGCTGCCCTACCGGGTCATCGACACCGCCGCCGGGGACCTTGGCTCCTCCGCCGCCCGCAAGTTCGACTGCGAGGCCTGGCTGCCCACCCAGCAGCGCTGGATGGAGGTCACCTCCACCTCCAACTGCACCACCTACCAGGCCCGCCGCCTGGCCGTGCGCGAGCGCCGCGAGGGCGGCACGAGCCCCGTAGCCACCCTCAACGGGACCCTGGCTACCACCCGCTGGATGGTCGCCATCCTGGAGAACCACCAGCAGGCCGACGGCTCGGTGCGCGTGCCCGCGGGCCTGCGCCCCTACCTGGGCGGCCTGGAGGTCATCGAGCCCGCTGAGGCCACCGCCTGAGGGCCGCCCCGTGAACCCCGCGCCCACCTCCAGCCCGGGTGCCGGCCGCGAGACCGACGCCGTCGGCGAGCCCGCCGGCTCCGCGCCCACCGGCAACGGCCCGGCCGTCAACCCCGCCACCGGCATCGCCCCGGCCGGCCAGCCCCTGACCCAGCTGGGCGGCTCCACGGAGTACGTCGGGCACCTCGAGGACGGCTCCGGACAGGCCGAGGGCACCGGCGAGCGCGCCTTGCGCCGTCGGCCCCTGGACCACGAGGAGTACCACGCCCTCGTCCAGGACCGGATGCGGGACCTCGACGCCCTGGAGGCCGCCGGCGGCGCCAGGCTCGCGCCCGGCCACGGGCTCGTCGTCGCCCTCGACGTCGATGGCACCATCCTGGACATGGACGGGCACGTCTCGGAGCGGGTCTTGGCCTCCGTCGCCCGCCTGCGCGCCCACAAGGTCCCCGTGGTCATCTCCACCGGCCGCGGGATCGCCGCCGCCATGCCGGTGGTGCGCCACCTGGGGCTGTCCGCCGGCTGGATGGTGTGCGCCAATGGCGCCATGACCCTGCGGCTCGACCCTGACGCCCCCGGCGGCTACGAGGTCGTCGACTCGCGCACCTTCGACCCGCGCGCCGCCATCGAGACCCTCCACGCCGCCGTGCCCGACGGGATCCTCGCCGTGGAGGACCCCGGTGTCGGCTTCAAGGTCTCCCGGCTCTTCCCCGACGGCGAGCTCATTGAGGACCAGCGGGTCGTCACCTTCGACGAGCTCGTCTCCCAGCCGGTCACCCGCGTGGTCCTGCGGGCCCCGGGCATGCCGGTGGAGCGCTTCTCCCAGATCGTGGCCGACTCCGGGCTGCACTCGGTGGAGTACGCCATCGGCTGGACGGCCTGGCTCGACGTCGCCCCCGAGGGCGTCACCAAGGCCTCCGCCCTTGAGGCGCTCATCGCCCGCCTGGGCACCGACTCCGCCCACGTCCTGGCGGTCGGGGACGGCTCCAACGACGTCGAGATGATCGAGTGGGCCGGAGCCGGCGTCGTCATGGGTAGTGCGCCGCAGTGGGTGCGCGACCGCGGCGATATCCTGACCGAGCCCGTGTGGCGGGACGGCTGCGCGGCCGTCCTGGACGCCCTCATCGAACGAGTAAGGCACCCCTGATGCGACAGTCCCCCCTCCCTGTCTCCCAGCACAACTCCATCCCTGAGGAGCGCGCCGCTCGCGCCGCCGGCCCGTCCGGTGGGGCGGGCGTCCCCGGCCGAGGGCGTGCGAGCCGTCGGCTGCGCCGGAGCGTCCGCCTCCTGGCTGCGGCCAGCACCCTGACCCTGGCGGCCGCCGCCACCGCCGCCTGCTCCGCCGGTGGGACGGGCTCGGCCGCGGCCACCGGCTGCGCCGCCTACCAGGCCTATCAGGGCCACAAGGGCGCCACCGTCACCATCTCCAGCAGCCTGACCGGTACCGAGGCCGAGCGTTTCGAGGCCTCCGTGGCCGAGTTCGAGAGCTGCACGGGCATCAACATCGAGCACACCGGCACCACCGAGCTGCGCTCCCAGCTGCTCAACGGCTCGGGAGCCAACCTGTCCACCAGCTCGGGGGCCTCGCCGTCGAGCCAGGACAACCCCGAGAACCTGCCCGACCTGGCTATCGTGCCTCAACCCGCCATGGTGGCCGAGCTCGTCGACACCGGCGTCGTCCACCCGCTGCCCAACAAGGTCAACAGCAACGTGGAGGCCGGCTGGGACCGGCACTGGATCCAGGTCGGCATCCACGCCTCCGTGCCCTACGGCGCCCCGCTCATGGTCTCGCTGAAGTCCCTCGTGTGGTACTCGCCGGACGCCTTCGCCAAGGCCGGCTACGAGGTGCCCGACACGTGGGCCGAGCTGGAGGCCCTCACCAGCAAGATCCGCTCCGACCACCCCGACGGCTCCGTAACGCCCTGGTGCGTGGGCGCCGCCGATGGCGAGTCCACTGGCTGGGTTCTCACCGACTGGCTCGAGGACGCCCTGCTGGCCACCCAGGGGCCCGGCGTCTACGAGACCTGGGCCTCGCACCGGTCGCCCGTCGACTCCCCGAACGCGGTGGAGGCCCTTGGCGCCGTCAACTCCCTGGTTCTGGACAATGGGCGCGTCGCCGGTGGGCGCGGCTCGGTCATCTCCCGCACCCCCGTGCAGGCCGGGGCCGAGCTGGTCAAGGGCAGCTGCCTCATGCTGCACGCCTCCTCCTCCTTCGAGAGCCGCTTCCCCGAGGGCACTGTCATCACCGACGCCGACGGCGCCAACCCGGTGACGGTCCAGGCCCCCCACCCGACCGCGAGTGCCACCGCCAGCGGGGCGACCGGGGCGACGGCGTCGGCCAAGGGCACGGCGGGTGCGACGACTCAGGCGGGTTCGGCTGGAACGAAGGTCTCGGCCTTCGTCACTCCGGCGGCGGACCGCGGCTCGGACTCGGTGCTGGTGGGCACCGACTACCTCGTGGCCTTCACCCGCTCGGACGCGGTCAGCGCGGTCATGGAGTACCTGACCTCCCAGGAGTGGGCCCGCACGCGGATGGCACTGGGTGGGGTGGCGACCGCCAACCAGGGTGTTGACCCGGACCTGGCGCCCAGCGACGTCGGCCGGCGCGCCACCAGGATGCTCCAGTCGCGCCAGACGACCGTTGAGATGGACGCCTCGGACTCCATGCCGGTGGGCGTGGGCAGCAGCGCCCTGTGGGTCGGGCTGAGCCGGTGGGCGACCGGGACGGTGACCCCCAAGGAGGCGCTCAAGCAGGCCGAGGCCGCCTGGCCCAAGCAGAAGTAGCCCCCGGGCGGGACCCGCAGGCCATGGGTACGACGTCGGCTCTGAGGCTTCCGCCCTGAGCCGACCTCCTCCACGAAGGTCGGGATCTACTGGTCGAGGGTTGTGCGTACTGCACGAAGGCCCCACTTACCTGCAGTACACCCAACCCTCCTCCAGTATCACCCCACCCTCGTGCATTGCGTGCCGGCGAGAATGGGCGCCACTCGGGCAGCCGGGAGCAGCCTGGAGCATTGATCCGCATCAGGTGGGTGGATAGCCTTGGATCCCCAGCGATTCAAGGAGGACTCATGGGACTGGGATGGTTCGGCGCCCCCGAGCACAAGCGTTGGCTGGCCTACGAGACGCACGCGCTGCTGCACTACGCGCGCGCCGCGCAGGTGCCTACAGGATTCGGGTGGATCGGTCAGGACGGCGAGGTGGACCCCGCCCATCCCGTCGAGCTGTGGATCACTGGCCGCATGACCTTCGCCTTCTCCCTGGGGGCGCTCATGGGGATCCCCGGCTGCCGCCGCTATGCCGACCACGGCGTGCGCGCCCTCAACGGACCCTTGCGCGACCCGGTCAACGGCGGCTGGTACTCGGCGATCGGCCCTGAGCCCGACGCCGAGGGGCGGGGCCTCCCGGTGGACCGCGACGCCCGCAAGGAGTGCTACCAGCACGCCTTCGTGCTCCTGGCCGCCGCCACCGCGACGGCCGCCGACCGGCCCGGTGGCCACGAGCTGCTGCGCGACGCCATCGAGATCCAGGACCGCTACTGGTGGGATGAGGGCCAGCAGATGCCGGTGGAGTCCTACGCCGCCGACTTCACCGACTCCGAGGACTACCGGGGCATCAACGCCGCCATGCACACGGTGGAGGCCTACCTGGCCACCGCCGACGTCACCGGTGAGGTGCGTTGGCTGGAGCGGGCCCTGAAGATCACCGACTTCGCCGTCAACGTCCAGGCCCGCGAACACGGCTGGCGCCTGCCCGAGCACTACTCCGCCTCCTGGGAACCGCGCCTGGACTACAACCGCGACGAGCCCGCCCACCCCTTCCGGCCCTACGGCGTCACGCCGGGCCACGGGCTGGAGTGGGCGCGCCTGACGGTGCAGCTGCGCGGGGCGCTCATCAACCGCTCCATGAGCGCGCCGGAGTGGATGCTGGAGGCCGCCGAGCACATCTTCGATCAGGCCCGCACCGATGGCTGGCGGGTCGACGGCGCCCCCGGCTTCGTCTACACCACGGACTTCGACGGCAAGCCCGTGGTGCATGAGCGCATGCACTGGGTGGTCTGCGAGGGCATCTCGGCGTCGGCCGCCATCCGCCAGGCCCTGCTCGACGACGGGCGTGGGGAGATCGACGTCGAGCACTACGAGCACTGCTATCGGGCCTGGATCGACTACGCCGAGGAGTTCCTCATCGAGGCGCCCGGCGTGTGGACCCATGAGCTCGACCGCGACAACCAGCCCTCGACCCGCACCTGGGCCGGGCACCCGGACATCTACCACGCCCTGCAGGCCACCCTCATGGCGCGCCTGCCGGTATGGCCGGCGATCGGGCAGGCCCTGGCCGAGGGGCGGCTCGACGAGCCGAACTCCCTGCTGCCGGCGCGCGCCAGCAAACCGCACCGGCGCGGGTTCTTCGGGCGGGCCTAGGGGCCGGTGCGGAGGTGGGGCCGGGCCGCGGGGCCGCGGGTCAGCGGTGCGGCCGGGCCGCGCGTTCGTAGGGTAGGTCGCGCGTTCGTACCCTTACCCCTCGAACGCGAGGCATAGGGTACGACCGCGCCGTCGGCGACCGGTGGGCTCGGACCGGTGGGCTCGCAGTGACCGCGGGCCCGCCGGGATGGTAGGGTCTATGCCTGTCGCGCCCGGTGGGTGCGGCCTGGAGAGGTGACAGAGCGGCCGAATGTGGCGGTCTTGAAAACCGCTGTGCGCCTGGCGCACCGGGGGTTCGAATCCCTCCCTCTCCGCTCAAGTACCGCAATACCAACTAAAACTCACCGAGGTGTTATGAGTTGGGTGAGTGTGGCGGCGTTTTCGTTGCCGGTGAGCTCGGCGGCCATCGAGTGCAACCTGATGATTCTCCAACTCGAGAGCCAGTCCCGCATCGGTCTGACGCAGCGGTCAGCCATCTCAGCAATGGCATCTACGTCAATAGTGGGAGAGCTGGGGAGAGGCCTCGACCTTAATGTGGTGACGACACTGTGATGACCAAGAGAGACACCTTCTGCGATACCGAACTGACGAACGGGGGGGGATATGACGGAAGATTCTCTAGACATAACAGTCAGCGCTCGGCAGTGGATCGGGTTGTGCGCGTTGGCTGGTGGGTACTTCATCGCTCTCCTCGATCTGACAATTATTAACCTCGCAGTTCCCTCGCTGACACGGGACCTGGGCGCGTCCACAGCACAGGTTTTCTGGGCGGTCAACAGCTACGGTCTCGTCCTCGCACTGGCGATCATCCCGTCAGGTCGTTTAGGTGACCGATTCGGGCACCGACGCCTCTTCCTCCTGGGAACGATCGTCTTGGCAGTTGCCAGCCTCGCCTGCGGTGCCGCGACCTCTCCGTTCGTCTTGATCGCCAGCCGGTTCCTTCAGGGGCTCGGTGCCGGCATGCTGGTACCGCAGACTCTCACGCTCATCGGCGTCACCTTCCCTGAAAATATCCGTGGGCGCGCAGTCGGCATCTGGGGGTCAATTGCAGGAACTGCGTCCGTCGTCGGCCCCCTTGCTGGCGGAGTATTGATTGATGGGCTCAGCTGGCGCTGGGTCTTCCTCGTCAACCTTCCGATTGCTGTTCTTGTCGTGATTCTGGGCATGAGAAGTCTTCCGATCGAGGTGGTCCGGTCCGTGAGGGTTGATTTCGTGGGAACCTTTCTTGCGGGCATCGGCCTTGTGGCACTTCTCTATGGAAGCCTGCAAGGCCCCCATGCGGGCTGGGACCCGCTGACCATTGCTTGCCTGCCGTTCGCTGTGCTCTGCCTGTTTGCTTTCTTCCGGTATGAACGCCGTGCGGATCCGGCGTACGCAGTTTTTCCGCAGTCTCTTCGCAAGAATCCGCGGTTCCTCACTGCTGCCGTATTCGGTCTAATTGTGGCCCTTGGTGTATTCACCTTGACATTTCTCGTATCGAACTACATTCAGTCCGTGATGGGGCAAGCGGCAGTCTGGGCGGGGGCTGCTCTTGCGCCGGCGTCGATTGCTTCTGTGGTCACAGCACCTATCGCGGGTTACTGGGTTGATGAAGGAAAGGCCCGCCTCGTGCTACAGATCGGCTTCGGGGCGTCCGCGATGGGAACCGCCCTGAGCATGCTGATTGCCGCTACTGGGGTTTCTTGGATGTGGTTCCTGGGGGCGACTATCGTTTTCGGTGTCGGAAATGGCTTCTTGATGGCGCCACTGACAACAGTAGGTATGGCCGCACTGAGGAGTGACGAGTTCGGTGCTGCATCCTCCCTTCTCAACGTCCTTCGCCAAGCCGGTCCCGTGCTAGGGGGAGCTGTTGTCGGGCTCTTGATACAGGTGCTCGCTGCCGCGCCTACTGATGTCGACCCGCTGGGGCTATCGAGGTCGACCGTTGCCTGGGTGTTGAGTGTTCCATTGCTGCTGTTTTTTATCGGTCTCTTTGTGTATTCGTTCGTTCCGAGGTCGCTGGTGTCGGCAATGGACTGAGGTGGTTTCGCCTCAGAGTTCTTCCGTGCATTCTGGCATAGTATGGGAGGGTATATCTCGTGGAGGTTACACAGATTGAGGTCTGACCGATGTCCGGCGCTACTCTAGGTTTCTGCCGCACGGAGTGAGAGGAGGTCGCAGTTAATGTCTGAGTCCAGTGCAGAGTTAGACGAATTACGTCGCCGCATTGATGAGCAGTCTCAACGCATCGAAGGGTCGCAGGATGCCTTGCACGCCTTGTCTATAGCGGTCCAGTTTCGGAAGGAAGAGCCTTACCTGGCCTTCCAGGCCGAGCACGGTATCGCCGGGCGGCGAAGGATTGCTCTGAATGCGGCCATCAACGGAGTGCTGTCTCGAGCGTAGGGACATGTGCGCCCGCTCAGCTCAAGGGTTCGTGAAGAACTCCGGGAAGACTATCCAGCCCTGGCCAAGGCGTATGCGCCGGAGGCGATCGACTGGGACGAGGCTGTCCGTATCGTCGGTGAGCTGCTGGGTAGTGAGCATCTCGGCAGGCAGGCGCTGGAGGCGCATCGCGCCCGTGGCTTGGGGCTGGAAGGCCACCGAGCGCTCTCTCGTTGACCGACCTCCGCACTGTGGGCGGGGTCTGTCAATGTTGGCGGTTCTCACTCGCACTCAGGCGACAGCAGCCGTCTTGAGGAACGCACAGCTTGCGGAGCGTCGGGGCCTGCACCTGGTGACGGGCAGGGTGCCGAGGGTCTCGAGTCAGACGAAGCTCGAGGTATCAGTGGCGCACACACGCAGGCGGTGCCCATCGGGGTCTGTTGCCACAAAGGTGTAGCCGAATTCGAGGACGGTCGGCTCCAGAACCATCGGAATGCCCAGCTTCTTCCATTGCGCGTGAAGACGATCGACGTCGGCACGCTCGACGTTGCTGAGACTCAGTTCGGTCCCGCCTACGTATGGCTCGGCAGTGGGTTCAATCTCGTCGGCTGCCTGCAGGCCGAGAGTGACGTCGTCGGACAATGCGAAGACGCTGAATCCTGGATAGGTCTTGATCGGTTCATGACCGAGAATCTGGCTGTAGAAGGTGGTACTCGCCTCGACGTCGGAGACGTAGAGGATGACGCTGTTGGGAACGAAGGTCGTCATGGTGATGCTCCTGAGACTCTCACGGGTATACGAGGTGGGCGGACGGCGTCGAGGTTAGAGACCATTGGTGCCACCTTGTGTCACGTACGTGCGAGGATGAGCCGGTGCGTGCTGACCGCTTGCTGTCCATGATCTGGCTGCTGCGTACCCATGGTCGTCTGTCCGCCTCGGATCTGGCTCAGCGGCTGGAGGTCTCACGGCGCACCGTGCTGCGGGACGTTGAGGCGCTGTCGGCTGCGGGCGTGCCCGTATGGTGCGAGCGAGGACCTCATGGGGGAGTGAGAATCGACCCCGGCTTTCGCATTGACGTGACAGGACTGAACCGTGAGGAGAGCCGAGCCCTCTTCGCCGGTCTCACCAGCTGGGGTGCTGCGCCACTGGGCCTTGGTGACGCCCTCGCCTCCGCGTCTCGCAAACTGCTCGCCGCCGTGCCCGACAGCCATCGAAGCCGGTCCATTGGCATTGCCTCGCGCGTCGTGGTCGATCCTCAAGGATGGCTTCCCCTTCCCGAGAGCGAGCGGGCCGACGCCGTCTTCCAAGCTGTTCAGGAAGCGGTCTTGACGCGCCATCGACTGCGTATGGTCTTCCGTCACAAGTCGAGGACGACGACGCAGGACGTCGTCGATCCGCACGGAATAGTTGCCGCTGGTCGCAGCTGGTACCTGTGCGCCTCACACGGCACCGAGGTTCGATTCACCAAGCTCTCTCGGATCGAAGAGGCTGATGTACTCGCTGAGGAGTGTGCTGACGACTCCGGCTTCGATATGGCCGCGGCATGGCGGAAACAGCGTGAGGAGTTTCTTGAAAGGTTCGAGGCGATCACAGCCACTGTCTGGGTGCGGGACGAGCGTTGGAGTGATGTGCAGGAGTGGACGTTGCGCGCAACGACGACCGAGGCAGAGGGTGAACCTCCCGGAGATGACGGATGGACCTGTCTCCAGCTGGAGTTCATGGACCACCTGCATGCCATGACGATTCTGCTTCGGCTCGGTCCGGATGCCTGCGTCGTCACCCCCAAGCGCCTGCGACAGGACCTCCTCGACTACGTGGACCGCATGCGTGAGCGGTACCGTGCCGATGGGAACTGATGGCATGCGGCTGAGGCAGCACGCTCGCACGTGCCCCGACGGCGAGGAGCGGCAGAGCACTGCGCGGCCCGCCGCATGCCCCGCCGGAGGTCGCCCCGGCCTCACAGGCGCTTGAGGGCCTCGCGTCGGCTGAGTGGGGACAGGCCCGGATGCGCCTGGACGAAGGCGCGCACCCAGTCGCCGTCCGTGCGTGCGTAGTCGCGCAGCGCCCAGCCGATGGCCTTGCGGATGAAGAACTCCGGGTCCTCCTGGTTGACCTCGATGACATTGGTGAGCAGGTCGAGGTCCGTGTCGGCCTTGTGCTGGAGCTGACAGAGGATGGCGCTGCGCCGCACCCACATATCCGGGTCGGTGGCCCACACACGCATGCGGGCCACCGCAGCCGGATGCTCACGCACCACCAGCCCGACGGCGTGGGAGGTCTCATCGACCAGATCCCACCACTGCCCCGTGCGCAGAAAGTGCTCGTAGAGCGCCAGAGACTCCATGCGTCCGGCATGCGACGCGGAGAGCTTGGCGCGGATGACGGCCAGCGCCGCATAGCGCTCCTCGCGGCGAGCAGCTCCATCCCACAGGCGCCGCAGCGCCACCTCCCAGGTGGCGGCCTCAGCCCACACATCGCTGTGGGCGGCGGCGATCCGTTGCGCGAGGCGCCGCGTGTCCGGGACCCCGACGCCGTACATCGCCATCTCGGACTTCAGGTACGCCCGCTGCTGCTCGGCGCGGGCAGGGTCGCCCGCCTCCTCCAGGGCCCGACGCACATCGGTGATGAACTCTGCGACCCGCGCATCCGCCTGTCCGTTCTCCGCCATCCTCGCTCCTCCTCGCCTCGCAACGCGCTTCCACAGACCTATCACTGACATGATGGCCCCACGTGGTGCCGGCACGCGAGGCCTGGAACCCCTAGGCCCCGGGTCGTGAACGAGGGCCCCATGACACCTACGCAGCCGGCGGCCTCGTTGCCTCGTCTTGAAGCGCCCGCACCGTGTCTTCGGCGGTTTGCTCACGCGGCATCCTCCCGGTAGGCTGCCCGTGCGTCCCGCGGCGGAGCCGTGGGAAGGCGATGGAGATGTCGCATAGTGGCCTAGTGCGCCTCCCTGCTAAGGAGGTTGGGGTGGAAGCCCCTCGGGAGTTCGAATCTCCCCATCTCCGCCACCGCGATAGCCCCGGTGCGCAGCAGCGTGCCGGGGCTTCGTCGTTGCCGGAGCACCCGTCGCGGCGGCCCCGGAGACCTCCCAACGGCCGGCCGAGACCGCGAATCGGCCCTGCGGTCGCAGCGTTCGCCTCTGGCCGATCGGGGTGCCTGTGTGTCTTCCGGCGCAGATCCGGGATAGCGTGATGCTGTACTCGACTGAGAGGGACCTCATGTCTGACCACGACGCAACCCAGCCGCCGACCTCCGGCTCGCCCCGCCCCAACCAGGGCGATGAGTTCAACGCCCGGACCGTCCTCATCAACCAGGACATGCTCGACGCCGCTCGCGCCGAGCAGCAGACCCCGGGGCAGGCTCCCGGCGCCGTCCCTGGTGCGGCTCCCGGCGCCCAGGCCGGATCGTGGCGCCCAGCACAGCCCGACCTGCCCGCTGGGCCGCCCCCTGAGGAGCAGACGCGCGCCTTCTCCGCAGGTGCCGCGCAGGCGGCCGCCCAGCCCGGTGCGGCACCCGCCGACCCCTACATTCAGGCCAGCCCCTTCGCTCAGCAGAGCGGGGCCACCCAACCGGCGCCCTACAACCCGCCGACCCAGTTCGGCCAGTCCGACTCGACCGGCAGCGGCGGCCTCGGTACTGCTCAGCCCGGTGCGGCGTCGGCTGACCCCTACGCGCAGGCCAGCCCCTTCGCTCAGCAGAGCGGGGCCGCCCAGCCGGCGCCCTACAACCCGCCGGCGCAGCCCGCCTGGGGTGGGGCACCCGCCGACGACGGCGCCGCAGCCGCGTCGTCGCCCTTCGCCCAGTCCGCCCCCGGGATCCCCTCGGCCCCGGGCACCTCCTCGGCCTCCGCCGCCGGTGCGGCTCCAGGCGGCGAGGCGAGTCGGGGGGCCTCGCAGTGGCCCGGTCAGCAGCCCGCCCAGCACTCGCACCCCTTCAGCGGGGGCCGTCAGGACGGCGAGGTCGGCATGTCCTCGGTCTTCCCCACGGCGACCGCACGCGCTGAGACCGAGCAGGCCACGGAGGCCTTCGTCCCCGACGCGACTCAGGCGGTCGCCTCGTCCGCGCCGTCGTCCTCAGCCTTCCCGTCGCAGAGCTCGGCCCCCCAGTGGGGCTCGGCCCCCTCCTCCGACGCCGCAGCCGGGCAGGCCCCGTCCTTCTCCGACATGGTTCCTACCGCAGCCGGCTCGCCCTTCGATCGGCCGGCAGGAGGCGGAGCCCTGGCAGCAGCCCGCTCCGAGGAGGTCGAGACCGCGGACTCCGTGGGCAGCTGGATGCTGACGCTGTTCCTCATGGCCATCCCCGTCGTCAACCTCGTCTGGCTGCTCATGCTCGTCTTCGGCAGCGGCCACTCCGCCAGCAAGAGGAACTGGGCTAAGGCCTCTCTCATCTGGATGGTGATCAGTGCCGTCCTGAGCATCGCCTTCTTCTTTGTGCTCAGCATGCTCGGTTACTCGCTCTTCGCTATCAACCAGAGCGCCAGCGTCGGATAGCGCCCAGTAGTTCGCAGGTGCGCTGCCGTCACAGCGCTCAGGGCCGCAGCCCCGTCCTCGGCGGGGACTGCGGCCCTGTGCCCATCCTCACGGGGATTGGATTTGTCCCCTGGGTGGACGCTGAGTAATGTTCTTCCCGTCGGCAACGACATGCGCCTGTAGCTCAACGGATAGAGCATCTGACTACGGATCAGAAGGTTGGGGGTTCGAATCCCTTCGGGCGCACCAACACCCCGTCATCGGCTGAACAGTCGGAGCCGGGGTGTTTTCCATGTCTGGGACTCCCCGGCTCCGACGGCGCGGCCACCTGAGCCGCTGCTGACCTGCTGTGTCAGCCGGCCTCAAAGCCGGACGGACGCTCACGTCCAGCTGGATGTGCAACTCCGGCCGGAGTCTCCTGACCGGCCTGGGGCTTCGGGTTCGCCGCGCAGACCTCGCCGTCGGAGGGAAGCGCTCCCTTGACGAAGTAGTCGTTCACCTTCGCGGTTGTGCAGGAATTGGGGCCGGTCGCGCCATGGCCGTACATGTCGACGCTCAGCAGGTGACTGTTACGGAGCCTCGACACCAGCGCCTTGGACCACGGGTAGGGGGTGGTCGGGTCGTGCAGGATGCCGATGACGAGCACCGGGTTCGTGGCGTCGACGTCGACATCGACGGGCTTGGTCTTACTGGTGTGCCCCCAGCCGTGGCAGTAGGCGTCGTGCTGGGGCAGCAGGGGGTGGAAGACCGGGTAGTCACGGCGGTAGGAGGTCAGTGCCGCATCCCAGCTCGCCTGGTTCCCGGTGTCTGGGAAGTCGAGGCACCGGTTGGCCGAGAAGGCGTACACGGATTGGAGCAGCTCGACGGTCTGCTCCTCGGTCCCAGGAGACTCCTCACCACCCGAGAGGGACTCAGCATTCTTCATCAGGGTGGTGCCGTCGTGGGCGTTCATGGCCCGAGTCAGTCCCTCGGTGAGCAGCGGCCAGTTGTCAGGTGAGGCGACGACGAGCGTTCTGATCGCCGTAGTGGCCGTGTCCCGGTCCACGGGGTCTCCGCCGTCGGAGACGGTCAGCGGATGGGCGTCCAGGCCGTTGAGGAAGGTCGCGAGCCGGGAGACGGCCTCATCCGTTGTGCCGCTCAGGGGGAACCCGGCCTGGCCGTGCTGAGACTCGATATAGGTGCGCAGCGTCTGCTCCCCGGCCGCCGCATCGCCTTCGAAGGCCTGCTGCCGGGACAGGGTGGGGTCCATGGCGCTGTCCAGGACGACGCGCCCGACGTTGTCGGGGAAGAGCTCGGTGTACACGGCCCCCAGGTAGGTGCCGTAGGAGTACCCGAAGAAGTTGAGGTCCTGGTCCTTCACCAGGGCCCGCATGACATCCATGTCGCGGGCCACCGAACGGGTGTCCATGTGGTCGAGGATCTCGGGGACCTCCGTGTACTTCTGGCAGGCCGTGGCCTCGCGCGATCCCTTCGCAACGATGTCGGCGGCGCTGCCCGGCGTCAGCTGGGAGGGCGCCTCGGCCCGCCCGGCCATAATCGCCTGAACGTCGTCGGGGGACCAGCAGGTGATGGGGGTGGACTGGCCGATGCCGCGCGGGTCGAAGCCGATGACGTCGTAGTTCTCCAGGACCCCCGACAGGCCGCCGCTCGTGTAGAGCCCGGCCTGGGCATTGATGAGGGAGATACCGCTTCCCCCGGGGCCTCCGGGGTTGAGGAAGACCGAGCCCCGAGGGGAGGAGCTCGTCGAGGGCAGCTTCTTGAGGGCCACCGTGATGGTCTTGCCCTGCGGGTGGTCGTAGTCCAGGGGCACGGTCACGGTGGCGCACTTGAAGGCGGTGCCGGTGGCGCCGTCGGGGCAGTCGGTCCAGGTGAGATTCTGACGGTAGAAGGACTCCAGCCCCTTGGGGATCGTGGCCCCCGTGGACCCGTTGGATCCATGGGAACCGCTGGAACCGCCGGAACCGTTCGAAGAACTGTTGGAGCTGTTGCTGCCGGTCGGCCGGGAGGTACCGGCGGCACTGCCGGTGTTGGTGCTGTTGTCCAGCACGACGGCGTGCTGGGCTCCTTGCGCGGGTGGGGTGGCGACGGCTGTGGCGCTCGTGCCGAGCATGCTGCAGGCGGTGAGCGCACCGAGCAGGGTGAGGAGGGTCAGTCGTGAGGTGGTCTGGGGTGGTGAGGATGTTTGTAGGTGTTTCATGGCCACGATTCTCCCGCCTCCAGGAAGAATAGACCATGCGGTTGACTGGACGGATGATGTCGGGGTAGCCCGACCCGGCGTCATCCCCACCCCCAGACGGGGCAGCACGCCCGTTCAGACCGTGGCGGCCTCGAAGGCCTGGGCCAGGTCCGCGATGAGGTCGTCGACGTGCTCGATGCCGACGCTCAGGCGCATGAGCCGGTCGGTCAGCCCGTAGGAGGCGCGCACCTCGACGGGCACGTCCGCGTGCGTCTGCACCGACGGGCACGTCACCAGCGACTCCACGCCGCCCAGGGACTCGGCGAAGGTGAACACCCGCACCGAGGCCAGGAAGCGGGCCACGTCCACAGACTCGGCCAGATCGAAGCTCACCATGCCCGAGTGCCCCGGATAGAGCACCCGCGTCACGTAGGGGCTCGAGCGCAGGAACTGCGCGATCGCGGTGGCGTTGGCCTCGTGGCGCTCCATGCGCAGCGCCAGGGTCTTCAGCCCGCGCAGCAGCAGAAAGCAGTCGAAGGGACCCAGCGTCGCCCCGGTCGTGTTGAGCCGGTAGTTCAGTCGCTCCGCCAGGGCGTCGTCGGCCACCACGGCCACGCCCGCCATGACGTCGTTGTGCCCGCCCAGGTACTTCGTGCCCGAGTGGACGACGACGTCGGCCCCCAGTTCCAGGGGCCGCTGCACCACCGGGGTGTAGAAGGTGTTGTCCACGACCAGCCTCGCCCCGGCGGTGTGGGCCAGCTCGGCCGCCTCGGGGATGGAGATCTCCTCCATCATCGGGTTCGTGGGGGTCTCGATGATGACCAGATCGGCCGGGTCGGCCAGGGCGCCGCGCAGCCCCTCCAGGCCCAGGACGAAGTCGACGCGCGCCGCCCCCTCCTCGGCCAGGACCTCCAGGAAGCGGAAGGAGCCGCCGTACAGGTCCCGCAGCGCCACGATCCGGCTGCCGTGCGGCGCCAGTGTACGGGTCACCAGCTCCAGGGCCGCCATCCCCGAGGACAGGGCGAAGGCCGCCGTCCCGCCCTCCAGGCGGGCCAGGGCGTCCTGCAGGACGTCGCGGGTGGGGCTGGCCGTGCGCGTGTAGTCGTAGCCCGTCGACTCGCCCAGGCCCGGGTGGCCGTAGGCGGTCGACAGGTGGATCGGCGTCGTGATCGCCCCCGTGGCCGGGTCGGTCCCGGTGCCCGAGCGCACCAGCAGCGTCTCCAGGCGGAGCTGTGGGTCCGGGACCGACGACGTCGGGTGGTGGTGGACGGGGAAGGTGCGGGCGGCCGGCGGCTGGGAACACTCGGTCTGAGCGGTGGGCTGGGGTGCGGATGGACTGGTCATGAGTGGTTTCTCCTCATGGGCGGGGGCGGCGGGAAGACATGATGACTGACGGGCGACGGCGGCGCAGTCGGTGACCGGTGACCGGACGCCGGCGGGCCTGCCTGTTCGGTGCGGCCCGGGCGAGCCGGTTCAGGCGGACAGGGTGGTGGAGCGGGCGGTCACGGCGACCACGGCCGCCTCCAACCGGTCCAGGGCGGCATCGAGGGTGGCGCGGGGGCAGGCGACGTTGATGCGGGTGAAGCCCTCGCCACCGGCCCCGAAGATCCGGCCGTCGTCGAGCCAGAGCCCGGCCTCGTTGAGCATGACCTCGTCGAGCTGCTCGGGCTCGAGCCCGGCAGCCTTCAGGAATCCCGAGCAGTCCAGCCACAGCAGGTAGGTGCCCTCGCAGGGGACGGCCTCGATCCCCTCGATCCGCTCCAGGCGCGCCTCGACATGGGCGCGGGCGGCCGAGATGTGCTCGCGCAGGGCATTGAGCCAGGCGTCCCCGCTCTCGTAGGCGGCCCGGCAGGCCGTCAGGCCCAGGGTATTGGGCTGGGAGTAGCCGGTGGTGGCCAGCTCGCGGCGGAAGGTCCTGCGCAGGCGGGCATCGGAGATGAGGATGTTGGCGACCTGTAGACCGGCGAGGTTGAAGGACTTCGACGGCGAGGTGCAGGTGATCGTGTGGGCGGCGGCCGCCTCGCTCAGGGAGGCGAAGGGCGTCGTCGTGAAACCCGGCAGGGCCAGGTCCGCGTGAATCTCATCGGCCACGACGACGACGCCATGGCGGGCCGTGACCTCCTCCAGTGCGGCGAGCTCCTCGCGGCTCCAGACCCGGCCGACCGGGTTGTGCGGATTGCACAGGAGCAGCAGGCGCGCGCCGGTCGCCTCAATGGTCGCCTCCAGGGCGTCCAGGTCGCGGCGGTAGACGCCGTCGGCGTCACGCACGAGGGGGACGGCGGCCACGGTGCGCTCGTTGACCTCGACGACGTCGCGGAAGGGGTAGTAGACGGGCTCCTCGATGAGGACCGCCTCGCCCGGCGCGGTCAGGGCCCGTACCGCCAGGGCCAGGGCCGGAACGACGCCGGGGGTCACGGTGTTCCACTCGGCCTCCACCTGCCAGCCGTAGCGGCGGGAGAACCAGCCGGTCAGGGCGGCGTTGTAGGCGTCGTCGGGCTCGGAGTAGCCGAAGATGCCGTGGCGGGTGCGCCACAGCAGGGCGCTGATGACCGCCGGTGCGGTGGCATGGTCCATGTCCGCCACCCACAGGGGCAGGACGTCCTCGGGGCGGCCGCGCTTGACGGCGGAGTCCCACTTGAGGCTGGCCGTGCCGCGGCGGTCGGGGACCGCGTCGAAGACGGCCGGGTCAACGGCGGGGGCGGTGAAGAAGGCGGAGCGGTCCGCCGAGGTGAGGGCGGCCGCGGGGGAGGAGGCGGTGAGCGCGTGGGGGGCCTCAAGGTCAGGGCGGGCCGGACATGCGGAGTCGGCGGAGCTGGAGACGGAGGTGAGGCGGGTATGCATGGCAAGGGGTCCTCTCGGGTGCCCTGGCGGGGGTGACGCGCGAGCGCAAGGCGCAGCTGTGGCGTCGAGCTCAGGGGTGGCCAGCGGCGGGCCGGCCGAGGTGGCGGGTTGCTGGAGGGATGAACACGGGGCGGTAGTGCCTCCGCGGAGTGCAACGAGCCGGTGTTGGACGGCTCGGACTCTCACCGTTACGTGATCAGACAGCGACGGCTGGCGCTGTCAGCGCATGCACATTCGACCCTCGCCAAGGGTGCGCACCATCATCGCGCGGGCCTGCGGCAGAGAAGTCATCACAGCCGAGATTCTAACGATCCGTTGGAGCGGAGCGCAAGCACGCCTTATGGTACACCGTGTCAAGTACGTGGACGCGTTCCTACCACATAGCAGAATATTGAGGATGCGCAATGGTGAGCGCGGATTTAGAGGTGGATACCTCTACCCCTGGATTCGGTGGACACGATGTCTCAGGTCTGCAACAATCTCATCGCCGTCAGATAACGGGCCGGCATACATGTGCCAGTAGTTCGTTTAGACGGGACATCGGACGAATGCGTCCACGAGAACATCCCTACCCCTTTCATCATGGATATATAGGAGCATCCCATGGATATGATGAGTCAGGCCCTCCAGCTTTTCGTGAAGTTCGCGACCATTGGAGGTGGCTTGTGGACCGTTTGGGGGGTTATCACGCTGGCGGGAGGCCTGCGTGACCACCAGGGTCCGCAGATTCAGTCTGGTGTTTGGCAGGCTGTTGGTGGCGGCCTGATTGTGGCTGCGGCGCAGCTCTTCTCGAATATCGCCCTGTAGCGTCAAAATACAATGGCGCTTGAAATCAAGGTATATCGGGAGATCACTGCCTACCAAGCGAAAGTTATGATGGGCATGTCATGGCGACAAATGGCGTGCTCAGCAATAGGAATTATTGTTGTCGGCGGAACATATGCCCTGTGCTTCTGGGCGGGGCAGTCCGATCTGGGATCCTGGATGGCCGCACTTCTGACCATGCCTTTTGTGGCGGTCGGTTGGGTGAGGCCAAAAGGTCTGCCTTTTGAGAAGTATGCGCGTTATTTCTGGAGGTACAAGTGGGACCCCCAGAAGCGACTGTATGCGCAGGACTCGGTGTTGTCGACAGAAATAGCCGCAGAAAGGTCAGCTAATGCTGTTCGCAACTCGAAAGCGCCAAAGCAGCGAGTCATCCGAGAACTCGAATGCGGAGGATGGCAGTAAGCCTGATCGGAAGGCTCGCAAGCAGAGTAAAAAGCGCCGCGAGAAGAATGATGTTCCTCGCCGTAAAAGGAACACCGCTCAGGCTGTCATCCAGTATGAGGCGATGGTCGAGAACGGCGTGTGCTCGCTTGGGGGGAACCAGTACTCCGTGACGCTGAAGCTGGCGGATATCGACTATCAGCTGGCTCCGGAAGAAGAGCAAGCCTCCTTGGTGGAGTCGTATGCACAGTTCGTCAACTCCTTTGATGCTGGGCAGAGCATTCAGTTGACGGTTATGAATCGTCAGCTTAATAAAGCTGAGCTGGCGCAGAGTGTCGAGTTCGCTCCTCGCGGTGATGGGCTGGATGCCTATCGGTGGGAATACAATGACCTGATTAACGCGAGGCTGGCATCCGGCCGCAACAACACTGTGACGGAAAAGTATGTCACCATCACGGTTGAAGCCGATGATTTTGAGCACGCCACCAACAAGCTGGCTCAGATATCATCAGATGCGATCGCGCAGCTGCGAGCTGTTGGTGGGTGTCGTGCAGAAAGAGTCTCTGGTGAAGACCGGATCCGGATTCTGCATGACATTCTGAGGCCGGGAGAGCCGTTTCGTTTCGAGTATACCGACCTGATCGGAACCAACCTCACCACGAAGGATATCGTCTCGCCGTGGGCAATCGATTTCTCAGGTGACGGGAACTCGATCTGTTTCACTGGTGAGAAGGACTCGTACTACCAGGTACTGTGTCTGCGCGACCTGCCCTCGTGGCTCTCTGATCGTCTCATGAAGGAGCTCTCTGAGATCAACTCGGAGCTGGCGATCTCGGTGCATTTCCGGCCTCTCGATCACGCAGAAGGTCTGGATCTGGTCAAGCGGCAGATCGCGGAAATGGACATGCAGCGCTCCAACGAGCTGCGAAAGGCCCGGAAGCAAGGAAATGGTGAGGAGTCGATTCCTCACGAGCTGGTGGCTTCGCATCAAGAGGCAGTCGATCTGCGTGATCAGCTCGAGTCGAGTAACGAGAAGTTGTTCACGACCACCATTGTCGTAGGGGTCGCTGGTGCGACGAAGGACGCGCTTGCGGAGGCCGTTGAAAAAGTGCGGGTCGCTGGACGTAAGCACTCATGCCCCTTTGAGACGTTGAAGTGGATGCAGGAGGATGGTTTGAATGCCGTTCTTCCGCTCGGCGTGTCTCGTCTACCGATTTACCGAACTCTGACAACGGCGGCAGTGGCTGTGATCGTTCCGTTTACAACGCAGGAGCTGCTGCACAAGGGCGGCCTCTTCTACGGGGTGAACGCAATTAGTCAGAACCTTGTGGTGGGATCACGCACATCCACGATGAATGGAAACTCCTTCATTCTCGGTACGAGTGGTGCAGGAAAGTCGCAGTTCGGAAAAGGCGAGATCATGCAGGTCTTCCTTGGACGTCCTAACGACGATCTTATTATTGTTGACGCTGAGCATGAGTATGCGCCCCTCGGGCAGGCCATCGGAGCCACGACTGTCGAGATCAGCGCAGGATCACGAGCATGCATCAATCCACTGCATATCGACAGAGACGCGCCGGCGGATGATGGGAGTCCCGTCAAGCTGAAGGCGGAGTTCATCCTTTCTCTCTGTGAAGTGCTTATTGGAGGAGTTAATGGGCTGAGTGCGCCTCAGCGCTCAATCATTGACCGCTGTGTGACGCGTATATACGGGCAGTTTTTCCAGGACAAGAGAATGGCTCCGCCAACTCTGTTCAACCTGTTCGACGAACTGCGGCGCCAGCCTGAGGAGGAGGCCAGGGCGGTTGCAACTGCTCTTGAGCTTTATGCGGCGGGATCGTTCTCGGGCTTCTCGCAGCAGACGAATGTGGACACGTCGAACCGTGCGATGATCTATGACATCTCTAAGCTCGGATCCGACATGAAGACGTTCGGTATGCTCGTGGTGCTGGAGCAGATTTGGGCACAGGCTCAGGTCAACCGCGCCAAGGGCAAGCGGACCTGGCTGTACCTGGATGAGTTCCACCTTCTTTTCAGTAACGACTACGCTGGCGCGTACTGTCAGATGATCTACAAGCGTGCCCGTAAGTACGGCCTTTTGCCGACCGGCCTGACGCAGAACATTGAAGAGCTGCTCATCAGTGAGCGTGCTCGTCTGATGCTCGCCAACTCGGACATTCTTGTGCTCCTGAACCAGACCCCTACGGATGCCCAGACTCTGCAGGAGCTCTTCAACTGGTCTGATAAGCACCGCTCCTATTTCCAGAACATCCCACCAGGGTGTGGGCTCTTGAAAATGGGGCCGGCGATGGTGCCTTTCGATTCGAGGATGCCAACAAGCTCCAAGTTGTACCAGCTGTACACAACTAAGTTCGGTGAAGGAGTGTAGGTCATGGCTAACGTTCGAGTCGACCTTCGTAATCGAGACGCTCAGTCACTGACGGAAGACAAGTTCTCAAGCGTCAATGTTGAGTCCCGTGGTTCTAGTGCTCTCACGTCGGCGCCGAGGGAGGCCAGGGCCACCTCCATCGATGGAGGCACAGGGAAGACCCCCAAGGATGGTGCTCCCGGTAGCGGAGGCGATGGCAAGGCTTCAGGCAGTAAGAAGAAGGAAACCCCTCAGAAGAAGGACGTAAAAAAGCCTTCCTCTAAACACGCCCCTAAGAAGTTCAGCGACGAAGTTCGTAGTTCTATACGTAATGGTACCAGGATTGCGACCAAGACCTCGATCGTAGCCAAGAAGGCCTTTGATCAGGTTGATAGTGTTACCTCTCCATTCGGTAGCGATGCGTCAATGGCGGATGTTGGCGGAAAGATCGCCAAGCAGAAAATGATGAGCGCGGCAGCTAAAACGCCGAGGACTGCGCTTACTAGTTATCGCATTGGAAAACGTGCCGTAAAGAAGTCCATCGAAGTTACTCCGAGAGTCGCTCGGATCACATCGAAGCAGGTCCAGAAGGCAGCACGGCTTACGTCGCGGGTTCGAAAGGCTGGACTCAAGAACTCGGCCAAAGCGGCCAGGAACAAGATTGCCAAGGTTAATGGCAAGGTTGCCGCAAGGGCTGCCAACAGGGCTGCGGCAGCGGCGTCGCGAGCGGTCGCACATCTGATTGCAAGGATCGTCGCAATCATAGCCGTGAAAGTGAGTGCTTTGCTCATTTTCATGTTACCCATCATCGCCGTCATTGTCGTGGTAGCCATCGTTCTGTCCTTTCTTCCTTCATGGCTCGGAGGCTATGAGGAGGAGCAGAAGTCAAAGGGGGGCGCGGCAGGAGTTGTTGCGGCTGGTATGGGCGATGACTATCCATACAAGGGGATGGGTTCGTCGTCAGCCAACCCGGATACAGGATACTTCTATGGAAACTGTACAGACTTTGCGATCTGGCGAGTCAATCGCGATGAAGGCGTGACAAAAAAACCGTGGAAGTATGTGAATGCCAATACGACTCCTGCTGGGGGTCATGGATATCAGTGGGGAAATGACTCTGCTCTGCCAGGTTGGGAAAAAGTGAGTAAACCTACTCCAGGTGACATTATTTCCTTCCAGCCCGGCGCTCAGGGGGGACGCTGGAACGCAAGTTTCGGACACGTCGCCTACGTGGCTCAGGTCGGTGCCGACGGCAGTATGGTGACGGAGAACTATGGAGATGCGGAATACTTTCTGGAGAACTACACACCTGATATGGTGAAGCAACTGGTGTCGTCCGGGCAGGCGGTCATCAAGCACAACCCTCACTCCAAATTAAAGGTTAAGACTGAGAACGGTGTGACGACGGTCGATAATGCACAGTATGCGGCGGCTGGTACAAGCGCTGGTGACGCTCAGGCGTACGCCAAGACGCAAATGAAAGCCTATGGCTGGGATGATAAGCAGTTCGCCTGTCTGGTAGAGCTGTGGAACCACGAGTCGGGATGGAACTACACTGCGGACAACCCGACGTCTGACGCCTATGGTATCCCACAGTCTCTACCCGGAGAGAAGATGGCGTCCGAGGGTGCCGACTGGGCCACTAACCCTCAAACCCAGATCAGATGGGGATTGAAGTATATTAAAGAGAGACCTGACTATGGCTCTCCGTGTGCGGCGTGGACGCTGTGGCAGCAGCGGGATCCTCACTGGTACTGAGAAGGTGATTCATCATGGATCGGCGACAGAAGCGTCTTGTGGCAACAATCATTGCGGTGTCGTTGTCGCTGGTTGGTGCCTTCGCTGGGGTAATCGTATGGTCGGCATCCCATCGAGGTGAGTCTGAGGCGAAGGCAAGCTCGGCTGCGACATCCCCAGTGCCGTCATCGGAGGCAATCCCGTCGCATTCTGCGACATCCTTACCGTCTCAGGTGGATGGCTATGCCTCAGAGTTTCGGCCGACGTCCGCTCAGAAGGAGCGCGCAGTGAGAGCCGTGAAGGCTGCAGCCCAGTGGTCACAGTCGGAGACGGAACAAGAGCGGTTCAAGCGATTGTCAAGTGAGTTTTCTGATGACGTCGCGAAGCAGGAGTCTGCTTGGGAGAAATTATACGGCAGCGTCGATAAAGCGCGTGTCACCGTAGACTCCACTGGCGATGCCAGCGTCACTTCGCATGACGGCAAGACCATGAAGCTGGGAGTGATGGTCACCTATACGGTACACATTCCTCATGGCAATGGCAGTGAAGTGGTGTCGTCAGGAACTCGCTTGTGGGTAGCCGAGCTCCCCCTATCGGGTGATGGAAAAGTAACGGGCTTGGAAGAGCCCAAGCTCTGAAGTCGGAACAGGACATTCACTATGAGACTCAACAGCGATCTTACTCCGCAGCAGTTGTGGACTATTGCGGCGGACAGTGAGCATCGGGATCGAGATGTTCTCGACGAGCTCGTCAGCCACCCCAACTCCTACCGCGCGCTCAGCGACTGGGCGTTAGCCGGTTTGGCTGTCGAGGATCCTAGGTCGCTGGATGTTCCGCCTCAGCCGGATGCTGTGGAGCCGGTGCAGAAACGAAAGCGACGCTTTCCGGGTCTCAAAGCGAAAATGCGTGGCGGTGGCAGCCAGTCCGGAGACGCAGCACCAACGTCGTTCTCACCGCCTGCGACGGGTCCGGGTGTGATGGGGCCTGGTCGCGTGGGTCCGGCCGGGCCGGGTCCGGGTGTATCGGGACCTGGCCGGGTAGAGGCGGCTGCGACGGGTTCGGGTGTGTCGGGTCCGGGTGTGATGGGGCCTGGTCGCGTGGAGCCGGGCCTGTCGGGTCCGGGTGTGATGGGGCCTGGTCGCGTGGAGCCGGCCCTGTCGGGTCCGGGTGTGATGGGGCCAGGCCGGGTGGAGCCAGCCGTGTCAGGTCCGGGTGTGATGGGGCCAGGCCGGATAGCGCCGACCTCGACGCAGGCAGCACACACCGGGCCTGGTCCGTCCCAAGCGATGAGTCGCACGCCGTACGGATCTGCGCCGTCACGTAAGACGGCGAACCGGCAGGTGACAACTGGGGACTCTGATCCTCAGACGGTGCCCATTGATGTTCAGAGTGAGTATCGCCGACGTCAAGAGCATCGGTCTCGCACAGGTGAACCACCCCGCAGCTTGTCACAGGACTCGGATTCCTCGGCCAACTTCTCCCATCTGCGATCGCCTGAAATTTCTCAGGCCTCCGAGAGTCATACTGCCCACGTGGGTCAAGCACCGTTTTCCCCAGATAGCACTACTCTCCAAGGCGGTAGCGGTGTTCCATCGCGATCTGGCATCTCGGATTGGGTCAGTGCCGGTGAGCGACTGAGTCAGAGTGTGCGATCTCCGGAGCCAACTGAGCCGCAAAGACGGATGGATTCTCATGATGTGCGTAACCTTCCTGCGACATGGAGTTCATCTCCCCCTCCAGGAACTCCTTTAACCCCGTCGGCTCCTAGGGATCGGCCTCAGCCCACTCACCCGCCAGTCGAGAATGGGCATAAGCATACGGGTTGGGCAGCTAAACCAGCACCCTATGGTGTTGTTGCGGCGCTTGCCGCACTGCAGGTGCTCACTGTACTGGCTCTGTTGTTGGTTGTGGTGTGGGGTCATTAGTCAATAATGCAAATGGAAGTCAGGTTCGTCGAAATGAAGTTGAGGTAGAGTTTCCATGGATGACATGATAATCTACATGTTTAAAAAGCTGTTTGAGTTCGACACAAGTGAGGCAACAGGACTTAAACAGACGCTATCGGAGTACAGCAATGAAACATACAATGTTGTCACGTCATTGCACAACACAGGCATCAAGCCGGTAGCGTCTGTGATCATTTCGATGCTACTGGTGCTAGAGTTGGCGAGGAATGCCAGCCGAATCGAAGCGGACCAGCAGCTCGGCGTTAAAATTATTGCGGCCACGATGTTTAAGTCAGTGCTCCTTGTGTGGGCTGCCCAGAACGCCATGATGTTTCTTGATGCAATTAATCAGGTCGTTCAGAGTGTCGCTAAAAATATAGAAGCGGCTCAAAAGTCGTTACCGCAGCTTCCTGACATTTCCGATAAAGTGTCCAATGCAGAGATGATGGACAAGGCGGGAATGGTGATGCTGCTCATTATTCCATTCATTGTCGCAATGGCTGCCGTCCTAGTTGTTAAGCTCATGGTGGTGCTGCGCTTTATTGAGCTATACATTATGACCGCATTCGCATCATTGCCGATTGCGTTCCTGGGGCACCCGGACACGAAGTCGATGGGTATCGGATACCTTCAAAAGTATGCCGCCGTCTCGATGCAAGCTGCCACATTAATGCTGGCGACTAAAATCTATTCGTACCTACCTGTGGTAAATGCGATTAATGTCGGTGAGCCTGACGATTCTCTGAGTGGGTGGATCGTTCAGAATTATGCGACGTTCCTTTTGGCGCCAGTGCTCTTGATAATGCTTGTGATGAGCAGCGGTAAGGTGGCCAAAGCGCTGGTTGGTCAGTGAGAACAGTGAATGTATGCAATGAGTTCTTTCAGAAGCAAAATTGATTTCTATGCAACTCTACTGACATCTCACCAACCTGCATCTCGGTGCTTCCGATGGTTGCTGGCCTATTTGGTTGTCTACCTACTTGCTACGTATGTTGTGGGGAGAGCGGCTGGAGACTGGCCGCGGTTTCTGGTTGGAGGAGTTGGAGTTTTAGGGATGGCTCCGTTTGTAAAGATCGTGGCGTCAAAGGGTCCTGAGGTGTCTGATGATGCAGACCAAGACAAGTAAAAAAAATCAGTGCGCGTATGCAGCGGTCGGTTCGGGAAGAATAATAATGAGGTTGGAAGGCGATCTGCGTTTTCTTGCCGCGGCAATCCCCCTCTGAAATGCGTTAGGGTTGGAGTGACTAGCGCGGTGCGGTGAAAGGTGAGTCCTCATGATTACGATCACGGTGAATCCCGACGGAAGTGGCCAACTTTCCGGTGAAGGGGGAGAACAGCGTGTCAATGCCGGGAGCGTATTCCAAGCACGTGAAGAGCTTCTGCGTCTCGTTGCGTCGATTGCCGCAAAGAAGGGGAGCAGCGTCACTGTAGCGGCCGTCGACGAGAACGGAACGCAGTACATTTCTGTCGACGCCTTCGGCGCAGTGACGCTACTTGATGAAACGTTGGTTGTCCAAGAGTATAATGAGCTGTTCGCCTCAGATCTGACAGTGGCGGGAGATGTTGAGCCTCCAGCCCTGCAGCCAGAGGAAGGTGCTTCAACGAGTGAGAATTCGTTGGTGTCAGAGATCGGTGGCTCTGTCGATTCGGTCGCTTACTCACGTCAATCTCCGTTCGTGGCAGAGCTTGAGGGGGACAGTCCGTTCAACTCGCGAGTGTCGAATATTGACGAAGGTGAAGGTGGTCCCGAATTTTCACATAACGACGGCGCCTATGAGATGGATTCGCAGCCTCCACGAATCTATCCGAAGCGAACTCGCGTAGCTCAAAGCGCCTCGTCACCGTATCGGGTTTTGTCTCCACAATCCGTATCGCCTGATGGCGATGAGCGACTATATGAAGATCCGGGTCGCCTATCCCATACCTCTGTTCCGAGTGAGCCCACGTCCAAGTCGACTCCGTCTAGCATTATCGACTACTCTTCCCTGCTGGGTGTCGATGGCCACAAGAGTAATGATTCTGACATTGACCCTGGTGCTGCTGGAGCTGACAGTGAGGCTGATCCGAGTAATGTGGGAGAGGGTGTCCCGGGCTCTGCATTCCGGATGGACCTTTCAGTGTTTGGTTTGCCAGGAATGGGAGAGAATACCGTGGGGCACGATGACGCACAGAGTAGTTTCCCCGATGCCTTTGTGGCATACGATGATGTTGAAGTACCTTCCATTTCCTCGTCGGGGCAACGTGCGGAACTTTCCGGTTTTGTGAGGGATGAGGATCTTGAGTGGGGTCCGGAGTGGATCGAGGAGCGTATCCGGGAGGACATGATTGAGTCGGTGGATCCGATGCCTCCTTTGGGTGTGGGTCGGGTGGTGCCGGAGGGGTACTTTGAGCGGTTTGGGGGTGTGTTTCCTGAGTCGGTTTTGTATATCTGGAGGCGTTTCGGGTTTGATGGTTTTGGGCAGGGGCGCTCGTGGATCACGGATCCGGTTGAGTGGGCCCCGGTGGTGGATGCCTGGCTGGAGGGGATCGAGCTGCCCTTCCCGGCTCAGCGCTGGCACTGCCTGACGCGCACTGCCTTGGGCACCATGCGTCTGTGGGGTGAGATCTCCGGGCCGGCACTGAAGGTCGACGTCATCGACGGGGCCATCTATCCCAACGCCTCTGCTGCTGAGGATATGACGGATCCGGTGGTCAGGGAGCGTAGCGGCTGCATCACCTTCACCGATCCGCTCGTTGATTTTGATGAGGATGAGGTGACGGGTCGGTCTTTGGCTGTGGAGGGGATTGAGCGTCTGGGGGTGCCTGGGGCTGACGAGGTGCTGGGGTTTGTGCCTGCGTTGAGCTTTGGTGGCCAGGTGAGCGCCGATCGGTTGAGTGTGCAGAAGGCTGTGCCCTACCTGCTGGGCCTGGCGCAGTCCACACCCAGGTACCTGGGGGTCGATCTCATGGCTGCCTGGGGCGGGGCGGCCACGCAGTTCCTCATCGACCAAGGAGCCATACCTGCCAACAGCACAAACACAGACACGTCCGGTGGTGCAAGCACTCCCAACACCCCCGGCGACCTCGAAGACCTTGGAAGTCCTGGTGGCCATGGTGGTTCCACTGGGCTTGGTGGCCAGGATGGTGCTGTTGGTTTTGCTAAAGATGACGATTTTGAGTGGGGTCCGGAGTGGATCGAGCAGCAGATCCAGGAGGAGTTACTCGACTTTCATAACATGCCTCCTTTGGGTGTGGGTCGGGTGATGCCGGAGGAATACTTTGAGCGGTTTGGGGGTGTGTTTCCTGAGTCGGTTTTGTATATCTGGAGGCGTTTCGGGTTTGATGGTTTTGGGCAGGGGAGATCGTGGATCACGGATCCGGTTGAGTGGGCTCCGGTGGTGGAGGCCTGGTTGGAGGGTGTTGAGCTGCCGTTCCCGCCTCAGCGCTGGCACTGCGTAGCACGTACCACCCTGGGGTGCATGCTTCTGTGGGGTGAGATTTCCGGCCCCGCACTGCATGTTGACGTCATCTCCGGGGAGATCTGCCCGGACTCGTTGGCTTCTAGGGACATGGCTGATTCGGTTCTCAGGCAGAGCATGGGCTGTAATATTTTCACCCGTCCGCTTATGGATCATGGAATGGATGGGGTGACGGGTCGGCCTTTGGTTGTGGAGGGGATTGAGCGTCTGGGGGTGCCTGGGGCTGACGAGGTGTTCGGGTTCGTGCCGCCGTTGAATTCCGGCGACCAGGTCAGCGCGGATCGGTTGAGTGTGCACAAGGCTGTGCCTTACCTGGTGGGGCTGGCGCAGTCCACGCCCAGGTACCTGGGGGTCGATCTCATCACTTTCTGGGCTGGGGCGGCCACCCAGTTTTTCGCCGACCAAGAAACCATACCCAACAGCACAGACGCCTCTGGCGACCTCCGTGGCCAGGATGGTCTCAATGGGCTTGGTGGCCAGGGTAATTCTGTTGGTTTTGTGAGGGATGAGGATCTTGAGTGGGGTCCGGAGTGGATTGAGCAGCAGATTCAGGAGGATCTGCTTGACTATCAGGGCATGCCTCCTTTGGGTGTGGGTCGGGTGGTGCCGGAGGAGTACTTTGAGCGGTTTGGGGGTGTGTTTCCTGAGTCTGTTTTGTATATCTGGAGGCGTTTCGGGTTTGATGGTTTTGGGCAGGGCCGCTCCTGGATCACCGATCCGGTTCAGTGGGCGCCGGTGGTGGACGCCTGGCTGGAGGGGATCGAGCTGCCTTTCCCTCCTCAGCGCTGGCACTGCGTGGCACGCACGACCCTGGGCACCATGCGTCTGTGGGGGGAGATCTCCGGGCCTGCGCTGAAGGTCGACGTCATTGACGGGGCCATCTACCCCAATGCCTCTGAGGCGCAGAAGATGACTGATCCGGTGGTCAGGGAGCGCAGCGGCTGCACTACCTTCACCAGCCCGACTGAGGACCTGGATGAGGATGAGGTGACGGGTCGGCCTTTGGCTGTGGAGGGGATTGAGCGTCTGGGGGTGCCTGGGGCTGACGAGGTGCTGGGGTTCGTTCCGCCGTTGAGCTTTGGTGGCCAGATCAGTGCGGATCGGTTGAGTGTGCAGAAGGCTGTGCCCTATCTGGTGGGGCTGGCGCAGTCCACGCCCAGGTACCTGGGCGTGGATCTCATGGCTGCCTGGGGCGGGGCCGCCACCCAGTTCCTCATCGACCAAGGAGCCATACCCAACAGCACAAGCACAGACACCTCCGGTGACCCCGACGGCCAGGATGGCCCTGGTGGCCCGGGTGGTCCTGCTGGTGCTGGTGGTTTTGGGGGTGGGTTGTGAGCGGCGGTGGCTGTGGTGTGTGTTGCGATGAATATTCTAGATGGTTTGCTGACTAGGGAAAGGATGTAGGTCATGGGTTTTGCCAGGGCTGAGAATCTTGAGTGGGGTCCGGAGTGGATTGAGGAGCGTATCCGGGAAGGGCTGCTGGGCTACCACAATATGCCTCCTTTGGGTGTGGGTCGGGTGGTGCCGGAGGAGTACTTTGAGCGGTTTGGGGGCGTGTTTCCTGAGTCGGTTCTGTATATCTGGAGGCGTTTCGGGTTTGATGGTTTTGGGCAGGGACGCTCCTGGATCACGGATCCTGTTGAGTGGGCGCCGGTGGTGGACGCCTGGCTGGAGGGGATCGAGCTGCCGTTCCCACCCCAGCGCTGGCACTGCGTGGCACGTACCGCCCTGGGGTACATGCTTCTGTGGGGGGAGATCTCCGGGCCGGCCGTGGACATCGACGTCATCAATGGTGAGATCTCCCCGAATGCCAATGAGGCGGAGAACATGACTGATCCGGTTGTCAGGGAGCGCAGCGGCTGCACTGTTTTCACCAGCCCGCTTGAGGATGTGTATGACGATGAGGTGTCGGGGCGGCCTTTGGCTGTGGAGGGGATTGAGCGTCTGGGGGTGCCGGGTGCTGACGAGGTATTCGGGTTTGTGCCGCCGTTGAGCTTTGGTGGCCAGATCCGTGGGGATCGGTTGAGTGTGCAGAAGGCTGTGCCCTACCTGGTGGGGCTGGCGCAGTCCACGCCCAGGTACCTGGGCGTGGATCTCATGGCTGCCTGGGGAGGGGCCGCCACCCAGTTCCTCATCGACCAAGGCGCCATACCCAACAGCACAAACACAGACACGTCCGGTGGTGGCGCAAGCACCCCCGGCGACTCTGACCCCCACAGTGGCCCCGACAGCCAGGATGGTCCTGGTGGCCCGGGTGGTCCTGCTGGTCCTGGTGGTTTTGGGGGTGGGTTGTGAGCGGCGGTGGCTCGCGTCGGCCTGCTCCCGGCCGGGACTCTGGTCGGGGTTCTGGTCGGGGTGCTGGTGGTGGTCTGGTGGCTGGGAACATGTTTACCCCGTGGTCTGCTGGGGGCCAGTCGGTGCTGGTGTGGGAGGGGCCTGCCGCCTTGAGGACGGCTGGTGCCCAGGTGGGGGCCGACCAGTGGTGTGACAAGGTGGACCCGGTGGTGGTGTCGTACCACACGGGTGGGAAGAATCGGTCCTCGAGTGGGTTGCCGCAGGAGATGACGCGTCAGCTTGATGGGCAGTTCACGGCTCTGAGCCTGATGAGTGCCAAGGAGATCCTGGCTGGTATGGCCACCTTCGACGAGCGCAAGCGCTCCCCAGCCAGCCACACCGCCATCCGCCAGAAGTTCCAGAAGAAGCTCGCCAAGGATCTGAAAGACCGTCATGGGTTTCCTGAGGATGTGGCGGGGTCGTGGGCTTCTCTGGCGATGAAGGAGCTGGCGGTGCTGCACAATCCTGATCAGCTGTTGTCTGGTCCGCAGGGGCCTTCCTTGGTGGGGGGTGTGGTGGCTCTGGGGGACCGGGCGACGAACTCGGCGGTGGGGGCGCAGACGGCTCAGGGTCCTAGGGAGCTGATTCGTGATGCGGCTCAGGCGGCGGTGGACGCGGGTCAGGGGGACCGGTTGCTGCAGATGCGGGTGGTGCTGACTGACTCCCCGAAGCTGTCTAGGGACCTGAACGAGAGGTTGGAGGCGTTGGAGCCGCGGAGCCTGGCTGAGCAGTGGGAGGCGGTCTCCCCTCGCGGGCCCCCACTGACCCCTCAGGTGCTGTCTGATCGTCTGGCCCAGGCCCTGGGCGGTGATGGTGGGCTGGAGGACCTCACCCGTGATGAGCTGCGGCAGGCCCTGACCCAACCACCAGGACCCACCCCAGACCACCCAGACACCCCCACCCCAGATGCACCCGCTCCAGACGGGCTGGACACACCAACCCCAGACGGACTGGGTACGGATGCCCCGGAGACGGGCGTACCCGATCGGGGTGCCCCGGGGGTGCCGGTTTCGACTCCGCAGGCGCCGGCTCCGGTGGAGCCGGTTGCCCGGCCCACGGACACCTCGCCCTCCATGTCGGCTCCAACCCCCGACCTCAACGCCCCAGACAGGAACCCCTTAGACAAGGCGGCCCCTGACAGGAGCGCCCCTGAGCAGAACGCCCCAGACAGGGCAGCCCCAGAGGTGAGCGCTCCTGAGCAGAGCGCCCCCGAGCAGAACCGGCCAGACAAGGGCACCCCAGACGGGCGCGCGCCGGGCGGGCCTGGTCGCAGTGCCCCGAACGCGGGTGCACCCGATGGGGGCACACCGAGCGGGCCTACCCAGGCGCAGGCGCCTGGGGCCGGGCGGACCACGCCGCCTTCTGCGCCGCCGGTGTCTGCGGAACCGCCGGCCCGCTCGCAGCGGGCTGCCTCGCCCACAACCCCCAAGCAACCAACCCAACCAGGTCAGCCGGGCAGGCCAGTTCAGCCAGGCCAGCCGGGACAGCCAGGTCGGCATAGCCAACCAGGCCGGCCGAGTGGTCAGCCGGGTAGGTCGGCCCAGCAGAACCAGCCAGGCCAACCGGGCCGGCCAGCACGGTCAGGGCAGCCGGTTCAGCCGAGCCGACCGGTTCAGCCGGGCCAGCCGGGCCGACCGGTTCAGCCGAGCCGGTCTGGTCGGTCGGGTGTGCCGGGTCGGGGTGCTGCTGGGGCGGGCACCTCAGGTGCCCCGGGGGCCAACGCCTGGCCTGAGGCCCCCTCGCGTATGCGGGCCGGCCAGGGAACAGGCACACCTCCTGCCCCGGCCCGGCCAGGACCCCAAGCCGGGCCCCAGACCCCAGCCGGGCCGGCACAGCCGGCGCCCCAGCGCAGCACCACCGCTCGCACCGCAGGAGACAGCACCCCCGGCCGTAGCACCAGTGGCCGCGTTGGTGGGCCCACCGCGGGGGACACCCCCAGTCGTCGTGCTGGTGGGCGCGGCACCAACACCACGCCCAGGACAACGCCCGGCTCCGCGTCCCGTTCCGGGTCTCGGTCCGCGTCTCGTTCGGCGTCGCGCTCGGCCGGTGCCACCGCCTCTGGCGCACGCGCGGCGTCCCAGGACCCGATCAAGGCCCGCAAGGCCCCCACCGGCGACTCCCAACGAGACGGTGCCATAGCCGGCATCTCCTCCAAGCTCGACAAGCTCCGCCAGAACAACCAGCAACGCCAACCCACCCAAGCCCCCACCCGCACCCACCACCCACGCCGATAAGCCTATTCTCCGGATCGACGACAGCGTTCACCTAGGTCAATTCACAGCCCCGGTGTCAACGAGTGAAGTAACATAACTGAACTGAGCCCAAGAATTACGAAAGGCGACCAGAAAATATTAAAATAACGGCCTACCAATACCAGCACATTCTGTTCCGTCACCATTAGTAGAGGTTGTTATGCTCGCAGATGACACAGCCAAAGCATCCGTGGATGTCACCATCAGGATGGTCAGAGGGGCGCCCCAGCTGCTCGCCCGTATTGGCCAGTTGACTCCTTCAAGCCTTCACAACATTGCCGGACTCGGACATAAAGGGGCGATGCTGGCGAACGCAAACTCCATCAGTAACGGAACAATTTCGCTTTCCCGGAAGCAAGCTCCGCTCGGGCGCGGCATGGGCGCCAAAGGGATGAGCAGATCGCTGTTCACAAAAATTCAGGCAGGCCTTCTTCAGCAGGGACTGAATATTGCTGCCAATATCGGAGGAGATGGCAGCGTCCAAGTAAGTATCAGCGCGAATAATCCTAGTTCCTTAATGAAGGGGCTATCAAGTCTCGGCGATATCCTCCGTGGTCGCAGCCAAAAGATTGGCGGCCCAAATTTGAACCCCAGAACTCCTCGTGGCATGAATCCCGGCATGCCGAAGCCGGCACTTTCCGGGCCGCTGAAGCACGTTGATGGTATTCCTCAGGCTCGCCAGAATGTGAACCGCAATAATGTGCCTGGAAATAAAGGGAGAAGATCGACGCCTGGTCTGGGCGCTCCTCAGGGCGCACCGATGAAGCCGCCGTCATTAGGGTCGCGCTGACAATCGCGTTCTACGGCAACTAAATTTCGGAGGAACAATAATGAGTAGAATTCGATATGTCATTCTCGCGTCAGTGACCCTGATTTCCTGGTGGGTTGGAGACAAGATATCCTGGCAGATACGAACTGACCGTTCCGCCGGGCGCACTCTCAGTGACGTGATGGACAGATTCTGGTTCGACCTCCAGAGTCCTTTTCACATCTCCTGGAATACGACCGATATGCTCGTCGGAGCGGGATTCGCTGCGGCGATCCTCATGATGTGGGCCTATCATGTGGGTGCCAGAAAAGCCACGCGCCCAGGGGAGGAGCACGGGTCAGCCAAATGGGCGAGCCCCAGAGACATTCGTCCTTACGTTGGGAATCGGTCGAATGATATTCTATTCACTCGTACTGAATCTTTGAGTCTCGATTCTCGGAAGACACAGCGAAACCTTAATGTCCTTGTCATTGGTAGCTCCGGTTCGGGTAAGTCGCGCTACTTCGTCATGCCTAATCTTCATCAGGGAAACACCTCCTACGTTGTGACGGACCCCAAAGGTGAAGTTCTCGCGGCAACGGGAAACAAACTCCTTGAGCTCGGGTATGAAATACGGTGCCTCAACCTTGTTGACTTCGCTCGATCTGACACTTTCAATCCTCTTGCGTACTTCAACCCTGACCAGGCGGAAGTCGACTGCGCCATTCTGACAGAGAACTTCATCACGAACACGACAGGAAAGAAGCCTTCCGATGGTGGCGATTTCTGGGAGAAGGCGGAAAGGGCCCTGCTCACCGCCCTCGTTGCGATGGTGTACTTCACCAAGGGTGAGAAGGGGACACTTCTTGATGTTGTCGAGCTTTTGTCGATGATGACAGCTTCTGAGCAAAATGAGGAAGCACTTAGCCCAGTCGACGAGCTGTTCCTTGCCACGAAGGAGTACATTGCCGATTGTGACAATAATCCAGACTCCGACCCGGACGGCAACAAGATAATCGAAGGTCTTCGGTTCGCATGCTCTCAGTACAATGTGTACACGCAGGGCGCTGGAGAGACCAAGAAGTCAGTGATCATCTCTCTGGGAGTGAGAATGGCACCCCTCCACATGGCGCCCATGCGGAGAATACTGGGATCAGATACGATCAAGGCGGATCAGATTGGAATGCGCCCGACGGCACTGTTCCTTGTGATCCCCGATACCCATCAGGCATTCAACTTCCTGGCGTCCATCTTCTATGAGACGTTCTTTGAGAAGAACATTTATATTGCGGATCATTCTGGTGGCCGACTCCCGGTTCCAGTGCAGTGCTACATGGATGAGTTCGCCAATATCGGAAAAATGCCCAGCTTTGAGCGTAAAATTGCCGTGATGCGCTCTCGTGGTATCTCCACCTCTGTCATCCTGCAGAACTACTCTCAGGGAAAAGCTCTCTATAAGGATGACTGGGAGACTATTGTCGGGAACTGTGACTCCCTGCTCTTCTTAGGAGGAAATGAGGGGTCCACAACCGAGTTCATCTCCAAGAGGCTGGGTAAGGAGACTATCACCCAGGAAGACAACTCGGATCAGCGAGGAGCTCAGGGATCCTGGTCCCGATCATATCGCTCGTCAGGTCGCGAGCTCATGACGGCAGATGAGATCTCTCGTCTGCCGGGCAACGAATGTCTTTACTTCCTGCGAGGCGTTCCTCCGTTCCGCTCGCGGAAGTTGGCGGCTCCGCCCGAGGGTTACTTCGAATACATGCCAGCAGAGGTTCCGCAAGCCCTGTCTCCGGAGGAGAACCTCCTTTTGGCCCCTTGGGAGAGCCGGCCTGAGCACAACGAGATCGACAGTCATGACGGTGAGTTCGCGGACGTAGTAGACGATCCCGAGCTTGCCGAGCTCGCTGCCATGAGTCCGTCGGATCTTGATGAGTTCGGCGGCGAAGGTGACGTCGAGATCACCGTCGTTCTGAGTGACGGACGGCAGGATCGGCAGGTCATTCACTTCAAGGATCTTGACGTCTTCTGACCTCACGTGAATGGCTCCCTGAGGCGGCCCACGTCCCGGCACCTCGTGGTTGCCGTTCTTCGTTCTCCCTGGCGCAGGCCCCTGGACAGGGGCGCCTGACTGTATGAGACCAGGCAGGGGCGGGATGCGGTCCCCGACGCCCATCCCGCACCCTGACCTGCGGTCAGCCGGCCCGGCGCAGCCGCAGGGAGTTGGTGACCACGATGACGCTGGAGGCGGCCATGGCGGCCCCCGCGATCATCGGGTTGAGCAGCCCGGCGGCCGCCAGCGGGATCGCGGCCACGTTGTAGGCAAAGGCCCAGAACAGGTTCTGACGGATGATCCGCAGGGTCGCCCGCGACACCCGCACCGCCGCCACCGCCGCATCCAGGTCCGTGCGCACCAGGGTGATGTCGGCGGCCTCGATGGCCACGTCCGCCCCCGAGCCCATGGCGAATCCCAGCCCCTGCGTGCCGGCCTGGGCCAGGGCGGCGGCGTCGTTGACCCCGTCACCCACCATGCCGACCACCGCGCCCTGGGCCTGCAGGTCGGCGACGACGTCGCGCTTGTCGGCGGGCAGCACCTCGGCGCGCACGTCGGCGGCCTCGATCCCCACCTGCGCCGCCACATGCTCAGCGGCCCGGGCATTGTCCCCGGTCAGCAGCACCGGCCGGATCCCCAGCTCGCGCAGCGCCGCCACCGCCGCCCGCGAGGAGGGCCGCACCGTGTCCCGCACCACGAGAACGGCTACCGCCTTTAGTGGCTGCGTATCGGGGGCCGCAGTGCCGGCGTCGTCGGTGCTGTCCGCGGCGGCCTCGTCCGGCGCCTCGGCGTCGGTGCTCGCGGCCTCACCGGCCCCGCCCACGGCCAGGACGACGGCGGTGGCCCCGGAGTCCTGGGCCTCCTCCACCGCGGAGCGCACCGCCTCGGGAACCTCAGCGCCCATCTCGCCGGCGAGCCAGTCCGGCCGGCCCACCGCGACCCGGCGCCCCTCCACCGTGGCGGAGACGCCCCGGCCCTCGTGGTTGGAGAAGTCGGCCGGCGTCGGCAGGTCGCCCAGTCGCTCGCGGGCGGCCGCCGTGATGGCGGTGGCCACCGGGTGCTCCGAGGCGGACTCGACCGCCCCGGCCAGGCGCAGCGCCTCATCCCCGAGCGGGCTCAGGCCCGCGGCGGAGTCTGCACTGGTATCTGCGCCGGTACCAGCGCCGGCGCCCACCTCCTGGCAGGCCTCAACCTCCAGGCTCATGCGCCCCTGGGTGACGGTGCCGGTCTTGTCCATGACCATCGTGTCCAGAGCCCGCGTCGACTCCAGCACCTCGGGGCCCTTGATGACCACGCCCAACTGGGCGGCCCGGCCCGAACCGACCAGCAACGCCGTCGGCGTGGCCAGCCCCAGCGCGCAGGGGCAGGCGATGACGAGCACGGCCACCGCCGCGGTGAAGGCCGCCTGCGGGCTGTGCCCGGTGAGCAGCCACCCCGCCAGGGTCGCGGCCGACAGCACCAGGACGATGGGCACGAACACCCCCGAAATCCGGTCCGCCAGGCGCTGGACGGGGGCCTTACCCGCCTGCGCAGCCGTCACCATCCGGCCGATCCGCGCCAGCGTCGTGCCCTCGCCCACGGCCGTGGCCCGCACCAGCAGGACGCCGGAGGTGTTGACGGTCGCCCCGGTGACGGTCTGTCCCGCCTCGACCTCGGTGGGCACGGACTCCCCGGTGAGCAGCGAGGCGTCCACGGCCGAGCGGCCCTCGACGACGACGCCGTCGGCGGCCACCTTCTCGCCGGGCCGCACGAGGAACAGGTCCCCGGCCGCCAGGTCCTCAACACTGATGCGCTCCTCGGTGCGGGTGGCCTCCGCGCGCGGCGAGCCGTCCTCGTCCAGGACGTCGACGGCGTCGCGGCTGCCCGACGGCGAGGTGAGGACGACTCGGGTCACCTCCTTGGCGCCCAGCTCCAGCAGGGCGCGCAGGGCGTCGCCGGAACGGTACTTGGCGCGCGCCTCCGCGTAGCGGCCCGCCAGGAGGAAGGTGGTCACCCAGGCGGCCGACTCGAAGTACATGTGGGCGGCATGCCCCTGGGAGCGGGGCAGCAGCTCCATGCTCATCCGCATGCCGATGTGCCCGGCCCCGCCGAGCACCAGCGCCCATAGGCTCCAGCCGGTCGCGGCGATCACCCCGAGGGACACGAGCGTGTCCATCGTGAAGGCCCCGTGGCGCAGCGCCCGGAAGGCCGCCTTGTGGAAGGGCCAGGCCCCCCAGACCGCCACCGGCAGCGCCATGAGCGCCACCGCCCACTGCCAGCCCGGCAGCTGGAGGGCCGGCACCATGGAGATCGCCATGATCGGCACCGACAGGATGAGGCAGTAGATGAGCCGCAGGCGCAGGTCGGCGGCCCGCTCCATATGCGAGGCGCCCAGGGACTTTGCCCCGCTCCCGGAGGCGGAGCGGGGGGAGGTGCCGGCGGGGCCGTTCGTGCTGTTGGTGCCGGCGGGGGCGCCCGGGCGCGTGGCCGGCGCCGCAGCCATGGACAGTGTCGCGCGGCCGCCTGTGCCCTTGGTGCCGCGTCCACCCTCGGCCGAACCGGGCGTGGACGGTCCCGACGCCGGCGCTGTCGACGCCGCCGACGCGGGCTCCCCGGCCGGTGACGCCTCCGATTGCGCCGACTCATCTGGTGAGGCGGAGTCCAGCAGGGTGCCGGTGTAGCCGGCGCGGGCGACCGTGGCCAGGAGGTCATCGACGCTCACTGCGCTTGGGGCGGTGACTCGGGCCGACTCGGTGGCGAGGTTGACCGAGGCGCTCACGCCGTCGAGCTTGTTCAGCTTCTTCTCCACCCGGGCCACGCAGCTGGCGCAGGTCATGCCTCCGATGGAGAGGTTGACGGTGCGCAGCTGCCCGCTGGATTCCTGGCTGGTCGTACTCATGGGAGCCTTCTGTGTCCGTTGTCGTCTGGTGCTGTCTGCTGGCGTCCGCTGCCGCCCGTCGGCACCCGGGCTTCGGGCGCCGACGGGGCATGTCCGGGCTCAGCGCTCGCGGTCGTCGCGCTCGACGGCGTCGAGCGTGTAGTCCCCGGCCTCGTCGATGGCCTCGGCCAGGGCGGCGTCGTCGAGGTGGATGTCGGAGAGCACGGTGACGGTGGACTGCCCGCCCTTGTTGAGCAGGACGGAGACGTCCTTGACGCCGTCGAGCGCCTCGAGCTCCTCGGTGACGTGGGCGACGCAGTGGCCGCAGGTGAGTCCGGAGACCTTGAGGGTGGTGGTGCGGTCGATACCGTCGGCGGTGAACTCAGTCATCTCTCACTCCTTGGGAAGTGTGTGCGGAAAACGGTTGGATCGGAACGGGAACCAGGTGGTTCGCCGCGAAGCGGGCCGTGACGCTCAGGACCGCACGAGCCGGGCGATGGCGTCGGAGGCCTCGCGGATCTTGGCGGTGCCCTCCTCGTCGCCGGCCTGGGCGGCGTGCAGGACGCAGTGGCTCATGTGGTCCTCCAGCAGGCCGAGGCTGACGGCCTGGAGGGCCTTGGTGGCGGCGGAGATCTGGGTGAGGACGTCGATGCAGTAGATGTCCTCCTCAACCATGCGGGAGATGCCCCGAACCTGCCCCTCGATGCGGCGCAGGCGCTTGAGGTAGTCCTCCTTGGATCCGGTGTAGCCGGCCATATCTCCTCCGTTGTCTCGGTCGGTATGAACCATACCCCTAGGGGTAGGGGTGTCAAATACCCCTGAGGGGTATGTGGTTGTTGGTGCTCGGCCGGATGGGCGCGGATCCGGGACATGGCGTCAGGGGACGTGGGATGCTCGTGCCATGACCGCTGTTGCCCATGCCTCCCCCGGCCCCGCCGACTCCGACGCGGCGCCCCAGATGCCAGATGACCCCGATCTCCAGGTCGCCCGGGACCCCAGGGCGGGCGCCGGGCGCCTCATGGTGCTGGCCGGCAACCGACCCGACCTGCGCGGTGTCATTGTGGACAACCCGGGCTGCTCCCCGGAGCTGCGTGCCTGGGTGAGCCGCATGGGGGGAGCCTCCGCCGGCCCTGGTGGCGGTCACGGTGGGCGTGGCGGACCTGAGGCCGCGGTGGCTCGGACGGGCGGCTCTGGAGGCGTCGACGACGCGGATGATGCGGTGTCGCTGGCGCCCACGGGCTGGGAGCCCTCCGACATCGGCCTGGGTGAGGACCCCTTCGGCTCCGTCCTGGGCGACCCGCTCATGGGCTCACCGCTGTTCGACGACGACAACGGCCCGGGCCGCGAGCCCGCCGACGCCGAGGCCACCGAGCCTGCCGGTGCGACCGGTCGCGACGACAGGGGCGGGCGGCATTTGTCGTCGAGCCGGCGTACGGCCAGGCCGCACACCGCCTCCGCCCATACCGCCTCCGCCCGCACCGCCTCGCGCACAGCCGCGGCCCGGGGCTCGCGGACCCCCGCCCCGCCCCCGCAGCGGCAGGCAGTGACGAGGCCTGAGCTGCCGGCTCCGATGCTGCCCGGACGCTTCGCGCCCGCGGCGCCCTACCCGGTGCCGGGGATCGCCGGGCCGGTCGGGGCCGCCCCGGGTCGCGTAGAGGCCGACCCCTGGGCCGTGAGAGGAGCGCCGGCCGGTGGTGGCCTGCCGACCGCACCTCCGCCGCCCTCCGGCCTCGCAGGCGCCCCCGGCGCCTCCTTCGGGATGGGGCGCTACAACGCCCCGACCTCCTCGCGCAGCGCCAGGAGGCCGGCGTCGTCCTCGCGGTCCAGCACGAGCCCGGCCAAGGTCATCGGCTGGATCCTCTTCGTCCTGCTGTTCATCGTCATCCGGGCCCTCAACGGCTGAGACGCGAGGGGCGCGAGGGTGCGGCCCCAGGGAGTGGTCGCGCCTCAGGGTGCGGCGGAGCCCGGGGTCGAGCCGCTCGGGGCGCTGGTGGCCGGGATGGTGATGGGGCTGTTGGAGGCGTAGCCGTGTTTGAAGGCCCACACCACGATCTCCAGGCGCGAGACCGTCCCCGTCTTATGGAACAGGCCGGTGATGTGGGACTTGACCGTTGCCTCGGCGATGGCCAGCAGGGAGGCGATCTTGCGGTTCGAGGCCCCCTCGCACAGGAGGCGGAGCACGTCGCGCTCCCGTTGAGAGAGGTGGACGCTGCCGTCCGCGCCGCGCACGGAGGCCAGGGCGTAGTCGATCAGGCGCGTCGTCGGCGTCGGGGCCACGACCTTCGCCCCGGAGTGGACCGTGCGCACCGCCGCGATGATCTCCTCGGCCGGTGCGCTCTTGAGCAGGAAGCCGCTGGCCCCGGCTCCTAGGCCCTGCAGGAGGTCCTCGTCGGTGTCCACCGTGGTCAGCAGGATGACCCGGGTCGACGGCGAGAGGCGGAGCACCTCCCGGGTCATCTCCACGCCGTCCATGTGCTCCATGTGGACATCGGTGATGAGGACGTCGACCTGATGGGACTGCACAAATCGCAGGACGGCGCGAGGTGAGCGCGTTGCGGTGAGGATCGTGAAGTCCTCGACGTCGGAGAAATAGGACTCCAGGTGGGCCAGGGCCATCGCGTCGTCGTCGACCAGGGCCAGGCCGACACAATCGGGAGAAATCTGGGAAGACATGAGTCTCCTTGGGCAGATGTGTGCAGTCCGCGATCAGTGGGGGGCGCGGTCTGCTGGGAACAGTGAACAAACTACCTGAAAAAAGATGATCGCCGTGTAAACACCCTCAGACGCGCCCCGACGAAAGGTGGAGGGAGCCATCCAAACGGCGAGGAAAGCAATAGATCAAAGGGCGATGCGAGGCCCCGTCGGATTCCGGCAGGCTCATGTCCAACGGCACTTCCCCAAGTGTGCCTCCTCTGTCGTTCCCAGGAAGGAGGGTCCGTGTATCGCTCTGCGCTCATTGAGGGCGTCGCGCCATCACTGGCTCGTGCTGCGTCACTCGAGTCTCCCTTCGGCCTGGTTTCCCGTTCCACCGAGCTGCCCCAAGCGGCCGGAGAGCCGGTCTTCGCGATCTGGACCGGTCTTCTGGGTGATCCCTCTGAGGCGCTGAGGTCACAGCGCACCTGGAATCACCGTGCCGAGGCGGGCAACTTCGACGGGGCCGGCGGGGCCATCGACGCCGATCGCGCCAGACACATCGCGATTGTGGAGACGATGGAGCGCTACTCCAGCTGCTCATGGACGGAGGAGGAGCTGGTGTGGGACACCCCCGCCGGTCTCGGCGAGGCCGCGATCGGACCGGAGCGCTGGCCGGCGTGCTCGGCCACCGAGCTGGCCGACCCCGACTGCGGGCTCATCGCCTCCGACCCCCGCGTCCCCCTGCGATGGGTGCGCGGCTGGTCCCTGACCCGAGGCCGTGAGGTCTTCGTCCCAGCGGTGCTGACATACCTCAACTTCCCGGTGCGCACCCCCTCCGAGCAGTTCGTCAACCCCATCTCCACCGGCACCGCCGCGCACTCCGACCTGCGCGAGGCGGTCCTGGGTGGCCTGCTCGAGGTCATCGAGCGCGACTCCATCGCCCTGACCTGGCTCCAGCGCCTACGCCTGCCCGCGGTCGCCGTCGACCCCACCACCCTGGGGGAGGAGGTCGCCGAGTACCACCGGGTCGGCACCTCCACCGAGCTGGAGACCCACCTGTTCGACGCCACCACCGATTACGGCGTCCCCACTCTCTACGCCGTCCAGACCTCCCAGGTCGACCCCGAGCTGGCCCAGGTGGTGGCCGCCACCTGCGACATCGACCCGCAGCGGGCGCTGGCCAAGATCTACCGCGAGCTCGCCTCCCTGCGCATCGCCCTGCGCAGCCACGCCCGTGGCCCGCGCGCCCAGGAGATCAAGGGGCAGGACCTCACCGTGGTTGGTGGCGCCCTGGCCGACGCCGAGCTGTCCATGCGCCACGTCTTCGACTTCCTCCTGGAGGGGGAGCGGCCCGTCCACGCCCTCGATGACATCGGCACCCTCCCGGAGTCCAGGCCCGGCGCTGGCAGCGGTGACAGCCCCGACGGCGCCGGCGGCAGTGCCGGCCCCGACCCGCTCGAGCAGGTCGTCACCAACCTGGAGCGGGCCGGCGCCGAGGCCATCGTCGTCGACATCACCACCGACGAGGCCCGCCAGGTCGGCATGCATGTCATCAAGGCCCTCATCCCCGAGGCCATGCCCCTGTCCTTCAGCCACCGCGCCCGCTACCTGGCCACGCCCCGCCTCTATCAGGCGCCCCGAGCCATGGGCCTGACCGTCCACGACGAGGCGGGGATCAACCCCGTCCGCCAGCCCTTCGCCTGAGCCCGATGTCCGCATACCCGTCCACCTCACTGACCGACACCCAGGAGCCCCGACCCGACATGAGCACGACGCCGCCCGCACCGGCCGCACTGCCGGCACAGCACCCGGCGCCGCAGGCCCCCACGGGGCCGGTGACGGCCTACCTGCCCCAGGGCGGGTTCGCGCGCGCCGTCGCCACGCGCCTGGCCGGGCCCGGCGACGTCGTCATCCCGGTCGACCAGGGGCTGGTCAGCGCCTACATCCCCTACGCCGACCGCGCGGTCCTCATCGCCGACCCCGACCAGACCGGCCTGCGCGAGGACCTCGACACCCTGTCCTTCACCCGGGGGATGCCCTCCCTGGGCCTGGAGCTCTTCCCCACCGAGCTGCGCTGCGGGCCGCTCGTGGTCCCCGGCCGCAGCGCCTGCTACCGCTGCTACGACCGGCGTCGCCGCCAGCATGGCTACCGCCCCCTGCCCCCGAGGTCGCCTCCGAACACGGCCCGCTGGAGCAGGCCTACGCCCACCACCATGTGCTCCTGGGCGCCGGCCTCATCTCCCTGGCCCTGCAGACCCTCGACGCCCCCGGCCCCCAGGACCCGGCCACGACAGACTCCGACGACGTCGCCCCGATCGGCGGCCGGGTGTGGACCATCGACCTCGTCTCCGGCATCACCACCTGCTCGCCGACCGTGGCCGTGGACCGCTGCGAGACCTGCTCGGGCCGCTACGAGGGCCGCCGCGACGGCCTGCCCGCGCTCGCGGCCCTCCTGCCCGAGCGGCGTGGGGAGGTGGCCTGAGATGGCCGGGGACGCCACAGGCTCCGTCATGCGCGCCGGCGACGTCGGCCGCGCCGCCCGCCGCGACCTGCAGTTCCGTATCCCCCGCAAGCCCGTGGTACGCCTGGGCCTGCGCGCCCGGCCCGAGGAGACCGGCTGGATCATCGACGGTGCCCGCAAGAGCCAGGTCCTGGGTGGGGCCTTCGCCCGCGAGCACATGGGCGCCCTGCTCCAGGCCTGCGACGGCACCCGCACCCTCGAGGAGATCGGCGAGGTCACCGGCGTCGGCCCCCAGGCCGCCTTCGAGGCCGTTTCCCTGCTGTGGACCGGCGGCATCGTCGAGGAGGGCGACACCGAGCCCGCCCCCGTTGACCCGCCGCCCGAGCTGGCCCGTCTGCTCTCCCGCCTGGGCGACTCCACCGGCGTCAACGACTCCTGGCAGGACGCCGCCCGCCGCCTGGCCGCCGCCCGGGTCGCCGTCGTGGGGGACGCCGAGCTGGCCGGGGAGATGGTCGCGGCCCTGGAGCCCACCCTGCCTGAGGTGCGGCTCGACAGCGCCCCCCGCCGCGGGGACACCCTCACCGTCCTGGTCGAGACCGCCGACTCCACGGCCCGCTCCCAGGAGGTGGCGCGCCGCTGCCGGGAGGAGGGCATCGCGCTGCTGCGGGTGCGTGCCGAGCAGGAGGCGGTGACGGTCGGCCCCTATGTCGATGAGTCCTTCTCGCCCTGCCTGGCCTGCGCCTGCGCCGACGAGCCCGAGATCGGCCCTCGCCCCGAGGCAGCCCGCCACGACATCATCGTCGGCCTGGCCGCCCGGGCCGTGGCCGCCCTCCTCGCCCGCGCCACCGTCACCCACCTGCCCGGGGACGCGCGGCGCACCGAGCTGGCCACCTTCACCTACTCCGACCGCCCGGTCGTCTCCCGCCCCGGCTGCCCCGTCTGCTCGGTGGCCGGGGCCGGCGAGGAGCCGGTGCCGGTGGCGCCCTCGGCCCCCGTAGGGGCCCGCTACGAGCAGTCCGTGGCCATCCCGCCGGCCGCCTTCGTCGACTCCAAGGGCCACCAGCAGCACTACAAGCCCTCCAACCTGCGCCTCCAGCGCGAGTTCCGCGACTGGCCGGTCTGCCCGCGCACGCCCCTGCCGCCGGCCGACCTCGAGCGCCTCGACCAGCCCTGGCCGATTGCGCACCCGCTCACCGACGACGGCGCCGAGCCCGACGTCCTCGCCCGCCCCACCCTGAGCGAGCTCGCCACGATCCTGGCGCTGTCGGTTGGTGTGCGCGAGCCGCTCGGCGCCGAACCCACCGGTCCGGAGTCGGCCGAGGCCCCTCAGGCCCCGCTGAGCGCCAAGCTGCGCCGCTGGACGGCCGCCGGCGGCAACATCGGCTCGGTGACCGCCTACGTCCTCGTGCCCGAGCACGAGCAGAGCGGCCAGGAGGTCACGGTGGCGGCCGGGCAGCGGCTCGCCCCCGGCACCTACGTCTACATCGAGCGCGACCACGCCCTGGCCCTCATCGGCCCCGCCCCCTCGGCGGCTGACACCGGGACGGACGCAGGGACGGATGCAGCGACGGAGGCCGGGTCGGATCTCCCACCCGACGGCGTCGGCGCCCGGATCGTCCTGACCGGGAACGTGGACAAGGTGGCCCGCAAGTACTTCTCCTTCGCTCTGCGCATCGCGGTCCAGGACTGCGGCTGCTCCTTCGAGGTGCTCCGCCTGGTCGCCGAGGCCCTGGGGGTGCCGCTGCGCGCCCGGGCCCGCTGGGACGAGCAGCGCATCGCCCGGGCGCTGGGCACCGACCCGGCCCGGGAACCGGCCTGCATCGTCGTCGACCTGGGAGGCCGCCGTGCGCACTGACTTCGAGACGCTGCGCGAGCTCATCTCCGGCTTCTCCGCCGGATCGGACACTCGCCCCGCCGAGCCGACCTCCGACGGCCTGGCCGCGCGCCGCCCGCGTCCGCCGCTGGACTGCCGGGTGCCGGACGCGCTCGTTCCCGGCCCCCAGGCCCCCTACCCCCACAGCCTGCACGAGACCTTCGAGCGCCGCTCGTCGTCGACCAGCTACGGCACCGAGCCGCTCGAGGCCGAGGCCCTCCTGGGCATGGTCCGTGACGCCCTGGCCGACGACGCGCGCACCTGGGGGGCGGACGCGGCGGCCTGCCCCCTGGAGCCCTTCGTGCTCCTGCTGCGCCCGCGCGGCGCCGAGCCCGGCATCCACCGGGTACGGCTCGACGGCGTCGACCTCGTCCGCCCCCTGCCACCGGCCGAGGAGATCGAGGGCATGGCGGTGCAGAAGGAGTTCGCCCGCGCCGGGGCCATCGTCTCGGTGGCCGCCAACCTCGATGAGGCCGACGCCTGGGGCGGGGCCGCCGGCTACCGCTTCACCATGAGCCGCAGCGCCGCCCTCATCTACTCGCTGCACCTGCGCGCCGCCGCTCGGGGACTGGTGGGGACGGTCTTCGCCGGCTTCGCCACCTCGGCGGTGCGCCACCTGCTGGACTCCGACGGCGTCAGCCGCCACCAGATGTTCGCCGTCACCATCGCCAGTCCGCAGACAGAACCGCCAGGTCAGGCGGCCGGCTAGTCCCGGCCTGCCCGCAGCGAGCGCCGTCGGCCCACCTGCTGGTCCACCACCGGCCAGACGGACCCAGAACTGCATACCGCGTCACAGAGTTCCACAGACCACCCCGTTCGCGGGGTTGGGGCCCGGTCCCGGCAGACCGGACCCCCGGGGCCCGAACGGGCCCCGCTCCTGCCCACCAGACATCTGAGAGAAGGAGGTGAACAGCATATGACGAACAGCTCGATTGATCTCACCCTCGCCGACAGTGACTTCGGCGTCGAGGAGCTGCCCGAGGGCAACGCCCTGGGTTGTGCCTTCAGCAGCGCCAGCGCGTCCTGTCCGGCCAGCGCCGCCTCGGCCTCGTGCCCGGCCAGCGCGGCCTCGGCCTCGTGCCCGGCCTGCGCCGCCAGCGCGTCGACGACGTCCTGCTGACGACCCCATGGTGGCGGGCAGGGGACCGGGGTCCCCTGCCCGCCACTGGCGGTACCCCGGATGCCCGCGAACCGACCGGAGGGAGCCACGAGCCCACGATGAGCACGGTGATGAGTACGGCGAGGACAACGCCGACGATCCCTGGTAGCCGCCCGACGAGCCCGATCCCGCGCCTGCGCCGCGGGGTGAGCCTCATCGTCGGGATGGACAACCAGCCGATGCTGTTCGACTCCGACTCGGGCAAGTACCACCGGCTCGGCGCGGCCGCCGCCTTCATCGTGGGCCAGTTCGACGGGGTGCGCCCTCTGCCGACCATCATTGAGGAGCTCCCCCAGGACATCGACGAGGCGGGTGCCAAGCGCATCACGGGCCTGGTCGACAACCTGCGCGACAAGGGCCTCCTGGCGGGCGGCGACCCCGCCTCCGCCGCCCCCGACGCTTCGGCGGCCCCGGCGCGCACCAGGCGCAGCCGCGGACGCCACACCGCCCAGCCCCGCCGGGCCCGCCACCTCAAGGTCGAGAGGCCCCGCCGCAGCGGGGGCTGGTGGTTGCCCCGCATCATCATCGCCCGCAAGTACCACCGGATCGTCGCTCCGATCGTCACCCTGCTCCAGCGCCTGCCGGCCCCCGCGCTCAGCTGGGTCTTCCTGGCCCTGGCCGCCTGCGGGTACGCGGCCGGGGCCATGGCGCTCAGCTCCCTGGCCGGGGGACCCCGCCCGGGCCTCCTGGTCCTCGTCACGGCGGTGGCGATCCAGCTGGTGAGCATCCTGCTGCACGAGTCCTGGCACGCCATCGTCGCCGGATACCTGGGCACCCCCATCCGCGGATTGGGGGTGGCGCTCATGTTCTGGGCGATCCCCATCGCCTACGTCGACCGCACCGACTCCTACCGGGTGCGCTCCCGGCGCGGGCTGACCATGCTGGCCCTGGCGGGCATCTTCTCCGACGGCGTCGTCTGCGGACTGGAGGCGGCCGTCGCCTGGGCCTCGACGGGAACGGTGCGCCAGGTGGCCCTGACCCTGTGCGCCTTCCAGCTCACGATGCTCGTCACCAACCTCAACCCCCTCACCCAGTCCGACGGCGTCGCCGCGGTCGAGGCGGCCACCGGCTCGGTCAACCTGCGCGGGCGCTCCATGTTCGTGCTGCGCTGCGTCCTGAGGCGCCAGCCGCTGCCGCCGGCCCTGGCCGTCATGCGGCCCGCGGTGCGCTGGGGCTACTTCATCTACGGGCTGGCGTGCTCTCTTCTCGGACTGGTGGCCTTCGTCATGAGCGTTGTATGGATAGGCTACTGGCTGTACGCCCTCTTGAAAGGTTTCCTCCTATGACGCAGCCGGTTCTCTCTCGTGCCGGTGCCTCCCCCTCCCAACAGCCACAGCCGCAGCCCGTATCCGCCGTGACCCCCGGGGAGCCCATCCCATCCGCTCCGACCTCCGCCGTACCAGCGCCGGTACCGGCACCGGAGCCCCCGGCCCTGGCCCAGCCCGCCGTGGCCCTGCCGACCCTCGTGCGCCTGGGCGGGCTGCCGGTGCGGGCCGTCCCCGAGACCAGCGCCGCCGTCATCGGCACCCTGGACTACCTGCGTCGGCTCGACGAGGTGCTCGACGGCGCCGCCGACCAGCTGCTCGACCCGCTCTACGAGATCGTCCCCACCCTGGACAAGGCCGAGCGCCGCCCGGTCCTGCGCGCCAAGCGCTGCGTCTTCCAGGGGCGCGCCACCGACCTGTCCGAGGAGGTCCTGGCGGCCCTGCCCGCCGAGCTGCGCGCGCTGCTGGAGCGCTGGGACGCCCTGGTGGCCCGTAAGGAGGAGACCCGCGCCCGCCTGGCCGTCCTGGTCGACGTCGACCTGGACCGCAGCCGCGAGCTGCTGGCGGCCGGCCTCGACGAGCCCGGCTACCAGGAGGCCCTGGCGATCGCCGCCCCGGCCCTGGTCTCCACCCTGGCCGCCCGCGGCCGTCGGCTCGAGGACCCCCGCGTCCTGCGCACCCTCTACACCCTGGCCACCCGGGCCGCCCTCAAGACCAGCCCCTTCTCAGGACTGACCACCGTCAACGAGGCGGGCCAGCCCTCCACCGGGCGCAGCCACCGCATGGTGGCCACCCACCTGGCCTACCGCATCCTGAGCGCCACCGCCCAGGACCTGGCCGCCGACGGCGCCCTCTACCTCGAGCCCGCCCCCGTGCGCCGGTCCTACAGCGCCGCTCCCGGCCCGGACGCGGCCGGCGCCTACGGCCAGTACCCCTCCCGGGAGGTCGAGGCGGAGGCGCTGACCGTCGTCGGCGAGCACGAGTACGGCAACGGCATGGTCTTCCGCCAGGAGACCATCCAGCCCGCCCGTTGGCTCCAGGAGACCCACGACGCCCTCACCGGCGGCGGCATGCACGCCGTGCTCAGCGTGCGCGACGCCTGCGAGCGCGTGGGCGGCGCCGACCCGCGCCTGCGCCTGGAGCGGCTGCTGGCCTCCGGCGCCATCGTGCCGCACGTGCCCTGGTACCGCGGGGAGAACCCCTTCCCGCTGCTGGCCGCCTCGCTCTCACCGGAGCAGCAGCGCCAGTGGGGCAAGGACCTGGCCTGGCTGGCCCGGCTCGACGACGCCGTCGGCGCCGCCGACGGGCCCGGCCGCGCCGAGCTCCTCAACCGCACGGTGCGCCTGGCCGAGCGGGTCTTCCCCGACGGCGAGCTCGGCGAGAGGCCCAGCGGCTTCCTCTACGAGGACCGCGAGTCGCCCCGCAGCTGGGTCGACCCTCTCGAGGACGCCCCCTTCGAGCAGGACGTCAAGACCCTGGGTGAGCTTGCCGACCCCTGGGTGGCCCGCTCCCACATCTACGACCTCATGGTGGCCCGCTTCGTCTCCCTGTTCGGCAACGGCGGGGTGTGCAAGGACCCGCTGGCCTTCTTCATGACCATCGCCCACGCCCCCGACGGCGACCAGGAGATGCTGCGCGCCGCCGGGCTCGACTACGCCGCCGGCCCCGACGAGGAGCGGGCCGCCCTGTCCGGTGGGCTCTCCGGCTCTCCCAGGCACCTGGGCGCCTTCCTCCAGCCGGTGGCCCCCAGCGCCCGGACCTACGCCGCCGGCGGGGGCCTGACCGTCGTCAACGCCTTCACCAACGCCAACGGCTCCCTCCAGGCCCGCTTCCACCGGCTCCTGGGCTCCGGTTTCCGGGAGCGCCTGGCCACACGGATTCGCACCTCCTGGGGCACCGAGCGGGTCCTGGAGATCCAGGCCAGCACCGAGTGCAACACCGGTCAGGCCGTCTCCTGCGGGCTCCTGCCGCCGCTGGGGCTGCCCGGTGAGCCGGGGGCGCCGGAGGCGGTCCCCCTCAGCTCCCTGCGGCTCGTCCACGACCCGGCCACGAGCACCCTGTTCCTGGCCGATGACGCCGGGCCCGTTGGGCTGGCCTACCTGGGCCTGACCCCCCAGTACCTCCTGGGCGGCTACCTGTCCTGGCTGGTGCTGCTGAGCGACCCCTGGTCCCGGCTGCCCCCCTTCGCGGACCACTGGACCAGCCGCCGTCGGGACCTGAACGGGCCCCTGCCCGACGAGGTGATGCACTCCGAGCGGACCGTGGCCGGCCGTCTGGTGACCCGCCGCGAGTCCTGGACCTTCCCGGCCCACCAGATCGCCCCGCTCATGGACCGCGACCTGACCACGACCCTGCTGCACATGGACGACCTGCGCAAGCAGTGGGGCATACCCACGGAGGTGTTCGTCCACCAGCACATGCCCTCCCAGGGCGCCACCTTCGACCAGCACAAGCCCCGCTACGTGGACCTCACCTCACCGGTGTCGCTGCTGGCGCTGCGCGGCTGGATCGACCCCGGCGCCGCCCACATCAGCTTCGTCGAGGCCCTGCCGGCCCGCGGCGAGGCCCTGGGGCTCACCCAGGATGGTGAGCCGACGGTGGCCGAGTACCTGGTGGGACTCCAGTGGCCCAAGAACCTGGGAGGCATGGCATGAGCACGCACGACGACGTCCAGTCCAGCCGGCGCGAGCAGCGCAACCAGCCCAGCCGGCTCATCCGCTCCCGCAGGCTGCGCTGGCTCGGGGGGCGCTCGCGGGCCAGTGAGCAGGCGGAGCGCACCGGGCCGGCGAGCCAGGTGGGCCAGGCGAGCCAGGTGGGCCAGATGGATCAGGTGGGCCAAGTGGGCCAGGTGGGCCAGGGTGGCCAGCCCAGTCAGGGCGGTCAGGGCGGTCAGGCCGGAATGGTTGGCCTGGGGGGCGCGACGTCGCAGGATGGCGGCTCGATCCCAGGGATCCAGCCCCTGGAGATGGCGGCCGCCGACTTCGGCAACCTGCGCGCCCAGCACAGCGCGACGCGTCAGCGGGGCGCGGCGATGGCCGGTCAGCGTGAGGGCGTCGGCTGGCTGTATGCGCGGATCTACTGCGCCGGCGGGGACGACACCGACGCCCTGCTGCCCGAGGTCGCCCAGTGGCTGGATCGGGCCCGCGGCCAGTGGGACATCCGCTCGGCGCACTTCCTGCGCTTCGTCGACCTGCGCGGCCACCACATCCGGCTGCGGCTCAAGGCCGTTGAGGGCGTCCTGGATGAGGCCTACGCGAGCATGCGCGAGCTGGGGGCCGTGGCTCAGCGGACCGAGGCGCGCACGGTCGAGCGCCTCGTCTCCGATCCGATGACCGGGGGGATCGGCGCCAGCCGGCCCGGCATCACCTTCGGCGTCTACGGCCCCGAGTACGACAAGTACGGGGGTGTGGCCGGTGTCGAGGAGGCCGAGCGGCACTTCTACGTCTCGAGCCGATGGTGCCTGGACCACCAGGTCTGGCAGATCCCGAGGCCGGTGCCGCGGGCGGCCCTGGCGGCGCGGTTCCTGGCGCTGGCGGCCCGCAGCGCGCCGCTGCCCGAGGCCGAGCTGCTCTCCGCCCACTTGCGGATGTGGGGCTCTCGGCTCCCCGCGCACCTGCGCGACGGCAGCGCCCTGGGGCCGATCGTTCAGCAGTTGCTGGAGGTCATCGAGTTCCAGTTCGATGAGATCCCGTCCTGGAGCCAGGCGGCGGCTGCCGTGGGTGAGCTGGCCGACGACGCCGGGCGCGCCATCGGCGTCATGGGGGCGGGCACCGGCGGGCGCCGGGCCCTGGACCTGCTGCACATCGACGTCAACCGGCTCGGCCTCAACCCGGCCGAGGAGTGCATCGCCGGGCTGTGCGCCCGCCAGCTCCTGACCGGGGGCGCCGTACCCCCGGCCCAGCCCTCAGCCGCCGTCGGGTAGCCGGGCGCCGCCTGGCCCCGGAACCTGGAACGCGCCGAAGTGTCCACGAGAAGGCCCCGATTGTCGATGAAGGGCCCGAAAGTGTCCATGAAGTGTCGATGAAGTGTTCATGAAAGGCCGTGGAGTGTCGATGAAGGACCGGAAGTGTCCACGGTGCTGACATTAACCCCGTACCGGCGCCGCTCGCCGAGAAGAAACCGCGGGATTTCAACGATCTGTGTCGGGCGCTTCGAGGGCTGGCGCGCTAATGTCAGTGCTGTGGACACGTGGCTGTGTGGGGAGTGGGTCCGCCAGGGTCTTGGCGGCGCATCCAGGTTCTTTCACCTCGGGGGCAATCCCACTGGTCCCTGCCTGGCCCCTTCAGGTGCTCGCGCAGGGGCCCCAGAAGTTATGGTTCGACGATGACCTGGGCAGGGTCCACTTTAGAGCGGCCTACTGCACGAGGGTGGGGGTGTATTGGTCGGGGGTTGTGCGTACTGCACGAATCCCCGGACCCTGTGGAGTACACCCGACCCTCTGCCAGTGGATCCCGACCCTCGTGCAGTTCGGGTGGTGTCAGGTCTGATAGTCGGGCTGAGGCTCTGATCGAGCCTGCCTCTCGCCCAGGCGCACCCTGCACACCCGAGCCAGCCTGCTCGTCGACACCCAGGCCAGGCGTCTCGAGGTTCTGCTCGCCGGTGAGCACCACACTCCGGTCCAGGCCTCCGGGGGCGTCTACCAGCGCCTGATCCAGACCTACGGGGCTGACTGCCCGGGCTTGGGAAAGTACCTGATGCAACAGGCCGTCCCCAACAGGTTGGGGAGATCACGGCCCCGGCCAGCACCGGGCAACCCACTTATCGTGCGCACCACGGCCCACGAGTTTTGCGGGCATTTTTCAGTGAGGTAATGAATCCCCTTCGCGGGCACTCCAGATGAGTCTTGTCGGCCACTTCCTCCGGTCCCCGACTTCCTGATTTGCCGGGGCGATCTTGATCGGCTTTTGGGTCTCAGTTCGACGTGATCTGTGCTATTCTGATAAGTGATGTCTCATCGGCGCTTCCCTCTGATGCTGGCCTAGAGTTGATGTCGAGCGGCTCTCCCTCTCATGTCAGCGTCATGCTCGCAATGGTCGTCAGTCGCATGGATAATCGATGGAAGTTGAGTTTCTGCGATGATCCTTCGGTACAGAGGTGTCTAGCGCCCTTCTAGACAGGAGTATTTTCTATGAATGAATCTGCCGGTTCTGGGAATTCTGTTCGTGTGAGGACAATCGTTGGGCTTGTCGTCGGTGCTACCGCTACAGCTGCGGCCGGTATTCTTGTCGCTGTCGATGACGGGCATGTGCTGGCCGCCCGGATGTTGGCTGCCGTCGGAATGGTTGCTGCGTTGCTTGGTGCCGTCGGCTCAATTCGATCTTCCGGGACGGGGGCTAAGGCGATGTTCGCGATAGTGTCCGTTCTCCTGTTTGTGGCATCGTCGACGGTCTACGGTTTGACCTGGAGTTGAGTGAATTATTCTGGATGCGATGCCTCGCGCGTTCTCAATCTATAGAGACAGGACATTCGCTCATGCAAGAATTTCCTCTGGTTAGCTTTGTGCATCGTGGGGAAGTCGAATCGCGCTGGGTGTGGTGGAGACGGCGATGATCGGAGGGATCGCTGCCTTACGGTTCGGGCGTACTCCATGAGCCGGGGATCTTCTGTGCTGTCTGTGCCAGGCGCTTCGACGGCTGGCGCGCTAATGTCAGCGCTGTGGACACTGGGTCAGTGTTGGACCTGCCCGCGGGCCCTCAGTCGTCCAGGTGGGAGATGACTTTGGCGGGCCCGCCCATCAGGCGCGGCGGTACGTGGTGGTGGTGTCACCTCGACGGCCATCTTTCTCAACGAATCCGGCCTCCTCGAGATGTTTGAGCGCGTACGTCACCTGGCGCGGTGACAGGCCTGTGGCCTCGACGATCTGCTGGCGCGTGCGCGGCCCGTCCTCGAGGCTGGCCCAGACGGCGGGCGTGTTGGTGGACAGGGCGGAGATCTCGGTGGGAACAGTGATGTCTGTGGTGCCGGAAGTCGGTCGAGTGCGGTTGGCGGCCAGGACGTAGGAGGTGGAGCCGCGTTGTCCTTGGGCCTCGGCGTAGCCCCGGTTCACCAGCTCCTGGAGCTGACGACGGGCCTGCTGGGAGTCGCAGCCGAAGCGACGGCGATAGGAGGAGTTCGTCCACGACTTTCCGTGCCGCATCTCGACCAGTGCGTGGCGCTGCTCGATGCCGAGGCCCTGGGCTTCAAGGCCGGACAACCAGGTGAGATCCTCAGGTGAGAGGAGCGCGCTTCGGGGAAGCAGAGCCGTGAAGCGCACGCCGGTGTCCTGAAAGCGGACGGGTTCCATGTCTGCCTCTCGCAGGGCGCGACGGACCTCCCGAATACCGGAGCCCAAGCCTTCGATCACGCGCCGTCCCTCGTGGTCCGTGGCGAAGGTGCAGATGGTGTAGAGGTGCTCGTTGACCGCAGACTTCCCGTCGCGTGTGCCGAGCTGATCCACGCTCAGCCCCCACAGGCCACCTGGGCTGGAGATGACGAGGCGGTCGTGCAGCAGACGAATCTCAATCCCCTTCGACAGCGCTGGCTCGGAGAGGTCTCGGTGGACGAGAGCGTTGGCGATGAGCTCACGAACCGCGACGAGCGGGAACTCGTGGACATCGCGGCCATGTCCGTCATCCCCGAACTGGATGCGTGTCTGCGTGGTGCGTGCGACCCAGTCGACGGCGTCGGCGAGCATCTGAGGCAGGGGGCCCGCGATCGTGAGCCGATCTGTTGCCCTGACCGCGTCATTCGTGTCGGTGACGGCGGCTGTGATGGACAGGCCGGGGAACTGCCTTTGGGGATAACGGCCCAGCGCGTACAGCCCTGCCCGGGTAGCCTCTCCGTCCTCGGTGAGGATGTTCAGGTTGAGGAGGACCTCGGTATCGGATTGTCCGCTGAGTGCGGTGGAGCCGGCACGAACCGCTCGGAGAAAGCGCTGAACCAGATCGTTGTCGAGGCTGTCGATGGAGGTGCCGGGAACGGCAACGGAGTCCTGCCGAGGACGTTGGTGGCGCAGAAGGAGCTGCTGCTCCTCCTGCTGCGACATGCGGTAGTCGCCGTCGTACTGGCGGAGGTACGCCGCCCCCGTCTCCCTCCACCGGCATGGCTTGCTGTTGACGGGAACTTCCTGCACGTTGGCGGCGACGACGGTCTTGCCCTCAACGGTGATGGCGTGCGTATCGACAGCAATCTCGGTGGAGAAGCCCTGACGAGCCTGGGAGATGAGGGCCTGCTGGAGCTCGTGCGGGTCCTGGACCCCGACGACGGCAACCGGATCCTCGCCGACGCCCAGGAGGATGGTGCCGCCTCCAGGAAGATTCGCGAAGGCCGACAGCGTGGGACCGAGGGCGTTGCGGGAGTACTCGGAGAATGTCTTCGCCTCGATCTCAAGGCAGTCGCCGCCCTCCAGTGCCAAACGAGCGAGGGCTTCCGTGAGGTCAGTCAGATCGACAATCACATGTCAATTGTACATGAAGTGTCGATGAAGGGTCCCAGAGTGTCCATGAAGTGTCGATGAGATGTTCATGAAGGGCCGTAGAGTGTTGATGAAGGGCCCGAAAGTGTCGATGAGCGACCATGAGTGTCGATGAAGGGCGTCATGTGTCCATGAAGGAGCCGACGCCCAGCCGACGGCTCCGGAGGCAGTGCGAACCTGCCCGCGGGCCCTCAGTCGTCCAGGTGGGAGACGAGCTCGGCGGCCAGACCCGTGTAGGTGGCGGGCGTCAGGGCCAGCAGCCGCGCCTCGACGTCGTCGGGCATGCCGAGCCCGGAGATGAACTCGCGCATGCCCTCGGGCGTGACCTTCTTGCCGCGGGTGAGCTCCTTGAGGCGCTCGTAGGGGTCGGCCATGCCGGTTGCCCCGGCGACGGCGGCCGCCCGCATCGCCTGCTGGACGGGCTCGCCGAGCACCTCCCAGGTCGCCTCGAGGTCCTCCTCCAGGCGGGCGCGGTCGACGTCGAGCCCGGCCAGGCCCTGGCGGATGTTGTCCACGGCCAGCAGCGAGTGCCCCAGGGCCACGCCCACGTTGCGCTGCGTGGTGGAGTCGGTGAGGTCGCGCTGGAGGCGGGAGGTGACGAGAGTGGCGGCCAGCGTGTCCAGCAGCGAGCAGGAGATCTCCAGGTTGGCCTCGCCGTTCTCGAAGCGGATCGGATTGACCTTGTGCGGCATGGTCGACGAGCCGGTGGAGCCCTGCGCGCTCAGGCGCTGGTGGAAGTAGCCCAGCGAGATGTAGGTCCACACGTCGGTGGCCAGGTTGTGGGCAATCCGGTTGAAGCGGGCGACGTCGGAGTAGAGCTCGGCCTGCCAGTCGTGGGACTCGATCTGCGTGGTCAGCGGGTTCCAGGTCAGGCCCAGGTGCTCCACGAATCCGCGCCCCACGGCCTGCCAGTCGGCGCCGGGCACGGAGATGACGTGCGCGCCGAAGGTGCCGGTGGCGCCGTTGATCTTGCCCAGGTACTCGGTGGCCTCGACGCGGCGCACCTGGCGGCGCAGCCGGTGGGCCAGGACCGCCAGTTCCTTGCCGAGCGTCGTGGGGGTGGCCGGCTGGCCGTGCGTGCGCGCCAGCATGGCGGCGTCGGCGTGCTCGTGGGCCATGGCGGCCAGGTCCTCGACCAGCCCGCGGGCGGCCGGCAGCCACACCTGCTCGACGGCGCCCCGGATCGTCAGGGCGTAAGAGAGGTTGTTGATGTCCTCGCTGGTGCAGAAGATGTGGACGATCTCGCCGACCGTGGGCAGCACGGTGGGGCCGCCGTCGGCGCCGACGACGCCGCGGGCCTGGGCGGCCGCGACCAGGCGCCGCTTGAGGAGGTACTCGACGGCCTTGACGTCGTGGCGGGTCTCGGCCTCGATGGCGCCGAGCTCGGCGATCTCCTCGGCCCCGAAGTCCTCGACGACGCCGCGCAAGTAGGCCTTCTCCGTCTCGCTCAGGCGGGGGGCGCCGGGCAGGACGCCGCCGTCGGTGAGGTGGATGAGCCACTCGACCTCGACCTGCAGGCGGGCCCGGTTGAGCGCGGCCTCGGAGAGGTGGTTGACCAGCGGGGCGGCGACGGCGCGGTAGCGGCCGTCCAGGGGGCCCAGGGCGATGGCGGGGGAGACTGCGGAGAGATCGACCATGCCGCTCATTGTGGCAGGTTGGCACCGATCTCTGCGAGTGGGGCCTCCTGGGTCGAGATGAGGACGGGCTGGGCCTCGGGGCGGCGTCGGCGGTAGGCGGTCACGACGACGAACAGCAGGATGCCGGCCGACGGCAGGTTGATGGCAGCGGCGGGCTCATGGCTGTAGAGGCCGTGGCCGAGCAGCGCGGCCGCCAGCCCCAGGCCGATGACGGCCAGCGCGAGGATCGAGGGACCCGGGATCCGCTGGGAGGGCTCGGCGCGCTGAACGTGCTGGGCTTGGAGGAGGATGAGACTGACTGTCAGCAGGCTCAGAGGCGTCAGGAGGGAGGTTTCCCAGCCGAACAGGCCGCCGCCGACCGTCAGGGCCAGGACGGTCGTGGCAAGCGTGAAGACGACTGGTGGGAGGAGTCGCATGGCAGATGACCTTCTAGGGCGGACATGGTGGGGAATGGTATGACCGGGCAAAATCCTGCCGGATCCTTGTGGCATTTTCAACAAGTGGTCCGTCGTCGTTGGCGGGGAGCACTCCCCGGTCGCCACCAGCCTATACGGCCCGCCGGCCCCGGAGCCGGGAAGTAAGTTCCGACCAGGGAGAATGTGATGCCTCTGTGATGCCTTGGGTGCTGTGCGGGTCAGTGGATAATGCGGTTATGACGACGGACCGGGTCCAGCACAGAGCGGCAGTCAGAGTTCTGGTGGAGCAGGACCTGGCCAGTGAGCAGATGCTGGCTCTCATGCGCGAGGCCGCGGGACTGCCCGACGCCGATGCCGTCGGCTTCTACCGGGCGCTCGACTTCGACATCGACCCTGCGCCGTCGGACCCGCGCTGGCCGGGGCGCCGCCGCTACCGATGCGTGCGGCGGTCCTGATTCCGAACGGCGCATGTCGAGGACTGCGTTTCGCGCCGAGGACGTACTTCTCCTCCAAACGACGCGGCTGGGCCCCCAGTCATCTGGGGGACAGCGCAGTCCTCGGCGCGAAAGTACGTCCTCGATCGACGTCGTCGAAGGTCCCGGGCGGCTGGTTGTGCCATATGCTGACCTCATGGGTCGCTTCCGTACTGATGACGCACCAGCACTCATTAGTGCTGCGCGTCTGGATGCAGGGCTCTCACGGGTTCAGTTGGCCCAGCGTGCTGGCTTGAACGAGTCGGTCTTGACGCAGGTGGAGTCCGGGGCGCGTGCGGTGTCCGACGAGCTGCTCGAGGTGGTGCTGCGTGCAGCCGGTTACCGACCGTCACTCCCGCTTGCCATGCAGGCCGACAAGATTCTCGCCTGCGCCGAGTCCCATGGCCTCAGCAACCTCCGCGTTTTCGGGTCGTCAGTCCGCGGGGAGGATGACTTCGACTCTGACATCGACCTTCTGGTCACGCCGTCGACCAGTACCGACCTGTTCGACCTTGCCCTGTTCGTCGATGACGTTGAGAGACTCACTGGGTTCCCGACCGACGTCGTTTCCGACTCCCCCCTACCTGTTCAGCTGACTGACGCCGCACGAGAGGCGGTGCCGCTGTGAACGAGGAGCGTCAACGGGCTCGCTTTACTCCGCGTACCAGGCAGGATGGGGCAAGGCGCCATGATCGTGAGAATCTGGACGCCGAGCTTGCGCTGATTCGTGACCGGATCGACGTCGTCATCGCGCACGGACGAGAAGAGTTTTACGACGGTGCTCAAGCCTATGACGTTGCCTGCATGGTGATCATCCGACTTGCCGCTCTGCTGGAGCGACCTGAGTTCATGCCTTACCTGGTGGCGATCTCCGAGGACGAACGCCGGGCCATTCGAACCACACGCAACATTGCGGCACACGCAGGCTATCGCTCGATGGATGACAGTCTTTTCTGGATGGCAATCACTCGGCGTGTTCCCGAGATCTTGGACCGGATCCACGCCGGTGGGTGACGGGCCCTATCGGGCCGAGGTCTTGCGCGCGGTGACCACGCGGGTCCGCCGGTCCCTCAGACTGCGCGCCAGGACGTAGCCCAGCAGGCCGAGCGCGGGCAGGGCGAGGAGCACGTCGACGTCGGACCGGTACAGGCCGCGCGCGACCATGAGCCCGGAGAGGATGACTCCGACAGCCCCCAGCAGCCGAACGCCCGACGGCGGCAGGCTGCGCTCGCCCGGACCCGAGTTCTGGGCTTGCAGCAGGATGAGGCCGAGCAGGAGCATGCACAGCGATGAGGTGAGGCTGTTGAGCTGCCACCCGAGCAGCAGGCTCCCGATCGAGTTGACCAGGACGGTCAGGGCAAGGACAACAATGGCGGGCTTGATGAGTCGCATGTCGAGCACCTCGGCGAACGGGTTGCGGTCGCGAACGTCCCCAGTCTAAGCCGGTGCCCTGGTCGGAGCCTGGCCGGTGGTGAGGGGGGAGTCGACGCCGGCCGGGCTCAGGGTTCAGGGCCCGGGTCGTGGGGCAGGGCTCAGACCTCAGTCCTCGGGGGTGGTGCCCATGGCGCGGCCGCGGGTCCAGTAGCCCTGGTGCTGGATGCTGCGCCGGCTCAGACCGGAGGCGATCAGGTGGCGCCGCACCGCCTTGGTGGCGCTGGTCTCCAAGGCGATGAACACCCAGTCCAGGGCCAGGTCCCCGGTGTCCGCCCACAGGGTGCGGTCGACGGCGGCCAGCAGCTTCTCCTCGGAGATCCCGGGATTGACGCGGATGAGCCGATGGTCGCGCGCGGCCAAGGGCAGGAAGCCGGCCTCGGGCGCCATCATGACGACGGTGGCCAGGCTGCTCGGCGGGGCGGCGGCGACGGCGTCGGCGAGTGCTGGCGCGGAGGCCTGGTCGCCCACTAGCAGCATCTTGTCGCCGGGGGAGGGCAGGCGGTAGCTGGTGCCGCCCATGACCTGGACGGACACGGTGGCTCCCGGCTTGACCCGCTTCGACCAGCGCGACGCCGGGCCTGCGGGCTCATGGTGCAGGACCAGGATGATGGCGGTGGCCTGCTCGCGGTTGACACGGGTGATGGTGTAGGCGCGCTGGTGCTGGCGGCCGCCCTGCGGGATCCACATGCGCACCCAGGCGGTGGGCGGCAGCATGGCGGCGCCGGTGCCCAGCAGGCTCGGACAGTGAACAGTCAGCTCCGTGTAGGGCGCCAGCTCGCGCACTGCAGTGATCGTGAGCTTGTGCTCAGGCGCCCGCAGCGCCTTGAGCACTGTGCCTTGGAATCCCCTCCCACCACGTGCCATCTGCGTGTCCGCCTCCCGGTCGTCTGATCTCGTGCTCAGGCGAACCATAACCGGAATGATTGAAGGCTTGCTTAGGACCTGCTGCTGAGAACACAGGAGAAAATGCCGAAAGAATTCCGGCGATGGGTGGGTGCTGGACGGGGTAGTGCCTGGCGGGCCCGGGCGGCCGCGGTGGCCGGGACGGCCGGGAGCGGGGCGTCGTCGAGCTGCCTGCGCCGGCCAGGGCCTGCCCCGCCGCCTCAGGCCATTGGGTCCCAGCTGGGCAGCATGACGGGCTCGGTCTCCAGGGCGGCGCGGACCTCCTCCGGCAGGCGGCTCGCACGCACCACGATCTCGAAGACGTACTCGTCGAACCAGGAGTCGCTCATCGTGTGGAAGCCCTTGTCCCCGAACTTGTCGCCCCAGGAGTTCTCCACCCGCCAGCGCCGCGGGGCGCCGTCGACCAGGTCGACGCCGGTCAGGCACATGGCGTGGGTGAGCGCCGACTCGCGCGCCACCAGCCGCTCGGCCTTGGTCATCGACAGGTCCACCCCGTACAGGCCCTCGTAGTCGTGCAGGGTGGCGTCCCAGATTCCGGCCTTCTTGTCCCGCTGCTTGGCGACGTCGCAGGCGAACCACACCGGCTCGCCGTCCTGGATCGCGGCGATCGCGGCGGCCTTGAGCACCTCGAGCTCGGCGGTGACGTGATCCTGGACCGGTTCGCCCACCATGACGTCGCTGCGGCCCATGCCGTAGCGCGTGTTGACCGCGATCTCCGGGCGCGGGTCGTGGGCCACGACCACGAACTCCTCCACCCCGGTGACATAGCGCTGCGCGAACTGTCGCGGCGTGAGCGTCCCGACCCGGTGGAATTCCTTGTTCTTATCGCGGTACTGCCATACGAACTCCTCGGGCGGGGTCCCCAGATGGATGCACAGCATCCGGTGAACCTGCTCCAGGGCCGTGCGCCGCAGCGGCTCAGGGTCGACGCCGTCGGCCACCGCGGCCCGCAGCCGCAGGGCCGTGCGCCGCAGCAGCGTGGCCAGGTGCTCGTTCATCGCCTCAGAGTTACCGGCCGAGACCGTGTCCGGCATGGCGTAGGCCGGGACGATCCCGTACTTGGCCACCAAACGCGCGAACTCCGGCCACCAGCCGCCGTCGGGAATGGGGGAGTACAGGGAGTCGACGACCTCGCGGTCATCCAGGGGGCGGTCCGCCTCGGCGATGACGCGCGTGAGGAAGGCGTTGGCCTTCTCCAGCTTGTCGTAGAAGAAGGGGAAGGCCTGGCTCAGCTCCAGGGAGTCGAGCTCGAGCTCCTTGAGCATGGAGGCGCGCAGCACGTTGAGGCCGGCGAAGGCCCAGCAGCGCCCCGACTGCTTCTGGTCGGTGATCGAGGCGTCCGGGACGAGGTCGGACACGGAGGTGTCGATGGCGGTCACCGTGGTCCGGTCCAGGGAGACCTGCTCCACGTCCGTGGTGGCGACGGCGTTGCCGGCCAGGCGGGCGGCGGGGTCGGCGAGGAAGGCGGCATTGCGCTGGGCGACCCAGGAGGTGTCGATTGTCATGGGCAGAGGATAGATCGGGCGGAGCGCTCGCGTCCCCACCGGGCCGCCGGGCGCCGTCACCGAACCGCCTGCCGGGTGACCCGGCGTCGGTAGGATCCAGTCATGACGCAGCCCCGCCAGCAGCACTCCGATCAGCAGTCCGACGCCGCTCACTCCGCCTCCCGCTGGGAGGAGCGTTACGCCTCGGTCGAGCAGCTCTGGTCGGGGCGCCCCAACGACTGGCTGCCGGAGCTCGCCACCGACTGGAGCCCCGGGACCGCCCTGGAGATCGGCTGCGGCGAGGGCGCCGACGTCCTGTGGCTGGCCGAGCGCGGCTGGCAGGTGGTCGGGCTGGATCTGTCCGCCACCGCCATCGGGCGCCTGACCGGGCAGGCCGAGCGGCTCGGGGTCGCCTCGCGCGTGACCGGCCGCGTGCACGACGCCGGAGACGGCCTGCCGGCCGGACCCTTCGACCTGGTGACGAGCTTCTACGTCCACGGCGGGCGCGAGCCGGGCTCCCTGGACCTCGTGGCCCTCCTGTCCGACGCCGCTACCCGCGTCGCTCCCGGCGGGCACTTGCTCGCCGCGGTGCACGCCGTCAACCCGCCCTGGCACACCCACCACGCCCGCACCTACACGGCCGCCGAGCTCCTCGAGGGTCTGGCCGAGGCGACGGACGGCTGGGAGGTCGTCGTCGGCGAGGAGCGAGACCGGCAGGTCACGGGGCCCGACGGCCAGGAGGGGCACCGGGCCGACGCCGTCGTGTGCCTGCGCAGGCCGCCGGCCTCGGTTTGATGGACAAGTCGTGGGAACGGCCCTGAAGAAGTGCCGGAATATTCTGGGTAATCGCCGGAGTGTGGCGCGGGCAACGCCGAATCGGCGGAATGGCGCCTATTTCTCAGCGTGTTCATAGGGGAATTCGGGGGGTCTGCTCAGGATCGGTGGGTTACATAGTTACTGCCGCCGGACGGAACCGGTCACGAGGGTTGGGGAGCCCGATGACTGGCAGGTCTCCGAGTCTGGAACGGGTCTTAGGGAGCCCGGACCGGACGTTCTGGTGAAGGAGGTCCTGCCTCCTCGGCCTTATGGGAAGCCGGGTAGCAGGAGGACCTCGCGAGGCTTGGGCCCGCGGTCCGGGAGGCCGGACCGCGGGCCGAGTCCTTTATTGAGGAGGCGAGCCTGAGGCCCGGCCACCGTCAACTCGTCGAGCCTTTTCCCGGTACGTGGCGCAAGGACGTGCGGTTCACCGGGGGCCACAGGCGCCGGAGTGCAGGTCTGATCCACAGGGCTGCAAGCCGGCGCTGCGGCCGCTTTCGGGGCGCCCTACCGTCGAGTCATGTCATTCTCACTGTCACGCTCCAGGGCGGACTACGACGCCGCCGTTACTCAGTTCCCCACGTCAGTCCCCGCCAGCTGGGTGGGGGCGGACTCCGCCGCCTGCCAGACGATGCTCACGAATGTCTCCGGTCTCCTGACTGCGCTGGCGACGCGCTATGACACGGCCTCGTCCAAGGTTGGTGTCATCGAGCTACGCAACTCACCGGATGGAAGCTCGTCATGAGCCCGGTTGCCATGGACGGGGACAGTCCGTACCCCGTCTGGAAGCAGGATCCCCACGCGACGAAATCACCGGCCTCTTCATCGGCGCCCCCGAAGCCCACGACTCCTCCCGCCTCGACCGCCCCACAAGATAGCGGCCACACCTGGACCATGTGGGGTGGGGGCCCTGCGGTGGTGGTGTCGGGCGGAACCGTCTCCGTCAACACGAGTGATCTCGACTCCCTGGCCAGCAGCCTCACCTCGGCGGCAGGCACTCTGGATGACGCGCGAACCCTTATTGCCAACGTGGTCACTGAAGTGAATGAGGCGCCGGCTCCGCCGGTATCCCCACCCAGCGTCCCATACCCGATCCTGGGTGGATTCGATCTGGAGAAGTCCGTCGCTCTTCAGGCCCTGGATGCGTTGAGCATGGGGCCGGGTTCGCTCCAGGACGTCGCCGGTACGCTGCGCGGCATTGCCTCCGACGTCACCGCCTGCTCCCAGGCCCACACCCTGGCCGACGGGAAGGCCACTCCCGTCAACGGTCTGGTGGGACCCGTGGACGTGCGGGCCTTCGACTCCGGTCTCCTCAAGATGGCGCTGGGGTCCGTCGCAATCGCCTCTCAGTTCCCCACGATCGCAACTCTGCTGGCGTCCTCACCGGCGACGAGCTGGCTGCTCTATGAGCTGGTGAAGGACAACGAGGACGGGCAGGCCGCCGTCGAGGTCCTCCAGCTCCTGCTCAGTGACCCGACCACCGAGCAGTGGGTCAAGGAGGACCTCGTCAGGATCGTCCTGCTGACGCGCTGGCTCAAGAACGCCAAGACCGGGCGGGAGGCCGCCACGGTCCAGACCTACCTCCAGCAGGTCTCCCAGCGCCTCGACCCCTGGGCGAAGCAGCGCCTGCCCGGGCAGGTCGCCGTCGGGACACAGACCGTCGACACCACGAGCCTCACGTCCATGCAGCGCGTCGCCATGGTCCTGGGTGCGAACGCCGCCGCGATAGGGGCGGGGGTCTACGGGACCCAGAGCGGCGTCACGGTCACCCCCGTCGGCGGCAACGGGGCCACCGTGCTCCCGCCCGCGGCCAAGGATCCCTTCGGGCTCGCCAGTGCCGTGAATCCCGGTATGACCGGCAAGGGCAAGGAGGCCAAGTCCCCGCAGAGCATCTCCGAGACCATCACCCACTGCCAGGAGGTGCAGTCCTCGAAGAACTCCCTGGGGCAGGGCTACGAGGAGGCCGGGGTCATCTCCATCCAGCGGGTCGAGCACGCCGACGGGCGAGTCTCCTGGGTCGTCTACGTCCCCGGCACCACCGACTGGACCGTCGGCGACGGCGAACCGCAGGACCTGCTCACCAACCTCGAGGCCGTGGGCGGCACGCCCACGGACATGGAAAGCGGCGTCGTCACCGCCATGCGCCAGGCCGGCATCCAGCCAGGTGAGGAGGTCGCCCTCTACGGCCACTCCCAGGGCGGAATCACGGTCTCCAACATTGCCGCCGACCCCGCCATCCAGGAGCGTTACAACATCACCACGGTCCTCACCGCCGGCTCCCCCACCGCGGGAGCCGACATCCCCGACGACGTCCACGCCCTCCACCTGGAGAACACCGGCGACGCCGTCCCCGGGCTCGACGCTGCCCCCACGCCCACCGGCCCCAACCGGCAGGTCGCCATGCTCGACACCCACCAGATGAGCACGAACGGCTACCCCCACTCCTCCAGTGTCTACGCCCAGGCCACCGAAGGGCTGGAGGACAAGGCTCCCGAGCTGGCCGAATGGAACAAGTCCTTCTCACACGCCTCGGGCGCCGGCGAGCAGGGGACGACCACCACCGAGTATACCTTCGCGATCCAGCGCAACACCGACCCCAACGGGATCTACAAGGGCGGCACCACCTACCAGGGCAAAGTGCCCTCGGCACAACCCTCCTACCCCCGGCCCACCCCGAGCCCGCAGACGACGGGCGAGCACTAGGAGCATGAGGTCATGACGGTGGTGACGTGTTCTGGCATGCGGGTGCCGGCCTGCTCCGGGAGGCAGAGGTCGACGCCGGATGATGCTGGGCGACGCCGGGCCCCCGCCGGCCGGTATCAGCGGCGCCGTCCGGCGCACCTCCGGCGTCGTCGGCCTCAGTCCTCGCGGCGCACGAGCATCGCGGCGATGATCGAGGAGATCACCGAGATGATGATCGAGCCGACCACCGCCGAGCCGAAGGAGGCCACCTCCAGCCCCAGCGGCACCGACCCGCCGGCGCCCAGCGCCGCAATGTGGTCGGTGAGCAGGCCTGTCAGCGAGAGCATCGCACCGTTGACCACCAGGGCGAACAGTCCGAAGGTGACAATGTAGAGCGGAAAGGTCAGGAACTTCGCCACCGGCTTGATGAGCGAGTTCACCAGCGCCAGCACCAGGCCCAGGACCAGCAGGTTCAGCCACATCGGGCCGGCCCCCGACCCCTCGGGCACACTCAGCCCGGACAGCAGGCGCGTGGCCAGCCACAGGCCGGCCGCATTTCCGACAGTTCGTGCCACGATCTCCATGGGGCCCATTGTGCCCGGGCAACCTGTGCCGGTGCCAAGATGGAGGTATGACTCCTGCAGCGACCCCAGTGCCCGGCGGACCCAAGCCGGCGACCCCCGCCCACGGCTCGGAGGACGAGGGCCCCTCGACGACGGTGCGCATCCGCCCCGACGTCGCCGCCCTGCCCGCCTACGTGCCCGGGGCCCGCCCCGACGACGCCGCGGCGCAGATCGCCAAGCTCTCCTCCAACGAGCTGCCCTACCCGCCGCAGGACGCGGTCGTCGAGGCCATCACCCGCGCCGCCACCGGGGTCAACCGCTACCCGGAGATGACCGGGGAGAGCCTCACGCAGGCCCTCGCCCGCCGCTGGGGCGTGGAGGCCGAGCAGGTCGTTGTCGGCAACGGCTCGGTCGCCCTCATCCAGCACCTGCTCGACGCCGTCTGCGAGCCCGGCGACGAGGTCGTCATCCCCTGGCGCTCCTTCGAGGCCTACCCGATCTGCGTGGCCGTCGCGGGCGCCCGGGCCGTGCGCGTCCCGCTGACCCCCGACGCCCGCCACGACGTGCCCGCCATGCTGGCGGCCATCACCCCTCGCACCCGTGTGGTCATGGCCTGCACCCCCAACAACCCCACCGGGACAATCCTGACCGCTGAGGAGCTGGCCGAGCTCGTGGCCGGGGTGCCGCGCGACGTCGTCGTCCTCATCGACGAGGCCTACCTCGACTTCGTCACCGACCCGCGGGCCGGTGACGCCCTCACCCTCCTGGCCGGAGCCCCCAACCTCGTGGTCTCACGGACCTTCTCCAAGGCCCACGCCCTGGCCGGGATGCGCGTGGGCTACCTCGTGTGCGAGCCGGGCCTGGCCGCCGCCATCCGCTCGGTGACCACACCCTTCGGGGTCAACCTGCCCGCGCAGGCCGCCGCCACCGCGGCCCTGGGGGAGGGAGAACTGGCCCGAACCGCCCAGCGCTCGGCCGCCGTCGCCGCCGAGCGGGACCGGGTCGTGGAGGCACTGCGCACCCAGGGCTGGCAGGTCCCCGAGGCTCAGGGCAACTTCTTCTGGCTCGGCGTGGACGAGCAGACGACGACGCTGGCCGAGCACTTCCGCGGCGCCGGCATCCTCGTGCGGCCCTTCGCCGGTGAGGGCGTGCGGATCTCGGTGGGGACGACGTCGGACAACGAGAGGGTCCTGGCCGCCGCAGCCGCCTGGCGCGCCGAGCACTGAGGCCCGCCGGAGCGGGTGCCGCCGGACAGGGCGCGGCGGGCTACGGCGTCGTCGTAGGCCTGGTCATACGGAGATGGTCACCAGGAAGGCCACGCACATGACGACCTCGACGATGCCCATCGTCCCCGGGCGCAGCGGGCGGTGGCGGGTGCGCACCAGCTGCCACTGCCACAGCGGCATGACCAGCGACCGCACCGTCAGCACCACCCACAGGACGGCGTGCCCCCACGGCAGCATGCCCGACGACGCCAGCCACCACGTCGCCGCCGCCACCAGCGTGTGCGCTACCACCGTGCCGGCCAGCAGCGTGTAGTTGAAGCGCTCGCGGATCATCGACTTGATGTAGGGGACCGTCCCGCCGAAGTAGGCGGCCGTCAGCGCCGTGACCAGCCACATCCAGGACCAGCCCGTCAGAGCGCCGCTGGGGGAGGCCCCCGGCAGGGGGGAGCTCGGTGTCCCCAGGCCCAGGAAGCCGCCGTCGCCGCGCACCGCCAGGCTGTAGGTGACGGCCGCCATGAGGGAGGCGGCCGTCGTCGTCGACAGCCCCGAGAGCAGTGAGCGTTCGTGACCGCGCCACACCTGGTGCAACGCGATGGCGAACAGTGGTGCCAGAGGCACCGCCCACTGGATGAGGTAGGGCGCCACCAGCAAAGTGATGAGGGCCAGGGATGCCGTCCAGCCGGTGTAGACCAGGAGCGGCAGCATGATGAGGGCGCGCTTGCGGGCCGAGCGGGTGCGCAGCCACTGCGACCAGGACCAGTAGGTGAGGTAGCCGCCCCACCAGGCGGGAAGGAACAGGAGGTTCACCCAGCTGAAGCCGCCCACGATCCAGCCGACGATCGGCGGCAGCACCAGCATCGACCAGGCCCCGTGCTGGTTGGGCACCCAGGCCTTGCGGCCGGGCTGGCGGCGGATCTGCTCCTGGGTGGGTGGCTTGGGGCGCTCGGTCTGCCGGGGCTTTCCGGTGGCCAGCATGATGTCGTCCTGCGGGCCGGGGCGGGACTGCTGAGAGGGGGCGCGGCGCGGCGCGGTGACGCCCGATGGTGCCGAGGTGGTTCCCAGCGGCGTCAGGGCCTGGTCAGCTGACGCGGCCGCGGGGCTCGTCGGGGAGCCGGCAGGCGCGGAGGACGCGGAAGGCACGGGGGAGTCCGCCGATCCGGCGGCCGGCGTCGGGCGCGGGGGATCGGTGTGCGCGGAGGGGTGCTCGACGTGGTGCTTGGACGGCCTCGACGGGCGGGACTGACTCACGCCCTCACCCTAATCGCTTGCCCCCAGCGCTGGCTGGGGACGTTCTCTTCCGGCCGGGGACACTTTCTCCTAGCCGGGGGCATCCTGCGCGTGCGGGGACGGGATTGCTGTCCCCGACGGCGTCGAATGCCCCCGGCCGCAGCGAGACGCACCCGGCCGTGTGGAATGTCCCCGTGGGCAGGGGGCGGTGCCCGGCTCGGTGGCGTCTTACCAGCGCACGCCGGTGGGGTGGATGCCGTGGCGGGCGAGCTCGCGCAGCATGGCGGAGGCGTCGGTTGGCCAGGCCTCCTCCCAGGTCCAGCGGGCGACGTCGTAGCCGGTGCGGGTCAGGGCGAGCTCGCGGCGGCGCTCGTTGAGGACGGTGTCCTCGGCGTCCTTGCCGAAGCTGTTCTTGCGGTACTTGATGCGGCCGTCGAACTCGCCGACCACCTTGGTGCGGGGCCACAGGAAGTCGAGGCGGTAGGTGTGGTCGTCGATGTGGACCTCGTGCTGGAGGTCGGGGTGGGGCAGGGTGGCCTGCCACATGCGCACGCGGGAGAGGGACTCGCCGGGAGATTCGGAGCGGGCGTCGGTCAGGTGGATGGCGGTGCGGGCACTGCGAATGCCGCGGGCGCCGGTGCCCAGGTGGTCGACGGCGTCGTTCAGCTCGGCGCGGGTGCACAGGTGGGCGGCCAGGGCGGCGTCCATGGCGCAGACGCCCTGGGTGAGCCCGCCCCACCGGGCCAGGTCAACGACCGTGTCGGCGACGGATGAGGTATGGGCGCCGGATGCGTTGAGCAGGTCGCCCAGGCCGGGGCGGCGGTGGCGTTGAAGCAGTGCCGTGCGCGCCCGGGCCTCGCTGAGACGGAGGCACTGCACTCGCCCGGGGAGGCGGCCCACCAGGGGCAGCCCGAGCCACACGGCCGCCGATGGGCCGAGCAGGACGACGTCGCCGCGGGTCTTGGCCATCGCGGCCCGGATGAGGGTCATGTGCCTCAGGTCCGGCCTGGCCTCCGCCCACTCCTGGGAGGGCACGTAGGTCCCCGGGGCGATGCGGGTGAGTCCCGGGCCCGCGAACAGGCGGGATGCCCCGGTCATGACCGGATCGGAGGTGAGGAGCAGCGGCAGCGATGGTGCTGGGCTGAGACTGTGCGCTGGGCCGGTGCGTTCGAGGGTGGTGATACTCATGCCTCCCATCGTGGGGCGATGCGCGGGAGGAGGCGCCCGACGTCGTCGGCCCTGTGGAGGGGGCTTGCACCCGGCGACCTGTGGCACCCGGAGGGTCGCCGTCTGCGGGGACTTTCCGCGCGTGTGGGGACGGTGGGGGCCGGGGCGGGGTCAGGTAGCGGTGACGGTGGCTGGGGACATCCGGCGCGCCCGGGGACGTTCCACTCCAGCCCGGGGGCGTCTCACGCGTTCGGGGACATTCTCTTCCGGCCGGGGGCATCCTGCGCGTGCGGGGACATTTTCTTCCGGCCGGGGACGTCCTGCGCGTACGGGAACGGGATTGCTGTCCCCGACGGCGTCGAATGCCCCCGGCTGGAACGAGACGCGCCCGGCCGCGTGAAATGTCCCCGTGGGCAGGGCAGGGCGGTGCTAGGTAGGGAGGCGGGAGGAAGATGCCGCCGCGGTGACGTCCGAATGCTGCGGGGTACTCAGGGCAGGGTGAGCCGCATCTGGTGCCAGGGCACGCCGCCGTGGTGGGAGGCGGACAGGCCCTCGTCGACGAAACCCAGGCGCGCGTAGAAGCCCACGAGGTCGTCGAGGCAGGTGAGCACCAGACCCTGGCGGCCGTGGGCGCGCGTTGTCTCGATGACAGTGCGCAGCAGTCGGGTGGCCAGCCCCTGCCCCTGGGCGGCGGGAGCCGTGGCGACGCCGAGGATCATCTGCCAGGCCCCGTCGGGGTCGTGCATCGTGGGGGCCTCGTACATCTCGTCGCTCAGATCGCGCGCGTGGGTGCACAGGCCGTTGACCAGCGCCAGCAGCATGCCGCCCTCGTCCTCGATGAGCCAGAAGTGGTCGGCGTAGGTAGCCATCCGCTCGGCGATCGTCGTCGGGCTGGCGGCCTGCTCGGGTGGGAAGCAGATGGCCTCCAGGGCGGCGGCCATGGCCGCGTCCTGCGCCTGCTCCGCCCGGGCTGTCCGGGCCGTGCGGATGTGGAGGACGGGGGAGTCGTTGGTACCCATGGCCATATTTTCACCAGTCGGTAGACCGACGTCGAGCATGCACCACCGTCTCCGCGCGTCCCGCCGTCACGGTCGGGGACGTCTTGCGCGTGTGGGGACATTTTCTTCCGGCCGGGGGCATCCTGCGCGCCCGGGGACAGGATTGCTGTCCCCGACGGCGTCGAATGCCCCCGGCCGTAACGACACGCACCCGTACGCGCAGGATGTCCCCGTGGGCAGGGTGGCGCGAGACAGGAAGGCGCCTGCGTCGTCAGCCGCCCAGGGCCGCGGCGACCACCTTTTTGGCCTCCTCCTGCACCTGCGCCAGGTGGTCGGCGCCCTTGAAGGACTCGGCGTAGATCTTGTAGACGTCCTCCGTGCCCGAGGGACGCGCGGCGAACCAGGCGTCCTCGGTGGTGACCTTGAGCCCGCCGATGGGGGCCCCGTTGCCGGGCGCGTCGACCAGGCGGGCGGTGATCTCCTCGCCGGCCAGCTCGGTGGCGGTCACGTCCTCGGCGGCCAGGGCGGCGAGCTTGGCCTTCTCCTCCTTGGAGGCGGCGGCGTCGATGCGTGCGTAGGCGCTGGCGCCGAAGCGCTCCACCTGCTCCTCGTGCAACTGGGAGGGGGACTTGCCGGTGACGGCGATGATCTCACTGGCCAGCAGGGCCAGGATGATGCCGTCCTTGTCCGTGGTCCACACGGTGCCGTCCTTGCGCAGGAAGGAGGCCCCCGCGCTCTCCTCGCCGCCGAAGCCGATCGAGCCGTCGAGCAGCCCGGGCACGAAGTGCTTGAAGCCCACCGGCACCTCGATGAGAGTGCGCCCGATCGCGGCCGCCACCCGGTCGATGAGGCTGGAGGAGACCAGGGTCTTGCCGACGGCTGCGTCGGCGGGCCAGCCGGGCCGGTGGGTGAAGAGGTACTCGATGGCCACGGCCAGGAAGTGGTTGGGGTTCATCAGCCCGCCGTCGGGGGTGACGATGCCGTGGCGGTCGGAGTCGGCGTCGTTCCCGGTGGCGACGTCGTAGGGGGTCTTGCCCTCGGCGTCGGGCGTCATCGTCGAGCGCAGCGAGGCCATGGCGTTGGGGGAGGAGCAGTCCATGCGGATCTTGCCGTCCCAGTCCAGGGTCATGAAGTGCCAGGCCGGGTCCACCTCGGGGTTGACCACCGTGAGCTCCAGGCCGTAGCGCTCACCGATCGCACCCCAGTAGTCCACCGAGGCGCCGCCCAGCGGGTCGGCCCCGATGCGCACGCCGGCCTTGCGGATCGCCTCGAGGTCGATGACGCTCTCCAGGTCGTTGACGTAGGTCTCCAGGTAGTCGTGCTTGATGATGTGGGGGCCGTCGAGGGCCTCGGGGACCGGGATACGCGGGACGTCCTGCCACCCGGAGGTGAGCAGCTCGTTGGCGCGATTGGCGATCCACGTGGTGGCCTCCGAGCCGGCCGGGCCGCCGGTGGGCGGGTTGTACTTGAAACCGCCGTCGCGCGGCGGGTTGTGGGAGGGGGTCACCACGATGCCGTCGGCCAGGCCGGGCCCGCTCGTGCGCACCCCCGCCTCGGTCCCGGCACCGTTGGCCAGGAGGATGGAGTGCGAGACCGCCGGGGTGGGCGTGTAGGCGCCACGGGAGTCGACGGCGGTGGTCACCCCGGCACCGGCGAGCACCTCGACGGCGGTGCGCCAGGCCGGCTCGGACAGGGCGTGCGTGTCGCGCCCCAGGTAGAGGGTGCCGTCGGTGCCCTGGGAGCGGCGGTACTCCACGATGGCGGCGGTCGTGGCCACGATGTGGGCCTCGTTGAAGGCGGTGTCCAGAGAGGAGCCGCGGTGCCCGGAGGTACCGAAGACGACCTTCTGGGCCGGGACGGCGGGGTCGGGGACGAGGTCGTAGTAGGCGGAGACGACCTCGTCGACGTCGATGAGGTCTTCGGGCTGTGCTGGCTGTCCTGCGCGTGCGTGCATGGGCACAGTGTGTCACGTGCCACTGGCCGCATCAGCCCGTTTCGCTGTGCGAAACACTGGCTGTTCCGAGGCCGGGACGCGGTGGTCGGCGAGGCGCTAAGTCCAACGATGGTGGAGTTGTGCGAGGGCTCGCCGCGAGGGCCGTCGTGGAAGTGCCGTAGGTCCCGGGCGGTGGGGCGGGCGCGGCCAGTCGGGGCCATGCCCGCTGTCCGTACCGCCGGCCGGCGGGGTGGAGGTGGCGGGTTGGAGGCGGGTGGCCACCCCGAGTCTAGGAAGCGGGTGAATCCGGAGGCATGGGTAGTCTGGCCCGGGCGTCGGCGCCACTGCGCTGTCACCCGGGCCGCCGCTCCGCTCGCCGGGGACGCGGCCGAACCCCAGCGTCCAGCAGGAACGAGGAACCCATGACCGTCAGCCGTATCGCCACGACCAACGCCCCCGCCGCCGTCGGCCCCTACTCCCAGGGCGTCTCCACCGGTCAGGGGGCCGGCTCGCTCGTCTTCGTCTCCGGGCAGGTGCCGCTCGACCCGGCCACCGGTGCGCTCGTCGAGGGCGACATCCAGGCCCAGGCCGAGCAGGTCCTCAAGAACGTGGGTGCCATCCTGGCCGAGGCCGGGCTCGGGTACGACGACGTCGTCAAGACCACGGTCCTGCTCGCCGACATCGCCGACTTCGCCGCCGTCAACGAGGTCTACGCCCGCTACTTCACCGGTGAGACCCTCCCGGCCCGGGCCGCCTTCGGGGTGGCGGCCCTGCCGCTGGGGGCCGGCGTTGAGATCGAGGCCATCGCCGCCCGGTCCTGAGCCGGTCCGGTCCTGAACCGGTCCGATCAAGAGCAGTCACTGAAGCCACTCCGCCACGTGCCAGACCAGCGCCGGTCGTACGGGTGCGAACCGGGGCCGGCTGCATCCGGTGGGGCGCCGCCCCACCGGCACAGGGTGTCTGATCCTGCCGGTGGGGCGACCCGTTCACTAGGCTCTTTCCCGGTTCCACGTCCACGGGGTGTCCTCTTATCGAGGGCGCCCCGTGTTGCTCTCCCCATGGCAGACGGCGTAACCGCGGGTAAGGATGAGGCACGGCTGGCGGCCGCAGAGTCACCAGCCGGCCAGGACCCACGTCGAGGTTTCATGAGAGGAAGACGATGCCGCCCACGCGCCTTCCCCTCGTCATCCGCCTCGGAGGGATCCGCTCGCTGCTGTCCTTCTGCGCCATCATGACGGCGGGCCTGGCGGCGGCGCTCTCACCGGTGGCCGTAGCGGTGTGGGCGCCCTCGCTCGCCGCCCTCACGCTCCTGCCGGCCCTGCTGGGCGCCGGCGGCGTCGGCTACTACCTGTGGCGCGGTCTGTCCGCACGGCGCATGTTCGAGCAGGCGCTGCGGCACTACGCGCAGGTCACCGACGACTACGAGGTCACCGAGCTCCATGCCCGTCTCATCCCTGAAGGCGAGACCCGCGGCGCCCACGTCATGGCCCACTACCGCTGGTTCCGTGACGAGTACGAGAGCCTGACCCGCTCCTGGCAGGACCTCGGCAGCCCCCGGGGCGCCCAGTGGTTCGAACCGGGAGTGTTCCAGCGGGCCCGTGAGATCAAGCGGCGCTCGGCCGCGCTGGAGTCAACCGACGACATCATCGCCAGCAACGCCGCGTTCCTGAGCCTGTCTTCCAACTGGGAGAGGCTCTGGCGCCAGGAGCAGCAGCCGGTTCTTCATGAGCTCGACCTGCTCCTGGGCCAGTGCCAGTGGATCGACTCCTGCGCGTTCACTCCCCGGGGCACGGTGGAGGTGCGCGAGCTGGTGCGGGCCTACCACCAGCGCCTCAGCGAGATGACCGCGGAGCTGTCGGCCGGCTTGCTGCAGCCCTCGGCGGCGCTTGACGAGCTTGCCTGGATGGCGGCCGATGCTCGTCGGGCGGGGCATGGCCTGTCGCTCAGTGCGGCCGGTGCGGAGCCTCCCCTCAGCAGCTCTCTCGGTTCTCTCGACGGCGAAGCCTCCGCCCGCCCGGGTCCCCACGCCCTGCTGGACGTCGTCGGACCCGGAAGGAACGCCGGACCACGACGGTTCCTGAATGCCGGTGCGGGATATCTCGGGGACGGGACCTTCCCGGGATGCTGACGTCGGCACACCTCACACGCCAGGCTCACGTCAGAGGAAGGAAGTTCTGATGAAGCACATGAAACAGTCCGGCATCGTCGGGCTCGGTGGAATCTGGTCGGTGACGGCCTTCGTCGCCAATGTGGTGGTGAGCCTGGCCCTCATCGCCGTGCTGCCGATCATGGTCATCTGGCCCTTCGGGGAGAGCCATCACCCCAGCGTGGAGGTCCACGATGAGGCCGGGGTGCTCCAGAGCGAGCCACTGGCCAAGGAGATTCGGGCGATGGGCTTCCGTCAGGACGTCCACGTCGCCGTGCTCACAGTCCCGGGCTGGGACGTCGACAACCTCAACGACGCTGTGCTGGAGTACGCCCGCTCGCACCAGGGCGACACTGATGTCCCGTGGATCTCGACGTCGAATCCCAACTACTGGAGCGACGGCCTGGTGATCCTGGCGGTCGCCCCGGAGGCGCGCAAGGTCGGCTGCTACTTCGGTGAGGACGTCGCGGTCCCCCTGGAGCAGCAGGCCGCCATCCAGAACGCCGCCAAGAACCAGTACCGCCGGGCCGACTGGTACGGGGGCACTCTCTCCATGGCGGCCAAGACCGCCGACGTCATCGGTCGGCCCGGAGGCGGTGATGTGGGCACGACCTACGTCCTGCCCGGAATCTCGGCACTTGTGGGCCTCGTCTGGCTCTCGTGGTATCTGTGGCGCGGTTTCGCGGCGCGACGCCGGGCGCGCGAGGCGCTGCGCCACTACTCGCAGGTCACTCACGACTACGAGACCACCGAGCTCCTGGCCGGCACGATTCCCGAGGATGAGCCGCACGGCGCCCAGGTCATGGCCCGCTACCGGTGGTTCCGTGAGGAGTATGAGAAGGTCGCCCGCTCCTGGCAGGACTTCGGCAACCCCCACTGCACCCAGTGGTTCGGCATGTCGGTGCTGAGACGGGCCACCGAGCTGGAAAAGCGTTCTGAGCTCCTGGACTCCCTCGACGACGTCATCGCCAACACCGCCACCTTCCTGAGTCTGTCGCCCGGCTGGGACCGTGTCTGGAGCAACGAGCAGGGGCCGGTCCTGGAGGACCTGCAGTCGCTGCGGAGACTGTGCCACCAGGTCGACAGTTCCGACGCCGCCGAGAACGTTGCGATCGCCGAGCGCGCCAAGGAGGAGCGGGACTGGGTCCGCTCCCGTAAGCAACGCTTGGACGACATGACCGCCGGACTGGAGGACGGTTTGCTCCAGCCCTCGGCTGCGCTGGACGAGCTCGACGAGATCGCCAGTGAGACGAAGACGAAGGCCTCTCGGCTCGCACGCGAGGCCATTGACGCCGACACCTCCAGGTACGCCGACGAGCGCCGTCGACGCTACGACGACTCGAGCTCGTCCACGGATGCCGCTTACGCCGGCTACTGGTATCTGGGCGGGGGACACGGCAGCTACAACCCGCACTCGACGATCCGCCTCAACCCCTCGTCTCCGGCCATCTCTGCTATCGGCTCATCCGGCTCGTCCAGCTCGGGCGTCGGCGCCGGCGGGTCCTTCAGTTCCTTCACCCCGGTCTCCGACCTGGTGGTGGGATACAGCTCGGCCTCCTCCTACACGCCGTCGAGCAGCTCCAGCTCCGGGTCCAGCTTCTCGGGAAGCAGCTTCTCCGGCGGCTACAGCGGTGGTGGTGGCTTCTCCGGGTCGGGCTCCTCCTCGAGCTTCTGAGCCGGTGCGGGCGGGCTCCTGTCGGTGCTGGCTCTGCCCGCCTCCGGGGCCGCCCGGCCCTCGCTAGTATCGGCACCGAAAACGTCCAGGCAGTAGGGATTCAGGAGGGAAGTGAGGCTCGGATGGAGCAGCTGGGGCAGAACCCCGCCACACGCTCGGGTGGAGCCCGTTCAGTGGTGGCCTTTACCGCCGTCATGGTCTTGGGCCTGACCCTGGTCCTCTCGCCGCTGATCGTGTGGCTCTGGCCATCGAAGAAGGAGACGGTGCCCACCTACCGGCCCACGGTCGAGGTCCAGGACGAGGCCGGCGTGCTTGACAGCGCAGCGCTGAGCGCCACGCTCAAGAATCTGGAGTTCCGCAAGCAGGTCCACCTGGCTGTCCTCACGGTGCCGGGTGAGGACATCGACAACCTCGACGACGCTGTGCTGGAGTATGCCCGTTCGCATGCGAGCGACACTGATGTCCCGTGGATCTCGACGTCGAACCCCAAGTACTGGAGTGACGGCCTGGTGATCCTGGCGGTCGCCCCCGACTCGCGCAAGGTGGGCTGCTACTTCGGTGAGGACGTCAAGGTGATGAGCAGCCAGGAGGGCACCATCCAGGACGCCGCTAAGTCCCAGTTCCGGGAGAAGGACTGGGACGGGGGTCTGGTCTCCATGGGGAAGAAGTCCACGAAGTACGTCGGTAAGCCTCGCAGCGACCTGAGAGCCTTCTTCCTGCAGGTGTCCTTCCCAGTCGCCGGGATCGGTGCCGCCGGTATCGGTGTCTACCTGTGGCGAGGACTCACGGCCCGCCGTCGGGCCGGCGAGGCGCAGCGCCACTACACGCAGGTCGCCCATGACTACCGGGCCACTGAACGGCACGCCCTGCGAATCCCCACCGAGGAACCCCACGGGGCGCAGGTCATGGCCCGCTACCACTGGTTCCGCGACGAGTACGCGAACCTGGCCCGGTCCTGGCAGGACTTCGGGAGCCCCCGGGGCACCCAGTGGTTCGGACTCTCCATGCTCCGCAGGGCGACCGACTTACGAAGACGATCGGCCGCGCTGGACACGCTCGACGACGTCGTGGCCAACACCGCGACCTTCCTCAATCAGGACCGTGGCTGGGAGCAGGCCTGGTACAACGAGCAGGGCCCATTGCTGGAGGACCTCCAGGCGCTGCTCACCCTGTGCCAGAAGATCGACTCCTCCGGGAGGCTGCCGGTCAACACGATGGGCACGCGGGAGAAGGTTCGCTGGTTTCATGAGCGCCTCGGCCGCATGACGATGGACCTCTCGGCGGGCAGGCTCCAGCCGTCTCAGGCCCTCGACGAGCTCGACCTGATCGCCGACGCCACCCACAGGGAGGCCGACGGCCTGGCATGCTACGCCATCGACGTCGACACCTCGCGGTACGCCGACGAGCGCCGTCGCCGTTTCGAGAGCTACCGCGGCTCCGGTCGATACGCGGCCTACGGCGGCGCCTGGTCCCTGGGCGGTGCCTACGGCAACTACGACCCCCATGCCACGATCCGCGTCAACTCGGCGTCGCCGGCGATCGCCGGCCTCACTGGCTTCGACAACGCGGCCTTCCGTTCCTTCGTTCCGGTCTCGTCCCTGGTGATGGGCTACAGCGCGGCGTCAACCTTCACCCCGGGCGGCGGAACCTCGGGAGGAGGCGGCTTCTCCGGGGGCGGCGGCGGATTCTCCGGGGCGGGCTCCTCCTCGAGCTTCTGAGCCGGGTTCTGCGCTGGTCCACTGGCCCGCAACGACGAACTGAATACATTTGGTCTAGAGCGGTCGATTGATGCTGCTAACCTCAACCTGCCGAGAGCGGAGGTGGTACGTCGTTCGAGGTTGGCTCGGTTATTAACAAGGAATGTCACATGAAGCAATCTGCGATCATCCGCCTTGGAGGTCTTCGAGCGGTCGCAATGTTCGTGATGAATATTGCCGGAGCATTGATCGCGATCCTGCTTCTGCCGGCGGTGCTCATCTACCCCTCCGCATCTGGGCATCGTCCCGATGTGGTCGTCCGCGATGAGGCCGGCATCTATCACGAGCAGACTCTTCGCCGCGGCCTGGAGGCGCAGCACTACGATCGTGAGGTTCGTATCGTTGTGCTCTCGGTCCCCGGAGCCGGTATCGGCAACATTGACGAGGAGACCGTCAAGTACGCTGGCGACAGTACGCAGGGCTCCCCCTGGTTCCAGGGAACCGGAGTCGATAGTCCGGTGAATGGAACGATCCTCTTCGTGGTGGCGCCCGAGTCCCATTGGGTGCGTTGTTATGCGGCGAAGGACGTGCAGCTGTCTGCCGACAAGCGGGAGGCGATCGAGAACGCCGCGGGAAGCCACTACGCCCAGGACGACTGGGATGGCGGAGCCGTGGCGATGGGGCAGCAGCTGGCGGCATACATCGGTTCAGGCGGTGGGAACAGCGCGATGATGCGGGTCGCCGGTGCGGTCCTCGCCTTCATGGCGGGAACTGGATGGCTCGCCTTCTACATATGGCGGGGCGTCACCGCCCGGCGCCTTGGCAGAGCTGCCCACAAGAAGATGATGCAGGTCGTCTACACCTACGATCTCACCGAGCTGCAGGCAGGAACCCTGCCGGAGGGGTCCCGTCAGAGTCGGGATGTTGGTTCCGACTACCGACGATTCCAGGACGAGTATGACACCGTCAGTCGAGCATGGAAGGACTTCGGAGAGCCGCGGGGTGCTCAATGGTTCGGTCGCGGTGTTCGTGCTCAGGCCGCTCGTCTCGCTGAGAGGACGGCCAGTTTGGTCGAGCTTGACGCCGCTGTGAACGCCGGCGCCGCGACTCGGGTGGACACGATCCAAAATCCTGGGGGTACTGCTCTGTGAAGAAGCCGCCAACAGTCTCTGAGCTCGGTGGGATACGAGCGATCCTCGGGTATGTAGGTAATCTCCTCATTGGTGTGGCCCTTGTGATGGCGCCATTCATTATCAACGGTGGGAAATCGCCCTTCTATCCTGCGAAACAATTTCACCCGACGGTGGAGATCCATGATGAGGCCGGAATTCTTCATCGGGACCAGGTCAAGTCGGAGCTTGAGAAGCTCACCTTCCGGCAGGCGACCCATGTGGTGGTCGTGAATCTCCCGAATTCTAAAGTCGAAAGCCTTCAGGAGGAAGTGCGGAACTACGCTCGCACCCACCCCACGGATGTCCCATGGATCTCGTGGGAGGACTCAGGGCGCTGGGCCGATAACGTGATGATCGTCGCTCAAGCGCCACATACCGACTATGATGATGTGCTGGCAGGACAGGGGAGGAACTTCTTTTACGGGCCGAATCTGGAGATTGACTCGGACGGCCAAAGTGCGGTGTGGTACTCGATTCAAAAGTATCTGAGCCAGAGCCACCGTGACGAGGATGCGCTCGTGGTCACTGCTGTGAATGCCGCTTCCAGCAACATTGGCCAGCAGTTTCATCTTATCCGCTTCCTCAATAGGGTGACATTATTCCTGATTTTCATGGGGTTGGCGTCACTTTGGTTTCGATACTATGTGGCTCGGGGTAAAAAGGCTCGTGCGGGCATCGAGGAGGCTCGTCAGGCATACGAGCGGGTGGTTGGTCGGCGTGCCGATATGAGTACGTTCACGTCGCTCATTCCTGTTGACGAGCCTTATGGGGTTCAGGTTGTTGCCAGGTATATGGTGCTTCAGAAGCACTATCGTCGACTTGAGCGATCATGGGGTGCGTTGGGGAACCCTGTGGGACTGCAGTGGTACGGACTGAGAGTGGGGCGGCAATCCGCCTATGTCAAAGCCTACTCAATGCAGTTGAATGCCGTTCAGCAGGCGGTGATCAACTGTGCTCGACTGTTGTCCCTGACAGAGTTCTGGCGGGACGCGTGGCAGAACGAGTGCGATGCAGTGTTCGCAGATATGCAGGCAGTCAAGCGGTTCGCCACGTCAGGTGGGCGCGCGTATGACTTGCAGCTCACGAGCGCGATGCAGCAAGTGGCCTCCCTGCGCTCGATGGTTGACGGTCTTGAAGGCAGGCTGTCTCAAGGTCAGTTAAGACCTGTAGAGGGGCTCGATGTTCTGGGGCGCGTTGTGTTGGAACTGAGGCAGATCGCGGAACGCTTTGTTGATGGCGTATTTGCTGGAATGTCGAAGGGTGAGAGGAGGAGGTGTCGTCGCCGGTATAAGAAGTACATGAACTCGCGTAGCAGCAACCCGAGCTGGAAGATCTCCATGATGCTGGGTGGTGCTCAAATCGGGCCTGGCGGGCAGGAGGCTCCTGGTGACGAGGGACTGAAGCCCAATGACCGCTGGGGAGGCGTGCCGAGAATGTCAAGCACCGTGCGCATGCTCACGAGGTCGCCCGCGGTTGATGAGGTCGCGGTGACGGGTGAGGGTGTGGGTGCACTGTCTGTGAGTACCCCAGTGATGGATGTATATAACGCCTACCGGTACGCCATGTTATACAGGGATCCCTGGTGGAAGCGTGAACCCAGCAAGAAGCGGAAGTGGGCAATACGATGGTCTTAGGGAGAGGTGCTCAGGGGCATCGGCGACGCAGCATCTCCGATGTCATCACGTTTGTTGCAAATATTGTGCTATGTGCGCTGATGATCTCTGCGCTTCCACTCGCGATTCTTGGGCCTTTTCGGCAAGGTCATGTCCCCACTGTCAATGTTCGCGATGAGGCCGGCATTTTCGATGCCCAGGCTCTTCAGCGTGATCTGCAGAGTCTGAGATTCCGGCAGGATATTCGTTTCGAAGTCGTCTCGCTGACGGGGTGGGGCATCAACAACCTGGATGCCGCCACCGCGAACTACGCCGAGAACATCTTCGACTACCAACAGGACTTTCGAGCCTCGGGCGGAGGTCGCTGGAAAGAAGGAGTGGTTGTCATCGCGGTTGCCCCTCACGCGCACCAGATGGCCTTCTACCCCGGCGCAGACGTGTCACTGGAGCGATCCGAGCAGGTCGCCATCCAGGACGCGGCGGCCTCTCGTTTCGCCGCTCAGGACTGGAACGGCGGCGTCGTGGCGATGGGACGTCAAGCTGAGACCTACCTGGGTCCCTACGGCATGACGGTCTCGGGTATCGGCGTCGTCGGTGCAGGGGTGCTGTGCGTGGCAGGCGTGGTCAGACTCGTCATCTACTGTCGGAGAGGGCTCAGCGCCCGTCGTCGGGCACGAGCAGCTGCCCGCTCCTACGCACAGGTGACCTACGACTACGACTCAACGGCCCTACGCGTGGGGACGCTCGAGCCCGGTTCACCGGAGTCTCGTCAGCTCGCACAGCGCTACCAGCGCTTCGAGGCCGAGTATGACGACGTCGCACGAGCCTGGAACAGATTCGGTGAACCTCGAGGCATCGACTGGTTCAGCAAGAGCGTTCAACATGAGGCCCTCGAGCTCGAGCGGCGCTCCGCAGCCCTTGATGACGGCGACGACGTCATCGTGGACACCGTGTCCATGCTGACGATGTCCCCGACCTGGGAGCAGGTCTGGGGCAAGCTGCAGGAACCGGTTCTTGAGAACCTGAGATCGGTGACTCGGATGGTGCGATCCGCAAGTCGCCGTCGGTCCGGGCTCCATGTCGAGGCTGTGCAGAACTGGGTCGGCCACCAGAATCGGAGGCTGGGAGAGTTGACCAACAGCCTGGATCAAGGCGAGATCGCTCCGGCTGCGGCGCTGGCCGAGCTGGATCGGATCTCTCGTCTCGTGGCCACCGTGGAAACAGCGGTGGCACGACGTCGCGATGTGGTTGCCAATGCCGCTGCCGCGACGTCGACGGCAACCGCGGCGCGGGTGTAGGCGGGCCGTCACGAGGTGGGCGTGTAGCCGACGATCTCGGTGCCGTGGATACCGATCATCAGATGCGGGTCGGTGAGATTGGCCTGAATGTGCGCCGACGTCCCCGGAGGGGCGATGACCTGCGACGTGCGGGTGTCGATGACGAGGGATGTTTCATCGTTTGTCGACTGGCTCCACTGGCGGTGGAATGCGAACGGGGCCGCCAGGATGTGTCGGTCGCTGGTGAGATGCCAGCCGAGCTGCAGCGTGCCTCGCCCCGGAGTCCGGTCGAGGCCCTTCTCGAGGGGCAGTGTCACGGGGGTGCCGTTGAATGTGCAGGCGCTGGGGGAGGCGCACTCGACGGTGTACGTGGCCCAGGAGAGGTCCCCCGATTCGTAGGCCCGCTGGAACTGCTCCACGGTGGGGGTTCCCGATTCCGACAGGAGCAGCGCCGCATTGCTCCCGGAGAGGGGGAATGTCCCCCTCGGCTCTCCTTGAAGGGAGTAGGCCTCAGCGGTCTCGGAGTCCCGGGGGATGTGGATCCACCCGTCGTGCGCGGGGATGTATGTCGATTCCCTCCCCAGATCCTCGCCCGCCCAGTCGTTGCGGACGCTCCCGTCAGCGAGGTTCATGAGACCAGTCCGTGCCGCATAGTTGTTGTTAACCGAGACGGCCGACACCAGGATGCTTCCAGTGGCGTCATCTCCTGCGATTCCTGACGGCAGAGGGGTGGTTTGGGCGTCGTACCTGCGCTCCCAGCGCCGAGTGGGGCGCCCGCCGCTCCAGTCCCAGGCGCTGCACCGGTTGGTGCTGCTGTAGGTGTCGCAGGTGATGATGAGATGAGGGGAGATGACGTACGGCCAGTCGTGTGAGGACCACGGGGCGGCTTCTGTGCGCCCGGTGGCCGGATCGAGAATCTCGTGATTGAGAACCAAGTGCCCGCCCCACCAAGGGGATCCCCATACGTGGATGTTCTTGTCCGGCAGCTCCCACAGTATCCTTGGGCCTGCCTTGTCAAGGAGGTAACCGCGCAGAGTGGACTTCTTTTCACGGGACTCCACAACGAGGTAGTTCCCGCATCGGTGGATCACGGGGGAGCTCAGAGTCGCGGATGGGTCGGTTCCGCTGTCGAAGCGCCAGGCCTCAGTCCACTGGGTTCCCGGTGCGGGGCTCGTGCCGGTGGAGGTGTCGCATGACGTCGTCTCCTTCGCCTCGGCCGAGGCCTGCCAGGTCGAGTACGCCGGCGCCTCCGGTTGAGTGAGTGAGGACGCCATGACTGGTCGCTGCTGAGCCCACGTTTGTGCGAGCGTGAGGAACACGCTGATGACGACGAGCACCAGTGCAGTCTTGAGCAGCCGGCTGCTCCAGGCCATTCGAGCAACACGGATCCCCAGGTGCCGAAGGCCCACCGCACTGAATCGCATGGGACTAGCATTCCCCACTCCATGCGGCGGCGGGACTGTTCCCCCTGTGACGTCGAGGGAAACCGGTGGGGAGAACTGCCGTGAGGCGCGTCATGGGCCGGCGACGGCTCGCCGTCGGCCTGGGTGGGGCGCCGCGTGGCCGGTAGGCTGACGGGCATGTCGAAGAAGAAGCGCCACGGGCGCCGTCCGGCCGCCGCGTCGGCCAAGCCCCGCAAGCAGAGCATCGAGTTCGTCGCCCGTCCCTTCGCCGGTCTGCCGGCCGAGGAGGACCTCGTGGCGATGGCCCAGATCATCCCGGCCGCCACGGCCACCGTGCGCCTGACCAAGGAGTACGGGGGCAAGCAGATCCAGCTCGTCACGCTCCTTCCCGAGTTCGTCCAGGGGCTCAAACGCTCCGACGGCGAGGTCCTCGTGGCCATGCAGACCTCCATGCACTCCGGGGACGCCTCCCGCGACGTCGCCGCCGCCGTCCTGGCCACCCTCGAGCTGCCCGAGGGCCAGGCCCTGCGCACCGACGGCCTGCCCGAGCCCGGCCCGCGCCTTCAGGACATCCTCGACACCACTGAGCCGCCGGTCGTCTCCGTGCGCGAGACCTTCGACTTCTGGATCGACCCGCAGGCCGGGGCCGGTGACGAGCAGACCCGCCAGGTCATTGAGGAGGCCATCGAGCGCGCCAAGGAGGAGATCGCCCCGACCCGGCCCGTTCCCGGCGTCGAGCACGCCTACTGGTGCCGACTGGGCGCCAAGGAGTTCGTGCGCTGGGCGCGTGGGGAGGATGAGGACGAGTTCTTCAACGCCTTCGCCCGCATCTACGCCGCGCGCGAGTCCGACCTGGAGGAGGGAGCGCGCTTCGTCGGCGCCTTCCGGGCCAACGGCCTGGCCATCCCGGTGTGGGAGCTCGTCCCCGGCACTGAGGCCGAGGAGCTCACCAAGCCGCTGCAGGCCATGGGCAAGCGCCTGGAGGCCGCACTGGCCGACACCAGCCCCCTGAGCCCCGAGGTCCGCCGCGCCAAGGCCGGCATCATCTCCCGCCAGGTCAATCTCTGACTCTTTCTCTCGTCGAGCCGGGCATCTTTCGCGTCGCCCTCCGGAATTTCTGTGGGGCACCGCGAAGAATGCCCGGCTCGATGGCGACCGGGGCGGGCGACTCCCCCTGCTGGCCTGACCGTCCCCCGCTGACGGGGACGTCTCACGCGTGCGGGGACACTTTCTTCCGGCCGGGGACGTCTCGCGCGTTGGGGGACGGGTTCGCTGTCCCCGACGGCGTCGAATGCCCCCGCCCGGAAGGATGCGCACCCGGCCGCGCGGAATGCCCCCATCGAGGGGTGCGTGAGTACTGAGAGGACAGCCCGTCCGGGTTCGGCCACCAGCTGGCCGACACCATCACCGGATCGAGCGCAGCGCTCGCTTGATGATCCGTTCAGTGGCCGGGGTGGGCGACTCCTCCTGCCAGCGCTCGCAGAGCTCCCTGGCCCAGGCGGGCTGGGTCTTGGCGGCGTCATTGATCCAGTTCGCCACAGAGTCCTGCACGTAGCGGGAGGAGTCGGCACGCAGCGGCTCGAGCAGCGGAAGGCCCCGCTCGGGCTCCTTCTTGAGCGCGGGGATGTGCCGCGCCCACACGCCGCGTGGACGCAGCGACTCGCTGGCGAAGCGCCGGATGCGCTCCGAGGGTTCCGAGGTCCATGGCCGCAGCGCGCGGATCGCCTCGTCGAGCCGGGGCACCAAGTGCGGTCGCACCGCCATCCATGCCCACTCGCGCACTCCGAAGTGCGGGTCATCCGCGGCCGGTCGCACCAGGGCCAGCAGCATGTCGACGTCGGCGTCCTTCTCCTGGGAGACCAGGGCGAAGACTGCCCAGCCCCGGACCGTGTCGACCGGGTGGTCAGCGAGATCCAGGCAGGCGGAGTGACCCAGGTGCGTAGACAGCGCTTCGCCCATGGTCTGCATACGGGCCAGGATGCCGAGCGAGTCGGCGCGCTTGGCCGCTTCAACCAGCCCCTCGGGCGCCTCCGGCACCACCTGCGTCAGAAGTGCGGAATGGGTGATGGCCAGGATCTCCGCCAGTGTTCGGGACTCGTCTCGTCCCGAGTTCAGCTCGGCTTGGCGCGCCGCGGTCACACCGGGGCTCATGCGTCACTTCACCACGAGCCGGGCCACGCGCTTGAGGTGCTTCTTGTGCTGGCGTCGGCCGGTCTTGCCGACCTTGCCGAAGTTGACCCAGCTTCGCCCGCCCATGCCCAGCTGCTTGAGGACGGCTCCCAGGAACACCGAGCCGACGTAGTTGCCGCAGAACCGGCGCAGGAACCAGGTCGGGGCGGTTGAGGTGGTGAGCACCAGCACCTGCTGGATGTGGGTGAGGTGCCCCTTCACCCCGGAGGCCGTCGGGTGGTAGGCCCAGTTCTGTTTCATGACTTTGTCGACGAATCCCTTGACGATGGAGGGCACCTCGCTCCACCAGATCGGGCAGATGACAATGATGCGCGAGGCCCCCTCGATGAGCTTCTGGTAGTGGCTCACCAGCGGGTCCAGCGTGCCGCCCTCCGTGAACAGGGCCAGCTCCTCAGCGGGCATGCGCGGGTCGAAGCCGTCGGCGTAGAGGTCGACGACGTCGTAGGGCCGGCCCGCCTTGTCCAGGGCGGAGGTGGCGGCCTCGAGCACGGCGTGGTTGAAGGAGCCGTCGTAGGGGTGGGCGTAGATGATGAGAGTGCGGTCGCCCGTCTTCTTGAGAGTCTTCTTAGCGGTCATCAGCTGTCTCCAATCGTGACGATGGCGCGCAGGGCTGCGCGGATGAAGGTGGTGTCGGCGGTGGTGCTGTCGGTCGCCATCCGCGGGCACCGGTGCCCCCGACTCAGCGGAAGGCGCGCGGCATTGGGTGCGACCAACGTACGCCGTGTCACCGAGAGCTCGCTGGCATGCCGGGGGACATTCTGCGTGTGCGGGGACACTATCTTCCGGCCGGGGACGTCTCGCGCGCCCGGGGACGGGATTGCTGTCCCCGACGGCGTCGAATGCCCCTGGCCGCAGAGAGACGCGCCTGGCCGCGCGGAATGTCCCCGGCCGTGTCGGTGGCGGTCCGGGAATCGGTGGGCAGGCGCGGTCGGTTGGGGTGTGGCGGGGTATATGGACAGTTGGGGTGCGGCGGGATTTGGTGAGGAGGCTGAGGTGGGGCCGTGTTGCGCACACCTGGCACGTGCTGTCAATGACGAGTGACCACCATGCGGTCGGTCCGGGCCGGAGGGTACGGACTGACGACGGCACGGCGCTCGCCTGTGAGCGCTCCCAATGGCGGCAGCGCAGCGATGCGCCCAGATCGCCAAGATGCCTCTGACCTGCGCGAATATCGGTATGGGTGAACCGTGGCCGCAGATCCTTGACACTGCCGGCCCAGCGTCCTTGAATCGTGCCACGTCCATCACAGCACAACAACGGCACGACGAGCGCCCCGCACCGGGGCGTCCCGGCCCGTCGAGATGAGAGGAGCACTGATGACCCGCCCTGTTTGCGGCTGCGCGCCGCGGTCGACGGCCATGCGCGTCAGTCTGCTGCGCCCCTGCTCATCGGCCGGTCGCCATCGATGCCCCTCGACCGCTATCCGATAGCCCCTGCTGATCGCCGGCCAGCCCCTTTCGGGCCTCCGCGCCGGCAGGAGGGGATAGGGAGTCCCGCTCCCTCGCCCGCTACCGAGGTCCCGGCCGGGGCTCATCGTTGAGTCACGTGCCCCGGGGCTGGATCAGCACCAGTGCCAGTTCCCACGTCGTTCACCATCAGTCCCCACCTGCGCACGCCGTCTTCGAGCAGGGTGGGGCGCCCGCCAATTCATCCAATTGTCTTCGCCGTCAGATCTGCGATGCCTATGGACCTTTGTTCCGCTTCCTGGCACCCTGGTGAGACGGCAATGTCGCCGCCGGGCCCGCACGCCATGCGGCGAGTGAAGCGAAAGGCCTGCTTGTTATGTCCGATCACTCCTCGAAGCACTCTCCAGTCGGACCCGCTGCATCCGCGACCGGCTCCCATGCGCAGGACGCCCGCGCCGACACGGCGGACGTCGCACCCGCCCCCGCCACCAGCCCGGTGAGCACCGGGCCGCCCGAGCGGCCGCCGGTCCACCCGCAGCACCCGAGCTCAGGAACCTGGCGGGCCGTCCGCACGGCCGGCGCCCCCTTGAGCGTGCGCGAGGTCGAGGCGGCATCCTCCGCGGCGCCCGCCGCTCACACCTCCGCCCAGGCCGCCACCCGCTCCTCGGTCCGCTCCCCCTCGGAGACCGCGGCCGCCGGCGTCGTCCTGCGCGACCTTGCCGACGAGTACGCCCAACTCCTGTGTGCCCACGATCCCGAGGCGGCCGCCCGCACCGGACTGCCCGGCGGGACCATCCTGCCCGACTACTCGCCCGCGGGACTGGCCGAGCGTCTCAGTGCCGAGCGCTCCCTGCGTCACCGCGTGGCCGCCGTCGAGCACTCGACCGGCTCCGACGAGCTCCTGCGCCGCCACCTCCTGGAGCGCCTGGAGACCTCCATCCAGTTCATCTCCGCCGGGGAGGAGGGTGGAAACCTCGGTTTCCTCTCCTCGCCGTTCCAGCAGATCGCCCGCCAGCTGCACCGGCCCCCCGAGGCGCCCGACCGTGCCGGCTCCGAGGAGGCGGACCTCGCCGAGGCCGAGGCCAAGTGGGAGGACGCCTGGAACCTGCACCGCACCCGTCTGGAGGCGCTGCCCGCCGCCCTGGAGGGGCTGGCCGCCTCCCTGTCCGCCTCCGCCGAGGCCGGTGCGATCGCCCCGCTCAGTCAGGTCGACGTCGTCGCCGGGCAGGCACGTGACCTCGCCCGACGCCGGACCCAGGCGCTGCCTGAGGACCTGCCGGCCACTCTGCACGTCCAGCTGCAGGAGGCGGACATCGTCGCCCGCCGCGCCGCGCTGGACTTCGCCTCCCACCTGCGTACGACGCTCTCGCCGCGGGCGCCCCAGGCCGAGGGGGTCGGCCCGCAGCGCCACGCCCTGTGGATGCGCCGCGTCCTGGGCACCCGGGTGGACCCCGAGGAGACCTACGCCTGGGCCACGGAGGAGCTGGGGCGGGTCATCGCCGAGCAGGACGCCATCGCCGTCGACATCCTGGGGCCCGGCGCCGATGCCGGCAGCCTCAACCGGCACCTGCGCGCCGACCCGACCCGCGCTGTGCGCGCGCAGGACTACACGATCTGGGCGCAGGAGGTCGCCGACGAGGCCTGGGACGCCGTCGTCGGCCGGATCCTCGACCCGCCCGACGGCCTGGGCCGCCCCCGGGTGCGCCTCGGGGAGCCCGGCGACGGCGCCGTCCACTACGAGGAGCCGCGCGGTACCGGCGGGGAGCGTCGGCCCGGCGTCGTCATGCGCTCCCTGGCTGCCGGCGAGCAGCTGGTGTGGCCGTGGATGGAGCGGACCACGGTCCTGCATGAGTCGGTTCCGGGCCACCACGTCCACGTCGGCGCGCATGCCACCAGTACGCGCCTGACCGCCTGGCAGCGCTACTTGGGCTCCGTGCCCGGCTGCGATGAGGGCTGGGGCCTGTATGCCGAGTCCCTCGCCGACGAGCTCGGGCTCATGCCTACGCCCGAGGACCGTTTCGGCTGCCTGGCGGCACGCCGCTGGCGCCTGGCCCGGGTCCTCGTGGACCTGGGCGTCCACTCCCGGCTCCCCGTGCCCGACGACGTCGCCGCGCTCCCGGGGGCCTGCCGCGAGTGGAACCGGGCGACCGTCACCGCCGTGCTGCGCCACCACACCGTGATCTCCGAGGGGCGCCTGCGCTTCGAGGTCTCCCGGCACCTGGGGTGGCCGTCCCAGCCGCTGGCCTACGCGGTGGGGGAGCGGGTCTGGCAGGCCGGTCGGCGCAGTGCCCGGGCTCAGGCCCGCACCGAGGGCGGTGAGCTGGATTTGCGCGCCTTCCACAACCGGGGCATCGACCTGGGCAGCGTGGGGCTCGATCTGCTCGCAAGCGCCTTGCACTGACCTGCATGAAGGATGCAGGGCTGATGAGGGCCAAGGCGTGCCGGGGCGGCAGGGGAGTCGCCCCGGCACACGGAAGGACGCGAAATGCGCCGGCGGAACCCGGCTCCGTTGACGGGCTCCTTGTCTCCACTGTGCCACGAGAACCGGGTGTGACATGCCGAAATACGTGACTCTAGCTCCCGAATGAGGAATCCTGATTCATTGCTGCAAGATTTCTCAGTTTCTCCGGGGACCGTGGTCCCATGCTGAAGGTTTGACACAAGATCACCCAGGAAAGTCTGAAAGTGGCGAGGGGTGCTCTCCTCGTGGCGCATCGGCGTGTCGCAGCGGTCGGCGCGACGTGCCTGTGCTGCGCGCGGAGCCCGAGGATTCCGCGCCGCATGGCATGAGATCGCAGAACTTGACGGGCCTCACAAAAAAGGCGTGCGATAACGAGGCGCTCAGGTATCGGCTGGAGGCCGGGAGTCTGGATACCCTGGGGGAGTGAGTTCCACCAAGCGGCCCGACCAGCGCGTTGCCGTGGTCATCCCTGCCAAGGATGAGGCTGAGCGCATCGCCACCACTGTCCGGGCCTGCCGCTCCATCCCGCGAGTGGACCTCGTCATCGTCGTCGACGACGGCTCGACCGACGGAACCCAGGACCACGCCCGCGCCGCCGGCGCCGTGACCGTCCGCCACTCCGTCTCACGCGGGAAGGCCTCCGCCATGGAGACCGGGGCCTCCGTCGTCGCCATGCGCGACTACTCCGACGGTCCCGCCCGGCTGCTGCTGTTCATCGACGCCGACCTGGGGGACTCGGCCGCCTCCTGCGCCGAGTTGGTGCCTCCGGTCGTCGACGGCGTGGCCGACATGTCCATCGCGGTGCCCCCCAAGCAGTCCGGGGCCGGCGGCCGCGGCCGGGTCGTGCGCGCCGCCAGGCGGGCCATCTCGCTGTCCACCGGGTGGCTGCCTGTGGCGCCGCTGTCCGGTCAGCGATGTCTGAGCCGCGAGGCCTATGAGAAGGCGGTGCCCCTGGCCGACGGCTGGGGGGTGGAGGTCGGCCTGACCATCGACGTCCTCGTGGCCGGGCTCGCCGTCATCGAGGTCCCCTGCGACATCACCCACCGCGTCACCGGTAACGACCGGGCCGGCACGATGCACCGCGCCTCCCAGTACAAGGACGTCCTGAGGGCCGTGACCCGGCGTAAGCTGCGTCGCCACCGTGTGCCGCGCGCCTCCTTCGACAGGGCGGCCGCCGAGCAGGACCACTTCTTCGCCTACCGCGCCGTGCCGCAGCCCCCCAAGGCCGACGACGACGTCGAGCCCGCCGAGAAGCCGCACCACGGTGAGGGCTCGCAGGCCGCCTCGGAGACGGCCGAGAGCTAGCGCGCCGACTCACTGCCGGCCAGCGTCAGCGCCAGCAGGGCGGGAGCCGCTGCCGCCAGGATGAAGCCGGCCATCGTGACACCGGAGTCGTTGACCAGGACGGCCACGAGCGTCAGTACCCCCAGGGACTTCAGCGCCGTTGTCACCCATCGCGCGGAGGGGGACATTCCACGCGTTGGGGAACCGGATTCCTGTCCCCCACGCGTGGATTGTCCCCGTGGGCGGTGGGGGCGAGCCAGGCGTAGGGGCTCGTGCCATTGCGCCAGGCCCGCACCTGCCGGCGTCCCCACCACAGGGCCGCTGCCACGACGACCACGGCGCAGGCCAGGGCTGCCGCCATGACCGGCTTCGTGACGAAGGGACCGACCAGCGCGTAGGCCTTGCGCCCCAGCACGCCGGCGGCCGAGCCGTCGGCCACCTGACGGGCGAAGCGCCCCAGGTGCGTGGGCTCACCGGGTCGGAGGAGGTCGACGACGGCGAAGCCGCCCACCACCAGGACTGTTATGGCCCCGATGGCCAGCCAGCGCCGCCAGCTCAGGCGCAGATTCGCCAGGCCCGCAGTGAGGAAGGCCAGCGTCGGCACCAGTGTCAGCGCACCACCCACGTCCGCGCCCAGCTGCGGGGCCCCATCGACGAGCAGCGCCGCCCCGCCCAGCAGGGCTGTCACCAGCAGCGCGCTCCGCCGGCCGCCGCCCAGAACCTCCCAGACGCCGGCGATGACGACGATGAGCGCGCCGGCCACCAGCGCGAAAGCCGTATTCGACACCCCGTAGAAACGGCCCGCCACCACCGCGTTCATGCCCAGAGGGTTGTTGAAGGCCAGGGGTGCGCCCGCGGCGGCGTCGAGCAGCCAGGCCAGCGGGATCGCCGCCGCCACCAGCAGGGCCGTCAGGCTCGCTCCGTTGCGGGGTGGAGACGGCAAGGCGGGCGCGGGGACGCCGGCCTCGCCCGGTGGCGGATCGGCCGCGGCCTCCCCTCGGGCGGAGGGGGTGTTGGGGGATCCGGCCGTTTCAGCGGCTGCGGCACCAAGCGCTGAGGGCGACGGGCTCGGTGAGACGGCAGGGTGGGGCCGCTTGCGCCGTCGTACCAGCGCCGCGATCCCGGCGGCCAGTCCCACGATCCCGGCTGCGACCGGCACGGCCGCGACCACGGCGACGAGTGAGGCCCATCCCGAGGGGGAGCCGGCCCGGGCCCCCACCCGCCACCACGGGGCGGCATTGACCAGCAGCAACGCCGTCGGCAGGCCGCTGAGGTAGACGGCCACCCACGTGACCCGGCGGCGGAGAGCCTCGCGCCGACTCGCCTTCGGGCTACGCAGCGCGACGGCCGCCCAGACCAGGAGCGCCACGGCCAGGCCCATGAGCAGGGCGCCGGCCCGCATGACCGTGGCCTGGGAGGCACGGGCGTGCAGGGCGTCGTCGGCGAGCCGCGAGATGCGGGCGTCCCCGGTGGCGGCGCTTGTGTTGGTCGTTGCCACGCCCGCGCGGCCGGTCTCGGGCAGCGTGAGCGCGTGGCCGTCGAAGGCTGGGTCGCGGCGGCCGCCCAGGGCGGAGACGAGAGTCGGGGTGAGGTCGGTCAGCTGGGCCAGGCCCGCCTGGTGCGTGGAGTCGCCGACGACAAGACCCCCGGAGGCGCCGCGCGCGCTCCTCGTGCCCGCGGGCAGGACCGCCACCTGGGGGCCGGGGGCCTCGTCGTCGGCCAGGGAGGCGACGATGATGCGAGTGCCAGGGCGCGACTGCTCCTGGACCATGCGCAGGGCCTCGTCGAGGGCGGCGATCCGCTCGGTGTCAGTGGAGGCGGCGCTCGCAGTGTCGACGATGGTGAGGTCCGCGTCGGCGACCAGGGCATCGGCCACCGACGGAGCCACGGGGGCGGGCCTGTTCGCTGAGCCCCCGGTGCCCCTGTGGCCAGCTGCGTACCCGGGCCGACGGCCTGGACCGAGACGTCCTGCCCGAGCGCCCCGACCAGGGGGGTGCTGCGGGGGATCGCGGCAGTGGGGCCGGCGCAGGAAGCGGCCGCCTCGACGGCGCTCGCGCGCCTGCCCCGGCCCAGGGTGAGCCAGGCATCGGCCGGGCAGGTGCGGTCCGCCGGGGTGCGCACGGACAGGTTCATCGGCTCGCCCCGCCAGGCGAAGGCCAGCAGGCGGTCGGCCGCCGAGCTGGTACCGGAAGAAGCGGAGTCCTCAGCGGCGCCCTCGCGGGAGGCCTGTGCTTGCAGGTCCGCCCAGGTGAGATTGTTCGTCGCCAGGACGACCACCGGCGCCGGCCGCGAAGATGAGTGCGAGGCCGAGGCGACATCGGAGGCCGGCGCCGACGCCGCCTGGGACGCCGGCGCTGTCTCGGATTTCGGCGCCGTCGGGGCCGCGGTGGCGAGGGCCGGCCCTACCACCGCCAGGATCATGCCGATGACCACCAGCAGCACGAGGACGTACACGACCCCGCGCACCAGGCGCTGTTGACGTCGTCGAGGTCTCACCCAACCAGCCTACGGGCCCTGACCGCTCACAGGTACTGGCGGGCCACGGCGACCGCCTCCCCGCCATAGCCCCCGCCGAAGAGGAAGGCGTGAATCATGAGGATGTGCCAGGAGTGCAGGCCCACCCGCTCGCGCCAGCCCTCCGCCAGCGGCGAGACCTCGTGGTAGGCCGCGTAGATGCGATCCAGGTAGCGCTGCCCGAACACGCCCAGGGCCGCCAGGTCGGTCTCGGCGTGCGCGCCCTGTGCCATCGGGTCAATGAGCACGCCGACCACCGTCGACCCGCCGGCCGGCCCGCCCACGGGTGTCTGCCCGGGGTCGGGCTCCTGCGGCCCGAGGCCGGCCCGCGGCGGCGCCCACTGGGCGGCCTCATCGGCCGGGGTCCACAGGACATTGCCGCACCACAGATCCCCGTGCGTGCGGGCCACCGCGACCCGCGCGCCGCGTTCACGGGCGCCGGCGCGCACGAGGGCCGGCTGGTCGGTGTCGAAGTCGCCGTCGCGCAGACGCTCGCACAGCCGCTCGACGACTCCGGCCCCGCCGGCGCTGATCGAGCCGTTGTCCCGACTGGGCTGCAGGTAGGGCAGGATCCGGTCCTCGGCGTAGAACTCGCCCCAGCGGCGCGGCTCGCCCTCCTCGACGGCGTGCGGCCGCAGCCGGATGTCCGAGCGGCCCATCTGCGCCCGGCCGTCCCAGCCGGGAGGCGCCGCCCCGAAGGCCGGGGCACCCGCGGCGTGGGTAACGGCCAGTGCCCGACCGAAGGCCTCCGCCCCGGCCGGCGTCACGCCGGTCGTCGTCAGCCGCGGTTCCTCCAGCCAGCCCGGGCCGCTGGTCACCGGCACCACGTGTGCCCCGCCGTCGGCCATCGCCTCGGCGAGCCAGGTCAGCCCCTGAGCCTCCAGGGTGGTGGAGACCGGGCCGTCGTCGTGCTTGCGGAAGACACTCATGGCTCCAGCCTGCCAGGCCTGGCGGCGTCACGGGAGGGTGTCAGGAGGCGGCATCCCGGTGGGGGAGTCCGGCTCTGGCTGGACCTGGGCCGTTCCCTCCTGACCAGGCCCGGCGGAGGGACCGGCCCGTCGCCTCCGCGGGAGGGCCCCTGCGTTCCACGGAGCAAGCCGCCGTCGGCCCGACCGCCCGGACTGGCTACCCTGTGCCCATGACTGCTCCCGCACCGCTCTGGTCCTTCCTGGGGCCGGCCGGCACCTTCACCGAGATGGCGCTGCGCCAGGTCGCCCCCGTCGACGTCGAGCTCGACCCCTGCCCGGACGTGCCCACCGCCCTGGACCACCTGCGCGAGCGCACGGTGGAGGCCGCCGTCGTGCCCATTGAGAACTCCGTCGAGGGCGGGGTCAATGCCACGCTGGACAACCTCGTGGCCTCCACGCCCCTGGTCATCGCCGCCGAGATGGCCGTGCCGATCACCTTCGTCCTGGCCGGCCGCCCCGGCACTCGCCTGGAGGACGTGCGCGCCATCTCCACCCACCCGCACGCCTGGGCCCAGTGCCGCGGCTGGGTTCACCAGAACCTGCCCGGGGCCGTGTACGTCGCCGGGACCTCCACCTCGGCGCCCGCCCGCGCGCTGGCCACCACCGAGGGGGACACCGGATTCCAGGCCGTCCTGTGCAACCCGCTGGCCGCCAAGCAGTACGGGTTGGAGGTCATCGCCGGGGGCGTGGCGGACAACCCCGACGCCGTCACCCGCTTCGTCAAGGTGACCCGGCCCGGCCGCGTGGGCGAGCCCACCGGCGCCGACAAGACCACCCTGCTCGTCCACCTCCCGCACGACCGCTCCGGCGCCCTGCTGGACATGCTCGAGCAGTTCAGCGCCCGCGGCGTCAACCTCTCGCGCATCGAGTCCCGGCCCGTGGGCGACTCCCTGGGGCGCTACCGCTTCTCCATCGACGTCGAGGGGCACGTGCGCGAGGAGCGGGTCCAGGCCGCCCTCATCGGGCTGCACCGCACCTGCCCGGTGGTGCGGTTCCTGGGCTCCTACCCGCGGCTGGACGCCCGCCCGACGGCGGTCCTGGCCGGCACCAGCGACAAGGACTTCGTCGTGGCCCGGTCCTGGGTCGCCGACGTCCTCGACGGCCGCGCGCTCTAGCCGGGGCCCGAGCAGCCGCTCGGCCGCGCAGTCACCTAGCCGCAGCGGCCTCTTGCCGCCGTCGCGGTCGTACCGTATGCGGCGCAGTCGAGGGTTAAAGGCACGACTGCGCGACCTACCCTACGACCGCGCGGACGCTTCACCTCGTGCCGGCGTCGCAGTGGCCTCTTGCCGCCGTCGAGTTCCCTTGCCGGCGGGGACAATCTGCGCGGCCGGGTGCGTGTCGTTCCGGACGGGGGCATTCGACGCCGTCGGGGACAGCAATCCCGTCCCCGAACGCGCAGGGTGTCCCCGGCCGCGAGCAAATTTCCCCGGCCGCGTGAGATGTCCCCGTCGGCGAGCGCCCGTTCCTGACGCCGGGAGACTGCGTCAGTGGACAGGTCAGTGGACAGGCGACTGCGGCGTGCGTAAGGCTCGGGATGTGAGCTCCTCCGACGCCAGCACCGAGACGACCGCCGCTGCCTCCTCCACCTCAGCCTCCTCCACTGCGCCCGCCGGTTCAGCCGCCCCGGCGCCTGCCGTGCTGCCCGGCCGTCGCGGCGCCGGCCCCTACCGGGTCGTCATGGTGTGTACCGGCAACATCTGTCGCTCCGCCATGGCCGAGGTCGTCCTGCGCGATCGCCTCGCCGCCGCCGGCATCCCGGACTCCGGGCCGGGCGGCGTGACCGTCACCTCCGCCGGCGTCTCCGACGAGGAACGTGGCAACCCCATCGACTCCCGGGCCCGCCGCGTCCTGACCGAGGCCGGCTACGGCGTCGGCGCCGACGACGTCTCGCGCGCCACGGGCATCGCCATCGCCTCCCACACCGCCCACCGCGTCACTGACGCCGAGATCACCGAGGCCGACCTCCTGCTGGCCATGACCGACTCCCACTGGAACGTCCTGCAGCGCCGCGCCGGGGGCCTGGGGGCCGAGCCCGACCGCATCCGCATGTACCGCGAGCTCGACCCGGCCTCCACCCAGCAGGTCGAGGCGGTCGCCGCAGGCGGGTCCTCCCGCAGCGTCCTCAACGTGCCCGACCCCTGGTACGGCACCATGGCCGACTTCCTCGACACCCTCGAGGTCGTCGAACGAGTCAGCGACGAGCTCGCCGAGCAGCTCACCGCGCTCCGCGACTAGGGCGCCGCGACTGAGGCTCAGCGACTCGGCGCAGGCGCTCAGTGCAGGCGGTTGTCCAGCCAGCGCATGACGGCCTGAAGGTACTCGGCGCGCGCCAGCGGCCCGGACAGGGCCAGGTCGTGGACGCCCTCGGGGATCTGGCGGACGGTCACGTCGTCGCCCAGGTACTGGGAGCGGTCGATGATCTGCTCCACGTCGAGGACGACGTCGGAGCGCTGCGCCTCCTCCAGGCTCGCCTTGACGCCGCCACTGGCCGTTGAGCAGCACACGAGGATCGGCACCCGGATCCCCAGCCCGTGGTGGACCTCGCGCTGCAGACGCCGGATCCCCGCCAGGAACCCGGCCCGCACCGGGAAGGACGGCGCCGGCTTGAGCGCCAGGTCCCAGTCCCACTCGCCGCGCCAGCGCCGGTGCAGGGCCGCGACGTAGTTGTCCTCATCGCTGCTGCCCGGCTCACCGATGACGCGCTCGGGGGCCCGCCGCGAGAGGAGGTCCACGAAGGCCGAGCCGTAGGAGCGCACCAGCGCCGAGCCGCGCAGGTCCAACCACGGGGAGTTGAGGACGAGCGCGTCCACGGTACCGGGGTGGTCGGCCGCCCAGATGACCGCCTGCAGCCCGCCGGTCGAGTGCCCGTTGAGGACGACGACGTCGTGCCCGTGCTCGGAGCGGATGATGCGCAGGGCCTCGGCGATCTCCTCGTCATGGACGCGCAGGTCGCGCACGTCGTGCGGGGAGGCGTGCCCGACGCCGGCCCGTCCGCAGGCCCGCAGGTCCAGCGCGTAGAACTCGAAGCCGGCGTCGAGGTAGGCCTGGGCCAGGTGGGTCTGGAAGAAGTAGTCGCTGCGGCCGTGCAGGTAGAGGACCGCGCGCGAGTGCCGGGGCCGGCTGGCCCGGCCCGCCGCCTCACGCTGGAAGACGAGCACGGCGTGGTCGGCGCCGGGCGCCTTCGTGGGTGACTCGGTCACCGGGATACGGCGGGCCACCCACGGCTCTCCCAGGATGTCGGGGGCGGTCGGCTCTACGGTCGCACTCATGAGCAGATCCAAACACGTTGCCCTGTGCGGCGCGAGTAGCGGCGCCGACACGTGACCTGGGAATAGCCAGGATGTTGCGGGAGCGCCGGTCGCGGACAGACTGAGGGTGGACTGACGGCCGGGCCGAGGGGCGGCGAGTGGTGGGCGTGACCTCGGTCCCTTGAAGGTGGCCTCGCTTGCGTCGCCAAGGTGGCGCTGCGTAAGTTACTCGTGGCCATCCAGAGCAACCGAGAGACCTGGCTCGACGACATTGCAGCAACCCCCTTCATGGTGCGGGTGCTTCCGCCAGGAACGATGGAGGAATACGTGACAATCAGTGAACAGTCGACCGCCGAGCCCGGCCGGTCCGAAGACGGTGACGTGCCCGGCTCTCCAAGCGAGCCCATGATCTCCTTGCGCGACGTCCACAAGGTCTACCGCCTGCGCAGCGGCAAGGAGGTGCGCGCCCTGGACGGGCTCAGCCTCGACGTCGCCGCCGGCTCCATCCACGGCATCGTCGGCACCTCCGGGGCCGGCAAGTCCACGCTCGTGCGCTGCCTGACCTCCCTGGAGCGCCCCACCAGCGGCCATGTGAGCGTCGCCGGCCAGGACATGACCGCCCTGTCGCCCAGCCAGCTGCGTGAGGCCCGACGTCGCATCGGCATGGTCTTCCAGCACGCCAACCTCCTGGACCAGCGCACCACGGCGCAGAACATCGCCTACCCGCTGGCGCTCGCGGGTGTCCCCGGCGGTAGGCGCCACCCGGTCGTCAAGCGCATGCTCGACCTCGTGGGGCTGGCCGACCGCGGCGGCTCCTATCCTTCCCAGCTCTCCGGCGGCCAGAAGCAGCGCGTCGGCATCGCCCGGGCGTTGGCCGATGACCCGGCCGTCCTGCTGTGCGACGAGCCCACCTCCGCCCTGGACCCGGAGACCACCCGCTCCATCCTCGACCTCATCAAGAATGTCCGCGACACCCTGGGCCTGACCGTCATCATCATCACCCATGAGATGAGCGTGGTCCGCCAGGTCTGCGACTCCGTCAGCCTGCTTGAGGCCGGCAAGATCGTGGAGAGCGGCCGCCTGGAGGACATCGTGCTCGACGTCGACTCCCGGCTCTCGCGCGAGATCGTGCCCTTCCCGAAGGTGCCCGAGGCCGCCGTCGCCCACGGGGAGAGTGTCATCGACGTCTCCATCACCGCCCACCCGGGCCAGCCGGCCGCCGTCGCCCTCATGTCGATGGTGGCCGAGCTCGGTGGGGACATCGCCGCCGGCGTCTTCGAGACGATCGGGCAGGCCCAGATCGGGCGCCTGGCCGTCACCGTCCCCGCGTCCGACACCGAACAGGCCGTGAGCACCCTGCGCAAGGCCGGTATTGCTGCGGAGGTCCGCTCATGAACTCGATCCTCCTTCCGCTGAGCCAGGCCGTCGCCGTGCCGAGCAGCCGCACCTGGTTTGACAACCCGGCCATCCAGAACAAGCTCGGCTACGCCCTCGTTGAGACCCTGGCGATGACCTTCGTCTCCGGGGCCATCACAGTCATCCTCGGGCTTCTGCTGGGGCTCGCCCTGGTCTCCACCGGTAAGCGGGGCCAGTTCCGCAACCCGACCCTGTACTGGGTGCTCTCCCAGATCGTCAACATCGGGCGCTCCATGCCCTTCATCATCCTCATGGTGGCGCTCATCCCGCTCACCCGGTTGCTCGTGGGCACCTCCCTGGGGTGGCAGGCGGCCTGCGTGCCGCTGACCATCGGCGCGATCCCGTTCTACGCGCGCCTGGTGGAGACGGCCATCAACGACGTCGACCGCGGCAAGGTCGAGGCCGCTCTCATGATGGGGGCCTCCGGGCGGCAGATCACCTGGGGGGTCCTCGTACGTGAGGCCCTGCCGATCCTCATCCAGTCGGCCACCGTCACCATCATCACCCTCCTGGGCTACTCCGCCATGGCCGGCGCCGTGGGCGGCGGTGGCGTGGGTGACCTCGCCATCCAGTACGGCTACCAGCGCAACCAGGTGGACGTCATGGTCATCACCGTGGTTGTCATTGTCGGCATCGTCGGCGTCATCCAGCTGGTCGGCGACATGCTCAGCCGGCTGGTGAACCACCGCTGAGGCGATCACCAGCCGGGTAGGCGCGCAGCCGCCTGGAACCGGGCGGCCGCGCCGTCGGCCCCAGCACTTTCAAGACTTTCCTCTCTCCCGTCACTGGGGGCCGCCCGGCCCCGCGAAAGGAACCACCATGTCCTCCTTCATCTCCCGGCGCACCGTCATCGCCGGTGGCCTGGCCACCGCCGCCGCCCTCACCCTGGCCGCCTGCGGCTCCAAGTCCGGTAAGGGCGAGGTCAAGGGCATCAAGGTCGACGGCGACACCGCCACGATCACCATCGGTGCCACCCCCAAGCCCCACGTTGAGATCCTCAAGTGGGTTCAGGACAACCTCACCAAGGGCTCCGGCATCAAGCTGGACATCAAGGAGATCAACGACTACCAGACGCCCAACTCCTCGCTGGAGGACGGCTCGCTGGCCGCCAACTTCTACCAGACCCCCAACTTCCTGGCTCAGCAGAACAAGGAGAAGGGCTACGACTTCGTCTCCATCGCCGACGTCCACATCGAGCCCATGGGTATCTACACCTCCAAGGGCTACAAGGACGTCAAGGAGATCAAGGAGGGCGGCACGATCGTCCTCAACAACGACCCGGCCAACACGGCGCGTGGGCTCAAGCTCCTGGCCCAGGCCGGGCTCATCGAGCTGGACAAGTCCGCCGAGCTGCCCAGCGACACCGACGTGACCTCCAACCCCAAGAAGCTGAAGTTCACCACGGTTGACGGCGCCCAGGTCTACAAGTCGATGCCCGACGCCGAGGCCGCGGTCATCAACGGCAACTACGCCATCGACGCCGGGCTGAACCCCAAGAAGGACGCGCTCGTCCTGGAGAAGGGCGGCAAGGACTCCGAGTACCCCAACCAGCTCGTCGTGCGCAAGGACGACAAGGACAACGAGCACCTCAAGAAGCTCGCCAAGCTCCTCAACGACGAAAAGCTGCGTGACTACATCAACAAGACCTGGCCCGACGGGGCGGTCGTCGCGGCGTTCTGACGTCGGAAAGCTGCGGCTGAGGGCCGGTTGAGGTCCGTGCGCGGGGCCGGTTGTGGTTGGTCGAAAGGCCGACTGCGACCGGCCCTCGTGTTGTTGTCGGAAGCGCGGCGGTGTGTGGCGTGCGGGCAGATGTGCGGCTCGGGCGGGTGTGGCGGCTGAGTGCGCGCGGCGTGGTGAGGCGAGGGCATGCGGTGCTGTCGGGTGCACTTCGCGCGTCCGGGGACATTTTCGTGCGGCCGGGGACCTTCGACGCCGTCGGGGACGGGAATCCGGTCCCCGAACGCGCGGACTGTCCCCGGCTGGAGCGGACCGCACCCGGCCGCGCGGAATGTCCCCCGCCACACTGCCCGTGGGGCCGGTTGTCATCATCTGTGGACAGTTCTCGGTCTGCGGGCCCGGGAGCCGAGGCGGCCGCCTAGGTTGAACCGCGGGCGTCCGACGGCGTCCAGCGATACCGGCGGATTCACAGGGGAGAGGACGGCGCAAGGGTCATGGCAGCTCGACGTGAACGGACACAGTCGGACCGGTCGGCTCAACCGGTGTGGGGACGCACGCCCGGGGTTCTCGAGGACCCGGGCGGTACGGCTGGGGAGGGAGGCGTCGTTGGCGTCGGGGGAGAAGGTGGCCCGGCCGCTGTGGAGGCGCACGATCTGCACAAGTCCTTCCCGACCCCTGGCGGGGAACCGATCGAGATCCTGCACGGCATCTCCTGCGCCATGATGCCGGGGCGGATGACGGCGCTGGTCGGCCCCAGCGGGTCGGGCAAGTCGACGGCGCTGCTGTGCCTGGCCGGGCTGGAGCCGGCGACGTCGGGGCGTGTCTCGCTCATGGGGCGCGACCTCGGCGGGCTCCCGGCGGCGCGAGTGGCCGAGCTCTACCGCGACCGGGTGGGCTTCGTCTTCCAGGCCTACAACCTCGTGCCCTACCTGACGGTGCAGGAGAACATCACGATCTCCGACACCTTGGCCGGCCGGCGCCCCGACTCGGCACGGGTGCGGGAGGTCCTGGCCGGACTGGGACTGGAGTCGCGCGCCGACGCGGTCGCGACCACGCTCTCGGGCGGCGAGCAGCAGCGTGTCGCCCTGGGGCGGGTCCTCTACCGCCGTCCACCGGTCGTCTTCGCCGACGAACCGACCGGGGCCCTGGACACCCGTTCGGCCGCCTTCGTCCTGGCCGAGCTGCGGCGCCTGGCCGACGACGGGGCCGCCGTCATCCTCGTGACGCATGACCTGGGGGCCGCGGCCCTGGCGGAGAGCGTGCTCATCATGCGCGACGGCCGCATCGTCGATCGCCGCTGCGGCGCCACCCCCGACGAGCTGCTGGCCGCCGTCAACCAGACGGGAGCTGCGGCATGACCCGCTACACACTGCGCGCCCTGGCTACCCAGTGGCGGGCCTGGTCGGGAACGGTGGCGGTACTGGCCCTCGCCGCAGGGCTCATCAACGTCTGCCTGGTGCACCGCATGACCGTCACCCGGCCCGACGTCGTTGCCGCGGCGCGGGCGGCGGGCGTGGACCCGGCCGAGCTCACGGTTCCGGGCGTCTCGGTCGCCTTCTACACGGCGATGGTGACGGTTCCGGTGGTGGCCGTCGTCGGGCAGTCCTGCGTGCAGGCACTGCGCACGAGCTGGGCCCTGTGGAGACTGGCCGGCGCCCTGCCCCGCCAGGTGCTCGCCGCCGTCCTCGCCACCGTGGCGGTGCTGGGCCTGGTGGCCTGTGTGCCCGGGATCTTGCTGGGGATGGTCGCGGCCCAGCCCTTCGCCTCGGTGCTCACCCGCCTGGCAGCCGCGCGCATGGGGCGCATCGAGGTCGCCCAGACCCCGACGACGCTCCTGCTCACCGTGGTGGTTGTGGTCGCTGTCGCGGTCCTGGGGGCCGTGGGCCCGGCGCGCGCCGCGGTGAGGACGCCCGCCGTGGAGGCGGTTCGCGACGCAGCCCCGGGCGGGCGACGGCGCATGGGTGTGGGGCGACGGATCCTGGCCGGACTGTGGGCGCTCGCATCCGCGGGGCAGCTGCTCGTCGCCTTCCTGGCCCCGCCCGGGAAGAAGATCGACGGATGGCCGACCGGTGGGGGCCAGGCAATCCTGGCGTCCCTCCTGCTCGCGGTCCTCGTGGTGCTGCTCGCACCCGCGCTCATCCCGGGACTGCTGCGGCTGTGGTCGGCGCCGCTGGCGCGGCTGGGTGGGCCGTGGCTCATCGCGCGCCGTTCGGCGCTGTGGCGCAGCGAGTCGTCGGCAAGTGCCATCGGCCTGCTGGCCCTGGCGATCTCCTTCACCGCGGCACTCACGACCAGTCTCGCCACGGGGCAGGCAGTGGTGGAGGCGGCGCACCTGAACGTAACCATCAACCAGGTGGACTCACTGGTGCTGGCGACGATCCTCGGGGTGGAGGCGCTACTGGGGGCCGTGGCCGTCGTCGGCATGTCCTCCCGGTCCCGGCAGCGTGAGCTCGCGGTGCTGCGCTGCGCCGGGAGCACGGTGCGCGGCGTGCGCCGACAGGTGGTCATCGAGGCGGCGCTGTACGTGGGGACGGCGCTGCTGATCTCGCTCCTACCGCTAGTGGTGACAACAGCCGGCGAGTCCCTCTTCTACGCCAGAGCGGGGATGCCGCTGGTAGTGCGCCCCGGCATCGGGCCAGTGCTGCTCGTGGCCCTCCTGTCCTTCCTGGCCCTGGTCGCGGTGCTACTCGCTCCGATCCGGGGTGCCACCCGGGCCCCGATCGGCGCCGTCCTGGCGGCCGAGTGAGACGGGCCGGAGCAGGTCGAGCAGAGGCCTCTGGTTGCCTGGGGCTCGAGGAGGCTGGCAGAAGTGATAGCGCCCCGTCTTGTGTCAACGCCCACCGAGCCCTACACTCAAATCGCTCAAAACGATCAACTCGAAAACAGCGAACGAACAGCAGTGTAGGAGTGCGCCATGACCGTGACGATTGAGAGCAAGACCTACCTTCCCGAGGAGGATGTCGCCGGGCGCTTCACCGAGCTGGTGACGGAGCTTGAGGCGTCCTCCGGTGCGGCGCTGACCATCAATGGCGAGACGATTGACCTCCCACCCGCCGTGGCTGAGGCCCTTCTTCAGGTCGTGGATGCGATGCGTCGAGGTCTGGCGGTCACGGTGGCGCCGCAGGACCAGCGTCTGACGACGCAGGAGGCTGCTGATATGCTGGGTATCTCGCGGCCGACGCTGGTCAGGATGTTGGAGGCCGGCGAGATCCCGTTTGAGAAGGTCAGACGGCATCGTCGCTTGTTCCTCACTGACGTGCTGGAGTTCCGTGAGCGTCAGCGTCGGGCAGCGAATGAGGCCCTGTCGGACATGGTGGCCGACGCTCAGGCGATGGGCGCCTACGATGACGACCCTGCCGAGGTGCGCCAAGTCCTCAAGGACCTCCGCTCCCAGGACTGACCGATGGCGTTCTGCGCAGTACTCGATGCCTGCGTGCTGGTCCCCAGCGCGCTGCGAGACGTTCTTCTTGAGATTGCCGTCCGGAAGGTCTACAGGCCTTTGTGGAGCGAGAAGATTGAGGAGGAGGTTGAGAGAACGATACTTCGGCTGCATGCACTGCGTGGCAAGGACGAAGGGGAGTCCCGTGGCTACGTCAAACGACTTCGGCGGCAGATGAACCTGGCGCTGCCAGATGCCCAGGTGCAGGACTGGGAGACTCTTCTCCCTTCGGTCCCCGGTCTCCCGGATCCAGGAGACCGGCACGTCGTCGCAGCGGCTCTCATGGGACGCGCGGACGTCATCGTGACGTTCAATCTCAAGGACTTCGACGACGCAGCTCTTCCTGGTGAGTTGTTCGCCCAATCTCCAGATGAGTTTCTTCTCGATGTGCTGGGGCTGTATCCCGAAGCGGTTCAAAACGTGTTCACAACAGTGGTGTCCCGGACCGGCCGTAAAGGGCCTCGCTGGACTGTCGATGACCTGCTCACCCGCCTCGAGAAAGAGAAACTGAACGACTTCGTCGCCGCCTGCCGTCAGGAGCTGACACTCTAAGGCGTCGGAAGTTGTCTCGCGTCATTCGGTTCCCGCCGCAACCGTGCTTGGCGGCCCGCTGACTGTGGTCGGGGTTCAGATCTCGGGGCGTAGGGTACGGACGCAACGGGGAGGAGGGGTGCTGGTGTTCGGTGCAGAGCGCGGCTCGTCGTCGGTGATGAGGATTCGGGTCGACTGGCGGACGCTGGGGGAGTGGGTGCGCCAGCCGGCGCCCGCGCAGGCCGGCCCCGGCATCCTGTCCACGCTGCTCCTCATCCTGTGCGCCACCTACCAGGGCGACATGATCGGCAGTGCGGTGCTGACCGGCCGCGTCGGTGACGGCGGCCTGGTTGCGGGGATCGCCCCGACCAGAATCGGCTTCGCGATTCTCATCCTGGCGGCCGTTGGGTCGACGGCACTCCTCACTGCACGACGCAGGCACCCGCTGGCGGTCTTCCTGGTCGAGGGTGCCGTGTACGTGGCGGCTTCGGCGCTGGGGCTCAACAACTTCTTCCTCGTCCCGATGCTGGTGGCGTTGGGGAGTGCGGTGAGCCGGCTCCCACTGTGGCAGCACCTCGCGGTGATCGGCGCGGCCTGCCTCATGGCGACGGCCAGTGCGGTCCTGGTGGCCCCGCCCGGGGTCCTGATGGAGGAGTGGCTCAGCCAGGTGGTCGCCGTCCTGCTGACGGTCATCGTCGCGATGCTGGCGCGCAGCGTTGCGAACTGGCGGGCGGCGCAAGCCGGGGCCAGAGCCGAGCGGGAGCGCTTCCGGGTGCTTCGGGCCGAGCGCGACCGCGCGGTGAGCCGGGCCGGTATCGCCGCCGAGCTGCACGACTCCGTGGGGCACGGCCTGACCACGATCATCGCCCTGTCCGAGGGGCTGGCTGGTGGGGCCGACCCGGAGATCGATGAGGCGCTCGGCGGCATCAACGAGGTGGCGCGGGAGTGCCTGGAGCAGACGCGCCGGGCGGTGAGGGCCCTGGCCGACGGCGAGGATGAGCCGGCGGACTTACCGGACCGGGACGATGCCGGGCACCGGTCTTGGGATGAGATCAGGAGCGTCGTCGGCAGGGTCCGGTCGCTGGGCGTCACGGTCGTCTTCACCGAGACCGGGCAGCGGGCCGACGACGCCGGGCAGGCCGAGCTGTGCTTCGCGCTCACCCGGGAGGCGCTCACCAACGCAGTGCGGCACGCGCCCGCGCTGTCGCAGGTGCAGGTGTCCTGGGACCACGGTGAGTCGGCGGTGACGGTGACGGTTCGCAACGATGGCGCCTCGGGTGACCGTGGCGGGGAAGACAACGGTTGCTGTGGTGGGGCTGCGGAGGGGACCGGCCTGCCGCGGCTGCGGGACCGGATCGAGGCGGCGGGAGGCTCGCTGGACTGGGGGTCGGAGGCCGACGGCGGCTGGCGGGTGGCTGCGACGGTGCCGAGAACTCGCGGTGAGGGTTGAGGTGTGGGCGTGGAGTCGGAGGGGCTGAGGCCGACATCGGTCATGATCGTGGACGACCAGCGCTACGCGCGCCTGGGGCTGGCGCTCATGATCCGCAAGGCGCCGGACCTGCACGTAGTGGCGGAGGCCGGTGACGGGCAGGAGGCGCTGGAGATCCTGGAGCGGCTGAACCGGTCAACGGGGCTGCCCGACGTCGTGCTCATGGATGTGCGCATGCCGGGGATGGACGGGATCAGCGCGACCCGGGCGATGGCGCGGCGGTTCCCGACGGTGAAGGTCCTGGTGCTGACCACCTATGACGAGGATGACTACGCCTTCGGGGCGCTGGAGGTGGGGGCATCGGGGTTCCTGCTCAAGGATGTGCGCGCGGCGCAACTGGCTCAGGCGGTGCGGGCGGTGGCGCAGGGCGATGCCGTACTCACGCCGCGCGTCACCAAGGAGCTCATCTCGCGTGGGGTTCCACGAGCGCTGTCTGGGGCGCAGCGCGAAGGGCTGCGGGAGAGGTTCGGGGTGCTCACGCCCAGGGAGCTCGACGTGGCTCGGCTCATTGCGGAGGGGGTGTCGAACGAGGAGATCGCCGAGCGGCTCGTGCTGCAGCCCGCCTCCGTGCGCCGCAACGTCAGCCGCATCCTGGCCAAGCTCCACCTGCGCGACCGCGTCCAAATCGCCGTCGCCTGGTACAAAGGCTGTAATTGATCCGATACATGAAGCCTCAAGAGACGTGAATTGTAATTAAAACTTTCTGTAGAGGTTTTAGATTAGGTGACGTGAAAATATGGCACTATAGGTCCGCACTTAGTTTGCGGAAAAGTTGGCTACCTTCGATGAGTTGCAGTTTAATTAACGCTCATTTATGTGCAAGTCGTAGTTAGGCAAATGAATAATTAATCAGGTCGAATTCATATTTTTCCGGTGAAGGTCGGCGACTTTTAGCTGGTTCTTGTCGTCTCGGTCTTGAGTCGCGCTGGCAGTGATGCTTAGTGAGAGGAAACAGAATTCATATACAAGGCTGATAACGAGAAGACCGGCGGCAGTTTCTAATAGCAGTACGGTCAAAGCTCCGGGGAGGGGTAGGAGTGCTGAGATAGATAACACCATGCCTGTGGCGGGTAGTGCAAATAGTCCGACCATCTGCGGTCGGAACGTAGTGCCGAGTGTTTCTCGAACTTTCCGAAACACCTGCCCCCGTTCTGAGAGTAAGAAAACGACAACGATACCTGCCATGGATGCTAGGAATCCTGAGGCAGTTAGCGTAGCGTTGACTAGATCGGCAAAACCATTTTGAGGTTGCTTTAGGGAAATCCATTTAAATGATGCAAGAAGGCCGTGTATGCTAGGAGTAAGCAGGCTTCCAAAGGCGATAACATGTGGGTGGTCGAACAGACTGAACTGCCTAGGCATGACACGTCCTCCTCGCGCTGACTTAGTTTCGCAGATGCTCTCTATTCTGAGAGATCGCACTCTTCAGCTCGCTCACGGCGGTATCGTGAGAAAGTGGAACCTCATTATCGCACACAATTGTGGTGCGAGCGGTGAGTTTGTCCTGAATGAAGTCCACGATGTGGGTTGTAGTTCCATTGTGGTCGTCGATGCGAAGACGAGCTTTGGCCTGTTCTGTTTCAGGGATATCTGCGACCTTTGAGATTTCGTTCAGGAGAAGTGTTTCGCTATCTCGCCCTTTCTTGTGGCGCCCGAGGCTGAACTCAAAGAGGAGAGACCCATCTCCTCCGGCAAACCCTTCTGCAGCACGAAATGCGTCGCCGAGACGGCCGTGAATAGATTTAGATGCGTTGACGGGAATCTTGACAGTAAAGCCAAGTGCACCCTTAGCATGGCGTAGTTTCTCTCGTGCATCCTGTCGCAGAACCGGGGCTAGGTGAATTTCTAGATCTTTATCTCTGTAGCCGCCGACAACTGTCATCCACTCCGCTAAGGCGCCGCTTCTGGGGCAGTTAGAGGTGCCGAGAACAGCAATATAAGGAGTTCCGAGAACGGGGACTACATAAGCGGGTTCAACCAACTGGCCGCCAGCCTCTAACTCGAGCGGTGATGGAAGCTTGTCGCCGCGATCTACTCCTGGATTATCTACCGGTAGGCGACGTTTGCCTATGAGAAGAAAATCTTCTTGGGTTACTTGAGTGGAGCCTGACCATCCTCGATAGTCAATTCCATTGCGGCGAATATCCTGATAGCCTAAAGTAACTTGCTGACATGAATGATGTACGTGGCTAAATACTCTGTCAGCCACATTGATGACCTCTTTGCCGTCGTTATCGACAGCCTGAAGTTCAAAAAACTTAATTGTGCGATTGAGTTTAGATTTAACCATGGTCAAAGTAGCCTTTCTAGGATTGCTGCTGTAATTCCCTAAGTGTTGCAGGGGAGTGACGTTAAAGAGGATGTGCACCTAAGTTATCGATTAGTGTCAATAAAATTGATAGTAATGTAATTTTTAATAAGTGCGACATTGAAGTTTTGGAAATGTTTAAGAACTACGCTCTCGGATTCAGTCTACCATCAATCCGGGCAGGCGGTAGTGACTCTGGAGGTGTCGATATAGAAACGTACTCACCATAAAATTAGTTGAGAACTTAGCGCATCCCCATATTTCTTCATTGTGGATACTTATAGTTCATAATGTTGGTGAGTTGTTGTGGTATTTGGTCGTCTCTGACATACCTTCTCGCTGCCCTATTGGGGAGTGTCCCATATGGGCCCATATGCCTCTATTCCGTCGCTCCCAATCCCCGGAACCTCTCGACGTAGGCGGCGAGGGCGGCTTGGACGCGGCGCTTCTTCTCGTCGTGGCTGTCGTTGGCCGAGCTGCGGAATCTGGGGGTGGGTGGCAGGATCCTTGTGATCGCGGTCCCCTCAGTGGGCACGTACCCGTTCCTCATGGCGGCCTCCACCAGTGCCTTCGCCGGCCCCTCGCGCAGCCTTTCGTCGCGGATGATCGCCGCCAGCTCCTCACTGCGCCGCTGCTCAATGAATGCCCGCCACTGCTCGTCCACGTCCCCGAAGGCGGACACCGCGTGCACGAACTCCTCAATGAGGTCCCGCTTGTTGTGCAGGCTGGGACTGGACATCACTGCCCGGCGAATCTCCACCGGGATCTCCTTGTCCTCGCCGTCGCCCGCCTCCTCGCGGTGCTTTTCCACCAGCATGAGGACGTAGTCGACTCCCACCTCAACCTGCTTGACCAGCTCAATCTCGAAGACAAGATCGTCGTTGACGACTTCCTTCTCCACGTCGGCCCCTCGCCGCATCTCGGTGTACAGGTCCACGTACACGCTGCGGTAGTCCTGGAACTCGGCCTCGCCGATGACGTCGTCGTCTCCGAAGTTGTCAAAGCTCGCCAGGATATTGCGCAGCCGCAGGATCTTCCCGAACTGCCGGATGAACTCCTTCTGCTCGGCCTCCGAGGCGATCATCTGCCCCGGCTCGAACCTGGCCCGCAGTTCGCCAATCTTCTCCAGATACTCCTCCAGGTACTCCTTGTACGGCTTGAGGAGCACCAGCCCACCGGCGGCCTTGTTGCCGAACAGGGCGATGGCCTCATCGGTGTCCTCCTGCAGGTCCCGGAAGCAGACCACGTTGCCGTAGGTCTTGACTGAGTTGAGGATCCGGTTCGTGCGCGAGAACGCCTGGATGAGCCCGTGCGTGCGCAGCGACTTGTCTACCCACAGGGTGTTGAGGGTCTTGGAGTCGAACCCGGTGAGGAACATGTTGACCACGATGACCAGGTCGATGGTCCGCTCCGCCAGCCGCCGTGAGATGTCCTCGTAGTAGCCCTCGAAGCCCTGCGCGCTCGTGTCGTAGGCGGTGCCGAACTGCGCGTTGTAGTCGCGGATCGCCTCATCGAGGAAGGCACGGTCGTCGGCGGTCAGCTGCGAGGGGTCCACGGCCTCATCGGCCAGCGTCTCCCCGGGCGAATCGGTGTTGGGTGCGTAGGAGTAGACGATGCCGACGCTCAAGCGTCGGTCCGGGACCAGTCCCTCTTGCTGCCGCTTGAACTCCATGTAGTAGGCGCGCGCCGCCCGGATCGATGCCGTCGCGAACAGCGAGTTGAAACCCAGCACCCGCTTCTGCCCCAGCGTGTAGGAGGAGTTGCGCCGCGTCTTCTGGTCGAAGTGCTCACGGATGTAGCCCACCACCTGGGCCAGCCGCTCAGGCGCCAGCAGCGCCCGTTCGGTGTCGATGCCACTGATCTCCGCGTCACGCACGACGTCGGGCATCTTGATCGTGTCGATGTAGTCGATGCGGAACGGCAGCACGTTCTTGTCCCGGATCGCGTCCACAATCGTGTACGTGTGCAGCTGGTCACCGAAGGCCTGCGCGGTGGTGCGCAGCTGGACGTTCCCGCTGGAGCCGGAGTTCGCCGCGAAGATCGGCGTTCCCGTGAACCCGAAGAGGTGGTAGTTGCGGAAGGCCTTGGTGATGGCCGTGTGCATGTCCCCGAACTGGCTGCGGTGACACTCGTCGAAGATGAGGACCACGTGCCCGGTGTAGATGGCGTGCTTGCGGTTGTGCCCCACGAAGTTGGAGAGCTTCTGGATCGTGGTGACGATGATGCTCGTATCCGGGTCGTTGATCTGCCGGCTCAGCTGGTTGGTGGACTGGTTCGCGGAGACCGTGCCCTCGGCGAAGCGGTTGTACTCCTTGATGGTCTGGTGGTCCAGGTCCTTGCGGTCGACGACGAAGATGACCTTGTCGATCCCCTCCATCCCGGCGGCCAGCTTGGCGGTCTTGAAGGAGGTGAGGGTCTTGCCCGAGCCGGTGGTGTGCCAGATGTAGCCGCCGCCGGCCACGGTGCCAGTCTGTTTGTTGGCCGACGCCGTGAGGATCCTCTGGAGGATCGCCTCGGTTGCGGCGATCTGGTAGGGCCGCATGACCAGCAGCTTCTGCGCGGTGGTGAAAACGCAGTAGCGGGTCAGCAGGGCCAGCAGCGTGTGCTTGGCGAAGAAGGTCCGGGTGAAGTCGACCAGGTCCGTGATCGGCTTGTTGGCGGCGTCGGACCACCAGGAGGTGAACTCGAAGGAGTCGGAGTTAGCGGCCTTGGACTCGCGCTTGCCCCGCGTGGACTCGGTGACGTGGTCGAAGCGGGTGGTGTTCGAGTAGTACTTGGTCTGGGTGCCGTTGGAGATGACGAAGATCTGGACGTAGCCGAACAGGCCGGCGCCCGCCCAGAAGGAGTCACGCTGGTAGCGGTTGATCTGGTTGAAGGCTTCGCGGATGGGCACGCCGCGGCGCTTGAGCTCGATGTGCACCAGCGGTAGGCCGTTGACGAGAACGGTGACGTCATAGCGGGTGTGGTGGGCGCCGGTATCGACGACGTACTGATTGGTGACCTGCAGGCGGTTGTTGTGGATGTGCTGCTTGTCGATGAGCCGGATGTTCTTGGACTCGCCGTTGTCCCGGATGAGGGTCTGGACGTGGTCCTCCTGGATGCGACGCGTCTTCTCCGCGATCTCGTCCCCGCCGCCTGAGCGGGTACGGATCGACTGGGCGAAGAAGCGCTCCCACTCCTCATCGGTGAAGGTGTAGTCGTTGAGGGCTCCGAGCTGGGTGCGCAGGTTGGCGACGAGCTCGTCCTCGCTGGCGAAGGTGACGTACTCGTAGGCCTGAGCCTGCAGCTGGCGGATGAAGGCCGCCTCCAGCTCGGCCTCTGACTGGTAGCCGGCGCGGTCGGTCTCCTCAGGCTCATAGAGTCCGACGACGGTGCTCTCACTGGTGAGAACAACCGGTTCGACTCCGACGGCGGAGGCTTCACGAATGGTCATGGGAGGACGCTTTCGTCAGGGGTGGAGAGAATCTTCTGGGGTGGTGGAACCAGCGGTCAGGTCCCGTTCTCCCAGTCCTTGTAGGTGCCGCCCTCCCAGGTCCAGGCGATACGGCCGTTGCAGGAGTAGCCGACAGCAATAGAGCCGGCGGCGGATGGTGAGGGGAAGGGGACGTCCCGTGTGAGAGTGCCGATTTCTCCCTCGACAGCGATACTTCCGTCATCGACGAGTTTGGTGTGTTGAGCGCAGAGGGATTCGTAGGATCTGCGGGTGCTTGACGTGCGCCCGGCGTTGGTCCATTCGCCGACGACGCGGGATCCTTCTAGCATGATGAACTCGTCCCCGACTACGCGAGCCCGAGCTTTAACTCCGCGCTTAGGGGCAGTGAGTGTGAAAATCGGAGAGTCGATATCAGGTGGAGGTGTTTGCCGTTCAGGAGCCCTGTGAGTGCCACGGAGAATGTTGACTCCGAGGACCGGAAGAACGCCGCGGATCTGCTCGAGAAACACCTCAGCATCGGACTGCTGGGCCTCCGAGAGTTTCCGGGGCAGCGGTGTCTGGGTGTTGTCTGGTAGCGAGCAGCGCTTGGTGGTGTTGGCGATTTCAACAAGCCGGGCCTCGAGGTAGCCCCAGTGTCCTTCGTTGAAGGAGTCGTCACGGCTGCTGACGAGGATGGCCCGGTTCCACCAGTCTTTTTGACGGTCGTGCTGACGGAATCGAGCAGAGAAGTCTTCAGTTCTGCCGATATAACAGGCGACATTATCGATCGCATCAGGGTCGTCACCAAGGAGGAGATAGACGCCGTTGCGGTGAGCCTCGTCTCGAGCGAGGATGCGAGTGAGGGCTGTGCGAGGGCCTGAGAGGATATGGCCGGTCCACCCCGAGACGTTTGCGGTCGTGATGCCTCCGGGCTCCCCATCAACGAGGAAGAGCTCGATGTGTTTTCCGCTCATGAGGTCACTTCTTCTCGGGGAAGCTGAGGAGGCGGTCACGGTAGTACTCGTACTGCTTGCGACGAGCCTCGATCTCCGCGGGGAGGCCAGAGGTTAGATCATGTGCAAGAGAGCTTAGATGATTAAGTGATTCGGCTATTTCTCGTTGTTGAGTGAGTGGCGGGATGGGTATTTTGATACGTTTTAGGGCATTGGAGTTAAACTGTTGCTGCCCACCTTTGCTGACGAGAGATTCCGCCTGCTTCCAATAGTCTCGACTATGTGTGAAATGCCAGTAGAACTCTGGGTCTACTTGAAAAGGGTTGAGATTGATGCGAATGAGGTAGGATGCAAACGACATTGGAATCTCGGAACGGACAAGGAGGGTTTTTCCATAGGAAGCCCCGGTTCTGGCAACAAGAATGTCTCGGTCATTTACTATGAAGCGATTGCTGTCTGGGGTTATGTCGACATATTTTGCGTTGTTTGGTAGTAGGTGGCCGTTCGGGGAGATGTCGGTGATTCGTATGAATCTGTGCGTTCCTGTGTTTTTTGCTTTAGCTGTGAGTCCGTAATCGAAAGTGGCTACGCTCCCAAGAGTGATTGTGTGTTCTGAGTGCGTTGCGGAATTGGCGAAGTGCGAATACTGCTGTCGGCGGGCCTCCAGCTCTGCCTCCAGCTCCGCCTCCAGCTGAGTGAACTGGTCTAGCGTCTTCGCGACCTCGTGCTGCACTTCGAGAGGAGGGATTGGGAACTTGAATTTTTTGAACCCTTTCATGTCGACTGAAGAGAAGCTGGAGGTGGTTGTGTTTTTGATGCACCACTCATCCAATTTGAAGCAGTAGTAAAAGAGGAACTTTACGTCAAAGGAATCCTTGAAGTTGTCCTTGATTGCAAGATTTGTAAACCTCTGGTTTGAAAGGTGTGGCACTCGAACGAGTGCATGCTCACCAATAGTGGCGGATGTGGCGACGAGAATCGAGTCTGCTGGGAAGGTTTTATTGCCCTTGACTGCAGATGCGGAAATTCGTTGAGTTGAATCCCGTAGGATTCGTCCGCGAGAGCGAATGTCATCCATTCTGAACCAGGGGACATCGTTTCCCGCCCATGCTTCAGGATCACTTTTCGAGGGGGTGTAACCGTTTCGAGTCTCGAAAATTTCCTCCAGTGTCCGGAACTCCACGCCGTCGGGGCAGAGGTCACGGATGAGGTCGTCAATGCGGCTCACCGGGCACCACCTTCGAGGTCGGCGACGATCTCATCGATGCTGGCGCGCAGCACCGCCTGCCGCTCCACGATCTCCTTGATCCGGGCATTGAGCTCCACGATGTCGACCTCCTCGCGAGTGTCCTCCGCCTCCACGTAGGAGGACACCGACAAGTTGAAACCGTTCTCCCTGATCGTCTCCGCACTCACCAGCGCGGCCACGTGACCGACGTCGGCGCGCTTGGCGAGCGTCTCCAGGATCATCTCCTGGTTCTCCGCCGAGAGTTTGTTTTTGTTGCCCTCCCGTACGAACTGCTTCGAGGCGTCCACGAACAGGACACTGTTGTCCTGCTTCGACTTCTTGAGAACGATGATGCACGTGCCGATCGTCGTCCCGAAGAACAGGTCCGGCGGAAGTTGGATGACGGCGTCAACATAGTTGTTCTCCACCAGGCACTGGCGGATCTTGGCCTCAGTACCGCCGCGGGAGAGCACGCCTGGGAATTCGACGATTGCCGCTGTGCCATCCACCGCCAGCCAGGACAGCATGTGCATGGTGAAGGCCAGGTCTGCTCTCGACTTCGGGGCCAGCACGCCCGCCGGGGAGAAGCGTGGGTCGTTGATGAGAGCCGGATCGTCCTTGCCGATCCACTTTGTCGAGTACGGCGGGTTGGAGACGATCGCCTCGAAGGGCTCGTCATCCCAGTGCGCCGGGTCCGTGAGCGTGTCCCCGTGGGCGATGCTGAAGTCGGCGAAGTTGATGTCGTGCAGGAACATGTTGATCCGGCACAGGTTGTAGGTCGTCAGGTTGATCTCCTGGCCGAAGAACCCGCCGCGCACGTTCTCCTTACCGAGGACCTTTGCGAACTTCAGCAGCAGGGAGCCCGAGCCGCAGGCCGGGTCGTAGACGCGGTTGACGCTCGTCTTGCCCATGACCGTGATACGGGCCAGTACCTCGCTGACCTCCTGCGGGGTGAAGAACTCGCCGCCCGACTTGCCCGCGTTCGAGGCGTACATCGTCATGAGGTACTCGTAGGCGTCGCCGAAGGTGTCGATCGAGGACTCTCCGTAGGACAGGTCCAGGTCCCCGATCGCCTGCATGAGCCGCGTGAGCTTGTCATTGCGCTGGGCCACCGTGCGGCCCAGTTTCGTGGAGTTGACGTCCACGTCGTCGAACAGGCCCCGAAGATCCGACTCCGAGCCCGTGCCGGTCGCGGAGGCCTCGATGCTCTTGAAGATGCGCGAGAGGGTCTCGTTGAGGTTCTCGTCGCGCGGTGCCCGCTCGCGCACGTTGTCGAAGAGGTCCCCAGGGGCGATGAAGAAGCCCTTCTCCTCAATGATGCCCTCGCGGGCGCCCTCGGCGTCGGCATGAGACAGGAAGCGGTAGTCGAAGTCCGGGTCCCCGGCCTCGCGCTCGCCGGCGTTGATGTACTCGGTGAGGTTCTCGGAGATGAACCGGTAGAAAAGAAAGCCCAGGACGTAGGCCTTGAAGTCCCATCCGTCCACGCTCCCGCGCAGGTCGTTGGCAACCTGCCAGATCGCACGGTGAAGCGCAGCGCGCTCAGTCTCTTTACTCACAGTCGGCCTCTTCGTCGTCAGGATGGGGGATCGGGCAGAAGTATCCCACCAACCGAGGACGTCCGATGACCACGCGCTGAGGTTGGGGTGTTGGGGGATGGCGGCTACAGTCTTCGCCAGACAGCGAGCATCGGGCTTGGACCGGTGCGCATACTCCGGCGGCTCCGCACCTGAGGTGCGGGGCCCGCTTGTTTGTGTCGCTGGCCGGCCCGTGGTGGTTGGGAAGGGCGGCGTGCCGGCCGCCGGAGGTACGGCGAAGGGACGGTCTGTGTGAGTGCCCCCCCCTCATGGTCGGGGCCTACGGCACGGGCAGGCGTACGCCGCGCGTCCGGGGACATCCTGCGCGGGTGGGGACATCCTGCGCGGCCGGGGACCTTCGACGCCGTCGGGGACGGGAATCCGGTCCCCGAACGCGCGGACTGTCCCCGTCTGGAGCAGATCGCACCCGGCCACGCGGAATGTCCCCGTCGGCGTCGAAGACACGGTCGTCTGAGACCGCCGCGGTAGCGCGCGATCCGCGCCAGTCCCGCCGGCCCCCAGCACGGAACGGTCGGGAGTCCGGCTGGAAGATGTGGGACGCGAGCGGTACCCATCTGCATAAAAGACCCATGGGTGACAAACCAGATCTATTTCTGGTACATCTAAGGAGTGTCCAAGGCTCTGGGATCCTCTGCGGAAATCGCTCCACTTCCTACAGTGGAAGGAGGATTCCAGACCGTTCTGGCCGACCCTCCGTGGCGGTTCACCAATCGAACCGGCAAGGTCGCTCCCGAGCACCGTCGTCTGGGCAGGTACGGGACGATGTCTCTCGAGGAGATCAAGGAGCTCCCGGTCGGTGATGTGACCGCAGCGAACGCCCACCTGTACCTGTGGGTTCCCAACGCCTTGCTTCCGGAGGGCCTGGAGGTCATGCAGGCGTGGGGATTCCGCTACGTCTCGAATATCATCTGGGCCAAGCGCCGCAAAGACGGTGGGCCAGACGGCCGCGGTGTCGGCTTCTACTTCCGCAATGTCACGGAGCCGATCCTGTTCGGTGTCAAAGGCTCGATGAGAACGCTGGCGCCGGGGCGCTCAACGGTCAATATGATCGAGACGCGCAAGCGTGAGCACAGCCGCAAGCCCGACGAGCAGTATGACCTCATTGAGTCCTGCTCGCCGGGTCCGTACCTGGAGATGTTCGCCCGCTACGCGCGACCGGGCTGGTCCGTGTGGGGCAATGAGTCGGATGAAGAGATCACGCCGCAGGGGAAGGCTCAGCGGGGATACGCCGGCGGCAATATCGATCCTCTGCCGGACTTGGAGCTCAACGAGCAGATGAGCGACTGGCTCTCGGATCGTGTCGCCCGGATCCTGGCTGATGAGTACGCGAAGGGAGCGTCAGTTCAGCAGATCTCGACTCAATCGGGCTACTCCATCACTTGGGTACGGAGTCTCCTGACCAGGGCCGGCGTGGAGCTGCGAGAGTGAGGGCGTTCGACGCCGTCAGGGACGGGAAGCCACTCACTCTGCGCGCGAGGCATCCCAGGCTGGAGTAGACCGTGCCCGGCCACACGGAACGTCACTGGAAGCGCCGCATCAGTGCCGCTGCGGCACCGCCCTAGGAGGCTGGCTTGAAACCGATGACCTTGCCGTCAAACTTGTTGTAGCCGATGACGAGGTCGGGCTTGGCGATGATGAGCGTATCCTCATTCTCCAAGTCGATTCCGCTGAACTTAATTTCCTTCCCGGTCTTAACGTTCATGAGCGCACTGATCCGGTTGACGTCCCCTTTGCCCAGTATCATCAGCTTGACGATGCTGCCATCTTGAGAACTCTTCGCTACAGACGGGCATCCGGAGGATATGGTGTTTGTGTCCGCCTCCGGAACACTGAAGGAACTGCCTTGCTTGGGCTTGATCCGAGTGACGCAGCCGTCGCTGTTTGATCTTGCAGTCAGGCTGGCGTCACTGAAGTCCTGGTCCTTGAAGTAGGTGCGATGCTCCTCGGCTGTGAGGAGCTTTTTATCTTCCTCGACAACAGTCTCCTTTGAAGGCAGGGTCTGTCGATAGCTGCCCTGTTTCTTCCCCTTGAAATCATAAACTGTCACTTTGTACTCCTGGTCGGCTGACGAACTCGAATCGGAATCAGATTTGTCCTCTGCCTCCAGAGTTCCCCAACCGTCCTGGAAGTACCAGGTTATGAAGTCTGAGTCGGCCTTCGAGCCTCCGCCGAGGAACCGGGTCTCTCCGCTATCGATGTCGATGATGGCGTTCAACAGTGCCAGATAACGCTGATTGTCTCTGACCAGAAAGGTCGTACTGTATGTGGTCAGTGAGTCAAAGGGTCTTCCCGCCCCGGCGATCGTGCGCGACCACTTCTGTTTCTTGTCCGCACCCCAGGCGGTACACTTGTCGCTCTCCTTGCAGAAAATGGCGGTATCGCCGACGATTAATGCGGAGTTGCTGCTACCCCAGGGTGCCTTTGAGGTCTTTCCGGTTTTCAGGTCAATGAGGGTGGACTTGTAGACCAGTGTGTTGTTGCCCCATTGCATGAGAGCGAGTGAGTCATCGTATGATGACGTGAAGTCCTCGTCGTCAATGGTGGTCTTCCATGCTTCCTTGATGTTATCGCCCAGCGGGCCGTAAGCGGTGATCTCTCCAGTGTTCTTGTTGACTGTCAGGAGATGATCCCCGAAAACAAAAGGATCCTCAAAGGATGCGACGTCGATGCTCCAGGCCTTGTCCGCACCTTTGGTCCAGGCATTCGACGGAGTCACGTACGTTGAACCCAAGTAGACCTCGCTGCGCCCCAGGAAGTACCAGGCGGCCGCCCCTCCAGCGCCCAGAACGAGAATGATCGGCAGAACGACGGCGACCACTTTGAGCAGACGGCGTTTCTTCGGCGCCTGCGCCGGTGGTGCATACATCGGTGTCCCATAGGCCGGTGCGACCAGCTGCCCCGGACCGTATGCCTGCCCTGAGTCATAAGCCTGGCCGTGACCCAGTACGTATTCTGACGGCACCCGGCTCGGCACCCCGGGCGGCATCGCGGTCTGCTGGTCCAAGGGCTGAGCCGCTGCCTGCATCGAGGACGCCGAATACCCTTGGGCATCCGGCTGTGGCGCGACGGCCTGCGACGCCGCAGAGGCCGGCGCCTCCTGAGGCACCTGCGGGGGCGAGCCCTGCGGACCCTGAGGCTCCACGGCCCCATACCCTTGAGCGGAGGACCCATGAAGCGACCCTCCCTGCGGTGCCTCTCCGGGCGCCCCCTGCTGGTTGCCGCCATACTCCTGGGGAACCTGTGCGTACCCGGAGCTGGTGGGCGCCGCCTGCTGGGGCGGCGCCCCCATCGTCCCAGCAGCTGTTCCCACCGCCATCGTCGGAGCCATCGGGCCGATCTCGCCCGGGACAGGAGACTGCGTCGGTGGCGCCGGCTGAGCGCCACGACCGGCCTGGCGCGCCAGCACCTCCTGGACGACAGCGTCGTCGGACTGCTCCAGCATCTCGCGGACCCGAGGCGGGATCGACGGGTTGGTCGCCAGGATCGAGTGCAGATCGGGACGAGTCTCGGCGATCCGCTCGAGGTCCCGCGGCGAAGCGAACCTGCTGAGCGCCGTCGTCGCGTCGTAGTCGCCAGCAGAAGGTGAGTGCCCCGTCGTCATGTCTCCCGAGCCTAACGAAATCTATGGCTCGAGGTCACAGAATGAGCACATCAGCCTCCCGCCCAAACCGGCGAAATGACGCGGCCGGCGGGCCGGTGCGTCAGTCGACGATGCCGTAGAGGCGGTCGCCGGCGTCGCCCAGACCGGGCACGATGTAGGCGTGCTCGTTGAGGCGCTCGTCGACCCCGGCGGTCACCACCGTGACGTTCGCGCGCTCGCCGACCGCATCCTCCAGCGTCTTGACCCCCTCGGGCGCGGCGATGAGGCACAGCGCGGTGACGTCGCGCGCCCCGCGCTCCAGCAGGTAGTCGATGGCGGCCACGAGGGTGTGACCGGTGGCGAGCATGGGGTCGACGACGAAGCACTGGCGGCCCGAGAGGTCATCGGGCAGGCGGTTGGCGTAGGTCTCCACCTCCAGGGTGTCCTCGTCGCGCTTCATCCCCAGGAAGCCGACCTCCGCCGTGGGCAGCAGGCGGGTCATGCCCTCCAGCATCCCCAGGCCCGCGCGCAGGATCGGCACCACGATCGGCCGCGGGTCGGCCAGGCGGCGGCACTGGGCCAGCGCCACGGGGGTGCGGATCTCGACCTCCTCGGTGCGCACCTCGCGGGTGGCCTCGTAGGCGAGCAGGGTGACGAGCTCGTCCACCAGCTGGCGGAAGACCGCCGACGGTGTCCTCTCGTCACGCAGGACGGAGAGCTTGTGGTCGATGAGGGGGTGGTCGGCAACGTGGAGGCGCATGGGGACAGCCTAATGCCGTAGCCCGGTTCGCACCGTCGCAACGCGTGCCGGCCTCGTGCGCGCCCACGGCGTCGGCACGTCGCTCCGGTGGACTGGATGTGTCGCTGGCGTCGGAGGCGCCGCTGAGATCTCGCGGTGCTGACTGTGTTATGTCCAAATCGGACACAAAGGACGCTTCGCGTTCTTCAGGCCTGCAACAGACCCCCGGAATCATGCGGTTTCATTTCGCCTGTTTCAGTCCGGCAAAGCCCTTTGTATCCAATTTGGACATCGGGTCCGCTGTAGAGGCCGTTTCGGCCACCGCGCGCCGCCGCATCCCGATGCACAACCCCGCCCCAACCGGTCCCAGACACCCAACGTCTCTCTCATGGGTGGCGGGTCCGCCCGCAGGCCCCGTCCCGCGTTGCACGGTCGGGGACATTCCGCGCGGCTGGGTGCAGTCCGCACCGGGCGGGGGCATTCGACGCCGCCGGGGACAGGAGTCCGGTCCCCGCACGCGTGAGATGCCCCCGGCTGGAAGGAAAAGTCACCGGCCGCGCAGGATGTCCCCGTCGGCGGCCGGGCCAGGGCGCCACGCGCACGTCGGGCGGCCCGCACGCCAGTTGGGCCCGGCGCGAAAGGGACGACATCGCGCCCGCCTGCGGGGCTAGGTTGCTGAGACGGACCGCATCGAAGGAGAATTCATGGCCAACGGCTCCTCCCCCACCATCACTCTGAACAATGGCGTCGACATCCCGCAGATCGGCTACGGCGTCTTCCTGACCCCGCCGGAGGAGACCGAGCGCGCCGTGCTCGAGGCCTTCGAGGTCGGCTACCGCCACATCGACACCGCCCAGGCCTACCGCAACGAGGAGGGCGTGGGCGCGGCCGTCGCCGCCAGTGGACTGCCCCGCGAGGACATCTTCCTGACTACTAAGGTGTGGATCTCCAACGCCGGGGAGGAGCGCGCCGCCCGCTCCATCGACGGCTCCCTGCGCCGCCTGGGCGCCGACTACATCGACCTGCTGCTCGTCCACCAGCCCTTCGGCGACTACTACGGCACCTACCGCGCCATGGAGAAGGCCCTGGCCGCAGGCAAGGTCCGCGCCATCGGCGTCTCCAACTTCTTCCCCGACCGGTTCGTGGACCTGGCGCAGCACGTCGAGGTGCCGCCGGCCGTCAACCAGATGGAGACCCACGTCTTCAACCAGCAGGCCGACAACCGCGCCTGGTACACCAAGTACGACACCGCCCTGGAGTCCTGGGGGCCGCTTGCCCAGGGCCGCAACAACATCTTCACCCACCCGGTGCTCACCTCTGTCGGCGAGAAGCACGGCAAGACCGCCGCCCAGGTGGCCCTGCGCTACCTCATCCAGCTCGACATCATCGTCATCCCCAAGACGGTCCACCGCGAGCGCATGGTCACCAACCTCGACGTCACCGACTTCCAGCTCGACGACGCCGACATGCGGGCCATCGCCGCCCTCGACGAGGGGCAGGGCGTCGTCAACCACTACGACCCCGCCTTCCAGGAGCGTCTCGCCTCCTACACGGTCGAGGCGGACTGACTCTCGGACGTCTGCGGTCGTATCCGGCTACCGGCGGCCGCATCCGGCGGGGACATTCGACGCGGCCGGGTGCGGTCTACTCCGGCCGGGGACCTTCGACGCCGTCGGGGACAGGAATCCCGTCCCCGCACGCGCTGGATGCCCCCGGCTGTGAGGAAAAGTCCCCGGGCGTGCAGGATGTCCCCGTCGGCGTTGGGGGCGGAGCGCGAGACGGCGGGAAGGAGTGGGGAGGAGGCGGTGGGCCGGGGCAGCCCGGGAGGAGACCGGGGGACTGCCCGGGAGGCGACGGCGAGCGGGGCCGGGGTAGACCGGTCGACGGCGGGAAGGAGTGGTGAGGAGACGGTGGCCCGGGGCAGGCCCGACAGCGGGTGCCGGCGCGCGCGCCTCAGAGCCGGCGGGAGAACCGGGACTCGCTCTTCTCGGAGGTGCCCACGTACTCCAGCCAGCGCTCGTAGTGGTCGAGGACGTCGTGGGCCACCTGGTCGGAGTTCCAGTCGACGACGTCGTAGCCCTGGCCGCCGCTGTGCGGGCGCACCTCGAGGCGCACTGTGAGGTCGTCGGCCTCGTGGACGGCGAAACCGTAGGCGGGCACCGGTGTGACCACCATGCGCACCACGTAGCGGAAGGAGTCGATGGAGCTGGACTGCTCCTCGCCGCTGTCGGTGGCCGGGTGGGAGGAGACCACCAGGCTGGCGCGCCCCAGGAAGGTGCGCTCGTCGTCGGGATCCTGGGCCTCGGGGCCCTCGACGAAGACCTCGGCGGAGACGTTCTCCTTGCGCAGCTCGGTGGCCACCGCCTCCAGGGCCGGCACGATGCGCCGCTCCATGGCGTTGCCGGCCTCGTCGGGGGACACCGAGTTGAGGGTGTGCGTCAGGCGCTCGCGCCAGGGCGTCTGCTCCAGCCCCGCGGCCGAGCCGTTGAAGCCTAGGGCCCGGTTGCGGTCGGCCTGGCTCAGGGCCTGGTTGTAGGTGTCCTCGGTGCTCAGGGAGCGCCACAGGGTGTACATGATGAGGATGAGGACCCCGGAGAAGGGCAGTGCCATGACGATCGTGGCCTGCTGCAGGATGGGGATGCCGCCGGCCACGAGCATCGCGATGGTGAGAATCCCGGTCAGGGCGGCCCAGAAGATCCGCAGCCAGGCGGCGGCGTCCTGACGCGCCGAGCGGATGCGGCTGGAGAGGTTGGCCATGACCAGGGCGCCGGAGTCGGCGCTGGTGACGTAGAAGAGGATCCCCACGAACAGGGCCAGGGCGATGAGGATCTTCTGGCCCGGCAGGTGCTCCAGGATCCAGTACAGCCCCTGCTCGGGCCGCTCCAGGGTGATGTTCCGGAACTCGCCGTTACCGCGGATGACCAGGTCCAGGGCGTGGTTGCCGAAGATGGCCACCCACATGAGGATGTAGCAGAAGGGCAGCAGGAGGCTGCCAAGCACGAACTGCCGGATGGTGCGCCCGCGTGAGATGCGGGCCAGGAACATGCCCACGAAGGCCGCCCAGGCGATCCACCAGGCCCAGAAGAACAGGGTCCAGGCGTTGAGCCAGTCCTCGGGGCGGTTGTAGGCGTAGGTCTCCAGCGTCAGCTGCGGGAAGCGGGTGAAGAAGTCGCCGATGGAGCCGATGAGCGCGTCGATGAGGAAGGCGGCGTCACCGGTGACGAGCACCCACAGGGCCAGGCCGATGGCCAGCAGCACGTTGATGGTGGACAGGACGCGCACGCCCCGGTCGACGCCGGAGACGGCCGAGACGGTGGCCATGATGACGGCCAGGGCGGTCAGCCCGATCTGGGTGGGGAAGCCCTGCGGCAGCCCGAACAGGATGTTGAGGGCCACGTTCAGCTGGACGACGCCGACCCCCAGCGAGGCCGCGATGCCGAAGACCCCGCCGACCAGGGCTGCGGCGTCGACGATGTCGCCGATGACGCCCTCGGTGTGCCGCCCCAGCAGTGGGCGCAGGGTGGAGCGCAGCGTGAGGGTGTCGCGGCGTCGGTAGGCGAAGTAGGCCATGGCCAGGCCCACCAGGGCGTACAGGCCCCAGCCGGAGATGCCGTAGTGGAACAGGGACAGGACGATGGCCTCGCGGGCGCGGGCGGCCGGGGGGATGGCCTGGGCGTCGCCGGTGGGCGGGTGCACGTACTGGTCGACCGGCTCGGCGACGGCGAAGAACAGGATCTCGGTGCCGATGCCGGCGGCGAAGAGCATGGCCGTCCAGGCGAAGGTGGAGAAGTCCGGCGTCGAGTTGTCCGGGCCCAGGCGGATGCGCCCGAAGCGGGAGAAGGCCAGCCCCAGGATGAAGACCAGTGCGGCCGTGATGAGCAGGATGTAGAAGGAGCCGAACCATCGGCTCGTCCAGGTCACGGCCGCCTCGAAGGCGCTCTTGACGAGGTCGGGGGCGATGAGCGCGGCCAGGGCGACGATCGCGATGATGGTGGCCGACACGAAGAACACCACCGGGTTGAGGGGCTCCTTGCCGAGCAGGGTGCCGGGGAGGGAGCCGCCGGGGAGCCGCAGCACTGAGAAGCGGTCCGAGGACGGGGCCGGCTGGGAGGCTCCCGGAACGGAACCGCCTGGCGCGGACTCGCTCTCATCGCTCGATTCGGGGGACCGGCTCACCGACCTGCTCCGTTCTTCGTGGGGTCTTCGCGGGGGCTTCTTGGGGTCTTCGTGGGGCTTGGGGTGCTGGCCCGGGGTGCGGCGCCGGGGGCCGCCGGGGGCCGCGGGGGCAGGCGACTGTCCGAGCCCGGGTATGTCGTCGGGAGCCTATAACGAGATAATGAACTCGTGACGTCTTCACCTTCTTCTGCGCAGCCGCCGAGCCCGTTCAGCCCGGGCTCCGACGCCGGCGCGCCCGGCGGGTGGGTGGGCGTCGCCGCGGGGCGGGGTGGCGGCACGGTCATCAAGCCGACCCTCAGCCCGGCCGCCAGTCCGGTCATTGACGCCGCCATGGTGAGCGCTCTGGAACTGGCCCGGGCGGCCGGCGAGTCGGGGGAGGTGCCGGTGGGCGCCGTCGTGCTCTCGCCGGAGGGGGCGGTCCTGGCCGAGGCCGCCAACGCCCGCGAGGCCGAGCACGACCCGACGGCGCACGCCGAGATCCGCGCCCTGCGCGCCGCCGGAGCCGCTCTGGGCGACTCCCACCTGGACGGCTGCACCCTCGTGGTCACCCTCGAGCCGTGCACCATGTGCGCCGGCGCCATCGTCCTGGCCCGGGTGGCCCGACTCGTCCTGGGGGCCTGGGAGCCGAGGACCGGGGCCTGCGGCTCGGTGCGCGACGTCGTGCGCGACACCCGCGCCAACCACCAGGTCGAGGTGCGCGCGGGCCTGCGCGCCCAGGAGTCCCAGGACCTCCTGACCGCCTTCTTCGCCGACCGCCGCTGACGGGCCCCGCCGGGGTCGGTGAGCCCCGGGGCTTGCCGGGCACGACGTCGGTCGTGACTGATACCGCAGGACGTTGCGTTGGGGAGCGGGGCAACGTCCGTGTAACCTCGTGGGCGAGGTAGCGTGTCCGAGCGGCCGAAGGTGCAGATCTCGAAAGTCTGTGTGGTTCATAGCCACCCTGGGTTCGAATCCCAGCGCTACCGCCACGGGAGAGCCCGCCGAGCAGCCAGGAGCTGTACGGCGGGCCCTCCGCGTTCCCCGTTTCGGCGTTGCCCGTGTTGATGGCCTGTGGCTGCTCGACGTCGTGAGACGCCTGTACTGCACGAGGGCCGGGGGTCACTGGGGGAGGGGCGGGTGTACTCCACGGGGGTCGGGGGCTCGTCCAGTATGCACAACCCCCGGCCAGTAGATCCTCACCCTCGTGGAGTCGCCGCCTCATGCGGCCCGTTGCCGCTCGCTGCGGCCCCGTGCCCCGGCCCGGCCGCCGGAGCTCTTGGTCCCTCACATATTCGACGTCGGGCCGTACTCTTGGCCTATGAGTCGCCGTCCCCACGAATCCCGAACCCCGTCCCGTTCCCGCACTCAGGTCCCGCACCCCCACGCCTCCGAGATCGCGCCGCGCGCGGCCGCTGACCTCTACTCGCTCCTGTGCGACGCCATGGTCGCCGCTGACACCAAGGCGATCGACGCCCTGCTCACCGACTACTGTGTCCTGACCCATATGACCGGCTACCCCCAGCCCAAGGTCGAGTGGCTCGGCGACATCGCCAACGGCGCCATGCGCTACCACTCCCACGAGGTGGTCTCCGTCCAGCCCGACACCATCGCCGGATTCCCGGTGGTGCGCGGCCGCACCCGCACCACAGCCACCCTGTGGGGAGGGCGCGGCACCTGGAACCTCCAGATCGTCGGATACGTCGTGCCCGACGCCGACCCCGACACCGAGCGCAACCCCACCGGCTTCCGCTTCAGCCGCCTGGACGCCTCCACCTGGTGAGGCCCCGTCGCCCACCGTCCCCGGGTGGCCCGGGTGAGCTTCGCCCCGCCTACCGACGTCGTCCGGTCCCTTTCGTGGCGGGTGCGTTCCACGGGTCCTCCGGCCAGGCGTGCTTGGGGTAGCGGCCCCGCATCTCGGCGCGCACCTGCGGGTAGCCCTGCTCCCAGAAGGAGGCCAGGTCGTCAGTGACCGCCACCGGGCGGCGCGCCGGAGAGAGCAGGTGCAGCAGCACCGCCACCCGGCCCTCGACGATCCGCGGCGTGGCCGCCCAGCCGAAGCACTCCTGGACCCGTACCGCCAGCACCGGCCGACCCGCCCGCCCGGCCTCGGCCGGGTCCACCGAGCCAGCTGCCCCGGCCGCCCCGCCGACCGCCGCCGTGTAGTCCACCCGCACCTGTGAGCCGGAGGGGACCTCGATGCGTTCGGGCACCAGCTCGTCCAGGCGCGACGCCTGCGGCCACGGCAGCAGCGCCCGCAGCGCCTGGGCCACGTCCAGCCGCTCCAGGTTGAAACGCCGACTCCCCTGGCCCGACGCCGAGCCGCCCGGCCCGTTTGCTCCGTTGGCCCCGCCGGCCTGTCCGGCCAGGCTCGTCACCGCCGGTGCCAGCCACTCCTCGGCCCGCTCGGTCAGGGCCGCATCGCTCATATCCGGCCAGGGCTCACCCAGGTGCTCGTGCAGCAGGGCCAGTCGGGCGCGCAGGCCGAGCGCCTCCTCATCCCACGGCAGCGCGGCCAGGCCGGCATCGGCACCCTCGGCGCGCACCCGTGCGACGACGGCCTCCGCCACCGCCGTCGGACCCGGCGGCGGACCCGGGGTGGTGGTGAGCGTGATGGCCCCCAGACGGCGCAGGTGCTCCGTGCGCAGGCGTCCGCCCTCCCAGACGGTGCGCTCCTCCTCGGTCAGCCAGGCCCCGGCCAGCTCCAGGGCCGCCTGCTCGGCGAGGGGCGCCGCGGCCCGGATGAGTGCGTCGCCGCGCCCACTGGTCAGGTCCACGCCGGCCACCGCCAGCCACTCGGACTCCGCCAGCGCCGAACCCGCCGGCAGGCGCAGCCCGGTCCCGGCGACGCTCGCGTAGTGCGCCTCCTTGCCCGCCTGCGGAGCCGGCCCCCGACGACGCGCGATCCACTGCGGCTGCGCCGTCCCGGCCACCAGTGCCACCGCCGACTCCAGGTCATGCGCCCCGGTGCCCTCGCCGACGGCGTCGGGGCTGCCAGTCTCTTCTCGGCCGCGCCCGGTGCCCGGCGCCTGAGGACCACCGCTCTCAGAACCCGGGGTCTCAGGGGCCCCCGACTGCTCGTCGGCGCGCCGACAGGCCTGCTCCAGTCGGCGTGCCTCCGCCTTCCAGGCTCCCGACCCGGCCCCACCACTGCGTACCTGTCGGGCCAGGGCCGTCAGGTCCCCGCCGGGCGCGCGCAGGTCGGCGGTCAGCAGCGCCGTCGCCCGCGCCGCCTGCCGCGCCCCCAGCACCGGTGCCGTCGCCAGCAGGGCCCGCGCCTCCCGCACGCCCGCAGGCAGCCCGGACACCGCCCGACCCAGGGGCGTCACGCCATCGGCGCCGGCCAGGCCCAGGCGCTCCAAGGCCTCCCGCGCGGCTGCCAGCACCGCGGCCGGCGGCTCATCGACCCAGGCCAGCCCCGCGCCGTCGGGCACACCCCACACGGCCAGCTCCAGGGCCGCACCGGTGAGGTCGGCCGAGAGGATCTCCGGGGTCGGAGCCAGCGGCGAACGCGCCCAGTCCGTCGGCGAGCAGCAGCGGTAGACGACGCCGGGACCCTCGCGCCCCGCCCGCCCGGACCGCTGCACCCCGGCCGCCCGCGAGACCCCCACCGTCACCAGACCACTCATGGAGCGGGCCACGTCCAGGCGCGGCTCGCGCGCCAGCGTGGAGTCCACCACCACCCGCACCCCGGGCACCGTCAGCGAGGACTCCGCCACGTTCGTGGCCACCACGACGCGCCGCCGCCCCGCCGGGCTCGGGGCCAGGGCCGCATCCTGAGCGCTCGCGGGCAGGCGACCGTGCAGCGGCAGGACGTCCACGTTCCCGGGCGCGCTGGCGCGCAGGCGGGAGACGACGTCGTCGACCTCGCGGGCCCCGGGCAGGAAGACCAGCACGTCGCCGGAGCGCTCGGCCAGGGCCCGCTCCACGGTGGCGGCGACGTGGGCGAGGAACTCCCGCGGCACCCCGCGCGGCCCCAGGCGACCGGTGCGCCCCGGCGGCGCCCACACCTCCTCAAGGGGATGGAGGCGACCGGGCACCTCCACCAGCGGCGCGGCTTCGTCCGACGTGCCGTGCGAGGCTCCGCCCGAGGAGCCGCCCAGGATGCGGCGCAGGCGGTCGGCGTCGAGCGTGGCGGACATGGCCACGAGGGTGAGGTCCTCGCGAAGGGCGGCGCGTGCGTCCGCCAGGAGGGCCAGGAGCAGGTCGCTGTCCAAGGAGCGCTCGTGGACCTCGTCGAGGATGACGGCGTCGACGCCGCTCAGCTCCGGGTCCCGCTGGAGACGGCGCAGGAGGAGCCCGGCGGTGACGACCTCGATCCGCGTCGCCGGGCCGGCGCGCCGCTCCCCGCGCACCGCGTATCCGACGGTGCCGCCGACCTCCTCTCCCAGGAGGTCGGCCAGGCGGCGGGCGGCCGCGCGGGCGGCGATGCGCCGCGGCTGGGTGACGACGACGCGGCCCGGCCGGTGTTCCTGGGCGCGCTGTGGGGCGTCGGCAAGGACGTCGGCCAGGACGTCGGTAAGGACGTCGGCCAGGAGCGGTGGGACGAGCGTCGTCTTACCGGTGCCGGGCGGGGCGGTGAGGACCAGGCAGGCGCCGGCGCCTGCGTCGTCGGAGGCGGAGGGAGCGGCGGAGAGAAGCTCGCGCAGATCGGTCAGCACCTCGACCACCGGCAGGTCCGGGGGCGAGGCGAGCAGCGCCCTGATGGGGTCGGTCTGCGGAGGCAGCGTGCGGCCCTGCGGCCCGGTGCGAGTCATGCCCCGATTGTGCCCGGTGGGGGAGTGGATGGGGCCGACGTCGGACCGGAGCGGGAGCTGAGCAGCAGGTGGCCTCCGGGCAGTGGAGGACCGGAGGCGCAGTGGGTGGATAGGGGTGAGGGGAGACGCGCAGGAGCCGGCGGCTACCGGATGCTCATGAGGATGTCTCGGGCCTGCAGGGTGTCGGCGAGCTTCTCGGCGTACTCGGCGTGGGTCTTGACGGCCTTGCGCATGCCGAGGGCGCTGCCGATGATGGCCGACCCCGTTGAGGAGAGGTAGCGCACCAGGGTCTCGCCGTGCGGGCCGGTCCCGAACTGAAGGTTCTGCGAAAGGTAGAAGCTGCTGCCCATGAGGGCGCTGAAGGCGATGGACATGCCCTTCTTGCCGCGGGTGATCTGGAGGGTGTCGGCGGAGAAGGGCGCGACGGTCCAACCCTCCTGAGTGAAGAACTCGGTAACGATTGATCGAACTTGATCGATTGGTGCATTAATGGTGTACAAGCGCTCAGTCATGGTGGGATGCTAAATGACTTCTCATTGTTCTTGCACATTATGTGCAATAACGTTTGCGTGAAGGTGGTGCGCCGCTCAGCCCGCACGTGCTCGGTGTGCCGGCCTGCCAGCCCGCACGCACGCGGCGCGCCGGCCTGGCCCGCACTCAGATCGACAGAATCTTCAGAATCGACCCGGAGCCGCGTCGATTCTGAAGATTCTGTCGAAGAGTTCGTCTGAGGTGGGTGCTGGCGGCCCGGACTCTTCGAGTGAAGCACGCTTGACATGGTCGGCTCTGTCAAGCACACTAGACATGTCAAGCAAACATGACACCCTCTCTCGGGGTGGTTGGCTAATCAAGGGATGATCGCCATGCTCTCCGCCGTCTCCGCTCCTTCTGTCCTGGCCGCCACGTCGTCGACCTCCTCCGCTGTCACCTTCGTTGCCGGGGTGGTCGGTGGCATCGTCGCCGGGATCGTCCTCTACCTGCTCGTCTACCGGTACTCGGCTCGCCATCTGCCCGAGGTCCGTGCCGAGGAGGCGTCCGAGCTCCTCAAGAAGCTCAGCGGGCAGCAAGCCGGTCTCGTCTGCTCCCTCCCCACAGGCATCATGGTGGGCTTCGTGTTCCCGGCGACCAGTCATCTCTCCACCGGACCACTTCTGCTGGTCGTTCATCTCATAGGCGCCGCCATGGTCAGCGTGTCCATCATCGGTGTCGCGTGGCTGTCCCCGAGACTGCGTGCCGTCCGGAACGCGGCTGCGGCATGAGTGGGTTGTCTCGCCGCTCCGCGGGTGGTGAGGCTCATGGATAATGACGTGCGCAGTCTGCGCGAGGCTCGAGGCCTCACCCAGGCCCAGCTCGGAGCCGCCCTGGGTGTCTCCAGACAGAGCGTTAACTCCATCGAAAAAGGCAAGTACGACCCCTCCCTTCCTCTGGCCATCGCCATAGCCCGCTACTTTGAGACCGCTGTTGAGGAGATCTTTCATGTCTGAGTCGGATCCCACGCCTACACCTTCCTCCGCTGCGGCAGCCGCTTCGTCCTCCCCGGGCTCGACGTCGAGTGCTCGGGCAAGCCAGAAGGCCACCAAGCGGCGGCGGTCCGCCATTGGAGGCATGGCCTGCGTTGTCGCCGTCGTGACCCTTCTGTGGGCGGCTGTGTTGACGATCCCGATGTCCAACGGCGTTCTGTACTTCTTCTATGGTGGCGCCAGCGGGGCGTCAGTCGTGATGCTCGTGTACATCGCCCTGATCATCGCGAAGAGACGTGGGCACGACACCTTCGCCGTCCGTGGGCTCGAGAGGCGGAAGGACGAGCGGGACAGGGCCACCTCGCAGCGGGCATGGGCTCTGGCCGGCGTCGTCGGGTTGTTCGGCAACGTTGTCGTCGGCGCCGTGGGTGCCTTCGGGGGGTCGATGAAGCTGGCCCTGGTGGTCGTCCTGTGGCTCCAGCTGGTCAGCTTCATCGGAGGGAACATCTACTTCAACCGCACCATGTAGATCGTGGAGGTGTGTCCGAGCCTGCCGCCGCTCGGCCCGCCCTGCCCGGCCCGCCGCCCCGCACACACTTCGACCGAAACTTCAGAATCGACCCGGAGCCGCGTCGATTCTGAAGATTTTGTCGGTGAGTGAGGGATGGGGCCCCAGGTCGGCGGCGGTCGGCGTCTTCGCGTAGACTTCGCTCCACCCTGACCGGCGTCCCACGTCGGTCGTCGTTCCCTGTCCCACCGCCCGCCCCGGGCGCACTCGAGGAGAATCCATGGTCCAGCAGTCCGCCCCACCAGGAATCTGGGACGAGGACCCCGACGGCGCCTCCATCCTCCTGGCCACCGGGCGCGCTCGCCACGACCTCCTCGTCGTCGCCGAGCCCGTCTTCCTGCGCGATCTCGACCAGGCCTGGGGGCGCCCCTCGGCCCGGGTGCGCCTGTCCTTCCTGCCCGGCGTCGAGGCTCCCAGTGCCCCGGGCCACGAGGACGCGCTCATGTCCTATGAGCGCGGTGGCCTCGGCGTCCTCGTCGCCCGTGGTCGCACCAGCGTGTATGAGGGCGAGGCCGCCCGTAGTGCGACGGCGCTGGCCCGGATCGCCAGCGGGGCCCGCCTGCGCGCCGCGCTGCTCGTCACCCGCGCCACCCCGCTGCGTGGCTCCGGTGACGTGGCCGGCGGCTCGGCGCCAGGACAGGTGCGCGTCGTCGCCGACCACCTCAACCTCTCCGGTGGCTCTCTCTTCCCGGCCCCCGGCATGGTCTCGGCTGGCTGGGACGCAACGCTCACCGAGCGCCTGGGGAGCCTTCGCGGCGTGAGCGGTAGCTCCGTGGTCGCCCTCGTGCCCGGGCCGCTGCGTCCGAGCCCGGCCGAGTCCCGTGCCCTGGTCTCCCTGGGGGCCGACGCCGCCGTCACCGACTCCGTGGCCGAAGCCATGATCCTGGCCGCGAGGGGAGTGGCGGTCTCCGCCCTGACCTACCTCGACGCCCCGGCCGCCGGCGGCAACCTCGGGCGGGCGCAGCTCTCCCTGAGGCAGGCCTCCGGCGTCACCCTGGCCGCCGTCGAGGAGATCCTCAGAGGCCTGCGGGCCGGTTCCTGAACGTGATTCTGGGAACGGCGTGGAAAAGGATGCTGCCCAGGCTGTCGGCCCCCGTTAAGGTCATCTCGTGAAACCCTTCCTCTTCCTGGCCACCCGCAGCGACGACGAGCCTGCCGACGCCGAGTACGAGGCGTTCCTCAAGCGCACCGGCCTGGAGGAGTCCACGCTCCGCCGCCTGCGCCTGGAGTCCCAGTCCCTGCCGCAGATCGACCTGGACGACTGGTCCGGCATCCTCGTGGGCGGCTCCCCCTTCAACGCCTCCACCCCGCCGGAGAAGAAGTCCGCCACCCAGAAGCGCGTCGAGGCCGAGCTCTCCGGCCTGCTCGACCGCGTCGTCGAGGCCGACTTCCCCTTCTTCGGCGCCTGCTACGGCGTCGGTACGCTCGCCTGCCACCAGGGCGCCGTCGTCGATACCACCTACGGTGAGGCCGTCACCGCCCCCGAGGTCACTCTCACCGAGGCCGGCCTGGCCGACCCGATCTGCGCGGGCGTCCCGAAGGTCTTCCAGGCCTTCGTCGCCCACAAGGAGGCGGTGACGACGCTGCCGCCCCACGCCGTCGTCCTAGGAACCGGTGAGGCGTGCCCGGTCCAAATGTTCCGGATCGGGTCCAACCTGTACGCCACCCAGTTCCATCCCGAGCTCGACGGCGACTACCTCGCCCACCGGCTCGGCTTCTACTCCGGTCACGGCTACTTCGCCGACGACGAGCTCGCCGAGCTTCAGGCCCGCGTGCGCCTTGACGACGTCTCCGACTCCTGGAAGCTCCTGGCCAACTTCGTGGCCGTCCACGCCCGCGACTGACGGGCGCGCTGTCGGCGCGATGCCCCAGTTCGCGCAGCGCGGGAAGGGGATGCGTACGGTGCAAGTGGGGTGGATAGTGGGGCATCACCCGGGGCGATGTGTCTGATCGGCCCCGAATGCTCCAGGAACGTACAGAAAGGGCTCGCTTATGCCCCGCATCGTCATGATCGGAGGTCACGGCAAGGTCGCGCTGCTGGCCGCCCCGCTGCTCGTGGACGCCGGCCACGAGGTCGTCTCCCTCATCCGCAACCCTGACCACTCCGCCGACGTCGCCGCCACCGGAGCCACCCCGCTGGTCCTGTCCGTCGAGGAAGCCGACGTCGCTGAGCTCACCCGGGTCTTCGCCGGTGCTGACGCGATCGTCTGGTCCGCCGGGGCCGGCGGCAAGGGAGGCCCGGAGCGTACCGACGCCGTCGACCGCGCCGCCGCCATCCGCTCCATGGAGGCCGCCGCCGCAGCCGGGGTCACGCGCTACGTCATGGTCTCCTTCCTCACCGCCTACGGCGAGGTTCCCGACGACCACCCGCTGCGCGCCTACGCCATTGCCAAGATCGCGGCAGACCGACACCTGCAGACCACCGACCTGGCCTGGACGATCTTGGGGCCGGGCCTGCTGACCCTGGATGAACCCACCGGTGCCATCACCGTGGCTCGCGTCCCCAAGGGCACCCCGACCTCGAAGGCGCCGACGTCGCGTGGGAACGTCGCCCGCGTTATCACCGCCGTGCTCGCCGAGCCGGCCAGTATCGGTAAGGTCATCCCCTTCTACGACGGCGACACCCCCATAGCCCAGGCTGTTGCTGACGTACCGCAGGAGTACGCCGACCTGTCATGATCGCCACCTTCGTGGGGTAGGCATCAGAAAGGCTCCGGTCCGCACTCATTGAGTGAATGTGGACCGGAGCCCGTTCGGGTCATGGTGAGGTCTACTTGCCGTCGCTCATAGCGCTGGCCGAGGGGGCGGCCGACATCTTGTCGTCGCTCATCTTGCCGTCCGACATGCTGCCGGAGGTGGGGCTGTCGGACATCTTGTTATCCGACATCTTCCCGTCCTCGGTCTTTCCGTCGCTCATCTTTCCATCGGACATCTTGCCGTCGCTCATGGTGCCGTTCGGGGTGGAGGTCTGCTCCATCTTGTCCTTGTCGGCATTCATGGAGCCGCAGGCGGCGGTGCCGACGGCGAGGGCGGCAACGATCAGGGCGGCTGACACGATCTTGCGAGTACGCATGGGAGAACTCCTTGGTGACATGGGCTGGCGACGTGGCCAGGTGAGTGGTGGCGCACCGACGTAGTGCACCGTCATCAGGAGTTCGGAGCCGATGGGACAGCGGATGGCGCGAAGTTAGTGAGGCCAGTCACTCCCTGTTGGGGTGCCTGAGGTCCTCCTGGATATGCGGGGGCGGCAGCACTGAAACAGGGTGCCCTGGTGGCCAAGGGCTGCGCCGTGCCCCGGGGCGTCTGCATGTGCCGTTGGGCGGCGGAGCTGCGGCTCAGGAGTGCTGTCACTCCCGTGGCGAGAAGGGCGAGAAGGATGGACGCCAACCATGCTCGCAGTTCCGTGTGCGGATGCTTGCCCGTGCCGATGCTGGTCACGCCGAGAGCTGAGGCGACGATGGCGCGGGAAAGACCGAACGCGGAGAGAATGTACATATTGACCAGCGCTATGATTGTGGGGGCGGCTCCAACGGTGTAGGGGAATGTGCGACTGGTGGGGGATGAGAGTCCTAGATAGAGGCTGATCGAGGCGATGATGACCACGATGATCGTGATGGCCACTCCGACAGTGAGCGGAATTCCTCGATCGTTCGATGCGATGGCGGGGGACATCCATATGTTGACTGTTTGGTTGATCTGACCTGATCGAAACTGTTTTGCGCTCAGGATTATTCTCATGAGCCGGTGGAGCATGGACACGAGGAGGAATATATTCATTCCCATTCCGAGACTTACCAGCCAATGTCGAGGGGGCTGAGTAGTTCTTCCCATCAGGGTTGTGAAGATTGCTGCTCCACCAGTGGCCAGAAGACATAAGATAGGGAGGGGGTTGCCGGTGAGGCTGTTGTTGAAGATGAGTATGTCAATGAAGAACAGTTGAAGTGAGGCTGCTGTTGTGATGGCGCTGGCCTGGTTTCTGGTGATGGTGATGATGGGGATCGCGACAAGAATGAGCCACCAAGCGCCTAACGTGTGTGGAATGTAATACAGCGCATTGTAGTAGTCTTGCGTTGTGGGATTATGCAAGGAAGGGAAACTCGTGTTTGCGGACGTATCATTGATCGTCCAAATCACGTGAACCCCGACCGCTAACAGTGTCAGTACGAGGGCTGCCAGCCGGTCGCGTCCCCAGGGAGCCGGTGAGGGCGAGGTGGCCTTGCGGGTGATGCCGAGTAGCGGCGCGCTGACCAGAGGTGGTGGCGCGAACGGCTGCGGGGGTGCGAGGGCAGGGGTGGGGAGTGGGCTGGGGGCAAACCTGGGAAAGCTGGCGGTGGGCCCGGCTGAGTAGGGGTCGCTATCAATCCCGTTGGCGACAATGCTCCGGGCGGGCTGACCGATGCCGGACAGGTGCGGTGCCACCGGTTGCGTCGGAGGAGCGGTCTGGGCCTGGAAAAGATAGGGGTAGTCGACCTGCTGCCCGCTCTGGGGGCCGTAGCCCGGCGTGAGGGCCGCATGCGGCGACGACGCGGGGGTGTACGGTCCGTGTGGTATCACGCCGTATGACATGGCCGACCTGTGTCCGTCAGCGTCCGACGGCGTCGGCGTGGGGCTGCTCTGAGGATGAGGTGCTTGCCGCATAGTGGGCATTGTGCTCGAGCTGCCGGTCTGTGTCGATGACCGAGGTGGTGTCGTGTGCCAACCCTGCGGTGGAGGGGCGGGATCAGTGCCCGCTCCCCCACTGCGACTGGGAGCGATGCTGCCGGCTGAAGCGGTTCTGCATGCCGTGGGGGCCTGCTGTGCTCACGACGCCATAGTGGTGCTGCTGGCGGCCACCGGGAGGAGCGGCTGCAGATTTGTGTCCGGCCGCCAATGTTGAACCGATGAGGAAGGCCCCGTGAGCGATGACGATCGCTATCGCGATTCCTGTGCTGGACGGTTGGTAGGTGAACTCACCGTTCGTGGGTAAACCGTAGGCGAGGACGATGATGATGTTATATAGCGTCAAAAGTGAGACGGCACTTGTCGACACGATTCGGAAGGATGTGCTGGAAGGGCGCCTCACTCCCAGGAACAGGCCTGCGACTGCCAGTGAAGTGATAATAGCGAGAATAAATAGTCCTGGCACTAAGGGGAGGCCCATTCCACCTGAATCTGATAGTATGAACCAGGCGTTGGTCGTGAGCCGATCGAGTCTCTTACCCGTCGATAGGTGTAAGTAGATCAAGAGGCCAAAGTGTGACAAGCGTGCGGCGCTGTTGATGAGCGCGAAATGACAGGCACCCACGGCCAGAGTGATCGGCCATGGCTGCGGATTCCTTAAGCGTCGATTGAGGCGTATAGTGAGGATAGCGCCGACTGTGGTGGCGATGAATAGGAGGATCTCGGTGACATTCTGCACGCCTGCATATGGAGCCTCGTCGGTGTTGCTAATAGGTGTCATGAGCACCCCGTAACCGAACCACAGCGAGAGCCCCAACATTTCAGTGACTGGCTGGTCGTGGAATAGGTGGCGCAATCCAAAATAGTGCCACCAGATCACTGGTGTCGTGGCGACGAATAAGAGCGTGATGATGACACCTGACACCCATATGTTGCCCCGCATCAAACTGAGGAAGTAGGTGACATAGACGACGACCTCAAGGGCGCAGCCAACGATCATCATGACCAGTGCCGCCGCTTTCAAACCGCGCCACGGCACGTGCTGCAGTGCGCCCGAGGCCTGGGATGAGGCCGCTCCTGGGCGCAGGCCGGCCGCCTGTGGCGGTCTGGCGGAGGCGGCGTAGCCCGGTGCGGTGACCGCTCCGCTCAGGTACGCGGAACCGGCGCCTGAGCCCGCGCCGTGTTGGAACTGCTGGAACTGCTGCTGATGCGACTGGTACGGCTGGTACTGCGGCGCGGAGGCCTGCACGGACGGAGGCGGATAGGGCTGACCCGGGAAAGTGGGAGCCCCGGGAGGGCGCATCACCGACTGTGTCGGAATCGCGCTCTGGGCAGGGGGCATGTACGCGCCGTGACCGGCCGGCGTCGGCGGCTGCCCGTAGGTCGCCCCTCCCTGTGGGGCGCTCACCGGGGGAGAACCATAGGCGGCCTGCGGCGGGTACTGCGGGCTCGGTGGGCCGCTGTATCCCTGTGGCGGCGGATAGGCGGGCGGGTAAGTCATGACAACGTCCTGATGGTCGTGGCCCTCAGCTCCAGGGCAGCGCCTGGGCCCCTGAGTCGTTCGGGGCGTGCGGCCCCACGGAGCGGCAGCTCAGCTGCGGGTGAAGTGCGAGATGAAGTTGCGGATGATCTGTCCGGCGTCGTGCGCCTCGGAGGAGCGGGCCTGGGTGAGGATGTCCTCGCTCATGTCCGGGTCACCGTAACCGGCCTCGTCGTAGATGCTGACGCGGCGCTCGAACCGGAGGGCGTCGAGCTCGGGGTTGAACTGGCAGGCGTAGACGTTCCTGCCCACGCGCAGCATCTGGACCGGGCAGTCCGGTGAGCTCGCCAGTAGGGTCGCATGCGCAGGCACCTCCCCAACGCCCTCGTAGTGGCCGGCGAAGACCGTGACCACCTGGGGGAGTCCCTCCAGGACCGGGTCCTCGCGGCCCTCCGCCGTCAGGAACAGGTCGACGGCGCCCAGTTCCTCACCGAACTCCTCATGCGTCTCGGTGCCGAGGTAGGCAGCCAGGACTTGGAGCGCGACGCCGGTGGCCAGAAGGGGGATGCCCTCCTTGAGGATCACCCCGAGCAGCTCGCGGATCTGCTCCTCGACGTTGAGCTGACTGCGGGTCTTCTCGGCTGCCGGCGTGTCCGCGTTGTAGGGGCTGGCCCCGATGAGCACCCCGGAGACATCGGCTGCGGTGAAGGAGTCGAGGAAATCGACCTCCTCCAGGGCGATGTGCTGCAGGTCCTCGCGCGACAGGCCACTCTGAGCCAGGAAGGACTCGTACTCGTCCTGCGCCGCCTCGTGCTCGGGGCGCGTGGTCACCATGATGAAAGGCTTCACGGGACCACTGTAGGGGACCGGCTGGCCTGGTGTGGCCGTGTGGCCTCTAGCCCACGAGCAGTACGAGGATGAGGGCGCAGAGCCACAGGATGACGAAGACGGCTCCCAGAATGAGCCCCAGCCAGGCCAACCCCTCGCCGGAGTTATAGCTGTGATGCAGGCGCCGCAGCGCGTTGATGCCCAGGATGATCGCGGCGACGCCGACAAGGGGGATGAAGCTGAGCAGTCCGCATACCAGGGCGGCTGTCGCCCCGGAGTCGCTGCGGGGGCGGGGTGCCGTGTAGCCGGGGCCGGAGAAGATTTCTGCTGGGTCGAGGTTCTCGGTGCCGGGGAAGACGAATCCGACAGGGAGCCCGTCGGCGTACTGCTCCGCGCCCGGTGAGAAGCGCGGTGCGCTCTGTCCTGGAGGGGAGGTTCCGACGGTGCTCATGCCCACATCATGCACTGTCGGCACCTGCCGCTGACATCCTTCCCGCGGACGAATTGGGCGCTGCCCGGCAGATGTCCGCGAAGAGCCCCCTCCGGTGCCCGCGGTGCCCGTCGGTGCCTGTGAGAAGCCCGGTCCGCGCACCTCCCGAGCAGGGGCTATGCTGAAGTCCCGGCAGGCTCTGCCGGGTCCTGCCAAGCGTCCCGCGGATCTCCCGCGAGGGGATTCCCCCACGGGACACAGTCAATCCCCTCGTTGCTTAGGCAGGAGATCACTCGTGTCCTCTTCTCCCTCTCGTGGCTGGCGCCTGCACGGCGATGGCCGGTCCATCGCTCCGGGTGAGGTCGTCGCCCCCGGTGAGCGCCTCACCTGGCCGCGAACCATCGGCATCGGTGTCCAGCACGTCGTCGCCATGTTCGGCGCCACCTTCCTGGTGCCGCTGTTGACCGGCTTTGACCCGGCGACGACGCTGTTCTTCACCGGCGTGGGCACCCTGCTGTTCCTGGGCATCACCTCCGGTCGTCTGCCCAGCTACCTGGGCTCCTCCTTCGCCCTCCTCGCCCCCATCGGGGCGGTGACCGCTTATACGCGAGACAGCGGCGCCGCCCTTGACCCCCACAAGGCGGCCCTGGCGCAGGGCGGGATCATCTCGGTGGGACTGTGCCTGCTGGTGGTGGGCGTCGTCGTCCACCTGGTCGGCTCGGCCTGGATCGACCGTCTCATGCCGCCGATCGTCACCGGTGCGATCGTCTCCCTCATCGGCTTCAACCTGGCCCCCGCAGCCTGGGGCAATGTCACGAAGGGCCCCGTGACCGCGGTCGTCACGATCGTCTCGATCCTGGTCATCACGGTGCTGTTCAAGGGCATCATCGGGCGCCTGGCGATCCTCATCGGCGTGCTCATCGGCTACGCCACCGCGGTGCTGCGCGGGGAGGTCGACTTCGACGCTGTCGCCAAGGCCCCCGTTCTGGGGCTTCCCGACTTCCACGCCCCGGCCTTCGATGTGCGCTACCTGGGCCTGTTCATCCCCGTGGTGCTCGTCCTCATCGCCGAGAACATCGGCCACGTCAAGTCCGTCTCGGCCATGACCGGGGAGGACCTCGACGACATCACCGGCCGCGCCCTGTTCGCCGACGGTCTGTCCACCATGCTCGCCGGCAGCGGCGGCGGCTCGGGCACCACCACCTACGCGGAGAACATCGGCGTCATGGCCGCCACCCGCGTCTACTCCACCGCCGCCTACGTGGTGGCGGCGCTCAGCGCCCTGGGACTGTCCCTCCTGCCGAAGTTCGGCCAGATCATCGCCACGATCCCGGCCGGCGTCCTGGGCGGGGCCGCCACGGTCCTCTACGGCATGATCGGCATGCTGGGGGTGCGCATCTGGGTGCAGAACCGCGTGGACTTCTCCGACCCGGTCAACCTCAACACGGCAGCCGTGTCCATGGTGGTGGCCATCGCCGACTACACCCTGGTCTGGGGCGACATGACCTTCAAGGGCATCGCCCTGGGGTCGGCCGCCGCCATCGGCGTCTACCACGCCATGCGCTGGATCTCGAAGCTGCGCGGCACCAACCTCGAGCAGGCCTCCCCGGCCTCGGCCCCCGCCGGGACCGAGCTGGAGGGCCCGGCCTACTCCAGCCGCGCCGCCCACTCGCCCTCGGCCGCCTCGGCGGCCCAGGCTCCGACGTCGTCGAGCACCGACGACGCTGAGGGCGCCGGTGACAGTCGCGCCTGAGCTCCCCGCGGAGTCAGCTGCGCCAGCAGTCCAGTGTCCACAGCGCTGACATCGAGCAACCAGCCGTCCAAGCAGCCAGTGGAGGTCGTTGTCATTCTGCGGTTTCTTCTCGGCGTGCGGCGCCGGTGTGCCGTTAATGTCAGCACTGTGGACACCGCTGGCGCGCCACAGTTCTTTCGTGAGCTCGCTGTCGCTCCAGGCGAGACCGGCCCCATCCTGGAACCGCACGCAAGCCGGCGTCTCAGACGCTATGACGCTCTGAATCGGGAACTGCGTTTCCCGCCCAGGACGTCCTTGTCCTCCAGATGACTGAGGTCGGGCCCCAGTCGTCTGGGGGACAGCGCAGTCCTCGTCGGAGAGGGACGTCCTCGATCGAGGCGGGAAGTCATGGGGGCAGGGAGCCGTCGTCGGGATGCCCCGCCCGGACTGGGCGAGCCCGGATCAGCTGGGCTTCTTCGTGGCGGCCTTGTCCGCCGGAACGCAGTCGCTGGGGGCGGTGATGGGCTTGCCGGCGCCGAGGAGCTTGATCTCGTCCGCCTTCAGGGCGTTCTGCAGGTACTCCTTGCCCAGGACCACCGAGACCGTGGTGTCGTCGTCGGACAGGCTTTTATCGAGCTGCACTGTGGACTTGGGGAAGATCTGGGCCAGGGAGTAGGCATTGGTCAGGCCGCCCTTGGAGGCCATGATCTGGACCTCGCCGTTGTAGATGCCCCCTGGCCAGTCATTCGCCGAGGTGACGGTCAGGCCCGCCTCCTCCAGCTCCTGCTGCACCGTGGCGGCCAGACCCACTGTCTCCGAGCCGTTGTAGACGTTGATCTTCTCGATCGTGGTGACGTCGACGGTCTTGGCGCCGCTCGGCGGGCAGGTCTGGGGCACGTAGGTCGCCGTGCTCTTGGGCTGCGAGAAGCCCGGGTTGTAGGCGGGCAGGATGCCCAGCGATACCAGGAGGCTCACGGCGACCGCGACCACCATGACGGCCAGGATGGCGCCGATGACGGTGGCCTGACGGTGCTGCATGTGCCGCCGGTACTCGGCACGCGGATCTGCGGGACTACTCACGCGATCCAGGGTAATGGACGACGGCGCTCATCGGGTGGTGCTGGGCTCGATGTGACATGGGACCGAGCCGTGGATCGGGGTGCAAGGTGGGTTATCGAGCGGGTTGCCGGGTGCTTCCGGTGAGGATCAGGCGCTCGGCGGTGCCGGGGCGAGCCGCGGCACTCCTTCCTCGGTGACCTCCAGGATGCGGGCGTGGATCGCGGTGCGCCCCTGCAGGGCGGCGCGCAGTGCCCGGTGCAGCCCGGTCTCCAGGTAGAGGTCCCCCTTGAAGGAGACGACATGAGCGAACAGGTCGCCGTAGAAGGTGGAGTCGTCATCCAGGAGGCTGCGCAGATCGAGGGTCGCGCGGGTGGTGGTGAGATCGGCCAGGCGGATCTGTCGAGGTGCGATGACGGCCCAATCGCGCTGAGTGGTGACCCCGTGGTCGGGGTAGGGGGGCCTCTCGCGTACTGCCTTGAAGATCACGGCAACATCCTAGTGAATGAAGCGGCCACAAGTGCGTGGGGGAGCCGCGGGTCGTCCAACATCGACGGTATCGATCAGCGTCGACGGCGTCGACGGTGCCGACTCCGCCGGGGTGCCGGACTGCTGAGGTCGCCCTGTCCAGGCCCTCGGGAATGGGGAGACCCTTCCGTTATCTGTCTCACTAGTTGGAATGTAACCAACAGGACGGTGATTCCGTCATCTCTCCGTGATTGGCGTTATCGCTGTGATATCTGGTGGTTTACTGGGAAGGTGGGATGTCTGATGCCGGAAATCGGCGGGATGCCTGACCTTCAGACTGTTCCCCTCGTCTTCCGGGCTCTAGTACCGTGTTCGCTGCACCGACCTCGACCGAAAGGATGCCGCAGCCATGACCATCGCGGTCCGCCGAAGCGGCTTCACCATTCCCCTGTCCCTTGTCGTTCTCACCTCGACCGCCATGCTTCTGGCCGGTTGTCAGTCCGGTGGTGCCTCCAATGCCAATCAGCAGGGCACCACGGGTTCATCGTCATCTGCGAAGGCGCAGTCGACGGCCAGTGCCAAGGCGACCTCCGGCCAGAAGTCGGGGCACGCCTCTCCTCGCATTCCCAGTCCCACCGGTAAGGGTCCCGCCGACTCCTCCGCGTCGCAGCCCTCCGGCTCCCAGTCCCGTCCCGCCAGCCCGCGGGCCAGTGAGCCTCGTCCCGCCGCCAGCGGAAACGGCGCCCCCAAGGCGTTGGCCTCCGGCAATACGGACGCTCCGGGCCGGCAGAACGGTGGTGCCTCCAAGGCCCCCAGAGTCAGGGGAAGGCCGACGACGGCGGCAAGAACTACGCCGGAGCCACTCAGGCGCCGCGGTCCGCGACCCCTGAGGCTCAGCAGAAGCCCTCGGATCAGACGCAGGCTGAGAAGCAGGCCAAGAAGCCGGCCGACACCCAGGCCGACAAGCCGGCAGACAAGCCCGCTGATGCCCAGGCCGACAAGCCTGCTGACAAGCAGGCCGACAAGGGGGCTGACAAGCCCGCTGACGCCCAGGCTGACAAGCCGGCAGACAAGCCCGCCGATGCCCAGGCGCCCGCTGAGCCGGCTGCCCCCGCTGACGAGCAGCCCGGCCAGGCCACGTCCTTCGTCCCGGACAACCTCGTCTCGGAGAAGACCGCCATGATTGTGTCGCCGTCGGGCAACATCGGCTGTGACCTGTCGGCCCACCACGCAGGCTGTGGCGTGCTGTCCTACCGCTCCAACGGCACCTACGGCAAGGATGAGGCGGGCTCGCCCAAGTGGTGGTTCGACCTCAGCTCCGGTGGGACTCCGCAGCTCGCCGGCCGTAGCGAGGGCGCCTTCTCGCTCGACGAGGCCTTCCGCGGTGGCGGCTCCTCGCCCCAGGTGGTGGAGTACGGCCAGTCCGTCACCTTCGGTGCCTGGGTGTGCAGCTCCGAGGAGACCGGCATGACCTGCCGCAACACCGAGACCGGTCACGGCGTCTTCCTCAGCTCTGGGCGCTACGAGACCTTCTGAGTCGAACCCGAGACATCCTCGGAACACCTGCGTTCGCCCCGGTGACCTGTCGCCGGGGCGAACCTGGTTCATGCGGGCTGCAGCGGACCGGTGAGGTAGTGCTGGATCGTCGGTCCGACGACCTCCTCGAGGTGGTCGATGCTTGCGCCGGCGATGGGCTCCAGGCGCAGTACATAGCGGGTCATGGCCAACCCCACCAGCTGGGAACCGATCAGGGCGGCCCGTTCGCGTGCCGAGGCGATGGGCAGGCCCGACTGCTCGAGGGCCTCGGCCATTGGGGTTGCGATCTGCTCGGTGGCGTAGTTCTGGATCGCCTCGGGACTGCGGATATCGGCGGCCATCCACTGCAACAGGGTGCGGAAGGTCGCGCCGTCGTCGGCATCGTCCCAGGCCGTCAGAGACAGACGTACCAGGCGGGGGCCGGCTGAGAGGAGATCCCCGTTGATGGCGGTGGCGATCTCCTGGCTCGCCCGCGTGCGCAGATTGACCGCGGCGCCGAACAGGTCCCCCTTGGAGCCGAAGTAATAGGACACGAGTGCCGGGTCCACGCCGGCTGTACGGGCCACCGCCCGAATGGTGGTGCCCTCATAGCCCCGGGTCAGGAAGGACTCGCGCGCGGCGGTCAGAATCGCTTCCTGGGTGGAGGTCGGTCGGCCACCGCCGTCGCCGGGGCGACGTCTAGGGCCTCGACGGCGCGCACGGCCAGGGCGGGGCTCAGGGGGCTCGTCGTCGAGCGGGGCGCCGGGCTGCGGTGCACGAAGAACATCACTGGTCACTCCAGGAGGTTACGGGCGCCTCGGCTGCACGTGACGGCCGCTGCCGGACCGACTCGAGTAGTTCCGGAAGAACGTGGCGCTTGGGCGGGGTCGGTGGTCCCGGGAGAGGGTGACGGCCGCCCTCATTTTAGGGAAGGCTATCGACGCGATATTCAATATCGTGACGGAATCCGGAGTGCGCCACGGGCGCCCGGGGTGGCGGTTCCTGAGGGGGTGGGGCTACTTCTTGGAGTTCTTGGCCGATCCCTTGACCTGCGACTTGTCACCCTGGGTGACGACGCAGGTGATCTTGCGGTCGCCCTGGGCCCAGGTGCCGTCGCCCGGCGTGAGGTACTCGACCTGATAGCTGGTCTTGCCGGACTCGATCCCGACGTACTTGGTGAAGTCCTCACCCAGGCAGAATCCCTGGCCCAGGGAGGCGAGTGCTCCCTCTTCGGGAAGCTTCTTGATGTCGTCGCCGAAGGTGGTCTGGGCGATGACCTCGTAGGTGTGCGCCTTGGAGCAGTCGACGACGGTGACCTCGCCGATCGCGTTCTCCCCGCCGGAGTCCTTGCTCACGGTGTTGTAGCACTGCCCGACCTCGAGGTCCTTGGTGGCGGTGGTGGTGCCTGAGGAGAACAGGCTGCAGGAGCTCAGCCCCAGGGCGACAGCGGCGGCGACGGGAAGGGTGAGGAGCGTGGTCCGGGTGCGCATGGATCGAACCGTAACAGCCGGAATGGCTGGATTGTGCCGGTTTTCTGCAGGATTCTGGCCACGGCCGGAGAGGATTCTGAAAAAATCCGGGATAAGGACCGGGTGGCGACATGAGACGGAGAAACGGAGAGTCGCCACCCGGCCGGAGTGGGAGGCAGGACGGTATTCGCGAGGCGCTGGAAGGGAGAAGTGGGCCTTCTCCAGTGGTGGCACGCCCGTACGCGGCTGTCCCGCTCGATGGGGACAGACTAGGAGTTCTTGATGGAATTATTCAATGGTGTGTTATCCCGGTTCTGGGCGAAGCAGGTCAACGAGTGGTCCCCCTGGTCCCAGGAGGACTGCGAGGGGGTCAGGGCCGCCGCCTGGTACTTCTTGGCCTTGGAGGGGGAGCCGACGTAGCTCTCCAGCACCGGGGCGCAGACGGTGGTGACCTCATCGGAGGTCGTCGCCTCAGCGTAGGTGGAGGCTGTGGACTGCCCTGTTCCAGTCACCTCGTACTGATGGGGAGTAGCGCAGTCTACGAGCTTCGCGCCCGTGGCCTGCGTTCCGCCCTGCTCGGTCCCGTTGACCATCTCGGAGATGCAGTTGCCGGTCTTGAGGTCCTGGATGTCCACGGTCGTGGCCCCGCCTTTCGCTGTGGCGCTGGAGGAGGTGGAGGCGTCGGCCCGAGGGGTGGCTGAGGAATCGCCGTCGGAGCCCCGGGCGTCCTTGCCCTGTGGGGATTCTGTGGGAGTGGCCTTGACTGAGGAGGAGGGGTGGGCGGAGGGGGCGCTTGCCGCCTCCTCGTCGCAGGCGCTGAGGCTCACGGCGAGAAGGAGCGCGGTCGGCAGGGCGATGAGGGGTGAGGCTTTCGTGCGCATGGGGCCATCGTGGCAGGGGCGGGAGGTGGCGTCGATGGGGAGAGGCCTGACCAGGTGCCTGCTGCGGGCTGCGGAGGGGCGACTGAAAAACCCCGGAATCACAAGGATTCCGGGGTGGTGGCGGAGGATGGGGGATTCGAACCCCCGAGGGCTTGCACCCAACACGCTTTCCAAGCGTGCGCCATAGGCCACTAGGCGAATCCTCCAGGCGCTCCACGCGGCGACAGCCACGTGCAACGAGAAAGGAATATATCGGACCGTCCATCCCCGGGGCCAGCCCGGGGCGGTGGGATCTGTCACGCAAAGCCGGTCGGGACGGTTCGCAACCGGGGGCCGGATCGGGTAGTCTCTCGCTCGGCCCCTCGTGCGGCGTCATCCAGCGAATCCCCCAGGACCGGAAGGTAGCAAGGGTAAGCAGGCTCTGGCGGGTGCGCGAGGGGTCCTCACGTGCCCGGGCGGCGGAGGGTCAGGCTCGGGCGGCGTCGACCTCCGCCAGGCGGCCGGTGGCCAGGTCCAGGACGAAGCCACGCACGGCGTCGGTGCGGGGGATGAAGGGCGAGGCCGTGATGCGGGCGATCGACTGGCGCACGCTGTCGGCCAGGTCGGTGAAGGCCCCCGGCGCCCAGGTCGGCCGCGCGCCGGTCTGAGCCTCCAGGACGGAGCACAGCTCCTCGTCGGTGAAGGAGAGCATGCCGCAGCCGGTGTGGTGGATGACGAGGATCTCCTCGGTGCCCATCAGGTGCTGGCTGATCGCCAGGGAGCGGATCGTGTCCTCGGTGACCAGGCCGCCGGCGTTGCGGATGACATGCGCCTCGCCCGGGGCGAGTCCCAGCGCCGCGAAGACGTCCACGCGCGAGTCCATGCAGGCCACGACCGCGACCTTCTGCGTGCCCTTGGCCGCCAGGCCACCGCGGGAGAGGACGTCGGCGGAGTAGGCGGCGTTGCGGGAGACAAGAGCCTCGGTGATGGTCATGGTTCCTCCGTTCCTTCAGGCGGCGACGCGCCGGCCCTCCCATCGTGCCAGACGGAACCCGACCCGCCCGGTCCCTCGCACGGTGTCGGCCCGGCCGATTAGGCTCGGGTCGTGACCACCGCTCTGTACCGCCGCTACCGCCCCGACACCTTCCAGGAGGTCATCGGGCAGGACCATGTCACCGCTCCGCTCATGGCGGCGCTGCGGGCCGACCGCGTCACCCACGCCTACCTCTTCTCCGGCCCGCGCGGCTGCGGCAAGACGACGTCGGCGCGCATCCTGGCCCGCTGCCTCAACTGCGCCCAGGCCCCCACCGACACCCCCTGCGGCACCTGCCCCTCCTGCCGGGACCTCGCCACCGGCGGCCCCGGCAGCCTCGACGTCGTCGAGATCGACGCCGCCAGCCACAACGGTGTCGACGACGCCCGCGACCTGCGTGAGCGCGCCGCCTTCGCCCCGGCCCGCGACCGCTACAAGATCTTCATCCTAGACGAGGCCCACATGGTCACCGCGCAGGGCTTCAACGCGCTGCTCAAGCTCGTCGAGGAGCCGCCGGCGCACGTGAAGTTCATCTTCGCCACCACTGAGCCGGAGAAGGTCATCGGCACCATCCGCTCGCGCACCCACCACTACCCCTTCCGTCTCGTCCCGCCCGACGTCCTCGAGGGCTACCTCGCCCACCTGTGCCAGGCCGAGGGCGTCGAGATCGGCCCTGGCGTCTTCCCCCTCGTGGTGCGCGCCGGCGGCGGCTCTGTGCGCGACACCCTCTCGGTCATGGACCAGCTCATCGGTGGGGCTCACGACGGCGGCGTCGACTACCAGCGGGCCGTCGCCCTGCTGGGCTACACCGACACCACCATGCTCGACCAGTGCGTTGACGCCATCGCGGCGGGCGACGGCGCCGGCGTCTTCCGGGTGGTGGACCGGGTCGTCTCCTCCGGGCACGACCCGCGCCGCTTCGTGGAGGATCTGCTGGCTCGGCTGCGCGACCTGCTCGTCATCGCCCTGGCCGGATCCGAGGCCGGCGCGGCGCTCGGCTCCCTGCCGGTCGACGAGCTCGAGCGCATGGACCTTCAGGCCCGCACCATGGGGGCCGCCGCCCTCTCGCGGGCCGCCGACACCACCGCTCAGGCCCTGACCGCCATGGTTGGCGCCACCTCCCCGCGCCTCCAGCTCGAGCTGCTCGTGGCCCGCCTGCTCATCCCCGCCGGCGGCGCCGCCAGAGCGGGGGGTGCTGTCGGCGCAGCTGCGGTGGGAGGCCCGGCTGGAGCAGCCGGGAGCGCCGGACCGATGGCCTCGCCCGCCCCCGGTGGTGCGGGCGCCGGCGCGGGCATGGGAGCGGCCGGCAGCACCGCCGGTGCCGTGCCCGCCGGGTCCGGACGCGAGATGGCCGCCCGGATCGCCCGCCAGGCCTCCGCAGAGGCCGCCGGACGGCGTGGAGGCCAGCGGCCCGAGAACGCTGGAGGACCAGAGGGAGTCGGGAGCGCGGTGCCCACCGCCCCTCAGGCGCCTCAGTCCCACGCCGGCTGGGGGGAGGCCCCTCCCGCGCCCTCAGCGCCCGCCGTGGGCCCGACGTCGACCGCACCGGCCTCACAGGCCGGCCCCGCCGTCAGCTGGGACGGCCCGCTTGACGGCGCCGTCGCCTCGCCGGGGCCCTCCGCACCCTCGGCCGCGGCGGCCTCACGACCGGTCGAGCAGCCGCCACGCGCAGCCGAGCCGGCCAGCGCCCCAGCCGCCCCGAGCGCGCCCGTCGCTCCCTCAGCACCCGCTGCCCAGGCAGGCGCCGGTTGGGGGGCAGCCTCTGCTGCGGCCTCAGCACCCGTCGCCCAGGGAGGCGCCGCTGCTGGCAGCTCGGGCGGGGGCGAGGCGGCTGACGCGGAGATGATCCGCACCCGCTGGGAGGAAGTCCTCGAGGCGGCCAAGCGCTCGCGGCGCGCCACCTGGGCGCTGGTCGGCCCCAACTCCCGACCGGGCACCGTCTCCGGGGGCGTCTTCACGCTCCTGTTCGCCGCCCCCGGCCTCGTGGGCGCCTTCGAGAACGGCGGACACGGCCCCATCTTCTCCGCGGCCCTCCACCAGGCCCTCGGCCTGCGTCTCGAGGTGCATGCCATCGTTGCCGGCGACGACGGGCCGGGCGGTTCCGGAGGCCCTGGCGGCCCGGGCGGCTCAGGCGGCCCGCGTGGACCGCAAGGCATGGGTGGCCCCGGCGCTGCCCCCTCCGGAGCGGAGGCGGCGCACAACCCCGGCCCCAGCGTCAGCTCCGCCGTCGGCCACGACGCCGGTCACGGCGGGCCGCAGGGCTTCGACGGTGGCGGCGCCCCGGGCGCAGGCCCGAGCGGACCGGGACCACAGGCCGGCGCTTTCGACTCGGCGGGCTCGGCCGCCAGCAGCGTGGCGCAGGACGTCAACGGCGCCGGGACGCATTCCGGCGGCCAAGGCCCGGCCGAAGCCGACGTGGCGGCTCCGGTCGTCGGCAGTGGCGCTGACAGCTCCGGCGCGGCAGGTGCGGTGCCGCGCAGCTCCACCGGTGAGCCGGTCGCCGCATCCGCTCCCGACCCCCAGGCGCTTGCCACCCACGACCCCAGTAGCGCTGTCCATGACGCCGGCCGCCCCGCCCAGGGCCCGGCCGCGCAGTCGCCCGCTGCAGCACCTTCGCGGCCAACCGACGTCGAGCCGGCCGACCGCCCCGGCGCGCACCGGCCCGTCTCCACCACCTGGGACGACGGCTCCCCGATCCCCGCGCCCCCGCCCGAGGACGACTGGGGTGCCGATCCCTACGCCGAGGACTTCGGGTACGTCAGTGGGGCTCTCAGTGTTGATGAGCCCAGCGGCTCTGCTGGGTACTCCGCCGCTCCAGCCCCGGCCGTCGTCGCCCAGGAGGCCGCGACCTCGCCCGAGTTGCAGCCGGCCCAGGTCGGCGTCGATCCCGCCGCCCCCACCGAGTTCCAGGCGGTCTCCCCAGCATCCTCGACCGCCTCCAAGTCCCCGGCGCCCGCCGCTGCTCCCATGGCGTCGCCGGCATCCCCCGCTCACGCGAACCCCACCGATCCCGACGACGGTTGGGGGCCCGTCGCCATCCCCGGCGGCGGGTCGGCCCCGGCCCCGGTCTCCGCGCCCGCCGCCGCCGCGGGCGGTGCCGACCTGGACGACGGCTGGGGCCCGGTCGCCGTCCCCGGCGGCGGAACCGTGCCCGCCCAGTCGGCATCCGCCTCCGCGCCCTCGTCCCCGCCGCCCGGGCCCTCCTCAGGCGCAGGCTCAGGATTGCCTGCGTCCCCCGCCCCCACCGACCCCCAGTCCGCTCCGGCCCCCACCTCGGCCCCGGCGGCCTCAGCCTCACCCGCCCAGTCCCGCTCCGCCCCCGCCGCGCAGGCGCCCGACGAGGCGCCCCTGGCCACCGTCCACCGTCTGCGCGCCCTGCCGGAGATTCCCGGCGGGGCCGCGTCCGCTCCGGCGGCCCCCCAGTCCTTCCAGCAGACGCCCTCCTCCCCGTCCCCGCAGGCGCCCGGAGCCGGCAGCGCACCACGCGCCCCCGGCTCCTCGGAGACCACTGCCGGATCCCCCGGCCTGGCCCCCGTCACCTGGGAGGGGACGGCGTCGAGCCCCTTCAGCCCGGGCCCGCCTCCCGAGGAGCCCAGCGCCTCGAGCGCCCCACCCGAGGACGAGTCCACCTGGGCGCCGTCGGGTATCGCCGGCTCGCGACTGGCCGCCGCCATGGCCGCCGCCCGCGCCGCCGCCCAGGAGGCCGACACCGACTCCCTGGCCGACGACACCCCCAGTGAGGACGACCCCGACGCCGAGGACGCCGGCGTCGTCGGGCTCGAGGTCGTCAAACGGATCCTCGGCGCCCAGATCATCGAAGAGGTCACCGTGACTCAGGAAGGACGCTGACATGCCCGCCGTCTACGAAGGCGCCGTCCAGGACCTCATCGACGAGTTCGGCGAGCTGCCCGGTATCGGCCCCAAGTCCGCCCAGCGCATGGCCTTCCACGTGCTTGCCGCCGACGCGGCCGCCGTCGAGCGCCTCATCGAGGCCCTGCGCGCCGTCAAGGCCAAGGTCCGTTTCTGCGAGACCTGCGGCAACATCGCCGAGGCCCCCCAGTGCGCCATCTGCCGCGACCCCCGCCGCGACCAGCGCGTCATCTGCGTCGTCGAGGAGCCCAAGGACGTCGTCGCCATCGAGCGCACCCGCGAGTACCGGGGGCTTTACCACGTGCTCGGCGGCGCCATCGACCCCATCAACGGCGTCGGCCCCGACGACCTGCGCGTGCGCGAGCTCTTCAGCCGTCTGGGGGACGGCGAGGTCGAGGAGGTCATCCTGGCCACCGACCCCGACGTCGTCGGCGAGGCGACCGCCGCCTACCTCACACGCATGCTGCGCACCATGGCCGTGCCCGTCTCCCGGCTCGCCTCCGGCCTGCCCGTGGGCGCCGACCTGGAGTACGCCGACGAGGTCACCCTCGGGCGGGCCTTCGAGGGCCGACGCCGCGTCGAGGACTGACCGCCCCGGTCAGGGCGGGAGGGCCAGGCCCGGCACACTTCGACCAAAACTTCAGAAACGACGCGGCTCCGGGTCGATTTTGAAGATTCTGTCGAAGTGTGAGTCGCGGGGTGTGAGTCGTGGGGTGTGGGGCAGCGCGGCGGTCCGTGGACTGGGCGCTGCGTGCCGCGTGATGTGCAGGCAACACGGCACGCCGTATGATTGCCCCAGCCACGTCGTCGTGGGCGCCGCGCTGCGACGGCTCCATCCCCGGAAGCCCCTGCCAGGACGCCCGCACCGGCGCGGAGCACCTGATGCTAGACACGCACTGATTCCAGGACCCGAGGAGCGCCACATGGCACTGGTCGTCCAGAAGTACGGCGGCTCGTCCGTCAGCGACGTCGACGCGATGCGGCGCGTCGCCCGGCGCATCGTCGCCACCCGCCAGGCCGGTAACACGGTCGTCGTCGTCGTCTCCGCGATGGGGGACACGACCGACGAGCTCCTCGACCAGGCCGCCGCCCTGACCACGGACGCCCCCGCCCGCGAGATGGACATCCTGCTGTCCGCCGGTGAGCGCATCTCCGTGGCCCTGCTCGCCATGGCCGTCTCCGAGCTCGGCGTCCCGGCGCGCGCCTACACCGGCGCCCAGGCCGGCGTCCTCACCGACTCCAAGTACGGCAAGGCCTCCATCGTCGGCGTGCTGCCCGAGCGCGTGGCCCGCTCCATCCAGACCGGCTCGGTCGCCATCGTCGCCGGCTTCCAGGGCATCAACGAGGTCGAGGACACCACCACCCTGGGCCGCGGCGGCTCCGACACGACCGCCGTCGCCCTGGCCGCCGCCCTCAACGCCGACGTCTGCGAGATCTACACCGACGTCGACGGCCTGTTCACCGCCGACCCCCGCATCGTCCCCACCGCCAAGCGCATCGAGTCCCTCTCCAGCGAGGAGACCCTGGAGCTGGCCGCCCACGGCGCCAAGATCCTCCACCTGCGCGCCGTGGAGTACGCCCGCCGCTTCGGGGTGCCCCTGCACGTGCGCTCCTCCTTCTCCGACAAGACCGGGACCTGGATCTACGACGGCCGCCGCGAGGGCGCCTTCGTGCCCTCGGTCGTGGCCGCCCAGCTCGACGACGTCGTCGCCGCCGACACCGACAGCGCGCCCAGCGCCGCGAGCCCGGCCGCCTCGCAGACCGAGGGAGCCGCCTCCGCCTCACCCTCAGACCCCGCCGGGCTCGACGAGGGGCCCTCGGCCTCCGTCGTTGACACCGCGCACCGCAATGCCATCGCCGCGCGGGCCCAGGCCCGCCCCCGCCCGTCCGCCAAGGAGGACCACGTGGAAGCCCCCGTCATCTCCGGAATCGCCCACGACCGCAGCCAGGACAAGATCACGCTCGTGGGCGTGCCCGACGTCCCCGGCGCCGCCGCCCGCATCTTCGCGATCGTGGCCGGCACCGACGCCAACATCGACATGATCGTCCAGGACGTCTCCGCCGAGGGGACGGGCCTGACCAACATCTCCTTCACCTGCCCCGACGGCGACTCCGCCGCCGCCCGCGACGCCCTCGAGGCCGCCCGCGAGGAGCTGGGCTTCCGAAGCCTGCACTTCAACCCCGACATCGGCATCCTGTCCCTGGTGGGGGCCGGCATGCGCTCCAACCCGGGGGTCTCGGCGCGCCTGTTCGGCTCGCTGAGCGAGGCCGGGGTCAACATCCACATGATCTCCACCTCCGAGATCCGCATCTCGGTGGTGGTCGACGACGCCGTACTCGACGAGGCCGTGCGCGCCGTCCACTCCGCCTTCGGCCTCGACGCCCAGGCCGCCGAGGCGGTCGTCTACGGAGGGACCGGACGATGAGCAATCCCGTGAACACCTACACCGGAGTGGCCGACGGCGTCTGCGTCGCCGTCGTGGGGGCCACCGGCCAGGTCGGCCGCGTCATGCGCGCCATGCTGGCCGAGCGCGACTTCCCCGCCCGCTCGGTGCGCTTCTTCTCCTCGGCCCGCAGCGCCGGGACGGTCGTGGACTTCCGCGGCGCCCAGGTCGAGGTCGAGGACGTCGCCACCGCGGACCTGAGCGGCATCGACGTCGCCATCTTCTCCGCCGGGGGCGCGGCCTCGCGCGAGCACGCCCCGCGTTTCGCCGAGGCGGGGGCCGTCGTCGTCGACAACTCCTCGGCCTGGCGCAAGGACCCCGAGGTGCCGCTCGTGGTCAGCGAGGTCAACCCGCACGCGCTGCGCGAGCGCCCCAAGGGCATCATCGCCAACCCCAACTGCACCACCATGGCGGCCATGCCGGCCCTCAAGGTGCTGCACGAGGAGGCCGGGCTCATCCGCCTCATCGTCTCCACCTACCAGGCTGTCTCCGGATCGGGTCGGGCCGGGGTGGCCGAGCTGGCCGGGCAGGTGCGCGCCGTCGTGAACGAGGACATGGAGGGCCTGGCCCTGGACGGGCGGGCCGTCGAGTTCCCCGCGCCGGAGGTCTACGTCGACACCATCGCCTTCAACGCCGTGGCCTGGGCCGGGAATGACGCCGGTGACGGCTCCGGTGAGACCGACGAGGAGCAGAAGCTGCGCAACGAGTCCCGCAAGATCCTGGGGATCCCGGACCTGCTGGTCTCCGGCACCTGCGTGCGCATCCCGGTGTTCTCCGGCCACGGGCTCAGCATCAACGCCGAGTTCGAGCGCGAGATCAGCGTCGAGCGTGCCCGCGAACTGCTGGAAGCGGCTCCCGGCGTCACCTACGAGGACGTGCCCAGCCCCCTCAAGGGCGCCGGCCGCGACGGCACCTTCGTGGGGCGCCTGCGCGCCGACCAGGCCTTCGCGCCGGGGCACGGCCTGCAGTTCTTCGCCGTGGGGGACAACCTGCGCAAGGGCGCGGCCCTCAACGCCGTCGAGCTGGCTGAGCTGGTGGCCGCCGAGCTGCGGGGCTGACTGGGTCCTCTCTTTCGCCGAGCCGGGCACTTTTCGCGTGAGGCGACCGTTCTACGGTCGGGCTGCGCGAGACGTGCCCGGCTCGGTGCCTGCGGACTAGGCGTCCGATCTGAAGTTCACGATGCCTCCTTTGGTGAGGTCTCGGAGCTGGTGTCGGATTCCTCGGCCTCATGCGCGGTGAGGTCCCGAGGAAGGAATAGGGGGCCGATGATCGCTGGCGTGAAGAGAATGAGAACGAAGACGGCGCTTGCGTTCGGAAAAGGTGCATGGGTAGTGACACCGTGGATGGAGATGAAGGCGATCAAGCAGATCATGGTCGCTGTGGGGGAGATGGACGCCAGTAAAGTGATGAACAGGCCGGCTGCGAGCCAAAATATTACTGTGTCGTTGTTCGTGGCTGCCTGAGTCTGTTCGATCTGCGATGACTGGGGTGATGGTTTAAAGAGGGCGAGAACGACGATGATTCCGGTTGCGGCTGCGGCGATCCGTGCAGGATGGAGAGTGTATCGCCACCCACGTATGCGCGGGTGCCACGAGCGTATGCGCTCTCCCATAATGAGAGCGAGCGCCGCTCCCAGGAGCAGGCCGGCGAAGAACCATAGAGTCCTGTAAGCGAGATAAAGGTCGCTCGGCCCGTCGCTGCTATAGGGTGCCAGGATGCTCACTGTCAACAGCATCGCCCCAGAGGTTGCCAGGCTGGGTGGGTGATTCCAGGTGACCCATGGGAGAAGCATCAGAAGAGGGATGAGGATCAATGGGTTTCCGGGGTGATCCGCGCTTGTCGTGGAGGCGAGTAGCGACGCGAAAACTGCTGTGAGCGCCATAGCGAATGGGGGTCGCACCTGTTGAAGTGACTCGTTGCTCTTCATGAATCTCCTTTCGTCGTTACCTCGAGGTGTGGTTGACGGTGCGGTGGCGCCTGAGCCATGAATGTGCTCGCGTTCTTCGGGGAATTTCTGTGTGACAGACCTGAGTTTCTTGTGGCTGAATGCGGTGAGGAGTCAGACGGTGGCTGTGATGACAGTGCCCACGATGGCTGCTGGTATGCGAAGTGCGTGGAGCGCTTTTCCTCGTTGTTCGTATGGCGATGCCGTTCTTCTCAGACGGCTGCGGAGGATGTGTCCAGTCTGCAAGGTACCGCCGTCAGTGCAGGCGCGGTCGGTTCCTCGATGAGTAGCGTAAACCGTCCAGGGTGATGGTTATGGCCTTTCAGCGGGTTGGACACCGACTCGAGGAGATAGACCGACGTCGGACCGGAAGTGTCGACTGCTATCCACGGTCCGAGTCGCGTTCCGCCAGAAGACGGTCGATACGCTCACTCAGCTCGCTGACCTGCTGCTGCAGGGCTGCCACCTGCGCCTGCGTGGCGGCCTCCTGCTCGGCGTTCTCCTCCTCGACCAGCGAGACGATCCACGAGGCCAGGGTCGCCGTGACGACGCCGGCGAGTGCCACCCCACCGATCATGAGCAGCGCCGCGATGAAACGACCCTGCGTGGAGAGCGGGAAGGTGTCGCCGTAGCCGACGGTGGTGATCGTCGTCAGCGCCCACCACAGGGCCTGGCCGAAGGACTGGATCGAGGAGCCCGGCTCATGACGCTCCGCATCCAGCACGGCCAGTGCCGAGGTGAAGATGAGCAGGGCGGCGCTGCCGGCCGTATACAGGGTGATGCGCCCCCGCAGCGCGGTGCCGGCGCTGCGCTGCATGATGCTCACGAGCGTCACCAGGCGCAGGAGCCTAAGCGGCCGCAGGATCGGCAGGACAATGATCGCCAGGTCGGGCAGGTGGCGGAGGAACCAGCGGCCCCGGCTCGGCGCCAGGACCAGGCGGACAAGATAGTCGAGGCCGAACAGTGCCCACACGGCGCCGATCACGAACTCGGCCGTCTCCTTGGCGCCGCCCTGTGCGTTGGTGAGTACCTCCCAGGCGTAGGCGCCCAGGAAGACGACGGCGGCGCCGGCCAGCGGCCACTCCGCGGCCCGCTCCCACGCCCGCAGCCGAGCGTCCGGGCTGATGTCAGTCGGCATGTTTCGATGGTAGACGGCGCCTCGGTTAAAACTGTGTAGGCCTCACCGGTGGGGCATTTTTGCGCGGCCCGGGCCGTCGACGCCGGCGTTGTCGGCCCCGGTGGCGGAATCCTCGGCTTCATGTGTGGTGCGTAGATGCTGAAAAGAGATGTCATTCTTCATGGGTGTCCTTTCCCTGTGGGGAGATCTGAGAGCCTGTGGCTTGGCTCGACGTGATCGGTCGTGGCTTCTTGTAGTGGTACATGGTGAGCAGCCCGGCTGTGGCGGAGATGGCGAGAAGTGGGATGGGGAGAATGTCGGCCAGGTAGGTACCCGCCGCCTCTGCGTTGTCGAAGGTGTAGTAGCGGCCGAGGGTGATAGCCAGATAGATCCACGAGATGAAGGGCACCATGCCGGCAAGCGAGGTCATTGCGAAACCGCAGAGGAATGTGATAATAGACATGCTGGTCTGTCCGGGTGTCGCCCATAAGCGAGAGGGTGAGGTGCTCACGAGTGGTGCGGACGCCAGGAGGCTGGCAAGTACTGCGACCGCGATTCTCCCAAGGAGCTGGTCCGTGATGCTGAGAGTTGAGTGATGCTTGCTCGTGCGGCTGATGGTGGTGCATGTTGCCGCGGCCGATCCGCACATGATTCCAGCCAGGATCCACAGGATGGGAGAGATCTCCGAGAGGGTGCTCCGTCTATGTTCACTGTCTGCTGGCATGATCTCACCCACGAGGGCGGCGACAGTGAATACTGCGCTTGTCGCCCCTTGTGCTTGCGGGGAATTGTAGGTGACCACCCCTGCGGAGACTATCCAGAAAACAACGGCGGACAATGCGTTGAATGAGTCGATTGAAAATGATGTGGAGTCGGGGTCGAGGCTATGCAGTTCCGTGAGTGCGATGATGGCGAAGGCGCTGAGCGCAACTGCGACCGGCGCCTGCAGTGGCCGGAACGGTTGGATCTCATTCATGTGGCGATGCTGCTCTTCCTAGAGTTTGAGAGGTTGGCGTGCTGTCTGAAAGATTCCTCACTGCTCGCCGCGCCCTTATGGCCTGGCGAGTGTGAGGATCTGCGACTCAGCTCGACTTGCGTGACCATGGATTTCTGAGGCTGTACATGGTGAAGAGGCCGACGGTAGCCGCTATCGCGATCAGCGGGAAAGAGATTACTTCAACGCTGACATCTCGATTTTGCTCCGAGCTGTGTGTGATGTGAATCCATGTCAGTGTGATTGCCAGGAAGGCGGCTGGGCCTATGGGTGAGATGACTGCGAGCGCAGTCAGGGAGAAGCCCGAGAGGAACATTAATATCACAGTTCCCGCATTGATTGTGTGGGCGCCTGAGTAGTAGGAGCTAGAAGCTATTATCCCTATGAGTGGGAAGATGCAGGCCAGTGTGGCGCCGATGATTCTATCGAGGTGGAAGATGCTGTCGATCTCGTCTGGGGTTCGATCGGCGTGATGGGATAAGGTCCAAGCGGTGGCAAATGTTGCCCCGCACATAATCCTAGAAAGAGTCCACAATGTTGGTCCGATCGAACCGAAATCGCCGTACTCGATGTCGGGAGTAAATCCAGATTCTCGTTGCATCCGTCTTGCTTCGAAGGCCGTTAAAGCGAGTTCTGATTGCAGTTTAGTTGCTAGGAAAGCCGTCAATGTAAATGTCATGCTTGAGGCTGCTTGAGCTTGTGGAGATTTCCAGGCTGCGACGCTGATGCATAGCGCCCAGAAAATGATGGAGAAAACATAGAACTTAAAGTTTGTCCTATTGGGGTCGGCGTCAGCCTCATGTAAGTTGGTGACGGCGAATACGATAAAAATACTGAGGACTACCGTGATCGGCGCCCGAAGTGACTGAAGAGGATTGCTATCGCCCATGTCGTATCTCTCTTTTTTTATGAAGGTGCGCAGGTGCTGGCCGTGGGGGATCGGAGCGCATGTGCGGTTGCGTTCAACCGCCCTGGGATGTCGTCGAAAAGTGTAGTGAAGAAACTCCTTCACGTCGGAGTGTGCGTCTACCGAATAATGGAAAGCGATGATGTCGGGACAACTGCCGTTGCCGCGCGAGGGGCAGGGGCCTGTGATGCGGAGGCAGGCGTCTCAGGGGCGGCGGATATCACCCTCTCGTGGGGGCTGCTCGTCCCGACTGGGGGCCTTCGACGCCGTCGGGGACATTTCGTTGTGGTCGGGGGTGTTCGACGCGGTCGGGGACCGGAATCCTGTCCCCGGACGCGCCGGGTGTCCCCGTCCGGAGCGGCGCGCACCCGGCCGCGCGGAATGTCCCTGGCCGCAAGGGGCGGGAGGTCGGACAGCGCCGGCAGAAATGCGGGCGTCAGCGTTAAGTGATGGGTGTACATCTCATGGGAGGGGGTTCTCTTCCCGGGGCTGGTCGTGGTCAGCGTCTGCGTCGGGCGTCGACGGTGGGGCCAAGTGGTGGATGCGCCACTCATGGGAGAGGGGTCCCTGTCTGGGACTGCTCGTGACCGGGGTCCGTGTCGTGATGTGGTGGTTGGTGAGTCGGATTCGTCTCAGCCTCCGATGTCGGGGCGTCGGCCGTCTCTTCCTGCTCGACTGAGGCTCGTATCAGCTGTGCGGCCCGCCAGACGTCGTCGATCCGGGCCTCGACCCGGGAACGGGCGTCGTTGAGCTGTGAGGACTTCACCGTCAGGCCGAGCTGCGAGAGGAGAACTGGTCTGGCCGGCTGGGCGGCGCCGGTGGGTGGGGCATAGACGGCTTGGACCTTCACGCGACCCCAGTATGCCGGGACCTCCTGGATGCTGAGGTCGTTGCGGCCGGAAGGCAGGGGGAGGAAGAGAGGAAATGATTTGACAACCGCCATGCACTGCGGCGTCAGGCACACCGCGATCTTCTCCCGACGCGAGGAGGCCGACACCAATGCCGCAAACAGTCCGATGGTAAGGCAGACCGTGCCTATGACGGCAGCCTGCTCCAGCGCTGGGGTTGAATCGTCGGGGATCAGGAGGTGTGGGATGGTTATTGCGATAGCTGGGTATACCTCGGCCAGCATGACCGCAAGCACCGCCAACAGCATGCCCACGACGCGCCTGCTTGGGCTCTGGGAGATGTGAAGGAACCGTGCCGATGCGATATCGCGATGGGTGACCGTCGAGTCCTTGGGTAAGCGCTGGTCCGTGCCCCTGAATCCGGAGAGTGCACCGAAGATCGTGGCGAACAGTATGAAATTGTAGACGGTCATGACGCCGATCAGAACGGATAAGGACTGCAACTCCAGATTCCCGTTTTCGTTGGCGACGAGTTCGGTCAGAGGGTTCGGGATGGAGGGGGTCAGGAGCAGGGCGGCCGGGTAGAGGAATATCATACCGACGGTAGTGAGAGCACACAGGCTCCCGAGCGCCTTAGATTTAGTGGTCGGGTGTGAACGGATGTAGATCTCCATGGGGTGCCTTCCTGAGAACTGATGGCGGGTCGGTTGTGGCTGGCGAGTCCAGTCTGGGGGTGGTGGGCGCCTCACGCCCATGGGGACCGTTCTCCCCGGGTGGCATTTGACGCCGTCGGGGGCATTTCTGCGCGGCCGGGGGCGTGTCCTTCCGGCCGGGGGCGTTCGACGCCGTCGGGGACCGAAATCCTGTCCCCGGACGCGCAGGATGTCCCCGCCCGGGGCAGCGTGCACCCGGCCGCGTGGAATGCCCCCGGCCGCACTGTGCAGGGCTGGGTGGGGTGGCGGATGCGCCGTTCGTGGGAAGGGTGTTGTCTGTCGGGGCTGGTCGTGGTCGGCGTCTGCGTCGGGCGGCGACGGTAGGGTCAAGTGATGGATGCGCCACTCATGGGAGAGAGGTCTTTGCCTGACGCTGGTCGTGACCGGGGTCCGCGTCCTGATGTGGTGGCTGGTGAGTCGGATTTGGTGCGGGTTCCGACGTCGGGGCGGTGGTTGTCTCCTCCTGCTCGGGTGGGGTGCGCACCAGCTGGGCGGCCCGCCAGACCTCGTCGAGCCGGGCCTCGACCTGGGAGCGGGCGTCGTCGAGCCGCGAGGGCTTTACCGTCAGGCCGAGCCGCGGGATGATGACTGGCCACCTTTGCTCGGCGTTTCCGGCGGGTGGGGCGTAGACGGCTCGGACTGTCACGCGACCCCAGAGTGCTGGAACCTCCTGGATGCTGAGGTTGCTACGGCTGGAAGGCAGGGGGAGGCCGGATGGAAACGGTTTGACGACCGCCATGCCCCGTGGCGTCATACACACCGAACCCAACCGCCGGCGCGTGCCAGCCCATGCCAATGTCAATGCCACGATTAGAACCATGACAAGGGCAGCCACACCCAAAAAGGTGCTCTTCTCCAGTTCCGGGGTGGAATTGTTGGGGGTCAGGAGGAGTGGGATGAATGGTACGTCAACTGGGGAGGTCGCTAGCAGTATGCTTGCGAGTGTCCACTGCAGCATGCCCATGGTGCGCCTGCTTGGACTCTGGGCGATATGGAGGAACTGTGCCGACGTGATATCGCGGTGGATCGCTGTCGTGTCCTTGGGCAGCCGCCGGTCCGTGCCTTTGAGGCAGGAGTTCATCCCGAAGTAGAAACCGGTCAGTGCGACGCCGAAGACGGTCGGGATGCCGATGAGGACGAATAATGACTGCAGTTCCAGATCCCTATCGTTGTTGGCGATAGCCGTCTCAAGAGAGGTCAGGGAAGAGCCGAGCGGAAACGCGGCGAGTATGTAGAGGCATATAGCCCCGATGGTGGCCAGGGCACACAGGCCCCCGAGTACCTTGGTCTTGGTGGTGGGGCGGGTGCGGATGTAGATCGCCACGAGTCACCCTCCTGAAAATTGATAGCAGGTCAGTTGCAGCATAGTTGGATCGGTGGGGGCGTTCGACGCCGTTGGGGACGTTTCTGGACGGCCGGGGGCGTTCGACGCCGTCGGGGACAGCAATCCTGTCCCCGGACGCGCAAGGTGTCCCCGCCCGGGGCGGCGTGCATCCGGCCGCGTGGAATGTCCCCGGCCGCAAGAGGCGGGGCGGGCGGGCTCAGGCGAGCAGGACCTTCAGGACGGCAGGGGCGGCGAAGCGGCGAGGCTGCGAGCCGGTCTCGACGACGTCGAGCACCCCGATGTCAGTCAGCTGGGCAACCAGGCCATTGGCTCGCCCGTACGAGATGCCGAGGGCCGCCTCAACCTTACGCACCGTGAAGCTCGGATTCGCGACCGCGAAGTCGACAAGGTCAAGAGCGTGCGCGGACCGCAGGCTGGAGGCGCGCACCGTCTCCTTGAGGCTCTGGTGCGCCGCGGACAGGGCGAGCATCTGATGACGTGTGCTGGTGGCCGCCGCGGCCAGTCCCTGCGAGAAGAAGGCCAGGAAGGTGTCCCAGTCGCCGTGGGTGCTGACTCGCAGCAACGCGTCGTAGTACTCGGCGCGACGCTCCTCGAACCACGGCGAGACCGTCAGCGTGGGTTCGCTGAGAACACCCGAGCTCAGGAGAGTGAGCACGACGAGGAACCGCCCCAGGCGCCCGTTGCCGTCCCGGAAGGGGTGAAGCGTCTCGAACTGGTAGTGGGCCATGCCTGCGGCGATGACCGGGTCGATGTCTCCCGTGTGGTCCTGATGCAGCCAGTCGACGAGGGCTCGCATGCCGGCGCGAAGAGGATCCCCGGGCGGTACGGGAACGAACTGGGACGCATGGATCGGGTTCGTGCTGTGCGCACCGGTGCGGCGGCCGATCATGACCTGGGTGTCGCGCAGGCGACCTGAAGCGGACTCAAGGGGAGTGCCCCGCATGAGCTCGCCTTGAAGATCCTCGATCAGCGACAGGGTGATAGGACGCCCCTCCTGCGCCCACAGGAAACCGCTGTTGGCCATGCGGACGTAGTTGAGGATCTCTGTCATCTCGGCGGTCGCGGGGGCGTCGTCGTCGGCGGTGAGCACCTCGCGAAGGGGGGCGTATGTGCCCTCCAGGGCCGACGTCGACTGAGCCTCGCGCCGTAGAGAGGGGGTTCGCAGCAGGTAGGGGTTCGGCAGCTGCTGGGCCGTGGCGTCGAGGGCGGCCAGTGCGCGCCCGGCTGCTGCCACCATCCGGTAGGTGCCTCCGCTGATGGATGGCTCATCGGAGCCGAGTGGGGTGGGGATGAAGGCCTTGTGCTGCCAGCTGCCGGTCACCGGGTCGGAGCCGGTGATGTCGACCAGTTCCCCCATGGTGTCGTCAACGAACATGCTCACGTCCATGATGTCAGTTTAGGGGTAGTTGTGTGACATCTAAAGAGGGTGGATTGCACACAATGTCGGATTGTTGGGTATCGCGGGTGGGTGTGTGTCTGGAAACCGCCATGTGTGTACGGATGCAGAGAGCCACTGCCGTGGGGGACGGTTCACCCAGGGTGGCATTTGACGCCGGCGGGGACATTTCTGCGCGGTCGGGGGCGTTCGACGCCGTCGGGGACCGGAATCCTGTCCCCGGACGCGCAGCTTGTCCCCGCCCGGAGTGGTGCGCACCCGGCCGCGTGGAATGTCCCCGGCCGCACTGTGCAGGGCTGGGTGAGGTGGTGGAGGCGCCATTCGTGGGAGGGGTGTTGTCTGTCGGGGCTGGTCGTGGTCAGTGTCTGTGTCGGGCGTCGACGGTGGGATCAAGCGATGGATGCGCCACTCATGGGAGGGGGTTCCCTGCCTGGGACTGGATGTGCTCAGGGGCTGCATCGTGGTGCCGTGGTGCGGGTGATGACTGGTGAGTCGGATTCGGCTCATGCTCCGACGTCGGGGCGGTGGTTGTCTCCTCCTGCTCGGGTGGGGTGCGCACCAGCTGGGTGGCCCGCCAGATCTCGTCGAGCCGGGCCTCGACCCGGGAGCGGGCGTCGTCGAGCCGTGAGGGTCTCACTGTCAGACTGAGTCGTGGGATGATGACCGGTCTGCCCGACTCGGCACCTCCGGTAGGTGGGGCGTAGACGGCCTGTACTTTCACGCGCCCCCAGCGCGCCGGGACCTCCTGGATGCTGAAGTTGTTGCGCCCAGCAGGTAGGGGGAGGGAGAAGGACTTCGGGTCCGCGACCGCCATGCCGTACGTTCTCAGGCGTACCGCGCTTGCCCGCCGGTGTGCGGCAGCGCGTTTCAGTGCCATGAACAACCCGATGTGGGCCAGTCCGAGAATCCAGGTGGCCCCCACGGCCAGATCTTGAGTGGAATCGCTGTAGATCAGGGAGTGCGGGATAGACATCATGGTGAAGGGGGAGGCCGTCACCAGCATGCCCGCGAGCATCGCCCACAGCATGCCCACGGCGCGGCTGTTGGGGTCCCGGGCGATATGAAGGAACCGTGCCGATGCGATATCGCGATGGGTGACCATCGCATCTTTGGCGAGCCACCGGTCGGTACCTGTGAAGCAGGAGGTCGCACCGAAGATGATGGCCGTCAGCACGAAGCTGAAAATGAGTGGTGTCGCGCCTACCGCAGTTGCGGCATTGGCTATCGATTCGTTGTCCTCCGGGTAGGCGACGGCCTCGTCCAGAGAGCCCAGGGCGAAGGCGGTTATGAGCAGGATCAGCGGGTAGAGGAGTGCGATGCCGGCGGCGGCCAGGGCGCCCAGGTACCCGAGCACCCTGGTCTTCGTAGTGGGGCAGGTGCGGAGGTAGATCGCCATGGGGTGCCCTCCTGAAAACTGTCGGCAGGTCGGTAGTGGCTGGCGAGTTAAGTCTGGGGGTGGCGGGTGCCTCACGCCCATGGGGACCGTTCTCCCCGGGTGGCATTTGATGCCGTCGGGGACATTTCTGTGCGGTCGGGGGCGTTCGACGCCGTCGGGGACCGGAATCCTGTCCCCGGACGCGTGGGGTGTCCCCGGCCGGGATGGCGCGCACCCGGTCGCGTGGAATGTCCCCGGCCGCAGGAGGTAGGAGGTCGACTGGCATCGGCAGAAGGGGTGCTGCATCGGCCGGAGGTGATGGCGCGGGTGGTGCTGGTAGGTGGGCGGCGGTGCAGGCAGCTGCGAGGCCGGGCGCCCCGACACAAGGATCGCCGGCCCCAGGAATAGGTTGGGCCCGGGCTGTGTTGGCCGCAGTGGAACCCATCTGTCTCCAGTCTTGAAAGGAACACTCATGGCCACCAAGAACATCACCGGCCCCGAGTTCAAGGACACCATCCACGGCGAGGGCATCACCATCGTCGACTTCTGGGCCTCCTGGTGCGGTCCGTGCATGCGCTTCGCCCCCATCTACGAGAAGGCCTCCGAGGCCAACCCGGACATCACCTTCGCCAAGGTCGACACCGAGGCCGAGCAGGACCTCGCCGGGGCCCTGGGCATCTCCTCGATCCCCACGCTCATGGTCTTCCGTGACAATGTTCTGGTCTACCGTGAGGCCGGCGCCCTGCCCGCCCCCGCGCTGGACTCCCTCATCACGCAGGTGCGCGAGCTCGACATGGACGAGCTCAAGGCCAAGATCGCCGAGGAGGAGGCCGCCTCCGGCGCTCAGGCCTGATCTGTCAGGTACCGCGGGGCCGCCTGCCGGCCCCTGAGGCTTGTCGACGTCGCCCGGGAACCTGCCGTTTCCGGGCGACGTCGTCGTCTGTTACCCGGCTCGCCCGCCCAAGGGCAGAACATTACGTTTTGATATCCTATGATGGCCCGCGTGAAGTTGGAGTCCCACGTCAGCCACGCTGTCAGAGCCCGATGGGCAGTCCCCGTCGGTGCCTCGGGCCGCGACGCGTTGGTGCGCCACCTCGTCTACGCCTTCCTGCGCTCCGACCCCGAGGGGGCCACGGACTGGATCGACTCGACGGTCCCCACCGACCCCGACGAGCTGCGCACCATGCTCGACTTCCTCCTCACTGCCCGCCCCCCGGCCCCCCTGCCCGAGGACATTGCCGCCGACCTCGACACCCTCCTGGAGGCCGAGGCCGCCGAGCGCGGCATGGTCGACGCCACCGAGATCCCGCCCCTGGCCATCACCGATCACGTTCCCGGCCTGCTGGGCCGCAACGTGGCCTTCTGGCGCGGCGACCTCACCCGGCTGCGCGCTGGCGCCGTCCTCAATGCCGCGAACTCCGGGATGCTCGGCTGCTTCGCCCCCGGGCACCGCTGCATCGACAACATCATCCACGCCGTCGCCGGGCCGGCCCTGCGCGCCGAGTGCGCCCGCTACATGACCTGGGCGGAGACCTTCGACCCCACCCGTCGCCAGGGCGGGGAGCCCGCCGGCCGAGCCGTCTTCACCGGCGGCTACCACCTGCCGGCCCAGCACGTCATCCACTCGGTGGGGCCCGTCATCGAGGACGGGCGCAAACCGACCCTGCATGATCGGCGCCTGCTGTCCTCGTGCTACACGAGCGTCCTCAACGTCGCGCACGCCGCGGGGCTGGGCAGCGTCGGCCTGTGCTCGCTGTCCACGGGCGTCTTCGGCTACCCCAAGCGGCAGGCCGCGCTGGTGACGTTGGAGACGATCGGCCGCTGGCTGGCGGCCCACCCCGACTCCCGGATGCGCATCGTCATCAGCCTCAACGCCGACGTCGACGTCGCCGCCTACGAGGCCGCCCTCGCCCCGCCGCCCTGGCGGCCGTAGGGGACTGGGGTCCGCCGTGCCTCGCCGTCCGCAGTGCGCCTGAGGCGGCGCACTGCACGAGGGTCGGGCTCCACTGGCCGACAGGTGGGTGTACTCCACGCGGTGCGGGGGTTCGTGCAGTATGCACAACCCCTGGCCAGTAGGTCCCCAACCTCGTGCAGTGTGGGCAGTTCTGGGCTCCGACGTCGGACCAGATCCACGGAGGGCGATCAGCTCGCCTGGGCCTGGGCGGCGGCGCGGGCGGCCGCCGGGGCCGCGGCCGCAATCGCCTCCAGCTCCGCCTCGCTGTGCGCGGCCGAGACGAACCAGGCCTCGAAGACCGACGGCGGCAGGCCCACCCCCGCCTCGAGGAAGGCGTGGAAGAAGGGCCCGTAGCGCCAGGTCTCCTGGGCGCGAGCGGCCTCGTAGTCGCTCACGCCCTGCTCGGCGGCCCGCTGCCCGAACATGAAGGAGAACAGCGAGCCCGCCCGCTGCACGCGGTGGGGCACGCCCTGCTCGTTCAGGGCCGCCGAGACCACCTCTCCGATGGTCCGGGCATGCTCGGCCACCGAGGCGTAGACGGCGTCGTCGGCCCGCTGGAGCGTGGCCAGGCCGGCCGCCGTGGCCAGCGGGTTCCCCGAGAGCGTGCCCGCCTGGTAGACGGGGCCGTCCGGCGCCAGCAGGTCCATGACCTCCATGCGCCCGCCGACGGCGGCCAGCGGCATCCCGCCGCCCACGACCTTCCCGAAGGTCACCAGGTCCGGCACCCAGGTGGCGCGCTCGCGCCATTCGGCGCCCGGCCAGGAGGGGGCTGCGACGTCGGCGCGCTCAGAAGCAGCGGCGCCGGCGGTGGCGAAGACCGGCAGGTCCGAGGTCCAGCCGTCGACGGCCTCCAGGCCCCACCAGCCGGCCGGGCCCACGCGGAAGCCAGTGAGGACCTCATCGAGGATCATGAGCGCGCCGTGCTCGGCGGTGATGCGGCGGATCGCGGCGTTGAAGCCGGGCGCCGGTGGCACGATCCCCATGTTGGCCGGGGCGCCCTCGGTGATGACTGCGGCGATCTCGGCGCCGCGCTCGGCGAAGCAGGCCTCCAGGGCGGCGACGTCGTTATAGGGCAGGACGATGGTCTGGGCGGCCACCGCCGCGGGTACGCCGGCGCTGCCCGGCAGGCCGCCGGTGGCCAGGCCCGAGCCGGCCGCCGCGAGCAGGCCGTCACTGTGCCCGTGGTAGCAGCCGGCGAACTTCACCACCAGGTCGCGGCCCGTGGCGCCGCGGGCCAGGCGCACGGCCGTCATCGTCGCCTCGGTGCCGGTGGACACGAAGCGCACCTTCTGTGCGGCCGGCACCCGGCGGCGCACCTCCTCGGCCAGGAGCGTCTCTGTGGCGGTGGGGGCACCGAATGACAGGCCGCGGGCGGCGGCGGCCTGGACCGTGGCGACGACCTCCGGATGGGCGTGGCCCAGGAGTGCCGGGCCCCACGAGCCCACCAGGTCCACGTAGCTGCGGCCCTCGGCGTCGGTGACGTGGGCACCGCTCGTCGAGGCGATGAACCGCGGCGTGCCACCCACCGAGCCGAAGGCGCGCACGGGGGAGTCGACGCCCCCGGGGATGACGGCGCGAGCCGCCTCGAACAGGGAGGTGTTGGTGGAGGCGGTGGCACTGGAGGGCCGGCCGGCGGGCTGCGGTTGCTGAGTCACGGTGATCCTGTCGATGAACTGGTCAGGGCCGGTTCGGGCCGGTGAGCCGTACCGGGCGGAACTGATTCCCAACCTACCGGAACGATCCTGCCCTCCGTGGCTCTTGTATCAGTGCAGGGCCGAGTTCTCGGCGATCTCCCGGGCCCAGTAGGTCAGAACCATGTCGGCGCCCGCCCGCACGATGCCCAGCACCGACTCGGCGATGACGCGCTCGCGGTCGATCCACCCGCGCTGCGCGGCCGCCTCCACCATCGCGTACTCGCCGCTGACCTGGTAGGCGGCCACCGGCACCGGGGAGGCGGCGGCGACGTCGGCCAGCACGTCCAGGTAGGGGCCGGCCGGCTTGACCATAACGATGTCCGCCCCCTCGGCGACGTCGAGCATCACCTCGCGCATGCCCTCGCGGCGGTTGGCCGGATCCTGCTGGTAGGCGCGCCGGTCCCCGGTGAGCGTGGAGCCCACGGCCTCCCGGAACGGCCCGAAGTAGGCCGAGGCGTACTTCGCCGAGTAGGCCAGGATCGCGACGTCATCGTGGCCGGTGGCGTCCAGGGCGGCGCGGATCGCGGCGACCTGCCCGTCCATCATTCCCGAGGGTGAGACCATGTGCGCCCCGGCCTCCGCCTGGGAGACGGCCATGGCTTGGTAGGTGGCCAGGGTGGCGTCGTTGTCGACCTCGCCGGCGCGCGGGCCGTCGGGGCGGATGAGGCCGCAGTGGCCGTGGCTGGTGAACTCGTCCAGGCAGGTGTCCGCGCACACGACGACCTCGTCCCCGACCTCCGCGCGCACGGCCGCGATCCCGCGGTTGAGGATGCCGTCCTCGGCCCAGGCCGCCGTGCCGGCCTCGTCGCGGGTGGCGGGAACACCGAACAGGTCGATGGCGCCGATGCCGGCCTCGGCGCAGGCGGCGGCCTCGCGACGCAGTGAGTCCAGCGTGTGCTGGACGACGCCCGGCATCGCCTCCACGGGGCGGGGGGTGTCGATGTCCTCGCGTACGAACACCGGCAGGATGAGGGCAGCCGGGTCCACGACATGCTCGCGCGCCAGGCGCCGCATCGCCGGGGTAGTGCGCAGGCGCCGGGGGCGGACCGTGGGGGCCTGTGGGTCGGGGACGGAGCGGCGCGACAGGAAGTCGGCGGCCGGTCGGAGGGCGTCAGTCATGAGGTGCTCCTGGTGGTCGTCCAAAGTGGTGGAATGACTGGGATTGTGTGGATCGGGTGGGTCTGAGGAGGTTTACACGGGGGACGCTCGTGTTGGGTTCAGAGGCTGCGGGGTGGTTTTGTGTCACGGTTGGCGACTTTTAGTGTGCCGAGCGGGGGTGGCGGCTGCTGAACTCATCGGAGTATCCGGCTCTGACCTGGGCGAATACCTGAGAGGTAGGTGCGCTGGGGGCAGTGGCGGCGATGAAAAGTCGCCAATCGTGACACTTTTGCCGGTGCGAGGCCATCACGGTGGCTCCTGAGGGGGAGGGGTGGGGCCCGCGGTGGCCCGGATGGCGTCGATGGTGGCCTGGAGGACCCCCTCGGGCGTGGGGGAGGGGGCGACGGCAGCAACCGTCAGACCGAGTTTGCGGGTGGCCGCCGCCGTGGTGGCGCCAATGGCCACCAGCCCGGTTCCCTGCGGCGGTGGGCCGAGCAGCTCCAGGACGGCCCGCGTCGTGGACGGGGCGGTGAGCACGACCGCGTCCACACCGCCAGTGGCCCACCTGTGCTCCAGGTCCGGGGGCAGGTTGCAGGCGTCAGCCGTGACGGTCGTGTAGGCGGCCACCTGCTCCACCTCCCAGCCCGCTCGACGCAGGCCGTCCGCCAGTGCCGGGTCGGCCAGAGCCGAGGCCGGCAGCAGCACGCGCCGTGCCGCCTCCGGAGCGGTTCGAAGCCGAGCGGGAGAATCGTCCGAGGCATGAGCCCTCCAGCTGGAGTCATGCGGGCCGGTGACACCCCCGGGAAGGCCTCGAGGGGCCGTCTTCGATTCCGGGATTCGTGCTGGGGCGTGGGGTGGCGGGGTGCCGTGGTGGGTGTTGGGAATGTCGGGTTCCTGGTAGGGCGCGTGGTCTCCGGTTGCTGGGCTTCCGGCGAACGCGGGCTCCTTCAGGAGGGCGGCGGCCGATCCTCGGGCCACCAGGTCGGGGGCGGTCCCGGTGAACTTGGTCCACGCATGTGCTGTTGCCGGACCGACGACAGCCACCCGCATCGGCGGGATGCTTGAGCGTGGTTGGTGCTGTCCCGGTGGGGTGATTGGGGTGTGGGGAGGCACGGAGCCGTCGTGGGGGCCGGACGTGCCGGCTTCCTGATGGAAGGCCTGGTCTCCGGTCGCCGAGGCGGCTTCCGCAAGCAGGTACGGCGCCAGCGCCTCCACGGTTCGGGCCGAGGTGAGCACCAGCCAGGCCGCTTCGCCCGCCACGATCCTGCGCGCCGTCGCCTCCAGCGCCGCCGCCTCACCCGGAACCGTCCGTGTCACGGCGGCGCGCAGCACCCTCGCCCCGGCCCGCTCCAGCGCCGAGGCGATACGGTCGCGCTCCTTGAGGCGCGGCAGCAGAACCGCCCGCCCCGACAGGGGCGCCTCGCTGCCCTCCCGGGGCAGGCCCGGCTGGCCCCCGGCCGAGTCGTTGCGTGAGGTGGACTGCGCCATGGCCTCAGTCCCGCCGGGGCTTGTTGGCGTGCAGGTCGACGATCTGGTCGGCGCCGTCCTCCAGAAGGACCTCGGCCGCCCTGACCCCCAGTGCCTCGGCCGCCCGAACCGCCGCCGTGTCCCCGGGGGCCCCTGGCACCCCAGAGGCCTCGGGCAGCTCAGTACTTAGCTCGCAGCCGACCTCCTGGCCGCCATCGAGCGAGGTGACCACTGCTCGCAGCACGAGCACTCGCGGCGAGCGGCGCGAGGCCGCTGAATCGTGCGGTCCTACCTCGGAGACCCCGACTGGCCGCGGATCGCCGTTCGCGGCCCCAGCCCCTTGCTTACCCCCGGTCACGGCGGTGTCATCGTCGCGGAAGCCCTCGTTCCACCCGGTTCCGTGTTCGGAGTGCTCCTCCCGCTGCTCTTGATCGCCGCCCCGCAGGTGCGCCCAGGCCCCCACCGGCGCCGCGCAGCCGGCCCCGAGCCGGGCCATGAGCGCCCGCTCGGCCGTCACCGCCAGGCGCGTGGGCTCGTCGTCGAGCGCCGCCACCGCCCGGGCCAGCTCCACGGAGTCCTCGCCGGTTCGCGCCTCCACGGCCAGGGCCCCTTGTGCCGGTGCGGGCAGCATCGTCTCCAGGTCCAGCACCTCGCTCGCACAGTGCTCCAGCCCCAGACGCCGTAGCCCCGACAGGGCCAGGACCACCGCGTCCAGGTCGCCGGCGGCATCGGCTCGGCTCGGCGCCACCGGCTCATCGGTGCCGACGCCGACCACCTCCAGCCCCCGCACCCGTGCCAGGCGCGTGGGCACGTTGCCGCGCAGGTCCACCACCTCCAGGTCGGGGCGGGCCGCCAGCAGCTGGGCGGCCCTGCGGGGTGAGCCGGTGCCCACGCGGGCCCCCTCGGGCAGGTCGGCCAGGGTCAGGCTGTCGCGGGCGCACAGGGCGTCGCGCGGGTCCTCGCGCGGCGGCACGCAGATGACTTCCAGACCCTCGACCGGCTGCGTGGGCAGGTCCTTGAAGGAGTGGACCACCAGGTCCACCTCACCGTCCAGGAGCGCGTGACGCAGCCGGGCCGCGAAGACCCCCACCCCGCCGAGCTGCCGCAGGGGAGTGCGGTCGCCGTCGCCATCCGTGCGCACGGTGACCAGGTCGATGCCCAGGCCGCCGGAACCCTCGCTGGCCTTGCCGGCCGCGGCGGCCGCACCGCCCCCGCCGGCCGCCATCAGTGCCTCAGCGACCTGCCCGGACTGGGTCAGCGCCAGGCGCGAGCCGCGCGTGCCCAGGCGAAGCCGCTGGGAGCCCGTCCCCGTCGTGGTCATGCATCCCCTCCTCGTGCGCAGTTCTCAATCGTCGCGTTCGTACCGTAGGGCTCGCCTTCGTACCTTGGAAGTACGAACTCGCGACCTAATATACGAACGCGCCGCCCGCCCCCGTCCTGGCGCGGCGCTTCACCCGCCATGGGAGCCCGCCAGGCGCCCGACCGCGTCGCGGGCGTGCTCGACGACGGCCGCGATCCCGGTCCCCGCCACCCATGCCCCGGTGACTTCCAGTCCCGTCACCGGCGCCAGCTGCTCCTCCAGGCGCCTCGTGCGCTCCCGGTAGACGGGCGTCACCGGCGGCAGCGTCCCATCCCAGCGCACCAGCATGTGGTCGATGACCGCCTCCTGCTCGATCCGCACCCCCGTCAGGGCCGCCACGTCATCGAGCGCCACCTGCAGATCTACCTGCGGGCGCGGCTGCCCGGGCCGACCGTACGACAGTCGCAGCGCGTGGACGTCCGGGCCGTGCAGCGCCCGCAGCTCGGCACCGACCCACGGCCACTTGGCACTCAGGTGCGACAACGCCTTGGCCTGCACCGGGCAGGCCGTCGGGCTCGCAGACCCTCCACTGGGAACCATCCCGTCAGAGACCAGGTCAGAGGCCCCGGTGCCGGCCGACGACGCCGCAGCGTCGGGCCCAGCCGGGCCGGTGAGTTCAGCGGGTTCAGCAACGCCGGCGGGAGCCACGAGCAGCCCCGAGCCCACCGGCTCATCACTGAGCTCCGGAGCCCGGGCCACCAGCGTGAAGCGGGCGATCGGCGCCCCCACCGGCACGGTCAGCTCTGTCGCGCTCGCGGGCAGGCCGGGAATCCCCCGCAGCAGCCGCAGCGCGGCCCCCGCCGAGCAGGCCAGGATGACGTGGTCGGTGGCCACGACCTCCTGCGCACCATCGGGCACCGGCTCGTCCGACGGCGTCGGGCCCCGGCGCGTCGGGGCGATCCCCACCCGCCAGGCGGCCGGCGCCTCCCCGTCCGCGCAGTCCTGGCCGCCGCCGGGCCGCAGCCACTGGGCACCGGTGCGGGTGCGCACGCTCCCTCCGCCGGCCTCGATGGCCTCGCGCAGCGCGTCGGTGAGCTGGAACAGCCCACCCTCGACGGCCGCGTCCACGCTCCGTCCGCCAGCCCCGTCCTGACGGGCCCGACGCCGCTCCAGCACCGCCGCCACAGCGGCACTGAGCGACCCCAGCTCCGTCGTGGCCCGCCGCAGCCCGGGCATGACGACATCGGCTGCCAGGTCCGCCGGGTCGGCCGAGTGGATGCCCGCGACGATGGGCCGCACGAGGCGCTCCAGGACTCCGGCCCCCATCCGCGCGGTGATGAAGGAGGCCAGGTCGGCCGGATCCTCAGGGCCGGTGCCCACGGTGCCGGGCAGGTCGGCGTCCTGCGCGGCCCGGCGCGCGGCCTCCTGCCCGATGATGGCGACGACGTCGGGAGCCAGTGGGTCCGCCGGGATCCCCAGGTAGGCGTGGTCAGGAAATCGGTGCAGCCCCCACCGGGGCGGCTCGCCGCCGGTGCCCGGCGCGAGGGGCGGCAGGAAGAGGCGGGGCCGGCCGTGCGGGGCGGCGGTGCGCAGCCCCAACTCGGCGAGCATGGAGGTGGCCGCCTGGCCGCGCACGACGAAGCCCTCGGCACCCAGGTCCATCCGCGCTCCGCCGATCGGCCCGGCCGCGACGAGCCCGCCGGTGTAGCCGCGCGCCTCAATGAGCAGCGGCCGCAGCCCGGCCCGCACCAGGTCCCAGGCGGCTGTCAGTCCCGCGATCCCGCCGCCGATGACGAGCGCATCCCACCGTCGCTCCTCGACGGCCTCCCCGCTCATGCCTCCCACCCGGCCAGGGCCACGGACTCCCAGTCGGCCGAGCCGTGCACCCGCGCCACGATCCGGGAGAGGACATTCGCGTCGGTGGCCGGCGGGACCCCGTGCCCCAGGTTGACCACGTGCCCCGGCGCCGCGCGCCCGGCGGCCAGCACCGCGTCGAGCTCCTCAGCCAGGATCGGCCATGGCGCCGCCAGCAGCGCCGGGTCGAGGTTGCCCTGGACCGGGCAGGCCCCCGCCTGCGGGTCGGCCTCGGCCAGCGCCTCAATGGCCTCGCCCAGCTCGATGCGCTCGTCTACGCCGACGGCGTCGGCCCCCGCCTGCCGCATGAGCCCCAACAGTCGGGCGGTCCCGGTCCCGAAGTGGATGAGCGGCGCGCTCTCACCGGTGGTGGGGGAGACGGCCTGGCGGGCGACATCCAGCGCGAGCGCCGAGTAGGGGGCCACGCGCTCGCGGTAGGCGCGCGGGGACAGCGAGCCCGCCCAGGAGTCGAAGAGCTGGGCCGCGGCCGCCCCGGCACGCACCTGGGTGGCGATGAACTCGCCGGTCAGGCGCGCGCACCAGGTCATGAGCCGGTCCCAGGAGTCGGGGTCGGCGCGCATGAGCGTGCGCGCCGCCAGGTGGTCGCGACTGGGCCGGCCCTCCACCAGGTAGGCCGCCAGCGTGAAGGGCGCCCCGCCGAAGGCGAGCACCGGCGTCCACCCCGCCGACCCGGCACTGTGCTCCAGCCCGGCGCGCGCCCGCTCGCTCAGCCCCTCGCGCACGCCCGGCGCCTGCGGACTGCCCAGCTCGACGACGACGCGCCGCACCGCCTCCTCGATCGCCCCGACCCCCTCGGCGTCGGGACCGTCACCGAAGCGGCGGGCCACCAGCTCGCCCACCTCGCGACCGCTGCGCACCGGGGCGTCGAGGACCGGCCCGACGCCCTCCTCGATCCGCACCCCGACACCCACCAGGCGCAGCGGCACCATGATGTCGGAGAAGAAGACGGCGGCGTCGACGCCGTGGCGCCGCACCGGCTGCAGCGTCACCTCCGCCGCCAGCGCAGGATCCAGGCAGGCATCCAGCATCGGCACGCCGGCGCGCGCCCGCAGCGCCCGGTACTCCGGCAGCGACCGTCCCGCCTGACGCATGAACCACACCGGTGTGCGCGCGGGCCTCCGCCCCGCCAGCGCCTCCAGGAGCGCCGGCGACGGAGCCGGTCCCGTCCTGGTCCCGGCAGGCCCCGCCGCCTCGGCAGCCTGCGCCGCCGGCTCGGAAGTCATTGAATCATTGTGTGAACTGCCGGTGACGAAATCGCCGTTATCGGGCGAAGAATGCTGACGCCGCGTGCTTTCCCTGCGATAAGGGAACTGAATGTGAGACATATCCGACTGCCTCCTGTCAGCAGTGGTCAGAGGGGGTTTATTGCGCGTAATGGTGCGGCGTTCCAGACGTCCGTCGGGTCCTGACAGGGTGTCAGAAATATGGTGATGACGCATTGTCATGACGTCGGGTGTGTGTCGCCACGCCGCTATTGTGCCCGCTCCCCACGGTGATGTTTCAATAGCCCACGTTGTGACTACTCATCTTCTCTCCGCAGACCATCGACTGCCGGGCCTCGACGTCGTTGCCCGGCTCGGTGCGGTCGCCCCGGGGCTGGGGCCGGACCTCCTGGAAGCGGTCCCCGCGCTACGCGGGGTCCTGGTGCTGTCTACCTGCAACCGCCTGACCCTGCTCATCGATGCCGACTCCTGGGCCGACACCGGCTGCCCGGCGGCCCTGCACCCGGACCTCTCTCCGGCGGACGCGAGCCAGTCGGCCGCGGCGTCGGACCTGGGGGAGACCATCACCGCCTTCCTGGCCGAGCGCGCCGGGCTCCCCGCGAGCGGACTCCTGCTGACCCACCTGGTCGGGGCGGCCGCCCGCAGGGAGATGCTCGCCATCGCCGCGGGCCTGAGCTCGATGGTGGTCGGCGAGGCCCAGATCGTCGGCCAGGTCCGCCGCGCCGCCGAGACCGCCGCCGCCGAGGGCACGCTCAGCCCCGAGCTCGTGCGGGTCGTCGAGCGCGCCTCGGCCACCGCCCGCCGGGTGGCCCACGAGACCGAGCTGTCCGGTCAGGGGCGCAGCGTCGTCGCCGTCGGCGTGGATCAGGCCGCAGCGCACCTGCCGCCGCTGGAGGACTGCCGCGCCCTCATCGTCGGCACCGGCTCCTACGCCGGCGCCACCGTCGCCGACCTGCGCGCCCGAGGCCTGAGCGACATTGCCGTCTACTCCGCCTCCAACCGCGCCGAGGCCTTCGCCATCGGCCACGGCCTGCGCGCCGTCCCCACCGGCGCCCTGAGTGGGGCCATGAGCCGTGCCGACCTCGTGGTCACCTGCCGCGGCACCGGTGGGCCGATCCTCACCGCCGACATCGTCGCCCCCGTCGCCGCCGAGCGAGCCGGCTCGGCCGGGGGAGCCGGCCGGCCGCTCGTCATCCTCGACCTGGCCCTGACCCGCGACGTCGATGAGGCCGTCGGTGCCCTACCCGGCGTCGTCCACCTCGACCTGGCCCGCGTGCGCGACGCCGTTCCCGAGGCCGAGGCCCAGCAGGTGACCGCCGCTCGCGCCATCGTCGAGGCCGAGGCCGCTGACTTCGAGCGCACCCTGGCCGGCCGGGCCATGGACCCCCTCATCACCGCCCTGCGCGCCCAGGTGGGTCGCGTCGTCGCCGAGGAGGCCGCTCGCCTGCGTCCCCAGCCCGCCCGCCGGCTCGCCCTGGCCGTTCCCGCCGTCGACGGGCGCGCCGGAACCGGCGTCAGCGGTGTCAACAGCGCCGACGCTGCCGCAGGGGCCTGCCCCCACCATCACCTCGCTGCCGAGCCCGGCTTCGAGGCCACCAGCGAGATCGACGGCGAGCCCATGGTGCCCCTGGCGCAGGCCGAGCGGGCCCTGCACCACCTGGCCGCCCGCCTCCTCCACCAGCCCACCGTCATGGCCCGCCGCGCCGGCCAGGAGGGCCGCGAGGAGGCCTACCGTCAGGCCCTCGAGCTCGTCTGGGGCCTGGAAAGTACAGGAGAGAACCATGACTGACACCGCCGCGCCCGTGCCCGGGCCCACCCAGGAGGCTCCCGCGTGCCTGGACGCACGCCCGGATGCCCTCCCGGGCGCTGACCTCGCCGGAGCTCCGGCCACTGTCCCGGCCCTCGACCCGCTGGCCCCCTACGACGCCATCCTTCTGCAGTCCTACGGCGGGCCCCGCCGCCCCGAGGACGTCCTGCCCTTCATGCGCAACGCCACCGCCGGCCGCGGCGTGCCCGACTCTCGCCTCGTGGAGGTCTCCGGCCACTACCAGAGCGTCGGCGGCGCCTCCCCGATCAACGCGTGCAACGCCGAGCTGCGCGACGCCCTCCAGGCCCGCCTGGCCGAGCGCGGCTCAACGCTGCCGATCATCGTCGGCAACCGCAACTGGCACCCCTTCGTCAGCCAGGCCCTGCGCGAGCTGGCCGACGCCGGGGCCCGCCGCGTTCTGGCCCTGCCCACCGCGGCCTTCGGCTCCTACTCCGGGTGCCGCCAGTACCGCGAGGACCTGGCCGGCGCCGTCGCCCTGCTCGCCGACGGCGCGGACGGCTCCACCGGTGAGGGATTCGAGGCCGACGCCGCCGCCCGGGTCGGTGGGGACGGGGGCGGTCCCGTGGAGCTCACCGCGGACAAGACGCGCCCCTACTACAACACCCCCGGCCTGCTGCAGGCCAACATTGACGCCATCGTCGAGGCCTACGGCGCCCTGGCCGAGCAGGGAGTGGCGGCCGCGGACGCGCGACTCGTGCTCGTCACCCACTCCATCCCCCTGGGCATGGAGGCCGGCTCCGCCCCGGAGTCGGGCCCCGAGAGCACCCACGACGAGCACGGCCTCTCCGACGTCGCCGGCCCGACTGAGACCGGAAGGCGAGAGCCGGGCGTGGCCGCCGACCTGTCCACGGAGGTCTCCTACGTCGCCCAGCACGAGGCGCTGGCCGCCGTCCTCGTGCCCGAGGTCGCCCGCCGTCTCGGCCTGGAGACGGTGGAGGCCGACCTCGTCTACTGCTCGCGCTCCGGCCCGCCGCAGGCCCGCTGGCTCGAACCGGACGTCAACGACCACCTCGAGGCACTGGCCGCCGGGCACCTGACCGACGGCCACCCCGTGAGCAGGCCCGAGGGCGTCGTCGTGGCCCCCTTCGGCTTCATCTCCGACCACATGGAGGTCGTCTTCGACCTCGACACCGAGGCCGCCCAGACCGCCCGCGACCTGGGGATGCCGTATGCGCGCGCTGCCACCGTCGGCACCCACCCGGCCTTCATCGACTCCCTCGTCGACATCCTCTTCGAGCGGGCCGCCGCCGCCCGCGGTGAGGACGTCCGGCCCGACTCGACCACCGGCGTCGGCCCCTTCCACACGGTCTGCCCGGACTCGTGCTGCCGGAACGGGGCCAGCCACCCCGGCCGGCCCGCTCACCACGGGACCGACGGCGACGGTTCTCGATAGTCCCCATCCCAGTAGCTCCGATAAGAACCAGGAGAAGAGAATGAGCACCGACACCCACGGCCAGCACGGACACCCCGGCGGTCACCCCGGTGAGGGGGCCTGCACCGCTTCGAGGACGAGGAGCGCCGCCCCCACCGCGACCCACGCGACGCCACCGACGTCGACCTGGAGGCCATCAACAACCAGTACCACTACACGCTCTACGCCGTCTTCCGCCTGGCTCGCCCGCTGCCCGCCTCCCAGCCCGAGCGCGAGCAGCTCCTGGGGGAGAGCGCCAACTTCGTCGAGGCCGGCGGCGTGACGACGCGCGGCTGGTACGACGTCGGGGGCCTGCGCGCCGACGCCGACCTGCTCGTGTGGTGGCTCGACGACGACCCCGAGGTCCTGCAGGACGCCTACCACCGTCTGCGCGGCAGTGCGCTGGGTCGCTATCTGGAGCCGGTGTGGTCCTGCATGGGGCTGCACACGCCCGCCGAGTTCAATCCCCGTCACGTGCCGGCCTGCCTGGCCGGGGTGGCACCGCGCGACTGGGTCATGGTCTACCCCTTCGTGCGCTCCTACGAGTGGTACCTGCTCGAGCCCGAGGAGCGCTCGCGCATGATGGCCCAGCACGGGCGCCACGGCTTCTCCAAGTACCCCGACGTCAAGGGCTCGACCCTGTCCACCTTCGGCCTGAGCGACTACGAGTGGATCCTCGGCTTCGAGGCCGACAGCCTCGACCGCCTCGAGGGGGTCCTGCACCACCAGCGCTACACGGACGCGCGCATGCACGTGCGCGTGGACACGCCCTTCTACACCGGGCGCCGCGTCAGCCCGCAGGAGTGGGCTCAGCGCCAGCCCTGGGCCTGACTCCCCGCCTGCGGGGACATTCGACGCCGTCGGGGACACTCTCTTCCGGCCGGGGACACTCCACTCCAGACGGGGGCATCCTGCGCGCCCGGGGACAGCATTCCTGTCCCCGGACGCGCAAACAGTCCCCGTCGGTGCGAAATGTCCCCGGCCATGAGGGTGGGCGGCGGCGCAACCTGACCAACCTGGTTGACCAGGTCGCTTTCTCCTGGGACCATCAATGCATGAAGACGGTGAAGGTTCAGGAGGCGAAGACGCATCTGTCGGCACTGTTGGTGGAGGTCGAGCAGGGGGCGACCATCAACATCGCCCGAGGGCGTCAGACAGTGGCGCGCTTGGTTCCGGTCGGGGGCGAGCGGGAGCTGGGCTTCGGCGGATACCGGCTGCCGGACACGTTCTTCGACGAGCTGCCGGAGGAGGAGCTGAGTGCCTGGGAGGGTGCATGAAGGGCTACCTGCTCGATACGCATGCGCTCATGTGGGCGATCAATGAGCCCTCGCGTCTGGGCGGGAGGGCTGTCGAGGTGCTGCGAGACCGAGGGAATCTCGTGGTGGTCTCCGTCGCCAGTGCATGGGAGCTGCATACCAAGAACCGCATTGGGAAACTGCCTGGTGCGGGGCCGTGGCTGGATGCTCTCGAGGGGCACGTGCGACGGCTCGGAGCGGAGTTCTTGCCCATCGAGTGGTCGCACGCGCGTTTGAGCGGGCAGCTTGAGTGGTCGCATCGCGATCCCTTTGATCGGATGCTGGCGGCGCAAGCGATGTGCGAGTCGCTTGCGTTGGTGACGCGCGATCCGGCCTTCGAGGAACTGTCCGGTGTGACGATCCTGTGGTGAGTGGTCTTTGCCTAGATGTATGAGTTCATGACGTTGGCGACCTGTGTCGGGGTGCGGGTGGCGGGGTGTGGGCCACTGGTGAGACTCCAGCTGTTGCCAAGGTGACCGCGACGCCTGGGCCGGGTGTCCCGGGCTGTTGGTCAGTTGGTCCGGTCTCGTCGCGGTGGGCGGGGAGACCTCGGTCGGCTCGCTCCCTCACGGGGATCTTCGACGCTGTCTGGGACGCTTCACCGTGGCTGGGGGCACTCCGTTCCAGGCAGGGGCTGTTTGTGCGTCGGGGGACGGAAATCCTGTCCCCAGTGCGCAGGGTGTCCCTGTCGATGACGAGCCCTTGACATCGGCCATCATCCTGGATGGCCTGACCGGCAAGCCTGTGCAGTAGGTCTGGTTCCTCCTTCTGAGGACTGTTGGCAGCACGTACCCTCGCCAGAACAGGGGTGTAGCAAGGAGGTCGACGAAGGTCGAGACATGTTCGTGACCTTCGAGGTACTGTCAACGGGTTGGTTTCCGCCGGGTTGATTCCGGCCGACAGTGAGGAGCCCCTGTGGCACATGCCGAGAACCGCCCCGCGAGTCGAGCTGGGGGTCGTCGTCGAGCTGCCGCACTGGGCTGCCTGCTGCTCGCCGGCTCACTGGCCCTGACCGGCTGCTCCTCCAAGGACTCCAAGCCCGACGCCAAGGCGCCCGCCAGCAGGGCTGGTTCCACGGGGAGGCCGACGTCGGCCCCCTCGGCTTCCGCTACGGCGTCGGGCACTGCTGGCACCGTCACGGCGGCCTCCCTGTCCGACGCCCAGCTCGGGTACGCCGTCACCGCGATCCCCGCCGGCCTCGACGTCAAGCGGGTCGCGATCCTCCAGGACTTCGTGGCCTACGATCAGATGTCCTGGAAGCTGTGGGTCGGCGGCGGGCAGGACACGAGCAAGGTACCCACTGTCACCACCGGCAACCTCCAGCAGCAGCTCCTCAATGACGCCGCCACCTTGAAAAACGCGGGGCAGAAGGCCAAGACCCCCGTCAAGGTGGCGATCTCCGAGGTCGCCATGAGCTCCGACGGCCAGAGCGCCACCGTCACCTACTGTGTGGACATGACGCAGGTGACCTACGTCGACGCGCAGGGCAAGGACGTCACCGAACCCACCAACAAGGCGCGCATCCCGGCGAAGAACACCATGGTGCCCGGTAGTAACGGACACTGGCTCGCCTCCGAGGAGGAGGAGACCGGCGAGCCGAACACCTGCAAGGTCGGCTGAGTGGATCACCAAAGAAGCCCGTCGGGGCAGGTGAGCCTTGGTTCCAGGTGAGGCATGGCTTGCCTGTGAATCATAAGTAACACCCACAGGGACTCGCGACGTAGTAAAGTAATGGCCATGAACGCAGACACCATGACAACACCGTCCATCAACCTCTCCTACACCGCCTCCGCCGCCCTGAGCGACAACCTCCAGCGCGTCCTGACCGACCTCATCGCCCTCGAGCTGGTCGGCAAGCAGATCCACTGGAACATCGTTGGCCCGAACTTCCGCGACGTCCACCTCAACCTTGACGAGGTCGTCGCCATCGCTCGCGCCGGCTCCGACGAGGTCGCCGAGCGCATGCGCGCCATCAACGCCGTCCCCGACGGCCGCCCGGCCACCGTCTCCGCCGCCACCACCGTGCCGGCCGCCCCCGAGGGCGAGATCCTCACCAGCGAGGGTGTTGCCTACATCGTCTCCGCCATCGAGGCCGTCGTCGCCACCCTGCGCGGCGTGGACGAGGACGTCGACTCCGAGGACCCCACCTCCTCCGGCATCGTCGAGGACCTCATCGGCAAGCTCGAGCAGCAGGCCTGGTTCCTCTCCGCCGAGGTCCGCAAGCCCGTGCGCTGAGCCTGAGGCTCGCGCCGACGCGCTGACTCCATCACGTGGGGCCCACCTCCTTGAGAGGTGGGCCCCACGTTCGCGTCTGCGGGCCGGACTGCCGACTCCGGGGTGTCATTCGCCGGGGGCGGTCCCAGATCTCATGCCCGCCAGTCGCCCAGGGCTCCTTCCAGGCAGCCCAGCGCTGCGTCAATCAGGCTGTGGCGCTGGTCGTCGGGGCAGCCGGCGTGCACCCAGCGCAGGCAGGCATCGTCGAGGAATCCCAGGTAGCCCCACAGGGCGAAGTCGTCACGGTGGCCCCGGCTGCCGCCGACAACCTCGGCCAGGGCTGCCACCGCCGCCTCGCGCGCCTGCCGCCTCACTCGGGCGGCCTCGTCACCCGGGTCGTGCCCGGCCAGTGCCTGGTAGGTCACCCAACCGGGGGAGCGCTCGGCGATGAAGTCCAGGTAGGTCAGCACCGATGTCCGCACCCGGTCCCGGGCTGACGACCCTTCCGGCAGGGCGTCGTCGGCCCTCCGGGTGCGCTCAGTCAGGTCATCGGCAGCGAGCCGGAGCACCTCGGCGTAAAGGCCGGCCTTCCCGGCGAAGTACTTGTGCACCAGCGCCTCGGAGGCCTGAGCCTCCGCAGCGACCTCGACCAGCGAGACCTCCTCGTACGGGCGGCTCGCGAAGGCATGCCTCGCCGCGGACAGGATCAGCTCGCGGCGCTCGGCGGGATCCATGCGCAGGCGGGGACGCTTGTCGGTACGAGACGGCACCTTGACATGCTAACGGGAGCGGCGGCACCCTTGGAGGCATGGTTAGTGAGTCACCTGGAATAAGCCGTCCCGCAACCCCCGCCTGGATCGACCACGCCATCTGGTGGCAGGTCTACCCCCTCGGCGCCACCGGCGCCCCCATCCGCCCCGAACCGGGTGCGCCCCTGACCGAGCCCGGCGTCCCCGCGCGCCTGGACCGCCTGGAGCCCTGGCTCGACTACGCCGTCGAGCTCGGTGCGAATGGTCTGTCGCTCGGACCGATCTTCGCCTCCTCCACCCACGGCTACGACACCACCGACCACCTGCGCATCGACCCCCGCCTGGGGGACGACTCCGCCTTCGACCGCCTCGCCGAGGCCTGCCGCACCCGGGGCCTGTCCCTCATGCTCGACGGCGTCCTCGGGCACGTCGGCACCGAGCACCCCCTGTTCCGGGCCGCCCGCGCCGGGGGAGAGGAGCGCGGCCTCTTCCGCTTCGACGACGCCACTGGCGGGAGCGATGCCGGACCGTCCGGCCCCGGCTACGCCACCTTCGAGGGGCACGAGTCCCTGGCCGCCCTCAACCACGACTCCGCCGAGGTGCGCGATCTGGCCGTGCGGGTGCTCACCCACTGGCTCGACCGCGGCGCGAGCGCCTGGCGCCTGGACGCCGCCTACGCCGTCGACCCCGCCTTCTGGGCGAGCGTCCTGCCCGCCGTGCGCGAGCGCCACCCCGACGCCTGGTTCATGGGTGAGGTCATCCACGGCGACTATGCCGGCTTCGTCGAGGCCTCCACCGTGGACACCGTCACGCAGTACGAGCTGTGGAAGGCGACCTGGAGCTCGCTGGCCGACGTCAACTTCTACGAGCTCGACTGGTGCCTCAAGCGCCACAACGAGCTGCTGGACCGGTTCGTCCCGGCGACCTTCGTCGGCAACCACGACGTCACCCGCATCGCCAGCAAGGTCGGGGCCGGCGGGGCGGCGCTCGCCGTCGTCCTGCTCATGACCGTGGGCGGCGTGCCCAGCGTCTACTACGGGGACGAGCAGGCCTTCCGTGGGGTGAAGACCGAGACTCTCGGCGGCGACGACGAGGTCCGCCCCGCCCTGCCGGCCACGCCGTCCGGGCTCGCGCCGCAGGGAGCCTGGATGCTGCGGCTCCACCAGGACCTCATCGGGCTGCGACGCCGCCACCCCTGGCTCGTGCGCGCCCGTACCGAGGTCACCGAGCTGGACAATCCGCGACTGTCCTACGACGCCGTCGGCGAGGAGGGCCAGCGGCTGCACGTGAGCCTGGCCCTGGAGCCGGCACCCCGCGCCGAGGTGCGCGCCCCCGGTGAGGCGCCGCTCGTCGTCGAGCCGCCCGCGGAGTGAGGGGCCCGCGCGCGGCCAGGGATCGGTGGCGTCGGCGTCCTGGCGGTCGAGGACTGGGGGACCCGCGCGCTGACGGGGACATTCGACGCCGTTGGGAACACTTTGCCACCGGCGGGTGCCATCGACGCGTACGGGGACGGGAATCTCGTCCCCGTACGCGCGGGTTGTCCCCGTCCGGAAGAGACCGCACCCCGCCGCGCGGAATGTCCCTGGCGATGTCGCCGGCAGGGGTTTGCAGCCGCGGTTTGCAACGCCCGTCTAGACCGTGATGAGTGGGAGACTGGGATGGACCGCGCTCAGGTCTTCAGGGTCGGAGGTCACCACGGTGTGCCCCTGCTCCTGCGCCAGCAGGGCGACGTGAACGTCAACGATGTCCCGGTGTCTGCTGCGTCCGCACAGCAGGCCGACGGCTCGCGCCGTCATGTCGTCCAGCGGTGCCACGTGCACGCTGGGATCCGCGAGCAGTCGCGCGACGCGGGCCTGCCGCGGACCGCCCCGCCAGGCCTGTGCCACGACGCCGGCGGGAACACTCAGAGGCAGTCCCGTCTCTAGTGCCCGCCGAAGGAGCGCGCGGACCCGCGAGTCCCCGCGCTCAAGCGCGAGCAACGCACCGGTGTCGAGAGTCAGGCCCTTGACGCTCGTCTTGCTGGTGGTGGTCACGCCAGTCCCAGCGCCTTGTCCGCCCAGGCCAGGTCGGCGTCGTTGACGGGACCGAGCTCGCGATCAAGGTCGTCCAGCAGCTGGGCGAGGTCGTCCTCCCGCTGTGCGCGAGCGACCGCTGCGCTGATGAAGCCCGACACCGACGGAGCCCTGCCCTGCTCGACCGCGCGACGGATCGAGACGACCTGCTCGTCAGGGAGGCTCACCGCGATCTTCTGAGTCATACCCAGATCATACCAAGGGTGGCGCTGACGCCTCGCGCCGAGGTGCGCGCCCCCGGTGAGGAGCCGCTCGTCGTCGGGCCGCCCGCGGAGTAGACCGCCCCGCACACGGACGGGGACATATCATCGCAGCCGGGGGCATTCGACGCCGTCGGGGACAGGAATCCCGTCCCCGCACGCGCACGATGTCCCCGCCCGGAAGAGATGGCACCCCGCCGTGCGGAATGTCCCTGTCGATGTCCCCATCGATGTCGCCGGTGGTGCGGCCTCGGATGTCAGTGTGGCCTCACATCGTGGCGGGATCGGGAGAAACAGTGCGGAACCGGCGTCGGTAGGCCGACGGCGTCGTGCTCAGTATCCGGGCGAAGGCCTGGCGCATAGTGACGGCGCTGCCGAAGCCGCAGCTCGGGGCCACCTGCTCGACCGCCAGGTCTGTGCTCTCCAGAAGGCGCTGGGCCTCGCGCACCCGCTGCGCGCGCACCCATGCCGCAGGCGCGATGCCGGTCGACTCCCGGAAGGCACGGATGAAGGAACGGGTGCTCATCTGTGCCGTCCTCGCCAGCCGTTCCACGGGTAGCGGCTCGCCCAGGTGCTCCAGTGCCCAGGCCACCGTGCTGCCGATCGGGTCGTTGTCGGCGCGCGGCGGCACCGGCCGCTTGATGTACTGTGCCTGCCCGCCTTCGCGATGCGGTGCGATGACGAGCTGGCGTGCGACCTCGTTGGCGGCCTGTGCCCCCAGGTGCGTGCGTACCAGGTGGAGGCAGGCGTCCAGGCCCGACGCCGCACCCGCCGAGGTCAGAACATCGCCATGGTCCACGTAGAGGACCGACTCCTCCAGCGCGATCTCCGGATGCTCGCGCGCCATCGGCTCGAAGGCCTGCCAGTGCGTCACCGCTCGGCGCCCGCCGATGAGACCGGTCTCGGCCAAGGGGATCGCCCCCAGGCACAGGCCGACGATGCAGGCTCCCCGCGCATGTGCGGTCTTCAGGAGTGAGCACAGCTCCTCCCCGGCGGGGCGGCCGTCGGAGAACCAGGCCGGGACTACGACGACGTCGGCCTCGTTCGCCAGCTCCGGACCTCCCAGACCGCCAAGGATGTAGCCCTCTGAGGTGCGGATGGCGGTGGTGTGTGATGGCGCGGTGGATGGCGGTGGGTCCGCACCTTCCGCGGGAGCCGCGGCCTCCTGTGGGGGTGTCACCGACTCGGAGGTGGTGGTGAATAGCGAGACCTGCCAGTTAGCAAGACCCAGCCGGCTCACGGTGTCGAAGACCATCTGGGGGATCGACAGGTGGAACATGGTGATGCCGTCGAAGGCGTAGACGGCGATATGCATGAGACCTCCCTGAGCACGTCCTGCCTTGCGCCGAACAGGTATCCCTCAACAGCTGGCGTGAAACCATCGCTACGTAGCATATGCGCCACTGGTGGGTGCCAGTCCGATCGCACATCCTGAGTGTCACCACGCAACCGCCGCGCCACGGCGCGCATGTTTGGAGGCACCGTGACTGATCGTGATGAACCGGACCTAACCGCCCCGCGCAGGGCCCTGGTCCTTATCGACGTACAGAATGAGTACGCCCGTCTGCCGCTGCGCATCCGCTACCCGCGCCTGCGCGACTGCATGGAGCAGATCGAGCGGGTGCTCGACGCTGCCGAGAGCGCCGGACTCCCCGTGGTCTGCGTGCAGCACGCCGGCCCGCCCGGCGGCACCATCTTCGCCCCCGGTGGGAAGGGCTTCGAGCTCTGCCCGAGCATTGAGCGCCGACGGACCCCGCAGTGGAAAAGCGTCGTCAAGCACCACGGGTCGATCTACGCGGGAACCGACCTCGCCGCATGGCTGCACGAGCAGGGGGTCAATACCGTGACGCTCGTCGGCTTCATGGTGAATAACTGCGTCCTGGCCTCAGCGGCCTGGGGAGAGACGATCGGCCTGGCCACAGAGGTGCTCTCTGACGCCGTCGGTGCCATCAACCTGCGCAACTGCGCCGGCAAGGCGGATGCGCGCACGGTGCACACCACGCTCATGGCGCTGCTGCACTCCAACTGGGCGGCGGTGGCCACCACTGACGACTGGTGCCGGGCGCTGGCTCGCCGCGAGCCGCTGCCGCGCAGCAACCTCGTCGTCTCCGCGATGGCTCCGTTCTGACGGCGTTGCTGATGACAGAGATGTGCTGTCGCGGCCGGGGGCATTCGACGCCGTCGGGGACACTTTGCCGCCGGCGGGTGCCATCGACGCGTGCGGGGACAGGAAACTCGTCCCCGCACGCGTGGGCTGTCCCCGTCCGGAAGAGCCCGCGCCCCGCCGCGCGGAATGTCCCCGTCGATGTCCCCGACAGCGGAGCCAACAGCAACGCGGATCACCTTGACCCTCACGTAGCGTGAGGGATGAGGCTGCCCCGCATGAGCACCTTCAATGCATTCGAGATGAGCCCCGTGCCCGCGCCCAGCGAGGATGCCCAACCGCCCGAGCCCTTCCACGGCATCTACGGCATGCCGATGTTCGTCACCGTCCCGACGTCGGACCTGGACGCCTCGGTCGACTTCTGGACCGAGGCACTGGGCTTCTTCACTCTGTTCAGCATTCCCGGCCAGCTGGTGCACCTGCGCCGCTGGGCCTTCCAGGACGTCCTCCTGGTGCCGACGCCGCAGGCGCCCGCCCCGGCCGACGGCCCTTCGATGAGCGTCAGCTTCTCCTGCGTCCTGTCCCAGATCGATGAGATCGCCGCGGCCTGCGAGCAGCGCCGACCGGGCAGCGTCACCGGCCCGCGCATCACGCCGTGGAACTCCCGCGAGGTCGAAGTCGCCACCCCCGAGGGCGTGCGCGTTGTCCTCACCGCCGCCAGGCCCCTGGACCCCAACAGCGCGCAGGCCGAGGGTCTTCGGCGCATCGGCATCGAGGCGCCCGAGGCCTGACTGCAGCCGCTGTGCGCCCTCGTGCGCCGGGGACATCCGACGCTGTCGGGGACATATCGCCACAGCTGGGGGCACTCGACGCCGTCGGGGACAGCAATCCCGTCCCCGCACGCGCACACTGTCCCCGGCCGGAAGAGACGGCACCCCGACGCGCGGAATGTCCCCGTCGGCGTCCCCGGATGTCCCCGGATGTCCCCGGCCGAGCGAAGGCAGCCGGCCTCAGGACGCCGGGTGGAAGCGTGCGCCCGACGTCGGGTCGGCCAGCCAGGCCAGGGCCGCCTCGATACGTCCGGGGGTCGAGCTCAGCAGCGGCTCGGGCAGCGCGTCCGGTGCGAACCAGCCCACCTGTGTGGACTCGTCGTCGGCCACGTGGGCGCGATCCGCGCTGCCGGGCCTCGCCCGCCCCACGAAGTTGATGTCCATGAAGACGCAGTTGTCCCCGTTGGGAAAGGCGAAGGGTTCGCCCGCGGTCACGCTTGTAATGGCCAGCACCTCCACGTCCACGCCGGTCTCCTCCAGGCATTCGCGCCGGATCGCTACCGCCGGCTGTTCGCCGGGCTCGGGGATGCCGGAGACCACCGCCCAGCGTCCGTTGTCGGCGCGCCGACCCAGCAGGAGCCGGCCGGCCTCGTCGACGACGACGATGCTCACCCCCGGCAGCCACAGCATGTCGTGCCCGATCCTCTGTCGCAGGGAGACGATGAACTCCGGAGTCGCCATGCCACGAGCCTAGACGATCACCCGCTGAGCGGGTGGAGTGGGAGGCGGCCGCGGGGGCTGGCGGCTGCCACGTGCCGGCACTCGCCTAACACTTCGACCGAATCTTCAAAAAAGACCCGGAGCCGCGTCGATTATGAAGATTCGGTCGAAGTGTGTGGGAGGTAGGAGGTGAGTGGCGGGATGGGTGGGGCCCAGCGCCCCGCACCCCGCCTACATGAGCATCGCGACGATGACCCTCGTGAGGGCCGCCATGATCCACGCCGTGACGAACATGTAGGTGTAGGCGATGATCGGCCACTTCCAGGTGCCGGTCTCGCGGCGCATCGCCGCAGCCGTGGCCATGCACTGCAGGGCGTAGACGAAGAACACCAGGATCGCCGCGATCGTGGCTGGGTTGAACAGCTGGTCGCCGGCCTTGTTGGTGAGCGTGTCCTGCTGGTAGGTCATCGTGGCCAGGTGCGCACTGGGCTCCTCGGGGTCCTCGGCGGCGGCGATCTGGCCGATGGTGGCCACGAAGGTCTCACGGGCCGCTAGCGAGGACAGGATCGCCACGTTGACGCGCCACTCGAAGCCCAGGGGCTCGAAGATTGGCTGCACCGTCTTGCCGATGGCGGCCGCCCAGGAGTTGTCCATCGTGTAGGAGGTCTTCTGCGCATCCAGCAGCTTGCCGAGCTCCTCGGCATCAGTGATGACCTGCCCGTCATCGCCCTTGATGGTCGACGACGCCGGGTCCTCCACCGCCGCGGACACGGCCGCGCACTCGGCGCTGGCGGAGCAGTGGGCGTTGAACTGCTCATCGGAGCGCATCGGTACGTTGAGCAGCACCCACAGGATGAGCGTGGTCAGGGCGATGACGGTCCCGGCCTTCTTCACGAAGCCCTTGCAGGCGTCCCACACCATGATGAGAACCGTGCGCGGCCGCGGCAGCCGGTAGGGCGGCATCTCCATGTAGAAGGGCAGCAGCACCCCGCCGCGGTCGGTGAGGCGCTTGACCACCCAGGCGGCCACCATCGCGGAGACCGCCCCCAGCAGGTAGAGGGCGAACATGACGGTGCCGCGCGCGTTCAGCGGCCCGATCTTCGTGTCGGCGGGCACCATGATGGAGGTGAGCAGGACGTAGACGGGCAACCGTGCCGAGCAGGTCATGAGGGGGGCGGCCAGCATCGTGGCCACCCGGTCCTTGGCGCTGGGCAGCGTGCGAGTGGCCATGATCCCGGGGATCGCGCAGGCGAAGGACGACAGCAGTGCCACGAAGGCCCGCCCCTCCAGTCCGGCCCGACTCATGATCCGGTCCATGAGGAAGGCGGCGCGCGACATGTACCCCACGCCTTCGAGGAAGGCGATGATGAGGAACATGATGATGATCTGGGGCACGAAGGTGAGCACCGAGCCCACACCCCCGATGAGACCGTCCCCCAGGAGCCCGGCCAGCAGCGGGTGGGACTCGTCGAGCCAGCCGTGCACCAGCTTCCCCAGGTACCCGAAACCTCCCTCGACGGCGTCCTGGAAAGGTGCCGCCCAGGTGAAGATCGCCTGGAAGAAGATGTACATGATGGCGAAGAACACCAGGGATCCCAGGACGGGGTTGAGCAGGACCTTATCGACGGCGGTCGTGATGCGGTCCTGCTGGGGTGCCTGGTAGTCGGCGGCCTCCAGGATGGAGTCGGCCCAGGAGGCCACCTCGGTGGGCTCCGTCGGCGCGGGCAGCGGTGGGCGCTGCCAGGAGGAGAGCTCGGTGAGGCGCTCGCGCAGCTCGGGGATGCCGATGCTGCGGTTGCCGACCACCCGCACCGCCGGGATCCCCAGGGCCTGCCCGAGGGCCGCCACGTCCAGGCGCCCGGCGCGCCGCGTGAGCTCGTCGGTCATGGTGACCACCAGGCAGGTGGGCAGCTCCAGGGCGAGGGCCTCAGCGACGAAGTTCAGCCCGCGCCGTAGCGTCGTGGCGTCGACGACGACCACGAGGGCGTCGGGCACGGTGATGCTCTGTGAGGCGTCGGTGAGGACGTCACGCACCACCTGCTCGTCGGGGCTGATCGGGTTCAGGGAGTAGGCGCCCGGCAGGTCCTCGATGGTCAGGCTGGTCTCGCCGATCTGGCAGGTCCCCAGCGACCGCGCCACGGTGACGCCGGGGTAGTTGCCGGTCTTGGCGTGCAGACCGGTCAGGGCGTTGTAGATGGAGGTCTTGCCGGCGTTGGGGGCGCCGGCCAGGGCGACCCTCAGGGCGCCGGACACCAGGGTCTTGGAGCTGGAGGACCCGCAGTGGCAGTCGGGGGCGCCGGGGACCTCGGAGGCTGCGCAGTGGTCACTCATGGGCGCTGCTCCTCACGGTCGGTAGTGTCGGCCCGCTGCCCGGTGAGGGGTTCGACGACGTCGGCCTCGGTGAGGACCTCGACGTGAACCATGCGGGCCTCGTGGCGGCGCAGGCACAGCTCGTAGTCGGCGACGCGGTAGACCACCGGGTCACCCAGCGGGGCGCGGCGCAGGGGCGTCACGGTCCGGCCGGGCACGAAGCCCAGGTTGCTCAGCCGCTTGGCGATGGGATCGTCGGCCGTGTCCTCCTGCAGGCCGACGACCCGGCCGCTGGTCCCCAGACGCAGATCGGACAGAGATGGGTGGGCGGAAGAGGGGGCGCCGCCGGTGCCTGCGGGCGGCGTCGTGCGGTGGTGTGGGACTGCAGTCGCCATGTTGACCTCGGAGTTCCTCGGATCCTTGAGTCTGTTCTCGGTCGCGATGCGGGGCAGCACATCGACGACGACAGTCTAAGGTAAGGCTTAACTACCGTCAGGTTTTTGGGGTGCCACCGACACAGATCAGGGGGTGGGGTCCACGTCCCGCAACGTGAAGAGCGGGGCGCTCCTCGCGTAGCCGGGCGGAAAAATGGCGGAGTTTGCGAAAAATGCCCGGCTCGACGGCGGGCTGCTCTCGGGAGGGGCTACTCGTCGATCCGGCGGACCTCGACCAGCCAGGGGCACCGGCGCCGCAGCAGGTGCTCGAAGCGCGCGTGCATCGTGATCTCCGCGGCCGGGCAGTGGTCGCAGGCGCCCTCCATGGCGATCTCGACGACGCCGTCGCGCACCGAGTGTACCACGAGCGCGCCCCCGTGGCTGTTAACGAAGGTCCCCAGGGAACCGTCGGCGATCTGCCGGGCGGCCGCCTCCAGGGCGTCGTCGGGGCCGGAGGCGTGGGCGGTGTCGGCACCCCTCCACGACTTCGGGGCGCCCAGGGCGTCCACCAGGGCGGATCGCACTCGGGCCCCCTCCGTGCGCCAGTCGTGGCCGGTGCCCAGGAGGGTGAGCACCCCGCCGCCGTCGACTCTCACCGAGCGCAGGGTGCCATCATCCAGGAGCTGTTGGAGAAGCGCCGGGGCGTGGGCGACCTCCCCGGTAAAGGGCAGCAGGCCGTCGGGAATGACCCACCGCAGCACGTCGGGGTCCGGCGTGGTTGTCGGGTGCGTGGGAACGACGGGCACGGTCGCTTCACCTTTCCTGATGTCCGGGGTGCCCCCGCCGTCGCGGGGGCACCGTCGTGGTCACTGCTTCATTCTGCTCCACCTACATGAAGGCGGCCACGAGTGCGCGGCTGAGCGCCGCCATGACCCAGGCCATGACGAACATGTAGGTGAAGGCGATGACCGGCCACTTCCAGGTGCCGGTCTCGCGGCGCATCGCACCGGCCGTGGCCATGCACTGCAGGGCGTAGACGAAGAACACGAGGATCGCGATGACGGTGGCCGGGTTGAACAGCTGGTCACCGGCCTTGTTGGTCAGGGTGTCCTGCTGGTAGGTCATCGTGGCCAGGTGGGCGCCGGGGTCCTCGGGGTCCTCGGCGGCGGCGATCTGTCCCAGGGTGGCCACGAAGGTCTCGCGCGCCGCCAGCGAGGACAGGGTGGCGACATTGATGCGCCAGTCGAAGCCCAGGGGCTCGAAGACCGGCTGGACCACCTTGCCCCCCTTGGCCGCCCAGGAGTTGTCCATCGTGTAGGAGGTCTTCTGGGCATCCAACAGCTTGCCGAGCTCCTCGGCGTCGGTGATGACCTGACCGTCATCGCCCTTGACGGTGGAGGACTCCGGCTTGTCCACGGCCGCCGCGATGGCGGCGCACTGCTTGTCGGAGGCGCAGAAGGCCTCGAACTGGGCGTCCGAGCGCATGGGGACGTTGAGCAGCACCCACAGGATGACGGTGGTCAGGGTGATGATCGTGCCGGCCTTCTTCAGGAAGCCCTTGCAGGCGTCCCACACCATGATGAAGACGGTGCGCAGGCGGGGCATGCGGTAGGGCGGCATCTCCATGTAGAAGGGCAGCAGCACCCCGCCGCGGTCGGTGAGCTGCTTGACCACCCAGGCGGCCGCCATCGCGGAGACCGCGCCCAGCAGGTAGAGGGCGAACATGACCACACCGCGCGTCCCGAAGGGGCCGACCTTGGCGTCGCCGTCGACCGTCAAGGAGATCATGATGACGTAGACGGGCAGGCGGGCCGAGCAGGTCATGAGGGGGGCGGCCAGCATCGTGGCCACCCGGTCCTTCGTGGAGGGCAGCGTGCGGGTGGCCATGATCCCGGGGATCGCGCAGGCCAGCGAGGACAGCAGGGCCACGAAGGCCCGCCCCTCCAGGCCGGCGATACTCATGACCTTGTCCATGAGGAAGGCGGCACGCGACATGTACCCCACGCCCTCCAGGACGGAGATGATGAGGAACATGATGATGATCTGGGGGATGAAGGTGAGCACGGCGCCCACACCCCCGATGATGCCGTCGCCCAGGAGCCCGGCGATGAGCGGATGGGACTCATCGAGCCAGCCGTGCACCAGCTGCCCCAGATACCCGAAACCTCCTTCGACGGCGTCCTGGAAGGGGGCCGCCCAGGTGAAGATCGCCTGGAAGAAGAGGAACATGATCGTGAAGAACACGATGGTGCCGGGGATGGGGCGCAGCAGGACCTTGTCCACGGCAGAGGTGATCTGGTCGTTCTGGGGCGCCTGGTAGTCCGCCGCGGCCAGCACCGAGTCGGCCCAGGAGGTGATCTCGTCGGGGTCGGTGGGCGGCGGCAGCGGGGTGCGCTGCCAGTTCTCGACCTGGGCGAGCTGGGCGCGCAGGTCAGGCATGCCGACGCCGCGGTGTCCGATGACTCGCACGGCCGGGATGCCCAGGGCCTGTCCGAGAGCGGCGACGTTGAGCCGACCCGTGCGGCGGCTGAGTTCGTCGGTCATGGTGACCACCAGGCAGGTGGGCAGCTCCAGGGCGAGGGCCTCGGCGATGAAGTTCATGCCGCGCTGCAGGGTCGTGGCGTCGACGACGATGACCAGGGCGTCCGGGGCGCTGACCGTGGTCGAGGTCCCGGTGAGGACGTCGTGGACGATCTGCTCGTCGGGGCTGATCGGGTCCAGGGAGTAGGCGCCCGGCAGGTCCTCGATGGTCAGGGTCTTGCCGCCGACCTTGCAGGTTCCCATCGACCGCTGGACGGTGACGCCGGGGTAGTTGCCGGTCTTGGCGTGCAGGCCGGTCAGGGCGTTGTAGATGGAGGTCTTGCCGGCGTTGGGGGCGCCGGCCAGGGCGACACGGGGGGCGCCGGCCACCAGGGTCTTGGAGCTTCCTGAGCCGCAGTGGCAGTCGGCGCCGTCGTAGGGCTGCTCGCAGTGCTGCGACTGCCCGGAGGCGTGTCTCGTGGTGTCGTGGGTGCTCACAGAGTCTCTCCCGTGTTCGGTGCTGCGGGGTCGTCGGCCGCATGCCGTCCGGCCGGCCGGGGTTGGAGGATGATGCGGTTCTCGGCCTCCACGGTGGTGACCTGGATGAGCCTGGCCTCCTGGCGACGCAGGCACAGCTCGTAGTCGGAGACGCGGTAGACCACCGGGTCCCCCATCGGGGCACGGCGCAGCGGCGTGGCGATCCGGCCGGGGACGAAGCCCAGGTTGCGCAGGCGCTTGACCAGGACGCCGCCGACGCCGTCGTCGGCCAGGCCGGTGATGCGTCCGCTGGTGCCGGGGCTCAGGTCCGACAGTGCGAAGGTGGCAGCACCCGGTTCGGGAAGGTTAGTGGTGCTGGCGGGGGCGCGGTGTCGTGGAACAGCAAAATCCATGGTGTCCTCGGGTCGACATGAAGAGGGCTTCGTCAATAGGAGTCTAAGGGAACGCTTCTCTGTCTCGCAGCAGGTCAAGAGGCGTTCTGCTGCGTTGAGACGCATCTGCGCGGAGGGGTGGTGGACAGGAGGTCTGATTTCTTAGTGAATCCTGGGGGTGGGGACTGAGGTTACCCTGAGTGGGGCTCGGTCACTGAGCTTTCCCGTATAAAACGTGCTTCGACCACTTCCTGCCTCCGCGGAAAGTTATTCTTGCGGAAGCAGGAAGTGGTTGGTCGATAAGATGTCGGGATGGTCGTTCGGGATGTTTCTCCCTGGAATCCGGAATTGCTTCCTTGCTTCTTCGTCACTCAGGGTTCTTGAGGGTGGCCAGGGAGTTCGGGGAGGTGGCGGTGGGTCAGCGGGTGGCGGGATCGGGCATGTTCTGGGCGCCCAGGTAGTAGACGTAGCCGAGCGGCACCACAAAGAAGAAGAAGGCGGCGCGGACCAGCCAGGCATTGACGTTCCATTTGTTGGCCAGGCCTCCGCAGACGCCGAGCCAGATCTTGTTGGCGGAACGGGCGGGCCAATCGAAACCAGTAGAATTCTGTGCTGTCATGGCAGTTATTCTGCAATGTCTGACGTGCTGGTGTCACGTTGGGGTTACGTCCTGAATAAATCAGTGTCCAACAGTGAGTGATCGAGCGGTGAATATGTCTAAGGTGAGGCTTCTATGTGTTGAAAGGGCAGGCTGTCCGCCGGTTTCCTCCCGCTTCCATGGGACGAACCTTGGAAAATACTCGATGTCCAATAAGAGTGACGTGAATCTCTCGCCAGTTCTCTCTTATTTCGCCCGATGTCCCTTGTGAAAATAAGGGGGTGCGACGGCGGGCCTGTCAGAGAAGAGGTGCTGCTCCCCTCCAGCAGGCCCGCCGTCGCACCCCAGTGGGGAGAGCTCAGCGGGGCCGGGACATGGCCACGGCGCGGGCGCGCTCGGCCCAGGTGTCGTCGAGCGGCTCGGGCTCCCAGGTGGTGCCGGCGTGCTCGGCGGCGCGGGCCAGCAACCAGTCGGCCACGGTCGGGTTCTTGGGCAGCAGGGAGCCGTGCAGGTAGGTGCCGATGACGTGGTGGACGCGCCCGCCCTCGGTGGAGTCCTTGCCGTTGTTGCCGTCGCCCATCTTCACGGTGCCGAAGGGGCGCGCGCCCGACCCCAGGGTGGTCAGGCCGGAGTGGTTCTCGTAGCCGACCACCGCGCCGAAGTCCTCGGTGTTCAGGGTGATGTTGCCGATGAGGCGGGTGTCTCCGGCCACCGTGTGGGCGTCCATGAGGCTGATGCCGGGGATCTCCTGGCCCTTGGCAGTGGTGAAGCCGTGCCCGAAGAGCTGGTAGAGGCCGCAGATCGCCAGCATCGGGACGCCGTCGGCCGCCCAGGCCTTGAGGGTGGGGCCGACCTTGACCAGATCCTCCTTGATGCGGTCCTGGCCGGAGTCCTGGCCGCCGCCGCCCACGAGGATGTCGATGTCGCCGGGCAGCTCGTCGCCCGGGTCGTAGGAGAGCAGCTCGACGTCGTAGCCCTGCCACTGGGCGCGCCGCGCCAGCACGAGCGTGTTGCCCCAGTCGCCGTAGATGTTCATGTCCCGCGGGTAGAGCTGGAGCAGGCGCAGGTGCCCGCGGGCGGGGCCGTCAGTGGTGTGCTCATAGCGCGCGGTCATGACATGACCTCCTCAACGTCCGTCATCTCGCCCAGGATCGAGCGCAGGGCCAGCATCGCGGTGTAGGTGGTGAAGACTCGCATGGGGCGGTCGGTGTCGGCGGCCACCCGGCGCATGAGGGCCACGGCCTTACGCAGGTCGGGCTCGACCTCGGCGACCTCGACCTCGTCGTAGCGCAGCCGTAGGGCCATGTCCCAGGCCCGCACCCCGGTGACGACAGCGACCCCGCCGGCGCGCAGGGCCGAGAAGTCCACGTCCCACAGCCAGGACATGTCCCGGCCGTCGGCGTACTCGTCGTTGATGGCCACGACCACCACCTCGCCGTCCTGCGCCTGGGAGGCCGCCGAGAGCAGGCCCATGCGGAAGCCGGCCGGGTTCTTGACCAGGGACAGCTGGACGGGGCGGCCGTCCAGGGTGAGGACCTCGCCGCGGCCGAAGGCGGCCTGCACGGTGCCCAGAGTGGTCAGCAGCCCGGGCAGGTCGGCGTCCTCGCCCAGCACCTCCAGCACCACCCCGAGGGCGGCGCAGGCGTTGAGCAAGTTGTGAACGCCGGGGATGGCGAAGTCGACCTCGTGGGAGACCCCGTCCACGCGCACGGTGGCGCGCTGGCCGTCGATGGCCTCCAGGGTGACTCGCGGTCCGGGGGCCTGGCCGGCCTGACGGGGGCTGACCAGGCCGGTGCGCAGGTCGTCGTCGGACAGGAACAGGGAGCGCAGGTCCTCCCCGGCGCCGAAGGAGACGACGCGGGCGCTGACGCCCTCCAGGAAGGCGGGGGCGGCCAGGCGCGGGTCGTCACCGTTGAGCACGACGACGTCGCTGGTGGCCTGGGCGATCGAGTGCAGCAGGGAGGCGGTGTAGTCGATCTCGCCGAAGCGGTCGAGCTGGTCGCGCATGACGTTGAGCAGGAGGCAGGCGCGCGGGCGGACCCGGGCCACGAAGTGCACGGCGTGGGCCTCGTCGAGCTCGAGGACGGCGATGTCGGCGTCCAGGTTGCCGGCGGCGTCGACCTCGGTGAGCAGGGAGGCGAGCACGCCGCGCACGAAGTTCGAGCCGGTCCGGTTGGTGAAGACCTTCAGGCCCTGCTCGCGCAGGAGCTGGACGACCATCTTGGTGGTCGTGGTCTTGCCGTTGGTGCCCGAGACCACGATAACGCCGCGGGGCAGACGGCCAAGGGTGCGCTCCAGGAAACCGGGGTCGGTGCGCTCCATGACCAGGCCGGGGAAGGCGGTGCCGCCGCTGCCGCCGCCGCGCACGCGGGCGGCCAGGCGCGCTGTGCGGCCGAGAGCGACCGTAAGACGAGAACGCATGGAACTCCTGCTGGCTGAAGAGGGGCGCACCGACGATGCGATCGGGGCGCTGGTGCCCATATGGGCGCTGTCGGTGTCCATATGGGCACCGACTGGGCGTCAGTCTAGGGCAGCGGGGCCGGTCACGGATGCGTCACGATGCTCACGTGGTCGGCGCGGGCCGCGGGGGGGGGCGGGAGTGCTCGCCGGGGCGGCTCACTGGGGGACGACGACGTGCAGGGCGCCGTCCTCGACCTCGGCGCGCAGGGTGCGGGTGGAGCCGGCCGTGTCGCCGTCGAGCTCGAAGGGGACGGGACGATCGGCCTCGATGAGGACCTTCCGGGCCCGGGTGAGGGTGAAGCCCTCCATCTCCTGGCCAGTGAGGATCTGCGCCCCCAGGCGGGCCCAGTCCACGACCTTGCCGGGGCTGGCCAGGAGCAGGTCGACCAGGCCGTCGGAGGGGGTGGCCCGCGGGAAGAGCGTCATGCCGCCGGTGATGGTGCCGACATTGCCCATGAGGGCCATGACCATTCGACGGCGCACCGGGGGAGCGTCGTCGAGCGTGATGGTGGCGGTGAAGGGGTCGGGGACCGCGTTCTGGACGGCGGCCACCGCGTAGGCGCCCGAGCGGATGACCTTCTTCAGGCCCAGGTCGGTGGACTCCATGATCTGGGCGTCCAGGCCCATACCGGCCATGACGACGAAGCGCTCCTGGCCGTCGTCGAAGGCGCAGGTGACCATGTCGATGGCCTGGAGGCGGCCGTGCAGGGCCAGGCGGATGGCGGCGTCGGTGTCCAGGGGGACGGACAGGTTGCGGGCCAGGAGGTTGCCGGTGCCGGCGGGGATGAGGGCCATCGGCATCTCGGTGCCGGCCAGCTCGGAGGAGACGGCGCGCACGGTGCCGTCGCCGCCGGCCACCATGACCAGGTCGACGCCGGCCTCCAGGGCGCGGTGGGCCATGGAGCGGCCGGGGTCGTCGGGGGTGGTCTCCAGCCAGACGGTGGGCAGCCAGCCGGCGGCGCGCACCTCGGCGGCGACCCGACGGCGCAGGAGCGAGAGGTCGTCGAACTTGGTGGGGTTGTAGATGACGGCGGCGCGCTTCTCGCTGCTGGAGCGCGACAGGCGGCGATTGACCCAGCTGGTGAGGATCGCGTCGATGCCGCCGACCCGCAGGGCCAGGTTCGCGAAGGCGGCACCCAGGAGGAAGCCGCCGACGAGGTCGCTGAGCGCAGCCAGGCCCATGTACCACTGGCTGACGGCTGTCACGGCGACGGCCGCGTAGCCCAGGACGGTGCCGGCGGCGACCATGGTGCTGCGGTGGTGGGCGCGCGCGAGGGTCACCAGGACCCAGGAGGCCAGGGTCATCGCCGTGATGTGCGCGTTGGGGTAGGAGTAGTCGAAGGCGGCGATGGAGTCGGAGAAGGTGGAGCCCGGGTCGGGGTGGGCCAGGTACAGGGCGATGAGGTACTGCGTGGGGATGCCGGCGGCGGCGATGGCCAGCGAGACGCTCAGGCGGCGCATGCGGGCCGTGTAGGCGTAGGCGACCCCGGCCACGATGAGCCCGAGGATGAGGATGGGGTGGGTGAGGGTCGCGAAGGCCTCGGCGAGCTGGCCGGCGGCCGACCGCAGCTGGGCGTCGGGGGTCGGCAGGAGGGCGTCGATGGCGGGGGAGCGGTGTGTGTCGCCGGGGGCGAGCGGTCCCGGGGCGCTCAAGTAGGTCCACACGAGGAAGGCCAGGGTGAAGCCGATGCACAGGACGGCCTCGACGTACTTCAGACGCCGGGGAACGCGGGGGGAAGGGGAGGCGGCGGCGGGGGCAGCGGGGATGGCGGAGTCGCATGGAGGCTCGGTCACGCTCGCTCGTCCTTTCCCCGGGGTGAATATCCGGGAGTCAGCCTAGCCGGTGCGGCTGTGAGCGGCGTATGTCCCGGCTGTGGGCGGCGAGGAGGGCGGGCGGCGTGAGTGCGTCGACGTCGAGCATCCCGGGCGCCTGGAGCAACGTGGCTACGTGTGGTGGCCTTGGGTGTCTGAACGTCCGGTGAGCGCCTGGTGGCCCTCGCGCCCCAGGCCGCGGGCGCGGTGGGCCTCGAGTGCCTGCGCGCCGAGGCGTTCACTTCCCAGGACCTCTCCGACGATGCGGATGGCCTCGTCGTCGTCGATCGGTTCGGGCAGGTAGGCCTCGGCCAGGGCGGGGTAGTCCGGCAGAAGCTCGTCGCGAGCACCAGGGCCGAGGGGAAGCACCTCGCCCTGCGCCCGTGATTGCACTCCGGCGATAGCCGTCATCAGGGCGATCCGCCGTCGGCCGGCGATGCCGTGCTCCGCCAGGAAGGCCAGGTAGGGCTCCTCCTGCCGGTACTGGACCGCGATCGACAGTGTGTGGAGGGCGTCCTGGAGCTCATCGATTCGTTGGGACTGCTCCTCGACCCTGCGACGCAGCTCCTCGAGCTCGGTGCTGGGATCCGGCATGTGTGGCCTCCTTCCCGGTGGTGTCCTCACCTCAGGGTAGAGCGTTCGGCCGGCGGCCTCGTCCAGGGCTCCCACTGCACGAGGGGCGGGAGGTACTGGCCGCGGGTTGTGCGTACTGCACGAACCTCCGACCCCCATGGAGTACACCCGACGCTCGTGCAGTGGTGCCCCACCCTCGTGCAGTGCGGGCGGTCGGGTGTGACTGTGAAGTGAGAAGTCGCGCGATCGAACACCCGCGACGTGGGGAGGCTTGACGGTGGGGCAAAGGGCTGGCAGCGAGGGGCTGCGGGGCGCAGGTGTCCATAGTGCTGACATCAACCCCGAATCAGTGCTGCATGCCCGGGTGAAACTGCGGCATTCCAACGATCCCCGGTGGGTGCAGGGGCGCTGGGTCCGTTGATGTCAGCGCTGTGGACACTGAGCCGTGGGACTGATCGACTCTGGCGGGGCTGAACTGGTCAGGGTGGGGCTCTGTGGCCCTGGTACGGCAGAAGGCCCGCGAGCGAACTCGCAGGCCTTCTCATCGTCTCGTCGTCGGGGTGCTTAGGCCTTCGGCCTTTCGACCCCCTCCTCTTCGAAGACCTCATGAGCAAGCTCATGGGTCTTCTCATCGTCGGGGTGGCGGGATTTGAACCCACGACCTCTTCGTCCCGAACGAAGCGCGCTACCAAACTGCGCCACACCCCGTGTGCAGCAGGCGTCAGCATAGCCTCCCCCCACCGCGGGGAGGAAATCGGATCCGCTGAGTCCTCCGTCACGTCAGTGTTCGCTCCCCGTGGGAACCCGGTTGGCCCGAGGTGCCCACCGTGACAGGCTGCTGACGACCGGTCCACCTGCTGGCCCACGCCCCGGAGCGCTCTCGTCGGCCCGGATCCCGTCGCCCTCGGGCCCCTCTCGCCCGAGAAAGTGCTAGGACCGAGCAGCCTGAAATCACCCTCCAAGCACCCGCCGCAGACAAGGAGCTCCCATGCGCATTGAGGCCGTCGTCGGCGACATCACCACCGAGAAGGTCGACGCCATCGTCAACGCCGCCAACAGCACCCTCCTGGGCGGAGGAGGAGTTGACGGCGCCATCCACCGCGCCGCCGGCCCCGGCCTGCTCGACGCCTGCCAGAAGGTGCGCGACACCGAGCTGCCCGACGGACTGCCGGTCGGCCGCGCCGTGGCCACCCCCGGCTTCGACCTGCCGGCCGCCTGGGTCATCCACACCGTGGGCCCCAACCTCCACGCCGGTGAGGACGACCCCGCCCTGCTGCGCGCCTGTTTCGACAGCTCCCTGGAGCTCGCCATTCAGCTCGGCTGCACCGGCATCGCCCTGCCGGCCGTCTCCGCAGGCGTCTACGGATGGCAGATCGCCCGGGTCGCCGAGATCGCCGTGGCTGCGGCCCGCGCCGTCGAGCAGCTCGCCCACACCGATCCCGACGCCGTCGGACGCCTGGGGCTCATCCGCTTCGTCCTGTCCTCGCGAGGCAACCACGAGGCCTTCGCCCGAGAGCTTGCGCGCACCGAGGACTGAGGCGCCGACCCGTCCGGGTCTTCCCTGCGCCCTCTCCTCTGCACCGGCTTCTGTCCCCCTCTCCTCGAGCTGACGGGGACAAACGACGCCGTCGGGGACGTTCCATTGCGGCCGGGGACCACCCAGGACGGCCAGGGACGCCTGACGCGGCGGGGGACCGGAATCCTGTCCCCGGACGCGCGCACTGTCCCCGCCCGGAGGCAACGGCACTCGCCCGCGTGGAATGTCCCCGGCCGCAAGAAAAAGTCCCCGGACGCGTGGACCGTCCTCCTACACTCGTCTGCATGACCACCGACGCTCATCACGGACGCCCCTCCACCACTCTGGGCGACTCCGGCGGCCCCACCGGCACCACCGGACCTGTCGGCCCCGTCGGCCGCGACCCGCTGCCCTTGGCGGGGCGCACCGTCTTGGTCACCGGAGTCAGCCGCCGCATCGGCATCGGCCACGCCATCGCCTGCCGCGCCGCCGACTACGGGGCGAGCATCGTCGCCCACCACTACCGCCCGCACGACACCTCCCAGCCCTGGGGCGCCGACGACATCGACGCCGTCATGGCCTCCATCCGCACCCACCTGGTCGGCCCCGCCCGGCTCATCGACATCCCCGCCGACCTGGCCGCCCCCGGGGAGCCGGCCCGCGTCGTCGAGCAGGCCGCTGCCGCCGCCGGCCACCTCGACGCCCTCGTGTGCAACCAGGCCATGAGCAGTCCCGATGGGTCGCTCAGCGAGATGACCGAGGCCGTCCTGGATGCCCACTGGGCCGTCGACGCCCGCGCCTCCATCCTCCTGGCGCAGGCCTTCGCTGCTCAGGAGGGCTTCGCCTCGCCCGCCCCGTCCGGCTCCGCGCGCCGCCGTGGGGCGATCGTCTTCCTCACCTCGGGCCAGGGCCTGGCTCCCCTGCCCGGGGAGATCGCCTACGCCGCAGCCAAGGCCGCCATCGCCGGCCTCACCCCGACCATCTCCGAGGAGCTCATCGACGCCGGCATCACCGTCAACACGGTCAACCCCGGCCCCGTCGACACCGGCTACGTCACCGAGGCGGACCGCGAGGCGACTGCCGTCATGTTCCCCCAGGGGCGCTGGGGCGAGCCCGACGACGCCGCCCGCCTCATCACCTGGCTCCTCACCGACGAGGCCCGCTGGATCACCGGGCAGGTCATCAACTCCGAGGGCGGCTTCGCCCGCTGGCGCCGCTGACTGCCGCGCCCAGGCACCGGCGCACCTGTGCGCTCTGCATGCCCCGTCCCACTGTGCGCGCCCCGCGACTCCCACACACTTCGACCGAAACTTCAGAATCGACCCGGAGCCGCGTCGATTCTGAAGTTTTGGTCGAAGTGTTGCGTGGGAAGAGTGTCGGGAGAGGTGCGGCTCGGACGAAGTGTTAGCGGGGGAGCGCTGAGGTGTGCCGCCTCAGGCCGGCAGGAGCCGCAGCAGCGTGGCCTCGGGCCGGCAGGCCAGGCGCACGGGCGTGTAGGGGCTTGTGCCGAGCCCGGCGGAGACGTGCAGGTACATGTGGTCGGCGGCCCGTGGGTCCCCGAGCCGGCCCGGCCACTGCGACAGGCCTGATGCGCGCCCCCGGTCCAGGTCGCAGTTGGTCACCAGTGCCCCCACCCCGGGCACGCACAGCTGTCCGCCGTGGGTGTGCCCGGCCAGGACCAGGTCGACGTCGTCGGCCGACATCGCCTCCAGGACCCGCCGGTAGGGGGCGTGCGTGAGTCCCAGCCGCAGAGCCCGGCCCTCATGGTCACGGATCGCCGGCAGGGAGGTGGCCGACTCCGCCGAGCCGGCGGCCTCGGGGAGGGGCAGGACGTCGCGGTTGGCGTGCGGGTCATCGACGCCGACCAGCTCGATGCGCCGCCCGCGCACGGTCAGCGAGCCGCGTCGGTTGGTCAGGTCCACCCAGCCGCCGGCGGCCTGCAGGTCGCGGACCTCCTCCCAGGGCAGGGCCTCGATGTCCTCGTCGCGCACGCGGCTGGAGGCCTTGCGCGGGTCCCGGTGCAGATAGCGCGTCGGCAGGCGGAAGACGGTGGAGCGGTAGTCGTGGTCGCCCATGACGAAGGCCCCGGGCAGGCCCGTCAGCGGTTCGAGTGCCCGTCGCAGCGGCTCCAGGCCGGATGCCAGGGAGAGGTTGTCGCCGGTGTTGACGACGACGTCGGGCTGCAGCTGCGCCAGCTGCCGCACCCAAGCGACCCGCGCCTCGGTGCGGCCCGTCAGGTGAAGGTCGGCCAGGTGCAACACCGTGAGGGGCTCCTCGTCGGTGGCGAGCACCGGCACATCGATGCGCCGCAGCACGGGGCACCTGGCCTCAATGAGGCTGTAGGCCAGCGTGGCCGCCCCCAGAGCGGCGGTGGTGCCGATGACGGACAGGGCGGCACGGCCGGCAGAGCAGGGCGTCATGGGGAGTCGGGTCCTCTTCTGTGCAGTTGTCGTTCTCGCGGGGAGAGCCGCTCACCCGTGGGAGGGAATGGGCAGGGCAGGATCGTTCGCCACGGCCTGGGACATGTAGTCGCGCCACATCGGCACAGCCACGTCGCTACCGTACATGATGCCGATGGAGTGCGGACCGATCTGCTGATAGTTGAGGGTCCTGGGGCTGCCGGCGTGACCGATCCAGACGGCGGTGGCCAGCTGCGGGGTGAAACCCACGAACCAGGCGTCGTTGTTGTCGTCCGTGGTTCCGGTCTTGCCGCCGATTGGTCGACCGAAGGTGGCGAACTGAGCTGTTCCGCCTCTCTGCGACGTGGCGGTCAAAGTGGTCGCGGTCTGGTCCGCGGCCCCCTGGTCCATGGCCTGGGTGCAGTCGGCGCTGGGCACGGCCATCGAGGTGCCGCTGGCGTCCAGGATCTGGTCGATGGCGATGGGCTTGCAGTACTTGCCGCCGGAGGCGAAGGTCGCGTAGGCGTTGGCCATGCTCAGCGGCGGCACGTTCTGGGAGCCCAGCACGATGGAGGGACGCGGGTCCAGCTGGGTCCCGTCGGCCTTCGTCACTCCGATGGAGGCGGCGAAGCTGGTGACGTCGCAGACGTTGAGGCGGCTGAGCATCTCGGCGTAGGCGACGTTGATGGACAGCTTCGTGGCCTCGGTGACGTTGGTGGCTCGGTTGAGTGAGGGGTCAACGTTCTTCGGGGCCCAGGTCGGGTCGTTGTTCTCCGGGGCGCAGGGGATGTCCCAGTGGAAGGTTCTGGGGACGGCGCTGAGCCTGGCGCTGGCGGAGTTACCGTTCCTGAACCACTCGGCCAGGATGAGGGCCTTGAAGGTCGACCCCGGCTGGAAGCCGACGGTTCCGTCACTGAGCTCGATGCCGCCGTGCTTGGCGTCCGCGGCGTAGACGAGCTGGGTGTCGGTGCTGTCGGGGCCGCCGTCGCCGTAGTTACTGTTCTGGGCCAGCGCCTGAATTCGGCCCGTACCGGGCTCGATGGAGACGATGGTCGTGTCGGTTCCCGAGGCGTCGCCGGTGGGGACGTTGGACTGGATGACGTTGTCCGCGGCGCTCTGACGCTCGAGGTTCAAGGTGGTGGTGATCTTCAACCCTCCGCGCGTCAGGAGCTGACGGCGGGAGGCGATATCGGGTCCGAAGTTCTCCGAGCCGAGGATCTCGTTGACCACGTAGGTGCAGAAGTAGGCGGCGTTTCCAGCGGCGCCGCAGCCTGCCGGGGACTCCGAGACGTGCAGCATGCTTGCGATCGGAGTGGCGACCGCCTCGTCGTACTGCTGCTTGGTGATGAACTTCTCCTCCAGCATCTTGGAGAGCACCCAGTCCATGCGGTTCTTGGCCAGCTCCGGCTGGGTGACGGGGTCGTAGGCGCTGGGGGCGTTGGTGGTGCCGGCCATGAGGGCGGCCTCGGCCACCGTCAGGTCCTTGGCCGACTTGCTGAAGTAGTGCCGGGCGGAGGCCTCGACCCCGTAGGTGGAGGGGCTGAAGGCGGCGATGTTGAGGTAGCCCTCGAGAATCTGCTGCTTGGAGTACTTCTGTTCCAGGCTGAGAGCGAACTTCATCTCCCGCAGCTTGCGGGCCACGGTGCGCTCGGTGGCGTCCCTGATGATCTTGTGGTCATCGTTCTTCAGGCCGGTCTCGATGAGCGTGTTGCGCACGTACTGCTGGGTCAGTGTTGAGGCGCCCTGACGCGAGCCGCCGGCGTTGTTGGACACCAGGGCCCGCACCATGCCGGTGGGGTCGACGCCCTGGTGCTGGTAGAAGCGCTGGTCCTCGACGGCGACGATGGCGTTCTGCATGTTGACCGAGATCGAGTTCAGAGGCACCACGATGCGGTTCTCCGCGTAGAACTTGGTGATCTCGGTGCCGTCGGCCGCCAGGAGGGTGGAGATCTGGCTGGGCTGCTGGACGTTGAAGTCGCTGGGGAGCTCTTCGAAGAGCTCGGCCGACGCCTTGGTCAGTGCTGCCGTGGCGCCCACGAAGGGGGCGGCGAAGCCCGCTGACAGGACGCCGCCGACGCACGAGAGAGTCAGGAAGACCACGAGCATCGAGACGACCTGGGGTGGTGTCAGTGAGCGCCCGCGCGCAGAGGATTTCGCCATGGCGCCAGCCTACGTGGAATCGCTTGGAGGATGCAGTGGCGTAGACCCTCTTCGGGCTGGGAAGACCCTTGGAGGCCGGCTCTGTGCCCTCTGTTCGGCGGGAATGCGGGGTGGTTCGACGACGCAGCGGCCTGCCGGCGACGGGGTGGCTCGGCCACATAGCGAGACAGCTCCGACGCTCAGGCAATTCTTAGAGATTATTCAGGTGAGGGTCACGTTGACATCACGATCCCTTGAGGAGGTGGGTGGTTCGGAGGTGGTTCACCGCCCGTGAGAACTCGCATCCCCAGCCGTGGGAAAGGCAAGGCCGACGGTGGTCTTGACGTCCAATATTCGGCTCGCTATCAGAGAACCGCCCTTGTGTGTGCTGCTCCTCGGTGCGTTATCGGGGTTCTGCGGCGGTCGGATTGCCCAGGTCACGGGGGGAGGATTTGGTGTGAGGTGCTCGGTTGCCATACGGTAACGACTGTGACGTGACCGACAACGGCGTCGGCCGTTGAATGGATCGGGAGTGAGCATGATTCAAGACGACCAGACCTGGGCGGCCCAAGCGGCCTGCGCCACCGTCGAGCCTGACCAGCTCTTCGGCAAGGGTGCTGAGCAGCGCGATGCGAGGTCGCTGTGCTTCGCATGTCCGGTTCGTATGGAGTGCCTGGCCGAGGCGCTCAACTCCGAGTCCAGCTTCGGTGTCTGGGGTGGGCTGACCGAGCGGGAGAGGCGGGCGCTGCTGCGACGCTTCCCCGAGGTCGATGACTGGGGTCGGTGGCTCGAGCGCGAGGATGATGAGCTCGTCGCCGAGATCCACGCGCGTCGCGCCCCTCGCATCCTGGCCCGGGTGCGCTGCGCCTCCTGAGGGCGCCCTCGCGTTGCCGACTTCCGGCGCCTGGCGGCGGGCTCTAGGCTGAGTCCCATGACAGCATCTTCTGAGCCCGTATCCGCCTCGCCGACCACCTGGGAGTACGTCACCGTCCCCCTCATCACTCACGCCACCAAGCAGATCCTCGACCAGTGGGGTGCTGACGGCTGGGAGCTCGTCCAGGTCGTGCCTGGTCCCTCCGGCACGGACAACCTCATCGCCTACCTCAAGCGCCCCCGGTCCTGACGGGCTGCCCGGCGAGGTCGGCGCGCACGACGCCGCGCCTGCGGTCCGGTACCTTCCGGCTGCAGGCGCGGCGTCGTCTCTGCGGTTGATGCGGGTGTCAGCGCCCGGCGGCTTCTCCGGTGCGCCGTGCTGAGGGCTCGCGACCCGAGACGGGACCTCAGCGGGCGCGACGGCGCAGGCGGTCGACGTCGAGCAGCGTGACGGCCCGGCCCTCCAGGCGGATCCAGCCGCGGGAGACGAACTCGGCCAGCGACTTGTTGACCGTCTCCCGCGAGGCGCCCACCAGCTGGGCGAGCTCCTCCTGGGTGAGGTCGTGGGGGACGTGGACACCGTCGTCGGTGGGTGAGCCGAAGCGGTCGGCCAGGTCCAGCAGGGCCTTGGCCACGCGGCCGGGCACGTCGGAGAAGACGAGGTCCGCCAGCGCGGTGTTCGTGCGGCGCAGGCGCTGGGCCAGGGCGCGCAGCATGTCCTTGGCCAGCTGCGGGTGGGACTCCACGAAGGTCATGAGCTGGTTGTGGTCCAGCGTCAGGAGCTCGGTGGGGGCCACGGCGGTGGCGGTGGTGGAGCGCGGGCCCGGGTCGAACAGGGTCAGCTCGCCGACGATCTCGCCGGGGCCGAGCACCGCGAGCAGGTTCTCGCGGCCGTCGGCGCTGGCGTGGCCGAGCTTCACCTTCCCGGAGAGGAGAATGTAGAGGCGGTCGCCTGAGTCGCCCTCGTTGAAGAGGGTCTCGCCACGGCGCAGAGTCGTCTGCGTCATCATGGCGCGCAGTTCCTCCTGCTCCTCCGGGCTCAGGCCCTCGAAGAGCGGGATCCTGGAGATAATGCTGTCTTCCACGGAGATCCTCCTGGTGGTTAGGGGGCTGGCATCCCGCATGCGGGAGCCCTCGGGTCTATCCTGCCACGGCTTGTGACCTGTGGCACGCCGTCGAGCATTGTAGTCTCCGTGTGTTGCAGGTCAAAGGGAAGTGAGCAAAATCGGGTGCGTCGTGCGACACGGTTCCATCGGTGGGGTTGCGGAGAGAGGACGGAGAACAGTGCGTAGGGCAGTGAGTAGCGAGACCGCTGGGGCCGAGGCGGCGATGACGACCGAGCCGGCCCGGCGTGCGGGCGCCGTCGACGACGAGCTCATGACCCTCTACCCCGACGCCGCCTGCGCCCTGGACCACGACGGCCCCTTCCAGCTGCTCGTGGCCACCGTCCTGTCGGCCCAGACCACTGACGCGCGCGTCAACACCGTCACCCCCGAGCTCTTCGAGCGCTACCCCGACGCCGCCGCCCTGGGAGCCGCCCGACGCGAGGACCTCGAGGCGATCCTGCGGCCGCTCGGCTTCCAGCGCGCCAAGGCCGGCCACCTGCTCGGCATCGGTCAGGCCCTCACCGAGCGCTTCGAGGGGCGGGTCCCGGGCAGTCGTGAGGAGCTCGTGGCCTTGCCGGGCGTGGGGCGCAAGACCGCCAACGTCGTGCTCGGCAACGCCTTCGGCCAGCCCGCCATCACCGTGGACACCCACGTGGGCAGGCTCTCGCGCCGCCTGGGGTGGACGACGTCGAAGGACCCGCTGCGCGTGGAGAAGGACATCGCGGCCCTGTGGGAGCCGTGGCGCTGGACCGATGGCTGCCACCGGCTCATCGAGCACGGGCGCCAGGTGTGCTCGGCCCGCTCGCCCCGCTGCGGTCAGTGCACGCTGCTCGAGGCCGGGCTGTGCCCGCAGGTGGGGGTGTGAGGGGCGCCTGAGTGCGGAGCCCGTGGAGGGGTCCGGGCCGGTGTCGGGCTAGCCCCACCCTCGATTCGCCAGATGGCCGGACGGGCTGGGAGAGACAGCGCCGTCAGGCTGGAGGCATGACTGCTCACCCGCCCCCGGCCCCCTCCGACCCGACCGCCGCCCCCGCCTCATCCCTGCCATCGATCACTCCGCCTGCTGGGCCGGGCCCGACGTCGCCCATCGCCATCCGGCTGCGCGGCCTGACCCGCGTCTACGAGGTCCCCGGACGCCAGGACGCCCGCGTCACCGCCCTGGACCACGTCGACGCCGACCTGCCCGAGGGCAGCTTCACCGCCGTCGTCGGGGCCTCCGGGTCGGGCAAGTCCACGTTGCTGCACTGCATGGCCGGCCTCGATGAGCCCACCAGCGGCCGGGTGACCATGCTCGGCGCCCTCACCTCCGGGATGCGGGCCGCCGAGAGGGCCCGGTTCCGCGCCCGCCACGTCGGCTTCGTCTTCCAGGAGTACAACCTCATCGCCTCCCTGAGCGCCGCCGACAACGTCTCCATGCCCTCGCGCCTGGCCGGGCGCCCCCTGAGCAGCGCCCAGATCCGGGAGGCTCTCGACGCCGTCGGGCTCGCTCACCGCGCCGGCCTCAAGCCCCACCAGCTCTCCGGAGGGGAGCGCCAGCGCGTGGCCATCGCCCGCGTCATGGCCAGCCGCCCCCGGATCGTCTTCGCCGACGAGCCCACCGGTGCCCTCGACCTGGACTCCGCCGCCCTCGTCCTGGACTGGTTGCGCCGGCTCACCGAGCAGGGCACCACCGTGGTCATGGTGACCCACGACGTCGAGGCCGCCGCCAGAGCAGACGCGGTCGCCGTCATGAGCCAGGGACACCTGGTGCAGTGGACCAGCTGCCGTGACGCCCGCCAGATCGCCGAGCTCGTCCACTCGGCGCGAGCCACGCGCGCCGCCTGACCGCAACAGGAGCAGGAGAGGATCGGAGAAGATCATGGTCACACTCATCTGGAACGACCTGCGCCACCACGCCCGCCAGTGGCTGTGGTCTCTGCTCGTCGCCACCGTCGGCGGCGCCATCATCGGCGTCATCATCACCACCTGGTACAGCGCCCTGAGCTGGGCCCAGGCCCAGGGCTCGGCCGAGCTCATCAATGCCTCCCACATCATCGGCTCCAGCCTCGTCTCCTACGTGGGACTGGCCACCGCCGTCATCCTGTCCACGACGCTGGGCCTGACCGTCTCGGCCCAGCAGCGCTCCCACGCTCTGTGGAAGGTTCTGGGCATCCCCGGCAGCCGCATCCGCCGCATCATCCTGGCGCAGGTCGGGGTGATCGGGCTGCTCGGAGGTGCCATGGGGGCGGTGGCCAGCCTGCCGTTGGTCCGCGTCTACCTGCTCACCTGGCGGGAATTCGATGTGTTTCCTCAGAATCTGCCCATCATCATGCCGGGCTTCGGGGTGCCGGTGACCATCGCCGTGACGACGCTGTTCTGCATCCTGGGCGCGATGGGGCCGGCCCGACGGGCGGCGTCGGTCCCCGAGATGCAGGCGCTGCGGGAGGCCACGGCCCCGCAGACCCGGACCCGGTGGTGGCAGTGGGTGGTCGTCGGCATCATGCTCCTGGGGCTGGTCATGACCCCCTTCGAGAGCTCCCTGCCCATGAGCGACGCGGACAGGGCGGAGATGGCCACGTCCGGTATGAACCTCAACGACCCGGGGGAGCGCGCGATGGCCGGCGCCTCCATGGGGCTCCTCGCCGCGATCGCCGCCCTGAGCGTGCCCAACTGGACCTTGCGGCCACTGCTGACCTGGTGGACCGCCCTCATCCCGGGGTGCAGCCCCGCCTGGTTCGCCGCCCGCGCCAACGCCCGCCACCGCGCCTCCCTGTCGATGACGACGATCGTCCCCTTCGCCATCGCCGTGGCCCTGACCGGCACCGTCTACGCCACCGTCGGCGCCGGGCAGGCCACCGGCGCGCAGGGCTCGGTCAGCGGGTTCCTCTCTGTCGGGATTCCAACCTTCTTCATTTCCGGCGTCGGCGGGATCGCCAACATCGCCATGGTGGGGCGGGCCCGGCGTCAGGAGGGGGCGCTGCTGGGGGTCATCGGGGCGCGCACCCGCACGGTTCTGGCCTCCACCGCGCTGGAGGGCGTCATCTACGCCGTCACCGGCATCCTCTTCGGGCTGGCGGCCACCGCCTTCAGCGCCGTCTACGCCGCGCTGTACTCCGGGGGCGGGGCGGCGGTCCTGGTCGCCTCGATTCCGGTGGGGCTGCTGGCCCTCGTCAGCGGGATCTCGCTGGTGCTCGCGGTGGCGACCACCTGGCTGCCCGCCCAGCTCGACCGCCGCTCCCTCATGGACAACCTGCGCCAGCCGGTGTGAGGCGGTGTGAGCCGGCGCCGCGCCACACCGCACGTACCCGCCGAGCCGAGTGGCGGGTGGCGGCGTCGGGTTGACCGCACCGCACCGCACCCGCCGAGCTGGGCACGTCTTGTGCAGACCTACGGAAGAACGGCAGGGCTGGGCGAGAAGCGCCCGGCTCTCGGTATCAGGCGGAGGGGGCGACGTCGGCCAGGAAGGGCAGCAGGGCCCGGACGAACCCGGCCGGGGTCTCCTCCTGGGGGAAGTGGCCGGAGCGGTGGATCGTCACCTGGCGCAGGTTGCCGGCCACGTGGTGGGTGTCGCGCGCGTAGGCCTGGGCGGGTTGGACCGGGTCGAGCTCGCCCTGCATCGACAGGACGGGCACCGTCGCCGGCTTGTCCAGGGCGGCCGTCTCCGCCCGGGACAGCACGAGGTTGCGCAGCGGCTCCAGGGCGCTGTGGGCGGCGCCGGGGCGGGACAGGAGCTCGGCGTAGTAGGGGGCCTCCTCGGCCAGTGCTTCGCGCGTGTGCGGCCCGGCCCAGGAGCGCAGCAGGCCCTCCAGGGCGCTGCGGCTGCGCAGGCGGCGCTCGGCCAGGCCCGGGATCCGCAGGCTCACGTACTGCAGCGCCGGCCCCGACAGGGCCCGGGCCCGCAGCGAGCGCAGTGCGAGCGGGTGGGGGGCGCCGACCGGGACGATCGCCGTCGTCAGATCCGGGGCCAGGCTCGGCAGCGCCCAGGCGACCTGGCCGCCGAGCCCCGCGCCGACGACCACGGCCCGCTCGTGCCCCAGGGAGCGGACCACGGCGGCCAGATCCTGGGCGAGCGTCACCAGGTCGTAGCCCGACGGCGGCCGGTCCGAGCCTCCGAAGCCACGCAGGTCGAGGGCCGCCACGCGGTGCCCGGCCTGTGCCAGGGCGGGGATGACGTGGCGCCAGGTCCACCAGCACTCCGGGAAGCCGTGCACCAGGAGGGTGAGGGGACCGGCTCCGGCCGGGGCCTCGGGGCCCGCCAGCGCGACATGGAAACGAGTGCCGCGGGCGGTGAGGTTGCGGTGGGTCCAGGGGCCGGGGCGATTGACGTCAACAGGCACGCCCGCAGCCTACTGGTCGGCGCCCCGTACCGGCGACGGGGCCGCCCGGCACCGCCCACGTCGTCCTGCACCGCTCCCGGGGCGCCCGCCGGGGACATTCTGCGCGGCTGGGTGCGTGTTGTCTCGGGCGGGGACAGGGCGCGCGTTGGGGGACTGGAATTCGGTCCCCGGCGGCGTCGAGTGTCCCCGCGGGTGCCGGAATGTCCCCGACGGCGCAGAATGTCCCTGTCCGCGGAGGGAAGGAGAAGGCATGACTGCCCAGCGCCACCATGACTCGGCTGACGGCCCTGCCAACGACCTCGCCGAGGGGATCCGCACTGACTCGTGCGGCTGTGCGCATGCGGATGTCGAGGTCTCAGGCCCGGCTACTGACCCGGCCCCCGAGGAGGGGACGGCCGCTGGGGCCGGCGGCGCACAAGGGGAGGAGGAGTCGGCGCCCGTCTCACCCGGACGCCTGGAGGCCTTCAGCGACGGGGTCATCGCCATCGCGATCACCCTGCTGAGCCTGGAGATCAAGCTGCCCGACGGCGGCGGGAGCCTCCTGCACTCCCTGGCCTCCCTGTGGCCCAGCTACCTGGGCTTCGTCCTCAGCTTCCTCCTGGTGGGGCAGGTCTGGCTCAACCATCACGCCATCTTCGTGCGGGTGCGCAGCGTCGACCAGTGGATGCTCATCTGCAACCTCTTCCTCCTGCTCGACGTCGCCTTCCTGCCCTTCGCCACCTCGGTCCTCACCCGGTCCCTGGAGTCCGGCCACGACGAGCGCACGGGTGCCGTCTTCTACGGGATGGTCATGGTGGTCGGTGGGTTGTTCTTCAACGCCTTGTGGCGGGCCTCCATCCGGGACCGCGGCCGCCTGCGAGCAGGGGTCTCCGAGGCGGAGGTGCGCTCCATGACCCGGCGCTTCGCGATGGGACCGTGGCTCTACTCACTGGCCGTGCTGCTGGGACTGGTCAGCGCCTGGCTGAGCGTGGTCACCTACGTGGCCCTCATCGTCTTCTACATGGCCGGCCACCGGCCGCGGCGAGTCAGCCCAGCAGGAGGCTGAGGGCCACGTACACGCCGGTGCCGCCGATGAGCGACAGCCCGATGGAGCGCCGCCACAGGTGCAGGCCCGCCGTCGCCCCGATCCCGGCGGCGGCCGGCAGCCAGCTCGACGGCGACAGGCTCACCCCACCCAGCGTGTAGGCCACCAGGACGATCATGACCCCCAGCGGCATCGCCCGGGACAGGAAGGCCAGCAGTGCACTGTCCTGACGTCCGCGCAGCAGCGCGAAGGGCACGATCCGGCACACGAAGGTGATGACGGCGACGACCACGACGGCGACCGCGATCTGCGGGTTGGTGAGCATCAGCTGTCCCCCCGCCTCGACGTCGGCGCGCTCGCCCCGGGGCGGCGGCCGCGCCAGGCGTACAGCCCCACCAGGCCGACGGCGAGGATCACCAGAGCGGTCAGTAGTGCCGCCGAACCACCGATCGCCAGGCCGACCCCGCCGGCCACCAGCCCTACGCACAGCACCCCGATATCGGGGTGATTGCGCCAGTTCTCGATGGCCAGGACCACGAATAGGGAGGTGAGCACGAAACCGAGCAGCTCGATGCGCTCACCCACCGCGGAGGCCAGCGCGGTGCCGGCCAGTGCCCCGACGGTCGTGCCCGACACCCAGGAGGCGTGGCTGATCGCCTCCACGCCCACCAGGTAGCGCCCACTCATGGCCCGCCGGTCGCGCGCTGCCAGCAGCGCGTAGACCTCGTCGGTGATCGCGTGGACGGCGTAGAGGCGCGTGAGCGCCCTGCCCCGCACCCGCTCCAGGGGGAAGCCCAGCCCGTAGAAGACGTGCCGGCCCGAGACGAAACCGGTGGACAGGGCGATGGCCGCCAGCGGCTCGCCGCCACCGGCCAGCGGCACCAGCAGCATCTGCATGGTCCCGGAGTAGATGACCAGGCTCCACACCGGCGCCCACCACCAGGCCAGTCCCTCGGCGACCAGCAGCATCCCGGCCGCCAGCCCCAGCGTCACGTATCCCACGACGATGGGCACCGCGTCCCGGGCCGCATCGGTGAGGGTCTGCATCCGCCGAGCCGACGGCGCTCCTGCCTCTTCCGTCCCGGCAGACGGCGGGGCTGCGTTGGGCTCAGTCACGCGGGCCGCGACCGTCGTCCACCTTGCGCTGCCCGGCCCGCCGCGCCAGGTGGCCGACCACGGCGACCATGATCGTGAGCACGCCCATGAGGATGAAGCGGCCCGAGAGGCCGTCGTCCATGACGTAGGTGGACAGGGCCTTACCCAGGTCGGAGTGGGCCTGGAGCCGATCGACCGTGGGCCCCAGGATCGACTTGGTGACCCCCGGCATGAGGATGAAGGGCAGGCCGATGACGGTGCTGAGGGCGCCGACGACGAAGGCCCCCAGCGAGGAGCGCGAGATCATGAACAGGGCGGCGGCGCAGGCCGCGGTCCCACCCAGGATCTCCAGCGCACCCATGGGGGAGGCGGCCGAGGGCCAGGCCGAGGGGTTGCCGCCGGTCAGGGTGGCGGCGCCGTCGTGCACGAGGAACCAGGCCAGGGGGAACAGGACGACGGCGACGAGCACTCCGGCCCAGTGGGTCTCGACGCGCGAGCCCGGGGCGCTCAGCACGCTGGCGCCCTTGAGGAGGATGGAGTCGTCGTCCTCGTCGGCACCGGTCATGGCCATGGCGGCCTGCCGGGCCCGCGAGCGGCCGCGCTCCTCCGGGTCGTCGCTCTCCCCGGCGTCGGCGCTCGCGGACAGGCCCCGCCCGGTGGGGGTGGCTGCGAACCAGTCGGGCGTCTGCTGCGGGGAGGGAGCCGACGGCGAGGCTGTCGGTGTCGGGTGGTAGTCCCGGGTGTCCGCGGAGGCGGGGACCGGCTGGGTTGACGGGGTCTGCTGGGTTGACGGCGCCCACTCGGACTGCGGCGTCGTTCCCGCTGGGGCGGGGGCCGGCGCGTCGGCGGGGGCCTCCGGGCGGAGGTCGGAGAGCCCGATGTACGGGGAGGAGGCGGTTCGGGGCGCTGCCCCCATCCCCTCCGTTGACGGGGCGGGAGCCGGGGCGCCGGCGGAGAAAGCGGGGCGGGTGGAGGTCGGCGACTCGGAGGAACGCGCCGAGGAGGCGCTGGCCGCGGAGCCCGTCCGGGCCAGCTGGGCCGCGGGGGTCGCCGGCCAGGACGGGGCCGAGGGGCGGTTGTCCGCGTCGGCGTTCACCGGCGCTGCCGCCTCCGGCTCGGCCGGTGACGTCGAAGCGGCCACCGATGGCCCCGAGGTCGCTGACGGCGCCGACGCCGGCACCTGCGGCTCGAACTCGGACCGGCTCGATGAGGCGGGCTCCGGCGAGTCCGCTGACGGGGCGGCCGGTGTCGTCACGGTCGCCGACGGCGCGGCGGGAGCCGCGAAGGCCGCTGAGACGGCGGGGGCCTCAACGGGCGCGAAGCCGTCGTCGGTCTCAGCGGCGCCCTCATCGCCATCACCCTCCTCACGGTCATCGACGTCGGCTGCCTCGGCCGTGCTGGCAAACGTCTGGGAGCCGGAGGCCGGTGGAACCGGCGTCCAGGGCTGAGCGGCGGCCGTCGAGACAGATGCTGAGGTGGGTGTCGAGGCGGCTGCCGGCTGCGCAACTTCCTCGGCAACGTTCTCGGTCACGTTCTGAGCATCGTCCTCGGACTCCTCGGACTCCTCGCCGGCTCCGGCCACCCGCTCGGCCTCGCCGGTCTCGACGTCTTCCGCGTCGAGCTCGCCGTCGATGTCGCCGTCGAAGTCCGCGAAGTCGTCGGAGATGTCGTCGAGGCTGTCGATGGTGGAGTCGTCAGTGTCGTCCACGCCGACGGCGGCATCCGCGGTGCCGGTCGCGGCGGAGGGGGTCTGCGGGGTGGCGCCCGCGGTCTCGTTCGCGGCGCGGGCGGCGCCGGTGGCCACCGAGACGGGCACGGCCCTCACGGCAGGGGAGCCGGTCGCGGGCGTGGGGATCGCCGGGGTCGCGGGGGTGAGGTCGGCCTGCGCCTCAGGGGTGTCGAGGTCATCGGCCCCGGCCGGCTGCTCCGACTGCGACGAGTCCTCGAAGTCCTCGAGCTCGTCAAAGTCCTCAAAGTCCTCGAAGTCCTCAGCCTCGATGAGGCTCTGCGGCGCCGCGGCGGCATCGGGGGCATCGGCGGTGTCGGCCGCGGGCAAGCGTCCGTGACTGTCCGCGGCCGCTGCTGTCGCGGGCGCCTCGGCGGACGCTGTGGTCGGCTGGCTGGTCGGCCGGTTGACTGGCCAGGTGTCCGGTGCACCGTCCTGCTGACGGGTGGACTCGGCGCTCACTGCCGGGGCCTCATCCTCATCGTCCCCATCGTCCGCCAAAACGGGTGAGGGCGCCTCCGGGGCGGAGCCGGCGGAGCTGCTGAGGACTGCCGCTGTGCTGGCTGTGCTGGTCGTGCTGCTGGTCGTGCTGTTGGTGGTGGCTGCGGTGGCTGCCGGAGCGACTGCGGCGGTGGCCCCGGCGCCCTGAGGCTCCTCGGCGCGGGCGGGCTCAGGAGTCACAGCCTGTACGGAGACCCGGGAGGCGGCGTCCTCAGCGGTCTCGGCACGGGCCTGCGAGGCGTCGACGACCTCGGGGGCCGCCGGCTCGGTTGCGGTCTCCACGGAGACCGGGGCGGTGTCGGTGACCGGCGCGGGCTCCTCCTCGACCTCGCCGGGCTCCGACGACGGAGGAATCGACGGCGGCACGTCGGCGGCTGCAGCGGGCCCGACGGCCGACTCCGCCTCGGCGGCCCGGCTCCCGGCGGCGCCGGGGAAGGACGCGTGCTCGCGGAGGTTGAGGGTGTCGGCCTCGTCGTCATCGGCCGCGTCCTGCTCGTTGGCCCAGTCGTGGGCTGCGTCATCGGTCGTCTGGTCCACATCGGCGCCGGCGGCAGCACTGACCGCACCGGCCTCGCCGTCCTGGGCCGCCGTCGCCCGGGGCGTGGGGGAGGCGGATGGAGAGACCTGGGTGACCTTGCTGGCGAGGCTCGCGAGGGAGGCCGAGACGAGACCCTCATCGACCAGGTTGACCGTCGCCTCTCCCGAGCGGGCGTCCGTGGCCGCTGTCCGTGCGGTGGGCGTCGGGGCCGCCTCAGAGGCCGGGGCGACGTCATCGGAGGCGACGGGTGCCTGCGGTGCGGTGCGGTCTGTGTTGTCGGTGCTCACGAGGTCTCCTTACGCATGCACACGGTAGTAGTAGGGGCGGGGATACCGGAAGGGACCGGTCAACTCCGGGACGCGGAGTCGGGCATGGGGCCCTCAGGCGGCGGAGCGCAGCCTGGCCAGCGCGTTGGCACGGCCCTGCCGGCGAGCCACATGTACTCCCCAGCCGATCGCCATGAGCTCGATGCCGATGGCGGCGAGCACGACGGCGTTCGGGCCGTTCGGCAGGAGCCTGGAGACCAGATGGCCGCCAGGGATCATATCGTTACTGAGCGCGGGCACCGCGGCAAGAACAAGAACCGGGCCGATGACGCGCGCACCGAGGGTGGAACGCGACGTCGAGGCGCCGGCCGCGGCCAGGGCCAGGAGGGAGATGAGGACGGCTGCCAGCAGCAGTGGCCCGGTCTGGACGCCGGGGGCGACTGCATGCAGGTAGGCGCGCGGCAACAGATAGGCCGTCAGCGCCAGTCCGGCGATGACCCAGGGCAGGGACAGGAGGTGATCGCGACGGCGTGAGGGCGGCGGCGTCGGAGTGGTACCCACGGTCCGGTCGGCCTCGGTGAGGCGGAAGGCGGCGTGCCCCTGGGCCTGGCCGGCGCGGCGTGCCAGGCGCATCCCCCAGGACCCGCCCAGCCACAGGCCCGCCAGGACGAGCATGAAACCGGTGCTGACGAGGTGCTGAAGCCAGGGCTCAGTCAAGGAGGCCGCGTGAATAGGAGCCAGGAAGACCATCGACTGGGCGGTCAACGCGGTCAGCCCGGTGGCGAGCGCGCCCAGCGAGGAACGGCTGGCGAACAGGACGGCGGCGGCTGAGGACAGCAGCAGGAGGGTGCCGAGCAGCAGGCCGGTGCGCAGGATCGAGGTCTGGTCGGCGGCCAGGCCCAGGAGGGCGGAGGCACCCAGGGCGAAGAGGACTCCGACGGCGGCGGTGAGCACGTAGTCGGGGCGGCGACTGCGCGGTGGCCGCCCCGATGCGCCAGGGGTCGCGGGTGGCGGGCCGGAGCCCGGGGCGTAGTGGGAGGGGGAGTCAGTCACCTGATCGAGTCTAGGGGGTGCGCTCGCCTTGTGCTGGTTTCCTCGGGATACGGGGCCAGGGGTGCCTGAGGGCGCCTGTGGTCGGCAGTGACCGCGGTGTGTCACAGTGGGGGTGTGGTGCGAATGTCTGTGGGGATCGGGCCCTCGGAGCCCGGTGGGCCGAAGAGGCCCGCAGCGTGGGGCGCGGAGAGCCGGACCGGCGTGTTGACCGAGGGGTTGAATATTGGTGGGGTCGGCGCAGGTGCGCGGGCCGGGGCGGCCACCGACGGCGCCCCCACGCCCGGGGATCCGGCGCTGGAGGCGCTCAGGGCCGTGGCCGCCGACGAGCGGGTGCGCGCCGCTGAGGACGCAGTGCGTGAGGCCTGCTCCGAGCTGCGCTGGAACGAGGCCCTGCGGCGCCGATGGCGTGAGGCCCGCGCCGAGGCCGCGATCCGGGGCGCCATCGCCTCGGGCGGCGTCGAGGGCGCCGTGGTCTCCGCCGAGGTGCTGCGCGAGCAGGTGGCCGCCGGCTCCCTCACCCAGGCCGCCACAGGGGACCCGGGCCTGGACGCCGTGGCCGGGCTGTGGCGCGCCGGGACCCGCCTGGTGAGCTGGATGCCGGACCTGGTGGGGCGAGGTCGGCCGGTGGCGCCCTCGGCGCGCTCGCTGCTGGCGGCGCTGCACCGCGACGTCGTCGGTCCCCTGGCGGCGGGCGGCCGGTTGGGCCTGGGGGAGGTCGGAGTGCCGCGGGCCCGGCAGGTGCATGCCCGCGAGGGCGGTCCTGGGGCCGCGCCGCAGGGCGAGGAACTGGTGGCGAGGCTGGCGGGACTGGTCGATCTCATCGAGACGCCGCAGGCGCCGGCGCTGGTGCGGGCGGCCATCGTGCACGCCGAGATGCTGACCGCCCGCCCCTTCACCGCCGGGAACGCCGCCGTGGGGCGCCTGCTCGTGCGTCACCTCCTGGTGCGTGACGGGCTCGAGCCGACCGGTACGGCGGTCACCGACCTCTACCCCGGGCGGGTGCCGGCGGCCTACGCCGAGGCCGCCGGGGCCTACGCCTCGGGCACCATGGACGGGGTGGTGGCCTGGGTGGTGTGGCAGGCCGAGGCGGTGCTCGCGGGGGTACAGGAGGCCCAGCGCCTGTGCCGGGCGGTGCAGGCCGGCACCTGGCGGGCCGGATGAGCCCCGGGGCGAACCCTGCTTGAGCTCAGCTCGGGGCCCGGCCGGAGGACTCAGCTGCCGCGCGGGCTACGTTGGGCAACAAGGCAGGCGGCGGTGCCCCCGACGGCCAGCACGCCGGCGACGTGGGCGATGACCGAGGCCCGGGTCGACAGGCTCGGGGGCTCCCAGCGCGGCCGCAGCCGTACCGGGCGGGCGAAGTCGCGCACCGGCCAGTCCCGCTCCTGCGCCAGGCGCCGCAGGTCCCTATCGGGGTTGACGGCGACCGGATGGCCGACGGCGCTGAGCATCGGCTCATCGGAAATGGAGTCGGAGTAGGCCCAGCACCGGGCCGGGTCGATGCCGTGGGCGGCGGCGTCCTCGTGCAGCGCCACCACCTTCTCCGAGTGCAGCATGGAGCGGGAGATGCGCCCGGTGAACAGGCCGTCCTCACCGACCTCCATGTGGGTGGCCACCGCCCGGTCGGCCCCGACGAGGCGGGCGATGGGGGCGACCATCTCGGAGATGGAGGCCGAGACCACCACGACGTCGTGCCCGGCCCGACGGTGGCCCTCAATGAGGTCGAGGGCCTCGGCGTAGACGGCCGGCTCGATCGCCGTGGTCAGGGCGCCCTCGACGACCTCCATCAGGTCCCGGCGGCTGATGCCGGCGGACATGAGGGCCAGGTGCTCCATGAGGGTGCTGGAGCGCTGGGTGCCGGCGCCCACCAGGAGGTAGGGGATCTGGGCGATGAGCCCGTAGGCCAGGGCGCGGGAGGAGATGAGGCCGCTGCGCCGCATCGGGGTGCCCAGCGCCCAGGTCGACGACGTCGCCAGGATCGTCTTGTCCAGGTCGAAGTAGGCCGCCGCTCGGTGCCCGGTGGGGGACGGACCGGCAGGGGGGCGCGCCGGCGCAGCCGGTGGGGCGGACGATGCCGTCACCGGTGACGCCGCTGGCAGTCGGGAGAGGTCGCTTGCGCGGTCCTGCGCGCTCATGGACCCATCTCACCACGAGGGGAGCTCCGGTGTCAGGTGTGTGAGCCCTGCGGTTGCCTGCGCCGTCGCCGGGGCTGCCGTGCTGGGCGGTCCGGGGCGGTCCCGGGCCGCGGTGGGGCGCGGTGGGACGCGGTGGGCGCGGGGCCACAGGTCGGATTCTGCATCCCGTCTCCACAGGGCCGACGACGCCGCCGAGCGCAGCCGCGGGCGGGCCCGCACCCTGGTGGAGAGCCGCCGGCGGCGGCGCCGCAGTACCGCCGTACCACTCGCGGGGTAGCGGCCGGGGAGCCGGGAGGCGGCTGTGGCAACGGTCGTGGCAACGGCCGGCCTTGGGCAGGACCGGGGAGACAGTGAGGGAACCGAAAGGAGAGGGCGATGCCGGTGGAGATGCCTGTGAGGCAGGCGCCTGTTCCAGCGGGGCGCCGCAGGGGACAGCCGGGCCAGTGGGAGCAGTCGGAGCAGACGCTGACTATCCCGGCACTGGAGGGGCTCGGGGAGGAGGCGGTGCAGGAGCCTGGGGAGGAGGCCCCGGCCTCGGGGGTGATGGGAGGATCGCAGGTGTGGGACGGCCGGGACGTCTCCTTCCCTCCCCTGAGGCCCTCCGCCGGCCGGCCTGTGCATCCCGGTGGTGAGACACAGACGGGGGAGAGGGGGACGAGCCAGGGATGGGCACGCTCGGGCTGCTCACTGTCGGAGTCACCGCCGGAACCAGCGTCGGAGCCGCTGTGGGCGTCCGCCCCCGTCGGGAGTGGCCGCGGACGTCGTGCCGCACAGGTCCTGGCCGTCACCGGCGCCCGCGGGGGCCTGGGGGCCAGCGTCCTGTTGCTGCACCTGGCGTGGGCGCTGGGCCGCGCGGGCAGACGGGTGGCGATGATGGACCTCGACCCCACCGGCGGCCTGGACCTCCTGTGCGGGCAGAGCGTCTTGACCGGGCTGCGCTGGGCGGACCTGCCGGCCGAGGAGTCGGCCTTCCGGCCCGGCCACCTCGTCGGGGCCCTGCCCGTGTGGCACGCCATGCCGGTCCTCACCGGGGATGTGCGCGGAGGCCCCCTGCCGTGCGCGGCGGCGGTCCTGGAGGCCATGCGGGCCGAGCATGACGTCGTGCTGGTGGACCTGCCCCGCGGGGCGTCCCCGCCGCCGGGCGCCGGGGTCCTTATCGTCACCGGGCTCGACCTGCGCTCGGCCGTCGCCGCCGAGAGCATCGCCTCGCGACTGCGGGGCACGGCGCCCGCCGCTGTCGTGGCCGCCGATGCTGAAGCCGCCGCGGCCGCCGACGCCGCTGCTGGGGTGCCGGTCTGGCTCGTGGCGCGCCAGGTGGGTGAGGACGTCCTCGCCGAGGACCTCGAGCTCATCACCGGCTGCCCGGTCCTGGGGCAGGTGCCCACCGACCGGGTCCTGGCCAAGCGGCTGGCCCTCGGGGAGGACCCGGTGCGGGCCCGCTCGGCCCTCCGGCGCGCCGCGAGCGCCCTGGCCCGCGAGCTGCTGCCCCGGCTCGCCGACGCCGCAGCGTCGGAGACCCGCACAACGAACCAGTTGGCGAATCAGTCGGCGAGCCGGCCAACGAGCCAGTCAGTGAATCAGTCAGGCGATCAGTCCAGGAGGCAGTCATGGTCCCGGTGAGTCCCGGTCAGCCGGGTGCCTCCGGCGGGGGTGGGGCAGACGGCCCCGAGCTCGCCCGTGTCCGCAGCGCCCTGGCTCGCGGCGTGGGTCTGGAGGAGGCCCTCAACGATGCCGCCGCCCCCGCCACCGGACAGGTGGGGATGGCGCGCCTGGGCCAGAGGGTGCGCGCCGACGTCGACGGCGCCGGGCCGATCCTCCAGCCCCTCATCGAGACCGAGGGCGTCACCGACGTCCTCGTCAGCGACGGGCGCACCTGGATCGACCGGGGGCGCGGCCTCGAACCGGTCCCCGCAGCCGCCATGGATGAGCCCGAGGTGCGGGCCCTGGCCGTGCGCATGGCCGCCTCCGCGCATAAGCGCCTCGACGACGCCTGCCCCGTCGTCGACGCCACTCTGCCCGACGGCACCCGACTCAACGCGGTGCTGCCGCCCCTGAGCGCCGATGGCACTCTCATCAGTCTGCGCACCAAGCGCCGCCGCGGCTTCACCTTGGACGAGCTGACCGCCGCCGGCACGATCGCTCCCGGCCTGGACGAGGTCCTGGCCGCCCTGGTGGCCGGCCGCGCCAGCTGCCTGGTCACCGGCGCCACCGGTACCGGCAAGACCACTCTCCTGGCCGCCCTGCTCTCACTCGTCCCGGCCACCGAGCGCATCGTGTGCATCGAGGAGGCCAGCGAGCTGCGCCCCCGCCACCCCCACGTCGTCCACCTCCAGGAGCGCGGCGCCAACGTCCAGGGAGTCGGGGCGGTCGCCATGACCTCCCTGGTGCGCACCGCCCTGCGCATGCGGCCCGACCGGATCGTCCTGGGAGAGTGCCGAGGCCCCGAGGTGCGCGATGTCCTCACCGCCCTCAACACCGGCCACGAGGGCGGCTGGGCCACCCTCCACGCCAACTCTCCCGCCGACGTCCCTGCCCGCCTGACCGCCCTGGGGGCCCTCGCGGGACTCGACGAGGCGGCTGTCGCCGCCCAGGCGGCCAGCGCCCTCGACGCCGTCGTCCACCTGCGCCGGCAGGCCGGCACCACCGGGGCACGCCGGTACGTCGCCTCCATCGGCGTGCTGCGGCGCGGGGTAAGCCCGGCCGGAGCGGTTCTCATCTGCGAGGAGGCCCTGCACGTGACGGGCGACGGCCGACTCAGACCCGGCCCGGCCGTATCAGCGTTGCGGGAGCTGATCGGCCCACAGGCCCTGGCCCGCACCGGCCTTGACGGACTGCCCGGGGCGGGGGAGAGGAGATCGGTATGACGGGTGTGACCAGCTGGGTGGGCGTGGCCTGCGTGACGGGCACGGCCGCGATCCCACCCCCGGCAGCCCGCCTGGCCGGGCTGGTGGGTGGGACGGCGGGAGGCCCGGTGCCGGGCGCCTGGATCGCGGCGGTCCTGGTCGCCCTGGCCGCCGCCGTGCTCCTGCTGCCGGCCCGCCGCGACCTGCCCCGCGGCTGGACCACGGGCACCCCCGCGGCCCAGGCACGCCCGACGATGCGGCAGGCGGCGCTCGACGCGCTGCACTCCCGACGCACCGGGGCACCAGAACCGGACCTCGGGCTGCTGCTCACCGAGGTCGCCAGCCTCCTGCGCGCCGGCGCGACCCCGCAGCGGGCCTGGACGCGCGCCTGCGGGCGTGCCGGCCTCACCGAGGGCGCCGAGCCCGACGAGGACGGCGTCCCGCCCGTGCTGCGCGCGCTCGCGGACCTCCAGCACGACTCGTGGCTGCCCCGATGGAGCAAGGGGCGCCTGCGCTGGCACCCGCCCCCGCGCGGCCGGCGGGCCCGGCAGAGGCGGGCCACCGCCGCCGGAGTGCCGGGCGCCGTCGCCTCCTGCCGCCTGTCGACCGCTTTGGGAGCGCCCCTGGCCGACATCCTCCAGACCGTGGCCGGTGGGGTGGCCGAGTCCGGTCGCGCCGAGGCCTCCCGCCGTGCCGCCCTGGCCGGGCCCCGCACCACTGCCCGGCTCCTGGCGTGCCTGCCCGTGGTCGGCCTGGGGCTGGGGATGCTCGTGGGCGCCGACCCCGCCTCCCTCCTGCTCGACGGCGGTCTCGGCAGCGCCGTGGGGGCGCTGGGGATCGGGCTCATGGTGGTGGGGCACCTGGTGACCAGGCGTCTCGTCCGCGCCGCGACGGCGGAGGGCGACGTCGTCGATGAGGCCCTGGTCCTGGACCTGGCCTCCGCCGCCCTGAGCGCCGGAGCCTCGGTGCCCGGGGTACTCACCGCCTTAGGGGAGGCTCTGGAGGAGGAGGGGCTTGGGGTCGTGGGGCGGGCCCTGCTGCTGGGCGCCCCGTGGGAGGATGCCTGGCAGGCTCCCGAGGACGATCGGTGGAGGGCACGGCGCTCCCGCCTGGAGTCCTGCCTGCGCCCCGGCTGGGAGGACGGGGCCTCACCGGCCGCCCTCCTGGCGGCGACGGCGGCGAGCCTGCGCGCGGGGCGGCACGCCCGCGACGAGGAGGCCGCCGAGCGCCTCGCGGTGCGCCTGGTCCTGCCGCTGGGCGCCTGCCACCTGCCAGCCTTCGTCATCCTGGGGATCGCGCCAGTCGTCGCCTCGGTCGGCATGAGCATGCTCAGTGGGTGACGACGCCCGCCCGAGGCACGCTCAAGCGGGTACTCCTGCCCTCTTGGGTGCGCGAACCCCCGGCAGCCTGGCACGATGGGGGCATGGCACTGTCGAAGAAGCTGCTGAGCCGCGACGAGGTCGTGGTGCGGCACATGCACACCCACATCAAGGTCCTCCTGTGGCGGTTCGTCGTCGAGATCCTCCTGCTCGTGGTCGGCGTCGTCGCCTCGGTCATGGCCCCCACCACCTGGCAGCCCTGGGGCATCGTGGCGATCTGGGTGGTGATCCTCGTCGTGAGCGTCCCCCTGCTGCTCCTGCCATGGCTGCAGTGGTACATGCACACCTACACCATCACCACCAAGCGCATCATCACCCGCTCCGGCATCATCAGCCGTGTCGGCCACGACCTGCCCCTGACCCGGATCTCCGACATCCAGATGGACAAGGACGTCACCGACCGTTTCTTCGGCTGCGGCACGCTGGCCCTGCAGACCTCCGCCGATGACCCGCTCCTACTGCACGACGTCCCCCACGTCGAGACGGTCCAGGTCGAGATCTCCAACCTGATCTTCAACGACACCCAGGGCGCCATCGACGCCGACCCCCGCAGCTGAGCGGCACCGAGGCGTCGATACAGGGCGCAGATACAGCGCAGATACGCTGATAAGACGGCGGCCGCCGGTCCCCCTGAGGGGAGCCGGCGGCCGCCGTCGTGATCGTGGTGATCGGGTCAGTCGAGGGTCTCGACGACGCCGACCGCCTGGGCCACGCCGGTCAGGGTGGCGGCGATGCGCACGGCCTCCCAGACCTGCTCGGTGCTCAGGCCCTCGCCGCGCACCGTGGCCTCGTGGGCGGTCACGCACTTCTCGCAGCCGTTGATGGTGGACACGGCCAGGCTCCACAGCTCGAAGTCGACCTTGTCCACACCGCCGGAGGTGCTGATGATGTTCATGCGCAGGCCCATGCGCTCGTTCTCGTAGGCCGAGCCCAGGAAGTGGCGCGTGCGGTAGGCGACGTTGTTCATCGCCATGATGGAGGCGGCGCCCAGGGCGGCGTTGATGGCCTCCTCGGACAGGTGGGTGCGGGCGTCCTCCATGACCTGGACCAGCACGGACTCGTTGCGGGTCGCGGCGGCCGCGGCCACGAAGGTGCCCCACTGCTGCTGCTCGGTCAGCGAGGAGGAGCGGGACAGGGTGGACAGGTTCAGGGAGAGGTCCTTGGCCCACTCGGGCAGGGCGGAGCGCAGGTTGTCGATGCTCATGTGTTCTCGTTTCGTCGTCGTGGAGATGGCGAGGTCAGGGGCTGGGGCGGGGCCCGTCAGCCCATCTGGCCCAGGGCGTCGATGGTGGCGGCGCCGGCCTGCCAGTTGCAGGCGCACAGCTCGTCGGACTGGAGGGCGTCGAGCTGGCGCAGGATCTCCTCGGTGTTGCGGCCCACGGAGTCGGCGGTCACGGAGACCGACTGGATGACGTTGTGGGGGTCGATGATGAAGGTGGCGCGGTCGGCCTCACCGGTGGCGCGCTTGATGCCCAGGGCCTCGGTGAGCTCGCGGTTGAGGTCGCTGGCCATGGGGAAGGGCAGGTCCTGGAGCTTGTCGTGGCTGCGGCGCCAGGCGTAGTGGGTGTACTCGTTGTCCACCGAGACGCCCACGACCTCGCAGTCGCGGTCCTTGAAGTCCTGGTAGAGGTCGCCGAAGGCGGCGATCTCGGTGGGGCACACGAAGGTGAAGTCCTTGGGCCAGAAGAAGACGACGCGCCAGGTGCCGGCGGGGACCTGCGAGGAGACGGTGGTGAAGTAGTCCTCGGGCTTGCTGGCCTCAACCTCCTTGAGGTTGCCGGGAACGACGGCGGTGAGCTCGTAGGCGGGGAACTGGTCTCCGATGGTGAGAACGGCCATGGGTGCCTCCTGAAAGATGCGAATCGCGGTGCGAGTTGGTGCGGGTCTGCGCTGGCCCGCGCCGGCCCGGGTGGGGCCGGCGCGGGGCGGCTCCGTCGGTCCAACCGTAAGGGGACAGGGTCATAGGTGCAACTAAGCCGTGTCCTATTTTTAAGAAGGTATACCTTATCTGGTGACGCTGTGGTGACGCCGTCCGATCCCGGCTGTCGGAGCCCGGCGGCTGAGTGCCTCCACCAGACAGTGCTCCCCGTCGGAATGAATCGCCGCCCGGCGGTGTTGTCACACTGTCGCCGCACGCCCGCGCAACCAGGTCAGGAGAAGCCATGAGTACTCGTCTCAGCCGGATCAGCGTCCTCGAGCAGGTCCCTCTCTTCGAGGGGGGGACGTTCGCCGCACCCTGGAGGACCTCGTCCACCTGGGACGCGGCCTGGAGGAGTCCGGCTACCACCGCCTCTGGCTGGCTGAGCACCACAACACGGGATCCTTCCTGTCCTCGGCGCCCGACCTGCTCATGATGCACATCCTGGACGCCACCAACCGTATCCGGGTGGGCTCGGGCGGCGTCATGGCCATGCACTACGGCTCGCTCCAGATGGCCGAGCGCTTCGCCACCCTGGCCACCCTCCACCCCGGTCGCGTCGACATGGGCCTGGGCCGCGCCCCCGGCGGGGACATGCGCGCGGCCGCAGCCCTCAACCAGGGCCGCGTCATCGACCCCGACGCCATCAACACCCTCATCGAGGAGACGGTCGCCCTCCTGCGCGACGAGCTTCCCGCCACCCACCCCTACGCCTCCGTCGAGGTCCACCCCCTCCCGGCCCAGATGCCGGAGGTCTGGCTCCTGGGCTCCTCGGGGCAGTCGGCCGCCTGGGCCGGCGTCCACGACCTCAACTACGCCTACGCCCAGTTCTTCACCGGCCACCAGCAGGTCGAGATCATGAACCACTACCGCGCCCACCTCCCCGAGGGGTCCGGCCGCGGCTCCATCCACGGGGGCCAGACCCTCTCCGCCCTGTGCGTCAGCGCCGCCGCCACCCGCGAGGAGGCCCGTGAGCAGGCCCTCGTGGCCGCCGACGCCCGCTTCAGCCTGCGCACCGGCCGCCCCATGCGCTTCCGTGATCCGGCCACTCTCGATGCCGCCTACCGCGCCGAGGTCGAACGCTACCTCGAGCGCGACACCGCCATCATCGTGGGCACCTACGACGAGGTCGCCCAGGCCCTGTCCTCCTTCGCCGAGAACCACGGCACCGAGGAGGTCATGCTCATCAGCTACATCGACGACGTCGAGGTCAGGACCCGCCAGTACGCCGAGCTCGCCGCCCGTCTCCTGTGAGCCGGTGGGGAGCCCCGTGCACCCCGGCGCTCTCCCGTGCGGCGGGGCTCCGGAGATGAGTGGCGCCCCGCGTTACGGTCGGTTCCATGAGCCCTGCGAGCGCCCGGTCCGCCTCTGAGTCCTCCTCCTTCCCGCCTCCGGCGGCCACGCCCGAGCAGGCGGCGAGCCTGCGGGCGGACCTGGCCGACTCAGGCTGGGGCGTGGAGGCGGTGGCCGCCCTCCTGGGGGAGGTCGCCGACGCCGCCCTGCGCCGCGAGATCCGCCTGCCCGCCCTGCGAGCCGTGCGTGCCGCCCTGGCCGCCGGGCCCGTCCCCTCGCCCGTGGCCGTCCTGACCGCCCTGTTCATGCTCGGTGAGCCGGTCCCCGCCTCCGCTCTCGACGCCGCCCTGCCTCGCACGACAGCGGCGGGCGCCACCGCCATCGGCCTGGTCGGCGAGCCCGACGGGGCCGGGTGCGTCCGTGCCCTGGTCGACCTGCGCCCCCACGAGGCCATCGACGACGCCGGTGAGGTCCGCTGGTGGGTGGCCTCCGACCTGGGCGAGCTCGTCACCGGCCGGGCCCTGGCCCCCGATCACGTCCTGGGCGTCGGCGGCGCCGGCCTCACCCTGGCGGGCCTGACCCCGCGCACACGGGTGGGCACCGCCCTGGACCTGGGCTGCGGCTGCGGCATCCAGACCCTCTACCTGCTGCGTCACGCCGAGCACGTGGTGGCCACCGACATTTCCGCGCGCGCCCTGGCCTTCACCGCCTTCAACGCGGCCCTGGCCGGCGTGAGCGTCACCGGTGCTCCAGGCGCCGGCTCCGACATCGCCCCCAGTTCCGGCCTCGACTCAGAGGCCGACGCCGCCTCCGAGTCCGGTTCCAACGCCGGCCACCTGGAGCTCCTGCGTGGCTCCCTCCTGGAGCCGGTGGCCGGCCGCCGCTTCGACCTCATCGCCTCCAACCCGCCCTTCGTCCTCACTCCGCCGGCGGTGCGCGAGGCCGGCCTGCCCCTCATGGAGTACCGCGACGCCGGCGGCCCCATCCTGCCGGGGCTCGTCGCCGGGCTCGGCGAGCACCTCGAACCCGGCGCCACCGCCGTCATGCTCGGCAACTGGGAGCATCGTGGCGCCGGCTCGTGGCGCGACGCCGTGGCCGCCTGGCTCCCCGAGGGGCTCGACGCCTGGATCCTTGAGCGCGAGCTTCAGGACCCGGTGGAGTACGCCACCATGTGGCTGCGCGACGGCGGCCTGACCCCCGAGCGCGACCTCCAGGCCTTCGACTCAGCCCTGGAGGCGTGGATCGATGACTTCGAGGCCCGCGACGTGCGGGGCGTCGGCTTCGGCTACCTCATCGTCCACCGTCCCCAGAGCCCCCGCGAGCCCTGGCGCCTCCTGGAGGAGGTGACCACCTCCGGTCAAGGGGTCCTGGGGCCGCATGTCGCCGAGGTGCTGGAGGTGCGCGAGCGCCTCGCCGGCCTCGACGACGAGGCCGTCGCCGACCTGCGCCCGCTCCTGGCCCCCGACGTCACCGAGGAGCGCCACCTCATTCCGGGTGCCGCCGAGCCCACGGTCATCCTGCTGCGTCAGGGCGGAGGGCTGGGGCGCACGCTGCAGGCCTCCACGGCGGTGGCCGCCCTGGCCGGGGTGGCCGACGGCGAGCTGAGCGTCGGGCAGGTCGCCTCGGCGGTCGCCGCTCTCAGTGGGCTGAACGCAGCCGATGCGGCCGCGCTGCGCGCGGAGATGGTTGAGGCGACCCGTCATCTCCTGACCACAGGATTCCTGCGTCCAGGAAAGTGACGACAGGCAGAATGGGGATTTGAGGGAAACAAATGACGGCGAACGTCCGGTGGATATGATTCCTTTCTGAGATAGTTGCGGGTTTGTTGTTGTCTTTCCTCTATTGTCGTGACGCTTCCGTCATCAATGAGATACAACTGAAACCCACGCTGTTCCGCGTCATTTCAAGGGAAAGTGGTGGCCGCGTGCAATGATGCGCGATTGTTGCCCCGTGAGCCGATTCTGAGGTGTTGGGGAAGAGGTCGGATGACCTACATTCCTCGGCAGTCACAGTTGTCGTGCGCTCCCCGCGCACCCATCCCTCATGATCGGAATCCATCGGCATGTCCCAGTCATCACGTCGCCCGCAGTGCGGGCGTGAAGGACTACTGCGCAGATTCTTTGCAGTGGTCGGTTCTCTTGCGGTCGTCCTGGTGACCATGGTGTCGCTCCCGTGGACGGCGCCTCCCGCGGACGCCTCCACCAGTGACCTCACCATTCCCCTGGGGGACACCTCGGTGCAGATCTCCTACGTGCGCACCGTTGACACGGTTGATCGGGTGTACGACACGGTGAACGGAGCCGGCTACAACTCCTACCCGTGGGAGTGGGCCTACTCGCGTGCTTGCACTCGCTACACGCCGGGCTACAACAACTATTGGACTGACTATGTTCACGGCAGCAGCGGCCAGTATGCGGCGGTCGGTTATGGACGCAAGGTGGACGAGGGGCCCTGCCCCACCTACTACCAAGGCGAGCCGGGCGATGTGCAGACCTCGCTGGGTTTCCAGCCCTCCAACACCACGAGTGTCAAGGCCGGAAACGTCTTCCTCGTGGGGCGGATGCGCCACGTCAACAGTCCGATCTACTCCGATGACAGCGCCGTGACCAACCCCTCCCAGGCGAAGGGCACCACCTACTACGGCAGCTTCAATATCAACACCGCCCAGACGATTCAGGTCGACTTCCCGTGGACCGAGTTCGACACGATCAACACGTGCACCGGGAAGCTCGACTCGAACGGCAAGCTCATCATCGGCGACTACGGCACTGACCAGCAGTCGGTGAGGACGCAATACGCCTATGACCGGAACGGGAGGGTTGGCCGTTACGACGGGTCCACCTACACCTACATGTACAAGAACGGCTCCCTGGCCTGGTTCAACGGCTCCATGACGCAGGACTTCACTGACAAGAACGGGCGCAGCTGCGCCGACGACATCCTCGACATCAAGTCCGACCGCTCCGACACCGCCTGGACGGACCCCAACACCGGCATCAAGTACAAGCTCAAGCTGTGGGGATTCGTCAACAACGGAAACAACCAGCAGTGCCGCGCCGATATGGAGAAGGAGGAGGCCTCCCAGCTGGAGGACCGCTTCGTCACCCGTGAGCGGGCCGTCTCCTACGGCTGCCTCTACGGCTCGATCGAGCAGGAGCGCCCGGTGACCTTCGCCAAGGACGTCAAGGCGGACTCATCGGTTCAAGGATCGTTGACGATCCCCACCTTCGACTACGTCAATGTCTCACCGGAAGGGACCTTCGGCGCCAAGAACTGGGGGACCCCCAAGTCCCTGACCCCCACCTGGGGCGGTGAGGACGTCGACCCCAAGAGCTACACCCTGCTGGCCCCCAACGACGCCGCCACGGTGCAGGAGGCCGGCACCACCCCGCAGGCCGCCGTCGACCGGACGACTGGTGACGTCTGGACCACCGGCTGGTTCCTGCGCGACGTCAGCTGCACGGTGAGTAACGGCGCCGCCCCGCTGCTGCGCCGTGACGGAACCACCCGCCTGGACAAGTCCGACTCCGTGAACCTCGACCAGCGCACCATCCGCCTCGATGAGACCCAGCTGGCCGAGCGCCAGGACGAGGTCGCCGTCAAGTGCGTCTGGCACAACGAGTACGTCGTCGGCCGTGGGCGCGTCACCCTCGTCAACATCGTCGACGGCGGCAGCGCCAGGCCCGAGCAGTGGACCTTGACCGCCAAGCCCGCCACCGATGGGCTCTTCGGGCAGAAGACCATCACCGGTGCCAGCGGCACGCCCGCCGTCAGCAAGGTCTACACCGCCGGCGGCACCTACGGCCTGTCCTCGGGCAACGGCCCCGATGGGTACTCGCAGAACGGCCCCTGGGTCTGCACCAACGACGACGGCAGCAACGTGCCCGTCAGCGCGGACAACAAGTTCGTGCTGGGCGAGGGCAAGAACGTCACCTGCGTCGTGCACCAGAAGCCCCAGCAGACCCCCGTCAGTGCGGTCAAGAGCGTTGAGGGAGCCTCCGACGCCGCCACGGCCGGCTCCTACTCCCTGAGCTACACCTGCACCCCGGGTCCCGACGGCAAGGGTGCCTCCACCGGCAAGATCACGGTGGACGCCCAGGGCAATGCCGCGAACCTGCCCGCCCAGCGCGTGGGCGCCACCTGCACCGTCACCGAGGATGCTCGTGACGCCAGGGGACTCAAGCAGCCCGGAACCTCCGCCGGCGGAAGCGTCAGCTGGAAGGACCCGGCCGCCTTCAAGGTGGTCACCAACCCGGGCAACCAGGAGCGGGAGCTCGCCTCCACCGCCGTGGCCCCGACCAACGGCAACGCCGGCGGTGTCACCTTCACCGTGCCCGACTCCTCGCAGGGCGCCGTGCGGATCAAGGTCGTCAACTCCGTCGTCCCGCACGCCGGTATCGACAAGACCTTCGCCAAGGTCGCCAAGAGCACCGAGAAGGTCAACGGTCGCACCACCTTCGACCAGACCTACACCATCACGGTGACCAACCCCTCCGCCAAGGCGGGCCTCACCTACGACCTCAATGACGCCTGGCAGGTCCCCACCGGGGTCACCGTCCACAAGGTCAGCATCTCCGGCGGCGCCATCACCGGCACCGAGACGCCTCAGGCCGGCGTGCCCTACGTCAAGACCGGCATCTCCCTGCCCGCGGGCCAGAAGCACATCTACACGGTGGTGCTCAACGTCTCCGGACCCGACGCCGGACTGCCCGGCATCCAGGGAACCTGCACCCCGGGCGCCGTCGGTCAGGGCAAGGCCATCTACAACAAGGCCTCGGTGACCACCAAGGGCGACGGGCAGCCCAAGGAGGCCGCGGCCTGCGGCACCCTGCCCGCCAACCCCCAGTTCAAGGCCTCCAAGACCCCGCTCGACGTGGTCCGCAACAGTGATGGCACCTTCACCTCCAGCTACACGGTGACGGTCACCAACACCTCGCTGGTCGCCAGCCCGGTGGCCGCCGACCTCACCGACACCCCGCAGATGCCCACCGGCACCCGCCTGAGCCGGATCAAGGTCCTGGAGAAGGGAGTCGACGCCCAGGGCGTCACCCTGCCCGCCATCAACCCTGCCAACGGAACCCTCAACGGCTCGATCACCCTCATCAAGGGCGGTACCGGCGAGAGCCTCGCCGCCGCTCCCCGGGCCGGGGCCGACGGTGGCAGCCGTACCTTCACGATGCAGATGACCTTCACCGTTCGCGAGAACACCCCGGGCTACAACGAGTCCGACTTCCAGTGCGGTCACCAGCGCGCCGACGGCAAGCCCTCCGGCCTGGTCAACACCATCGCCATGGAAGGCGACACCGACGGCGAGGGGAACAACCACGGCTGCCTGTCCACCGACGGCAAGCTGAAGTTCTCCAAGGAGGTCACCACCCAGCCGGGCAACGGCTCGACCTTCGACGTCGTCTACACCGTGAGCGTGGTCAACGAGGGATCGCTGTCGGTGTCCACCGGACCGATCAACGACAAGCCCTCCTTCGCCCCCGGGCTCAACCCGACTCTGGTCAAGGTGCAGCGCGAGATGGGACCGACCCGGACGGTCAACGCCCAGGCCGACGGCTCCTACCGCCTGTCCGACAACGAGACCCTCTACTCGGGCCTGACGATCCGCTACACCGTCACCTTCACAGTGAAGATCGACCCGTCGGTCACCGGATACAGCGATGAGCTGCTGGCCTGCACCACGGACAAGGGGCGCCTCGTTCCCGGCCACGGCCTCTACAACAAGGTCGTGCCTCAGACGGGCAAGGACTCCGACACCCGGCCCGATCACGACGTGGCCTGCGCCAACGTCTCGCCCAATGCCGGCAAGCGCATCCTGTCGATCGTCAAGACCGGCAGCCAGGGCCCCCTGGATGACGCGGCCTTCGACCTCTACCCGATGGACCCCTCCACCCCGGGTGCCAAGCCCCTGACCGACGGCGTGACCTTCACCGGCGGCAAGGGAACCGGAACCTTCACCACCACGGGACTGGCCATCAACCGCGAGTACTGGCTGGTGGAGACCAAGGCTCCCGCCGGGCACCAGCTCATGGCCAAGCCGGCCCGCTTCAAGGTGACCGACACGGGCATCGAGCTCATCACCGCCACTCCCGGCGGCTCGGCCCTGACGGTCTCGCGCAGCGGGGCCAGCAAGTCCGACGACACCATCACCGTCCGAGACCTCCAGATCGGCACCCTGCCTCTGTCCGGCGGACGCGGAATCGGTATGAACATCGCCGTCGGAATCGCGGCCATCACCGGCGCCGGCCTGCTGGCACTGCGTCAACGAAAGACTTCCTCGTTCGGGCGCTCAGCCTGATCGCGAGAAGAACCCACGACTCCGCTCCGTCGCGCGCGGGTCACCCCTTCTATCCCTCATTCATCCCAACAACACAGGAGAGAACAGCAATGCACTCCCTCAACACGCGCCGGGGCCTCGGCCTCGCCGCTGCGATGACGCTCGCCGCCGGCGCGCTCGTCGCCCCGACCGGCGCGGCGGCACCCGCTGACCCGAACGGCTCCACCATCGACCCCGACGCGGCCACCACGCTGACCGTCCACAAGTGCGAGCAGACCGACACCAACGGCGTCAAGGAGGGGACCGGTAACGAGGACCCCCAGGCCGAGTGCAAGCCCGTCTCCGACGTCGAGTTCACCATCACCAAGCTGAACGTGGACCTGACGACCTACGACGGCTGGAAGACCCTCGCGGACCTCAAGGGTGACGTGGTCAAGGCCGGTGCCCTCAAGAGCACCACCGTCCAGAAGATCACCACCGGTGCCAACGGTCTGGCCTCCTTCACCGACGCCCAGACCGAGGTCGGCGCCTACCTCGTCAGCGAGACGCGCACCCCCGACAAGGTCATCCCGGCCGAGGACTTCGTCGTCACCCTGCCGATGACCAACCCGCAGGACACCGCCAAGTGGAACTACAACGTCCACGTCTACCCCAAGAACACCCTCTCCGGTGTGGACAAGCAGGTGACCGACAAGCCGGCCCCCGGCTCCGGGCGCGACATCACCTACACCATCACCACCTCCATCCCGAAGGTGGACTACCCCGGCGGTGCGCGCATCAAGCGCTACGAGGTCGTTGACCGCCTCGACAAGCGCATCAAGAAGGAAGCCCTGACCCCGGTCGTCAAGATCGTCGGTCAGAACGAGGTGACCCTGGCGGAGACCACCGACTACACCCTCATCACTGCCGAGGGTAAGGACCACAACTGGGCCACCATCCAGCTCACCGAGGAGGGCCGCCGCAAGGCCTCCGAGGCGCGCTACAACGGCAACGGCGAGACCAAGCTCCAGGTGACCCTGAACGCCAAGTTCGACGCCGCCGTCAACCTCGAGGGCGACCTGTCCAACACCGCGGGCCTCATCCCCAACGACAGCCCCAACTTCACCTGGGACCCGAACAACCCCGGCACCACCACGGACATCCCCGGCATCCCCACCACCCCCGTGCTCTCCAAGTACGGCAAGGTGGTTCTCACCAAGACCGGTACGGACGACCTGGCCGACAAGACCAAGTACAACGGCGCCCAGTTCCAGGTCTACGAGTGCACCAAGACCGCCAGCGGTGCCACGCTGCGTGACTCCGACCCCAGCACCCAGACCGTCGACCCGCTGACCATCGGTGGGGAGAAGACCTTCACCACCGCCGGCCAGGGCACCGTGGAGATCAACTACCTGCGCGCCAACGACTACGTCAACGGTGCGAAGAAGGACCAGCTGACCGACGAGGACTACTACTGCCTCGTGGAGACCAAGGCCCCCGAGGGCTACAACCTCCAGGCCGACCCGCTCCCCTTCCGGGTCCTGGCTGAGAAGGCCGAGAAGAAGGCCGCGACCGAGGTGACCGTCACCGACATCCCGAAGAACGCCGGCTTCCGCCTGCCGCTGACCGGTGCCAACGGCGTCATCTTCCTGACCATCGCCGGCGCCCTGCTGGTGGCCGGTGGCGCGGTGGTCGCCTACGCCAACAAGCGCCGTCACGTTGCCAAGCACTGACAGCCTCTGGCAGCCACTGGCAGCCACTGAGGTGACCGGCCCCAGCCGGCCGTCATCACGCTGACTGCTTCCTTGTGGGGGAGGCGGGAGAACCCGTCTCCCCCACACGGGCGTCGCAGGGATCCTCCCTGCCAATCGTTAAAGCCACCATCAATCCCCACCCGTCTCTCGCAGCGAGCTCCGCAGACAACCCGACGCAGGAAGGCACGGTTCTCCGTGACAGCGCTACTCCCATCACTTCGTGACCGCATCACCCAGGCCCGCACCAGCCAGGCCCAGGGGGAACTCGACGACGCGGCCCCGCAGCCCGGCCCCGTTTCCCCCGACGGCCCCGCCTCCCCGGAGATTGACCCGAAGAAGGCGGCCCGCCGCAAGGTCCTGCGTGAGCGCTTCCTGACCTGGCTGCCGCTGGTCCTGGTGCTCGTCGGCGTCGCCGTCCTCCTGTACCCGGTCATGGCGACCCAGCACAACAACGACGAGCAGCAGCGCCTGGCCAAGATGTACACCGCCACCGTGAACTCGGCCGGCCCGGAGACCATCGCCAAGGAGCGCGCCTCCGCCGAGACCTACAACAACAACCTGGAGAGCGCGCCGATCCTCGACCCCTGGCTCGAGTCGCAGCGCCCCGACACCCCCCAGTACCAGGCCTACCTCCACGAGATGGACATCGACCCGGTCATGGCCCGGATCGTCATCCCCTCCATCCACGTGAGCCTGCCCATCTATCACGGCACCGACAGCCGCACCCTGACAGAGGGAGTCGGGCACCTGTTCGGCACGAGCCTGCCGGTGGGCGGCCCCTCCACCCACTCGGTCCTCACCGGTCACACCGGGCTGTCCACCGCGACCATGTTCGACAACCTCAACCAGCTCAAGAAGGGCGACGTCTTCTACGTCTCCTCCCTGGGCCAGACCCTCAAGTACGAGGTCAACGACATCACCGTCGTCAAGCCCGAGGAGACCGACTCCCTGCGCAAGGTCCCCGGACGCGACCTGGTCACCCTCATCACCTGTACGCCCTACGGCGTCAACTCCCACCGCCTCCTGGTCACCGGTGAGCGCGTCCCCATGGACCCCACGGCCGCCGCGGCCGAGGAGGCCAAGGCACTGCCCGCCCCCATGCAGACCTGGATGAAGGCCATCATCGTGGCCGTCGTCATCATCCTGGCCGTCGTCGTCGGAATCCTCGTGCGCCTGTGGTGGACGCGCCGTCGCCGCTCCCGGGGTGCCGTCGGGCGAGCCGCCAAGGGCTCAGACGCCCGCGAGGCAGGCCGCGGTGATGACTCACCCGACGACGGCGCGCCCGAGCGCTGGCCCGGACGCCCCCTGCAGGACGTCGTCGGCTCCGCCGGGGCTGTCGGGGCCGCCGGAGCGGATGCGCAGTTCACCGACGAGACCAGCGAGCTCGAGGTCATCAGCCCATCGGCCGCCGCGGGGCAGAGCGCCGGAAGCGACGCCTCCCCGGACCTGAAGGCCGCGCCCACTGAGCCGCAGGAACCGCAGACCGCCTCCCCCTACGGGCCGATCACCCCGGCCGCAGGGGGCCAGGGGGAGGACCCGTTCAGCGACCTGGAGGCACGCGAGTCGTGAGCAGTCCCGCACAGGAATCGCTGCTGACTTCCTATTGGTTGGTGCGTGCCAGAACCTACGATCGGCCGGTGGCCTCCTTTCAGTCGCAGTCCTCCCGCTCCCTGGGACAGCTGCGTCTGCGCGGGGGCCTGCTGGCCCTGTCCTGCCTGGCGGCGACGCTCGGCCTGTGGGGGCTGTTCGTGTTCACCCACACCGGCCAGACCCTCGACGCCATGGCCCTGGAGGGTTCGGAGATCGGCTCGCACTACGTGAGCGCCCACGCCCGTAGGCTCCTGTCGGTGGTGTCCATGCCGGCCGCGGTCGTCCTGGTGGTGACGATCCTCGTCATCGGTCTGCTGCGGCGCAGCCACCGGCGCGCGGTGTGGGCCGTCGTCGCCGTGGTCGGGGCCAACCTGACCACCCAGATCCTCAAGTACCAGTTCCTGTGGCGGCCCGACTTCAACATCACCGAGCGCTGGGACAACGCCAACACCCTGCCCTCGGGGCACACCACCATGGCGGCCTCGGCCGCGGTCGCCCTCATCCTGCTGTCCGGGCGGCGCTGGCGGCCGCTGTCGGCCTGGGCCGGGGGGCTGTTCACCGTCGCCATGGGCTACTCCACCCTCGTGTGCCAGTGGCACCGCCCCTCCGACGTCCTGGCCGGGATCTTCGTGCCCGTGTCCTGGGGCGCCCTCGCCGTAGCCGGCGGGGCCTGGCGCGCCCCCTGGTCGCTGCGCGAGGGGACCGGGGAGGAGAGCTCCGGTGAGGTGCCCGGACTGACCACCGTGGGGACGATTCCCGTGACGGCCGCCGGTCCGCGCCTGTGGCACCAGCTCGTTGCCAACATTCTCATGGCGGCCGCCGGCATCGTGTGCACCCTGGGGGCGCTTGGCCTGGGGGCCTGGGTGTGGTGGCACCTGGACGGCCCGCAGACGCGCTGGCAGCTCTTCGGCGCCTACGCCACCGGGTCGGTGGCCGTCGTCGGCGTCACCTGCCTGACCCTGTCCGCGCTCGTCTCACTGACCGACTGGGGCCGCACCCGCCGCAAGCACGACGCCCGCCACCGCGACTGACGCCTACCCGGCGCCATCGGGTATGAGCCCCACTGAGGGGGTTCGCCGCTCACTCCACGAGGGTGGGGTGCTACTGGAGGAGGGTCGGGTGCACTTCGGGCAGGTGGGGCCTTCGTGCAGTACGCACAACCCTTGGCCAGTGGATCCCGACCCTCGTGGAGTAGGCCGACTCGAGGCGAGACTCAAAGCGGAGCCGGCGTCGAGTCATAGCCTCCAGGCCCCAGCGCAGGCGGCGGGCAGGGAGCGGTGGGGGAGGACTTGTGACGGGGCGTCGGGCTCTGCGGCAAGAACCCCGGGCTCACTCCTGCGCGGCCCGGTGTCCACAGCGCTGACATTACCGAGCCTGCCGCCGAAGCGCCCGGCGGGGATCGTTGGAATTCTGCGGTTCTTCACCGGCATGCAGTCCCGATTCGGGGTTAATGTCAGCGCTGTGGACACCGACGCCCCACCAGACCTCTTCCCTTCGTCCCGTCCTCGGCCCCAGGGCCACCGGCCTGCCCAAGGTTCCCGCCCGAGCGGATGTCTCAGAAGTAAGGAGACAGCGTGGCACGCACACCCCTCTGCGAAGAGCGCCCCGCCACCCGCGACTGACGCGCGGCTTTACTCCTCGACGACGGCGGCCGGGAGCCTGACGCTGAAGGTGGTCCCGTGGTCCTCAGGCGCGGTGGAAGAGGCGACGTCAATGCTCCCGCCGTGGGACTGGACGATGGCCAGCGCGATCGACATGCCCAGGCCCGTGGAGCCGGTGCGCCGCTCGCGCGAGGAGTCCCCCCGGGCGAAGCGCTCGAAGAGGCGGTCGCGTACGTCGGGGGCGATCCCCGGGCCGTCGTCGTGGATGCGCACGATGAGTGTGTCCCCCTCGCGGGCCAGCGTCGTGGTCACGTGGCTACCGGCCGGCGTATGGACCCGGGCGTTGGCCAGGAGGTTGACGATGACCTGACGCAGACGGGCCTCGTCACCGATGACCAGCGGAGGCTCGGGCAGGAAGTCCTCGGCCTCCTCCGGCGTGGCGTCGGCCGGCGGCTCCAGGACGGCCAGATCCAGCTGCCAGTCGTGGTCGGGGCCGGCCGCGCGGGCGTCGGCCACCGTGTCCACCAGGAGGCCGACCAGGTCCACCTCCTCGCGGCGCAGCTCGCGCCCGGCGTCCAGACGGGCCAGCAGCAGCAGGTCCTCGACGAGCGCCGTCATCCGCACCGACTCGGAGTGCACGCGCTCCAGGGCGTAGGTGGCCTCCTCCGGCAGGTCGGCGTCGGCCCCCTCCCGGCGGATGAGCTCGGTGTAGCCGCGGATCGAAGCCAGCGGCGTGCGCAGCTCGTGGGAGGCGTCGGCCACGAACTGGCGCACCTGCGTCTCCGAGCGCTGGCGCGCGCCCAGGGCGGACTCCACGTGCCCCAGTAGCGTGTTGAGGGCGCCGCCGACCTGACCGACCTCGGCCGAGGAGTCCAGGTCCGCCTTCTCCACGCGGTCCTCGATGCTCACCTCGCCGCGCTCCAGCGGCTGGGAGGCCACGCGCTGCGCGGTGCGGGCCACCCGCTCCAGGGGCGCCAGCGAGGAGCGCACCATGGTCCGCCCGGCCAGGGCCACCACGAGGGCGCCCAGCAGGGCCACCGTCAGCTCGATGAGCAGCTGGGTGCGGATGAGCCCCTTGTCGCCCTCCAGGGAGAGCCCGGTGATGACCGTGCTGCCCGAGGCCTCGTCGCGGGTAGCCACCACCCGGTAGCTGCCCAGGTGGTGCAGGTGCACGGTGACGGGGTGGTCCTCCGTGGCCTGGGACAGCAGCAGCCGGCAGTCCTCCTTGGAGATGGACGCGTAGTGGCCGTTCTTGTCGATGTAGGCGGCGGTCTCACTGCTCGCAGTGTCGGAGGACGATGTCTGCGTGGTGATGAGCGTCAGCGTGCCGGTCGACTGCCCGGCGGCGTCGAGGCCCGGAGGGACCCCCTCCTTGCCGGGGCCGCCGCCGGCCCCGCCGGCCCCGTCGGGCTGATCGCCCGGCTTGTCCGCGCCCTCCTGGGCCGCCTCATCGGAGGCCTTCCTGGCCTCCTGCGTCAGGTCATGGCGCTTGTCGGCGGCGCGCTGGGCGGCCGCCATCAGCTGGCTGTCCGTGCGCGCCATGAGCGTGTGGCGCAGGCTGACGGTGGAGAAGGCGCTCATGACCGCCGCCATGACCAGCACCAGCCCGAGCACCCCGACCACCAGCCGGGTGCGCAGACTGCGAGGAGGCGTGAGCAGCGAGCCGGGTCTCCACGAGCGCAGGCTGATCCGCCGCCGGGGCGGTGCCGGCTGCTGGGACATCGGCGGGCGCTCAGCGGCGCTCATCGGTGCCGGCGGCCGGCTTGAGGACGTATCCGACGCCGCGCATCGTGTGGATCATGGGCTCGCGGCCCTTGTCGATCTTGCGGCGCAGGTAGGAGATGTACAGCTCGACGATATTGGCCTGCCCGCCGAAGTCGTAGTTCCACACCCGGTCCAGGATCTGCGGCTTGGACAGGACCCGGCGGGGGTTGCGCATGAGGTAGCGCAGCAGCTCGAACTCGGTGGCGGTCAGCTGGATCTCGTCCTCGCCGCGCCAGACCTCGTGGGAGTCCTCGTCCATGCGCAGGTCCCCGACCTCCAGCAGGGAGGCCTGCTTCTCCTCGCTGGCCCCGGAGCGCCGCAACAGGGCACGCAGCCGGGCCACGACCTCCTCCAGGGAGAAGGGCTTGGTGACGTAGTCGTCGCCGCCGGCGGTCAGTCCGGCCACCCGGTCCTCGACGGCGTCCTTGGCCGTCAGGAACAGGACCGGCACGTTCGGGCGGTGGCCGCGCACCCGGCGCATGACCTCCAGGCCGTCGAAGTCGGGCAGCATGATGTCCAGGACGATGACGTCGGGGTCGATCTCCTGGGCGGAGCGCACGGCTGCGATCCCGGTCCCGGCAGTGGTGACCTCCCATCCCTCGTAACGCAGGGCGGAGGCGAGCAGGTCGGCGAGCATCTGCTCGTCGTCGACGACCAGGACGCGCAAGGGGGAGCCGTCGGCACGGGTGAGGTTCTCGGTGGGGGCGTTAGTCACGTCATCTATTCAACAGGAAGGCGCTGTGCTCGACCACAGCGCAACCTGTGTCTCGACTGTGTTACCGATCTGAGACCGAACGGAGACGCGGCGGCTCGAACGCTGTGACATGCTTAAGCGGGTATGCGTCTTGGTTGTTGATCTCCACATTCGCATGCACCGGAACGTTACTTCGTAACGTCATCCCCATAGAGAAACGGTCCAGTGGTATCTCGGCCGTCCCCTCATCCAGCGTGTCGCCGTCGGTGAATCGGCGTCGGCCTTCTTTCCCTCATACATCCCTCATACAGCTACAGCAGGAGAGACATGGAATACGTCGATGGCAACGAGCGCCGCTTCGGTGCCGAGGACCTGTTCTTCTCGACGACGGATACCAAGGGTGTCATTCGCAGGACCAACCGGGTCTTCGATTCGCTGTCCCGTCACAGCTCCGAGGAGCTCGTCGGCTCTCCGCACAACATTATTCGGCACGACGACATGCCCGCCGGGGCCTTCAAGCTGATGTGGGACGAGCTCGAGCAGGGGCGCTCCTCCTGCGTCTACGTGCTCAACCGGGCCAAGGACGGGCGGGACTACTGGGTCTTCGCCACGATCGCCCCGCTGGCCGACGGCTACCTGTCCGTGCGCGTGCGCCCCACCAACCACGCCATGTTCACTCCCGTCAAGGAGATCTACGCCCGTGTGCGGGCCGCCGAGCGCGCCTACGCCGAGGAGGGCCACGGGCGCCGGGAGGTCGCCGAGCACGGGGCCGCGCTGCTGACCGAGGAGCTGGCGAAGCTTCAGTACCACGACCTGCACAACTTCGCCCGGGCCGCCCTCCCGCGGGAGCTGGCCCTGCTGGTCGTCGAGGGGGTGCGGGTGCCGCTCCGTGCCGAGTCGGACAATCCCATGTCCGCCGTTCTCCAGGCCGTCGCCGCCATCGAGCGGGACACCGACGAGCTCATCTACCAGCTCGGCGAGTACCAGGAGCTCATCAACGGCCTGGGCTCCTGGGCCGGCGGGGTGCGCTCGGTCATCGACCGGGCCGACCGCGTGGGCTCCCTCATGGGGGAGGTGACCAGCCCCGACGCCGAGTCCTCCGTTCCCAACGTCTCTGAGCGCGTCAAGGAGCGTGGGGCTCAGGCCGTCGAGGTGCTGCGCCAGCTCAACTCCTCCCTCGTGGCGCTCTACGAGGCGGCCTCCGAGGTGCGCTTTCGCAGCTCGATGATGCGTCTGCACACCCTCATGGCCGGCATCTTCGCCGCCGCCGTCCTGGACGGCCAGGAGGGGGAGTCCGCCGACGCTATCGGCGACCTCGCCGAGGCGATGCTCTCCGACCTGGAGGAGCTCGTGCCCTCCTGCCAGGAGGCGGCCAACCTGGCCGAGCGCCTGGAGGGCGACCTGAGATCCGTGGTCAGCAACCTCGACCGCGTCAAGCGGCCCTTCCAGCGCTGGATCCGCGCTCTTCAGGACGAGGGGGCCCAGGCGCTCGTCGAGGGCGTCGACGCCGAGGCCGCCCTGAGTGAGGCCGTCGCCGTGGGTGAGCAGGGCTTCCCGGAGACGGCCTCGCTGGCCGAGCTGGCCGCCAAGGCCCGCGGCGTCGTCGTGACCTTGGACGAACCCGTCATCCGCCAGCGGGTGGCGACCGTCCGCGAGACCCTGAGTCACCTGGGGGAGTAATTGGAGATAATCTACAAGATAAGACCCACCTTATTGGTGACAATGTCATAAATTGTCTTCCGCGGGCACGTACGTTTCGTTACCTTCTTCCCGGCACTGTGTGAGGAGCTGAAGGAATAGTCCTCTGGCGAGGTGCTCCCGCGAATTATTCACCCCGAAGGAAAGCACCATGGAGTCGCAGGTCGGTTACGAGCGTTTGTTCGATCCGCAGGACATCTTCTTTTCCACCACGGATCTCAAAGGCGTCATTCAGAACACGAACCGGACGTTCGATACGTTATCGCGCTACTCGCGCGAGCGTCTCATCGGGGCTCCGCACAACATCATTCGTCACCTGGACATGCCGGCGGGTCTGTTCCGCCTCATCTGGGACGACCTGCAGACCCGGCGCCCCGCCTGCGGCTACATCACCAACCGTGCCGTGGACGGCCTGGACTACCGGGTCTTCGCCACCATCGTGCCGCTGCGCCAGGGCTTCCTGTCGGTGCGGATCAAGCCGATGGACACTGCGACCAGGGACCGGGTCGAGGAGGCCTACCGCCGGGTGCGCACCAAGGAGCGCGACCTTCAGGCCCGGGGTGCCTCGCGCCACCAGCTCGGTGAGTTCGGCGGCCGTGAGCTGGCCGCGGAGCTAGCGGCCCTGGGCTTCCCCTCCCTGCACGACATGACCCTGGTGACCCTGCCGCGTGAGGTGGCCGCCCTGGTCGCCGCCGGGGTGCGCGTCCCGGCGGCCGCCCCCGAGGGACTGGGCGCCGTGGCCCGGATCCTCAACGCGGTGGCCGCCATGGAGAAGGACACCGACGCTCTGGTCTTCGAGCTCGACGAGTACTTGCGCCTCATCACCACCATGGAGGCCACCCACGACTCGGCCCGGGCGGTGGAGGCGCGAGTGGGGCGCATCGGCCAGCTCGTCTCCCACGACGTCGGCGACAGCGCCCAGACCAAGGTGCTCATGCTCGGTGAGCGCATCGCCGAGCTCACCGGCGTCGCGGGCGCCGAGCTGCACGGGCTGCCCTCACGGCTCAAGGTCCTGCACCAGTCGGTCACCGAGCTGCGTTTCTCCGTGGCCCTCATGCGCCTGATCACCCTCATGGTGGGGCGCTTCGCCCAGTCCATCCTCGATGGCACTGAGGTGGACGCCGTGCACTCCCTGACGGACCTGTGCGAGGCGCTCGAGTCCGGCATCCGCGGCCTGGGCCCCGTGCTGCAGGCCGTGAGCACCCAGGTCGCCCAGCTTAACGACGCCCTGCACACCGTGACCTCCAGTCTGGACCGTGCGGCCCGGCGCCTGGGGCAGTGGGTGGACCTGCGTGGCGGCGGGGCCGGCTCCTCAGGCTCGCCGATCATCGACGAGGTCGCCCAGCTCACCTCCCGAGGCTTCCCCGAGGTCCGCTCCCTGGCCGAGCTGGCCGCCGAGTGCCGCGGACTGCACCTGCCCTACGACGAGAACATCGCCGCTCAGCGCCTGGCCGCTGTGCGCAGCGCCCTGGCCGAGCTCATCTGAGACGAAAGTCGTTCTTCCGGGCACTGCCTGGTTGGAAAAGGTGGGTGGTGCGTTACAGTCGGCTGGGAGCCGGCACGCGCCGACTCCCCACCGTCCCCCTCGTCGGGGCCCCGGATCGCCCGGATCCTCACGATCCCGTGGCGAACGTCGGGGCTCGGCGACAACCACCCGCAGACCCACCAGTCGCGGCCAGCCGCGCACCACCCGTGAGGAAGGCTTTACGTGTCCACCAAGCTCGTCATCGTGGAGTCCCCCAACAAGGTGCGCTCCATTGCCGGCTACCTGGGTCCGGAGTTCGACGTCGAGGCCTCCGTGGGGCACATTCGCGACCTGCCGCAGCCCTCCGAGCTGCCCGCCACCATGAAGAAGGGCCCCTACGGGAAGTTCGCGGTCGACGTCGAGGACGACTTCACCCCCTACTACGTCGTCAACCCTGACAAGAAGAAGACGGTCGCCCAGCTCAAGAAGGCCCTCAAGGAGGCCGACGAGCTCTACCTGGCCACCGATGACGACCGCGAGGGCGAGGCCATCGCCTGGCACCTCCAGCAGGTCCTCAAGCCCAAGGTGCCGGTGCGCCGTATGGTCTTCACTGAGATCACCCGCGAGGCCGTCACCCGGGCCCTGGACAACACCCGCGAGCTGGACATCCACCTCGTCGACGCCCAGGAGACCCGACGCATCCTGGACCGCCTCGTGGGCTACGAGGTCAGCCCGGTCCTGTGGCGCAAGGTCCGCGCCGGCCTGTCCGCCGGGCGCGTGCAGTCAGTGGCCACCCGACTCGTCGTCGAGCGCGAGCGCGAGCGCATGGCCTTCCGCTCCGCCTCCTACTGGGGGGTGGAGGCCACCTTCTCCACCGTCCTGTCCGCCGTGGACGTCACCGCCCGCCAGGAGGCCTCCTTCACCGCCCGGCTCGTCACCCTCGACGGGCGGCGCGTGGCCACCGGGCGCGACTTCAACGACGACGGCCAGCTGCGCCCGGCCGCGCTCAAGGCCTCCGCCGTCCACCTCCACCAGGTGGGGGCCACCGCCGTGGCCGAGGCCATCGGCCGGGGAGAGCCGCGCGTGGTCGGCGTGGAGGACAAGCCCTACAAGCGCCGCCCGGCCGCCCCCTTCACCACCTCCACCCTCCAGCAGGAGGCCTCCCGCAAGCTGCGCATGAACCCGCGCGAGACCATGCGCGTGGCGCAGGGCCTCTACGAGAACGGCTTCATCACCTACATGCGTACCGACTCCACGGTCCTGTCCGGTCAGGCCGTGGCCGCGGCCCGCTCGCAGGTGGCCGAGCTCTACGGGGCCGAGTACGTCCCCGAGCGCCCCCGCGTCTACGCCTCCAAGTCCAAGGGCGCCCAGGAGGCCCACGAGGCGATCCGCCCCGCCGGCGACCACTTCCGCACCCCGGCCCAGGTCTCCGGTGAGCTCACCGGCGCCCAGTTCCGCCTCTACGAGCTCATCTGGAAGCGGACCGTGGCCTCCCAGATGGCCGACGCCGTCGGCTCGACCGCCACGGTCACCGTCGAGGTGCCGCTGACACCCGTGGCCGGCGAGTCGCGCGACTCCGGCCCCACCTTCTCCACGGCCGGCCTGACGGCGTCGGGCACCGTCATCACCTTCCGCGGCTTCCTGGCCGCCTACGAGGAGGGGCGCGACGCCGAGCGCTACCAGGACGACGCCGGAGCCGCCGCCAAGGACTCCAAGGACGTGCGCCTGCCCGCGATGATCGCCGGGCAGGAGCTGGCCGCCCTGGACGCCGAGGCCTCCGGCCACGAGACCACGCCGCCGCCGCGCTACACCGAGGCCTCCCTGGTCAAAGCCCTTGAGGAGCGCGAGATCGGCCGCCCCTCGACGTATGCGGCCACCATGTCCACCATCTCCGACCGCGGCTACGTCGACCACCGAGGCCAGGCCCTGGTGCCGACCTGGCTCGCCTTCGCCGTCACTCGGCTGCTGGAGGAGAACTTCGCCGAGCTCGTCGACTACGACTTCACCGCCTCCATGGAGCGCGACCTGGACCGGATCGCCGCCGGCGAGGAGGACCGGGTCGCCTGGCTGCGGCGCTTCTACAACGGGCAGGGTGGGGCCGGCACCGAGCAGGCCGTCCAGGCCGCCTCGAACGAGCTTGAGGCCGCGGCGGCTGCGCTGCGCGCCCAGGGGCTCAAGGGCCTGGTGGACAACCTCGGTGAGATCGATGCCCGCGCCGTCAACTCCATCGAGATCGGCGAGGGCATCACCCTGCGCGTGGGGCGCTACGGCCCCTACCTGGAGGACGCCGAGGGCAAGCGTGCCAACGTCCCGGCCGACCTCGCCCCCGACGAGCTGACCGTGGACAAGGCCCGCGAGCTCTTCACCCGCGCCGCCGACGACGGCCGCGAGCTCGGCGTCGACCCGGCCAGCGGGCACGTCATCATCGCCAAGGACGGCCGCTACGGCCCCTACGTCACCGAGGTCCTGCCCGAGCCGGAGGAGACGGCCGAGGCGGAGGCGACCAAGACTGCGAAGACGGCCAAATCGACGAAGGCGAAGAAGACCGCGAAGGCAGCCAAGCCCAAGCCCCGTACCGCCAGCCTCCTGCGCTCCATGGACCTGTCCACCGTGACCCTGGAGCAGGCCCTGGACCTGCTGAGCCTGCCGCGCGTCGTCGGCCAGGACCCGGAGTCGGGGGAGGACATCACCGCCCAGAACGGCCGCTACGGGCCCTACCTCAAGAAGGGCACGGACTCGCGCTCCCTGGAGACCGAAGAGCAGATCTTCACCGTCACCCTGGAGCAGGCCCTGGAGATCTTCGCCCAGCCCAAGCGGCGTCGAGGGCAGGCGGCCGCCCGCGGGCCGCTGCGGGAGCTGGGGCAGGACCCGGCCACTGAGAAGCCGGTGGTCATCAAGGACGGTCGCTTCGGCCCCTACATCACTGACGGGCAGACCAACGTCACCGTGCCCCGCAGCGAGGACCCGGCCACCATCAGCGCCGAGCGGGCCTTCGAGCTGCTCGCGGACAAGCGCGCCAAGGGCCCGGCCAAGAAGCGCACCACCCGCAAGACCACCGCCAAGAAGACCACGACGAAGAAGGCCGCCGCCAAGAAGACAGCCGCTAAGAAGACCGCCGCTAAGACGGCGTCGAGCAAGGCGGCCGCCTCGAAGGAGGGCTGAGGGGCGCGGTGGGGCGGGCCTGCGGCGGCGCGGTGGACGTGCAGCGTTGGTGCGGGCCTGCGGCAATGGCGTGGGCTTGCGGCCCTGCTGTGGACGTGCAGCGTCGGTGCGGGCCGCTGGTACTACTGCCGCCGTCGCCGGCCACTGCTGCTGGCCGCCGTCGCGAGCCTTGGCCGGGGACATTCTGCGCGCCGGGGTGCGTTCTCCTTCGGTCGGGGACAGTCTGCGCGTCCGGGGACCGGATTCCTGTCCCCGACGGCGTCGAGTGCCCCCGCCTGCGAGCAAAGGTCTCCGACGGCGGAGAATGTCCCCGTCCGCGCAAGCCCAGTGCCCCGTGAGCATCATCGTGGCCCGTGTCGTAGTTCTGTGACAGTACTGCGACGATAGGGGGGGTATTCGACCGGTATTGTGTTTCGCGTATAGCTCCCCACGTGATCCTTGAGAGGGCCCGTTATGCGTCTGCCCAAGAACGTTCTCGCCGGTACCGCCGCCCTGGCTCTGTCCCTGACCCTGGGCGCCTGCTCCCTGTCCGTCAACGGCTCCGGCTCCGGGGACTCCGGCACGCCGGCCGCCCAGTCCGAACAGAAGGAATTGTCCAATACTGATACCCAGGGGGAGGAGGCGGCCGACCCCCAATCCTCTTCCGGCGGCTCAGCTCAGGCCGCTGCCGCTCCCATTACAGACCCCACCTGGAAGGACATCATCAGCAAAGGGGATCGGGAGGAGGTCTTACGCAATTTTTCTGTCGTGGGCGACGGACTTACCTACAACCTGGTCGGTAGCATCGGGGATCTGAACGTCGGAGGATCTGATGTTAGGGTCGCCGCCGAGGATGTGGACACGGTGACCATTAGGGGCTCCAACGTCACTGTCTACGCCCGCGACATCAAGCACCTCCGCATCATGGGCTCCAATGCCATCGTCCACTGGTTGGGTGACGACCCCGACATCCAGGACACTGGCGCCAACAACACCACCGGGAAACTCACCCAGTGAGACTGCCATGGCCCATCGTGCCGCACCGGCTCCGTCCGCCATCATCCTGTCATGAACGATGAAGCCCCTGCCCGTCTCTCACTGGGCCCCCCACCTGGAGCGTGACGGATCAGGGGTGGCCGGGCCTGGACTCCTATCATCTGCTCACATAGGTGGACGTGCAGCGTCGGTGCGGGCCAGCGGCAATGGCGTGGGCTTGCGGCCCTGCTGCGGACGTGCAGCGTTGGTGCGGGCAGCTGGTACTACTGCCGCCGTCGCCGGCCACTGCCGCAGGCCTCCGTCGCGAGCCTTGGCCGGGGACATTCCACGCGCCGGGGTGCGTTCTCCTCTGGTCGGGGACAGTCCGCGCGTCCGGGGACCGGATTCCTGTCCCCGACGGCGTCGAGTGCCCCCGCCTGCGAGCAAAGGTCCCCGACGGCGCAGAATGTCCCCGTCCGCGCAAGCCCAGTGACCCGTGAGCATCATCGCGGCTGGTGTCGCAGTTCTGCGACAGCACCGCGACGAGGAGGGAACACCTAGCCGGTATTGTATCTGGTGTACAACATCCCCCATGATTCCTGAGAGGAACCCATCATGCATCTGCCCAAGATCGCTCTCGCCGGTACCGCCGCTCTGGCCCTGTCCCTGACCCTGGGCGCCTGCTCCTTGTCCGTCAACGGCTCCGGCTCCGGGGACTCCGGCACGCCGGCCACCCAGTCCGAGCAGAAGGACTCGCAGAGCGCCGACTCCAAGGATGCGTCCAAGGCCGATGCCAAGGGGGCCGCGACGGCCGACTCCCAGTCCTCCTCCGGCGGCTCGGCCCAGGCCTCCACGGCCCCCAGCAACAAGGCCGGGGACACGGATGACGACAAGGACGGCGACGACGCCCCCATCACGGACCCGACCTGGAAGGACATCCAGAGCACCGGTCAGCGCACCGAGGTCTCCGGTACCTATACCGTCCAGGGAGCCGGAACGACCCTCAACCTGGTCGGCGACCTCGACACGCTGGCGGTTCAGGGCTCTGACGTCAAGGTCGCCGCGGAGGACGTCGACACCCTCACCGTTCAGGGCTCCAACGTCACCGTCTACGCCCGCGACATCGACCACCTGACCATCCAGGGCTCCAACGTCACCGTCCACTGGCTGGGCGACGACCCGACGATCCAGGACCTCGGCGCCGGCAACACCACCGGGAAGCTCTCCCAGTGAGTCTGTCGTGACCCATCCCGCCGCACCGGTTCCGTCCGCCACCGTCCTGCTCGTCGACGACGAGGCCCCCATCCGCCGCTCCCTGGGCCCTTACCTGGAGCGCGGCGGGTACCGGGTCCTGCTCGCCTCGGACGGGATGGAGGCCCTGGACATCCTGGCCTCCTACCAGGTAGACATCATCGTCTCCGACGTCCTCATGCCCAGGATGGATGGGCGCGAGCTGGTGCGGCGGGTCAGGGCCGGTGGGGCCTGGACCCCCATCATCCTGCTCACCCAGGTGGACGCCTCCTACGAGCGGGTCTCGGCCCTCGACGACGGCGCCGACGACTACCTGTCCAAGCCTTTCGACCCCGCCGAGCTCGCCTCCCGGATCCGCGCGGTGCTGCGCCGTACCCGCGGCGTGGCCCAGCCGCTGACCTCCGCCGCCCGGCTCACGGCCGGACAGCTCGTCCTGGAGCGGACCTCGCGGCGAGTGACCCTGTCGGGACGCGAGGTGACGCTCACCCCGAAGGCCACGATGCTCCTGGACTACCTCATGAGCCATCCCGGCGAGCTCCACACCCGGGACGCCCTGCTGGCCTCCCTGTGGGGCATCGACTTCGCCACCTCCACGCGCGCCGTCGACCACCGCATCCGCGAGATCCGCCAGGCCCTGGGCGACGACGCCACCCACCCCACCTACATCGAGACGGTCCCCTCCGTCGGCTACCGCTTCCGGGCCGAGGTCCGGGCATGAGCCGCTCGCCGATGTCGCCTCAGCTGCCGCCCTCGGTCCCGCCGCGTCCGGTGCCCGCGCAGGACGGCCGTACCCGCTACATGGAGCCGGCGGTGGATACGGGAGGGCCGAGCACCATGCCGGTCACCTGGCCCACAGAGCAGGCTGGGCAGCCGACGCAGACTGAGCAGTCCGGACAGCCGGTCGCCCACCCGCTGGCCGGCCAGCCGGCGAACCCGCCGCAGCCGGCGGTCGAGCCACGCCCCGCCGAGCCCTCGGCCGGGGTCGTTGCCGAAGCCGTCGCCGAAGCCGCCCCGGCACCTCTAGACCCCACGACGGAGACGCCCCGGCGGGCCGGCTGGATCGGATGGGTGCTGGCGGCGGCGGTCGTGGCCGTCGCGGCGGCGGCCTCCTATGCGGCTTTCGGACTGGTCCCGGTGGTCATCTCCACGGCAGTGCCGCTGGTGGTGGCGCAGACCGGGATCGTGCTGCTGCTGCTCGCCCTGGCAGTGGCCGTGATCCGCCGCAGGCTGCGTCTGGCCGAGCAGCGGGGGCGACGTCAGGCCCAGGAGGAGGCGTGGTCTCGTCACCAGCAGTTCCTGCGCCGGCTGGACCACGAGCTGAAGAACCCGCTGACGGCGGTGCGGGCCGCCGTCGCCGACCTGCCGCAGGCCCCGCCCCACGAGCTGCAGGCCCGGGTCGACGTCGTCGACGCTCAGGCCCGCCGCATGGGGCGCTTGGTGACGGACCTGCGCAAGCTGGCCGACCTGGAGACGGCCGCGCTCTCACTGGAGGACGTCGACATCGCCGAGACCGTCCACGACGCCGCCCAGGCGGTCGGCGAGGAGGGGGCGGCGCGTGGCGGCGGGCCCAAGATCCGTCTGGATCTGCCGCAGGTGCCATGGCCGTTGTCGCATGTGCGCGGCGACGGCGACCTGCTGTACTCGGCCGTCTACAACGTCATCTCCAACGCCTCCAAGTACACCCAGCCCGGCGGGACCGTCGAGGTGCGCGGTCGGGAGGAGTCGGGCACTGTCACCATCGAGGTGGCCGACACCGGGATCGGGGTGCCGCAGGCCGACCTGCCGGCCGTGTGGAGCGAGCTGGCCCGGGCCGGCAACGCCCGGGGCCTACCGGGCTCGGGGCTGGGGCTGGCGCTGGTCTCCACGATCGTGCGCCGCCACGGCGGCAGCGTGCGCATGGCCTCCCGGGAGGGCGTGGGGACCCGGGTGTGGCTGAGCCTGCCCGTCGCGGGCCCAGCGGAGACGCCGTGACCGCATGGCGCGCCGGCGGCCGGGGCTGAAGAACCCTCCATCACCCCGCCGCGCCTCTGTCGCAGTCCTGCGACAGGGCGGGAACCGAGCGGCGACAACGATTCAGTAACGTTCAGGTCATGACAAAAGCACTCGTCTCCCTGCCCTCCCTGTCCCTGATCGCCGCCCTCGCGCTGAGCGGCTGCTCCCTGTCCATCGGAGGCGGTTCGTCCTCGCAGGCCCAGGGGCAGCAGGCCCAGGCCAGTCAGGCCGGCTCGGACTCCGCCGGCTCCGCGGGAAGCACCCAGGGCTCCGCCTCCGCCTCGGCGTCGGGAACCTCCGGCTCCGCGGGCCAGGCCGTGGCCGGCTATGAACCCGGACAGATCCCCCGATCCCCATGATCTCCCTGCCCGATCTCAGCCTGCTCACCCAGTCCACGGGCGCCTTCACCCCGGATCTCACGCGCTCCATCACCTCCCAGCCCGGCATCACTGTCAGGCCCGCCCGCTGCGACGCGAGCGGATCGCTCGTCTCCGGCTCCACGGTCCTGGGCGGGGACGGCTCGATGACCACGAGCTCGGGGAGCACCTCGGTCACCAACAACGGTGACGGTTCGGGAACCTTCAGCGACGGGAAGGTCTCCATCACCAACAACGGTGACGGCTCGGGCACCTACTCCGACGGGAAGGTCTCCATCACCAACAACGGTGACGGCTCGGGCACCTACAGCGACGACTACCTCTCGGTCACCGTCAACGGCGACGGCTCAGGCACCTACAGCAACTCCACCACCGGGGAGTCCATCACCCTCGACGGCAAGGGCTCGGGCACCTACAGCCGCTCCGGGGTCTCCATCACCAATAACGGTGACGGCTCGGGCAGCTACAGCGACGGCACGATCTCCATCACCAACCTTGGCGATGGCAGCGCCATCGTCAACGGCTCCACGATCTCGGCCAAGCCCGTCCCCAAGGCCGGCAAGGTCGGCACCTTCCCCTCCATCGACGCCGCCAAGCCCGTGCAGTCCTGCGGCACCGTCATCACCCTGGAGGACAGCGTCCTGTTCGACTTCGGCTCATCCGACCTGCGCGGTGAGGCCTCGACCACGCTCATCAACCTGGCCACCGTCCTCAAGGACTCCAAGGCCCCCAAGGTTCAGGTTCAGGGCCACACCGACTCCGTCTCCGACGACGCCTTCAACCAGAAGCTCTCCGAGCAGCGGGCGCAGGCCGTCTCAAGCGCCCTGAAGTCCAACGGTGTCACCGCTGATCTGGAGGCCGTCGGCTACGGCGAGACCAAGCCGGTGGCTCCCAACGAGAACCCCGACGGCTCCGACAATCCCGGCGGCCGCCGCCTCAATCGCCGCGTCGAGGTCTTCGTCCCGGCCTTCTGAGCCGTCTCCCGGCCATCAGGTCACTCTTGCATGATGCCCACCCGACCTCCCGCACCACATCTGGATACCGGAGAAGAACCATGTCCCCGACCACTCGTCCCCTCCGTCCTCGCCGCGCAGCCGCCGTCATCCTCGTGGCCCTGTCCCTGACCGGCATCAGCGCCTGCTCCATCTCAGTGGGTGGAGGCTCGACCGACCAGGGAACCGCCGCAGCAGCGGGTCAGGAGGGCTCGCCGTCGGAGCAGCCGGCATCGTCGTCGCCGTCAACGACTGCGACGACCGCCTCCCAAGCGCCCCGATCGCAGGCCGCTGCGCCCAGTACCCAGGAACAGACCTCGCCTGCCGCCGTCGGTTCCAGCGCCCCCGAGGCCGGCGCCCAGCCCGCGAGTGGTGAGCGCCCCGGAGCTCGGGCGCCCATCACCGACAGCGACTGGCTGAGCGACCTGGAGTTCGTGGAGCAGACCGTCTCGGCGAGCCCGACCATGCTCCTGAACAAGTCCGGCGACGACGTCCGTATCGAGGGGGAGGTGAACAGTCTTAGTGTCGCCGCCAACAACACGAAGGTCTTCGCCGACTACGTCGGTCTGCTGACCATCTCCGGCAACAACGTCACCGTGTACGTCAAGGACGTCGACCGCGTCGTCATCAAGGGAACCAACGCGGAGGTGGTCTGGGCCGGCAACAGTCCGACGGTGGAGGACTTCGGCCACAACACTGAGACCCGCCAGCAGGGAAGCGAGGGCTGAGCCCCGCCTCGCCGCGCCTTACCCGTCCAGCTGCCATCGCGATAGTCGACGGCGCGCAGCGGCGACGTCTGAAGGGCGCAGTGACCTGACCTGTTCCTGAATCCCGGCGACTGGGCCTGCACCTGGGCCCGGTCGCCGGGGTCGTCTCTGCTCCGAGGCGCCTCGGTCACCGGTGTCCCACACCGTATGCGGTGGACCAGCACTTGACTCCCCTGTGCACATACTGTCTATAGTGTGTATGTACAGAAGGAGTTGCCATGCCGCTCTCGGTCGTCCTGTCCAACACGGCAGGAGTTCCCATCTACGAGCAGATCGCCCAGCAGGTCAGGGACGCGATCCTGACCGGCCAGGTGGAGGCCGACGAGATGCTGCCCTCGATCCGGGCGCTGGCCCGGGACCTGCGCGTCAGCGTCATCACCACCACCCGCGCCTACTCCGACCTCGTCGCCGAGGGCTTCCTGGCCAATGTTCCCGGCAAGGGCTACTTCGTCCTGCCTCGGGACTCCGAGCTGGTGCGCGAGCAGGTGCTGCGGGAGGTCGAGGAGCACCTCGACCGCGCCGTGGAGCGCGCGCGCCTGGCCCAGCTCAGCGACGAGGAGCTCCACGCCATGCTGCAGACCATCATCGCCACCTCCGCCACCCCCGCCACTTCCAAGGAGAAGCAGTGAACCCCGTCGAGATCTCCCACCTGACCAAGCACTACCCGGACTTCAGTCTCAACGACGTCACCTTCTCCGTACCCGCCGGTTACGTGACGGGCTTCGTCGGGGCCAACGGCTCGGGGAAGACCACCACTATCAAGGCCGCCCTGGGTATGATCCACCCCGATTCCGGCTCGGCCACCACGGTGGGACACGAGCGCATCGGTGTCGTCTTCGACGCCCCGCCCTACAACCCCGAATGGCGCCTGAAGGACCTGGGTCGCGGCATCGGGCGCTTCTTCCCCACCTGGTCCCAGGAGCGCTACGACGCCGAGCTCCAGGCCGCGGGCTTGGCCCCCACCAAGAAGGTCAAGGAGCTCAGCCGAGGCATGGGCATGCGCCTGCAGATGGCGGTGGCCCTGGCTCACGATCCCGAGCTGCTCATCCTCGATGAGCCCACCGGCGGTCTGGACCCCTTGGCCCGCAGCGAGATGGTGGACATGCTCGCCCAGTTCATGGTGGAGGAGGGCCGCACCATCCTGTTCTCCACCCACATCACCTCCGACCTCGATCGGCTGGCCGACTACCTGGTCATCCTCAGCCGGGGCAGGGTCGTGGCCAACGGCACCGCTGAGGAGATCCTCGGCTCCTTCCGGCTTGTGCGCGGCACCCCCGAGCACCTGACCGACGCCGTGCGCCAGGCCGGCCTCGGGCTGCGCAGCACGTCGCTGGGCTGGGAGGCCATGATGCCGGCCGACGCCGCTGAGGCGCTGGCCGACCGCGTCGTCGTCGAGACCCCCACCATTGAGGACCTCGCCGTGCACATCGCCAAGGAGGCGGGCCGTGAATGACCTCATGACCACGGATCGACGTGAGCGCCCCGCCGAGGCAGCCGCAGTGGCCGAGGTGCCGGCCGGCGCGACGATGAGGGGTGCCGCGGGCGGGCCCGGACGGGTCGGCCGGGTGCTCTTGCTGGTGCGGTTGCACTTCCTGAGCATGCGGGGTCCTCTGCCCTCTCTCCTCGGCCTTCTCCTCATCGTTGGCGCCGCCGGCATCGTCTTCGGCAGTACTGCCCCGGTCAGCGGATTCCTTGCGGGGACCGCCCTGGTCGGGGGCCTCTCGGGAGTGATGGCCGAGCGCTCCGGCATCAACCGTCTGCTGGCCTCCCTGCCCGTCTCCCGGGCCGACGTCGTCAACTCCTACTGGGCGCTCGCGATGCTGCATCTCCTGGCCGCCTCGGTCCTCTATGCGGCCATAGGCCTGCCTCTGGGCGTGCACCCGGGGAAGCTGCTCGTTTTTCCCCTCGTCCTCATCACGGGGCAGGCCCTGGGAATTCCCGTGTTCCTGCACTTCGGGCCTGGGCGCGGTCTGCTCGTCTGGGCGGTTTCGATCCTTGTCGCTTCGATCCTTGCCATCGGGGCTCTGGGCCTGCTGGTATCCAGCGTCGGGCCGATCTGGGACCTCCCTGCGGGGACGACGACGGGAGGCGGCCTGCTCCTGGCCCTGGGGGCCGGCGCCCTCATCGGCCTGTGGGTGTTGAGCCACTACCTCTACCTCAAGCAGGACCAGTGAGCGCCACGATGATGGAGACGACGACGGGGGTGGCGCCGGATGGCTGCCGGGGCAGCGGAGCGACCGCGCCGACTGGGCCGGCCGGCCCTGAGGGCAGCGGCGAGACGGCGCTCGCCGGGGTGGGGGCGGTGCTGCGGCTCGACCTCATCGTGCTGCGCCGGCGTGGTCCACTGCTCCTCCTGCCCCTGGCGCTGGCGCTGTTCATCGCCATGGACGTCCTGGCCGGCCGTCTGCAGACGACGGTGATGGCGGGGGTCGCCCTGGGACTGTGCGCCCAGTACGCCCAGGGGGCCGTTGAGTCCGCTCACCACATGGAGCGCCTCTACGGGGCGCTGCCGCTGCGGCGTAGCGAGCTGGTCGGTGCCCGCTGGGTCGAGGGGGTCGCCCTGGCGCTCCTCTCCGGCCTGGTCTGCGTGCTGGTGGCCGCTCTCACCGGTGACTGGGGTGGCCTCATGGCCGGCATGGTCGTCATCTGCCTGTCCGCGGCTCTCGGGCTGCCCCTGTTCCTATGCCTGGCCCCCGAGCGGGCCCTGTGGGTGTGGGGGCTGTGCCTCGGGGCGGGAGCCGGGGCCCTCTACGGCGGCACCCCGCTGCTGGCAGGACCCGTGGCCGAGGTACTGCGCGAGCCGGCACCCGCCGTCCTGGCGGCCCTGGCCTGCCCCGCCCTCCTGGGCGCCTCCCTGGTGGTGGCCCTCCGCTGGTACGGGCGCCAGGACCACTGAGGCCCGGCCGAGGAAGAAGCAAGAAGAAGTGAGGAGATCGACCATGCCCGAGTCCGTGCCCACGTCCGAGTCCGTCGTGTCCGCTGCGCGGGCCGCAGCCACTCTGCCCACTGCCGCCGAGTCCTGCGGCACTCAGGTTCCCAGTGCGCCTGCGGTGGTGCGGGGGCCAGGTGCCCTGAGCCGGTGGGAGACGGTGAGAGCCGTCATGCGCCTGGAGCTGCTCATCGCCTGGAGGCGACGGGACACCGCGGCGCTGCTGGGACTGTACGCGCTCGGTGCCCTGGGGGCGGTCGTGCCCGGGCTGAGGGGCTGGCTGGGAATCTTCTCCCCGGAGAACCTGGTCTACTACCTGCCGGCCGCGGCGTTGATGGTGGTTCTGGATCTGTGGCGGCCCTCCCGTGAGGCCCGGATGCGTCAGCTCTACGCGGCGCTGCCCGTTACTCGTCTTGATGTCCTGGCTGCCCGCTACCTCCTGCTCGCTGCCGGCTGGGTGATCCTGTTCGTCGGGGAAACAGCAGTGCTCCTGGCCGTGGGTGGGTTATCGAACGACGCCGTGGGCCGGCGCCTCACCTTTCTGTTCCTCTTTGGGGTGATCGCCGCGGTGGAGCCTGTCCTGCTTGTCGCGTATGGCGGGACCACCTCCCTGCCCGTGCTCGCCCTGTGGGGCCTCGCCATCGGCTTCTGCATCGAGATGCCCGTGGTCTTCGGGGTGCTGAGTGCACTGGAGTCCATGCCTCAGCAGGTGGTGCTGGCCGGCGGGCTCGGGCTCATCGCCGTGCTCTCCGCCGTGGGGCTGGGAGCCTCCTGGCGGACCTGCTGCCGTATCTACCTCCGCCAGGACCACTGAGAGCATCGCCTGAGAGCATGAGTGGCGGTGGCCGGTGACGACGCCGTTCCACGCTCCAGGGCGCCACCTCACCCAGTGCGCCTGCCGGCGACCGGTCGGCGCTCCCGGGGCCTTCCCCACGGACCGTTACCCTGGGCCTGTGACCACCGCTGCCCCTCCCGCTGCTTCCGGCGCCCCCGTCCCGCCCCCGTCCGGCCCCGGTCTGTTCATCTCCTTCGAGGGAGGCGACGGTGTCGGCAAGACGACGCAGATCCGCATCCTCGCCGACCTTCTGACCGCAGCGGACGTGGACCACATCCTCACCCGTGAACCGGGCGGCACCGAGCTCGGCGTCGAGATCCGCCGCCTCCTCCTGCACGGCGGGCACGTCGCCCCGCGCGCCGAGGCCCTCCTGTACGCCGCCGACCGCGCCCACCACATCGCCACCCGCGTGCGCCCCGCCCTCGAACGCGGCGCCGTCGTCCTGGCCGACCGCTACCTCGACTCCTCCGTCGCCTACCAGGGCGCGGCCCGCTCGCTCGGCCCCCAGGAGGTCCGCGACCTGTCCCTGTGGGCCACCGAGGGCCTCCTGCCGGACCTGACCGTTCTGCTCGACGGCGACCCCGACCTGGCCGAGCGACGCACCACCGGCCGCGGAGCCAAGGACCGCCTCGAGCAGGAGGGGGACGCCTTCCGCGTCGCCCTGCGCGAGCAGTTCCTCACCCTGGCCCAGGCCGAGCCCGAGCGCTTCGTCGTCGTCGACGCCGACCGGCCCGTCGACCAGGTGGCCGACGACGTCATCGAGGCCGTTGTCGCCGCCGTGCGCCGCCACGGCGTGCACCTCGCCCACGGCGGGGCCCACCAGGGCGTGCTCCTGGGGCTGGAGGCCTTCGTGGAGGCCGCCGCCCGCCGCAGCGCCGCTGGACCAGGCGGGGAGGCGCGCTCATGAGTGTGTGGGAGGACGTCGTCGGCCAGGAGAGCGCCGTGGCCGCCTTCACCGCCGCAGCCCAGGCCGCCCGCCAAGCCGCCCAGCAGCGCGAGGCGCACGCCGCCGGTCTCGCCCCCGAGGGGGCGCGAGACGGGGGAGCGGGCTCTGCGGCGGCAGCAGCGGCCGGGCTCGCCATGACCCACGCCTGGCTCGTGACCGGCCCGCCCGGATCGGGCCGCTCGAACGCCGCCCGCGCCTTCGCCGCCGCCCTGCAGTGCACCGGCCCCGTGCCCGGCTGCGGGCAGTGCAAGCCCTGCCGTGACGTCATGGCCGGCTCCCACCCCGACGTCGTGCGCCTGGCCACCGAGAAGCTCATCATCACCATGGACGAGGTCAAGACCCTCATCGGTGAGGCCCAGCGCCGCCCCTGGACCGGGCGCTGGCGCGTCATCCTCGTCGAGGATGCCGACCGCATGGCCGAGCGCACCACCAACGTCCTGCTCAAGTCCATCGAGGAGCCCCCGCCCCAGACCGTCTGGCTGCTGTGCACCCCCAGCGCCGACGACGTCCTGCCCACCATCCGCTCCCGCTGCCGCCTGGTGACGCTGCGGATCCCGCCGGCCGACGCCGTCGCCGAGCTCCTCGTGCGCCGCGACGGCGCCGACTCCGAGCTGGCCGCCCGGGCCGCCCGGGCCAGCCAGTCGCATATCGGGCTCGCCCGCCACCTGGCCACCGACGCCGACGCCTGGGACCGGCGCCGCCGCCTCCTGCTGGCCCCCGTCTCCCTGCGCAGTGTCGGGGACGCCGTCCTGGCCGCCGCCTCCCTGGTGGAGGCCGCCGAGTCCGAGGCCAAGGAGGCCACCGCCGAGCGCGACGCCCGCGAGAAGGCCGAGCTCACCCGCGCCCTCGGCCTGGAGAGCGACGGGAAGATCCCGGCGGCCCTGCGCGCCCAGATCCGCCAGCTCGAGGAGGACCAGAAACGCCGCGCCAAGCGTGCCCGCACCGACGTGCTGGACCGGGCCATGATTGACCTGCTGTCCTTCTACCGTGACGTGCTCACCACTCAGATGGGCAGCGATGTCGAGCGCGTCAACCTCGACTTGTCCGACGCCGTCGACCAGGCCGCCCGTACGACGAGCCCCGAGCAGTCCCTGGCCCGTATCGCCGCCATCGAGGAGTGCCGCAGCCGCCTGCGCTCCAACGCCGCCCCGCTGCTGGCCGTCGAGGCCCTCATGGTCCAGCTGCGACCCCAGGCCGAAGGACGATGAGCACCCTGTCCCGCCCGAGCTGCGGCGGGGCATGAGGTCGCCGTCGTCGGGCGCGGGTCACTGCCGGAGCGACCTCCAAAACCAGGACGGCTTTGGACAGGTGTGCAAGAGTCGTGACATGACCGTGACACAGTCCGGGGCCGAGGACGCCGACCACGCCGCTCGGTTCGAGCCGATCATCCGTAGATCGAGCCCGCAGGAGCGAGTCATCGCCTGGGGGCTGACCGCCGTCGGCCTCCTGGGGCTGGCCATCGGGCTGGCAATCATGACCTTTGGGCAGTACCGGGGAATGCTCGCCTGCCTCGCCGCGGCGGCACTGTGCCTCCTCATGGGCTACCTGACCCTGCGGCCGCGGACCGTCTTCGACCGCAGCGGCATCCACAGCAGGACGCTGCTGCGCTCCCACAACCTCGCCTGGCCCGGTTCCCGGGACGACTTCGACATCGCCCGGCAACCCCGATCCGCTCTGCGCTTCCGCGAGGCAGGCCCGAGCGTGCAGGCGACAGTACACAGCGAGGCGGGCACGGTGGCGCTGGGAGGAATGACCGCTCGGGCACTCACCGAGCCCAGGGCCCGCTACCTCATGGAGGAGGAGCTCGACCAGATCTGGGCCTGGGCCGCCTCCTGGAACCTGGTGCCCGCTGAGGACCCGGAGGGCAACGGGACTCGTGGGGGAGAGGGGCGCGGCCCATCTCATCCCTGAGAGGGAGCATGCACCTGCTGGTCGGTTCATATGATGGTGCCCATGGAAACGAGAATGAAGCATCCTCCCCAGAATCGTCCTGATCGTCCCTCGTCCACGGGTGTGAGCGACGCAAGAGGCTCCGGTGGCCTTCGACGTCGTCGGGTGTCTGCCGGGGTGCTGGCGGCTGTGGCGGGTGTGTGCCTGGGGGTGGGGGCCGGTGTGGTTCCTGCTGCTGCGGCGCCCGCTGCGGGGTCGGCTCCGGCGGCGTCGTCCAAGGCGGCGGTGCCCAAGGGGCTGGAGTCCTTCTACGGTCAGAAGGTCGCGTGGTACGACTGCGTGGCCACTGCCGGGGTGGAGAAGTCTGCTGACAAGACCGGTTTTCAGTGCGCCAAGGTCAAGGTTCCGCTGGACTACTCCAAGCCCGATGGGCAGACCATTGAGATCGCGATGAAGAAGCACCAGGCCACCGGTTCAGTGCGCCAGGGCACCCTCTTCATGAACCCCGGCGGCCCCGGCGGATCCGGGGTGGACGACGTCGGCGCGATGGTGGACTCGACCTTCGCCGGCGTCCAGAAGTCCTACGACATCATCGGCTTCGACCCCCGCGGCGTCGGCTCCTCCACCGCCGTGAACTGCACCTCCGACACCGAGCTGGAGGCGAAGACGGAAGACGCTCCGGTCAATGCCGGAGAAGGTGCCGCGACATTCGAGCAGCGGGCCGCCGTCATCTCCGCACAGTTCAAGCAGTTCGAGGCCAGCTGCGCGGCGGGCACCAAGCCTGCCGAGCTGCTCGACCACGTGGACACCGTCTCGGTGGCCCGGGATCTTGACGTGCTGCGGGCGCTGTCCGGGGACCAGAAGCTCAACTACGCGGGCTTCTCCTACGGCACCTTCCTGGGGGCTCACTACGCCGAGCTCTTCCCCGCCAACACCGGCCGCATGGTCCTCGACGGCGCCCTCGACCCCAGCCTGAGCCTCAGCGAGCACATTCTCGGGCAGGCCCGGGGCTTCGAGCGGGCGCTGCGCAACTATGTCTCCTGGTGCCAGTCGGGGCAGAACTGCCCCCTCTCCGGTGACGCCGACGCCGGCGTCAAGCAGATCGGGGACATCTTCAACTCGGCCGACCAGTCGCCCGTGCCCTCCTCGGACGCGAACCGTCCGGTCACGGGTGACGACATGAAGCAGGTCGTGTCGGTCATGCTCTATTCTCCGGAATCCTCCTGGGACGTCCTGAACGAGGCATTTGGGCAGGTCGTCAACCAGAAAGACGCCTCGGCCTTCAGGGCTATCGCGGACCGGCTCGAAGCTCAGCCCCTAGTCAACACCGGTGCGAACATTGCCATCAACTGCCGGGACTACCAGGTCGAGGGTGACATGGCCACCTGGAAGGCGCAGAGTGAGAAGGTGCAGAAGGCCTCACCTCGCTTCGCGTCCACGTTCGATGGTGCCGAACTGGGCTGCCAGGCCTGGGGGCACACCAACCCCCAGCCGTCCAAGAAGCTCCACGCCAAGGGAGCCGCGCCGATCCTTGTGATCGGGACGACCGGTGACCCGGCCACGCCGTACGAGGATGCCGTGTCCCTGGCCGATCAGCTGGACTCCGGCCAACTCCTCACCTGGGAGGGCAACGGGCACACGGCTTACGCCAGCTCCGGGCGCGGCCCCTGTGTCATCAAGGCGGTCGACACCTACCTGCTGAGCGGCACCATGCCCAAGAAGGGGCTGACGTGCCACGGCACGGAGTGAGCCCGCGAGAAAACGCCACCCTCCCGCCGGCTGTCCGCTGAGGATCGTCAGGGAGCGTTGCGGGCAGGCATCACCGTGGTTGGGGCGCCGAAGACAGGCGCCCCAACCACGGTTCTTTTTCTTCTCTCAGATGCTCACCCATGACACGGACGCGTTCCGTTTACTGTTTGTAATATAACGTTTATGAAAAATAGCGTGAATGAATTCTCCGGTCCGCGACGAGTCGCTCCGGGGCGTCGTCGGGTGTCTGCCGGGGTGCTGGCGGCTGTGGCGGGTGTGTGCCTGGGGGTGGGGGCCGGTGTGGTTCCTGCTGCTGCGGCGCCCGCTGCGGGGTCGGCTCCGGCGGCGTCGTCCAAGGCGGCGGTGCCCAAGGGGCTGGAGTCCTTCTACGGTCAGAAGGTCGCGTGGTACGACTGCGTGGCCACTGCCGGGGTGGAGAAGTCTGCTGACAAGACCGGTTTTCAGTGCGCCAAGGTCAAGGTTCCGCTGGACTACTCCAAGCCCGATGGGCAGACCATTGAGATCGCGATGAAGAAGCACCAGGCCACCGGCTCGGTGCGCCAGGGCACCCTCTTCGTCAACCCCGGCGGCCCCGGCGGATCCGGGGTGGACGACGTCGGCGCGATGGTGGACTCGACCTTCGCCGGCGTCCAGAAGTCCTACGACATCATCGGCTTCGACCCCCGCGGCGTCGGCTCCTCCACCGCCGTGAACTGCACCTCCGACACCGAGCTGGAGGCGAAGACGGAAGACGCTCCGGTCAATGCCGGAGAAGGTGCCGCGACATTCGAGCAGCGGGCCGCCGTCATCTCCGCACAGTTCAAGCAGTTCGAGGCCAGCTGCGCGGCGGGCACCAAGCCTGCCGAGCTGCTCGACCACGTGGACACCGTCTCGGTGGCCCGGGATCTTGACGTGCTGCGGGCGCTGTCCGGGGACCAGAAGCTCAACTACGCGGGCTTCTCCTACGGCACCTTCCTGGGGGCTCACTACGCCGAGCTCTTCCCCGCCAACACCGGCCGCATGGTCCTCGACGGCGCCCTCGACCCCAGCCTGAGCCTCAGCGAGCACATTCTCGGGCAGGCCCGGGGCTTCGAGCGGGCGCTGCGCAACTATGTCTCCTGGTGCCAGTCGGGGCAGAACTGCCCCCTCTCCGGTGACGCCGACGCCGGCGTCAAGCAGATCGGGGACATCTTCAACTCGGCCGACCAGTCGCCCGTGCCCTCCTCGGACGCGAACCGTCCGGTCACGGGTGACGACATGAAGCAGGTCGTGTCGGTCATGCTCTATTCTCCGGAATCCTCCTGGGACGTCCTGAACGAGGCATTTGGGCAGGTCGTCAACCAGAAAGACGCCTCGGCCTTCAGGGCTATCGCGGACCGGCTCGAAGCTCAGCCCCTAGTCAACACCGGTGCGAACATTGCCATCAACTGCCGGGACTACCAGGTCGAGGGTGACATGGCCACCTGGAAGGCGCAGAGTGAGAAGGTGCAGAAGGCCTCACCTCGCTTCGCGTCCACGTTCGATGGTGCCGAACTGGGCTGCCAGGCCTGGGGGCACACCAACCCCCAGCCGTCCAAGAAGCTCCACGCCAAGGGAGCCGCGCCGATCCTTGTGATCGGGACGACCGGTGACCCGGCCACGCCGTACGAGGATGCCGTGTCCCTGGCCGATCAGCTGGACTCCGGCCAACTCCTCACCTGGGAGGGCAACGGGCACACGGCTTACGCCAGCTCCGGGCGCGGCCCCTGTGTCATCAAGGCGGTCGACACCTACCTGCTGAGCGGCACCATGCCCAAGAAGGGGCTGACGTGCCACGGCACGGAGTGAGCCCGCGAGAAAACGCCACCCTCCCGCCGGCTGTCCGCTGAGGATCGTCAGGGAGCGTTGCGGGCAGGCATCACCGTGGTTGGGGCGCCGAAGACAGGCGCCCCAACCACGGTTCTTTTTCTTCTCTCAGATGCTCACCCATGACACGGACGCGTTCCGTTTACTGTTTGTAATATAACGTTTATGAAAAATAGCGTGAATGAATTCTCCGGTCCGCGACGAGTCGCTCCGGGGCGTCGTCGGGTGTCTGCCGGGGTGCTGGCGGCTGTGGCGGGTGTGTGCCTGGGGGTGGGGGCCGGTGTGGTTCCTGCTGCTGCGGCGCCCGCTGCGGGGTCGGCTCCGGCGGCGTCGTCCAAGGCGGCGGTGCCCAAGGGGCTGGAGTCCTTCTACGGTCAGAAGGTCGCGTGGTACGACTGCGTGGCCACTGCCGGGGTGGAGAAGTCTGCTGACAAGACCGGTTTTCAGTGCGCCAAGGTCAAGGTTCCGCTGGACTACTCCAAGCCCGATGGGCAGACCATTGAGATCGCGATGAAGAAGCACCAGGCCACCGGCTCGGTGCGCCAGGGCACCCTCTTCGTCAACCCCGGCGGACCCGGCTACTCCGGGGTGGAGATGGTGGAGAACAACGAGATCCAGTTCTCGCCCGCCCTCAACCAGGCCTACGACATCATCGGCTTCGACCCCCGCGGCGTCGGCTCCTCCACCGCCATCACCTGCGATGACGGAGCGGGCCAGCAGCCCGCCAAGGCCGCCCAGGGGGGCATGGGCGTCAGTGACCCCCAGCCCGGCTCCCTCGTCGCCGACGTCGCCGGGGACGACCCCACCCCCTTCCGGGACGCTGAGAATCCTGCTGCCGACGGCGGAGCGGAGGCCAACGTCGGCTTCCCGACCCTGATCGACGAGATCACCAAGGACTTCACGCAGGAGGAGGCCAGCTGCGCCGCCCACACCAAGCCGGCCGGGCTGCTCGACCATGTGGACACCGTCTCGGTGGCCCGGGATCTTGACGTGCTGCGGGCACTGTCCGGGGACCAGAAGCTCAACTACCTGGGCTTCTCCTACGGCACTTACCTGGGGGCTCACTACGCCGAGCTCTTCCCCGCCAACACCGGCCGCATGGTTCTCGACGGCGCCGTCGACCCCTCCCTGTCACTGGGGGACCGGGCCGCCGGGCAGGCCCAGGGCTTCGAGGCCGCGCTGCGCACCTACGTCCAGCAGTGCCAGTCCGGCCAGGCCGTCCAGGAAGGCCAGAGCTGCCCCCTGACCGGTGACGCCGACGCCGGAGTCCAGCAGGTTCGCGCCCTCATCGCCTCGGCGGACCAGACACCGCTCAAGACCGCGGATCCGAACGTCACCGTGGACGGCAGCACGATCCGCAGCGCCATCCGCCGACTCCTGTACTCCTCCGAATATTGGCCCCTCCTCACCTATGCCCTCGACCAGGCCATCACCCAGAAGGACGGCTCCTACATCCAGGTGCTCTACGGCAAGGTGACCGCCGGAGGCAGCGCCCCGACCTTCTACGCCGTCAACTGCCAGGACATCCCCGTCCAGGGCGACATGACCAGCTGGGAGAAGGAGTACCAGCAGATCCTCCAGAGCTCGCCCACCTTCGGCGCCTCCTTGGGCAACCAGGATGCGCGTTGCCAGGCCTGGGGGCACAACGGGACCCGCAAGCCCGCTCCCATCCACGCCAAGGGGGCGGCCCCCATCCTGGTGGTGGGCACCACCGGTGACCCGGCCACGCCCTACGCCTGGTCCCAGGCCATGGCCGATCAGCTCGAGTCCGGCCGGCTCCTGACCTGGGAGGGCAACGGCCACACCGCCTACGGGCGCGCGGGGGCCTGCGTCCAGAAGGCCGTCGACACCTACCTCACCAGCGGGACCCTGCCCAAGGAGGGCCTGACCTGCACAAGCGGTCAGTAAGGCCGGACCGTCCCCGCCCCAGGGGCCTCGATGGGAACTTCTCCCCACTCCATCTCCAGGAGGAGGCCCCTGGGCGGCCCAGCGGCATAGGGTTCACCTTGTGACTACTGCGACCTCTCCTCGGCCTCGTATCAAGCCCCTGTTCGTGGCGCTCGCTGCGCTTCTGGCGTGCGGGGGTCTGACCGCCTGCCAGGACGAAGCCGAGATCAAGGCAACCCCAGCAACGGCGTCGGCCTCGGCGGCGGTCCCGGCCGGGCTGGAGAGCTTCTACACCCAGAAGGTCTCCTGGTACGCCTGCGACAAGAAGGGGATGGGGGAGGCGAAGTCGGGGAAGGACACCGGCTTCACCTGCGCCAAGGTCAAGGTGCCGCTGGACTACGACAACCCCGGCGGTGAGACGATCGAGATCGCGGTGAAGAAGCGGACCGCCAGCGGGGACTCGGTCGGCTCACTGTTCGTCAACCCGGGCGGGCCCGGAGGGTCGGGCATCGAGCTGGTCGAAAGCGTCGGCTCCTACTTCTCCAAGAACCTCACCAGCTCCTACGACGTCGTCGGTTTCGACCCGCGAGGCGTGGGCGCCTCCACGGCAGTCGACTGCCTGACCGACGCCGAGCTCGACGCCGAGCGAGCCGGGGCGAACGACCCGGCGACCCCCTCGGCCGCGGCCACCCAGGAGCGGGCCCAGAAGATGGGGGAGGCCTGTGCGACGAAGACCAGCCCCGCGGGGCTCCTGGACCACATCGACACCATCAGCGCGGCCAAGGACCTCGACATCCTGCGGGCGGTCGACGGCCAGCAGACGCTGACCTACCTGGGTTTCTCCTACGGCACCTACCTGGGGGCCACCTACGCCGAGCTGTTCCCGGCCAACACCGGGCGGCTGGTCCTCGACGGCGCCGTCGATCCCTCCTTGAGCGCTGAGGAGCTGACCCTGGGGCAGGCCAAGGGCTTCGAGGCGTCGCTTCGGGCCTACGTGCAGAGCTGCCAGAGCTCCAAGCTGGGATGCCCCCTGAGCGGCGACGTCGACTCAGGTGTCTCCCAGATCCGCGAGCTCCTGGAGTCCACGAAGGCGGCGCCGCTGCCGACCTCCGACGACAAGCGGCCGCTGACCTACGACCTGGCCGTCTACGGGGTGCTGGGATCGATGTACCAGACCCAGCTGTGGCCCTCCCTCACCCTGGCGCTGTCTCAGGCGATGGGCAAGATGGGCAACCCGGACGGAAGCGCGCTGCTGGCCATCGCCGACGCCGTCTCCTCCCGCCAGAGCGACGGCAGCTACTCCGGTAACGGCGCCGAGGCCCTCATGGCGGTCAACTGCCTGGACTACCCGGTCCAGGGGGACAACACCTCCTGGGAGGAGAACGCCAAGGCCGTCAACGAGGCCTCGCCCACCTTCGGCTCCCAGCTGCTCTACCCCGACGCCTACTGCCAGGGCTGGGGCCACACGTCGAGCCGCAAGCGCGAGAAGATCACGGCCTCCGGCGCCGCACCGATCCTCGTGGTGGGCACCACCGGTGACCCGGCCACGCCCTACGCCTGGTCCGAGTCGCTGGCCGATCAGCTCGAGTCCGGTCAGCTCATGACCTGGAAGGGCGACGGACACACCGCCTACGGGCGCTCCAACGACTGCGTCAAGAAGGCCGTGGACACCTACCTGCTCAACGGGACGATGCCGGACAAGGGACTCACCTGCTGACCACCGCCGGGCAGGCCGGCCCGACCGGTTCCCGCAGGCCATGAGATCGGCCCCGGACGACATCGCGTCGTCCGGGGCCGATTCCTCAGCCGGGCCGCACCGGTGTCGGCGCTGCCCGCCTCACTGGCTCAGTTCACTGGCTCAGCTCGCCGGCGATGGAGCGTCCCATCCAGCCGGCCAGGTCGTCTCCCTCCAGTCCCTGCGAGAGCAGGAACTGGACCTTGGCGTAGGCGGCCTCCAGGGTCATGTCGCGGCTGCCGACGGCGCCACTGCGGGCCAGTGCGTCACCGGCCTCGTAGTGCCCCAGGAGGACCTCGGACTCGTGGCACTGGGAGGTGACGATGACGGCCGTCCCGGCATCGATCACCCGCTCGACGACGTCGGTCAGCCCCGGCTCCTGGGACGGCACGTTGCCGACTCCGAAGGCCCGCAGGATCACGGCCTCGGGCAGCGGTGTCAGCAGCGCCTCCAGGCGGGCCGCGGTGATGCCCGGGACCAGGTCGACCACGACGACGTCGTGACGGGCGTAGGGGGCGGCATCCTTCCAACCGGCCCCGCCCCGGGTGCATGGAGCCCACTGCCACGGGGCGCCAGTGGTGGCCAGAGGGGCCGCGTTGGGGGACTCGAAACCGGTGAAGGCCCACGAGGAGGACTTCGTCACCCGGTTCCCGGCCAGGAGCCGATGACCGAAGAACAGCGCCACCCCGCTCAGGCGCCCGGAGGTGGCGGCCTTGAGCGCCCCGGTGACGTTCGTTGCGGCGTCGGTTCCCAGTTCTCCGAGGGGGAGCTGGGAACCGGTGACGACGACCGGAACGCTCAGATCCGTCAGCGCATAGGACAGGGCGGCACTGGTGTAGGCCATCGTGTCGGTCCCGTGCAGGATGACGAAGGCGGTCTGCGGGTCGGCCGCGGCGTAGGCGCGCAGGTCGTCCACGATCGCCTGCCAGGACAGCGGGGTGGCGTTCGAGGAGTCGATGAGCGGCTCCAGCGAGGTCACGGATACCGAGCGAGCCAGGGGCGTGCCCTTCAGCACCGAGTCGAGCCACCCCTCCAGATCCGCACCGGGAACGAGGCCGTGGGGGGAGTCCACCATCCCGATGGTGCCCCCGGTGTAGGTGATGTGAACGTGCATGGGCTCAGCCTCCTGCCGCTTAGGCCTCGTGCGACGGGGCGGATGCGGCTTCGTCCACCTCGTCGGCGAGGACCTCGTCGAGCAGGTCGCCCCGAATGCGTCCCCGCACCGTGTACCAGCCTGCCACCATCATGACGGCGACGATGGCGAACAGGACCAGGGTCCAACGTCCGGCCGGGTTGGTCACGTTGGAGACGACGACGATGGTGAAGAAGGCCAGGGCCGCGTAGTTGGACCAGGGGGCCCAGGGCATCCGGTAGGCCGGGCGCACCTCCTTGCCCTCGTGCACCCGGCGCAGGAAGGCGAGGTGGGTGACGAGGATGGCTCCCCAGGTCCCGGCGATGCCGATGCCGGCCAGGTTCATGACGATGTCGAAGGCATCGCCGGGCAGGTAGGCGTTGAGGACGACGCCGAGCAGCCCCAGGGCGGAGGTGATGATGATGCCCCCGGCAGGAACCTGGTGCTTGTTGAGCCCGGCCGCCACCCGAGGGGCCTCACCGGCCACGGCCATGGAGCGCAGGGTGCGTCCGGTGGCGTACAGGCCGGCGTTGAGGGAGGACAGCGCGGCGGTGAGGACCACGACCTGGATGATGTCGCCGGCGTAGGGCACACCGATCCCGGAGAAGAAGGTGACGAAGGGCGACTGGTCCTTCGAGTAGGAGGTATAGGGCAGGACCAGAGCCAGCAGCATGACCGAGCCGACGTAGAAGACGAAGATGCGCAGAATCATCGAGTTGATCGCCTTGGGCAGGATTTTCTCCGCGTCCTTCGCCTCTCCGGCCGCCACGCCCACCATCTCCGTGCCACCGAAGGCGAAGACGACGCCGAGGGTCAGGGCGAAGACGATCGGCAATCCCTCGGGGAAGAAGCCGCCGTTTTCGAGGATGTTGTGAGCCCCTGCGGTGATCGCGCCACCGTCGGGATCCGTTCCGGTGTGAAGCCCGAGAACAATGGCGACGATGGCCACCACCATGAAGGACACGATGGCGGCGACCTTGATGAGCGCGAACCAGAACTCCGCCTCGCCGAACATCTTGACGTTGAGCATGTTGAGGATGAAGACCAGGACGAGTGCCACGAGCGCGAAGACCCACTGTGGAACAACCTTCAGAGCCGTCCAGTAGTGGAGGTAGAGGGCCACGGCCGTGATGTCCGCCATCACGGTGACCGACCAGTCCAGGAAGAAGAACCAGCCGGTGATGTAGGCGCCCTTCTCTCCGAGGAACTCACGGGCGTAGGAGACGAATGCTCCCGAGGAGGGGCGGCGGATGGCGAGCTCGCCCAGAGCGCGCACCATGAGGAAGGCGAAGATTCCGCAGACGGCATAGGCGAACATCAGGCCCGCTCCGCCGTCCTTGAGCCGCCCGCCGGCCCCCATGAAAAGACCCGTGCCGATGGAGCCGCCAATGGCGATCATCTGCAGGTGGCGGTTCTTCAGCGACTTGTTGTAACCGGCGTCGCCGCGGTCCCGGATCTGGTCGGGCTGGGAAGCGGGGGAGGGTGAAGGCGAAGCACCCGAGTGCGGTGAGGGAGAGGTGGGGGAGTGGCTGGACGGAGACTCGCTCATGGGGATCCTTACGGAGAGGGAGACCTGTTGAATGACGTGCGGAGAATACCGGGCCCGGTCGGTTCGGGTGATGCGGGGCGGCGAGGAGGGAGGGTGACTGTGTTGAGGAACACGGTCCTCCTGGCGGCGCTGGATTGCGGTGGTGGCCGCAGGGCCGGTATGTTCGGCTCTGCTGCTTGTGCCAGCGCCGCCTTAGCTCAGTCGGCAGAGCGATTCACTCGTAATGAATAGGTCGTGGGTTCGATTCCCACAGGCGGCTCGATCAGCCCCGGGAGGTGATGCCTCCCGGGGCTTTCTGGGTTCCGGGCGCCTCGCCCGCGACTCTTCGGTGTGCCTTTCGGCACATTTGTTGGCTGTGACGGATGGTCTGGGTGTGGGATTTCTGGGATGACCGCGTGGCCGAAATCCTTTGTCATCCTGTGGTCAGGGGTGGGCCATGGCTCGCGCGGGGCGGATTCTCCCGACTTGATGCGATGTTCCTCAGGGTGAGAGTCGTGGTGCTGCAGGTCTTCTCTTCCGGCTGAGAGAATCCCCCACTGCTATCTGGGAGTCATCTGGGAGATTGGGTGTCTTGGATTGACTGATCGTTGGATACCTCGAGGCGGTCGGAGGGTAGGGAGTGTCGTGCCTGGATTGTTCCGTCAGGTCTCGTGGGGATCTCCAAAGGGGGCCTCAGTGCTTTCACAGTTTCCGTCTCAGTCATCACGGCGTCCGGGGTGGTATGGCGTCGCGCTTCACCGTGTGATTGGGGGTGAAGTGGCCGGTAATGGGGCGACGAAAAGCCGTGTTGCATTGAGGGCAACTATTGTTTAATCTAACGTTGTCCGCAGCGGGATACATCCTTCAGGCCCGCTCCCTCCGCTCAGAATGAGGAATCATGGCACAGAAGACTCAGGTCATCCTCGTCGACGATGTCGACGGGTCCGAGGCCAATCAGACCGTCACCTTCGCCCTTGATGGCGTCTCCTACGAGATCGACCTGAACGACGAGCATGCAGCTGCTCTTCGTGAGTCCCTTGAGGAATGGGTCGGAAAGGCTCGTCGCACCGGCGGCCGCCGTAGCTCCGGTCGTCGTCGTTCCAGCGGCCCTTCTGACACTCAGAAGATTCGCGAGTGGGCCCGCGAGCAGGGCCTTGAGGTTTCTGACCGCGGTCGCGTCTCCGCAGAGGTGCGCAAGGCCTACTACGACGTCAACCCCGGCAACTGAGGGAACGTGGGTGTCCGGCTCACAGGCAGCCGGCGCCCCGCATCGAGTCATTCTCGAGCTGATTGCCACCTCGCACCACGACTCTGGTTGTGCGCTCAGGCGCATTACCAGAGTCGTTGTGTATTCAATACGTGAATTCGCTCCGTGAGTGGGCGGTATCGCTGCGAGCAGTTCCTTTGCTCCGATGCGCCGGTACCCCGCCCACTGCAGCAGCCCTTCTAGGCCTCCTGGGCCTCGCGCCATGCCCGCGATCCTGGCAGGATAGGGCCATGGCTTACACCCTCGTACTGCTCCGCCACGGCGAGAGCGAATGGAACGCGAAGAACCTCTTCACCGGCTGGGTCGATGTCCCGCTGTCAGACAAGGGCCGCGCCGAGGCCGTCCACGGTGGCGAGCTCCTCAAGGAGGCCGGTGTCCTCCCCGAGAAGCTCTTCACCTCGATGCTGCGTCGCGCCATCATGACCGCCAACCTCTCCCTGGACGCCGCGGACCGTCACTGGATCCCGGTGGAGCGCGACTGGCGCCTCAACGAGCGCCACTACGGCGCCCTGCAGGGCAAGAACAAGAAGGAGATCCGTGACGAGTACGGGGAGGAGCAGTTCATGCAGTGGCGCCGCTCCTACGACGTGCCGCCGCCGGCCATTGAGGCCGGTTCGGAGTTCTCCCAGGACACCGACCCCCGCTACGCCGGTGAGCCCATCCCCGCCACCGAGTGCCTCAAGGACGTCCTCGAGCGCCTCCTGCCCTACTGGGAGGGCACCATCGTCCCCGAGATCAAGACCGGCAAGACCGTCATGATCGCCGCCCACGGCAACTCGCTGCGCGCCATCGTCAAGCACCTCGACGACATCTCCGACGACGACATCGCCGGCGTCAACATCCCCACCGGGATCCCGCTGGTCTATGAGCTCGACGAGGAGACCCTCAAGCCCCTCAAGAAGGGCGGCCGCTACCTCGACCCCGAGGCCGAGGCCAAGATCGCGGCGGTGGCCAACCAGGGCAAGTGAGCCCCGGCGGCCTACCGCACCCTCCATGACACGGGCGGCGCCGGACCTTCCTTGAGGTCCGACGCCGCCCGCGTCATTGCTTCCAGGTGCTCAGTGGAGCGCGTCGGCGTCCTCGGCGTCATGCGTCTCGGGCATGGAGGCGCCCGAGACGAGGTAGGCCACGCGGCTGGCCACCGACGTGGAGTGGTCGCCGAAGCGCTCCAGGAAGCGGCCCATGAGGACGGCGTCGATGACCTGCTGGCGGCTCAGGTCGTGAGCCGGGTCCAGGATCATCTGGAAGGAGCGGCGGTGCAGGGCATCGAGCTCGGCGTCGTCGGTCTGAATGACGGAGGCCAGCTCCAGGTCCCGCGTCGAGATGAGGCGGGCGACGTCCTTACCGGCGCGCACCGCCAGGTCCGCCATCTCCAGGATGAGCCCCAGGACCGGCTCGGGCAGTGGCGGCTCGGGGTAGCGGCCGCGGGCGATGGCCGCCACGTGGCGGGCCAGGTCGCCCTGGCGCTCGAGGGTCTGGGCCATGCGCAGCGCGGACAGGACGTTGCGCAGGTCCCCGGCCACCGGCTGCTGACGGGCCAACAGCATGACGCACAGGTCGTCGATGTCGCGCTGGAGGTCGTTGATGCGCTCGTCGGCGTCGATCACCTGCTCGGCGATGACGATGTCCCCCTGGCGCAGGGACTCCGCGGCCCGCTCGATCGCGGTGGCGACCTGGTTGGCCATGGACTCGAGGTCGGAGCCCAGCTGCTTGAGCTCCTGGTTGAAGATGGCGCGCATGAGGCTGCTCCTGTTCGGGGCGAGGACCGATGGTTCGGGCCGGTCGGTGAGGTGGCGTGGCGGCGCTGCTCGACGATCCCGCCGAGGCTGCCGCCAAGGATGTTGTCCCCAAGCACAGCAGCCCCGCGACTCCGCCGCAAGCGGCACGCCCACAGGCGGCGCCGGCCGGTGAGGGCTCTCGGGGCTCATCTACCCTAGAGGAGTGGGTCTGACCGTCACTGTTCTCCTCCTTGCCGCCGCCGGGCTCCTGTGCCTGGGGGTGGGGATCGGTGTCGCGCTGTCCCGGCGCGAGCGCAGAGCGGCCACGAGCGCCGCCGACCTGGCCGGCCTGGCCGGGACCGACACGGCCGTCCCGGTGTTGGCGGCACTGCGCTCGACCGTCGTCGTCCTCGATGACGACGACGAGGTCCTGCGAGCCTCGGCGTCGGCCTACACCTTCAACATCGTGCGCGACGACGCCGTCATCGAGCCGACCGTGGTGGCGATGGTGGGGCGCGTGCGGGCCTCGGGCCAGGCGCAGGACGCGGCCGTCACCGTCGCCCGGGGGAGGGTGCCCGGCGCGGGCCAGTTCCACCTGCAGGTGCGGGTGGCCGGTATCGGCCAGGGGCGCGTCCTCATCCTCATTGAGGACCACACCGCCGCCCGCCGGGTGGAGGCCATGCGCCGTGACTTCGTCGCCAATGTCTCCCACGAGCTCAAGACCCCGGTCGGTGCGATCCAGCTGCTGGCCGAGACCGTCGAGGCCGGCGCCGACGACCCCGACTTCGTGCGCGACTACTCCGGGCGCATGCGCAAGGAGGCCCGCCGCCTGGGCGTCCTGGTCCAGGAGATCATCGAGCTCACCCGCCTCCAGGAGGGCGACGCCCTGGCCGAGCCCGAGGTCGTTGAGATCGACGACGTCGTCGCCGAGGCCGTGGACCGGGTGCGCGTCGAGGCCGACGGCCGCCAGATCACCCTCGTGGCCGGCGGGACCAAGGGGCTGCGGGTGCGTGGCGACGCCGCCCTCATCACCACCGCCGTGCGCAACCTGCTGGACAACGCCGTCCGCTACTCCGAGCCGCGCACCCGGGTCTCGGTGGGCGTCTCGCTGGATGCGGAGGACCCCGATATCGTGCGCATCGCCGTGGTCGACCAGGGCATCGGCATCCCCAAGGAGGAGCAGGAGCGCGTCTTCGAGCGCTTCTACCGCGTGGACAAGGCCCGCTCGCGCGCCACCGGGGGCACTGGCCTGGGCCTGAGCATCGTCAAGCACGTGGCCGCCGACCACGGCGGCACCGTCGAGCTGTGGTCCGCCCCGGGACGCGGCTCTACCTTCACCCTCGTGCTGCCGCGCCTGGGCGAGGGCGAACCGGTGGAGGGTGAGTCGGTCGGGTCTGGTTCGGTCGGGGTCGGTTCGGCCCAGGACGAGCCCGCCGACGCCGCGGCGGAGCACACCCCCGGGAGCGGGTCATGAGCCCGGCAGAGCGCTCCGCAGCGTCGAGTGCAGGGTCAGCCGGGACGTCTGCGCCCTCCAGCGCACCGGCCGCGGCGTCGATGACGCCGGTGGGCGGCCCGACGCGGATCCTCCTGGTCGAGGACGAGGAGAACTTCCGCGACCCACTCGCCTACGGGCTGCGGCGCGACGGCTTCGAGGTGGTCGAGGCCGAGGACGGCCAGCGCGCCGTCGAGATCTTCGAGGCCTCCCGGCGCCCCGGCGGCGTCGGCCCCATTGACCTGGTCCTGCTGGACCTCATGCTGCCCCGCCTGGACGGGACCGAGGTGTGCACCCGGATCCGGCGCTCCTCCTCCGTGCCGGTCATCATGCTCACCGCCAAGGACACCGAGCTGGACAAGATCGTCGGCCTGGAGATCGGGGCCGACGACTACGTCACCAAGCCCTACTCCTACCGGGAGCTCCTGGCGCGCCTCAAGGCGGTTCTGCGTCGTAGCCGCGCGGCCGCCCCGGAGCCCGAGCCGGTGCTGGTCGCCGGCGGGGTGCGGATGGACGTCGAGCGCCACGAGGTCAGGGTCGACGGCGAGGTGGTCGCCATGCCGCTGCGGGAGTTCGAGCTCCTCGAGCTGTTTCTGCGTCACCCCGGCCGCGTGCTCACCCGCAGCCAGATCCTGGAGCGCCTGTGGGGGCCCGATTACGAGGGCGACACGAAAACTCTGGACGTCCATATCAAACGGCTCCGGGGCCGGATTGAGGTCGACGCCTCCAAACCGGTTCTCATCACCACGGTCAGGGGTCTCGGCTATCGCCTGGACGGGGATTCGTAGCACTGATTCTCCATTGCGGATGGCGCCGCAGTTCTCGCCCCGGCCCCGGGGCGGGCCCGCCGTGACCTCTGTGAGATACGTCCCCGATCTTTGCGCGGAATGACCTGATAAACTAGAGGTCCGCTATCCAGTCTGGAGAGTCATCCTTATGACCTATGAAGTCGGTGAGACTGTCGTCTACCCGCACCACGGGGCCGCCCGGATCATTGACATCCGGCAGCGCAAGGTACGCGGTGAGGAGAAGACGTATCTGCAGCTCGAGGTGGCCCAGGGTGACCTGACCATCTTGGTTCCCGCCGAAAGCGTTGAGCTCATCGGTGTCCGTGACGTGGTTGATGAGACCGGCTTGGAAAAGGTCTTCGAGGTGCTGCGGGCACCGCTGACCGAGGAGCCCACGAACTGGTCTCGCCGTTTCAAGGCCAACCAGGAGAAGATCGCCTCCGGGGACGTCATCAAGGTCGCCGAGGTCGTGCGGGACCTCTCCCGCCGGGACACGGACCGCGGCCTGTCCGCCGGCGAGAAGCGCATGCTCGCCAAGGCCCGCCAGATTCTCGTCTCCGAGCTGGCTCTGGCCCAGAAGACCCCTGAGGAGGAGGCCGAGTCCCGCCTGGACGAGGTCCTCGCCTCCTAGTTCGCGCAGTGCCTGTGCTCGGGGCGTCGGGGACGCGGTAGCGTCCTGCCCGTGAGCATCAGCCCTTCATCCCAAGCATCCGCCCCGCCCGAGTCCGCTCCGGGTGGGGCGGTCGCTGTTCTCACCGCGGCGGGCTCCGGGTCTCGCCTGGGTGCCGGGGTCCCCAAGGCCCTCGTCCCGGTGGGTGGTGTCAGCCTCCTGCGGCGGGCGGCGGCCGGGCTCATCGCCTCGGGCGCCGTCAGCCACGTCGTCGTCACCGCCCCCGCTGAGGAGGTCGACCGGTTCCGCGCCGAGCTCGAGGGCCTGCCGGACGGATCGGTCGGGGCCTCGGCGGGCCGACGTGGTGAGATCGAGGTTGTTGCCGGCTCGCCCCGCTCCCGGCAGGCCTCTGTGGCCCTTGGGCTCGCAGCGGCCCTGGCTGCCGTACCGCGGGCCGACGTCGTCATCGTTCACGACGCCGCGCGGGCGCTGACGCCGCCGGAGGTGACGCAGCGGGTGGTCGCGGCCGTGCGGGCCGGGAACGAGGCCGTGGTCCCGGCGCTGCCCGTGACCGATACCGTCAAGGAGGTCGAGGCCCGCCGGGCGGGGGAGCCCGAGCCCGTCGTCGGCACCCCCCGACGCGACCGGCTCCGGGCGGTCCAGACCCCCCAGGGATTCTCGACCCCCGTGCTCGTCGCCGCCCACCGGGCTGGGGCCGAGCGGGCCGGAGATGAGACGCTCGCCGCCTCCGACGACGCCGGTCTGGTCGAGGCCTGCGGCGGCAGCGTCGTCGTCGTCGCCGGTGACGAGCGCGCCATGAAGGTGACTACGCCCATGGATCTGGCCCTGGCCGAGCTGCTCCTGGAGCGGCAGTCCGCTCAGGGGAAGCGCCCTGCCGAGACCGGTGGGGAGAACTGACGATCAGGTCGGTTCCCTTTTCGGTACCGCCAGCGGCCCGGATGGCCCTATCGTCTCTCCCATGAGCACGACAGTGACTGCTCCGACGCAGGCCGGCTCCCGCACCCGGCTCCTGTCCTGGCCCGTCATCGCCTGGGGCCTGTGGGACTGGGGGTCGGCGGCCTTCAACGCGGTCATCACCACCTTCGTCTTCACCGTCTACCTGGTCAGCGACTCCTTCGGGGCCAAGGCGGACAACGAGTCGGCGCTGTCCCTCGGGCTGGCCATCGCCGGCCTGTTCATCGCCCTGCTGGCGCCGGTGACCGGGCAGCGCTCGGACCGGGGCGGGCGAACCGTCTTCTGGCTCGGGGGCTACACCGCGGTCGTGGTGGCGGTCTCGGCGGCCCTGTTCCTGGTGCGGCCCGAGCCCGGCTACCTGTGGTTCGGCATCGTCCTGCTGGGGGTCGGCAACATCTTCTTCGAGCTGGCCTCGGTCAACTACAACGCCATCCTCAACCACCTGGCCCCTAAGGACCGCATCGGTGCCGTCAGCGGGCTGGGGTGGGGGATGGGCTACCTCGGTGGCATCGTCCTGCTGCTCATCCTCTACGTCGCTCTCGTGGGGCCGAGTCCCCTGGTCTCCTTCGCGGCTGGAAGCGGGATGGGGGTACGCGTCGCCATGCTCGTGTCGGCGGCCTGGTTCGGCCTGTCCGCCCTTCCCGTCCTCATCAACCGCTCCCGCAGGCTCGGGCGCTCCCGCGCCGAGCACGTCGCGGAGGTCGGTGAGGGGATGGCGACTGCCGAACCGGGACGGGACCGGGCCGCCATGGAGGCCGAGCCGGTGGAGGCCGTCTCCCACCAGGGCAGGCGCAAGGAGTCGATCCTGACCTCCTACAAGCTGCTGTGGCGCACCCTGCTCCAGCTGCACCACTTCCAGCCGCGTCTGCTGTGGTTCCTGCTGGCCGCCGCCGTCTTCAGGGACGGGCTGGCCGGGGTCTTCACCTACGGCGGCATCATCGCCCAGAACACCTTCGGCTTCTCATCGGGCGACGTCATCATCTTCGCCATCGTGGCCAACATCGTGGCCGGCATCGCCACCATCTGGGCCGGGCGGCTCGATGACCGCTTCGGGCCGCGCAACGTCATCATGGCCAGCCTCAGCATTCTGGTGGTGGCTGGACTGCTGGTGTTCTTCCTGCACTCCGCCGGGACCGTGGCCTTCTGGGTGCTGGGTCTGCTCCTGTCGGCCTGCGTGGGGCCGGCCCAGTCAGCCGCCCGGTCCTTCCTGGCCCGCCTCATCCCCGAGGGGCAGGAGGGCGAGATCTTCGGGCTCTACGCGACCACCGGGCGGGCGGTGTCCTTCATGGCTCCCGCGATGTACGGCATCTTCATCTACCTGGGCACGCGCATCGTCGGGCCGGGGGCGAACTACTGGGGGATCCTCGGGATCGTCGCGGTGCTGGCCACGGGACTGCTCCTCATGCTGCGCGTGGGCAACCCCGTCGCCGAGGAGGAGTCGGCCGCGTAGACCACGCCGGCCGCGTAGACCGCCGTCGCGGTCGTGCCCTATGCCTCGCGGTCGAGGGCTAAGGGCACGACCTCGCGATCTACCCTACGAACGCGCGGTGCGTCTCATGTGCTGTCTCCTCACTTCTGAGACGTTTGGGTGTCATGAGTTCTGAGGCACTCGTTCGGGTGGGAACTTTGGGCGGGCTGGTGGTCCAGGAGGCGAGGGAGGCTTAGGGGTGAGGCATGACGGGGTGTCGGTGTCCACGGCGCTGACATTAACCTCGAATCGGGACTGCACGCCTGAGAGAAACCGCAGGATTCCAACGATCCCCGCTGGTCGCGCTGACGCCGGGCTCGTTGATGTCAGCGCTGTGGACACTGGGCCGCGCAGGAGTGAGTCCGGGGTTCTTGCGGCAGAGCCCGGCGCCTACGTCTCAGGTCCGCCCCCACCGTCCCCTGCTCGCCGCCTGCGCTGGGGTACGGAGGCTATGACTCGACTCTGGCCCCGTCCCGAGTTGGCCCGAGTCGGCCTGCTCCACGAGGGTCGGGACCTACTGGCCAAGGGGTGTGCGTACTGCACGAAGGTCCCACCTACCCCCAGTGCTCCCAACCCTCGTCCAGTAGCGCCCCACCTTCGTGCAGTGCATCCAGACGACGCCGTACGCCGCCACAGTGACCGGGTCAGTCCGCTCCGACAGGCTGAAGCAGCAGCTCTCACATCTCTCTCCCGTCTGGCAGACGCACCCAACCGGTGTCTTGAGATGTCATGACATCCGAGACTCTCAGAAGTCATGAGACAACACTGAGGGGTACAGGGTGCGACCGCGCGAGCTACCCTACGAACGCGCGGTGCTTCATCATGAGGAGGCCTGGCGGGCCTCGCGCTCGGCGCGCATGCGTTCAAGATCCTCTGGAGTCAGAGGCCCCTGGGTGGTGCCGGGGGCCCCATTCTGACGGATCCAGCTCACGACGAGACCCTCCTTGGCTCCGAAGCGGGCCAGGTGGATTCCGGTGACCTGCTCGAGGCGTTCGAGGTGCGCGTCGTCGGCGGCCAGGTCGAGCTGGAGGATGCCATCGTGGCAGGAGAGCTCGACGACGCCGGCGACTGCCCCCTCGCGGTCAAAGGACAGGGAGCCGGTTTGGGCGGCCTCATCCCAAGCGGCGGTGATCTTGCGGCCCATGTGAGAGGCCAGCTGCTTGCCGTATCGGGAGGGGCGGTCCGTGCTCACGCGAGCGGTGGAGCGACAGGAGAAGACGGGCTGTGCTGAGTCGGCGGAGTCAGTCATGCCCCTATCCTGACGCGCTTGGCCGGCCGCGGTCCCCACGAGTTCTCTCAGAGCGCGAGGGTGGGCCGGGAAGCCACAAGAGGCATACCGGCGGGCCCGAGAAAGGACTCGGCCCGCGGTCCGGAAATCCGAACCGCGGGCCCAAGCCTCGCGAGGCCCCACCTGCAACCCGGGGTCCCATGCACCCGAGGAGGCGGTTCCTCCTTCGCCGAAACGATGAAGTCAGGCTCCCTATGACCCGGCTCCATCTCAGAGGATCGATCTGTCATCGGGCTCCCCAACCCTCGAGACCGTCCCTGTCCGGCGGTGACTACTATGTAACGCCCTGACCCTGTGAGGACGAGGGGCAGATCCCTGGGAAAAATCTGGGAAATTCGCGGGTGGGTTGTTTCGGTGACTCAAGCCTTCCCCGGAAGGGGAATGGGGCTCAGTTTCGCTCAGGAGACCGGGGAGAACCGCACTGCGGTGCCCGAGGCGGTCACCATGAGCATGCCGTTGTCCGAGCCCAGCGTCTCGTAGTCGATGTCGACGCCGACGATGCCTTCAGCGCCGAGCTCCTGGGCGCGCTGCACCATTTCCGCCAGGGCGCTCTCACGGGCCTGGACGAGCTCGGCCTCATAGGTCTGGGAACGACCGCCCACAAGGTTGCGGAACCCGGCCGCCATGTCCTTGAGGGCGTTGACTCCGGCGATGGTCTCACCGCAGACGACTCGCAGGTACTGGGTCACGGGGTATCCCTCGACGGTGGGGGTGGTGGTCACGAGCATGATGGCGACTCCGTTCTTGTGGGGTGATGGTTGGTGCAAGCACCCTACAGGGTGGTGAAATCTTCTTGTGACCTGGTGGCGGCCTGCCTGGCCAGATGCAGCAGGCGGCTGTAGCGCTCGCTAATCCGCGCATGGGGGACGGGTTCTCCGTCGAGGCTCCACGTCAGGAGGTGCTCCAGGCTGAATCGAGGGGCGCAGCGCGAGCAGGAGACGGGTGAGGCCGGGCGGCGCATGCGGTCCACCTCGTGGCCCGCCGGGCACCTGCCCACCCAGCGTCCCCGCAGTCGCGGGGCCTGGGCGTCAATGAGCCGCCGGCCCGTCGCCCCCAACCGGGTCGCCTCGGCGGCCCAGACGGCGTCGTGCCCGTGGCTGGGGCCGACGCGGGCGTGGGCGATCTCGTGCAGGATCGTCTCGCGGACCTGGGTCTCGTCGTACAGGCTCATGAGGTGGCGGCTGAGCGTGATCCGACGTCGAGCATGATCCGTCTGGCCGGCCCGCCGACGCGCCCGGTCGAAGGCCAGGTCCCAGTCGCCGACGTCGGCCTCCTCCATGAGGGAATGCGCCAGGCTCAGGACGTCGGGAAGATTCACGGGCCCACGGTATGCGACGGCGGTCTTCCCGGACGACGGCGGTGCTGTGGGGCGTATCGCCTCCCGTCGGCTCCTGATCGGGCAGTGGCTGCGGGACGCTGGGGTCTTCGGGCCGTGCATGGGCCCTGTGATGTGACACGATGGCGCCGATGTCCCACCATCCCTCCGGCCGGCGTCCGCGGCCCCAACGAAGCACTGCAGGATCCGGATCGCCCCAGCCCGCACGTGCGCCGCGCAGCGGCCGTCCGACCGCGCAGCGCGGTACTGACCGTGCCCGGCGGGAGGATACGAGTCACCGTCCCGGGCGGGGGAAGGGGAGTCGAGGAGGCCGTGGGCGCCTCGGGCTCCTGCGTGCCGGTGTCAGACGGCGGCGGGGGCGCAGGGGCGGTTCCGTTCGGTCCTTCCTGAGAAGCCCGATCGGCGTTGTCCTGGCCGCCTTCCTGGTCACGCTCCTGGTGGGACTCCTCGTGCTGCGTAGCACCGGTTCCTCCCTCGGCGGCCTCGCACTGGGGTGGGGGCGGGACACTGATGCCGGGACGCGTTCCGCTCCGGCACCCCTGGTGCCCGACGCCAGCGGCTTCAACGCCGCCCGCATCATCGATGACGAGGTCTTCTACGACTCCCAGGCCATGACGCGCGAGGAGATCGCCGCTTTCGTCACCAAGGTCAATGCCGGCTGCCAGTCGGGCAGTGATGGCACCCAGTGCCTGGCCGCCGCCACCTTCTCCGTGCAGGCCCGCCAGGCCAGCACCTTCTGCCCCGGTGACATCAAGGCCGCCTCCGGCGTCAGTGCGGCCGACGTCATCTGGGAGGTCTCCCAGGCCTGCGACATCAATCCCCAGGTGCTCCTCGTGCTCATTCACAAGGAGCAGGGACTGCTCACCGCCTCCGGCGAGAACCTGAGTGCTCGCGACTACGAGGCCGCAGCCGGGTACGCCTGCCCTGACTACGGGGCCTGCGACCCCCAGTGGGCAGGCTTCCCCTCCCAGCTCTACGGGGCGGCCTCCCAGTTCCATCGCTACCGTCTTGATCCGGGTGGCTACGACGTCGTGGCGCAGCAGCCCAGGCGCATCGCCTACTCGCCCGATGTGCTGTGCGGCAGCGGTGAGGTGACGGTGGCCAATCAGGCGACCGCCGGCCTGTACAACTACACGCCCTTCCAGCCCAATGAGGCCGCCGCACATGGTGGGGACCAGTGCACCTCGTGGGGCAACTGGAACTTCTACGGCTACTTCAAGACGCTCTTCGGAAGTCCGACGTCAGATTAAGTGTGGTCGGCGGAGGTGTGGATTCCGCAGTATTTCAAGGGATCTGAGGGAGGGAGTCGACATGCTCGGAAGGTCGTGACCATATCGTCATCAAGCGTCACCATTTAGATGCGTGATTTCCAGCCTTCTCTCAGACAGCATCGGCAGAGTCATAGTCACCGCTGAACGGTGGCGACCGTGAGGTACTGGGGAGTACCACTGACCGGCCTCCACTGAGTCCGGGCCACAGCCAAGGGAATGTGCTCGGGCGTTTCGGTGAAGGAGGACCCGCTGCCGAATGGGAACCGGTATGCGACCTCGTTGCGAAGGGCCCGACCCGGTGGTTCAACCGGGGCGGGCCTTCGCAGTGCCTGGGCGCAGGACCATCCGGTCCGCGCCCAGGCTTTTTTGCGGGGACCCGTTCAGTGAGCATGACATGATGCGAGCATGACGCTGCCGCCGGTACTGGCGACCACCTGGGTCGTCATCGAGTACCTCATCAAGATCGCCGCGCTGGGCACGGTTCCGGAGAACCGCCGCCCGTCGTCGTCGACCGCCTGGCTGCTGCTCATCTTCCTGCTGCCCCTCGTGGGACTCCCGCTCTACCTGCTCATCGGCAGCCCGTGGGTCCACGGCACGCGCCGCCGCCAGCAGCACACCGTCAACGAGATCACCCTCGACTACACCCGCGCCATGCCAGACCTGCCCAAGGGGGCCCGGCCCTCGACCTACCTGGCCGGAGCGCTGCGCATGAACCGCCAACTCACTGGCCTGCCCTGCGTCAGCGGCGAAGTGGTGGCCGTCCACGCCGACCCCCGCAGCACCTACGAAGCCATGGCCCGAGCCATTGACTCCGCCACCGACCACGTCCACGTCGAGTTCTACATCATGAGCTGGGACGAGGTCACCGACGTCTTCTTCGCCGCCCTGGAGCGCGCGGTGGCCCGCGGAGTCACGGTGCGCCTCCTCCTGGACCACCTGGGCAGCCGCAAGTACCCCGGCTGGAAGCAGTTCTGCCAGCGCATGACCGACGCCGGCATCCGCTGGCGCCTCATGATGCCGCTGCTGCCGCTCAAGCGCCGCTGGCGCCGCCCGGACCTGCGCAACCACCGCAAGATCCTGGTCATCGACGGCGAGAAGGGCTTCATCGGCAGCCACAACGTCATCGACCCCTCCTACCGGACCCGGCGCAACGTGCGGGCCGGGCGCCGCTGGGAGGACCTGTCCGTGGAGGTCACCGGCGAGATCGTTCTGGAGGCCCAGGCCATCTTCGCCATGGACTGGTTCTTCGAGGCCGGCGAGCAGCTCGAGGCCTTCGACCTGGCGCTGGGGACTCCGGCCGAGACCCTGCCGGAGATGGCGGGACTGCCGGGAATCCCGGTGGGCACGCCGGCCCCCAGACCCGGGCGCCCAGGCGCCGTCGTCAACGCCATGCAGCTCGTTCCCTCCGGGCCGGGGTACCCCACCGAGCCGAACCTGCGGATGTTCCTGGCCCTCATCCACGGGGCCAAGCGGCACGTGTCCATCACCAGCCCCTACTTCATTCCCGACGAGGCGCTGCTGGCGGCGATGACGTCGGCCGCCTACCGGGGGGTGGAGGTCGAGCTGTTCGTGGGCAAGGAGTCCGACCAGTTCATCGTCAGTCACGCCCAGCGCTCCTACTACTCGGCGCTCCTGGCGGCAGGGGTGCGGATCTACCTCTACCCCTCGCCGATCGTCCTGCACTCGAAGTACATGACGGTCGACGACGAGGTCGGGGTCATCGGCTCGTCCAACATGGACTTCCGTTCCTTCGCCCTCAACTACGAGGTCATGCTGTTGGCCTTCGGCGGGGACCTCGACGACCTGCTGCGCAACAACGACGCCGCCTACCGGGCCGCCTGCACCGAGCTGACCCCCGAGCTGTGGGCCACCGAGCCCTGGTACAACCGCTACGTGGACAACGTCTGCCGCCTCATGTCCGCCGTGCTGTAGTGGAGGAACCGGGGGACCGGCCTCGGCGCTGAACGATCCGGGCTGTCCGCTTGGACGTCGTCGGCCCCCGCACCTTAAGCGGTGCGGGGGCCGACTGTGTGGAACCGGAGAAAGCGTTCGTGAGATGCCTGAGATGGAGAGACGGAGAAAGCAGGCGCCGCAGTGATCGTTTTCTCTATGGCTCCAGGATAGCCGCGCCGGATATCGGTGTAATCGTCCAGGTGGGCGAACGGGCCGCTGACTCATCTCCTCCTAAGGGAGGAGATGTCATCGTAGGGATGACGCCTCATGGTGCACTCACGAGGTGCGCGAGGCGAGCCGTCCGTAGAATCAGGCGATCTGGGCGCAGAGCTTGGTGATGCGCTGGAGGCTCACCTTGCGGCTCGTCCCCAGCGTCTGGGCGAACAGGCTCACCCGCAGCTCCTCCACCATCCAGCGGGCCTCCTCCAGGAGGGCCTCACGCTGCGGGTCGGCCGGCAGCGAGGCCGCCTTGGCGCGGGCCTTGTCCACCACCTCCCGGGCCTGGGAGACCTGGAAGGCCAGGGCCGCGTCCTGAGAGGCGGCCGACGGCGAGGAGGCCGCCTTCTCCACCCGCATCTCCAGGGCCCGCAGGTAGCGCTCCAGATGCGCCAGGTGCTCCGGCGGGGTGGCGGTGATGAAACCCTCCGGAACCAGGGAGGCCGCGTGCTCGCGTACCTCCTGCAGCGTGTTCAGCAGCGTCAGAGAGGTGTGCTCACCCACCACGCGCTCCACCTCCCGGGCCGCCTTGAGCGCCGCCGCCGCATACCGGGCCACCCGGTAGACCTCCTCCTCGAGCTCACTGCGCATGACACCGACCAGCGCCTCGAAGACCTCCCGCCTGCGCACCTCCGCCAGCGCGCAGCCGGAGGCCGACGCTGCCCAGCGCCCGGCCACGATCCGTGCGGCAGCCGCCTGCACGTCCTCCACGAGAGCCTCTGTCGTCCGGTAGGGACTGGCCGCCAGGATGAGCGACTCCTGGGCACTCCACCGGCTCGTCACCCGGGCCGTCGGCAAGGCCGTGCGCGCCAGGGCCAGCGCCGTCACCCCGGCGCCATGAGCGCTCAGCTGCGCAGCGGCGTCGGGCAGGATCCTCAGGTCCACGCTCCTGGTCCCGTTCGCCACCAGGGCGGGGTAGCCGCGCACCACCAGGCCGGCCCGGCCCGCGGACTCCACCGAGGCCGGGATCGTCGAGGCACCCGGGTCGCCCAGGCCCGACACACCCCGAGGCCAGTCGGTCAGTCCCTGGCGCTCCTCCAGGCCGGCGCCGCCTCCAGCAGCGGCCCCAGTTCCGGCCCCTGAGCCTCCTGCGGTCCCAGCGGCGCCACCCGGGCGCTGGGCGGCCGCCGGCCGCCCGCCCTTCTTCTTACGGCCCTTGCGGCCGGGCTTCCCGCCCTGCGCGCCCTGGCGCTCCTGGGCCTCGGCCATCGCCTGGGCCAGCGCGCCGCGCACCACTGAGCGCACGGCGGCCTCCGTCTTGCCCGACAGCCGCTGCTGGAGCGCAACCAGGTCCCGGCCACGACCAATGACCCGGCCCTGCGCATCCAGGGCCGCGAAGCCCATCGCCAGGTGATCCGGCAGCCGCTCGGCCGCCTCGGCCCAGTCCTCCTCCGTGATCTCCACGCCCTTGAGGCGGAGCACCACCCGGCTGAAGGCCTCCTCGAAGGGCACCTCGGGGCAGCTCGCACCCGGCGGCGTCGGGAACTCCTGGGCGATCTGCGCCCACACCTGGGCGCCCACGTCCGGGGCCGGCACCAGCTGGCGGCGCACCCGCTTAGGCAGCGCCCGGATCGTGGCCACGCACAGCTCGGGGCGCATCCCCGGCACCAGCCAGTCGAAGCCCTCCGGGGCCAGGCGCCCCAGTACCTCCACCGGCACCTGGACGCTGACCCCGTCCTCGGGGTGGCCCGGCTCGAACACGTAGTCCAGTCCCAGGGTCAGGTCCCCCTGCACCCACGTGTCCGGGAAGCCGCTCGCGTCGCCCCCGCCGGGCAGCAGCAGCTCCCGGGTGAAGTCCAGCAGGTCCGGGGTGGTGCGCCGCTGCTCCTTCCACCAGGCGTCGAAGGCCGCTGCGGAGGTCACCTCCTCGGGGATCCGGTCGTCATAGAAGTCGAACAGGGCGGTGTCGTCGGCCAGCAGCCCGTGCTCGCGCCGACGCCGCTCCACGTCCTGAAGCTCCTCGATGAGCTCCCGGTTGCGCTCCACGAAGCCGTGCCGGGCGTGCCAGCCGCCCTCCACCAGACCCGAGCGGATGAACATCTCCCGGGCCACCTGGCGGGCAGAGTCCGTCCCCACGCTCGCCAGCGTCGCCGGCCGGTCCGCCACCAGCGTCATCCCGTAGAGCAGCACCTTCTCGTGAACCATGGCCGCCCCCTGGCGGGTCGACCAGTAGGGCTCACCGAAGACGTGGCGGGTCAGGCCCGCCCGGTCCGCCACCTGCTCGATCCACCGCGAGTCCACCTTGCCCACCGTGCGGGCGAAGAGCCGGGAGGTCTCCACCAGCTCGGCGGTCATCACCCAGTCGTAGGTCTTGCGGCGCAGGCCCGAGCCCGGCCAGATCGTGAAGCGGGTCCCGCGCGCGCCGGCGTACTCCCGACGACGCTCATCCCAGTTCCCCACATTGGACAGCAGCCCCACCAGCAGCGAGCGGTGGATCGCATCGGCGTCGGGCGTGTCCGCACTGCGCCCCAGGGCCACGACGGCGGCCGCCACACCCCCGTTGGCGATCTGGGCGGCATGGCTGCCCGGCTCCAGGGCCTCGGTGGCCGCCCGGATCGAACGGGCCGTCGGCAGCTCCACCGGGGCCGCGTCCAGGCCCAGCGGTCGGGCCAGCTGACGCAGCTGGGCGTGGACGTCCTGCCACTCGCGCACCCGCAGGTAGTGCAGGAACTCGGCCCGGCACATGCGCCGGAAGGCCGAACCGGACAGCTCGCGGCTCTGTGTGCGCAGGTAGCGCCACAGGTTCAGGTAGGTCAGGAAGTCACTCGTCGGGTCCGCGAAGCGCCGGTGCAGGGCGTCGGAGGCCTCCTGCTTGTCCGCAGGGCGCTCGCGCACGTCCTGGATGGACAGGGCCGCCACAATGACCATGACCTCCCCGACGCAGCCCAGCTCACCGGCCTCCAGGAGCATGCGCCCCAGGCGCGGGTCGATGGGCAGGCGCGCCAGGCGCCGCCCGATCTCCGTCAGGCGCGGCCCCCGACGGCCCCGGTCGGGGGCGTCGTCGGATCGGGTCGGGGCGGCCGCGGCCGGCTCGATGGCGCCGATCTCCGTGAGCAGCTGCAGGCCGGAGCGGACCTGGCGGGAGTCGGGGGCGTCCAGGAAGGGGAAGTCCTCCACCGCCCCCAGCCCCAGGGCCGCCATCTGCAGAATGACGCTGGCCAGCGAGGTGCGCAGGATCTCCGGCTCGGTGTACTCCGGGCGCGCCTCGAAGTCGGCCTGCGAGTACAGGCGGATGGCGATGCCGTCGGCCACGCGCCCGCAACGGCCCGCCCGCTGGTTGGCGCTGGCCCGGCTGACCGGCTCGATCGGCAGGCGCTGAACCTTGGTGCGGTTGGAGTAGCGGGAGATGCGCGCCAGGCCCGGGTCGATGACGTACCGGATCCCGGGAACCGTCAGGGAGGTCTCGGCCACGTTCGTGGCCAGGACGATGCGGCGCACCTGATGGGCCTCGAAGACCCGGTGCTGCTCGGCGGCGCTCAGACGCGAGTACAGGGGAACCACCTCAATGGCACCCGGCGTGCGCGAACGGCCGTCGGGCGTGTAGCGCGCCCCCAAATGGTCGATGAGGGCCGCCTCGGTGTCGCGGATGTCGCGCTCACCGGCCAGGAAGATGAGGATGTCGCCGCTGGGCTCGCCCAGGAGCTCGTCGACGGCGTCGAGGATCCCGGTCACCTGATCCTTGGGCTCCCCGGACTCGGCGGCCGTTGAGGCGGCCCGGCCCCGGCCCTTGCCACGAGCCCCCTGGTTGCGGGGCGCGAGCGCGGCGGGGCCGGCGCCGGAGCGGATGGCCTCGCGGCGGGCCCGGGCCGCGGCGCGCACCGCCGGGTCAGGCGAGGTCAGGGCCTCCAGCTCGGCCTCGCTCAGCTCTCCGGGTCCCGCCGGGCCGGGCTGGGGCGCGGCGGCGGGCTTGGCCGGCTCGCTGCCGGCGTCGTCGGAGGCAGGAGGGGCGTCGTCGGGAGCCAGCGGGCGGTAGCGCACCTCAACGGGGTAGGTGCGCCCGGAGACCTCGATGACCGGGGCGGGAACGGTGAAGGGCTGCCCGCGGTCGCCGATCTGCTCGCGGCCGAAGTGCTCGGCGAAGCGCTCGGAGTCGATGGTGGCCGAAGTGATGATGACTTTGAGGTCGGGGCGCTCGGGCAACAGGCGCGCCAGGTAGCCCAGGATGAAGTCGATGTTGAGGCTGCGCTCGTGGGCCTCGTCCACGATGATCGTGTCATAGCGGCGCAATTGGGGGTCGGACTGGATCTCCGCCAGCAGGATGCCGTCGGTCATGAGCTTGACCAGGGTGTTCTCGCCTACCTCCTCGGTGAAACGCACCTGGTAGCCGACGACGCCGTCACGTCCGATCGGGGTGCCCAGCTCGGAGGCGATGCGCTCGGCCACGCTGCGCGCGGCAATGCGCCGCGGCTGGGTGTGGCCGATCATCCCGGTCACGCCCCGCCCCAGCTCCAGGCAGATCTTGGGCAGCTGGGTGGTCTTACCGCTGCCGGTCTCACCGGCGACGATGACGACCTGGTGCTCACCGATGGCGGCGGCGATCTCTTCACGGCGGGCGGAGACCGGCAGCTCCTCGGGGTAGACGATCGCCGGGACGGCGGCGGTGCGGGCGGCGAGCTGCTCGGGGGAGTAGCCCTTCCAGGCGTTGCGGCGCCTGCCCTCGGTGCGGCCCGGGCGCCGGCCCCGACGCCTGCCGCCACCGCGCGGGGATCGTGACTTCTGGCGGTCCGGGGCGCCGCCCCGCGCACGATCGGCGGCGTGCCCGTCCGGCCCGCCAGGGGACGCCTGAGTGTTCTCGGTGCTGCGCGCGCCGAGATCGCCGTCCTGCTGGCCGTGATGTCCATCGGCGTGATCGTCGCCCTGGTTGTGCGTGAGGTGCTCGCCCTGTTCCATAGGTGACCCATTGTCCCCCATGGGCGCGCCGGCGCCCGATCACCCCGCGACAGGACCGCCGGCGACAGGCCAAGCCGGTGGGGGGACCTGCGTGAAATACTCACCGACATGACGGAAACTCCCCAGCGTCCGGGCCACCCTTCAGAGCCTGTGGCGCACGGTGCGGCCGAGCCTCAGCCTCCCTACGATCCGCAGAGCCTCGCGGATACACCAGGCTCGTATGCTCCGCCCGACTTCTCCACCCAGCGGACCGCACTCGACCAGGGGCAGTTCCCATCCGTCCTGGGCGGTGGCGGTGATCAGGGCGGTACTGCTGGAAGAAGGCCCCGACGTCGACGTGCCGCGATTGTCGTGGCGGTCGTGACGGTGCTGGTCCTCGCTGTCGCCGCAGGGGGCGCGGCCTACTGGTGGCTGCGCGGCACGAAGGTCGATGGTCTTGTCTACCGGGCAGTGCCGGCGGATGCCAGCTGGAACAAGAGGTGGGTCAACGGCTACCGGGAGATCTGGTCTCTCAAGGCGACGAATGGTTTCATGCAAGGTCGGTTCGCCTCAGTGAAGTATGCCGAGGGCAAGCTCATCCGGGCGACGCCCGATGAGGACTTCGTCGACGTCGAGGTTTACTCGCTGACGAATACGACTCCCACACTGCTTTTCAAGGACAGATTTGAGGGCGGTGACGGCTCTTATGAGGCGAATGTATGGCAGGGGTGGCTCATAGAGAAAGGTGAGCTCGTCAACCTGGAGTCCCAGAAACGCCGGGATGCCCCGTGGGATGACGATGCGAAGGTGTCGGTAGTCGGCGGCTACGCCATAGCCTGCGAGAAGGCGCAGTGCTCGATGTGGTCGTCCTCGAAGGAGCGTGTGTGGAAGAAGACCCTGTCCTTCCTGCGTCCCGATGAAGTCGATGACGTGATCTTCGATCATCCCATCGGGCCTTATGTGAGTGCTCATACCGGATTTCGGGCCCAGGCCGTGCAATCCCTCATTGTCGACCTCAGGGACGGGTCGAGTAAGTCGATCAAGCAGGAGGCGGCGGGTGTCTACCCGCGCCCCCTTGCCGATGGGTGGCTGCTCTATGACCCGTACAAGAGTCTCGAGGGCCCTGCGACAGTGACTCTGCTGAAGGCCGATGGGTCTGTCCAGGAGACCTTCGAAGAAGGAATACCTCAAGGCTTCAAGAACTACCCCTGGTCTCCGGGCTACTGGACCTTGGACCAGGCCCGGGCCTGGTTCAAGAGCGGCGACACCTCGTGGGCCCCCTATACCTTCTCCATCGATGTCAGCGATACGGAATGCAGTCATATCATCGTCGGTGGGAAGAAAATCCATGTGTCTACACACAGTCCGCTCATCGATGGGGACTCGCGCTTCGGCTGCGTGGGGGATCCGATTGAGGGGCTGGAGCACTCGGGTCGGGGGATATTGGAGTCTTCACGGACCGGACAGGTGATGACTACTCTCTGCGTCTTGTTGATATGTCGAACGGGAACAGTCCCGATCCCGTCCCGGAGGGGATCGATGAGAACTATCGCATCGCAGTGGGTGACCTGCTCATCTCCTACCAAGGCGACGGTGAGCTGACGGTCTACCGAGCATCCTGATCACAGGCCCCTGGTTTCCGGCAGGTGGCAGAAGCCAGGCTGACGAACTGCCGGCCGCGCAGGTGAGCTCCGTGGAATACTCGCCGATATGACGGATACTCCCCAGTGGCCGGGCCACTCCTCCGGGCCCTTCCCGCACGGTGCTGCCGGTCCTCAGCCTCCCTACGGTCCGCAGTCCTCTCAGGCCTTCCCGGCTCCCGGCGGCTTCCAGGCAGGGGCGGGGTGGCAGAATCCCCCCGGGGCGGGTGGATTCCCCACTCAGCCGGTCATGCAGCAGCCGGCCCAGGCCCCCTACCGCCCGGCAGGGGCGCCGGCGTCGTACCAGGCAGGTCCGGCCTACCCGGCCGCTCCCGACGGCGGGGCCCCCACGCGCGGGCGGCGCACCGCCGTCATCGTGGCGGTCGTCGTCGTGCTGGTCCTCGCGGTCGCCGGAGGGGAGCGGCCTACTGGTGGCTGCGCGGCCGGGATGGAAAGCCCGCGAGTCTGGGGACGTCGTCGGGACCGGCGTGGACCAAGTCCTGGCTCAATGGCTATGAGGAGGTCTGGGCTCTCGATGCCCCCAAGAAAGAACCTGGCAGTGAGGGGAGTGTCTCGGTCGAGCACGCTGGTGACAAACTCGTTCGGGCGGTCTCCCGTGGCAACAGTGTTCATGCTGAGGTGTTCTCGTTGGCGAACGGCACTCCTGCGCTCCTGTGGGAGGAGGACTTCGAGTTCAGGACCGAGTACTACTACATCGATGTGTGGCAGGGAAAGCTCATTGAGGACAACGAGCTCGTCGACCTGAGCTCCCAGAAGCATGAGAAAGCGCCATGGAAGTCCGGCGCCAAAGTTTCCCTCAAAGGGGAGAACGCGATCTCCTGCGAAGGGGCGACCTGCACCATGTGGTCCTCCCCGAGCCAACGCGTATGGCAGGAGAAACTCCCTCTTGACGACCCCAAGGACGTCACCATCACCTCCCGTGTCGGTCACTACGCCATGGCCTGGACCTATCATGGGAAGGAGGACCGACAGAGTCTGTTCATCGACCTCAACACCGGTAAGACGAAGGCCCTCAAACAGGAGTCGGGGACCTCCCTGCCCTTCGAATTGCAGGACGGTTGGTTGTTTTACGACTCTCAGTCCACCTCCTCCGAGCAGCCCGACACGGTGACCCTCTTCGACCCCGATGGTTCGGTCAAGGAGACCTTCGAGGTGGGGGTGCCCGATGACTTCACCGACTACCCCTGGTCGCCTCAGACCCTCACCCTCGATCAGGCGCGTGCCTGGTTCAAGAACGGCGACACCTCCTGGGCGCCGTCGACCTACTCGATCAACAAGGATGACACGGAGTGCCGGTCCATCACGGTGGCGGGCCAGAGAATCGACCTCGGCGAGTACAACTCGCAGGCCTCGAAGCTCCCCGGTGGTTGCTATGGCATCACCACGCACGTGATCCACCAGTCCGGAGACGGGGAGATCGGTGTCTTCTTCGAGCACAAGAGCGACGACGAGGAAGTTCTGCACCTTATCGACATGTCCACCGGCAAGGGCCCCGAGCCGCTGCCCCTGGGGGACTGGCACGGCTACATCCCTGAAGGCGACTTCCTCATCACCTACGAGGACAACGGGGCGGTCAAGGCCTTCCGCCCGTCCTGATCCGCTCCGGCCCGCCTCGCGCTCGCCGACGGCGGTGCTGCCGCCACCCGGCGTCAGCAGCTGGACAGCCGCTCAGCGCAGGCGGCGCTGGGCCCACTCCAGGCTCAGGCGGGCGACCTCCTCCTGGGCCTGGTCCAGGGTCTCGGCATGGACATGGACCATTTGGCTGGAGTCGGGCAGCAGCGGGAAGCCCTCGGCGGTGGCCTCGGCGGTGTCGGGCAGCTCGTTGGACAGCACCCCGTGCACCATGAGCACCGGCCAGGGCAGCTCCGCCAGGGTGCGCTGCGGATCCTGCATGGAGAAGTCCGCCAGCGTCTCCTTGGACAGCACGTTCCACTCACGGGAGTTGGGGTTGTCATCCACCAGCCGCGTCAGGCCGTGCTGGGCGAGCTCATCGAGCTGCTCGGGGGAGAAGATCTCCTCCCACAGGATCGACTGCGGCCCCACGATGGCCCCCACGAGCACCGCCGTGCGCACATGCTCGGGCCTGGCCAGGAGCGCCGCCGTCGCCCCGAAACCGTTGGCGTGGATCATCTGCCGGGTGAAGCCCAGGCCGGCCAGCCAGCTGGAGGCCGCCCGCAGGTCCTCGGCCTCGCTCGCCAGCGTGATGACGTCGTCGTCGGACTCGCCCAGACCCGAGAAGTCCAGGTTGAGCGTGGCCAGACCCGCCTCACGGTAGCGGGCGCCGATCCAGTCCAGGCGCCCGCCCTGGCCGTGCCGGTCGGTGAGGAAGTCGTGGGCCAGCAGGACCACGCCCTCGGGTCGCGCCTGCGGGGGCTGGGTGTCCTCCGACGTCGTGGAAACCTCCAGATCGATGGGGGCGGCTCCGGCGGGCAGCTGGAGGGTGCCGGCCAGGGTGATCCCGCGTGGGGTATCGATACGGACGTCGTTCATGGGGTCAACCTAAGACAGAAAATAGGGGTGAGCATGGGGGAAGCATCGGTAGTTCTTCCGATTGCGCTTCGAGCGTGACGGAGGCATCGGAACCGCTGGTGGCCGCCAGGACTGTAGATAACGACGAACCGTGAGGATTCTCCGGCAACGTTGGAACCCGGACCGGGGACCAAGGGCCAAGGAGGGTGACAGGGACGCCAGGCGGGGTGGGCGCCCCGAGTCGCACAGGGCGCCCACCAGGCCCCAGACGCCGTCGGGCGGTTGCGGGGCGGGGGCGGGGGGGGGAGCTATTCGGGACGCGGCACGGCCCGGACCGTCTCCACAGCGCGGCGCACCAGGGCCTCATCGGTGCGCTGGGGTTCGTCGGGGGTCAGGCCCTCGCGGGGGCAGCGCATGTGGACCTCACGCACGCCGGTGGACTCCACCAGGTCGACCAGGCCGTCGGGGCGCACGGCCCCGGCCGCGACCACGGTCGGCCCGCCGCTGGCCACCAGCCCGGCGATCACCGAGGCGCCGTCGGCCGCGGTCTGGGCGGCCCCGCTGGTCAGGACGTAGCGCACACCGAGCCCCTCCAGGTCCCCGTAGGCCTCCACGGTGTCGCGGCACTGGTCGAAGGCCCGGTGGAAGGTGACCGGGGCGCCATTGGCCATATCGACCAGCAGGCGCACGAGGCCGCGATCAATGGTGCCGTCCTCGGTCAGGGCACCGACGACGAAGCCCAGGTCCACGGCCGGCGGCAGCGTGGTGCGCCCCCCGCCCGTGGCCTGGGGGCGGGTGAACTCGGCCATCTCCAGGGCCAGGGTGGCGATGCGCCGCACGTCGGCGATCATGGCCCGGCCCTCATCGGCGTCGTAGACGAAGGACCCGCCCCGGGGGCGGATGAGGATCCGCAGGCCGAAGGGGGCGGCGGCCTCGGGCTTGTCGGCCCAGTGGGCGCCGGCCTGGGCGCGGCGCTGCTCGACCTGCTCGGCGGCGGCGAAGATGGCGGCCTCAATGGTGCCGATCGAGGGGGTGGTGCCGGTGGCGGTGAGGTTCGCGCCCAGCTCGGCCCGGTCGGCCCCGGCTCGGGCGGAGATCCTCACGCCCTCGACATCCTCGACGCAGGTCTCCAGGACGACGTGGTCGGGGTGACGCCAGGAGGGGACGGGAGCGGTGATCGTGTGCTGGCGCAGCGACGGTGCTGAGCCGGTGAGCCTCATTGCATTCATGGGGCTGAGTCTGACATGTCCGCACGATGATGGAAACCGACTTGACCTGGGAGTTCTTCAAATGTCCTCCACATCCTCGTAGGACTTGGGGTCCTCAATGGGCTCCAGGTGCGCCGAGATGCGCAGGCTGGTGTCGGCCTCGATGAGTTCGTCGATGACCTGCTCGGTGAAGTCGTGCCCCTTCTTGACGCTCCAGGCCGCCGGAACCAGCACGTGCAGCTCCATGAAGCGCCGGTTGCCGGCCTCGCGCACCCGCACCGCGTGGAAGTCGATCATGCCCGTCTGGCGGTGGTGCGCCAGAACCTCCTCCACGCGCTGGAGCACCTCAGCGGACGGGGCGATGTCCATGAGACCGCCCACCGAGTCGCGAATGAGCGTGAAGCCGGTCCACATGATGTTGAGCCCGGCCCCCAGGGCGACGACGGCGTCGAGCACGGCCGAGCCGAAGACGGCCACCAGCGCCACCCCGACCAGGACTGCGGCGGAGGTGACGACGTCGGTGGCCAGGTGCTTGGCGTCGGCCACCAGGGTCATGGAGCGCTCGCGGCGCCCGGCCCGGTAGAGCACCCACGCCACCGCGCCGTTGAGGAGCGAGGCGATGACCGAGACCGCCAGGCCCACTCCCAGCTGCTCGGGCATCTGTGGGTCGATGAGGCGTCCGACGGCGGAGATGATGATGACGGCGGCGGCCACGAAGATCATGACGCCCTCGACGACGGCCGAGAAGTACTCGGCCTTGGAGTGCCCGAACTGGTGGTCGGCGTCGGCCGGCTTGGCCGAGATCTTCAGCACGATGAGGGCGACGACGGCGGCGATGAGGTTGACCACGGACTCGGCGGCGTCGGAGAGCAGACCCACGGAGCCGGTCAGCCAGGCTGAGGCCCCCTTGAGCGCGATCGTGGCCAGTGCGGCACCGATGGACAGCCACGCGTAGCGGCTCAGGTCCTTGGGGGGTGAGTAGCGGGAGGACACGACCCGATCATGGCGCGGGCCTCAGCGCCCTGACCACCCGAGGTTTCGTGTCGCCGCAACGCGCGGTCCGCGGCGGTCGGTGTCCGCCCCGCGCTGCGCCGTGGGCTAAGGTGCCCGGTAGCGGCGGGCTGCCGGTCCGACACCGGGATCGACGGCGGGACAGCCGCCATGACAGGAGCGAAAGGCGGGCAACCGGGGTGCTGGACCTCTCTTCCCTCACGCTTCACATGCCGGCCTCCCTGACCGACACCTTCCGGCTGCTGGACCTGTGCGGGGTCCTGCTCAATGGGATCCTGGGCGGGCTCATCGCCCGGCGTAAGAACTTCGACTTGGTGGGCTTCGTCGTCCTGGCCATGCTCACGGCCACCGCCGGCGGTATCCTGCGCGACGTCATGATCCAGGCCGGCCCGCCCTTCGCCCTGACCGACCCCTACTACCTCTACACGGCCTGCGTGGGGGCGACGGTGGCCTGGTTCGTGCCGCTGACCTCGCGGCCCACCCGTCGCCTACTCGTGGTGGCCGACGCCGTCATCCTGGGCTGCTGGGCCGCCACCGGGGCCTCGAAGGCCCTCACCCACGGGCTCGGCGTCATGCCGGCCCTCCTGCTGGGCTGCCTGACCGCCATCGGCGGCTCCATGATCCGCGACGTCGCGGTGGGGGAGACCCCGGCTGTCTTCGGGGGCAACAAGCTCTACGCGATCCCGGCGCTCATCGCCGCCGGCACCCAGGTCGTGGCCGTCAAGGCGGGGGTGGCTGACGCGCACGCCATGCTCGTGTCCACCGTGGTCGGTGCGGGCCTGTGCGTGCTCGCCTACTGGCGCTCCTGGCAGCTGCCGGTCATCTCCGATAGGGAACGGCGCCGGGCCGGACGGCGCGAGGTCAACGGCGCGCTCGTGGGCTGGCGCCGGGGGCTCATGATGGGGCCGCTCAAGGCCCCCTCCTGGCGCGGCCGCGGCGGGCGGACGGCGCAGGAGGACGCCTCCTGCCAGCAGCCCGAGCAGGGCTAGGCAGGACTAGGGGCGGTCTGCGGTGTCAGCCGGGCCGTTAGTCGGGCTCAGCCGCCTCGAGGCGGCCTCGAGCCGACCTCAGGAACTCTCGCCGACCGGGCGCACGCTGGCCTGACCGGCGTCGACGGGCTGGGACTGGGCGCCGCCCTTGTTCGAGGGCGCTCCGAAGAGCCGCTCCTTGACGGCGTCGGCGACCTTCTCGGTGACGGCCTCGCCCTGGGTGCGCACGGCCTGCTTGACGTGACTGGAGGCGGCGTCGACCCGGGTGCGCACGAAGGGCTGCTCGGCGACCTTGGAGGCCGCGGTCTTGATGCGCTCGTACTGGGCGCGCCCGGCGCGGGTCCCGAGCACGTATCCCGCGCCGAGTCCGAGGATGAAGGGGATCTTGCCGGCCATATCGTCTCCTGAGCTTGAAGGAAGCACTGCTGGGTGCGCCATCACCATACCGGCCGGGGGCCGGGGCGACTGACGTGAAGGGGGTTCGGGGCCCGCGTGATCGCCCACAGCGTCACGTGCGGGGGCGCTGCGGGGCTGGGGCGGTCCTTGCCCCTGGAATCACACGGTTTTCTCCGAGGAGTCGCCGGTGGAGGGGATCGAGCCCGCCGCGGGGTCCTGGACGCTGGTGCCGTGGGCGCTCGGCTGGGAGGCGATCAGGCCGTCCGGCGTGACGGTGGTGATGTAGGAGCGGCCGCCCAGGATGACGCCGAGCGTCACCAGCAGCCCGGTGCCCATGAGGGTGGCGACCTGCAGCACGTTGAGGTCGGCCAGGATCGCGTGGCGGCGCAACGAGGCCGCCGTCGAGGCAGCGGAGCTGGTGGGGCCGGTGGGCTCTGCCGGGCCGGTGGAGTCTGTGGAGAAGGGGGACATGTGGTTCCTCCTGGTCGCTGGGGATGGGAACGGGGGCTTCTGCCCCGGTGAACCCAGGTAACCGTCCGGGTCTGTCGTCCGTGTAGGGCGGGCCTGTGCCGTCCCTGTGAGCCGGGCAGGCTGTGCATCGATCCGCATGCTGGCGGGGATCGACGTCGGTGGAGGGGACTGCGTGAGACATGCCGCATGGGGACGCCCGCCGAGAATCGCCCCGTCTTCGGTGGTGGTCGCCGTGAGGCCGTCAGCGGCGCGGCGCGGCCTCCAGCAGCTCGCGGGGCAGGAGCCGGGCCAGCTCGTAGCCGTCGGCGCCCACGACGACGGGCACATCGGCCTCGGCCAGGGTCCGGGCCTCGGGACCGATGCCCATGGGGTGGGCGGTCAGCCCTCCGGCGAGCACCTGCTGGGTGGCGGTCAGGCGGCGGATGGCGACGGCGGCGATCCGGTCGGCGTGATGGCGGGCGGCCTCGCCGTAGATGTGGGGGTCGTGCTGGCCGTCGTCGCCGAAGAGGATCCAGGTGATCTGGGGCAGGTCGATCATGAGCCGGCGCAGCTCGGTGCGCTTGTGCTCGATGCCCGAGCGGAACCAGCCGGTGTTGGTCGGTCCCCAGTCGGTCATGAGCGCGGGCCCCGAGGGGAAGCCGTGACGGGAGAAGAAGGAGCGCAGGGTGGGGACCACGTTCCAGGCCCCGGTGGACAGGTACATCATCGGGGTGCCCGGGTGGGCGGCCTGGATGCGCGAGTAGAGCTCGGCCATCCCGGGAACGGGCTCGCGCGCCGAGGAGTACTTGACGAGCTGGTTCCAGGCGGCCACGAGTACGCGCGGGACGTGCGTGACCATGGCGGTGTCGTCGATGTCGGAGATGATGCCCAGGCGCGGCCCGTCGGGGATGATGAGGACCTTGGCGGTGACCGCGTGCGCCCCCATCGCCTCGATCCTGGCCTCGTGCCAGCCGGGCTCCAGGCCGTGGTCGCGCACGACGACGTCGATGTAGCCGCAGCGGTCGGCCCGGGTGCGCACACTGGCGCGGCCCACGTGGACCGTCACCGGCAGGAAGGCCACCGGCACCTCGATGAACAGGCGCCAGCCGCGCTGGGCGTCGAGCAGTCCGGTCATGGCGAAGCTGCGGGCCTGGGCGGCGCTGATGGGAAGAGTGTCGGGCAGGGAGCGGAACAGGGGTCCCTCGGCGGGGGCGTCCTGGGGGCGCATCACCATGCGGGCCAGGACCCGAGCCATGGGGGCGGGCCGGGTGGACGTGGCGGGTTGGGAGGAGTCGGAGGAGGCTCTGCGGGACCCTGAGGAGGGGCGGCGGGCTCCGGCCGTCCTGCGCTGGGCCGCCGTGTCCTGAGGCTGCGCCGTCGGGCCCGGCTGAGCCGGGGCACTGGTGCCGTATCCGTCGTAGGGAATGACGCGGGGGCGCCAGCCCTGACGCTTGAGGACCGGGACGGTATCGCGATGGAACCGGTCCTCGACGGCGCGGGGGATGTCGGAGAGGGGCACCCCTGGATCCTAGACGACTCAGGGGTTCCAATCGTTGCGTTCGTCAGGTGGATCGCGCGTTCGTACCCTTGAACTCTTTGTGTTGTCTCATGGCCTTTGAGAGTCTCGGATGTCATGACATCTCAAGACGCCGGTGGAGTGGGTATGCCGGACGGAGAACTGCTGCTTCGGCCTGTCGGAGCGGGCTGGCCGGGTCACTGTGGTGGCTTACGGCGTCGTCTGGATGCACTGCACGAGAGTGGGGTTCTACTGGACGAGGGTCGGGGGTACTGGGGGTAGGTGGGGCCTTCGTGCAGTACGCACAACCCTTGACCAGTAGATCCCGATCCTCGTGGAGAAGGCTGACTCGGGCCGACTCAAGGCAGAGTCGGAGTCGAACCCTGACCACCGGGCCCCAGCGCAGGTGGCGGGAAGGAGTCGGTGGAGGCGGACCTGTGACGGAGGCACCGGGCTCTGCCACCAAGAACCCCGGACTCACTCCTGCGCGGCCCGGCGTCCACAGTGCTGACACTACCGAGCCTGCCGTCGAAGTGCTTAGCGGGAATCGTTGGAATCCTGCGGTTCTTCCTAGTCGTTCAGCCCCGATTCGGGGTTAATGTCAGCGCTGTGGACACCGACACCCCGTCAGGCCTTGCCCCTAGGCCCCTCGCTTCCAGGACCACCAGCCTGCCTAAGGTTCCCGCCCGAGCGAGTGTCTTAGAAGTCATGGCACCCACATGTCTCAGAAGTGAGGAGACAGCACAGTGATGAAGCGCCGCGCGGTCGTAGGGTAGGTCGCGGGGTCGTGCCCCTAACCCTCGACAGCGCGACCTACGGTACGACCGCGAGCGCCTGTCAGCGCCTCTCAGCGGTGCAGGGCCTTGAGCCGCCGGCCGCTCACCCACCACAGGACGGCCCCGCAGCCCAGGGCCCACCAGGTGTAGCTCGAGCCGACGGCCTTGGCCCAGGCGGGCCAGTTCTGCTCCACGTGGTTCTGCTCGGGGAACCACCACTGCATCGCCAGCACGAAGACGAGGAACCCGGCGGCGCCGGCCACGCCGAGCGCGGTCGAGCGCCAGCGCCAGGTCGCCGCCGCGACCGACATGAGCACGGGCAGGCACCACACCCAGTGGTGCGACCAGGAGATGGGGGAGATGAGCAGGCCGAGCACCATGACCACGCTGATCTGAAGGGACAGGATCAGGCCGTCGTCCTGCCCGGGACCCCCGGCCGCGCCGCCGGCACCCCGCAGCCGGTCCAGCCGGCGGCACAGGAACCAGGCCGCCACCACGGCGAGCAGAGAGCATGTCGCCCAGGTGAGGTTCCAGGTGGACTCCGGCAGGCCCCGAGCGATCGCCCCCTTGAGGTTCTGATTGCCCGAGTAGTCGGCGAAACCGGCGCGCCCCGGATCCCACATGGCCGAGGTGAAGAACTCCCAGGACTCGGCGGGTGCCGCCAGGGCGGCCAGGAGCGTCAGCCCGACGGCGCTGCCCGCCATGGTGGCTGCCGCCCGCCACTCCCGGCGCGCCAGGAGCACCAGGATCGCAACTGCCGGCGTCAGCTTGATCGCGGCGGCCAGGCCGCTGAGGGCCCCGCGCCAGCGCGAGCGCTCAGGAACCAGGAACAGGTCCACGGCCACCAGCGCCATGAGAATGGCGTTGACCTGCGCGTACTCCATGGTCTTGGGGAAGGGCTCCAGGGCGATGACCCCGATGAGCGCCAGCCACGGTGCCAGGGTACGGGCCATCCGGGGTGCGACAGCCAGCCGCCTGAGAACCGCATAGGCGGTCACCGCGGCGCACAGCGGCGTGGCCGCGATCAGCAGCACGGTGGCCGACTGGTACGACATCCAGGTCAGGGGCGCGATCACCCAGGCCGCCAGGGGTGTGTAGGTGAAGGGCCACAGGTGCTGGCCGGGGTTGGCGTACCAGCTGTAGAGGTCCCCGCCGTCGAGCCACTGACGGACGGCCTCGTAGTAGACGAAGGAGTCCAGCTTGAACAGCCACTGGCCGTGCTCATCCACCATGGACCAGTAGGCGGGCACCAGCAGGGCCAGCCATCCCAGAATGGTGGCGACGGGCGCGGAGGCCACGGCGCGCGCAGCCGCCACCAGCCGCGGGGGTTGGGCAGCGGATGTCCCGCTTAGACGGTTCGGGCGTTCCTCGGGGCCGGACCCCGACGGGGAGGGAAGGGGGACGCTTTGTGGATTTCCTGCGGTGGGCATCGTGCTGAGTGTAGAAGAGCCGCCGGGGATGCCGGGAATTGAGCCGACCGCTCAGGCGGCTCAGTGACCGCCCAGCGAGCCGCTGGTCCGCGCCCGTCTGAGCGCGGGCAGCCCCAGGACACCAACCACGACGGCGCCCCAGGCGAAGGCGGCCACCGCCAGGTACCCGGCGCGCGAGCCTCCGGCGTCGGTAGCCTGCCCCGCCAGCAGGGAACCGATCGAGACCCCGATGTTGAGGGCCGTACTCACCCAGGCCAGGCCCTCGGTCAGCTGGGATGGGGCCACCGTCACCTGCACGATGTTGTTGCCGCTGGTCAGGGTGGGGGCGATGGCCAGTCCCGTCAGAAGCGCCAGGACGGACAGCACCACCAGGCTCGGTGCGAAACCGAAGGTCGAGGCCCCCACGGCAAGCCCCACCAGCCCGGCCATGAGCTGCTTCCACAACGGCCACCCCCACGTGCGCGAGCCGTAGAGGAGGGCCGCGCCGAAGGAGCCCACGCCCCACACCGCCAGGACCAGGCCCGAGGCCGACTTGTGCCCGGCCTCGGTGGCGAAGGCGACCGCGGCGACGTCGTTGGCCCCGAACAGGGCCCCCAGGATGAGGAAGACGATGGCGATGGACACCATGGCGCCGTAGCGCATCACCGGTGGGTGCACCGTGGCCTGATTCGACTGCTCGTCGGCCTCAGCGGTGCGTCGGGGCCGAGCCGGGTGCGGCGCGGGCTCGGTAGCACGCTGGCCGAGGAACCACAGCCCCCGAACAGCTGCATCACCACGCAGCACACCCAGCCCGAGGTCACCGGCAGGAACGGCGTCGTGCACAGGGCCGTGGCCAGCACCGGGCCGAGGATGAAGGCCACCTCGTCCAGGGCCGCCTCCAGGGAGAAGGCCGCGTGAATCTCCTCAGGGCGGGTGAGCATCGCCGTCCAGCGCGCCCGCACGAGCGAGCCCATGGAACCGGCCAGGCCCCCGGCCAGGGCCGACAGGGCGGCCAGGATCCCCAGGTGCGCGTGCACGGCGGCGGCGACGGCCAGCCCCACCAGGCTCAAGGACGACACGAGTACTGCGGGCAGCATGACCCGCGACTGGCCATAGCGGTCGACGCAGCGGGCCAGGATCGGAGCCCCGATGGCCATGGCCACGAAGTTCGCGGCGCTGACCAGGCCCGCGGCCGTGTAGGAGCCGTAGAGCTCCTCGACCGCCAGGATCGTGGAGATCCCCACCATGGACATGGGGAAACGGGCGATGAGCCCGGCGCTCGTGAAGGAGCGGGCACCGGGGTGGATGAGGATCGTTCGGTAGGAGGTGGCCATATCGGACGTCGTGCGCTGCTGGGAGATGAGGTGAAGAGGAATGAGGAAAGGTCGGAGCCCCGGCGGGCGGGGCTCCGACCTCGGGTAAGAGTGATCAGTTGCCGCCGTGGGTGTCGACGACGCTGTCGCGGCTGAGGATGAAGCCCTTGCCGGTGACCTGGCTCCAGCATTGCATGCCTTTATCGGTTGACTTGCAGGCGAAGGTGGAGTGCTTGGCCGAGGAACCGTAACTGAGGCTGACACCCTTGGTGGTGAAGGGCGACCCGCAGCTCTTGCTCATGTTCCCGTCAGCGTCGATCGTGACCGTCAACGGCTTCGAGGAATCACAGGAATCGACCTTGGCGTGCTCGTTGATGACGCAGGTGAGGGTGTTGTCGTTCAGGGTGCAGCTGATGTTGCCGCTGGGGGCGTCGAAGCCGGACAGCTCCTGAGCCTCTTGGGGTGCCGGTGCCTTGAGCGTGGGCGTCGCCGAAGCGCTCGGGGTGGCCGAGGCCTTGGGGGAGGCCGACTGGGGGGCCGGGGAGGCGCCGTCCTCAGCCGCAGCCTGGCCGGAGTCGGCCGGGGCCTCGGTGCCCGAGTCGGCGGCCGAGCCCTTGTCGCTGCCCCCGGAGAGGTACCAGGTCGCCAGGAAGACCAGGACGGTGGCCACCAGGAGCGCCAGGATGAGCAGGATGCGGTTGGAGGTCAGGAAGGAGGAGGGGGGCTCGGAGTCGTCGTCCTCGGTGCCGACGCCGAAGACGCCGTCGTCGCCGGTCACCGCGGGGGCCTGCTGCACGGGAGTCGGAATGACCGGGCTCTGCGCCTGAGAGACGTTCGCGGACTGCTGGAAGGTCTGCTGCAGGGCGGGCTGAACCGGCCGAGCCGGTGACTGAGATGCCATCGCCGGGGCGGGGTGGGACGTGGGGACGGAGACGGCCGGGGCACCCGCGGCCTGGAAGCCGTCAACCTGCGTGTTCGCACCGGCCGTGTTGAAGGCGCTCGGTGCGCTCTGGGCGCTCCTCGAGCTGGCGGCGGAGATCGCCGATGCCCCGGAGACCGCGGAGGCGCCGGAGACTGCGCTGCCCGGCTGGAGGGAACGGGGCAGGGTCACCTGCGTGGGCGCCTCGGAGGACCTGGCCGACGGCGTGCCCGGCTGGGCGCCGGGGGGCGAGACCACCGCCAGACGAGGCGATGACTGCGCCGACGGCGCCGACTGGGGCTGGCTGTCGCGAGAGGCCAGGGCTGCATCGACCGCGGGGTCTCCCAGGGTTCCCAGCCACTCCAGGAGGGCGGGATAGGTGCGTGGGTTGGCGGCGATGTAGGGGCGCAGGCCGGGGTAGTTCTGCGCCAGCTGGTGGAGGGTCTCCAACTCTGCATTGGGATCCTGCGCTCGCGCGACAAGCTCGTCCTTGGCCTGAGACATGCTGGGTCCTTCGAGGGTCGGGAAAACGACGTCGGTCCAGGTTGTGACCGGCACCTGGGGCCGTCGTGGGTCGGGTGTCGGGCCGCCCGTGATACCGAGTCAGGAAACGCAGTACCCTCTCGGCGGCATGTGGGTCGGTCAGCCGGCCACGCTGGAAGACTACCTGAGGACACCGCGACTCTGACTGCCTGACGGGTCACGGCCGCAGCCCGTCAGTGTCCGACAACGGCGGATTCCCGCCGGTGATGGCGTCGGAGGAGACCCGGTCGGCGGGTACTGCGGGAGCCGGCGTCGCCGGCCTCCGACTCGGTGCGAGCTCCCACATGGTGAAATCGGGGCGGTGGCGCGGTGGTTCCGGACGGGGTGCTGGGGTTTACTAGGGGAGTGCATGCGACGCAGGGGAAAGGGAGCCGATGACCGAGCACGTTCGTGCTGATGCCGATGCCATCGTGATCCGCGGTGAGGGCGGCATCAGGGCCTCGGAGGTCGTTGTCGGTGCGGCCACTGACGTGGGGCGCCTGCGGACGATCAACGAGGACGGCTACCTCGCCATCGCTCCGGCCTTCGTCGTCGTCGATGGCATGGGCGGGCACGCCGCCGGCCGTATGGCCACGCAGGTGGCCCTCGACTCCCTCTACTCGCTGGCCGGGGCCACCGTCACCGACGTCGACACGGTGGTTCGTGCGGTGGTGGTCGCGCAGGAGGCGATCATGGCGATCCCGTCCCACGCCGCCTACCTGCCCGGCGCCACGATCGCCGGCGTCATCCTGGCCTGGGTGGCCGACGAGCAGGGGGTGACGCGTCCGACCTGGGTCATCTTCAACATCGGGGACGCCCGGGTCTACCTGCTGCGCGACAACATGCTCTCCCAGGTGACCCGCGACCACTCCCGGGTCCAGATTCTTATCGAGACCGGTGAGCTCACCCCTGAGCAGGCGCGCCGTGACCCCCGCCGCAACATCGTCACCCGGGCGCTGGGCGGAGGTATCGCCGACTCCGGCGTCCCGGACCTCTACACCGTTCCGGTGGCCGCCGGGGACCGGTTCCTCATCTGCTCCGACGGGCTCAGTGATGAGCTCGACGACGAGGCCATCGCCACGGTGCTGGCGGCCGGTTGCACGGCGCAGCGCACGGCCGAGCTCCTCGTGGCCGCCTCCCTGGAGGGCGGCGGGCATGACAACACCACTGCCGTCGTCGTGGACTCCCTTCAGGTGCCGACTCCTCCGTCGGGGGCGCGCGCGTTCCACCCCGGTGACGCGAGCAGTCAGGGGGCGCAGTGACGGTCTCCCCGGTTCCCTCTGTCTCCCTGCCACGTGAGCGGGTTCCGCTGCCCGAGGGGCTGACGCGTCTGTCGGACGGCGCTTTGCGGGTCGACGGCGTTGACGGGACCGCTGTCATCAACCCGGCTGACGGCGGTGAGCCCGGTGGCGTCTCCGTGGAGACGGGCCTGCGGGTCCTGCAGGCCCTGGGTGGCACCTACCTGCCGACGGTGGGGCCGGCCGCCCCGGTGACCCCCAGTGCGTCCTCCCCGCAGGCCGCTGCGGCCTCGCCGGGTGCAGCGCTGCGGCGCTCGGAGCTGCGGTCCATGGCGTCGGAGTCCACCGGTCTCGTCCCGGCCGAGCCCAGTGACGAGACCACGCTGCTCCAACCGATCGTCCCGATCGCCCCGGCCTCCGGCTCGCCCCATGAGGCTGCCCCGGAGTTCTTGCAGGTGCCTTCTCCCGCTCCGGCCGCCTCTCCTGACGAGGCTGAGGCTCCTGCCGAGGCCGCTTCTCCCGCCCCGGCCGCCTCTCCCGCCGAGCCCGACAGTTCCGCGGACTCGGCTCCCGACCTGCTGGAGACGGGGGTCTGGGAGGACCCCGACGACCCCTTCGAGCCCCCGGAGCAGCCGCACGCGGAGACCCCTGAGACCATTGAGCCCACTGAGGCCGCCGTGGAGGACCTGGACGTCGGCGATGTGAGCCCGTTCCCGGACTACCCCGAGCCGGAGCCCGGCTCCGGGCGTCGGCGGCGCGGCGCCCACCGGGCCCCCACCGCCCCCTCGGCGAGCTCGGGCGGCAGTCCGACGGCCAACACCCCCACCGCACCGGACAACTCCAAGAGCAAGCAGCCCCAGCCCGTCCGGGAGCCCCAGCCCTTGGAGGCCCTGCCCAACACGGAGGTCGTCTCCGCCTCCGAGGCGGCGCTGATCGCGGCGCCCCCTGTACGGGCCTCGATCTGCCCCCAGGGGCACGCCAGTCCTCCCGAGCTCCGGGAGTGCCTGATCTGCTCCCAGCCCCTGACGGGAGTGTTCTCCTATGTCCGCCGGCCGGCTCTGGCCACGCTGACCCTGTCGACCGGCGCCGCCGTCGAGGTCGCCGGCGACGTCGTCATCGGACGTGCCCCCCAGGTGCAGGCCGGCGGCGATCCGCACATCGTGGCCCTGGTGGCGGTGGCCAGCCCACAGCACATGGTCTCGCGCTCCCATCTCATGCTCACGACCTCGGGGTGGAGCATTCTGGCCCAGGACCTGGGCTCGTCCAATGGCACGGTCCTGGCGCGCCCCGGTGCGACGCCGGTCCTGCTGGGGTCGGGAATGCCGACGCCGGTCTTCATGGGCGATCTCATGGATGTCGGCGACGGGGTGACGCTCCGTATCGATCCGCCGTCGTGGCTGAGGTTCCGTCGTGGCTGAGGTCACTGTCCGAGTGGTCGTGCTTCGCAGGTGCGGATCCGGGTTCTCGGCGAGACTGGACCCGGGTGCCGATCATGCACCGGGACTGTGGAAGGAGAATTCATGAGCGACCTGACATGGACGGAGATGCCGGAGGTCAGTCCTGAGCAGCCCGACGAGCTCGTCCTGGACTTCTCCGGAGAGATTTACCGGGTCGCCCCGGCCGACACCTTCGTCATCGGTCGAGGCGGAGACCTCGATATTGACGACAACCCCTACCTCCACCGCCGCTTCCTGGTCTTCGCCCACTCCGAGAACCTCTGGTGGATCGCCAACGAGGGGTCGCGGTTGTCGGCCACCCTGACCGACGGCGAGGGGCTGGTCCAGTCCCGGCTGGCCCCCGGCGCCCGCATGCCGCTGGTCTTCCCCCGGGTCATCCTCACCTTCTCCGCCGGTCCGACCACCTACGAGATCAACCTCATCACCTCCGGGGAGGACCGTTTCTCCGGGATCGACGGCGTGCGTCAGTCCTCCGGCCAGACCACCATCGGGGTGACTCCGATGACCCGCTCCCAGCTGCTGCTCGTCCTGGCGCTGTCCGAGCCGGTGCTCAAACGGGCCGGGACCGGGGCCGCCGAGATCCCCTCCTCCGCGGCGGCCGCGGCGCGCCTGGGCTGGCCGCTGACCAAGTTCAACCGCAAGCTCGACAACGTCTGCGAGAAGCTCGACCGGGTGGGGGTGCGCGGGCTGCGCGGCGGCCGCGTGGCCGGAGCCGCCTCCAACCGGCGTACTGCCCTGGTGGAGCACGCCGTGTCCACCCTCATGGTCACCGCCGAGGACCTCTACATGCTTGACGAGGAGCTGGCCGCCAACCAGGCCCCCGCAGACCAGACGGCTGAGCGCTCGGTGAGCACCGCCCCGGTGGCCCAGAGCTCGCCGTCGGCGTCGGGGCGATGACGTGACGCGAGCAGTGAGGAGTCACCGGGGCGACGCGGACTCGCCTCCAGCGAAGGCGGATGTCGCGGGCAAGGAGTTCCCCAACCGGGCGCTCCTCGACGAGGTCCTGGCGAACGATCCCGAGGAGGGCGACTTTCTCGAGGACCGGCTCGTCGAGGACTCCTCGCAGGGGAAGCTCTCAGACGGCAACCGTCCCCGTCCCGCCAGACGGCGTCACGCGCGACGGTGGCTGGCGGTCCTGGTGGTGCTCGTCGTCATCCTGAGCGCCGGGGCCGTCGGGGCGGAGTACCTCGTGCGCGGGCAGGTCGACGCCGCCGTCCGCTCCGCCCTGCCGGGGCTCAACCCGGACGCCCGCATCGCCACCAAGGGAATCCTCCTGCGTCAGGTTATCGGCGGCTCACTGGACAGCCTGAGCGTGGACTCCTCGAGCCTGACGATCACCTCCAAGAGCCAGGGAAACGCCTCGGTCACGCTCAGCGACGTCGACGTCGACCTCAGCCACATCAGCCTGCACAAGCCCTATCAGACCGACACGGTGGCGGCGTCGGGCACTATCAGCTGGCAGCAGGTGGGCGAGCTCGCCGCGGTATCGCACCCCAAGCTCAAGGGCGTCACCCTCCAGGCCAAGCGCACTGGGACCAGCGCGCAGGATCCGGGATCCATCCAGGCCTCGGTGTCCCTGCTCGGTCTGAGCGGTGAGGCGGAGATCACCCCGTCGCTGGGCTCCGACGGCAGCCTGATCCTGACCATCACCTCCACCCGGATGGGTGGGAACGATCTGGGCGTCGACGTCGCCACGGGCCAGGACAGCATGCTCAGCTATATCGGGCTGGACTCTCCGCAGATCACGGTCCCGGCGAAGTCCCTGCCGCCGGGGCTGCGCCCGACCAGCGTCATTGTCACCAGTGATGGGCTCCGGCTGAGCCTGGCCGGGAGCCGGGTGAACCTCGGCCAGCTCTGACCCCGGGGCGGCCGCCTCATGACGACCCGTCTCACATTTCCTTCAAAGCGGCGCCAATCCGGTGAAAAGTGGAGGCCCTCCGGGGCTGTGGGGAGGACTTCCCTGTCGCTCGTGCCCCAGGCGGCTCCGGCTCGTATAGCCTGCCGATGCGTTGCCTATCCAGGCGCGAGCACGTGGCGCGAGGAATCAAGCCAGAACTGAGCGAGGAGAACCATGAGCATGCAGCCCGAGCACCGCGCCCAACCCGGCAGTCAGCCGGGTGGCTGGGGCAGTGGCCAGCAATACGGTCAGCCGAGCGGCCAGCCGGTGGCCCAACAGGCCGGTCAGCCCACCGGCTCCTCCGCGGGGCAGGGGACTGCGGCCTCGGCGCAGCAGCCGCCGTCGGTCCCTCCTCAGGTCGACCCGCAGGCCGCCGGGGCCCCCTCCGCGCCGACCGCGTCATCCAGGATGACGGTTCCCGGCTACCCCTCCGGCCCGGCGGCGCCGGCCGAGGAGAAGGTCGACACCGGCCCCCTGCCCTCCCGTGAGGCACTGCGCCGCGAGGCCAAGGCAGCCTCCAGCCGTCGAGGCGCCGGGGACGCCGACGTGGAGCGCGCTGCTGAGCTGCTGACATCCGTGGCCAACATCTTCTCCCAGCGCGTCGTCGGTCAGGAGCAGCTGCGCACGGCCCTGGTGACCGCTCTCATGTCCAGTGGTCACATCCTGCTGGAGTCGGTGCCGGGCCTGGCCAAGACCACCGCCGCCCAGACGCTGGCCTCGGCCGTCTCCGGCTCCTTCCGGCGCATCCAGTGCACGCCCGACCTCATGCCCAACGACATCGTGGGCACCCAGATCCTCAACTCCTCCACCGGCGAGATGACCACCCAGCTGGGGCCGGTCCACGCCAACATCGTCCTGCTCGATGAGATCAACCGCTCCAGCGCCAAGACCCAGTCGGCCATGCTCGAGGCCATGCAGGAGCGTCAGACCTCCATCGGCGGCGTCGTCTACCCGCTGCCCCACCCCTTCATGGTCCTGGCCACCCAGAACCCCATCGAGGAGGAGGGCACCTACGTCCTGCCCGAGGCGCAGATGGACCGGTTCCTCATGAAGGAGGTGCTCACCTACCCGCGGCCCTCGGAGGAGGCCGACGTCCTGGACCGCATCTCCAACGGGACCTTCGACCAGCCCGTGACCGGACGCCCCATCTCCACTGGCGACGTCGAGTGGCTGCAGCGGGCCGCCGAGCGGGTCTACGTCGATCCCGTCATCAAGCAGTACATCGTCGCCCTCATCAACACCTCCCGCGGCGGGGGCCCGCGGCCCGTGCCCGGCCTGGACCGTCAGGTGCGGGTGGGGGCCTCCCCTCGTGGCGGCATCGCGCTCATGAAGGTGGCCCAGGCCGTCGCCCTCCAGGAGGGGCGCACCTACGTCATCCCCGACGACGTCCGCCTGCTGCGCCACGGAGTGCTGCGCCACCGGCTGGTGCTCACCTATGACGCCCTGGCCGACGGAGTCGCGCCCGAGGCGATCATCGACGCCATCTTCGCGGCCGTCCCCACGCCCTGAGCCCGGTGGGGACCAGCACAGCGATGAGCACGGAGGTACATGGCGCTCCCGGGGCGCCCGAGTCCGATTCCGGCGAGGGCCGGCGCGGTTCGCGGATCGAGCGTCTGCGCGCGGCTCTGAGCCTGCCGACCCTGCGCCGCGCCACGGGGCTGCTCGACGGGCGCCACAAGTCGGTGTTCGTCGGGCGCGGGCAGGACTTCGACGACATGTCCTTCTACCGGCCCGGCGACGACATCTCCGACATCGACTGGAAGTCCTCGGCCCGTCTGGGGCAGCCGGTCATCAAGCGCTACCAGCGCGAGTCCATGATGCCCATGGTGCTGGCCGTGGACACCGGCCGGACCATGGCGGCGATGACCCCCTCGGGTGAGGACAAGCGCGACCTGGCCCTGGGAGTGGCGGAGGTCTTCGCCTACCTGGCCCGGATGCGGGGGGACTCGGTGGCGCTCGTGGCCGGTGACGCAGGCCGGATGACTTCGCGCCCGGCCCGTTCCGGGGCCAAGCACGTGGAGACCCTGCTGGCGCTGCTGGCCCGCACCTTCGAGGACCTCGATGCTCCCGTCGAGGGGGCGCCCGGCGTCTACGAGCTGGCCCCCGGGGCTCCTCCCTCCAGCCTGCCGCGCCTCATGGAGCGGGTGAGCACCTGGCACCGCCGACGCAGCCTGGTCATCCTCATCACCGACACCGCCCACCCCGGCCCCGATGCCGCGACCTGGCTGCGGCGCCTGTCGATCCAGCACGAGATGATCGTCGTCCAGATCGAGGACGATGACCCACTGCGCCCGGACGGCGGCCGCGGGCGGGACATTGACCTGCCCTTCGAGATCCCCGCCTTCCTGCGCGCGGACTCCTACCTGGCCGCTCAGGCGGCCGTGGTGCGCGAGCAGTGGCGCACCAGCGTCGAGCAGGTGCTCGACGCCCGGCACCTGGAGTACGGCGTCGTCTCCTCCGAGGAGACGCTCATCGACTCCATCGCCGAGCTCCTCCAGCGTGAGCGCGCCGCCGTGGCCAGAGGGAGGCGGTGACCCCAATGCAGATCATGCCCCCGGTTCTCATGCCGATATGGATGGTCATCGTCATGATCGTCGGCCTGTTGCTGGTGACCGCCTGGCTGCTGCGGACCTTCCTGGTGACCCGCCGCGACATCTCCCAGGAGGTCGGAGACATCCCCATGGCGCCCCGTGAACGCCGCCAGTGGGGTGAGCGTCTCGCTGAGATCTCCCAGCGCTGGGACGCCGGCGATCTGGACCTGCGCGAGCTGCACCTGGAGCTGGCCGCGCTGCTGCGCGGCTTCGCCGAGGCCCGCAGCGGGGAGGAGATCACCACCGCCACGGTCTCGGAGATCCTCGACATGGCCGCGACCGCAGGGCCGAGCTCGGTGGAGGAGCGCCGGCGCAGCGTGCGCGCGGCGGGCCGTCCCTTGGACATCAACCCACTGGGCCACGTCGGAGAGCTGCTCGCCGTGTGGGAGCAGCCCTCCTTCGACCGTGAGCCGCAGGCCGCCGCGCAGGAGGCCCTCACTCATGCCAGGGAGGTGGTCACCCGATGGTGATGCTCTGGTTGTTCATCGTTCTCCTTGTCATCGCCGCCGCGGCGATCATCGCGGTCTTCATCATCGACCGCCGCTCCGGCCTGGGCTCCTCCTCCAAGGCGCCCAAGCGCTCCAGGATGCCCTGGAGCCGGACGGGCGAGGATCAGGCCGTCGAGCTGCCCCGACGTCTGGCCAACTCTGCGAGCCTGTTCCAGCTGCCGGCGGTGCGCAAGCGCATCCGAGCCCAGCGCTGGCTGCACGCGCTCCTGGCGGTCATGCTGGTCTCGGGTCTGGTGAGCGCCGCCGCCATCGCCGGTCGGCCCGTGCGCGTCATCGAGCGCTCCGACGCCCTGGCCAACCGTGACATCGTCCTGTGCCTGGACGTATCGACGTCGATGGTCAGGATCGACTCCTCGGTCCTGACGACCTTCTCCGAGATCCTGGAGGACTTCGACGGCGAGAGGGTGGGGATCGTGGCCTGGAACTCGGCCGCGCAGACCATCGTGCCGCTCACGGACGACTATGAGCTGCTGCGTGACCAGCTCACCGAGCTGGGCGACGTGCTGGACATCGACCCTGAGAACGTCACCTACAAGCAGCAGCTCGCCTACCAGGAGGCCTTCGGTGGCACGGTGAACACCAGCATCAACGGCTCCTCCCTGGCCGGTGACGGGCTCGCCTCCTGCGCCCAGGCCTTCGACAACCAGGGCCTGGAGCGCTCCCGTTCCATCATCCTGGCCACCGACAACCAGGTCATCGACCCTGACAACGAGCAGATCTACCCCCTGCCCGATGCGGCCAAGCTCCTGGCCGAGCGCAAGATCCGTCTGTTCTCCATCTACGGCGCCGACGAGGACCAGCCCTACCAGAACCTGCTCGACAAGACTCCCGAGGAGTCCCGTGAGGAGCTCAAGACCGTCACCGAGGAACAGGGCAAGGGGCGCTTCTACGATGTGGAGGACTCCGGCACCGGCGGGCAGATCGTCAAGGAGCTGGAGAAGACCGAGGTCTCCGCGCTCGGGGGCCGCAAGCAGACCCGTCGCACCGACGTCCCCCAGCGGCTCGTCATCACGCTCTCACTGGTGCTTCTGGGCTACCTGGGACTGACTACCTGGAGGCGAGCATGAAGCCGGTTCCAATCATCGGGGACTTCGCGTTCATCCCGGTCACCTGGTGGCTCCTCGTCCTGCTCCTGGCGGCCGCCCTGACGGGGCTGCTCGTCGTGGCCCGACGCCGGCTGGTCCGTGACGATGCCGAGCCGGCCGCGCGCCGGGCCTGGTGGAGGCGCCTGGCCATCGTCGTCGTCATCGTGCTGGCGCTGGCGGGGCCGGCGATCCGCGGCAGCGAGGCGATCAGCGTCTCCAACGTGGAGATCTACATGGTGGTGGACCGCACCGGCTCCATGGCCGCGGAGGACTACCAGGGCAAGGGGCCCGACGGCGTCGACCAGTCGGCCTCCACCAGGCTCGACGGCGTGCGCGCGGATATGCGGGCCATCCGCGAGGCCTTCCCGGACTCGCGCTTCTCCATCATCGCCCTGGACAACACCGCGGCCCGGGAGTTGCCGCTGACTCACGACACCAACGCCGTCGACGCCTGGATCGGCTCCTTCAAGCAGGAGGTCTCAGGCCACGCCACCGGCTCCTCGCTGGAGGTGGCGCTTCCGATGCTGGGGCTGACGCTGGCGCAGGCCCGCCAGTCCGACCCCAAGGACATCCGCCTCGTCTACATCTTCTCCGACGGGGAGGCCACCGACAACGGCCGCGGCGCTCAGGCGGCCGACAACGCCGGCATCTCCTGGCAGTCCCTGGCCGGGCTCATCGACGGCGGCGCGGTGCTGGGCTACGGCTCGACCGAGGGCGGCAAGATGCGCAGCTACGACGGCTCGCCGTCCACCGGCGAGCACACCCAGTCCGACTACATCACCGACGGCCAGGGCGGGCAGCCCGGGGTGTCGAAGATCGACGCCGACGAGCTCCAGAAGGTGGCCAAGGACCTGGGGCTGCCCTACTTCCACCGCACCGGCGGCTCGGGGGATGACCCGACGAGCAAGTTCACCAACCTCGACATCGAGGCCGTCACCTCCGACGGGCGGGCCAAGACCAACGCCCGGGTGTACCTGACCTGGCCACTGGGACTCATCGCCTTCGGTCTGCTGCTGTGGGAGATCCTCGACCTCATGCGAGCCGACCGTCGCCTGCGTCTTCTCATGGGAAGGGGACGATGATGACGATAGGACACACCCCCGGCGAGTTCCCCGGACAGGGGAGCAGCGGGACGCAGCCCGGCGCTGCCGACCGTGCACAGAATGCCCCGGGCGCGCCAGGGGCAGCCGGTGCCCCCTCGGAGCAGGAGGTCGACTACCTGCAGAACGCGGACCCGAAGGACGACGCCTCCTCTCCGGCCCCCGAGGACCCCAGGCGGCGCGAGGCCCGCCTCAAGCGGCGTCGTCGGCTCCTGGCGATCGGCGGGGTGCCCGCGGCCCTGGTCACCATCATCTCCCTGTGGCTCGGCTCGATCTTCCTCATCTCCCTGGCCGGAAACCGGGCCGCGGCAGCGGGCCACTACGACACGGCCCTGTCGCGCTACCGCATAGTCGCCGCGATCAATCCCTGGCTGGAGCAGTGGCGCGTCCACTTCAACCTGGGCACCGGTCAGCTCGCCGCGAAGGACCCGACCTCCGCGGTGACGACCCTCAACCAGGCTCTCAGCGAGGCGCCCAAGGCCAAGGTCGACCCGGAGACCAAGGTGAAGGAGGCCGGCTCCCCGGAGTGCATGGTGCGCACCAACCTGTACGTCGCCCACCTCACCCTGGCGGCCCAGGCCCAGGAGAGCGGGAGCTCCACGGCGGTCACTGAGCACATCGAGGCGGCCAAGAAGGCGGCCGATACCTGCGAGGTGCCGCCCCCGCCCGAGCAGAATCCCTCCCCGAGCCCGAACCCCTCGGCCACGCCCAGCAGCGATCCGAGCTCGAGTGCCTCCTCGCAGCCGAGCAGCGATCCGAGCTCGAGTGCCTCCTCGCAGCCCAGCAGCGACCCGAGCTCGAGCCCCTCCTCGCAGCCGAGCAGCGACCCGAGCTCGGGCCCCTCGTCGTCGTCGTCGAGCTCGCCGGGTGAGACCTCCTCCAGCACTCCGAGCGCCAAGCCGACCCCGACCCCGGTCGATGACCGGGCCAAGCGACTGCGGGACCGCAACAACGGCAGCCCGGGAACCTCCGAGGAGTCCGGTGGCGGCGAAGGAGGGGGAAAGCCCTGGTGAGCGACTCCGATACGGGGCGGGCCTCCCGACTCGTCGTGGCGGCCGCGGTCCTGGACGACCTGGCGCATCCGACCACCCTGCTGTGCGCGGCCCGCTCCTACCCGCCTGAGCACGCCGGTCAGTTCGAGCTCCCCGGTGGCAAGGTCGAGCCCGCAGAGCGGCCCGAGCAGGCCCTGGCCCGCGAGCTGGACGAGGAGATCGGCCTGAGCGCCCACCTGGGGCCCGAGCTCGTCGTTCCCCGGCAGCTGGCGGTTCCGCCGCCGCCGGACAGCGCTCCCGGTGACGACGCCCCGGCCTGGCCGGCCATGCATGGCTTCAGGATGCGAGTCTGGCTCGCCGAGCCCGCCCGCCCCGGGGACCGGGGCAGGGTCGGAGGCGACCACCAACGCCTGGAGTGGGTGCGCCTCGACCCAACGGATCAGCTGCGCCGGCTGCCGTGGCTGGAGGCGGACCTGCCGATTATCGACGCGCTCGTAGGCGCCCTGGGACGCTGATGTTCCCCGGGGGAGGCGGTGGTGGGGCGCAGGCGGGCGGCCCTCCCCGGGGCTGCGGGCTCGAGGACGTCAGCAGTCCCGCTGTGTGGCCCTTCCCAGTTTCCTGACACTTCTATCACTCGCGTCATCTCATAAGTTAGGGTTACCTCATGCCGAAGATTCTGGGTTCCTCGCTGGCCGAGCATCGGGAGCGCACGCGCACCGCCCTGTTCGGGGCACTGTCCGAGCTCATGAGCCAGCGCAGCTTCGACAAGATCACCCTGTCCGACGTGGCCAATCATGCGGGTGTGGGGCGCACGGCCGTCTACAACCACTTCGCGGACAAGGAGGACCTCCTCCTGGCCTTCATGGAGCATGAGGCCGGCCGCTACGCCGAGGAGCTCTCCCGGGCGCTGGCCGGCACTCAGGACCCGATCGACCGCCTGCGCATCTACGTGCGCCAGCAGGCCCTCATCGCCCGGCACTTCCACTTCCCCGCCTCGGGGCCGCTGTCCGAGGTGGTCTCGCGCGGGACCGCCGGTCGTCTCAAGGCCCACGGGGCGCTCGTGGCCCAGATGCTCGCCTCAATCCTCACCGACGCCATGGACCAGGGGCTCATCCCCGCCCAGGAGCCCGAGCAGGTCATCCCCCTCATCCACGCCACCGTCATGGGCGGGCGCCCGACCCCCACGGATCCGGAGCAGCGCCGGGCCTACCTGGAGAGCCTGGACGCCTTCGTGCTGCGGGCGGTGGGGGCCCGTCAGCCCGCACACGCGGTTCCGACCATTGCCCAGCCCCGCGCCACCGAGCCGCTGGAGGGTGCCCAGGCCCCCGGTTCGCTTCGTCACAGCGCGGTCGGCTGACAGTGTGAGCCACGGCCTGCCGTGCACGCGGGCGGGCCTGGCAGACTTCCGCTCGTGAACCTGAGCTGGACTGACACCTGGAACGACCTGCTGGCCCGCGCCTCGAGCGTCGTCGGCCTGGACCCCGGCGTGCTGTGGCCGGCGCTGGCGATCCTCCTCATCGTCCTGGCCTGGGCCCCGGCCCGTCGCTGGGGACGCACCCTGGTGACGATCGTCCACGAGGCCGGGCACGCCGCCGTCGGCATCATGGTGGGGCGGAGCTTCCGCGGATTCGTGGTGAGCCGGGACCTGTCCGGGCATGCCGTCACCGCCGGCAAGCCCACCGGCCCCGGCCGCGTGGCCACCTCCTGGGCCGGCTACCCCGCCCCGGCCGTCCTGGGCGCCGTCGTCGTGCTCCTGGCCCTCAAGGGCTGGGCGAGCGCGGTCCTCCTGCTCGGACTGGTCCTCCTGGCGGTTCTGCTGGTCATGTCCCGTTCCCTGCGCACGGTCCTGGTGGTCCTGCTCGTGGCCCTCCTGACCGGGGCCCTGTGGTGGTGGGGCGGACAGTGGCGCGACGGCGTCGTCGCCGGGATCGGCCTGGCCCTGCTGGTGGGGGCCTGGGACTCCCTGCGCGACGTCGCCGTCTCACGCGACCCGCGCCAGGACCATCGCACCTTGGCCCACCTGACCCGGGTACCCGCCGGCGTGTGGCTGGCCACCTGGTTCCTCGTGGACGTTCTGGCCACCGGCGTGGTCGTGCTGGCCCTGCGCGATCTCCTATGAGGTGAGGGAGGGGGCTCGCGTCCGAGTCCGCGGCCGGCATGGCCTACGCTTCCTCCTGGCGACGCGGGGCCCGCAGTGCCCTGCCGCCGTCCCCGCCCGACGTCGCTCACCGCGAGCCCACAGGCGCCGCTGCGGCCCCGGGCTCACCCCGCTCCCGGGCACTCCGGGATTCCCTCAAGGAGAACACATGATGCTGTCCCGCAGGACGTTCGCCCTGACCTCTCTGGGGCTGGCCGCCGCGGCCACCCTCGCCGCCTGCTCGTCGAAGTCGAAGGACGAGGCCACCGAGGAGGGCAAGATGGCGCTCATCGTCTCCGATGCGGGCGACGCCGCCGCGGAGGCGCTGTCCAAGGCGGTGGAGGCATTCACCAAGGAGACCAAGGTGGAGGTGGACGTCAAGCCCGTCTCCGACGTCTCCCAGGAGCTGGCCCGCGGGATCACGGGCGAGCCGAGTATCGACGTCGTCGTCCTCAACCCGGCCCAGCTGTCCAGCTACGCCGGCTCCCTGCACTCCTGGGACAAGGGGGCGGCCGCCGTCAAGGACGCGCACCCCGCGCTGCTGACCAGCGCCACCCGGCAGGGGAAGATCGCCGCGGCGCCCCGGGACGTCTCCACCCTCGCCCTGTACGTCAACGCCTCACTGTGGTCGGCCGCGGGCCTGAGCGACTCGGACTACCCGACCACCTGGGAGCAGCTCGACCAGGTGGCCGCCAAGCTCACCTCCGGCGGGGTCGTCGGCCTGACCCTCGATGCCTCCTACGCGCGCGTGGGTGCTTTCCTCGTCCAGGGCGGTGGGGGGCTGACCAGCGCGGACGGCACGAAGGCCACGGCCTCCTCCGAGGGCTCGGTGGCGGGCCTGACCCAGGTCAAGACGCTCCTGTCCTCCGGCTCGGCCGGCTGGGGTGCCGACCTGCCCGCGGGGTCCGCCGCCGACGCCTTCGGTCAGGGGCAGGCCGCCATGGTGATCGAGACCGAGGCCCTGACCAAGACCCTGGCGGACGCCTACTCGGGCATCTCCTACAAGGTGGTCGAGCTGCCGGCCGGCAGCGGCGGCAAGGGGACCCTGCAGTTCCCCACCTTCTACGGAGTCGTGGAGGCCTCCAAGCACAAGGCCGACGCCATCAAGCTCGTGGAGTACCTCACCGCTGCCGAGCGGCAGGTGGCCCTGGCCGGTGCGGCGGGGACCGTGCCCGCGGGCAAGGCCGCAGGCGAGACCTGGAAGGGCAAGCATGCCGACCAGGTGGCCTTCCTGGCCGGCGTCGAGTACTCCCAGCCCGTGCCCTCCGCCTCCGGCACCTCGGACATCATCGCCAACTTCGACAACGAGCTGCCCGGGCTGGCCGGGGGCGACCCGGCCGGCATCCTGGGCAGCGCCCAGGTGAACCTGCAGGCCATCCTGTCCTGACCCCTGGCGGGGCCACTCCGCGCGGCCGGGGACTTTCTCTTCCGGGCGGGGACGTTCCACGCGTGCGGGGACAGGAATCCTGTCCCCGACGGCGTCGACTGTCCCCGGCCGCACAGAAATGTCCCCGGCCGTGCAGCCCAGTTCCCGACGGCGCTGCCCCGAAAGGCGCAGGTGAAGAACAGGGAGGCGAAAGGCCTCGTCTCCTAGTGCTCGGTCGTGATGATGACTTCGTGGTGAACCGGGAAGCTCACCGATCGAGCAATGAAGCAGTACTCGGCGGCGCGGTCGTGGAGCGTGGCTGCGCTCTCAGGATCGTTGCCGGGAGCGATGGTCACTGCGGGGCGAAGGGTGACTGACGTGAACTCCCCGGTACCGCCCGGGTGCTCGGCCATGATGCCGGTAGGGGTATCCGAGTAGCCGGTGACGGTGACGCCCGCGTCTGCCGCGAAGTGGAGGTACCACAGCATGTGGCACTGTGAGAGCGAGGCGAGCAGGAGCTGTTCCGGGTTCCACTTGCGAGCGTCCCCTCGGAATGCTGGATCCGCCGATCCACGGATCACCGGCAGGTCGGCGGTGGTTCCCCGGACATCGTGATCGCGCGAGTAGTCGCGGTATCCGGATGTGCCCGTACCCAGGTTGCCCGTCCACTCCACGCGCACCGAATACTCATGATCTGGCATGCAGAAATTCTAAGGATGAGCCGGTTTGACGTCTACGGAGTGGCGAGCTCGGTGGGGGAGGACGGTGTCAAGGGGTGGTGTCCTCCGGTGGGATCGTTTCGCGCGGCCGGGGACACTTTCCTGCCCACGGGGACAAGTTGCGCGTGCGGGGACGGGAATCCTGTCCCCGACGGCGTCGACTGTCCCCGTTCGGAAGGGCACGCACCCGACCGCACAGAAATGTCCCCGAACGTGCGGCCCTGGAACGTGCGGCCCTGTCCCCCCGACGGCGTCGAATGCCCCGGGCTTCACAGACGGCCACCCCGGACAACGCCTGGTTAAACCGCGCAACAACGAGGGCCCGAACCGTGATGGTCCGGGCCCTCGGGCTGGAGCGGGTGACGGGAATCGAACCCGCGCTGTCAGCTTGGGAAGCTGAAGTTCTACCATTGAACTACACCCGCGTGGCACCAGTGGACGTGCGTCCCAGGTGCGTGCGGAAGTCTAACCCAGACTCCGGCCGTCTACGCAAATCGGCCTGCGGAGGGGACTCATGGACCGCGTCGGTAACGTCTTCGCCCACTACACTCGCCAACGGATTCCCCGACGTCTTCATAGGTGTGATGAGCGCATGACTGATCCCTTCAACTCTCACGAGCCGACTGATCCCGCTGCGAGTCCTGGTATGGACGCGCCGGCACTGCCCGCGGGGCCCGCCCCCACGGACTACCCGTCAGGCGGGTACCCGCCCTACAGCGGTCCCTACGCTTCCGGTGCTCAGCCGGGGTATGACCCGCAGTGGGCCTACGCGCCCCCGCCCGGTTATGGCATGCCTCCTGGATACGGTGTGCCTCCCGGCTACGGGGGCAAGTCCAGGGTGGCTGCCGGCGTCCTGGCCCTGCTCCTGGGAACCTTCGGGATCCACAACTTCTACCTGGGCTACACGGGCAAGGCGCTCTTCCAGCTCCTGGGCACGTTCTTGAGTTGCGGGATGCTGGCCCTTCCGATCGCCATCTGGGCCTTCGTCGAGGGCATCCTCATCCTGGTGGCCCGCCCCGGCGAGGCGCCGTGGGGCGTTGACGCCTCCGGTATGCCGCTGAGCGGCTGAGGGGCAGGGCAGTCCGGGCCTCCCGGATTCCCCAGGGCCGGAATCCGTGTGACGCCTCCGGGAGGACCTGGCACAATCGGGCCCGTGCTGCTCTCAGACCGCGATATCCGCACCGAGCTCGACGCCGGACGGGTCGTCCTCGACCCCTACGACCCCGAGATGATTCAGCCGGCCTCCATTGATGTACGCCTGGACCGCTGGTTCCGTCTCTTCGACAACCACCGCTACCCGGTGATCGACCCGGCCGCCGACCAGGAGGGGCTGACCCACCTCGTCGACGTCGGGGCCGACGAGCCCTTCGTTCTGCACCCCGGGGAGTTCGTCCTGGGGGCCACCTACGAGCGCATCACCCTGCCCGACGACGTCGCCGCCCGCCTGGAGGGCAAGTCGAGCCTGGGGCGCCTGGGGCTGCTGACCCACTCCACTGCCGGATTCATCGACCCGGGCTTCACCGGGCACGTCACCCTGGAGCTGTCGAACACGGCCACCATGCCCATCAAGCTCTGGCCGGGGATGAAGGTGGGGCAGCTGTGCTTCTTCCGCCTGTCCAGTCCCGCCGAGGCCCCCTACGGCTCGGGCGCCACCGGCTCGCGCTACCAGGGCCAGCGCGGACCGACGGCATCGCGCTCCCACCAGTCCTTCCACCGCACCCGCATCCCCGACACCCCGGCGGTCCCCGCCGACGGCGCCGCTCCCATCTCCCAGGAGAAGCACTTATGAGCGACTCGACCGACTTCGCCGTCTCCCTGCCCACCGACACCGGCACCTTCACCGCCGCCTCCATGCTGCCGGTCGGGCTGCTGGACACCAACCACGTCCTGCTCCTGGCCGACGACGTCGCCCCCGACGAGGTGGAGGCCCTGGCCCTGTCCCAGGACATCCAGTCCGGCTGGGTGGGGGTCTCCAGCCTCCAGCTCTTCCCCGGGGTCTCCCTGCTGGGGCCATGGAAGGTCGACGCCGAGATGCGCAGCCTCCTGGGTGCGCCGGAGTGGACCACCCAGCTGATGATTCTGGACTGCCCCCGCATCCGTGCCGGCGCCCTGCCGGCCGAGCTCGCCGGCCTGGACCCGCTCTCCGACGCCTTCCCCAATGCCCAGCCCACGGGGGCCGAGCTGGTGGCCCTCACCCGCCTGCGCGCCATCGCCCGACGCCTGGCCGGGGCCCTGCGGCTCATTCCCGGAGGGGACACCGAGGAGCCGGTGCTGGTCGAGCCCAGCCCGGAGGTCTCGGCCTCTCTGACCATCTACGCCCCGGTGTGGCTCGGCCCGGAGGACCTGGTGGCCGTCCTGCAGCCCGTGGCCCCCGAGGTGAGCGCCGCGCTGGAGGCCGTTCAACCCCGCGGCGCCGTCGGGCTGGACGCCATCGACCCCGAGCAACTGGAGAGCCTCGTCGAGCGCATCGGCCCGGACGTCTTCGAGAAGGCCTGGCGCGGCTCGGAGAAGGTCCGCCAGGACACGATGCGTCAGGAGATCGTTGCCGCCGCCACCGGCAACGTTATTGAGGAGGTGCGTGACGGCTACGCGGTCGTCACCCCGGTCGACCCCGAGCACGAGGGCTGGGGGCGCATCGAGGTACGGGCCGGCGCCACCGACGGGCTGCCCCTGGCCGTGCGCGGCGAGCCGTGGGCGCGCGGGGCGGTCCTGTCCTACGACCTGCGTTGGATCCCCCTGGACCAGGCCGACGCCTACGCCGAAGTGGTCTCCCGCTCCCGGCGCCGCGAGCGGCAGACCGCCCGAGACCTGGTCGAGGAGCTCGCCACCGTCCTGGTGGCCGCCGTCTCCGGGGTGGCCGTGGACGACGACGGGTTCCTCGTCTCCCTGGGTGAGGACGCCGAGGAGGCCTAAGTCCCAGGCCGGGCTCGCTCGGCGCCGGGCGTGGTGCGCTCCGTGAGACGCTCGACGCCGGCCTGAGCCCTTGCCGCGTCCCAGTGCCAGCCGGTGAACCGGCGAACCTCAACGAGCGAGCGGACCCAGGCCACCGGCTCCTCGCCCCGCTGAGCCCCCACCGCCAGGTAGTGGCGCAGCAGTCCGGCAGTGGCCAGGGCGTCGTCGAGCGCGTTGTGGTGGTGGCCGATCTCCACCCCGGCCACCTCGCAGCAGGTGGTCAGCCGGCGCGACGGCGTCGTCATGAAATGGCGCGCCCACTCCATCGTGCACACCCGCGGCACCCGCGCGCCCCGGTCGAGCAGCCCCCGCATCCCCAGCGCCTGGGTGAGGAAGCCGACGTCGAAGCGGGCATTGTGGGCCACCACCGCCCGCTCGGCCAGGTCGGCCACCAGAAGGTCGGCGACCTCATCGAAGCCGGGCGCCCCGATGAGCTCCTCGGCGACAAGACCGTGGATATGGGTGGGGCCCACGTCCACGCCCACGCCGGGGTCGATGAGCGTGGACCAGCTGCGCTCGACGCGCCCGACGGCGTCGGTGAGCACGAGCGCGACCTCCAGGATCGAGTCCGTCGTGGGGGACAGGCCGGTGGTCTCCAGGTCGACGACGGCGTAGCCGACCCCGGCGGCCTCGGTCAGCTCAGCGGCCGTGGGGACGGGGGCCGCCTGGCCAGCAGCCATGGGGGAGCGGGGGCGCAGCGGGCCGCGGTCGGTGGGCGGGCGGTGGTAGAAGGGCATCGCCCCGATCCTCTCTCGAGCCGGCAGGTTTCGCTGACTCACGGCGCGCCGGGTCGCCGGCCGGGGTGGTCCGGGCCGGCTGTGGGCCGGCTCCGGGTGGCCGGCGCTCGCGGGTGTGCCGGGCGGCTCCCGGCCGGTAGTGGGGGCCGGGTGCGTGAGGCGTAAGGTACGGTCGCGAGGGCTCTCGGCCGGCCGCGTCGAGCGCCGATCCAGGTGAGGAGGAGCGATGACCACCCCGGACACCCCTCAGGTGCCGGCCCCGGCCCTGCCGGCGCTGGCCGCCTTCCCCTTCCCGACTGCCCTTGTCGTGACCGGCAGGTCCGCCGCCGGTGAGGGCGTGCTCCTCGAGGCCGGGGAGGTCGATGAGATCTTCCCCTTCGCCTCGGTGACCAAGCCGATCGTCGCCTGGGCGGCCCTGGTCGCCGTCGACCGGGGACTGCTGGACCTGGAGGCCCCCGCCGGTGCGCCTGCCCCCGACGGCGCGACCATCGAGAACCTGCTGTCCCACTCCTCAGGGATCGCGATCGACTCCGACGAGCGCCTGGCGGCCCCGGGCACGCGCCGCATCTACTCCAACCGCGGCATCGAGATCCTGGGGGAGCGCCTCGAGGCGGCCACCGGCACACCCCTGGAGACCTGGGTGGAGACCACCGTGCTCGAGCCCCTGGGGATGGCCAGTGTCCTCATCCCGGGCTCGCCCGCCCACTCCGGGGAGGGCAGCGCCCGCGACCTGTCACTGTTCGCCCGCGAGCTGGCCGCACCCAGGCTCGTCTCGCCCGCGCTCGCGCAGCGCGCCCGCACGCCGGTCCTGCCCGGCCTCGATGGCGTCCTGCCCGGCTACGGGCGACAGACCCCCAACCCCTTCGGGCTGGGGGTCGAGGTGCGCGGCGCCAAGTCCCCGCACTGGACCGGGGCCGGCAACAGCGAGCAGACCTTCGGACACTTCGGTCAGTCGGGCTCCTTCATCTGGGTGGATCCGGTCGCCGAGCGTCAGGCCGTCTTCCTGGGGGCCAAGCCCTTCGGGACGGTTCACCGGCGGAACTGGTCCGAGCTCGGCGACCAGATCCTGGCCTTGTAGGCCTCTTTCCCTTGCCGGCGGGCGCGCCGGGGGCGGACGCCCAGTGCCCGCCTCCCGGCCGGAGTTCCAGTCGTGGCCCCCTGCCTCAGTCGAGCTCGACGATGACGGGGACGTGGTCGGAGGCGCCCTTGCCCTTGCGCTCGTCGCGGTCGATGGCGGCGCCAGTGACGCGGCCCGCCAGGGCCGGTGAGGCGTAGACGAAGTCAATGCGCATACCCTCGTTCCTCGGGAAGCGCAGCTTCTGATAGTCCCAGTACGTGTAGTTGGTGACCCGCTCGCGCGTGACCTCACGCATGCCCGCCTCGGCGAAGGCGGCGAAGGCCTCCCGCTCCGGTGCGGAGACGTGGGTGGCGCCCTCGAAGACGCTCATGTCCCACACGTCCTCATCCCGGGGCGCCACGTTCCAGTCGCCCACCAGCGCCAGCGGCAGGTCGGGCTCGGCCTCGAGCCAGGCGGCGACGTCGTCGCGCAGCACCCGCAGCCAGTTGAGCTTGTACGTGTAGTGCGGGTGGGTGAGCTCGCGGCCATTGGGCACGTACAGGCTCCACAGGCGCACCGGCGTCGCATCCGAGGCCGCACCCACCGTCGCCCCGAGCGCCCGGGCCTCCACGACCGGCTCGGCCTCGGGCTTGGCCGCCCAGGCGGGCTGACCCGGGAAGGAGGTGGCGACGTCGTCGAGGCCCACGCGTGAGGCGATCGCCACCCCGTTCCACTGGTTGAGGCCGTGGATGGCCAGCTCGTAGCCGGCGGCCTCGAAGGGCTCGACCGGGAACTGGTCGGGGCGGCACTTGATCTCCTGCATCGCCAGGGCGTCGATGTCCTCACGCTCCAGGAAGGCCAGGACGCGGTCGACGCGGGTACGGATGGAGTTGACGTTCCAGGTGGCCAGGCGCATGGCAGCAGACTAGCCGGTGCCCGATTCCCATCAAGCACTCACCAATCGCTCCTAGTCTGCCGCCATGGGAACAGCACTTGTCACCGGGGCCACAAGCGGCCTCGGCCTGGAGATCGCCTGGCAGCTCGCCCAGGCCCGTCATGACCTCGTCCTCGTGGCGCGCACCCCCGAGCGGCTGCGGCAGGTGGCCGAGGAGATGCGCCAGTTCGCAGGCATCCAGGTGGAGACTCTGCAGGCCGACCTATCCAAGCGTGATGAGCTCGAGCGCGTTGCCGAGCGCCTGCGGGAGAAGAGCAAGCCTGTCGGGCTCCTGGTTAACAACGCCGGCTTCGGGCTGGGGCAGCGCTTCGTCGGGGGAGACCTGGCCCGTGAGGAGGATGCCCTCAACGTCATGGTCCGTGCCGTCATGGTGGCCTCCCACGCGGCGGCCGGCGCCATGGTGGAGCGCGGCCGCGGCGCCATTCTCAACGTCTCCTCCATGACCGCGCACACCGCCATGGGTACCTACGCCGCCCACAAGGCCTGGGTGCTGCGCTTCACCGAGGGGCTGGCCAGCGAGCTCGCCGGCACCGGGGTGACCGCCACGGCGCTGTGCCCGGGGCTGGTGCACACCGGCTTCCACGCCGCGGCCGGCATCGACGAGACCCAGTGGAAGGCGCCGCTGTGGCTGGACGCCGAGCGAGTGGCCCTTGACGGCCTGGCGGCGGTGCGGCGCGGCCAGGTCATCTGCACCCCGAGCCTGCGCTACCGCAGTGCCAATGCCGTGCTGCGGCTGGCGCCCCGCTGGTTCGTGCGCCGGGCGGTCGGGCCGGAACGCTCCGGCCAGGGGCGCGACTGAGGCCGTCGGGGCTCGCTGGCGGCGCAAAGTGTCACAGATGGCGACTATTCGGGAGCGATCGCCGTTGCTGCCGACCTTCCCAAGGCGCTGACCAGCGCAGATGCGGCGAGGTTGGAGGATGCTGGCTGATATTGGCCGATACTGCTCCCTAAAAGTCGCCAATCGTGACAGATCCGGGCGCGTGCGCCAGCTCGCGGTCCGATCCCGTCGCGGAATCGCCCAGGGCTGAGCGCTCCCGCTGGCCAGGGGCGCCGTGACCTGCAACGATCACACCATGGCTTCCATTACCTTCCACGGAGACCCCGTCAGCACCGTCGGCGAGCTGCCCGCTGTGGGCTCGGCCGCGCCCGCCTTCGACCTCGTGGGCGCCGACCTCGCCCCGGTCACCAGCCAGTCCCTGGCCGGCCGCCGCGTGGTCCTCAACATCTTCCCCTCGGTGGACACCGGGGTGTGCGCCGCCTCCGTGCGCCAGTTCAACAAGCTGGCCTCCGAGCTGGACAACACGACCGTGGTCTGCGTCTCCGCCGACCTGCCCTTCGCCGGCGCCCGCTTCTGCGGCGCCGAGGGCCTCACCAACGTGGTCACCGGCTCGACCTTCCGCTCCACCTTCGGCGCCGACTACGGCGTGACCCTGGCCGACGGCCCGCTGGCCGGCCTGCTGTCGCGCGCTGTCGTGGTCCTCGACGAGTCCGGCAAGGTCATCTACACCGAGCAGGTCCCCGAAGTCGGCCAGGAGCCCGACTACGACGCCGCCGTGGCCGCCCTGTCCTGACTCCTCCTTCCGCTGAGCCGCCAGGAGCCCGCCCCGTCCGCACCGCGCGGACGAGGGCGGGCTCCTGTCCGCAGTGGGTGTCTACCCGGCGCGCAGCCCCCGAGTCCCACTACCATCGGAGCCGTGAGCACCAACGACTCCCACATCACCCGCCTGGCCGAGCTCGTCAACGAGCTGTCCGTCGTCCGTGGCAAGGTCACCCTCGCCTCCGGCCTCGAGTCCGACTTCTACGTGGACATGCGCCGCGCCACCCTCCACCACGAGGCCGCCCCCCTCATCGGCCACGTCATGCTCGACATGCTCGAGGAGGTGGGCCTGGGCACCGACGAGATCGACGCCGTCGGCGGCCTGACCATGGGGGCCGACCCCGTGGCCGCCGCCATGCTGCACGCCGCGGCCTCGCGTGGCCTGGACCTGGACGCCTTCGTCGTGCGCAAGGCCGCCAAGGACCACGGCATGCGCCGGCGCATCGAGGGACCCGACGTCGTCGGGCGCTCCGTGGTGGTCCTGGAGGACACCTCCACCACCGGCGGCTCACCCCTGGAGGCCGTCGAGGCCCTGCGCGAGGCGGGTGCTGACGTGCGGGCCGTGGCCGTCATCGTCGACCGGGCCACCGGCGCGCGCGAGCGTATCGAGGCCGCCGGCCTGCCCTACTACGCAGCGCTCGGTCTGGCCGACCTCGGCCTGGAGTGAGCACCCGACGACGCCCGCAGACGGTTGGGGCGGCCCCCGAGGCTCCCGCCGATCTGCCTGAGGGGGAGCACCTGCCCGCGGCGCCCTCAGCAGATTCTGTGGCGGGCCCGGAGGAGGACCGGCCGGCCGATGTCCGTCAGGTGGGCGTCGGCCCCTGGCCCGGCGGCCCCGAGGCGTGGCCCACCGACCCCTGCTACGACCGCGAGCTGCTCGCCACAGGCGACCGGCGCAATGTCGTCGACCGCTACCGCTACTGGACCGTCGCGGCCATCCGTGCCGACCTGGCCGCCCGGGCCCACCGGCTGCACATCGCCATCGAGAATGTCAGCCAGGACCTCAACATCGGCTCCATCGTGCGCAGTGCCAACGCCTTCAACGTGGCCGGCGTCCACATCATCGGCCGACGCCGCTGGAACAAGCGCGGCGCCATGGTCACCAACCGCTATCTGGACGTGCGCCACCACCCCGAGCCCGGCGAGCTGCTCGCCTGGGCGCGGGCCGAGGGCTACGAGGTCATCGGCATCGACAACGGCCCCGGGGCCCAGCCCCTGGAGGCCGCCGACCTGCCCGAGCGCTGCCTCATGGTCTTCGGCTCCGAGGGGGAGGGCATCAGCCCCGAGCTGAGCGCCGGCTGCTCCCGGCTGCTGCGCATCGGTCAGTACGGCTCCACCCGCTCCATCAACGTGGCGGCCGCTGCGGCCGTGGCGATGCACTCCTGGATCCTCCAGCACGCGGGGCCGGCGCCCGACTGACCCGGGGCCGTCGCGGTCCGCTGCGTCGGCCCGCCCCGTGGGCGGCGGGGAGGCGGCGCCAAACCGGCCCTGAACAGAGGTCATGCTGTCGGACTGCTGCCGGACTGCTGCCTGACCGGCGCCTGACCTGGGACCATGATCCGGTTCACCTGGCCTCGAATTCGTGGAACAATCGGCCCCGCACCACTGACTCATACAGACATCAGGAGGCACCCAGTGGCCATTGCAACCCCGGAGTCCTACGCCGACATGCTTGACCGCGCGAAGGCCGGCAAGTACGCCATCCCCGCGATCAACGTCACCTCGTCCCAGACTCTGTCCGCCGCCCTCAAGGGCTTCGCCGACGCCGAGTCCGACGGCATCGTCCAGATCTCCAACGGTGGTGCCGCCTACTGGTCCGGTTCCTCGCGCCTCGACCGCGTCAAGGGCTCGATCGCCTTCACCGCCTACGCCCGCGCCGTGGGTGACCTCTACCCCGTCACCATTGGTCTGCACACCGACCACTGCCCCAAGAAGCTCCTGGCCGACTGGATCCACCCGCTCATGGAGATCGAGGCCGAGCAGGTCAAGAACGGTGAGCTGCCGATGTTCAACTCCCACATGTGGGACGGCTCCGCCGAGGCCCTCGACGACAACATCGAGATCGCCGTCGACATGCTCAAACGCGCCAAGGCCGCTAACGTCGTCCTCGAGATCGAGATCGGTGCCGTGGGTGGCGAGGAAGACGGCATCAAGGGTGAGGAGAACGCCAACCTCTACACCACCGCCGACGACGCCTGGAAGGCCATCGAGGCCCTCGGCCTGGGTGAGAACGGCCGCTACATCACCGCTCTGACCTTCGGCAACGTGCACGGCTCCTACAAGCCCGGCCACGTCAAGCTCCGCCCGGAGATCCTCGGCGAGATCCAGGAGGACGTGGCCAAGCGCCTCGGCGACCGCCTGTCCTCCAAGGTCGGCGACAAGAGCTCGCCCTTCGACCTGGTCATGCACGGCGGCTCCGGCTCCACCGACGAGGAGATCGCCACCGCGGTGCGCAACGGCGTCATCAAGATGAACGTCGACACCGACACCCAGTACGCCTACACCCGTCCGGTCGCCGGCTGGATGTACACCAACTACGAGGGTGTCCTCAAGATCGACGGCGAGGTCGGCAACAAGAAGCAGTACGACCCGCGCGCCTGGGGCAAGGCCGCTGAGGAGGGCATGGCCGCTCGCGTCGTCGAGGCCTGCGAGCGTCTCGGCTCCGTCGGCTCCGCCCGCAAGTGAGTCCGCACCCCGTACGGGGGTGAGTGGCGACTGATCGCTGCGCGTGGCCCCGGCACCCCTGTGGTGCCGGGGCCACGTCGTGCTCGCGCAGGGGGTGGTGGGAAGATTCTCGACGACGAACTGACCGATCGTTGCATAGTTGCAGAGGGTGTCGGTGAAGGAAGCGCCTATCGCAGTGAGGGGTGAAATGTGTGGTCTGCCAAGGAAAACCGGGTGCCACGCAAAGGATCCCAACCTGAGACCCAGGACACTGATTGCAAACCTTGCAGCAATGTGGGCGGAAATGTGCCATGATGGGTCGTCGCCGTGAAGCCGACGGGCCCGCCGCCGGTGATACGGCAGTCGCACCTCGCGGACGCCTCTGTCCGCGCCTGTCCCATGCGTCCAAAGGAGGACCCCAATGCGACTCATCTCCCGCCGCTCCATGCTCGGTGGAACTGCTGCGATCGCCGTCGCCGCGACCCTGGCGGCCTGCTCGAAGGGCTCGTCCGGTTCCGACGGCGCCGGAGGCGTCTACTTCCTCAACTTCAAGCCCGAGTCGGAGCAGGCCTTCAAGGACATCGCGGCCGCCTACACCAAGAAGACCGGTGTGAACGTCAAGGTCGTCACCGCTGCTTCGGGCACCTACGAGCAGACCCTGAAGTCCGAGGTCGCCAAGTCCAACCCGCCCACGCTGTTCAACCTCAACGGCCCCGTGGGCTACGGCAACTGGAAGGACTACGCCTCCGACCTGTCCGACGCCGACTTCACCAAGCAGCTGACGGATGAGTCCATGGCCCTCAAGGGCGACGAGGGCAAGGTCGTGGGCGTCCCGCTGGCCATCGAGGGCTACGGCATCATCTACAACGCCGCCATCCTCAAGAAGTACTTCGGCATGGAGGGCGCCAAGGCCACCTCCGTCGAGGAGATCAAGGGCTTCGACAAGCTCAAGGAGGTCGTCGAGGACATGCAGTCCAAGAAGGCCGACCTCGGTATCGAGGGCGTCTTCGCCGCGACCTCGCTGTCCCCCGGTGAGGACTGGCGCTGGCAGACCCACCTGGCCAACTACCCCGTCTACTACGAGTACCGCGACGCCAAGGTCGACGACCTTGACGAGGTCAAGCTGACCTACTCGGAGAACTACAAGAAGATCTTCGACCTCTACCTCAACAACTCCACGATCAAGCCCACCGAGGCCAGCGCCAAGACGGTCACCGACTCCATGGCCGACTTCGCCCTGGGCAAGGCCGCCATGGTTCAGAACGGCAACTGGGGCTGGTCGCAGATCTCCGAGGTCTCGGGCAACACGGTCAAGGCCGAGGACGTCCACTTCATGCCGATCTACGTCGGCGTCTCCGGCGAGGACAAGTCCAACATCGCCATCGGCACCGAGAACTACCTGACGATCAACTCCCAGGCCGCCGAGGGCGACCAGAAGGCCACCAAGGACTTCCTCACCTGGCTGTTCACCGACGCCGAGGGCTCCAAGATGGCCGCCGAGAAGCTCAGCATCATCGCGCCCTACAAGGCATACGCCGAGCTGGCCCCCTCTGACCCGCTGGGCAAGGAGGTCTCCGCGGCCATCAACAACAAGGACCTCACACCCGTCAAGTGGGTCTTCCCGACCTTCCCGAGCCAGGACTTCAAGGACCAGCTCGGCCAGCACCTGGCGCAGTACGCCTCCGGCAGCGAGGACTGGGCGAAGGTCAAGGACTTCTTCGTGACCACCTGGGCCTCCGAGAAGAAGGCCTCCAAGGAGGGCTGACATCCAGGAGTCGCTCGAGCCCACCGCTGAGGGCACTGCTCCAGCGGGTCTTGCGACGGCGACTCATCTCCCCATCCCCTCTCCCGCCGGGGCGGCACGTTCGAGCCGTTCGTCTCGCGCGCTGCCGCCCCGGTGGGAGCTCTCTGGTACCCGGCCACTCCGGCGGGTGCCGGTCGCACCTCGAGGCAGATATGACCAAGGCACTGAAAAAGTTCTTCCCAGTTTTTGCAGGGCCAACCCTGTTGGCCTTCATGATCGCGTTCATCGTCCCCTTCTTCATGGGGCTCTATCTCTCCTTCACCAAGTTCAGCACCCTCACCAATGCGCGGTTCGTGGGCACTGACAACTACGCCAGGGCACTGGGGGAGCGCAGCGACTTCCCGCAGGCGCTCGTTTTCACTGCCGTTGTCTCGATCATCTCGATCATCACGGTGAACCTGGGGGCCTTCGCCCTGGCCTACTTCCTGACCCGCAAGCTGCGCGGCACCAACTTCTTCCGTGCCGTGTTCTTCATGCCCAACCTCATCGGCGGCATCGTCCTGGGATACACCTGGCAGGTGATGCTCAACGCGATTCTTCAGCGCTGGGGCCAGACGATCGTCAACGACTGGCGACTGGGGCTGGCCGGACTGGTCATGCTCGTCAACTGGCAGCTCATGGGCTACATGATGGTCATCTACATCGCCGGTCTGCAGAACGTGCCGCCCGAGCTCATCGAGGCCTCGCAGATCGACGGCGCCGGTAGGTGGCAGACGCTGCGCAACGTGACGCTGCCGATGATCATGCCCTCGATCACCATCTGCTTGTTCCTCACTCTGGCCAACACCTTCAAGATGTACGACCAGAACCTCGCCCTGACCAACGGTGCGCCTGCTAAGCAGACTCAGATGGCCGCGCTCAGCATCGTCAACACCATGTACAAGAAGATCGGCCAGGAGGGCGTCGCCCAGGCCGAGGCCGTCATCTTCTTCCTCATCGTCGCCGCCATCGCGCTCATCCAGCTGAGCGCCACTCGTTCCAAGGAGGTCGACGCGTGAGCACCGCCGTCAAGACTCAGTCCCCCGCTTCCGCCGCCCCTGCCGGTCAGAAGGTCGCTCCGCAGACGACGGGGCAGAAGACGCTCGTGGGGCTGCTGGCCGTCCTGGCCTTCGTGTGGGTCATTCCGCTGGCCTTCATCGTCATCAACTCCTTCAAGGGCAAGTTCTACATCTCCGACAGCCCCTTCGCCCTGCCGACGGCGAAGACCTTCGCCGGCCTGGACAACTACGCCACCGGCCTGGCCCTGTCGGGCTTCGCCAGCGCCATGGGCTGGTCGCTGTTCATCACCGTGGGCTCCGTCGCCGTCATCGTGTTCCTCACGGCAATGACCGCCTACTACATCACCCGCATCAAGACGTGGTGGACCTCCATGATCTACTACGCCTTCGCCTTCTCCATGATCGCTCCCTTCCAGATGGTCATGTTCCCCACCGTCAAGGTGGCTGACCTGCTCGGCCTGGCCACGCCCTGGGGCATGATCGTCCTCTACCTCGGTTTCGGTGGGGGGCTGTCGGTGTTCCTGTTCGCCGGCTTCATCAAGTCGATCCCCATGGAGATCGAGGAGGCCGCCTACATGGACGGCTGCTCCCCGCTGCAGACCTACTTCAAGGTGGTCATGCCGCTGCTCAAGCCGACAGCGGTCACGGTGGCGATCCTCAACGCCATGTGGGTGTGGAACGACTTCCTCCTGCCCAACCTCGTCATCGGCCAGGACGAGCGCTACAAGACGGTCCCGATCGTCATCCAGTCCCTTGTCGGCTCCAACGGCAACCGAGACATGGGCGCCCAGATGGCCATGCTCGTCTTCGCCATCGTCCCGATCGTCGCCTTCTACCTCTTCGGTCAGAAGCACATCATCGAGGGTGTGGCCGCGGGGGCGGTCAAGGGCTGATCCCCTCACCCCTGTTCTGACACGGGCGGTTCTCAAGGACCCACTGCCGGCCTTGGGAGCCGCCCGTATCATGTCCACCTGTTACTTTCCGAGTCCGCATGAAGGAGCTCTCGTGGCGCTGTTCCCCGGCCCCGACAGCCCGGCCTACCGGGCCTGGTCCGCAGCGGCGGACGTTGTCATCCTCAACGTTCTCACTCTGGCCGGCTGCTTGCCGGTGGTGACGGCGGGAGCCTCCCTGACTGCCTGCGCCCGCGTGGCCGGTGAGATGGCGGCCGACGACGAGCCGGCGGTCATGAGCACCTGGTGGCGCTCCTTCCGTCTCAACCTGCGCCAGTCCCTGGCCTGGTGGCTTCCGGTGCTCGTCCTGGTGGTGCTGAGCTCCTGGGAGTACCTGCTCCTGTCCGACTCCTCGGTGGGGGAGTGGAACGGCGGAGCGAGCGGTGCGCTGTCCGGGCTGGTGCTGGCCGGGGGAGTGCTCCTGGCCGCGATCCTCGCCTGGATGCTGCCACTGGTCGCCTTCTTCGACGCCCCGGTCCGCCGGCACCTGTCCAACGCGCTTCGTCTCGCGGTGGGGCGTCTGGGATCCACGGTGATTGCTCTGGTGATCGTGGCGGCGCCGGCGAGCGTCTTCTGGGGCCTGCCGGCCTCGCGGGCCGCGGTCGCCTGGTTCATGGTTCTTCTCGGGCCGGCTTTCCAGGCCTACCTCATCGCTCTCCTACAGCGCTCCACCATGGTGGCGCTCCGCGGTGCTTCGACGTCGGAGTCTGAATGATGCGAGCACGCTCTCGGTGAGTGCGGCGTCAGCACGCAGCGTCATGGCCCCGGAATCGAGTGATTCCGGGGCCATGCGTTCTGGGGGAGCTTGTCAGAACCGCTGGCCGGGCTGGCCCGGCTGGTGGTTGTAGGGCGGCTGGTAGGACTGACCCTGCTGATAGGGCTGGGTGGCCGGGGCGGCGTAGCCGGGCTGGTAGGGCTGGGCCTGTTGGTAGGGCTGGGTGGCCGGGTCCGCGTAACCGGGCTGGTAGGGCTGACCCTGCTGGTAGGGCTCGGCATAGCCGGGCTGGTACGGCTGTTGACCCTGCTGATAGGGCTGAGTGGCCGGGTCGGCATAACCGGGCTGGTAGGGCTGCTGCATCGGCTGGCCGAGGAGCGCCTGGTTGGGGTCGTAGACCTGAGCGGCGGCCGCGTAGGCAGCGAGCTGGGGCTGCTTCTTCCTCCTCTGCATGATGACGAGCATGCCCACAACGCCACCCACGATGGCTACAGCAAGCGAACCGATCAGGTTCCAGACCCACACGGGAATGGAACCGCTGCCATCCTCTCCGGCACCGTCCTTCGAACTGCCGGCCGCTGCGCTCTTGGCGGGCTTGTCCTTCCCCTTGACCTCATGCTTGTCGTTGTCCTTGAAGGAGACCTTCGTGCCCTCGACCGTGCCGCCGTCGGCCTGGGTGACCTTGCCCGGGAAGGTGACGGACTGGGAGATGTCGGCGGAGCTGTCGTCGTCGATGCTGTCGAAGTTCAGCGTCTGAACGATGTACTCGTCGCCCTCGTGCTTGATGTTCTCTGAGGATTCGGAGATGGGGCCGGTCCCCTCCATCGTGCAGGTGCGGGTGCCGTCCTTCTCCGCGAACTTCACCTTGAAGTCGTCGAAGGACGAGCCACTCGGTTTGGATGAGTCCTTGTTGCATGTGCTCTTTCTGAGCACCGGAATGGAGCCGCTATCCGTCATCGTGAGCTTCACGGAGAGCGTGTCGTCCTCCTTGATGACGATGTCGCTGGAAATGCTGAAGTCGATGTCGTCATCAGTCGTGGGCAGGGAGGACGCCGGGGTACCGATCAGGGCCAGGGCGGCGAATACGGTCAGGGCGACGAGGCTCGCCAGCGCAGAGCGCTGTGTGGAGCTGCGGCGGACAGTGACATGAGGCATGACCCCACCGTATCGCCTCCTCATGCGGTTGGTCCGGGGTCACCGATGGGGACCTCTCCACCCGGCTCCGGTAGGCTAGAGGACGGTGTGTCCACCGGCATGCCGTCACTGAAGCCAGGGAGCAGCCATGCCAGCCGTTGTCGTCGTCGGGACCCAGTGGGGAGACGAGGGAAAGGGCAAGGCGACTGACCAGCTCGGTCAGGACGTCGACTACGTCGTGAAGTTCAACGGCGGCAACAACGCCGGACACACTGTCGTCATCGACGGCGAGAAGTTCGCCTTCCACCTCCTGCCGGCCGGTGTGCTCACCCCCGGGGTCACGCCCATCATCGGCAACGGCGTCGTCGTCGACCTGGAGGTCCTCTTCAACGAGATCGCTGAGATCACCTCCCGCGGCAAGGACGCCTCCAGCCTCCTCATCAGCGCCAACGCCCACATCATCCCCTCCTACAACCGGGTTCTGGACCGCACCACCGAGCGCTTCCTGGGTGCGCGTCAGCTGGGCACCACCGGCCGTGGGATCGGACCGACGTACGCGGACAAGATGAACCGCGTGGGCATCCGCGTCCAGGACCTCTTCGACGAGTCGATCCTGCGTCAGAAGGTGCACTCCGCCCTGGACCAGAAGAACAGCCTCTTCCTCAAGGTCTTCAACCGGGCCGCCATCGATGCCGACGCCGTTGCCGACGAGCTGCTGTCCTACGCCGACCGGGTCCGGCCCATGGTCGTCGACTGCTCCCTGGTGCTCAACCACGCCCTCGATCAGGGCAAGACCGTCCTGTTCGAGGCCGGCCAGGCCACGATGCTCGACATCGACCACGGCACCTACCCCTTCGTCACCTCCTCCAACCCCACCGCCGGCGGCGCCTGCACCGGCACCGGCGTGGGGCCCACCCGGATCGACTCGGTCGTCGGTGTCGTCAAGGCCTACACCACCCGCGTGGGGGAGGGGCCCTTCCCCACCGAGCTGCTTGATGACATGGGGGAGCGTCTTCGCACCGAGGGCGGCGAGTATGGGGTCACCACTGGCAGGCCGCGGCGTTGCGGCTGGCACGACGCCGTCGTCACCCGCTATGCGGCACGCGTCAACGGGCTGACCGACCTGGTGATGACCAAGCTCGACGTCCTCACCGGGCACGAGACCATCCCCGTGTGCGTCGCCTACGACATCGACGGCACCGTCACCCAGGAGATGCCGCTGACCCAGTCCGACTTCCACCATGCCGCACCCGTCTACGAGGAGCTGCCCGGCTGGAGCGAGGACATCAGCGAGGTCCGCAGCTTCGCCGACCTGCCCCAGGCGGCCCAGGACTACGTGCTGCGCATTGAGGAACTGGCCCGCTGCCGCATCTCCGCCATCGGCGTCGGGCCGGGGCGCGAGGCCACGATCTCCCGTCACTCGCTCATCGGGTGACGTGAGGCCGGGACGTGAGTGATAGCGGCTACTCGACGGCACCGCACGCAGGAAGTGGTGTAGAGACCTTCCGAGAGCGTGCCGACCGTGGGCGAGCCGCCCAGGGGTGCCTGGTCAAGGTACTCGGCGCGCTCGTCCTCGTCGGTGGCATCCTGTGCCTGCGTGGCCCTGAGAAGCCACTGGGCGTCATGCTGGTGGTGGGCAGCCTGAGCCTGGCCCTGTACGGGGCGGGCAGGACAGCCCTGAGCCGCCGGATCGAGCAATCCGCCGACTACTGGAGCCAAGGGCCCGGATGTGTCCAGTTCGGGCCCTCACGCCCCAGTGGCCTGCAGGAGTATCTGCCTGGAGCGGTGGCGTCTATAGGGGCGCTGACCGCTGTGGGGATGCAGCTCTTCTCCGCCGCGGCCTCTCCCAACGGCGTGTGGACAATCGCCTTGGCCGTCGTCGTGCTGCTCGGCTGGCTGGTGGGCTGTGTCACTATTCCTACCGGTGGCAGAGGGGCACCGGAGATCGTCCTGACGCCGGAGGCGGTATGGATCTGGGCGGGTGGGCACACACGAGTCCGCATCCCCTGGGCGGCGCGGCCGAATCTTGCGGCAAGCATGACTCATCGCATGCGACCGCACGCCGTGATCACCGGTGGTGCGGGAGGGCCGGTGAACTTCCCCATTTTCGTGGTGCCCATTGGGCACGTTCAGCTTCAGTCCGTGCTCGAGCTCTACTCGATTCACGCCGAGCTGCGAGGCGAGCTCAGCACTGGCCAAGGGCTGCAGCGGGTGCGCGCACTCATGACCCCTCCCGTGCAGGAGGGTGAGGGGGCTGCCTCCGGCGTCCCCGTGCAGGCTTCGACGCCGGAAGTGGGCGCACCAGCGTCTCCGACGTCGGCGTATGGGGCGGCACCGGGTTCGGGTTCTCCGTATGAGGGTATCCAGTACGGCGGCCCCCAAGGTGGACAGCCGCCCCAGGGTGTGGAGTCCTACGGCTCTTCGGGTGCCCAGGCATCGGTGCCTGGATCGGCCGAGCCCCTCCCCGCAGTCCCGTACGGTTCCCCGACTCCGTCTGCTCCCGCAGGGGAGGGTGTCGGGCATGCCTCGCTCGAGGCGGTGCCGCCGCACGTCCCAGCAGACGCGGAGCGTGGCGCAAGGGAGGAGGACCAGGGAGAAAAGTCCTCCCAGCCGAGCACGTGCGAGGAAGCTGACCGACGCGCTCGGCGAGCACCATGGAGTTTCCTGATCTGGGCCGTCGTCGTCCTGATCGGATTCACGTATGCGACGAGCGGGAGACAGACCGCGGGCTTCCTTCTGGGGATGGTCCTCAGCCTGGTGCTCCTCATTCACGCCGTTGCGCTCGCCGCAGCACGCAGGTCTCGAACGGTGGCCCCTCGGCGCTGGACGTGGAGCAGTGAGGGAATCTGCCTGCGGAACACGTGGTTCGTCCAGGTGGCGGTTCACGTGGAGGCGGCGCTCATGGCGCTCGGGGGCCTGCTGGCCGTCGGGCTCCTGGCAGTCAGTGACCGCAGTGATCGGGGAGCCGTGGTGGTGCCTTTCCTTCTCGCCATGGTCTTCCTTATCGCCTCCTTTTTCATGGGGTTCTTGAAGCCGCTGCCCGGGCGACGCACGGAGATCGTTCTTGACCCGGAGCGCATCCGTTTCGCCGTGGGGACGAGCCGCGAGTCGCTGTTCTGGTGGGCTGACCGCCCGCGGCTCGTGGGCCGCAGCGCCAGTGGGAACCTCGTCATTGAGAACGATCGGGTCGGTCGCATCCGGGCCGAGATGGACACTCTTCCTCTGACCAGTGTGCAGTTGCAGCGGGTGGTGGCGTTCTACTCGCATCATCCTGAGCTGTGCGCCGAGCTCGCGACTGAGCAGGGGCTGGCGCGTGTACAGGGACTGACGGGGCCGGCCTCAGTGGCGCCGTTGCGGTGACCAGGACTGTCATCCAGCTGTGAGGGTGGGAAGCTGTCCCGGTGCACTCAGGCCGGGTGTCCAGGTCTGGGAGGGATCCCGCATGCGCAGGAAGTGAAGCCGACGGACAGGCTGTGCTCATGCGAGACCATGGATTCTCCAGCTCCAGAGGTGGCCGGGGAGCTCAGTGCTCGTCGCGACAACCGGGGCGAGTCTGTGCAGGGCCGTTCAAGGTGGTCTCCTTGGTCGGCGGGGCAGTATGTGACTGGCGTGATACCTACCCGGTTCTCAGCCTCAGTAGCCGCCGTAACCGTTGTGGTTCGGTGGAAGATGCGGTGCGGAGGTCGGTCCCTGCGGGTACGGGGGCTGGTACTGCTGGGGAACAGGCGAATAGCCGGGCTGGGTGGGGGGCGGACCTGCCGGTGCGTGAGAGGGGAAGGCGGCCGGATGGGAAGTGGGCACAAGAGTGCTTGCCTGAAGCGACTGCTGCCCCAGCGCATCCAGGTACTTCTGCTCCCGGTTCTTCTTGAGTGTGTTGCTGACAAGGGCGATCACTGCTCCGGCAACAGCGATCACAATGAGTATCACGATCATGCTTGTCGTCGCATCCGACGACTGAGACGAGGACGTCGAGCTGGGGGTGGGCGTCGAACTGGATGAGGATGCCGAGCTGGATGCGGGTGTCGAGCTGGGCGAAGGTGTCGAGCTGGGCTGAGATGCCGCCTGGGCGGTGTCCTTGCCGCGGGCCTTGTGACCGTAGAAGGTGGAGAACGATACCTCGTTCTGTTGATCTCCCTCGATCTTTCCCCCTCCGGATTCCGTCACTTTACCGGGGAAGATGACTGTGAGAGAGAATGTGTCGGCGCTGCCATCCTTAGGTGCGGAGTCATCGTGGGTGTCGACGACGTACTCGTCTCCATCGTGACTCACGTAGTTGTTCCTGGATATGGGTGTCGTGAACGTGGCCTTGCAGGTCGGAGTCCCGTTGTCGTTGGTGAAAGTAATGTCGGGTGGGGTAGTGGCCTGTGAGAACGTCTCTTGGACGCAGTCCTCCTTCAGGTTCTTTTCTCTGGAGGCCGGTGACGTGATCGTGATAGTGGTCGTCAGCTCTTCGTCGGACTTGATGGCGATCTCAAAGTTGACTTTCTCCTGGCTCGAGAGCTGTGCAGGGGGCGTGGCGCCGGCGGGGGCTGCCACCACCGCCAGGAACAGCGAGGCAGCGAGACTGAGCGTCCCGATCAGACTCGTGACTGGGGTGTGCCTCAGAGTGAGGTAGCGCATGTACGGCCTTCGAATGGTGAGGGTGAGGTGACTGGAGAGCGGCGCAGAACGTCGTCGCTAGGCGTGGTGAAGAGCGTCGGGGTCGCTGTCGGAGCTCAGCCCCAGGTGGAGGAGGGGGGAGCCGGCGGATAGCTGGAAGGAGGCGGTACAGCCCCCGGAGGCATCGCGCTGCTCTGTCCGAATTGGTTGTAGCCCTGGGCGCCGAAGCCGGAGGGAGGCGGAGGTACGGCGCCGGGAGCCGGTATCTGCCCAGGGGCGTAGGGCTGCTGTGGTGCATACCCCGCGGTGGCGACCGCATAGGCCTGCTGCTGTGCCTTCTTCTTGCGGTTGAGGAACCAGAAGAGACCGGCGCCGATTGCTCCGACCAGCACGACCCCCACGATCACCCACATCCAGGGAAAGGCGGGAGCGTCCTTGCCGCTGACGCGATACCTACCAGGCTTGGTGAAGGTCACCGTGTTCCCGCTGACCTTGCCGCCGTCTGCATCTGTGACCTCGCCAGGGAATGTCACGGAGAACTTGTAGTCAATGCCGTATGCGGAAGAGGAGGGAAATTGTCCCTTCTGAGTGTCGAGGGTGTACTCGTCGTCCTTGTGCTTGATGAATCCGTCAACCTCGGAGAGGCCGATCGACTTGCCGGTGAGGGTACAGGTGGGAAGGCCGTTGCGCTCGGAGTACGAGGCTTTCAGGTCTTCAAACGGCCCTCCGGCGTCAGAAGGGTTGCAATTCTCCTTCATTCCCCGTTTGTCGGAGGAGGACTTGCTCTTGAGTTGTCCGATGACGGTCATGTCGTAGGTGTCGTCCTGGTTGATGACGACCCGTACGGACAACGAGGACTCTGAATCGTCGCGCGCAGCGGAGGTGACGGCGTGACTTGGAGGGGTCAGGAGCGTCAGAGTCAAGAGAAGCGATAGAAGGACGAGCGCCCCCAGGGGGCGGTATCGAGGGGTGGTGGCGGCCATAGTCTCACCCTAGGTGGTCGGTGTTGATGGGCTCTCCGCATGGGGAATGATGACGCGAAGAAAGGTGTTGTGGCCCCGGGATCGTCAGATCTGAGGGCCACAACAACGGGAGGAGTAATGGGTCAGTAGGTGCCTTGGCCGGGAGCTCCGTAGCCGGGCTGCTGGCCGGGCTGTGTCTGGGGGGTTCCGTAGCCCGCCTGCTCGCCGGGCGTGCCGTAGCCGGGCTGAGCCTGGGGGCACCGTAGCCCGCCTGCTCGCCGGGCGTGCCGTAGCCGGGCTGAGCCTGGGGGGCACCGTAACCTGCCTGCTGTCCGGGCTGAGCCGGGAAGGCCTGGCTCGGGTCATATCCCTGGGCGGGGGTTCCGTAGGGCGTCTGGGGCTTGTTCTTCTTGCTGCGGAGAATGAAGAACGTGGCCGCTGCGCCGATCACCGCGAGGGCGACGACTCCGGTGAGGATCCAGACCCACATGGGGGTGGATCCGTCCTTGCCCGTCACCGTGTGAGACGAGCCGTCGGCGAAGGAGACCTTATTGCCCTTGACCTCGCCGCCGTCGGCCTTGGTGACCTTGCCGGGGAAAGTTACCGACTGAGAGAACTTGACATCATCACCAGCGGCGTCAGTTCCGAAATCAGGGGTCTCGACGGTGTACTCGCCATCCTTGTGGCTCACCAGTCCCTTGGCGTCGGCGATCTTCTGACTTCCCTCTGCGGTGCAGGTGGCGGTGTCGCCGTCCTCTTTATAGTTCACCTTCACGTTCTTGACATCCTTGGTGCCAGGAGTTTTGAAGGCTTCTTCAGTGCACGACTTCTTCAGCTGGAACTCGGTGCGGGTGGTCATCACGAACTTGGCGGTGTACGTCTCATCGGAGTTGATCACGATGTCGAACGAGCCTTCAATGCCGACGGAGTTCTCGTCCTCAGCGGGGGCGGCGTGTCCCGGGGCACCGATCAGTGCGAGGGGTGCGGACAGGGCGAGCGCCGCAAGAGCCGTCAAGACGGACAGGGGCCTAGGGATGCGGTGGGCGATGGCAGGTGTCATGCCCACACAGTAGCGGTTCAGATGCCAGGTTGTAACCGGATCGTCATGGGTATCGTTCCCCGGCGGGTCTGTTACTGGAACTGCTGCGGCGGCGGCCAGGCGCCGTGCTGCTGGGGCGGCCAGGCGCCGTGCTGCTGGGGCGCCTGCGTGGGGGAGGGCGGGTAGGAGCCGTTGGCGGTGCTGGAGGGGGAGTAGAGCGGTGACAGCTGTCCCGGGTGCTGCTGGTTCGGTTGAGGTGCAACTGATTGCCCGGGGTACTGCTGAGGAACCGGCTGACCGAGGTGGGATGACTGCGGTTCAGGACCCGGGACGGGGACGGCCTGCATGGCGGCACCCGGAGCGCCCTGCCCGCTTCGCTGACGACGTCGCACAACGACCGCCATCGCGATGAGCCCGATGACCACGAGCGAGCCGACGCCTTCGATGATCCACGGCAACACCTTGCTGGTCGTCGTTTCCGAGGCGGGACGGTCCTTGCCCTTGACGATCCGGCCCTTGAAGTCCGTGAAGGAGACGGTGTTCTTCTCCTCCCCCTCGACCTTTCCGCCTTGGCTCTGGGTCACCTCTCCGGGGAACGTGGCGGCATAGAACAGCTGCAGCTCCGGGGACGGCGTCTTGCGTCTGTCCATGCTGCTGGTGTCGATGGCGTACTCGTCGTTCTCGTGCCTGATCGTCCCGTTGGTCTCAGAAATCTTCCCCTTCGTCGTGATGGTGCAGACTCGTTTGTCCTTCCCGTCAACGAATGTCGTCTCAGCGTGGGAAAAGATGTTCGGTTCCACGAGGAAGTAGTCCAGCGTGCAGCTGTTCTTAGTGATGGGAGGAATCAGGCTGTAGTTCGTCTGATCGGTGATGACGAAGGACGCCTCAAAGGTGTCATCGCTCTTGACGGTGACTTTCATGTCGATGGTGATGATGAGCTTATTTTCCTCTCCAAGGAGCGGCACCGCGTGAGCAGGAGGGGAGGCCACGGCCATAGCGGCGATAAAAGCGAGAACGGCCAACGCAGCCAGTACGGCGTGGACTCTCCTGATAACAACGGCACAGCTCATGGCGCCACCCTAGTCGTTGCCTCGGTTCCCCGGCGGCTGTTCGAACGGCAGTACTACTCACCCTGATACGGCGGATAGTACTGCCCGTTCTGACCTCCGCCGCCGGTGCGCTCCTGCGGCGGCCGGAAGTCGGCCTGACTGTGCCCTTCCTGGTAGGGCATCTGGGTGTAGCCCGGTCCGGGCGACTGGTACGTCCCCTGCTGGGCACCGTAGGTGCTGAAGACGCCTGCGCTTCCAGAGACCTGAGGTGGCGCGAAGGCGCTGGTGTCCTGGCCCGGGTCGGGGTAGGGGGCGTAGCCGTCGCGAAGGTTGGTGACGGGATAGGGGTAGGTCGAGCCCGGCACCGGCTGCAGGGGACCGGGGGGAGACTGATACGGGTCACCGACGTAGACCTCCGGGGGCATGGTGCTGGTCGCTGCGGCCCCCTGAAGGGCCTCGCCGTACGGCAGTGCCGGAGCCAGCTGCCGGGCGCGGCGGGTCCTCAGGAGGTACACCACGACCCCGGCAATGATGAGGAGGACGACGGCGCCGCCCGTCGCGATCATCCACCACTGCAGATGGAACTGGCCGTCCCCGCCCTCGGCATGGAGATCCTCAGAGCTCTCCAGCACGTTATCCCAGGTGACTTTGTTGTCGGCATTCCTCCCGTTGGACTTCGTCACCTCTTCGGGAAAGGTCACGGCTATCGAGATCTTCATCCCTGCCGAGGCGCCCGGGGAGGAGGGGAGGGAGTCGTCCTTACCGAGCTTGCTCAGCGCCTCGGGGGACAGGTCGAAGACGTACTTCCCGTCCTGGTGCTTGATCGTCCAGATGTCGGTCTGCAAGTTATTGAGCGGAACCGACTTGGCTGTGACCTGGCATGCCGGCTGCCCGTTGTGGGACGTGAAGGTGTAGACCGCCTTGACTTCCTTGGGCAGAGGGGTGGACTTCTCGAGCTTGTCCTGGGTGCAGCTCTCCCTACTGATGAGTGACAGCCCCGATGAGTCCCACATGACGTAGGTCAGGTCGGCGGTCTCGTTGTCGTGGATGACGAAGTCGTAGTGAGCCCCGCATCCGGACAGCAGCAGTGCGAGGCCGGTCAGTACCGCCGCGACCACGCGTCGCCTGACGGTGCGGGAGTCATGATTCATGCGTCGAGTCTAATTCGGTGCCGTGTCTACGTGGGACAGTCGGAGTGCTCAGTGCCGCCCCTGCGCTGCCTTGCGGGGTGCGTGACCTCTGCTGCGCCGTCGGAGGATGGCCGCAGCCAGGGCTCCGCCGAGTAGGGCCAGCCCCGCGGTCAGCCAGACACGGGAACGACTCCACCACGATACGCCCCGCGAGTCCTGGGCGTAGCCCGAGGCGCTCACGCCCTTGGCCACCGTGTCCGGATCGTCCCAGGTGACCGTGGTGCCCGAGACCTTCCCCCCGCCGGACTGTGTCACCGCGCCGGGAAAGGTGACGGAGACCTTGGTGTCGACGACGCCCTTGAAGGACGTGCTGGTCGGCTGGGCCCCGCCCGGGCCTCCCGACGGCGCGGCAGGGGCCTGAGATGCGCTGCCCTGCGCACCTGCGGCCCCGTTGGCGTCCTGGGAGGGGTCGGAGGGGAAGGGCTGGATCGTCACCTTGTAGACCTCGCCGTCGCGCACGACGATCGTGTTCGCATCGGCCTGCGAGGCCTGGGGGACCTTGACGCCGCTGATGGTGACCTGGCAGCCGATTCCGTCGTCGCCGGTGATCGGGGTGGCCTTGACGGTGGTGCCGGCAGGCACGCCCAGGGCGGTGGGGTCGGAGTAGGTCGAGCAGTCGGGGGCCTTTCCCTTCGGGAAGACGGTTCCGCTGGTATCGCGCATCTCCAGGGCGACGTCGTAGCTGCCCTGGGAGCGGATGGTCATGTCCATGTGAGCGGTGCAGGCCGACAGTGCCAGGCAGGCGGCGGTCGCCACGACGGCCGGTCGAAGCGCCCGGAGTGCCGGCGGGCGGGACAGAGTGCGCGACAAGAAGCTCGTAGAACGGGACGCGGAGGACGGCGCGACGGACATGCGGGCACGCTACACGCTCGCACTGGACCTTCACTGAGGGCGGAACGACGCCGTTTCAAAGGCGGAAAAAGCCGCCATCCTCCCGAATGTGGCCGATCACATGTCAGTCCGGCCGGGGAGAGAGGCCCAGTTGGGACCTTCGGCGATGTGACCTGGGGCGCCCGGTGGGGGAGGATTGCTCTCGACCGAGCGAGTCGGCAACGGCGCGCTCACCGGATCAACATACCCAAGGAAGGGACTCGCATGACTGTGTCTGAGAAGGACGTCCGCGCCGCCGCGCCGGCTAACGCCCCTGAGGATGTCATCGAATTCGTCACGCGCATCGCCGAGCTGGCCAAGCCCGAGAACGTCTACTTCGCGGACGGTTCACAGGAGGAGTGGGACCGCCTCACCACCGAGATGGTGGAGTCCGGCGTGTTCACGCGCCTCAACCCCGACAAGCGCCCCAACTCCTTCCTCGCGCGCTCCCTGCCCAGCGACGTCGCCCGTGTGGAGTCCAGGACCTTCATCTGCTCCGAGAAGGAGGAGGACGCCGGCCCGACCAACAACTGGTACGACCCGGCCGAGATGAAGAAGATCCTCAACGAGAAGTTCGATGGCGCCATGCGCGGCCGGACCCTCTACGTGATCCCCTTCTCCATGGGTCCGCTGGGCGGCCCCATCTCCCAGCTCGGCATCGAGCTGACCGACTCCCCCTACGTCGTGGTCAACATGCGGATCATGACCCGCATGGGTGCGGCTGCCATGGACCTCATCAACGAGGGCCGCCCCTGGGTCCCGGCCGTCCACTCCGTCGGCGCCCCGCTGGCCGAGCACGAGAAGGACACCACCTGGCCCTGTAACGATGAGAAGTACATCACCCACTTCCCGGAGACCAACGAGATCTGGTCCTTCGGCTCCGGCTACGGCGGCAACGCCCTGCTGGGCAAGAAGTGCTACGCGCTGCGCATCGCCTCGACCATGGCCCGCCGCGACGGCTGGATGGCCGAGCACATGCTCATCCTGCGCCTGACCGACGAGAAGAGCGGCAAGCAGTACCACGTCACCGCCGCCTTCCCGAGCGCCTGCGGCAAGACCAACCTCGCCATGCTCCAGCCCACCATCCCGGGCTACAAGGTCGAGACCGTCGGTGACGACATCGCCTGGATGCGCCCCGGCCCCGACGGCCGCCTGCGCGCCATCAACCCCGAGGCCGGCTTCTTCGGCGTCGCCCCCGGCACCTCCTACGACACCAACCCGATGGCCATGGACACCATGAAGGCCAACACCATCTTCACCAACGTCGCCCTGACCGACGACGGTGACGTGTGGTGGGAGGGCATCGACGCCCCGATGCCGGAGCACCTCATCGACTGGCAGGGCAACGACTTCACCCCGGCCGACGCCGCCGAGGGCAAGAAGGCCGCTCACCCCAACAGCCGCTTCACCACCCCGGCCTCGCAGTGCCCGATTATCTGCCCCGACTGGGAGGCCCCCGAGGGCGTGGCCATCGACGCCATCCTCTTCGGCGGTCGCCGCGCCACCAACGTGCCGCTGGTCGCCGAGCAGTACGAGAACGCCCACGGCGTGTTCATCGGCTCCGCCGTGGCCTCTGAGGTCACCGCCGCCGCCCTGGACGCCAAGGTCGGCTCCCTGCGCCACGACCCCATGGCCATGCTGCCCTTCTGCGGCTACCACATGGCCGACTACTGGTCGCACTGGCTGGAGATGCAGGAGAAGCTGGGCGACAAGTTCCCCAAGGTCTACCAGGTCAACTGGTTCCGCAAGGACGAGAACGGCAAGTTCATCTGGCCCGGCTACGGCGACAACTCCCGTGTGCTCGACTGGATCGTGCGCCGCGCCTCCGGCGAGGTCGAGGCCATCGACGGCGTCACCGGCCGCTACCCCAAGTTCGAGGACTTCAACCTTGAGGGCCTCGACCTGGGCGAGGAGGAGTGGGCCAAGATGTACGACATCGACCCCGAGGCCTGGGCCGCCGAGATGGACGACACCGAGGAGTACTACAAGCAGTTCGGTGACAAGCTGCCCGAGGCCATCAAGGAGCAGCTCGCGAAGTTCCGTGCGCGCATTGACGAGGCCAAGAAGGCCTGATCGCCACTGAGGTCCTTCCCTGAGGAGGACTGAGACGGGGGCTCCGACCGGTTCGCCGGTCGGAGCCCCCGCTCGTTGTTGCTGTTGCGCCGTCGTCGCCGGCGCGATGGCCGTTGCGCGCCGTGTCGGCGTCGAGGACGCACCCTCAGGCTCGAGAGCTGAGCGCCGGGGCATGTTGACTGTCCTGTCGGCGACGATGCGCCGAAGGTTAGAGGCCTGGCGGGTCCTGGCAGGTCGCTGGTGTCCATGGTGCTGACATTAAAGGCGTACCGACGCCACACACCGGGAAGGAACCGCAGGATTTCAACGATCCCCGCTGGGCGCACCGACGTCGGGCCCGTTAATGTCAGCGCTGTGGACACCGGACCTCGCGGGAGTGAGTCCGGGGTTCTTGCGGCACGGTCCGGCGCCCCCATCACAGGTCCGCCCCACCGACTCCTGCCCGCCGTCTGTGCGGAGGGCCGGGAGGCTATGACTCGACGCCGGTCCCGGTTTGAGTCTCGCCTCGAGTTGGCCTGTTCCACGAGGGTCGGGATCTTCTGGCCAAGGGGTGTGCGTACTGCACGAAGGCCCCACCTACCCGAAGTGCACCCCACCCTCGTCCAGTAGCACCCCGCCCTCGTGCAGTTCGTCCAGACGATGCCGGAAGCCACCACAGAGACCGGGCCGGTCCCCTCTGACGGACCGAAGTAGCAGCTCTCCCACCCGGCAGACCCGCCCCACCGGTGTCTTGAGATGTTATGACGTCTGAAACTCTCAGAAGTCATGAGACAGCACATGAGCGCCGGGGGACAGTGCTCGATCCCTATGGTGTGTCCGCGTGAGGCGACGTCGCAGGCGGGATGGTGAACGGTGCCCATCGGAGAACGCGAATCGGTGCCGCGTCCGCTACTACAGTGACGAAGGGCCGATGGGGGGGAGCGTGGATCGCTTTCCCAACGTGCCGGTGACCTGCAGCGGCGTGGAAAGGGCGGAGCATGGAGTGGCGGGACAATGGCCGCGGTGGCGGTCGGGGGAACCTGTTCGATGAGACGCTGGGGAAGTCGATGCGGTGGTGGGCCACGGAGACGTCTGATGGGCGCCTGCTCCTGCGGCGCTCGGCAATGATCCGCTGCTGTGCTCTCCTGGTGCTCGTGGTGGGAGCGCCCGGCATGGTCCGCAAGGCTCTGCTGCTGATGAGCCCCTACATCACCGAGTATGAAGCCAATGACGCCATGATCGTGGTGAGCATAATCGGCATTCCGGTGGTCTGGGCGATCAATACCCTGCGGCGTCGGACGGTGCTGAGCCAGGACGGCATCGCCATGCGCCGCCTGCTGTTCACCGAGCGTCGACCTTGGGAGTCGGTGGCCTCGAGGTTTTCGCTGTCGACGCTCAACCTGAATGACGGGCCGTCGTCGTACGGCGGATTCATTGAGCGGACCCGGATCACGATCGAGAACGGCGACGACGACGATGCCATCCGGCTTCCCGGGTGCGTCATCGGGATGACGTGGGGAAGCTCTGAGGACCGCGCCTCTGCGGCTGTGGGGGACCTGCAGTACTACATCTACGCGCGGGGGTGGAGTGTCTCGGAGGAGGTCGCTGTCAGTGAGGACCCTCATCTCGTGGCGGCTCGTGGCCGGCACGGGGCGGAGAAGATGCTGCAGCGCAGTCGTCTGGTGTTCTGCACTCCGCTCTGGCGCAGAGTCAAGGAGCACCTGTGCAACGGTGGGCTCTTCCTCATCGGTATGGGGGTGCTGTTCCTGGTGATCGGTGGTCAGCAGCTGTTCTTCGAGACCAAGCCGATCAGCGGATCGGATATGGCTTTCGCGGTGCTCTTCCTTCTGCTCGGGCCGGTGACCATGGCGTATCCGCTCTACAAGATCTACGAGTGCTTCCAGCGGGTCGTCGTGGACGAGCAGGGCATTCGCGTGGGAAGACGCTCGTGCGTCTGGCCGGAGTCCCGCTCCGGGCTGTTCGTCGCCGGGGACCGGATCTTCGTCGTCTACGGCAAGGGGAAGCACCTGGCCCTGGATGGCGCCGGTGTCACGTGGGGGAGCTTTCGGAGCCGGCAGGAGCAGCTGGTCGCCAGGTGTGAGGCGATCTGGCTCTGGGGGGTCGCCCACGGCGCCACCCGGGAGACCGGCCGTTACGTTCCCCTCGCGAATGAGGGCATGCAGGAGGAGCGCGAGACCCTCGAACGCGGGATTGGCTTAGCGGTTCCTCATCGGGGTCAGCCCGCTTGATTCTGTGCGGCCAGGGCCCGGTGGCGCCAGATCAGCAGGATGGTGGCAAGGATCCAGCAGATCGCCCCTGCGGCCAGGCCGGCGACGAGGGGCACCGCGAACTTGCCGAACGTGATGGTGGGGCCCACGAGGATCGCGTCGGTGTCATCCAGTCCCTCGCATGAGACCCGGTAGTCTCCCGACTTGTCGGCTTTGAAGGTGAGAACCGAGTTGAAGTCGCCGTCGTTGTTGGAGATGGTCATCCCGCCGTTGAGGGAGGTGGGGACCTCCTTGCCGTCAGGGCCAACGACCGTGCAGTTGTTGGCGGCGGCGGCGTTCGATACGTACAGAGCGCGTTCGTCATTGCTGCTCAGGGTGACCTGCTGTCCGTTGGTGACGACGTCACCACTGGTGGCGATGCTGGCGACGGTGATGACCGACCCGATGCCCCAGATGGCCAGTCCCATCAATGGGCCGATGACGAACAGAATGATCGCCACGACCAGTTTTCCGACGTGGTTCTGGCGGGAGCGCTGCTGCCCGTAAGGAGGAACGGCCTGATACTGGGGCTGGTACGGCGGCTGGTACGGGGGCTGATTCTGGGGAGCTGACATCGGACCGTCTTCTGGGGGTGCTTGAACTGCCGTTGTAGCGTAGCAAGTCAGATATTCGGTGACGCGGCCTGTTTCGGGGCCTCAGCCGGCGGTTCCTTCGGTGAAGGAGACTCCGCGCTCTTCGGCAGCGCGGAGCAATCGCTTGTCGCGTGTCCACAGGCGGGCGCCAGGGACCAGCGTGACGGAGCCGAGCAGGTGCGCATCAACTGGGCTGAGTCCTTGGCCCCACAGTGCATGCGCTGCGACTAGGACCAGTAGTTCGTCATGTGAGAGGACCGGGAACCGGTGGAGGTGCGCTAAGTGCCTGAGGACGTCGTCCCTGGCCCTGAGTGACCCCATCGCCAGCTCCTCCGCCACGAGTGGATGGGATCCGATCTCGTCCTCGTGCAGCAGGCTGACGAGTACTGGGTCCGAGTGGTGGAAGTGATCGATCCATACCGAGGTGTCGACAAGGATCACTGGCTGGCGCTCCGACGTCGTGGAGCGGCGCTTGCCGTCCGATCAGAGCCGCCGAGAGCCGCAAGGCGACGTGCGCTCTCCACTCTGACCAGGGTCTCCAGGCCGGCCCGCAGCAGCTCGGTGCGCTCAGTGATGCCTGTGAGCTCTTGCGCGTTGGCAATGAGGTCATCACTGAGTGTCACGGTGGTTCGCACGGTACCTCCTGCACCAGAATCATCATCAGGTGATGCAGATTCTAGTGTGGTTCAAATGTGATGGCCAGCCTTCGGTGTCGCGACCGGGACGACCAGACCCGCACGGTGCGCGCTTCCTGCTCACCACCTTCTGATCCTCACGCACTAGTCGGGCGGGGCCACTGGTGGTCCCGCCCGACTGTGTCCGGGAAGCGACGGCGCTGAGAGAAATGTGAAGGCAGAAGGAAGCACCCTCATGGCCGGACCCGGCCCACGTTACTCCGCCTGCTGGCTCTCGGCGCCCCCGTTCACGTCGGAGAGCTCCTCCACCGCGGCCTCTGCGGGGCCCAGCAGCGCCAGGATCCGCTCGGTCTGCCACGGCAGGATCCCGCCCTCGCCGAAGACCACCTGGGCCTCATCGGGGTCCTTGACGACGTCGTCGGCCAGGAGCCCCAGCAGGTGCGCCAGCGGCATGCGCCGCCCCTCCAGCAGGTCGAGCAGGTGCGCCAGGACCCGGTTGCTGCTGCGATCCAGGTTCGCCACCTGGTGCTCGCCCACCCCCACGGGCAGGTCCCACCAGATGAGGCGGCGCTCGGCGAGGTCGATGACGAAGGGCGTCGCGTTGAACGTGGGGGAGACCAGGTCGAGGCGCTGCATGACGGTGGAGGCCTCGAAGACCTCCCCGCTCTGCGGGTCCGCGCCGCGGGCCATCGCCCCCGCCCAGCACTCGGGCACCTCACTGAGCTGGTGGTGGGAGAAGGAGTGGACCGTCATGACGACGTAGCGCCACCCCTGCCGCAGCGCCTCGGCCAGGGTGACGTCGATGAACTCGGCCGCCCCATCGGGCGCCGAGGTGAGGTCGCCGGAGTGCACGGCCGCCGTCGAGCGCAGGTTGTAGTAGGCGATCTGCTCGCTGCGCGTGAAGTCCTCGGAGACGAAGAAGGCCGACAGGTCCAGATCCACCCGGGTACCCCTGTCCTCGGCGGCAGCAGGTCTGGCAGGCCCCGAGGCCTCGGCTGGGTTCTCGGGCAGGTCGCGCCAGTGCAGGAAGAAGCGGATCGTCTCGCCCTCGGGCAGCGGCAGTCGGGTGCCGCGCCCCGCCGTGCGCATACCCGGTGAGGCCGATCGCAGTCCCACCGGAGCCGTGTAGCCCTCGTACAGCCCCTGGTCGACGGCGATCCGCCCCAAGTGCGCCCGCCGGCGCAAGGCCTCCTCGACGGCGCGAACCACCGCCGCGTCGGCGGGGCCGGGGCGGCGGGTGGAGGGGATGAGCGTCGTCTTGGCGCCCGTGGCCGCCTTGATGGCGACGACCCGCCACGGCAGGGCATCTGGCCCGGGGGAGGAGAAGTACTCCCACAGGCGCACCAGGACCGGCACGGAGACCTCGGGCGCGACCCGGGCGAACTCGGCGACCACGCGCTCGCGGGCGGCGTCGTCGGCGCACAGCCGCAGCAGGTGGTTGAGTCGGCGGGCGAAGACCCCCGGGCGGGCGGACAGCAGATGAAGAGCGCCATCGACGTCGCGGCGCGCCAGGGCCTCCTCCAGGCGGGAGGTGAAACCCGCTTCGGCCTCCCCGGAGGCGACCTGGTGCAGGAGCGCGACGGCGCGCGGGAAGCGGCGCGCGTAGTCGCCGGGGCGCAGGTGGCGGACCAGCCGCTTCCACCGCTCGCAGCGCCGAGCCATCTCCTCGGCGCTGTCCCGGCTGTCCTGGACCTGCCCGACGGCGTCAAGCAGACCCAGCAGACGGCGCCGCTGCGCACGGGAGAAGGAGGGGAACCGGCACGGCTCGGCCAGGGAGACGTCACCGCCCGCTAGGGCGACCGCCAGGCGCAGCACGTCGGTGACGGTGCGGTAGGAGGCGGAGAAGTCCAGGTCGGGGAAGGTGACGGTGAGGACGGCGAGGTTCTCCTTGACCGCCACGCGTGGCGCCGCCTCGGGGCCGAAGTCGCGCAGGGCCATCAGGTCCGCGCGATCCTGGGCGCTGAAGGGAGTCGCCTGGGCGGCGAGGTGGGCCACGATCCGCTCCAGGTCCTGCGTCGTGGCCAGGCCCAGCTCGGTGAGGGCGCCGTCGTCTCCCGGCAGGGGCTCGCGGGGGCTGGGCCGGTAGTCCGGCAGGATCCGGACCCCGACGACGTCGCCCAGGTAGTGCAGGGCGGCATTGACCAGCAGCGTGGCCTCCGAGGCGGTGCGCACCTGGATAGGGAAGTCGGGGTAGAAGGGCCGGTACTCGGCGGACGCGGAACCAGAACTGAGACGTGCGGCGGCATTGACCAGCGCCCAGGCCTGCTCGGGGTGGATGAGGGCCTCCCGGGCCGGGGCGGAGAGCCGGTAGCCCAGGGCGCGCAGCGTGGTCAGGGCCGCGGCGACGCCCGCGTCGGTGTCCCGCTGAGGCGCGGGCTCTGCCTCTTGCGGTGAGGCGGAGCGCGACGGCGCCGGCCCACCGGTGGTGGGTGGAACATAAACTGCCCCGAGCCGGCGAATCGTCACCGTGTTGAGCTCCGCGGTTGCCTCAGCACCGGAGACGGGGGCGACCGCTGTGCCGGCTCCTGTGTCGGTCGCCGTCGTCGCAGAGGACTGATTGACTCCCACGGGGCCTCCTGACACCTCGCCGTCCAGGGACTCCGTTCCCCGGAATGACCTGAGGGTACTCGGCTGCGATCCGGGTTTCCCAAGAATCGGCTCACGCCCGCCCCAGGGGCACGCGGGGCCCGCGATTCCGGGCCTCATGCGGCCTCCATCATCTAGGCTATCGCCGTGAAGATCCTGCTCCTCGGCTCCGGCGCGCGCGAGCACGCCCTGGCCCGTGCCCTCGCCCGTGATCCGCAGACCGCTGAGCTCGTCGTCGCCCCCGGGAACCCCGGCACGGCGGCCATTGCCACGAACCTCAACATTGACCCCAGCGTCCCCGAGGAGGTCGTGGCCCTGGCCACCCAGATGGAGGCCGACCTCGTCGTCGTCGGCCCCGAGGCACCCCTGGTCGCCGGTGTTGCCGACGCTGTGCGCGAGGCCGGGATCCCCTGCTTCGGCCCCGGCGCGGAGGCCGCCCGCCTTGAGGGCTCGAAGGCCTTCGCCAAGGAGATCATGACCGCCGCGGGCGTCCCCACCGCCGAGGCCGCCGTGTGCACCACCGAGGCCGAGCTGACCGCCGCCCTGGACCGCTTCGGGGCCCCCCATGTCGTCAAGGAGGACGGCCTGGCCGCCGGCAAGGGCGTCGTCGTCACCGACGAGCGCCCCGTCGCCCTGGCCCACGGACGCGCCTGCCTGACCCGTGGCAGTGGTCGCGTCGTCGTCGAGGACTACCTCGACGGCCCCGAGGCCTCCGTGTTCTGCGTGTGCGACGGCGCCACCGTCCGCCCCCTGGCCCCCGCCCAGGACTTCAAGCGCCTCCTCAATGACGACGCCGGCCCCAACACCGGCGGCATGGGCGCCTACTCGCCCCTGTCCTGGGCCCCGGCGGACCTCACCGAGCAGGTGGTGCGCGAGGTCGCCCAACCCGTCGTCGATGAGATGGCCCGCCGCGGCACCAGCTTCATCGGCCTGCTCTACTGTGGCCTGGCCCTGACCAGCCGCGGCCTGCGCGTCGTCGAGTTCAACGTGCGCTTCGGCGACCCCGAGACCCAGGCCGTCCTGGCCCGCCTGACCTCCTCCCTGCCCGAGCTGCTCCACGCCGCCGCCACCGGTCGTCTCGCCGAGGTCCCCGAGCCCACCTGGTCCGAGCAGTGCGCCGTCGACGTCGTCATCGCCGCCCCCGGCTACCCCGGGACCGTCACCACCGGCGGCACCATCACCGGGATCGAGGCCGCCGAGGAGCTCGACGACGTCCACGTGCTGCACGCCGGCACCGGCAACACCGAGCGCGGGGAGCTGGTCGCCGTCGGCGGGCGGGTCCTGTCCGTCGTCGCCCTGGGGGCGAGCCTCGAGGCGGCGCGGGAACGCGCCTATGAGGCCGTCGAGCGCATCGACCTTGAGGGCGCCCAGTACCGCACCGATATCGCCCAGGCGGCCAGTGAAGGCAGCGTTAGCAGCGTCAGCAGCGCTGCCAGCGCCGACCGGACCGAGTAGCTGAGGAGAGCCTCCTCGCCGTCGCGACCACGGCGCGCGGCTCGCCCTGCGCTGAACCCCAGAAGGCCGCCCTCAGTCCCGGACGTGAGGGACGGGCGGGTGACCCACGCACTTCTTCCGAGACCAAACGCACACCGCTCCTCTCTTTCCTGAGGGACTACTGCGACTTCTCGCCGGATGGGAGGGTGGATTTCGGCACCGGTGTTGACCCACGTCAGCCCGTTGCCCAGCCGGTCGGACGAGGTGTGACATGAGAGCCGTTCCCATCCCGTCGGTGGGATTTACTCCGGTCGCTCCCCGACTCCCCCTGACGACCCGACCCGGACAAATGCGTGCAATGGCGGGGCTATCGTGCGATCCTCCAAGGGTGACCCTGCGGTCGCCGCCGCGGCCTGGAACCGGACACAGGGTGCCCGCCGATGGCAGGATGGGGCCATGACTCAGTCCGCGAGCTCCGCCTCAGTCGGCCCCACTGCCTCAGCAGCCGACTCCCTGCCCCCCACCGTCCCTGGGTGGGAGCACCGCTCCAGCGGCAAGGTCCGGGACGTCTACGCCCCCACTTCCGACGGCCCATGGGGCGGGCAGGACGTGCTCCTCGTGGTCGCCTCGGACCGCATCAGCGCCTACGACCACATCCTGGCCACCCCGATCCCGGACAAGGGCAAGGTCCTCACGGCCCTGAGCGCCTGGTGGTTCGAGCAGCTCGCCGACGTCGTCCCGAACCACCTCGTCTCCCTCGACGTTCCCGCCCAGGTCGCCGGACGCGCCATGATCTGCCGACGGCTGGAGATGTACCCGGTCGAGTGCGTGGCCCGCGGCTACCTCACCGGCTCCGGCCTGGTCGAGTACCGGCAGAGCCGCTCCGTGTGCGGCGTCGCCCTGCCCGAGGGACTGACGGAGGCCTCCCGCCTTCCCGAGCCGATCTTCACCCCCGCCGCCAAGGCCGAGCTCGGCGAGCACGACGAGAACGTCACCTTCGAGCGCGTCGTCCAGATGGTGGGGGACAGCGCCGCCACCGCCCTGCGCGAGACCACCCTGGCCCTCTACTCCCGGGCCGCCGAGATCGCCCGGGACCGCGGCATCATCCTGGCCGACACCAAGTTCGAGCTCGGCACCGACGCCGACGGCGAGCTGATCCTGGGCGACGAGGTCCTCACCCCCGACTCCTCCCGCTTCTGGCCCGCCGACGCCTGGGAGCCCGGCCGGGTCACCCCCTCCTTCGACAAGCAGTACGTGCGCGACTGGCTCACCTCTCCGGCCTCCGGCTGGGACCGGGACGGCGGCCAGGAGCCTCCTGCCCTGCCTGACGACGTCGTCGAACGGACCCGCGCCCGCTACCTCGAAGCCTACGAGCGGCTGACCGGTCACCCCCTGGAGCTGTCATGACCACGACCTCACCCGCATCGGACCTCCCTGATACCGGGAGCGCCACCCGCGCCTTCAAACCGGGGCCGGGCTTCTACGTGCTGGTCGGCCTCATTGTCGTGACGATCGTGCTGGCGCTGTCGGCCGCCATCACCTCCGCCCTCGGGGCCACCGAGACCTCCCGCGTCCTGGGTGGTATTGCCCTGGTCCTCGTGGGGCTGGGCATGCTCGCCTCCTTGAGGCTCTCCGCCCGCTCCCTGGTGGTCAACGCCCCCCGCCTGCGTCTGGAGCGCAACCGGGTCCGCGCGGCCCGGGCCCGGCAGGGCGGCGAGTCCTCCAAGAACGGGGGGAGTGCCAAGGGCGCCCGCGGCAAGGGGGCCAAGGGCTCCCAATCCTCCCAGCGGGGCTCGGGAACCGACGGCGCAGCCCTGCCCGGCACTGATCTGGCAACGCTCACCGTGCCGGGAACCAAGGTGCTCGTGCCCGAGTCCACAGGCCGGCGCGAGCTGACCACCCTCGACGTGGTCTCCGGCCCCCTCACCACCGCACTGGCCGCGACGTCGTTCGGGCGCGCGGCCGACGAGCGCCTGGCCGGGACCTCCACCGGCGAGACCCTCATCCGTGTCGGCCAGCTCCTGCTCGGCGCCACCGGCTTCGTGCTCGTGGCCCTGGGGCTCGCCTCCATCCTGGGACAGGTGATCTCATGACCCCCCGCGACCGACGTTCCGACAACGAGCAGGGGCCCGTCAACTGGGGCATCATGCCCAAGCGGACCCCACGTCCGAAGAGCGCCTCCGCCCGGTCCGGCGGCAGCGGGCTGCTTGAGGTCGTCCGCTCCGGCAACAACCCGGCCCCCACCGGCTCGGCCGCCTCGGCCCCCTCATCCGCCTCGGGAGTCTCCGCGGCCTCCGCCGCCGGCTCAACTGCCAGCTCTGCCGGCGCCCGGGACACAGGCGGCGCGGCGGTCATGACGGAGGACGACCTGCGGTCAGCCGCGGCCCAGGCCATCGCCTCAGGAACCGCTGACGCCGTCGACGCCGCCATCGCCATCGACCTGGCCGACGTGCCCGACGAGGACACCGGATGGGCCGGCTCCGCCCTGTCCGCCGGCTCGCCCGCCTCCCCGGCCACCCCGTACACCGTCGGCGGGCCCTCCAACACCCCCGGGGACCATGGCGAGACCGCCCCGACTGCCGCACCGGACCCGCTCCCTGCCAGCGCCGGCAGTGCTGCCGGCACTCCCGGCTCCCCGGCCCCCCAGCAGCGGGTCGCGGCCGCCGCCAGCGCCGATGGTCGCTCACCACGGCCCGTCGTACGTCCCACAGCCGTTGACGGGCCGAGCAGCGCGCCCCAGACGGGAGCCACCACCACCCGCGTCTTCACCATCTCCCAGGGCAGGCCCGAGGCCGTGCCCAGCGGAGCATCCGCGGCCTCCGTGGCGGCTGCGCCGTCGGCGACCGCGGCACCGGCCGCACCCGCACCAGCGGCACCGGCAGCCTCGGCCCCCAGTGCCGCAGCCCCCTCCGCCCGCGGCCGCGGCTACCAGACGCGCCCCAGTGCCGCCACCACCGCCCCCGCCGCGCCCACGAGCCCGGCGGCCCAGCCCGAGGCCGAGGAGGACGCCGGCATCCTGGCCGAGTCCAGCGCCTGGGAGGCGGCCACCAACGCCCTGGACGCCGAGGAGATCAAAGCCCAGGGAGGCACTGACTGGGGGGTGGGGCGCGGCCCCGCCAAGGGACGCGGACCCCGCCGCTCCTCCTCGGGCACCGACTGGGGCGTGGGGCGCGGAAGCGCCAAGAGCGCCGCTGCCCGGACCCGCTCCCCGTGGCCGGCGGCCGTGCGCCGCCAGCGCCTGGCCGGCGTGGCCTTCGCCCTGCTCGGCCTGGTCCTGGCCACCGCCTCGGCCATGAACCTGGCCCGCAACGCCGAGGCCGGACACCCGTGGATCCCGCCGTGGCTCGTCGCGGTCCTCGGCGGCGCCGGGCTGGTGGCCGCCGCCGGCTACCTCGCCTGGGCCGGAGGCACCCCCGTACGCCGTGAGGCCGAGCGTTGGAAGCCCGGTGTGCTCGACGCCGCCGCCGGCCTGACCACTGGTTCCGTCAAGGTCCACGACCCCGCCCGGCTGGTGGCCCGAGCTCGCGGACCGCTCCTTCCGGGCGCCTCTGAGCGCGGCGACGAGACGGCCCCCACCGTGGACTCCGGCCCTACGCCGGTCATGGGCACCTCCACCGTCGACCAGTCCCTCCACGCCCCCGCCGGTGTCGCCGGGGCCGTGGGCGGGTTCATGCTCGCCAGCGCCGTGGTCTGCGCCGTCGTCGCCCTCATCCTGGGCTCCGCCTGGCTCATCGCCACGGCCGCCCTCACCCTGGGCGGAGTCGTGGCGATTCGGCTGGCCGGCGAGTGGCTCGGCCAGGTCTGAGCCACGTCGAGACGGCAGGCAGTGTCCCGGCCTGCATACGGGTAGTCTTGGGCTGCGCACTCATCCCGCCTGATCCGAGGAGCACCCATGGGACGCATCGTTGTCGAGGTCATGCCCAAGCCCGAGATTCTTGACCCCCAGGGCAAGGCTGTCGTCGGAAGCCTTCCCCGCCTCGGCTTCGAGCAGTTCACCGGGGTGCGGCAGGGCCGTCGCTTCGAGCTGACCGTGGACGGCCCCGTCACCGAGGAGCACCTGGCCGCCGCCCGCGAGGCCGCCGACACCCTCCTGTCCAACCCGATCATCGAGGACGTCGTCTCCGTCGCCGCCGACGAGGAGGCCTGAGCCGTGAGTGAGTCGCTCAGCAGCTCCCCCGCCGCCCGTATCGGCGTCATCACCTTCCCCGGGACGCTCGACGACGTCGACGCCGCCCGCGCCGTGCGCCTGGCCGGGGCCGAGCCGGTGAGCCTGTGGCACAAGGACGCCGACCTGCGCGGGGTCGACGCCGTCGTCGTGCCCGGAGGCTTCTCCTACGGCGACTACCTGCGCTGCGGCGCCATCGCCCGCTTCGCCCCCGTCATGGAGGAGGTCGTGGCCGCCGCCGAGCGTGGCATGCCGGTGCTCGGCATCTGCAACGGCTTCCAGATCCTCGCCGAGGCCCACCTCCTGCCCGGCGCCCTCCTGCGCAACGCGAACCAGCGCTTCATCTGCGTCGAGCAGCGGCTGCGCGTGGAGAACACCCAGACCGCCTGGACCAACCGGTACGCGGAGGGGGAGGAGATCGTCGTTCCCATGAAGAACGGCGAGGGCAACTTCATCGCCTCCCCCGAGGAGCTCGACCGCCTCGAGGGGGAGGGACTCGTCGTCTTCCGCTACGTGGGCAACCCCAACGGCTCAGCCCGCGACATCGCCGGCGTGCGCAACGAACGCGGCAACGTCGTCGGACTCATGCCCCACCCCGAGCACGCCGTGGAGCCCGGTTTCGGTCCCGGCTCGCAGGCCGGGCCGCGCACCGGCACCGACGGCCTGGGAGTCTTCCGCTCCGCCATCGACTCGCTGCTGGCCGTCTGAGGACGCCGCATCCGGCACCCACACCTGACAGCCGTCAGAGGTGGGTGCCGAGTCATTCCCCGTCACGTTATCCACAGATCCGCCTCGCGCCTGTGCAGAACTGTGGAGAAGACAGGGCGGTCGCTCACTCGGGCGACCCAGGAGTGACTGCACTCAAGTTGCATGACGATGAAGAATGTGCTGTCCCAACCGTCGGGGGCTCCGCCTTGGGATGACCGAGATGGCGGGTGCGACTGCTTGGATGATTATCCCGGATTTTCAGCCAAAACTCGGTATCTGGGGATGCCGCCCCAAGGTGCGTGGCGGCCTGGGCCGGGAGCCTCCGGCAGGGGTGCTCGCCCAGTGTGGAGGTCTCGAACCGGCGTTGCGCACAGGAAGAATGGCGACATCCCACAAACCCCCACAGCCATGCACAAGCCTGTGGACACGACCTGTGGATAACTCGGCCTGCGATGTGATGAAGTCCCCTGGGCTGGCTCCCCCAGTGCGCGGCTGTCGGCCGCTCACCGGTCGGGGTGTGCTGCGAGACGTGCTCGTTGCGGCGGGTCTTGAGAAAAACCGCCGTCAGCTCTGGCAAGGCCCTTGTGAGCTCCTGCCTGTTGATTACCTGCCGGTGACGGTGCGGTTGTGGCGCATCGCGACGTCAACCCAGAAGGTGAGGTGGTCGTCGTCGGCGATGGCCTCGGGCGCGACGGTGACCCAGCCGGGCCCCATGACTCGCCCGGCCCCCATCTGAGCTCGCCTCGCACCCGGTTCGCCCAGGAGCGTTTCGTGGCGGTCGGCGGCGACGCGTACCAGGAGGTCCCCGGTCTTCCCGGCGCTGACGATCATCTTGTCGTTGACCATGATCGCGCGGCCTCCGAACATGGGGACCTCGCGCACGTCCGGTTCGTCGTCAACCAGCGTGCGGATGCGCTGAACGAGGTGGTGCTGCTCAGGTGTCATGGCTGCCATCGCTTCGTCTCCTGTGGGCGGTCAGTCGGTCAAGGGCTGCCAGTGCCGGGGTGAGGACGTCTGACTTCCGCGCCTGTGTCCCGGGAGCCGACCAGACCGGCGGCCGGGTGTCCACAGCGCTGACATGAGCGAGATCGCTGCCGAAGTGACCAGTGGAGATCGTTGAAATTCTGCGGTTGTTCCGCGGCACGTGGCGTCTGTGCGGAGTTAATGTCAGCGCCATGGACACTGACGCCCCTGTGGGGCGTCTTTCTCGTCGACTCCTCAGCCCACCAGGTCGGCCACGATCTGCAGGAGGTCCTGCAGGTGCCGGTTGGACAGGAACTCCCGGCGCACGGACTCGTGGGCGGCCAGCCCCATCTCCTGGGCCCGCTCGGGGAAGAGCAGTAGGTCGCGCACGGCCTCGGCCCAAGCGAGGCCGTTGGCCGGGTCGACCAGGACGCCGTCGACGCCGTCGTCGATCTGGTCGCGGATGCCGCCGACTGCGGAGGCGACTACCGGGGCCTTCTTCCACATCGCCTCGGCCACGGTCAGTCCGAAGGCCTCGATGAGGGAGCGCTGGGTGACGACCGAGCTGACTCGCTGGATGGCATTGACGACGGTGGCGTTGACCTCCCGGTCCTCCATGCTCACGGCGGCCACGTGGATCCGCGAGGCGACCGATTCCGGCAGCACCGAGCAGCGCTCCACGATCTGGGTGAGGGTGGCCTGCGACTCGGGCCCATCCGGGGTCGGGCCGACCAGCAGTAGGTGGGCATCCTCGGGCAGCACGGCGATGTTCTCGGCGAAGGCCTCCACCAGCTCTAGGCCGCCCTTGAGGCGGTCCCAGCGGTTGACCTGGGTGACGACCCGGGCCCCCAGCGGCACCTGACCACCGGCCAGGACCGGGTCATCGGCCAGGCCGCGGAAGGCGTCGGCGCGCCCGTCGTGACGCATGAAGGGCACCGCCTCGAAGGGCGGCTCGCCGGCGAAGATCCCGGACAGGCGCGCCACCGACCAGGCCTCGTCCAGGTCCAGGACCCGGTTCTTGGGGGAGTCGGCGTCGATGGAGGGGGCCAGGACCGCGCAGCGCTCGGCCTCGATGTAGGGCGGGCGGTACTCGGGGCGGGAGACGATGACGAGGTCCACGTCCTCCAGGTAGCGGTCCAGGAAGGCCCAGGCGTAGTCGGCGGCCTCGCCTGCGCCCTCGGCCCCGGCGTGGCAGCGCCAGATGACCGTGGCGCCCGCCGCCTTGAGGGCCTTGGCCAGGCCCGCCGTGGGCGGGTCGTGCAGGATGACGACGTCGTCGGGGCGGACCTCCTCGACGATGTTCTCCGCGTTGGAGGCCAGGACGTGCTCGTAGATGTCGCGCTGCTTATCCCCGAGCTTGCCGCCGTCGCCGTGGTCCCCGTGGATGCCGGCGTGCAGGCGGGCCGCGATCCGGGTGAACTCCTCGGGGGCGTCCAGGGTCAGCCAGCGCACGTTAAGGCCGGCGCCCAGGGAGTAGCCCACGAGGGGGGCGACCGTCTCCGCAGGCCCCGAGCCGGCGGCGGCCGACGGCGTGACCGTCCACACGGTGCGCCCCTCCAGCAGGGCCTCGGCCCCCGTCAGGCTGGTGTGCAGTCGTTTGATGGCCACCTCGTCCAGGTGGCTCTCCAAGTGCGACAGGGGCAGCGGGGCGACGTCGATGTCTCTCATGACACGATCTTCCCCCGAAATCCTGTGAGGCGCAGCACTTTGGGTGTGGGCGTGGCGTCTTGTTGCCGTTTCGGCATTCTTCTGGCTGGATTCCGCAGAGCGCCGATCGGGCTCGCATGAAGTGCTCGGGGTGTGCGGGGGCGGTCCCGCGTGGGTGGTGGTGTGAGGTGTCGTGGGGCGTGGGTAGGCTTGGTCCGGCCGCACTCCCTCGTCAACCAGGAGCCCCCATGGCGTCCGAGCCCATGATCCCCGCCGCCCACCCCGACACCGTCGCCGACGCCGCCGCGACGCCCGACAGGGAGATGCCCTGGAAGGAGCTGGGCCTCAAGGCCGACGAGTACGAGTCCATCCGCGAGCTGCTGGGGCGCCGCCCCACCAACGCCGAGCTGGCCATGTACTCGGTCATGTGGTCCGAGCACTGCTCCTACAAGTCCTCCAAGATCCACCTGCGCCAGTTCGGCGCCAAGACCACCCCCGAGATGCGCGAGCACCTCCTGGTCGGCATGGGGGAGAACGCCGGCGTCGTCGACATCGGTGACGGCTGGGCCGTGACCTACAAGGTCGAGTCCCACAACCACCCCAGCTATGTCGAGCCCTACCAGGGGGCCGCCACCGGCGTGGGCGGCATCGTGCGCGACATCATCTCCATGGGCGCGCGGCCCGTGGCCGTCATGGACCAGCTGCGCTTCGGCGCCGTCGACCACCCCGACACCGCGCGCGTCGTCCACGGCGTCGTGGCCGGCGTGGGCACCTACGGCAACTCCCTGGGCCTGCCCAACATCGGCGGCGAGACCGAGTTCGACTCCTCCTACCAGGAGAACCCACTGGTCAACGCCCTGTGCGTGGGCGTGCTGCGCCACGAGGACATCCACCTGGCCAACGCCACCGGCGCCGGCAACAAGGTGGTGCTCTTCGGGGCCCGCACCGGCGGGGACGGCATCGGCGGGGCCTCCATCCTGGCCTCGGAGTCCTTCGAGGACGGCATGCCCGCCAAGCGCCCCAGCGTCCAGGTGGGCGACCCCTTCATGGAGAAGGTCCTTATCGAGTGCTGCCTCGACCTGTTCGGCGCCGGGCTCGTGCTCGGCATCCAGGACCTGGGCGCCGCCGGCATCTCCTGCGCCACCTCCGAGCTGGCCTCCAACGGCGACGGCGGCATGCACGTGGACCTGGAGAAGGTGCTCCTGCGCGACCCCACCCTGACCGCCGGGGAGATCCTCATGAGCGAGTCCCAGGAGCGCATGATGGCCGTCGTCGCGCCCGACAAGCTCGAGGAGTTCATGGCCGTCATCGACAAGTGGGACGTCGAGGCCGCCGTCATCGGGGAGGTCAACGGCTCGGGCCGCCTGACCATCGACCACTTCGGGGAGCGGATCGTCGACGTCGACCCGCGCACCGTGGCCCACGAGGGTCCCACCTACGAGCGTCCCTACGCCCGCCCCGCCTGGCAGGACGCGCTCAACGCCGACACCACCGAGCGCCTGGCCCGCCCCGAGTCCGCCACCGAGCTGGCCGAGCAGGTGCGCGCCGTCGTCACCAGTCCCAACCAGGCCTCCACCGCCTGGGTGACCGACCAGTACGACCGCTTCGTGCGCGGCGACACCGCCCTGTGCCAGCCCGACGACGCCGGCGTCATCCGTGTCGACGAGGCCACCGGCCGGGGTGTGGCCATTTCCACCGACGCCAACGGCCGCTTCACCAAGCTCGACCCCGCCACCGGCGCCGCCCAGGCCCTGGCCGAGTCCTACCGCAATGTGTGCACCGTGGGCGCCCGGCCCCTGGCCGTCACCGACTGCCTCAACTTCGGCTCGCCGGAGGACCCCGACGCCATGTGGCAGCTCGTCGAGGCCATCACCGGCCTGGCCGACGCCTGCGCCGTCATGGGCGTGCCGGTCACCGGCGGCAACGTCTCGCTCTACAACTCCCACGGCAAGGTCAAGGGGCAGATCGACTCCTCGATCAACCCCACGCCCGTCGTCGGCGTCCTGGGCGTCATGGACGATGTGCGCCGTGCCAACCCCTCGGGCTGGCACGAGGAGGGCCTGGCCATCATGGCCCTGGGTGCCACCGCCGACGAGCTCGACGGCTCGGCCTGGTCCCGCGTGGTCCACGACCACCTCGGCGGGCTGCCCCCGCGCGTCGACCTCGACGCGGAGATGGCGCTCGGTCGGGTGCTGCTGGCCCTGAGCGAGGCGGAGGGCCCCGGCGGCGAGCCGCTGGTGCGCGTCGCCCACGACTGCTCGACCGGCGGCCTCATCCAGACTCTCGTGGACTCCTGCCTGCGCTGCGGCGTCGGCGCCAGCGTGGATCTGACCGCCATCCAGGAGGAGGGCGTGGACGACTTCACCGCCCTGTTCTCCGAGTCCGGGGCCCGCGCGATCGTCGCCGTACGCGAGGAGCTCGTGCCCGCCGTCACCGCGGCCGCCGAGGCCGAGGACGTCGCCGTGGCGCGCCTGGGGACCACCGGCGGCGACCTGCTCGTCGTGGCCGGCAGTGACCTGCTCTCCGACGGCGGTGCCGGGCGTCCCCTCGTCCTGGACCTGGCCGAGCTCGGGGCCGACGTCGAGGGTGTCCTGCCGGCGCTGTTCTGAGACCCGTTCGCCGACGGGGACATTCCTGCACAGATGGGGACATTCTTGTGCAGTCGGGGACCTTCGACGCCGTCGGGGACCGGAATCCTGTCCCCGGACGCGCAGGATGCCCCCGCCCGGAAGGGCGCCCACCCGGCCGTGTGGAATGTCCCCGTCGGTCCGCCCCGGTGCCCCGACGGCGTGCCTCCTGACTGCCCTACCGCGCCATCTCAGGTGTCGACGTGTGGTGGAGTGTCGCTGCGGAAACAAGCAGCACCACGGCCGGCAGGACGTTCACGAGGTAGATCCAGGCGCTCGGGTTGGATGCCTCTGCCGTGACGAGGCAACCGATGGTCAGTGAGACGGACAGGGAGATGCCGGCCAGTGCCACGCTGAGGACTGCCCCGCCCATCTTGTTGTCGGCCGCGACGACATAGAACGCGGTGATGAAGCCGATGACGGCCAGAATCAGGATGACGCTGTTCATCGTCCGCACGAGACTCACGAGATGGAGGCCAACGCCGGGTGATGAGCTGTCCGAGAAGCTCGGCGGCACGAGCGTGGAGGCGTCGAGGACGTGGTTCAACACAATGACGCCCAGTACCTGGGCACCCCAAGCGATGATAGTGATGATGGACTCGATGTCGGCCGATCGTGTGGGGCGTGAGGAGAGGGCCGCGGAGGATGTCATGGCTGGAGCCTGTCAAAGCGGCTGCCGCGTATCAACCAGTGGGTAGCCTGGAGGCATGATCGATCATGCCTCTGTGAATGTCAGTGATCCGGCGGCCTCGAAGGCCTTCTACGAGGCGGCGCTCGCGCCGCTGGGCTACCGCGTCGTCATGGAGTTCGGGCCCGTCACCGGACTGGGCGGGCCGACGCCCGGCGCGTCGGAGGACTCCCCGGTCCATGCGGACCTGTGGCTGGCCCCGGCGGAGAACCCGACGCCCTGCCATATCGCGCTGGCGGCGTCCTCGACGGCGCAGGTGGACGCCTTCCACGAGGCGGCCCTCGCGGCGGGCGGCACCGACAACGGCGGTCCCGGCGAGCGCCCGCACTACCACCCCGGCTACTACGGGGCCTTCGTCCTCGACCCCGACGGCAACAACCTCGAGGCCGTCTTCCACGGCGCCGGCGACTGAGCGCCGACTGCGCGCCTCTGACTGCAGACTGTGCATGCCTGTGGGCTGCGCGCCTCACCTCCGCTGGGTGAGCCCGCCGTCGGGGACATTTCTCTACGGCCGGGGACATTCTTGTGTGGCGGGGGACGTTCGACGCCGTCGGGGACGGGAATCCTGTCCCCGGACGCGCAGGATGCCCCTGCCCGGAGTGACACGCACCCGACCGCGCGGAATGTCCCCGTCAGCGCTGGTGGCTGGCCCGGCGATGGCGGGGAGGAGGAGTCTGCGGTACGGGAGGCGGTGGTGGCGGGCTCGCACGGCGCCCGAATTGACATCGAGGCCGCCCCGGCGACCGCATCCAATAATTCTCTGGGCGTCTCAGGAAGATATCGACATGGTGGGCGATCCGGTCTCGGCCGATGGCCCAACGCCCTCCCGCGCCCGCCCGAACGGGGCGCGGTGGTGCGGAAGGGGGCGCCTCAGCGTGTCGCGCACCCGGCGTGGCGCCCTCTCAGCCCCGGATTTGCCAGATATCACTCAGGTAACTGCTCGCAATCGGCTCAAGATGCCGCAGATACCTCGCAGAGATCTCTAGACTTCAACCATGACTGTGCCTTCAGAGACCTCGGCGACGATCGACCCTCGTGAGGTGTCACTGTATGCCGGCCACTTCGACGCGCTGTGGGGTGTGGCCTGGAGCCCGGACGGCACGCGGCTCCTGTCCGGATCGCACGACGGCACGGCCCGGGTCTGGGACGCAAGCCGCGGTACCGAGCTGTTCGCGCTGGCCGGCCCCAGCCTGTCCATCAGTGCGGTGGCCTGGAGCCCCGATGGTACGCGGCTACTCACTGCGGCGGAGGACCACAGCGTGCGCGTCTGGGACGCGACCACTGGCGCCGACCTGCTGACCCTGGGGGTCGGCGGCTCCGGCGTGGGCGGGGCGGTGGCCTGGAGCCCCGACTCCACCCGCATCCTCACCAGCTTCGACGACGCCTCGGCCCGCATCTGGGACGCCTCCAGCGGTCAGGTGGTGCGTACTCTGTCAGGGCACACCGAGCACCTCACCGCAGTGTCGTGGAGCCCGGACGGGACCCGAGTGGCCACCGCCTCCGACGACGGCACCGCCCGCGTCTGGGACGTCACCACCGGCACCGAGCTGCTGCGCGTGGGCCCGATGGCCTTCGTGGGGCGCGGCGCCACCATGGGCCCTGACGGCAGGCCGACCCACGTCGGCCCGATCGAGCCGATGACGGGCCTGTCATGGAGCCCGGACTCGCGCCGCATCATCACCGCCTTCGACTCGGCCGAGCCCCGGGTCTGGGACGCCGCCACCGGCGAGGAGGTCCTCAGCCTTCACGGCCGTGAGCGGCGCTGGGTCAGCGTCGTCTCCTGGAGCCCCGACGGCAGCCGCATCATCACCGACGACATCTCCGGCACCACCGCCCACATCTGGGACGCCGCCACCGGCGAGGAACTGCTCAGCCTGCGCGGCCACCACCAGTGGGCCTGCGCCCTGGCATGGAGCCCGGACGGGACCCGAGTGGCCACCGGCTCCCACGATGACACCGTGCGCGTCTGGGACGCCGCCACCGGCCAGACCCAGCTCGTCCTGGGGGCCGGCAACTCCGTGGAGACGGTCTCCTGGAGCCCCGACGGCACCAAGCTCAGCATCGGCGCCAAGATCGGCGGCAACCGTGTCTGGGACGCCACCACTGGCGAGCCGCGCCTCACCGTGGACAACGGCGCCCGAGAGCTGAGCGAGGTCGTCTGGAGCCCAGACGGTACCCGCCTGGCCACCTCCTCCTACCTCTCGCCCCGCGTCCTCATCCTGGACGCCTCCACCGGCGACGTCGTCCAGGCCCTGACCGCCGGGGAGGACGACGTCAACGACATCGCCTGGAGCCCGGACAGCGAGCGCATCCTCACCGGCCTGGGAGACGACCGCGCCGCGATCTGGGACGCCGCCCGCGGCGAGCGCCTCCTGACCCTCGAGGGCCACAGCGACATGATCACCTCGGTCGCCTGGAGCCCCAACGGCCAGCGCGCCCTGACCGGCTCCCAGGACGGGACGGCCCGCATCTGGGATGCCGCCACCGGCGAGGTCATCCACACCTACACCGGCAACTGGGTGCGCGACGTCGTGTGGACTCAAGGGGGCCCGCGCGTCGTCACCGGCAGTGCCGATGGCGCCGCCCACGTCTGGGACGTCATCACCTCCGGCGAGCTCGTGACACTGCGTGACGACGCCGCCATGGTCCGCTCCTACGCCTGGAGCCCCGACGGCGCCAAGGTGCTGGCCGGCTTCGACGACGGCGTCGTGCGCGTGTGGGACGAGGTCTCCGGCAAGATCGTCCTGTCCCTGGCCGGTCACCGCTTCGGCGTCACCGACGCGCAGTGGAGCCCCGACGGCACCCGGATCCTCACCGGCTCCGAGGACGGCACCGTGCGCCTGTGGGACGCCACCACCGGCGAGATGACCGGACTGTTCCTATGCTTCCTGCCCGACGGCGGGGTCGCCATCCTCGACGCCCCCTCCCTGAGCCTGCGCTCGGGCCCCGCGGAGGTCTGGGACTACCTCGGACGCCCCGAGATTCTCGCCGGCCAGCTCACCCGCGTGGGCGTGGAACGGCGCCAGTACCTCAACTCCGACCCGCTGCCCACGGTCGTCTCGGAGCCGTCCCCGGCCGAGACCACTGACGAGGACCCGACGACGTCGGAGCCGGTTGAGGAGCCCCAGGTTCCCGAGGCCACTGAGCCCTCTGAGGGGAGGGAAGCATCGGAGGCCGACGTGCTCGGCGATTCTGTCGATACCCCCTCCGTCTTCGCCGTGCCCGCACAGCCGGCGGCCGAGTCCGCTACTGAGGCCGAGCAGCCCGCCGCTTCCCAGTCCCCTGAGGACGCTCCCGCCCAGGCCCCGGAGTCGTCAGCCCCTGCCGGCGAGCCCCTCATCGAGGAGGCCCCCGCCGAGGCCCAGGCCCCGCAGGTCGAGGAGCCCGCCCCGGCCGAGACCGAGAGCTCCGAGACCCCCGAGCCGGTCCCCGCTCCCGAGGAGGAGGACGCGGCCACTGCTCACCAGGCCCGGCACGCGGCGGTGACCGACCACACGCCGACCGAGGCCGCTCAGGCCCCCGATGTCCTTGGCAAGCCGGTCGCGCCGGCCGAGACCGAACCGGTCGCCGCGCCGACGGGGGAGACCCTCCTCGTCCAGCCCTTCCCCGTGGAGCAGGGCCTCGTGGACGGTGAGGTGAGTGCACCGGCCGTGGCGCCGCCCGCGATGGTTGAGATGCCGCCGGCCCTGGCCGCTCCTGAGGGCGACCGGCAGGAGCAGTCCGAGGCGCAGCCCGTGCTGAGCACCCCAGAGGCCAGCCAGGAGGTCGGCGCCGAGGCCGGCGCCGCCACGCTCACCGTCCCGGCTCCCGAGGCGGAGGCGGCCGACGGCTCGCGCCGGGCCCGGCACGCCGCCGCCACTGCGCAGACCCCGGCTGACGCCCCGGAGCAGGCCGCTGAGGGCGGCATCGAGGCGGCCCAGTCCTCCGAGCCAGGGCTGGCTTCGCCGACCGACGTGGCCCACTCCTCCGGGACGGCCGAGTCCGCCTATGAGCCGGTGGCGATCCCCGCCGTCGAGCATGCCGGTGGTGAGCCCGTGGCGGCGCCCACCGGTGAGACCGTTGCGCCCGATCAGCTCGAGCTCCCCCTGGCCCCGGCCGACGCCGTCGCTCACGAGGGTGACGAGGTCCCCCTCGACCTCTCCGAGGAGGCCCCGGAGGCCGCTGCCCCCGCCGAGGCGACGGCCCCGCCCGTCACGGACGCCGCGGAGACGGTGCGTGCCGCCGGCCCGGTGGACGTCTCCGACGCCGCTGATGCCGCCCCCGCCACCGACTCCGCCGATGCGCCGGTACCTGAGGCGCCGGTGTCCTCCGGTGCTGAGGCCGTCTCCGCGCCGACCGCCTCAACGCCCGAGGGTCAGCCCGAGGACCACGCGGTGCCGGAGGTCCAGGCTGAGAAGGCCCCGGCCGAGCAGGCCCCCGTCGAGCACCCGCAGGCCCAGGAAGACCCGGAGAGGTCGCATGAGCCTGAGGAGGCCGAGGCCTCGCAGCCCACGGATGCCGAGGCGCCCGCCGAGGACCGACCGGGCGCCGAGGAGGAGCCGACCGAGCCCGTTGAGCCGACTGAGCCGACCCCGGCACCATGGGGGAGTGCGGACCTGCGTCAGCGGATCTACACCGAGGTCCAGGAGTTCGTCGCCGCCATCGCGCGCCGTGACGTCAACGAGCTGGCGAGCCGCTACGGCATCGCCGGCAACGACCTGGCCGGCCTCGATGAGCAGCTGGCGGGCCTGTCGAGCCCCGCGTCGGATCTGACCCTCTACCCCGTGGAGCAGGCCGACGACTATGTTGACGGCCACCACCGCCTCGACCTCAGCGAGCTGGAGGGCGGCGGCGTCGTCATCAGCAGCGAGCTGTGGGCCCACGATCGGCCCTGCGGTGCGCGCCTCATCGCCCACTGGAACCCCATGGGGATCTACCCCTTCGACTTCCGCAACGTGAGCATGTGAGTCATCTCCCGCGCGCCTCCCCGGCGCCCGGCAAGTTTGAGTGCGCCCCCGACCGGCAGGTACGGGGGCGCACTCGCTTCTCGAGCGGTCCGAGGGAGACGGGGATCGCTCAAGAGCGGCGCCGGCGGATAGGTGCCGGGGCTGTGAACCGCATAGACTTCCCGCCGTCAGTGTTATCCATCGAGAGGGGACGTCTGTGTCGACGGGGCAGTACCCGGCACGGGCCCGTGTCGCCGCCTGGGCAGTGCACATCTTGACCATGTCGGGACTGGTGTGGGCCAGCCTGGCCATGCTCGCCACGATCCACCCCCGCCGGGAGTTCACGTGGATGTGGGTCTGGCTGCTCGTCGCCCTCGTCGTCGACGGCGTTGACGGCACCCTGGCCCGGCGCGCCCGGGTCTCGGAGATCATCCCCTGGTTCGACGGCGGCATCGTCGACATCGTCGTCGACTACCTCACCTGGACCTTCATCCCGGCGGTCTTCATGTACGTGGCTCTGCCGATGGGCCCCAGGCCGCTGGCGGGCCTGCTCATGGCCCTCGTCCTGAGCTCGTCGATGTTCTGCTACGCCAATAAGCAGTGGAAGTCCACCGACTACTACTTCGTGGGCTTCCCGGCCGCCTGGAACATCGTGGCCCTCATGTTCTACGTGCTTCAGACCCCGGCGGTCTTCAACATCATCGTCACCCTCATTTTCGTGGTGCTGACCCTGGTGCCCACGCACTACGCGCACCCGGCCCGCGTCAAGCGCTTCCGCGCCCTCAACATCGGTGCGGTGGCCGTGTGGTTCCTGGCCACCTGCTGGCTGGTGGCGATCTACCCGCACCGGCCGCTCAGCCTGGTCGCCGTCCTCATTGTCTCGGGCGGGTGGTTCCTGCTCGCCGGGGTGCTGCGCTCGATCCGCGGGGAGGAATCGACTGCGGCAGCGGTGTAGGCCGCCTAACCGTCCCCGGGGGCGCGTAGCCCCCGGGCGACCGCCACGTCACGCAGCCAGCGGCCGCCCTCCAGCAGGAAGGTGGCCAGCACCAGGCCGATGACCACCATGATGACCCAGCCGGGGTACTGGTTGCCGTGCCCGTCGTCGCCCGCCAGGAAGAAGTACACGTAGGGCGCCACGAAGGTGATGAGGGTGACGAGGAAGCCGGCGAAGCGGATGCGGCGCCGCTTACCCGCCACCATGGCGATGATCCCCCAGGTGTAGGGCACCGCAGTGATGATGTCGATTGCCCACAGCACCCAGGGGTTGCCGCGGAAGCCGGGGGCGTAGACGGCCGGGAGCGCCCGCAGCGAGGAGTAGATGAACACCGTCGCGTAGGCCAGGAAGCGGGGGTTGTGCAGCAGACGGACGATACCGGCGCGCGGCACCAGGTCCACCTTCGCCTCCTGCAGGGCGGCCAGGGTGTGCCGGGAGACGCGCAGCGGGTCCGTCCCCTCCAGGACAGTGCGCAGGTAGCGGATCTGCTCAGGCGTACCGGTGGCCCACTCGTCCAGGAGCCGGCGCGGGCTCACGGCGACGACGACGCTGCCCTCGCCCTGACCGGCCCCGTTGGTCCGCGGTGTCTCGGCGCCGTCGGGCGCCTGCGGGGAGGCGACGTGGACGAGGTGCTCACCCAGGACGCTCCGCAGCAGCCCCAGTCGCTGCGTGGGAACCTCGCTCAGCCACAGGCGCTGCCCGTGCTCCACGGCCAGGGACAGGGCGTGCCCCAGGGCCCAGCCGCGCTCGTCGGGCGCCAGCAGCTCCTCAGGGGCGGAGAGCTGGGCCAGCTCGGGCACCTCAGCGACGTTGAAGCGCGTCAGGTCGCCGACCCGGTCGACGGCCGCCACCGTCCGCAGGACCTCGGGGTCCAGGACATGGCGCCGGGTGACGGGAAGCTCCGTGACGGAGCGCAGAGCCATCACGTCCATGACGGAGGCACGGGGAGTGGGAGTGTGTTCGGGCATTGGGAAGAGCCTAAAGGAGTGGGTGCCCTTTGTGTGCATCCTGTGAACCGATACGGCTCACTCCTGGCCAGAAGAGAGCGGAAACCCGCCTCCCCTCGCGTCGTCGGTAGGGGCGCGGCCGGGACCGGGGCCCGTGGGGCGGCCGAGCGCCTAGGCTGAGTACATGAGTACTCACGCCTCCCCCTCAGAGCGGTCCAGCCGGCGCGGCGACCCGGGGCTGCTCGTCGTGGCCGGAGCGGGCCTCATCGGATCCCGCCTGGCGGACCTGGCCCGGGACCACGGCTGGAGAATCCGGATCCTCCACCGCAGCGCAGCGGGCCAGGCACCTCGGGAGGGCATCGAGGTCGATGACTCCGGCAGGGAGCACGCCTGGTGGGCGCCCGCCGAGCGCCTCCTGCCGCCCGGCGCCCTGGAGGGCGCCAGAGCCGTGGTCTGCCTGTCGGGCGCACCGATCGCGCCGCGCCCCTGGACACCGGCGCGCCGTCGCGAGCTGGCGGCCTCACGCCTGTCCACCACCGCCCTCATCGCCCGGGTCGCCGCGGGCCTGCCCCCGGCCGGGCGACCCGAGGTCCTGCTGAGTGGATCGGCCACCGGCTTCTACGGGGATCGGGGCGATGAGATCCTCACCGAGGCCAGCGGCCCGGGCCAGGGATTCCTGTCCGAGTTGTGCCGGCGCTGGGAGTCGGCTGCGGGCCCGGCGGCGCAGGCCGGGCTGCGCACGGTCCAGTCCCGCACGGGCCTGGTGGTCAGCTCCTCGGGCGGGTTGGGCAGGATCCTCGGCGCCGCCTACCGGGTTGGGGCGGGGGCCCGGCTGGGCCGCGGCGACCAGTGGCAGCCGTGGATCGGCCTGGAGGATGCCGCCGCCGGGCTCCTGTGGGCCATCGAGCACGACGACGTCCACGGGCCGGTCAACCTGACCGCGCCCGAGCCGGCGCGCAACCGCGACCTCCACCGCCTGCTGTCCCGCGCCGGCGGCCCGCCCTCGATAGCAGTCGTGCCCCAGCTCCTGCTGGACCGAGCGGGCAGGGCCGGGGCGGCCGGGGGTGCTGGAAGCGTCGGCGGGATGCTCGCCGAGCTGCTCGGTGCCTCCCAGCGAGCAGTGCCTCAGGCGCTGCTCGCCTCCGGATTCCGCTTCACCGCGCCGGACGCGGCCTCGATCTGGGCGCTGGGCACCTGACGCCCGCCCGGTGCCGGTCGATCCCGTGCACCCGCACTCAGACGCGCGCCAGGACCTCACCGTGCACGACGACGAACCAGGCGTCCTCGCTGTCTCCCCACTGCCGCCACGCCTGGGCCATCGTCTCCAGGTCGGCCCTGTCCGCCAGTCCCAGCTCGACGGCCCGCGGCCCGAAGGAGGTCAGACACCGCTGCGCCCAGGTCTGCGACTGCCAGGCCCGGTCGGCGGGCGTGGCATAGCACCAGGTGGAGGCCGAGGCGCTCGCGTCGGCGAAACCCGCCGCCCGGGCCCAGGACAGCAGCCGGCTCCCGGCGTTGGGCTCGCCTCCGTTGGCCCGGGCGGTGGCCATGTAGACCGAGCGCCACTGCTCCATACCCGCGGGCTCAGGGAACCAGGTCATGGCGGAGTAGACGGCGTCGCGCACGGCCACGATCCCGCCGGGGCGGGTGACGCGGCGCATCTCGGCCAGGGCGCCCACCGGGTCCGCGAGGTGCTGAAGGACCTGGTGGGCGTGGACGACGTCGAAGGAGGCGTCCTCGAAGGGCAGGGCCATGACGTCCCCGCTGGTCAGCTCCACCTGCTCGGACAGCCCCCGTTCGCGAAGCGTCGCCCGAGCCGCCTCCAGGGCGCCGGCCGCGGCGTCGAGGGCGACGACCCGCCCCGGGGCGACGCGTTCAGTGAGATCCGCGGTGATGGACGCCGGTCCGCAGCCGACGTCGAGCAGATCCATTCCCGCACGCAGGTGGGCAAGCAGGTAGGCGGCCGAGTCCGCCGCGCCGCGCCGCGAGTGCGCGCTGAGCACCGCCGCACTGTGACCGTGGGTGTAGCGGGCCGTCTCGACGGAACCGTCCGAAAGCTGTTCACTACTCATGCCTCCAGATCCTCCAGGAATGTGATCTGTGTTGCGTGGACGTCCGGAATGTGGCCTCCGCAACGGCAATTTCCCTCCGGATCGCGAGATGTTTCGTCTCAGTGAACGTCTCGGTGGAAGTCTTCTCGCGGCGCCGCGGCGACCAGCCAGGTGCTGAGCTTATTCCGCTAGGCGAAGGAGTCCCCCATGCAGGACGTTGTCGAAAAGGTCTATGAGCAGGTTGTGGCTCGCAACCGTGGAGAGGTCGAGTTCCATCAGGCCGTCCACGAGGTGCTCGAGTCCCTCGGTCCCGTCATCGCCAAGCACCCCCACTACGCCGACGGCGCCCTCCTGGAGCGCATCGTCGAGCCCGAGCGCCAGATCATGTTCCGGGTCCCGTGGGTCGACGACGCCGGCCAGGTTCACGTCAACCGCGGCTTCCGCATCGAATTCAACTCCGCGCTGGGCCCCTACAAGGGCGGCCTGCGCTTCCACCCCTCGGTCAACGCCGGAATCATCAAGTTCCTCGGCTTCGAGCAGATCTTCAAGAACGCCCTGACCGCCCAGGGCATCGGCGGCGGCAAGGGCGGCTCCGACTTCGACCCGCACGGCCGCTCCGACGCCGAGGTCATGCGCTTCTGCCAGTCCTTCATGACCGAGCTGGCCCGCCACATCGGCCCCTCCACCGACGTGCCCGCCGGCGACATCGGCGTGGGCGGCCGCGAGATCGGCTACATGTTCGGCCAGTACAAGCGCCTGCGGAACTCCTACGACGCCGGTGTCCTCACCGGTAAGGGCCTGGCCTGGGGCGGCTCCCTCGTGCGCACCGAGGCCACCGGCTACGGCACCGTGCTCTTCGCCCAGTCCATGCTCGCCACCAGGGGCGAGTCCCTCGAGGGCAAGAAGGTCCTCGTCTCCGGAGCCGGGAACGTGGCGATCTACGCCATCGAGAAGGCCCAGCAGCTCGGTGCCACCCCCATCACCTTCTCCGACTCCTCCGGCTACGTCGTCGACGAGGCCGGGGTGGACCTCGAGCTGCTCAAGCAGGTCAAGGAGGTCGAGCGTGGTCGCGTGGCCGACTACGTCGAGCGCCGTCCCGGTGCCCGCCTCGTGACCGGCGGCTCCGTGTGGGACGTCCCCGGCGACGTCGCCCTGCCCTGCGCCACCCAGAACGAGCTCGACGGCGACGCCGCGAACACCCTGCTGCGGGGCGGCTGCGGCGTGGTCTCCGAGGGCGCCAACATGCCCTCCACCCCGGAGGCCGTCGAGGCCTTCCAGAAGGCCGGCATCCTCTTCGGCCCCGGTAAGGCCGCCAACGCCGGTGGCGTAGCGACCTCCGCCCTCGAGATGGAGCAGAACGCCGGCCGCACCCGCTGGGACTTCGCCACCGCCGAGGCCAAGCTGACCGGCATCATGGCCGACATCCACGACTCCTGCGTCGCCGCGGCCGAGGAGTACGGCCGCCCCGGCGACTACGTGCTCGGCGCCAACGCGGCCGGTTTCACCCGCGTCGCCGACGTCATGATCGCCCACGGCATCGTCTGATACCTGGCTGAACCGGGCTCGCGCCCACAGCGACGGCGTCCGTCGCCTCTGAGAACGAGGCGGCGGACGCCGTCGCTGTGGCTTGGGGGAGGGGTGGGATCGGCGCTCTTGGCAGCCACCCGCGGGGCTCGTTCCTCGCTGCGCTCCCGCCGTGGAGTCAGGTCCCGACGGCGCTGACGGACACCCGGGGGAGGTGGGCGCGAGCGCTGTCTGATGAACGTCAGTGAGTGCCGTGAAGAACAATGCCCCGTATCGCCGGGGCGCATACGGTTGCGCATGTTCCTCTCCTCATCTTCTCCCGGGTCACCATCCCTCCGCCTGATAAGGAACGACATGCGACTGCGCCCCACGCGGGCCGTCAGGGTCAGCGCCGTCATGTGCGCGCTGACTCTGACAGCCCTCAGTCCCTTCCCGCTCAGCCCTCCCGCCGGTGCTGACGAGCCGGCCGCCCCGGCTGCCCCTCCGGCCGCCGGTGCCACCACCATCGACCTGCTGGGCATCACCGACCTGCACGGCCACATCTCCCGGACCACTCAGACGGACAGCGGTACCGGGCAGACATCCGTCGAGGACCCCGGTGCTGTCACGCTGGCCTGCGAGGTCTCCTCCGCCCGCGCCGCCAACCCCAACACGCTGTTCGTCTCCGCCGGAGACTCCGTGGGTGGATCGGCCTACGTCTCCTCCATCCTCCAGGACCGCCCCACTATGGAGGCGCTCAACGCGATGTCCCTGGATGTCTCCGCCCTGGGCAACCACGAGCTCGACCAGGGCCTGACCGACCTGGAGACGCGCATCCTGCCCGCCTCGAACTTCCCGATCCTGGCCGCCAACGTCTCCGGCTCGACTCCCTTGAGCGCCGAGGGCGGCGGCAAGGGAACCTTCATCAAGGAAGTCGGCGGTGTGCGCGTCGGCTTCGTCGGTGTCGTCACCGATGAGCTTCCCACCCTCGTGTCGCCCTCGGCCCTGTCCACTCTCACCCTGAGTCCGGCGGTCGCCGCCGCCAACGCCCGTGCCGCCGAGCTCAAGGACGGCGACCTGGCCAACGGTGAGGCCGACGTCGTCGTCGTGCTCAGCCATGAGGACGCGGCCTCCACGGCCACGAGCTTCTCCAAGAACGTCGACGCCGTCTTCTCCGGGCACACCCACGTGCCCTTCGCCAAGACCGTCACCGGCGCCGAGGGCAACCAGATCGCCGTCGTCCAGGCCGACCACTACGGCTGGGCGCTGGGCCGCATCCGCCTGAGCTACGACCCCGCCAGCCGGAAGACCTCAGTGGTCAGCGCCGACAACAAGGACCTGCGCGGCTCGAGCTGCACCACCGATGCCTACGGCGTCGCCGGAATCGTGTCCCAGGCGGAGAAGGACTCCGCCGCCGAGGGCGGCAAGCCGCTGGCCAAGATCGGCTCGGACTTCCTTCGCGGCTCGGACGGCTCGGGCCCCGGCGCCAACCGCGGCACGGAGTCCACTGCCTCCAACCTCATCGCCGAGTCCTTCCGCAGCTGGCTCGCCACCGACATCCAGCCGACCGGCTCCACCCGCTACGTGGGCATCATGAACCCCGGCGGCGTGCGCGCCGACCTGCTCTACGCCGCCTCCGGCTCGGAGGGCGATGGGGTCCTGACCTCGGGGGAGGCCTACACGGTCCAGCCCTTCGGCAACGAGATGGCCTACACGACCCTCACCGGCGCCGAGCTCAAGGCGCTGCTGTCCCAGCAGTGGCAGCCCGGCTCCAGCCGCCCCGTGCTCACCCTGGGGCTGTCCAGGAACGTCGACGTCCTCACCGAGGCCACCACCGATCCCGCATACGGGGGCGAGGCCGGAGCCGCCCCCGCGATCCGCGAGATCCTCGTCGACGGCAAGCCGCTGGCCGACGGCGACAGCGTCGTCGTCGCCTCCAACTCCTTCCTGCTGACCGGCGGCGACGGCTACACCGTCCTGAAGGACAAGCCCGTGACCAACACCGGCGTCCTCGACCGCGACGTCACCTCCACCTACCTGGCCTCCTTCGGCGACAAGCCCGTCACAGCCGACTACTCCAAGCGGCAGACCGCGATGACCGTGGGGCCCGTGTACGTCAGCTCAGGTGGCGCGCGCAGCACCGACACGGTCTCCGTGACCCTGGACTCCCTGGCCTACACCAACCCCACCGAGCAGGCCGCCGGCGCCCGGCGTGTGCGCGTCAGCGCGGGGGATAAGGAGATCCTGACCAAGGACCTCGACCTCACCGTCAACCCCACCGGCCCGACCACCGGGCGGGGCGACTTCAACCTCACCTTCCCGACCGACGCCCCCACGCGTGCCTGCCGCACGGTCCAGGCCACCACCTGCCGCTGGGCCTTAGTCGAGACCCTCGACGCCGCAGGTGCGGTTCTCAACCGGTTCTCGGTCGAGATCGAGGATGAGGATGCGGCCGACCCCGGAGCGGGCCCGGGCGACAGCACGGCGACGGGCGCTGACGCTGCGGAGGACGGGGCCGGCGGCAAGGCGGCATCCACCCCGCAGGGCGGCCCTGGTGCTGGTGAGACCTCCGCGGGAGGCGGCACCGAGCCGTCTGCGGGTAGCGGCGCGCAGCCCGCAGCCACCGCCGCTCCAGCCGCGTCCGGAGCGCCCGCCCAGGCGGCCGGAGCCGAGCGCCCGAACCAGGCGGCCAGTGATGGTCCTCTGGCCCGCACCGGAGCCTCACTTGGCGCGGGGGTACTCGCCCTCGCGCTGCTCGTCGTCGGCGGCTACCTCATCCTGCGCCGCAGACGGCAGGTCGCCTGACGCTGCCTGACGCCGGCTGACTCGGCTGACGCCGGCCGGGTCGGCCTGACGCAGGCCGCCCCAGGCTGACCCGCAGCGATACGCGGATCGAGACTCGTGCCCGTCATCCCCACTCGGGGAGGCGGGCACGAGTGCTGTCTGCGGGGCGTCGACGACGGGGTGTCACCGGAGACTGTTCGGGCGGCCTGGGCGGCGAGGACTGCGGTCCGCGCCGAGGACGTACTTTCCGGTCGGGGACTGCGTTGTCCTCCGGGCTACTGGGGTGTGCCCGCAGTCGTTTGTCGGAGAACGCAGTCCTGGGTGCCGATGTACGTCCTCGATGGGGCGGTGGTGCCCGTGGGGCGTCCCTGTTCTTCAAACAACCTATGGATTGTATTGTGGATCACAAAGGGGTAGACGTGAATGTCTGAACAGACATATTCTCGTGTCTGTTCAGACATGTTGGGTCAACGTGATGCCCGAACGGGCGTCCTGAGTTGACGGCACGGACCTTCCAGGAGGTGAACATGCGCATTGAGGACAGGCACCGCCAGATCGTGGAGCAGGTGCGCGGTGCAGGGCGGGTTCTCGTCACCGAGCTCGCCGAGCACTTCGACGTCACCCCGGAGACGATCCGCCGTGACCTGACCGCCCTGGACCGCAGCGGCGCCCTGCGCAAGGTCCACGGCGGCGCCATCCCCGCCCCCGCCCTGCCGGAGACCGGCGTGACCCAGCGCGAGCAGGTCAACCCCACCGCCAAGCAGGCCATCGCCCGCGCCGCCCTGGCGCGGCTCGCACCGGGGCCCGGCACCACCCTCCTCATTGACGCCGGAACCACCACCGGATCGCTCGCCCGCCTCCTGCCGGGCGACACCGACCTGACCGTCATCACCAACTCCGTCCTGACCGCCGCCTGCCTGGCCGGCGCCGGACGCACCCGGGTGCGGATCCTGGGCGGTCAGCTGCGCGGACTGACCCAGGCCGCCGTTGGCCCCGAAGCCGTCGAGGCCCTGTCCACCCTGAGGGTCGACGTCGCCGTCCTGGGAGCCAACGGCCTGAGCGCGGCCCACGGACTGTCCACGCCCGACCCCGACGAGGCCACCGTCAAACGCGCCATGGTGCGCAGCGCCCACCAGGTGGTGGCCCTGGTCGACTCCACCAAGATCGGCCAGGAGCACCTGGTCTCCTTCGCCTCCCTCGACGACATCGACCTCCTGGTCACTGACGTCGAGCTCCCGCCCGCACTCATCGACCAGCTCACCGCCACCGAAACCGAGGTCCTTGTCGCATGATCCTGACCCTCACACCCAACCCGTCCCTCGACCGCACCGTCTCCCTGCCCGGACCCCTCCAGCGCGGCGCCGTCCAGCGCCTGACCGGCGTCGTCATGGAACCGGGAGGCAAGGGCGTCAACGTCGCCCGCGTCCTGTCCAACGCCGGGCGCGCCGCCACCGCCGTCCTGCCCGCTGCCGAAAACGACCCCATCCTCACCGCCCTGGGCGCCCTCGAGCTGCCCGGCCTCACCGTGCGATCCGTGCCCGTGGCCGGACCCGCCCGCATCAACACCGCCGTCACCGAGCCCGATGGCACCACCACCAAGCTCAACGAGCTGGGGGCGGGCCTGAGCGAGGAGGAGATCGACGCCGTCGAGCAGGCCCTCCTGGAGACCCTCACCCTCACAGGCGTGTCGGCCGAAGCCGACACCCACCACTGGGCGGTCCTGTCCGGCTCCCTGCCGCCGGGCGCGCCGGCCAGGTGGTACGCCCGCCTCGTGGGGCTCCTGCGGGAGGCCGCCTCGGGGCTGCGCATCGCCGTCGACACCTCCGACGAGCCCCTGGCGGCCCTGGCCGCCGAGCTGCCCGCATCGGCCCCCGACCTCATCAAACCCAACGGTGAGGAGCTCGGTCAGCTCGCCGGCCTGCCCGCCGAGCGCGCCATGGCGCTCGAGGAGGGCGCCCTCCGGGGTGACTACGGTCCCGTCGTCGACGCCGCCCGACTCCTGGTGGGCCTGGGGCTCGGTGCCGTCATGGTGACCCTCGGCCCCGCTGGCGCCGTCCTGGTGACCGCCGACGGCGCCTGGCACGCCACCGCCCCCGAGGTCCCGGTGGTCTCCACCGTCGGCGCCGGGGACTCCTCGGTGGCCGGCTACATCCTGGCCGACGTCAACGGCGGCGACGAGGCCGAGCGCCTGCGCACCGCCATGGCCTGCGGCTCGGCCGCCGCCTCCCTTCCCGGAACCACCCTGCCCACGCCCGCCGACCTGCCCGAGCAGGCGGCCGTCGTCACCCGGCTCTCCTGAGCCGGGGCGCCCGCAGGCGCCGGGCCGCGGACCCTCGAGCCCGCGGCTCCTCGCACACGCTGGCGTCTGCCGGCCGGCCACCGAGCCGGTACCAGCACCTACTGCCCACCGACTGTCCGCCACTCGCCCACCGACCCACCGCATCACCATCACCGACCGCATGACCGCCGCCCACCACCCTTGACCACCTGTGACCCGCCGCCGCCCACCGGGCGACGGCACCTCGGACACCAAGGAAGACCATGACCGAGAACAAGCCCCTCATCATCCCCGAGCTGGTCGCGCTCGACGCCGACGCCGGCCCGGGCAAGGAAGACGTCATCGAGTTCCTGGCCGCCACCGTGGCCGGCGCCGGCCGGGCCTCCAGCCCCGACGGCCTGGCCGCCGACGCCAAGAAGCGCGAGTCCACAGCCCCCACCGGGATCCCCGGCGGCATCGCCATCCCGCACTGCCGCAGCTCTCATGTCCTGGCCCCCAGCCTCGGCTTCGCCCGCCTGGCGCAGCCGGTCGACTTCGGGGCCGCCGACGGGCAGGCCGCCGACCTCATCTTCATGATCGCCGCCCCCGACGGCGCCGACGACTTCCACCTCCAGCTCCTGGCCAAGCTCGCCCGCGGACTCATGCAGACCGAGTTCACCGACGCCCTGCGCCAGGCCGCCGACGCCGAGGAGATCACCCGGATCGTCACGCAGCAGGTTCAGCCCGAGCTGCTCGACGGCGGGGAGGGGGCCGAGGACAGCGCGGCCAGTGAGGCCGGTGAGGCCGGAAGTGCCGCGGACTCGGCCGCAGGGTCCGGTGCCGCGCAGACCAAGGCCGCTGCGGCGTCGTCGGCCCCGGCGGAGGGCGAGACCGTCATCGTAGGGGTCTCCTCCTGCCCCACCGGCATCGCCCACACCTTCATGGCTGCCGAGGCCCTGGAGCAGGCCGGCAAGGACCGCGGCATCACCGTGGCCATCGAGGGACAGGGCTCGGGCAAGATCGACGCCCTCGACCCCGAGCTCATCAAGCGGGCCAGCGCCGTCATCTTCGCCCACGACCTGCCGGTCAAGGGCCGCGAGCGCTTCGCCGGCAAGCCCGTCATCGACGTCGGCGTCAAGGCCGCCGTCAATGATGCCGGCTCCCTGGTGGACAAGGCTCTGGCCGCCGTCGATGACCCGAGTGCCGCCCGCGTGCCGGCCGGCGGCGAGTCCAGTGAGGAGAGCGAGGAGGGTTCCGAGCACTGGGCCCGGCGCCTGCAGAGGTCCGTCATGACCGGGGTGTCCTACATGATCCCCTTCGTGGCCGCCGGCGGTCTGCTCATTGCGCTGGGCTTCCTCCTGGCCGGGTACGACGTGGCCAACCTCTACGAGAAGATCTCCATCAGCGACTACTCCCTATGGAACCTGCCCGGTAACGAGTTCGTTCACGAGATCAAGAACTCGGCCGGCGACGTCGTCGGCACCGAGACGATCACCGTCTCGCAGTCCGGGCTGTTGCTGTACATCGGGTGGACGCTGTTCCTGCTGGGGCAGGCGGCCATGAGCTTCCTCGTCCCGGCGCTGGCCGGCTACATCTCCTTCGGGCTGGCCGGAAGGCCCGGGATCGCGCCCGGGTTCGTCATGGGGGTCGTTGCGGTCGAGGTCGGGGCCGGGTTCATCGGCGGCCTGGTCGGCGGCATCCTCGCGGGCTACTTCGCGGCCTGGCTCGCCGGGCTCGGCGTGCCGGCCTGGCTGCGGGGGCTCATGCCCGTGGTCATCATCCCGCTGGGCACGACGCTGGTGGTCGGCGCCGTCATGTACCTGGTCCTCGGTCTGCCGCTGGCCGCCCTCATGACCGCGCTGCAGGACGGGCTGACCTCCATGTCCGGGGGCGGGTCGGCCGTGCTGCTCGGCGTCATCCTCGGGCTCATGATGTGCTTCGACCTGGGCGGGCCGGTCAACAAGGCCGCCTACCTGTTCGGCACCGCGGGACTGTCCGCGGCCAGCGCCAGCAACACTGCTCCCTACGAGATCATGGCCACCGTCATGGCCGCAGGCATGGTGCCGCCACTGGCGATGTCCGCTGCGACCTTCCTGCGCTCGCGGCTGTTCACCAAGGCCGAGGTCGAGAACGGGCGCAGCGCCTGGCTGCTGGGACTGTCCTTCATCTCCGAAGGCGCCATCCCCTTCGCCGCCGCCGACCCGCTGCGCGTCATCCCGGCCACGATGGCCGGCGGCGCGGTCACCGGTGCGATGACCATGGCGATGCACGTCGGCTCGCGCGCGCCCCACGGCGGCGTGTTCGTCGCCTTCGCCATCACCAACTTCGGTGGCTTCCTCTTGGCGATCCTGGCCGGGACGGTGGTGAGCACCGCGCTGGTCATCGTCCTCAAGGGGCTGGGGCGCAACGCCGACGGCAAGAAGGGTGTTGAGGCGCAGGCCGCGGCTGCCGCCTGATCCGGCAAGCCTCATCGCCGCGTCATCGTGCGGGGTCCCGCCAGGTGCGGGGCCCCGCACGACGCGTGTGAGGACCTCGGGGGCCGGGTCCGTGAGGCTCGGTGTCCTTCGGCGGGGACGCTTCACGCGGCCAGGGACACACCCCTCCCGCCGGGGACATCCCGCGCGCACGGGGGCGGGAATCCTGTCCCCGGCGGCGTCGAATGCCCCCGGCCGTGCGGAAATGTCCCCGACGGCGCGGAACGTCCCTGTGGGCTGTGCCGCCCCAGATCGAGGACGTACCTTTCGATCGAGGACTGCGTTCTCCTAGAGAAGGTGACGGCCCGGGCGCAGTCGTTTGGTGGAGAAGTACGTCCTGGGCGCAGAACGCAGTCCCCAATGTTCCAGGACGGCTGCGCGGCGCCGCCGTCGAGACCGATCAGAGCCGACCGGCATGACCTCGTGGAGGTCTTCGCCGCGGGTACGGGGGCTCGCCGCCCGACGGGCCGGGCTGCCGTGCGGCGCTGTCGGGCTGGGCTCGCCTGCCAGTTCCGGGGTGCTCCGGCATAGGCTTCGCGCCATGGCTGCAAGACGACGCATCGACCCCGCCGCCGGCGCCCAGGCCCTGCGCCAGTGGGCCCAGGAGCAGGGCACGTCCGACGACGAACCGGCCGGAGCTGGGAGCGGTGCCGGCCCCGGCTCCGCCAGTCCCACCGACCGGGCCGCCCGACGTCGGGTGACCGCCACCGCCGTGCGCTACACCCTCGAGGAGCTTGCCGCCTGCGCGCCCGGGCGCTCGGTCGAGGTGCGGGTCCCGCCCTTCGGTGTCACCCAGGCCGTCGCCGGCACTGTCCACCGCCGGGGCACCCCACCCAGCGTCGTCGAGACCGACGCCGTCACCTGGCTGGCCCTGGCCACCGGCCGGCTCACCTGGCAGGACGCCCTGGCCGACGGCGCCCTGCACGCCTCCGGTGAGCGCTGCGACCTGTCCGCCTACCTGCCTCTGGTCCGGCTCCCCGGGTAGACATCAACATTTTCTTCAAAATCGACCCGTAGCCGCGTCGATTCTGAAGTTTTGGTCGATGTGTGGGGCGCGCTGCGGGTGTGCGCGCCCGTTGGGCACTGCACTGAGGGCCGGCGCCGGTATGACCGTCGCCGTGCCGCCCTAGCGCCGCCCCGATTCTGACTGTTGCTCTGCGAACCGGGGCTGCTCCGCGGACTCGTTGGGGCACTCCCATGTCCTGAGGCGTCGTGGACTGTTGTGCCAACCGCGCAGAGGACGAAAGTGTCACAAATGGCGACTTTTCAACGCACGCTGTCGGAGCAGGCGTCCGGGCGCAAGGTCCTGACCAGCGTTAATGCATTCTGACTGGTCGTCTGCGGAGCGCACTCGGTCCTAAAAGTCGCCGCCCGTGACAGATTGGGCCGATTCCGCCCCATCCGCCCGTTGGTCACTGCGCTGAAGGCCCGCGCCGGTAGGTTCATCCCATGAGTCGCACGCGCCTGAGCACCTACACCGCCCCGCCCGCCGAGGTCGCCCGGACCTTGGACGCGTTGCGCGCGCACTACGAGGTGCCTGCCGCTTTCCCGCCCGAGGCCCTCGCCGAGGCGGAGGCCGCTGCCGGCGCCTGGGCCCAGGACGGCCCCGCCCGTCTTCTGGCCGACGGCGCCCGCGACGCCCGCGACCTGGAGCTGGTCACCATTGACCCGCCCGGCTCCATGGACCTCGACCAGGCGCTGCTCCTGGAGCGCCTGCCCGGGCAGACCGACCAGGCCGGCGCGGCCGCGGGGGAGGTCGGGGACGCCCCCGAGCCGTCGGCCGCCTACCGCGTCCACTACGCCATCGCCTCCCTGGCCACCTTCGTCACCCCCGGCGGCGCCCTGGACACCGAGCTGCGCAGCCGCGGCGAGACCATCTACGCCCCCGATGCCGCCACGCCCCTGCACCCCGAGGTCCTCTCCCACGGCGCCGCCTCCCTGCTTCAGGACGCCGAGCGCCCGGCCTGCCTGTGGACCATCGACCTCGACGAGCGCGGCGAGGTTGTCTCCGCCCGCGTCGAGCGGGCCCTCGTGCGCTCGCGGGCGCGCCTCAGCTACGCCCAGGTCCAGGACGCCATTGACGGGGAGGACGCCCTGCCCCAGGAGGTGCCGGCCGACCTGCCCGAGCTTCTGGCCGAGATCGGCCGTCTGCGTCTGGAGCGGGAGGCCGCCCGCGGCGGCATCAGCATGACCACGCCCGAGCAGGTCGTCGAGGTGACCGAGGCGGCACATGCGGCAGAGGCAACACAGGCGGCGGAGCCGGCGTCGCCGTCGGGTGACGCCGAGCCCGTCAAGCCCGCCGAGAGCGCCAGCCCGGCCGGCTACCGGCTCGCCTACCGCGTGCCCGTGCCCGCCGAGCAGTACAACGCCCAGATCTCCCTGCTCACCGGCATGTGCGCCGCCCGGATCATGGTCGAGTGCGGCATCGGCATCCTGCGGACCCTGCCGCCGGCGCGCCCCGAGGACTACGCCCGCCTGCGGCGCGTCGCCGCGGCCCTGGGCATCGCCTGGCCGGCCGCCCAGCCCTACCCCGAGCTCGTGCGCGGCCTGGACCACGCCATCCCCGCCCACGCGGCCTTCATGGAGCAGGCCATGTCCCTCTTCCGCGGATCGGGTTACCTCGCCTTCGGGGTGGGTGGCGTCGGGGTCCCTGCCAACGACGAGGCCTCCGACTCCGAGGAGACCGTCCACTCCGCGATCGCCGCCCGCTACGCCCACGTCACCGCGCCGCTGCGCCGACTCGTGGACCGCTACGGCGAGGAGGTCTGCATCGCCGCCTGCGCCCAGGCGCCCGTGCCCGAGTGGGTCCTCCAGGCACTGCCCGACCTGCCGGGCGTCATGGAGCAGACCGGCAAGCGCGCCCGCGCCATCGGCCGCGGAGCCCTGACCGCCCTGGAGGCCCTGGTCCTGCGCGGACACGAGGGCGAGGTCTTCGACGGCGTCATCACCTCCGAGCGCGACGGCCGCGGCGAGCTCGTCCTGGCCGAGCCCGCCGTCGTCACCGAGATCCGAGCCGGCAAGCGAGCCGGCAAGAAGGCCTTAGACGGCGGCCTCCCGGTGGGTGAGCGCGTGCGGGTCCGCCTCCTGTCCGCCGACCCCACCTCCGGCATCCGCTTCCAGCTCCTGACGCACCAGCCCTGAGGCGCCCGATGCGTCAGTCCTGCGGGAGAATCTGATCCAGCAGCTCCTGGGCATCGGTTCCGACCAGGTCCAGCACGCCCCGTGAGGCGAGCGAGGCAACGCCGTGGATGGCCGCCCAGGCGGCGGTCGCGGCGGCGTTGGGAGCGTCCGGGTGCTGCTCCGCGAAGCGGGTCTGCCACTGCTGAAGGAGCGGCAGGGACGTGGCCCGAAGCTCCCGTCCGCTGCCGGCCAGCACGTCGTGACGGGTGATGAGGTCGAAGGCGTGGGGGTGCTCGACGGCGTAGGCGACGTAGGCCCTCGCGGTCCCTTTGAGGCTTCCTCCGGCGTCGGCGATGCGCTCGCGGAGCTCTCCGAGGCACACCTCGGCGATCGCGGCCAGTAGCAGCGCGAGGGTGGGGAAGTGGCGTCTCGGTGCTCCGTGGGAGACGCCGCAGCGCCGGGCCACCTCCCGCACCGTCACCGCGCTGATGCCGTCGTCTTCGAGCAGCTGCCGCCCTGCCTGGATCAGGCGGTCCTCCGTTGTCTGGCTCATGGCCCTAGCCTGCCTCTTGTAGACGGCGTCTACAACATGGTAGACAACGTCTACATGATGGCTTTCGGATACTCCCTTGCCCTGGTCTCGGCCGGGTCCGCCCTGCACGCCCTGTGGAACGTGCTGGTGAAGAGGTCCGGTACCTCGGATGTCGCCTTCGTGTGGGTCTACAGCGCCATCGCCGCACCGCTGTGGCTCGTGGTACTGACAGTGGGGGCGATATGGGGAGGTCTGGGGCCGGCCTGGTGGGCGGCCCTCGTCAGCACGGCGCTGCACACGGCCTACGCGGCGGTTCTCCAACGCGCCTACTCGGCGGCGGACCTGTCAGTGGTCTACCCGGTCTCACGCGGACTGGCGCCGGTTCTGGTGACGGCGGTGGTGGCGCCGTGGACCGGGGGCCCGAGTGCCATCCAGACGCTCGCGCTGATGGCGGTCCTCGTCGGCGTCGTCCTCGCCTCGAGGGTCACCTGGCGGAATCTGACCCGGGCCCGAGGCCTCTGGGCGGGCGGCGCCGTCGCGTCCTGCACCGCCGCCTACACCCTGTGGGACGCTTTTGCCGTCGCGGAGCTGCACGTCGCGGTCCGTGCCCTACATGGCGCTGTCCAGTCTGGCTCAGTTCGTGCTGCTCACCATCGTGCTGGGCCGGCGTCGTCGCGAGCTGCCCGCTGCTTTGGCTGCCGGCTGGACCCGAGCCCTCCCGATCGCGGTGCTGGTGCCGGCGAGCTACGCGCTGGTGCTTGTCGCCATGCGCTTCGGGCCTCCGTCCGTCGTCGCCACCTCCCGGAGCCTCAACGTCGTCTTCGGTGTCATCGCCGGCGTGTGGCTCCTACGTGAGCCCTTCACCAGGCGATCCATACTGGGCGTCTCGATGATCGTCGTCGGAGTCCTGATGGGCGCCAGCTGATTCCGAAGCCGCCCGCGCTGACCGGCTCCGGCGGACGCAATGGTCAGACGGCGCCCGACCGTGACAGACTGTGCGTGTGCGCACCGGTGAGAACCCCTCGCAGATCACCTTCGACCATCCCGACGGCGCCCGCCTCACACCGCGGGCCGACTCCTCCGAGCCCCTGGGGCGGACCAGCCGACCAAGCCCGCCCGACCCGGCGGCCCCTGAGGCTACCGGGGCTCCTGCGGCTCCCGCAGTGCCCGAGGTGCCCACCGGCGTCCCCGGTCTGACTGCCCTGCCCGACGACCACTCCGACGAGCTCGAGCCCTCGCCGCGTGAGGAGTGCGGTGTCTTCGGCGTCTGGGCCCCCGGCGAGGAGGTCTCCCGCCTGACCTACTTCGGCCTGTACGCCCTCCAGCACCGTGGCCAGGAGTCAGCCGGCATCGCCACCTCCAACGGCTCCCAGATCCTCGTCTACAAGGATCTCGGCCTGGTCTCCCAGGTCTTCGACGACCAGGCCCTGTCCAACCTCACCGGCCACATCGCCGTCGGCCACGTCCGCTACGCCACCCAGGGCGCCACCACCTGGGAGAACGCCCAGCCGATGCTCGGCCCGGCGGCCGGCTCCACCCTCGCCCTGGCCCACAACGGCAACCTCACCAACACCCGTGAGCTCATGGACGCCGTGCACGCCACCTCCGGGGAGGACCTCAGCGGCGAGCTCGGCCGCGGCTCCTCCACCGACACCGCCGTCCTGGCCGCCCTGCTCAACCTCGTCTCCGAGCACGGCGCCCTGGAGGGCTGGGACTCGGCCGCCGACATCCTCACCTCCGGCATCACCGACGACGCCGAGCTCGACGCCGCCTACAGCGCACCGGCACCCTTGAGCGTCCACCAGGCCGCCCGCCGGGTCCTGCCCATGCTGCGCGGCGCCTTCTCCCTGGTCTTCATGGACGAGCGCACCCTCTACGCCGCCCGCGACCCCCACGGGGTGCGCCCCCTGGTGCTCGGGCGACTGGGCAACGGGTGGGCCGTGGCCTCCGAGACCGCCGCCCTGGACATCGTCGGCGCCACCTTCGTGCGCGAGATCGAGCCCGGCGAGCTCATCGAGATCGACGAGGACGGCGTGCGCTCCACCCGCTTCGCCACCGCCCGCCGGGCCGGCTGCGTCTTCGAGTACGTCTACCTGGCCCGCCCCGACACCCGCATCGCCGGGCGCAGCGTCATCACCTCACGCAACGAGATGGGCGCGGCCCTGGCCCGCGAGCACCCGGTGGAAGCCGACCTCGTCATCGCCACGCCGGAGTCGGGCACCCCGGCCGCCATCGGCTACGCCCAGGCCTCCGGCATCCCCTACGGGCAGGGCCTGGTGAAGAACGCCTACGTGGGGCGCACCTTCATCCAGCCCACCCAGACCCTGCGCCAGCTCGGCATCCGCCTCAAGCTCAACCCCCTGCGCGAGGTCATCGAGGGCAAGCGCCTCGTCGTCGTCGACGACTCCATCGTGCGCGGCAACACCCAGCGGGCCCTGGTGCGGATGCTGCGCGAGGCCGGCGCCGCCGAGGTCCACGTGCGCATCTCCTCCCCGCCGGTCATGTGGCCCTGCTTCTACGGCATCGACTTCGCCACCCGCGCCGAGCTCATCGCCACCGGCATGAGCGTGGAGGAGATCGGTCAGTCCATCGGCGCCGACTCCCTGGGCTTCCTGTCCGTCGAGGGCATGGTGGCCGCCAGCGGCCAGAAGGCCGACGAGCTGTGCCTGGCCTGCTTCACCGGCGACTACCCGATCCCGCCGCCTGTGCGCAGCCTGACGGGCGCCGCCATCCCGGTGCGCCGTGTCCCCACGGCCTACCGCGGTCGGCGCCGCGATCAGGCCGACGACGCCGGCCGCACCGTGCCGCCGGGCAGCATCACCCGCCCGGACCTGGCCTCCGGCAGTCCCCTGGGGTCGACGACCTAACCAGGGCCCCGGCGCCCGCCGCGCCCCGGCCGGCTGGCCCGGTCCGCCGGGGCCACCCGGTCCGCCGTCGGCGATGCGCACCGGCCGCCTGCTTCGCCCTCGCCCCTTTCCGCCCGCCACCGCACCTTCGACCCGAGTCCACAAGGAGCCCCCACATGACCCAGCAGCCCGAGCAGTCTGAGCAGCCCGCCCCCGCCATCACTTACGCCGACGCTGGCGTGGACACCGCCGCCGGGGACCGGGCCGTCGCGCTCATGAAGGATGCCGTGGCCTCCACCATGACCCCGGCCGTCGTCGGCGGCGTCGGGGGCTTCGCCGGGCTCGTGGACGTCTCCGCCCTGCGCGACTACCGCCGCCCCCTGCTGGCCACCTCCACCGACGGGGTGGGCACCAAGGTCGCCATCGCCCAGGCCCTCGACATCCACGACACCATCGGCCAGGACCTGGTGGGCATGGTCGTCGACGACATCGTCGTGGTCGGGGCCCGCCCCCTGCTCATGACCGACTACATCGCCTGCGGGCACGTCGTCCCCGAGCGGATCGCCGACATCGTGCGCGGCATCGCCCAGGCATGCGCCGCCATCGGCACCCCGCTGCTGGGCGGGGAGACCGCCGAGCACCCCGGCCTCATGGCCCCCGACGAGTACGACGTCGCCGGGGCCGCCACCGGCGTCGTCGAGGCCGACCGCATGCTCGGCGCCGAGAAGGTGCGCGCCGGCGACGTCCTGGTCGCTTTGGGCGCCTCCGGGCTGCACTCCAACGGCTACTCCCTGGTGCGCCGCGTCATCGAGCACGCCGGCTGGGGCCTGGAGCGCGAGGTGCCCGAGTTCGGCCGCACCCTGGGACAGGAGCTGCTCGAGCCCACGCGCCTGTACACCCGCGTGTGCCTGGCCATGCTGGAGACCCTCTCCTCGCCGGCCGCCCCGGGGCCGATCCACGCCCTGTCCCACATCACCGGTGGGGGGCTGGCCGCCAATGTCGCCCGGGTCCTGCCGGCTGGGCTCATCGCCGACGTCGACCGCTCCTCCTGGACGGTGCCGCCGGTGTTCTCCACCGTGCGCGAGCTCGGCTCGGTGCCGTGGGAGGACCTCGAGGGCACCCTCAACCTGGGCGTGGGCATGGTCGCCGTTGTTGAGCCTGGTGTGGTCGACGCCGTCCTGCGGGTCGCCGAGGGCTCCGAGATCCCCGCCTGGGTGCTGGGCGAGGTGCACGACGCCGGGAAGTATGAGGCCCAGGGTCGGGTCGTCTCCGGCACGAAGGGCGTCGACGGGGGAGCGGTCGACATCCACGGCACCTACCGGACTGCCTGAACCACGAACGCCCCGCTGTGCCAGCGGGGCGTTCGCGTCGCGAGGCGTCACGGATGGCGACTATTCACACCTCGCCGGGCCGGTTCTGGAGAAACGGGTCAGGGCAGCACCGTCCTGACCTGGGTCGATGCGACACAGGTGGTTCGGGTGGGGAGTGAAAAGTCGCCGAGAGTGACACGGATGGCCGCCCGACGGCCTCGACGTGCGCGTTCGTGGGCGCGAGGAAGGGCCGGCAGGTGCATTCCTCCGGCCCTCACTGGGTGGGGCTACTTGCCGCCCTCGTCCCAGTCATCGTCGTCGACGGCATACTTGGCGGCCAGCTCCTCGTAGTCGATCTCGTCGTCAGGCTCAGATCCCGAGGACGCTGAGACGAGCTCCCGCTCCAGAGCCTTGTAATCAGTCTCCGGGCTGAAGTACTTGAGCTTACGGGCAACCTTGGTTGCCTTGGCCTTCTGACGGCCGCGCCCCATAGGCTCGACCCCCTCCAACGTGTCACGGCGCGCACGTGGGCGCGCTCTTCCTGGTCAAATATGTCGTGGGGCAACCGTACAACGTCAACGGTCACGAGCACCATTCAGACACCGGGGGAGAGTCGTGGTGGCGCACACCCCACATGTTGGACACGGGGTCCAAGAGTTCCATAGGGATTGCCCAGAGGGTCTTCGGTAGGCCCTCAGTGGGTCTGCGGATGCTGTCCAATATCGGCCCGACGTTCCTTCAGAGAGGCAGGGATTCTTGAGGTTGCGGGGCTGCTGGCTCGAAGACTCCTGGGAACGGGAAGGGAGGCTGCCTGGCGAGTAGGGGCAGACACTTCGCCGGGGGCGTACGCGGCGGGCCTGACACATGCGGGGTGGTGGCCCTGACGGGTGCGCGGGTGCGCAGGTGGTGGTCCTGGCCGGGCGGGCCGCGAGGACGCACCCTGGGGGCTGAGGACTGATCCCAGGGGCGCAGTCCGCGAGCCCGATGGTGCGTCCTCGGTGTGTCGGGCCTGTTGCTCGGCCCGTTCGGGGGGTGTGCGTCCTCGGCTGATGGGGAGGTGTCTGGGGTGGGGCTGCGTTCGGTGTCGAGGACGTACTTTGTGATCGAGGACTGCGTTTTCCTCCAGGTCACTGGGGTTTGACCGCAGTGACCTGGGGGAGAAGTACGTCCCCGGCGGACATCGCAGTTCCCGATGCGGGCCGGCTGGCTCCTGGTGCTGGAGACGGGCGAGAGACCCGACTCGCCGACGCCGCGGTCGTACCTTAGGTCGTGCGTTCGAGGGGTAAAGGGTACGAACGCGCGCCCTAAGGTACGAAGACGCGGACGCGTCATCCTACTTTCGCAACAGGCCCTAGCGGCGGGCGAGGCGGGTCAGGACGATGCCGGCGGTCACCACGCCTCCGGCGACGGCGGCCGCCTTGGCGAGTCGGGAGGACGCCTCGGAGTCGCCCTGCTTGGCGCGCTCCCAGGTCTCCTCGGCCTGCTCGGCCCAGCGTCGGGCCCCCTCGCGCAGTCGGCCGGCGCCGGCCTCCGCCTGCTCTCGCAAACGGCCGGCCCCGGCCGCGGCCTGCTCACGCAGATGCTCGGCCTTGGCGCTCGCCTGCTCGCGCAGATGCTCCCCGGCCTCCCTCGCCTGCGTACGCGGGTCGACCCGCGAGGCGAACTCATCGACGCTCGCCGCCAGGGCCTCGCGCTGGGCACGCAGCCGTTCCTCGATCTGCTCGGGGCTCAGCGACCCGGACCCGGCGGCCCCGGCACCCTCAGTGCCGGAGGTGCCGGCCTGCTGTCCGCTGGTCATGCCCGAGCCGCCCGGGTGCGGAAGGCCTTGACCGCGGCGACGGTCGCCGTCACGCTCAGGCCCGCCAAAGCGAGACCCGCAACCGTGACGATCCCCAGGGAGGCGGGGTCGCCGTCGCGGGCGTCATCGAACAGGCGGGAGACGCGCTGGCCGAGGGTCCGCGTGCTGGGGTCGTAGGTATCGACCCCACCCTCGGGGTCGGTGCCGCCGCCGGCCAGGGAGACCAGGCGGTTCTTGACCTGCCTGGCCGTGTCCTGGGCCTTGCTGACGGCCTGGCTGCGCAGTTCCTGGACCTTCTCGCGGGCCTTGAGCTTGGCGACCTTGGCCAGGTTGTTCGGAGCCAGGCGTGCGGCGAGCTCGTCGACGTCGGCGGCCAGCGCCAGACGCCGGGCCGCCAGGTCGGACAGGACGTCGTCAGCCGACGGCGCCGCCTGCGCGGCCGGCGCGGCTGGGACGGGCGTGGGTGCGGTATTGGCGCTCACTGGGCGTTCCCCCTCTGCAGGCCGGAGGTCACGGCCCCCTTGACGGCGTTGACGGACTCCTTCAGCCCCTCCTGCGGCGTCGGCGTGTCGGCCTTGGCGGCCTTGAGGCGCTTGATGCCGATGAGGGCCATCGTCACGGCGATGAGGGTGAGGATCAGCGCGACCACGAGGAAGGCGGCCCACAGCGGCATGACGTGGGACAGCCCGGTCGTCAGGGCCCCCAGCAGCAGCCCGAAGATGAACAGGGCCAGCACCCCGGCGGCGGCGAGCAGCCCGGCCCCCAGCCCCATCTCCTTGGCCATGCGCTGGCCCTTGGCCTTGGCCAGGTCGATCTCGCCGCGCACCAGCGCGGAGATGTTCTCCGAGATGCGGGCGATGAGCTCCCCGAGCGTGGGCTGCGCGCTGCCGGCAGCCCTGCGAGGAGGCGTGGTGGAGGCCGACGACGTCGCCTGCGACGGCGTGGGAGGTGGCTGGTTGTTGGGCATGAACGAACCTTCTTGTGTGAGGCACGGCGTTGGACGCAGTCAGCTGACTGCGAGGCGGCGGGATCGCGACAGTGGGACGACTCGCCGCCCTAAGAATCTCACAGCCTGCGCCCTCGTGGAACAACGCAGGCCCGAGCGGGTTTGTAGGTTTGGGCGATAAGGGCCGGCTTTCGCCACCGGCGATCTGCGAAGGGCCGCCATCGTCGTCCTGATCGGCAGGGTGGCCTGAACCGTACCGGCGGCCCTAACCGTGCCGACGGCGCGGACCGGCAGGTGATCTTGGAGGGTGCCGACGGCGCGGACCGGCCCGGTGCCTGACGTCGGCACGGCCGACCCACCGGCCGCCCCGCCGCACCTCCGCCCGGCTACTCCTGGTTCCAGGCCTGCCAGAGGCGCGCGTACTCCCCGCCGAGGGCCACGAGCTCGTCGTGGGTGCCGAGTTCCACGATCCGCCCGTCCATGACGACGGCGACCCGGTCGGCGTCGGCGGCCGTGTAGAGGCGGTGGGCCACCTCGATGACGGTGCGTCCGGCCAGCGCCGTGGATAGGGTCCGCTCCAGGGTGCGGGCGGCGCGCGGGTCCAGCAGCGAGGTGGCCTCGTCCAGGATGAGTGTGTGCGGGTCCAGCAGCACCAGCCGGGCCAGCGCCACCTCCTGGGCCTGGGCGGGGCTCAGCTCGAGGCGCCCCGAGCCGACCATCGTGTCCATCCCCTCGGGCAGCCCGTCCACCCAGGCATCGGCCCCGATGGCCTCGATCGCATCGCGGATCGTGTCATCGGAGGCGCCCGGTCGCCCCAGGCGCACGTTGTCCGCCACGGTGCCGACGAACACGTGGTGCTCCTGGGTCACCAGGGCCACGTGGCGGCGCAGCTCGTCCTCGGTCAGGTCCGTCAGCGACACCCCGCCCACGGTGACGCTCCCGGAGGTGGGCGGGTTGATGCCCGCCAGCATCCGCCCCAGCGTGGACTTACCCGACCCCGAGGGCCCGACGACGGCCAGCCGCTCCCCGGGCACGAGCTCCAGATCGATCCCGTGGAGCACCTCGACGCCCTCCCGGTAGGAGAAGCGCACGTCGTCGAGCACGATCCGCGTGCCCTCGGGCTCCTGGCCGGTGGGGGTGCGGTCGTCGGGGACCTCCTCCACCCCCAGGATGCGGGACAGGGAGGCCTGGGCGATCTGGACCTGGTCGACCCAGAACATGAGCTGGCCCACCGGCTTGCGCAGCTCCATGGAGTACAGGGCGACCGTGGTGATCGCTTCCAGGGTCGCGTAGCCGCGGCCGGCCAGGAACCCTCCCCACAGGAGGACAGCGACGACGGGCGCCCGCCAGGCGACGTCGAGCACCATGAACAGGCGCACCCGCAGCGCCGCCGTGTAGCGCTCCAGGGACCAGGCCTCCTTGATGGAGGTCATGATGGCCCGCTCGCGGCGCGCCCCGATGCCCAGGGCGTCCACGGTCTCGGCGTGCTCGACCGTCTCGGAGACCGCCCCGTTGAGGCGGGCCTGGGCGGCCGACTCGGCCCGGTAGGCGGGGATGGAGATCGGCAGGTACCAGCGCATCATCGACCACACGGGTGGGGCGATGACGAGCAGCCCGAGCGCCAGGAGGGGGTCGGCGACGGCGGCGGCCAGGAGTGTGAAGACGATCGTCACCACGCACACGAGGATCTGGGGGATCCCCATCCGTACCAGGAACTCGATGCGGGAGACGTCGGTGGTGGTGCGCCCCACGAGGTCGCCGGTGCCGGCGGACTCCACGGCGCTCAGCGGCAGGTGCACCACCCGGTTCATCATGCGCTCGCGCAGCTCGGCGAAGACCGACTCGCCCAGGGTGCGGGCGTGCTTCTGGGCGAAGCGGTTGATGAGCGCCCCCACGAGCGTGACCGAGATGATGGTCAGCACGATCCGGTCCACGTAGCCGGCGTCGGCCCGCCCGGCCGAGACCCGCCCGACCAGCCGCCCCAGCAGCTGTGGGGCCACGAGCGTGGACAGGACCGCGGTGATCTGGAGGGCCAGGACGACGGCGAAGCGCCCCCGGTAGGAGGCCATGATGCGGAAGGTCTTGCGCAGGGCGACGGGCCCGGGCGCGACGGGAAGTGCCATCAGCAGCTCGCCTCCTCATCCTCACCCATGGCCCTCGAGACGACGGCGCGGTAGTCGGCTGCCTGCGCGTGGCCGTCGCGGGCCATCGCCATGAGCTCGCGGTGCGTGGAGCGCAGCAGCTCGGCCCCGCTGGAGTCCAGGAGGACGACCTCGTCGCAGGCCTCCAGGACCAGCGGTGAGGCGGTGACGACGACGGTCGTGCGCCCGGCGCGGGCCCGGTGTACCTGGGCGGCCACGCGGGCCTCGGTGTGGGAGTCCAGGGCGGAGGTCGGTTCGATGAGCACGAGCGTGGGTGCCTCGGTCAGCAGTGCCCGGGCCAGGGCCACGCGCTGACGCTGCCCACCGGACAGGGACCGGCCCTTCTCGGTAATCATCCCGGCCAGGCCCTCGCTCAGGGAGGTCAGGACATCACCGGCGTCGGCGATCCCGATGGCCTCGATGAGCCGGTCGTCGCCGGGGGCCTCGCGCTCCTGGGGGCGGACCTGCTGGTCGACGTCGGCCCCGGTGGTGCGCTCGGTCTCGGCGCGCAGGAGGTCCTCCAGTCCCGCCGGCTGCGGGTCGGGGCCGCTGCGCACGTCGAGGGCCTCACGCAGGGTCCCGGTGAAGAGCTGGGCGGTGGCGCCGGAGACGACGACGCTGGCGCGTACCTGCTCCAGGGGCATGGTGGTCAGTGGCCGGCCCGCCAGGGTCACGGTGGGGCCGGCGTCGGCGAAGCGCCCCAGGCGCGTGGCCAGGTCGGCGGAGACCTGCGGGTCGGGGCACACGAGGGCCGTCATGCGGCCCTCCTTGAGGCGCAGGCCGCTGCCGGTGTCCACCAGGTCGCCGCTGACGGGGTGGGCGGCGGCCGGGTCCAGGTTGAGGCGCTCCACGAGGCTGCCGGCGGCCGGCGCCACCTCCAGCAGGCGGCTCAGGCGCCGGGCGCCGACGACGGCCCGGGTGTAGTCCTGCACGGAGCTGGTGAACACCCACAGCGGCCAGGACAGGTAGGCGGTGTAGCCGTAGAAGGTGATGAGCCCGCCGGGGGTGAGGCTGCCGGCCACGGCCATGCGCGCCGCCACCCACACGACGATCGCGGCGAAGAGCCCGGGCAGCAGCACCTGGAGGGTCATGAGAGTGGCCTGCGAGGAGGCCACCTCGACGCCGCGGCGCCGCAGCTCCTGGGAGGCGTCCCGGTAGCGGCGGGCGAAGACGTCCTCCCCGCCGATGCCCCGCAGGATCCGCAGGCCGGCCACCGTGTCCGTGGTGACCGTGGTGACCGCGGACTGGGCCTCGCGCTGGACGGCCTGGCGCTTCTGCAGGGGGCGGATGACCAGGGTGACGATGGCCGCCACCAGCGGCATGCCCAGGATGACGATGAGCCCCAGGCTCACCGAGGTGCGCAGCATGAGGACGGCCACGACGAGGAAGCTGGCCGCCGCCCCCAGCAGGGCCGGCAGGTGCTCGATGAACTTGCCCAGGTAGTCGGCGTCGGAGGCGATGATGGTGGCGACCTCACCGGTGGAGACCTGCCGGGACAGGTCCTTGCCGGTGGCGGAGATCTGCCTGCCCACGAGCCGGTCGACGTCGAAGGCGGTGCGCATCCAGGCCGTCACCCCGAAGTAGGACATCATCGTGTCCCCGATGGCGTACACGACGAACAGCACCAGCAGCAGCGCGCCAATGCCCCAGACGCGGCCGTTGAGGCCGTTCTCGATGCCGGCGTCCAGGGCCTGGCCCAGGAAGGCCGGCACGATCGCCTGGATGATGTTGGAGGTGCAAGCCGCCAGGGTCGCCAGGGTGACCGGGACGGCGGCGCGGCGCAGCAGCCAGCGCAGAAGCGCCCCGGCACCCAAGGACGGGGGATGGGGCAGCGGGGCGTCGGGGGTCATGGACTGTGCGGTCAGGGCGGACAGCGCGGTCGGGACGGTCGGGAACGACCGGGAGGACGATTCGGGCATGATCGCTTGAGGCTATCGGAGGGGAAGCCGGCGCGGCAGAGGCAGAGGCGGTGACAAGGAAGATACCGGGCGCGGGAATACACGCCGAGCGCGACTCGGGCAGCTGTCGGACGGGCCGCGCAAACGTGCCGGCGCCCCGGCCCGCCCCCGTCGCGGGGGTCGGCCGGGGCGCCGGGCTTGCTCGGCTTACTCGGCGAACGCCGCTTACTCGGTGGCGATGGCGTCCAGGACGGGAATCCGGGAGGCGCGCAGCGCCGGCCACAGGGCCGCGATGACGCCGACCACCACGGAGAGCACGAGCATGCCCACCATCTGGCCCCAGGGGATGCTGAGGCTCGTCAGCCCCTGATCCTCCAGGACCTCCTTGAGGGCGGCGGCCAGGACCACCCCGGTCGCCCCGCCCAGCACGGTGCCGTACAGGGAGGTGAGGACCGACTCGGTGATGATCTCCCCGGACAGCTGGGCCTTGCCCAGGCCGACGGCGCGCATGAGCCCGATCTCCCGGGTGCGCTCCGAGACCGAGAGCACCAGGGTGTTGACGATGCCCAGGATGGCGATGGCGATGCTCAGCCCCAGCAGGCCGTAGAGGACGGCGAGCATCCGGTTGATCTGCTGGCCGACCTGGTCGGAGATCTCGCCGGCGTCGCGCACCGCGTACTGGTAGGTGTCAGCCACGATGTCACGGGCCTTGCCCCGCACCGTGTCGAGGTCGGTGCCCTCCTTGAGGGTCAGGAGCATGCCTTGCGGCGAGTCCAGGACGTGGGCCGGGTCCGTGCTGGTGCCCGGGGAGTTCCAGGAGCCCACCGCGGCCGCCAGCTCGGGGGCGATGTAGTAGTTCCCGCCGGTTCCCTTCGGGTCGACGACGGCGCTGACCGTGGCCTCAACCGACCCGGTGGGGCCGGTGACGGAGACCTTGTCCCCGAGCTTGAGGCCCTCGTCCTTCTTCGCGGCCACGTGGGTGGCGTCCAGATCCTTCATCGACCCGGCGCTCGCGGAGACGTCGTAGGCCTTGGGGTAGGTGGCGGGATCGACGACGATGACGGTGGCGGTGGCGTTCTGGCTGCCGTCGGGCTTGGTGACGGAGTCGGCGTAGATGGAGTAGGAGGAGGTCTCCTTGACCCCGTCGATGGCGGCGATCTCCTTGGCCTTGTCGGCCGAGAGCCGGGTGGCCAGGCTGCCGATGGTGGCCGGCTGGACCACGAGGTCGGCCTTGAGGGACTTGTTGATCTCGTCGGAGGTCGAGGACTGGAAGGAGGCGGCCAGCGTGGCGCCGGCGCACACCAGGGCCATACCTACCATGAGGGCGCCGGAGGTGTTGGCCGTGCGGCGCGGGTTGTGGACGATGTTGCGCACTGCCAGGCGCCCGGCGGGCCGCAGCAGTCGGAAGGGTAGTCCCAGCACCGCTACGACTGGGCGGGCCAGGGTCGGGGAGACGATGAGCAGTCCCAGGACGGTGCCGCCCGCGCCCAGCCCCATGATGAGGCCGCGCTGCGTCAGGTCCGCGTTCACCCACGCGGCGGCGATCGCGGCCGCGCCGGCCGCCAGCAGCAGCCCGCCCAGGATCGTGCGCAGCACCAGGGACTTCTCCCGGGAGCCCGACACGCCGCGCATGGCCTCGACCGGGTGGGTCAGGGCCGCCTCCCGAGCCGGCAGCAGAGCGCCGACGACGGTGACGGCCAGTCCCACCGCCAGCGAGATCGCGATGATCGTCCCGCTCAGGCCCGTGCCCTCCAGCAGCGGCATGCCGGCGGCGTCGAGCAGCGCGGACAACCCGGCCAGCAGCCCCGCTCCCGCGGCCACGCCCAGGGTGGAGCCGACGACGCCGATGACGACCGCCTGCAGGAACACCACGCCGAACACCGAGCCCGGCGAGGCCCCGACCGCCCGCAGGAGGGCGAACTCCTTGACCCGCTGACGCACGCTCATCGCGAAGGAGTTCATGATGATGAAGGAGCCCACGAACATCGCGACGACGACGAAGACCAGCAGGAAGACCTGAACGAAGCCCAGCTGCTTCTCAATGGTCTGGTTCTGCTCCTTGATGACCTCGGCGCGGGGCTGGACCCGGGCGCCGTCGGGAATGACCTTGGTGATCTCGGACTTGACGGTGTTCACCGAGGAGCCCTGGGCGACGTCGACGGCGATGGTCGTCACCTTCCCGTCCGGGGCGGCGATGGGCATGAGCCAGTTCGGATCCACGCCCACGACCGTCGCGCTGGCCATGGAGGACTCGTAGTGGAACTCGCCGACCACGGTGACCTCGGTGGGCGAGCCCTGCACCACGATGTGTGTCTTGTCCCCGACCTTGAGGCCGGAGTTCTTCAGGGCGCCGGACTCCAGGGTGATCTCACCGGCCCCTTGAGGCTTGTGACCCTGGACCCAGGTCAGGCCCTTCTCGTTGTCATACAGCGGTATGAAGAGCGTGGGGGCGCCGGTGGTGGTCACCGGGGCGTCGTTGGCACCCACGAGGACCCCGAGCATCTGGACGCCGGGATTGGCGGCCTCGACGCCGTCGATCTGCTTGATCTGCTCGGTCAGGGAGCTGTCGATGGGCTGGGTGGGTACGGACTTCGATGAGCTGTCGTCGCCGTCGGCAGCGATCTTGGGGCCCTGGACATACAGGTCCGAGGTGGCGGTGGAGGAGACCAGCTTGGAGAAGGTCTCCGACAGGGAGGCACGCAGGGCGAGCGTGCCCGACAGGAACGCCACCCCGAGCATGACGGCGAAGGTGGTCAGGAAGAACTGTTTGGCGTGGGCGCGCACGGAGCGCCAGGCGACTCGTCTCACGGCTCAAGCCCCCTCGACGGCCGAGCCGGTGAACGGGGCGGCGGCTGCGGGGGCGGGCTCGGTCTCGCTCAGCTCACGCAGGGCGTCCAGGACCCGGTCGCGGTCGGGCTCGTCCAGCTGGGCGACGACGTGTCCGTCGCGCAGGAAGATGACGGTGTCGGCCCAGGCGGCCGCCTCCGGCTCGTGGGTCACCATGACCACCGACTGCCCCAGGTCGTCGACGCTGCGGCGCAGGATCTCCAGGACCTGGTCGGTGGAGACGGAGTCCAGGTTCCCGGTGGGCTCATCGGCGAAGACAACCGCCGGCTCACCCACGAGCGCCCGGGCGCAGGCCACGCGCTGGACCTGGCCGCCGGAGAGCTCGGCCGGCCGGTGGGACAGGCGCTCCCTGAGGCCGACGGCGTCGATCACCTGGTCGAAGCGCTGCGGGTTGACCTTCTTGCGGGCGATATCCAGGGGCAGGGTGATGTTCTCCGCCGCCGTGAGGGTGGGGACCAGGTTGAAGGACTGGAAGATGAAGCCGATGCGCTCGCGGCGTAGGCGGGTGAGGCGGCGCTGACTCATGGAGGAGACCATGTCGCCGTCGAGCATGATCTCCCCGGAGGTGATCGAGTCCAGGCCGGCCAGGCAGTGCATGAGCGTGGACTTGCCGGAGCCGGATGGCCCCATGATGGCGGTGAAGCGGGCGCGGGCGATGTCGACGTTGACGGAGTCGAGCGCTGTGACAGCGCCCGATCCGCGGCCGTAGACCTTGGTGAGGTTGCGTGCGGAGACCACGGGGTCATCCACCGGATGGTGAGGTGTGAGGACGGAGGATGCGGCGACGGGGGTGGAACTACTCATAGCTTCAGTCTGGCAGTGGTATGGGATGGGTGAATCCTCCTGGCGGATGACCGTCCCCTGAGCGTGTGGTCGGGCCACCCTGACCCGGGGTCGGGGAGGTCCCTGAGAGATGCCATGTGCGTCCCCGTGGCAGACGGTCATGCGAAAAGGGTGGAAAAGGGGATGTTTGTTTGTGGGGTGTGGGGGTGTGGTGGGTGTTACTGTGCGGGTTATGGGGTTTGTGAGGGATGAGAATCTTGAGTGGGGTCCGGAGTGGATTGAGCAGCAGATCCAGGAAGGGCTGCTGGGCTACCATGACATGCCTCCCTTGGGTGTGGGGCGTGTGGTGCCGGAGGAGTACTTTGAGTGGTTTGGGGGTGTGTTTCCTGAGTCGGTTCTGTATATCTGGAGGCGTTTCGGATTTGATGGCTTTGGGCAGGGGAGGTCGTGGATCACGGATCCTGTTGAGTGGGCGCCGGTGGTGGACGCCTGGCTGGAGGGCATCGAGCTGCCGTTCCCGCCCCAGCGCTGGCACTGCCTGACACGCACCGCCCTGGGGTACATGCGTCTGTGGGGGGAGATCTCCGGGCCCGCATTGAAGGTCGACGTCATCGACGGAACGATCAGACCGAACTCCAACGAGGCGGAGGATATGGCTGACCCGGTCCTGGTCGAACGCGCTGGTTGCATGGTGTTCGTCCTGCCGCTTGAGGATCTGTATGACGATGAGGTGACGGGTCGGCCTTTGGCTGTGGAGGGGATTGAGCGTCTGGGGGTGCCTGGGGCTGACGAGGTGTTCGGGTTTGTGCCGCCGTTGAGCTTTGGTGGTCAGGTCAGTGGGGATCGGTTGAGTGTGCAGAAGGCTGTGCCCTATCTGGTGGGGTTGGCGCAGTCCACGCCCAGGTACCTGGGGGTCGATCTCATGGCTGCCTGGGGCGGGGCGGCCACCCAGTTCCTCATCGACCAAGGAGCCATCCCCAACAGCACAGGCACGTCCGATGGCCCAAGCGCCCCCGATACCGTCGGCGACCCCGACAACCAGGATGGTCCTGGTGGTTCTGGTGGCCCTGCTGGTTCCGGTGGTTTTGGGGGTGGGTTGTGAGCGGCGGTGGCTCGCGTCGGCCTGCTCCCGGGCAGGGGGCCGGCCGGGAGTCTGGTCGGGGTTCTGGTGTGTCTGGTGCTGGTGGGCGCGGCACCAACACCACGCCCAGGACAACGCCCGGCTCCGCGTCCCGGTCGGCGTCGCGCTCGGCCGGTGCCACCGCCTCTGGCGCACGCGCGGCGTCCCAGGACCCGATCAAGGCCCGCATGGCCCCCACTGGCGACTCCCAACGAGACGCCGCCCTAGCCGGCATCTCCTCCAAGCTCGACAAACTCCGCCAGCACAACCAGCAACGCCAACCCACCCAACCACCCACCCGCACCCACCACCCACGCCGATAACCCCGCCCCTCCGGAGCTGAGGGGAACGTCGATCTCCCGACATTCTCAGTACGGAGAATGGGTAGTACTGCCATGGTGGTTGTGTAGGTGAAGGGGATAGCCTAGGGATGCAACAAATCTATCGTCCCTGAGGGAGTGAAAATCCATGAGGAATGAGGGTAGGAAAATAAATGATGTTGAGGTCCCCGTTCCGGGACCTCCTGCAGGGTGGACTCCCCCACCAGAGCCAACTCCAGAGAAGTTACGAGAAGACGCACTTGTGCATCTGTCCAGAATTGATAGCAGGCGCGCAACTGAGAGTCTTATTCGTGACGGCTGGGATGATGAGCGTATTGCTGCGCTTCAGGACGTCCATGTTGGGAACGTGAAAGCCGTCCGTGAGCGCATGAATACGGAGGGGACCGCCTGTCCGGTCACTCCGAAGGAACTGGGATGGCGTCGCGCGGCAGGGCAAATCAGCGATCAAGAGATGATGGAGCGATTACGCTCATGGCCCTACACATTCAGTCGTCTGGTCGTTGATGCTATCGACTACGGTGACTGGGATGATGTGATATGGCTGCGAAATAACTCCTACATTTCCCGCGAGGAGTTCGGTGAGCTGAAGTCGATCACCGATGAGATGCCGAGGCGGACCGATGTCTTCTGAGGGTCGTCTGAATACATCATTGCAGGGTGATCCCTCAGAGTCGGCGCTGATGACGAGGGTCGGGGAGTCGGTTGAGAGTCTTGTTCAGCAGCTTGCCCGCGACCACACATTGGCGAGAGTTCAAGAAGAAGGCTCTCTGTGGAACTACCTCGGAAAATCAATCAGTGACGCCTACATGCAACGTGCGCAGGCTGAAGGGGTGCGTGGCGGCAGGGCTATCGTGATGGCAGGCCCCCCGGGTGCGGGAAAAAGCCGTGGAGTAGAGTCTGTCCATGAAGCGCTAGGGTCGGAGCGAAGTGCTGAGCTGGGGGTCGACGAATCCAACTTCATCACTGTAGATGCCGATGACATCAAACAGCTCCTTCTGGGGTTCCCAGTCGAAGGAATCGACGTGGATCCGGCATTGTTGGCCGGAGCGAAAGAACACTGGGATCACCTCATCGCTGTCGCTGCCCCGGATGTCCTCGAGGATGGGAGGCAGTTGCAGCGGGGTGAGCTATCCACTTTGGTTCATCCGCTGTCCACCGCTCTTGCAGACGGGGTGCGCAGAGACCTGATTGAGACGCAGGTTGACATCAAGGTCGAAGGGACACTGAGATGGATGGAGAGCCCCACAGTCGGTCAAGGTCCCACGCTGGTTCGTGAACTTGAAGGAGCCGGATACCGGCAGGTTTCCATCGTGGCTGTGGATACCCCATCTGAACTATGCCTCGAGGGTGCTAGAATGCGATGGGAGATTCCTCGTTCCCAGGGTAATGCTGGTGCCCGGTATACTCCACCGGACGCGGTGCTGTCCTGCTTCGAGATAGGGCAGGACGGCGGCGAGATCTCACGATGCGTGAAGAACGCATATTCAACTCACCGGCTTGCTTGTCAGAGCCAGGGCCTTGAGGAAGTCAATCTTTTCGTTGCTCATCGGAACCCCCTGATCCCGACAATCGTCGAGCACATTGATCGCTCGGGGCACTCCGAAATTCTCTCCCAGGGAGCGCCGGAAATGCGGGTCGCGCCTGAAACTACTTCGCCAGACCTTGGGGTCACGCCTCCCGGCAGTTCTGGACTCGAGCGGGTCAACCAGGTCCTCAAAGGGGCGGTAGGTGGGTCTGAGCAGTCACATCCGACTGTCATGGTGCGAGTTTCCGGCGTGGAGGGCAGTATTTCTGTTGAGCCCACAGGAGAAGGGGGAGTGCTGACTTCCGAAGATATCACCGGCGCCTTGCGTCGTCTTGGTGTGAGGCCAACTCGAAACTCTCCGTCAAGGGACTCCGCCAGGAAGGTGAGGACTCAAGGGGAAGGCGCGCCTCGCACATCGAGAGTGAATCGTCCGAAGGCGAATCCTCATCCCCCTCAGTCTGAGGGAAGAGGTAACCATGGACGTTCGCGCTGACGTTGTCGCCCCTCCGTTGGTGGCTAAGTGAGGGTCGCCCGGAATGCGGTCGTTTTCTTCCTGGTAGATTCGGGGCTACGCTTGTCGCCGACTGCTTGAAAGGCCCGTCGTGGGACCATCGCGTCCACGCTTCGCCGGGGAAGGACTCTGTATGGACTCTGTTCAGCTCATGATGGCGGCGCATCAGGCCGATGCGAACGTGGCTGCCCAGACAACTGACCAGGCGCTGCAGGCTGCGATCGCGCAGAGTCGGCCTGACCTGTGGGGGCCACTGTCCACCAACCCGGCAGCCTATGCGGACCTGCTCGGCTGGTTGGCCAGCACCGGGAACGTCGAGGTCCTGGCCAACCTTCGGGCGCGCGGCTACCTGACCGACGACGCGGCGGCTGATGCTGCCGGTGCTGCGGGGTCTGCGGTTGATGAGCCCGCTGTCGAGCCCCATGTCGTGCAGGAGGAGCCGGCGCAGATGGAGTCGGCCGATCCGGCCGAGGACGGCGATGCAGAGTCCGTGGAGCCTGCGGCTGAGGACGCCGTCGACTCCGATGCGGAGGAGACCGCCGATGGAGCCGAGGTGGCTGAGCCGGCTGAGATGCCGGGACCTGACGAGTCGGATGACGAGGAGGCGGGCTCCGTCGCCGGCGGGTCAGCTGATGAGGCCGCGGAGGACGCGGAGGGCGCCGCCGACGAGGCTCAGGAGTTGGTGACCGCCGAGCCTGATGACGAGGCTGAGGATGACGTCGAGGACGCTGCGGTCAACGATGACTCTGGCGAGACCGACGATGAACCGGGCGCAGAGGAGCCCACCGAGGGCGCTGAGAGTGACGAGCCTGCCGAGGATTCCGACGCGGCCGAGGCTGCGGACTCCGACAGCAACGCCCCTACCGTCCTCGCCCCCGTATCGCAGTGGCAGGAGGTCGACTCGGCCGACACGACTGACGTCACGGCTTCAGTCCAGTCCGCGGCCGTGACCTCCGGCTGGACAGCGGGCTCGGCTGCTCCCGCCGCGGGCTCGGCCGAGTCGGTGGCCTTCCCCGTGCCCCCGCCGCCGTCGGCCGAGGACATCGCCGCCTGGGCCGAGACCCCCAGCGGGGCGCCGTCGGGCTTCTCCGCCGCTCAGCCGGCCGTGGAGCTGGACATGTTCGGGCCCCAGATGATGGCCCAGATGCCGCCTCCCCAGCAGAAGCAGCCGTCGAAGTCCAGTAGCGGGCGCCTGATCGCGATCATCGTGGTCCTCCTGCTCGTCATCGTCGGCGGAGGCGGCCTATGGGCCGGCAGCTATTTCGCCAACAAGGACAAGAGTGGGGACACCTCCCAGGACAAGGCCGACAGCAACGGGGGTGAGGACGGCAAGCAGAAGGGCCAGGCCGACGCCGCGGCCACCTCGACCGCCGCGGCCCTGCCCTCGGGCGCGGTCAAGGCCTGCTCCAGCATGCCGACCTTCACGATCACCTCAGTGGAGGACGGTCAGGGTGAGCTCAAGGTCCACGGCAACATGACGACCTCCTGCGCCGAGGGAGACTTCCTGGCCGGATCGTCCAACCAGGTCCTCGTCTACAGCTCCACTAGCCCCACCGGCGGTGCTGACGTTGACTCCCTTGTCGCCTCGGGAACCTTCGACCTCTCCAGCGAACCGCTCATCATCCCCAACGGCGGGCGGACCGTGACGCTGCGCTTCGGCGAGCAGCACTACTTCCGCACCGCCAAGGACCTCGACCTCAAGGGCCTGACGGTCCGGCCCTCCTTCGACCGCGGCTCCTCATCGAGCGTCACCTCGAAGAGCTCGACGAACTCCGCGATGACCATCGCCTCCTCCGCGAGCTCCAACGCCAACCAGGAGGCCCAGGACGAGCAGGCCGCCGGAGACGCCATCGGGTGGCAGGTCAAGCACGACTACCCCATCGTCATGAACAGCATGCGAGGCAAGTGGACCCCGCAGCTGTCCTCCAAGCAGGTCGGCCTGGTGGCCGAGGGGCAGACCTGGACCAACCGCTCGATTCTTGCGGAGTTCCTCAAAACTCGGCAGGCCAATCCGAAGGCCGTCATCATCGACACCAGCCAGTGGCCGGTCTACGACGTCGGCGGCTGGTGGGTGACGCTGTCCGGCGAGCTCTACGACGACGCCGACCAGGCCAACGCCTGGTGCGACGCCCAGGGCTACGACTCCGACCACTGCCTGGCCAAGCGCATCGAGTCCAACGGAACATCGCAGGGCACCACCAAGACCCGCTGAGACGCGAGTCGGCTCGCCTGAGAATGTGAGCGGCCCGCCTGAGCCACTGGCTCAGGCGGGCCGATGCGCTTGCCGATGCTCCTATCGGTGCGCTTCAGGACTGCAGGCTCTTCTTCAGGTTCAGCACCCGCGTGGCCGACTCGTCCACCCGCGCCGCGAAGGCCGGATCGGACTGGGCGGTGGCGATGAGGGCCTTGACCATGTCCGCGACCACCGTCGGGTCCGCCGAGGCCAGCACGAGGTCGCAGCCGGCCCGGATCGCCCGCACCGCTCGATCGCCCGCACCCACCTCCTGCACCTGGACGGCGGCCGAGACGTCGTCGGTGATGACCACCCCGGAGAAGCCCATCTCCCTGCGCAGCATGTCGGTGACGATCTTCGAGGAGAAGACCGCAGGCGCCGAGGAGTCGATGAGCGAGTACGTCGCCGAGGAGACCATGATGGCCTGCGCACCGGCGGCGATGGCATTGGCGAAGACGCCGACGGCGGCGTCGGGCAGGCGGTTCGTGGCGGAGTCGACGACGCCCGCGGAGGTGTCCGTGTTGTCCTTCACCCGCCCCAGTCCCGGGAAGTGCTTGTAGGTGGGGATGACCTTCGAGGCCCGCATCCCCTCGGCGAAGGCGCCGGCCTGGGAGGAGACCGTGGCGGCGTCGTGTCCGTACTCGCGCCCCCAGCGGCCGATGGGCTCGTTGGAGGTCGGCCGGGAGATGTCGACCAGGTCGACCACCGGGGCCAGGTTCATGTTGACCCCGGCGTCGGCCAGCTCCCTGCCCCAGGTGCGTGCCGAGGCCACCAGCTGGTCGCGCGGCTGGGCCGACTGGTCCAGCGCTGAGGGGATGTCGGAGAAGCCCGAGCCGGACAGGACCTGGACCTCGCCGCCCTCCTGGTCGGTGGCCACGAGCATCGGGGTGGCGTGGGTCGTGGCCGGGCCGACCTTGGAGGTGAAGGAGGAGATGACCTTCTGGGTCGCCTGGCTGCCCGCCGTGGTGCGCCCGGCGATGAAGATGTTGCCGACGTGGTGGGTCTCGACGGCCTGGGCGGAGGCCTGCGTGGGGGCCTGGGCGTCCACCCCGACCATCATGAGCTGGCCGACCTTCTCCTCCAGGCTCCAGCCTGCCAGCGCCCCGGTGGTGGCCGTCGCGGTGGCCGACGGCGTCCCGCTCGCAGCCGCGGTGGGCGAGGGGGTGGCGCTCGATGCAGCCGGCTTTGGAGTCGTCGGCCGCGCGCTGGGGGAGGAGGAACTGGCCGATGAGGATCCGGGGATGAGGGAGCATCCCGCCAGGGATCCGGCGCCCAGGAAGGCCGCCAGGAGCACTGGCCTCCGACTCACGTGATGCGGCGAGGACTGGCCGGTGGCGCCGGGGGCGAGGGGCTCGCCGGCGTCGGAAGTGTCAGGCCGATAACGGTCGTTCATGCTGGCCACACTAAGGCAGGTCCCTGGGTGCGTGCGAGGCCATGACCCTGACGGTCTGCTCGCGCACTGTTCGCGGCGCTACTCCCAGCCCAGCTCGTGGAGGCGCTCGTCGGGGATGCCGAAGTGGTGGGCGACCTCATGAATGACGGTCACGGTGATCTCCTCCTCCAGCTCCTCGCGGCTGGTGCACCAGCGCTCCAAGGGGCCGCGGAAGATGAGGATGCGGTCGGGCAGCACCATGGACCAGCCCTCGTCGCGCTCGGTCAGGGGGACGCCGTCGTACAGCCCCAGGAGCGTGGGCAGGCCGGCCTCGTCATAGTCCTCCTCGGAGAGCATCTCCGGATCGGGCTCGTCCTGAACGAGGACGACGACGTTGTCCATCACCTCGGCCAGGTCGGCGGGGATCCGGTCGAGGGCGTCACCGACGACGTCCTCGAACTCCTGCTGCGACATTCTGCCCGGCCGCGGTTCCCGTGTGCGGTCCGGCTCCTGGTGGTGCTCGTGGCTCACGATCTCAGCCTGCCAGACCGCCCGGCTCCGCCCCGGGAGCCCTCGCGGGCCGGAATCCCGCCGAAAACCGAGCGGTGAGGAGGGTCACGCTCCTGGGATTTGCGCTGCGGAAGACTGTCCCCTTAGTGTTCATCCCGGTTCGAGGCGCGACGACGTCGAAGGCCCCTGGCCCCCATCGTCTAGCGGCCTAGGACCCCGCCCTTTCACGGCGGTAGCACGGGTTCGAATCCCGTTGGGGGTACGGATTCGCACAAGTGAATAACACAGTGAATTCACACTGGCCTCGTGGCGCAGTTGGTTAGCGCGCCGCCCTGTCACGGCGGAGGTCGCGGGTTCAAGTCCCGTCGAGGTCGCGGAACGGTCGGTCCGATCAGAAATGGTCGGGCCGATTCCATCCCACGGCTCTGTAGCTCAGTTGGTAGAGCGTTCGACTGAAAATCGAAAGGTCACCGGATCGACGCCGGTCGGAGCCACTGCGAAAGGCCCGGAACCCACAAGGTTCCGGGCCTTCGCTCGTGCCCAGGAGAGCCCCGGGGTGGGGCGAAGGGATTCACCGGCGATCGCGCTGGTAGCGGCGCACGGTGGCGAAGATGGCGAAGGCGACGGCGGCCACCGGCCAGAGGATCCAGGAGATGTCCCAGGCGTCGAAGATGAAGCTCCACAGCAGGTAGATGACCACTGCGGCCGGCCAGTAGATCCCGGCCACGAGGTTGGTGAAGGGATCGTCATCGTCCTGCTCGCCCTGCCAGGAGGACGGCTGGCCGACAGGGGCGGGGGTGGTGGGACGATTGGGGGCGAATGTCGTCGGGGCGCCCGCGGGAGCCGTCTGCGGGGCACCGCCGGGCCGGATGTCCTGAGCAATCCCCAGGACCGGGGCCAGCTCGTGAAGGTTGCCGAAGTCAGTGATGACCTGCCCCACCGCCTCATTGTGGGTCTTGCCCTGGGCAATGGCGTCGTTGTAGGCGTCCTCCATCATGGCGCGCAGCTCGGAGCGGGCCTCGATCAGGCGAGGTGTGGCGGGGTAGGGGGCGAACATGTTGTCGAGGAAGGTCTCGATGGTGTCCATCAGTGGGATCCTTTCGCGAAGCGGTCGACGAGGGTCTTGGTGTCCTCCCACTCGGCGACCTTGGCGGTCAGGTGGGTGGTGCCTTCGGAGGTGAGGCGGTAGTAGGTGCGGGACTTGCCGGAGTCGGACACTCCCGAGTAGGAGGCCGCCAGGCCGGTGGACTCCAGGCGCTTGAGGGCCGTGTAAAGCGTGGTCTGCTTGATGGTGTACTCGCCGTCGGAGACCTCGGTGATGGTCTTGGCCAGATCGTAGGCGTAGGACGGCTGTCGCTTGAGCAGGGACAGGACGATGAGGTCGATGTAGCCGCGAATGGCGTCTGCGCTAATCATGTGAACCCTCCTTCCTTGGTTCGTGATGATGGGGCCCTGAGGTCCTTGTGTGCATCTAACGTACTACGGCACACGTAGTACGTCAAGCGGAGTTCTGTGGTGTGGCTCCGGCTGGCGGCCATACGTCACAGCCCAGGCACAGCCGGGCTGCTTAAGGTGGCTTCATGCTCGTCGCAGTCACCACCCCTCCCGCGACCCCCAGCGCAGATCCCAGCGCGAGTGCCTCGACCACGCCCACTCCCACGGGTGTGCCCGAAGTCAACGTCGATGAGACCGTCAAGGCGGTGACCAAGACGACCAACGACCTGGTCGCCATCGCCTGGCAGGCCGGCGTGGGAGTCGTCATCGGCCTGGTCATCGCCTTCGTGGTGGTGGCGATCCTGACGTTCATGGGCAGGCGGCGCCTCCTGTACCGCGAGATCGTGGATTTCGGACGCCGGCCGATCGTCGCCGTCGGCGCCATGACCGGGGCCTTCCTGGGTACCCAGCTCGCCCTGACCGCGCTGCGGCACACCAAGAGCGACTCCACGACGATGGTCGTCATCGAGCGCGGGGTCACCATCGCCCTCATCTTCTCGGTGACCTGGCTCGTCGTCGCCTTCGCCAAGGCCATCGAGTCCACCGTCGTCAAAGGGGCGCAGGCCGGCGGGGACCAGGGGCGCGCCAACCGGGTGACCACCCAGAGCCAGATCCTGCGGCGCGTCGCCCAGGTCATCATCGTCATCGCCGGGCTCGTCAGCGCCATCATGACCTTCCCCAGCGTCCAGTTCGCCATGGGCTCGCTGCTCGCCTCAGCCGGTCTGGCCTCCGTCATCGCCGGTATGGCCGCCCGCTCCATGCTCGGCAACGTCTTCGCCGGACTCCAGCTGGCCACCACCGACGCCATCCGCGTGGATGACGTCGTCGTCGTCGATAACGAGCAGGGCACCATCGAGGAGATCACCCTGACCTACGTGGTCATGCGCACCTGGGACGACCGGCGCCTCATCCTGCCCTCGACCCACTTCACCGAGAACCCCTTCGCCAACTGGACGCGTGGAGGCTCCCAGGCCACCGGCTACTTCACCCTCGACCTGGACTGGCGCGTGCCCATCGCCTCACTGCGCGCTGAGCTGGCCCGCCTCGTGGCCGCCTCGTCGGTCTGGGACGGGCGCCAGGCATCACTCGAGGTCTTCGACGCCGTCGGCGGCCACGTCACCGTGCGCATCGTCCTGACCGGGAACGACCCCGGCGACGTCGGCGCCCTCAAGTCCTACGTGCGTGAGGAGCTGGTCACCTGGCTCCAGCGGGAGGCCCCCTACGCCCTGCCGCGCACGCGAGTGGAGGTCGAGCAGGTCGAGGTCACCCAGGACCTCGGCCCCGAGGAGGTGGCCCGCGCCGCCGAGCAGATCGTCGCCAAGCAGAAGGCCGGCCCCGCCGGCGCCACCACGGCCGCTCCAGACAACGGAGGCGATGGCGCCGCGACCACGCAGGCCGAGGGGGAGAGCGCCGCCCACGGGCTGGGGGCCCGGCGGGCCGTCACCCTGGGGCGGGCCATGGGGCGCTCCCTGCTGCACCGCGCCCGGCGCGGGGGACTGGGACCCAGGTGAGCCGAGCCGCTACGTGGCCGACGCCCCGGCGGATGGGTGAGTTTTCGCTGCGTGAACGCATCTCGCCCGGCGCCGTCGGGCGGGTGACGATGAGCCCATGAGTACCAACGCCAGCAGCGACCCCTCCGTGACGCCCACCTCCGAGCCCTCCGGCCCGATCCTCGACCTGGAGGCCGCCGCGCGCACCGACGCCCAGTGGCGCGCCGCCCTGAGCCCCATGGAGTACCACGTGCTGCGCGAGGCCGGCACCGAGCGTCCTTTCACCGGCGCCCTGCTCGACGAGCATCGCGAGGGCGTCTACCGCTGCCGCGGCTGCGGCGCCGAGCTGTTCCGCTCCACCACCAAGTTCGACTCCCACTGCGGCTGGCCCTCCTTCTACGACCCCTCCGACTCCGAGGCGGTCACCCTGAGCACCGACACCTCCCACGGCATGGTGCGCACCGAGGTCCGCTGCGCCACCTGCCACAGCCACCTGGGACACGTCTTCGACGACGCCCCCCAGACCCCCACCGGCCAGCGCTACTGTATGAACTCCGTGAGCCTGACCTTCGAGGAGGAGCAAGCATGATCCGGGTCCTGAGCCTCAACCTGCAGCACGGTCTGCCCGGCGCGGGGGCCGGTGACGGCAGCGCCTCCACCGGCTCGCTGGCCGGCGCCGACATCTCCGACCCCGCCACCGCCCGCACCGTCATGCGGGCCACGGCCGAGCAGATCGCCGAGCTGGCCCCCGACATCATCGCCCTCCAGGAGGTGGACCTGGGCCAGGCCCGCTCCGGGCGCCTCCACCAGGCGGCCTTCCTCGCCGAGGAGCTGGGCATGCCGACCTGCCGCTTCTCCGCCAGCTACGCCGGGCCGGTGGTGGGGCTGCGCCGTCGGCCCCTGCGCACCGCGCTGAGCTCGCCGACCGATGACGTCCTGGGGCCGCTGCGCGCCGCCGTCGGGGCCGGGCCGATCGGCTACGGCAACGCCCTCCTGTCGCGCTTCCCGGCCTCGGGCTGGCACGTCAAGCGCCTGGGGCGCGGGGCCTCCAGCGTGGAGAAGCGCGGCGAGCGGGCCTGGGACCCGCGCTCCTACCACGTGTCCACCGCCTCCCAGCGCATCATGGTGGCCGCCACCCTCGAGGTGCCCGAAGGCGCTGGCGGGCCGATCCGCCAGCTGTCGGTCGCCTCCACCCACCTGGCGACCCGCGAGTCCATGGCAGCGCGCCAGCTCGCCGCCGCCTGGGGGGCGCTCGCCGGGCTGCCCGGGCCGCACCTGCTCGTGGGCGACTACAACCTCTCCGCCGAGCAGGTCGACGTCCTGGGGCTGGGACGGACCGTGGGGGAGGGGCTCACCTTCCCGGCAGCCGGCCCCAAGCGGCGCATCGACCACGTGCTGACCGACCTGTGGCCCACCGGCCCCGACGGCCTGCCGCTGAGCGATGAGGCCGCCGCGGCCGGCGGGAGCCCGCTGCTGCGCGCCGTGGAGTGGGGCACGAGCTCCTTCATCATCTCCGACCACGTCGGCACCTGGGTGGATCTCGAGCCGGTCGGCTGAGGGGCGCCCGCCAAGGCCCAGCACCGGCGAAGTCGTACTGCCGGCTTCGTCGTTGTCGGGCCCCGTCGCAGCCCTGCCCGCGAGGTCGTACCTTAGGTCGCGCGTTCGAGGGGTAGAGGGTACGACCGCGCGGACTACCCTACGAACGCGAGACCGGGCCTGCGACCCGTCCGGTCGATGAGAGGTGGCGGTGATGGCCGATGTGGTGGCGGGACTGGCGGTCTTCGGTGCGGTCATCGCCATCGGTTGGCTGCTGGTGCGCACCCGCGCCGTGCCCGCTGACGCCGACGGGGTCCTCACCCGCGTCTGCTTCTTCGCCGCCACCCCGGCCCTCCTCGTGACCACGCTGAGCCGCGCCGACCTGACGGCGGTCCTCTCCCGCTCCACCGCAGTGGCCGTGGCCGCCGAGCTCACGGCCATCGTCTCGGCCTGGTGCCTCCACCGCCTCGTGCTGCGCCGCCCCACCGCCGAGGCCACCATCGGTGCGCTCGCCTCCGGCTACGTCAATGCCGCGAACCTGGGGATCCCGGTGGCCGTCCTCGTCCTGGGGGATGCGGCCACGATCGCCCCGATCCTTCTGCTCCAGCTCCTCGTGCTCACCCCGGCCACCTTCACCGTGCTCGACGCCGTCACCCGCCGCGGCAACCCGTCTCGCCTGGCGACCCTGACCGTTCCGCTGCGCAACCCGCTGCTGTGGGGAGTCGTGGCCGGGACCGCGGCGAACCTGGGAGGGGTGGACCTCAAGGAGTGGGGAGGCGGCTATCCGGCCCAGGGCCTGGAGATGCTCGGGCGCGTCGCGGTGCCGCTCATGATGCTGGCTCTGGGGATGAGCCTGGCCGGGGCGCCCCGGCCCCTGCGCAACTTCGTGCCGGAGGAGGCCGCCCCGTCCCTACAGGGCTCGCCGGCCCGGACGGTGCAGTCGCCCCAGTCTGCCCGCCAGAGTCAGGAGCCGCTGGCGGCGGAGGCCGGATCGGAGGCGCACGAGATCAACACCGCGGGAGGCCGACCACCCCGGGTGGAGGAAGAGCCGGCGCACGGGGCGAGGTCGACGTCCCAGCGCGGCGCGGGCCGGCGCAGGGACTTGTGGCTGGCGGTGGGCTGGAAGCTCGCCGTCATGCCGGGGCTGGCCGTCGTCGTCGGACTGGCGGCGGGACTCAGCGGAGGCCAGCTGCTCGCCCCGGTCGTCACCGCCGCCCTGCCCACGGCGCAGAACGTCTTCATGTACGCCTCGCGCTACGGGGCGGCCAAGGACCTAGCCCGGGATGCCGTCCTGCTGACGACGGCCGGATTCGTGCCCGTGGTCCTGCTGGCCGCCGCGCTCCTGCACTGAGCCCGCGCGGTCGCACTGCCCAGCGTCGGCGCCTCCCTCACCCGCGCAGTCGTGCCTGAGGCCGCGCGTTCGGGGGCTTCAGGAGACGAACGCGCGGACTGCCCAACGAACTCCTCGCGGCGGGCCCCTCAGGGCAGTTCGTCGCGAGTGGGCGGGTTGGCCCCCGCCCGCGAGACCGTGATGTCGGCGATGGCCGCGGCGTGGCGCACGATCCGCTCCAGGGTCGCGGCGTCCACCGCGCGCAGCGCCTCGCGCCGGTCCGCGCCCACGAGGTCCTCGCTCCACAGCGCGTCCTCCAGGCCGCCCATGAAGGAGTCGCCGGCGCCTACCGTGTCCGCCACCACGACGTTCGGGTCGGCGGGTACCTCCAGGCGCACCCCCGAGGCGGACAGGGCCAGGGCGCCCTGCTTGCCGCGCGTGACGACCACAACGGCCGCGCCCTTCTCCAGCCAGGAGCGCAGCACCGTCTCCAGGTCCGCGCCTTCGCCGTAGAGCCAGGCGATGTCCTCGTCCGAGCACTTGACCAGGTCCGACAGGCCCACTAGGCGCTCGACGACCTCACGGGCGTCCTCGGGATCACCCATGAGCTGAGGCCGGGCATTGGGGTCGTAGGCAATGGTGGAGGTGGCGCGGGTCTCGCGCAGCACCCGCTCCACTGTGGCGGCGCCGGGCGCCAGGATCGCGGCGATCGAGCCGGTGTGCACCAGCAGCGGCGCCTGCCCGTCGGGCAGCGTCGGGCGCGGCGGGTTCCAGTCCAGGTCGAAGACGTAGCTGGCGGCGCGGTCCTCGCCGATGGTGGCCTGCGCCGTGGAGGTGCGCGCCGCGCCGTCGGCACCCGGGGCCAGACGGACCCCGGAGGCCTCCAGGTGGGAGCGCACCGCCTGACCACGCTCGTCGGTGCCGATCCAGCAGTGCAGCTCGGCGTCGCGGCCCAGGCGCGCCAGCCCCAGGGCGACGTTGGCAGGCGAGCCGCCGGGGATGTCCACGGGCTCCTGCCCGGGGTGGATGACGACATCAACCAGGGCCTCGCCGATGACGAGAGCGGATCCTGGGCGGCCGGGTGCGGTCATGGGTGACTCCTTTGTGCGAGACCGGGGTCCGGTGGTAGTGAGCTGAGACGTGCGAGGGGTGGAGAGCTGACCGGAGTGGTGGACCGGGAGATGACAAGAGGCGGTGAGGGGACTCGGGCGGATGAGGAACGCGGCGGCGCCACACCGCCCGGAAGTGGCCGGCGCGCTGGTCGATGCGCGCAGCCGGGGGCGAATGCCCACAGACTACCGATCCGGCGCCGCCTACAGGGCTCGTCTCGCCCAAGAATGTCCAAATCGGATACAAAGGGCTTTCAGCGCACAGGCCGCATGAATGAAAACCTTGGAATCATGCGGTTGTGTTTCGACCGGATGAGTGCGACCCAAGCCTTTGTGTCCGATTTGGACATCCACGGCTCCTTCCGGGCTCCTGCCCTGGTTCCCAGCGGCCCTCGATGGGGGCGCCACCGCCAGAGGGGCCCGGGTAACTCGGTCAGTCCGCCGCGCAGGCGGGCGCATGCCAGGCGCCCGGACAAACGGCCACGTTGCTAAGACGGTCGATTCGTTGCGCGTGCGGGCACGTGCCCGGCCTGGAACTGCTGGCCCGGCGGGTCATGCCCGGTCAGCCCCAGGTTGCGTCAGTCCTCAGGGTCCTCCTGTGCGACCGCGGCCAGGCGGGCACGGGCCTCATCGAGCCAGGTCTGACAGCGCTGGGCCAGGGCCTCGCCGCGCTCCCACAGCGCCAGGGAGTCCTCCAAAGGGACGGAGCCCGCCTCAAGACGCTGTACGACGGCCACCAGCTCCTCGCGGGCCCGCTCATAGCTGAGCGAGGCGACGTCTTCATTGGCGGCGGACGCCCCGCCTGCGGCAGAGGCAGACGACGCTGAAGACCCTGACGATCCTGAGGGCGCCGAGTAGGGGCTGCTCTGGGGTGAGTACTCGTCTGGGTACTGGTCGGAGTACGGGCCGGGGTTCATCTCGGAGCTCACGCCCCGATTCTCGCACGGACCGGCCCGGGGGCGGAGTGGACAAGGCGGGCCCAGGTGATGTCCTCGGCGCGAGAGTGCCCAGACCGACGCGTCAGACCGCTACCCTGCTGCGTCGTTGGAGGCCGTTTCATCGAGGCGCGTCAGCAGGTCTGCCACACTTGCCTGCGCCAGTGCCCCGCGGCCGGCCTCAGTGAGCTTCACTGCCTGGGTCTGCCCGATGCGCGCGATCCAGGCGCGATTGACTAGCGCTTGTATCGGCGCGGTGCCCGAAGTGCAGCCGGCACTTAGCCGCCGCTCAGCCGATATCGGCGGGCCGGGGCTTGGTGGCGCCGACGACCTGGGCGACGAGCCGCCCGTGGGCCAGAACCCCCTCGATGAGGTCGCCCTTCTTGACGTCCTCGGCGCTGGTGATGACCTTGCCGCCGGGAGTGCGCAGAATCGTGTAGCCGCGGTCCAGGACCCCCTGCGGCGACAGGGCCGTCAGCCGGGCGCGATCGGCGCGCAGGTCCGCGGCCGCCAACGACAGGCGATGCTCCACGGCCCGGCGCATCCTGTCGCGGGCCTGCCCCAGCTCGCTCACCCGGTCGCGCACGATCAAGGTGGGGTCAGCCATGACCGGCCGGGCCCGCAGCTGGTCCAGGGCCGCCTGCTCGGCGTCCAGCCGCGAGGCGAGCACGCTGCGCAGGCGCTCGCGGGCCGAGTCCAGGCCCACGGTCTCCTGGGCGAGGTCGGGGACGATCCGGCGGGCGGCGTCGGTGGGGGTGGAGGCCCGGTAGTCGGCCACCAGGTCCAGTAGGGGGCAGTCGGTCTCGTGGCCGATCGCCGAGACCAGCGGCGTGCGGCAGGCGGCCGCGGCGCGCACGAGCCCCTCGTCGGAGAAGGGCAGCAGGTCCTCGACGGCGCCGCCCCCGCGGGCCACGACGATGACGTCGATCAGTGCGTCGGAGTCGAGCTCCTGGACGGCCCGGGTGACCTCGCCGACGGCGCGCGCCCCCTGGACGGCGACCTCCCGCACCTCGAAGGGCAGGCCGGGCCAGCGCAGGCGGGCGTTGACGAGCACGTCGTCCTTGGCCTTGGCCTGGCGGCCGCACACGAGGCCCACCTTGCGCGGCAGGAAGGGCAGGGGCCGCTTACGCTCGGCGTCGAACAGGCCCTCGGCGGCCAGGATGCGGCGCAGCTGCTCGATGCGGGCCAGCAGGTCGCCGACGCCGACGGGCCGGATGTCGTCGGCCTGCAGCTGGAGTGAGCCCCGCTTGGCCCAGAAGGTGGGCTTGGCGCGCACCACCACGCGGGCGCCCTCGCCGAGCTCGGCGCCGGTGCGGGCCAGGACGGCGTCGAGAACCCGGGCGTAGATGGACACCGACATGGAGATATCGGCGTCCGTGTCCCGCAGGGTGAGGAAGGCCATGCCGGCGCCGGGGCGGCGGTTGAGCTGAATGACCTGCCCCTCCACCCACACCTGGCTCATGCGGGCCACGTACTGGTCGATCTTGGACGACAGCAGCCGCAGCGGCCACGGGTTCTCCGCGGTGGTGAGGTTCGCTCGCGGCGCCAGCTCCCGGGGGCCGTCGGGGCTGCCGGAGTTGCCGGGGCCGCCGCCCGCGTGGGGGCCGGACACGCGGCCGGCACCGGGGGAGGGCTGCGGGCTGGGCTGGGAGGGGCTCTGGCCTGTCACATGCACCACTGTGCCACGTCCACCACTGGGGACCTGGGTCCCACTGTGGCACAGTGGTGACCGTGACGACCAGCGAGCTCGCCAGCGAGCACACCGACGCCGCATCCCCCTCTACCAAGGGCGGCAAGCGGATCCTCATGGCCGCCCCGCGCGGCTACTGCGCCGGCGTGGACCGCGCCGTCGACGCCGTCGAGCAGGCCCTGGCCCACTACGGGGCGCCGATCTACGTGCGCAAGGAGATCGTCCACAACAAGTACGTCGTGGAGGCCCTCTCCAAGCGCGGCGCCATCTTCGTCTCCGAGACCGACGAGGTGCCGGTGGGCGCCCGCGTCGTCTTCTCCGCCCACGGCGTCTCCCCGGCCGTCCACGCCGAGGCCGCCGAGCGCCGGCTGGACACGATTGACGCGACCTGCCCGCTGGTGACCAAGGTGCACAAGCAGGCGGTGCGCTTCGCGGACAAGGACTACGACATCATCCTCGTGGGCCATACCGGCCACGAGGAGGTCGAGGGCACCCAGGGCGAGGCCCCCGACCACATCCAGGTCGTCAACGGCCCCCACGAGGTGGACCAGGTCGAGGTGCGTGACCCCTCCAAGGTCGTGTGGATCAGCCAGACCACCCTGAGCGTCGATGAGACCATGGAGACGGTGCGCCTGCTGCGCGAGCGCTTCCCGGAAATGATCGACCCGCCCGGCGAGGACATCTGCTACGCCACCCAGAACCGTCAGGCCGCGGTCAAGAAGATCGCCCCGAGGGTGGACCTCATGATCGTGGTCGGCTCCGGCAACTCCTCGAACTCGGTGCGCCTCAAGGAGGTGGCCCTCGAGGCCGGTGCGGGCGCCGCCCACCGGGTGGACTTCGCCAGCGAGATCGACCCGTCCTGGTTCGACGGCGTCGAGACGGTCGGCCTGACCTCGGGCGCCTCGGTGCCGGAGATCCTGGTGCGCGAGGTGGTCGAGCGCCTGGCCGAGTTCGGCTTCGACGACGTCGAGGAGGTGCGCACCACCACGGAGAAGATCTCCTTCTCCCTGCCCAAGAACCTGCGCGCCGACCTCATGGCGGCTCAGGGGGCCGCCTCGGCCCACAAACGCCGCGAGCCGGCCGCCAACCACACCTGCTGAGGCCGCGCCGCCCACCCCTTCCGCCCCGGCCACAGGGCCGGCCGTGAGCGTCAGCACACGCCCGACTGCGTGAGACAGGCCGAAGGTGAACGCCGGGTTGCACACCTGACGATTACCCTCAGTCGGGTGACACATTCCCATGACGAGTCGGCCCCCAGTGGCCCTGCCCCCGCCGCGTCGGGCGGGCGGCCCGCTACCGACGGCGCCGGCAGCTCCGACAGTGCTGACCCTGTGACCTCCGCAGACCCCGTGGGCTCGGGGGTCTCCAGCGCCTCCGGGCAGGTCTCCAATGAGGCCCTCGAGGAGGACGGCGGGCTGCACCGGAGCCTGACCAACAGGCACATGCAGATGATCGCCATCGGCGGCGCCATCGGCACGGGGCTGTTCGTGGCCTCAGGCGCCACGGTCTCCACGGCCGGCCCGGGCGGTGCCCTGGTGGCCTACGCGGCGATCGGCCTCATGGTGCTGCTGCTCATGCAGTCTCTGGGCGAGATGACGGCGCACATGCCGGTGGCCGGCTCCTTCCAGACCTACGCCACCCGGTTCGTCAGTCCGTCCTTCGGGTTTGCCATGGGCTGGAACTACTGGTTCAACTGGGCGATCACGGTGGCGGCCGAGCTGGTGGCCGCCGGAATCGTCATGGGCTACTGGCTGCCGGGGGTGCCCTCATGGATCTGGGCGGCACTGTTCCTAGCACTGCTGACAACGCTCAACGCCCTGTCGGCCCGCGCCTTCGGTGAGGGCGAGTTCTGGCTGTCGGCCATCAAGGTGGTCACGGTCATCGTCTTCCTCGTGGCGGGGCTGGCCATGATCGCCGGCATCATCGGCGGGACGTCCCCGGGCTTCAGCAACTGGGTCGTCAAGGACGCGCCCTTCCACGGCGGGATGCTGGCGATCGTGTCGGTGTTCATGGTGGCCGGATTCTCCTTCCAGGGCACCGAGCTGGTGGGCGTGGCGGCCGGTGAGGCCCGCAACCCGCGCCGGGACGTGCCCAAGGCGATCCACACGGTGTTCTGGCGGATCATGATCTTCTACATCGGGGCGATCACGGTCATCGGCTTCCTCATCGCCTTCAACGACAGCCGACTGCTGCACACCGAGACCGAGGACGTGGCCTACTCGCCCTTCACCCTGGTCTTCGAACGGGCGGGGATCGGGATCGCGGCGGCCCTCATGAACGCCGTCATCCTCACCGCGGTACTCAGCGCCGGAAACTCCGGCCTGTACGCCTCGACCCGCATGCTCCACTCGATGGCCCTGCAGGGGCAGGCGCCGGCCTGGTTCTCCTACGTCAACCGTCACGGGGTCCCGGTGCGTGCCCTGGGGGCGACGGCGCTGGTGGGGGCGGCCGGCTTCCTGACCGCCGTGGTGGGACAGAACACCGCCTACGCGTGGTTGGTCAACGTCTCGGCCCTGTGCGGGTTCATCGTGTGGCTGGGGATCGCCGCGTGCCACTTCCGCTTCCGGCGCGCCTACGTGCTCCAGGGCAATGACCCGGCCGACCTGCCCTACCAGGCGCCCTGGTTCCCGCTGGGACCGGTCCTGGCCTTCACCCTGTGCGCCCTGGTGATCCTGGGCCAGAACTACGAGGCGGTCTTCAAGGGCCAGCTGGTGGAGGTGCTCTCCTCCTACATCGGCCTACCGGTCTTCGGGGCCATCTGGCTGGGGCACCGCCTGGTGACCGGGTCGCGCATGGTGCGCCTGGAGGAGGCCGACGTCTCCGGCGCCGTCGTTCGTGAGCGCAGCTGAGTCCTGCTGAGCCCCGCGCCCGCTGGGCTCACGCTGAACCCCATGACCGACGTCGGGGCACCGATCATCTGACCGGTGCCCCGACGTCGTCTCATGCTGCAACCTGCACGAGGCTGGTCTGCTGTGGGCTGGGCGACTACAGCAGGGACTGGACCCGTACCGTGACCTGAGGCGCGCTCTGGTCTCCGACGTCGGAGGAGCCGGAGCTCTCCCGGGCCTCGGAGGTTTCGCCGGACTCGCTCGCCTGCGATAGCGAGCGGAGGATGGTCTCCTGGACGTCGCGCACGATGTCCTTGACGGGCCGGGAGCCGTCGATACCGATCTCGATGACGGCCCGGTTCGAGCCCTCCTCGACGATCACGCCGAAGCGGGCCTGTTGAGGATCCTGCTGGCGCATGTGGCTGCCGAGCGCCCTCAACGTGCTGCCGATCCCCGGCTCGATTGCTCGGACGCCGGGGACAGCAGTGACCAGGTGGGCCAGCTCGGCCGCTGAGAGACTAGTCGTCATCGTGGAGATCCTCGATGTGGACGTTGACGGTTGGGGACACCCCAAGGTTCTCATGGCAGGCGGCTCGAACGGCGTCGCGCACCTGCTGACCGAGCTGCGGCAGGCTGTCTACGCTGAGGTGGGCGGAGATCCGGCAGGAGATGGTCTGCGGAACCCCCAGGCCGCGGTGACCCTTGCCTGAGGGCGCGTGCTCGCAGGTCGAGCGCAGGGCGCGGGCCCCGGGCACGCCGTCCACGGTGCGTCGGATGAGCGCCCGCAGCGAGAACTCGGACATGCTGTAGGGCCCCAGGTCGGTCGCGGGCATCTCCACCTGGGCGCCGTGACGGGTCTCGGCGAGGATGGCGTCCATCAGGTGGCGCTTGGGCATGACCGAGGTGTTCGCCTGAGACTCCAGCCGATCCCACTCCTCGTGCAGGGAGGCGATCAGACGCTGGTACTCTCGCGTGTCGGCGTCGTCCTGCTCATGAGACCGGGCGAAGGAATTGGTGGCCGACGCCGTCGCGCGTCGGACGCTGTGTGAGAGCTGGTTGACGGTGCTCATGCCCACTCCTTCATCTGGCGCATGACGAGAGAACGGGCGCGTGCCAGCCTCCCTCGGACGGTGGACTCGGTCAGGTTCAGGGTCTGGGCGATCTCTTCGTAGGACATGTCGTCGACCTCTCGGAGCACCCAGACGATGCGCAGCTCAGGCTGCACGGAGGCCAACAGGTCAGCCAGCGCCTCGATCTGGGCGTTGACCTCACTGGACTCGGCCGGGTCAGCGGTGCTGCTCGACGTCGTCTCCGCCATGGCGCTCGCGGTCTCCAGGTCCTCGGCGTCGTAGGCGTCGGTGGCCCGGCGCTGACGCTTGCGCGCCATGCTGGTGGCTTTGTTGGTGCAGATCCGCATGAGCCAGCCTCGGAAGGCGGCGGGCTCCCTGACGAGGTGAAGACTGCGCCAGGCCTGGATGAGGGTGTCCTGGACGATGTCCTCACTGTCGTGACGGTTGCGCACGATCATGTAGGCGGTGCGGAACAGGCGGCCCTGGTAACGCTCGACGAGCTGCTCGAAGGCGTTGATGTCCCCGTCCTGGGCGCGCAGGACCAGGTAGCGGTCCTTGTCTGGCGACGCGCCGGGCGAGGCGGGTTGTGCGGCGTGGTCTGGACGCGGGACAGGCGCCGCTGCGGCCTCGTCCTGCGTCTCACGCACCATCGCCGTTCCCGGTGATCTCGGGCGAGTGCTGACCTGTGACGGTCTGTGAGACGCTGCGCTTGCTCGTGGAGCGCTCCAGCCCCACCAGGACGTCGACCTGCCGGGGGCGCGTGCCCAGGGACGTGGTCACGTCATCCTCGAGCCGGCCCCTGAGCTCCGCCACGGCCCATGCGACCTCGCAGTCCTGGGACACGGTGGCGTCCGCCTGCACCCAGAGGCTGCTCGGGGAACCGGTGACCCACACGGCGCACTGCTCCACCCCGGGGACGTCCTCGGCCCGCTCGGACAGGGCCTGTGACAGGACCTCGGGGGCGACGGTGGCCATGAGGACTCCCTCGGAGTCGCTGAGCCTCAGGGGAGAGGCGGCCGCCTTGCGGGGGATCTGCATGGCGAGCAGGACCAACCCGGCGATGACGGCGAGCACGGAGACCAGCGCGGCCACCGGCAGGAGCCAGTGCGCCTGGGGCGCGATGAGGCTGCCCACTCGGTCCTGCGCCGTGGCCAGGTAGGGGGCGGCGTCGGGCCAGGACCGACCGGCATCGAGGCCGGAGGCCAGGACCCAGGATGACGCCGCCGCGATGAGAAGCCCGCAGCCGGCCAGGGCCGTCCGGTTGAGGACACCAGAAACTGAACGCATGGTCGTATCTCCTTCAGCTCGTGCGCTTGATCCGCACGCGGCTGCGTGTGATGCCCGCGGGCTGGAGTGTCTCCAGGGCCTCGTCGGTCGTCTTACGGGCGGCTTCCTGCACCGGCTCGAGGTCGTCCAGGACACTGAGGACGACGACGTCGACCCGGGAGCGACGGGTGGTGACGGTGGCGGAGTGGACCCCGCCGATCTGCTCGACCTGGGTCCTCACCAGGCTGGCCAGGTCACGGCGCCTCACCGCGGTCTGGCCTGGGACGGTGTCGGGGAGGAGCGCGACGCGCTCGGGCAGCCCCGGCCACAGGGCCGCGAGGATCATGGCCAGGGCGCAGGCGGCGGCGATCCCGGCGGCGGCGAGCACCGCGACGGAGCCGAGGGTGGCAGAGCCGATGGTGTCGAGCGTGGTGACGGTGCGGTCCGGCCAGGTGCCGGTGACAATCCGGTGCCCCGCCAGCCAGGCCCCCAGGCCTCCGGCCGTGAGCAGCAGCAGTGCCAGGATGGCACTGGGGGTGCTGCGAGAGGGGCGACGAATGAGTTTCGGGACGGGTGTTCTCATTTCAGGCTCTTCCTGACGTGGCTGCTCGGATTGAGCCAGGAGATCTCGATGGTGATCTTGCCGACGCTCAGCCCGGTGAGGTGCTCGACGCGGCCGCGCACGTGCGCGCGCAGATCGTCGACGGTGGAGGACAGTGGCGTGGGAAAGACCAGGCCGAGGTCCAGGTGGAGGACGGCGACCTGCCCGTAGAGCTCGCACTGGGCCTCGGGTCGGGAGGCGAAGTTGCGGCGGGCGCCAATTCCCAGGAGTCCCCCGGCGTTCGAGCCGACGTTGCCGGTCTCATAGGCGGCCTGGGCGGCGATCTGGGCGACGACCTTGGCCGGAATGGTGGTGGTGCCGCGCTGCTCCCAGGACGAGGCCTCGTCCTGGGTGGGGCCAGGCTGTGTGATGGCGGGCTGGGTGGCGGTCGCCATCGTCACTTCTTTCGCCGATCCAGGATGCTGTGGACATCGACCCGGCCCTCCAGGTAGAGGCCCACCCCCAGTCCGGCCGCGCCGCATAGGGCCACCAGGACGAAGTCGGCGAAAGAGCCGAAGGCGAGAATGGTGCCAAGGAACAGGCCCACCAGGAGGGCCAGGTACGTTGTCTTCATTGAGAGCTCCTCAGATCAGGGCGTCAGGATGGGTCACTTAAGGTCGGCGGCCTCGGAGCTGCCGGAGTCGTCGTCGGGCAGGTGGACGTCGGTGACGTTGATGTTGACCTCGACGACCTCCAGGCCGGTGGTGCCCTCGATCTGCTCGATGATGTTGCGGCGGATGGCGTTGGAGACCTCGACGATGGAGACACCGTACTCAACGACCACGGTGACCTCGACGGCGGCCTGGGTCTCGCCCTTCTGGACGCTGATCCCGCCGGCGACGTTGGTCTGGGCGTTGGGGATGCGGTCGGTCACGGCGCTGAAGGCGCGGCGAACGGCGTTGCCCATGTCGTAGACGCCGGGCACCTCACGAGCAGCCATGCCAGCGATCTTGGCGACGACGTTCTCCTCGATGGTGGTCACGCCGTGCGAGGTCTGGAGGGGGCCGCGGGGGGTCTTGTCCTCCTCGAGCTTCTCGATGCGCTCGCGCTGCTGACCGGTCTGGGGGATGGCGTTGTTGCTCATTGGAGCCTCTTTCGTTGATCCGTGAATGGATGGTGACGGGATATGTGGTGCGCAGCCCAGCAGCTGGTTCGTCACGGCGCCTTGGTGGCTGCCAGGCCGGCTCGTGTGAGTGGCCGACGTGACTGACTGGTGTTGCTGCCCGTCATGATTGCCGCGCTGTAGGTAGGACGCCGTTGGCCGGGGAATCCTCACGACCTCGCGTCATGGCTTGCGTCACAAAAATTGAAGCGGGTTCCGGGGAGGCGGTGAGTGCCTCTGCGGAACCCGCTTCAGGGCGCTGAAGGGTTACTTGCGCCCGGTGACGCCCAGGTAGACGGAGATCGCCACGATGGCGGCGACGAGGGACAGGGCCCAGCGGATCCAGTCGAAGCCGTTGGTGTGGGCGACGCCGAAGACGCTGGCGATCGCACCCCCGACGAGTGCGCCCACGGCGCCCAGCACGATGGTCCACAGGATCGAGATGTTCTGCTCGCCGCGCATGACGAGGCGGGCGAGGGCGCCGAGCACGGCGCCGGCGATGATCATTCCGATGAATGACAGCAGCATGATGTCTTCCTCCGAGAAGGTCTGATGAGGTGGAGACTTTCTCCAGCCGGACGTATGAACGTCCTGGCAGCGTGTCAGCCAGTTATGAGACGGGAGACAACGCTGTCTGATAGACGCCATGGAAGCGTCAATCATCACGGGCCGAGCATGTGGTGTGCGTTACGTCGTTGTGGGGGCGGGGTGCTCGTCGGTGGTGAGCTCGGGTGCGGTGAAGCTGCGCACCTGGGCGGCGTCGGCACTGATGAGCGTGGGGGAGTCCACCTGCTCGCCGAGGGTCTCCAGGGAGCGGGCGGTCACCAGGAGCCGGTTCTCCATGGAGCCGACCGCCTTGTTGTAGGCGGTGACGCTGCGCCGCAATGCCCCACCGAGGGCGTCGAGGTGACCGGCGACGGTCCCTAGCCGCTCGTAGAGGGTGCGGCCGAGCTCCAGCAGCTCGCGGGCGTCGTCGTTGACGGCGGTGCGGGCCCAGGCCGTGGCGCAGGTGCGCAGCAGGGTCAGCAGCGACACGGGTGAGGCCAGGGCGACGCCGCGCCCCAGCGCGTGCTCCAGGAGTGCGGGGTCCGCCTCCAGGGCGGCCGAGAGCACCGCCTCCGCCGGGACGAAGAGGACCACGAGCTCGGGGGAGTCCCCCAGGGCCCGGTCGTAGCGGCGCGCGGCGAGCTGGTCGACGTGCCCGCGCAGCGCCCTGGCATGAGCCTCCAGGAGCTCCCCGCGCCGCTCCTCATCCTCGGGGCCGGTGCCCTGGACGGTGGTGGCCGCCAGGTAGGAGTCCATGGGCGCCTTGGCGTCCACGGCCAGGTAGCCCTCTCCGGGCAGGTGGACGACGACGTCGGGCCGGGAGCGTCCGGCAGCCCCCTCACCGGCGGCCGAGCCCACCGCGCCCACCGTGCCCGCTGAGCCCGGTGTGCCCGCCGGCCTGCCGCGCCGCTGGACCAGCGCCCCGATGGTGCGCTGCTCGGAGAAGTCCACGTGCCGCATCATCCCGGAAGCCTCCAGGACCCGGGCCAACTCGACCTCACCCCACATGCCGCGCGCCGAGCGTGAGCGCAGCGCCCCCTCCAAGGATGCCGTGGAGCGGGCCAGGTCCTGTTCGCGCAGGGCGGTGGCCCTCAGCTGCTCGGCCAGGGCCGCGTGCTGCTCCGCCCGCTGCTTCTCCAAGGACTCCACCCGGGCCCCCACCTGCTCCAGCTGGCTGCGCACGGGTGCGAGCGCCCGAAGCACGGAGCCGTCCCGCTCGGCGCGCTCCTCGGCCACCTGGGTGCGTGAGGACAGCTCCTCGGCCCGGGCTTGCCACTGGGCGGCCTGCGCCCGCAGCTCGGCCACCTGCTCGCCGGCCGACTGGTGCGCGGTGGTGCGCCGGGCGAGCGCGCCGAGGTAGCCGATGACCACCCCGATCACCAGGCCGACGAGGAGCAGCAGGATGGGAAGCAGGACCGCTGAGGAGCTCATGAACCGATGGTGCCCCAGGGGTGTGACATCTATTCGGTGCCCTGAAGCCCCACGGACAGTCCCCACGAAGCCCCGCCGCCTCCCTGTCCGTCGGCTCGGTCTGCCGGCCCGGTCTGCTCCGGCGTCGTCGGGCACGTTTTTCCCAAGGCATGTGCCAACCGACCGGGCGGACCTGGGGCAACAGTCCTGCGTCCCGCTCGAGCCCGCCCGCACAAGCGGGGAGGAGACTAAGAGCACTGCCCTTCTGCCACCCACGGATGATGGGTATCTGAGCAGGTGGTGCCATGCTTGTCGGACGTGAGCCTCTTGCGCAGCATCCCGCTGACCAGCCTGAGAACGATCGCGGTCGTGCTGGTCCTTGCCGTTGTGACTACCGTCGTCGCGGCAGTCCTCCTGCCGCGAACTGTTCCGGCCGCCGCGGGCGCCTCCAGCGCAGACGAGCCCACCCGACTCACCCGCCCCGCGTTGCGCACGGTGCTGCGGGGCATCGGCCGCTATACGGCGCGCACCGTCATGGTGGGCGTGCCGGTACTGCTCGTTGTGGTGCTTGGGGGCCTGCTCATCAACCGGCCCATGCATTACGTGCGCACCGTCGGCGACCTCGCCAAGGCCGCCGCCCCTCGCACCCAGGCCAACTCGCGCATCGAGTCCCCGCCGAAGTCCTCCGCTTTCGGTACCGCCCCGGCCTCGGCCTGGAAGGCATCCTTCCACGACGTCGGCGACGGCTCGCAGGAGGCCACCTGGACCGGCCCGGTCAGCGGCATCACCCTGCCGGTGCGCGTCGTCCTGCCGGCGGGCTACCGGCCCGATGACGGCCGCACCTACAACGTCCTGGTGGGCCTGCACGGCTGGGTCGGCGACCCGCAGTCCCTGGTGACGGGCATCGCCTCACCCCAGCGGCTTAAGGAGGCGATCGACGCCGGCCGTATCCCGCCGTCGATCCTGGTCTTCCCCTCGCTCAACGCGGACGGCGCCAGCCAGCCCGACTGCGTCAACATCAACGGCCGCCCGCCTGTGGGGACCTGGACCGCGGAGGAGATTCCCCGCATGATCCAGGCGACCTTCCCCAACGTCACCACGCAGCGGGCCGGCTGGATGATCATGGGGATCTCGGCGGGCGCCTACTGCGCGGCACGGACCGCCTACGACGTCCCGCAGCGCTTCGGCGCGGTGGGCGTCATGTCCTCCTACGACCTGCCCGGTGAGGGCTCGCTGGCGCACAGCGGCCGGGAGCTCCAGGCGCAGAACGGGCTGTCCACCATGCTGGGAAAGCGCAAGCCCGACGGCATGCGCTTCTACGTCCTGGGGGCCCAGGACGACCCCTACGGCACGGCCCGAACCGCCTGGAGCATGGATGAGGTGGTGCGGAAACCGGACTCGGTGACGGTTGATACCCCGAGTACCGGCGGGCATTCCTGGACCCTGTGGAGCGGCCATTTCCCGTCACTGCTGACGTGGTGGGGCTCGGACCCGGCCGTGTTCACGGCGGCCGGCCTTCCTGCGCCTCAGGGCGATACGAGGGCCAAGGCCACCACCGATGGCGTGAAGCCCCTGTCGGAGACGTCCAAGGACCAGCGCGCGGCGAAGTCGGTCTCCTCGGTGCGTGCCAAGCCCTTCGAGATCAACGGTCTGGGCACGATGATCCTGGCCGTGGTCGTCTCGCTGGGGGCGCTGGGCGTCGTCTTGTTCTGGTCGCCCCGCTGGGGCCGACGGCGTGACGGCGGCAGGCGGTCGGCGGTGCGGCTGGGCGGCGCGATCCTGGGGCGCGCCCTGGTGATCGTGGTGACGGCGGGCCTGGTTGCGGTGACGGTGGGGATCGGGGCCAATGCCAGTGGGGGCTTCTACACCTCGTGGGGTGATCTGTGGGCATCGGTCCGGACGAACGAGCTCCCCGGGAAGTGAGTGGGGCGGCCGACGGCGTGACCCGGCCCGGGGGCGCCGTCGGGGCGGACAGTGTCACAGGGGCCGTCTAAACTCTGCTGCGTGGCACTTACCATCGGAATCGTCGGACTGCCCAACGTCGGCAAGTCCACCCTGTTCAATGCTCTGACCCGCGCGACCGTCCTGGCCGCCAACTACCCGTTCGCGACCATTGAGCCGAACGTGGGGGTTGTGCCCCTGCCGGACGCGCGCCTGGACAAGCTCGCCGAGCTGTTCCACTCCGCGAGGGTGGTGCCGGCGACGGTCTCCTTCGTGGACATCGCCGGGATCGTGCGCGGCGCCAGCGAGGGCGAGGGGCTGGGCAACCAGTTTCTGGCCAACATCCGCGAGGCGGACGCCATCTGCATGGTGACGCGCGCCTTCGAGGACCCGGACGTGGTCCACGTGGATGGGAAGGTGGAGCCGGCCGGGGACATCGAGACGATCAGCACTGAGCTGGTGCTGGCGGACATGCAGACCCTGGAGAAGGCGATCCCGCGCCTGGAGAAGGAGGTGCGGGGCAAGAAGACGGAGCCGGTGGTGCGGGAGACGGCGCAGGCGGCCCTCAAGGTCCTGGAGGAGGGGACGCTGCTGTCCGCCGGGGCCGAGGCGGCTGGGATCGACGCGGAGGTGCTCAAGACCTTCCAGCTCATGACCACCAAGCCGTTCATCTATGTGTTCAACATGGACGACGCCGGGATGAGCGACGAGGCCCGCCAGGCCGAGCTGCGCGAGTTGGTGGCGCCGGCGGAGGCGATCTTCCTGGACGCCCAGTTCGAGGCCGAGCTCGTGGAGCTGGAGCCCGAGGAGGCGGCGGAGATGCTGCACGACAACGGGCAGGAGGAGTCCGGCCTGGACAAGCTGGCCCGGGTTGGCTTCGACACCCTGGGGCTGCAGACGTACCTGACGGCGGGGGAGAAGGAGTCCCGCGCGTGGACGATCCGCAAGGGCGCGACAGCGCCCCAGGCGGCCGGTGTTATTCACACGGACTTCGAGCGAGGCTTTATCAAGGCCGAAATCGTGAGTTACGATGACCTGGTCCAGTACGGCAGCGTTGCCGAAGCCCGCGCTCACGGCCGAGTGCGCATGGAAGGAAAGGACTACGTCATGGCAGATGGGGACGTGGTCGAGTTTAGGTTTAATGTGTGACTCTTTGAGGTTAAAGAATAGCCAACTTTAAGATGTGGAGAAAACTCGCGGCATTTTTATCATAACCTAGGTAATATACTGCGATGGGGCAAAGCGTGTGCGCTATTCTTAATATGGTCATCCTTATCGGAGTGATTATATTTGTGTTCTGTAGGTGGAACTATATTGATGTCCGCCGTCTTTCCGAGGAGGATTGTAAAAAATACTCAATTCTGGTTGTCAACGACATATTTGAACATGCTGCCAATGCGGGTAAGCAGGTACCTATAGAGGATGCGTACTGGCGTGATTTTAATATCAGCGACAGAGAGTGGGTATATTTATGTAGGTGGATGTCCGGAAAAGGGGTGGTGGAGCCTCCCGACGATTGGAGGATGATTTCGATTATGTTGAATGTCCCACCTAGAACACTGGCACTAACGCCAAAATCTTGGGAGTTAAAAATGAGAGAGGGGTCGACTGTGACTAATATAGGAATCCTTGGGGATGGTAATGCTGTAGGTGGAAATATTAACGTTGGGGGGTGGCAGAATAACGGTAGTGAGGTAACGAACGAAAATAGCTTGACTGCCTCTGATATTCTTAAGCTGGTGGAAGCTCTCCGGGAGGACGAAAATAGCCTGACAGGAATTGATAAGGCGCAAATTCGAGCCACTGCCGACTTTCTTGAAAAAGAAATCCGTAACGGTGTATCCCCGGATACTATGGGAGGAGACCTGGGTAAGGTAGTGACGAAGGTCTCTGAAATTATGAAAACAGGAGCATCGCTTATGGGGGCAACTGTATCAGTGCTTAAAAGCTTTGGGTTTTGAGGAGGTATCGATAGTTCTCCTCAAAAGCACGTCCACCTCGCTATTCAGCAGTGATTCTTCCTGCACTCTGTGAACAATCCCTCTGAATATTCGATCTCAGACTAAGACCGTGGGGAAAAGGAATAGCTGATCACCGCCAAAGCAGATGCTCCAATCTCTACCAACCCGTAGCTCAATGGTGTCGCAGATAGCTTGTGGGTGGCACGGCGCTCGGGCCTTCCAGCAATCCAGGGGCTGTAGACGACTCATATCATATTTCCAAATCTGCACGCACAACTTTCCCCAAATGCATCGTCTTGACTCTAGGAATCCAGTGCATAGCTTACCAAAACTTGCGCGAAGATAAAACTTTTTACCACCAGTTGAACTCACACTAGTCGAGACCAAGTAATTCTAGATCGGCAGTTCAAAATCCCAAACTCATGCTTCGCGACAGAAGCTGACGACGCCATAGTGACATATGTAATAGATATCATGAAGTCAAAGTTCCGACTGTATGGAGGTTTCAGATGATAGAGCAAGATACCAGTGAGGAATTGAGCTTCCGATGCCAACTGATGAGACACATTCAGTATATAGTTGACAGTTATCTTAACGAAGTTCTGGTCTCGTATGGTCATGTCCATGAGAGTATAAAGTCGATAGCATCTGCGTCACTGAAAGAACTCTTACAAACATACACTTTGAAATACCGTGAATCACTTAGTAAAGAACAGGCGTTATTGAAGGCCCACAGGAAGAAGACATTTCTCAGATTCCTTTTTGCTATCTTAGCCTGCTTGGAAATAGGAACGATGGCACTGACGGGGGTAGGCCTGATAGATTACTGGAGCTCATGGGATCTCTTTCGTCCAGAATTAGTAAAGGTTGTTCTCTTCGGCTTATTCACGCTTTTAGTTTTGTTGGCGTACATTATTGTCGCGACCTTGAGAAGAATCAAATCTTACAACTATGTTCCCAACAGAAAAAGAATCCACAGACTTGCGTTCAATGATCTTGACGAGGAACTTGAGAACAAAGTTTCATTCTTGAACTGAGTTGTCTTGATGTGGAAGAATCGTGGCAGGTTTTACGTTCCCGAGTTCCCGAGTTCCCTCCTCCGCTTGCTCGCTTTTGCCATGTGTGGTCATTAGGCAATCCTCGAGAACTACTGAGAACTGCTCGAAACTGCATTAAAATTATGAACGATAGATCTTTCGTCGGGAATGCGCCGCGAAGGAGTCTCGGGTGGGTGGTTAAGAATGTAGTGTATCGCGACGTCGATAATGCCTTGAGAGTATTCCTAAAGAAGGAGTCAGTTAATCTGGAAGATTGTCATAAGCAAATAATGCGGTCTGCGCTTGAAAGCGAGGATATCCGAATAGTTTATCAAGACGTTCGAAAGGTTGTATTTGATTTGAGTGGAGTGTCGAAAATGCGATGGGAATCCATGATTCAATGGCTTGATTATGCCGAGTCGGTTATTGATGAATTTGGTTCGCCAGCCACATACGACTCTTGGTTGAGGAGGATCGAAACTGGCGAGTTAGATGAGACTGCGGCCCAATTAGTGAGACGTGGGCTGTCGCGCCAATTCTGGGGCTGCTAGCGAGTGTTTCGAATGATCTGTGATAAGGATTCGTAGGGTGGTATTCCGGAAATACTGAAGTGGGGAGTTTCGGGATGTTTTGTTGACTAAATCTCCTCAAGTAAGTTTGTGACCTGTTCTTGGCGGAATCTTTGGGTTTTGCTTCATTATGAGGCGACTATGACGGAGAAAAGGGGGGCTCCCTTCTGGGGTAATGTGAGTCGATGATGTCTAAGAATGCCCGGCGGGCAGACCTGTCAAGTGAGGGATGTAGTAGTTTATAGTCGACTGTGGGTGTGGAATTTAGTGTCGACGGTGGAATCGGCGGGATTCAGATAAGGTGGGGCTGGAATGAGTACGTGTCGACACCATGTAGTTATCTTTTTATCCATGTGCTTTATGGGCTCTTGTGCTGCTGTCTGGCTGCTGCTTTGATGGCTTCAGTAAGTTCTTCGTACGCAACTGAGGGGCCGGCAAGTTTCTCCAGGGTTGCCAGGCGATGGATTCCTGGACAAGATCCTCTACCGTCTACCTGGGAAGGACGTAGAAGCGCCACTGGGATGCCAGTAGGGGGTTGTACTCCTCGTGGGTGCGTGCCGTCTGGATCGCGAAGACGTACACGTCAGCGTTGTAGGTCGGAGTCGGCGTCAGTCCGCCCTCTGTGGTCCAGATCCGGCTGCGAAGCCCCTTGAACTGAATCGTTGACAGTTTATACTGGTCCCATGCCTGGAGATAGGCGGAGGTCTTGCCCTCGATCGTGGTCCTGTCCTGCGCCAGAACATCGTAAGGATCCCACTCGATCCGCAGTCCAGTCTAACCGACCGCCTTCGCCACCAGGAACTCAGCCAGGTAACCGCGGGCATTGTTCATCCGAAGATTGGATGGCGCGAAGCGCCAGAAATCCACGACCGTTGCATCTGTTCCAGCCACTACCTCCTCACCCGACAGCGGCGTGGGCTTGGGGCGTGGATCGGCGGGGGAGTAGTCATGGTGTCAGTGTCTCAACAAGAACGGGGTGGCTAGTCAGCCCTCAGACATGGACATGAGGGAAGAGGTCACCACCTGCCGCGAACGGCTCTTCGGGGTCGTCGGACGATTACACGGATGCCGGCAGCTGCCCGCTCCGTAGTCGTTGCTCCGCTCAGGACGACGCCACCATCGGCTGGCCCTCGCTGGGCTGAACCACCACGAAGCCCGGGTTGTGGAAGGCCAGTTGGAAGGACTGCCTGACCCGCGGCCAGTAAGGGGCTCCATCTCGAAACTGCTCTTGATCTACGGCTGCAGGTCCGCCGATCAGCAGATCACCGCCTGCGGGGCACCGAAGGTCGACCGCTGGTAGCTGTTCAGAAGCATCCGCGGGCTGTCAGGGGGCGGGTTCTTCGTCTCATTCAGTGCGGTGTCAGGTCGTCGAATATTGCGACAGGGGGAAGACCCTGTGACCGAGTTTCGTACACGATATTGCCGTGGGTGAGCACCTTCTCCACGGACGTCGCGTGAGCGACGAGCAGATCCAGGCCTGGGCTGACGAAGCTGAGGCTGGTTACGACCTTCAGCAGCGGCCTCGTCCGTCTCCTGGGCGGCCCACAGTCGGGCGGGGGTCCGGCACGGTTCTCACTGTCCGCCTCGACTGTCACTGTCCGCCTCGACGAGAAACATCTTGCCGCATTGCTGAAGCGTGCCTCGGATGAGGGGATTACGAACCGGTCGGAGGCCGTGCGAGCCGCTGTCAAACAATGGGCTCATGCCGCAGCCTGATATCCATCGGTCGGCCCGCAAGCACTATGCGAAGGAGCATCTCGGCGATGAGGATCTGCGGCACGCTTACGGACACGTGCTGAACTCGCGCCGCTGGATGATCTGGACAACCCGCCGGCGAGCGGCCCAGGGGTCCGGGGGACGATCATCGCTTGCCGGAGACGTTGCACTCTCCAAGCTTGCTGAACAATACGACGAACGTCGTCGTCACAACTCTCAGTTCAGGTTACTATGGTCGTCATAGTGAATGGGGTGAACATGTCGGGCTACAGAATCGACCGTCAGGTGACGGAGTTCGGAGAGCACGTGCGCGGGTGGCGCATGGTGCTCGGCCTGACTGCGCAACAGGTGTCCGAGCGGGCGGGCATCACCCGCGACACCCTGCGCAAAATCGAGTCGGGCAACCCCAACGTCAGCTTCATCAGCGTCACCCAGGTGCTCCGCGCCCTGGGCATTCTCGACCAGCTTGTCGACGCGGCCGATCCCCTGGCCAGCGACATCGGCCGCCTCCGCGCCGGCCGCCTCACCAGAAAGCGCGCCCGATGACCACTATCGAGATCGTCTCCGATGCCCATGGATCCCACCGCCTGGTCGGCCAAGCGCGTGTCACCCGATCGCGCGGCCAGGTCTCCACCACCTTTCTCTACGACCCCACCTACCTCGCCGACGGTGGAATGAACATCGACCCAGCTCTGAGCCTCGTACCTGGCGCTCAATACCAGTCCGGGCTCATTGGAGCCTTTGCTGACAGCGCGCCTGACCGCTGGGGCCGCAACCTCATCCGCAAGGCCGAACGATCACGAGCCCGCGAAGAGGGACGCGTTCCCCGTCAGCTGGACGACCTCGACTTCCTCCTGGGCGTCAGCGACGACACCCGACAGGGCGCCCTGCGCTTCCGAGCCCCAGGGAGCGACGAGTTCCTGGGAGAGCCCTCGCGCGTCCCGCGGCTCGTCGCTCTGCCCGAGCTACTGCACGCCAGCGACGAACTGGCCTCCGACGATGACCCCTCCGACGCCGTCAAACGACTTCTCGACACAGGGACGACGGGCCTCGGCGGTGCGCGGCCCAAAGCCTCAGTCCGGCTCGATGACGGCGGCCTCGCCATTGCGAAGTTCCCTCACTCCAGCGACTCCTGGGACGTCATGGCCTGGGAGGCCACCGCTCTCGACCTCCTTGAGGCTGCGGGCGTTCGCACACCCCAGCACCAGCTCACCCAAGTGGGCAATCGAAGCATCCTGATCCTGCGGAGATTCGACAGAACCCGTGATGGCGGGCGTATCGGCTATATCAGTGCCATGACGGCCACCGGATCGTCCGACGGAGACCAGAAGGACTACGCCGACCTCGCCGAGGCCATTCGCGACCTCTCACGCTCGCCCGTCCAAGACCTCCATGAGTTCTACGACCGAATCATCGCGAGCATCGCCCTCGGCAACACGGACGACCACCTGCGCAACCACGGGTTCCTTGCCGACCGAGGGCTCTGGCGACTCAGCCCCGTCTTCGACGTCAACCCGAACCCCGACCCCAGTCGGCCCCGTGCGACGTCGATCATGGGAGCAGACGCGATGCCCGACGAGATCGACGGGCTCCTGGCTATCGCAAACGACTACCGGCTCACTCAATCGGAGGCGCGGGAGCGGATCAGACGCATCACAGCGTCCCTGTCAGGATGGCAGGGCCAGGCGCGGGCGAACCGACTCCCCGAGCGGGAGATCACCATAATGTCCGAGTCCATCGAGCCTCGCCTGGAAGCCCTCACCCGAGCCGCGTACGCCAAAGATTGAAACGACGTCTCGTGAGGCGAATCGACTATCCCCAGGGGCGCTGAAGGAAGCGTCTGTAGGCTGCGCCCGGCCTAGCCTGGCCTAGGCCTGACACACACCTGGCCCCGAGCTTGGCTGACTGCGCCCCTCTCCCGGGCCGACCGCAGTCCGCCCGCCACACTCATCCCAGGAAGGGAACCCGGCAGCCTCATGACCATTGAGATGATCGTCGCCCTCATCGGCGCCTCTGTTGTCGCCTACGCGATCGCCAACAGATTCCGCCTCATCGCCCCGGTACTTCTCATTGCCTCCGGCGTGGGCGTCGCGCTGCTCCCAGTGGGGGAGGAGATGTCCCTGCCCAGCACGGTGGTGCTCACGATCTTCCTGCCGATCCTCCTGTACTGGGAGTCGCTGTCCGTCTCCCTCAACCGCATGCGGCGAAGCCTGCGCGGCATCATCCTCAGCGCCACGGTACTCGTCGCCATCACAGCCGCCCTCATCACCCTCATCGGCGTCCTCACGGGGCTGAGCGTGGGAGCCGCCCTCCTCATCGGCGCTTGCCTTGGCCCCACCGACGCCACCGCCGTCTCCAGCCTGGGACGCGGCATCAACCCCAACGGCCGCACCATTCTTCAGGCCGAGTCACTCCTCAACGACGGCACCGCCCTGGTCATCTTCGCCATCGCCCTCCAAGCCGCGCAAGACTCCTCCGGCGTCACCGCCGGCCTCGTGGCACAACAGCTCCTGCTGTCCTTCGGGGAGGAATCGGTGCAGGAGTCCTCGTCGGTGCGGCAGTCACCAAGATCGGCATCCGGGTCCGCACCATCACCGACGACCCCATGCTGGCGACCATCACCGCCCTGGCCACCCCGTTCCTCACCTTCTTCATCGCCGAGGAGATCGGCGGCTCGGGCGTGCTCGCCGTCGTCACCTGCGGAATCGTCATCTCCCGCTTCGCTGCCCCGCACATGTCCCTGGGCTCCCGAGTCCTTGGCATCCCCTTCTGGACGATCCTCACCCACATCCTCAACACCATCCTCTTCGTCATGGTGGGAGTGGCGCTCCCCGGCATCGTCGCCGAGCTCCCCCGCGCCGACCTCATGCGCGGCCTCATCCTCATCCCCATCATCTACATCGCCATGGTCGCGGGAAGATTCGCAGGCCAGCACCTCATCATCTACTCCATCCGCGCCCTCGACCGCCGCCCCGAACAGCGCCTGCGCCGCACCAACATCCGCGGCCGCATCGTCTCCACGGTTGCCGGCTTCCGCGGCGCGATCTCACTGGCGATGGCACTGTCCATCCCCGTCTCCTTCGACGGCGCCGCCTCCACCGAGCGCAACCTCATCATCCTCGTTGTCGCCGGCGCGACCCTCCTGTCGCTCCTCATCCAGGGCCTCGCCCTGCCCTACGTGGTCCGCTGGGCCAACGCCAGGCCCTCGGCCGGCACGAAGACCGCCGAGTGCGTCGAGTCGCAGGAGACCGACGCCCTCGCCGAGATCCTCGCCGACACCATCAGTCAGCTCGATGCCATCGCTAAACGAACGGGCGTTGACGACGACGAAGCCATCGAGGCGGTGCGCCTCCACTATGCACGTCGTCACCAGTCCGTGCTCAACTCGGCCACAGAGAGCGAGGCCGATGTGTACTGCGGCCCGGAAAGCGCCCTGCGGCTCGCCGTCATCGAGCACCTGCGCGAGCGCGTACACGGCCTGCGCTTTTCCGGCCGCATCGACGACTCCACCGCCTCGCGAGTCAACCGACGGTTCGACGTCGAGACCCTCCACATCAACGGCCCCCTCGACGTCGAGTAAACCGGTGGCCCGCTGGCCGGCGACATCGATCGCCTCCGTCCCGTTCGCCTTGTCGAAGCGTGTTCGGCGAGCATCTGCGGTCCAGTCACCGCCGCCGAATCGCGCCGGCTCACCTCGCCAGAGGTGAACGTCGGTCACGTATACCCTCAGCGTTGTCTACGCCACCGACTGCAGTGGCACGATGCTGTCGAGCTGCTCGCGCAGGGCTCGGCGCTCAAGCCTGAGCTCGTAGTGGCTCTGCAGGTTCATCCAGAGCTCGGCAGACGTGCCGAAGTACTTGGCCAGTCGTACAGCGGTGTCGGCGGTGATGCCGCGCTTGCCGTGCACGATCTCGTTGATGCGGCGCGGGGGCACGCCGATGGCCGTGGCGAGCTTGTTCTGGGTGATCCCGAACCCCTCGATGAAGTCCTCCATGAGGACCTCGCCCGGGTGAATCGGGTCGATCCGGTCAGCGTCAGTGGTAGTCGACGAGCTCGACATCATCCGCACCCCCTCAGTGATAGCCCCTCGCAGGAAGTGCCCCTGTGGCTGCTCCTGAGGCCGTTGAGGTGCAGTAGGTGGCTGCTCGGACCGTGTGAGGGAGTGAGAGAGCCTGCAGTCTATCGTCTCGGATGGTACCGTATCCTGGTACGCCTGAGGGAAGAGGTGCTCTGATGTCTATCAGTGCAAGCGAGGCGCGTAAGACGTTGTACCCGCTCATCGAGCGAGTCAACGCCGATCATGACGCCGTTGAGATTGTCTCGCGTAAGGGCAGTGCTGTTCTTATGCCCGCCGACGAGTACGCTGCTTGGCAGGAGACCGCCTACCTGTTCCGATCACCTGAGAACGCGCGACGCCTTCTTGATGCGTATGACCGGGCTCGTGCGGGCCAGACGGAGATGCATGACCTCGACCGGGAGGACTGATGCGTCTCGTATGGGATCCGTATGCTTGGGAGGACTATAAGCACTGGCAGAAGGCGGACCGCAGGATCCTCAAACGGGTCAACACGCTCATTGATGCGGCGCTTCGCGATCCCTTCGGAGGTATCGGGAAACCCGAGCAGCTCAAGTACGGCGCCTCGGGCGCGTGGTCGCGAAGGATTACTGACGAGCATCGCCTCGTGTACCTCGTTGCTGGCGATGACCTGGTGATTCTCCAAGTTCGCTACCACTACTGATAGTGAAGGCGGTCGTGTCGTCTCGAACAACGGCCGTGCGGTCCTCATGCCGGCCGACGAGTACGCGAGTTGGCAGGAGACCGCCCACCTCTTCCGGTCACTCAAGAACGCCCGGCGTCTGCTCGATGCATACGAACAGGCTCTCACGGACTCTGGCCCTCGAACCTGACCGCATTGCAGGGGCGCTAGAGGGCGTTGGTGTCCAAATCCGACACAAAGGAGCCCCGGCGTTGCCAACCCGGGAAACAGAACGTTGGAATCATGCGGTTTCGTCGCGCCGTTTCTGACCCCGTTCTGGGCCTTTGTGTCCGATTTGGACATCTTTGGGCGTTCTGCGCCTGAGGAAGGCCGGGGATCGCTGAGGCGGTCAGCTCCGCCGCCTAGGACAGCACTGAGGGGTGGGACGCGCCGGCGTCCCACCCCTCAGTCAGTGCTCAGAGCCGGATGACCGGCTCGTCGCGTGTTCAGTTCTTCGAACGGCGAGCCCGCAGCAGCAGGTACCCGCCGACAACCGCGACACCCGCAAGGCCCAGGATCAGCAGCGCGTTGGTCCCCGTGCGAGACAGCCTGCTGCCGGCCTTCGCCGCCTGCGTCGGCGCGGCACTCGGCGCGCTGGCGCCACCGGTCGGCTGCGCCATGGTGCCGTCAGACGGCCGATCAATCTCATCGGGCTCCATGCCCGGCTTCGGCGTCGGCGCCGCGTTCCGGCTCGGTGCCGGGCTCGCGCTCGATGACGGCGTCCCAGGCTCCGTCGCCGCCCCGGTCGCCTTCGGGTTCACCACCGACGGGGCCCGACCCGTCGCCCCCGGCTTGGGTGCTGAGCTCGGCTGCGCACCCGGAGCCTGCGTGGGCTCAACAGAAGGCGCCACCGTCGGGGCCTGCGTCGGTTCGGCGGCCGGTGCAGAGGACGTCTCCGGTGCGGGCGCAGCGGTCGGCCCATCGGTCTGCTCAGGTGCGGAGCTGGGCGCAGGAGCCGGTGTGGGCTCCGTGCTCGGAGCGGTCGTGGGCTCCGGCGCCGGGGCGCTGCTCGGCTCGGGCGCAGCGCTCGGCTCGGGCGCGGAGGATGGTGCCGGTGCCTGCGTGGGCTCAGCGCTCGGCGCGGCCGACGGGGCCGGCTTCTCCGTCGGTGCCGCTGAGGGTGCCGCCGTCGGCGACGGCGCCGGGCTCGGCTCCGCCGGCTTCTGGCCGCACTGCTCGCCGAGCCAGTTCATCGTGAAGTTGCGGTACCAGATGCCGCCGTAGTCGGCGCCGTTGTGGGCGTCCTCGCTGAGCAGCCCGATGCTGCCGTCGGACTGCACCGCGATCGTCGTGTATCCGACGAAGGGCTCGTGGAAGACCTTGCTGGTCGTCCAGGAGGCGCCGTCGTCGCAGGACATCGAGATGGTGCCGCGGTCACGCGACCACGGCCGCGGGTTCGGTGAGTGGCTCAGCAGCAGCACCTTGGCGCGCGGGTCGTCCGGCGCGGCGTTCGGGAAGGCTCGGATGATCTGGGCGTTGTCCACCGAGTCGGGCAGGTTCTTGTCGGACACCGGCTCGCTCCAGGTCTGCCCACCGTCGGTGGAGTGGGCCACCTTGCGGAAGCCGGAGCCATCCGAGGCGCGCGAGTTGAGCATGAGGGAGCCGTCGGAGAGCTCAACGACCTTGTTCTCATCCATGCCGGTCCCGATCGGCGTGCCGGCCTGCCACGTCTTCCCGTGGTCGTCGGAGTAGACCGAGACGGCCTGCACCGCGCCGCCGGCGGTCCTGATCGTGTACTGCTGCACCAGGCGCCCGGCGTGGGGCCCGTGCTGAATCTGGATGCCCTGGCCCGAGGCCGCGAAACGCGCGGTCCACGGCTTGTCCTTCGTGATGTCCGCGGTGATCGTGCGGTGCGTCCAGGTCCAGCCGTTGTCCGTGGAGGTCGACACCTCGGCCTGGATGATGCCCCGGTTCTCCGGGTCGGTGCCGCCGCGCGAGCCGCCCCAGCCCTGGTCGTAGGACTTGACGTGGAAGTTGAAGATCGTGCCCGTCTGGTGATCGACGACGTAGCTCGGGTCGGAGTAGCCGACCTTCTTGCCGGTCTCCGTGCCCTGGTGGATGTAGGTGGGCGCCGACCAGGTCTTGCCGCCGTCGGTGGAGCGGCGCTGGACGATGTGGTTCGGGTTGGGGGCGTCGCTGCCGCCGTTGCCGTTGTCCTTCGGGCGCTCGTCGTAGGAGATGAGCAGGTCCCCATTGGGGGCGGTGGTGATCGCCGGGATGCGGTAGTTGTCGGTGGCCGTGTTGGCGGCCAGGTGCTGGGCCTGGCTCATTGAGGCCGGCAGCTCCGTGCTCGCGTCGGGCGCCGGTGCGGGCGTGGCCTGCGGGTGGTCGCCGACGACGTTGATCGGGTTGCCGGTGGCGGTGAGCGTCTGGAGGGTGGCGCCGTCGGTTCCGGTGGCCGTCAGGGTGATCGATGGCGTCCAGCGGCCGGCGTCGACGTCGGCTTGCGTGATCGTGTGGGTGAGCGGCTTGCAGTTGTAGACGGCGCCCTTGCCCGGCTTGAGGCCGCCCCAGTGGCACTGGCGGCCCAGGTCGTCGAAGGAGGATTCGGTGGCGGCGACGTTGATCGTCTTGTCCGACACCGAGCGCACGCGCACCGTGTAGCTGACGGTGTCGCCCAGCTTGTAGTTCTCCTGGCTCGACGACGGCGTGATCGACTCGACCCGCAGCGAGTTGGCCTTGACTGGGCTCGTCGCGCCCTTGATCGTCTCCGGGGTGCTCAGGGCCTTCCCGGCGTACTCCACGGCCTTGACCTCGTAGGCGATCTGCGGGGTGAAGCCACCGGCCTTGAGGTCCTCGGCGGTCACCGTGTGCGTGGCCAGGCCGGTGCAGTCGGTCTTGGTCGTCCCGGCCGGGACGTTGCGCCACCGGCACTTGGAGACGTTCCCGGACAGGTTCGTCGAGGCCGGGGCGTAGGAGTGGGCCTCGCCGCTGGTGTTGGTCAGGGTGATGTTGAAGGTCATGACATCGCCGACGGAGTAGAGGCCGTCCGCGGGCGCGTTCACCTGCGTGATGGTGACGTCGGCCAGGCCGTCAGACGTGGGGACGGCGTGCGCCGGGGGTGCGGCGGCGATCAGGCCGGTGGCGGCCAGTGGCAGGGAGCCCAGGAGGGCCGGCAGGCGCCTCCGGGAGAAAGGACTATGCGATGTCATGGGTGTTCCGTTCTAGGGAGCCGAGGCGGCCTTGCCTTCAACAGGAGATCGTAGACGGCAGATGTCAGACGTCTCACGGTAAGGTAACGGAACATCTCGATTCTGCAAAGTCGGGCGAGTCGCCAAAGGCCGACCGCTCGGTCCCTGACGCCGCGGCCGCTCGGTCCCTGCCGCCGCGGCGCGCGCCACACACTTCGACAAAAACTTCAGAATCGACCCGGAGCCGCGTCGTTTCTGAAGTTTTTGTCGGTTTGTGTCGGTGTCTATGCGCCGGCCAGGAAGTCGCGCAGGATGGCGTCCATCTGCTCGGCCTCGATGAGGAAGCCGTCGTGCCCGTGCAGGGAGCTGATGGTCTCGCGCCTGGCGCCCGGGATGCCGCCGGCCAGCTCCTCGGCCTGGGCGGGCAGGAAGAGCCGGTCGGAGTCCACGTCCACCACGAGCGTGCGCGCCTGCACCCGCGCCAGCGCCGCCTCGATGCCGCCGCGCCCCGTGCCGACGTCGTGCACCATCATCGAGTGGGTGACGATGAGGTAGGTGTTGGCGTCGAAGCGCGCCAGCAGCTTGCCGGCGTGGTAGTCCAGGTAGGACTCCACCTGGTAGCGCCCGCCCACCGCTGGGTCCTCCTCGCCCTGGTGGCGCCGCCCGAAGCGCTCATCGAGCTCGGCGGCACTGCGGTAGGTCGTGTGCGCCAGCGCCCGCGCCAGCCCCAGCCCCCGCACCGGACCCACCGAGTGCGAGTAGTAGTCGCCGTCGAAGAAGAAGGGGTCGGCCACGATCGCCAGTTCCTGCAGGTGGCACCAGGCCAGCTGGTCGGCGGTCGTCGAGGCGCCCGTGGCCACCAGCGCCAGGTTGCGCACCCGCTGCGGATGCGTGACCCCCCACTCGATCGCCCGGTGCCCGCCCAGTGAGGCCCCGATGACCAGGTGGAAGACCTCGATCCCCAGGGCGTCGGCCAAGCGCGCCTCGGCCTCGACGGCGTCGCGCGTGGTCAGCCACGGGAAGCGCGACCCCCAGGGGCGCCCGTCCGGCGCTGTCGACGACGGCCCCGTCGAGCCCTGGCAGCCGCCCAGGATGTTGGCGGCCACCACGAAGTAGCGCTCGGTGTCGATGGCCCGCCCGGGCCCCACCAGGTCCGACCACCAGCCCGGCGTCGGGTGCCCGGGCCCCGCCTCGCCGGTGACGTGGGAGTCGCCGGTCAGGGCATGCAGCACGAGCACCGCGTTGTCGCGCTGTGGGCTCAGCTCCCCCCAGGTCTCGAAGGCCAGGACCGTGTTGGGCAGGACTTCCCCGGACTCCAGGGGCAGGTCCCCGATCTCCAGGAACCGGCGGTGCCCCGGCTCGTCTCCGGGCCGCCAGGCGCCCGTGGGGGAGCCGGCCTTGCGGTCCACCAGCTTGGAGGAGGCCGTCCCGACGCCGAAGGCGGCCGGCTCGGTCTCGGTACTGCCGCTGGAGACGGGGTAGGAGGAGGACGTGGTCGCACTCATGGCACGCCGCCTCAGGCCCCGGCCGCCGCGCTCGGCTCGCCCGCCCCGACGGCCCGGGCCGCCGCCAGACCGCGCTCGAGGTCGGCCAGGATGTCGTCGATGTGCTCGATCCCCACGCTCAGGCGCACGGTCCCGGCGCTGATCCCGGCCGCGGCCAGGCCGGCGTCGTCGAGCTGGGAGTGCGTCGTGGTGGCCGGGTGGATCGCCAGCGAGCGCACGTCCCCGATATTGGCCAGGTTGGAGAACAGACTCAGGGCGTCGATGAAGGCCGCCCCGGCCTCGCGCCCGCCGGCCAGGTCGAAGGTGAGGATCGAGCCCGCCCCGCGCGGACAGTACTTGCGGTGCCGCTCGTAGTAGGGACTGGAGGCCAGCCCCGAGTAGCGCACCGAGGCGACGTCGTCGCGCCCCTCCAGCCAGGTGGCCACCGCCAGGGCGTTGTCCACGTGCCGCTCCATGCGCAGCGAGAGCGTTTCGATGCCCTGGGCGATGAGGAAGGCTGAGTGCGGCGCCAGCGTGAAACCGAGGTCGCGCTGGCCCTCGGCGCGCGCCTTGAGGATGAAGGCCAGGTTCGCGCCCAGCGGGCTGCCCACCCCCAGGTCCCGGGCGTAGACCAGGCCGTGGTAGGACTCGTCGGGCGTGTTGAAGCCCGGGAAGCGCTCGGGCTGGGCCGCGAAGTCGAAGCTGCCGGAGTCCACGATGACGCCCGCCACGGAGGAGCCGTGCCCGCCCAGGAACTTCGTCGCTGAGGCCACCACGATGTCCGCGCCCCACTCGAAGGGGCGGGTCAGGAAGGGTGAGGCCACCGTGTTGTCCACGACCAGCGGGATGCCCAGCTCGTGCGCGGCCGCCGCGATCGCCTCGATGTCGAGGATGTCGCCGCGCGGGTTGGGGATCGACTCCCCGAAGAAGGCGACGGTGCGCTCATCGGCCAGCGCCGCCCAGGCCGCCGGGTCGCCCGGCTCGTCCACGAAGCGCGCCTCGATGCCCAGGCGCGGCAGGGTGTGGGTGAGCAGGTTCGTGGTCCCGCCGTACAGGGAGGGGGAGGCGACGATGTTGTCGCCCGCCCCGCCCAGCGTCACGAGGGCCAGGGTCGTGGCTGCCTGGCCCGACGACGTCAGCAGCGCCCCGACGCCGCCCTCCAGGGCCGCGATCCGCTGCTCGACGATGTCATTGGTGGGGTTGGTCAGGCGCGTGTAGATCGGGCCCAGGTCGGTCAGGGCGAAGCGGGCGGCCGCCTGCTCGGCCGACTCGAAGACGTAGGAGGAGGTCTGGTAGATCGGGATGGCCCGGGCGTGGGCGGGCTCGGACATCGGGTCGTGCCCGGCCTGGACCTGCTTGGTCTCGAAGCGCCAGCCCGCCGGGCTGGTGGGGGAGGGGGCCGGCTGCGTGCTCTGGAGGGCGGCCTCGGGGGCGGTGGGGTGCTGGTCGGTCATGAGGATTCCTTGGTGGTTTCCGGTGGCCGGCGGCGATGTCAGCGTCACGAGCGGTGCCTGCCTCGCGCCGGCGGTTGCGGCGCGCTGGTGGGCGGTTGCCCGGGGCCCGCTGCGCCCGGCGTCGGAGCTGGCCCGGCAGCAGGGGGGGGCGAGGGGTCGTGGCACTGAGTCGTCCGCCGTCACCGTTGCTGCAACTTCTGTGGTGGTGTGGGTGAGGGCGGGGACGCGCACGTGGGCCGACGGCGGCGTGCGCGTCAGCTGCGCATTCGCCCCGTGGTGGGGGCGTCCGGCCGAAGGGCCTCAGGACGACGGAACATGCTCCGACTTTAGCGGTTTCCTCCGCAGGTGGTCCAAACGGGTGTCCGCCATGCGGCTGCGCGAGGGGTCGGCGCGGGGGCGGCGGTTGGTGCGGCGCCGCTTCGGCGTCCCCTGGCCATAGGGCTGGGCTGGCGCGGTTGAGCGTCTTCCCTTAGTGACGGGTCCGGCCGTTTAAACCCGTAGTGACCTGCACAAACGGTCATTTGTGCCGGATGCCATATCGGTCACAGACATATGACGATGGCGGGGAGTCCTGTCGGCGCAAGTGCAATCCGCATAACTACAGGGGTGTAAGTTACGATTGTGAATAGTGTGAAATCTGTTTTCAGATGGGACCAAAGCGACTAGTGTGGCTTTGTCGCATCCGGGCTGACGCTGCCTGCCGTCTTCGTCCCCTGATCCGCTCCGCGCCCCTGATTCCGCGGAACGGATCCCGACGGCGGGCCGGCGCCGGTCCCCGGGTGAGGCGTCATCCTCACGTTCAGCCCCATCACGACGGAGAACCCCAGTGAGCCCGATCCCCCCACGACGGCACGGACACGGTGTCGTCGCCACCGCAGTGGTAGCCCTGGCATGCACCCTGGCGCCCTCGGTGCTGGCCGACCCCGTGGACCAGAGCGACATTGATCGCTCCAAGGCCTCCGAGCGCTCGACCTCCACCTCGATCGCCTCCCTCGAGGCCCAGCTCGCCCAGGAGAGCAGCAACCTCGAAGACGCTCAGATCAAGGCTCAGGTCGCCAACGAGGACTACCTGACCGCCGTCGACGAGCTCAACACGGCCACCAAGGACGCCCAGACCGCCCAGACCAACGCCGACGCCGCCGCCTCCAGCACCGCCGCGGCCCGCTCCGACCTCGGCTCGATCGTCGTCCAGACCTACCAGGAGAGCGGCAACCCGCTCGACCCGCTCACCCCGTACCTGACCAGCGAGTCGCTCGCGGACCTGGCCGACGCCGACGTCGCCCTGACCCGGGCCGGCGAGAAGAACAACGCCAAGGTCCAGAACGTCGAGGCCCTCGAGGCGGTGGCCACGAGCATGCAGACCATCGCCGACCAGAAGGTCACGGCCAAGGAGGCCGCCAAGACCTCCGCCGCCACTGCCAAGTCCGACGCCGAGGCCGCTGCCAACGACGCCCAGAACGCCGTCACCACCACCCGCACCAACCGGCAGAACCTCATCGTCCAGCTGGCGGCGCAGCGCAACACCACCGTCGAGCTGGAGACGAAGTACCAGAACCAGGTCGAGGCCGAGCGCAAGGCCCGTGAGGAGGCGGCCGCCCAGGCCGCCGCCAAGGCTGCCTCGGAGAAGGCCGCCGCCGACCTCGCTCAGAAGCAGGCCGAGCAGGCCGCTGCCCAGCCCCAGGAGTCGGCCCCCGCTCCCCAGGAGCAGTCGAGCCAGCCCAGCCCGAGCCCCCAGTCCTCCGCCCAGGAGCCAGCCACCACCTCCCAGCCGGAGCCCGAGGCGGCCGAAGAGGAGGAGGCCGCACCTGCACCCGCACCGGCCCCGGAGCCTGCGCCCGCGCCGTCGCACTCCGGAAGCGCCGCCTCCACCGCCATCAACGCGGCCATGGGCTACCTCGGCACCCCCTACGTGTGGGCCGGGGAGTCGGCTGCGGGCCTGGACTGCTCCGGGTTGACGATGGTCTCCTATGCCGCCGCCGGCGTGGAGCTCACGCACTCCTCACGCGTGCAGTACGGGGAGGGCTCCCTGGTTCCGCTCGACGCCGCCCAGCCCGGGGATCTCGTCTTCTGGTCCTCCGACGGCAGCCAGTCCGGCATCTACCACGTGGCCATCTACCTGGGTGACGACACGATGATCGAGGCGCCGACCTTCGGCATGACTGTGCGCGTCACCTCCATGCGCTACTCCGGCGTCATGCCCTACGCGGTGCGCCTCTAAAACGGGGGCGGGGCGGAGCGCGTATGCCGCCCCGCCCCGCCAACTCGGGCTGTCCGTGTCAGTGGCCCTCGTGGGCGACGCGGTCGGCCTCGCGCTGGAAGGACTGACGGATCTCCTCCTCGGCCTCCTCGCGGCCCACCCAGTGGGCGCCCTCAACCGACTTGCCGGGCTCGAGGTCCTTGTAGACCTCGAAGAAGTGCTGGATCTCCAGGCGGTGGAACTCCGAGACGTCCTCGATGTCGGTACGCCAGGAGGCGCGCTGGTCGGCGCTGGGCACGCACAGGACCTTGTCGTCGCCGCCCTTCTCATCGCGCATGCGGAACATGCCCAGCGCGCGGCAGCGGATGACGCAGCCGGGGAAGGTCGGCTCCTCCAGCAGGACCAGTGCGTCGAGGGGGTCGCCGTCCTCGCCGAGGGTCCCGTCGATGTAGCCGTAGTCGTCGGGGTAGCGCGTCGAGGTGAAGAGCATGCGGTCCAGGCGAATCCGGCCGGTCTCGTGATCGATCTCGTACTTGTTGCGGTTGCCCTTGGGGATCTCAATCGTGACGTCGAACTCCACGGGGAGCCTCCTTCGCTCGTGTCTTCAGCTCGTTGGGCGCTGGAGCGGCGCCTGGTGGTCGGCGTCGATCCGGCGGGGCGGGTATTGATGGCACTAGTGTGGCGCACGACAGCGCCTGAGGCCGGTAAACGCGTACTCTGCACGTCGGTGCACGGGTGGCAGTAACCTCCTGGGCGCCCCACCTACTTGATATACAGGCCATCCCAGCCTGTCCACAACCCAGTCCGGAGGACGTATGCGCAAGGTCCAGACCGCTGCCCTGACAGCGGCGAGCCTGCTGGTTTTCGGCGGCTACTACAGCCTGGGCGATGCTCTCGACCTGCTGCCCGGCCCGGTGACGGTCGCCTACGCCGACGTCGCCCCCCGGCCCTTCCCGACGCCGGCCGCCCCCAGCGCCAAGACCGCCGCCCCCTCCGGCCTGGACCAGGGGGCTCCTACGCCCTCCAAGAATGCCCTGAACGGCTACATCCAGGGAGTGGTCTCCGACGCCGCCCTGACCGGGGGGAACGTGACGGCCTCCGTCGTCGACGTCGCCACCGGCGAGGAGCTGCTGGACCGCTCGGCCGCCAGTGGGGTGACGCCGGCCTCCACCAACAAGCTGCTCACCGCCTGGGCCGCCCTGTCCTCCATGGGGCCGGGGCACACCCTCCAGACCAAAGCCGTCCTGGAGGGGCAGACCCTCACCCTCGTGGGCGGCGGTGACGTGCTGCTGGCCGAGAACGAGGGCGACCCGAACGCCACGGCCGGTCACGCGGGCCTGGGCGATCTCGCCCGAGCCACTGCTGAGAAGCTCAAGTCCCAGGGGACGACGTCGGTCTCCCTGCGCCTGGACGACACCCTGTTCACCGGCCCCCAGTGGAACGATAAGTGGGAGGCCGGCAACGAGCAGTACGTGGCCAAGATTCAGCCGATCATGGTGGATGTCTCGGCCACCCAGAACCAGGGCTACCCGGATGATCCGGCCATGGGGGCCGCCCAGGCCTTCGCCAAGCACCTGAGCGAGGCCGGCATCACGGTCGACGGCGAACCGACGCGCGCCGCAGCCTCCGGCGGGGCCCGGGAGGTGGCCTCGGTCTCCTCAGCCCCGCTGTCCGACATCCTCGCCCTGTCGCTGAAGACCTCCGATAACACGATGACCGAGGTCGAGGGGCGGCTCGTGGCCGCGCATGCCAAGGAGACCACCGACTTCTCCGGGGCCTCCAAGGCCGTGCTCGCCCAGCTGAGCAAGGACGGCTTCGACACCTCCGGGGTGACGCTCCTGGACTCCTCCGGGCTGGCCAAGGGCAACAAGGTCCCCGCCAGGCTCCTGACCCAGATCCTTACCAAGGCCGCCGGAGGCGAGGGCGGCTCGGCCGGGCGCACCCTCATCGCCGACCTGCCCGTCGCCGCCCTGGACGGAACCCTGGGCAACCGCCTGCACGACACCTCCGCGGCCGGGACGGTGCGCGCCAAGACCGGCTCACTGGAGCAGACCGCCTCCCTGGCCGGCGTGGTCACCACCGCCGACGGGCGCCAGCTGGCCTTCGCGGTCATGGCCAACGGCTTCCCCGCCAATGGCGGCGGAGCGGCCGCAGCCGCGATCGACAACCACTTCGTGGCGCCCCTGGCCTCCTGCGGCTGCTCGTGAGGGGCGCGGCGGCGTGTTCGGCGCAGCAGCGAAGGACAGGGGCTCGCTCAGCCCGGTGAACTCGGCGAGAAAGGTGTCACGGTGACGACCCAGGGCACAGCGGCGGGACTCGTCGACTGGCGGACGGTGGAGCGCCTGACCGCGCTCATCCCGGCGGGCCCCAGCGCCTCACGTTCGGCGCGCGCCAGCTCGGTGGCGGTGCTGCGCCGCTCCGCCCAGGAGGCACCGGCCTGGGTCGCCAGGATCACCGGCCTGAACCGGGCGGCCCAGCAGGTCGCCGAGACCACGCGGGTCAGCGTCGTCGACCGGGCCGGGCTCGTGCGTGCCTCAAGTCGGGCACTGCGTGGCCTCATGGAGCAGGTGCCCGCCCCGCCGGCCTCGGAGGCGATCCAGCTCGTCGGGGCCGCCGAGGTCGCTGGGGCGATGAGCCTGCTGGCCACCCGGCTCCTGGGGCAGGTGGTGCCCGCGGCCCCGAGCGGGACCAGCGGTCACGGGGGCGGTAGTGCCGGCCCGGCTCACCCCTCCGGTGAGGGGGATGGCGAGGGCGATGACGTCGTGACGCCCGCCACCGAGTCGGCCCGTGACGTGACAACAGGTGGAGGCTGGGATGGGGCGGCGTCGCCGCACCTGCTGCTCGTAGCCCCCAACGTACTGGCGGTGCGCCGCCAGATGGACCTGGACATGCTCGACCTGCCCGCCTGGGTCTGCCTGCACGAGATGACCCACGCCGTCCAGCTGGCCGCCGCGCCCTGGCTCGGCCCCTACCTGTCGGACTCCATGCGCATGGTGATCGGCGCCGTCGTCGAGGCCGCCTACGGCAGTGCCGACGGTGCCCGAAGCGCCGGCGGCGGGAGCCGGCAGGAGCGGGGGAGTCGACCGCGGCGGGGCCGGGCGGTGCGCCTTGCGGCGCGCGCCGGCCGAGGGCGGGTGCTCGAGGGTCTGATGAACGTCACGGACCGCGCCGAGGTCGCCTCCCTGGCCGCCGCGCTCACCTTCCTGGAGGGACACGCCGAGGTCGTCCTCGATGACGTGCACCCCAACCGGATGCCCTCGGTCCACCGGCTCCGGGCCGTGCTCTCGCGCAGCCGCGCGGCCGACGGCGGCATCGGCCCCGGGCCCGGACTGGGCTCGCTCCTGCTGCACCGGCTCATGGGCCTGGAGGCCAAGGAGGCCCAGTACGCCGACGGCGCCGCCTTCGTGCGCAGCGTCGTGACCCGTATCGGGCACGAGGGGCTCAACGCCGTGTGGGCCGATCCCGAGCTGCTGCCCACGCCGGCTGAGCTCGCCCGCCCCGACGTGTGGGTGCGCCGCGTCAGCTGACGTGTCAGGCCGGGGCCCGTTGTGGCAGGCTTATGGCGTCGGCGCGGACCGGTGGCCTCCCCGGCCCCGGTGAGCCCGCGCAGCCATGACGACACATGAGGAAGGCAGGGCGTATGGACGCCACGGACATGGGATCGGACCTTCAGCAGGTTCTCATCACCGAGGAGCAGATCGGGCAGCGCCTCGATGAGATGGCCGCGCAGATCGACGCGGACTACGCGGGCCGTGACCCTCTGCTCGTCGGCGTGCTCAAGGGGGCCGTCTACGTCATGGCGGACCTGTCGCGCCGGCTGCACATGAGCGCCCCGATGGACTGGATGGCGGTGTCCTCCTACGGATCGGGCACCAAGTCCTCCGGCGTCGTGCGCATCCTCAAGGACCTGGACACCGACGTCACCGACCGGCACATTCTCATCGTTGAGGACGTCATCGACTCCGGCCTGACCCTGTCCTGGCTGGTGGGCAACCTGTCCTCACGCGGTGCGGCCTCGGTGGAGATCGCCACGCTTCTGCGCAAGCCCGACGCCGCCAAGGTCGAGGTGGACGTCAAGTACGTCGGCTTCGATATTCCTACGGAGTTCGTCGTCGGCTACGGGCTGGACTACGCCGAGCGGTACCGCAACCTGCCGTTCATCGGTACGCTGCGCCCTGAGGTCTACGGGGGCTGACTGACCCAGGTCAACCTTGACGTAACCTGAGGGTCAGACGGAAAAATAACGGGATGTGGCGCCTGGGCGCCGTCGTCAGACGGCGGTCAAGGGGTCCCGGAACTGCGATCTTCCCCCTTTTCAAGGTGGTCGGAGTCGCGTACGTTACGTTAAGATAACAAGTGTAGGTCGCCGGTGGATGTCCCCTCCCGGCGGGTGATGTGGAAGGACTGTTGGTAACAGTGAAGAAGGCTGTGCGTCGACGCGCTCCGAGGCTGGTCGGCCTCGCCGGCGCGGTGGTGCTGTCGTCCTCGCTGAGCATCCCCATGATGGCTCCGGTGTCCGCGGAGCCGACCTCTGGCGACACATTTAATACGGTTGCTGAGATGGCGCAGGCCAGCGGGGCTTCCGGCACCCTGACCACACTCGGTGACGAGGCGCCCGGTGATGACGGCGGCCTGACCTACGACGTGCAGAGCGCGAGTCCCGAGGGTGCGCTGGGTGCCGTCTCGGTCCTGCTGGCCGATGGTCAGTGGGCCGTGCCGCAGGGACTCCCGGCCGGCCCGGCCGCTGGTGCGGATGGCGCCGCCGCCAACGACGTCGTGGCCCGGACCCAGTCCTTCGTCAACGCCGGCGGGTCCCTGGTCTCGGACGCATCACGGCCCACGCCGCTGTCGGGCGCGAACGTGCACGCCGGCGGCCCCGCCCCGTACGCGATCACCTCCTCAGCGCTGGTGGGCATGGTCCTGTCCGGCTGGGACTACTCGCACACCACGTATGCGGCGGACCAGAACACCCAGGTCGGCTACCGGGCCGACGTCGGCCAGGACCTCTCCGGAAGCTGGAAGCCGGACGACCTGGCCGGCTGGTTCCACTCCCAGGGGCGCCTGTGGCTGAACACGGACGGCTCGATCAACCCCGGGGACATCGTCTTCTTCTCCAACCCCCTGTCCGGGGGGCCGGGTGATTCCGGCTCGGCCCCCGCCCAGTCCACGGTGTTCGCCAACGTCTACGACGTCGGCATCTACGTGGGTAACAACCAGGTGGTGCGGGCCTCGACGGGAACCGCCCAGGCGCAGACCCTGGACGCACAGACGATGGCCGAAGTGGCTCTCGTGGCGCGCCCGCAGTGGTCCGCCCCCGCTGGTGGCGCGCCCGCCCCGGCGGATCAGCAGCAGCGCGCCGGCGCTGGCGGCGGTGCGGGTGCCGGGAGCACTGCGACGCCGGCCCCGGAGGCTTCGGCGTCGGCCTCGGCTCAGGCGAAGGCCCAGCAGGGCCCGGCCGCGGGGGCCCCGTCCTCCAAAGGCGGCTCGGTGCCGGACGGCTCGAGCGCCGGCTCGCAGTCCTCGAGCGGGGCCGGGAGCAGCGACCACAACGAGGTCGTGGTGGGTGCAGGTAGCAGCCAGGACTCGAAGGGGCGCACGAGCGCCGCTGAGCGGCCTTCGGCCCAGAGTGTGCGGGAGCGGTGGCTGCCGGTGACGGGTGTGGCGATCGGCGTGCTGTCCGTGGCCGCGATCCTGCTGTCTGCCGGCCTCATCGTCCTGCGCCTGCGCCGCGCCTGAATCGGGGGGGGCGGCGCGCTAGGCGGCTTGAGCCGCCGCCGGGCCGTCTGGTCGCATGACTGCCTGCCCGCTCGTGGGCGGGTAAGGAATGAACGGCGAGTGGGCGGATGCCGAGTTTCTCGGTGCCGCCCGCTTTTTGTGTGCGTCTGTTTGGCCGGTTCCTGCGGTAGAGGCGTTTTGGCTGCGTGACGTTTCGTGGAATCGCGCGAGCTCACCTGTCACGAGTCCACCTGGGGTGGAGGTCTTGGTTGCCGTCGAGGAGGACGGCGCCCGTGGTGGCGGGGTGGTTCGGGGCGACTCGGAGGGTCTGTTCAAGGAGCTGGCGGTCGGACTGGCTGTTTTCCGGCGCTGTTGGCAACCACCGCATGGCAAACCCCGTAAATAGGCGCTTCTGATGCTGGGTGTTTTCTGACCAGCTGCACACAGGCTTTACGCCACGCGCTACAGGTCTTAATGCACCTTTTGGTGCTGGGTGCTTTCTGACCGCATCTGTCAGACGAGAGAACGCTGCCCACTAAGTCTTAATGCACCTTGTGGTGCTGGGTGCTTTCTGACCTGGCATCATCATGTTCTCTGCATGTGCCACAGCAGCGTCTTAATGCACCTTGTGGTGCTGGGTGCGTTCTGACCAGGACCCGGTTCGTGATGGTGGCCGGCGGGGCGTTCAGTCTTAATGCGCCTTCTGGTGCTGGGCGCTTTCTGACCTACAAACTGGTATTGCAGCAACGTCGAGCGATGAAGTCTTAATGCACCGTCTGGTGCTGGGTGCTTTCTGACGTATACTCGCATCTCGCGGACAACGATAAGACAAGTGTCTTAATGCACCTTGTGGTGCTGGGTGCTTTCTGACTGCTCATACACATTGCATGCCCTGAGCGAGCTTGAAGTCTTAATGCACCTTGTGGTGCTGGGTGCTTTCTGACCAGATAAGCGCACCCAGGATCAGCTCTTTGCTGAATAGTCTTAATGCACCTTGTGGTGCTGGGTGCTTTCTGACCGGCAAGTCCTACGCCGCTGCGGCGTTCAGTGCGTCTTAATGCACCTTCTGGTGCTGGGTGCTTTCTGACCCCTGCCTCTGGGAGTGGCGTCGTTGCGCCATTTCCAGGGGCTGGAGCGCCACCGGCTCCGCGAGCACCTCGCGGGACCGGCCGGCACCTCCCCTATTTAACCACCTTTTGGCGTCCTGACGCCAAGCGCCACCGACGCACCCTCGGGCACCTCCAGCCACCAACTTCCAACGACGTCAAGCCAAAAGGTCGACGTTCCGGACTGTGGCTGTGGACACAACCTACTGCGGTGGAGATGGAGTCGGGCTCTGGACTCGACGTCAGGAGCGTTTCCCACGCCGAGCCGCCTGGCCGCCCAGCTCGTTAAGGAGATGAAGATGGACTGTAAGTTCCATCAATAGGCTTTCTGATGCTGGGTGCTTTCTGACAAGGGTGTTATGTCTCTGGACATGGGTGACGGTTCTGTGTCAGGACATGGGTGACACTTCGGTGGGTTCTGGGGGTGACACTTGTGGTCTGAGATTGAGCGGTGAGCTCTGATAAGAACCGTAGTGTTGATCCTCGTGTCCGTCTGGCGATCGCCCAGTGGCCTGATGACGCGCCTCGTGGGGCGGTGACGACGTTCTGCGCTGAGCACTCCATCTCACGCAAGACGTTCTACGTCTTGCGGCGCCGAGCCCGCCTGGAGGGGCCGGCGGCGGTGCTTGAGCCCCGGTCGCGTCGCCCGCGCTCCAGCCCGGCCCGTCTGCCTGAGGCGGTGCGCTCCCAGGCCCTGGAGGTGCGGGCGGCCCTGGAACGCTCAGGTTTGGACCACGGCCCGATCAGCGTGCACGACAAGATGGCCTCCATGGGACTGAAGGCGCCCTCACCGGCGTGGCTGGCCCGGCTCTTCCGCGACCAGGGGGTGGCCCGCTCAGAGCCGTCCAAGAGACCACGGGCGGCCTGGAGACGGTTCGTCTACCCCGCCCCCAATGCCTGCTGGCAGCTCGATGCCACCGAGTACGTCATCACCCAAGGACGCAAGGTGGTCATCTTCCAGCTCCAGGACGACCACTCCCGCCTGGCGGTGGCCTCCCTGGTCGCCTCCAGCGAGACCAGCCAGGCAGCCATCGACGTCTTCGACAAAGGCGTAGCCGCCCGGGGTGTGCCCCAGCGTCTGCTGACCGACAACGGCATCGCTCTTAACCCCAGCCGGCGCGGAGTCACCGGACGCCTGGTGGAGCACGTGCGCTCCCTGGGGGTCGAGCCCATCACCTCCAAGCCCTACCACCCCAGCACCCAGGGCAAGAATGAGCGCTTCCACCAGACCCCGTTCCGCTACCCGGACCAGCAGCCCCTGGCCGCCTCCATCGCCGAGCTTCAGGAGCAGGTCGACCGCTTCGACCTCATCTACAACACCCAGCGCCCCCACCAGGGTCTACCCGGGCGCATCACCCCGCAGCAGGCCTGGGACGCCACTGAGGTGGCCCAGGCGCCCCGACCGGACCGCGACACCGCCCCCATCACCCCAGGAGGCTCAGCCCCTCAGCCAGACACCACCGCACGGCACCAGGTGCATCGACACAAGCCCATCGGTGCCACCGGACAGCGCGAGCTGACCGTCGGCCGCAACGGCACCGTCCACATCAGTGGCATCGCGTTCCTGGTCAACCGCCACCTGGCCGCCTCCACGGTCATCGCGATCTGGGACACCAGAACCATCACCTTCGCTGATCCCCATGGCGAGGTCCTGATCCAGTACACCTGGCCGCCCCAAGGCACTTCCTACGTCTCTCACCACCCACCCGACCCCACCAACCAGCGCGGAGGCCGCGGCCGCAAGAGGCTCTAACTGTCACCCATGTCCCGACACACCAAACGTCACCGAAGTCCTGACACAGAACTGTCACCCATGTCCCGAGACATCACAATTCCTGCGAGCTCGCCTGGCACGAATGCACCTGGATTGGAGGCCTTTGTTGCCGTCGAGGAGGACGGCGCCCGTGGTGGCGGGGTGGTTCGGGTTGGCTCGGAGGGCCTGTTCAAGGGACCGACGGTTGGACTGAACGTTTTCCGGCGCTGTTGGCAGCCGCCGCACGGCAATTCCCAGTGAATAGGCCTTCTGGTGGTGTGTACTTTCTGACTCGAGGTACTCATGCGCCTCTACGAGCTCAGCGACATGTCTTAATGCACCTTGTGGTGCTGGGTGCTTTCTGACCCGAGCAGCTCCTCATAGGGGCTTGTGCTACGTCTTAATACACCTTCTGGTGCTAGGTGCTTTCTGACCTGGATACTCTTCGCTGGTTACATTCTCGAGATGGAGTCTTAATGCACCTTGTGGTGCTGGGTGCTTTCTGACCATATCGACTCAGATATTAATGCGGGCCACAATTAGTCTTAATGCACCTTCTGGTGCTGGGTGCTTTCTGACGAGGGACGCCGACGCGGAAGCGCGTCGGACTGAAAGTCTCAATGCACCTTGTGGTGTTGGGTGCGCTCTGACCTGGCCGCGCTACTTCCAGGTGGTCGGGGAGTCAGAGTCTTAATGCACCTTGTGGTGCTGGGTGCTTTCTGACAGCCGGATTGAGGAGGGTGGCCGGTCAGGCAACCAGTCTTAATGCACCTTCTGGTGCTGGGTGCTTTCTGACCAACCCCAACCTCATCACCCAGTGACGAACGGAGACGTCTTAATACACCTTCTGGTGCTGAGTGCTTTCAGACAAGAAAGAACTATGGGTACCTACTACAACCCTGGCATCGAGTCTTAATGCACCTTCTGGTGCTGGGTGCTTTCTGACAGGACAAGGAGATGTTCATGACGATGCGCACCTGGGTGTCTTAATGCACCTTCTGGTGCTGGGTGCTTTCTGACAAGTCGTCAACTGCCAGCAGGAAGAGCGACTTCAAGTCTTAATGCACCTTCTGGTGCTGGGTACTTTCTGACGCGGAAACCCCGCTCCGTCATCAGCCTCGCGTTGAGGTCTTAATGCACTTTCTGGTGCTGGGTGCTTTCTGACCAGAATTGCCATCCCCTCCTGAGTGTCGGAGATCTGGTCTTAATGCACTTTCTGGTGCTGGGTGCTTTCTGACACACACATATATTTCGATCAGCGAGGAGAGAGTCTTAATGCACCTTCTGGTGCTGGGTGCTTTCTGACTTGCCTTCTATCAGTCGGCAAACCCTGATCCGGGGGGTCTTAATGCACCTTCTGGTGCTGGGTGCTTTCTGACTTGCCTTCTATCAGTCGGCAAACCCTGATCCGGGGGGTCTTAATGCACCTTCTGGTGCTGGGTGCTTTCTGACACTTTGACGGAGATGTTGTTGCTGCCAGTGTTCAGGTCTTAATGCACCTTCTGGTGCTGGGCGCTTTCTGACAGTGGGGATACCTCCAGCGCAACATCTGGGGGAACCTGTCTTAATGCACCTTCTGGTGCTTGGTGCTTTCTGACCCCTGCCTCTGGGAGTGGCGTCGTTGCGCCACTTCCAGGGGTTGGAGCGCTACCGGCTCCGCGAGCACCCCGCGGGACCGGCCAGCACCGCCCCTATTTAACCACTTTTCGGCGTCCTGACGGCAAGCGCCACCGACGCCCCCTCAGGCACCTTCAGCCACCAGCTTCCGACGACGTCAAGCCAAAAGGTCGACGTTCCCGCCTGTGATTGCGGGCATATCCTGCTGTGATGGGGTGGATCCGGTCCCCGGGCTCGGCGTCAGGAGCGTTTCCCACGCCGAGCTACCTGGCCGCCCACCTTGTCAACGAGCAGCCAGATCCTATCGCAGATGAGGACCGACCTGATAAGACCGAAGCCAAGAATCCACCCCCATCCCGCGTCCCAGCCGCCGATGCGCTGGTGCCGGACCGCAATACCCTTGGCGGCCTCCCAGTTGGACCAGATCTCCAGGAACACGCTCAGCGGCAGGCCTATGAAGGTCAGGACCGCCAAGGCGATCTCCATGACCCGTGTGGAGCGGGCGCGCTCCTCCTCGGCCTTCTGGTCGGCGCGGCCGATGCGCATCAGTACGTTCTCGCGGAGCCTGTGCGCCTGATCTCTGGCCTCCTCAACCAGTAGAGGAATCCGGTAAGTGTCCAGCAGGTAGGTCAGGAAGGCGTCGAGCTGTCTGTCGGCGTCGGTCATCATGGTCCACTGCTCGGAGACGACGAACCCGACTGCCTCCGAGTCGAGCTCGATCACACGATCCACCTCATCCGCAGCACGCGGCTGAACGTCGGCTAGACAAGCCATGAGCGAGGACGCCCGGAAGCGCTGAAGCAGCATGAGCAGAATCGCCTCGATGAAACGCCCCTCAACCTGGGCCAGCGGGAAGAACCCTCCCTGTTGAACCTGGCAGAAGGAGCACCCGTGGGACCCTGCGCGCCGAAGCCGTGACCCCATTAATTGTCGATAGTGATGAGAATGATGTGATCGTTAGGTAATGAGTGTAGTGGCGTGCTGAGGGTGATCTGGGGGAGCATCGAGAGTGATAAGCGCTATCGCACCACTGTCATGGGCGAGTTTGGCTCCATTACTCGGATATCCGGGCGTACGGAGGTTCCTCGGTGGTGTAGTCGGCCCTGCGGATAGTTGATGAATTTACTTCATAGAAGTGCCGCGAGAATCTCTCCATGTGGCTATGATCGGAGCCGATGTCATCAGGCTTGGATCGACCGTGGTTTCCTCAAGGGTTCGAGGGGCAACTCCCAGTCGGCGCGATTCGCGGCAAGTTGAATGAGAGAAGAAGGACGTAATGAGTTCAGCAGAGTTGCAGATCGATCCGTATGGTCCGGTGTTTATCTCGTACCGTCATTCCGATGGTAAATCGATTGCCGATCGTGTGTCGACATTGCTTAAGTCTGTCGGCGTGCCCGTGTGGATTGACTCTGAAGCAATGCAAGTGGGGCACATCGAAAAAAGGGTAGACCGGGCTATCGAGCAAACAATTTCAGGAGCCATCGTGATTTCAACCGAAGATACGGCGCACAGCGACGTGATCTCCAAAAATGAGGTCCCAGGGTTTCTGCAGCTGCTAGATAACGATCCAACGTTCCCGATTTGCATCATCAACGTCAATGATAAGGATGCCGTGAGGGAGGGTCTTGACTATTCTGCGCCAGATCGCCGCATGCGTACGGTTACGGTTGAAAGCGATTTGAGGGGTCCGCTTTCGTTGATCAAGCAGTTCGGGGCGGAAGAAGAAGATCTTGTTGCCCTTGTGGGGGCGATGGCGACGGAGCGAGTCAAAAGGATTCATCAAGCATGTCAAGAGAAGGACGATAGGATCGTTCGGCTTGGTTTGTATTCTTGGGAAGAGTCTGTCGACCATGCATTGTCAGGTAACTACCTTGACCTTCGACTGGCTGCGCCGAAGAGCGGTGACCGTTTCAATAGGGAAGCGCTGAAAACGTTCAAGGACACCCTCAAAGAGACGCGGAAGGCTGTAGAGTATGTATCACCTTCGGTGTTGCAAATCGAGGGGACGGCTCACTTGTTCCTCGCCTTTGTTTTGGGGACGCAGTTCCCTGAGACGTTTGTTAAACGAGCAATCGTTCGGCAGAGCGGCGAGAACTGGGGGCGGGAGAATAACGGTGACCAGAACGAAAGTTTTCTTCACCTAACAGATCAAAGAGTCTGTAATGAGTCTTCGGCGGGGCGTGCTCGAGTCGCCGTATATCTGGACCTTGTTGCTGGGCGGCTTGACTCTGCATTCACTTCATTCGTTGAGGCGAATAAAGAGAATATCAGATATTCTGCGCGCATTGGAATGCGGGAGCCCGGGAAAATCGATCCCAATGACGGGGCGCGCATCGCGAGGGAGGCTTCCAACATGATCCGTGACCTCTCTGGCTCTCACGGTGCGGCTCATATTGACCTCATGATGAGGTGTCCGCTACCACTAGCGTTCTTGATCGGCAGAAATGTCAATACTCTCAGTTTCACCGTCTACGAGTATGAACGCGACAACGATAGGTATGTACCAATGCTTGATGTTGACACATTTGATCGTTCTAACGTTATCACGAAAGTGCTAGTGTGAACAAAAAGGTTGCACTGGAGCACGGTCGACGAATGGAATGATCATGGAACTTGTTCTATTTGATATTCACGCGAAACAGCGATTCATTTTTTCATCGACAAGACTCAAAGAGAATGTTGGGGCTTCCTTTCAAATTACTCTCCTTGACTCTTGGGTTGGAGAAAGCGTCGCTAAGTTGAACCTCAGTGCCCAGTGGGTGTCGCGGTCATCTGGAAGACTCCTGCTCGTGCTTGATTGCGACAGTTCGGCCCGGAAGCTCATTGGTGAGGTGACACGCCGGGCACACGCCGAAGCGCCTGAAATGGATGTTAGCGGCGTGTTCGTTCACATGGTCGGCTCCTATCTCAGTGGGGATGATCTGCGGGCTGTCGATCATGTCGGCTATCAATACGCCTTGAATAGAAGTCCTGCCCTGTCGAGATTTGCGCAAATGCCATTCTTGTTGCGCGCGAATGATTCTTCGCTGCCTGCGGCCCCGTCATATGCGGATAGTGGTGAGGTGGCGGCCCCAAGTTCTGCCCTTGAAGGGAGGGCCCTGTCCCTGCCTGCTCAAGTCAAGGTTCGTCAGGCGAATATCGCCAGAGATCACTTTTTGAATCTCGCTCGGGTGCAACGGTTGCTATATGAAGAAGATGAGAAGCTGGCTCGCGATCCGACTAAACTCGAGGAATTGCTTCAGACTGCCTCGGAGGGCGGTGTCGGGGTTCCTTCCAAGGTTGCCGTCATTCACATAGACGGCAATGGTGTTGGTGGTGTCATGCGACGCCTCGATGAAGTCTTGTCAGAGAAAAGCGGCGCTCTTAAGGGTGAACTCGAAGTACCTGAAGGTGATAGTGATGCGCTCAGGGTATTCGTTCTTAAAATTAGCGAGCGACTAGATGTTGCAGTTAAGGTGGCATTTAGATCCGCTTGGGAGCGTGTTGCTAAGCTTGCGCGAAAAGATGCCGAGGACAGCAATAGGCGGTACACCGCCATCCCGGTCGTCCCGGTGATCCTCGGTGGCGACGACGTCACCGTCATCACCAGCGGCGACTACGCCCTGCCCTTCGCCGCCGCCTACCTCCGCTACTACGAGGAGGCCACCGGCAACGACCCGATCCTGCGCTACCTCACCCCGCCCGAGGGCCAGGACACCGGCCCCATGACCGCCGCTGCCGGTGTCGCCATCGTCAAACGCAACTTCCCCTTCCACATCGCCTACGAGCTGGCCGAGAAACTGGTCGAGCGCGCCAAGAAGGTCGGCAAGACGGCGTGCCCGCCGTGCTCAACACTCGACTACCACGTCCTGTTCGACACCACGGTCCTCGACGCTTCGGAGGCCCTGCGCGGCTACGAGAGCTTCACCACCCGTCCCTTCCGCCTGCTCAACGACGAGATGTCGTCGGTGACGAGCACCCGCGATGACGGCTTCAGAACCTCCGGCTCCGGCGACGGCGAGGACAGCACATCCGCCGGCTTCTCGCCGAACGACCTTCGCCACGAGCCCTGGGAAGCGACCTGCCGGCGCGTCGCCCGATTCAAGGGGGTGCCCCTCGGCAGCACCGACGAGAGCCGAAACGAGACCAACCTCGAACCGTTCCCACGCACCCGGGCGGCGCGCATCCGCGGGCTGCTGTCCGCCGCGGTGCGGGAACGAGCCGCTCATCGTGACGACGACGTGACGGACGCTCCGACCGCTGAGGCCGCGGACTGTGAGACTCCGGGCTCCGAGGCGTCTGAGAAGAAGGAGAACTGGGTCCCACCGTCGCTCGTCAATGCCTGGAACGAGTGGGAGGCGGCCCGCAAGGATGTCGGCGACTGGATTGACACCGAGCTGGGCGGCCTGGGCGCCGTGTTCGACCTTCTGGAGCTCTCCGACCTCCTCCCGCCTTCCTCCTTCGAGCTCCCCCTCCCCCGCCTGGGGGAGACCACCAACACAGCATCGGAGGCCACCGAATGAGCCCCTCATCCCCGACCTCCTTCCCCCTGTCGGTCACCTTCCACTCCGACTGGGGCGTCACCACCGGAACCGGCGTCGCCGGCGGCGTGGACTCCGTCGTCGAGAAGGACGAGCGCGGCCTGCCGATCGTGCGCGCGACCGTGCTCACCGGCGCCGTGCGGGAGCAGTCGCTCCTCGCGGCCCAGGCACTCGACGACGGCTCCGGCCGCTCCTGGCGCGCCTTCGCCTCCGCACTGTTCGGCTCCGACCTGGCGCCGCGACTCGGCACCTTCTCCGACGCCAGGCTCATCGACCCACCGGACGACCCCACCGACCTCATCCACGAGGTCGTCTCCCTGTCCATCGACGAGAAGACCGGCACAGCGCGCGAGGACTTCCTGAGGATCTTCGAACGCACCGGCGCCTGCCGGCTGCGCGGCGAGGTCACCCTGTCCGACGTCGACAGGTACGGACGCCCCCTGACCTGGAGCGACGAGCAGCGCGACGCCGCTGAGCTCCTCCTGGCCCTCTCGGGCTTGCTGGTGCGCGCAATCGGCTCCAACCGGGCCGTCGGCGACGGCGTCTGCGACGTCCTCATCCACGCCGACCACGAGCCCGGCGACACCCGGGCCGTCAAGGACTGGTGCCGCACACAGCTGGGCAGGTGGAAGGAGCGCGGCGCCCCGCAGGTCCCCGCGGCGGACACGACCGCTGCGGCGGCCCCGGTCCTACAGGCGAGCCGTGCACCCACCGCCGCCGGCGCCTTCCACGAGGCGACCCTGACGATCGACCTGCGAACCCCGGTGGTCTCCTACGAGGTCCCCATGTCCAACGAGATCCGCTCCCTGGACTTCCTACGCGGCACCGTCCTGCTGCCCTGGGTGCACCGGCTCATCACACGCACCGTCGCCCAAACCCCCGGCGCATCGGAGGCCCTCGTCCAGGAGGTCCGCGACGCCGTCGTCAACGGGGAGCTGCTCGTCTCCGACGGCGTCGTCTCCTACCAGGGGGAGCGCGGGCTGGCGATGCCCCTGGTGTTCTCCAGCCCCAAGGTCGGCCAAGGAGCCGAGAGCCAGGAGCTCAAGACGGCTGAGTGCGAGGGCGACGAGGAGATGCGCGTCTGCAACAGGATGCGTGCTGAGGAGCCCGAGAACGAGGTCCACAAGCCGTTGCGCGACGGATACGTCTTCCCGACCGCCGGCGCGAAGGGCGCCCCGGCGCTCATTGGGCGGCAGTCCACGGCGCACGACGCCGCCACCGGGGCGGCCAGGGACGGCCAGCTCTACCTGGTGCGGGCGCTCCCGGCTGGCCTGAGCCTCCAGGCGACGGTGACGGTCTCGACCCGCCTGTACCAGCGGATCGGTGAGCAGCTGGAGGCCCTCGCAGGCACCGGGCACCGGGCCCGCCTCGGGGCGCGTCGCCTCAGCGGCACCTTCGGGGAGACCGAGTGCACCCTCTCGGCCTTCGCGCCGAGCCCGGCGCCCCAGGTGGTCGACGCCGAGGACACGACGATCTGGTTCACCTCCGACGTACTGGCCCGCTCAGCCCGGCTCGGCCCGGGCGGGAGCCTGACCGACCTGCTCGCCGCCTTCGAGCGGGCCGGCGCCCCCATCGAGCTCGCCGAGGCGGACGGGACTCGCTTCAACGCCGGGGTCAGGCACCGGCGCGTGGACTCCTGGTCCGCGGCGAGCCACCAGCCCCGGGCCACCCGCATGGCCATCCAGGCCGGCTCGGTCCTCAAGGTGAGAACCACCGCCCTGGAGAGGCTGGCCGCCCTGGCGGCCGTCGGCATCGGGGAACTGCGGGCGCAGGGCTTCGGACGGTTCGTCGTCGGGCATCCTCTGCTGGAGAAGGAGACGTTCACACTGAGGAGCCTTCACGGGGAGGACCTCGCACCGACTGCTGATGGTGCTGCGGCATCGGAGGAGGCTCAGCGATGAGAGTGACCCGCTATGAGCTCACCGTCCACCTGGTGACGGACGCGCCCCTCCACTCGGGAGGCGTCGACGAGGTGGTCGACCGAAGCCGCGACCCAGAGGATAGGACCACCGTCGCCCGGCGATTCGCACGCGACGGCCGCGGCCGTCCGGTCCTCACCGGGCGCTCCGTCAAGGGCGCCCTGCGAGCTGCCTGCCAGCGATTCCGTGAGGAGCACGGCGGCGCCGTCGGACCGACCGAACGCGAGCTGCGGCAGCTGTGGGGCGATGACGGAACCCGAGGGGCCGGTTCGGCGGCGCCGCTGCGGGCTTCGGCGATCACCGTGCACACGGTCGAGCTGCCCACCGAGGGCTATGAGGGGGATGAGGAGCACAAGGTCATGCTCCCGACCCGGATGGGCAACGCCATCGACCGGTACTGGGGCTCGGCCGGCGACACTGCGCTGTTCGAGCACGAGTACCTGCCCCGCGGCAAGGAGCTCGCCCTGACCATCACCGCGGAGGCCGGGCTGCCCGACGGCGTCGAGGTACCTCAGGGTGATGTCGCCCCGCCCGGGCCGGAGCAGGTCGAGAAGCTCTTCGCGTTCATCATCGGGCTCATCAAGGACGGCAGGGTCGCCTTCGGCGGCCGGCAGAACGCCGGGTGGGGGAGGGTCGCGCTCAGCGACTCGGAGAAGGCCTGGAGGCTCACCAAGGCGGAGCCGGGCAGCTGGGCGGGACTGGAGGAGTGGCTCTCCGGCGCCGGCGGCCGCTCGGTCGACGTCGCCCCCGTGGACTGCGGGGGCAGCGGCCGGATGCGGATCGAGATCACCTGGGACAGCCCCACCGGGATCCTCGTGGCCGAGCCCCAGGATGACGGCTCCGGGGAGGGAGCCGACGCCGGGGCCGCAGACGGAGCGCCGGGAGAGGCGGAGGGCGTGGACTCTGAGGAGACGAAGCCGGCCCGCCCCCTGCGCGCCGGCCCGGAGGAGACCGACCCGATCGTGCTGCCCGGAAGCTCCGTCCGCGGCGCGCTGCGGACCCGGGCGACGCGGATCGCCCGCACCATCCTGCTGGCGAAGAAGGACCCGAGCACGGTGGCGGACTGGTCGGGCGCCGGTGTCCACGAGCAGCTCGCGCAGGATCCGAGCCTGGTGCGGGACCTGTTCGGGTCGACGACGCACCGTGGCGCGCTGACGGTCCTCGACACGCTTGCCGCCGAGGACGGCCCGAGCCGCAAGGTTACGCACAACGCCGGCGACCGGTGGACCGGCGGCGTCGCGGACGGGTTGCTATACAGCGAGGAGGTCTACGACTCCACCTGGAACAGCATCGTCCTGGAGCTCGACCTCGACCGGCTGCTGACCAACGCGCGGGCGGGCCTGGGGGAACCGGGCGGGCAGGAGGACAGTCAGGGCGAGGACCGCAGCCGCGCCGCCTTCTGCCTCCTGGGGCTGGTGCTCGCCGAGATGGCCGCCGGGACGCTCCCACTGGGGAGCCGCGGCACCCGGGGCATGGGGCAGGTCGAGGTCAAGGCCATGGCCGTGACCGGCGGAAAGGGCCTGGGGATCGAGAACTGGTCCCTCAAGGCGGAGGACGGGACGGGCGAGTCGCTTCCTCGGCGGATTCTGAAGGGGCTCAGAGGCGTGAACTCCGGGATCGAGAGGAATCCGAGAGCCGGAGCCGGCTGGGAGGGATGGTCCTCCTACCTGGTGGGCAGCAGCGAGAGGCCGCTTGAGGACAAGGAGGAGCGGGATGCCTGAGAAGACGTGGGAGCCGGAGCCGTTGCGACAGGCCGTTTGGAAGGACGTGCCCGGCGCGGGAGCCGAGCAGCCCAGGGGCGTCGAGCTTCAACGGGTTCTTGAACGCGCCGAGGACCTAGGAGGCGAGATGAACGGCGTGGCCTACACGACCAGCGGCGCCTACTCGGTGAGAAGGGCTGGGGCTTCCGGGCTCACCACCCTGATCGAGCGGGACGGCCAGGCCGGTTCCCGGGAGGAGGAGATCGACCTGGACACGGTCTTCGAGCTGCGCCTGTGGCGGGTGATGGACAAGGAGACCGACGACGGCGGCAACGTCGCCGGCGAGGACGGCGTCCTGGCCCATGAGCTGCGGTGGCTCAACGGCAGTGGGGCCGCAGAGATCGTGGTCGGTGCGTCCCGCGAAGGTCTCCCGGGCGGCAGCGACTGCTGGGTTCGGGACAACAGCTACCTCCAGCACGGAGAGAAAGGCGAGGTCATGGACAGCATCGAGGTCTTCACCGTGGAGGAGACGTACGGAAACACCGTATTCACCGACGAGCTCATGACCGGAAGGTGGGGCTGATGTCCTCGCAGATGTGTGACCACGTCAGTGCGGACTGAGTTCTGCTAGGTAGATTTGAGTGACGAAAGGTTGTCGAGTAATGGTCTGGCATCACGCATATAACGGTATTCCTGCGATTCGCGAAACAGAAAAAAATGGCGCCCCGCTTCCGGAGATATATCGAGACGGTATTCTTCCTGCAAGCGGACATGATCATCTCAGTGCCGAGCGACTCTCGGGGAAAATCGAGGTGTCAATTCGTGTGGCAACACCCACGGTACCTGGGTTTCGCACTTCTGACAATAGAGTTGTTGTTGCCTCGCGCAGTGGCGACCCGGAGGGTGCCCGCACCTGGGAGGACACGACAATTCCTTCCACAACCCTTAAGGGCGTGCTCTCTTCTGCCTTCGAGGCGGTGACGGCCTCGCGAATGCGCGTATTTCGAGGGCATGATCACCTGGTGACGCATAGACGCACCCCAGAAGAGTCTACTGTGCTGTATCCTGTTCTTCTAGTTCCTAAGGAGGGTGGGAGCGGATTCAAGGTTCGCGTCATGCTCGGAAAGAACTTAAGGCCAAGAAATCCTGAGGGCTGGGGCAAGGTTAAAAGCGTCTGCGCTGCAGTTTTACCGGACAATGTGGAGTCCGGGGTCGATTTTCTAGAATCAGATGGTAAGTGGATCTATTCTGGGGCAAAAAATGAGAATAAGAGGGAAGGTGACCCTGTTCGGGCTGTAGGGCGCATAAATGAGTTGAGGGCTGCCGCGCCGCACCGCAGTGTTGTAGAGTTTACCGCAGAAGAAGAGCGTTTCTATGACGTCAAGCGCTATATTGTGTCGAAGGTTGGGGGAAAATATTTCTCCGGCGTTCGTGATGGGCGAGGGAAGCCGGTGAGGGGGGCTTATCGGGGGGTGGTTGTCAGATTAACCCCTCCTGGTGGAAATAGGCTTATTGACACAAAATGCAACGAGTTCATTTTCTTTGACTCTGAGAGTAATCGAACATGCTTGGAGGTGGACGATGGTGTCATTGATGGCCTGGTGGAAGTCATCTACAGTTACGTAGACAATGTTCGCAAGCTTGCGGATCGCGAACGAAGAAGGAAGGCGGCAGGTCTGCCGCTAAACGATTCCGGTACGCGAACCTCTGATGCCCCAAACACGATCATTGTCCACGACATCATTAATAGCAAAGCTGAGGGCCTTGGGTTTAAGGCTGATAGGGAATCGATTAGGAAATACATCAAGGATCAGGCGAACCTGGGGCAGGGGTTGCCGCTGTTCGCGTCGATTGATCGAGGTGAGGTCACGGCGCTGAGCATCTCCCAGGTTGGACGTCGCACCAGTGCGAGGGCGGTGTCGCCTACTGAACTGGCGGCCGATTCCAATGTTTCTCCCGCACTCACGTACGAGGAAGCGTCGGCGGCTGACCGAGTCTGGGGGTTTGTTGCTGACGGGAAGGACGTAAGTCGGGACCAAGGTGCGGCATTCAAGGGGCGTATATCGATCAGTTCTGCCGTTCCAGACACAGCTTCTGACGACAGACGTCAATGGCTCCAGCTCCCTGCTCAAGGAAGTTGCGGGTGGGTGCTTCCAACGCTTGCAAGCCCTAAACCGTCAGCGGGCGCACCGTACTTGCGGAGACCCAATGGTTCCGTATTGGATGAAAAGTGTACTCGTAATGATGCCTTTCAGGATGAGCAGGTGCTCATCCGTAAAACCTATCCCACGCACCGTTTCCTTGTTAATGGGCTCTCTCGTGGGCATCTCCCTCTAGCAGATAGCGTCAGCAGCCCTCCGGGGCCCTCGGAAACAGTTGTGGGATCGTATTTGACTCCGGGTGCTCAGTTCTCGACTTCCATCTCGTTTGAAAACCTGACTCGTGAAGAGCTTGCAGTCCTGGTGTGGCTCCTCAATCCTGGCAACCTAATCTCTAAGAAAGAGAAGAACACCAAGAAAAAAAAGTTTAAGACGCTAGGGTGGAAACAGGTGGGGTATCATCACCTTGGTTTCGGCAAGCCGCTTGGTCTTGGGAGTGTAGAAATTCGGGCAGAGAACATCGAAGTCTACGAAGGACGACACTTCGGGCAGATGTATGAAGACCTGTCTGGTTGCTTGGGGTGCGCGGGCGCTGCTGACATTAAACCGATTCTGCGCCAGAGTTCGATGAGTGATATTTCCAACTGGCTTCCTCCTGGGTTCTCGCAGAGTCTTGCGGTGCGTGCTTTCGTGAGGTCGGCTTACGGTTGGGACGACTCCGATAACAACGGGAACTATCCGGCGACTGGGGACCCGGTAAGTTATCCAGGCGCCTCGCGTCCCGTCGGTGATGATGAGCTATCTCCTATCATTACCTGGTTCCAGGAACGTGAAAGAAATCGGGTGAAAGTCTCGTCTGGCGAAGTCTCTCGAGTTGATCACGCTTATGACCTTCCTGCAATCGCTGATCCTAGCTAGCGATTGTTATCAGATGCGCTTCTGGTGCTGTCTGCTGCTACGCGAACTGGGTGACTAGACTGGGAATAAAGTTTCATCGTCCCGATGCATGTAGCGGCTTCTTCGCCGGCTCATCACACCCCTCGGTACAGCCCGGCGTCGGCAGCCAGCCGCCGAATGGTGGTGCAAGGCGTCTCGACGTCACTTCCCCGGCTACGCCGGCCGGTGCGGTGCAGCACGGAGACCTGGTGGCGCATCTTGGCCCGCACGATGGCGCGCGCCAGTGGGAGGCGGGCATCGTTGTCGGTGGCGAAGGACGCCTGGGTCAGGAGTCGGCGGGCGCTGGCCGTCGAGCGGGGGCCGGCGAGCTGGCCCAGGTAGCCGCCGTGGCGGGAAAGGAAGATGACGTCGATGTCGTTGTACGGCGCCCAGACCGGGTCCCGGATGAGAGCCCGACGGCGCCGGTGAGGACGATTCGGCTGACGGCCCGGCGGGGGATGGAGACCTGCGGCAGGCCGTCGGCGCCGTCGACGATGAGACGGTTTTCTGGCTGACGTGGACGCGGGCGCCGTCGCGGCCGATGTAGACCACCTGGTCCGGGTCGGGATGCCCTTGATGTCGTGGCAGGGTCGACGGGCGGGAAGCTGCGGGAGAAGTCCGTCCCCAGGTAGCGAAAGCCCTCATCGAAGCTGGTCATGGCGGTTTTCTCCCGGTTGAGTCGGAGGCGTCTGGGCGTCAGGAGGGAGTCGAGGAGCTCGAGGGCCTCCAGGAGATCGGGTTCATGGGGGCTGCAGATGACGATGTCATCGGCGAAGCGGGCGTAGCCGTAGCCCGTGTCGCCCATGGCCCGGTCGACGCCGGTCAGGGCCAGATTGGCCAGGATCGGGGACAGGCAGGAGCCCTGGGCGATACCGCGGTTGCGGGTGCGCCGCTCGCCCCTGGCGCGCCGAGGCCGGGCGATGAGCCGGATGAGGTCGATGGTGCGCGGGCAGCCGGCGATGGGGGAGAGGGCGGCCAGGGCGTCCTCGATGCTGAGGTTGGGGAAGTAGTCCTCGATGTCGGTGCGCAGCACGTAGCGGTAGCCGGTGTCTCGCAGCCTGGCGAGGTGGTCGACGGCATCGTCGGTGCCGATGCCCGTCCGGTAGGCGGAGGAGCAGGGGGACATGACGAGGTCGGCCCTGTGCGATCGCATTGACGACCGCGCGCTCGACGACCCGGTACCGGATGGAGGGGATGTGCAGGGTGCGGGCCTCCCCGGAGGTGCCCTTGGGGATGCCGAAGCTCAGGAGCGGGTCGGGTTCGTAGATTCCTGAGCGCAGGGACCCGGAGAGCTCGGTGAGGAAGTCATCGAGATGCTGGCGGACAAGGGAGAAGATCGGCATGCGGTCTCCCGGCACGTGCCGATATATGCCTTAATGCACCTTCGGGTGCTGGGTGCGTTCTAACCCGAAGGAGAAGGGAATGACTCAACAGCAGAGTCATAATGCACCTTCTGGTGTTGGGTGCCTTCTGACTTACCGGCGTGTGTGCTGACTGCAACCTATTTCGCGTCGTGATGTATCTTTTGCTATGAACTGTCTCCCGGCAGTATGACGGACTACACCATCGGTGCAGATAAGGGGTTTCAATGCACCTTCTGGTGCTGGGTGCTTTCTGACCCCCTGCCTCTGGGGCAGCGTCGTTGCGCCACTTCCGGGGGCTGGAGCGCCACCGGCCACGCAAGCACCCCGTGGGACCGGCCAGCACGCCCCCTATTTAACCGCCTTTTGGCGTCCTGACGCCAAGCGCCACCGACACCCCCTCAGGCACCTTCAGCCACCAACTTCCAACGACGTCAAGCCAAAAGGTCGACGTTCCCGACTATGACTATCGACACGTCCTGCCTCCTCTGTCGGTCCGTCGGGACTTAGGGGTCCCGCGGCTGGGGAGCGCGAGGCGACCGGCAGAGAGTGTCTCGATGTGTCTTCTGGTGCTGGGTGCTTTCTGACGTCAGGCATGGCGACAGATGGCCGAGAACATCGCGTCTTAATGCACCTTCTGGTGCTGGTTGCTTTCTGACGCGTGGATGAATGAGATCAACCGGCAGATTGACGACGTCTTAATGCATCTTCTGATGCTGGGTGCTTTCTGACTTATGGGGAGGCTGTCTATTATCTGCGGCATGGCGAGTCTTAATGCACCTTGTGGTGCTGGGTGCTTTCTGATGGTAGTCAGTCAGCGGGAGCGTGGGAAGCGCACAGGAGGTCTTAATGCACCTTCTGGCGCTGAGTGCTTTTTGACGACAGAATAAGGTCGTGCGCCTATCCGTCACTGGAGTCTTAATGCACCTTGTGGTGCTGGGTGCCTTCTGACGCCGAGTACACCGTCCCTGCGGGCAGGGTGGGAGAGGTCTTAATGCGCCTTCTGGTGCTGGGTGCTTTCTGACAGAACAAGGTTGCTGGCCTGTTCTATCACGCTTGCGTCTTAATGCACCTTCTGGTGCTGGGTGCCTTCTGACGCTACGCTGAGCACCTGTATGACAGGATGATTCTGTCTTAATGCACCTTCTGGTGCTGGGTGCTTTCTGACGTCTGCCTACGGCAGTCCTGCCTGGTTGCGCGCCAAGTCTTAATGCACCTTCTGGTGCTGGGTGCTTTCTGACCCAAGGCTGCTCAGTTGATGACTGGCGAGTTCTCGTGTTAATGCACCTTCTGGTGCTGGGTGCTTTCTGACTCCACCAGTACACGGAGGGCGGTCACCTGCCGGGGTCTTAATGCACCTTCTGGTGCTGGGTGCTTTCTGACCCCTGCCTCTGGGAACGGCGTCGTTGCGCCACTTCCAGGGGGTGGAGCGCCACCGGCTCCGCAAGCACCCCGCGGGGCCGGGCGGCAGCGTCCCAATTTAACCACTTTTCGGCGTCCTGACGCCAAGCGCACTGACGGCACCTTGAGCACCTTCAGCCACCAACTTCCAGCGACCTCAAGCCAAAAGGCCGACGTTCCCGCCTGTGACTGCGGGTACATCCTGATGGTAGGGGCGGAGTCAGGCCCCGAACTCGGCGTCAAGGGCGCTTCCTCCGTTGAGTCGCCTGGCTGCTCAACTCGTTAAGGAGATGAGGATGGACTTGTAAGTTCCGTCAATAGGCCTTCTGGTGCTGGGTGATTTCTGACCTGTCGGGGATGACCGGTGAGGATGGACCCCTGGACGTCTTAATGCACCTTCTGGTGCTGAGTGCTTTCTGATGCGGAATGGCAGACGTAGCGGACTTAAAATCCGGTCTTAATGCACCTTGTGGTGCTGGGTGCTTTCTGACGAGCTATGTCGAGCCGCCGGAGTGGCTCGCTGACCTGTCTTAATGCACCTTCTGGTGCTGGGTGCTTTCTGACTGGTAAAGGACATCTACGTAGAAGCGATGCTCAGGAACGTCTTAATGCACCTTCTGGTGCTGGGTGCTTTCTGACCTACGACTCTGGTGAGTTTGTCATGGCTCCGTTCACGTCTTAATGCACCTTCTGGTGCTGGGTGCTTTCTGACCCCTGCCTCTGGGAACGGCGTCGTTGCGCCACTTCCGGGTGCAGGAGCGCCACCGGCTTCGCAAGCACCCTGCGGGGCCGGCCAGCAGTGCCCCTATTTAACCACCTTTCGGCGTCCTGACGCCAAGCGCCACCGACGCCCCCTCGGGCGCCTCAAGCCACCAACTTCCAACGACGTCAAGCCAAAAGATCGATGTTCCTAGCCGTGACTGTCGACACATTGTGCTTCCGTGGCTCGACCGGCGCGCCGCCGGGCCTCTCCCTCTCCGCCTCCTCCTGGCCCTCGATGCTGAAGAACGTCGACCTCTCGAACTCCCCGTACAGGCCGCCTCCCCTCCGGTAGTGTCGTCAGAAAGAAAAAGGTAGACGGCCTTGCTCCAGCCTCCCGCCACCAGCCCGCGCCGCCGTCGGCCTCCACTGCCGCACCCACCACACATCACGCCGCAAAGGAGCCCCGTCGAGTGCCCGCCACCGTATTCGTCCGCTTCGATGCGCCCGGCCCGGTCGAGGCCACGCCCCGCCGCCTTCACGCCGCCTGGGGCAGAGTCCTCGACCTCCCCGAAGGAGTCAGCCCCGAGCGCGCCGCCCGCCTGCCCGCCCTCGCTCACCGCCCACCCCACGACCAGCCCGGCCCCAAGCCCTACTGCCTGGGCGACATGACCCAGACCCCGGACGGCCTCGGCGTCGAGCTGCGATTCCTCGACGACCGCCTCCTGGAAACGCTCGACGCCTGGCTTGCCTGGGGCGGCGTCCTACCCATCGGCGACGGCGGGCAGGCCACCACCATGCTCGCCGCCATCGAGGCCCAGGTCCTCGAACATGCCGACTGGGAGGACCTCGCCGCCCAGACCGCCTCCACCGCCTGGGACATCCACCTGCTCACCCCCACTGTCTTCACCTCCCGCGGACACCACGTCCCCGAGGTCACCGCAGCCTCCCTGGCCACCAGCCTCCACGCGCGCTGGCGCCACTGGTGCCGCCCCCTGGCCCCCGAGCTCCCCGAGCGCGAGCGCCTCACCTCCGTCCTCATCACCCAGGACCGCACCCGCCGCACCGTCGTCGGCCTGGGCATGCCGCGTGCCGACCGCCGCGGACGCCTCTCCAGCCGCCGCATCCCCGCCAGCGTCGGCGCCCTGCGCATCAGCGCCCCCGCCGCCGGCTCCATCACCGCCGTCTTCTCCCAGCTCATGGCCCTGGCCCGCTACACGAGCGTCGGCTCCCACAGCGCCTACGGGATGGGCGTCATCGACGTCGTCGCGGACGTGCCATAAGGCGCACGAACGCGCCCCCCGGGGCGCAGTCCTCGGACCCTATGGTGCGTCCTCGCGCCCAGGCAGCCTCCAATCGGCCCACTCGGCCGGATCTTCCCGGCCACGCCCGGCGCGAACGTGAGCAAGCGCAATGGGACCTTTGCCGTGCTATCCGCTAACGTCTGAGGAATCAGTATGTTGAAGGGACCTACCGCACGATGAAAGATTCTGGGCGCGAGCCCGGCCGCAAGGACTCGGGGAAGCCGGGCAAGGCCGGTAAGAACGACCGCAACAAGCGCGACCGCAAGCTCCGCGACACCCTGGGCAACCCGTTCCTGTGGTTGGTGCCCTTCCTCCTGGTCGTCATCCTCGGCTGGGCCGTCTTCTCCTCGATGTTCGGCTACCGCACCATCGACACCTCCGACGGCCTGACGCTCCTGCGGGACAAGCCGGACACGATCAAGTCGATCACCGTCGTCGACGGCAACCAGCGCGTCGAGCTGGACCTCACCACCACCTACGTCCAGCCCAAGAAGAAGGGCATCGAGTCGCGCCCGGTGGGCAAGAAGGTCGAGTTCTCCTACACCGACGCCCAGGCCGAGCAGGTCGACCGCCTCGTGCAGGCCGCCGCCCCCAAGGAGGGCTTCAACTCCGTGGTGCCCACCACCAGCTGGTGGTCATCCCTCGTCCAGCTGCTCGTCCCCGCCCTGCTGCTGGGCGGCATCATGTGGTGGCTCATCGGTCGCATGGGCGGCGGGCGCGGCGGCGCCATGGGCTTCGGCCGCTCCAAGGCGAAGGTCGGTTCCAAGGAGATGCCCGACGTCACCTTCGCCGACGTCGCTGGCGAGGACGAGGCCGTCGAGGAGCTTGAGGAGATCCGCGAGTTCCTCTCCGAGCCGGAGAAGTTCCGCGCCGTGGGCGCCAAGATCCCCAAGGGCGTCCTCCTCTACGGCCCGCCCGGAACCGGTAAGACCCTCCTGGCCAAGGCCGTCGCCGGCGAGGCTGGCGTGCCCTTCTTCTCCATGGCCGCCTCCGAGTTCGTCGAGATGTTCGTCGGCGTGGGTGCCTCGCGTGTGCGCGACCTGTTCGACCAGGCCAAGGAGAACGCCCCCGCCATCATCTTCGTCGACGAGATCGACGCCGTCGGCCGCCACCGTGGCTCCGGCACCGGCGGCGGGCACGACGAGCGTGAGCAGACCCTCAACCAGCTCCTCGTCGAGATGGACGGCTTTGACGCCAACACCAACGTCATCCTCATCGCCGCCACCAACCGCCCCGACGTCCTGGACCCGGCCCTCCTGCGCCCGGGCCGCTTCGACCGGCAGGTCAGCGTCGAGGCCCCCGACATGGCCGGTCGCGCCGCCATCCTCAAGGTCCACGCCAAGGGCAAGCCCCTCAACGACGACGTCGACCTCGACCTCGTGGCCAAGCGGACCCCCGGCTTCACCGGTGCGGACCTGGCCAACGTCCTCAACGAGGCCGCCCTGCTCACCGCCCGTTCCAACGCCCACCTCATCGACAACCGGGCCCTGGACGAGGCCATCGACCGTGTCATCGCCGGACCGCAGAAGCGCACCCGCGTCATGCGCGACCACGAGAAGCGCGTCACCGCCTACCACGAGGCCGGTCACGCCCTGTGCGCGGCCGCCGGCGCGTACTCCGACCCGGTCACCAAGGTGACGATCCTGCCGCGCGGGCGCGCCCTGGGCTACACGCAGGTCATGCCTCAGGACGACAAGTACTCCACCACCCGCAACGAGCTGCTCGACCAGCTCGTCTACGCCATGGGCGGGCGGGCCGCCGAGGAGATCATCTTCCGCGACCCCACCACCGGCGCCTCCAACGACATCGAGAAGGCCACCGCCACGGCCCGCAAGATGGTCACCGACTACGGCATGACCAGCGCGGTCGGCGCCGTCAAGCTCGGCACCACCGAGAGCGAGACGGTCCTGGGGCTCAACGCCACCAGCCGTGACTTCTCCGAGCAGGTCGCCGCCACTGTCGACACCGAGGTCCGCAGCCTGCTGGACGCCGCCCACCGGGAGGCCTGGGAAATCCTCACCCGTAACCGCGCCGTGCTCGACAAGCTGGCCGAGGAGCTCCTCAGCCGTGAGACGCTCCTGGAGAAGGACCTGGAGAGGATCTTCGAGGGCGTCATCAAGCAGCCCGAGCGGCCCCTGTGGCGCAGCGACGAGTCGCTGCCCGTCGTCGAGCCCGCCCCCGCCAGTGACGAAGCCGGCGGTGAGCCTGACGACTCCCACGGCAGCGACGACTACTGGGGCTACAACCATTGAGCCGGCCCGGGCCCGGCGGGCCCGGCAGGCGCGGAGAGACAGAGGCTGACCATGAGCTATGACGCCGAGGGCGTGCGGCGGGCGGTGCACGACCTGCTCGTCGCCATCGGGGAGGACCCCGAGCGCGACGGGCTGCGTGACACCCCCGAGCGCATGGCGCGCGCCTACGCGGAGATGTTCGCCGGCCTCGACCAGGACCCGGCCGAGCACGTCGAGCGGGTCTTCGACGTCGGGCACGAGGAGATGGTCCTCGTGCGCGACATCCCCATGTACTCGGTGTGCGAGCACCACCTGCTGCCCTTCCACGGGTTGGCGCACGTGGGCTACATCCCCAGTGAGGACGGGCGCGTCACCGGCCTGTCCAAGGTGGCGCGCCTCGTGGACGGCTACGCCCGGCGCCCCCAGGTCCAGGAGCGGCTCACCCGGCAGATCGCTGACGCCCTCGTCGAGCGCCTGCAGTGCCGTGGCGTGCTCGTGGTGGTCGAGGCCGAGCACCTGTGTATGTCGATGCGGGGCGTGCGCAAGCCCGGCTCCAACACGGTCACCTCCGCCGTGCGCGGCATCATGCGCAACGCCGCCACCCGCTCCGAGGCCATGAGCCTGGTCCTGGGCCGGCGGTCCTGAGGTCTGGTCGGGCCTCGACACCGGAAGCCAGCGACTGCCTCCCCGAGTGGAATGGTGGCCTTATTTCTTGCGTCGACGGCGATGTTGAATCTCTGGGACCTCAAGATAGGGCACGGCTCGCATCATGAACTTGTCGAAGTCCGGGACGGTGAAGGCGGCATAGCCGTGCTGGGGCGTGTATAGCAGCCCCATGTCAATGAGTTGAGACCTGATGGGTGCCACCTGTGACGACTCTCGTTTCATGAGGGAGGCGACATCGGCTGCTTTCTGGGGCTCGGAGCCGAGTTCCGCCATGGCTCTCATGTATGCGGTTTGAAGGGGGGTTGCACGGTCGAGTCGTACGCGGAAGAACGACCCGTCCAGCTTTGCTTCGTATGCGTCTTTAGCGGTACTGATGTCTTCTGCCGTGATGTGGTTTCCGCTCGCTACGATCCATGCTTGGTACCCTAGCTCCTGAATGAAGTACGGGTAGCCGTGAGTGAGGCTGACTGCGAGGTCCACGGCATCTTCGTCGTAGGACACGTTCTCGGTTTCTGCGGGTCCCACAAGCGCTTGTCGGGCTTCCTCGGGGGTGAGGGAGTCGATGCGTGGGAACTTGAACAGTCTTTCTGCGTAAGACTTGGCGTCTCCAGCGAGCTCGGCGATCTGTGGTAGGCCGGCTCCCACAAAAGTGATGGGGAGCTTCTTCTGAACGGACTTGTGAACCGCTTGTATGAGTGATTCAAGCTGAACGGTGGTGAGAAATTGAACTTCGTCGATGAGTAGGACGATCCCGGTTCCTTTTTCCTTTGCAACTTCTCCTACGGCTAGAAATACGTCTGTGAGGTCTAGCCCTAGGTCGCCGTGATCCCCGTAGCCCTCGGACGGGTCTACGTCCCACGTGACGGAAAAAGTGCCGGATTGGTCGATCGATAGCACAAAGGAGCTGAGTACTTCTGCGGCGTGTCGAGCGCGTTCGCTCCAGCGGCGACGAGGCGATATGTGTAGAAGTGCGGCACGGAACTTGGAGAAGATGGACTGACGGAATGCTGTTTCATCGTGCTTGCTCGCTTCAAGCTCGATTGACTCCCATCCTGCCATCTCGGCGAGTTCTGCGAACCTGTTAAGCAGGACGGTCTTGCCGACGCCGCGCAGGCCGGTCATGATCATCGATTGCTCTGTCCGGCCTCGTTTGAGCCTCTGAAGTAGGATAGAAAACGCCTCGGTCTGCCCGTCGCGACCAATGAGGACCTCCGGGGCTGCTCCTGCGTTGGGTGTGTACGGGTTGTTGATGTTGTCCACGTGGTCATCTTAGGATCTTTACTTAACTTTATCTAGTTCTAATAAAGTTGGGTTGGGCGTAGGCCGCCGGGGGTGCTGGTGGTCGTTGAGGCCGAGCACTTGTGTATGTCGATGCGGGGCGTGCGCAAGCCCGGCTCCAACACGGTCACCTCCGCCGTGCGCGGCATCATGCGCAACGCCGCCACCCGCTCCGAGGCCATGAGCCTGGTCCTGGGCCGGTGGTCCTGAGGTCTGGTCGGGCCTCGACACCGGGGAGGACCGGTGAAATAGTGGGGCGATGAGTCCCACGTACAAGAGGCTGCTGGTGGCCGTCGATGCCGGGCTGCTGCTTTACTGGGCGGCCGTCTTCCTCAATCTCATTCCCGAGCACCTGCGTTTCAAGGACTACTCCAACCAGGTCATCCAGGCCTGGAACTGGTCCTTCTTCCCGCTCGACGTGGCCGCCGCACTGACCGTCTTCCTCGGCGCCCACCTGACGCGGGTGGGCAGCAGGATCGGGGACCTGGTGCTGACGGTTGGGCTCATGCTCACCTTCTGCGCCGGGTTCATGGCGATCTCCTTCTGGTCCTTCTACCGTGACTTCGACCCGCTGTGGTGGGGGCCCAACGCCGTGCTCATGATCGTCCCGGCGCTCGCCTTCGGCTCCATGGTCTGCCGGCGGCTCGAGACCGCGGAGAACCGGGCGTGACGGTCAGGGACGTGCTCTGCCCGTCCACGTGGGGGAACGCATGCCGCCCGGGCGCTCCCACCGGCCGGACGGTGCTTGGTGCGCGGAAGGAGTGCCCGGGGGCGCCGGGCCACGGCGTGTGCGCCTGGCCGGCGCTCGGAGGCGCCATCATCTCCGAGGTGTCGGCGACCCTCGCCCTGCGCCAGGCCCTCAACCAGCCGGGCTTCTACGTCATGGTTGGGATCGGGTACGCGCTGGCCTTCATCCTCCTGTCGCTGACGCTCAAGGCCGGCATGCCGCTCGGTGTCGCCTACGGACTCTGGGGCGCCCTGGGCGTGGCGCTGACCGCCGTGCTGTCCATGCTCGTCTTCGGCGAGCCGATCACGGTGCTCGTCGCCCTCGGCATCGCGCTCATCATGGCCGGGGTGCTCCTCGTCGAGGTCGGGGCGCAGCGAGCAGGCACGCAGGACAAGGAGGGCGAGGCGTCATGAGCGGGCTCTACCTGGTGGCGGCTATCGCCTCCGAGACCACCGGCACACTCTCGCTCAAGCTCGCCTCCGACGGCAGAGGACTGCGATGGTACGGCCTCGTCATGGCCGGCTACCTGGGGGCCTTCGCCCTGTTGACCCTGGCCCTCAAGGAGGGGATGGCGCTCGGTGTCGCATACGGGATCTGGTCGGCCGGGGGAGTGGCCGTCACAGCAATCGCTTCCAGACTCCTCTTCGGTGAGCCGCTGACCCGCACCATGGTGGCCGGCATAGCGCTCATCATGGCCGGGGTACTCCTCGTCGAGCTCGGCAGCGCACACTGATAACGCGCCGGCGGCGATCGCGGGCCAGAATGTCCAAATCGGTGACAAAGGACCGCCAGCGCTCCTTGGCCGTCCATGTGAACCGCGGAATCATGCGGTTTTCTTTCGTCAGTGTGGGGCTGGCCCGAGCCTTTGTATCCGATGTGGACACGATCCCGCTCACTTCCTCCGAGGGCGGACTGGCCGGACGGGCCTCTGAGGTGCGTGGCGCGGGCAGAAGGCTCTCTCGGCCGGGGACATTCGACATCGACGGGTGCAGTTCCACGCGTTCGGGTACAGGACGGCTGTCCCCGAACGCGTGACATGTCCCCGGCTGGAGTGGTTGGCACCCGGCCGCGCGGAGTGTCCCCGCCGGTGCCTCAGTCGGTGGGCATTGGGGATATGGGTTGGAGGGGGATGGTGAAGATAGTGGTCCAGCGGTCGATGGTGTGGGTCGTGTGGAGGGAGCCGCCCAGGGATTCGATGCGTTGCTGGGCTTGGAAGAGACCGAGCTGGGATGAGGTGGCGGTGCTGGCGGGCCGACCGGGGTCGATGGGGTTGGTGCACATGCACTCGAGGGTGTTGTCGTCGGTCTCGATGGTGAGGGTGGCGGTGCTGGAGGGAGGAGTGTATTTGGCGGCGTTGTTGATGAGCTCGGCGATGATGCGTACGAGCTGTTGGCGGACGCCAGGGCCGATGCTGGGGTTGTCGAGCAGGTCGGTGCCGTGGGTAGTCAGGTGGGCGTCTCGGTGCGCGAGGGTTTCCCGGACGGCGCGGATGGTGTCAGTCAGGGGCGGTGGGGGTGAGGCGGCCAAGAGGAGGAGGGAGTCGTCTCCTTCGGCGGCGCTCATGGCTTTGAGGCTGCGTCGTAGCTGTTCGACAGCGGTGCGTACGGGGGTGATGATGGCTGCGAGTTCTTGGTTGAGGCGGGCGTTGTGGGGGTCGGCCAGGCGGGCTTGCTCGGCGATCATGACGGCGTGGCTGAGGTCGCGTACAACGGTGTCGTGGAGCTCGGAAACGACCAGGCGTCGTTGCTGGTCGAGCTTGCGCCGGCGCTCCTGCTCGGCGACGTTGGCCTGGAGGCGGTGATGGCGGACGACCTCACCGATCACCACACAAGGAACGCCAATAGTCGCTGTTTGGATCAGTCCTAAATACCACGTTGGTGTTGCTGAGAGGTGTGACAACGTCGTTGCGAACGCGAGGGGGTAGATCATGTCGCGTCGGAGGCCCCGGCCCAGGAGCATGATGCAAAGCCCCCACGGCAGTGCCACGGCAATGCCGCCAAGATCGTAAGGGGAGTTGGCGGCGAACCAGGCGATGGCCAGGCTTGCGGCTGCTCCTGCGGCGGGAAGCCGGGATGCCAGGGGCAGGCAGGCCAGGCTCATGGCGGTGACCAGGAAGGCGGAAGGAGTATGAGGGACTCCCAATGCCGCTGAGGTGGCTAGGAGGAAGATGGCAACTCCTGCATGGAGCAGGTGAGTGCGTTGCGTGGGGTGCCATGTGAAGGATGTCTGAGTGTCGAAGGCGGGAAAAGGCATGTTGACCACTCTCGTGTTGCCGGGATGTTGGGAGATGGGTTCTGAGACGGAGGGCTACCGGATGGATGATGGAGGAGGCATGCCGTCGACGGTGTTGACGGTGCCGACGGCTGGTCGTGTCGTGCTGGGCTCAATCGGTGCCATCTCAGGTGGCAGGATGCAAGCGCCGGTTACGCAACCTCATACGACATATCCGGGCCACGGAGTCGTGAAGGGCCTTATGCCCGGGCCGCCGTGCGGGGCAGGTCGTGTGTCCGGGCTGAGGCGCCGGCAGGGTCTTGTGTCAGGCCATGGTGGCGGGCCTGTCAGGAGACCGCCTGGAAGGGGACGCTGAAGACCGTGGTCCAGCGGCCCTCGCCCTGGCTCACGCTCAGGCTGCCGCCCAGGGCCTCCACGCGGCGCCGCGCCCCCTCCAGGCCCAGGCCCGAGGAGAAGGCGTCATAGCCCGGTACGCCACTACCCGGCGCGCCGCCGCCCGCCCACACGCCACCGACCTGCCCCGGGAGGCCGACGTCATTACTTGCCATCGCCTCCAGGGATCGCCCGTCGGACTCGATGACCAGCCTCGCCCGCCCCTGCGGAGCCGTGTACTTGGACATGTTCGACACCAGTTCGCCCAGCACCCGCAGCAGCTGGAGGCGCACGCCCGGCGGAATCACGGGGATCCCGAGCAGCTCCAGGCCCTCGACCTCCAGGTGCGCCCCCCGCTGTCCCAGGATGGCCGCGGCATCGGAGATGACCGCCTCCAGTGGGCGCGGCGCGGAGGTCGCCTCGATATCCAGTCGCTCGCCCCCGCGGATGTCACTCATGGCGCGCAGCGCGTGCCGCATCTGCTCCACCGCCGCGCGCACCGCCACCGTCATCGCGTCCAGCTCGGGCGCCAGCGCCGCGTCCTGGGGATGCGCGAGTCGGGCCTGCTCGGCCGTCATGACCGCGTGCGTCAGGTCCCGCACCACCGTGTCATGCAGTTCAGTGACCACCAGGAGACGCTGGCGCTCCATGCTCTCGCGGTAGGTGTGCAAGGAGCGCTCGGCCTGGTCGCGCGGGCTGCGGATGAGCTCGGCCACAGTGATGGCCCCGCCCCCGATAAAGAGCGAGACCTGCAGCAGCGTGAACCAGGGCGGGCTCGCTCCGTTCCACTGGATATCGGCGATGAGGATCACCAGCGAGAAGACCACCAGGCTGTAGGCGGGCATACGCGAGAAGCCGCGGGCCACGAGGATCGCCGTGCACAGCCAAGGGATGATGCCCGGAGAGAAGGGAACGTCGGTCAGCACCACGGTGGCGGTCCACGCCGACGCGCTGCCCAGCAGGGCCCCGGGCCACGGGAAGCGGCTACTCAGCGCCAGCGCCAGCCCCCCGATGATCTCGGAGAGGACCGCGATGGAGGACATTGGCCAGGTCGTCGCGATCGAGAACAGAGTAATCAGCGCGGCCAGGGAGGCGTGCGCCAGGTGCAGCCGCCAGGTCGGCCGCCACGTCGTGTACCGCGTGGGCTGCATCAGATTCGCCGCAACAGCCGACACCGTCTCACCACCTTCCCCTGAACTGATCCGGATAATATCCCTCCATGACGGTTCCCAACGTGACTGATGCTCCGGCTGCTCCCTCGCAGGTCCTGCGCGTCGCCATCGTCGATGACGACCCCTTCGTCCTGCAGGCACTGCGGGCCTACCTCAGCTCCGACGAGCGCATCGAGGTGACCAGCACCTTCTCCCGCGCCGCCGACGCCCTGGCCTTCCTCCACAAGATCCGCGTGGACGTCCTGCTCACCGACGTGCGCATGCCCGAGATGGACGGCCTGGAGCTGCTCACCCGGGTGCGCCGTCAGTGGCCCCGCACGGCCGTCGTCGTGCTGACCTCCTTCGACGACGACGAGGCGATGGTGGCCGCGCTGGCCCAGCACGCCAACGGCTTCCTGCTCAAGGACGCCTCGCCCGAGGAGATCATCCGCGCCGTCATTGCCGCCAGCGCGGGCGGGACCACGATCTCCCCGGCCGCCACCTCCCGGCTCGTTACCCGCCACCTGCGCTCCCCGCAGACGGCCCAGGCCCCCGACGTCACCGAGGCCGAGCAGGCGGTCCTCACCCTCCTGTGCGAGGGCTACTCCAATGCCGAGATCGCCGAGCAACTCGTCGTCGCCGAGTCCACGGTCAAGACCCACGTCTCCCACCTCATGAAGAAGTACGACGTCCCGTCCCGACTCAAGCTCGTCGTCGCCGTCCACAAGACCCAGGGGGCCTGAGTCCGCCGTCCCGGTCACTGGAGCAGCCCTCACCGCCGGTCTCCTCACTCCTCGGACAGGGCCCTGACCGGCGGCACCGAGGCGGCCCGGCCGGCCGGGCGTAGCGAGGCCGCCAGGCCCACGGCCAGCGTCACGGCGAACATGCCGATCAGTGCGAAGTAGGGGACGTGCACCGTCATGCCTTCGGCGGACTTGGCCATCGCGAGCGTTTCGGAAACGCCCAGCGCCGTCCCCACGAGGAGTCCCAGGCCCCCACCCACGGTCGCCACGAGGACCCCCTCGGTCACGATGAGGTTCCTGATCTCCGAGCGAGGGCTGCCGGTGGCGCGTAGAACCCCGATTTCCCGAATGCGCTCCAGTACCGAGACGTCCGTGGTGTTGGCCAGCCCGGACAAGGCGATGACCAGGGCTGCGCCCAGAACCAGGCAGACGATGAGGGCCATCCTCGTGATGAGGGATGACATCTGCTCGCTCGCTGACGCGCTTCCGCTCACCATCATTTCTTGACCGCGGATGGCCGCAATGAGGGCGTGCTCGGTATCGGATGTCATGGAATTGCCGGTGGAGCGCACCCACACGGTGGCGTTGGTGGGAGTATCGCCATTGAGGCGCTGGGCCACTGCCGGGCTGACCACAGCTCCCCACCCCTCCTGGACGCGAGCCGTCAGCTCAACACTTCCGGTTGCCCCGGTTAGGGTGACTGTGGAGCCGTCCGGAATGTTATAGATGCCGCTCACGATGAGGGTCTTGTCATCGAGGCCCTCCAAGCCGCTGGTGGACCGTGCAATAGGCGCGATACTGCCGGTATCAATGACGTCGACACTGATGTCCTCCGATTCTCCGTCGACGGTCTGGGTCAGGTCGAGGGTGGGAACGTAGGTGACGTCCTTGACGCCGTCGACTGCTTTGACCTGCTTCGTTAGCTGCGCGGTATCGGTCTGCGGCGTGACCCCGAAGATCCTGGCGTCCACGGGTGAGCTGTGGCCGAGGATGGCGTCGAAGGAGGCGTTCAGAGAGGACAGGCCGACGAAGAGCGCTGACCCCACCAGGACGCAGACGAAGAGTGTGGCGGCGGTGGCGGCGGAGCGTCCGGAGTTGCGGGCCAGATTGCGTGTGGCCAGCTGCAGCACCGGGAGTCGAGTGTCCCCGCTGACTTTGCCGATGAAGCCAATGATGGCGGTGACGAGCAGAGGAAGGCTGAGGACGGTCCCAACGACGACGACGGCGCTTCCAGATGCTGTGATGTAGATATCGGAGGCCTGAATGCCGAGGGCGACGATGGCCGCACCGATGACAGCGATGATGACTCCGGCGACAGCGACCCACATCCTTCTGCGTCCGGCCTGCTTGGTGCTTGTGACCTGTCCTGTAAGCGCCACGAGCGGTGAGATGCGGGTGGCCTTGCGGGCCGGGCGCAGGACCGCGATGAGGGTGACTAGCGTCCCCAGGGCGACGGTGAGCCCGAGCGACACTGGGGAGATGGTGAGCTGATCCGCCTTGAGGTCCGCGAAGGTTCCCGAGGACACCGCGATGGCGCCGAGGCCGGTCCCGAGTGCCGCGCCCAGGACGGAGCCGACCAGACCCGTCATGAGTCCGGTGCGCAGGACGGCGAGCATCACCTGACGGCGGGTTGTGCCGATGCAGCGCATGAGTCCGACCATGCGTGTCTGACGCGCCACCAGGGTGCTGAAGGTGGTGGCGATGACGATGATGGCGACGACCGCACAGACCGGGGCCAGGAGATTGATGATGCTCGCAATCGTTGTGCCGCCCGTCTGCGCCTGGGCGCGTTGAGCGATGGCCTCGTCTCGGCTCTGAACCGATGCGGCGGGCTGGACCGAGTGAACGGTCTGAGACACCTTGGTGAGGAGTGCGCTTGCGTCCGTTCCCGGCTTCGCCTTCACGTGCAGGCTGCGGTAGTCCATACGAGCGCCCATTGCCTGGAGCTGCTCGGTGGTGGCGTAGAGGGTGTCGGTGTCGGTCTCCCTGCTGTCGGCCCCGGCGGAGATGATGCCGACCACTGTGGGTGCCGAGTGGACGGCCTTGGCGTCGTCAATCTTGGACGTGAGCCGGATGGTGTCGCCGACGCTCAGGCCTTGCTGCTCGGCGAGCATGGAGTCGATGGCGACTTCGCCGGTTGTCTTGGGGAGTCGGCCTCTGCTCAGGGTGGTGAACTTGGTAAGCGCCGGGACGTCCTGCGCGGCGATCTGGGCTCCGACGGAGTGGCTCAGCTGCTTGGGCAGGTCGAGCCCCAGCATGTCCCAGTGGGCGCCGCGGACCGAGGCGACGCCGTCAAGGGCGGAGACCCGGTTGAGGAGGGAGTCGTCCAGGGCTTTTTCAGTGCTTTTGGCCCCACGACCATCCTGGACGACGACAGCGGCGTCGCCTACGGACACCCGTGCGCTGGTCTGCGTCTGAGTGCGGAAGGAGTCGGAGATGATGAAGGCGAAGGCGATGAGGGCGGCGCTCATGGCCACGGCCACGAGGGCGGAGATGGTTCGCCGCAGATCGAGGAGCGAAGGCATCAGCGGGCCTCCATCCGGGGTGCAGGGCCGGCAGCGGAGGAGTGGCCCGCGGCGTGATGGGCGCCGGACCCGGCCACGCGGGTACCGGCCGGGCGGCGCACGGCCTCGACCCCGGTGATGTGCCCGTCGCGCAGGCGGATGATGCGGTTGGTGGTGGCGGCCGCCTGCTCGTCGTGGGTGACCATGACGACGGTCTGCCCCAGGCGCTCGCACATGCCGGCCAGGGTCTCTAGCAGGGCGGCGGCCGAGGCGGTGTCCAGCGCCCCGGTGGGCTCGTCGGCGAAGACAACCTCGGGGCGGCCCACGAGGGCGCGGGCTACGGCCACGCGCTGCTGCTGGCCGCCGGAGAGCTCGTGGGGCCGGTGGGACAGGCGGTCGCCGATGCCCAGGGTGGAGATGACGGCGTCGTACCAGTCCCGCTGTGGTTTGCGGTGGGCCAGGCGCTGAGGCAGGAGGATGTTCTCCTCGGCGCTCAAGGTAGGCAGCAGGTTGAAGGACTGGAAGATGAAGCCGAGGCGGTCGCGGCGCACGGCGGTGAGCTGCTTGTCCTTCATGCCCGACAGGTCCTGACCAGCGATGAGGACGCTGCCGGAGGTGGGGGTGTCCAGGCCCGCCAGGCAGTGCAAGAGAGTGGACTTGCCCGAGCCGGAGGGGCCCATGATGGCCACGAACTCGCCGCGTCCCACCACCAGGCTCGCCGAGTCCAGGGCGACGACCCGGGCCTCGCCTTCGCCATAGACCTTGGTCAGGCCGCGGGCCTCGACGACGTGCATCGGGGCGGCAGCAGGGGCAGGTGCCGCCGGTGCTCCCTGGGCCACCCGTCCTCCCTGGGGGACCGGAGCGGGATTGGCGGCGTGGCTGAAGGACGGGGGCTGGGGTTGAGTCGTCATCTCAGGACCCTTCTCGTGTGGCTGACTCGTGTGGTAGGCAGGGCCGGTCGTCTGATTCGTGTCGCGTCCGGGGGTTGCCCTGTTGACGTGAAAAAGCCTAGAAACGGCGCCATCACAACGGAATGCGTCGAAGGACGGGACGCGCGAGCCCCTGTCCACCGAAAGGCGGAGGTGAGGCGGTACGAAGGTGTGGCTGCCCCGTGCCCTGGAACCAGGGCACGGGGCAGCCACTTCTCAGGCCTCGTAGCAGAGTGGGCAGAGGGTAAGAGGGTGAGCAGAGGGACGGTCGAGGAGGCTCTCCTCAGTCCTGAGCGAGGGCGTGGACGGGCGGGATCCGGCTGGCGCTCTCCGCGGGACGCAGCGAGGCCAGGACACCGACCGCGGCGGCCATCAGAAGAATGCCGACCAGGATCAGGGCCAGCCATGGGACCGGGACGGTCAGGAGGCTGGTGGAGTCGGTGGTGAGCAGGGCGGCCGCCCCTGCGATACCCACCCCGCAGCCGAGCAGGATACCGATGATGCCGCCCAGGAGCGCAGTGAGGACGGCCTCGGTGATGAGCAGGCGCCTGATCTCGCTGCGTTGGGTGCCGGTGGCGCGCAGGACCCCGATCTCCCGGGTGCGTTCCAGGACGCTGACATCGACGGTGTTGGCCAGGCCTGACAGGGCGATCAGCAGAGTGAAGACCAGCATGGCGCCGATCGCTATGGAGATCTGGCGGACCTGATCGGTGAGGTTGATGCGGCCCTCCTGGGAGTCGCCGACGGAAAGGCCGCTGCCCGCAACTGCCTTGCGGACGGCGGAGACAGGAGCCGGATCCGTACCATCGCCGTCGGCGCGCACCCACAGGAGGGAGGCGGTCGGAGCGTTGCCGACCAGCCGATGCGCGACGGCGGGGGTGACGGCGGCGTCGACCCCCTCCTTCACCCGGACGGTGAGGTCAACGCTGCCGGCGGGCCCCGTGAGGATCACGGGGGTTCCGTCGGCGATGTTGTAGGTGCGGTCCAGCAGGAGAACCCGGTCATCGAGAGCCTCCAGCGCCTTCCGAGAGCGCATGACCGGGGAGACCGTCTTCGCGTCGACAGCAGAGACGGTCAGGGCCTCCTTCTGGTCCTTCTGGCGACCGCCGGTCATGGTGACCTCGAATTGTGGCACGGGGACGACGCCCTCCACGCCGTCAACGGCGGCTATCCTCGCAACGGTTGAGGAGGGGTCCTGGCCCGCGCTCAGCTCTCCCACGGTGATGTCGACGGGGGTGTAGTGGCTGATGTAGGTTCGCAAGGAGGAGGCGACACTGGACAGGCCACTGGACATGGCGGCCGCCACCGCGACGGCGACGAGCAGGGACGCGGTGGTCGCCGCGGTGCGGGCGGGGTGGCGGGCCAGGTTGCGGGTGGCCAGGTGGAGGATAGGTCTGCCTTCCTGACCGCAGACCGATCCGACGAGGCGGGACGCTCCGACGACGAGCAGGGGAAGCGCAAGGATGATCCCGAGGACGGCGACCACGGCACCCGCCCCGATCATCTCCAGGACCCGCCAGATGACTCCGCCGTGGATGAGGCCGAGGCCGAGCGCGGTGACGACTACCCCCGCGACGGCAGCAGTCACCCGCCGTCTACTCAGTGACTGATGGCCGGCGGTCTGCCCGGTCAGTGCCATGAGCGCAGACACCCGGCTGGCCTGGCGTGCTGGTCTCAGGATGGAGACCAGGGTCACCACGGTGCCGACCAGGACCGCCAGGGCGAAGGAGGTCCAGGAGATGGTCAGGTGACGAGACTCGACCTCCTCGATGAGGCCGGAGCCGATGACGGGCACCGCGACGGCGGCTCCGACGGCGGCTCCGGCGACCGATCCCGCCAGCCCGGTGAGCAGGGCGGTGCGCAGCACAGAGCCCACGACCTGACGGCGGGTCGCGCCCACGCAGCGCAGTAGACCGATCTGGCGGGTCTGGCGCGCCATGAGCGTCGTGAAGGTCGTGGCGATGACGATCCCGGAGACGACGACGCACACGGGGGCGAGGATCTGCAGAAGAGTGATCGTCCTGGAGGCGGTGCCGTCGGAGGCCTTGGCGCGCATAGTGACGATCTCGGAGGCGGTGTATGCCTGTGCACTTGGCTGCGCGGTGGCCAGGGCCCCGGTGACGGAGCTGAGAAGCGCCTTGTCGCTGGTCCCCGCCTTCCCGGTGACGTAGAGGACGGCGGGGGCGTCGGGAAGCCCCATGGCGGCCTGAGCCTGGCCGGTGGCGAAGATGTAGGGGGTGTCCTCGGCGTCGTACCGGGTGACGTCAGCCCCGGGCCGGACCACGCCGACAATGTTCACGGTCGTGGAGGAGGCGTCCTCGGAGGCCCTCAGTGTGAGGGTGCTGCCGACCTTCACGTTCTGCTGCCGCTCCAGGACGGCGGGGGAGACGGCGATCTCGTTATCCGCCTGCGGCAAGCGGCCCTCCACCAGGCGGGTGCTGCCCGCAAGCGCCGGTACGTCCAGGACCGGGAGATTGCTCTCCTGAGTCGTGCCCCGGCGGCCGGTCAGGACCCATCCCTCGACATAGGGGCGCACCGATGCGACCCCGTCAGCCGCGGAGACCTGCTGCACGGCCCGCTCGGAGATCCTGCCTCTGGCGGCGTCGTCCTTGTGGTCCGCCAGGACCACCACGTCGGCGTCACCGACACTGGCGCGGGCGCTCTCGGTGATCCTGGTCCGAACGGAGTCGGAGACGATGAAGACGAAGACGATGAGGGCCGCACTCATGGCCACCGCCACGAAAGCGGCAGCACTGCGGCGTAGATCGAGCAGGGCGGGCATCAGCAGTCCTTTTCTCGTTGTTCTTTCCCAGCAAGAGCCGCGGTCGATGAGTCGCATGGTCCTGGGGAGTCGGTGGATGCCTCGAGGCTAGGAATCGCGGAGAAGAATCGGAATGCGTCAAAGGGACGGACTGCAGCGGCGTCTCCGCCTTTCGAGGGAGGCCCGCCGGCTGCCGGCAGTGGTGTGGCCCCATCACTTCGACCAAAACTTCATAGAAGACGCGGAGCCGTGTCGATTCTGAAGTTTTGGTCGAAGTGAGCGGCCCTGACCCCGCCGGATCGTGTCCCGGCTCTCAGTGTGAGGTGGCCTGAAGATGTTTCGGTCCTCCCGCTGCGGCGGGCCAACCGTTAGCCTGACCCCGTGACGAATCTTCCCGCCGCCGCCCCGGCCCCCCTGCCGGGGTTCGTGCCCCGCGACCGGACGCTCCTCATGGGCGTCCTCAACGTCACCCCCGACTCCTTCTCCGACGGCGGCCGCTGGGCCGACCCCGAGGCGGCCGTCGCCCACGCCCGCGAGCTCATCGCCCAGGGCGCCGACATCATCGACGTCGGCGGGGAGTCCACCCGCCCCGGCGCCCAGAAGGTTGACGTCGACACCGAGATCTCCCGGGTCCTGCCCGTGGTGCGCGCCCTCCTCGCCGACGGGACCGGCGCCGCCGGCAGCGCCATCATCTCGGTGGACACCATCCACGCCGCCACCGCCGAGGCCGCCATCGACGCCGGCGCCCACATCATCAACGACGTCTCCGGGGGCCTGGCCGACCCCGCCATGCACGACCTCATCGCCCGCACCGGCGTCGTCTACGTCTGCCAGCACTGGCGCGGCGACCCCGAGACCATGGACCGGCTCACCGACTACCCCGGCGGCGTCGTCGCCGGAGTCGAGGCCGAGCTGCGCGAGCGTCTGGCCGAGCTGGACGCTGCCGGGGTGGATCGTGCCCAGGTGGTCCTGGACCCCGGCCTCGGCTTCGCCAAGACCCACGCCCAGTCCTGGGAGCTGCTGGCGGCCACCTCCCGCCTCATCGCCGACCTGGGCCGGCCCCTCCTGGTCGGCTCCTCCCGCAAGCGCTTCCTCGCCCAGGCCGCTGAGGCCGAGGCCACCCCCGTCCAGCGCGACGCCGTCACCGCCGCCACCACCGCCCTGGCCGCCGCCTCAGGCGCCTGGGCCGTCAGAGTCCACGAGGTCCCGGCCAACCGGGCCGCCGTCCGTACCGCCTCCCTCTGGAAGGAACACCAGTGAGCACCACCGTCTCCGCGACCACCGACCGGATCAGCCTCATCGGCCTGTCCGCCCGTGGCCACCACGGCGTCCTGCCCTTCGAACGCGAGGAGGGCCAGCTCTTCACGGTCGACGTCATCCTCGACCTGGGGCAGCGCGGCACCGCCGTGGCCGCCGTCACCGACTCGGTGACCGACGCCGTTGACTACTCCCGCGTGGCCAACGGCATCGTGAGCATCATCGAGGGGAACCGGTCAACCTCATCGAGTCCCTGGCGGACCGGATCGCCGAGCGGGTCCTGTCCTTCCCCGCGTCGTGGCCGCCGAGGTCACCGTGCACAAGCCCGAGGCTCCCCTCGACGTCGCCTTCGAGGACGTCTCAGTGACCATCCACCGGGTGGCCGACGCCGCAGCCGGCCACGGCGGAGCCCCCGCCACCAGTCAGGCCGCCTGGGCCGCACAGGCCGAGGCACCGGTGGCCGTCTCCGCCCAGCCCTACGCCTCCCCCTCCTCCTCGGCATCCCCGGTGGCCGCCGCCTCCCCGGCGGCGCCCGCCTACGAGCCCCCCGCCGCCCCCGCGGCCCCCCTCGTCCCGGAGGTCCCCGACTTCTCGGGAGCCTCCTTCACGGGCGGCGACGCCGCTCCGGCCACCTTGGCCTCCGAGCCCCCCATCACCCCGACGCCCTCGCCGGCCTCGCCGATGGAGGCTCCGGCCCGCTCGCCCTTCGCTGCCGCCGCGCCCTCGGTCCCCACGCCGATGCCGGCCGAGCCCGGCGCCGTCGGTGGGGGCGCCGAGTCGACCCAGCCCTGGGCGCCGGACTGGGCCACCGAGAGCGCGGACTCCTCCGTCGCATCGGCCTCCTGGGCACCCGAGGCCCCGGAGGCCCCCGAGGCCGCCAGTCTGACCTCCGGTGAGTCCGCCGATTCCTACGCGGCGTCGAGCGCACTGGACGCCCCCTCGACCAGCGCCCCCACTGCGGCCTCCGCCGGCAGGAACGCCGGTGCCGACGGGTTCGTGAGCCTGGCAGCCGACGCCCTGGGCGCGGCGCCCGCCACCAGTGAGCCGGAGGCCAGTGCCCTGAGCTATGCCGAGGAGGTGGCCGCTGACGCCTCCGCAGCAGCCTCGTCCGAGCCGGCTCCCGCCGCCGACGGCCTTGCTGTTCAGCTGCCCCGCGAAGGGCGCCACGTCGCCTCCTCCGAGGAGGGCGAGGGCCAGTCCGCCCCCGCTGTCGAGGGCTCCGCAGACCTTTTGAACGCTCCCGTCGCCTTCGACGAGTCCGGCTCCTATAGCGGAGCCGCCGCCAGCCAGGTCGGTGACGCCGGGGCCGCCCCCGAGGCAGCGGGCGCCGAAGCTGCCGGCTTCCCCTTCCCCACGCTGGGTGGGGACGTCTCCGCCTCCGGGACCGCCGCTGACGGTTTCGTTGACTCCTCCTCCGTCCCGGCCTCCCCGTCCCTGGGAGAGCCCGGGCCCAGCCCCTTCGACGGCCCCGGTGAGCTCCCCGGGGCCATGAGCCAGGACGGCGCGGCACCGGCTTACTCCGAGTCCTCATACTCCGAGCCCTCCTACTCCCAGCCCTCCGTCTCCGAGGACTTCTCCCAGCCCGCTGAGGGCTCGTACGCCGCGCCGTCGGCGCAGCCCGACTTCCTGGGGGCAGCCGCCCCCGGCGCCGCACCGGCTCCCGTTGCGCCTGAGGCCCCGGCGGCTCCCGCAGCTCCGGTGGACCCGCTCTCCGAGCGGCCCGCCCGCCCCGTCGGCGTCGTCTTCGGCCTGGGCGCTAACGTCGGCGGAGTCGTGGACTCCCTGCGCACGGCCGTCCAAAGCCTCAGGGCCACCGAGGGCATCGAGGTCACGCAGGTGGCGCCACTGGCCCGCACGCTCGCCGTCGTCGCCGAGGGTGCCGAGCCCCAGCCTGACTACCTCAACACGGTGGTCACAGCCATGACGACCCTCTCCCCGCGCGAGCTGCTCGAGGTCTGCCAGACCCTGGAGATCGCGGCCGGGCGCGTGCGCACCGAGCCGTGGGGCGTGCGCACCCTGGATGTGGACCTGATCGACGTCGAGGGCATCACCTCCTCCGACCCGGCCCTGTCCCTGCCGCACCCGCGCGCCGCTGAGCGTGCCTTCGTCCTGGTGCCGTGGAGCCAGGCCGACCCCTTCGCCGAGCTGGCCGGGCACTCCGTGTCCGAGCTCGCCGAGAACGCCCCCGACCGGGGTGGCCTGCGCTGGCTGGCCTTCGACTGGCTCGACTCCGAGGCTCTGCCGGACAAGCCCACCGGCCCCTACGTGGAGCCCCCGGTGGCGCAGGACGCCGCAGGCTCCGAGCCCGGGCTGGTCTATGACGCCACCCGAGACGAGTCCTCCGTGGCCGACGCCTCCCTGGCTGCCGACTACGCCGGCAGTATCGCCGAGGCCTCATCGCCCGCCCCGGAGCCCGCCGCCCCCGCGCAGCAGCTCGGCGACCAGGGGCCGTTCGAGTCCTCCCCCTTCGGGCAGTCGCCTTTCGACACCTCCAACGAGGCGGGCTCCTGGGACGAGCAGGCCCCGCAGATCGACTCGCCCTACCAGGCCGCTTCGGCCCCCGAGGCCGCCGGACCGCAGGGCGCCTACGCCCCCGGTCTCACGGCCGGGTCGGATGGGCTCCCCCACGGCCAGCAGAATGTCGGCAGCTACGCGAACTACGCCTCCAGCCAGCAGGAACAGGCCGATGCCCCGGCCTCGCAGCAGCAGAATGACGCCGCCGGGGACGCCTGGAAGTCCCCGCTCCAGTGGAACGACGTCATCGGTGGTGGCGCCCAGGGGACAGGTCCCCGTCAGGACGTCTGATGCGGCGCACCCGCTGGACCAGTGCCGTCACCTGGTTCATCGCCGCCGCGGTGACCTCCTGGGTGGCCGGTGACCTCCTGCTGCGCCACGTCGGCTGGGTCCCGGTCCTCTCCCCCTGGGGGGCGGTGACAGCGCTGGTCATTGCGGGCATCGTCCTGGTGGCGGGTCTGGCGGTCAGGCGGCTGCGTGCGCGCGAGCGCACCTGGATCACCCCGACCGGCGCCGCCACCACGGCGGCCGCCGCCCAGGCCTCCGCCATCGTGGGGGCGGTGCTCGGCGGCGTCTACGGCGGCGGGATCATCCTGGCGCTGGTGACGCCGCGCTCGCCGGCCATGACCCACCTGGCCTGGACCTCGACCGGCTGCCTGATCGCCTGCCTCCTGTGGTGCGTCGTCGGCTTCGTCGTCGAGCAGTGGTGCTCCATCTCCGGTGACGGCGACGACGACGGCTCGGCCGGCCCCTCCGGGCGGGCCCCCGAAGGACCAGGAGCCCCCGCATGACCAGTCCCGGAACAGGCCCCGGCGCGATGCCCGGTACCAGCCCGGCCGCACCTGCTGCACCCGCCGCGGCCCCGGCACCCGTCCGCCCCGGTGAGCCAGCCACGCGGCCACCCGCCGGCGCCGACCCCTTCGCCCCCGACGGCGTCGTCTTCCACCCGGTCTCGCCCCGCCTCATCACCGCCCGCATTCTGGGGGTCGGTCTTTTCTGCGCCGTCGTCATCATCGGCTTCGCCATCCCCGGGGTGCTCGTCTCCTCCGGATACTTCATCCCGGCGGGGATCTTCGCAGCGCTGTTCCTCTGGCAGCTCTGGCTCATTCCGCGCCAGGTGCGGGCCATGGGCTACGCCCTGGCCGACAACCACCTCCTGTGGCGCCACGGCGTCATGTTCCGCTCCATCACCGTCACCCCCTACGGGCGCATGCAGTTCGTGGACACCTCCCAGGGGCCGCTGGCCCGCTGGCTGGGCATCGCCGAGGTCAAGCTCCACACGGCCTCGGCCAGCACCGACGCCACGATCAACGGGCTGCCGGTGGCCGAGGCCGAGCGCCTGCGCCAGGTCCTGTCCCAACGCGGTGAGGAGAGGATGGCCGGGCTGTGAGCCCCAGCTGGGAGAGCCGGCTGGAGGCCGCCCGGAAGGCCAGGGCGGACGCCGCGGGGGAGAGCGGGCCCGCCGCCTCCCGGGATCTGCCCCTGCCCGAAAATGTCACCTGGCACCGGGTCAGCCTCGTCACGCCGGTGCTGGAGGGCTGGAAGATCGTCACCGGTGTCCTGGCCTTCGTTACGGTCCAGAACCTCGACGAGCTGGTGCGCGCCTACCGCTTCATCTCCGAGCACGGCTTCACCCTGGGCGGGGGGATCGGCTACTACCTGCTTGGCCTGGTCGCGTTCATCGCCCTGTGGGTGGGGCTCGGGCTGCTCAGCTGGTGGCGGCGCGCCTACGCCGTGGACGCCGACGGCGTCTACCTGCGCTCGGGCATCCTCAGCCGCAAGCTGCGCACGGCCCGTCTGCCGCGCATCCAGTCGGTCGACGTCGTCCACCCCCTGCTTGGGCGCATCTTCGGTCTGGGGCAGCTGACCGTCGAGGTCGCCGGGGGCCGGGACTCGCGGGTCGTCATCGGATTCCTCACCACCCGCGAGCTTCAGACCCTGCGCGACCGCATCCTTGACCTGGCCGCCGGACAGATCGACCTGCCCGGCCCCGCTGTAGAGGCTGGCGCCGTCGGGGCGAGTGCAGTGGGCCGCGACACCGGCGGCATCGATAATGCCACGTCCGCCGTCAGGCCCGAGGGCCTCGCGCCCGAAGGGGCCGCCGGCTCTCAGGCCGCCCCCGAGCAGCGCGCCGTGCCGATGCGGGCCTCTCACTTCCGGGAGCACCCGCTCTACAGTGTCGATGGCGCCACCCTCCTGGGCTCCCTGCTGCGCAGCTCCTCGGTCTATGTGCTCGGGCTGGCGGTCATCGGCATGCTATCGGCGGGGATCCTCATCCTCGTGTCGGACTCCATGACCGGCAGTGAGGCGCTGACGATCATCTCCTCCTACCTCACGATGGTCATCGCGATGGCGACCATCGTGTGGAGCCACTTCAACAGCGCCTGGAACTTCCAGGCCGCCGCCACCCCCAGCGGCATCCGCATGCGTTACGGGCTCACCTCCGACACCTCCCGCACGCTGCCGCCCGGACGGGTCCACGGCGTCGGGATCGCTCAGCCGATCCTGTGGCGCGGCAAGGACTGGTGGAAGGTGGACGTCACCGTGGCCGGCCGCGAGGACCGATCCCAGGACGGCCAGAACCGGCAGTTCGGCAACCTGCTCCTGCCCGTGGGGGTGCGCGACACCGCCTTGCGTGCGCTGTGGCTCGTGGTCCCCGACCTGGGCGTGCCCGACCCCGACAGGCTGCTCGCCCAGGCCCTCATCGGCCGCGACGATGACGGTGTCGGCGACCCGCAGGCCCCGGCGGGCTCAGCCGAGCGCGGCTTCGTGCGCATCAGCCGCCGCGGACGGCTCTTCCGCCCCCTGACCTGGCGGCGTGCAGCCATCGCCCTCACCGACACCTGCGTCATCATCCGCCACGGCCGCTGGCGGCGGCGAGTGGCCGTCTTCCCCTACGAACGCATCCAGTCCCTGCGTGTGCGCCAGGGGCCGCTGGCGCGCCGGCGGGGCCTGGCCTCCCTCCGACTCGACATGGTCGCCCAGGAGGTCCCCGCCTCGATCACCAACCTCGATGCCGCCGACGCCAAGGCCCTCGCGGCACGGATCAGTCAGCGGGCGCTGCACCGGGCCCGCGCCGAGCAGCTCGACCGGTGGCTCGCGCGCGCCGTCGCCGCCACGCAGCCTGCCGGGCCCTCAGCGCGCTAGGTCCTGTTGCGTATGTCCGGGCGGAGGCCGGTTCTCGCCAGTGGTCGACGTCGCGGTCGTACCTGAGGGCTCGCATTCGAGAGGTAGAGGCTACGAACGCGCGCCCTAAGTTACGAACACGCGGACGCTTCACCCCACTTTCGCAACATGCCCTAGCTGCGCAGGGCGTCGCGCAGGCGCAGGGCCTGCTCGGCGGTCAGGCGCCCGGTGGCCTCGCAGCGCTCAGTGGTGGCCGCGGCCAGCTGCCGGTAGGAGGCGACCACGTCGTCGAGGCCCCGCCCCTGGCTGTCGCGCAGCGTGGAGAGCGCCTCCAGGTGAGCGGCCACCGTCCCGACGTCACCCCTCGAGACCGGACCGGTCAGGCCCGCCTCGCCCTCGTGCAGCGCCCGGTCCAGGGCCGCCGTGAGTAGGGGACCGAGCGTGGCCGCACCGTCCTCGACCCCGGCGGCCGCCAGCACCCGCACGGCCTGCGTCACCACGGTCAGCAGGTGGTTGGCACCGTGCGCGAGGGCCGCGTGGTAGGCAGGGCGCGCCGACTCCTCCAGGACGAAGGGCTCCCCGCCGAGCTCGACCACCAGCGCCTGCGCGATCGGCAGCACCGCGGCGGGTGCAGTGACAGCCATCGGGCAGCCGACGAGCCGGGCCACATCCGTGGAGAACCCGGAGAAGGTCATCGCCGGGTGGATCGCCAACGGGATCGCCCCGCAGCCCTGAGCCGGGGCGAGCACGGCGGCGCCGTAGCGCCCCGAGGTGTGGGCCACCAGCTGGCCCGGCTGCCAGCGCCCCAGGTCCGCCAGGCCCTGGACGAGCGGCCCGAGGGCGTCGTCGGGGACGGCCAGCAGGACCAGCTCGGCGCGCTCGACGATCTTCTCGACCTCCAGGACCGGCACACCGGGAAGCAGCATCTCGGCACGCTCGCGCGACTCCTCCGAGACCGCGTGGACGCCGACGACCTGGTGCTCCACCGCCCGCAGCGCGCAGCCCAGGACCGCCCCGACGCGCCCGGCGGAGATGATGCCAACGCCCAGCCGGCCCGGCCTGCTCGGGCTGGCAGGGGCGGCCGGGACCCGGCCCGCGTGCTCGCCGCCTGTACCTGGGCCCGTGCCATCGATGTCGCTCATGCCCCGATGCTCTCATGCTCGCCGTCTGCCCCGGCCTAGAGCGAGCCATCAAGGCGAATCTGTCAATTTTGGCGACTTTTCCCCGGCCGCAGGCGGCCCGTTGTTCAAGGCGACCCCTGTGACCTGCGGAAACGTGAATCGAGATGGCCTGGTTGCTCGGATTCGGCGCGGAAAAGTCGCCACCGTGGACACTTTCACCTTCCTGCGCGGGTCACCGGCCCGGGCGGGGCGACTAGCGTGGGGCACGTGAGCACTGAACCCGCACCGACGCCCGTTCCCACCCCCCGATCCGCCGGCGCCGCAACCGTCCTGGCCCGCAGCCGAGTCGATCTCGCCACCGCCCTGGCCGAGTCCCCGGATTCCCGGGCGGTCGTCATGACGATGGGCGCCCTCCACGAGGGCCACTTCGACCTCGTGCGCGAGGCCGCCCGGCGCGTCGGGCCGACCGGCACCGTTGTGGTCACCATCTTCGTCAACCCCCTGCAGTTCGCCCCCACCGAGGACCTCGACGCCTACCCGCGCGACCTCGAGGGCGACCTGGCCGGGCTGGCCCGCACCCTCACCGGTGCCGACGGCACCCTCGGCGTGGGACGCCTCATCGTCTTCGCCCCCACCCCGGAGGTCATCTACCCCGCCGGGCAGCCGGCGGTGCGCATCGACCCCGGCCCCATCGCCACCGTCCTGGAGGGGCGCACCCGCCCCACCCACTTCGCCGGCGTGTGCCAGGTCGTGCTCACCCTCATGCACCTGACCGCCCCGCGCTGGGCGCTGTTCGGCCGCAAGGACGCCCAACAGCTGGCGATCATCGAGTCCATGGTGCGCGACCTCGCCGTCCCGCTGGAGATCGTGCCGGTCGACATCCGCCGCGAGAGCGACGGCCTGGCCATGAGCTCACGCAACGCCTACCTCAGCCCCGAACAGCGCCACCAGGCCCTGGCCCTGTCCCGTGCACTCCAGGCCGGCCGGGACGCCGCCGCGCAGGCCACCGGCTCCCGGCCTGACCCCGCCGCCATCCGCCAGGCCGCCCTGGCCTCCCTGGAGGCGGCCGACGGCGTCGAGATCGACTACGTGGCCCTCGTCGCCCCGGACAGCTTCGAGGACCTGGCGGGCACCGGCCTCGGCCTGCCGCGCAGCGAGCCCGCGGGGGAGGACGAGGGGGAGGGGCTGCCCGCCGTGGGCCTGCTGGCCGTCGCCGCGCGCGTGGGCACCACCCGACTCATCGACAACACTCTCATTGACCTGCGCCCCTGAGCAGGGCTGATCAGGCTCGCTCTGGGTGCCCGGCTCGCCCGGGTGCTTGCGCGGGGCCAGCCGCTGTGAACCGGGCCGGCCCCGCGCGAGGACGCACCCTCAAGCGCCAGACCCGTCGCCCTATGGCGTGTTCTCGAGAACCGTTGGGCCGGGCCTGGCCTCGCTCAGGTCCGACCGTTCCTGTCAGGTCGCTCACCCTGTGCCGCACCGTACAGTGCGCCGGGCCCGGCGCCGTCTACGCTGTGCGGCGATGAGTTCCCGCACCCGGACGATGATGACGTCCAAGATCCACCGCGCCACCGTGACCCAGGCCGACCTCGACTACGTCGGTTCCATCACGGTGGACATCGACCTGCTCGAGGCCGCCGACCTGCTGCCCGGCGAGCGCGTCGACATCTGCAACTGCACCAACGGCAACCGCCTGTCCACCTACGTCATCCCCGGCGAGCGCGGCGCGGGCGAGATTTGCGTCAACGGCGCCGCCGCCCACCTGGTCGGCCCCGGCGACGTCGTCATCCTCATCGCCTACTCCCAGATGTCCGACGCCGAGGCCCGCACCTACCTGCCCCGGGTCGTCTTCGTCGACGAGGCCAACCGGATCGTGGAGCGGGGCACCGACCCCGGCCAGATCCCGGCCGACTCCGACGTCGCCCGCCTCCAGGGCCTGCGGCCCACCGGCATCCCCCTGGCCGAGGCCCGCGCCTAACCGCACTGCGGGCGGGCCGCTCTACCAGGCCGTCCCGAACCGCCCCGGACACCGCCGTGCTCCGATAAGGTCGGGAAGCATGCTGGGGCAGTTCAAGGACGAGGACATCTACGAGCTCTACACCACTCGAGAGCTGACGATCGAGGGTGTGCGCGCGGCGCTGCCGGACCTCACCGTCGAGGGCAACGACGGGGACGGAACCCACCTGCGTATCCGCGATGGTCACCTGCTGGTCCTCGAACTGGAGGAGACCTCTCTGGACGTGCAGCTCGACTTCGTCGACTACGTCAAGGAGGTCTCCGGCTACCCCGATCTGCCCTACTGCTACCGGCTCACCTGGCCCAAGAGCTGGTTCCGAGGCGGCTCGGCCACCAAGAGGGCCCTGGCGTCGGCGCAGACCCTCGCCCGCTGGAACGACGGCGTCGTGGCCCTGTTCTTCGAGCACGTGGTACGGCCGCAGGAAGCCCTGTCCGTACCCGACTTCAATCCCGACGTCTACGAGAAGGACTGGGAGCGGCTTGACGAGGACGTTCAGGTGGTCGAGATGCGGGCCTACGTGCGCGAGTCTGTCTGCCCCGATCCGGTCAAGGCCTGGATGCGCGCCATCTGGCGAGTGGCCCCGCACTGGAGCCCCACCGAGTACACCGGCCAGGCACGCATGCTGCCGCTGAGCGAGACCACGATCGAGGCCGCCGATGATCGCAGGTATGTCGATGACGTCGGGGTCTTCCTGACCGGGCCCGCGCCGATCAGTACGGCGACGTTCTTTGGCCTCAAGGAGGATCCTCACGGCATGTACATGGTTGAGTGGGTGGCCGAGTTGGCACCCCTCAGCCCCGGCGACCTGGACCTCCTCCACGAGCTGCTGCTCGAGGCCTGCGACGAGCTCGGCGCCGATCTGGCCTGGGCGCAGGTCCTCGACGGATGGCAGTACTCCTACGACGGCGACGTCATGCCCGGCTACTTCAGAGCCGAGCAGCCCCAGTCCCTGGCCGCCGACGGCGTCATCCTGAGCGGACTTCCCTCCATCCCGGTCCCGTGGTGCTACCTCGGGCCCGACTACACCAGGCTGCTCTCCGCCTTCCTCTTTCGCACACCACCCCAGTGGGAGCAGCGCCCCACGGCCCGCGGCACCGCCCTGCGCCTGAGTCGGGTTCCGGTCAAGGGTGAGGCCCTGGGCCCCACCTGGTTCCCGGCCGAGTACTGCGTGTCCGTGCACCGCAGCCGGAAGGGAGAGGAAACCGTGACCGGGGCAGCCGTCGTGCCCACCTGGACCTGACCGGTGGAACCGCCGCCCGATGTGACCAGGATCGGAGGTGGATCGGGCGTCGTCGGTCCCCAGGGGGCGTCCGGGGAGGGCCTGCGCCGTTAGACTCCTTCACGTGACAGACGAGAGCACCCCCAGCCCCGACCCGACCGCCACCGACGCCGCCGGCACCCAGTCGCCGAAGTCTGCAGACGATTCATCGGCCCAGCCCAAGCAGCCCAAGGCCGACCCGGGCCCGGGCGAGCAGTTCGAGGTCCGCGCCGGCAAGCGCGAGCGCCTACGCGGCGAGGGCTGGGACCCCTACCCGGTCTCCGTGCCCGTCACCACCACCATCGCTGCCGTGCGCGAGGGCTACGCCCACCTCGAGGCCGGGCAGGAGACCGACGATGTCGTCGGCGTGGCCGGCCGCGTCGTCTTCCTGCGCAACACCGGCCGCCTGTGCTTCGTCACCCTCCAGGACGGGGCCGGCACCACTCTGCAGGCCATGCTCTCGGCCAAGGCCCTGCCCGCCGAGGGCCACACCGCGCTCGCGGCCTTCAAGGCCGACGTCGACCTGGGCGACCACCTCTTCGTCCACGGCCGCGTCATCTCCTCGCGCCGCGGCGAGCTGTCCGTCATGGCCGAGCCGGTCCTGCGCGAGGGCGCCGAGGCCGCCTCCGCCGGGGACGACGACGTCGAGGTCCCCGCCTGGCGGATCGCCTCCAAGGCGCTGCGACCCCTGCCCAAGACCTGGACCAACGAGGCCGGCGAGGCGGTGACGCTCTCGGAGGAGCAGCGCGTGCGCCGTCGTGAGCTCGACCTGCTCACCCGGCCCGCCGCCCGCGACATGGTGCGCACCCGCGCCGCCGTCGTGCGCTCCATCCGCGAGAACTTCTTCCGCCGCGACTACCTGGAGCTGGAGACCCCCATGCTGCAGGTCATTCACGGCGGGGCGGCCGCGCGCCCGTTCATCACCCACATGAACGCCTTCGACATGGATCTCTACCTGCGCATCGCCACGGAGATCTACCTCAAGCGCGCTGTGGTCGGCGGTGTGGACCGCGTCTTCGAGATCAACCGCAACTTCCGCAACGAGGGCGCCGACTCCTCCCACTCCCCGGAGTTCACGGCCCTGGAGGCCTACGAGGCCTACTCCGACTACGACGGCATGGCCGAGCTGACCCGCAACCTCGTCCAGCAGGCGGCCCGGGACGCCTTCGACCTGCCTGAGGGCGGCGAGGTCGTCACGCTGGCCGACGGCACCGAGTACGACCTGTCGGGCGAGTGGGACAAGATCGACCTCTACACCTCCGTCTCCGAGGCCCTCGGTGAGGAGATCACCGTGGAGACCCCGCGCGAGCAGCTGGTCGCCCACGCCGAGAAGATCGGCCTGGAGATCGACGACTACGCCGTGGCCGGCAAGGTCGTCGAGGACATCTTCGAGGAGCTCGTCGGCAACAAGCTGTGGGCGCCCACCTTCGTCTACGACTTCCCCGAGGACACCTCGCCGCTAACCCGCTACCACCGCAGCAAGCCGGGCCTGACCGAGAAGTGGGACCTCTACGTGCGCGGCTTCGAGACCGCCACCGCCTACTCCGAGCTCGCCGACCCCGTGGTCCAGCGCGAGCGCTTCGAGGCCCAGGCGCTGGCAGCCGCCAAGGGCGACCCCGAGGCCATGATCCTGGACGAGGACTTCCTGGTGGCCATGGAGCAGGGCTTCCCGCCCAGTGGCGGCATGGGCATGGGCATCGACCGCCTCCTCATGGTGCTCACCGGCCAAGGCATCCGCGAGACCATCACCTTCCCGCTGGTCAAGCGGGGCTGAACCGTACTCCGCCTCCGCGGCCATAGCGCCGGCCGGCCATCGTCGCCTTTGAGCGGACGGTGACCGGCCGGCGCTTTGTCATGGCAGCCCGGCGGGTCTCAACCTTGGCGCTCGAATGGCGAGGTTCGCGCCATGAGAGTTGACTTTTAGGAAAAAACTTCCCAAAACGAGTTGTTCGCACTAGGGTGGCGGTATGTTGCTGGACTTCACCGTGGCGAACTACTGCTGCTACGCAGAGGAGGTGACCCTCGATTTCACTCGGAGTTCGCTCAAGACTCTGACGCCGCGCGGCGGCTCCTCCTGGCGGGAGCAGACGTGGCGAGTGGCGGCGATCTTCGGCGCTAACGCTTCAGGCAAGTCGACCCTCCTGGATGCGCTTGACTGCCTCCACCACGCCATCGGGGGGCAGCGGGACATCCTGCACCAGCCCTTCAGTCTCGATCGCGACCACGCGGCACAGCCGTCCCGCTTCACCGTCGGCTTCACCCACGAGAACGAGCGCTACAGCTACAGTGTGGAGGCGCATCGCTGGGGCATCTCACGTGAGGAGCTCTGGGCAGCGGGACAGCGCTGGCGCAAGGTCTTCGTGCGTACCCAGACCCCCGAGGATGACGAGCCCGCGATCGAGGCTGGCGCCACCCTCAAGGGCGCCACGAACGAGGTCCGTCGGATCACGACGCCCAAGGACCTCTTCCTCGCCGTGGCTCTGAAGTACAAGCACGCCTCTCTTGCTCCGATCGCGCGGAGCTTGAGAACTATGCGTTTCATCCACCACAGTGATGACGAGCGTACCTCACGTCTGCGATGGGTGATGAGTCGTCTCGCAGAGGACCCCGAGCAGTGGACTGGTATCGCGAACGCCATCGCTCAGGTCGCCGACCTTGGTGTTGTCGGTCTTGAGCTTGAGGAGCAGGAGGTTCCTCAAGAGGTGCTTGACCTCCTGAGACGGTTTCCGTGGAGCGAGGACGAGGATGCTGAGGTCCCCGCCGAGGTGCTCAACGAGCTTCAGCGTCACCTCGTCCTTCACCACCGTGGTGCCGGCGGCGAGGAGTATTCATTAGCGAGCAGCCAGCAGAGTCAGGGCACTCTCACCTGGCTGGCGACGGTCGGTCCCGCCATCGATGCCCTGCGACTGGGTCAGGTGTTGTGCATCGACGAGCTCGATGCGAGCCTCCATCCGACGCTGACCGCCACGCTGGTGGACATGTTCAAGGACCCGGACCTCAACACCCGAGGCGCCCAGATCGTCTTCACGACCCATGACACGGCGCTCCTGGACAACTCTCCCGTCCAGCTCCTGGAAGCGGGTGAGGTGTGGATGACGGAGAAGTCGTCCTTCGGTGCCAGTGAGCTCTTCTCGCTCGCGGACTTCCCCTCCAACCGCAAGGGCACGAACAAGCAGCGCCGCTACCTCGCCGGAACCTTCGGTGCTATCCCTCGGGTAGACACCTCCAGCCTCCGCCGGTACCTCTCAACGCCGGCGGAGGCGAAGTGAGATGACGCCACCGAGAAGGAGGCGACGCGCTCAACTATCCGAGCGGCGCACCGTTCTCCTCGTGACCAACGGGCGGGTCACCGAGAACGACTACCTGCAGCAGTTAGGCCAACGCACAGACCGATCCCGGATATCGGTCAAGGTGAAGGTCATCGATGGCGACCCGCTGACCGTCATCAAGGAGCTCAGCGGACCTCGATCAGATCTCAGCGAATACGAGGAGGTGTGGGTCGTCGTCGACCACGATGGCCGGGATCGTCATGACTTCCTGGCCGCATGCCGGAGGCTGAGCAGCAAGCGGACCGTTGTGCACGGTGTTGTTTCTGTACCGTGCTTCGAGGTCTGGCTCAACGCCCACTACGCCCCCGTGAAGAACTACCAGAACCAGGCTGATGCGCAGACGCACTACCGGGAGCTGACGGGACTAAGCAGTAAGGACGCGAAGATGCTGCCGGACGACTTCCCCTGGGACAGGGGTGGGCAGGCCGCGGCCAGGTGCCATCTGCCGACGGAAAGCCTCCCAGAGCCTGATACTCAAGGACCTTGCCCATCGACAACGATGCCCCACCTGCTCCGTAGTCTAGGACTCCTCAGTGCTGACGACCTCTAGAACCCGGTCATTCCCGAGCGGCGCTGGGCGGCCTCGAGCTCGGCGCGCAGGTAGGCGTTCTCCTGCTGGAGCTGGGCGATGTACTGGTCGCGCTGCGCAATGGCCTCGGCGTACTGGGCATCACCGGTTCCGTCGGTGCCGCTCGGCGCGGCGTACGACGCACTGCCGTACGCGTTGACTCCGCCGTCCCACGAGCTGCCGCCCCACTGTGCTTCATATCCGGAGGCCTGTGCGCCACCCTCCAGGTATCTCAACGTCTCCACGACGTGGTCGAGGAAGCTGTCGACCTCATCCTGCTCGTAGCCTTCCCGGAACCTGGTGCCGTGGAACTTCTTGCTCTGCACGTCGTCAGCCGTGAGCACCTTGACGCCGGCGATGTTGGAGGCATACCCAGTGGAGTTAGTTCCTGCCTGGAGAACCCTCAGCGTGCTGGCGATCTTCTCAAGAAAGCTATCAACCTCGTGCTGTTCGTAGCCCTCTCGGAACTGGGTGGCCGTGAACCTCACGTTGTCCACGTCATTGCTCGTCAGGATCGTCATGTGTCCTGGTCCTCTCTACGACTGTGTGGTGGCAGATGCGGCGGCGAGGCCTAGACCCCTGTCGTCCCCAGCCGGCGCTGGGCGGCCTCGAGCTCGGCGCGCAGGTAGGCGACCTCCTGCTGGAGCTGGGCGATGTACTGGTCGCGCTGGGCGATCGCCTCGGCGTACTGAGAGCCGCCGGCTTCGGCTCCGCCCGGGGCGTACCCCGCCTGAGCCGGGCTCATACCGTAGGTTCCGCCACCGTACGCCCCGCTATAGGCCCCGCCGGCTCCGGCGCCGGGCTGGCCGGCGAATGCGCTGGTGCGCGCCTGCGCCTCGAGGGCCTCCATCGTCGAGACCACCTGAGCGAGGAAAGCATCAACCTGGTCGATGTGATACCCCGACCACCGGGTGGTCGAGAACCGGATGTTCCTGACGCCCTCGGAGGTCAGGAGGATCTCGGCCTTCCAGTGCGAGGGGCCCGACGATGCCTGCGAGGTGCCGAGTCGTTCCTCGAACTCCCGCATCGTGGTGGTCACTTCGTCGAGGAACTCGTCGACCTCATCCTGGTTGTAGCCCTCCTTGAATGAGGAGACCTGGAACTTCACGTTGAGGACGTCGTCAGCTGTCAGCAGCGTCATGCTCCTCTACTCCTTGTTGCCACATTCTGTGCGTGATCCCGATCCGTGACCCGCAGTTCCAGGTGCTGCGCCAAGAGCGGCGCGAGCTCACTGAGCTGCTGGCTGTTGATGGTCGCCCCGGCCAGGGAGCCGACCCCGCTGACCACTCTCATCTCCAGTCCGCGCAGGTCGACGTCGCTCAGGCCCCCGCCGTGCAGGCGCAGCGTGCCCACCCGGCAGTCCTCGAAACGGACCCGCTGAGCGTCGATTCCGCTCAGGTCCAGCTCGTCGATCCGGGTGGCCCTGATGAGGACGTCGCGTAGAGCGGTTCCGGCGAGGTTGACGAAGCCCAGGCGGCAGTTCTCCATGAGGAGCGACTCGACATCAGCGTCATAGAGCTCCCAGGCCCCGATACGGGAGTCAACCAGCTCCACCGTGCGCCAGGTGGAGCGCGGACTGTGAAGGTAGGTGGCGCTCAGGCGCTCCAGGCGGCAGTCGACCAGCCGCGCCGCGGCCAGGTCGGTGTCATTGGCGAAAACCTCCGAGAACCGGCAGCCGAGCAGCGTGAGCGCAGACAGGTCGCCGCCGCTGAGGTCCGCCTCGACCAGCGCCAGGTCCTCGACCATCTCACCGGCGGTGAGCTCATCGGCCTCGCCGTCGCGCAGGCGACCCAGATCCGGTGCCGCGAGGACCGGCGGCCTCGGGCAGGCCGCGGCGGAGGAGCCTGCGGCCGTGTCGATCCGTCCTGAGGTCATGGTCTTGTTCTATCGCAGATCGGCTCCGGGCACCGGGGGTTGTTCTCCCCGGTTCCCGGGTGCGCAGGAGGGATAGGTGTCCATATCGGAGACAAAGGAGCTCGTAGGCCGTCACTCCGTCGAGAAGAACCGCGAAATCATGCGGTTTTCTTTTCTGCGACTGAGGCTGATCGCGGCCTTTGTCTCCGCTATGGACACTGTGGGCCGTTTCTACTCGAATCGGACGGTGGAGTCCGCCAGCATGCGCCGGCCGTAGCGGGCACTGGCCAGGGTCGTCACCACCACCAGCGCCAGGCACGCCAGCAGCACCAGCCAGTAACCGCCGTCCGGCCAGCTGATGTGGCGGCCCGAGACGCCGCCGATCAGCGACCATGCGGTCAGCCAGCCCAGGCCGATGCTCATGGCCAGGGCGGTGGCCGCCGGCAGCGCCGCCTCGTAGGAGACCATGGAGCGCAGCGTCGCCGCCGGCATGCCGACCAGCCTCAGCAGACCGAGGACCCGCCGACGCCCCAGCAGTGCCGCCACCGTCGAGACCCCGAGCGAGACCGCGGAGATGCCCGCGGCGATGAGGATGCCGATGTAACCGAGCTGGGCGAACTGGTTCTCCATGGCACTGCCCTCAAGGGCCTGGATCGAGCTGGGTGAGGTCGGGGCGGTCCCGAGGGCCAGGCCGGAGGTGGCCAGGCAGGTACGGGCCCGCTCGATGGCCCCGGGGCTGGCCGGGTCCGTCCCCACCAGGATGACGGGCGCGCCGCTCTCACGGGCGCTCGCCAGCTCCGCGGCACTGACCGGCGACGGCGAGGCGGCCGCGTTCTCATACAGCCACCGGGTACTGATGCTCACCGCGCCATCAGGAGCCGCGACATGCGGGGCCCCGAGGGCCTCGGCCTTGTCGGCCTCGAGGATGATCTGACTGTCCTGCTTGCCGTCTCCGCTGATCCTTCCCACGGTCACCGTCGTCACCCCGGGCACGGCGGAGAGCCGGTCGATGGTTCCGCTCAGGGCGCCCTCGTCGCTGACCGCAGGCATCGCCGCGAGCGTCGTGGGGCTCAGGTGCCCACCGCCTTGCGTGACGTCATGGGTCCCTGCAGCGGCCGTGATGGCGACGGCGAACACCGTCATGGCGTAGACGGCGATGACGACGCCCGCCACCGCACGGAAGGCCGCCCGGGGGTGCTGAGCGATCCGGTTGAAACCGATGACCTGCGCCGCGGAGTGGGCCACGGCCCTGCCGCCTCGCGCCACCCACCAGGTCAGGACCGGCCCGGCCCACACCAGACCCAGCATCGCGCACAGGAAGGAGGCGGGCAGCAGGTAGATGGTCAGATCGGAGTCCTGATGGGCCACCGTCGGGGCGCTGACCAGCCCGGCCGTCCCCAGGATGACGGGCGCCAGCGAGATGAGGCGGGGGCGGTCCTCGGTGCGCTCACGGGACCCGCCCAACGGACCGAGGTCGGCTCGTCGCGTGCGCCACCAGGCCACGGCCGCCGCCCCCGCCGTGGTCACGACGACGGCGAGGACCGCGTTGACCGGGGAGCGCAGCAGGTCGGCGTAGTAGAAGCGGCTGGTTCTCAGCGTGATCTGCGCGGCCACGGGGATCATGGCCAGGTAGAGGGCCACGCCCGCCAGGGCGCCGACGAAGGTCGTGGCCCCGATCTCCAGGGCCGCGGTGCGGGCCACCTGCTGCGGTGTGGCCCCGATGAGGCGCAGCGTGGCGAAGCGCTCGGCCCGCTGCGCCGCCCCCAAGTCGGTGACGATCCCGACGAGCAGCAGCGCGGGCACGAGCACCGCGATGGCCCCGACGATCGTGGCGATCCGATACGCCTCGTTCTCAAAGGGGATGCCCTGGAAGGAGGTGACCACCTGGGGCGGGATGTAGAACTCGGAGGCGGCCACGGTCTCCAGGTCCGTCCCGATGACGGCCACCATTGAGTCCGGGCCCTCGACGGCCTCGGGGGACAGGATGCCCGCCTGCTTGCCGTAGCGGTCGCCGAGCTGGTCGGCGGGCAGGGACGCGATGCGCTTGGCCAGGGCCGGCGAGGCCAGGTACTCGCCCCGCTTGGGGACGATGTCGGAGCCCGGGATCTTCACCGAGGTGGTACCCGACTCCGGCAAGGCCACCTTCAGGACGGTGATCGGCTGGTTGCCGACGACGTCGACGTTGCTGGCGACGGCCAGCTCGCCCTCGGTGAGGATGTGGTCGGGCCGGAGGTCGATGTGGTTCGACTGTTCGGAGAGGCCGGGCATGAGGGCGGTGGACGCCCAGCTGGAGCGCATGCTGCGCTCGGGGAAGGCCTGGGCGGCGGCCAGCAGCATGAGGAACAGCGCCACCCCCACCATGACTCCGGCGACGATCCCGGCCAGGCGGCGCCGGGCGGAGCGGTCGTTGGCGACGAGCAGCCGGGTCAGGGCGATGCGGCTCATGACCGGCTCCTCTGACTTCCCGGGTCTCCCGGCTCGGCGTGCCCCGGCCGGCTCGGTCCGGCCACGGTGTGCGTGGCCTCGGGGCCGATGCGACCGTCGCGCACGGTGACCTCCCGGTCGGCATAGGCTGCGACGCGCGCATCATGGGTGATGATGACCAGGCCGGCACTGCGGGAGCGTACCGAGCTCAGGAGCACCTCCATGGTCCGTTCGGCGGCCAGGGAGTCCAGGGAGCCGGTGGGCTCATCGGCGAAGAGGAGGCGCGGGTTGGTCACCAGCGCCCGCGCGACGGCGGTCCGCTGCGCCTGGCCGCCCGAGAGCTGAGTGGGGCGCTTGTCCAGGTGCTCGCTGAGCCCCAGCTCGCCCAGGGGCTCGCGGGCCTGGGCCAGCGCCCGCCGGCGCGCAGTGCCCGCCAGGAGCAGGGGGATGGTGACGTTGTCCAGGGCGGAGAGGTCCGGCAGGAGCTGGCCGAACTGGAAGATGAAGCCGAACTCCTTCAGGCGCAGGCGGCTGCGGGCCGCCTCATCGAGGGTCGTGATGTCCTGCGACACGTCGCCTCCGTGGTAATCGACGCGTCCGGCATCGGGCACGAGCACCCCGGCCATGACGTGCAGGAGCGTGGACTTGCCCGAGCCCGACGGGCCGGTGACAGCCAGCACCTCTCCGGCCCCGACATCCAGATCGACGCCGCGCAGCGCGTGGGTCTGCCCGAAGCTCATCTCCAGGCCGTGGGCGCTCATGATGACGCCGCCCGGCAGGCCGGCCTGGCCCTGACCGGGTGCGGGCGTGACTCCGGCGGCCGTGACGGCGGTGGTGACGCCGGTGGCGCTCATGAGCGCACCTCCTCACGCAGCTCGCTCAGGCGGGCCGCAGTGGTCTCCATCCAGCGCAGGTCGGCCTCGATGTGGAACAGGGCGTGGTCGGCCAGCAGCACCGTGCGCAGGTCTCCGTCCTGCTTGAGGCGGGTCAGCTCGCGCATACGGGCCATGTGCTCGGCGCGCTGGAGGTCGAGGAGGCGTCCGGCGTCGTCGTCGAGCATGAGGGCGATGACGGTCTTGGCGAAGATGTCGGCCTGGACGTCGCCGGCTGGCGTGACCGGAGTCAGCAGCCACTGCTCAACGCTCTGGCGACCGGCGTCGGTGACCTCGTAGCGCTTGCGCTCCGGGCCGGCTCCGGGCTCTGCCTCGACCTGCGTGATGAGCCCGTCGCGCACCAGGCGGGCGAGCGTGGCGTAGACCTGACCGTAGGCCAGTGGCTTGGAAGCGGCGAACCAGTGGTCCCAGGAGCGTTTGAGGTCGTATCCGTGCCCCGGCCCGGCACTGAGCAGCCCAAGAAGAGTGAGTCTGGATTCCATGCCCACGACTATGCGCTGAGTGTATACACCGACGACATACTCCGTGAGGAGGATATGCGCGAGCATGTGCGTGCTGGTGGGTGGGGGTGAGGCCATGAATGAACCAACAGGCCGGCCTGTGTTTGACAGAGCCCGGCCAGCATCTTAGGTTAGGTTGACCTTTGTACATCTGGTGTGGGGAGAGTAGATGCCGATCGGGGTCCTCGGGGACCGTCTTCGCCCCCGTTCTCACAAGGGGACGACGGTGAGCACTCGCGTGATCGCGCGCCGCTCGGCGATCCTCCTGATCGCAGCCGTCCTGCTGGCCCTGTGCCTCCTGGCCTCCCTGTTCGTCGGCTCCTCCCGGATCCCCGCCGGCCAGGTCGCCCACTACCTGCTCCACCCCGATGCCTCCAACGTCAGCTACAACATCCACGTCCTGCGCGTGCAGCGCACCATCCTGGGCGTGCTCGTCGGGACCGCTCTGGCGGTGGCCGGCGCGGTGATGCAGGCCGTCACCCGCAACCCGCTGGCCGAGCCCGGGCTGCTCGGTGTCAACGCCGGCGCCTCGCTGGGCATCGTCTTGGGAACCGCCGCCCTCGGCGTGCTCCCGGTCCCCGGCCAGCTGTTCTTGGCGGCCGGCGGCGCCCTGACTGCCACCGCGCTCGTCCAGGTCATCGGGATGATCGGCGGCTCGACATCCTCACCGGTGCGCCTGGTGCTCATCGGTGTCGCCTTCTCGGCCTTCGCCGGGGCGGTCATCCGGGGTGTCGTCCTGACGATGCCGAACCTGTTCCGCACCTTCATCGACTGGGAGGTCGGCTCCCTGACCCGCACCGACATCCCCCTGCTGCCCGTGGCGGCCCTCGTGGTGGCGGGGACCGGGGCGGCCATCCTGCTGGCCGGCGCCCTGGACAACATCGCCCTGGGCGACGACGTCGCAGCCGCGCTGGGCACCCGGGTCGCCCTCGTGCGGAGCCTGAGCCTGGTGGTCGTCACGCTCCTGTGCGCCACCGCCACGACGGTGGCCGGCCCCATCGGGTTCGTTGGGCTCATGGCGCCGCTGACGGCCTCCTGGCTCATGGGACCCCACCGGGGCTGGATCGTGGCCCTGTGTGCGCTGGGCGGCCCCGTCGTCGTCCTGGCCGCCGACGTCCTGGGGCGCGTCCTGGCCCGTCCCGGCGAGATGCAGGTCGGTCTGCTGACGGCCTTCGTCGGCTCACCCGTCCTGCTGCTCATGGTCCTGCGGATGAAGGACCGGTCCTCATGAGGGGAATCAGACCGGGCCGCGCCGTCTCTCCACCGCGTCTCCCCGCCACCACCGGCCCGCGCCGCAGCCTCCACGTGGGGGCCGACGCCGGACGCCTGTGGATCGTCGTCGGCCGCCGGTCGGTGCTCATCACCCCGCGCCACGTCATCGTCGGCCTCATGCTGCTGGTGCTCAGTCTCGCCGTGGCCGTGGTCTCCCTGCGGTTAGGGAAGTTCCCCGTCACCACCCAGGAGGTCATCGATGCGCTCCAGGGGCAGGGGCGCAAGATCGTCCAGGTCGTCGTCGTGAAGTGGAAGCTGCCCCGGATCGTGCTGGGGCTCGTGGCGGGCCTGGCCCTGGGCGTGGCCGGCGCCCTCTTCCAGACCATCACCCGCAACCCCTTGGGCTCGCCCGACCTCATCGGCTTCAGCACGGGCGCGCAGACCGGGATCCTGGTCAGCATCCTCCTCCTGCCCGGCTCCATGCTCTCGGCCTCCCTGGCCTCCTTCATCGGCGGGGCCGCCGTCGGCACGGTGACCTACCTCGTCTCCCTGCGCGGCGGATTCACCGGCCTGCGCTTCATCCTCGTGGGGATCGCCATCAGCTCCATGCTCGTCTCCGTCAACCGCTGGCTGCTGGTACGGGTCGACGACGACGAGGGCCTGGGCGCCCTCAAGGCCATCACCGGCACCCTCGGGGCCGCCCGGTGGCCGGTGGTGGCTCCGACCTGCCTGGCCATCGGGGTTACCGTCACCCTCATCCTGCTGGCCTCCCGCCACCTGCAGGTCCTGTCCCTGGGGGAGCAGGTGGCCACCATCCTGGGCAGCCCCACCCGCCGAGCCAGCGCCGTCCTCATCCTGCTGGGCACCGTGCTGGTGGCGGTGGTGACGATGGCGGCCGGCCCCATCGGCTTCGTCGCCCTCGTGGCGCCCCACCTGGCCCGTCTCCTCACCGGCTCCCCGCAGTCCCCACTGCTCGTGAGCGGCCTGACCGGGAGCCTTCTGATGGTGGGCGCCGACCTGCTCAGCCAGCTCGTGCTCGAGTCGATGCCAGTGAGCGTGGTGACCAACGCCGTCGGTGGCCTCTACCTCATGGTGGCGCTGACCGTGGCAGCGCGCGGAAGGAGATCCCTGTGACCGACCTGTCCTCCACCGAGGCGAACACCGCCGCCGGACCGGCCGCCCCCGGGGCTCGCCTGGCCGCCCGGGGCGCGACCATCGCCTACGAGCGCCACGTGGTCTCCCGCAACCTCGACGTCGACATCCCCGCCGGTGTCTTCACCGCCATCGTGGGGCCCAACGCCTGCGGGAAGTCCACGTTGCTGCGCGCCCTGGCTCGGTTGCACCGGCCCGCCCGAGGAGCGGTTCTCCTCGACGGCGCCGACATCGTCCGCCTGGGCACCAAGGAGGTCGCCCGCCGGGTCGGCCTGCTGCCTCAGAGCGCCACCGTGCCCGGCGGCATGCTGGTGCGCGACCTCGTGGCCCGCGGTCGCTTCCCCCACCAGGGCCTGTTCCGCCAGTGGTCGCAGCAGGACAGGCAGGCCGTCGAGGAGGCCATGGAGATGGTGGGGGTCACCGAGTTGGCCGCCCGCCCCGTCGACGAGCTCAGCGGTGGCCAGCGCCAGCGCGTGTGGATCGCTCTGGCCCTGGCTCAGGGCACCGAGACGATCCTGCTCGATGAGCCCACCACTTTCCTCGACCTGGCCCACCAGGTCGACATCCTCGAGTTGTGCCGGCGTCTCAATGCCGATGGCCGCACGGTGGTGGCCGTCCTGCACGACCTCAACCAGGCGGCGCGCTGCGCCGAGCACATGATCGTCATGCACGAGGGCCGGGTCCGCACCACCGGCTCCCCGCGCGAGATCCTCACTGAGGACCTCATCGAGGAGGTCTTCGGCCTGGCGGCCGTCATCGCCCCCGACCCGGTGGCCGGCACCCCCATGGTGGTGCCCCGTCACCTGGGCGCGGTCGTGCCGGCCGGCCCTGACCCTGCCGGGACCCGCTCCGCTCCCACTGACTCCACCGGAGGTCCGGCCCCACAGTCTTCTGCCGATCCCGCCTCGGCAGGAACCAGCCCGACTGCTCGTTCCCAGCAGGACGGACAAGAAAGGAACACAGATAAATGAACGCATCCTCGCGGCGCTCCAGCCGCCTGAGGCAGGGCCTCCTCGCCGTGGCGGCCATGGTGCTGAGCACCGGCCTGGTGGCCTGCGGCTCCTCCAACAGCTCGACCTCCGCATCCTCCGCTGGCTCCGCCGGGGCCTCCGGGGCGGCCTCAGCCGGGGCCTCCGGTGCCGCCTCGGCCGCGGCCTCCCCCAAGGTCACTTGGCCGGTCACCATCAAGGGGGACGACGGTGTCGACGTCGAGATCAAGGCCGAACCCAAGAGCATCGTGTCCACCTCCGTGACCCTGACCGGATCGCTGCTGGCCCTCGACGCCCCGGTGGTCGCCTCGACGCCGGCCAAGAAGAAGGATGAGAAGACCGACGACAACGGCTTCTTCACCCAGTGGTCCAAGCAGGCCACTGACAAGGGCGTCAAGGCCATCGACGGCACCGAGGACAACCTCGCCCAGACGGTCGCGGGCAGCAACCCCGACCTCATCATCGTGGCCAAGACGGGACAGGACTCGGCCGCCAAGGTCGTCGAGAGCCTGCGCCAGCTCGAGGTGCCCGTCCTCGTCATCGACTACGGATCGCACTCCTGGCAGGACGTCACCAAGACCCTGGGGCAGGCCACCGGTCGCCAGGCCAAGGCCGACGCCGTCGTCAAGGACTACACCACCAAGGCCGAGAAGGCCAAGGGCGCCATCTCCGTCCCGAAGGGGGCGACCTCGGTCTTCACCGTCCCCGGGGACGGCACCAAGGGCGCCAACGCCTTCACCGAGGAGGCCCCGCAGGCCCAGCTCCTCAAGGACCTGGGCTTCACCATTGCCGCCGTCCCCGACAGCGTCAAGGGCGACCAGTCCATGGGTGAGCGCAAGGACATCGTCCAGCTCTCTCCGGAGAACGTCCAGGCGGGACTGACCGGTGAGAACTGGGTCGTCATTGCCGCCGACGAGACCGCGAAGAACGCCGTCACCACCAACGAGACCTTCAGCTCGGCGGCCCCGGTGACCGGAGGCAAGGTGCAGTACATGCCGCCCTCGTCCTTCCGGCTGGACTACTACTCGGCCCTCGAGATGCTCGAGGCCGTCCAGAAGGCCTACCCCAAGGCCTCGTGAAACACTGATGGCAACACTGACGACCTCAGTGTCAACGCGATGGTGCCCCGGGCTCTCGGCCCGGGGCACCACGTATATCGACGATATCGACCCTCGCGGTCGCGCACTGCTCGGGGACGGGCCCCTCAGCCCCAGGCAACCGAGTAGTACTGAGTCTCCTGGAACTCACGGATCCCTTCACGCGCGCCCTCACGCCCGATACCGGACTGCTTGACACCCCCGAAGGGGGCGGCGGGATCGGATACGAGCCCACGGTTGACACCGACCATCCCAACCTCCATGCGCTCGGCCAGGCGCAGCGCCCACCCGAGGTCGCGGGAGAAGACGTAGCCCGACAGCCCGTAGTCCGTATCGTTGATCCACGTCAGCAGCTCGTCCTCGTCGTCCCAGGTGACGATCGGGGCGACGGGGCCGAAGATCTCGGTGCGCACGATCTCCGCGTCGGGGGCGACATTCGTCAGGACCCGCACCGGGACGAACGCCCCCGGAGACTCCTGGGGCCAGGAGGACTCGGCGTGGACGACGGCGCCCCCGGCCACCGCCCCGTCCACCAGGGCGTTGATCTTGTCGCGGGCAGCCGGTGTCACCAGGGGGCCGATCTGGTTCGCCTCGTCCGCCAGGGCCGGCCCCACCCTCAGGTCGCGGACGACGGCGGAGAACTTCTCGGTGAACTCCTGGGCGACGTCACGGTGGACGTAGAAGCGGTTGGCGGCCGTGCAGGCCTCGCCCCCGCCTCGGAGCTTGGCTTGAACGGCACCCGTCACCGCGGCGTCGATATCGGCGTCGGCCGCCACCACGAAAGGTGCGTTGCCCCCGAGCTCCATGGACGACACCAGGACCTTCTCCGCCGCCTGCTTCATGAGCACACGACCGACCTGGGTGGAACCGGTGAAGGAGACGGCTCGGACCCGGGAGTCCTCGAGCCACGTCGTCGAGACCTCCACGGAACGGCTCGAGGGCACGATGTTCACCACGCCCGCGGGCACGCCGGCCTGCTGGATCAGATGTCCCAGTGCCACCGCCGTCAGGGGCGTGAGGGACGCGGGACGGAGCACCACCGTGCACCCGGCGGCCAGGGCCGGGGCGATCTTGCGGGTCCCCATCGCCGCCGGGAAGTTCCAGGGGGTGATCATGGCGACCACCCCGATCGGGCGGTGCGTGACGATCGTCCGGGTCCCGCCTGCCGGGGAGGAGCCGAAACCGCCCTCGGTGCGCACGGCTTCCTCGGAGAACCATCGGAAGAACTCCGCCGCGTAGAGGACCTCCGCCCTGGCGTCGTCCAGGGACTTGCCGTTCTCGGCGCTGATGAGCACCGCGAGCTCCTCGGTCTGTCCCACCATGAGGTCGAACAGGGTCCGCAGCAGCTCTGCGCGCTGCCGGGGCGGGGTGGTGCTCCAGGCAGGCAGCGCCTCGGAGGCCGCGTCGACGGCGCGTGCGGCATCCACCGGAGTCGCATCCGTGCAGCGTGCGAATACGGCGTTGCTGGCGGGGTCGACGACGTCGAAGGTTCCGCCGTCGGAGGCTGCCGTCATCCGCCCGCCCAGGAGCATCCCCTCCTCGGGGCGGATCCTGTGCAGGTAGTCGGCCAGAGCCGGGTGGGCTCCGAGGGTGGTGTACGCCGCTGTGTCAGTTGCCGCGCCGGGTCGTGTGTCAGCCATGGTTGTGCTCCCTGAGTATCGACTGTCGCCTGCCACGCATCACGGGTAGAGACCGCGGGCGACGTGGGCCTCGGCGACGCGCTTGACGGCCATCGTCGTCGCGGCGGTGCGCAGCGAGAGTCCGTGCTCCCTGGAGAAGTCTGTGACCTCGTTCCAGGCCTTGTCCATCCTGGTGCGCAGGCGCTCATTGACCTCCTTCTCGGTCCACCAGTAGGACTGGTTGGCCTGTACCCACTCGAAGTAGGACACGATGACGCCACCGGCGTTGGCGAGGATATCCGGTACGACCAGGATCCCCTTGTCGGCCAGGATCGCGTCGGCCGTGGGTGTCGTCGGGCCGTTGGCGCCCTCAACGACCAGCTTGGCGTCGATCAATGGCGCGGTCTGCTCGGTGATGACCCCTTCGACCGCTGCAGGAACAACGACGTCGCAGGCGACGGCGAACAGCTCGCTCGCAGGGATCGGGTCCGCGCCGGGGAACCCGTCGACGGTGCCGGTCTCATCCACGAAGGCCTCGAGTGCGGGGATGTCGATGCCCTTGTCGTTGCGAATCGTGCTGTAGACGTCCGCCACGGCCAGAACCTTCACGCCCGCCTCGTGGAGGAAGCGGGCAGCGCCGCGACCGACTTTGCCGAAGCCCTGAACGATCGCGGTGGCCTGCGAGGGATTCACTCCGATGCTCTTCATCGCGTTGAGGACGGAGTAGACGACGCCGCGGGAGGTGGCGGCGGCCCGCCCCTGTGACCCGCCGAGGTTGACCGGCTTGCCCGTGACGGTTCCCAGAACCGTGTGCCCGGTGGCCACCGAGTAGGTGTCCATCATCCAGGCCATGGTCTGCTCGTCGGTCCCCATATCGGGAGCCGGGATGTCCTTGTCGGGGCCGATCAGGGGGATCAGCTCCGAGGTGTAGCGGCGGGTCAGTCGCTCGAGCTCTCGTTCCGAGTGGGCCCGGGGGTCCACCTGGACCCCTCCCTTCGCGCCGCCGTAGGGCAGATCGAGAAGAGAGCACTTCCATGTCATCCACATGGCCAGCGCTCGGACCTCGTCGAGGTCCACGTTGGGGGAGTAACGGATCCCTCCCTTCGCGGGGCCGCGAGAGATGTTGTGCTGGACGCGGTGGCCGATATGCAGCTCCATCGTGCCGTCGTCGCGTCGCAGTGGGATGGCGACCGTCACCTCTTTACGGGCGGTCTCAAGCATGCGGCGCATTCCGTCGTCGAAGCCGAGGAACTGGATCGCCTCGGCGAGCTGCGCCCGTGCATCGGTGAGGGGGTGAGGGGTCGAGGGCATGGAGCTACCTCCTGGGTCGGTCGGGTGGATCAGCGTGATCCGGGGCCGGTGCGGCCTTAAGACGTGGGTGGAAGAGGGGATCAGGGCTGGTCTCGGAGCGCCTGCTCGAGGATCTCCATGCCTTCGGCGAACAGCTCGTCCGGCATGGTCACCGGTGGCAGGAGGCGGATGACATTGCCGTAGGTGCCGCAGGTGAGCAGGATCAGACCGCGTGAGCGCGCGGCCTGCGCGACGGCGGCGGTCAGTGCGGCATCGGGCTTCTGCGAGTCGGGGTCGACGAGCTCGAGAGCCATCATGGCGCCCTTGCCCCGGACCTCGCCGATACGGGGGTCTTTCGCCTTCCACTGCTCCATCAGGCGGATGCCGGTCTCGCCGATCGTGCGGGCCCGTCCCAGGAGATCGTGCTCCTCGATCATGTCCAGGGTCGCCAGGGCGGCGGCACAGGCCAGGGGGTTACCGCAGTAGGTGCCGCCAAGGGCGCCCGGTTCGGCGGAGTCCATGATCTCGGCCGAACCGGTGACCGCCGACAAGGGGGTGCCTCCGGCCAGGCCCTTGGCGGTCGTCACCAGGTCGGGAACGACTCCCTCGTGGTCGCAGGCGAACCACGCCCCGGTGCGGGCGATTCCCGACTGGATCTCATCGGCGATGAAGACCGCGCCGTTGTCATGGCACCAGCGCTGGAGCGCGGTGAGGAAGCCGGGCGCCGGCACGATGAACCCGCCTTCGCCCTGAATGGGCTCGATGATGACGGCGGCGACGGAGGATGCCCCCACCTGCTTCTCGATCTGACTGATCGTGCGCTCGGCGGCGGCCTCGCCGTCCAGTCCGTCGCGGTACGGGTAGGAGCCGGGGACCCGGTAGAGCTCAGGGGAGAAGGGGCCGAAGCCGCCCTTGTAGGGGGCGACCTTGGCCGTCAGTCCCATGGTCAGGGAGGTGCGTCCGTGGAAGGCGTGGTCGAAGCAGACCACTGCCTGGCGGCCGGTGTGCTTGCGTGCGAGCTTGATGGCGTTCTCGACGGCCTCCGCCCCGGAGTTGAACAGCGCGGTCTTCTTCGGGAAGCTGCCCGGGGTCAGGGCGTTCAGGCGTTCGGCGACCTCGACGTATCCGGCGTACCTCGTGACGGCGAAGGAGGTGTGCGTCAGGTTCTCGGCCTGCTCCTGGATTGCAGCGACGACGGGCGCCGCCGCCCCGCCCACGGTTGTCACCGCGATGCCGGATCCGAAGTCGATGAGACGGTTGCCGTCCACGTCCTCCAGGACGCCTCGGTCCGTACGCCGTGCGAATGTCGGCATGGCGGCGGTCAGGGCGCGTGGGAGTGCGGTACCTGCGCGTTCGTCGAGGGCGCGGGCCTCGGGACCGGGCAGAGGAGTGGCGAGATGAATGGTCTGGGGCAGCGTTGCCATATGGACCTCACAGTGTGTCGTGACGGGCGGAGATCTGCCGCGGAACAGGGCGCTCCGGGTAGTCGTAGAAACGTGCTCGGCTATGAGTTCCGTCTCAGGTTATGCCCGCCTCTAGGTCTGAGCACCTAAGCCCAATGCACAAAATCTCGCGAATCCTGTGCGTGATGCATAGAACAGTGTTTGAATCCAGGCATGGTGTTGGTGTCGGATCTCATCGAAGGAGCGGACCTGGGGGTTCGTGCGGTGCTTCTGCCCGCACCGCACGCCGCGGTCACCTGGGTCGTCGCGACCGAGCTCCTCCAACCGGCCTCCTACCTCGAGGGCGGCGAGCTCGTTCTCACCACGGGTCTTGTCATGGCCGATGCGGAGGCGGCCACGTGGCGGGAGTACGTGGCATCACTGGTCGAGGCGGGAGTCGCGGCTCTCGGACTGGGGACCGGCATCGCCTTCGACACCGTGCCCGAGGACCTGCGTGAGGCCTGCAGGGCCGGGCGTCTCAATCTCATCGAGGTCCCCCTCGAGGTCTCCTTCGCCTCCATCAGCCGCGAGGTTGGGGCCATGCTTCAGGCCACCGAGCCTGAGATCGGTGCCGAGGGGGCGGGAGACGAGGAGACCCTGGTCCTGCAACAGCTGACGCGTGCTGCCGCCAAGGACAACCAGAGCGCGATCATGCGCGCCCTGGCCTCGATCCTCCGGGGCGAGGTGTCCCTGCGGGATGCCACGGGACGCACCGTGGTCGGTCCCTTCGGGCCGGAGGCGACGGGAATCGACGACGAGGTCGCCGAGTGCATCGACAGGATCCGTCCGGGAGGGATGCGAGGAGCCGGGGCGGTCGGCCTCGGCGACATGCGGCTGGTCGTCCGCCCGGTCGGCATCACCGGCGAGCCCGAGCGCTACCTGGCGACCGTTCAGCGCGAGACGCTCACGCGCGCTCAGACCCTGGGGGTCGATCTCGCCTGGTCGTTTCTGAATCTCATCGCCGAGTCCTCCAAGGCCTTCACCGGATGGCTCCTCCAGCTCGTGGGGGCCTCCACCCGGCATCTCCTGGCGGGTGACATCGCGCAGGGGCTGGCGCTGGCGGACCAGGTTCAGGAGCTCGTCCTCACACGCCTGCCGTCTCCGGAGCGGCGATCGGTGCCCGCTACCGGTGGTGGTCATCAGTGGCGGGTTGTCTGCCTCGAGGGTGGCAGTGCTGACGTTGCTGGGCTCTCCACAGTGCTGGCCCGCCTGCTCGTCGAGAGTCGGGGGGCTCCGGTGGGGGAGCGGCTTCTGTGGCGCACGGACCGGGGCGGGACCCGCCTGATGATCCTCGGTGAGGTCGAGCGCGTTCCCTCCCTTCTTGAGGACGGCAGCGTCACGCCCTGGACGGAGCGGATGCGGATCGGCGTCAGCGGTCCTGTCGGCGTCACTGATCTGCCGCGGGGCGCACAGCAGGCGCTGTCCGTCTGCACCGGAACTCGGCAGCTCGGACAGGCGGTGTGCTGGGAGACCTCGGGACTGCCGTCGGTCACGGACCTCCTGGACGAGGAGCGGGCCCAAGCCTTCGCCCGCGCTCGCCTCGGGGGCGTCGCCGATCAGCCCGAGCTGCTCGAGCTGTTGAGGATCTACCTCAGCGAGGCCGGGGCGGTGCAGCGCATCGCCGAGCGTCTGGGGGTGCATCGAAACTCCGTCCCCGCACGTCTTGCGCGCCTGAGGAGGGCACTCGGCGTCGACATCGAGGATGCCGAGCAGCGGGCGAATTTGTGGTGTGCGTTACATTTTTGGGCGGAGTGACGGTTTGTCATCTCGCACAAGGGTGACTTTTCCGCGTTTTGATGCGATTCCTTGAAGTGTGGAACGTGATGTTCGACATACTTGGTGGTGTGTGTTTACTATTACGCCGTCACCTAGGACCTTAGCCCGCGTTGTTGTCACAGGACTTGTGGTGCGTCGGGCGCTAGCGGCGATGCGGCCTGCGCCGGTCCTGCGTGAGCTTGGGCAGTAGAGGCCCGAGTCGTCTCCTTTCTTTCGACTCTCGAAACTTCTCACCCCGACACCGACGTCCCGCCGAAGCCAAGAAGCAGAGTGATTCACATGAGCCTTCCTCTCCTCCAGAACTTTATCAACGGAAAATTTATTCCGGCAGCCACCGATGCCACGTTCGACGTCGTGGATCCTCGAACGGAACAGGTCGTAGCGCAGTGCCCGGTCTCGGGTTCCGCCGATGTCGACGCCGCCTACGACGCCGCCCTCAAGGCATTCGAGAGCTGGCGGCTGACAACGCCGGCGGAACGGCAGATGCTCCTGCTCCGGCTCGCCGACGCCCTGGAGGCCAACGCCGACCGTCTCGTCGAGGCTCAGCGCCGCAACACCGGTCAGCTCGCCGAGATGATCCGGGCGGAGGAAGTCGTGACAGGGGCCTCTCAGCTGCGGTTCTTCGCCGGGGCCGCCCGTCTCCAGTCGGGTGTCGCCTCGGGGGAGTACGCCGAGGGTCTAAACTCGCAGATTCGCCGTGAGCCCATCGGCGTCGTCGGGCAGATCGTTCCGTGGAACTACCCCTTCATGATGCTCATCTGGAAGGTCGGGCCCGCTCTGGCCGCAGGCAACACGGTGGTGCTCAAGCCGAGTGAGAACACGCCCGAGAGCGCTATCGTCTTCGCTGAGATCGCCAGTGAGATCCTCCCTCCCGGGGTCTTCAACCTGGTGCTCGGCACCGGCGAGACCGGGCGCCTCATGAGCGCTCATCCGGTGCCCGGGCTGGTTGCGCTCACGGGATCTGTGCGCGCGGGCTCGGATCTCGCCGAACAGGCGGCCGGCAACGTGACCCGCGTTCACCTCGAGCTGGGAGGCAAGGCCCCCGCCGTCGTCTTCGCCGATGCCGACATCGAGGCTGCCGCCGAGGGCATCGCCGCCGCAGGGATATTCAACGCCGGGCAGGACTGCACCGCCGCCACCCGCGTCCTGGTCGAGGCCTCGGTGGCCAAGGAGTTCACCGACGCGTTGGTGCGTCACGTCGAGTCCCTGCGCACCGGTCCGATCCCCGAGGAGGAGGCGTTCTACGGACCCCTGAACAATGCCCGCCACTTCGCCTCCGTGCAGAAGATCGTTGAGGAGCGGCCCGCGCACTCCCACCTGCTGACCGGTGGCCACCGCGTCGGTGAGAGCGGCTACTACTACGCGCCCACCGTCATCTCAGGGCTCAAGCAGGATGACGCGCTCGTGCAGCAGGAGATCTTCGGGCCGGTCCTGACCGTTCAGGAGTTCTCCTCCGACGACGAGGCCCTGGCCCTGGCCAACGGCGTGGACTACGCCCTGTCCTCGTCCATCTGGACGACCGACCACCAGCGTGTCCTGCGATTCAGCAGGGACCTGGACTTCGGCTGCGTCTGGGTGAACTGCCACATCCCCCTCGTCGCGGAGATGCCGCACGGCGGCTTCAAACGGTCCGGCTACGGCAAGGACCTTTCCGTCTACGGCGTGGAGGACTACACACGTATCAAGCACGTCATGAGTGCCCTGTGACGCCCCGGAAGCGAACAGGAGGTCACCCCCATGCGCATTCTGACGGCCTTCACCAATTCGCTCGGCGGTCGAGACTCCTACCACCTAGGGGTGTCTCTCGCTGAAGCGTTCTCGTGCCCACTCGATCTCGTCACCGTCGTCAAGGGCGGCGGGGGACGCTACGTCCTTGACGTCACCGATCACGCCTTCCAGGACGTCGTCGCCACGCAGGTCGACGACTGGATGTCGGAGATCATGGAGGAGCATCGGCCTCGTGTGCCGGTGAGCAAGTACCTGCGGTACAGCCTTTCTTTCCCCGAGGGCATCATCGCCTCGGCCGAGGAGCTCAAGGCCGACCTGCTCGTAGCCGGCGGAGGCCGTCACGGGGTCCTGGGGCGGGTGTCCCTCGGCTCCGTGGGGCAGACGCTGCTCAACTCCTCGACTGTTCCTGTCGCTCTGTCCCCGCGCGGCATGAGGCACGCCCCTCTCGACGGGCTCTCACGCATCACGGTCATGCTGGGCGAGTCCGGTAGGTGGAGGGGAGTGCTCAGTAAGGCCAGGACCTTCGCAGACAGAGCCGGTGTCCCGTTGCGTCTCGTCACGGTGGCCACCGGGGACTCACAGGACACCGCGGAGATCGAGAAGCGGACCGAGTCCCTGCTCGCCGAGGTGCGCCTGGATCTCACCGGACTGGATGATCAGCGTGTCCAGATCGTTCACGCCCACTCCATGAGCGCCGCCGTGCTGGCCATGGAGTGGAGCAGGAATGAGCTGGCCTTCCTGGGGTCGGCGCGCCTGGCCCAGAGCGGGCGCCTGTTCCTGGGGCCGGACGCCAACAAGATCCTGCGGGTCCTGCCGGTGCCGCTCGTCGCCGTCCCGGCTGATCCGGCCGACGTCGGAGGTGGAACATGAGCGCCGCGACCACCAGCTCTGGAGGCGGGCTGTCCAAGAAGGGACTGGCTGAGGGCTCTGTCGGCCTGCTCGGCGCCATCATCATCGGCGTGTCCTGCATCGCGCCTCCGTACACCCTCACCGGCGCACTGGGGCCGACCGCCTCAGAAGTGGGCGAACAGGTGCCGGCGATCTTCCTCGTCGGGTTCATCCCGATGCTCCTGGTCGCCTTCGGATACCGAGAGCTCAATGCGGCGATGCCCGACTCGGGCACCTCCTTCACCTGGGGGACCCGCGCCTTCGGTCCGTGGATCGGGTGGATGAACGGATGGGGGCTGATCGTGGCCACCGTCGTCGTCCTGTCGAACCTCGCGGCCATCGCGGTCGACTTCTTCTACCTGTTGCTCGCACAGGTGACTCGCCGGCCCGCCATTGCGGATCTCTCCGACAACGTATGGGTCAACACCCTCACCTGCCTGGTCTTCATCACGCTGGCGACCTGGATCGCGTATCGCGACATGCAGACCACCCAGAAGCTCCAGTACTGGTTGGTGGGGTTTCAGCTGACGGTGTTCCTCGGCTTCGGCGCGGTGGCGATTTACCGCTACTTCACCGGCACCGCTGTCAATCCGACGCCCTTGAAGCTCGAATGGTTCAATCCCTTCGCCGTCGACTCGCTGGGGACCTTTGTGGCGGGCGTCTCCCTGTCCCTGTTCATCTACTGGGGCTGGGACGTGTCGCTGACGGTCAATGAGGAGGCCGACGACGCCAGCTCCACCCCGGGGCGCGCCGCCGTGCTCACCGTCATGACCATCGTCTCGGTGTACATGTTCGTCACGATCGGATCCATGATGTTCGCCGGTCTGGGGAAGGACGGGATAGGGCTGGGCAATCCTGCGATCCAGGACAATGTCTTCTTCGCCTTGGCCAGGCCGGTTCTGGGGCCGTTCGCGATCCTCCTGTCGACGGCGGTGCTGGTCTCGTCGGCGGCGTCCTTGCAGTCCACCTTCGTCTCTCCCGCCCGCACCCTCCTGTCGATGGGGTATTACGGAGCAATGCCGGAGAAGCTCGGTGAGATCTCTCCGCGCTTCCTGACTCCCGGGCGCGCAACAGTCGTCTCGGCGATCGCCGCCTCGACCTTTTACACGCTGCTGCGCTTCGTATCCACCTCCGTCCTGTGGGACACGGTTCAGACCCTGGGGGCGATGATCGCCTTTTACTACGGGCTCACCGCCTTCGCCGCGGTGTGGTACTTTCGAGGACAGTGGTTCCGCTCGGTGAGGAACTTCTTCTTCATGCTGGTCTCGCCGGGGCTGGGGGTCTCATCCTCTTCTCGCTCCTCGGCCTGACCTTGAAGGACTCCCTAGACCCGGAGTATGGGTCGGGATCGCAGGTCTTCGGCGTCGGTCTCGTCTTCGTCCTCACCCTCGCCCTCATTCTCCTGGGCGTGGTACTGATGCTCGTACAGTACGTCCGAGCACCGGCCTTCTTCCGCGGGGAGGTGATCGCACGATCCGACGCTGTCACCGAGGAGTTGAAGGTGGCAACTGTCTTAGAGGAGGACGATGGTGAAGCCTCCCAGCTCCGTGCTGCGTCATAGATGCAGTGAACCGGAGCGAACACACACATGAAAACAGCTCACTCCGCGCCAGGCCGGCGGAAGGAGCTGAGAGGAATCACATTGTCATCGTATCGACGGCCACAGCTGATCGATGCGCCGGTAATCAAACGCACGATATGTGGACGCCAGGCCGGACCACGAAGGAGTGACCAATGAGCATCAACATGGAGCGAGTCGCTGAGCTGACGGAGATCGAGTCCAAGCGCCTCAATGAACGGACCAAGGGGTCCGGCGACATGTACAACCGCGCGAGGAACAGCCTTTCCGGCGGAGTCGCCTCCTCGTACCAGCTGCGCGAGCCCTGGCCCATTTACCTCGAACGGGGGCAGGGGCCGAAGGTCTGGGATGTTGACGGCAACGAGATGTGGGACTTCCACAACGGCTTCGGATCGATGCTTCAGGGGCATGCCCACCCGGTGATCGGAGAAGCCATTCAGGAGCGGTACGGCAAGGGCACCCACTTCGCCGCCCCGACCGAGGACGCCCTGGCGGTGGCGGAGAACCTCTCGAGCAGGTGGGGGCTGCCGAAGTGGCGCTACACGAACTCGGGCTCGGAGTCCACGATGGATGCCATCCGCATCGCACGTGCCTACACCGGTCGCGACACGGTCATGAAGATCTTCGGCTCCTACCACGGGCACCACGACACCGTCATGGTCTCGATCGGCGTCGAGTACGACAAGATCGGTGACCGTGACAACCTGGCATCGCTGCCCTACGGAGGCGGCATTCCCGACGCCACCGTCCAGATGACGGTGCCGGTTCCCTTCAACGATGCCGAGGCCATGGAGCGCCGCATCATCCGGCTGACTGATGAGGGGCGTAAGCCCGCCTGCGTCATCATGGAGCCGGCCATGATGAACCTGGGCGTCGTGCTGCCGGAACCGGGATATCTGGAGCAGGTCCGCGAGATCACCCGGCGACATGGCGTCGTCCTGATCTTCGATGAGGTCAAGACCGGCCTGTGCATCGGTCCGGGCGGCGCCACCCAGCGCTTCGGAGTGACTCCCGACCTGGTGACCATGGCCAAGGCCCTCGGTGGCGGTCTGCCCTCGGGCGCCATCGGAGGCACCGAGGAAGTCATGTCCGTGGTGGAGGACCACACCGTCTTCCAGGTCGGCACCTACAACGGTAACCCCTGGTGATGGCCGCAGTGCGGGCCAACCTGGAGAAGGTCCTCAACCCGGAGGCATACGCCCACCTCGACCACCTCAACGATCGCATTCTCGCGGGTTGCACGGAGGTCATTGAGCGCTACAACCTTCCGGGCTACGCGGTGGGCGTCGGCGGCAAGGGGTGCGTCACCTTCTCCCCCAAGAAGGTCGTCGACTACGAGTCCTTCAAGGAGCACCAGAACGCGGAGCTGTCCGAGCTCGCGTGGCTGTTCAACATGAACCGGGGGATCTTCATGACTCCGGGCCGCGAGGAGGAGTGGACCCTGTCAGTGACCCACACGGACGAGGCGATCGACGCCTACGTCAGCTGCTTCGAGGAGCTCGCTGAGGCGATCACCTCCAAGTGACGTCAGCACTCTCTGATCTCATGGGGGCCACCGAAGACGTCGGTGGCCCCCATGAATCGTGTCCTACCCGCGGTGGCGCTCGGTGGCACTCAGTGGCGTTTCCAGGCGCGGATCCTCGTGCGGAAGGAGGTGAAGGGCGCCACCGTGTTGATATGCACCCACGTGGCCACCGGCCAGGCCGACGGCGTCGAGGAGGCCCACGCCCGCTGCCCGGAGGTGAAGAGCTCCTCGCGACTCAGCGATGCCACGAGGGCGACGACGTCGTCGCCCCTGTCCCGAAAGGCCTCCTGAAGACGGGGCAGGGAGGCGTCACGCCACTGCTCGTAGAAGGCGCTGTAGAGATCGCCGAGTCGGTTCCACCGGTACCCGGGAGCGGGCGTGACCACCTCGCGTCCGGCCTGCTCATCGCGCTCCCAGCCCAGTAGCAGGTCCATCCACCCCAGCTGGTAGGCGAGCATCTGCGCCGGCGTGCGGTCCACCCCGTCCTTGAGCGTGTGGAGTTCGGAGGCGGGGACGTCGTCGAACTCGGCGATGAACAGCTCAGCGCGCTTGCGGATCTCCGCGATGAGCTCCTCACCGGAGGCGTAGTCCTTCACGGCGGTTCCCTTCTCCATCCTTGCCGGCCCGCCGGTGGCAGTCGGAGGCGTGCGATCGTAGGTTAACCCTCGGGTTCGTACCCTTAACCTCTGTGCTGTCTCCTCACTTCTGAGACATTTGGGGGTCATGACTTCTGAGACGTTTGGGTGTCATGACTTCTGAGACACTGGTTGGGGTTATGACCTGTGAGACGTTCGGGGGCGTCGGGGTGGGAGCGGGATGAGTCTGTAGGGCGGTTTCTTGGTGTCGATGGTGGAGCGGTTGCCTTGCTGCCTCTGGGTGGGTTGGGGCCAGGGCAGGGACACGAAGCGGCGTCCGTCGGGGTCGTAGAGGTCCAGGCGCGTGGTGTACTCGATCAGGGTGACCTCGACGCCGCGCATGGTCTGGCCCAGTGACAGTGCACGGTCCTTGTAGGACACGCACCCGTTGGACATCACGGTGCGTCGGGCGCGGTCCACGGCCTGGTCGGGATCGGCGGGGTCGGGCAGGCTGATGGGGCCGCCGCCGGCTGGTAGGCGCTCCAGGTCGATGGGGGCTGGGCTGGCTAGCGCCCTGGGGGTCTGAGCCCATACCCTCAGCGGGGTCAGTGCGACGCCGTGGCCCTGGTGCTGGCGTTCGGTGTTGTAGTAGCTGGTGAAGCGGTCCAGCTCGGCGTTGAGCTCCTCAAGGGTGCTGGCCGGGTGGGCGCGCAGCCAGGCGGCTGCCGGCTGGTGGGAGCGCTCGACCTTGCCCTGGGTCTGAGGGTGGCCCACCCGCCCGCTGATGGGACGCACCCCCAGGGATGCCAGCCACTTCTCGGTGGCTCCCGGGCCAGTGATGCGGCTGGTGTTGAACGCCAGTGCGTTGTCCGACAGGATCGCCGCCGGGCGCCCCCAGGTGGCGAAGGCCTCCTCAAGGACCATGCGGGTGCCTGCCACGCTCTCACCGCCCCAGCAGGCCCTCAGGGCGGTGATGACCCGCGAGCAGTCGTCAACGACCTGGTAGACGGTCACCAGATGGTCCTCCAGGTGCCATTGGAAGCCGTCGATCTGCCACAGCTCGTTGGCCGCGCTGCGGGTGAAGCGCTTGTACGACGTCCTGGGCCGCTTGCGCGGGGCGGGGACCACCAGGCCGGCTCTGCGTAGGCTGCGGGCGATCGTCGCGCGCGAGGGAGCCGGAACGCTGGCGCCCTGGCTCATCACCCACCACACCGAGGCCGGACCCGCCTCCCGGCCGGCGGCGAGCAGGTCGGCGCGAACCTGGGCGATGCGCTCATCAGTGCCCTGGTCCCACACCCGCGCCGGGTGGCGCGGGGCCCGTGAACGCGGTGTCAGCGCGGCAGCCAGGCCCTCGTGCTCAGCGCGTCGGCGTATCCGGTAGAACGAGGCCCGGGAGATACCCACCTGAGCGCAGAACTCCTCCACGCTCATCCCACTGGTCCTGGAGTCAAAACCTATGACCTGCTCACGCCGAGACGGCGAAATCGAGTTACCCATAACCCCAGGCAACCCGCCCCACCAGTGTCTCAGATGTCATGACATCCGAAACTCTCAGAAGTCATGAGACAACACAGTACCCTTAACCTACGAACCCGAGACGTAACCTACGACCGCGCGGCGGCCTAGCCGTGTCTAGTCCTGCGAACTAGCCCTGGGAGGTGACCCCGACGTCGGCCATCTTCCGCTCCGTCCATGGGGCGACGATGAACAGGATGATGGCCACGGCGACCGTGACGACGCCCAGGCCGTAGTAGTAGGTGGAGTTCGCGACGTGCTCCGTCCTGGAGATGATGAAGCCGGCGAGCCCCTGGCCGGTGGCCGTCGTCAGCAGCCACAGGCTCATTGTCTGGGAGGCGAAGTTCTTGGGTGCCAGTGCCGATGTCGTGGACAGTCCCACCGGGGACAGGAAGAGCTCGGCGACGGTCTGGATGATGAAGACCACGGCCAGGAACCACCAGGGTGACAGATTCGCGCCGCCGGTCCAGGTCTGGAAGCCGTAGCCCAGGATGAAGGCCGATAGCCCGATGATGAGCACCGAGATGGCGAACTTCATGATGGTGGACGGGAACCGGCCCGCCCTCCGGGTGAAGAGCCAACCGATGAATGGCGCCAGGATCACGATCGTGGCTGGGTTGATGGACTGGTAGGTCTCGGGGGTGATGGCCCAGCCGAGCCACGGGATACTGCCATCGGTGTTGTCCTTGGCGAAGGTGGCCATCTTGCCGGCCGCCTGCTCGGAGATCATGAAGAACAGGACCGCGCCGATCCACAGGGGGATGTAGGCGCGCAGGTGGGTGCGCTCGCGGGCCGTGACCTTGGGGGAGCGGAACATGAGGACGAAGTAGCCCAGGGCGGCACCTGCCGGGATGATGAGCATGGTCGTGGAGATGGCGTCGAGCAGGCTGCCGGTCAGGGCGCTGAGGACCGCGACGAGTGCGGCCGCGGCCACCACGGTCAGGAGTGAGGCGAGTACGAATCTCCGGCGCTCCTGGGGGCGGATGGGGCTCGGGACGGTGAAGGCGAAGGCGGAGAGCTTGTGGCGGCCGTAGATGAAGGCGATCAGGGCCACCCCCATGCCGACGGCGGCCGAGAAGAAGCCGGCGTGGTAGCCGTAGTGCTCACGCAGCCAGCCGGTCACCAGAGGGGACGCCAGTGATCCGAGGTTGACCGACATGTAGAACAACTGGAATCCAGCGTCGCGCCGCGGGTCGTCGTCATCGTAGAGACCCCCGACGATCGTGGACAGATTCGGCTTGATGAAGCCGGTGCCCACGGCCACCAGCACGATCCCCGTCCAGGCGAGTGCGGGCGTGGGGATGGACAGGCAGATGTGTCCGGCCATGATGACCAGGCCGCCGTAGAGGGTGGACAGCCACGGTCCGATGATGCGGTCGGCGAAGATGCCTCCGGGGATGGCCAGCAGGTAGACGGCCGCACTGTAGGAGGCCAGGATGACCTGCCCGGAGTTGGCGCTCAGGCCCAGGCCGCCGCCGGCCACGGTGTCGGTGATGAAGTACAGCAGGATGGCGCGCATGCCGTAGTAGGAGAAGCGCTCCCACATCTCCACGTTGAGCATCCAGGGCAGTCCGCGGGGGTGGCCGAACAGCCCCCGGTCCTCCTTCGACGGCGTCGTGCGCAGGGTGGCGGGTCGCCACCGACTGGCGATCATCCGACCGGTATCGAGATCGTCCTCGACGGGAGTCGGGGTCGTTGACATGAGACTCTCCCTTCCTGTGGTCAGGTGAGGTGTGCCGCCGGACCGTCAGTGTCCGGTACGAACCACAGGTACCCACGCACCCTACCCCGACCGTGAGGCAATTTCGGGAGAATGTGAAGGCGGCTGAGCGAAGCAGCCCATGAGGTCGGCGAGTCGGGGACGCTCATGGCCCCCTCTGGGATCCATCGGCGGCAGCCGCGCCTAGTCCTGCGCGGCGACCTCGACGTCGGCCATCTGCCGCTGCGTCCACGGGGCGACGGCGAACAGCACCAGGGCCATGAGCAGCGTGGCCACGCCCAGGCCGTAGTAGTAGGTGGCGTCGGAGGCGTTCTCGGTCTGGGCGATGACGAAGCCGGCCACGCCCTGCCCGGTGGCGACGCTGAGCCACCACAGCCCCATCGCCTGGGAGGCGAAGCTCTTGGGGGCCAGGGCGGTCGTCGTGGCCAGGCCGACCGGGGTCAGGAACAGCTCGGCCACGGTCTGGATGACGTAGACCAGCGCCAGGAACCACCAGGGGGACAGGTGCTCCCCGCCCGGCCAGATCTGGAAGCCGTAGCCCAGCATGAGCGCCGAGAGCCCCACGATGAGCACCGCGATGACGAACTTCATGATGGTGGAGGGGAACCGGCCCGCCCTCCGGGTGAAAAGCATGCCGATCAGCGGGGCCAGGATCACGATCGCCGCGGGGTTGACAGACTGATAGGCCTCCGCGGTGATCGACCAGCCGAACAGGGGCAGCCGCAGATCCGTGTTGGAGTCGGCGAAGGTGGCCATCTTGCCGGCCGCCTGCTCGGTAATCATGAAGAACAGGACCGCGCCGATCCACAGGGGGATGTAGGCGCGCAGGTGCGTGCGCTCGGGGGCGGTGACCTTCGGGGAGCGGAACATGACCACGAAGTAGGCCACGGCCGCACCGACCGGCACGAGCAGGCCCGCCGTGGCGACGGTGGTCACCAGGTTTCCGGTGATCGCCTTCAGAGCGGCCACGACAGCGCCGACGGCGACCAGGACGCCGAGGGAGCCCAGCAGCAGTCGCCGGCGCTCCTGGGGGCGGATGGGGCTCGGGACGGTGAAGGCGAAGGCGGAGAGCTTGTGGCGACCGTAGATGAAGGCGCCCAAGGCGAAGGCCATGCCGACGGCGGCCGAGGAGAAGCCGGCGTGGTAGCCGTAGTGCTCGCGCAGCCAGCCGGTCAGCAGAGGAGAGGCGAAGGCGCCGACGTTGATGGACATGTAGAACAGCTGGAAGCCGGCGTCGCGCCGGATGTCATCGTCGTCGTAGAGGCCGCCGACGATGGTCGTCAGGTTCGGTTTGATGAAGCCGGTGCCTACGGCCACCAGCACGATTCCCGTCCAGGAGGTCACGGCGCTGGGGATGGTCAGGCAGATGTGTCCGGCCATGATGACGACGCCGCCGTAGAGGGTGGACAGCCAGGGCCCGATGATGCGGTCGGCGAAGATGCCGCCGGGGATGGCCAGGAAGTAGACGGCCATGCCGTAGAGCGCGATGACGACCTGTCCGCTGGTCTCGCTCAGGCCCAGGCCGCCGCGGGCGACCGTGTCGGTGATGAAATAGAGAAGGATGGCGCGCATGCCGTAGTAGGAGAAGCGCTCCCACATCTCCACGTTGAGCATCCAGGGCAGTCCGCGGGGGTGGCCGAACAGTCCCCGGTCCTGCCTCGACGGCGTCGTGCGCAGGCTGCGGGGCCGCCACCGGCTGGAGATGAGACGGCCGGGCCCGGTGAGCTCGTCCTCGCGCTCGTTGACCGCCGTCGCGGGGGCTGACATTGGGCCGGATGTCGAGTCTGACATCGGGCCTGACGTCGAATCGGACTCGGACTGTGCCATGGCGCTGTCCCTTCCTCGGGGCGGTGGCCACTCGGGGCCGGCCGCAGGGGTGATCCAGGGCGCCGGGTGCTCCGTCTGACGTGAGGGGGCACAGACCTGTCGCCGAGGTCAGAAGTGATGGTGCCCAGACCATAGCGCCCGGCCTGTTTCCGGCATGCTTCCGGTTCTTGGGCAGACGACGGCGGCCCCGGAGAAGTGACCACTGGGGTCTCTTCTCCGGGGCCACCGGGTACCGCCGCGCCGGGCGGATGACGGGGACTCCTCCGACGACGCGCGGAGGGGCAGGTCGGTAGGACTGCGCGGGTCGGGGCCCTCAGCGGCCCAGGGCGTCGGCTGCGGCCTTGACGTTCGGGCGCACCGGGGTCAGGCGGGTCAGCTGGGTGACGTGGCGCGGCTCGAGCTCGTCCAGGCTGGAGACGCCCAGGAGCTTCATGGTGCGGATGACCTCGTCGGAGAGGATCTCGATCATGCGGTCCACGCCCTCGCGCCCGCCGGCCATGAGGCCGTAGAGGTAGGCGCGGCCCACGAGCCCGAACTTGGCCCCCAGGGCGACGGCGGCCACGACGTCGGCGCCGTTCATGATGCCGGTGTCGACCATGATCGTGGCGTCCTTGCCGACCTCCCGGACCACCTCGGGCAGGAGGCGGAAGGGGATGGGGGCGCGGTCGAGCTGGCGCCCGCCGTGGTTGGACAGCAGGACGCCGTCGACGCCCAGGTCGATGAGGCGCTTGGAGTCCTCCACCGTCTGCACGCCCTTGATGACGATCTTGCCCGGCCACATGGAGCGGATGACCTTGAGGTCCTCGTCGCTGATGGTGGGGTCCATGGCGTTGTCGAGCAGCTCGCCCACGGTGCCGCCGGTGGACTTCAGGGAGGCGAACTCCAGCTTGGGCGTGGTCAGGAAGTCGTACCACCACCACGGGCGGGGGATCGCGTTGAGGACGGTGCCGGCCGTGATCTGGGGAGGGATGGAGAAGCCGTTGCGCTTGTCGCGCAGGCGGGCCCCGGCCACGGGGGTGTCCACGGTGAACATGAGGGTGTCGAAGCCGGCGGCCGCGGCACGCTCGACCAGCCCGTAGGAGATCTCGCGCTGGCGCATGACGTAGAGCTGGAACCAGTTGCGCCCGTGGGGGTTGGCGGCCTTGACGTCCTCGATGGAGGTGGTGCCCAGCGTGGACAGGGTGAAGGGGATCCCGGCGGCGCCGGCGGCCCCGGCCCCGGCGACCTCGCCCTCGGTCTGCATGAGGCGGGTGAAGCCGGTGGGCGCGATACCGAAGGGCATGGCCGAGCGTCCGCCCAGGATTTCGCAGGAGGTGTCGACGTCGATGGCCGGGCGCAGGATGTCGGGGTGGAACTCGATGTCGCGGAAGGCCTGGCGGGCGCGGCGCAGGGAGACCTCACCCTCGGCGGCGCCGTCGGTGTAGTCGAAGGCCGCGGCCGGAGTGCGGCGCTTAGCGATCTTGCGCAGGTCCCAGGTGGTCAGTGCGGCGTCGAGGCGGCGACGCCTGGGGTTGAGCTCGGGCGTCTTGAAGTGGAGCAGCTCGAAGATCTCGCTCGGGTTGGGCAGCTGGCGCTTGACCATAGGAACCTCATCGGTGAGTCGGATTCTGGACGCTCCGCGCGGCGCGGAGTGCTCGTGGAGGCGGCCGGCCCCCGTGGCCGGCACTGAGGTCCACGAACCACCTCATGCTATGGGACAAAGGTCACCGAAGCAAGGATAGCCTAAGCAATCCGTCTAACGGGAGGGAGAGATTCTTAATTTCTGCGAGGCGCCAGTCTCTCCGGTGAGGCGGCGTCTGCTCGACGGCGGGGGACAATCCACGCGGCCGGGTGCGTGTCCTTCCAGCCAGGGGCATACGACGCCGTCGGGGACAGGAATCCTGCACCCGGACGCGCGCGATGTCCCCGCCGGGAGCGGCACGTCCCCGGACGCGTCGAATGTCCCCGACCGCAGGACGGCGGGGGCCGACAGCCCGGGCCTAGGCCGCCCGGGTGTGGCCGGCCAGGGCTCGCAGACGCTCCCGCGCCCCCTGGCGCCGCAGGGCCTCGAGCTCCTCGACGAAGGTGCGTCGGAAGCGCTTGTTGGTCGCCAGGTCCCCGAAGACCCCCTCGTGGGAGATGAAGGCCGTCTCGTGACCGGACCTCTGCGCGGCAGCCAGGAGCAGCAGCTCGTCGGCCAGCGGGTCGTCGATGGCGATCGCCTTGCCGGTCTCGTCGACGCCCTCATCGCCCAGCGCCCAGGCCGCCACCATCGCCGTTCCCAGGCGGATCGGCCCGCCGGCGGTGAGGTTGTCGCGCACCGTGCCCAGGACGAACTTCGGCATCCGGCTGGAGGCGTCCTGCGCCAGGCGGAAGAGCGTGTCTGCGATCGCCTCGTTGGTGAAACGCTTGAAGAGCGTGCTGATGTAGTCGTCCAGGTCGATCCCCGGCACCGAGCGCAGGGTGGCCCGCGCCTCGCGCTCAAGATAGGCCCTCACCCAGGCGGCGATATCCGCATCGGCCGCGGCCTCGTGCGCGTACTCGATCCCCAGCAGCCGCCCCCAGTGGGCCAGCCCCTGGTGGGAGGCGTTGAGCAGACGCAGTTTCATGAGCTCGTAGGGGACGACGTCGTCGACCATCTGCACCCCGACCTCCTCCCACGGGGGCCGCCCGGCTGGGAAGTCGTCCTCGATCACCCACTGGGTGAAGGGCTCGCAGACCACCGGCCAGGCGTCCTCCACACCGAGTGCCCGTTGCAGCTCGGCGACGTCAGCCCGCGTGGTGCGCGGGGTGATGCGGTCCACCATGCAGCTGGGGAAGGCGACGTTCCCGTCGATCCAGTCCGCCAGCTCAGGGTTGCTCATCGCGGCCTGGCAGACCACCGCCGTGCGAGCCGCCTTCCCGTTACCGGGCAGGTTGTCGCAGCTCATGATCGTCAGCGGAGCGATCCCCGCCTCCCGACGACGCCTCAGCGCCTCAACGATGTAGCCGAAGGCGGTCGTGGGCTCGCCCGGGTGCTCGGCGTCATGGACGGCTCCGGGTGCCTCAGTGCGGAACGCGGCGGTGGCATCGTCAACGTTGTAGCCGCCCTCGGTGACCGTCAGCGAGACGATCTGGGTGGTCGGTGCGCTCAGGAGGGCCAGGACGACCTCGGGGTCGTCGGGGGCGAAGAGGTAGTTGTGGATCGAGCCGATGACCGCTGGATCGCGCAGCCCACCGGGATGCTTGAGCACCAGGGTGTAGAGGTGGTCCTGAGCCGCCAGCACGTCACGCATCCGGGCGTCCCCGGGCAATAGGCCGACGCCGCAGATCCCCCACTCCAGGCAGGATCCGCCCGCTGCGGCGGCTGCTCCGCCGCCGGGGCCGGATCCGGCGCGCCGGCGCATGAGCCGGTCGAGGTAGGCGGCCTCGTGGGCGCGGTGGAAGCCGCCCACGCCGATGTGGACGATCCCGGTGGTCATGGCGGAGCGGTCGTAGTCGGGGGCCAGGGGTGACTCAGTCAGTGAGATGGTCAAGAAGAGGTCCTTTCCGCGCTGCCACCAGTGGCCTTCAGTCAACCCGGCCTCCTTGGAAATCCGGTGGGCGTCCACTCCGGGAGGCCTCAGCGGAACGGTCCGCCCCTCGCCCTGATCCCCGTGAAACTCTTGCGGGAGCAGGGAAGAGACGATAAGACTCCGCGCCGCCCGAGCAGTGAGCAATCGGGCGACGCGGAGTGAGAGCGGTCTTGATGAACCTCAGTGGGCGATGACGACGCGCAGGTTGCGCGGGCCGTGCACGCCGTTGACACGCACCAGCTCGATGTCGCTGGTGGCCGAGCCGCCGGCGATCCACGTCATCGGGCGCGTGGGGTGCTCTCCCAGGACGTCGACGGCCTGCGGCACCGTCGGCATAATCGTCTCGCGCTCCAGGACCACGACGTGCTTGTCCGGCACCAGCGAGATGGCCCGGCGGCCCTGGTCCGGCTCGCCGTCGAGGACGATCGTCCCCGAGATCGAGATGCCCACCCGCGAGCAGGTCAGAACGGCGTCGATCTCATTGAGGTCGAGGGTGGCGATGGCCTCCTCGCGGGAGTCCTCCACCACGGTGCGGCCGTTGCGCGCTGCCGCCTTCTTGTAGTCCTCGGGCAGTCCGGCGGGGACGACGACGGAGCGCGCCTCGCCGAGCAGCTCGTCGATGGCATCCAGGATCGCCGCGTCCTTAGGGGCGACGATGACCTCGGCCGAGTAGTCCTCGAGCTTCTCGATCATCTCGTCAACGACGGGCTTGGAGCCGGGGGGATTCTCCCCGGAGCGGATGTAGTTGCGCGGGATCGGCCCCACCGGTCGGGTCTGGGACCGCGAGATCGCGTCGCGGGCGCGGGCCAGGATCGCGGACTTCGCATCCATCACAGCTCCTCCTCGCTGGTCGAGCCGGCCGGGGCCTGGGTGGCGGGTGCCTCCGGGGCGATCGGCTCAGGGTTGTTGATGGCCGAGCGTGCGTCCAGCGCGGCCGGGGTGGGCTCGCCGTCGGCGCTCGCGCTGCCGGACACCGGCTTGCCAGGAGGCGGGGGCGGGTCGGCCGGGAAGCCGTCCGCGTGACCGCGGCCGCTCTGGGCGCCGACGACCTGGCTCAGAGGGGTCTCGCCTTCGGGGTGAGTGCGCTTCCACCACTGGCGGAAGGTCTCCGAGGGGGCCACCGGCAGGTCGCGCGCCCCGGTCCACAGGGAGGCCGGGAAGGGCAGGGCACCGATCTTGCCCTCCTTGCCGCCCAGCAGCGCCGAGGCCTTGACCGTCTGCGAGGCGGCCGCCCACAGCGAGCTCTTCGACATCACCGGGGCCGAGACGTTCATGGCCACATCCCACACGTCCGGCACCGCGCGGCGCTTGACGTCCACGGAGCGGGCCCGCAGGTGGATGAGGATCGTAGGGATGTCGATCTTGACCGGGCACACCTCGCCGCAGGCCCCGCACAGGGAGGAGGCGAAGGGCAGGGTGTGGACCGGGTCGTCGTCGGCCAGCCCCTGAGTGAGCTGGGGTGTGATGATCGAGCCGATCGGGCCGGGGTAGACCGAGCCGTAGGCATGCCCACCGGTGTGCTGGTAGACGGGGCAGATGTTCATGCACGACCCGCAGCGGATGCAGGCCAGGGCCTGGCGGCCCACCGGGTCGGCCAGGGTCTTGGTGCGCCCGTTGTCCATGAGCACCAGGTGGAACTCCTTGGGGCCGTCGCCCTCGGTGACACCGGTCCACATGGAGGTGTAGGGGTTCATGCGCTCACCGGTGGCCGAGCGCGGCAGGAGCTGGGAGAAGATCTCCACGTCCTGGAAGCGAGGCACGAGCTTCTCGATGCCCATGAGGGTGATGAGCGTGTCCGGCAGGGTCAGGCACATGCGCCCGTTGCCCTCGGACTCGTAGATCGAGACCGTGCCGGTCTCGGCCACACCCATGTTCGTTCCGGAGACGGCCACCGAGGCGTGCAGGAACTTGTTGCGCAGGTGCGAGCGGGCCGCGGCCGTGAGCTCCTTGGGGTCGTCGGAGAGGTCCGCGGGGGCGTCCTCCATACGGTCCAGGAAGATGCCGCGCACCTCGGAGCGGTTGCGGTGGATCGCGGGCACCACGATGTGCGAGGGCATGTCGTCGGCCAGCTGGACAATCATCTCGGCCAGGTCCGTCTCGTGGGCGGTGATGCCCCGGTCGGCCAGGTACTCGTTGAGGTTCGTCTCCTGGGTGGCCATCGACTTGACCTTGACGATGTCGTCGACGCCCTTGGAGGCGATGATGTCGGTGATGATCCGGTTGGCCTCGGCGGCGTCACGCGCCCAGTGGACGATGCCGCCGCGGGCGGTCACGTTGGCCTCGAACTGCTCCAGCAGCTCGGGCAGGCGCGAGGCCACCTCGAACTTGACGGCCTCCGCGGCGTTGCGCAGGTCCTCCCAGTCGGGCATCTCGGACACGCGGTCGGCGCGCTTGGAGCGGATGGTGCGCGTGGCGTGGCCCAGGTTGCGGCGCATCTGGGTGTTGGCCAGCGTCTTGTGCGCGCCCTCGGGGAAGGTGGGTCCCCAGCGCAGCGTGTCCTCGGGCTGCTCGACCTCGGTGCGCCACCCGCCCGTGTGGGGCATGCCGAGAAATACCTGTGTCATCGTGCCACCGCCTGTGTGTGCTGAGAGTTACCGGTGTGCTGGACGTGCTTGGGGGCGAAGGAGATGTTGCCCTCGAAGGGCGCGTCCTTGGTGGAGGCCAGGATCTCGGCCAGGTGCATGATGCGCACCCCGGAGTTGACGCGGGACAGGCCACCGCCGATGTGCATGAGGCAGGAGTAGTCGCCGGCGCACAGGACCTCGGCGCGCGTGGACATCACGTTGCTCATCTTGTCGGCGAGCATCGCGGTGGAGGTCTCGGAGTTCTTCATGGAGAAGGTGCCGCCGAACCCGCAGCAGACCTCGGCGTCGGGCAGGTCGATGAGGGTGAGGGCCTCGACGGCCTTGAGGAGGCGGTAGGGGCGGTCGGCGACCTTGGCGACGCGCAGCGAGTGGCAGGTGGGGTGGTAGGTGACCGTGTGCGGGAAGTAGGCGCCCACGTCCTCGGTGCCCAGGACATCGATGAGCAGCTCGGAGAGGTCGTAGGTGTGCGTGGCGATCTGCTCGACCCGCTTGGCCAGGGCCGTGTCACCCACGTGCTCGGCCACGAGGCCCTGCTCGTGACGGGCCGCGCCGGTGCACGAGCCCGAGGGGATGACGATGGCGTCCCACTCGCCGTCGAGCACGGGGGAGAAGGTCTCCACGTGGTTGCGGGTGATCTTGGCGGCCTGCTTGAAGTAGCCGGTGTTGGCGTGCATCTGGCCGCAGCAGACCTGTCCCTCGGGGAAGCAGACCTGGTGGCCGAGGCGCTCCAGGATGGTGACGGTTGCCTGCGCTGCCTGCGGGAACATGGTGTCCGCAAGACAGGTGGCGAAAAGGGCGATTCGCACGATATGCCTCCACGACGTCGTAGCTGAGACTGTCACGAGGACCGCCCGGACTCACCTGCTTCGAAGCAGGATGTGATGCGGCCTCGGCTGCGTCTCAGGCTACGGCCCGGCGGTGGCACTCATCTGACAACGACGCTCTCCCGATCGGTTGGTTCCGCTCTCTGAGGCAGGTTTTCCGTTGAGGTGGCGCCGATCTGTGAGGGGTGAGGGTGGGGTGAGCAGGGGATGGCCGCGGCGTGTGGGAGGTAAGTCCTAGAAGCAGATTGCGTCATGCATTACTGCCCTTATCTGCAATGGGCTTCGAGCAGGCCTCGGTAGGAGTGTGGCCGACGCCGTCGAGAACGCACTTGTGCTGCGAGGACGTACTTTCGCGGCGAGGACTGCGCTTGCCGCCAGAATGCGCGTGCCGGGGCGCAGTCGTCGGTGGGAGAACGCAGTCCTTGGCTGGGAAGTACGTCCCCGATCCGACGTCGGAGGCGCGGGTATACGCACGGCGCCCCCGGAACCGTGAAGGACCCGGGGGCGCCGTCCGTAGGAGTCAGGCTCTGGCGGCCTCAAACGCCCGGCGGCCCCCTGGGCGGCGGTGGCCTGCGGGTTGGCGAACAGAGCCCCGCGCTTGTTGCCGAGCCGGATCCTGTGAGGCCTGTGAGACCCGCGGAGCCCACGACGGCGCCGTCGGCGACTGCGTGAGATGCACGGGACCCAGAGGAATGTGCAGCTATGCGGTCCGCAACTGCGATAGCGCCGAGCTCAGGATGTCAGTGCCGGTTGGCATGATTGGGGCGTCTCCCTTCGGCTCCTTCCCCCGGAACACGTGCAGTGTCCTGGCCGGGGAGGAGAGGAGCTGGGAAGGAGGTGAGGGCCGTGTCCAAGCCGAAAGGCCGGAACGCGAAAGTCCGCCGGGGCAAGGTAACGGCCCGGAAGGTGAGCGAAGTTTTGACCTCTATCGCTCGCCTGATCCGGGCCGTCGGTGTCCTGGTGAATGCCCTGAGCAAGTGGTTCAGCTGAGGCTGACTGCTTGCTAGGGGAGTCGCCCGGCTAGCACCCGGGTGGCTCCCTGCCATTATGACTGGCGCCGCTCCGCCCTGTCCACATCACGACGAGACTCATCAGGAACACCCGTAAAGAGACTCGGTGTCTCACGTAAAACTGCCCGCGACGCCCGTGGACCGTGCCGAGCTTAGGTGAGAGATCAGGCCCCGACTTCGAGCTGGCCGTGACTGTTGGAGCCGGTGGCGACGACGCCGCCGTCGGCGCGCAGGCCCACGGTGTGGGCCGCGCCCGCCGCAATGGCCACGATGTCGTGCCACCGGTTCACCTCGCACTGACCGGCCTCCGACATCCCCGTTGCGACGACGGTCCCATCGGCTCTGAGCCCGACGCTGTGGCAGCTGCCCGCCGCCACAGCGGTGATACCGGTCCAGTTCTCGACCCCCGACCAAAACTCCGGGTGCCCGGCCGCGCGAACAGTGCCGTTGCCCAGCAGGCCGAGGGTATGGAGGTAGCCTGCCGAGACCGCGTGTACTCGGTGCCAGTCCTGCACCTCGCACTGGCCGGCGGTGTTGTTACCGGCCGCGCAGACGCTCCCGTCAGAGCGAACGGCCACCGTGTGCCAGTCGCCGCAGCTGATACCCGTGAGCTCGCGCCAGTGGCCCACCTGCCGTTGCCCCTCGGCGTCGCGGCCGGTGGTCATCAGCGTCCCGTCGATGCGCAGTCCTGCGCTGAATCTCCATCCTGCGGCGATGGCGACGACGTCCCGCCAGTCCCGGACGTCGCACTGCCCCTGTGCGTTCCAGCCGCAGGCCAGCACCGTACCGTCACTGCGCAGGCCCAGCGTGTGGGACCGGCCGGTGTTGGCGGCCACGTGGACGCTGCCCGCCGCCACGGAGACGACGCCTCGCCACTGCGAGACCCGGCACTCTCCGGCGTCATCCGCTCCGACGGCGACCACCTTCCCGTCGGTGAGGCACCGGACGGTGTGCCGGCGTCCAGCGGCCAGGGGAGCATGAGTCATCACGGGGCCTCCTTCGCTCCCATCCCAGCAGAATCGCCTCGCCTTGGCCACCGCAGCCACTGTCGAGAACGTACTTTCGTGACGAGGACTGCGCTTGCGGCCAGAATGCGTGTGCCGGGGCGCAGTCGTCGGTGGGAGAACGCAGTCCTCGGCTGAGAAGTACGTCCCCGATCCGACGTCGGAGGCGTCAGTACGTGCACGGCGCCCCCGGAACCGTGAAGGACCCGGGGGCGCCGTCCGTAGGAGTCAGGCTCTGGCGGCCTCAGACGCCCAGCCCCACCTGGGAGGCCAGGAACACGAGAGCGCCCAGCACCAGCAGCAGCCCGATGGAGTAGGGGGCCGCCTTCTTGAGGATCTCGGCGTCCGTACCGGGGGCGTCCACCGCGGTCGAGGCGATGGCCAGGTTCTGCGGGGAGACGATCTTGCCCAGACCGCCACCGATGGTGTTGGCGGCCAGCAGGATCTTCGGGTCGAGCCCGGCTCCCTGGGCGGCGGTGGCCTGCAGGTTGGCGAACAGGGCGCCCGCGCTCGTCGCCGAGCCGGCCACGGCGGTCCCCACCCAGCCCAGGGCCGGGGAGAGGAAGGCGTAGGCGGCGCCCGTGGCGGCCAGGGCCGCACCGATGGCGGAGGTCTGGCCGGAGAAGTTCATGACGTAGGCCAGGGCCATGACGGCGGCGATCGTCAGGATCGCCATGCGCAGCGTGTAGCAGGTCTTGGCCAGTGTGGCGAAGCCCTTGCCCACGCTCATCTCGAACTTGCCCGGCACCGAGCGCGCCGCGTAGATGAAGGTGACGATGATGGCGGTCAGGAAGATCCAGGTGCCCGGGTTGGACAGGGTCTGAAGGTTGTAGATGGCGCCGGTGGAGGCCTCGCCCTTGGCGTTGAGGAGCTGGCCGTACACGCCGGGCCACTTGATCTTCAGGTCGGTGGCCTTGAATGCCTTGTCGAGGTTGATGCCCAGGGTCCACAGCTTGGTCGTGGCGATGATGACCACCACCAGGACGTAGGGCAGCAGGGCCAGGATGACGCGCTCGCGGTCGGGGGCGTCCTCGGCAGCTACCTGGGAGCGGTACTCCTCAGGGGTCGTGGGGGTCCACACCAGTAGGAAGACGTAGGAGGCGGCCAGGCCCAGCAGGGAGGCCAGCACGGCGGTGAGCTCGTAGGAGATCGAGGGGGTGAAGAAGTGACCCACTCCGGTGGCCAGCCCCGCCACGATCGCCAGTGGCCACAGCTGCTTGACGCCGCGCGCGCCGTCGAGGATGAACAGCAGCAGGAGCGGGATGAAGGCGCAGAACACCCAGGTCAGGTGCCCCATGGCGGTCGCAACCGTCACCGGCTCCTGGCCGCCGAGCTTGCCGGCGGTCGTGGTGGGGATGGCCATGGCGCCGAAGCCCACGTTGATGGCGTTACCGACCATGACGACGACGGCCGCCTTGAGCTTGGGCAGGCCCAGGGTCGCCACCATGGCGGCGGCGATGGCCACCGGGGCGCCGAAGCCGGCCAGACCCTCGAGCAGGCCGCAGAAGGAGAAGGCCACGATGAGGGCCTGGGCGCGCATGTCGCCCTTGCCGATCACGTTGAACACGGCCTTGAGGTCCTTGGAGCGACCCGAGACGTCAGTGAGGTTGTAGAGCCACACGGCCGCGATGATGATGTAGATGATCGGGACGAATCCCAGCGCCATGCCCTGGGTGGCGCTCATGACCGTCATGCCCACCGGCATGTGGAACAGGGTGACCGCGGTGACGGCGGCGATCACCAGGGAGATGATGGCGCACCAGTGGGTGGCCACCTTGAACACGCCCATGAGGACGAAGAACACCACCAGCGGCAGCAGACCCACCGCGGCGGTGAGGTAGACGTTGCCGCCCACGGCAGTGGTCGACGGCGTGAAGGCGGTGGGCAGTCCCGCCAAGGCTGGGACGAGCGGTGCCGGATGCATCGGCAGGGCTGACAGGACGGCTGGCGTCATGGCTACTCCACTGTGAGTACTGATGGGTCGTCCAGGTCGTCAGCGGGGCTAGGTTGGTGGCCGCGCTGCTGCGTCCTGGGTACTAAGGCCCAACGATCATGCCATGGAGACGGTGACTTGTGCACCATATGCGGGGGCCGTGCGCCGTCTTCGCGCATTCTTCCAGCTAAAAATGGGGACGCAGGGCGCGGCGGTCGAGGCGGCCCGGCCACCCGAGTGGCGCCCAGTCTCGCCGGCACGTCATGCACGAGGGTGGGGTGCTACTGGACGAGGGTGGGGTGTACTGCGGGCAGGTGGGGCCTTCGTGCAGTAGGCACGACCCTTGGCCAGTGGATCCCGGCCCTCGTGGAGTAGGGCGGCCCGAGGCGAGGACCGGCCGGCGCGGGTGCTGAGGCCTGTGTCGGTGGGTGTCGGTGGCCGGCCGGCTCAGCGCCTGCGGCGGCGCCGGGGCACCAGCCGGGCCGAGTTGAGGATGAAGGCCGATTCGGAGACGACGTGCACGAGGGCCGCGGCCACCGGCCCCAGCAGCCCCAGCCCGGCAGCGACCATGCCGACGACGTCGACCACCACCGTGCCCACGAAGTTCACCATGATGATGCGCCGGGCCCGGCGGGCCACCCGCACGGTCTCGACCAGGTCGGCCGGGGCGGAGCCCACGAGCACGACGTCGCCGGCCTCGCGGGCCACGTCCGTGCCGGTGCCCATGGCGATGCCGACGTCGGCGGCGCCCAGGGCGGGGGCGTCGTTGACGCCGTCGCCCACCATGGCCACCTGCTTGCCCGCCCGGCGCAGCGAGTCGATGACCTCCTCCTTGTCGGTGGGCAGCAGGTCGGCGCGCACCTGCTCCTCGGTCAGGCCGAGCAGGCCGGCCACGTGGCGCGCGGAGGCGGCCGAGTCGCCGGTGAGCATGAGGACCTCCAGGCCCATGTCACCCAGGTCCCGCACAGCGGCGGCCGCCCCCTGACGCAGCCGGTCGGCCAGGGCGATGGTGCCCAGGAGCTGTCCGTCGGCCCGCACCTCCACCACCGAGGTGGCCGACGGCGCCTCCGGGTCGGACTCAGTGCTCAGGGCGGCCTCGTCGTCGCAGTCGGAGGCGTCCCGCTCCGGTTGGTGCCCTTGCCCCCGGCAGCGTCCCACGGTGATCTGGCGTCCTTCGACGTGGGCGCTCACGCCGGCCCCGGGAGAGTAGGCGACGTCGCCGGGCATCGGTACCGTCAGGTCGCGCACGGCGGCCTCGGCGTAGATGGCCCGGCCGATGGGGTGCTCGGAGTTCCACTCCGCCGCGGCCGCCAGGGCCAGCACCTCGTCCTCCCCGGCGGCGGCCTCGGTGGGGCGGACGCTCACGACCCGGGGCTCGCCGACGGTGAGGGTCCCGGTCTTGTCCATCACCACCGTGTCCACCGCGGAGAGCTGCTCCAGGTGGGTGCCGTCCTTGACGAAGGCCCCGCAACGGGCGGCGCGGGCGATCGCCGCCAGAACCGCCAGGGGAGTGCCCGCGGCCACCCCGCAGGCCCCGGCCACGATGATGACCGAGATCGTGGCGCGCACGTCCCTGGTCACCAGGAAGGTGACGAGGGCCGCCGCCAGCGCCAGGTAGACGATGCGGGCCGCCAGCCGGTCGGCCAGGCGCTGGACCGGTGCGCGCGAGGACTGGGCGTGGCGCACCGCTGCCACGATCCGCCCGTAGGAGGACTCCTCGCCGACCCGCTCCACCTCGAGCTCCAGGGCACCACGGGTGATGGAGCCGGCCGGCACCCGGTCGCCCGGCCCGACCTGCACGGGCAGCGCCTCCCCGGTGATCCGAGACTGGTCGACGTCGGCCCTACCGGTGCGCACGACGCCGTCGACCGGCACCCGGCCCCCGGGACTCAGGGCGATGACCTGCCCCGGGCGGACCTCGTCCAGGGGGACCTCAGTGACCCCGGAGGACTGCGAGGCCTCGGCGGCCTCGGCCGACTCGGCGGACTCAGTGGTCTCCGGGGCCCCCACCACCCGCGCGGTCTGCGGCAGGAAGGACATGAGATCGGTCAGGGCGTCGCGCCCCCGATCCATCGACAGCTCCTCGAGGACCTCGGCGCACAGCGCGAAGACCGTCACGGCCAGGGCGGTCACCCACTCGCCAATGGCGGCGGCCGCCACGATGGCCAGGAGCATCGACAGCTCCATACTCATGCGGCGCTTGCGCAGGTCTTCGGCTGCCTCGACCAGGAGCGGCCAGCAGCCCACCGCCAGCACCACCGCCCCGACGGCGCCCACCGCCCAGCCGGGCGTGCCGGCCGCCCCCGCGATCCAGGCACCCAGTGCCGCCAGGCCCACCACCGCGATGCGCACGACGTCGGCCCACTCGATCCGCTCGAGGATCCCCTCGCCCGTGCGGGCACCTGAGGGGGTGGCGGTGTTGGAGAGCTCGTCGGAGTCATCGACGGGCAGTGCCGGCGTCGAGGCCGACGGGGCCGAGGCGGGCGGGGACACGTGGGCAGCGGGTGGGCGGGCTGTCATGCAGGGACTCCTGGCAGGGGTATGGGAAAGGCTCCCCGGGGCGGGCCGGGGAGTGCCACTCAGGAATCTACCGATCATTCACGGGCCTCGACAGTGTATGAGAGGACTAGTGACGCGCAAGGACGCCGCCGCCGGGCCCGTGGGGAGATGGGCCCGGCGGCGGCGTCCGGGAGACTGGGCGCTCAGGCGGCGCCGGCGAGCGCCGCCTGAGCACTGTCGGACATCGGCCCTACTCGACGACGTCCTCGTCGACCCAGTCCAGGGTGCGCTGGACGGCCTTGTTCCAGTTGCGGAAGAGCCGCTCGCGCTCGGCCTCCTCCATGGTCGGCTCCCAGCGCTTGTCCTCGGCCCAGTTGTCGATGACGTCCTGGGTGCCCGACCAGAAGCCCACCGCGATACCGGAGGCGTAGGCGGCACCCAGCGCCGTGGTCTCGGCGACCTTCGGGCGCACCACGGGCACACCCACCTGGTCGGCCTGGAACTGCATGAGCAGCTCGTCGCGGGTCATTCCGCCGTCGACCTTGAGCTCGGTGAGGGCATGCCCTGAGTCGGCGTTCATGGCCTCGAGGACCTCGCGGGTCTGGAAGGCGGTCGACTCCTCCACGGCCCGGGCGATGTGCGCCTTGTTGACGTAGCGGGTCAGGCCCACCAGGGCGCCGCGGGCGTCAGGGCGCCAGTGCGGGGCGAACAGCCCGGAGAAGGCCGGCACGAAGTAGGCCCCTCCGTTGTCCTCGACGCTGGAGGCCAGGGCCTCGATGTCCTTGGAGTCGGCGATGATGCCCAGGTTGTCGCGCAGCCACTGCACCAGCGAGCCGGCCACGGCGATCGACCCCTCCAAGGCGTAGACGGCCGGCTCGTCACCGATCTGGTAGCACACGGTGGTCAGCAGCCCGTTCTCACTGCGCACCGGGGTGGTGCCCGTGTTCATGAGCATGAAGCAGCCGGTGCCGTAGGTGTTCTTGGCCTGGCCCTTCTCGAAGCAGGCCTGCCCGAAGGTGGCCGCCTGCTGGTCGCCCAGGATGCCGCTGATGGGGGTGTCCACCAGCAGGCCGTTCTTTCGGCCGTAGCCGAAGACGCCCGAGGAGGGGCGGATCTCGGGGAGCATGGAGACGGGGATGCCCATGTCCGCGCAGATCTCCGGGTTCCAGTCCAGGGTGTCGATGTTCATGAGCATCGTGCGCGAGGCGTTGGTGACGTCGGTGGCGTGCACACCGCCGTTGACCCCGCCGGTGAGGTTCCACAGCGTCCAGGTGTCCATGGTGCCCATGAGGAGGTCACCGGCCTCGGCGCGCTCGCGGGCGCCCGCCACGTTCTCCAGGATCCAGGCCACCTTGGGGCCGGCGAAGTAGGTGGCCAGCCCCAGGCCCACGCGGTCCTTGTACTTGTCCGGGCCGTCCTCGCCGGCCAGGCGGTCGCAGATTTTCTGGGTGCGGGTGTCCTGCCAGACGATGACGTTGTAGACGGGCTCGCCGGTGTTCTTGTCCCACACGACGGCGCTCTCGCGCTGGTTGGTGATGCCGACCGAGGCGATCTCGTGGCGGTTGATCTGCGCCTTGACCAGCACCCCTCCGACGACGGAGCGGATGTTGTCCCAGATCTCGTTCGCGTCGTGCTCGACCCAGCCGGCGCGCGGGAAGATCTGCTCGTGCTCCTTCTGGTCGACGGCCACGATCTCGCCGTCGTGGTTGAACAGGATGGCGCGTGAGGAGGTCGTACCCTGGTCGATGGCCAGGACGTACTTCTTCTCAGTGCTGTTGGGGCTCAAAGGAATGTCCTTTCACTGCGTTGTGAGGGGGCGGTGGTGAGGGCTGCGCTGGGCAGCGATGATGTGGATGCGGTCAAGGGTTCTGTGGGCTCAGAACAGCCCGGCGAAGTGGGGGACGATGAGCCCGGCGGCGACGGCGCCGATGAGCGGGCCGACGATCGGGACCCAGGAGTAGGCCCAGTCCGAGCCTCCCTTGCCGGGGATCGGCAGGAGGGCGTGGGTGATGCGCGGGCCCAGGTCACGGGCCGGGTTGATGGCGTAGCCGGTGGGGCCGCCCAGGCTCATGCCGATGACGACGACGACCATGGCCACGGCCAGTGGGCCCAGGCCCGAGGGGGTCTTGCCCGAGGCGATGATCCAGGCCAGCAGGACGAAGGTGCCCACCGCCTCGGTCACGACGTTCCAGCCGTAGGAGCGCACGGCCGGGCCGGTGGCGAAGACGGCGAGCTTGGAGGCGGCGTCGGCCTCCTGGTCGAACTGCTTCTTGTAGGACAGCCACACGGTGGCGGCGCCCGCCATGGCGCCCACCATCTGGGCCGCGCAGTAGACGAGGATGTTGACCGGTGTGGCGGGAATGGTCACCGTTCCGGGCACATCGGGATTCATGTCCACGAGGTTCTGTCCGGCCACCGCCTTGCCGATGGTCACCGCCGGGTTGAGGTGCGCGCCGGTCTTGTAGGCGGCGTAGACACCCACGAAGACTGCCAGACCCCAGGCCATGGTGATGACGATCCAGCCACTGTCCTTGGCCTTGGAGGTGGGCAGCACGACACCGGCGACGACGCCGCAGCCCAGAAGAATGAGGAGAAACGTCCCCAGAGCCTCCGAGGCGAAGATCTGGGTCAGGGTCGCAGACATGTGCGGCTCTCTTTCTGCACGACGGTGTGCGGGTGTACTCGGGACTGCGAGGTCCGGGGTGTGGGTGGTGGGTGGTCGCGGTGCCCGCCTCCGCCGGAATCTGCGGGCACCACGGGGAACCCGCCGGCCGAGCGGTACCGGGTGCGGTCCGCTCGACCAGCAGGAGACTAGATCGGCTCGGTGATGTGCGCCACCGCGGCGGCGTCGGTCAGCTCGGCCTCGGCCGCGGCGATCTGGGCCACGCGCTGGGCGTAGGCCTCCTTCTGGGCGGCGACGTCCTTCTCGGACCAGTTCAGCAGCGGCGCCATGATCGCCAGGATCTCGTCGGCGGCAGCCAGGCCCCGGTCACGGCGCGAGAGGTCCAGGCGCACCCGGCGCAGCAGGACGTCGTCGAGGCTCTCGGCGCCCTCGTGGGTGACGGCCCAGGCGACCTCGGCGCGCAGGTAGGTGGGGGCCTCCGCCAGCGGCTCGCCCAGGCGCTCCTCGGGGCCTGCGGCATCGATGGCCTCCAACAGGGCCGGGGTTTCATCGCCGTAGCGGTCCAGCAGGTGGGTGACCCGCGCCAGGGTCCAGCCGCGCTCGCCGGCGATCCGCCCGGCCCGCTTGGCCAGGGCGTGGTAGCCGGCCGCACCCACCAGGGGCAGCTCCTGCGTGGCGCAGGGGTGGGCGTGGGACAGGGCCTCTCCCAGGGCGTGGTCGACGGCGTCGGAGGCCATGACCCGGTAGGTGGTCAGTTTGCCGCCGGCGATGGCGGTCAGCCCCGGGGCGATCCGGGTGACCGTGTGCTCGCGGGAGACCTTCGTGGAGGCGGCCTCGGCACCCGGCTTGAGCTTGGGCTGGAGCAGGGGGCGCAGGCCCGCGTAGACGCCGATGATGTCGGCGCGAGTGATGGGCCGCGACAGCACGGAGTTGGCGTGCTCGAGGATGTAGTCGACGTCGGCGGCGGTGGCCACGGGTTTGGAGACGTCCAGGTCCCAGGGGGTGTCGGTGGTGCCGATGACCCAGTACTCGGGCCAGGGGATGATGAACAGGACGGACTTCTCGGTGCGCAGGAAGACCCCGGTCTCGGCGTCGATGGCCTCCTTGGGGACCACGATGTGGATGCCCTTGGAGGCCAGGACCTTCAGGCCTCCGGCGTCGGTGGCCAGGTCCTGGACGTCCTCGGTCCACACGCCGGCGGCGTTGATGGTGCGCTTGGCCCGGATCTCGTGGTCGGTGCCGGTGGCCAGGTCGGTGACGCGGGCGCCGTGGACGTGGCCGCGCTCGTCGGTGAGGAAGCCGGTGACCTTCGTGCGGTTGGCGGCCAGCGCCCCCAGGCCGACGGCGGTGCGCACCAGGTCGATGACCAGGCGGGCGTCGTCGACCCGGGCGTCGAAGAAGCGGATGGCGCCGGCCAGGCCGCTGGTGTCCAGGGAGGGGGCCAGGGCGGAGGTGCCCTTGCGGCCCAGGTGGCGCTGGATCGGCACGGTCTTGCGGCCGCGGGAGCCGGCCAGGGCCAGGGCGTCGTACATGCCCACGCCGACCGCGGAGTAGGAGCGCTCGTAGTGGTGCTTGAGCGGCCACAGGAAGGGCTGGGCCTTGACCAGGTGCGGCGCGGTGGTGCTCAGCAGGCGGCCGCGCTCGGTGAGGGCCTCGTGCACGAGGGCGAAGTTGAGCTGGTAGAGGTAGCGCAGGCCGCCGTGGACGAGTTTGGAGGACCATGAGGAGGTGCCCGAGGCCCAGTCGCCCATCTCCACGATGCCGGTGCGCAGGCCGCGGGCCGCGGCGTCCAGGGCGATGCCGGCCCCGGTGACGCCTCCGCCGACGACCAGCACGTCCAGGCCCTCGGCGGAGGCCATCTCCTCCAGGGCGCGCTCGCGCTGGGCGGCGTTGAGCGCGGTGTCCTGGATGGGGGCGGGGTAGGAGGGGCCAGCCGGGCCGGAGCTGCGGGGGGTCTTCTTGGACGAGGGCTTGCGGGTGGAGGTCATGGCTCCTGGGCTCCTACGTGTCGTGAGATCGAAACTGATGGGTCTGTGCTGGGCCGGTCGGCGTTGACCGGGGTGCCGGATGGGAGGCAGATCGGGGCCCGGCTTCCGGTGCCGGGGCCCGCCGCGTTCCCTCGCGCTCGCACGGCCCTGGTGTGGTGGCAGGCACCACTGTCCGTTGCGTGTGGGAGAATGCGCAAGGGGCGTGCACGAATGTGCAGGCAGTTTTCGACGTTTCCACAAGAATGTCCGCACAACTGTGTGGACGGCTCTCCTGAACAGGACATCCGATGTCGCAGGCGGGAGGATCGTTCCCTCCCGCGGCGGGCAACCGCCGTGTGGAGCCGCCCCGTCGTCGGCGGGCGGAGCCGGATGGAGCAAGGAGGATGACGTGACTGGCAGAACCGTTGCTGACGCAGCCGGGAGTGCGGCCAGTGCCGCCGACCCCGGCGGTCTCCTGCGCGCCTACGAGGCGGCCTCCATGTACTACGTCCAGGGCGAGACGATGGAGGTGATCGCCCACCACCTGGGGGTGTCGCGCTCGACCGTCTCGCGGCTCCTGGCACGTGCCCGCCAGGAGGGCGTCGTGCGGGTCAGCCTCGTCCAGCCCGGGGGTGCCGGCTCCCTGGAGGGGCGGATGGCGCAGGTCTTCGGGGTCCGCACGCATATCGTCCCGGTGCGTGAGGGCACCACGGAGATCCACCGCCTCCAGCAGGTCGCCTCCGTCGCCGCCGCGCACATGGTCGATCTCATCGAGGCCCTGGCCGAGCCGGGCCGGGGCCGAGGTGTCGGTGCGCGTGAGTCCGGTGGTCCCGAGGGTGACGAGCCCGCCGGGTCGGGTCGGGACGCTGACGCGGGAAGCGTCGTCGTCGGTGTCGCCTGGGGCACCACCATGTCGGAGGTCAGCGCCGCCCTGCCCTCGAGGTCCGTTCCGGGACTGACCGTCGTCCAGCTCAACGGTGCCTCGGATCCTGTGCGTGAGGGGCCCAGTGCTGGCGAGGTGCTCTCCCGGATGCGCTTGTCGCTGGGGGCGCGCACGATCTCCTTCCCGGTGCCTGCCTTCTTCGACCATGTGGCCACGCGCGAGGCCATGTGGTCGGAGCGCTCGGTCAAGCGAGTCCTGTCGGTGGTGCGGCGCGCGAGCCTGGCCGTCTTCGGCGTCGGCGCCCTCGATGCCCTCAACGGGGCCCTGCCCTCCCAGGTCTACGAGGGCGGCCACCTCACGGCCCGGGACCAGGCCGTGCTGCGCCGCCAGAACGTGGTGGGGGACGTCTGCACCGTCCTGCTGCGCGCCGACGGCTCCTGGCGTGACGTCACCCTCAACGCCCGGGCCACCGGCCCGACCCCCGCCCAGCTCGCCCGGATTCCGCGCCGCCTGTGCGTGGCCGCGGGAACCGGCAAGGCCCGCGCCCTGCTGGCCGCGCTGCGCGCCCGGACCGCCACCGATCTCGTCGTCGACGACGCCACTGCCCGCGCCGTCCTGGATCTCGCCGAGGCCCGCGGCCAGAAGGGAGGCGGTTCTCGATGAGTCTCGAACGTGGCAGGATGTGGGCCCGGATCGCGCTGCGGTCTGCTCACGGCTCCGACGTCGCCGGTGGAGCACCGGCTCGCGGGGCCCACGACCAGAACTGAGTCTTACTGAATGCGGACGACTATGAACAGCACTGCTGTCAGGACAGATGAACACCTGCCCACCGGTCGGGCAGCTTGCCGGGCTGAGGTCTACGGGGTCGACGGCTCCCGACGCGTCCTGCGGCCGGCTCGCCCGGCGGACGTGCGTGCCATCGCCGAGCTGGTGCGGCCCTATGCCGAGCGTCGCGTTCTCATCGCCAAGGACCTCATCTCCTACTTCGAGGACATCCAGGAGTTCATCGTCGCCGAGGAGATCCCCGGCGTCGCCGGGCCCGGTGGAGCAGACGGCGGAGAGGTGTCGGCGGCGCCCAGGATCGTGGGCTGCGGGGCTCTGCACGTCATGTGGGACGACATCGCCGAGGTACGCACCCTGGCCGTTCACCCCGACGCCGTGGGGACCGGGCTCGGTTCAGCCATCCTGCGCGAGCTCATCGCGCAGGCCCGGGAGATGGGGCTCAAGCGGGTGTTCTGCATGACCTTCGAGGAGCCCTTCTTCGGTGCCCACGGTTTCGAGCCGATCGAGGGCACCCCGGTGGGTGCGGACGTCTTCTCCGAGATGCTGCGCTCCCACGACGACGGTCTGGCTGAGTTCCTCGACCTGGCCCGCGTCAAGCCCAACACTCTGGGCAACGCCCGCATGCTCCTGCACCTGTGAGCTGACCGCCCTGGATGGGCCGGGTGTGGTTCGCTGCGGCGCGCCGTAGTCCTGTGCGACCTCATGGTCGGGCGCGATCCTGTCGGACAAACGACCGGCGGCTGTGTGACAGCCGTGCGACAAACGTGGAGGAGCACCCATGATCCGCAACGTTCACGAACGCGTCATCAATGCCTCTATCGAGGCCCTGGGCGCCCTGCTTGACGGGCTGGGACAGAAGGACGACCGCCTCTGGCCCTCGCGGTCCTGGCCACCGATGGTCCTGGACCGGCCCCTGGCGGTGGGAGCCGACGGTGGGCACGGCGTCATCCGCTACTACGTCAGCGAGTACGAGCCTGGCCGGCGAGTGCGGTTCACCTTCCGTCCGCGAACAGGGATCATCGGTGCCCACGAGCTGAGCCTTGATGCCCTGGACGGTGAGCGCACCCGCATCCGCCACGTCCTCATCGGCCGTACCCGCGGCGCCATGCGACTCATGTTCTCGGCCGTCGTCGAGCCCCTGCATGACGCCGTCGTCGAGGACCTCCTCGACAACGCCGAGCGGGAGGCGACCGGTTCGGTGGCCCGGCCCGCGTCCTGGAGTCCACGGGTACGCGTGCTGCGCCGCCTCATCGGTGGAAGGTAGCCGTCAAGGGCTCTGTTCAGGGAGATGGGGAGTTCTGCCAAAGGCCGGTGCAGAGCCGGAGCGATAGGCTGACAAAGCGTCGTCAGAACCCCATCATTCCGAAGAACCCCTCGAGGAAAATACTCGTGAGACAGCCGCCGGTTAACGATTCCCATGGTTGGCCCACCCAGTCGAATCCGGGACGGCGTCATCGGGTGCCGCCGATCTCGCCGGTCAAGGAGAAGCTGGTGCGCCGAACCGCGTTCACCGGCTCTGGCTGGATCGTGTTCATTTTCTGCGGTATTCCAGGGTTGTACCTGCTGAACATCGCGCGACTCTTCGTGGGGGAATGGGGTGGCGCTTTCTTCACGGCGCTGATAATCGGGCTGTTGCTCCTCCTCCCTGTCGCGGTGGCGGCCTCGAGGAGGACGCAGTTCGATGCGGATGGGATTCATGTGCGGGGCCTGTGGAGCGCGCATGATGCCCCGTGGCCCCGCTCCCGCCGCGGGCTGGTCGTCCAGCGGCCGGCTAAGAACCCGGTCCTGGGACTCCTCATCATGGCCTTCGCCGGGCTCTTCATCGTGATTCTGGTGTTCCTGAGTGATGGGAACCTGACCCCGGATGAGTTCCCCGGCATGAGTCTGGCCGCTCGGACCTACGTCCTCGACTCCGAGGGAGAGGCCGTCTGGCTTGCAGGAATGTCGCGCCGAGGATTGTCCAGGTCCGGCACGGAGCGCAGAAGCTCGGCGGAGCTGGATCGGATCTGGGATTGGGCAGTGGCTCGCGGTTATACCCGGGAGACGGGTACGCCTGCGCGATCGTAGGTTCAGCCTCGGCTTCGTAGGGTAAAGGGTATGTGCTGTCTCCTCACTTCTGAGACATTTGGGGGTCATGACTTCTGAGACGTTTGGGTGTCATGACTTCTGAGACACCGGTGGGGGTTATGACCTGTGAGACGTTCGGGGGCGTCGGGGTGGGAGCGGGATGAGTCTGTAGGGCGGTTTCTTGGTGTCGATGGTGGAGCGGTTGCCTTGCTGCCTCTGGGTGGGTTGGGGCCAGGGCAGGGACACGAAGCGGCGCCCGTCGGGGTCGTAGAGGTCCAGGCGCGTGGTGTACTCGATCAGGGTGACCTCGACGCCGCGCATGGTCTGGCCCAGTGACAGTGCACGGTCCTTGTAGGACACGCACCCGTTGGACATCACGGTGCGTCGGGCGCGGTCCACGGCCTGGTCGGGATCGGCGGGGTCGGGCAGGCTGATGGGGCCGCCACCGGCTGGTAGGCGCTCCAGGTCGATGGGGGCTGGGCTGGCCAGCGCCCTGGGGGTCTGAGCCCATACCCTCAGCGGGGTCAGTGCGACGCCGTGGCCCTGGTGCTGGCGCTCGGTGTTGTAGTAGCTGGTGAAGCGGTCCAGCTCGGCGTTGAGCTCCTCAAGGGTGCTGGCCGGGTGGGCGCGCAGCCAGGCGGCTGCCGGCTGGTGGGAGCGCTCGACCTTGCCCTGGGTCTGAGGGTGGCCCACCCGCCCGCTGATGGGACGCACCCCCAGGGATGCCAGCCACTTCTCGGTGGCTCCCGGGCCAGTGATACGGCTGGTGTTGAACGCCAGCGCGTTGTCCGACAGGATCGCCGCCGGACGCCCCCAGGTGGCGAAGGCCTCCTCAAGGACCATGCGGGCGCCTGCCACGCTCTCACCGCCCCAGCAGGCCCTCAGGGCGGTGATGACCCGCGAGCAGTCGTCAACGACCTGGTAGACGGTCACCAGACGGTCCTCCAGGTGCCATTGGAAGCCGTCGATCTGCCACAGCTCGTTGGCCGCGCTGCGGGTGAAGCGCTTGTACGACGTCCTGGGCCGCTTGCGCGGGGCGGGGACCACCAGGCCGGCTCTGCGTAGGCTGCGGGCGATCGTCGCGCGCGAGGGAGCCGGAACGCTGGCGCCCTGGCTCATCACCCACCACACCGAGGCCGGACCCGCCTCCCGGCCGGCGGCGAGCAGGTCGGCGCGAACCTGGGCGATGCGCTCATCAGTGCCCTGGTCCCACACCCGCGCCGGGTGGCGCGGGGCCCGTGAACGCGCCGTCAGCGCGGCAGCCAGGCCCTCGTGCTCAGCGCGTCGGCGTATCCGGTAGAACGAGGCCCGCGAGATACCCACCTGAGCGCAGAACTCCTCCACGCTCATCCCACTGGTCCTGGAGTCAAAACCTATGACCTGCTCACGCCGAGACGGCGAAATCGAGTTACCCATAACCCCAGGCAACCCGCCCCACCAGTGTCTCAGATGTCATGACATCCGAAACTCTCAGAAGTCATGAGACAACACAGTAGGGTAAAGGGTACGAACCGGGTGCCTACCCTACGATCGCGAGGAGTGCGACGACTCTCAGCCGGCTGGTGACGAAGGCATCCGGCCTCGCCTAAGCCGTTGCCGCTACGGTGTCCCTCGTGCCCGACCGCCCCACCCCTGACGACACGCTCACCGCTGCGACCTCGGCCACGCCGGCGCCATGGCCGGCCGATCCGGGTGAGCCCTCGGCGCAGGACGTCATGACCTGGTACGACGCCCATGCCCGCGACCTGCCGTGGCGCAGGCCCGGTACCACGCCGTGGGAGGTCCTCGTCTCGGAGGTCATGAGCCAGCAGACCCCGGTGGCCCGTGTCGTCCCCGCCTGGCAGGAGTGGATGCGGCGCTGGCCCGGCCCCGCCGAGCTCGCCCAGGCCCCCACCGCTGCGGTGCTGCGGGTTTGGGGGCGCCTGGGCTACCCGCGCCGGGCCCTGCGTCTCATCGAGTGCGCCCGCAGCGTCGTCGAGCAGCACGGCGGCGTCCTGCCCGACGACCTGGACGCCCTCCTGGCCCTGCCCGGGGTGGGGGAGTACACGGCCGGCGCGGTCCTGGCCTTCGCCCACGGTCGGCGCGCCCTCGTACTGGACACGAATGTCAGACGGGTCCTGGCCCGCGCCGTCGCCGGTCAGGCCCTTCCCGCCCCCAGCCTCAACCGGGCCGAGCGCGAGCGGGCACTGGACCTGCTGCCCGACGACGACTCCACTGCCGCCCACTGGTCGGTGGCCGTCATGGAGCTCGGCGCCCTGGTGTGCACCGCCCGCGAGCCGGACTGCGGGGCCTGCCCGTGGCAGACCGGCTGCGCCTGGCTGGCGGCCGGCCGCCCCGCGGACCTCCACGCGGGCCGACGCCGCACCCAGGCCTGGCACGGCACTGACCGCCAGGCCCGTGGGCTGGTCATGGCCCGCCTGCGCGCGGCCCCCGACGGGCAGCGCGTCGAGGCCGCTGAGCTCAGGGCCTGCGCCGCCAGGGCCGGCACGCGAGCCTCCGGCGGAGCTCGCGACCCCGAGCAGCCGGTGCGCGCCCTGGCCACGCTCCTGGCCGACGGGCTCATCGCCACCGACGACGACGGCGTCACCTACCGGCTTCCCTAACCGCCCACCGCCGCGTGATCCGCCCCGGCGGCCGGCCGGGGACGCAGTCGAGGGGCTCGCACAGGGCGGTGGGTCACCGGCCCTCTGAACCGTTCCGGCGCCAGGTCGCACGGGCCGCCCCGTGCGGACAACGACGAAGGTCTCACGCTCTGGCGCATCGCCGGGGCGGGGCGCTCACGGGCCTGGGCTTGTGACGCCGGTAAAGTCGTGACCATGGCCAAAGGACGTGGACGCAACCATGGGGAAAGCGCAGGACGACGAGGCTCGGCCCGTCGCGGCGCAGGCTCCTCGTCGGGGCGCTCCGCCTCGGGCTCCCAGTCCCGGCCCCATCGGCAGGGCGCTTCCGGTGGCGGCCCGCGGACGGGCGCTGGGCAGTCCTCCTCAGCCCGCTCCAGTGGAGTGCCCCGATCCTCCCAGGCCAAGGGACGCGGCGGCCGCGCCTCGGGCACGAAGTCGACCGGACGCCCCCTGCACTCGGGACAGACGGGCCGGCCCGCCGGCGGGCACTCGGGCACGCCGGCCCGGGGCGGCAAGAACCGCCGGTCCCCCCAGGGCGGCCAAGGGACCTCGACGCCTCGCTCACGGCAGGCCGCTCCGGGAACCGCTCGCTCCTCCCGGACGAGCTCGACTCAGGCCGCTCGCTCCGATCGTCGTCGACACAGCTGGGGCGCGGGCCTCCAATGGACCCATATCGGCGGCGGGCGGCTGACCGGAGCCCCCGACTCGATCCCGCAGGGCCCGGACCAGCCTCGCAGTGGGCGCCTGCGCAGGCCGGTCCCGCCTCAGCCCCGCTACGGTCTGCGCCGTGCCCTGGTGCTGGGCGGAGTGCTGCTGGTCCTCCTGCTGTTCGTCGTGGCCATCGTTGTCGGCTACCTCTGGGTCCGCAACACCATCCGCAGCCAGGACGAGGAGCGCGCCGCCGCCCAGGTGCACACCGTCTACCCCACGCCGGGAAAGTGTGATCCCGCGGCCCTGTCGAGCACGGTGCAGGGGCCCGAGTCCGTCAGTGTCGGCGCCGGGGCGACCTTCTCCATCTCCCTGGTCAACAGTGGCCAGGCGCCCTGCCTGATCGACGTCGGCAGCCAGGCCCTGGGGGTGCGGGTCACCTCGGGCTCCCAGCAGGTGTGGGACTCTGTCACCTGCCCCGTGGGCCAGACTGAGAAGGCCCTTCTCCTGCCGGCGGGCAAGGGCGCCGAGGTCACCGTGACCTGGAACGGCAACGCGGCCACCTCCGACTGCGCAGCAGCGAACGCCGCACCGGCCTCTCCGGCCGGTGCATCGGCCTCCCCGACTCCGAGCGCTACCGCATCCTCCTCTGCGAGCCCCTCAGCGGGTCAGGCGCAGACCGCCCCCGGCAGCGCTGCGGGCGCGGGGACCTACCGCTTCCGCTTCGTCATGGGGGATAAGGACCTGTCGGAGGACCGGGTCTTCGTCGTCGGCTGAGGGCCTTCTGCAGGCGGGCGCTGGAGTGGCCGGCGGAAAGGCCCGGCGACCGCCGAGTTCAGGAGTAGCGCTCGACGACGGAGATCTCCGCCAGCCGCGACAGCCCGTCGCGCAGGGTCCGGGCCCGCTGGGCGCCCACACCCTCGACGGCCTCGAGCTCCTCGATGGTGGCGCCGAGGACCCCCTGCAGGGACCCCCACTGCTCGACGACGGCGCGCGCCGTCACCACGGGCAGGCGTGGGATCTTGGAAAGGATCCGCAGGCCGCGCGGGGAGACCTGAGCGTCCAGGTCCTGTCCGTCAATGCCGCCCAGTCCCATGGATCGCGCCACCATCGCCAGGTCCAGGAGGGCGGGGGAACCCACCCACTTCAGGCGCGCATCGACGGTGGCCGTGTCCAGGCCCTCGGGCAGGTAGTCCTCCAGGAGGAAGCCGTGCTCGGCGAGCAGGCCCCGGGTGAGCTCCTCGACCTGGAGGGCCAGGAGGCGCCCGTCGGTGCCGAGCTCCAGGACGTAGGAGTCGATGTCGGCGGAGATGCGGCGGACCATCTCCATGAGCTGGAGGACCGAGGTGACGTCACGGACGGTGACGAGGTCCTCGATCTCCAGGGAGTCCAGGCCGGCGGAGGTCTGGTCGAGGCGGGCCTTGTAGCGCTCCAGGGCGGACAGGGCCTGGTTGGCGCTGGCCAGGATCGACTCGCTGGGCTCCAGGACGTGGCGCTTGCCGTCGACGTACAGGGAGATGATCCGCATCGACTGGCTCACGGAGATGACCGGGTACCCGGTCTGGCGAGCTACGCGCTCGGCGGTGCGGTGACGCATGCCCGTCTCCGAGGTCTGGATCGAGGCATTGGGCAGCAGCTGGACGTTGGCGCGCCGGATCCGGGCGGTGTCCATATCGACGACGACGCCGCCGTCCATCTTGGCCAGCTCACGCAGGCGGGCGGCGGAGAGCTCAACGTCCAGGTGGAAGCCGCCTGAGGAGATGGCCTCGACCACCGGGTCGAAGCCCAGCACGATGATCGCCCCGGTACGACCGCGCAGGATCCGCTCCAGGCCGTCGCGAAGGACGGTGCCGGGAGCGACGAGCGCAAGCGTCTCGCGCAGCTGGCCAGCGGCCTCGATCATCATCTCTCCTGATCTCGCGGTGTCCTGGGGAAGGGATCGCATCGTGTGCCTGCCGGGGCATGGACCGCGCTTGGGACCTTCGGGTCTCACAACGCCCAGGTGAGCGCATACCCCGGTGCTCACGCCCCCATGGTATCGGCAGGCGGGCCGACCTTCGGAGAGGGCCTTCCCACACTGGACCAGTCGGTCTGTTGGCGGCGCCTGGCCGATCCACGGCGGACATGTTGATTGCTCACTACCTGCGCTCGCTCCTTACCTCGGTGCTGTCCGTGCCGTCCGAAGTCGCCCTGTCAGCCACGCGGGAGTGCCGCCCCCATGGCCTCACCCACGTGCGCGACCGGCAGGACCTGCATCCCGGTGACCTCGCGCAGCTCGGCCGAGCCCGCCAGTGGCACGATCGCCCGGTCGAAGCCGAGGCGGGAGGCCTCCGCCAGACGCCGCTGAATGCCGACGGTGGCCCGCACCTCGCCGGTGAGCCCCACCTCGCCGAAGGCCACCAGGCCGGCGGGCGTGGGCAGGTTGCGCGCGGCCGAGACCACGGAGATGGCCATGGCCAGGTCCGTGGCCGGCTCGACGGCGCGGGCCCCGCCCACGGTGGAGACGTAGACGTCCGCGCTGGAGGTGTCCACCCGCAGTCGGGCACTGAGGACGGCCAGCGCCATGGCCGTGCGCGAGTGGTCCACCCCGGAGGTGGTGCGCCGCGGGGAGCCGGCGTTGGTGGGGGCCACCAGCGCCTGGATCTCCACTGGCATGGGGCGGCGCCCCTCCAGGGTCACGGTGGCGCAGGTGCCCGGCACCTCGGAGCGGGCGGCGGACAGGAACAGGCCCGAGGGGTCCGCCAGTCCTACGATGCCCCGCTCACCCAGGTCGAAGCAGCCGACCTCATCGGTGGGGCCGTAGCGGTTCTTGACGGCCCGCAGCAGCCGCAGGCGGGCGTGACGGTCCCCCTCGAACTGGGTGACGACGTCGACCAGGTGCTCCAGGACCCGAGGCCCGGCGATCCCGCCGTCCTTGGTCACGTGCCCCACGAGCAGCACCGGGATATTGCGCTCCTTGGCTACCGCGATGAGCGCACCGGCCACGGCCCGCACCTGGGTGACGCCCCCGGCACTGCCCTCGACCTGAGCCGAGGCGATGGTCTGAACCGAGTCCACCACCAGCAGGGAGGGACTGGCCGCCTCCACGTGCCCCAGCAGGGCCCCCAGCTCGGTCTCCGCGGCCAGGAGCAGCCCGGGATCCAGGGCGTCGATGCGCTCGGCCCGCAGCCGCACCTGCGAGGCCGACTCCTCACCGGTGACGTAGAGGACCGGTCCGTCCCCGCGTTCGCGCGCCACGGCGGCGGCCTTCGCGGCGACGTCGAGCAGGAGCGTGGACTTGCCGACGCCGGGCTCACCGGCCAGCAGCACGACGGCACCCGGCACGATCCCGCCGCCCAGGACCCGGTCCAGCTCACCCACCCCGGTGGGGCGGGCCCTGGCCTCCGTGGCGCTGACCTCCCCGATGGGGCGGGCGGCCACGGTCGGTCGCACGGCGCCGGCAGCGCCCAGGGCCCCGCCGGCGCTCCCACCCGGGGCGCCTGCGACCTGAGTCTCCTCCAGGGTTCCCCACTCGCGGCACTCCCGGCACTGGCCCATCCACTTGGGGCTTGACCAGCCGCACTCCGTGCAGCAGTAGGAGACCTTGGGGGCCTTGGGACTCTTCGATGCGGGCATGACCGGAGAGTATCGGGCCCCACCGACATCTATTCCCCACACGCCCCCACACGTTGAGCCGGGCGCTCTTGGCGCAGCCCTACGGTCGTTCCGTAGGACTGAGCGAAGAACGCCCGGCTCGGTGCTTGTGTTGATGGGGTGGTGGGGACGCGGCGGGCCTCAGCCGCGGGTGCGGGCCAGCGCCCGGCGGGCCCGCTCGGCGACGTTGTCCCCGGTGAAGCCGTACTCCTCGAACAGGGCAGTGCCGGGGGCGGAGGAACCGTAGTGGTCGATGGAGACGATCTCGCCGGCGTCGCCGACGATCTCGCGCCAGCCCAGGGCGATCCCCGCCTCGATGGCGACCCTGGCGGTGCCGGCCGGCAGCACCTGCTCCCGGTAGGCGGCGTCCTGCTGGGCGAACCACTCCAGGCAGGGGGCGGAGACCACCCGAGTGGGGGTGCCCTCCTTCTGGAGGATGTCCCGGGCGGCCACGGCCACGCCGACCTCGGAGCCGGTGGCGATCAGGACGACCTCGGGTGTCGTCTGCTGCCCATCGGCGTCGGCGGCCTCGGCCAGGACGTAGGCGCCGCGACGCACGCCCTCGGCGGCGGCCGTGGCGGAGGCGCTCACGGTGAGGTTCTGACGCGACAGGGCGATGCCGGCCGGCTCGTCGTGACGGCGCAGGATCTCCGCCCAGGCCGCGGCGGTCTCGTTGGCGTCCCCGGGGCGCACCACGGACAGGCCGGGGATGGCGCGCAGCGCCGCCAGGTGCTCGACGGGCTGGTGCGTGGGCCCGTCCTCACCGACCCCGATGGAGTCGTGGGACCACACGAAGACCGGGCCGATCCCCATGAGAGCCGCTAGGCGCACGGCCGGGCGCATGTAGTCGGAGAACACCATGAAGGTGCCCCCGTAGGGGCGGGTGAGCCCGTCCAGGGCGATTCCGTTGAGGATCGAGCCCATGGCGTGCTCGCGCACACCGAAGTGGAGGGTGCGCCCGAAGGGCCCGTCGCCCTCGGACTGCGCCAGAGCGGCGGGAAGGAAGGAGGGTTCCCCGGCCATGGTCGTGTTGTTCGAGCCGGCCAGGTCCGCCGACCCTCCCCACAGCTCGGGCACCACGCCGGCCAGGGCGGAGAGCACCTTGCCCGACGCCGCACGGGTGGCCAGGGACTCGCCCACCTCCCAGGTCGGCAGGGCCTCCTCAAGGCCCTCGGGCAGGCGGTGGGCCTCAAGGCGCTCCAGCAGCGCGGCACCGGCGGGGTTGGCCCGCTGCCAGGTCGCGAAGCGCTCGTCCCAGTCCGCTCGGGCGGCCCGGGCGTTGTCAGCGGCCTGCGTGCGGGCGTGGGAGACGACGTCCTCGGGCAGGATGAAGCTCTGCTCGGGGTCCAGGCCCAGGGCGCGCTTGAGCCCGGCGATCTCCTCGGCCCCGAGCTTGGAGCCGTGGGAGGACTCCTGGCCCTGCTTGGTCGGGGAGGGCCAGGCGATGATGGTGTGCAGGCGAATCAGCGACGGGCGCGCGCTCTCGGCGCGGGCCGCGACGATGGCCTCGTGCAGCGCCTCGAGGTTCTCCGCGTAGCCGTCGGGGCCGGTGCGCCAGTCGACGTCGAGCACCTGCCAGCCGTAGGCCTCGAAGCGGGCCGAGACGTCCTCGGTGAAGGCGATGTCCGTGTTGCCCTCGATGGAGATGTCGTTGTCGTCGTAGATGGCGATGAGGTTGCCCAGCTGCTGAGTGCCGGCCAGGGAGGCGGCCTCCGAGGACACGCCCTCCTGCATGCAGCCGTCGCCCAGGACCGTGTAGACGAAGTGGTCGAAGACCGACTCGCCCAGCGGGGTGCCGGCGTCGAGCAGTCCGTGCTCGCGGCGTGCCGCCATGGCCAGGCCCACCGCGTTGGCGAAGCCCGCCCCCAGCGGGCCCGTGGTGGTCTCCACCCCGGGAACCTCACCGAACTCGGGGTGGCCCGGCAGGCCGGCCGGAGAGCGGAAGGCCGTGAAGCCCTCCAGGTCGATGTCGTATCCGGCCAGGAACAGCTGGATGTACTGCACCAGCGAGGCATGCCCGATGGACAGGACGAACCGGTCCCGTCCCAGCCACCCCGGATCCGCCGGGTCGTGGACCATCTCACGCTGGTAGAGCAGCCACGCCACCCCGGCCAGGGAGATCGGCGTACCGGGGTGGCCCGACCCCGCCTTCTCCACGGCGTCGGCGGCCAGGGCCTTGGACACCGCGATGGTCTGACGGTCAAGGTCGGTGAGCAGCGGCTCAGCGCTCATAACTGAGGACTCCTTGTGCATGAGGGTGCGTCTTGCTCGCGGCCACGGGCGCCGTGACGGTGGTGCATCGCGGTGCCTCCGCGGGCGGGCATCAAGGGTGATCCTTCCCGCTTCCGCGGGGGCGGGCAAGTACAGGCGTGAGCGTGTGTGTCTCTCACACTCGGGGGCTGTTCCCGGACGCGGTGGTCCTTGCCCGTAGATTGGGCCGCATATGGGTACAGCAAGAGGACGCGCGACGCTGTCGGTGGAGCACGGCAGCGCTTTGGAGCAGATCGACTCCCGGCCCCTGACGGGCCATCAGCGAAGCATCATCGCTCTGGCGATTGTCGCCAACATCTCTGAGTTCTTCGACATGTTCCTCATCGGCTTCGCCGTCGTCCAGCTTCAGAAGGAGTGGAGCCTGGGCGGCTTCGAGACCGGTGTCATCCTGGCCTGCTCCGGGCTGGGCACAGTGCTCGGCTCGGTCCTGTGGGGCCGGGCCGCCGACCGGATGGGCCGACGACGCACCTTCTTCTGGTGTGTCCTGCTCTTCACCGTCTTCACCCTGGCCTCGGTGTTCACCCCCACCGGCTGGTGGATGATGCTGGCCCTGCTGCGGGTGCTGGTCGGAGTGGGCGTCGGGGGCCTCAACATCGTCTCCATCCCCTACGTCCAGGAGTTCGTGCCCACCAGGCAGCGGGGCCTGCTGGCCGGGCTCGGCTCGGTGTTCATCCCGCTGGGGCTCTTCCTGGGTTCGCTGGCGCAGCGGGTCCTGCACGACAACTGGCGCGGCCTCATTGCGCTGGGGGTCGTCCCGATCCTCCTGCTGGCTTGGATCCGGATCGTCCCCGAGTCGCCCCGCTTCCTGCTCTCCCACGGCCGCGAGCGCGAGGCCCGCGAGTCCATCGCCTGGGCCCTGGAGCTGAGCCCCAACGACGTCGGAGCCCTGCCGCCGGTGCGGACCGGGCCGCGCATCGCCTACAGCGAGCTGCTGCGCAAGCACCTGCGGCCCCTGCTCATCGTCTCGGTCGGCTCCTTCTGCTTCATCCTGGGCTCCTTCACCGTGCAGTCCTGGGGGCAGACACTCCTGGAGGTCGGCTTCACCGACATCGGCGCCGACGCCGTGGGGACGCTCTTCATGGGCGTCTCCCTGGTGGATCTGCTCGGGCGCCTGGCCTCGGCCTGGCTCGCCGACCGGATCGGGCGGCGCTGGACGTTGTTCTCCTTCGGGATCCTCGGGGCGCTCGGAGCGGTCATCGTGGCCTTCTCCGCCCACTGGGAGACCTCGTGGATCGTCTTCTTCACCGGCATCTGCCTCACGATGGGCTTCGGCGACGGTGCCTTCGGGATCCTCAACGCCTTCGGCGGCGAGCAGTTCCCCAACGACGCCCGGGGGACCGGCCTGGGCCTGGGCTACGGCATCGGCGCGAGCGCGAAGATCGTCGGGCCGCTGCTCATGGGGGCGATGATCGGCTCCGGCAGTCTTCAGGATCTGGCGCACCCGCTGGCGGCCGTCTTCCCGGCCTTCCTCTTCTTCGCGGCCATGCTGGTCCTGGGGGGCCTGATCTACCTGATGGCCCGCGAGACCAAGGGGGAGACCCTCGAGGACATCTGAGCGCCCCGGCGCTTCGAGGCCGTCAGCGACCGCGGGCCGAGGCGGACGAACCCGTCGCCGCATGTGCCGGTGCTGGTGACCTGCCCGCTGGCGGTATGGAGTGACGGGAGCGTGCTACGTGGCCGGGTGCGGGCGGTGGAGACGTCCCGCACCCGGCCACGTGGGTGCTCTCTCGGTCTGAGGCGCGTCAGCGTCAGTGCGCCGGCTGCTCGACGACGTCGACCGGATCGCCGCCGTCCTGGTTGGCGCGGTCGGCGTGGTCAGCAGAGGCGTCCGAGCCCGGCAGGTGGCCGCCCACCATGTCTGTCAGTCCGGTGCCCACGAGGCTGCGCAGGATGAGATCGAGCTGCTCGACGTTGTTGGCCACCGCCTTGGGCAGGGCGGAGGCGCCCTCGGTGGAGATGATCGACAGGTCGCGCACGCTGGCCAGCGGCTCGCTCAGGGCCCTGGCGATCTCGGGGGCCTTGTCCAGCAGCATCTGGCGGGTGGCGGCCTCGCCGTACTTGGCCAGGGCGTCCGCCTTGTCGCTCATGGCCTTGGCCTCGGCCTCACCGGCGGCACGGATCGTGTCGGCCTCGGCCTGGCCTCGGGCCGCGATGGCCTCGGCCTCGGCGCGGGCCCGGGCGGCGGTCGCCTTGGCCTCGGCCTCGGCGCGGGCCACGGTGGCCTGAGCCTGGGCCTCGGCGTCCAGACGGGTGCGCTCGGCGTCGGCCTGGGCCCGCAGCAGCGCCTCGGTCTTGGAGGCCTGAGCCTCCTGCTCGCGCTGGTAGCGGGCGGCGTCGGCGGGCTTGCGCACCGTGGAGTCCAGCTCGCGCTCGGTCAGGGCAGCCTTGGCCTCGGCCGCCTCCTGCCCGATGATGGCGATCTCTCGCTCCTTGGCGGCGCGGGCGATCGGGCCGGCGGAGTCGGCGTCGGCCTGGGCCTTGTCCGTCTCGGCCTTGAGCTGGGCCTGACGCAGGGACAGGTCGCGCTCGCGCTCGGCGATCTGCTGGCGGGAGGTGACCTCGGCGTCGCGGGCCTCACGCTCGGCGTTGGCCCGCGCGATGCGGGCGTCCTTCTCGACGCGCTGCTGCTCGGGCACGCCCAGGGACTCGATGTAACCGCCGGCGTCGGTGATCTCGGAGACCTGGAGCATGTCGATCTCCAGACCCATGTTGGCCATGATGCTCTTGGCGTCGTCGAAGACGTTGCGCTGCAGGGCGTCGCGGTCGGAGATGAGGTCGGTGACCGTCATGTGGCCGATGATCGAGCGCAGGGAGCCGATGAGCGCCTCGCGGGCGGAGTCGGCGATGGCCTGGTCCGTGTTGGGCTTGCCCAGGAAGCGCTTGGCGGCGGCGCGCACCTGCTCGTCGGAGTCGCCCACCTTGACGGCGGCCACGGCGGCGACGTTGACGTGGATCTTGTTCTCGTCCTCGGCGGTGACCTTGAAGCCGATCGTGGTCTGGGTGAAGGGCAGGTACTGGATGGACTGGATGACCGGCAGGACGAAGTCACGCCCGCCAGGGTGGATGATCTTGACCGTTCCCCGGTTGGATCCGGAGATCAGACCAGTGAGGTTGGAGGGGACGACGACGATGCGGCTGAACAGGTAGGCGACCGCCGCGAGCACGATGATGGCGACGATGACGATCAGGCCGATGATTGATGCACCCATGCGGGTTCCTTTCTATGCGGGGAGAGGGGATGAAGGAGGATGGTGGGCAGACGGCGTGAGCAACGGGTGGGGCGTGCGATCGGTCAGCGGCTCCCGGTGGGCTCAGCTGCTGATCTGCTCCCAGGGGGCGATGTCCAGGGTGGAGTCGACGGCGTCGAGCACCCAGGCGCTCTGCCCCGAGTGCAGCGGCTGCTCGGAGCGCGCCGGCAAGGTGAGCTGGTGGCCGCGCGTGATGGCACGAACTTCGCCGCTGCCGTCCTTCCACCACAGGACGGTGACCTTCTCACCGACCAGCTCTGCGGCAGTGGGAGGAGCCGTGTTCAACGGCATGGAGCGCCTGAGCCGGTTCCACAGCCAGCGCATGAGCGCCCCGGACGCGACGGCCGCCGCGGAGGGAACGCCCCACAGCACCACCGTCGGTACCTGCGCCGCGGCCGAGCCCGATGTCGCCGTCACTCCCATGCCGATGGCGCCGAACACGGCCACCGGCAGAGCGAGGATCGGCACGAGCCCATCAGGCAGGAGGGCGTCCAGCAGCCCGTCGAAGAGGATGCCGGCCACCAGGACGGTGCAGCCGATGATCGCGCACCAGGCGAAGACGCCCACACCAGCTCCCTTCCGCGCAGGCCCCACGGCCTCCGACACCTGGATTCTGCCACGCAGGCCGGGAGGTGAAGCCGGGTTGGGATGGGAAGAACAACCCGGTTGGACTCAGGCGCCGCGGGCTCGTGGCAGCTGACCGGAGTCCTGCAGGGACGGTGCAGCCGAGGACCAGGACGTCGCCGTCGGGATGGCCGTCGCAGCAGAGGGGTTGGTGGGAATGGTCATGGTCTCCTGCATCGCGGGATCGGCCCCGTGCTCAGGGCTGGCCGGGACAGCTGTACCTGTAGTGCCGGCTGTGCTCGCCATGACGGCTGCTGCCCGGTGGGATCCGACGGCGTCGGCGGGGACGGCTGCGGCGGCAGCCACTGCGGAGGACTGATCGGCATGCGGGGACGCAGTGAGGACGGGCAGACCCGACGGGTCGGGTACGGGGAGGCTGGTGCCTCCCGGCGCCGTCACGGGAGCCTGGGGCGTGCCCTGAGATGGAAGGATTCCGTAGCCGGCCCCTGCCGGCCCGGTGGTCGTAGCAGGGCCCGCGGTGGCAACTGTGGAGGGCTGGGGGCCCGTGGGTACCGCGACGGTCTGCACGGATACTGCCGCGGCCCTCACCGGTGACCCGACCTGGCCCTCGGGTGGCGGGTCCGCCGGGGCGCCGGTGTAGTCGGGGAGCGGCTGGGCCGGCTGGGGCCTCGTCGGTGCAGTGTCGGCGGCCGCGCCGGCTGCGAGCGGTGACGTGGGTGCCTCGGTGGCGTGGCGCCCGATCTGCGTCCCAGGGGGAGTCGAGGCGAGGACGGGCTCGGTCTCCACGGTGTTGGCCGAGGCCGTCGAGGCACCCGAGGTCGGAGCCACGGAGGCGGGCAGGGGCGAAGCCGTCCCCGTGACCGTGACCGCGTCAGGAGCCGCGGCCGCCTGCATGGACGAACCGGTCAGAGCGGCCTGAGCGCGTCGACGCCGGGAGATGCGGCTGGGAGTCGGGTCCTCGAAGACGGGCCTGCGTGCCTCGGGCGACCGGTGGCTCGTCGGGCTCGCTGGGCTCGCCAGGGACTGCTGGGGCCGATCCTCACGTGCTGAGGTCCGCCCGGGAGTGAGCGGAGGCCAGACGACGTCGGCGTCGGACAGGGCGGTGGCGGCCGGCCTGGGGGTCGCCTCCGCGGCTCTCCGCTCCGCCCGGCTGCGCGCCCGTCGCGAGCGTCGTCGGGGCTCGGGGCCGGAGGCGCGGGCACCGTCCCCGGAGGGCACGGCCCTCGTGAGCCCGGTGTTCCCAGCGACCCCACTGGCCCGGGTGGCCCCGACGGGGGAGGCGGGGCTCGGGTAGTCGGCGAACTTGGCGATGTGGTCCAGGTCGTAGTGGGTCGGGTCCTGTCCGGCGTTGCGCAGCACGTCCTCCAGAGGGCTGAGCAGGGCCAGCCGGAAGGCGGGGTCGACGCAGCGAGCGTTGACGGCGCCCCAGATCTGGTCGGCGGTCAGGGACTCCTCGGAGGATCCCAGGTCGTTGCGGATCGCGGTGACCAGGTCCGACTCCAGACGCGCGTAGGCCATGGCGTAGGCACTGGGCCACGGGGCCTCGGGCCGTTGGGTGCGCAGGAGGGCGAAGTTGCGCATGGCGCGCAGCACCTCGTCCGAGCCGCCCACCAGGGCCCCCACCCGCAGGCGGTCCAGTGCCTCGTTCTTCATCGTCCCGGTGCCCTCGGGGCCCAGCAGGTGCTTGGAGTCCTCGACGACCTCGCGCAGGAAGACCCGGTAGGCGGCGACGCTGTCGGGGGTCGTGCGCTCCTTGGTCATTGAGCGCAGCCGCTCGGCGGCGTGACGCGCCGCCAGGCGGGCCGAGCTGGCCTCGGACTGGACCTCGTTGATCCGCGAGATGCTCGCCCGGGAGATCCGTGACGCCTCCTTGAGCGCCAGGTCCGCATGCGCCGTCGAGCGCCGTGCAGCGAAGACGGCGGCAACAGCGACCAGGATGGAGACACCGGCTGCAATAGTGGCCACGACGGCGACGACGGACAGATCCATGCCCCTATCCTGCCCGTTATCGACTCGGTGGTGCCGCGAAAAAAGGACCTCCCCAGATAGTCCCCAGAATCTCTGCGGGTGACGCCCAGGCCGAGCGGTGGCCGGGCTCACGTTGAGGCGGGTGGGGCGGCGCCGGCGGGGCAGTAGGCCGGCAGGCCGCGTCTCCGGCAGACACCCGCCCGGTCGCCTCAGCGCGTCTTCGGTCCGGAATGATGCAGCGGGCTGCACCGACGTGCACGGTCCAAGATCCTGCTCTCCGCCCCATGAGGGCCCGTGGCGCGGTAGCGTCAGCGCCATGAAGAAACTCATCAACGCCGTTGACAACGTGGTCACGGACGCCCTGCGGGGCATGGCCGCAGCCCATCCCCACGAGCTCGACATCGACCTTGACCAGCACATCGTCTACCGCCGCCGCCCCAAGGAGCAGGGCAAGGTCGCCATCATCTCCGGAGGAGGCAGCGGGCACGAGCCCCTCCACGGTGGCTTCGTGGGCACCGGCATGCTCGACGCCGCCTGTGCCGGCGAGATCTTCACCTCCCCGGTCCCCGACCAGATGGTGGCCGCCACCAGCGCCGTCGACCGTGGAGCCGGCGTGCTGCACATCGTCAAAAACTACACCGGCGACGTCATGAACTTCGAGATGGCCGCCGAGATCGTCGAGGCCGAGTCCGGTATCCAGGTCGCCAGCGTCGTCACCAACGACGACGTCGCCGTCGAGGACTCCCTCTACACCGCCGGGCGCCGCGGCGTGGGCGTGACCGTCATGGTGGAGAAGATCGCCGGCGCCGCCGCCGAGCAGGGACGCCCGCTGGATGAGGTCGCCGGTATCGCCGCACGCGTCAACGCCGCCGGCAGGTCCATGGGGATGGCCCTGACCTCCTGCACCGTCCCGGCCAACGGCAAGCCCTCCTTCGACCTGCCCGAGGGCGAGATGGAGATCGGTATCGGCATCCACGGCGAGCCCGGACGCCACCGCGAGAGGACTGCCCCCGCCGCCGAGATCGCCGAGCGCCTCGTCACCCCCATCCTGGCTGAGCTCACCGCGCTTACCGAGCTGGAGAGCGTCGGCGCCGACGAGGGTGTCATCGCCATGGTCAACGGCATGGGCGCCACCCCGCTGCTCGAGCTCTACCTCATGTACGGCGAGATCGCCCGCCTCCTTGAAGACGCCGGGATCACCGTGGCCCGCAACCTCGTGGGCAACTACATCACCAGCCTTGACATGGCCGGCTGCTCCCTGACCCTGGTGCGCGCCGACGCGGAGATGCTGAGCCTGTGGGACGCCCCGGTCAACACCCCTGGCCTGCGCTGGGGAGCGTGAGGACCTGACACAATCGGGGGGCCCGATCACCTGCGGGCACCCCAAGGACACTGAAGGAGAAGCGATATGACCGCAGAGGTGGGAGCCGCCCGCCACTCGCTGAGCGTGGCGGACCTGGCTACCTGGGTGCGCCGCAGCGCCGCACTTATCGCCGAGCACGCCGAGGAGCTCACCGACCTGGACGCCGCCATCGGTGACGCTGACCACGGCACCAACATGAAGCGCGGCCTGGCCGCCGCCGCCGAGGCTGTGGAGGCCGGTAGCTTCGCCAGCGCCGACGTCCTGCTCAAGAAGGTCGGCACCACCCTGGTCTCCACCGTCGGGGGCGCCTCCGGGCCCCTGTACGGCACCTTCTTCCTGCGCGCCGGGGGCGCCGTGGCCGGCCTGGAGGTGCTCGACGCCCAGGCGCTCGCGGGCGCCCTGGAGGCCGGGGTCGGCGGACTCGCCGCACGGGGGCGGGCCACCACGGGGGAGAAGACCATGCTCGATGCCTGGAGCCCGGCCCTGGAGGCCCTGCGCGCCCACCCCGGCGACCTCGCCGCCGGCGTCGCGGCCGCCGCGCAGGCCGCCGCCGAGGGGCGCGAGGCCACCAAGCCCATGGTGGCCACCAAGGGACGGGCCTCCTACCTGGGGGAGCGCTCGGTGGGGCACATCGACCCCGGTGCCGCCTCCACCGTCCTGCTGCTGACAGCCCTCGACGACGTCGTGGCAGGGAGAGCGTCGTGAGTGCCGTGAGCGTCGGCATCGTCCTGGTCTCCCACTCCCGGGCCCTGGCCGAGGCCGCCATGGACCTGGCGCGCCGGCTCATCGTGGCCGTCGACGTCCCCGTCGAGCTGGCCGCGGGCCTGGCCGACGGTGGGCTGGGTACCGACCCCGGGGCTGTCGTCGAGGCCGTGGAGCGCCTGGCCGAGCGCTGCGAGGGCGTCCTGGTCCTGGCTGACCTGGGCAGCGGGATCATGAGCGCCGAGATGGCTCTGGAGATGCTCGAGCCGGCCCTCGCTGAGCGGACGCGCCTGTCGGCGGCGCCCTTCGTCGAGGGGCTGCTCGGCGCCTACGGCGCCGCCGGGATCGGCAAGGATCTTCAGGCCGTGGCCGCTGAGGCCGACGGCGCCGCCGAGGCCAAGCGCTCCCAGGTGGCCGCCTTCTGACGCACTTCTGACGCGCGTCGTTGGGTCAGGGGGTGCCCGGCCGGCTCATGCGCGGTTGGCGAAGCGCTCCAGGAGGGCGGCGTCCCCGCCGACGACGAGCACGTCCTCGGCCGACACCAGGGTGTCCGGGGTGGCGTACTCGAAGGGCTCGCCCGGGCTCATGAGACCGAAGACGGTCACCCCGTAGCGCGAGCGCACCTTGGACTGGCCGATGGTGAAGCCGTGCAGCTCCGTGGGCGGACGCATCTTGACGATGGTGAAGCCGCCCTTCTCCATCTCGATGTAGTCGAGCATGCGGCCCGAGACGAGGTGGGCGGCCCGCTGACCGGCGTCGAACTCGGGGTAGACGACGTGATGGGCGCCGATGCGGCGCAGGATGCGGCCGTGGGCGCGGGAGATCGCCTTGGCCCAGATCTGGGGGGTCTCCAGGTCCACGAGGTTGCCGGTGATGAGCACGGAGGCCTCCAGGGAGGTCGCCACCCCCACGACCGCGGTGCCGAACTCGGTGGCGCCCAGCTGCTCCAGGGCCTCCACGTCCGTGGCGTCGGCCTCCACCAAGGGGATGCGGCCGGTCCACCGGCGCACGGTGGCGGGATTGGCCTCCACGGCCAGCACCTCGCGCCCCAGCCGGTCCAGGGTGGCGGCCACGGCCGAGCCGAAGCGTCCCAGCCCGATGACGAGCGTGGAGTCAGTGCGCGAGAGCGGGGCAGGCATGAGGTCTCCTGAGGTCGGCCGTGAGGCAGTGGCCCCTACGCTACCGCCTGCGGCGACGGCGGAGGCTCAAGCCGATCCCACAGGCCACGAGGATGACGACGGCGCCGGCCAGGACCCAGGCCATCATCGAGAAGCCGCCGGAGTAGGCCTCGATCTGAGCCCGGTCGATCAGCTCGGCCTTGAGGGACTCGATGATCCGCTTGCCTGCGGGCGACTGCGGCAGGGCCTGAGCCCGCATCATTGCCTCCATGGCGGCCGCCTTGACCTCCTCGGTGTGCTCGGTCACGTAGTCCTCGGCGTGCTGGGTGGCGTAAGAGGTCATGAGTGCCACTCCGAAGGAACCGCCGATCTGCTGGGCCGCGCTCAGGATCGCTGAGGCCAGCCCGGTCCGCTTCGCGTCCACCCCGCGCGTGCCGGAGTTGAAGGTGACCGGCATCGTCAGCCCCAAGCCGATCCCGAAGACGATGAGGCCGGGCAGGGCGACCTGGGAGTAGGTCGAATCCGTCGTCATGCGCGAGAGGATGAGGAAGGAACCGGCCAGTACCGCCACCCCCAGGGGCAGGGTGCCGCGCGCCCCGAGCCTGGGCACGATGACGCGGCCGGCCGGGATCGCGGTCGCGATCAGGGCGAAGACCATCGGGAGGAAGACGACTCCGCTCTTGAAGGGCGAGTAGCCGAGGTGGTTCTGCATGTAGTAGGTCAGGTAGATGATCGCGCCCATCTGTGCGGCGCCGGCGATGAACTGGGTGGCGTAGGAGGCCGCCCGCACGGGCATCGCCATCATCGACAGGGGCAGCACCGGGCGGCTTGCGAAGTGCTCGCGGACCACGAACAGCAGTGCGGCGATACCGCCGAGGGCCAGCCAGCTGACGGTCGACGTCGAGGTCCAGGAGGTCTGCTGGGCCCGGTCGAGCCCGTAGACGGCACTGAAGCAGGCTCCACAGCCCAGAACCAGGCCGCTCAGGTCATCAGCGATGCGCGAGCTGCGATCGCGCTGATCGGCTGGTGGAAGGCTGCGCTGCCCGATGAGCAGAGCGGCAGCGGCCAGGAGGATGTTGATGTAGAGGGCCCAGCGCCAGCTGAACCAGTCGGTCAGGGCCCCGCCGACGAGTAGTCCGATGGCTGCGCCCAGTCCGGCAGTGGCACCGAAGATGGCGAAGACCCGCTCGCGCTCGGTGCGCTCCGTGAAGGTGACGTTGAGCAGTGCCTGTGAGGTGGGGGCCAGCAGGGCGCCGAAGCAGCCCTGGGCCACGCGGGCCACCAGCAGGATGGGGAAGGAGGTCGCCATCCCGGCTGCGAGGCTGGCGACCCCGAAGCCGATCAGTCCTACCTGGTAGGAGCGGCGGATACCCGCCACGGCGCAGAGCCTTCCCCCGAAGAGCACGAGGCCACCGAAGGCCAGGCTGTAGCCGGTGACCGTCCACGGGCTCTGGGACACGGTCATTCCCAGGTCCTCCTGCATCCGAGGCAGGGCGATGGCGATGATCGTCAGGTCCAAGACGATCATCAGCTGGGTGAGGACGGCGCTGACCATGACCGCACGGCGATTGGGGCGCCGCGCGGTCATGACGGTCGTCTCCTCCTGTGTCTCTTGTGCCGACTCGGTCCGCTCCTTGAGGGCGGATGCCTCTGAGGATGTCATTGCGACCTCCATATCAAAATGATCGTTTTCGTTTGCGTTCGGGAGTCTAGGGAGTGTGTGGCGGCTAGTCAACAACGATCGTTTCGATTTGGAGTGTGCTCTGAGTCGCTTATCCTGAACTCATGCCACGAGTGACTGCCGCCTATCGGGAGCGTCAGACCGACCGGATCCTGCAGGCCGCCGAGGAGTGCTTCGCGCGCAGCGGTTTCCAGGCCGCCTCCATGGACGAGGTCATCGCCGCGGCCGGAATGTCGTCGTCGACCGTCTACCGCTACTTCCCCGAGGGCAAGCGATCCCTCATTCGGGCGGTCCTGACCCGGCGCATGGGGCCGCTCGCCGAGCGGATCAAGCGGATCGCCGAGTCCGAGGAGCCGCTCGACTTCGAACGGGACTTCATTGAGGCGCTCACCCTGCTCAACTATCAGCGGCACGGCGCTGCAGCTGACTCAGCTGACTCAGAGGCGGACCGGCAGGATGAGGCTCTTGGGGTTTCTGACGACGTCGGTCTGAGCTCCTGGGCGCCTCTGGCCTACCACGCCTGGGGGGAGCTGACCCGTGATCCCGAGATGAGCGTCCTGGTCCAGGAGAGCTACCGGGACATCCACGGAGGTCTTGCCCGCCTGTGTCGCAATGGGCAGAGGGTGGGGACGATCTCCTGCCGTCTGAGTCCCGATCAGCTGGCCTCCCTCATCCAGAGCGTCTCCTTCGGTCTCATCGTCGAGCAGCTCATTACCGGCCGGGCTGATGTGGAGGGCGCGGCCGCCACTCTCAGGCAGCTGCTCGCGCCGGATGGGCCGAAACCCGAGGGGAGCTGATCGTTCTCCCTGGTGCCTGCAGGCTCTCGGGTGAGCAAGTGCGGAGAGCAGGGCGGTGGGCGCTAGCCGATCATCGGGCTGGCCTCGGGCATCCGGATGACGCGGCGCCGCTCGCGCAGCGCCAGGGCGCTGGCCGCCGTCATCGTGCCCACGCGGCCGACGAACATGAGCGCCACGATGACGTACTTGGCCCCGTCCGGCAGGGAGGGCGTGATGCCCGTGGACAGTCCCACGGTCGCGAAGGCGCTGATGACCTCGAAGAGAATCCGGTCCAGGGACAGGTTGGTCATCTGCAGCAGCAGGAGCGTGGCCAGACCGATGATGCTGGAGCCGATGAAGGCCACCGCCACGCTCAGGCGCACGGTTGAGGGGGTGATGCGCCGCCCGAAGGCCTCGATGTCCTGGTCGCCGCGGGCCTCGGCGAGAATCGCCAGCAGCAGGACCGCGAAGGTCGTCACCTTGATGCCGCCGGCCGTCGAGGCCGAGCCGCCCCCGACGAACATGAGGGCGTCCTGAAGGAACCAGGTCGCCTCGTGCATGTGCTCGGGCGGGATCGTGGACAGCCCCGAGGAGCGGGCGTTGACGCCGTTGACGAGCGCGGTCATGATCTTTCCGCCCGTGGGCAGGGAGCCGTAGGTGAGCGGGTTGTTCCACTCGAAGGTGGCGATGGCAATGGTCGAGGCGAGTGTGAGGGCCAGGTAGGTCGTCAGGGTCAGCTTGGTGTGCAGGCTCCACGTGCGGGGACGGCGGCGTCGGCCCATGATGTCCAGGATGACGGGGAAGCCGACGGCGCCCATGAAGGTCCCCAGGATGATCGGCAGGCCGATCCACCAGTCGGTGGAGTAGGCCTCCAGGCCCTCGGGCATGATGACGAAGCCGGCGTTGTTGAAGATCGACAGTGCCATGAAGACCGCGTACCACAGGGCGTGGCCCACATCGAGGCCATGGCTGAGGAAGGGTGGCAGCAGCATGAGTGTCAGGAGGAGCTCGCAGCCGGCGGCCGTGTAGATGACGGCGCGCAGCAGCCGCCCCACTTCACCCAGGCGCGACTGGTTCTCCGAGGCCGCCAGCATCCGCTGAGTCAGTCCCACGTGCCGGGACACCGCCAGGGACAGCAGGGAGGCCAGGGTCATGACTCCCAGACCTCCCACGGCCGCGGCCAGGATGATGACGACGTGCCCGAAGGTGGACCAGTAGGCAGCCGTGTCCACCGTGCTCAAGCCGGTGACGCACACCGCCGAGGTGGCGGTGAACAAGGCGTCGAGGAAGTCGGCGTGCTCCCCGCTGGTCGTGGCGATGGGGAGGCTGAGGAGGCCGGTCACCACCACGATGATGGCCGCGAAGACGATGACGGCCAGTCGGGCCGGGTAGAAGCGGGCGGCCCGCGCGATCTGGCCGAGCGGCTCAATGTGTCGGAGCAGGCGGCGAATCCCGGTGAGCTCCGTACCCGGCAGCTGGGGGAGGGGCGATGGCTCCTCGAGGAGGTCGGCTCCCTGTCTGGAACTCGGGGGCCTCTTGTGGCGCTTCCACGCATGGCCGACGACGCCCACGAGTGGGGCGTGCCAGTGGGCCTGACGGCGCCTGCCGGCCTGGGAGGCGCCGCGCTTCCCGGTCGGGGTCTCGCCGCGGGATCCGCTGCCGGGCTCCGGCTCCTGGGCGGTGTCTGTCTGGGGCACGGTCGCCATTGTGGTCCCGCTGGCCCGGCTTCGTCACGTTTCCCGGCATCGTGGGCCGGGTCTGTTCGAGTGGGGCCGGTGGGTGGGCTCGGGTGCCCGCCGTCGTGACGGCCGGGTCTGGGGCCGATCAGGGGTGGTTCGGTGAGGTTGCGGCAGCGACAATTGGTGCCCGAGTGTGAAATGCGACGCCTGTGGTAAATGGGGCCCGAGAAACCCTGTGCGAAGGCTGGTGCGGGGATATATTGGCTGTGTTCCTGCCCCGACGGGGCCACCCGCGACGAACGGACCTCAAGCTCATGGCACCGGGCCTTCCCACATCCCCCAGCGCCTCCGGCGCCCCCTCGTTCCTCACTGTGGCTGAGGTGGCGGCGATGCTGCGCGTGTCCAAGATGACCGTCTACCGGATGGTGCACTCCGGCGACCTGCCTGCGATGCAGGTCGGGCGCTCCTTCCGCGTCCCCGAGCGCGCCGTTCACGACTACCTGGCCGCGGGGCTGGGTGATTGGGGCCACGACGCGTCAGAGGCATCAGGGTCCTAGGAGCCGCTACACTCAGGCGGTCACCTGCGTGGTCGGCCGCTGAGCCTCACGCGCCGACCAACCGCCCCATGGCATAACCCTCGCCGGCCTGCCTCGGCCCGCAGGGAGGGTCTGCGGGCACTACAAGCGAACTCGAGGAGATCTCATGGGATCCGTCATCAAGAAGCGCCGCAAGCGCATGGCCAAGAAGAAGCACCGCAAGCTGCTTCGCAAGACGCGTCACCAGCGTCGCAACAAGAAGTGAGACGAGCGGCCCGTCCGCGTCTCGGGGCTCCGTGCACACTACTGGTGTGAGCGGGGCCCTGCTTGTCTCACGAGGAACCGATCAGGAAGAGCGGAGACCTCCGTTGACCACTACCCCAGATGACCGCACTCCTGCTGCCCCCGCTGAGGGCTCGACGGTGCCGGCTGCGCCGTCGGCCGAGCCGCAGCTGGTGGCAGGCGACTGCACTGTTCCGCTGAGCGTCGACGTCGACCCGTCCGCCTGGCCCGCACCCGTCCAGGCCCTGGCGCACACGCCCGGCTCCGGCGCCCGGCCAACCAGCCTGGCCGAGCTGACGACGCTTCGCGTGGGCGGCCCGGTGGGCAGCTACGTCGAGGCCACCACGCAGAGCGAGCTGACCGAGGCGATCCGCGAGGCCGACGCCGCCGGTACGCCCGTCCTCGTCATCGGCGGCGGCTCCAACATCCTGGCCTCCGATGCCGGCTTCGACGGGCTCGTCATCCGGGATGCCCGCGCCGAGGTCTCACTCGTCTCGGACTCGGTGTGCGGCGGCGTCGAGGTCACCGCCACCGCCGGAACCACCTGGGACGACCTGGTGCGCGAGGCCATCGCCAGCCAGTGGGCCGGGTTCGCGCCCCTGTCCGGGATCCCCGGCACGGTGGGCGCCGCCCCCGTGCAGAACATCGGGGCCTACGGCGCAGAGGTCGCCGAGCTCATCGCCAGTGTGCGCGCCTGGGACCGACTGCGCAACCGAGTGGTCTGGCTGGCCCTGGGCGAGCTGGGGCTGGCCTACCGGGACTCGCGCCTCAAGCAGTCCCTCACCGACACCGAGGTGGGTGGCGGGCGCCTGTGGGGGCCGACTGGGCGCTGGGTGGTCCTCGACGCCACCTTCGCCGTGCGGCAGGGCTCCCTGTCCTCCCGGATCGCCTACTCCCAGCTGGCCGGGGCGCTCGGCGTCGAGCTGGGTGAGCGCGTGCCCGAGCGCGAGCTGCGTGAGGCGGTTCTTGAGCTGCGCCGCTCCAAGGGGATGGTGCTGGACGGCGCCGACCACGACACCTGGTCGGCCGGCTCCTTCTTCACCAACCCGATCCTGACCACGGAGCAGGCCGAGCAGCTGCCCGAGGACGCGCCGCGCTTCCCGGTCACCGACCACTCGCAGGTGGTCCTCGGCACCAAGGCCGCCCCTGTCATCGAGGGGTTGGTCAAGACCAGTGCCGCCTGGCTCATCGACCACGCCGGCTTCAGCAAGGGCTTCGCCGTGGAGGCCGGCGCACCGGCCGGGTTGTCCACCAAGCACGTGCTGGCACTGACCAACCGGGGCGGCGCGACCGGGGCGGACCTGGCGCGCCTGCGTGACGCGGTGGTGGCCGGAGTGCGTGAGCGCTACGGCGTCACCCTCGTACCCGAGCCCGTCCAGGTCGGCTTCTAGGCCGCCTGTCCGAAGCCCCGGCAGCCCCGGGACGTGTCAGCACGTCCCGGGGTGCCTGTGCGATGTGGTGGTGGCTGGTGTGCGCGAGCGCTTCGGCGTCACCCTCGTGCCCGAGCCCGTCCAGGTCGGCTTCTAGGCCGCCTGTCCGAAGCCCCGGCAGCCCCGTAGTTCGCCGCGCGAATATGTGGTCCGTCGTGGACGCCCCTGGCTCTGGGGAGCGGTCGCTGCGGGCACTGTCCCTGTTCCTGGGGCGTGGTCCTGCGTCCCAGAGTCCTTATCCGGGCGTGCTCGCAGCCGGTTCTAGCTCCTAGCGCGCAACCGCGTCAGGCTTGAGGTCGCTGGCCTCCGGGCCGTCGGACTGCGCTCCTGGAGCCTGGTCGGGCGCCGCCAGCCAGGCGTCCACCTCGGCCAACCAGGTCTGCTTCGCCGTCGGGGAGGCCAGGCAGGCGCGGATCGAGCCGCGGGCCAGCTCGGCCAGCTCGGCGTCGTCGCAGCCCAGGGCCCGGGCGATCTCGTACTGGTCGACGAGCCGGGACTGGAAGAGCAAGGGATCATCGGCGCTCAGGGCGATCTGCGCTCCGTGGCTCATGAGCGTACGCAGGGGGACGTCGTCGGGGCTGTGATACACCCCCAGGCTCACGTTGGAGGCGGGGCAGACCTCGAGGCTGATGCCGGAAGCGACGATCGCGTCCAGCAGGGCGGGGTCCTCACCGGCGCGAACCCCGTGGCCCAGGCGTGTGGGGCCGAGGGAGGAGACGACCTCGCGCAGGTGGTCGGGCCCTAAGAGTTCCCCTCCATGCGGCATGGAGGCCAATCCGCCCCGGCGGGCGATGGCGAAGGCCCGCTCCCAGGAGGAGGTCTGCCCCGCGCGCTCATCGTTGGACAGGCCGAAGCCGATCACCTCGCCCGGCTGATCCCCGGCGTAGCGCACCGCCAGGCGCGCGAGCGTGCGGGCGTCCAACGGGTGACGCATCCGGGAGGCCGCCACAATGACCGCCACCTCCACTCCGCTCAGGGTCGTGGCCTGCTTGGCGGCATCGAGGATGATCTCCAGAGCCGGGGTGATCCCGCCGACGAAGGGGGCATAGCTGGTCGGGTCGACCTGGATCTCCAGGCGGCGCGAGCCCTCGGCGGCGTCATCCAGGGCGGCCTCCAGGACGATGCGGCGCATGACCTCCTCGGTACGCACCAGGGCCCGGGCCGTGTCATAGGCGCGCTGGAAGCGGAACCAGCCGCGCCGGTCAGCGGGCACGCGCAGGGGGTCGCCGTCCAGGAAGTTCGAGGGCAGGCGCGTGCGCGCGCTGGAGGCCAGCTCAATGAGGGTCTCCAGGCGCATCGACCCCGTGAAGTGCAGGTGCAGGTGCGCCTTGGGGAGGGTGGCGAGGTCTCGCATGGGTGGATTCTTCCACGTGTTCGCACTCCACCGGCAGCCCTCCCACGCGGGGCAGGAGGCACCGAAGTGTCACGATTGGCGACTTTTCCGGGAGAGGCCGACACCCTGTGACAGGAGGGAATGGCGCGGACCTGCACAGATAGGGGGAGAGGAGCCCAGGGCCCTTCCTCGACTCGCCCTAAAAGTCGCCAGGAGTGACATCCGGGTGGATTCCGAGACGGCGTGCCACCGAAGAGACGATCCGCACCGTGTCCCGATCCACTACCTGGTTGCTGGTGAGGCGCAGCGGAGTGTGGCCGCGCGCGAGAGCGGCCTGATCGCGCAGGTGGTCGCTGTGCCAGTCCGGGCGGGAGGAGTGGTAGGTGTAGCCGTCCGTCTCGATGAGCAGGGCCGGACAGGCCGCCGCCGTGAGGACATGAGTGCCGTTCGCCGGCCCGGGAACGATCGCCTGAGGCCTTCGGCTGAGCACCAGATCCACCTCGCCGACCCCGTCCACCATGACCGCCGCGACGGGGTGGTAGCCGGCCCGCTTCAGGTCGTAGCGGGCGATCGTCTCCAGCAGGGAGCGCGCCCCCGGGCGGGCCTGGGAGAGCAGGGAGCGCAGCGGTGCGTTGCGCGGGCCCGGCAACGCGGATTCCAGCTGACTGCGGGTTGTGTATCCCAGGCGCAGGGCCCCGTCGAGAGCGATGAGGGCATCGAGCTTATCGGCGCAGCGCATGAAGCAGATGAGAGCCTGCTCGACCTGCGCCACTGGTGGCTGAGTGTCCTCGGGCAGGGCCAGTCCCCTGACGCGGTGGACCACCGTGCGGCCGATCGCATCGGGAACGCGGCTTCGCTGCGCCGGGATGGCGACATGGAGAACACCGGGTGATGTCCTCAGCGGGATGCCGTAGTGCTTCATCGCGTGTCCACAGCTCACCACGCCTCCCAGCCGGCGGCAGGTGATGACGAAGGCCTTGGCCGACGGCAGGGACACCACGTGACCGGGGTGGGAGGACAGCGCCTTCTCAGCCAGCATGAGCGCCACCGTCCTGCGCTCTGACCGGGTGAGGCTCAGTGCCGAGAGCCGGGCTGCGCCGTTCCTGGCTAGTAGACGGGCGCGCACATCGCCGCGGCGGACATCATCAAACATAGTTAAATGATGTCAAACAGTGTTTTAAGGTGAAAGGCGTGGACTGGGGCTGTGGATAACTTTGGGCTCCCCTCGGTGCTTTCGGTGCTGTCGGTGTCACGATTGGCGACTATTCCGGTGGGGGGTAACACCCTGTGACAGGAGGGAATGGCGCGGACCTGCGCAGATAGAAGGCAACGTTCCGGCGCCCCCTTCCCGAGCCGACCTTAAAAGTCGCCAGGAGTGACAGATCTGTGCCACTGGGCTTGCCTCAACTCGGTCACCCAGTGCATCGCCCCAGGGGTGCGTGGGCTTCCGCTGTTGTCGAACACCGGGGCTCGTTTTGGAGGCGAACCACCAGGTGGGTGGGGCAGACTAACTGCTATGAACCACTCGTCGGCGTCCCAGGAGCCCGAGGAGGTGGCCCTGCTGACGGGGCCGCGTGCCGCGTCCGTGCTCTCCGCCGCCCTCGCCCCGGCCGGCCAGCGCCTGGCCAGCTGGGAGGTCCACTCAGTCCACCACCGCCCCGGAGCGGGGGTGTCCGTGGGGTACACGGCTGTTGTTGTCGCACCCAACGGGCGTTCCACCACCGAGTACCTGTGCGCCACGACGGCTCGCCTGTCCAACCCGCACGCGCCGGGACTGACCCGGGTGGCCCCCACCGGAGGGGATGGCCCTGCGGTCCATGTGTGGCGCCACCCGGCCGACCCCGAGCTTCCCGGCCTGGTGGTGGCCTGCACGCCCTCGCTGCTCTCGGCCCGGATCGGCACGCAGGTCAAGGCCACGATGGTCGCCTACCGGCCCACCCGTCGAGCGGTCGTGCGTGCCACCTTCCCGGATGAGACCACCGCCTACGCCAAGGTCCTGCGCCCGAGCCAGGCCCCGTCCTTCGCCCAGCGCCACCGCCTGCTGACGGCCTCAGGCGTGCCTGCGCCCGAGGTTCTGCGAGAGGACCCCGATGGGCTCGTCCTGCTGTCCACCGGTCGAGGAGTGGCCCTGTCCGGCCTGCTGTCCCAGGGCATGAGCGTCTCTCGCAGCGAACGCGTCTTCAACGGCCTCATTTCACTGCTGGACGCCCTGCCGGCCAGCGCCATGCAGCTGCCGGCGCACGCCGCCTGGTCGGAGCGGGCCCGCCACTACGCGCACGCCGCCGCCACGGTCCTGCCCGAGCACGCCGCGCGCGCCCGGGCCGTGGCCGAGGGCGTCGAGCAGCTCATGGCCGCCTCCGACGCCGGTCGGCCGGTCCCGGTCCACGGCGACTTCTACGAGGCCAATGTCCTCATGGAGGGCGAGTCCGTCACCAGCCTGCTCGACGTGGACTCCCTGGGGCCCGGTTACCGGGTTGATGACCTGGCCTGCCTGCTGGGGCACGTCAGTGTGCTGGACCACCTGGCGCCCGCCTCCTACCCGAAGCTGCGCCCCATCCTGGAGACCTGGACCCGCATGGCTGAGCAGCAGGTGGATCCGGTCTCCCTGCGTGCCCGCTGTGCAGGCGTGGTCCTGTCCCTGGTGGCCGGCGCCCGCCGCGAGGACGGTGGCCCGTGGCGCCCCGACGCCGAGGGCCGCCTGGCCCGCGCCGAGACCTGGCTGGCGCAGGGCCGCGAGATCCAGGCCCGCCGCGGCGCCCACTGAAGCTCGCTGGTCTCACGCCGAGCCGGGCAGGCTTTGCGGTATCCGACAGACTCTCTGTCGGCTTGCGCGAAACCTGCCCGGCTCGGGGTGCTCAGAATCTGACGTGCGAGTCCCTGGAGATGGTGAAACCGCGGCCGGTGATTGTGTTCCAGCAGGTCATCCCCTTGGACTGTGAGGTGCAGGCGTAGTCGGAGAACGTCGTGGTCTCCCCGTACTGGAGCGTGTGGAAGGTGTCCCCAGGCTGTCCCAGGTACTCCTCTCCGCAGCGGACCTCGGTGCGACCGGCGAGCGCCACGATGGAGAACTCCCGGTCGGGGCAGTCTTGCATCCCGGAGGAGGCGTAGCTCCGTTCCAGGATTGAGCAGCCCACCCCCTCGTCGTACAGGATGCAGGAGATGTTCTTCGACGGGGTGTCCACGTACTGGTAGGAGTAGGTCTTGGCTGACGGGGGAAGAGTTGGTCCTTTGTCGGGTAGCGGTGTTGCTTCGGCCTCGGTGGCGTCTGCGGTCGGTTGGGCGTTCTGCCCCGCCGATGTTTCTGCCGCCTGGGTGGGGGCTGGTGCTGCGGAAGCGGCTGAAGCCGTTGTCGTTTCCGACTGTCGATCCCGGTTCGCCAGCAGCATCCCGGCGAAGGTTCCGGCGGCGGCGACGGCCAGGACCAGGGTGATGACCAGGGCGGCTATCAGCCCGGTGCGGGACCCGGAGCGGGAGGCCGGTCGGGGCTCGGATGGTTCGACGGGCGCTGTCTGAGCAGGTGCCGGTGCGGCTGCCCGCGTTGGCATGGTCGGTAATGTCTTGAGGACCGCCGTGTGAGGATCTGCTTGCACCGTCGCTCTCACAGGAGCCTCGGTGTGCGGTGAGCTGCGGTAGTCGGTCGTTGTGATCGAGGGCAGGGCCGCAGTCTTGGCCGTCCTGAGATGAGTCGAGTCGGATGCTGTCGCCGCGCTTACCGGGGTTGCGGGTGAAACTTGAGACAAGTTGCCCAAACCCATCTGGAGAACCTGCTCGCGCAGCACCGCGGGGATAGCTGGATTGGCGGCGACGACCGGTCGCAGATCGGGAAACGCCTTGGCGAGGTACTCCAGCACCTCGGGCTCGGTACTGGGATCGGCGGCACGACGTTCATCGTCGGGAGTGTGGGCGGGCACGAATCGGATGATAGGTCTCTGAAGGACGCGGAAGGCCCGTCCGCAACCACATTGGTATCAAACGCCGAGCCGGGCAGGTTTCGCGGCGCCCAACAGACATTCTGTCGGCTTGCGCGAAACCTGCCCGGCTCGGTGAGGAGGCGGAGCCTCAGGCGCTACTCGACCTCGGCCAGCAGCTTCTGGACGCGGCCCACGCCCTCGACCAGGTCGTCGTCGCCCAGCGCGTAGGACAGCCGCACGAAGCCCGAGGGACCGAAGGCCTCACCGGGAACGACGGCGACCTCGGCGTGCTCGAGGATGAGCGCAGCCAGCGTGGCTGAGCTGTCGATCGTGGTGCCGCGCAGCGTGCGTCCCACGAGCCCCTCGATGCTGGGGTAGGCGTAGAAGGCGCCGCGGGGAACGGGCACGGTCAGCCCCTCGATCTGCGAGAGCATCTCCACCATCGTGCGCCGGCGCCGGTCGAAGGCGGTGCGCATCTGCTCGACGGCGGTCAGGTCGCCGCTGACGGCCGCCAGCGCCGCGCGCTGCGAGACGTTGGCGACGTTGGAGGTCAGGTGCGACTGGAAGTTCGTGGCCGCCTTGATGACGTCGCTGGGAGCGATCATCCAGCCCACGCGCCATCCGGTCATGGCGTAGGTCTTGGCCACGCCGTTGAGGACGATCGTCTGGTCGGCCAGCTCGGGAACCAGCTTGACGACGTGCGCGGTCTGGGCGCCGTCGTAGAGGAGGTGTTCGTAGATCTCGTCGGTGATGACCCAGATCCCGTGCTCCAGGGCCCACTGGCCGATGGCGGTGAGCTCCTCGGGCGTGTAGACCGAGCCGGTCGGGTTCGACGGCGAGCACAGCAGCAGCACCTTGGTGCGCTCGGTGCGGGCGGCTTCGAGCTGGTCAACGCTGACCTTGTAGTCCTGGTCGGCCCCGGCGAAGACCTCGACCGTGGTGCCCCCGGCCAGGGCGACGGCCTCGGGGTAGGTGGTCCAGTAGGGCGCGGGCAGGAGGACCTCGTCGCCGGGGTCGACGAGTGCGGCGAAGGCCTGGAAGACGGCCTGCTTGCCGCCGTTGGTGACCAGGATGTCGTCGGGGGAGACCTCGTAGCCGGAGTCGCGCAGCGTCTTGGCGGCGATGGCCTCGCGCAGGACCGGCAGGCCCTTGGCGGGGGAGTACTTGTGGTTGGCCGGGTCCTTCGCGGCGGCGACGGCGGCTTCAACGATGTAGTCGGGGGTGGGGAAGTCGGGCTCTCCGGCGCCGAAGCCGATGACGGGGCGGCCGGCGGCCTTGAGGGCCTTGGCCTTGGCGTCGACGGCCAGGGTGGCGGAGGGGGCGATGGCGGACAGTCGGGCGGAAACGCGGTGCGTGGGTGCAGGTGTCACCCGACCATGGTCCCACGACCAGCGACATCCGTGCGTCTGAAACACGTCGGATCCGCCAGCGACGACGCCGGGGAGCCTCCGGGACACCTCCAGGGTCCCTCCGGGGGCGTGACATGGTGCTGCACCCCGGCCGGCCCCGGCGTGGCGCACCCCACGGCCTGCGGTTACCGCAAAGGCTTCCTCGTGTGGCAGACTAGAGCACCGCTGAAGGGCAGTGGCGCAATTGGTAGCGCACCGGTCTCCAAAACCGGCGGTTGTGGGTTCGAGTCCCGCCTGCCCTGCTGAGAACGGCGGATCTGTCGGGAGATCCCGTCGGTTTCGTCTTCTCCCCGCTGTGCGGGAACTGACCTGACCGTCGACCCTGAGGACCCAGATTCATGAGCGAGAGCGCACGCGCTGCGACAGGCAAGTCGGCCACCAAGCGCGGCTTCTTCGGGCGCATCGCCCTGTTCATCCGCCAGGTCATTGACGAGCTGCGCAAAGTCGTCTGGCCCACCATGAACGAGCTGTGGACCTACTTCACGGTAGTGGTCGTCTTCATCATCGCCATCATGGCCTTCACCGGGGTACTGGACTTCGCCTTCAACCGGGCCGTCATGTGGCTCTTCGCCTGACCTCTCGGCTTCTGCGGCCGTACCCTCATTGGGGATGCGCGGTTGCGCCCCTGACCACGTCTACTCCCGACGCCGCTGCTGCTCGCGCGGCCCGTCGCATCCGCTCGTCTCACGCCACTGGAAAGCAGGTACACCATGTCTGAGGATGTCTCCTCGCAGACCAACCCCGACGACGTCGAGGCCCTGACCTCGCTCGCGACCGACGACGCCGTCGAGCCGGTCGAGGCCGCCCAGGCCGATGCGACCGACGAGGTGGCCCAGGCGCAGGCCAACGCCGCCGCCGAGCCTGCCGCGCCGGCCGAGGAGGCGCCCGTCGTCGACCCGCTGGCGGAGTTCCGCCGCCAGATGTCGGCCCTGCCGGGGCAGTGGTATGTGCTGCACACCTACTCCGGCTACGAGCGCCGCGTGGCCGCCGACATCATGGCCCGCGCCGAGAACTTCGAGGTCGAGGACTACATCTTCGACGCCACCGTCCCCATGGAGACGGTCATCGAGATCAAGAACGGCAACAAGAAGAAGGAAGTCTCCCGGGTGCGCATCCCCGGCTACGTGTTCGTGCGCATGGACCTGGATGACCCGGAGACCTCGGACAAGGTGTGGCGCACCATCAAGGACACCCCGGCCGTCACCGGCTTCGTGGGTGACCGCTACAACCCGGTGCCGCTGACCTTCGAGGAGGCCGTCGCCCAGCTCGGCCCCACGCCCGAGGAGCTCGCCGCCAAGGAGGCCGCCGCCGCGGAGGCCACGGCCCCCGAGTCCGGCTCCGGCACCCAGATCGCCACCGGTGGACAGGTCTTCGAGGTCGCCTTCGAGGTCGGCGAGTCCGTCATCGTCACCGACGGCCCCTTCGAGTCCCTGCCGGCGACGATCGCCGAGATTCACCCCGAGACCCAGAAGCTCCAGGTGCTCATCTCCCTGTTCGGCCGCGACACCCCGGCCGAGCTCTCCTTCACCCAGGTCGCCAAGATCTGAGGCGGGCCTGAGGTCAGGCCCCGTCAGCCGTTGTGGCCCGACGACGCGAAACAGCGTCGTCGGGCCACAACCGCCTGGGTCGCCCAGCGGCCACGGCACGGGAGCCGTGAATCACAGGCAGATCTCCTGTGATACCGCGCACCGGGCGCCCTGCTCGGCCCGGCAGAGGGCTACGATGAGCGCTTGTGTGTGCGCATGCACCCACGGCTGCACGGCAGGCGTGCAGCACATCCGGACAAGTAAGAAGGACCCATTCCTATGGCCCCCAAGAAGAAGGTCGCCGGGCTGATCAAGCTCCAGATCCAGGCCGGCCAGGCCAACCCCGCTCCGCCGATCGGCCCCGCCCTGGGTGCCCACGGCGTCAACATCATGGAGTTCTGCAAGGCGTACAACGCGGCGACCGAGTCGCAGCGCGGCAACGTCATCCCCGTGGAGATCACCGTCTACGAGGACCGCTCCTTCACCTTCATCACCAAGACCCCGCCGGCCGCCGAGCTCATCAAGAAGGCCGCGGGCGTCCCCAAGGGTTCCGCCACCCCCCACACCGTGAAGGTGGCCTCCCTGACCCAGGCTCAGGTGCGTGAGATCGCCGAGTCCAAGATGCCCGACCTCAACGCCAACGACATCGAGGCCGCCGCCAAGATCATCGCCGGCACCGCCCGCTCCATGGGCATCACCGTCGAGGCCTGAGGCACTCGCCGGCCCGCCGGCTCTCTCAACTCAACCCCCATAGAAAACCGTGGAAGGGCCTCGCGCGGCCCGAACACCACGACTGCAAGGAGAAGCAGATGACCAAGCGCTCCAAGGCCTACCGCGCCGCGGCAGAGAAGATCCAGTCCGGAGTCCTCTACACCCCGGCCGAGGCCGTTCACCTGGCCAAGTCCACCTCGATCACCAAGTTCGACGCCACCGTGGACGTCGTCTTCCGCCTGGGGGTCGACCCCCGCAAGGCGGACCAGATGGTCCGCGGCACCGTGTCCCTGCCGCACGGTACCGGTAAGACCGCCCGCGTCGTCGTCTTCGCCCAGGGTGAGCGCGCCGAGCAGGCCCTCGCCGCCGGCGCGGACGAGGTCGGTGGCGACGAGCTCATCGAGAAGGTCGCCAAGGGCTACACGGACTTCGACGCCGCCGTGGCCACCCCGGACCTCATGGGCAAGGTCGGCCGCCTGGGCCGCGTCCTGGGTCCCCGTGGCCTCATGCCCAACCCCCGCACCGGCACCGTGACGATGGACGTGGCCAAGGCCGTCTCCGACATCAAGGGCGGCCGTATCGAGTTCCGCGTGGACCGCGCCTCCAACCTCCACTTCATCATCGGCAAGGCATCCTTCACCGAGGAGCAGCTGACGGAGAACTTCCAGGCCGCCCTGGAGGAGGTCCTGCGCCTCAAGCCTTCGACCTCGAAGGGCCGCTACATCCTCAAGGCCACCATGACCACCACCATGGGCCCCGGCATCCCGATGGATGTCACCAAGGCCTGAGGCCGCTTTCTTCGCGACGGCGTCGGCCGCCTCCTCATGCGGGAGGCGGCCGACGCCGTTCTTTGCCTGTGCGTTGGGTCGTACCGTCCCCGGGGCCTGCCTGGGGACTGCACGAGCCCTCCACGGGGGCATCTGCCCATGGTCCGCGGGGTGCCGCGCTGACTACGGTGAAGGCGTCGGTGGCGCACCGAATGGGGGAGGGGAGTGGAAAAGCCGGTCGTCCCCGTCCTTGCCTCTCCCTCTCGCAAGGATGGGGACGACCTCTCCGCCGTGAAGGAGGCCCGGATGGGCCTCAGCTGTTCTTGACGGGGATGTCGGTGAGGCGGTAGGCGTAGCTGGAGCCGAGATGCGGGGCGGGGAGGTGGTCGAGGGTGACGGTGTCGCCGCCGGGGTCGGGCCAGACGACGCAGACGGTGGTGGTGCCGGCCTTGATAGGGGGAGTGAGCTCGAGCTCGCTGAGGGGGACGTGGGTCTCCAAGCCGGCGTCGCGGTAGTCGGCGGGGTAGATGCGCTCGCCTCCGGCCAGGAGGGTCAACCCGTCGGCGGCGTATGTTGTGGCTTCCTCGCTGCCGTCCTCGCCCCGGGAGTTGGTGAAGAAGGTTTCTTTGTCATCAAACCAGGCGTAGAAAGTGGGGTTGGTGCTGTTCTTGCTGCTGAGGGTGGTGTGGAGCTGGCCGAGGAGGTATCCGCCTTGGCGGGTGACGTGGTCGATGGTGATGGTGAGCTGGGCGCCACTGTCACTTTTGACGGTGACGCCGTCTGAGCCCTTGGCGACCGGTCCCTTGGTCTCGGGCAGCTTGCCGCTGTTGGGGGCGGGGGTGGTGTTCTTGGTGGTGGTGCCGCCGGTGGGGGTCAGGGTGATCTCGACGCGTCGGTTGACGGCACGGGCCTCGTCGCTGGTGTCGTTGACCTTGGGCTCGGACTCGCCCTTGCCGGACACGGATGTCTGCCACTTGTCGAGCTTGGTGAGCTGTTCGAGTCTGGTCTTGACAGCGTTGGCTCGTTTCTCGGACAGGGTCTGGTTGTAGGCGTCGTCCTGGACGTCGTCGGTGTGCCCCACAATCGTGAGCGTCCCGCCGTCGGGGTACTGGGCCAGCTGGCCGGCGACGGTGTTGAGCTGGGCCTCGGCACCTGAGGCCAGGTCGGCTGAGTCTGAGGCGAAGGTGACGTCGCTGGCGAGGGTGACGGTGATGTCCTTGCTGCCGGTGTGGGTGCTGGCGGAGTCGTCCAGGGCCTTGGTGTAGCGCTCAATGGCTACCGGGGCGGCCAGTGCCTGGTCGGGCTTGGAGTCGTCCCGGGAATAGCCGATGGTGGCGACGCTGTCGAAGGCCTTGTCCATGGCCTTGAAGTCGATGCCGGAGGCAGCTGCGGCACCGCTGTCGAGGACGTCGACGGTGACGAATCCTGCTTGGGGGACGAAGACGGTGACCTCCTTGGCATCCACCGCCCCGAAGAGCACGAAGCAGCTGGTGGACGCACCCGGCTTAAGTGCCAGCTTGTTGTTGTTGCCTTTGACCTTGTTCTCCACACCGGTGGTGGCTACCCACACCCTGTTAGTGGACAGATCCAGCAGACGCACCCCACCCGCAGCCGGCTCAAAGGCCTTGTAGCCGCCGAGGCGAGACAAAGGCCGGGACCCTTCAAAGACATTGCTGTCCCCGTCAGTGGAGGACTCAGCGATGTCCTTGACTGCGGGGTCGTCCTTGGCACGAGTCAGCTTCAGGGCCAGCACGGTGGTCTTCGCATCGCGGCGCACCAGCGGCGAGACCTGAAACCCCAGGTGATGACCCATAACGTGGGCGTCGAGTTGCTGCCAGCCCTGCGGCGCCGCAGGCGCCCCCGCTGTCCCGCCCGCCGAGGCCGAGGTCGAGCTGGCCTGACGTTTCGACTGCCAGGGAAGCTTGCAGCCGGCCAGCAGCGGTAAGCCCACACCGGTCAGGATCGCACCGGACAGAAACACGCGACGACGCATCAGGCTGGGTCCTTTCAGCTGTTCTTGACGGGGATGTCAGTGAGGCGGTAGGCGAAGTCGACGGCGTCTTTCCTGGATGCTGCGTGGTCGAGGGTGACGGTGTCGCCGCCGGGGTCGGGCCAGATGACGCAGACGGTGGTGGTGCCGGTCTTGATGTAGGGGCCGATTCCGAGCTCGGTGAGGGGGACGTGGGCCTTGAACTCTGCGTCGAGGTAGTCGGCGGGGTAGATGCGCTCGCCTCCGGCCAGGAGGGTCAACCCGTTGGAGGCGGTCCGGATAGCGTCGTTGCCGGCGGTCTCGCCTCGAGAGCTGGTGAGGGGGGACTCATCGTCCTCGAGGAAGTTGTAGAGACCTGGGGCGGAGTCCGTCTTTGCGCTGATGGTGGTGTGGAGCTGTCCGAGGAGGTAGCCACCTTGGCGGGTGACGTGGTCGACGGTGACGGTGAGCTGGCCGTCGCCACTGTCATGCTTGACGGTGACGCCTTCAGGGCCCTTGGCGACCGGTCCCTTCGGGTCGGGCAGCTTGCCACCACCACTGCTGGGGGCGGGGGTGGTGTTCTTGGGGGTGGTGCCGCCGGTGGGGGTCAGGGTGATCTCGACGCGTCGGTTGGCGGCGCGGGCCTCGTCGGTCGTGTCGTTGATGCGGGGTTCGGACTCGCCCTTGCCGGAGACACTGGTTTGCCACTTGTCCAGGCTCGTGAGCTGTTCGAGGCGGGTTTTGACGGCGTTGGCTCGTTTCTCGGACAGGGTCTGGTTGTAGGCGTCGTCCTGGACGTCGTCGGTGTGCCCCACGATGGTGAGTGTCCCACCGTCGGGATACTGACCGAGCTGGCCGGCAACGGTCTTGAGCTGGGCGTCAGCGGCGGAGGTGAGTTCGGCGGAGTCCGAGGCGAAGGTGACATCTGATGCGAGGGTGACGGTGATGTCCTTGCTTCCGGTGTGGGTGCTGGTGGAGTCGTCCAGGGCCTTGGTGTAGCGCTCAATGGGCACCGGGGCCTCCAGCACCTGTTTGGGGTCGGCCTTGTCCCGAGTATGGGGCATGGTGGCGCTGTCGAAGGCCTTGTCGATGGCTTTGAAGTCGATGCCGGAAGCTGCTGCGGCGCTGCTGTCGAGGACGTTGACGGTGACGAATCCTGCTTGGGGGACGAAGACGGTGACCTGCTTGGCGTCCACCGGACCGAAGAGCACGAAGCAGCTGGTGGACTCACCCGGCTTGAGCGACAGCTTGTTGTTGTTGCCTTTGACCTTGTTCTCCACACCGGTGGTGGCCAACCACACCCGGTTGGCGGCCAGGTCCAGCAGACGCACCCCACCCGCAGCCGGCTCAAAAGCCGGGTTGCTGCCGGGGCGTGCCAAAGAGTAGGCCGCATTGAAGACATTGCTGTCTTTATCAAGGGAGTCCACAACGACGTCTTTGACTGAGGCGTCGTCCTTGGCCCGCGTCAGCTTCAGGGCCAGCACGGTGGTCTTCTCGTCGCGGCGCACCAGCGGTGAGACCTGAAACCCCAGGTGGTGACCCATGACGTGAGCGTCGAGCTCCTGCCAGCCCTGCGGCGCACTCGACGCGGCAGGCACGGCTGTCCCTGACGCCTTGCCCGCCGAGGCTGAGGCTGAGGTGGAGCCGGCCTGACGCCCCGACTGCCAAGGCAACCTGCACCCGGCCAGCAGCGGTAAGCCCACACCGGTCAGGATCGCACCGGACAGAAACACACGACGTCGCATCAGGCTGGGTCCTTTCAGCTGTTCTTGACGGGGATATCAGTGAGGCGGTAGGAGTTGCCTGGGATGGAGTACTTGCCTTTGGCATGGTCAAGGGTGATGGTGTCGCCGCCGGGGTCGGGCCAGACAACGCAGACGGTGGTGGTGCCGGCCTTGAGGTGGTCCAAGAGGCGTAGCTCGGTCAGGGGCAGGTGGTGGTCGACGTCGGCGTCGAGGTAGTCGGCGGGGAAGATGCGCTCGCCGTTGCTGAGGAGGGTCAGGCCGTCGCTGGCGAGGAGGGTTGACAGGGCGCCAGATTCGGAGCGCTGGTTGCTCAAGGGGGTCTCGGGATCCTCGAGCAGAGGGTGCAGTGGTACGTCGTTGGAGCCGTCCTTGACGGTGCAGGTGACGGTGCCCAGAAGGAAGCTTCCGGAGCGGGTGACGTGGTCCAGGGTGATGGTGACCTCCCCACTGGTGTTGGAGCCGCCCGTGGCGGTGAGGGTGACACCTTCAGGGCCCTTGGCGACGGAGCCCTGGGGGTCGGGCAGCTTGCCACCGCTGCTGTTAGGGGTGGGGGTGTTCTTGGTGGTGGTGCCGCCGGTGGGGGTCAGGGTGATCTCGACGCGTCGGTTGGCGGCGCGGGCCTCGTCGCTGGTGTCCTTGATCTTTGGCTCGGACTCGCCCTTGCCGGACACGGATGTCTGCCACTTGTCCAGGCTGGTGAGCTGTTCGAGGCGGGTCTTGACGGCGTTGGCTCGTTTCTCGGACAGGGTCTGGTTGTAGGCGTCGTCCTGGACGTCGTCGGTGTGCCCGACGATGGTCAGCGTCCCGCCGTCGGGATGCTGTTTGAGCTGGGAGGCGACGGTGTTGAGCTGGGCCTCGGCTCCTGAGGCCAGGTCGGCGGAGTCGGAGGCGAAGGTGACATCTGATGCGAGGGTGACGGTGATGTCCTTGCCACCGGCGTGGGTGCTGGTGGAGTCGTCCAGGGCCCGGGTGTAACGCTCGATGGCGACGGGGGCGGCGAGCTCGGGGACGTCGTGAGAGGACTGCTTGAGCGCGGCCTGGGCGATAGACAGGTCGATCTTGGCTTTCTTAGCGTCGCCGGCGTCCAGAACGGAGACGGTGGTGAAGCCGGCCATGGGGACCATGACGGTAACGGTGTCGGTGTCGACCTTGCCGAAGGACAGGTAGGAGGTCATGTCCTCTCCAGGGGCGAGCTCGAGGAACAGGCCGCTGCCGTCGATGGCGCTCCACACGCGCCCCGAGGCGGTGTCGAGCAGCTTGACCAGGGAGACTCCGGTACCAGGACGGTAGATTGACGGCACACCTAGGTAGTTGGAGATGTTCAGCTTGTTGTCGTCGCTGTAGGGGCTGGTGTTGATCGTGTCGATGGAGGCGTCGTCGGACGCGCGGGTGAGCTTCACGGCGATGTACGAGGTCTTGTCGTCCTGGCGGACGACGGGGGAGACCTCCACGCTCACCTTGTGGCCCATGACGTGACCGTCGAGCTTCTGCCACTCGGTGCTACCAGCCTTAGCCGGAGCGCTGGCCGAGGCCGTGGCTGACCCGCCGGGCGAGGCGGATCCCCCGGCGGTGGCGCCCGATGATGATGTCGAGCCTCCCTTGCCCTTGGAGACTCCCGGCAGGTCACAGCCCGCCAGCACCGGCAACGCCAGCCCCGTCAGGGCCGAGAGAGCCACGAAAGACCGACGAGACGTCCCCCGAGCAGAGACTCCAAGTGAACGGGAGAATACTAATGACACAACAACTCCTTCATGGGTCCACCGGAATTTCTCAAAGACAGAGCGTAATCGTAACGTAATCTTCCTAGCAAGCGGGACTCCCCGGGTACTCCCCATCACTCCCCGGGTACTCCCCGTCGCTGCACGGGGAGTACCCGGGTACCCTGGACTGCCCGTGGGCATCATGGGTACCGCACAGTTTTTCCCCGTGGGACTCTCCCCGTTTCTCGAATGATGAGTGCTGCATAGAGTCTCGGTATTCCTCAGGTCGATGTGGCCTGACCGAGAGCAATGGAGGTTCCATCATGATGACTGCTTCGAAGCGAATCCTGGCCGCCATAAGCGCCATTGGCATGGCGGCAACCCTGGCGTCCTGCCAACTGCCGGGAGGCTCCTCGGGTGAGAAGGGAGCGTCGTCCTCGACCTCGACCTCGGCATCAGCGCCGAAGTCGGCGCAGCCTGGAGGTGGCAGCAATGGCAGCCATGACGTGGCCATTGAGTCGCACACCAGCAGCATTGACAGCAAGCCTGCAACCGTCTCCCTGAACTCCGTCTCCGCCACGGGGACGACGGTCACCGTCATGTTCTCCGTGACGAATAATGACAAGAGCGATGATATGTACATCACCGATTACTTCTCGGATGGGGACGACTCGATTCCGCAGCCCAGCGGAAAGGCGACACCGGGAGGAAGTAAGAACAACGTCGATGGGCTCACGCTCATTGAGCCGTCCTCCTCGAACATCTATCGAGTCTCCTACGACTCCCAAGGCGGCTGCCTGTGCTCCAGTGACCTCTACGAATTCGTCCAGCCTGGACAGACAATCGCATTCCAGGCGACTTTCACCGGCGTTCCTGCGGACACGAAGACCGTCAGTGTCACCATTCCTAATGGTGGAACCTTCAGCAACGTGGAGGTGTCACGATGAAGCGGCGAACTTTCTTTGCATCATGGGCGATGGGTGCGGGGCTACGACATCGCGCGAGGCTCATCGCTGCGATTACCGGTGTGAGCGCTTTGGCCTGGCCGACCGTGGCGGGGGCTGTCGCGTTGCCGGCTGATCCCCATGCTGGCCGCCCAGCGGCGGCTCCGGTGAAGAACGCTACGCCGGATCCAGTGCCGACCATTGTGCCGCCTGAAAGCACCGGTCCGGGCGACTCCCGGCGGGTTCAGCCTCTGGATCGACGTGTGGTCCCGGTGTCGCGTTCGGGCAGCTCGGACAGCGCGGTCACCTATTCCTCGGATGGTCAGACCACGGTGGCCTCATTGTCCGGAGACGTCACCTTCGACGTCGACTCCTCGGCCCTGACCGATCGCGCCAAACAGGTGCTCGACGAGATCGTCAAGCGCTGGAACGGTAAGCCGCCCGCCACAGTCACCGTGGTGGGGCACACGGACTCCGTCGCCGACGACGCTCACAACCAGACGCTCTCCGAGCAGCGGGCCAAGGCCGTCGCCGACTACCTGACCTCTAAGGTTCCCTCCCTGAATGTCCAGTCCTCTGGCAAGGGGGAGAGTGAGCCTGTGGCCTCCGAGACCAACGCGGACGGCAGTGTCAATGAGGCCGGCAAAGCCGCCAACCGCCACGTCGATGTGCGCTGGGGGTAGGTGGAGGGGGGCCCGCCTCAGCGCAGCTCGATCCACTGGCCCACAGTCGAGATCTGATCACTGGTGATCTTCTCTCCGGAGAAGTCCACGAGGTAGATCGTGGAATCCCGGCTGATGGCCCAGAGGGAGCCCTTCTTTTGGTAGGGCCAGGTGGTCTGGTACTGCTGCTGCGCCAGGATGATGGATCCGTTGGTGACTGCGGTCCGGGAGCCAATGGGCTGGTACCCGCGAGTGACGGCCCGGGCGGCATTCATGGCCAGGTCGAGGGCGTCGTAGCCGTCCTTCGCTTTGACGGACTGGGCTGTCATGAGGACGGCCGACTTGTCGGACGGGTCGGTCCACTTGGTGCCCCAGATGCTGGACTGTGCCACTGATCGGTCCCAGTTCTTGGGCACCGCGAGAAGCAGATCGCCCTCTTCAAGGCGATCCCAGTCACCTTCTGGGCCCGGATGCTGTGCTGAGGAACAGCTGCTCAGAAGCGTCGCGGCTCCGGCCGTTGAGAATGCTAGGAGGGCGCGTCGTCGTTGGATGGTCATTGTTGCTGCCTCGTCAGGGTCAGAGAGTTCTCGATGCCGTTGCGAAGGCCGTCATCCAGAGAGGTGCTCAGAAAAGTGACGACGCCAGTTCCGACGTCTGAGGCGAGCAGCCAGGTCCACCCCAGCCAGGATGTTGCAGGGCCCCAGTAGAAGGCGACTCTCTCGGTGGCTGGTTTGTCCCCGTCTGCCGCCCAAGAGACCCGGCCGATCTCCGAGTAGTTCTCAAAGAGATAGGAGCTCATGAGATTGGTGGTTTGCCTGATGCCGTCAGCTGTGGTGCTCGCGTCGATACCGGAGAGCAGGAGCCGGTGCTCGAAGCTGGTGTCGTTGGTCTGCTTGTCGTAGGAGACGGCGTATGGGGACCATCCACTGCGCCGAGTGGGACCCTTGAGGGAGATGGGCAGGCTGAGAGAGATGCCGGAGAAGTTGATGGTGGTCCACTCCTTGGGAGCGTTCTGGGGCCCCTTGGACGGGGCTTGAGGTTGCTTCACGTCCGCAACCGAGGTCATTCCCGACACAGGCGGCTTTTCTGGTGAGTCGCTGCATGAGGCAACAGCGCTCAGTGAGGCGATACCGCCTGCTGCCATGAGGAGACGGCGTTTCATGAGGCGTTCACCGCCACAGAAGCGAGAACGGACGACATGCGGTTTTGACTTTCTGGAATCTTGGGATCCGCGAAGACATAAACTCCGTAGCTGTCACCACCTGGCCCGTCAACGATGATTCCCGCGCAGGTGATGGGAACCTCGTCGGTCTTACGGTCCTGCAGCCATGGCGGGATCGCCTTGACCTGCCAATCCAAGCGGTTCCCGCTGCTTCCGCCGGGGACCTCGACGGGGGTGACCTTGGGCTGGATGGACTGGGCGGCCAGCGCCTGCTGCTCCGCGGCCAGCATGCTGGCAGCGGGCTTGGTGCCGGCAGCATAGCGCTCGACGGCGACAGTGAGGGGAACGCTTCCTCGACTGTCGTAGTAGGTCTGCTGCATGCCGTCGTCGTAGGTTGTTGTGGTCCCGGTGACGGCATCCGCAGGTACCTGGATGATGAGGCTTCCCATTGGGAGAAGAGCCATCATGCCGTCCGACGACGCAGCAACGGAGCCTTTCGACGCCGGCGCTTGGGATACGGATGCTGCGGCCGATGCGGTGCTGGAGTCGGAGGCTTCACTCTGGCCGCAGGCACTCAGAGCGAGTGCGGCCATCGCGGCCGTCACAGCCGCTGTGGCCGTTACAGGAGTCTTCATGCCACTGTCCTTGCGTTATCGTCGGGCATCTTCACACGGAATCGACTAGTGGGTCTGGTTTGCCAGCTGCGCCCGGTCCTTCGTGAGCGTGTCAGTGCTCCAGGAACCGGAGAGTGCGTCGAACCCGCCATTATCGGTGATCGCCGTGCCGTTGACAACGAGCTGCGTGGTGCTTGCCTTAGAGGCAACGACGGCAGCGAATGTGCCGTCGGTGGAGGAACCCGATGGCTCACCCACAAACAAAGATGCAGTGGGGACATTGACGGTGCCCGACGAAAGCAGAGCGGTTCTGGCGTAGTCATTGGCCAGATCGCGATCAGAGCTCTTGAGTGCCGAGACGTCAAGCGTCGTGGTGACCACCGTGGTGACCGTCGTACCCGCTGCAACTCCCGAGACGCTGCCATCGGCAGAGCCCTCGGTGACGTGGGTGAATGTCACCTTATCGAGGTCTCCTCCGGTGTCATAGGACAGGGTGACACTGCCTAAACAAATGCGCTGACCTGCTGGGGGAGAGGTGATGCCGAAGGTGTTCCACGCAGAGTCAGGCTCTTGGCTGTGTTCCGGGACCGGGACGTCGGCCTTGTAGGAGAGCGTGTGGCTGACCGCACCGGTGCCGTTGGGTTCGGCAGTCGTGGTGCGCTTGTAGGTGACATTGCCGTTGATGGTGAGAATCGGATACGTGATCGACGACTGGGGCGTTGCTGTTTTGGCGGTGCCTCCTGAAGACATCTCGCCGACAGACAGCCGAGCGGCTGATGACTCAACCGTGGAATCGGGCTGAGGCGCTGCGGAGGGGTGCGCATGCTTGACCCGTCCGGCTCCGACGTTCTCTGCCTGCTTGGTCGTCGTCTGAGCTGACGCTGAGGTGCAGGAGCGCTGGTTGGAACACTGGGGTGCTGCTCTCCGAGCACGGGCATCAGTCACTTGTGTGGTGAACTGGTTGGTCTTGGAGTGTTCTGCCTCATATCCTCTGGCCAGCGATGCAGTGGTGCTAACACTTCGGTCAGTACCAGAGCCCGGAGCTGCTTCAGCCGACTGTGCAGTGTTGATCGAAGCGCTGAGAAGCAGTGCGAGCGTGACTGCCCATACTGGTTGGGCCACAGGGGAAGGGCGGCGCACGGAGTGCGTCCTTTCGACGAGGCGACAGGTGCAGAGGCGCGCCGTCGGGAGACGAGACCTCCATCTGTATGAGACTCTACGGCTATCCGCACGTCATCACCATCGAAACAGTCAAACTCATAGGAGAACTCCAGGGAACAGGCAACCGGGCGACTCAAGTGGTTCGAGATCCAGCAACTGAGACAAGGCTATCTCACGGAGCAAGACGACCTTGGGGATCGATCAGTCTGATTTCGCTAAATATCTATGAAGGTAGCACGATCGAGAAAGCTGATTTCCAGACGTCGCTATTTTCGTTGAGTTGACCAGATGGAGCAGTCGCATACAGTACCCAGCCGTGATCCGAACGATCTTCTGCACCATAGCCTGGAGAAATTCCCAACCACAAACCAAGCGCATCCAGTTCCTGAGTCTCAGAGTCGCTCACCTTAATTGACATGTGCCACGTGATCATATATGCGTCGTCAGTTCCTGGCCACGCCTCCCTCGATCGAGCGACATAGGAATTAGTCCCGTCAGCTGATAACAAGGCCTCCTGAGACTGTGACTCCTCTAGCAGTGTCCTTCCAAACGAATCCACTTTCATAAGGTTCAGGCGAGGATATCCCTTGTCGGCGTTCGGCATCTCAATGATGGTGCAAGGGAGGCCGGTGCTTGTTGTACTTCGCGTCTCTTTATATCCTATAGGCAGGATAAGTTTTGCGCCCTCAACTTCCTTCTCTTCTCCTTTTGGGGTAACCGGAGCAACATGCCGACTGTCGTACTCCGGCTCTGCTGAAATACTCGTGACAGGGCGACGACTCGGAGCAACAGTTGCCAACGAGCGCGGATTGCCGCTACCTTGAGAATCGGATCGCATGCAAGCCGATATGGACGAAGCTAGTGCGCTAGCTCCGACAATAATCATGGCATGCCTCCTGTAGATGAGCACTATTCACAACCCTCCCATGTGCGCCATTCGCCTGAACTTGAATCATACCACTGACCGTCTGAGAACTTAGTTCTATCCTGAGTGTAAGAGGCTCCGCCGCCTACTTCGAAAGCGGCCCTAAAGCCAGTTTCAGAACTATCCTTATTCATTGTCTGTCGAGTGTATACACCATGATCTCGGGCCTGTTTATAAAAGTTGTAAGAGGCTAAGCCTGGGTCGCCAATAGGCGGTTTAACCCCATCGAACTTGTTGGTGGGCAAACCTAGAGTGGTCATCAATAATTGCGCCTGTTTCCTAGATGACGGGTCAGTCATGTCCACTGAGGCAGTAAATCGCGTATCCAAATTGGTGTCGTGGTCTCCGAAGAGCTCCTGAGCTCGGCCTGTAGTGCTTGTCTCAGCACCGACGTCGGTGGTAGTTTCGAGACTAATCAACTCGCCAGTCTCAGAGTCGTACGTTGCTGCAACTGTGGAGTTGTTGTGACCCGCACCCTTTCCGCCGTGGTTGGTTGTGTCGATGTTCGACTCGAGTCCCAAAGCTGCCTGTGTATCATAGTACACAGTTTCTGTATGATCCTTTGTGTTAATGCGGAGTCCTGCGAGTCTCGTTAAGCTAACCGCAGCATTATTGTCCCCTTTCCAAGGGGCGACCGGGTTGATTTCTATGGGAAGGGGATTTAAAGGATTCCTATTGGTTGCACTAGCACCTGCGTAGTCTACTCTGCCTAGTGTGTAATAATATTCGGTAGGCTCAGGGGCAGTGTAGTTGAAAACTTTCTCCTCTACCGTATCTGCGACACCATTGAAAATCCAACTGCCAACACTGCCTATGCCCTTTCCCCCGTGGTTGCCTGCCGCATCGACCCCCGCTCCTGCGGCATCCACAACTTTTTCTCTGGTTAGATGAGCGACAAGATCATTCTTCTCTTTCTCTGAGTTAACTACGTAAGTTGCTCCCTGTCCGGTGGTTACGCCTCTGCCAGTCCCCATCTCACCATAGGAGCCATACTTTTTTCCGTTCACACTAACATCTAATCCTCCTGCAGCATTTGGTCCTACTTTAATAGCCGCCGAACTTTTATCAGTTACCCGATAAGTTCCATCTGACATTTCCTCTACGACAATAGATCCATCTCCTTCAAATGTCATCAAAAGCACACCAATATTGCCTCCGACTTTATGTGACACTTCCTTGTTGGTACATGCTTTGGTAGGTTCTTGTGGGTTCTTTGCTGAGGAAGATGCAGAAGAGCTTGCACAGGATGTGGGATGACCTCCACCAATCTGAGAAATTGCAGAGGCGATTTTGCAAACTAATGTACCCCCAAATGATTTTCCCGAGTATCCCACTACGAGCAGAATGCACAGAATAATCATGACGATTATCCATAGGATGCCAGCATAGCTAACTATAGCGGATCCTCGTTCCTGATGAGACCTTGGTTGATTTATCGCTTTCAAAACACTTATCCAATCTGCGACGATAAACTAGCTGTGAACAGAGTTGCTACTGAGTTCTTAATAGTCAGTCTGTTGGTGTTCAATTCTTGCGGCAATTAAGGAGCTTCCGGCGATCGACGTGATCACCCAAAGGAGTAGACGACAGGATATGATTACGGCGGCCTGCCAAGAGAGGTACACTCCGGTAGACAGTAGTCCGACTATCACCGTTGGAATCACTGCGTGAACGATCTGTTGCTTAATGGTGGGGAGCTTAAACCTGAATAGCCACGAAACGACCGACGCGACAATGAAAACCGTAACCGCATTTAAGCACGTCGCGAGACTGAATATGGAATCAGCAGTGTTTAGTGCGGCGGTTGCAAGTGGGGGAGTGATCACAACGATGAGGATCAAAACAAAGCGCGACAGAAGCTGAAGTAGGAACGAAACAATCAGCGCTTTGAGTGACCAGAAATGTGTGATACTTGCTTCGTAGTTCATTTTACTTTCCGTCACGATCTTCTCCTATGCGAATTTGCTAGCCTAAGCAGTAGTGTCAGTCAACAGGATGAGTTCGGAGCCTAGAGTCTGCGAACTATATCAGCCCAATTGGTGCGGACTAGTGTTTGCTTGTGTGTTCATTAGAGCCACATGTCCTCAATGCTAAACCAGTCGGGCTGATATCCTTGCGGATCCACGCATTTCTGTGGGCGGCTTGAACGGTGTTGCGGTTGGAGTCGCCTGAGGGGTCGCCGAAGGAGAAGGGGACTTACGTGGAGTAGATTGGTGTGAGGCGGGTTGTGTCATGCACTTCCCGTTCATTTCGACCCCCACCTTCCCTCCCGTGAGGCATGCGCCTCTATCGAAGACAACTTGAGCAGTTGACGTTGCAGTCATTCTTTCGTCGGTGTAGGCGATCGCAGAATCCGTACGGACTGAAACTGTCACAGTACCTCGGGTTTCGTTCACCGAATAGGATGTCACTGTGGCACCATTAAGCTTCGCATAGTGCTCGGCGGCCCGCTTGGTCGTCGGACCAGCAAATGAACCGAGCCCTTTCCCGACGCTTCCCCAGAAGTCGTGCTCATTGCGAGACTTCGCAGCGTTTCCATATGTCGATTCAATCGAATTCCCCCATGCTTCTGCTGCCGCCAAAGCTGCAGCGTCCGCAGCGTTGCTCGCGTCGCGACGATGCAGAATGACATCACCTAAACCTGTCATCAGGGTTAACGCGATCAGGGCGACAATGCCGACGGCAACGCTAAGATACGGAAGAATGCTTCCACGCTGTGATGCCAGCGCTCGTCTGAGAAATGCGATTGTGTCGCATAGAGTCATGCGTCGCATCACGGTGGTTCCTTTCAGGTATTTTTGATGGGGATGTCGGTGAGGCGGAAGGCGAGGTCGGTGATGTGTTTGGTGGGTGCTGCGTGGTCGAGGGTGATGGTGTCGCCGCCGGGGTCGGGCCAGACGACGCAGACGGTGGTGGTGCCGGCCTTGATATGGGGAGTGAGCTGGAGCTCGGTGAGGGGGACGTGGGTCTTGAAGCCGGCGTCGAGGTAGTCGGCGGGGTAGATGCGTTCGCCTCCGGCCAGGAGGGTCAACCCGTCGGCGGCGCGCTCGGTGGGCTCGCTGCTGCCGTCCTCGCTGCGGGAGTTTGAGAAGAGAACCTCTTTGTCGCCGAGCCAGCGCTCGAGGCCGCTGGGGGCGGAGTCTGTCTTCGCGTTGATGGTGGTGTGGAGCTGTCCGAGGAGGTATCCGTTGGCGCGGGTGAGGTGGTCGACGGTGATGGTGAGCTGGGCGCCGTTGTCATGCTTGACGGTGACGCCGTCTGCGCCCTTGGCGACTGGTCCCTTGGGGTCGGGCAGCTTGCTGCTGGTGGGGTTAGGGGTCGCGCTGCTGCCGTTGGTGGGGGTGGTGGTGTTCTTTGGGGTGGTGCCGCCGGTGGGGGTCAGGGTGATCTCGACGCGCCGGTTGACGGCGCGGGCCTCGTCGCTGGTGTCGTTGACCTTGGGCTCGGACTCGCCCTTGCCCGAGACGGATGTCTGCCACTTGTCCAGGCTGGTGAGCTGTTCGAGCCTGGTCTTGACGGCGTTGGCTCGTTTCTCGGACAGGGTCTGGTTGTAGGCGTCGTCCTGGACGTCGTCGGTGTGCCCCACGATCGTCAGCGTCCCGCCGTCGGGGTACTGGGCCAGCTGGCCGGCGACGGTCTGGAGTTGGGCGTCGGTGGCCGAGGTGAGTTCGGCGGAGTCGGAGGCGAAGGTGACGTCTGATGCGAGGGTGACGGTGATGTCCTTGCTTCCGGTGTGGGTGCTGGTGGAGTCGTCCAGGGCCTTGGTGTAGCGCTCAATGGGCACCGGGGCGGCCAGCGCCTGGTCGGGCTCGGCCTCGTAGTTGGGGTTGGCGACGCTGTCGAAGGCCTTGTCGATGGCCTTGAAGTCGATGCCGGAGGCTGCTGCGGCGCTGCTGTCGAGGACGTTGACGGTGACGAATCCTGCTTGGGGGACGAAGACGGTGACCTCCTTGGCGTCCACCGGCCCGAAGAGCACGAAGCAGCTGGTGGACTCACCCGGCTTGAGCGATAGCTTGTTGTAGTTGTCTTTGGCCTTGTTCTCGATGCTGGCGGTGGCTAGCCACGCCCGGTTGGTGGGCAGGTCCAGCAGACGCACCCCGTTGGCGCCCCAGTCGGATGTCCTCAGGCGTCCGGGGCGTGACAAAGGCCGGGATGCCTCCAAGGTGTTGCTGCTGCTGTCGCTTGTGGAATCTGCGATGTCCTTGACTGCGGGGTCGTCCTTGGCTCGCGTCAGCTTCAGGGCCAGCACGGTGGTCTTCTCGTCGCGGCGCACCAGCGGTGAGACCTGGATCCCCAGGTGGTGACCCATGACGTGGGCGTCGAGCTCCTGCCAGCCCTGAGGTGCACCCGACGCCGCAGGCACGGCCGTCCCTGACGACTTGTCTGCCGACGCGGACGCTGAGGTGGAGCCGGCCTGACCCTTCGACTGCCAGGGAAGCTTGCAGCCGGCCAGCACCGGCAACCCCACACCAGTCAGGAACAATCCGGACAGAAACACACGACGACGCATCGGCATAGGTCCTTTCAAAACAACCAGACAAGTGCGCCTAGGTGCGACGGAATGTCATCCAGAAGGCACCTAGGCGACTTGCGGAGTGATGAGCTGTTCATAAGCTCAGAGTCACTTACCGTCCCTTCCGAACTCGACTTTGTTGATCGCGTTGGTGATCTTACCGGCGAGGGACCTCCCGATGTTCTCTCCGGAGTCACCGCTGATGACGTAGAGAATCATACCGATAATGGCGACTACGACGAAGGCTACGCCGACGTACTCGACGACGGCCTGGCCGCGCTCGCTGTCACGCAACCTCGTCCAAGCAGTCTGAATGCGGACCTGGAGTCGGAGCAGGGCGTTGTTGTTCATGTTGATGTACCTCTCTGTTTTGTGATGAGTTGAGCGGCACCCGAAACGCTGCATCAGGATGCGATGCGGTCTGCGAATGCCCTGTCAAAAGAAAACACTACGGGTGTTGGTCAGCCCTGTCTTGGGGCGATCGCCCCTGCCGGCGCCCTGTTGCCGCCCTGTGCCAGGCGGCGACCGCCTCAGACCTGTCATGAACCCCGATCTTGGGGTACGTAGCATTGATGTAGTTTTTTACCGTTCGTTCCGAAAGAAATAGTCGAGAGGCGATCTCCTGATTCGTTAAACCCTGCGCAGCCAATGACAAAATTTCAGCCTCTCGGTCTGAAAGTTCTGATAGCAGCGGATTGTATTCTTCATTCTGTGGGTCGCAAAAGAATACATCGGCAGCTTCCTGCCCCAGAACTAACCCACCATTTCGACAGGTCTCAATAGCCCCAGAGATCTCGTTAGTACCGAGTTGACCGTGAACTAAGTACCCCCTTGCTCCTCTCTCCAAGGCAAGACGAATCGTTGACGAATCTTGAGTAGATGTCAGCATAATGACTGAGGAAGATTGCGGAAGCTCCGGAAGAATATCGATGCCAGAACGTCCTGGCGGCATAAGGACGTCAAGCAGGATGACCTCCGGAGAATGAAGCGCAGCCATTTCAAGTGCGGTGAAGGCGTCTTCTGCCTCAAAAATCTCGCTGACATCTGCCATTCGTCCCAATACCGCCGAAAGACCTGCACGCACAATAGGATTATCATCAACAACCAGAACCTTCATGCTGCTCCTTCAACGGAATCCAGTGAATCGAGAGGCACCGTCAGGACGGTATGCACGCCGCCAGCGGCAGAGTGGCCATCTATCGTCAGTGTCGCATTGAGGATGTGAGCGCGCTCGAACATCCCTTCAATTCCGTAGTGACCCTCAGCGGGAGTGTGAACGCAGCCTGAAGACAAACCAATGCCGTTGTCGCGAATTTCTAGTGTCAATGACGTCGAGTCGACGCTAAGATCGACGAAAACGGTAGTTGCGTGAGCATGCTTCTCAATGTTGGTCAGTATTTCGCCAAGAATACGTTGGATGTGCCATACAACCTCAGAAGAAAATGGCTGGTGATCGGAACTGCCTCTGGTTTGAGAACAGACAACCTCGACTCCCGTGCGAGCACCCCAACGATATACTTGATCGATGAGCCAATCCAATAGGCTACTTTGCCCATGGTCGGTGACGCGCAATCCGTCTAGAATAAGACGCGCCTCCCTGCTAGCTTCATCTGCTGACTCAAAGAGAGTGCGACTTAGAGTGGAGTCTTGGTGCTGAGTCTCCTCGAGGTCGGCGGTCAGTGTCTCTGCCAACATACGAATACCATGAACACTCTTCGCAAGAGAATCATGTAAGTCTCTTGCAATGACTAGGCGTTCTGCAAGAGCCCGTTCTTCTGCTCGAATACTCATAGTTTCTTCAGTAAGTCTATCAATGTCTTCAAACTGGCTACGTAAACGATCACCCAAAACTATCGCGAAAACCACGCCCAAGGAAAGCACCACAAACACAGTAAGTGATGTCGCCAATGTCTGTGACTGAGAGCGCGATAAGGCCAAGGCAACAATGACGGCGCTAGACCAGATAACTTTATATGATAAGTTAACTAGAAGTCCCTCTAAAAGCGCAGAAGTCAGAATGTAAGCGAATAGAAGATGCTGAATTCCGTAGTAGTTCTCGCGCAGAGAGAATATCAAGATCACACTAATCGCGAGATCCGAAAGAGGGAAATAAAATCCATTCACTAGCGCTTGTGGGAACTTCGAAAACAGATGCAATGGCAGCCAGCTCATCGCCATCGTCAATAGAATCTGTAGAATGTCAAAGAAATTTGCTTCGGCGGTCAACAATGCGATTTCACAGGCAAGTAGTATTCCAAGCCGAACATCACAGACCATACCGACCGCCCCCGAGAGCGAACGATTTAGAATCAACTGAGAATGGGACTGTTTGAACACGCCTGAAGTCACCTCTGACATCATCTACCCTTTAAAAATCTTGCTAAACACATCTCCATACGCGTAATACATTCCTCCCATCATGAGAATCATAGTGCCAGGCATCATTGTGACTGTTGCAATGAAAGCGACCTTCGGTGATGTCTTCGCGGCGGCTTGACGGACTTGTTCTGCACGCTCGCTTCTGATCTCTTTTACTATGGATTGGAGTGCATCTGCAATAGGAGTGCCGAGTTCTTCGGACTGCAGGAGCGCCACCACGAACGAATCGAAGTTGTCAGAGTCGCATCGGTCCTTGACATTGAGGAATGCCGTCCTGAAGGGCACTCCCATTCGTATTTCACGAAGTGTAGTCATCATTTCATCGGAAAGAGGACTAGCGTAGTGCCCACACACTCGCTCGAGCGCGTTTCGGAATGGTGTTCCGGAGCGAACTGTGACGGTCAGAACGTCCAGAAAGTCTGGTAGGTCTCGATCTATCCTACTTCGCCTGCGCCGCAGTTCGTAGAATAGCCAGATCTGCATCCAGGTAGAAAAAAGCAGTCCGAACGCGACTCCTAAGTAAATGTTCCCCACTGCCGTAAATAGAACCAGTATGATTGCGGACAGGACTATGAAACCCGATTCTCTTTGAATATACTGATCCAAAGTAAGGTTCTCGGGATTACCTGCACGCCTGATTCGCTTGCCCAGCGCGTCTAGACGCTTCTCGCCGTATACCCTTCGAAGGGTTCTTTGCGCGCGTAATCCAAGGCCGTCGATGATAGCATAAAATGGACGACGTCTTTCTTCAGGCGAGTCGACGTCGCTTCCGGCAGTGACCTCAACATACTTTTCGGCGCCTTCTCTCCGAATGATGCGAACGCCGTACGCAGACATGAGAACCAAAAAAGAGGACAAAGAAGCAATGATGACTGGCAGCATTGTCACACCTCAACTCGCGAGAATATACGCATCAGGATGATTCCCGAGAAAATACACAACAGTGAGGACAGCAGGATAATCTGTCCCAAAGTTGTCCTTGCCATCTCGTCAAGAACCCCAGGCTTCATTGCATTGATCAGTAGAACAGCCGCTATCCCGATGAAAGGAACGATGTATCCGCTCACGGAGGCACTCAATATCGCGGTACGCACTTCTCGACGGAGTTGCTTTCGATCCTCTAAGGCTCTCGCTATGTCCTGTAGCGCTGAGACAAGAGCACCACCCGACCGAGACTGGATGACAATGGTGCGCACGAGTATGTTGAGCTCACGGGACGGCATTCGATCAGACATGCTGTTCATGGCGTACTCCAACGATCGCCCCAAGGATAGTTGAGCGACCACCTGCTGGAGCTCGGTTCGAGCTGGATCCGACGATTCTTGCGAAGCAAGTGCAAGCGCCCTCTCTATTGACAAGCCTGCGGACGTCCCGTTAGAGAGAGTTCTAGACACCTCGGGAAGTTGGTCTACGAACCGCTCGGTACGTTGTAGTATCTTTCGTTGAAGCCAACGAAAGAAAAATAACGGAGTAGAAAGCGCCATAATCATGCCGGCAATATTCCCAATAAACTGGCGGCATGCCAGGTATACGAGCAACATCGTACTTCCAAGAACTAGCTCAGTCGATAGTGCACTCCATCGTAGTCCAGCCCGAGACAGGCGTCTACGTAATGGTAGGTTGAAGAACAGATTGTTGTACTTGAATGCCAACTCTCTCAGTGGCTGTCGTTTGCTGTTGGATGTCGCACCTAGACCATATTCAATCACGCTGGTCCGCGAGGTATTGCTGCTTAAAGTGATGACCGCAAAACAGCCAGTCATCAAAGTGACTAACGTGCAAACGAAAATCAATGGCGTATCGATCATTGTAAGACCCTCGCTCAACTCGCAGAAGTTTCGACACGGATGCCGCTTCTTTGAAGACGTTGTTTTACGTTGTCGGGCAGTCCGCGGAACTCGAAATGGTCCCCCAGTTCTCCGTCGTTCTTGACGTGGCGTAAAAGAACAGTTGTTGAATAGTGTTCACGATGTTCTGAAACCACCGTTTCGATCGTATTGACGCGACGCATGCCTTGAGAATCTCTTTCAAGTTGTACTATGATGTCAATAGCTCCGTTGATTTGATCCCTGATGGTATCCACTGGAAGTGTCACGTCAGACATCGTGGCTAGTGTTTCAAGCCGGCTTAAGGCGTCGATCGGCGAATTGGCGTGGACTGTTGTAAGTGAGCCTTCATGGCCGGTATTCATGGCCTGCAGCATGTCCAGCGCCTCGCCCCCACGAACTTCACCAACAATGATTCTATCGGGGCGCATGCGCAGTGAATTTTTCACCAAGTCACGGATAGTTACCTGCCCCTTGCCCTCAATATTGGGCGGTCTTGCTTCAAGACGCACGACGTGAGGCTGTTGCAACGAGAGCTCCGCGGCATCTTCGATTGTGATGATACGTTCATGGTCTGAAATCACGCCGGAAAGGGCGTTGAGGAAGGTTGTTTTTCCTGTGCCAGTTCCTCCGGAGACTAGAATGCTGAAACGTGCGGCAACCAGTGCCTCAAGAAATTCGGCAGCTTCTGAAGGAATGCTGTTGCGGTTGACGAGGTCAGAGAGTTGGAACGGTTGAGGAAATCGACGAATGGTGATGCTGGGTCCGTCGAGAGCCAATGGAGGGATAATGACGTTAACACGCTCGCCTCCTGCCAGACGGGCGTCCACCATAGGACTTGATTCGTCGACGCGGCGATTCACCGATGAGACGATGCGGTCAATAAGCCGGTATATCTCGGCTTCCGACGTGAACTTTGTTGGTACCCGTTCGATTCGGCCGGAACGTTCAATGAACACATCGTCGACTCCGTTGACCATGATTTCAGTGACCGTTTCATCTGCGATCAGGGGTTCGAGCACTCCTAAGCCAACGGCGTCATCGATGACTCTTTTGATGAGCCAAGCGCGCTCGCGAGGCGTCATGACGGGGCCTTCAAGCGAGAGCAGCCTTGAAAGCACTCTTTCTAGGCGTGCACGTTGCTGAGCCAGCTCAAGCTCGGCAACCTCCTCCAAATTGATTTCGTCAAGAAGGCGAGCTTTGTAGAGCGTGACGAGGTCCTCCTTGTCTTTGGAGGATCGAGTTGATTTAGAAATCGGGACGGAAATACGATCTCGGAGTGCCATGTCAGCCCTTGGGGAAGTCTGCTGTTCTTGTCACTGTGACATTCTTGCTCGTGAACGATGGAATACCGATAGGTACGCGGGCGGTTACTTTGACGCAGTGCTTGTCTTTGCATGTGTCCGACACGGACTCCAACTGCACCCATTTAGGAAGTGCATCACGTGCCGCCTGTTCGGGGGAACGGCCTAGCATCGCTGCACGAGCGCCATCTCGGGCGGCTGCACTCACCGACGTTACGGTGGATACTGCGAAGAACCCTTGTACAAGAAATATCGTGACTAGCACAAGGATTGGAATGAACGCCACAAGTTCTATATCAAGGATCCCCTGTTCGTCACGACGTAGTCGGCGTGACAGCTTTCTACCGCACGACGCGATATCAAGACCGTTGTTGCTTATGATTGCTGAACGCATTATTTCTCCCAAACGATTCCGGCGTCGGCGGAAGTGGTGATGTCAATGACCGACGGGATGGGAAGAGTAACGGTTACGTTGTTGGAGCCAGAACGGGTGATCTTCAATCCTTGAACGTACGTGTCAGGTAGCTTTTGTGCGACGACCTGTTGTACTTGGGTTGGAGTCTTACCAGTCCCGTAAGCACGTGCCGCTTCGTTGGCTGCGTTTGTGGCATACATGTATGTCACCCCGATGCTGAGCGCCTGGACGCACATCAAGATTGCGGCTGTTGCCAGAGCGAACACAATGGGGAACTCTACGGTGATTTGCCCTCGCTCTGTGCGACGAAGCCAGCGTCGTCGTGTCGACTTGGTCGGACTGGTCGTTTGATGGACAGCGGCATCCGGAGACGCTGCAGTGTATCTTGAGATGCTGTCGGACAGAGAGCGGGCAGCTTTAGCCATCGAGGGGACTTTCGAGGTCAGTAGAGTGTTCGAGTTCACTGCCATCTCGATGTGTGCTGTGAGGTCGGGAACGCTGGTGGCCAACGCTATTCCGGTCATTTTCGCAGCTGTGGTGGGCTGGATCTCGCGTCGCCGTGTGGTCATATTGACCACCAGCCCGAAAGAGCGCCCAAGTGATATGTCGAGCCGATCGAGAGCGTCAGTCAGGCGACGTACGGAGCGCAGAGCCGGTGCGTCGGGCGTTGCCACGATGAGCACTTGGTCGGCAGAGTCAAGGCCCATGGCCAGAACGTCGTCGAGCCGGCAACCGCAGTCCAGAATCACATGGTCGAACTGGTAGCGCAGCATGGCAAGAATCTGGCGTGTGGCGGACTCAGTAAGGGCCTCGCCTGTTTCACCCTGTTCTGGGGCGGGGAGAAGGGAGATGCCACCGGGGAGCGGATACATGACTTCGGCAATTTCTCGTGTACTGGCCTCGGCTGCTATGTCGGCCAGATCGGCGATGGATCGACGCACCGAGATACCTGTCATTGCAGCGAGATCGCCGCTACGGACATCGAGATCCACCAAGCAGGTGCGAGTTCCCTGAGCGAGTTGCGCTGCAGCCATGAGTGCCATCGTTGATGTTCCCACACCTCCCTTGGCGCCCACGATGGCGGTAATCGTGCCCTGGCGACGTGTGGTGAGCTCTTCTCTGCTTGACGCTTCGCTCCGAACTGCACGTGACCATGCCAGAACAGGAAGAAGACGGTTTGTTATCTCCTCGAGTGACAACGGAAGAGCCAGGACGGTCCTTGCGCCGGAGTCCATTGCTGCGACAACACTCTCGGACGTGTGAGTCCGGCTCAACAGGACGACCGGGATGAGTGGGTAGGCACGGGAAAACTCTTGAACGGTGGGCATAGCCGCGTGCGGCGCCAATGCCTCGTCGACCAAGACGCATGATGTGACGTCGGGATCTATGTATTCTCTCAGCTTCTCGGGCGAGGCCACCGTGCGGACTTCGCCGATCCCTTCTGCTTCCGCAATGGCCGCCAGTACCTGCTGACGCGTCTCTTCGTGGTTCGTCACTAGATACAGCATCAGCTTGCTCCTTGAGCAGGAGTTCCGTTGTTGGCGGAGTATTCTTGGGTCTTGGCACTTCCCTGGTCTCCGTCGCGGCGCAATAGGAGACGGACCTTTGTTGAGTAGCTCTCGGCGTAGGCAAGCTTGAGTGATTGCTCAGGCGTCAGCGAGAAGGTCACGGGAAGGCTGTCTTTTTCTTCTGAGAAATTACCGTCGCTGTCCTTTTCTTGTACCTTCGTCACAACGCCGACTTCAGTGATGAGGGCATTCTCAATAATGATCTCAGCCTTTTGGGCTTTAGAGTTCGGATCCTCCAAGGTGGCGACGATGTCGACACGCGATCCTGGAGTTACCTTGCCGGCAACGCCTGTCTCTGCATCGATCATGATGGATATCTCACGATATCCCTCTGTTAACTGTGGAGGGTCTTGAAGCATGCTGGACTGCAGCACTGCGCCTTTGCTGTATGTGGCCGCCGTGACCTTTCCCTGGACGTCCTTGATGTCGTGCACTGCATCGTCGGGAACCCAGCGCTTGGGAACCTGCTCGGAGACCACGTCCTCCGCTTTGATTTCCTTGAGCTCAGTCACCTGCTGCGACAGCTTGAGAACAGTTGTCATGGGGCCCACCTGGGATGAGACCGACTGAACGTAACTGAAGACAGCCACGAAGGTCACCACTGCACCGAGGATCGTGACGAGAATGAGGAGGACGCCTCGTCGTTGACGTGGATTCATCGGGACTCCTTGTAGAGGTGAGAGGTTGACGTGTGGAGCGTCGAAGCTGACATGTTGGGCCACGTACCGCACAGCAGACACCCCTGAGGTAAACTCATGTGTCCGCAATATGTGCAGAACGTCTGAGATAGCTGAGCAAGTGTCTGTGACACGAGCGGTCCGGGATCGGCAATGAGCGCCGTCATCTCGGCCCAACACTTAGCCGGCCAGGTGTGGGATACGGAAAGTAAGGGTTCACGGTGAATGCCCAGAGAAGGTAAACTTCCTGTGACCCGGTTCTGCTTGTCATCGGCGGCCCAGATCGCCAGTGTCCCCTGTGGGGGCCGGTCCCAGGTGACAGCTTTCACCTTGGTGACGCGGCTTTGGCCTTGCCCCAAGGTGAGGGCAAAGCGAGAGCCGGGCATCATTGACTGCAGATGCTGGCCGATCGTGGGTGAGGGGTTGGTCAGCTTAGTGACAGAGGTGAGGGCAACTGTCGTTCGTAGTGTAGGCTGCAGCGCCTCGACAACCATTGGGGCCTGACCATAAGCCCGCGGGTGAAGCTGGGTGAGACAGTAGGCCAAGGCGCGGAAACGAGTCTCAGGTTCGTCCAAGGCCAGGACACCAAGGTCCCTGCGTTTGAAGACTCCCTGAATGGTTCGGGCAGCGTGCTCGTCTGATCCAGTTCGGCACAGCAGCAACGTGGGTGCCTGGTGAGACTGCTCGAGTATGGACGCCACATCGCCCAGATCCCAGTCCTTGGTCGCGTTCGTCTGAGACTGGGAACCGGTGAGCACGAGCATGAGACGGCCTTACATGTCTTGGCGGTGCGTCGAGCGCGAGGCCAAGGGGGGTTGGGGCTGGTGGGCGATGGTGTGAAAGTGATCTGCACAACAGTCGCGGTCGTGTTGGCGGATCACGAAGTTGTAACGGTCTATGACGTTATCACGACGCTCCTCGGGAATGTTTGTGTACTTCTCCCCATAGGGTGTGACGGTCGTCGTCATGTCAAACGATCGCCAGCGGCCAGGTGAGCAGGGCTCCTGCGATGAGGTATGGGCCGTAGGCCATGGGGTCCTTGCGTGAAGCCCTACGGGTGATGAGCAGGAACAGTGCGGCGATCCCGCCGAGGAAGACTCCGATGCACAGTCCGAAGACGAGCATCCAGGGGTCGAACCATCCCAGCCAGAGACCGATCACTGCGGTCAGTTTGACGTCTCCCAGTCCCAGGCCGCTACGAAAGAGCGCTAGCAGCAGGCTGATTCCGCCGGCTGAAAGTGCGCACAGCACGGCAGTGAGTGCCGAATGTGCCCTGCTGGGATCCAAGATGACCGCAACGATGCCGCATGAAGTCAGCCAGGCCGTCGTCGCCCCTAGGAGGCGGTTGGGGAGTAGGCGCGCCACGGCATCGACACTTCCGGCGCATCCGAGCAGCGCGTACACGGGGATGGCAGTGAGAGTCGCGGCGGTGGTGCCTATCCGACTGCCCCACCAGAGGCACAGGAAGCACAGAGTCAGGGCCAGTAGTCCTTGTGGTGCCGTGCCCAGGAGGCCGGGATGCTTGAGCGTCGGATACTCAAGCGAGGCGGGAGGTCCTGAGGCTTCTGAGAGTGGCTCGGTGGTGCCCCCTGCACGGGCTGTGGTGCCATCCGCAGCGTTTTCTGAGGTGGCCGTCTCGGAGCGCGCGCCTGCGTTAGACTCGCCCTCGTCTTTGAAGGGTTCTCGCACGTAGCGCCTTGTCCACGCGGAGACCGGGCCGGCGATGAGCGCAACGGAGCCGAGCGCCACGGCGCCGAGCACCCAAGGTTGGGGAGACATGAGGGGCCTTTCAGTGAGTCGAGCCGAGCATGGTGTTCTGGGCTTCCGCTGAATCGGGGGCGGCTCGTGGGTGTGGCTCGGCAGGGGATGGCGCCAGAATGCTCCCGCTACGGATTCCCAGGCGAGAAGCGTCTCCCTGTCGCATCTCGACGACGGCCCGTGCGAACAGTCGCGGCATGCCCATCCGGTTCGGCGGCATCGTCGTCACCGCGATGACCCTCCCACGGCGCCCCACGTAGATGACGTCGATCGTGTGGCGCATGCGGAAGCAGTGCACCCAGTTGCAACGAGTGATCCACAGAGCCCCGTCGATGGAGTCGGTACCCAGCAGGCCGATATTGCGCTCGCGCCGGGTGTGTGCGGTCCACAGCGCCAGCCCGGTATCCTGCCCGTCCACGGTGAGGCGGGGAAGCGTGTCTACCGGATCGGTGGACCAGGTGGGAGTCGTCGTACTCATACCCAGCGATGGTAGGGGGAGCAGCCTGAGTAATGTCAGGGGCGTTCGCCCCGTCGTTGCGGGGTGCGGCCGGTGGCGCTGTTCGAGTATGGCGTGTCCAGCACCACGCCCTCACCTCGCCCTCCGCCCTGGCGCCTTCACGCGGCGAACGGGTAGCCTGGCCGACGGTGCCCGCAGACGGGTCACCGCATCTCCATTCCGTTCCCAGCGACGTCGGCTTCGTCCAGGCCTCAGGCCTGCTCGGCTCAAGTGCGACATCGTGACGCGGGTCTGCCGCGGCGGGAACCGACGGGCCCCTGACTGCGGGGCTCCGGACGTCGTCATCGGGCTCGCCCCGACCCCGGCGGGCCGGCCCTCTCCGCGGTGACGTGCGCCGTCGAGCCACCAATGGGGGAGCGGCCCGGCACGCAGGCAGCAGCCAGATACAGACTCACGTCCCCATGGAGAATCAGTAGTGCCTACCATTCAGCAGCTGGTCCGCAAGGGCCGCTCGACGAAGCGCTCCGCGTCCAAGACGCCGGCGCTCAAGGCCAGTCCGCAGCGCCGTGGCGTGTGCACCCGCGTGTACACCACGACCCCTAAGAAGCCGAACTCCGCCCTTCGTAAGGTCGCCCGTGTGCGCCTGTCCACCGGTATCGAGGTCACGGCCTACATCCCCGGTGAGGGCCACAACCTCCAGGAGCACTCCATCGTGCTCGTGCGCGGTGGTCGTGTGAAGGACCTTCCCGGTGTCCGCTACCACATCGTGCGCGGCGCCCTCGACACCCAGGGTGTCAAGGGCCGCCAGCAGGCACGTTCCAAGTACGGCGCCAAGAAGGAGAAGAAGTAATGCCTCGTAAGGGTCCCGCACCCAAGCGTCCGCTCGTCGTCGACCCCGTCTACGGCTCGCCGGTCGTCACCCAGCTCGTCAACCGCGTCCTGCTGGACGGCAAGAAGTCCACCGCCGAGCGGATCGTCTACGGCGCCCTGGAGGGCGTGCGCTCCAAGACGGACCAGGACCCGGTCTCGGTCCTCAAGCGCGCTCTGGACAACATCCGCCCCGCCCTGGAGGTCCGCTCCCGTCGCGTCGGTGGCGCCACCTACCAGGTGCCCGTCGAGGTCCGCCCCGGCCGCGCCACCACCCTGGCGCTGCGCTGGCTCGTGGACTTCTCCCGCCAGCGCCGCGAGAACACCATGACCGAGCGTCTCATGAACGAGATTCTCGACGCCTCCAACGGCCTGGGCGCCGCGGTCAAGCGCCGTGAGGACATGCACCGCATGGCCGAGTCCAACAAGGCCTTCGCCCACTACCGCTGGTAGTGCCGGAATCAGCTCCGTACCCCACACGAACGAAGGACACCACCAGTGGCACTTGACGTGCTGACAGACCTCACCAAGGTCCGCAACATCGGCATCATGGCCCACATCGATGCCGGTAAGACCACCGTGACAGAGCGCATCCTGTTCTACACGGGCATCAACTACAAGATCGGCGAGACGCACGATGGCGCCTCGACGATGGACTGGATGGAGCAGGAGCAGGAGCGCGGTATCACCATTACCTCCGCGGCCACCACCTGCTTCTGGAAGAACAACCAGATCAACATCATCGACACCCCCGGACACGTGGACTTCACGGTCGAGGTCGAGCGCTCCCTGCGCGTGCTCGACGGCGCTGTGGCGGTCTTCGACGGCAAGGAGGGTGTGGAGCCGCAGTCGGAGACGGTGTGGCGCCAGGCGGACAAGTACAACGTCCCGCGAATCTGCTACATCAACAAGATGGACAAGCTGGGTGCGGACTTCGACTTCTCCGTCCAGACCATCCGGGACCGCCTCCACGCCACCCCGATCGTCCTCAACTTCCCGATCGGCGCCGAGAACGACTTCTCCGGCCTCGTCGACGTCCTGGAGATGCGGGCCATCCGCTTCCCCGAGAAGGACGCCGACGGCAAGGAGACCCGCGGCTCCGTCGTCGAGTACGAGGAGATCCCCTCCGAGCTGGTCGCCAAGGCCGAGGAGCTGCGCGCCCAGCTGGTCGAGACGGTCGCCGAGGCCGACGACGCCCTCATGGAGAAGTACCTCGAGGGCGAGGAGCTCAGCATCGCCGAGCTCAAGTCCGGCATCCGCAAGCTCACCGTGGCCGGTGAGGCCTTCCCGGTCCTGGCCGGGTCCGCCTTCAAGAACAAGGGCATCCAGCCCGTGCTCGACGCCGTCCTGGACTACCTGCCCTCCCCGCTTGACGTCCCCGACGTCGAGGGCCACGCCGTCGGTAACGAGGAGGAGGTGCTCACCCGTCCGGCCGACGAGAAGGCTCCCTTCTCCGCCCTGGCCTTCAAGGTGGCCACCCACCCCTTCTACGGCAAGCTCGTCTACGTGCGCGTCTACTCCGGCAAGGTCTCCCAGGGCGAGATGGTCCTCAACGCCACCAAGGGCAAGAAGGAGCGCATCGGCAAGCTCTTCCAGATGCACTCCAACAAGGAGAACCCGGTGGAGGAGGCCCACGCCGGCCACATCTACGCCTTCATCGGCCTCAAGGACGTCACCACCGGTGACACCCTGTGCGCCCAGGGCTCCCCGATCGTCCTGGAGTCCATGACCTTCCCGGACCCGGTCATCCACGTGGCCATCGAGCCCAAGACCAAGGGCGACCAGGAGAAGCTGGGTGTGGCTATCCAGAAGCTCTCCGAGGAGGACCCCACCTTCACCGTCTCCCTCGACGAGGAGACCGGCCAGACCGTCATCGGCGGTATGGGCGAGCTCCACCTGGACGTGTTCGTGGACCGTATGCGCCGCGAGTTCAAGGTCGAGGCCAACGTGGGTGCTCCGCAGGTCGCCTACCGCGAGACCATCCGCAAGAAGGTGGACAAGGTCGAGTACACCCACAAGAAGCAGACGGGTGGCTCCGGCCAGTTCGCCAAGGTGCAGATGAGCTTCGAGCCCCTCGTGGCCGACGAGGCCGCCGAGACCGCCGACGGCGAGAAGGCGCACTACGAGTTCGCCAACGCCGTCACCGGTGGCCGCGTGCCCCGCGAGTACATCCCCAGCGTGGACGCCGGGGTCCAGGACGCCATGCTCACCGGTGTCCTGGCCGGCTACCCGATGGTGGACATCAAGGCCACCCTCATCGATGGCGCCTACCACGAGGTCGACTCCTCCGAGATGGCCTTCAAGATCGCCGGTTCCATGGCGTTCAAGGAGGGTGCCAAGAAGGCCTCGCCGGTCCTCCTCGAGCCCGTCATGGCCGTCGAGGTCCGTACTCCCGAGGAGTACATGGGCGACGTCATCGGTGACCTCAACTCCCGTCGCGGCATGATCGCCTCGATGGAGGACGCCGTCGGCGTCAAGGTCATCCGCGCCAACGTGCCCCTGTCGGAGATGTTCGGCTACGTCGGTGACCTGCGCTCCAAGACGCAGGGACGTGCCGTGTACTCCATGACCTTCGACTCGTACGCCGAGGTTCCCAAGAACGTCGCCGACGAGATCATCGCCAAGGTCAAGGGCGCCTGACGCCCTGCCTCCGGGGTCCGCACCGGCTGCACGCAACCGCGGCGGACCCCGGCCCGACGGCGCCCCTCGGGTGCCGACCGGGACCCAGTTCAGTAAGATTTCCAACATCCACCAGTAGAGACTCTCGACGCCCGGGCGGCTAGCATGTGTGCTAGTCGAATCCCGACGAAGAGAACTACCCGAGTCCCAGGAGGACACCAGTGGCCAAGGCCAAGTTCGAGCGGACCAAGCCGCACGTCAACATCGGAACGATCGGTCACGTCGACCACGGTAAGACGACGCTGACCGCTGCGATCTCCAAGGTTCTGCACGACGAGTACCCCGAGCTGAACCCCTTCACCCCCTTCGACGAGATCGACAAGGCTCCCGAGGAGCGTCAGCGCGGTATCACCATCAACATCGCGCACGTCGAGTACGAGACCGACAAGCGCCACTACGCGCACGTCGACGCCCCCGGGCACGCCGACTACATCAAGAACATGATTACCGGTGCCGCCCAGATGGATGGCGCGATCCTCGTGGTCGCCGCCACCGACGGCCCGATGGCCCAGACCCGTGAGCACGTCCTGCTCGCCCGTCAGGTGGGCGTCCCCGCCCTCCTCGTGGCCCTCAACAAGTCCGACATGGTGGACGACGAGGAGCTCCTCGACCTGGTTGAGATGGAGGTCCGTGAGCTGCTGTCCTCCCAGGACTACGACGGCGACGAGGCTCCCGTCATCCGCGTCTCCGCTCTCAAGGCCCTCGAGGGCGACGCCGAGTGGGCCGGCAAGATCAAGGAGCTCATGGACGCGGTGGATGACTTCATCCCCACCCCCGAGCGTGACATGGACAAGCCCTTCCTCATGCCCATCGAGGACGTCTTCACCATCACCGGTCGCGGCACCGTCGTCACCGGTCGTGTGGAGCGCGGCAAGCTCCCGATCAACTCTGAGGTCGAGATTCTCGGTATCCGCGAGGCCCAGAAGACCACGGTCACCGGTATCGAGATGTTCCACAAGCAGATGGACGAGGCCTGGGCCGGCGAGAACTGCGGTCTGCTCCTGCGCGGCACCCGTCGCGAGGACGTCGAGCGCGGTCAGGTCGTCTGCAAGCCCGGCTCCATCACCCCGCACACCGAGTTCGAGGGCCACGTCTACATCCTCACCAAGGACGAGGGCGGCCGCCACAACCCCTTCTACTCGAACTACCGTCCGCAGTTCTACTTCCGTACCACGGACGTCACCGGTGTCATCACCCTCCCCGAGGGCACCGAGATGGTCATGCCCGGCGACACCACGGAGATGACCGTCCAGCTCATCCAGCCCATCGCCATGGAGGAGGGCCTCGGCTTCGCCATCCGTGAGGGTGGCCGCACCGTCGGCTCCGGCCGCGTCACCAAGGTCATCAAGTGACCCACTGACGCTCCGCGCCTCCGCGTAGCACCAGACCTCCCCGGTCAGAGCATCTGCTCTGACCGGGGAGGTCTTTTTCGTGTCCCATGACGGAAAAGGGCACAGCCGACCGTCAGCATGAATAGAAATATGAATGACACGATTTCCGCGTCTTCGTGATTCCGATGTAATGAATGGTGTCGCAATGCTATAACGGACGATTTCAGATCCATCACCGATCCTGTATTGCCCGGATACGTCAACTAAGTTAATCCCTGTTGCCAAGGGCATGGAGTCGACGCCTAAGAGAGGGCGGTCCCAGCGCTGTTGGTTCCTCATGAATTGGAGTGTGTTCCCTTTGCTGTCTCGTCGTGCCATCAAACCTCGCCTGCGTAGGCTCGTCGCCGGCGCTGCGGCACTCGCCTGCGTCGCTGCGGCGCTCGTGGGCACTGAGCAGCCTTCTGCCGGGGCGGCCCCGAGCGGGCTCCCCGCCGACGCGCTTCCGGCGGTCTTCGCTCAGGGCGGCACCAGCTGGTACCGGGACACCATCCAGTGGCTCCAGTGGGCGGACTACGACCAGAACTTCGCCGGCCAGACCAAGCCGAATGTCCCCGTGCTCGACTACGGGCAGCGCAGGACCTTCACCAACTACCGCGACCTGGGAGAGGCCGGATACCTGGTCACCACCTGCAATCTGTCCAATCTCAAGCACCTTGGTCACCAGAAGGGCTTCCCCGACGATCTTTCCCGCGGCCCGCTGGTCGCCACTATTCCGGGCACCTGGGCCGGTGACATCCTCGACAACCTCTACAACACCGGTGGCGCCGGGGGCTGGAGCGATGGCAGCTCGGAGTGGCACAACGGCCTGAAGTACCCGGACAACTACACCAACCACAACCGGATGGTCATCGGACTGGCCAACGGCTACGCCTACAACGGGGACAAGACCTGGGACGGCAGGGACAAGAACGACCGCCGGGCCAACCGCACGCCCACCGGCGGATACTCACGCATCAGCTTTGACGTCTCCTGCTCGGCAGCTGTCCAGGCCCCCGACGGCAGCTCCACACCGGTGGCCCTCAACGGCCTGGTCTTCGCCGACGCGGAGGCCTCCAACCCCGGCAGCACCAATGAGCCCTTCGACGGCGAGTGGATCCAGGCCGAGGTCCCCAGCAACCAGCGAGTCACCTGGCGCCTCCTGGACGGTGGGCGCTCCAGTAACTGCACGGACACCAGAGGACGTACCGGGCGGCCGGTCACGACCCGCGCGTCCTTCTCCAACGGGAACCACACCCTGAGGCTGGACAATACGGCACAGGAGTGCGTCTACCAGAACGGCGGAGGTTACTCCAAGCCCAACGGCATCGGTGGTCCCGCGGTCTCCATGTTCATGGAAGGGGCCACCAGCGCCACCATCACCATGCAGGGATCGGGCTACTCCGCTGTCGCCCTCGGGCTGGTCCTGGTCACCGACTTCGGTGACGCGCCGGTCTCCTACGGCAGCGCCTCCGCCCTCCTGCAGCCCAGGTGGGACGGTGGTGAGGTCACGAACCGCAACGGCTATGACCTGTTCGGTGGCCGCCTCATCAACACCACCCGCATGCAGCCCACCGGGCCCTACCTGGGCTCGGGTACTGACGCCGAGTCCCAGCAGCGCTTCAGCGACGGGGCCGACGGCGACGACAACGACGGCTGGTACGGCAACGACGAGGACGGTGTCTCCATCCCCGCCTCAGGCATTGAGACCGCCCCGGGACAGCAGTACACCACCAACGTCCGCTGCGGCGGCCGGGGAGCGGTGGCCGGTTGGATCGACTGGAACCACAACGGCGTCTTTGACGCCACCGAGAAGAGCGGTCAGACCACCTGTGACGGCTGGGGCAATGCCACACTGCGTTGGACCGTCCCCGAGGACGTCGTGCGCAGCATCGATGGAGAGGCCGGATCCCAGCCCCACACCTACCTACGGGTGAGGACAGCTGAGGCAGGAGTGAACCTCAAGCCCACCGGCAGCACGATGGGCGGCGAGGTGGAGGACTACCGGATCGCGGTGCGCGTCCCCACGATCCGGCTCGTGAAGAACGTCCAGGCCCCTTACACCGGGCAGGTCAGGGCCCTCGGGGCCGACCAGTGGACCCTCAAGGCCCAGCAGGGCAACGGTGGGGCGGCGTCCCAGCAGGTGACCGGCAACGTTGACACCGGGATCAAGGCGGTGCGTCCAGGACAGTACGTGCTCAGCGAGTCCTCCACGAACCCCCAGGCACCGGGCTACGAGGCGAGCGCATGGCAGTGCGCCCAGACCCCCGGGACGCGCGGCAGCTGGAGCAGCTCGAGCCTGACAGGATCCAACATCCAGGTGCGGGGCACCGATCGCCTCACCTGCTGGGTCACCAACACGACCAAGCCCGGAGCGCTGTCCTGGACCAAGGTCGACCAGGACGGTCAGACACCCCTGGGCGGTACCAGCTGGACCCTGACCGGTCCCGGCGTCCCCGCCGGCACCGTCGTCGAGGACTGCCAGGCGGCGGGCTGCCGCGGCGGCGCCTACCGGGACACCAACCCGGCTCCGGGTGTCTTCGAGGTCAGTGGACTGGCGTGGGGGAGCTACTCCGTCACCGAGAGAACCGCCCCCAGTGGATACCAGCGCCTGGACAAGACCTTGGCCTTCAACGACGTCTCCGGCGCCAACCTCAAGGCTGGGCTCAAGGACACCACCGGTGTCACCAGGGGAGCCGTGACCAACCAGCGTCTGACCGGAGCCGTGTCCTGGAAGAAGCAGGACACGAGCGGACATGCCCTGGGCGGCTCGGAGTGGACGCTCAGCGGCCCCGGAGTCCCGGCCAGGACCACCGTCACCGACTGCGTCATCGCCGGTGGCAGGGGACGGTGCCCGGGCGGCCCCTACGCCGATACGGACCCCGCGGCCGGTTCCTTCACCGTGACCGGCCTGCCCTGGGACACGCGCTCCTACTCCCTGGTGGAGAAGCGGGCTCCCGCGGGATACCGGCTTGACACGACGAGCCGCAGCTTCGCCATCAAGCCCAACGCCCTCCAGTACTCCTTCTCGAAGGCCTTCACCAACGAGAAGGCGGCCACCCCCCGCTTGCCCCTGACAGGCGGGCGCGGTGCGCACATCTTCCTGATCGCAGGAGCGGTCGTCTCCGCTCTGGCGATCTCCACCGGACTCCTCAGGAGGCGCCGTCACTGCAACCTCGACTGATCCGCCCACCGACCCACGCATGAAAGGTCGGAGGCGCCGGTGACGCCGTCGGACAAGACGGAGCCGTCCACCGGAGAAAGACTCCCTATCCATCTCCATACCACGCGTTCGCATCTCCCCGCGGCGCACAGTGAAAGGAAATCCCAACCCATGAAGCACAACGCCAGCACGCTGGGGCGTCGGGCTGCTGCCGCAGCCGGTGTCCTCACCCTGGCCTTCCTCGGCCTGGCCCCTTCGGCCGTGGCCACGGAAACGCCTAACTACGGCAACATCAAGACGGATGCGACGGGCTCCCTCGCCATCCACAAGCACCTCAACGGTGGTGGCAAGGACATCGGTAACCCCACCGGTACCCCGCAGAACGCGGACAGCAAGGGGACTCCCGTCCAGGGCGTCGTCTTCACCGCCTACCCGATCACCGACATCAACCTGAAGGACCCCGCCGGGTGGGACACGATCAGTGACCTGTCCAAGGCCGGCGTGCCGGACAGCGCCTGCACCAACCCCGCCGCCCCCACGCTGGGAGCGCACAAGTTCGGCACCCCCAAGGTCTCCCCGGCCACCAACGACGAGGGACTCGCCACGATCACGGAGATGCCGGTTCAGGCCTACCTCGTGTGCGAGACCACGACCCCCGGCAACATCGTCCAGAAGGCCAAGCCCTTCGTGGTGACGGTTCCTCACCCGAACACCGCTGCGGGCGCCGACGGCCAGTGGATCTACGATGTCCACGTCTACCCCAAGAACGAGGCCATCAGCGTTGAGAAGAGCATCCAGGAGCAGAAGCTCAACGGCTACGGTGTCGGCTCCCTCATCAAGTTCCCGGTGAGCTCGACGGCGCCGACTCTCGACGCCAAGTCCTTCTACAAGTACTTCCAGCTCAGGGACACCCTGGACGACCGCCTCACGGCGGTGACCGCCACTGAGGTCTCCCTCGAGGGCACGACCCTGGATCCCACCGACTACAAGGTGGACACCAAGGGGCAGACCGTCACCGTCACCTTCACCGCCGAGGGTCTGAAGAAGATCAAGGCCGCCCCCGGCAAGAAGGTGTCCGCCGTCTTCCAGGGCAAGGTGACCGAGGCCCGCAACGGCGCCATCACGAACCGGGCTCAGGTGATCAGCGACACCGTCTACGCCGAACAGCCCCCGACGCCCGAGGAGCCCCCGGCGAACCCTGAGAACCCGCCGACCTCTAACGAGGTGACTTCCCGCTGGGGCGACCTGCTCATCAAGAAGGTGGACAACCACCAGCAGGGCCAGGACAAAGCCGGCCTCCAGGGCGCTCAGTTCCAGCTGTACAAGGCCAAGAACGCCTACGCCGGTACCTGCACCAAGGACAAGGAAGGCGACCCCATCGCCATCAACGGCGAGACCACGCTGACCACGGACGCCCAGGGCGCCATCAACGTCAAGGGACTGTTCATCTCCGACTCCATCGACGGTGCGAACCGTGACAACCAGAAGGATGCCACCGCGCGCTGCTACGTCCTGGTCGAGACCAAGGCTCCGGCCGGCTACGTCCTGCCCGCCGGTGACGGCGCCGTGACCCCCGTCAAGATTGAGGTCGGTGCGGTGACCACGGACAACGTCACCATCGAGAACACCAAGCAGTCGGTTCCGGGCCTGCCCCTGACCGGTGCCAACGGCATGCTCATCCTGACCGCCTCCGGCGCGTCCCTGCTGATGATCGCCGTCGGCTCCGTCCTCGTGGCCCGCTACCGCGAGCGCAAGCAGAACGCGAACCTCGCGCTCTGATGACACCGGCTGTCGGTCGGGACCAGTGAGCCCCGGCCGACAGCCACGACCGCAAGGGCACCACCTCACCCACGTCGTGACCGGTTCTGAACCCGTCTCGATCGTGAGGTGGTGGCCTGAGCGGAACCGGTGCAGGCACTCGACGGACCCCGATCCGCCGGGCGCCTGCACCGCCATGTGCGAACCCGCACCATCCCCACCCCGACACACCCGACCCTGGAAGCGCACGAGGCCCCCATGATCTCTCGCAAAGCACGCACACCCCGCACCGCCCGGACTCCGCGCACCCGCGCCTCGAGCCTCCAGAAGCATCGTCGTCCCCGGGCCTGGCGCCTGTCGGTCTCCGCCCTGGTCACCTCCATCATGGCGGTGGTGGGCATGGGGCTGCTGACCTATCCGACGGCGGCCTCCTGGGTCTCCCAGTACAACCAGTCGAAGGTGACTGCCGACTACTCCGCCCAGGTCGATGGGGCTCGTCCAGATGCCAAGACCCAGGTCGAGCAGGCGCACGCCTACAACGACGCGCTCTCGGCCGGGGCGGTCCTGGAGGCCAACAACCACGTCCCCACCGGTGCCGGCTCCAGCAAGGACAGCTCCTTGCAGTACGCCAACATCCTCAAGGCCAATAACGAGGGCCTCATGGCCCGTCTCAAGATCCCCTCCATCTCCCTGGACCTGCCCGTCTACCACGGCACGGCCGACGACACCCTGCTCAAGGGCCTGGGGCACCTGGAGGGCACCTCGTTGCCGGTCGGGGGAGAGGGGACCCGCTCGGTCATCACCGGGCACCGAGGTCTGGCCGAGGCCACCATGTTCACCAACTTGGACAAGGTCAAGACCGGTGACAGCCTCATCGTCGAGGTCTTCGGAGAGGTCCTCACCTACCGGGTCACCAGTACCAAGGTCGTCGAGCCCGAGGAGACCGAGGCCCTGCGCGTCGAGGAGGGCAAGGACCTGCTCACCCTGGTGACCTGCACGCCCCTGGGCATCAACACCCACCGCATCCTGCTGACCGGTGAGCGCATCTACCCGACCCCGGCCAAGGACCTCGCGGCGGCGGGCAAGCGCCCTGACGTTCCCCACTTCCCCTGGTGGGCCGTGGGCCTGGCGGCGGGACTCATCGTCGTCGGGCTGTACCTGTGGCGCTCGGGCTACGCGGCGGCGAGGGCCAAGGAGCGCGCCCTGGCCAGAGCCCGGGCCGCGCAGGAGGAACCGCAGCCACAGACCTGGGCGGAGCAGATGCGGATCTGGATGGACGACGACGCCGGTGTCGAGCCCCAACGGTGGTTCACCGACCTTCCGGTACCTCCCCAGCCCTCCGAGATGGAGAACCTGGCGCTCCTGGAGGAGATCGCCTCGCTGTCCGCGCCGTCCGGCCGCTGGGATGATCAGGAGCTCATCGACACCGCTGAGATCCCGGTACTGGATGCGACACGCCCGAGCGCGGGGACCAGTGGGCGGACTCACAGGCTCTAGGCCCCATCCTGGGTTCCGCTGCCCGTGGGAGCCCTGATACCGTAATCCGGCCGGCCAAGGGTGTGCGCCTGTACGCCCCTGGTTGTGCCGCCCCGGGGTCACCCCGGGATTCATTCTGACGGACCCGTTCCTTCTGAACGGGTTTCCGTGTGTCCAGACCGGTTCACCGCCTTCCATCACGGGAGTGGCGCGCGTCCTGAAGCGACACGCCCGAGCGCGTGGACCGGCCAGAAGCAAGTACAAGAGAGGTTAGGCGCCATGGCGGGACAGAAGATCCGCATCCGGCTCAAGTCCTACGACCACGAGGTCATTGACTCCTCGGCGCGCAAGATCGTCGATGTCGTGACCCGCGCTGGCGCGACGGTCGTGGGCCCGGTGCCGCTGCCGACCGAGAAGAACGTGTTCTGCGTGATCCGGTCGCCGCACAAGTACAAGGACAGCCGCGAGCACTTCGAGATGCGCACGCACAAGCGGCTGATCGACATCGTCGACCCGACGCCCAAGGCCGTCGACTCGCTCATGCGTCTCGACCTGCCCGCTGACGTCAACATCGAGATCAAGCTCTGAGGACTGCCATGACAACGCTTAACACGCCGGCTGCCGCCGCGCCTGCCAAGGCGCTGCTCGGCACCAAGCTCGGCATGACGCAGATCTGGGACGAGAACGGGGTCCTGCGCCCCGTGACCGTCGTCCGGGTCGACACCAACGTCGTGACCCAGGTCCGCACCATCGAGACCGATGGCTACGAGGCCGTTCAGCTCGCCTTCGGCGACATCGACGCCCGCAAGGTCACCAAGCCGCTCGCCGGCCACTTCGCCAAGGCCGGGGTCGAGCCCCGCCGCCACGTGGCGGAGATTCGCACCTCCCTGGCGTCGGAGTTCACCCCCGGCCAGGAGCTGGCCGCTGACACCTTCGAGGTCGGCCAGCTGGTCGACGTCACCGGAACCTCCAAGGGTAAGGGTTTCGCCGGTGTCATGAAGCGCCACGGCTTCGCCGGTGTGGGCGCCTCCCACGGTGCTCACCGCAACCACCGCAAGCCCGGCTCCATCGGCGCCTGCGCCACCCCCGGGCGCATCTTCAAGGGCCTGCGCATGGCCGGTCGTATGGGCCACGCGCGCCGCACCGTCCAGAACCTCAAGATCCGCGGCATCGACGTTGACAAGGGCGTTCTGCTCGTCAACGGCGCGATCCCCGGCCCCAAGGGCTCGGTCGTCGTCGTCCGCACCGCCGTGAAGGGAGCCTGAGACCATGACTGAGGCACTCACCGTCGACGTCGTCGACTCCGCTGGCAAGAAGACCGGCAGCGTCGAGCTGCCCGCCGAGGTCTTCGACGCCCCCCTCAACATTCCGCTCATGCACCAGGTGGTCGTCGGCCAGCTGGCCGCGGCCCGCCAGGGCACCCACGCCACCAAGACCCGCGGCGACGTCCGCGGTGGTGGTCGCAAGCCCTACCGCCAGAAGGGCACCGGCCGCGCCCGCCAGGGCTCGACCCGCGCCCCGCAGTTCGTCGGCGGTGGCACCGTCCACGGCCCGCAGCCGCGCGACTACACCCAGCGGACCCCCAAGAAGATGAAGGCCGCCGCCCTGCGCAGCGCCCTGTCCGACCGCGCCCGCAACGGCCGCGTCCACGTCATCACCGAGTTCGTCACCACCACGGTGCCCTCCACCAAGAACGCCCTGGTCGCGCTGCGCAACCTCACCGACCGCAAGGCCCTGGTGATCGTGGACCGTCAGGACGACCTGTCCAGGCTCAGCCTGCGCAACGCCCCCGAGGCGCACGTCCTGTGGGCCGACCAGCTCAACACCTACGACGTCCTGAAGTCCGACGACGTCGTCTTCACGGCCTCTGGCCTGGACGCGTTCCTGGGCAAGGGTGAGGAGGAGTCCAAGTGAGCCTCGAGAAGTCCAAGAACCCCCGCGACGTCATCATTGCGCCGGTGGTCTCCGAGAAGTCCTACGCCTGCATGGACCGTGGCCAGTACACGTTCATTGTGGCGCCGGGATCCAACAAGACCGAGATCAAGCAGGCCGTCGAGGCCATCTTCGATGTCAAGGTCTCCTCGGTGAACACCATCAACCGCAAGGGCAAGACGCACCGCACCCGTACCGGGATCGGCAAGTCCAAGGACACCCGCCGTGCGATCGTCACCCTGCGCGAGGGGACCATCGACATCTTCGGTGATGTGGCCTAGTGCGCCACGGAAGGTAAAGGATCGATATGGGAATCCGTAAGTACAAGCCCACGACCCCGGGTCGTCGCGGCTCCTCCGTGGCCGACTTCGTGGAGATCACGCGCAGCACGCCCGAGAAGTCGCTGGTGCGCCCGCTGAGCAAGTCCGGTGGACGCAACTCCTCCGGCCGTATCACCACCCGCCACAAGGGTGGTGGCCACAAGCGCGCCTACCGTCTCATCGACTTCCGTCGTCACGACAAGGACGGCGTGCCCGCGAAGGTCGCTCACATCGAGTATGACCCCAACCGCACCGCGCGCATCGCCCTGCTGCACTACATGGACGGCGAGAAGCGCTACATCATCGCCCCGAACAAGCTCCGTCAGGGCGACGTCGTCGAGGCCGGCCCCAGCGCCGACATCAAGCCCGGCAACAACCTGCAGCTGCGTCACATCCCCACCGGTACGGTCGTCCACGCGGTCGAGCTGCGTCCCGGTGGCGGGGCCAAGATCGCTCGCAGCGCCGGCACCTCCGTCCAGCTGGTCGCCAAGGAGGGCAAGTACGCGCAGCTGCGCATGCCCTCCGGGGAGATCCGCAACGTGGAGGCCGCCTGCCGCGCCACCATCGGTGAGGTCGGCAACGCCGAGCAGTCCAACATCAACTGGGGTAAGGCCGGCCGTATGCGCTGGAAGGGCGTGCGCCCGACCGTCCGCGGTGTCGTCATGAACCCGGTGGACCACCCGCACGGTGGTGGTGAGGGCAAGACCTCCGGTGGTCGTCACCCCGTCTCGCCGTGGGGCAAGCCCGAGGGCCGCACCCGCCGTCCCAACAAGTCCAGCGACCGCCTCATCGTGCGTCGTCGTCGGACCGGCAAGAAGCGCTGATAGGAGCCTGAATCATGCCGCGTAGTCTGAAGAAGGGTCCCTTCGTCGACGACCACCTCCTTAAGAAGGTGGACGCTCAGAACGAGAAGGGCACCAAGAACGTCATTAAGACCTGGTCCCGCCGTTCGGTCATCACGCCGGACTTCCTGGGGCACACCTTCGCCGTCCACGACGGTCGTAAGCACGTGCCGGTCTTCGTTACCGAGTCCATGGTGGGCCACAAGCTCGGTGAGTTCGCTCCGACCCGCACCTTCCGCGGGCACGTCAAGGACGACCGCAAGTCGCGTCGCTGACGGACGTCGGAAAGTTTGAGAGGCAGAGAACATGGAAGCCAAGGCGCAGGCCAAGTACGTGCGCTGCACGCCGATGAAGGCGCGCCGGGTCGTGGACGTCGTCCGCGGCAAGCGCGCTGTCGAGGCCGTCAACGTGCTCCGATTCGCCCCGCAGGCCGCTGCGGTGCCGGTGCGCAAGGTCCTCGAGTCCGCAATCGCCAACGCCCGGTTCAAGGCTGAGCGTGACGGTGAGCGTTTCGACGAGAACGACCTGTTCATCATCGAGGCGTTCGCCGACGAGGGTCCCACCCTGAAGCGGTTCCGTCCCCGTGCGCAGGGCCGGGCCAGCAGGATCCTCAAGCGGACCAGCCACATCACCGTCATCGTCGGGGACAAGTCCGACGCCGCAACGAAGGAAGGAGCCCGGTAATGGGGCAGAAGGTCAACCCGACCGGGTTCCGCCTGGGCATCACCACGGACCACCGTTCGCGCTGGTTCGCCGACTCCACTAAGCCCGGTCAGCGTTACCGCGACTTCGTGGAGGAGGATGTCAAGATCCGCCGCCTCATGGAGGACGGCATGGAGCGGGCCGGTATCTCCAAGGTCGACATCGAGCGCACCCGTGACCGCGTGCGTGTCGACCTGCACACCGCCCGTCCCGGTATCGTTATCGGTCGCCGTGGGGCCGAGGCCGAGCGCCTGCGCGGTCAGCTCGAGAAGCTGACCGGCAAGCAGGTCCAGCTCAACATCCTCGAGGTCAAGAGCCCCGACCTGGACGCCCAGCTGGTCGCCCAGGGCATCGCTGAGCAGCTCGCCTCCCGCGTGTCCTTCCGTCGCGCCATGCGCAAGGGCATGCAGTCCGCGATGCGTGCCGGCGCCAAGGGCATCCGGGTGCAGTGCTCCGGTCGCCTGGGCGGCGCCGAGATGAGCCGCAGCGAGTTCTACCGCGAGGGGCGCGTGCCGCTGCACACCCTGCGCGCGAACATCGACTACGGCTTCTACGAGGCCAAGACCACCTTCGGCCGCCTCGGCGTCAAGGTGTGGATCTACAAGGGCGACATCACCGAGCGCGAGTTCGCCCGCCAGCAGGCCGAGTCCGGCTCCCGTGGCCGGGGCCGGGGCGAGCGCCGCGGCGGCCGTCGTGGCGACCGCGGTGAGCGCGGTTCGCGTCAGAACACCGAGCAGCAGCAGGCAGCCGAGCAGACGCCGGCCGCCGAGACCGCTGCCGCAGACCAGGGAACGGAGGCCTGAGCCGTGCTCATCCCCCGCCGGACCAAGTTCCGCAAGCAGCACCGCCCGCACCGCACGGGCCTTTCCAAGGGCGGCAACCAGATCGCCTTCGGTGAGTACGGCATCCAGGCCCTCGAGCCCGCCTACATCACCAACCGCCAGATCGAGGCGGCCCGTATCGCCATGACCCGCCACATCAAGCGTGGCGGCAAGGTGTGGATCAACATCTTCCCGGACCGCCCCCTGACCAAGAAGCCCGCCGAGACCCGTATGGGTTCCGGTAAGGGTGCACCCGAGTGGTGGATCGCCAACGTCAAGCCCGGACGCATCCTGTTCGAGCTCGGCGGTGTCGACGAGGCCCTCGCCCGCGAGGCCATGCGCCGCGCACAGCACAAGCTTCCGATGAAGACCCGTTTCGTGACTCGTGAGGGTGGTGACGTCTGATGGCAATCGGTTCCAAGGGCCTGACCCCCGCCGACCTCGACGGCATGGACAACGAGCGCCTCTCCGAGGAGCTCTCCAAGGCCAAGGCCGAGCTGTTCAACCTCCGGTTCGCCTCGGCGACCGGCCAGCTCGAGGACCACGGACGTCTCAAGGCTGTGCGTCGCGACATCGCCCGCATCTACACGATCGTGCGCGAGCGTGAGCTCGGTATTCGCACCGCCCCGAGCACGGAGGAGTCCAAGTGAGCGAGCAGACCAGCACTGAGAACGTCGAGCAGTCCACCGAGCGCCCCCAGCGCAAGGTGCGTCGCGGCTACGTCGTCTCCGACAAGATGGACAAGACGGTGGTCGTCCTCGTCGAGGAGCGCTACAAGCACTCCCTGTACGGCAAGGTCCTCCGTCGCTCCAAGAAGGTCAAGGTCCACGACGAGAACAACGAGGCCGGTGTCGGCGATCTCGTCTCCATTATGGAGACCCGCCCGCTGAGCGCCACCAAGCACTTCCGCCTCCTGGAGATCCTCGAGCGCGCCAAGTGATCCTCGGCTGAACGCCGCCCTCGACTCGGTCGAGCCGGCCCCCGACGCCGCAGCATCCCACCCGGGAGGCTGCGGCGTCGGCGTTGTTGACGGCGAGGTTCTCAGGGGCGGCGGCCCCACGGGATGTGAGCAGCCTTGCGGTGCGGCGCCGGTGCCGGACCGCGTAGTACTCCACGAGGGTTGGGCACTACTGGAGGAGGATGGGGTGTACTGCGGGTAGATGGGGCCTTCGTGCAGTGTGCACAACCCTTGGCCAGTAGATCCCGACCGTCGTGGAGTAGAGGCGGTTCTGAAAAGGCCCGGGCCAGGGCCGGCTGCGGACCACCGCCGACAGTCAGGCAGACGGATCGGGGACTGCGGTGTGCGACGAGGATGCCCTGTTCCCCCAAAGGACGACGGTCGCGCCTCAGTCGTCTGGAGGACAACGCAGTCCTCGGCGGGCAGGTACGTCGTCGGCCAGGGGTCGATGGGCCGACCGGGTGCTTCGAGCGTCGGCGTCGGAGGCCCGGGAAAAGCCGGTGAGCAAAGGCACAGGGCGGGCTGGTCATCTCAGGTTCCGCGTGATGCGGCGGCTGGACTAGGCTTATGGAGTTGCGCGCGCCCTCGGTGCGTCCGGCAGAGACCTCGTGCAGTCTGCGCCTGTGTCTGTCGGGACAGCGTATCGCGGGAATCCCCTATCCCTGGGTCAGCCTCGTGCGGCCTGTGGCCGGGGGAGACGTGTGCAAGACCAGAAGAACGTTCGGCCAGGCTCAGGAGCTTCCTGAGAACCGGCTCGACGACAGGAGAACACTCAATGATCCAGCAGGAGTCGCGACTGAAGGTCGCCGACAACACCGGTGCCAAGGAGATCCTTTGCATCCGTGTTCTCGGTGGATCGGGTCGGCGCTATGCGGGTATCGGCGACACGATCGTCGCCACCGTCAAGGACGCCATTCCCGGCGGCAACGTGAAGAAGGGCGAGGTCGTCAAGGCCGTCGTCGTGCGTGCCCGCAAGGAGCGTCGTCGTCCCGACGGCTCATACATCCGCTTCGACGAGAACGCCGCCGTCATCCTCAAGAACGATGGGGAGCCGCGCGGTACGCGCATCTTCGGCCCCGTCGGCCGTGAGCTTCGCGAGAAGAAGTTCATGCGCATCGTCTCGCTCGCCCCGGAGGTGATCTGAACATGGCACGCATCAAGAAGGGCGACCAGGTCATCGTCATCGCCGGTAAGGACAAGGGCAAGACCGGCCGCGTTCTGGAGGTCCTCAAGGGCACTGACCGTGTCATCGTCGAGGGCGTCCAGCGCGTGACCAAGCACACCAAGGTGGGGCAGTCCCAGCAGGGCGCCCGCACCGGCGGCATCGAGACCGTTGAGGCGCCCATCCACGCCTCCAACGTCATGCTCGTCGACCCCAAGACGAAGAAGCGCACCCGCGTGGGCTTCCGCGTCGAGGAGGGCGTGCGTCCCGACGGCCGCAAGCGCACCGTCCGCGTGCGTTACGCCAAGAAGAGCGGGGAGGACCTGTGACCATGGCTGAGAAGACCACCCCCCGTCTCAAGACGAAGTACACCGAGGAGGTGCGCCCCGCCCTGCTCAAGGAGTTCCAGCACGGCAACGTGATGGAGGTCGGGCGCGTCGTCAAGGTCGTCGTCAACATGGGTGTGGGCGAGGCCGCCCACGACTCCAAGATGATCGAGGGCGCCGTGCGCGACCTCGCCGCCATCACCGGACAGAAGCCCCAGGTCACCCGGGCCCGCAAGTCCATCGCGCAGTTCAAGCTGCGTGAGGGCATGCCGATCGGTGCGCACTCCACGCTGCGCGGCGACCGCATGTGGGAGTTCCTGGACCGCCTTGTCTCGATCTCCCTTCCCCGTATCCGCGACTTCCGGGGTCTGAGCCCCAAGCAGTTCGACGGGAACGGCAACTACACCTTCGGTCTGACCGAGCAGGCTGTCTTCCACGAGATCGACCAGGACCAGATCGACCGCGTCCGCGGCATGGACATCACCGTGGTGACCACGGCCAAGACCGACGAGGAGGCCCGCTCGCTGCTCAAGCAGCTCGGCTTCCCCTTCAAGGAGAAGTGAGATGGCGAAGACCGCACTGATTGAGAAGGCGAACCGCAAGCCCAAGTTCGGTGTCCGTGCCTACACGCGCTGCCAGCGCTGCGGCCGCCCGCACTCGGTCTACCGCAAGTTCGGCCTGTGCCGTATCTGCCTGCGTGAGATGGCCCTTCGCGGCGAGCTCCCGGGCGTGAGCAAGTCCAGCTGGTAAGAACTTACGTCGCAGGTCCGCTGAGGAAACCACGACGAGGAAGGGCTAAGGCCCACTCATGACAATGACAGACCCCATCGCAGACATGCTGACCCGTCTGCGCAACGCAAACAGCGCCTACCACGACACCGTGTCGATGCCGTCGAGCAAGCTCAAGGTGAACATCGCTGAGATGCTCAAGGCCGAGGGCTACATCGCCGGCTACGAGGTCACGGACGCCGAGGTCGGCAAGACGCTCACGCTGAGCCTCAAGTACGGAGCCAACCGCCAGCGGGCCATCCAGGGCCTGCGCCGGATCTCCAAGCCCGGCCTGCGCGTCTACGCCAAGTCCACCAACCTGCCCAAGGTCCTCGGCGGCCTGGGAGTGGCGATCCTGTCCACCTCCTCCGGCCTCCTGACCGACAAGCAGGCCGAGTCGCGTGGCGTGGGCGGCGAAGTCCTCGCCTACGTCTGGTAAGAGAAGGAACGGAGGAAAACCATGTCTCGTATTGGACGGCTCCCCGTTCCGGTCCCTGCCGGAGTGGACGTCACCATCGACGGCCAGGACGTGACGGTCAAGGGCCCCAAGGGCACCCTGTCCCGCACGATCAGCGAGCCCCTGAGCGTCATCCGCCAGGAGGACGGCTCCATCCTGGTTACGCGCCCCGACGACGAGCGCCGCTCGCGCTCGCTGCACGGACTGTCGCGCACCCTCATCAACAACATGGTGATCGGCGTCACCGAGGGCTACACCAAGCAGCTCGAGATCGTCGGCACCGGTTACCGCGTCGCCGCCAAGGGCCAGGGCATCGAGCTCTCCCTCGGCTTCTCCCACACCGTTACCGTTGAGCCCCCCGAGGGCATCACCTTCACGGTCGACGGCAACCTGAAGATCACCGTCTCCGGTATCTCCAAGGAGCAGGTCGGCGAGGTCGCGGCGAACATCCGCAAGATCCGTCCGCCGGAGCCCTACAAGGGCAAGGGCGTGCGCTACGCCGGCGAGAACGTGCGCCGCAAGGTCGGAAAGGCTGGTAAGTGACCATGGCTTACTCGATCAAGAGGGGCAAGGGCAACCCCCGTGCCATCGCCCGCAAGATCCGTCACCAGCGCGTGCGCAAGCACATCTCCGGCACGCCCGAGCGTCCCCGCCTGGTGGTCACCCGATCCAACCGCCACATGGTGGCTCAGGTCGTGGACGACACCATCGGCCACACCCTGTGCGCCGCCTCCACCCTGGAGGAGGCCGCCAAGGGCGTCGAGGGCCACAAGGTGGGCGCCGCCCACAAGGTCGGCGAGCTCATCGCCGAGCGTGCCAAGGCGCTGGGCATTGAGGCAGTCGTGTTCGACCGCGGCGGCAACAAGTACCACGGCCGTGTCGCGGCCGTCGCCGAGGGCGCCCGTGAGGGCGGCCTGAAGCTGTGAGCACTAAGACGACGAGAAAGCAGAGGAACATCTGATGGCTGCACCGCAGCGAGACAGGTCCGCGTCGTCCGACGGCTCGGCCCAGCGCGAGAACGACGAGCGCCGGGGCGAGGGCCGCGGCCGCCGCGACCGCAACAACGACCGCCGCGACCGTGGTCGCGGCAACGACGACAAGTACATCGAGCGCGTCGTCACCATCAACCGCGTGTCCAAGGTCGTCAAGGGCGGCCGCCGCTTCACCTTCACGGCCCTCGTGGTCGTCGGTGACGGTGAGGGCACCGTCGGCGTGGGCTACGGCAAGGCGAAGGAAGTTCCCGCCGCCATCGCCAAGGCCGTCGAGATCGCGAAGAAGAACTTCTTCCACGTCCCGATGATCCGCCGCACCATCCCGCACCTGGTCCAGGGCGAGGACTCCGCCGGAGTCGTCCTCCTGCGCCCGGCGTCCCCCGGTACCGGTGTTATCGCCGGTGGCCCGGTGCGCGCCGTGCTGGACTGCGCCGGTGTCCACGACATCCTGTCCAAGTCGCTGGGCTCCTCCAACGCGATCAACATCGTGCACGCCACGGTGGACGCCCTCAAGCAGCTCGAGCAGCCGGAGGCCGTTGCGGCCCGCCGTGGCCTGCCGCTGGAGGACGTCGCCCCGCAGTCCATGCTGCGGGCCCGCGCCGAGGGTGAGGCTGACAAGCGCGCTCAGGCTGAGAAGCAGGAGGCCGAGAAGGCCGCTGAAGGAGTGGGTGCGTGATGGCTGAGTCCGCATCGAAGCAGATGACCAAGCAGCTCAAGGTCACTCAGGTCCGCTCTGGCATCGGGGGCACCCACCGCCAGCGCGAGTCCCTCAAGACCCTGGGTCTGCGCAAGATCCGCCAGTCCGTCGTGCGCGAGGACAGCCCCAGTGTGCGCGGCCTGATTGCCACGGTGCACCACCTGGTCACCGTTGAGGAGGTCTGAGATGGCTGACACCGAGAACACGCAGGAGGAGAAGGTGCGCGTCGTCAAGCTGCACCACCTGCGTCCCGCCCCCGGCGCCAAGAAGGCCAAGACCCGTGTGGGTCGTGGTGAGGCGTCCAAGGGTAAGACCGCCGGTCGCGGTACCAAGGGCACCAAGGCTCGTTACCAGGTCCGTCCCGGTTTCGAGGGTGGCCAGATGCCGCTGCACATGCGTCTTCCCAAGCTGCGCGGCTTCCGCAACCCCAACCGGGTCGAGTTCCAGCCTGTGAACGTCGGCCGCATCGCCGAGCTGTTCCCCGAGGGCGGCACGGTGACCGTGGAGGACCTCGTCGCCAAGGGTGCGGTTCGCAAGAACCAGCTCGTCAAGGTCCTCGGCGGCGGCGACGTCACCGTGGCCCTGACGCTCACGGTCGACGCCTGGTCCGGCTCCGCCAAGGAGAAGATCGAGGCTGCCGGCGGCTCCATCGCCACGCGCTAACGCCGTCGAGCCGCGCCCGGCAGGGACTGCCTGACGGAGCGGTTCTGACGCATCGCCAGATCGCTGACCCCGGCGGTCCAGGGAAACCTGGGCCGCCGGGGTCCGTCGTGCGCGGCCGGCGCGCAGCAAGACGGCTCTTGCGCGTCGGCGGCGAGGTGCCTTGGATCACCCCGGACTACCGTACCGGGACGAGACGTGAGAAAACCCGCACCTCAGCCACGTTGCAAGCCCGTCTCAGCGCCCAGGTGGCGAGCTCGGCGGGGTAGTCTGGGCCGGGCGCAGTTCCCCTGCGCTCCGCCTTGCTGCCCGCAAGGCCGAACCCACCCCCGAGTCCACAGGAGATCGAGTGCTCAGCGCGTTCACTCAGGCGTTCAGAACGCCAGACCTCAGGGCGAAGCTGCTCTTCACCCTCGGCATCATGGCCCTGTTCCGGCTCGGGTCGATCCTGCCGGCGCCCGGCGTCAACCTGGCCAACGCCAAGTACTGCATCGGGGAGGCCGGCAAGGAGCAGAACCTCCTCAGCCTGGTCAACGTCTTCTCCGGTGGTGCGCTGCTCCAGCTGAGCGTCTTCGCGCTGGGCATCATGCCCTACATCACGGCCTCCATCATCATCCAGCTCCTGCGGGTCGTCATCCCCCGATTCGAGGAGCTCCACAAGGAGGGACAGGCGGGCACCGCCAAGCTCACCGAGTACACCCGCTACCTCACCATCGGCCTGGGGCTGCTCCAGTCCAGCACCATCGTGGCCACGGCCAAGAGCGGCCAGCTCTTCCAGGGATGCGCTCGCGCCCAGGACATTGTCCCCGGCGACTCGATCGTCACTCCGCTGCTCATCATCATCACCATGACCGCCGGCACCGGCCTCATCATGTGGCTGGGTGAGCTCATCACCGAGCGCGGCATCGGTAACGGCATGTCACTGCTCATCTTCACCTCCATCGTGGCCCAGTTCCCCTCCAACATGTTCTCCATCGCCGGAGGCAACAACGGGGCGGCCAACTTCGCCATCATCGTGGCCGTCGTCCTCCTGGCCACCCTCGCGGTCGTGTACATCGAGCAGGCCCAGCGGCGCATCCCCGTGCAGTACGCCAAGCGGATGATTGGGCGGCGCCAGTACGGCGGATCGACCACCTACATCCCGGTCAAGATCAACACCGCCGGCGTCATCCCCGTCATCTTCGCCTCCTCGATCCTGGCCATGCCCCAGCTCATCGCCGGCTTCGGCAATCAGGCGAGCAAGTGGGTGCAGTGGATCCTGACGAACCTGCAGCAGACGAGCCCGATCTACCTGACTGCCTACGGCGTCCTCATCCTGTTCTTCGCCTTCTTCTACACGGCCATCACCTTCGACGCCGAGGAGATCGCGGACAACATGAAGCGCTACGGCGGCTTCATCCCCGGCATCCGCGCCGGCGAGCCCACCGTGCGCTACCTGTCCTACGTCATCAACCGCATCACGACGGCGGGCTCCATCTACCTGGTGGTCCTCGCCCTCATCCCGACGCTCGCCGTCATCTGGCTGGACCTGGCTCAGCACCTGCCCTTCGGTGGAACCACTATCCTCATCATGGTGGGTGTGGGCCTCCAGACCGTCAAGGAAGTCAACTCCCAGCTGCAGCAGCGTCACTACGAAGGGTTCTTGTCATGAGCGCACGCATGGTTCTTCTCGGTCCCCCCGGAGCGGGTAAGGGCACCCAGGCCGCCCGGATCGCCGAGCGCCTGGGCATCCCGGCCATCTCCACCGGAGACATCTTCCGCGCCAACGTCGCCGGCGCCACCGAGCTCGGCACCCAGGCCAAGGCCTACATGGACAAGGGCGAGTACGTCCCCGACTCCATCACCAACGCCATGGTCGCTGACCGCATCGCCCAGGCCGACTGCGAGAACGGATTCCTCCTGGACGGCTACCCGCGCACCACCGCGCAGGTCGGCGAGCTCGACTCCATGCTGAAGGCCTCGGGCCTGGCCCTCGACGTCGTCGTCGAGATTACCGCCGACGCTGAGGCCGTCGTCGCCCGCCTGCTCAAGCGGGCCGGCGAGCAGGGGCGGGCCGACGACACCGAGCCCGTCATCCGCCGCCGCCTCGAGGTCTACGCCGAGTCCACCGCGCCGCTGGCCGATCTCTACGCCGAGCGCGACCTGCTCGTCCAGGTCGACGGCATGGGCGAGATCGATGTCGTCACCGGCCGCATCATGGAGGCCCTCGCCTCCCGCGGCATCACCGGCTCCTGAAGCCCACGCTCACCGGCGGGTCGTCTGCTTAAGCGGACGACCCGCCTGCGCATGCTCCGGCCCGTCCCCGTCCCTGACGGGGGAGTCGGAACCGCCCCAGGCCCCAGGCCCAGCCCGCTCCACACGACCCAGGAGGCACCCGTGCTCTCACGCGAACAGATCCAGATCAAGACGCCCGGGCAGGTTCGCCTCATGCGCCGGGCCGGGCTCGTCGTCGCCGACATCCACGCCGCCCTGCGCGAGGCGGTGCGCGCCGGCATCACCACCGCCGAGCTCGACGCCGTCTCAGCCGGGGTCATCAAGGCCGCCGGCGCTCACTCCAACTTCCTGGGCTACTACGACTACCCGGCCACCGTGTGCATCTCCGTCAACGACGAGGTCGTCCACGGCATCCCCGGTGAGCGGGTCCTGGCCGACGGCGACCTGGTCACCTTCGACTGCGGCGCCTACATCGTCGACGAGGACGGCACTCAGTGGCACGGCGACGCCGCCTTCACCACCGTCGTCGGCGGTAACTACCTGAGCGAGACCGACCGGCTCGTGGACACCACCACCCGACAGGCCCTGTGGGAGGCCATTGCCGCCGTCGCCCGTGCCGCAGCGGGGGAGGGGCGCGGACGCCAGCTGTGCCTCAATGTGGTCGGCGACGCCGTCGAGACCGTTGTTGCGGACGTGGCCGAGCGGGAGGGCCACGAGCTGGGGATCCTCCAGGAGTACGTCGGCCATGGCATCGGCACGAGCATGCACATGGCCCCCGACGTCCTCAACTACTCCGTCAAACGGCGCGGCCCCCGACTGCGCCCCGGCATGGTGCTGGCCATCGAGCCCATGCTCACCGCCGGCAGCCCGGCCACCCGCGAACTCGACGACGGCTGGACCGTCGTCACCCGGGACGGCTCCCACGCCGCCCAGTGGGAGCACACCGTGGCCATCGTCCCCGGGGGCGTCTGGGTCCTCACCGCGCCCGACGGCGGAGCCGAGGGCCTGGCACCCTACGGCATCGAGCCCAAGGCGCTGGGCTGAGTCGCTGATGCGGGAACTGCTGCGGGGGTGCGTCCTCGACGACGCACGCGCCTGCGGTGTGTCAGGAAACACCGCGTGATCGCGCCATCTGGCATGGTGGAGCCCGGGCCGTCTGCCGTAAAGTTATCCGCTGGACGCGCGTCCGTCGATGACGCATGCCCTCATACCGCATTCACGACCCTGGCAACGGGGATCCGCCCGCGGTGGGCCTGCGCAACGGCGACCGCGGCTGCCCGGCGGCGACGTCGTCGGGGTGAACTCGAGCGAGAAAGCACCGATGGAGGAACATGGCTAAGAAGGACGGAGTCATCGAGGTCGAGGGATCGGTCGTCGAGGCCCTTCCGAACGCGATGTTCCGGGTGGAGCTGAGCAACGGGCACGTCGTGCTCGCGCACATCTCCGGAAAGATGCGGCAGCACTACATCCGCATCCTCCCCGAGGACCGGGTGGTCGTGGAGCTGAGCCCCTACGACCTGTCCCGCGGCCGAATCGTCTACCGGTACAAGTGACATGTCGGCTCTCAGAGCCGGCGGAGGAACATCATGAAGGTCAAGCCGAGCGTCAAGAAGATCTGTGACAGCTGCAAGGTGATTCGTCGCCACGGCCGCGTCATGGTCATCTGCGAGAACCCGCGGCACAAGCAGCGTCAGGGCTGAGTCCCCGGCGCCGGGCCGCCCAGTAAGCTGGACGGCCCTTTCCAGCACCCATCCCAGCGCACCCGCACCGCGGGTCCGCAACCCCCGGTTCTCGGAGGCCGGGGCCACCAGGCGAGGTGGGGGAGATGGGTGACGACCTCCGGGAGCACACAGGAGAACCACACCGTGGCACGCATTTCCGGTGTCGACCTGCCTCGCGAGAAGCGAGTCGAGATCGCACTCACCTACATCTTCGGGATCGGACGCACCCGCGCGGACGAGACCCTGAAGGCGACGGGCGTCAACCCCGACACCCGCGTCAAGGACCTCACCGAGGAGGAGCTGGTCAAGCTCCGCACCCACATCGACGGCAACTACCAGGTTGAGGGTGACCTGCGTCGCGAGGTTCAGGCGGACATCCGCCGCAAGATCGAGATCGGCTGCTACCAGGGCCTGCGCCACCGCCGCCACCTGCCGGTGCACGGTCAGCGCACCAAGACCAACGCGCGTACCCGCAAGGGCCCCAAGCGCACCGTGGCCGGTAAGAAGAAGGCCAAGTAAGCAGCAGCTCGCGCCCGCCCAGCGCAGGGCGCAGTGACGACCTCATCACGAAGAAGGAAGAATGCCTCCCAAGACCCGCGCCGCCGCGCGCAAGACGCGCCGCAAGGACCGCAAGAACGTTACCCACGGTCACGCCTACATCAAGTCCACCTTCAACAACACCATCGTCTCGCTGACGGACCCGCAGGGCGCCGTCATTGCCTGGTGCTCCTCCGGCCAGGTCGGCTTCAAGGGCTCGCGCAAGTCGACCCCCTACGCCGCCCAGCTCGCCGCCGAGGCCGCCGCCCGGCGCGCCCAGGAGCACGGCATGAAGAAGGTTGACGTCTTCGTCAAGGGTCCCGGCTCCGGCCGCGAGACCGCGATCCGCTCCCTCCAGGCCGCTGGCCTCGAGGTCGGTTCGATCACCGACGTCACCCCCCAGGCCTTCAACGGCTGCCGCCCGCCCAAGCGCCGTCGCGTCTGAGCTTCAAGGGACGACGGCGCAGCCGGTTGCTGCGTCGTCGTCTCACCACGTTCCGCCCCCACGGCGGGACGCGGAGTAGGGCCGGCCCGGTCGGGCCGGCTGCTCCACCCATGAGGAACGGCGTCATATAGCGGGCGCCGCGACGAAAGGAAACCACGTGCTCATTGCACAGCGACCCACGCTCACCGAGGAGGTCGTGGTCGAGGACCGCCGCTCGCGCTTCGTGCTCGAGCCCCTCGAGCCCGGCTTCGGCTACACGCTCGGCAACTCCCTGCGCCGCACGCTGCTGTCCTCCATCCCGGGGGCGGCCGTGACCAGCGTCCGCATCGACGGGGTGCCCCACGAGTTCCGCACGATCCCCGGGGTCAAGGAGGATGTCGCCCAGATCATCCTCAACATCAAGGAGATCGTCCTGTCCTCGGAGAACGACGAGCCGGTCGTCATGTACCTGCGCAAGTCCGGTCCGAGCGAGGTCACTGCCGGTGACATCACCCCGCCGGCCGGCGTCGAGATCCACAACCCCGATCTGGTCATCGCCACTCTCAACGAGAAGGGCAAGCTGGAGATCGAGCTGACGGTCGAGCGCGGCCGCGGCTACGTCTCTGCCAACCAGAACAAGGACCCCAACGCGGAGATCTCCCGCATCCCGGTGGACTCGATCTACTCGCCGGTCAAGAAGGTCTCCTACTCCGTCGAGGCCACCCGTGTGGAGCAGCGCACCGACTTCGACCGTCTCATCGTCGACGTCGAGACCAAGTCCTCCATCACCCCGCGTGACGCCCTGGCCTCCGCCGGTAAGACGCTCGTGGAGCTCTTCGGCCTGGCCCGTGAGCTCAACGTCGAGGCTGAGGGCATCGAGGTCGGCCCCTCGCCGATCGACGAGGCCTTCCAGCAGGACCTGGCCCTCATGATCGACGAGCTCGACCTGCAGGCCCGCTCCTCCAACGCCCTTAAGCGCGAGGGCATCCACACCGTCGGTGAGCTCGTCTCGCGCAGCGAGGCCGACCTGCTCGACATCCGTAACTTCGGCGCCAAGTCCATCTCCGAGATCAAGGACAAGCTGGCCGAGCTGGGGCTCTCCCTCAAGGGCTCCCCGGTCGACTACGTCTCGGACGACGACTACGCCAACCCCACGTTCAGCGACGAGACCCAGGCCTGAGCCGGCTCGTTATTCACCTAGGAGACAACCATGCCTCGCCCCACTAAGGGTCCCCGTCTGGGCGGCAGCGCCCAGCACGAGCGTCACCTGCTCGCCAACCTGGCCACGCAGCTCATCGTTCACGAGTCGATCAAGACCACGGAGGCTCGCGCTCGTCGCCTGCGTCCCTACGTCGAGAAGCTCATCACCAAGGGCAAGCGCGGTGACCTGCACGCCCGCCGTACCGTGCTGAAGAAGGTGACGGACAAGTACGCCGTCTACCGCCTCTTCGAGGAGCTCGCCCCCAAGTTCGAGGGCCGCGAGGGCGGTTACACCCGCATCATCAAGACGACCCCCCGCAAGGGCGACAACGCCCCCATGGCGGTCATCTCCCTGGTGCTGGAGCCGGTTGCCCGCAAGGAGATCGTGGAGGACGCGGTCGCCACCGCCAAGAAGGCCGCCCAGAAGGCCGTCGCCGACGAGGACAAGGCCGAGAAGAAGGCCACGACCGAGAAGGCTGAGGAGAAGGCCGACAAGGCTGAAAAGGCTGACAAGGCCGAGTACGCCGGCGCGGTCCGCCTCGAGGAGGGAGCCACCGACGCTCCCGACGACGACCACCTGGTCAAGGGCAACGAGGACTCCATGAAGTACCACGTTCCCGGCTCGCGCTGGTACGACGCCACGGTCGCCGAGGTCTGGTTCGCCAGCGCCGAGGACGCCGAGGCCGCGGGCTTCGCCCCCGCCGGCGGCGCCGCCGCCCAGAAGGTCGAGAAGTGAGCCAGAGCTGACGCTCTGAGCAAGAACTCCGGGAGGGCCGGTCACCTGATGGTGACCGGCCCTCCCTGTGTTAGTCGGCAGATGGTGGCCGACGGCATCGGCACTGGCCGGGGCCTGGCACGCACCAGAGGAGAATGCGGCCTGCCCGTGTTGACTCCCCGCACTAGTAGAAGATGACCACCCAGGTATCCCGCGATGGGGTGGGGCTGACGGGGCAAGCGGGAAACTCAGGGCAGGCCGGTAGATCGGGGCCTTGTGCGTCGGACATCGTGATCGGGGACGTACTTTTTCGACGAGAACTGCGGTGTCCTCCAGATCGCTGGGGGCGGGCCGCAGTCGTGTGGAGGAAAGGTACGTTCTGGGCGCAGAACGCAGTTCCCGATTCGCCCGGCTTCGCGTTCCGCACTCTCTGCGCTTGCACCGCGGCACTGCCGGGCCGGTGCCGCCCCTCAGAATCCCCGGATGGAGTCCTCCAAGGCCGTTTCCTCCGTCATGGCTTCGCTCTCCTGGCGGATGCGGGCGGCGTCGGCCTTCCTGCCCGCCCACTCGAGGACTGACGCATAGGTTCGCAGCGCGCCGGCGAGCCCCCGGCCGAAGTCCTCCGGGCGCCTGCGGGCCAGGCTCCGGTAGGCGGCGACCGCCTCCCGTGCGGTCTCCAGGGCCTCGCCTCGGTGACCGGCCTCGGCCAGGCGCTTGGTGAGCCGGTGCAGGCACGGGGCCAGCGCCGGGGCGTGCGTCGCTGGGTCGCGCGCTGCCAGCTCCCGACGGAGCTCCGCCGTCTCTCGGATCGCGGCGAGCGCGGCAGAGCGGTCCCCGACGTCACCCAGGCACGTGGCCAGGTTGTGCAGGCATGCCGCCAGGTCCGGCTTGTAGGCGGTCGGATCGATCTGGGCCAGGCTCCGGTAGAAGGTGACCGCCTCCTGCACCGCAGCCAGGGCCTCGTGCGCACGCCCGGCCCGGCTGAGGTTCAAGGTGAGGATGTTGAGCGCCCGAGCCAGGTCGGCGGTATGAGGGGCAGGGTTGGTACGGACCAGCTGCCGGTAGATGTCGATGGCCTCCCAGGCCATCGCGAAGGACTCCTGCAGCTGCCCGGCCGTGTACAGGTAGACGGCGAGGACGTACAGGGACTCAGCCAGGGCCGGGGTCTCAGTGCTGGGGCGGCTGTGCTCCAGAGCGCGTCGAATGCTGACCGCCTCCCGCGCCGAAGCCAGAGCGCGGTTCAGGCTGCCGCCGTCACGCAGACAGGCGGCCTGGACCGTGAGGGTGTCGGCCAGGTCAGGCAGATGGCTGTCGGGGGCGCTGTGGGCCAGAGCGCGAGCGAGGTTGACTGCTTCCTCGCCCGCGGCGAGTGCCTCGCGGTGCCGTCCCACGTCACTCAGGCGCCGAGCCAGTGTCGCCAGGGCATGGGCGGCCTTCGGCGAGGAGAGCGCCGGCGTGCGGCGGGCCAGTCCCCGGTAGAGTGCAGCGGCCTCCTCGGCCGCCTCCAGTGCCTCGGTTCGGCGCCCGACGGCGGCCCCACAGGCGGCCAGCACCTCCAGAGCTCCGGCAAGATCGCCGGTGCAGGAACCGATCTCCTCCTCATCGAGGCGGCGGTAGAGACCCGCGGCTTCCCGGGCCATCTCGAGGGCCTCATCGACATAGCCCACCGTGCGCAGTCTGGGAGCCAGACGTGCCAGGTCCGCTGCGAGTCGGGGCGTGTGTACATCCGGATCGGCCCGGACCAGACGCCGTCGGACAGTGAGGGCCTGCTGGGCGGTGATGAAAGCGGCGCTCGGCCGACCGGACTCACTCAGGCAGCAGGCGAGCGTGACCAGGGCCTGCGCCAACCCGGTCTCCTCGTCGAAGGGACCATCCCGGCGCAGACCCCGGTAGAGGTCCACGGACTCCTGAGCGCTCGCCAGGGCGTCACGCAGATCGCCGGAAGCGCTCAGGTCGACGGCGAGGCGGCACAGAGCCTGCGCCAGCCCGGAGGCGTGGGCGTCGTAGTCGTGCCGGGTCAGGCGCCGTCGGAGCCGGACCGTCTCCTGCGAGACCGCAACCCCCTCACGCATGTGGCGGGCCTCGCGCAGGCGGTCCGCCATGACGGACAGCCCCTCGGCAAGATCTGGCAGGTACGTGCCTGAATCGAGCCGGGCCAGGTCCCGGAGAGCCTGGCAGGCCTCCCGTGCGGCATCCAAAGCCTCCCCCCGACGGCCCGACTCGGCCAGGCGCTCACTGAGCTCCAGCAGCCGACCGGCGCGAGCAGCTCCCTCGGAAGTGGCGCAGGGGGAGAGCAACACGTCTGACAAGCCTCAGGAACAGGGGGAAGATGGTGTGCTCACGCTAAACGGTGCCTGAGCGCCGCCGCGATGGGGAGACATCACCAAAGGCGCGCCCGGCCAAGGGCTCCTTTAGAATCGTCGCTGTGCTGGCAGCGGGCCGGCAGGGGGCCGGCGGCTGCCGGCAGGACAGGCACGGTGACGACACGGAAGGGAGCCGGTGTGGACACGCTGTTCAGCCTGAACCACGTGGGGGTCCAGGTCGTCGCGATGCTCGCCACCTTCGTCCTGTGCCTGACGCTGGGCGCCGAGCGCCACCTGCGCCACAAGGACGCCGGCGTCAAGACGCACGTCCTGGTGGGACTGGGCTCGTGCCTGTTCACCCTCGTGTCCGCCTACGGCTTCGCCCCGATCACCGGCTCGGATGTTGCAGTGGACCCCAGCCGTGTGGCCGCGCAGATCGTCTCCGGTATCGGCTTCCTGGGAGCCGGGGTCATCTTCGTCAACAACGACACTGTCCGGGGCCTGACCACCGCCGCGACCGTCTGGCTCAGCGCCGCCATCGGCATGGCCTGCGGGGCGGGCATGATCCCCCTGGCGGCCACGGCGGTCGCGCTGGACTACGTCGTCGTCCTGTTCCTGGGCCCTCTCACCTCGCGGCTGCAGCGCCGCCGCGGCGAGGTGACCGTGCGCATCGACTACGAGATCGGCAGCGCCGTCATGCCAGAGATCCTCCAGGTCGCCACCGCATCGGGCTTCACCGCCACCCTGGAGGAGACCGAGGTGACTCGCGGCGAGCACGGCCGCACCATGAACGCCGTCATGCGCTTCCACGGGCAGCGCCCCGCCGTCAACCTCATCGAGGCCCTCTCCGGGCTCGACGGCGTCGACGGCGTCGAGTGCCTCGAGGGAGGCCGGCTCGACTGAGCCCGCTCCGGGGAGGGCTCCGGCGACGGACGGAGTAACGGGAGTTAGGGGCGGGCCATGTCCCAGCAGCGGGCGCCCCCGGTCATGCCGGCCTCGTTGGGGACCACGACGACGTCGTCGCCGATCTTGGCGAGCTGGGCCGCCGTGATCCGCCGCGAGTTGCCGCCGCCCAGGTAGAGGCGGTCCCACAGGTACATGGGGCGCAGGGCGTCGACGACGCGGCGCACCCGGCGCGACCAGTGCGCGTCGCCCAGGCGCAGGCGCTCGTGCTCGCCGATATAGTCGTCGTACGTCAGTCCCCAGCGCACCGGCCCCTGGGAGACCTCCACGTGCGGGGCCAGGACCCCGTTGTCGAAAACGGCGTTGCCCAGGCCCGTGCCCAGGGTCACGATCATCTCCAGGCCGTGGCCCGTGACGACACCGGCCCCGGCGACCTCGGCGTCGTTGAGGACCAGGGAGGGGATTCCCAGGGCCCTGGAGACGGCGGCACCCATGTCGAAGCGGCCCCAGGCCTCCACCAGGTCGGGCAGCACCCTGGAGCGCGGGCCGTCCTTGGTGATGTAGTGCGGCGTGGCGACGACGACCCCGTGGCGGATCATGCCCGGCATCCCCACCGTCACCTGGTCCGCGCCCGGCAGCTGGGAGGCCAGCGAGGCGATGGTCTCCACCAGCTTCTCCGGCGGCAGCGGGTAGGGGGTCGGGGTGCGCACGGCGCGGGAGATGATGTTGCCCTCGCAGTCCAGCACCGAGGCCTTGATGCCGCCGCCTCCGCAGTCCACGGACAGAGTCGTTGTGCTCACGGCCGCGAGCCTAGTGGAAGCGCGAAGACGGTGCGGTTCAATGGGGGCATGCCACGCATCCGCCTCGACCTGGCCTACGACGGCACCTTCTTCTCCGGGTGGGCCGCCCAGCCCGGGCTGCGCACCGTCGAGGGGGTCCTCACTTCCGCCCTGGCCACCGTGCTGCGTGAGCCCGTCCGCCTCACCGTGGCCGGACGCACCGACGCCGGCGTCCACGCCGCCGCCCAGGTGGCCCACCTCGATGTGAGCCCCGAGGCCTGGGACGCACTGCCCGGACGCTCCGAGCGCCTCCCCGAGACCGCCCTGCTCGCCCGGGTGGCGGGCGTCCTGGCCCGCGAGGCCCAGGAGAGCCTGGCGCGCACGCCGCGTGGGGCCGGCGACGTCGTCGTCACCGGGGCGCGCACCGTGCCGGAGGCCTTCGACGCCCGCTTCGGCGCCCTGAGCCGCCGCTACACCTACCGGATCGCCGACGCCGCCGCCCCGCGCGACCCCGCCCGGCGCGCCACCGTCCTGTGGCTGCCCGATGTGCTCGGCGTCGAGGCCATGGACGCCTCCGCCCGCGCCCTGCTCGGCGAGCACGACTTCCTGTCCTACTGCAAGCCCCGCGAGGGTGCCACGACCATCCGCACCCTGCGCACCCTGCAGTGGCGCCGGGCCGAGGCCGGGCCGGACGCAGGGCCGGAGGCCGGGCTCGTGACCCTGAGCGTCGTCGCTGACGCCTTCTGCCACTCCATGGTCCGCTCCCTGGTGGGGGCCGGCCTGGCCGTCGGGCAGGGACGCAAGCCGGTCACCTGGCCGCGCGAGCTCCTGGACGCCCGCACGCGCCAGAGCGCCGCCCCCGTCGCCCCGCCGCACGGGCTGACCCTGGAGGAGGTCACCTACCCGGCCGACGACGAGCTCGCCGCCCAGGCCGAGCGGGCCCGCACCACCCGGCGTCTGAGCTGCTGATCGGCGGTCAGGGGCTCGCCTGGCCGCGTGGTGCGATTCACGGAACTGGGAAGCCGCACCTTTTGACCCTTCCGCGGGGCGCCCGGTACTGTTGGCAATCGTCGTGCAGCACACGTGTGCGTGTCCGCGGTGCCGTCCCACTCGCCCCGGATCGCCTGTGCTCCGACCACTCACCTGACCATGGTGGTCTCGCCGAACCGCGAACGCTTCACCGCGCTTCGGCGTGCCCACTCGCCAAGAGAAACGAAGGCAACGCCCGTGCGCACGTACACACCGAAGCCCGGCGACGTCGAGAAGAACTGGTACGTCATCGACGCCACCGACGTCGTCCTGGGTCGACTCGCGGCCCAGGCCGCCACCCTGCTCCGTGGGAAGCACAAGCCCCAGTTCGCCCCCAACGAGGACTGCGGCGACTACGTCGTCATCATCAATGCCGACAAGGTGGCTCTCACCAACGGCAAGGCTGACAAGAAGTTCGCCTACCGCCACTCCGGCCACCCGGGTGGCCTGACCGCCGTCTCCTACCGCGAGCTGCTGGCCACCCGCCCGGAGCGCGCCGTTGAGAAGGCCATCAAGGGCATGGTTCCCCACACCAAGCTCGGTCGCGCCCAGCTCAAGAAGCTCAAGGTCTACGCAGGTGCCGAGCACCCGCACGCCTCCCAGAGCCCGAAGACGTTCGAGATCACCCAGGTCGCCCAGTAAGCGCTCCAGCGCTCGGCACCCCGCGACAAGCAAAGGACATATCGTGGCTGAGACCACTGTCGACATTGACGCGCTGGACGAGGAGAACGCCCCCTCCAGCTACACCACCGAGACCGAGGAGTCCGCTCCGGGTCGCGGCCAGTCCATCACCGCCCCCGGCTCCGGCCTGGGTCGCCGCAAGGAGGCCGTCGCTCGCGTGCGCCTCGTTCCCGGCACCGGCCAGTGGACGCTCAACGGCCGCTCCCTGGAGGACTACTTCCCCAACAAGCTGCACCAGCAGCTCGTGCGCGCCCCCTTCACCATCCTGGACCTCGAGGGCCGCTTCGACGTCGTCGCCCGCATCAACGGCGGTGGCGTCTCCGGCCAGGCCGGCGCCCTGCGCCTGGGCATCGCCCGCGCGCTCAACGAGATCGACCGTGAGGCCAACCGCGCCACCCTGAAGAAGGCCGGTTTCCTCACTCGCGACTCGCGCATCGTGGAGCGCAAGAAGGCCGGTCTGCACAAGGCCCGCCGCGCCCCCCAGTACTCCAAGCGCTGATCGGGTCAGGTCCTGGCCGAGCCGGCCGGGCCTCCCCTCCGCTACGACGGCGGTCGTCCCCTTCCCGGGGCGGCCGTCGTCGTCATGTGTCAGGGGGTGTGGAGAGCCTCCCGGGCGGCGGCGCATCAGTCGATAAGCGGCCGACAGACGTCCGAGGCGCGGCGGTGAGGGGCGCGATCTCAGGCGCGAGCCGCCGGGCCGGGGTCGGCGCAGGACATCAGACCTTGTGCGCTGGCCGAAGGTTGGGCCCCGATGTTCGGCGCCCCGTGGCAGGATGGTGCTGTTTCGTCACCCCTCAGGAGGATTTCCATGGCTCGTCTCTTCGGAACCGACGGCGTACGCGGCCTGGCCAACGACCTGCTCACGCCCACCCTGGCCGTACAGCTCGGTGAGGCCGCGGCCCGCGTCCTGACCAAGGACACGTCCGCCGCACGGACCTCACGCAGCGGCCGCCCCCGCGCGATCGTGGGCCGCGACACCCGCGCCTCCGGAGAATTCCTCGACCACGCCATCAGCGCGGGCCTGGCCTCCTCCGGCATCGACGTCACCCGCGTGGGCGTCCTACCCACCCCGGCGATCGCCCACCTGACGGCCACCCAGGACATCGAGCTGGGCGTCATGATCTCCGCCTCCCACAACCCCTTCCCGGACAACGGCATCAAGTTCATCGCCCGCGGCGGCTACAAGCTCGCCGACGCCGTCGAGGACGAGATCGAGGCCCTCCTGGGCAAGGTCAACGACCGCCCCACCGGCGCCGACGTCGGCCGCGTCATCAAGGGGGAGACCGTCGCGGATCAGAACTACATCAACCACCTCGTCGACTCCGTCGCCACTGACCTGTCCGGCCTGCGCATCGTCGTCGACGCCTCCAACGGCGCCGCCTCCGTCGTCGGTCCGGCCGCGCTGCGGGCCGCCGGCGCCGAGGTCATCGTCATCAACGCCTCCCCGGACGGCCTCAACATCAACGACAACTGCGGCTCCACCCACCCCGAGCAGCTGCAGAACTACGTCACGGCGGTCGGGGCGGACATGGGCGTGGCCTACGACGGCGACGCCGACCGCTGCCTGGCCGTGGACGCCGACGGCAAGCTCGTCGACGGTGACCAGATCATGGGCATGCTCGCCATCGGCATGAAGGCCGACGGCACTCTCGGCTCCGACACGCTCGTCGTGACCGTCATGAGCAACCTCGGCCTCATCCTGGCCATGCGTGAGCACGGCATCCGCACCGTCCAGACCGGCGTGGGCGACCGCTACGTGCTCGAGCGGATGCTCCAGGGCGGCTACACCCTGGGCGGCGAGCAGTCCGGGCACGTCATCGACACCGTCCACGCCACCACCGGTGACGGCGTGCTCACCTCCCTGCACGTGGCTGCGCGCGTCAAGCGCACCGGCAAGACGCTGGCCGAGCTCGCCAGCGTCGTCACCCGCCTGCCCCAGACCCTCATCAACGTCAAGAATGTCGACAAGGGCGCCGCCAGCACCAACAAGGCCGTGCAGGACGCCGTGGCCTCCGCGGAGAAGGACCTGGGCGAGACCGGCCGGGTCCTGCTGCGCCCCTCGGGCACCGAGCCGCTCGTGCGCGTCATGGTCGAGGCCGCCACCCAGGAGGAGGCCGACCGCGTGGCCCGCTCCCTGGCCGACACCGTCAAGAACGACCTCAGCCTGTGAGCTGACGGCGGTTTCCTCCCCTGCCTTCAAAAGGCATCATGCCCGATCTATGTGCCCCGCCCAGAACCTATGGGCGGGGCACAGGCCATTGAAGGTTCTGGGACTGCAGGTGCACGGCGTGGCCGTGTAGTGGTCGGGGTCTATGCCTCAGCCCCAATGTTATTGCCGATCTACTTCTGATATAACCGTTGGGATACAGCGTCTAACAAAATGACCATGCCATACTGGGGGCGTCTTACGACGAGTCATACAAGCAGGTAATCGACTGGATGGAACAGCACTTCAGGAGTTGGCAGAGATGAGTGACACCAAGACGACGCGGCGTGATGCGGCGCGCGCTGTGGGGCTCTTCCTCGGTACGACTCAGGGGCGGGAGCTGTTCAGGCGCAACCACTACCTCAATGACACCAGGATCCTTGCGGTCCCTGAGTCCGAGCCCATCGACTCCGTGATCGCCGATCACCTCGACCACGGTGCCGACACGATAGTCGCCGTGTTCTTCCCCGATCGCCAGGGCAGCAAGCGCTTCGGCTTTTTCAGGTGGGAGATGCCTTCAAAGTAGGCCCCCGAAGGTTGGTGTGCTGCCGAAGGGGTGACGCTTGGGACCGGACCTCAGGGCCACGCATCGTCCATCGGTGCTGTCATGGATACGATGAAGGCTCAACGTTTTACTCTTTCTGACGATGGTCCCCACGATGACGTCCCGGACGTGTCTGCCCTGCTCAAGCGCATGTCGTCTCAAGCCTTCGCTGCTTCCTAACGCCTGAGTCTCATCTGAGGATCTCGGAACCGGCGTACCGTCATGACGGTGGCCGGCGTCGCGACCGGCGCCGGCATGTGGAGCACCGCCTCACGGTGATGGGTGAGAATGGCCTCGTGACCTCCTCGTACCGCCTGGCTCTCCTGACGGAGCCGCCGACCTGGCAAGGCCGGCCCTTGAGCGGTAGGAGCCTTGACCTGCTCGCCGTGCTCGCCGGCAGCCAGGACGCCAGGGTGAGCGACGGCGCCCTCATTGAGGCCCTGTGGCCCGACGACGCCCCGGCCCGGCCGCTGCGGGCGCTTCACGTCGTCGTCTCCCGGCTGCGTGCCGTCGTAGGGGAGGGTGTCGTCGAGCGCAGCGGCGATGGCTACCGACTGGAGCTGGCGGAGGCGGAGGCTGATGTCCGGGACCTGTCGTATCGGGCGGAGCGCGCCCGAGCCTGCGCCGCCGCCGGCCAGTGGGAGCAGGTCCTCGATCTCACCGACCGACTGCCCCAGGTGCCCGTTCCCGACGAGGTCGATGACAACGGTGGAGCAGGAGCCGCCCCTATGGCCCTCTTGCGAGAGCGGGCTGCAGCCCTGACCGAGGGGGCCCGCCGCGACCGGGGGCTCGCCCTGGAGGCCACCGGTGAGCACGAGCGGGCCGTGGACCTGCTGCGTGAGGCCTCCCAGCGCGACGGCGGCGACGAGACCGTCCTGGCCGCCCTCATGCGCGCCGAGTCCTGGGTGCGCTCACCGGCTGCGGCCCTGGAGATCTACGAGCAGTACCGCCGTCGGCTGCGCGAGCTGGGAGCCGTGCCCGGACCGGCCGCGCGCGCCGCCCACGAGGCCGTCCTGGCCGCCGAGAGCCCTGTGCGCCACGGACTGCAGACCGAGCCCGAGCACTTCCTGGGGCGCGAGGCGGACGTGACCGGTGTTCTCAAGGCCCTGAGCACCCACCGTCTGGTGACGCTCACCGGCCCCGGTGGGGTCGGCAAGACCACCCTGGCCCAGGTGGTGGCGGCCCGCAGCCGCCGCCCCGCCGTCTACGTCGTCGCCCTCGCCGAGGTGTCACCCGGAGCCGATCTGGCCAGGGTCGTGCTCGATGCGATCGGAGGCTCCGCAGTCGTCAACGGTGACCCGCACCGCGATCTGGCCGCCGCCCTCTCCCAGCCCGGAACCGTCCTGGTGCTGGACAACTGCGAGCACCTGGCCGGCGAGGCGGCCGACCTCATCGGGCCGCTCCTGGTCGCCTGCCCCGACCTGCGCGTGCTGGCGACCTCGCGCCGCCCCGTCGACCTGGCCGCGGAGCACGTCCACCGCCTTGAGGCCCTCAATGCTGCCTCCTCCGCCGAGCTCTTCCGCGCCCGTGCTCTGGCCGCTCGCCCCGGCCAGGTCATCGACGATGACGACTTAGGCGAGCTCCTGAGCCGGTTGGAGGGCATCCCCTTGGCCATCGAGTTGGCCGCCGCGCGCACCCGCAGCCTGTCGGTCGGCCAGATCGCCGAGCGACTGCCCGGCAGACCCGATCTGCTCACCGCCGCCCGCGACGCCCCCGCCCGTCAACGCACCCTGACAGCGGTCATCGAGTGGTCCTGGAACCTGCTCGACGCCGCCGAACGCCGCGCCCTGGCTCGGCTGGCCCTGCTCCCCGACGGCTTCACCCTCCTGCCCGCGGAGGCGCTCATCGGCGCGCAGGCCGCCGACCTCCTCGACGCCCTGGTCTCCCACTCCCTGCTCGTGGTGCGCGACCACGGCCTGCCCCGCTTCCACATGCTCGTCACCGTCCGAGACTTCGCCCTGGAGCAGCTGTCCGCCTCCGGTGACGAGGCCGAGGCCCGCGCGACCCTGCGCCAGTGGGCGGTGGACCTGTGCTCCCAGATCCGTTTTCCCGTGGACGCCGGCGACTTCGGCGACGCCCGTCACCCCGAGGCGCGCCGCCACGACCGCCTCTTCCGGCAGGTCGCCCACGATGAGGCCGTCATCCTTCAACAGCTCGACCGGCTCCTGGCACAGGCCGACGGCCACGGCACGGATCACCTGCCGGCGGAACTGCGCGACGCCATCTGCCTCATCGGTGCCGCCCTCATGCGCCTGTGGAGCGTCACCTGGAGCTATGAGCGCATCGCCGACTATGGTGCGCGCCTCATCGCTGCCGCTGTCCAACCCGCCCAGGACTCACGCGGCAACGAGGCAGGCCTGAGCGTCCTGGCCCTGTGCGTCACCCTCTTCGGGCTCCTGAGCCACGTGCCCGAACAGGTCCGCTCCCTGCTGCCGGCCTCCTTCGACGGAGAGGGACCGTTCAGCCGGGTCAGGCGCTTCCTGCGTGCGAGCGACGAGCAGTGGCCCGAGCTGACCGGCGACGCCGACCCCTGGGTCGCCTGGGCGGCGACCCGCTGCCTGGCCGCCCAGCAGGAGGACGACGGCGATCCTCAGGCCTCCCTGGAGACCATCGAGGCCCTCCTGGGGCGGCTCCATGGCCACGACCTGGCCGGCATTCACCTGCTCGAGCTGCACCTCCACCGGCTGCAGGTGCTCATGTCCCTGGGGCGTTACAGCCAGGTCGTCGACGCCTGCTCGCGCGCCCAGGTGCTCCTGGAACGGGTCCTGCCCAGCTGGGGCGAGTTCTTCCGCACGACACTGCACATGGAGGGGGCCTACTGCGCGGTCTACCTCGATCCGCGCCCCGAGACGGCGGGCAGGCTGTTGGAGAGCCTGGAACCGATCGACCTGCCGGGAACCATGCGCTTCATCGCCCGCTCCGTGCGCGGTGAGCTGGAGCTCACCCGCGGGAACGTGCGCACCGCCGCCCTCATCCAGCGCGTGAGCCTGCGCTACGCCGGGAACTGGCGCTCCATCCTGGGATCGGGCTCCCAGTGGGAGCTCTACATCCTGAGCATGTGCCTGGTCACCGACGTCGAGCTCAGCCCCGACGACGCCGTCGAGCTCGATGCCCGAGCCGTCCGTGCCCGAGCCACCTCCCTGCTGCGCGAGATCCTCTCCGATCCGGCTCCACGGCAGCGTGACATTCCCACGCTCATGGCTTTCGCGGCGGCCGTTGGCCTGTCCGCCGTGGCTGCTGAGGACGCGGGCTCCGACCGGCGGGCAGTAGGGGGCGAGCTGGTCGCCACCGCCCTGGCGGTGGGCACCAACCAGACCTGCCGCCTGCTCTCCCACGACTACCTGCGCAGCCGCACTGAGCGGCTGGACGCCCGGGCACTGGCGCAGGCCGAGGAGAGGATTCGGTCCCTGGACCGCGGTGGGCTCGTGGCTCACGCCGCCGACCTCGCCGGCCGTCTGGCGGGCGAGGTCGGCTGAGTCCCTGAGGCGCGGCTCAGGCGTTGCGCCGCTGGTAGCGCACGACCGTCAGGGGAGCCATGACGGCCAGGATCAGCAGCGAGCCGATGATCGCGGCCCGCACGTCCCCGGCCGAGCCCGCTGTTCCGTCCAGCAGGTACCGGTCGCCGTCGACGATGTGCGAGACCGGGTTGTGGCGCACGAAGGCCTTGAGCCAGCCCGGTAGCGTCGAGGTGGGCACCATGGCGTTGGACAGGAAGGTCAGCGGGAACAGGACGATCACCGTGAAGGAGGTGACCGCTTGGGCCGAGGAGAACACCGTCCCCAGGAAGAGGAAGATCCAGGCGATGGCCCAGGCGCAGCCCGCCGCCAGGGCGATGGCGCCAATCGTTCCCGACCAGCCGTTGGCAGGCCGGTAGCCCAGGATGTAGCCGGTGAGTACGGTCAGTGAGGTGCAGATGAGGTAGCGCAGCACGTCGGAGACCATGGGCCCCAGGACCGGCGCGATACGGGACATCGGCATGGTGCGGAAGCGGTCGAAAACGCCCTTGTCCATGTCCTCGCGCAGGTCCACGCCCACGCTCTGGCTCGTGGTCAAGGCATTCATGATGATGAGACCCGGGACGATCGTGGGCAGGTAGGCCTTGACGTCGCCGGCGATGGCGCCGCCGAAGAGCTCGCCGAACAGGACAGTGAACATGACCGGCTGGATGAGGATGTCGTAGAACTCCCCGGGGTTGCGCACCATGGTGATGAGTGAGCGCCAGGCCATGGCCAGGGTGTCCGGGACGAGCCGGGCCTCGCTGAAACGCCAGACGCCGGGGGAGAGGGAGCTACTGGTCGGTGCGGTCGCGGTGGTGGGGACGGTCATGACTGCTCCTGAGAGTCTGCGGGACGGGAGGACGAGGAAGCGAGTGATGGCGCCGACAGCGCGGCGGCATCAGGTGAGGCCGCGTCATCGTGCTTCGTGGGTTGCCCGGTCAGGGCCATGAAGACCGAGTCCATGCTGGGGCGGTCCACCGAGACGGTTCTGGGGGACAGGCCGGCGTCGCGCAGGGCCACGAGCACCTCGGTGGCCACCGACGCCTCGCTCAGCGGCGCCTGCAGGTGGGTGCCCTGGTCGACGGTCGCCGGGGCGTGACCGGTCACCCGCTCGATGATCGCCGCGGTGGCCCCCTGGTCCTCGGGGGTCGCCGGCGTCAGCACCAGAGAGCTGCTGCCCACCCGGTCCTTGAGCTCATCGGGGGTGCCCTCGGCGATGAGCCGTCCGGCATCGATGATGCCGACCCGGTGAGCCAGGCGGTCAGCCTCCTCCAGGTACTGAGTGGTCAGCAGGATCGTCGAGCCGCCCTCCACCAGGGAACGGATGACGTCCCACATCTGCTCACGCGTACGCGGGTCCAGACCAGTGGTGGGCTCGTCGAGGAAGATGAGCGGGGGACGGGAGATGAGCGAGACCGCCAGGTCCAGTCGCCGCCGCATCCCACCGGAGTATCCGCTCACCCGCTTGCCGCCTGCCTCGGTCAGGCTGAAGGCGGCCAGCAGCTCCTCGGACCGCTCCCGCGCCCGACGCCGGCCAAGGCCCAGCAGGCGCCCGAAGAGGCGCAGGTTCTCCGAGCCGGTGAGCGTCTCATCGACGCTGGCGTACTGTCCCGTCACCCCGATGAGGCCGCGCACCGCGTGGCGCTCGCGGACGACGTCGTGCCCCAGGACCATCGCCCGGCCCCGGGTGGGGGCCAGCAGGGTGGTCATCATGCGCAGCGCCGTCGACTTGCCGGCACCGTTGGGGCCGAGCAGGCCGTAGACGATGCCGGTGGGGATCTCCAGGTCCAGGCGGTCGACGGCGGTGAAGGAGCCGAAGGTGCGGGTCAGGCCATCGGTCCTCATGGCCGGTGCCTCGCCCGGTGAGAGCGATTCGTTTGCTGTTCGTGTTGCCATGCCGCCAAGGCTGGACCCCGGCGGTTTCACCGCGGCTTCACCGCGACGCCACTCGGTTTCACGCCGTTTCGTTCCGTTCATGGACCATGCCAGGTAGGTGCTGATCACGGCGGGCAGCCTTGTCACGGGCCGCTTCGTAGCTTCTGTAGAAGATGGGAGCAGAGACTCCGTTGGTCCGGCCCTGCTCGTAGACGGTCCGGCACACGAACAACAGGTCAGCGGTGTTGCCATGCAGCGTCATGATCCGTCGGGTGAGGAGATTCCTGGCGAACATCCGCTTCATGAGGGGTGCGGACGCGGCGGTCGGCAGCCGGTAGGCGAGCATCTCGCTGCGGTAGCGCCTCAGATCAACGCCGCGCGAGGCCACGATCCTCGATGTTTCCCGGATCGCCTTGACCACCCGGGCGAGCATCCTGGTAGAGCCCATGAGCTGCTCGGCGGCGCGCGTCGTGTCCTCGACGTCGCCGTACATTGCTGCCACGGCACCGACACCGGCGTTGATCGCCATATGCAGCCAGATCCACTCGAGCATGTCATGGGGGCGCTCGAGGCTGATACCGCAGGAGCCGAACAGCGCCTCCACCCCCTCGTAGCCCGGGAAACGGGCTTTGTCGCGCCGCTCCAGCATGATGTGGTCGAAGACGCAGCTGGCGAGCCGTTCTCCCGTGATGCTCCCGCCCGCCACCGGGTACCCCAGGAGGACATCGCGGCCGGCCATCAAACGGTCGAGCTCCTCGCGCTCTCCCCAGAATCCGCAGAACAGAAGCACAGGCCCCTCGATCCCACCCGTACGGAGGGCGGCCATTGCCTCGGCGATCCTGCCCTGCGGCACCGAGACCACGATGAGGTCGTAGCTCGTGTGTCCCCGGTGGTGAACGGTGTACTGGTCCTGGGACAGCGAGCCTTTCGGGTCAGTCCTGCCATCGAGGATCTCGACCTCGAGCGAGCTGACTGAGGCCCTCGTACTGCTTTGTCGCACCAGGTGCTCGACGTGGTGACCGGCCTTCTGAAAAAGGTATCCGTACGTCGTCCCGATCACCCCCAGACCGACGACGAGGACGTTCATGGGAGCTGTAGGTGTTGCCTGGGTTGTCATGACCGTGAGCCTGTGGTCCTCAGGTTTCAGACCGCCTTCACGGTGGCTTCAGGGACGGGCGCTCAGGACTTGCGCCGCAGGACCCGGCTCATGCGGTGCTCGGCGTCCTTGGCCGGGACCAGGGCTGCCCGCCCCGGGAAGGTCATCAGATCAGGATCGGTGAAGGGCGGGTTCTAGTGTGATTCAAACAGGCGTGGATGCCACTATTTTTAACATGCAAACCTCATCGTGTCTGTATTGTTTGATTGACGACCACAGTGTGTCGTTTTATCATTCATTCATGATTAGTAGTAACATCGCCGCCTTGCGTAAAATGCATCGCTGGACTCAGGAAGCATTGGCAAACAAGGTTGGCGTCTCTCGGCAGACCATTGCCAAGTGGGAGGCTCCGGGTGGTAATCCCGACATCTCCTCATGTATTCGGTTAGCGCAGGCGTTCGATGTTGCGATCGACGATCTTGTCAACGGTGACACTTCATTTGTTTCCATGCTTGATCGCCCCGGCAAATACATATTTGGCACCGTTGTGATCGATCAGGATGGAAGACTTACGCTTCCGGTACGTGCCAGAAAGGTTTTCAACATTAAGGCTGGTGATGAGCTCCTACTTATTGGCGACATCGATCAGGGGCTCGCTTTGATGGATACGCAGTTCTTCGTGCAGGCTGCTCGTCATGTGGAGGGGGGGCCATCGTGCGGCACGTGACAATACTGAAAACTAAGCGAAGGAGGGTGCGTGTGCTGATAATAATGTGCGCCGTGCTTGGCCTGCTTGGGGGAGGTGTGACTTATTTTGCTCATCGAAATATGACGTATGATCAGGCTGCTGAGGCGGCTGTTCGTCGTGCTGGTTTTGTCGAAAGGCAGGTAACGCTGCCGAGCGGTTCAATCATTCACTATGGTGAGGGGCCGGCCAATGGTTCGCCGCTCATGTTGGTCCACGGCCAGCAAACAACGTGGAGGGACTATAGTGCGGTGCTCGGAGAACTATCTCAACGCTATCACGTGTTTGCGGTCGACTGTTATGGCCATGGTGGATCGAGTAAAAATCCGGCAGATTATACGGCAATCAAGAATGCGATTGATTTCGTGTGGTTTATCCAGCATGTTATCAAGTCTCCAGTATTGATCTCCGGCCACTCTTCGGGAGGTCTGTTGGCGACTATCGTTGCCGCCAGGGCTCCGCAGCTTGTCATTGGTTTGTTGATTGAGGATGCGCCATTCTTTGCGACTGAACCTGGGAGGGCTGAGAAGACATTTGCTTGGCTCGGGTTTCGCGATATGCATCGTTTTTTGCGAAGCGGTGAACGAAATTTCACTCGCTACTCGCTTGAGCACGCCTATCTTGCGCAGGTTCTTGGGCAAAAGAACTTTGATGTGTTTGTTAAGCGGCCTGCCCTCGATTACATGAGGCGCCACCCTGGCGAAATACCGCGCCTTTGGTATTATCCTCCTGAGCTGCATGTCAATGAGTTCTTCGACTTGACGGCTAACTTGCAGGATGGTACGGGCGCTTATGATTTACGATTTGGTGAGACTTTCTATGATTTCTCGTGGTTTGCTGGTTTTGATCAGGAGGAGATGTTGAAGGCTGTGCGCTGTCCGTCAATTCTTTTGCATGCTGCTCATCCGTCAAATATGCAGGGCTACTATGATGGTCGTGGGGTGCTGCTCGGTGCTATGGATGATCGTGACGCGTCGCGTGTCCACTCGCTTCTCTCTCGTAACACTCTAGTCGACAACGTTAAAAGCGGTCATGATATTCATTCTGAACGGCCTGAGGTTTTTATTAAGGCTGTCGATGATCTTCGTTAATCTTGTGGAAGGAGTGGGGTAGGGGTGTTTTCTGAAAATTAAAATCGGTGCCGACACCACGGTGTTAACGCTGGGTGCTGCACTGGACTCTTCGGGTTGCTGACGGTGCACGCTTGATGTCGGTTCGGGCATGTTCGTCTTCTGGGTCGGTCCATTCCACGAGGGTGGGGATCTACTGGCCAGGGGTTGTGCGCACTGCACGAAGGTCCTACCTACCTGGAGTGCACCCGCCCCTCCCGCAGTAGCACCCGCCCCTCGTGCAGTGCACGCCCAAGGCTGGCAAGGCGGCTACGGGCGACCGCGTCCGCTATGTCCGGTGAACCGGCTGATGACTTCACCCCAGGCAGCTCACCCCGCTGGAGTCTCAGCGCGAGGACGAGGGGGACGGGCGCTCAGGACTTGCGCAGCAGGACCCGGCTCATGCGGTGCTCGGCGTCCTTGGTCAGGACCAGGGTGGCCCGCCCTCGGGTGGGGGCGATGTTCTCGCGCAGGTTGACCAGGTTGACGCTTTCCCAGATCTCGTTTGCTCCAGCCAGGGCCACGTCGTCGGGGATCTCGGCGAAGCGGCGGAAGTAGGAGCCCGGCTGGGTGAAGGCCGTGTGCTTGAGGGTGAGGAACCGGTCCAGGTACCAGCGGCGGATGTCGTCGGGGTCGGCGTCGACGTAGATCGAGAAGTCGATGAAGTCGCTCACCGCCAGCGCTGAGGCCCCCGGCCGCGACCCCCGCGGGGCGGGCTGGAGCACGTTGAGTCCCTCCAGCACGAGAATGTCGGGCCGCTCCACCGTCACGTGCCGGTCCGGGACGATGTCGTAGACCGTGTGGGAGTAGACGGGCGCCTGGACGCGGTCGCTGCCGGACTTCACTGCCGCGACGAACTCCAGCAGGGCGCGACGGTCGTAGGACTCGGGGAATCCCTTGCGGGCCATGAGTCCGCGCTCCTCAAGGACCCGGTTGGGCAGCAGGAAGCCGTCGGTGGTCACCAGGTCCACCCGGGGCGTGTCCGGGAAGCGGGCGAGCAGGTGGGCGATGAGGCGCGCCGTCGTCGACTTGCCCACGGCGACCGACCCGGCCACCGCAACGATAAAAGGCGTGGGCGGCTCCCTCACCCCCAGAAAGGCGCCAGTGCGGTGCGCCCGCTCGCGCGAGGTGGCGATGTAGTCCTCCAGCAGGGCGGTCAGGGGCCGGTAGACGGCGTCGACCTCGGCCAGGTCGATGGGGTCGCCCAGTCCCCGCAGCTTCTCGACATCGGCCTGGGTCAGCGGCAGTGGCGCCGAGGACGCCAGGGCGGACCACTGGTCCCGGTCCAGCTCGATGTAGGGTGAGGCGCACGGGAAGCCCAGGTCGCTCGGGTCGCTCAGCTCGGATGTCACTGGCACAGTGTCGCAAATGAAGACGCCCGGCGGACAATCCCTGAGGAATGAACAGGACTCCTCGGGACGCCGGTGGGACACCGGCGAGGGGTGAGATCACACTGAGATCACGCCGAGATCACATCGACGTGTCCCTACGCTCGTTGTCAACGCCGCGCCGGCATGATTCGATCGGAGCATGTGTGGAATTGTTGGCCACGTCGGCCCTCCGAGTGAAACTGGTTCCTCCCGTTCCCTGACCGTTCTCATGGATGGCCTCGGCCGTCTGGAGTACCGCGGCTACGACTCTGCGGGCGTCGCGCTGGTGGGCCCCTCCGGCCTGGATGTCATCAAGGAGGCGGGCAAGCTCTCGGGGCTGCGCGCCATCCTGGAGGCCACCCCGCCGGCCCCCGCCACCGCGGGCATCGGCCACACCCGCTGGGCCACCCACGGCGGCCCGACGACGGCCAACGCCCACCCCCACCGCGCCGGCCACCTCGCCGTGGTCCACAACGGCATCATCGAGAACTTCCGCCCGCTGCGCGAGGAGGTCGAGGCCGCCGGGCGTGAGCTCGTCTCCGACACCGACACCGAGGTCGTCGCCCACGTCCTGGACATCGACTTCACCTCCCGTCTGCGCCAGGACCCGTCCGCCGCCTCCGACCCGACCCGGGTCGCCGACCTCCTGGTCGCCTCGATGCAGGCCGTCACCGCCCGCCTCGAAGGCGCCTTCGCGCTGCTGGCCGTCACCGACCTGGCCCCCGCGGCGATCGTCGCCGCCCGCCGCTCCAGCCCCCTGGTCATCGGCCTGGGCGAGGGCGAGAACTTCCTGGGCAGTGACGTCGCCGCCTTCGTCGCCTTCACCAAGAAGGCCGCCGAGGTCGACGACGACCAGGTCCTCCTGCTGACCGCCGACGCCGTCCACGTCTGGGACAAGGACGGTAACGCCGTCGAGCCCAAGGCCTGGGAGGTCTCCTGGGACGCCTCCGCAGCCGTCAAGGGCGGCTACGACACCTTCATGGACAAGGAGATCCACGAGCAGCCCACCGCCGTGGCCGACACCCTGCGCGGCCGCGTCGATGAGCGCGGTGAGCTCCAGCTCGATGAGATGCGCATTGACCCCGCCGTCCTGCGCAGCGTCGACAAGATCATCGTCATCGCCTGCGGCACCGCCGCCTACGCCGGGCACGTCGCCAAGTACGCCATCGAGCACTGGTGCCGTATCCCCGTGGAGGTCGAGCTCGCCCACGAGTTCCGCTACCGCGACCCGGTCGTCAGCGAGAAGACCCTGACCGTGGCCATCTCCCAGTCCGGCGAGACCATGGACACCATCCAGGCCGTGCGTCACGCCCGCGAGCAGGGCAGCAAGGTCCTGGCCATCGTCAACACCTACGGCTCGACCATCGCCCGCGAGGCCGACGCCGTCCTCTACACCCACGCCGGCCCGGAGGTCGCCGTGGCCTCCACCAAGGCCTTCCTCGCCCAGATCACCGCCTGCTACCTGCTGGGGCTCTACCTGGCCCAGCTGCGCGGCAACAAGTGGCCCGACGAGGTCGCCGAGTACCTGGACAACCTCGCCGCCATGCCGGACCGCATCCAGCACGTCCTGGACCACGAGGAGGCCCGCGTGCGTGAGCTGGGCACCGAGCTGGCGGACAAGTCCTCCTTCCTGTTCCTGGGCCGCCACGTCGGCTTCCCGGTGGCGCTGGAAGGGGCGCTCAAGCTCAAGGAGCTCGCCTACGTCCACGCGGAGGGCTTCGCCGCCGGTGAGCTCAAGCACGGCCCGATCGCGCTCATCGAGGAGGGCCTTCCGGTCTTCGTCATCGTGCCCACCCCGCGCCGCCCCGTCCTGCACGACAAGGTCATCTCCAACATCCAGGAGATCCGGGCCCGCGGCGCGCGCACCATCGTCATCGCGGAGGAGGGGGATACCGACGTCGAGCCCTTCGCCGACCACATCATCCGGATGCCCGTCACTCCCACGATCCTGTGGCCGCTGCTGACCGTGGTGCCGCTGCAGATCTTCGCCGCGGCCCTGGCCGGGGCCAAGGGGCTGGACATCGACCAGCCGCGCAACCTGGCCAAGTCCGTCACCGTCGAGTAGGACCGACGCCGAGACGTCGACTCGCCCCGCAACGGTGCCGAGCCCGCAGTCCGGGCTCGGCACCGTCGTCTACAGGGCCGGGCGCAGGGACCGGATCTGCCGCTTCGTGCGGGCCTGTGAACGCTGGGAGGACAGGGCCAGGTCGTCGTCGTTGTCGACGTGATCGGCCTGGGCGACGACGAAGGCCTGGGCCATACCGCCGTCGTGTGCCAGGGAGATGTGCCAGTGGCCGATGCCGGCCTGGCGGGCGGCCATCGCGGCCGCCCCGGTCAGACGCAGGCGCGGTGGGGTGCCGGGCGTGGAGGTCACCTCGATGTCCTGGTACTCCCACCCCTGGGGCGCGTCCAGCCCGAGCTCGGCGTAGGCCGACCCCAGGGCCTTGAGAACCGCCTCCTTGGCCGCTAGACGCGCCCCGAGTGAGGCGGCCCGCTTCTGGCAGGCGGCCAGCTCGGCGGGGGTGAAGAGCCGCTCACGCAGGCCGGGTACCCGGTCCATGTAGCCTTCGAGGCGGGGGATATCAACCAGGTCGGTCCCTACAGCGCGGATCACTCGGCCATTGTGCCGGGTGAGCGGGCAGCGCGAGGGGCGAACGCGCCACCAATTCTGGAAGAGACAACTTCTTGGCGCTTGGCCGCGGACGGGCAATGCGGGCCGGCGGCCACCCGCGAGGTCTTGCTCTGTGAAACTGCCCGTCTCAAAGCCGTGTTGGAGGGGCGAGCAGAGCGAAGCGGAGGACAATAGGACGGATGAGTGACCTCAACGATCTCCCGCGTTCCCACGACGTCACCGACCCCACCACCTGCGCCTGGCCCGCTCAGGAGATAGCGGCCGCGGAGGCCCCTGTCACCGCAGGCACCGACCGCTACATGAGAGCCGCCGCCCACGCGGTGGCCCGGGCGGCGCTGCGCGAGCTGCGCCAAGGAACCGGCAATGCGGGCGCCGCGGTGGCCCCCGCCCGGCCGGTTCCGGCGCCGTTGACCTCAATGAGCCCCATGGGGGTGGCCGCCACCCCAGCCTCACCGCTGTCCCCGGCGACGCCGCTGAGAGGAGCAGGTGAGGCAGCGGGGACGCAGACCGGCCCCGGATGGATCTCCGGGGCCCCGGTACTCCTCTTAGTCGGCGGCGGCCACAACGGGGCCGACACCCTCCTGGCTGGAGGTCTGCTCGCCCACAGCGGCTGCGCGGTCAGCGCCGTGCTCGCCACCGAGCACCCCCATCCCGTCGCCCTGGAGGAGGCCCGCGGCCACGGCGTCACCATTCACGGCGCCGGCTACCGCAGCGACGACGGAACCGGCCAGGACTCCGCCGAGGCCGTGGCCGCTATCGAAGCCTTCCTCGTCCACGGCGGACTCGTCCTGGACGGGCTCACCGGCATCGGCGCCACCGGGGCGCTGCGACCTGACGCCGCCGCCCTCATCGCCCCGCTCATCGCCGCCGGGGAGCCGGGGCGTCGCCCGCTGCGAGTCATCGCCGTCGACCTGCCCAGCGGAACCGGCGTCGACGACGGCACAGTGAGTGGCCCGGTCCTGGCCGCCGACCATACCGTCACCTTCACCTGCCTCAAGGGATGCCAGTGCCTGCCCCCGGCCCGGCACCTGTGCGGCGTCGTCGAAGTCGTCCCCCTCGGACTGCCCGCGCCCACGAGCCGGCCCCTGGTCCGACGCCCCGTCGACGGCGCCCTGGGCGACTACCTGGCCCGCGCTGTTGGCGAGCCCGGCCCCGGCGACCACAAGTACACCCGCGGCGTGGTCGGCCTGTGGGCCGGCAGCGAGTCCTACCCCGGCGCCGCCGTCCTGGCCGCCAGCGGCGCGGTACGCGCCGGCGCCGGCATGGTGCGCCTGTCCGCCCCCAGACGCGTGGAGGACCTCGTCCTGGCCGCCCGCCCCGAGGTGGTCCCCGCCGCCGGACGCGTTCAGGCGCTCGTCCTGGGGCCGGGCATCGACCCCGCTGACACCACCAGGGCCGATGAGGTGCGAGCCGTCCTCGCCCCTACCCTGGGTCCCTGCGGCAAAGACCAGCAGTGCCCCACCCGGATCCCCACCGTCGTCGACGCCGGCGCCCTGAGCATCCTGTCCGAGCTCCTCACCGAGGACCTGAGCTGCACGCCGCTGCACGTGCTGACCCCGCACGCCGGAGAGGCCGCTGCGCTGCTGATCGCGTTGGAGGATCAGGGGACGCCGGTGCAGGAGACCCGTCAGTGGAGCCGCGAGCGCGTCGAGGCCCACCCGGGGCTCGCCGCCCGCGAGCTCTGCCGCCTCACCGGCGCCACCGTCCTGCTCAAAGGAGCCACCACCCTCATCGCCGCACCGCAGCGCCCCCTGGTCAGCGTGGACGGAGGACCCGGTTGGATGGCGAGCGCCGGAAGCGGGGACGTGCTCGCCGGGATCCTCGGAGCCGTCCTGGCCGGCGCGGCCGCCCGCTGGGAGCAGGGCGCGCCGGACGCCTCGGGGGCGGACCCGGTCTTGGACGCGCTGGTCGACTCGGTGGCAGCCGGAGTCAGGCTGCACGCGCTCGCGGGGGCCTATGCCGCAGCAAGTCCTCAGAGCGCCGGGGGAGCGCGGACCGGCGGGCACCCGATCGCCGCCCTGGACATCGCCGCTGCCCTCGGTCCGGCCCGCCTTGAGCTCAACTGGCTCCAGGCGGTGCCCCACGTCTGAGACGCGTCAGCCACGCGGTATCCGTCAGGACTCCTGACCGGAGGCGTGCGCCAGGAAACAGCGGCGCTACCGGCCCCAGTGCGACAATCGCGCCGTGACCACCTCCCCGGACTCAGCCGCAATGCCCTCGTCCGCCGCTCCGCGCCCGGCAGTCGCCCAGTGCGCGCCACCGGCAGCGACCACCTCGCGGGCCGTCGTCGACCTGGAGGCCGTGGCCCACAACGGGCGGTGCCTGGCACAGGTGGCGGGCGTGCCGTGGATGGCCGTGGTCAAGGCCGACGCCTACGGTCACGGGCTGGGCCCGGTCGCTCTGACGGCCCTGTCGGCGGGAGCCTCCTGGCTGGGGGTGGCCCAGCTCGCCGAGGCCCTGACTCTGCGTGCCCTTCTGGACGAGGCCGGTGTGAGACGCCCGGTGGGGGAGCCCACCTCGCAGGCCCCCCGGCTCCTCACCTGGCTCCTGCCCGTCATGGAGCCTGATCGGGCGGCCGCCCAGGACTCGCCCCTGCGTGCCGCCCTGGTGGCCGACCTGGACCTGTCGGTCTCCACCCTGCCCCAGCTCGAGGCCCTGTCGGCGGCGGCCCGGGCGCAGGGGAGGGCGGCGCGTCTCCATCTCAAGGTCGACACCGGCATGTCGCGCGGCGGCGCCACCGTCGAGGAGCTGCCCGCCCTGGCCGCCGCGCTGAGGCGGGCCGAGGATGAGGGAACGGTCGACGTCGTCGGCCTGTGGTCGCACCTGTCGCGCGCCGACGAGCCGGCCAGCGGCTCCACCGAGGAGCACCTGGAGCGCTACCGGCAGGCCGAGCAGGTCGTACGAGACGCCGGCCTCAACCCACCTACTCACCACCTCGCTGCCACCGGAGGACTCCTGTGGCACCCGCAGGCCCGCATGGACCTGGTGCGTGTGGGGATCGGCCTGTACGGGCTGAGTCCCGACCCCTCCGTGGCCACCGGCGCCGAGCTCGGGCTGCGGCCCGCCATGCGCCTGGAGTCCCCGCTGGTGCAGGTCAAGCGCATCGAGGCCGGGCAGGCCGTCTCCTACGGGGGGACCTGGAGCGCCCCCACTGATCGCTGGGTGGGGCTCGTGCCCCTGGGCTACTCCGACGGCATCCCGCGCGCCGCCAGCTCCGCCGGTCCCGTGGGAGTCGGCAGCCTCATGACCTCCATCGTGGGGCGGGTGTGCATGGACCAGGTGGTTATCGACCTCGGCCCGGCCGTGGACGAGACCGGCGCGCCCCTGCCGGCACCGGCCCGGGTCGGGGACACCGCCGTGCTCTGGGGCGCCCCGCAAGCCTCGGGCCAGGAGGCTGTCCCCACCGCAGACGACTGGGCACAGGCCTGCGGCACCATCAACTACGAGATCGTGACCCGGTTGGGAGCTCGTGTCCCGCGCTGCTACGTCGGGGAACCCGGCACCGGCGACTACTCTCGACCCTAGACAGCAGACGTCGGATATCGCCGGTCCCCGCCGGGCCGACCGGTTCCACCATCGGAGCCTTGCATGGAAGAGGAGGGAATATGAGCCCAGCGCCGCACACACCGCAGACCGCCCCCGGGATCACCGTCGCCACCAGCGACGCCGACGAGACCCGGGCACTGGGGGCCCGCCTGGCCCGCCTGCTGCGCGCCGGTGACCTCGTGATGCTCTCCGGCGGGCTGGGGGCCGGCAAGACCACGCTCGCCCAGGGCATCGGCGCAGCCCTTGAGGTGCGTGGCCGGGTCTCCTCACCCACCTTCATCATCGCCCGCGTGCACCCCGCCCTGTCCGACGGCCCCGACCTCATTCACGTGGACGCCTACCGGATCACCTCCCTGGAGGAGATCGACGCCCTCGACCTGGACTCCTCCCTGGAACGGGCCGTCACCCTGGTCGAGTGGGGCGAGGAGAAGGTCGAGGCCCTGAGTCCCGACCGCCTGGAGATCCAGGTGATGCGCCCCCACGGAGCCGTGCGCGCTGAGCTCCCGCAGCCCGAGGACGCCCCCGCCGGGGCGGAGTCTTCCGCCGGCTCGGTGGCCGGGGAGCCGGTCGTGGACCTCGGCGAGGTCGACGACGGCAACCGGACGATCATCGTGCGCGCCGTCGGTCCGCGCTGGGCCGACGTCGACCTGAGCCCACTGGGAGCAGACGCCTCCTGCCAGCCGGGAGTGCCGCTGTGAACACTCCCGCCACCGTGGCACCGGTCCGCAACGCCATCCCCATCCGGGCCGCTCAGCGCTCCCGGCGTCCCCGGCGTTCTCGGCGCCTGATCCTGCCGGCTGCGGCGGCGACGCTCCTGGGCGCCTGCCTCCTGGTCCCGGGGCCGGCCCGAGCCGTTGCCGATGCCAGCCCTCGGGTCGCGCCGATCACGTCGGCCGGCGGCGTGGCGGGTGTCGCGGCCGATGCCGACTCGCGTGACGAGGCCAAGGCGCTCATGGAGAGCGAGTGCGTGGCGCAGGTGCGTCAGAGCACTGGCGAGCAGGGCGAGATCACGGTGGGTGAACCGCGCAGCGTCTACACCTGGGCCACCGGCTTCCTCGACGGCTCCCAGCCCTCCGCGCAACCCGTCGACACCGGCGACTGGGCCGCGACCGTCTCCTCGGGCGGCAAGCCGGTCGGTCTTCTCGAGGTGGTCCATGACAAGGGGCACGCCACCTGCACCCCCGTCTTTGACGACGACCTGGCCACCGATGTCGACCAGATGGGCGAGGCCCACCTCGTCCACGACCGCAACGCCAACGCCTGGTACTCGCTGAACGGCACCACGGTGACGGCGATGGGGGAGGCCGCCACGCGGCGCCTGGCCGGCCCCATCGAGCTGCGCGACTACGGAGAGATCCTGCGTGAGCGCGCCGGGTCCAAGCCCAAGACCTCCACCGCTCAGGGCGAGGAGCGCTCCACCACGGGGGGTTGGGCGATCTGGGGGCCGGTCCTGGCGGTCGTCGTCGTCGGGATCGTCACCGTCATCATCACGGTGCGTCACGAGCGCAAAGTGACCGCCCCACTGCGCCAGGCCCGCAACCGCGCCGACATGGCCGAGCGCGCCGACCGGCTCAGCCGGGACGAGTCCGACACTCAGGGCGCCGCAGTACGCCGGGGCATCCCCCGCGCCGCCATCGACCTGTCCCTCCTGGGGGACGGGGCCGAGGACGACGCCGATGCGACCGCCGGCGAGACCCTGGGGGACACGATCCCTGAGAGCCGCGTCAACCTGCCACGCAACCCGAGGGCATAGGCTGGTCCGGTGCGAATCCTCTCCATCGACTCCTCCCTGGGGACTCAGGTCGCGGTCGTCGACGCCGCCCCCTCCGCCGCCGGCGCACGCGCCCTGCAGGTGCTGAGCCAGGACGAACAGGCCGATACCCGCCGTCACGCCGAGTCCCTCGGACAGATGCTCTCCCGGGCCCTGTCGGCTCCCGAGGCGGCCGAGCGCCCGCTGGACGCCGTGGTCGCCGCCACCGGGCCGGCCCCCTTCACCGGACTGCGGGCCGGACTGGTGACGGCCGGGGTCGTCGGGCGCACCCGGGGCGTCCCCGTCCACGGGGTCTCCAGCCTCGACGCCGTCGCCCGCCGCGCCCTGGATGAGCTCGGGGCCCAGGAGGGGCAGACGGGGCCGGTCGTTCTGGTCGCCACCGACGCCCGCAGGCGCGAGGTCTATACGGCACCCTTCCGCGCCAACGGTCCCGACGACGTCACCCGCCTGACCGAGATCATCGTCTGCCCCCCGGCCCAGGTCGCCCAGCGCCTCGCCGAGCAGGCACCGGGACCGGGCGGGGGGAGTGGAGGCATCGATGTCGTGGCCGGCTCCGGTGCCTCCCTCTACCCCGAGCTGGCGGAGATGGCCTCCTGCCGCGAGGCCCTGGCCCCCGTCTCCGGTGACGTCCTGACCCAGGTGCGCATCGCCCTGGCTCGCCTCGAGCGCGGCGAGGAGCTGAGCACGCAGCCGCTCTACCTGCGCCACGCCGACGTGCAGATGCCTGCCGCTCGCAAGCGCGTGCGCTGACCCCGGGGCGAAGAAGGACACTGAGGTGCCCGAGGCGACCGGAGCGGGCCGGGCCCCCGGTCTGCGGGAGATGGCGGCGGGGGACCTGGAGGCCGTCGCCCGAATCGAGGGCGAGCTCTTCGGAGCCGAGGCCTGGAGCCGTGACCTGCTGGCCGCCGAGCTGGCGGCCTCCCACGGGCCGATGGCGGACCGCCGCTACGTCGTCGTCGAGTCCGAAGAGAGCGATGGCGACGGTGACGCCTATGACCCCGCGGATTGCGCTGTTGGAACCGGGTCGCACGGGCCACGGCTCCTGGGCTACGCCGGGCTCTACCACGCCGGTGGGCTGACCAGTGCGGACCTGCTGACCATCGCCACCGTCCCGGCTGCGCGCGGACGAGGGATCGCCTCCCTCATGCTCACCGAGCTCGTCTCCACCGCCCGAGAGGTGAGCTGCCCCGATGTCCTGCTGGAGGTGCGCCAGTCCAACGAGACCGCCCAGCGGCTCTACACCAGGCACGGGTTCGTTCCCATTGGCCGGCGCCGCCGCTACTACCAGGCGCCGCCGGAGGACGCCGTGGTCATGCGGCTGACTCTGCGCCCGCGCCCGGGGCCGGTGGGGGCCGAGGCCGGTGAGCCCGGCGAGACCTGAGTCCGTGGGGCGACTCACCGGGAGCAAGCCCCAGAGTCCGACTGGACGGATTGCGCTGGGCCTGAAGAAGCAGATGGATGCTGCAGCGACCGGAGATAAACACGGGCCGCGGGAGGACAAGCGGTGAGTGTCGGCCACTTCACAGATTTGTCTGACGCCCCCGTGACGAAAAGGAGGCCTCAGACGTCGGCGTCAGCATATTCCGCGGCGTTGAATGACGAATCGAGACCCGTTGAGATCCCCAGGATTCCGCGGATCGTCTCCCCAACATCGCTGGTGGGGTGCAGATCGCGCCTACGGGACCTGGTGCCCGGCTAGCCTTCTGCCGTGGCCAAAACATCTGCTCCTTCCCTGAAGAGGCGGACCGCCTTCTCCACGACCGTCTTCATGAAGCGCATGATGGCGATCTCGGGACTGGTGTTCCTGTTCTTCGTCCTCTTCCACGCCTACGGCAACCTGCACTACTTCGAGGGTGAGGTCGCCTACGATCACTACGCCGTGTTCCTGCGAGCACTGCTGGTACCGATCATGCCCTACGGCGGTGTCCTGTGGATCCTCCGTCTGGCTCTCATGGCCTGCCTCCTGGCTCACGCCGGCAGCGCCTTCCACCTGTGGGCGCGCAACAAGCGGGCCCGTGGCAACGACAAGTACGCCGTCAAGAAGCCCGGCGCCGAGTACTTCGCCTCCCGCTACGCCATGCGCACCATGCGCTGGGGCGGCGTCATCCTCCTGCTGTTCATCATCTGGCACCTCCTGCAGTACACCACCCTGTCACTGACGCCGGGGGGACACTACGTGCACGGACGGGCCTACCTGAACATGTACTACGGCTTCCAGCTGTGGTGGGTGTGGCTCATCTACGCGATCGCGCTGGCCGCCCTGTGCCTGCACGTGTGGCACGGCGTGTGGTCCGCCCTGCAGACACTGGGCGCGGTGCGGGGCAACACCATCCCCTTCATCCGGCTGATCGCCTTCGTGCTGGCCTTCGCGCTGTTCGCCGCCTTCATGGCGGTTCCGACGGCGATCCTCTTCGGCTATGTCGATGCCCCCATGGCCACTGGCGACTACTACCCGCAGTTCTGTGACGCGATCGGCTCCTCCGCCGAGCACTTCGCCGAGTGTGCTACGGCGACCCACTGAGAGTGAACGACTATGACTGAACTCATCGACGGCCTGTACTACGAGGGCGAGAAGATCGCCGACACCAAGGCCCCCCACTCCGTCCCGATCGACCGGCGCTGGGAGCAGCGCAAGTTCGAGGCCAAGCTGGTCAACCCCGCCAACCGCCGCAAGCTGGACATCATCGTCGTCGGCTCCGGCCTGGCCGGCGGCGCCGCGGCCGCCTCCCTGGGCGAGCAGGGCTACAACGTCAAGGTCTTCTTCTACCAGGACTCGGCCCGCCGGGCGCACTCCATCGCCGCCCAGGGCGGCATCAACGCCGCGAAGAACTACCGCAATGACGGCGACTCCGTCTACCGGCTCTTCTACGACACGGTCAAGGGCGGTGACTACCGCGCCCGCGAGGACAACGTCTACCGCCTGGCGGAGGTCAGCGCCAACATCATCGACCAGTGCGTGGCCCAGGGTGTCCCCTTCGCCCGCGAGTACGGCGGTCTGCTGGACAACCGTTCCTTCGGTGGTGTGCAGGTCTCCCGTACCTTCTACGCCCGCGGCCAGACCGGCCAGCAGCTCCTCATCGGTGCCTACCAGGCCCTCGAGCGTCAGGTGCACGCCGGCACGGTCAAGGAGTTCCGTCGCCACGAGATGGTCGAGCTCATCATCGTCGACGGTCGCGCCCGTGGCATCGTCACCCGCGACATGGTCTCCGGGAAGATCGAGACCCACCTGGCCGACGCCGTCGTGCTGGCCAGTGGCGGCTACGGCAACGTGTTCTTCCTGTCGACCAACGCGATGGGTTGCAACGCCACCGCCGTGTGGCGCGCGCACCGCAAGGGCGCCTACTTCGCCAACCCCTGCTACACGCAGATCCACCCCACCTGCATCCCGCAGTCCGGGGACTTCCAGTCCAAACTCACCCTCATGAGTGAGTCCCTGCGCAACGACGGACGCATCTGGGTGCCCAAGAAGGCCGAGGACTGCGACAAGGACCCGCGCGACATTCCCGAGGAGGCGCGCGACTACTACCTCGAGCGCATCTACCCGGCCTTCGGCAACCTCGTGCCGCGCGACATCGCCTCCCGCCAGGCCAAGAACATGTGCGACGAGGGTCGCGGCGTGGGGCCGGCCATCAAGGAGCGTGACGCCAACGGCAACGAGCGGATGATGCGTCGCGGCGTCTACCTGGACTTCTCCGAGGCCATCAACCGCCTGGGCAAGGACGCCGTCTCTGCCCGCTACGGCAACCTGTTCGAGATGTACCAGCGCATCACCGGGGACGACCCCTACGAGGTCCCCATGCGCATCTACCCAGCCGTGCACTACACGATGGGTGGCCTGTGGGTGGACTACGACCTGGAGTCCAACGTCCCGGGCCTCTACATCGCCGGAGAGGCCAACTTCTCCGACCACGGCGCCAACCGCCTGGGTGCCTCCGCCCTCATGCAGGGGCTGGCCGACGGCTACTTCGTCCTGCCCGACACCATGAACGACTACCTGGCGGACATGCTGCGCCTGGGCAAGGTCGACCCCAACGCCCCGGAGATCGCCGAGGCCAAGCGCTCCGTCGAGGAGCGCGTCGCCCGCCTCATGGCTCTTCGCGGCACCCGCAGCGTGGACGACTTCCACATGGCCCTGGGCCGCATCATGTGGGAGTACTGCGGCATGGAACGGCGCGACGCCGGGCTGCGCGACGCCATCGGGCAGATCCGGGCCCTCAAGGAGGAGTTCTGGCGCGACGCCCGCATCACGGGCCAGGCCGACGAGCTCAACCAGGCCCTGGAGAAGGCCGGCCGACTGCTGGACTTCTTCGAGCTGGCCGAGCTCATGTGCATCGACGCCCTGCACCGGCGGGAGTCCTGCGGTGGCCACTTCCGGGCGGAGTCCCAGACTCCCGAGGGTGAGGCCCTGCGGCACGACGACGAGTTCCTCTACGTCGCCGCCTGGGAGTGGGGCGGGGAGAACCAGCCGCCGATCCTCCACAAGGAGGACCTCGTCTACAAGGACATCGAGCTCAAGCAGCGGAGTTACAAGTGAACATCAAGCTCAAGATCTGGCGCCAGAAGAACAAGGACTCGAAGGGCCACTTCGAGGAGTACGCCATGAGCGGGATCGAGGAGCACATGAGCTTCCTCGAGGTCCTCGACCTGCTCAACGAGCAGCTCTTCGCCGAGGGCAAGGAGCCGGTGGCCTTCGACTCCGACTGCCGCGAGGGCATCTGCGGTCAGTGCGGTGTGGTCATCAACGGGCAGGCCCACGGGCCCATCCGCTCGACCACCTGCCAGCTGCACATGCGCCACCTGGCGGAGGACCCCTCCTTCAAGGACGGCTCCACCATCACGATCGAACCGTGGCGCTCCACCGGCTTCCCGGTGCTGCGCGACCTCATCGTGGACCGCTCCGCCCTGGACCGCATCGTTCAGGCCGGTGGCTACATCTCGGTCAACACCGGTGGGGCCCCGGAGGCCCACTCGGTGCCCGTGCAGAAGGAGAAGGCCGACGCCGCCTTCGAGGCCGCCGCCTGCATCGGCTGCGGTGCCTGCGTGGCGGCGTGCCCCAACGCCTCGGCCATGCTGTTCACCGGTGCGAAGATCTCGCACCTGGGTCTGCTGCCGCAGGGCCAGCCCGAGCGCCTGGCTCGCGTGGTGAGCATGCTCAACCAGCACGACGCCGAGGGCTTCGGCGGCTGCACGAACATCGGCGAGTGCGCGGCCGTGTGCCCCAAGTCGGTTCCGCTCGAGGTCATCTCGCGCCTCAACCGGGATCTCGGCCACGCCCTGTGGAAGGGCCAGCACGCCCACTGATCCATCCGCCTCACTCCATACCGAGCCGGGCACTTCTCGCGTCGTCCTCCAGACACTCTGTCGGGGATCGCGAGACGTGCCTGGCTCGGTGGTGTTCTACGTGCATACCTTCTACCAGCGCACGCCGGTGGGGGCATTCTGCGCGTGCGGGGGCATTCTCTTCCGGACGGGGGCATGTTGCGCGTACGGTGACAGGATTGCTGTCCCCGACGGCGTCGAATGGCCCCGCCCGGAACGACGCGCGCCCGGCCGCGTGGAATGTCCCCGCCCGTGAAGTGCCCGGCTCGGCGTTCATGGATGGTGAAGGTGATCCCGGTGAAGTCCGCGATGCGGGGGACGTGCGAGCCGGCCTCGGGGGCGCCGGCTTCCTCCATGCGCACCCGCATGAGCGCGATCGGCGCGGAGGTCACCAGGGCCAGCGGAACGCGGGCATCGATCAGGGCTGTCATGAAGGCTGCGGCACCCGAGGCCTCGATAGGCGCCTGTTCGGCGTCCGTCTCTCCAGGCGATAGTCTGGCCCCGTGAGCGACCCTCTCATTCTCGGTATCGAGTCCACCTGCGACGAGACCGGCGTGGCCCTCGTGCGCGGCCGCGAGCTCCTCGCCGACGTCACCGCCACCTCCATGGACCAGTACGCGCGCTTCGGCGGCATCATCCCCGAGATCGCCTCACGCGCCCACCTGGAGTCCTTCCTGCCGACCCTCGACGCCGCGCTGGAGAAGGCCGGTGTCGACCTCAGCGAGGTCGATGCCGTCGCCGTGTGCGCCGGTCCCGGACTCATCGGCTCCCTGACCGTCGGCATCTCCGCCGCCAAGGCCCTGGCCGCGAGCCTGAACCGGCCGATCTACGGCGTCAACCACGTCATCGGGCACTTGGCGGTCGATGAGCTGGTCGACGGCCCCCTGCCGGAGCATTTCGTCGGACTCATCGTCTCCGGCGGCCACTCCAACCTCCTGAGCATCCGGGACATTGCCACCGACGTCGTCGAGCTCGGCGGCACTCTCGACGACGCCGCCGGTGAGGCCTTCGACAAGGTCGGCCGCCTCCTGGGCCTGCCCTACCCCGGCGGCCCGCACGTGGACCGGCTCTCCCAGGAGGGCGACCGCGGCGCCATCCGCTTCCCCCGAGGGCTGGCCGCGGGCAAGGACAAGGAGCGCCACCGCTACGACTTCTCCTTCTCCGGCCTCAAGACCGCCGTGGCCCGCTACGTGGAGTCCCTGGAGGACTCCGACCAGGAGGTGCCCAGTGCCGACGTCTGCGCCGCCTTCTCCGAGGCCGTCAACGACTCCCTGACGGCCAAGGCGGTCCAGGCCTGCCTGGACACCGGCTGCGACACGCTCGTCGTCGGGGGAGGGTACTCGGCCAACTCCCGCCTGCGCTCCCTGGCCGCCGAGCGCTGCGAGGAGGCCGGCATCACCCTGCGCCTGCCACCACTGCGCTTCTGCACCGACAACGGCGCCCAGATCGCAGCCCTGGGGTCAGCGGCCGTGCGGGCAGGCGTCGTCCCCAGCCCCATGGACTTCGCCCCGGACTCGGGGATGCCGCTGGACGTCAGCGTCGCCCACTGACGTCGCCCCCTGACGCCGACTTCCCTCCCGTATCCGTTGCGCTCGGGGGCAGGCCCGCGGCCACTCCCCGGATGATGATCTCGATCTTTCGGTCCAGGCCGCCGCGCTCCAGCCAGCTCTCGTTGGGCGTCAGCGCCTCGGGCAGGGGAGGGTTCCCGGCGGCGGCCGCGAACCGGCTGGTCTCCTCCAGTCCCGTGGGGCCGCCCTGCCCCGAGGAGGCCACGGGGGAGCGCATGACCTCGATTTGCGCGTGCGTGGAGATGACGGTGTCGCCGACGAAGTCCAGGACCACCCCGGCCTCCTCGGCCCCCAAGCCGCCGTCGACCAGGGCCTGGCACGCTTGAGCCACGGGGGCGGCGAAGAGCTGGTAGGCCCACGGCACCCCCATGATGACCCCGGCCAGGCCGGGGTAGCGCTCCAGCATCGCCCAGATGGCCTCGGCGTGGGCCCGCACCGCATCGGGCCAGCGCCTCCCGGTGCCCGGGACGTCCACCTCGGCAGCGATCCTCTCCAGGCAGGCAGCCAGCAGATCCTCGCGTGATGAGATTGTTCGGTACAGCCCGGAGACCGCCACCCCCAGATGCTTGGCCACCGCCGTGAGCGTGAAGTCCGCGATGCCGATCTCGAGGGCGGCATCGACGACGTCGTCGCGCGAGAAGCCCGGTCTCGGTCCGGTCGGTCGGCCCAGTCGCGCAGGTCGTGTCATGGCAGCACCGTAATGGTCCCCGGGGGCTGTTGCCTGTGGTTCAGCGGCGAGAGTAAGGTGGACCTTACTGAGTTCTGAAAGCTATTCAGAATTAGGGTCGACGGAAGGTAGGGACACCTGATGGACACGCGGACACAGTCGTCAGCTCCGGGAGCCTCGCCGCATCCATCGCCCGCGCCGTCGTCGCCGCCCTCAGCCGGCGCGGCAGCGCCTGACGACGCAGCTGAGGCGACCCCGCAGGGCAACGTTCAGCGCTCGCGCGAGGGGCAGGCAGCCATCGCCCGCCTCGGTGCCCCCGTGCGCACCCGGCTGCGGATCGGTCAGGCCCTCGTCCTGCTCTCCGCGATCCTGGCCGTGGCCCCCTACATCGCACTGGTCCAGCTCGGCGATATCCTGCTGCGCGCCTACCGGGCGGGCCTGAGCCCGGATCCCCAGCAGGTGTCAGGCGCGGTCATGGTGCTTGTGAGTGCCTACTCCACCCGCCTGCTGCTGTACTTCCTGGCGCTGCTCATCACCCACCTGGCCGACCTGTCCCTGCGCGACCGCCTGCGCCGCGACATCGTTGCGCGTATCTCCCATGCCCCGCTGTCCTGGTTCACTGCCTCCAGCTCCGGGCGCCTGCGCAAGGCCGTCCAGGACGACACGACCCTCGTCCACACCGTCATCGCTCACGGTCCCGTCGAGCGCCTCAACGCCATCGTCACCCCGCTGGCCCTGCTGGGCTGCGCCTTCTGGATCGACTGGCGCCTGGCCCTGCTGGCCGTCTCCACACTCGTCCTCTACGTGCTCACCTACTCGGTGTCCATGCGCGGCATGAACGAGAAGACCGTGGAGATGGACCGCAAGCTGGCAGCCATCTCCTCAGCCATGGTCGAGTTCGTCTCCGGGATCAGCGTGGTCAAGGCCTTCGGACGCGTGGGACGAGCGCACTCGGCCTACCTCACCGCCGCGGACGAGTTCTCCGCCTTCTACCGCGCCTGGGCGATGCCCCTGGTGACCGTCACCTGCCTGTCCTTCACCTGGGTCTCCATCCCCGTACTGCTCCTGGTCAACCTCGGCGGTGGGGCGCTGCTCATCCACGCCGGGGCCGTCACCCTGCCCCAGGTCCTGGCCACGACCCTCATTGCTCTGGTCCTGCCTGCCGCCCTCATCACCATCGCCTCGATCTCCTGGTCCTACCAGCTTGCCGGCGCGGCGGCCCTGCGGCTGTGCGAGGTCCTCGACACCCCCGTCCTTCCCGCCGCCGACCGGCCCGAACAGCCCCGCGCGGCGCGAGTCGAGATCGACCACGTCTCCTTCTCCTACGGGGAGGTCCTTGCCGTCGACGACGCCTGCCTGACCCTGGAACCGGGAACCGTGACCGCGCTGCTGGGCCCCTCCGGCTCGGGCAAGTCGACACTGGCCACCCTCATCGCCCGTTTCGCCGACCCCGACGCCGGAGCTATTCGCATTGGCGGGGTGGACTTGCGGGACATGGACGAGTCCACCCTGTACTCCACCGTCTCCTTCGTCCTCCAGGACGCCCAGCTGCTCGCCACCACCGTGCGCGAGAACATCGCCCTCGGGCGCCCCGAGGCCGACCTGGCGCAGGTGCGCGCCGCCGCCCGCGTGGCCCGCATCCACGACGAGATCATGGCGCTGCCGCAGGGCTACGACACCGTCCTAGGGCAGGACACGGCACTGTCCGGTGGACAGGAGCAGCGCATCGCCATCGCCCGCGCCATCCTGCTGAACACCCCCGTCATCGTGCTTGACGAGGCCACCGCCATGGCCGACCCCGAGTCCGAGGCCGAGATCCAGGAGGCACTGAGCGCCCTGGTCAAGGACCGCACCGTCCTGGTCATCGCCCACCGGCCGGCTGCCGTGCGCGGCGCCGACCGCATCGCCGTCATGGACGGCGGACGCATCGTCGCCGCCGGCTCCCACGATGACCTGGCAGATGAGCCCCACTACCGGGCTCTGCTGCGCCAGGCCGGCGAGATCGAAGGTGCCACGGAGGTGGATGGTGACGAGACCGCCGCCAGGATGGAGAGCCCCGCACTCGCCGACGGCGCGGCCGACAGCCCGGATAACGGTGAGGTTGACAGTGCGGCTGACGGCGGTGCCCCGGTAGCGGTGCCCTCCCGCGTCGATGACCGGGGCGGGAGGGCGGGGGCCGCGCTCCCGGTCCCCTCCACCCCCGGTGGGTCCTCCCAGCCGGCGGACTCCCTGCTGTCCCGCTTCCGCCGACTCATGACCGACTCCTCTTGGAGGCAGACCCGAGGGTGCATCGCCCTGGCGGGAGTCAACGGGGTCCTGGTGGGACTCGCGCTGCTGGTGCTGCTGCCCGCCTCAGTGGCTCTGGCGACCGGTGCGCCCCGATGGGGGCTGTCCTTCGGCGGCTGGCTCGTCGTACTGGTCGTTCTCGGTCTCGGCGCGGCCGTCTGCGACTTCCAGGGACGGCGCATGGGCATGTCGGGGGCGCTGGGCTTCATGCACGACGTCCATCACGCGGTGGGTGACCGGATCGCGCGCCTGCCCCTGCGCTGGTTCACTGCCGACTCCGCCGGCACCCTGTCCCGGGCCGTGAGCCAGGAGATGGTGGCCCTGGGGGAGTCCGCCGCCCACTTCATGTACCTGCTCACCTCCACTGCTGCTGCATGCGTGGTCGTCGGGGTCGGCTCCTGGGCCTGGGATTGGCGCCTGGGAGTCCTGCTGACGGTGGCCGCGCCCCTGTTCGCCGGACTCGTGCGCCTCTCGCGCCGTCTGCTGGACCGCGGTAAGTCCATCTCCGAGCCCGCCGAGCGTGAGCTCGCCACCCGCATCGTCGAGATCGCCCGCTGCCAGGGTGCCCTGCGATCCTGTCGGGCAGCCTCCGGCTACAGCCGCCTGACCGCCGCCTTCGACGACGGGGCCCGCGCCTCCAGGCGAGCCCTGTGGTGGGAGTCCGCCGGCAACCTCGTCAACGGCGCGCTGAGCCAGATCGTCGTCGTCGCCATGATCGTCCTGACCTCCTCACTGGCCGCCTCCGGCACCATGGAGCCGCTGGTGGCCATCGCCGTCATCGGCATGTGCCTGCGTTTCACCACCATGCTCGACGACATCGGGGCAGCCGTCATGGGCGTGGAGGAGCGGCGCCAGATGATGAACCACCTCGATGCCGTCATGGACGCCGAGCTCATGGCCGAGCCGCAAGAGCCCAGTGCGCTGCCCGAGCCGGGGGCCGTCGAGCTCGACGACGTTGCCTTCGGCTACCGCCCCGACGAGCCCGTCCTGACCGGGGTCTCGATGAGGGTGCCCGCGCGCACCATGTGCGCGATCGTGGGCCCCTCCGGCAGCGGCAAGACGACCATCGCCCGCCTCGTCGCCCGCTTCTGGGATGTGGACTCGGGAACCGTGCGTGTCGGCGGCACCGACGTGCGCGACATGCCGACATCCCAGCTCATGGAACAACTCTCCATGGTCTTCCAGGACGTCTACCTCTTCGACGACACCCTGGCCGCCAACATCTGTATCGGCAACCCCGCGGCCGACGACGCCCAGGTGCGCTGGGCCGCAGGGCTCGCCGGCGTCACGGAGATCATCCACCGCCTGCCCCATGGATGGGACACGCGCGTGGGAGAGGGCGGACGGGCCCTGTCCGGTGGTGAGCGCCAGCGCGTCTCCATCGCCCGCGCCCTGCTCAAACGAGCCCCGATCGTCCTGCTCGATGAGGCCACCAGCGCGCTGGACGCCGAGAACGAGGCGAATATCGTCGCCGCGATGGAGGAGCTGCGCCGCACCTCGACCCTCATCGTCATCGCCCACAAGCTTGAGACGATCGCCGCCGCCGACCAGGTCATCGTCCTCAACGACGCCGGGCGCATCGCCCAGCGGGGACACCACGATGAGCTCGTGGCCGTCGACGGGCCCTACCGCAGCTTCTGGGAGCAGCGCACCCGGGCGCGCGGTTGGGCACTCGTCTAGAGGACAAGCGCGAGGGAGGTGCGGCTCAGGACTTGGCCGCCAGCGAGAGCACCTCTGTAGGGCGGAGGGGCCTGCCCGCCCGGGCCTCGGCCAGCAGCAGCCTGACGGCCGCCTCCCGCTGCCCTCCATAGGCCCCGACGGCGGCGATCTGACGCTGATAGGAGGCCCCCGTCTCCAGCGTGGTGCGCACGGACTCCAGCTCCGCGGCGCACCCGAGATCCTCGGCGACGGGAGCGAGCTCGGTGAGCATCCGCTCAACCGTGTCTCCCACCAGCTCCTCCTCACCGGCGGAGTTGACGATGAGGATCGCGTCCATGCCGTAGCGGGCGGAGCGCCACTTGTTCTCGGCGACGTACCAGTCCGGCAGCGCATCGAGCTCCTCACCCCGGTCCAGGGTGCGGGAGAAGGACTCCACGAGGCACTGGGTCAGCGCCGCCATGCCGGCCAGCTCGGTCAGGTTCGTGGCGGCGTCGCAGGCCCGCACCTCGATGGTTCCCAGGCGCGGCGAGGGGCGCACGTCCCAACGGATCTCGGTGAAGTCCTCGATGACGCCGGTGTGGACCAGGTCCCCGGTGTAGCTCTCCAGCTGCTCCCAGGTGCTGAACTGCTCGGGGGCGCCGGCGGTGGGCAGCTGCTGGAACATCATGGCGCGGTTGTCCGCGTAGCCAGTGTCCGCCCCCGCCCAGAATGGCGAGGAGGCGCTCAGGCACTGCAGGTGGGCGGTGCGCGTGAGCAGGGCCTTGAGGATCGGAAGGACCTTGCTCCGGTCCTCGACGCCGACGTGGACGTGGGTGCCGAAGATGAGCATCTGGTGACCCCACAGCCGGGTGCGGTCCACCAGGCGCGCGTAGCGCTCGGCATTGGTCACCTTCTGCACCAGCGGGTCGGCGAAGGGGTGGGTCCCGGCCGAGGCCAGGTCCACGCGCAGGGGATCGGTGACGGAAAGAACGCGGTCGAAGGCGAAGGCGATGTCCTCCATGCACTCGGGCACGGTCCTGCGGGCCCCGGAGACCAGCTCGATGGTGTTGAGCATCATCTCGCCGTGCACGTGCGGGTCCGGGCCCACCTTCTGGAGGATCTCCTCGGCGCACTGGCGCAGGTCGAGGCTGTCGCGGTCGATGAGGGCCAGCTCCCACTCCACCCCCAACGTGGAGCGGGCCGAGCCGGCGAAGGGGAGGGACTGGGGGCGGTGAGCCGGCGACGGCTGAGCGTCGGCAGGAGCGGCGATAGGGCTCGTTGTGTCAGTCGTGTCCTGCATGTCCTGGTCTCCTCGGGTTCCTCGGGGCTTTCGCGGGTGGTGACAGGGGTCTGTTGTCGCGGGAAGGGTTCTGTTACGTCGGTGAGTGAGCTGACGAGACGCCGGTGATCGGTTCGACGACGAGGACGGCGCCCTTCGCCTTGTCTCCCACCCGGGTCAGGATCCAGGTCTCCGACTCCTGACCGCTGAGCCTCAGCGAGGCGCGCAGGGCGTCGGGGGAGACGTCGACTCCGCGCTTGAGGATCTCCAGACGCCCGATACCGAGCTCGCGGCCACGGGAGCGTAGGGCCTTGAGCCGTAGCGGCAGGACCTCGGTGAGACGGAAGGAGCGCACGAAGGGGGCAGTCGCCTCATCGGGCAGGCGCTCTCCGGTGAGGTAGCCGATCCGGGGCCCCACCGGCCTGGCGTCCAGGGTCTCGCACAGGTGGGCGATGAGTCCGGCGCGTACGGCGGCGCCGTCGGGAACGTGGATGATGCTGCCCAGTTCCTCGGGCGAGCCGATCGGGTCGACCTGGACCGGCGGCTGTGAGGGGTCGGTGGTGCTGGGATCGACCAGTGTGCAGGCGGCTGGGCCCTGCGCCCCCGAGCGCAGGATCAGTGCGGAGCGCCCGGGCCCCTCCGGTGCCAGCGGACCGCACCAGATGGCCGCCTCGACGACGTCGCCGTCCACGCTCACCCACTGGGTGTGGGCGTCGGCCGGCAGAGCGGCGTGGTCGATGCCGGGAGCGACCTTGACTCCCAGGGCGGGCACGGTCTCACGCAGCGCGAGCACCTGCGACAGAGCCGGAGACCACTGCTCCGGGTCGGTGATGCGCCGCCCGTCGGCGCGGCGGGCGGGGTCGGCGAAGACGGCGTCCACCCCCCGCTCGACCAGGTCGATCTCCAAGGCGTCGGCGCACTCGACGCTCGCGTGGGGGAAGGGCATGAGATTGATGGTGGCCAGGGCGGCCGCGGCCTCATCTCGGTCCACCGCGAGCACCGGCAGATCGAGCCCTGCCAGGGCAACGGCGTCACCCCCGATCCCACAACCCAGGTCCGCGACCTTCGTCACGCCCGCGGCCGCGTAACGGGCCGCATGGTGGGCCGAGACCGTCAGCCGGGTGGCCTGCTCCAGGCCGTCGGCGGTGAAGAGCATCTGCTGGGCGAAGGGCCCGAACTTCGCTGCGGCCCGCTCGCGCAGGCGCTGCTGCGTCAGCGCAGCCGCCACCAGGGCAGGGGAGTGGCCCTCCTCGCGCAGGGAGCGCCCCAGGGACAGGGCCTCGGAGGGGTCGTAGGGGGGCAGGGAGGACAGAAGCTCCCAGCCCTCGGGGGTCAGGAGGAGCGCAACGTGGTTCTCAGCCATCACCCCCGATCATTCCATGCAGAACCTGCCAGTGGGCGTGATGTTCACTGGGCGGGGCGGAAAGGCGGGTCCAGGCGGGGAGGCCGGGCGGGGGCTCGGGGACCCTCAGACCCCTGAGTGCTGCGCCTGGCAGGTGGTGAGTAGGGTTGTGGCCAAGGCCCCGCGCGCAGGCAGGGCCGAAAGGTGCTGGACGGGAAGGCGGGTGGGTGGCTGATGGCTGAGGAGGAGTCCCGGCTCGGTGCCGGTCAGGGGACTGGCGCCGCTTTAGGGCGCGAGGACGACGGCGTGAGCACAGCCCCAGTCCAGGGGCCTGACGCTGTGGGACACCTCCGGTCGCTTCTGCGTCCACTGGTACGGATCTGTGTGGCAGTCATGGGGGTCGTGGCCCTTTTGGCGGCCGGGGCCAGTGCCTGGGCGTGGACCGTCAGTGCCGGGCACATCGAGATCGCCGGTGAAGGATCCGGCGACGGTGCGGCGGCCAGGGCACCGGTGGCGATCGTCCTGGGGGCGGCGGTTCACGCTGACGGGCAGCCCTCACCCTGGCTGGCCCACCGCCTCGACGCCGCCGCCGAGCTCTACACCAGCGGCCGCGTCGAGGCGATCCTGGTCTCCGGGGACAACCGGCGCGCCGGCTACGACGAGCCCACTGTCATGCGCAGCTACCTCCTCTCCCGGGGGATCCCCGAGCAGGCGATCGCCTTGGACTACGCGGGCTTCGACACCTACGACACCTGCGTGCGGGCACGCAGGATTTTTGGGATCGAGCGGGCTCTGCTCGTGACCCAAGACTTCCATGAGCCGCGCGCAGTCGCCATCTGCCGCTCAGTCGGACTCGACGTTGACGGTGTCGGTGACTCGCGGGCCCGCAGCGACCGCATCGGGTGGACGGTCAGCTGGACGCGCGAGCGAGCGGCGGCGATCAAGGCCGTCGTCGATGTCGTCTCTCGACGAGACCCGACCCTGGGGCGCCAAGAGACGAGCGTCAAGGAGGCTGTCGCCTGGACCCGGGAGCACCGGCGCTGACGAGGGCTGACGCCCACGGCGAAACCGCCGCCACGCTTTGGCACTCGCGTTGACTGAGTGCTAACGCCGTCGTAGATTCTCCGTCAGGCGCAGCGGAGTGCTCGCCCGGTCCTGGGACGCGGGGCGGGCACCTTCTGCGACTCGCACTCCTGCATCGTGCCGGACCGACCCCCGCGACGGCGGTCGGGTACGTCTGGGGAGGGCGAACAAGCCGTTCTACTGCACGTTGAAGAGAAGGAGGAGGTCTCCAATGTCGATCTCCATCAAGCCGCTCGAGGACCGTATCGTCGTCCAGACCGCTGAGGCCGAGCAGACCACCGCATCCGGCCTGGTCATCCCCGACACCGCCAAGGAGAAGCCCCAGGAGGGCAAGGTCGTGGCCGTGGGCCCGGGTCGCATTGACGACTCCGGCAACCGCGTGCCCGTCGATGTCGCCGAGGGTGACGTCGTCATCTACTCCAAGTACGGGGGCACCGAGGTCAGCTACGCCGGTGAGGACTACCTCATCCTGTCGGCGCGCGACGTCCTGGCGGTCGTCACCAAGTGACCCGTTGAGGTTGTGTGCGCCGACTGGCGCCACGGCACGTTGAAGGGGGAGGCACCTTGGGGTGCCTCCCCCTTCAACGCGTGCGCACAGTGCCTGCTGTATGGAGGCGCCATGTCTTGACGATTGTTGTGAGTTGGAAACGTCCGTGCTGTCGATTCCCTGAAACAGGGCGGAGCGTTAGGCCGGTTCGTCGGCGAAACGGCGTGCCTGCCGCTCGTAGTAAGCGCGCCGCTCCTCCTCGCTCATGCCTCCCCAGACGCCATAGGGCTCGCGAGTGCTCAGGGCGTGGTCCCGGCACTCTTCCAGGACGGGGCAGTCCTGACAAATGGCCTTTGCTCGTTCGTTCCGCCGTCGACGGGAACCGCCTCTCTCTCCTTCGGGATGGAAGAAAACCGAGGAGTCCATGCCGAGGCAGGACCCCCGGTACTGCCACTCCCAGAGGGTGGAGATCGGACCGGGCAGACGCGATGAGTCGTGCATTGCCTCCCTCCCCTCCTTTGGATATGGCGGTCGGGCACACCGAACGTGGTGCGCTATATCTAACGATAAGATCGCGCGGTGCGTTAATCAAGAAGAATCATTCTATCTCACAATGAAATTTTCTCCAGATTTGCTGGATGTCTGCGTTCTGACTGTCTGAAAACGTGCGCCAGAATATGGCGCTCGAATAGCAGAAACGTTTTGTGAATGATGTATGTCTGAGGAGCATCTTTTTTCTGAAACGTTCCGCATTCATTGTTGCTTTATTTCTGGGACGCTCGTCACCTCGGTGAGGGGGCGGCTCTGCTCCGCCGGGCGCTTCGGTGTCGGGGGTCGGTGCCGGTGGCTGGTGGGGTGGACAGGCCGGTGCTGGCGGATATGCACAGGGTGGTCAGGACGTCCTACGATGGTCCCGTGAGCGACTCGATCACCAGCCCTGACGTCTTTGCCCCCACCGGACTCACTTACGACGACGTTCTCCTGCTGCCCAGGCTGACCGACGTCATCCCCTCCGAGGTCGATACGACCTCCAGACTGACCCCGAGGATCAGCCTGGCCACCCCGCTGCTCTCGGCCGCGATGGACACGGTCACCGAGTCGGACATGGCCATTGCCATGGCTCGCCAAGGTGGTATCGGCATCCTTCACCGCAACCTGTCCATCGAGGACCAGGCCCAGCAGGTGCGACGCGTCAAGCGCTCGGAGTCCGGCATGGTCACCGACCCGGTGACCGTCGGGCCGGATGCCACCATCGCCCAGCTCGACGAGCTCTGCGGCCACTACAAGGTTTCCGGCCTGCCGGTCGTCGACGCGGGAGGCAACCTTCAGGGGATCATCACCAACCGCGACCTGCGCTTCGTCCCCCCGGAGCGCTGGGCGAGCCTGACCGTGCGCGAGTGCATGACGCCGCGTGATCGCCTCATCACCGGCGAGACCGGCATCTCTCGGGAGGACGCCAAAGCGCTCCTGGCTGAGCACCGCATCGAGAAGCTGCCCCTGGTCGATGCCGAGGGGCGCCTCACCGGTCTCATCACCGTCAAGGACTTCGTCAAGACCGAGCAGTACCCCCACGCCACCAAGGACGCCGAGGGGCGCCTCGTGGTGGGCGCCGCCGTCGGCTACTGGGGAGACACGTGGGAGCGTGCCAGTGCCCTGGCTGAGGCTGGCGTGGATGTCCTCATCGTCGACACCGCCAACGGCGGCGCCAAGCTGGCCCTGGAGATGATCTCCCGCCTCAAGTCCGATTCCGCCTTCGGCGGCATCGAGGTCATCGGCGGAAACGTCGCCACCCGTGAGGGCGCCCAGGCGCTCATCGACGCCGGGGCCGACGCCGTCAAGGTCGGGGTGGGGCCGGGCTCTATCTGCACCACGCGCGTCGTCGCCGGCGTGGGTGTGCCCCAGGTGACGGCCATCTACGAGGCGGCTCGCGCCTGCAAGCCCGCCGGGGTCCCCCTCATCGCCGACGGCGGCCTGCAGTACTCCGGTGACATTGCCAAGGCCCTGGTGGCCGGGGCGGAGACGGTCATGCTCGGCTCCCTGCTGGCGGGCTGCACGGAGTCTCCCGGCGACCTCGTCTTCGTCAACGGCAAGCAGTGGAAGCGCTACCGCGGCATGGGGTCACTGGGCGCCATGAGCTCGCGCGGGCGCACCTCCTACTCCAAGGACCGCTACTTCCAGGCCGACGTCTCCTCGGACTCCAAGATCGTCCCCGAGGGCATCGAGGGGCAGGTCCCCTACTCCGGAGCGCTGGGCGACGTTGTCTACCAGCTCATGGGCGGGCTGCACCAGTCCATGTTCTACGTGGGCGCGCGCACGATCCCCGAGCTCAAGGAGCGCGGGCAGTTCGTGCGGATCACGAGCGCCGGTCTCAAGGAGTCCCACCCCCACGACGTCAAGATGACCGTCGAGGCCCCCAACTACACCGGCCGCGACGGGGTCTGAAACGTCGGAGTCCAGCTGACCAGACAGGCTCAGCAGAACGTTGCCGCGCAGGGAGCCGGCCGGAGTGATCCGGCCGGCTCCCTGTGTATGGGCGTGCCTGCCGTTTGTGCGGCAGGGGTGCTTGGAGGGGCTCAGTGCGTGGGGGAGTCCGGCAGCGGCCAGGCGGTCTGGGCCGGGGTCCGCGAGGGGTTCTTGCGCGCCAGCCACTCGTTGAAGGACTCCGCCCAGGTGCGGTGGGCGCGGGCCTGGTAGGCCACGAGCTCATCGGGGCTGAGCTCTGAGAGCTGCGGGTGGGCCGCGGCCAGGGCCTCGAGCACATCGAGTGTGGCGGCCACGTCCACCTCCGCGGTGTGCAGGGCCTCATCGACGTGCACGCCGTAGACCTCGCAGAGGTCGCCCAGGCGGCGTTTGCCGCGGCGGTAGCGGTCCACGGCCCGGTCCAGGACCAGCGGGTCGGCGATGGGCCCCAGCTCTCGGCCAAGGCGAGAGCGCATCGTGGGCAGCCCGTGGCGAGCGAGCTCGGCCTCCATGAGTGTGAGGTCGTAGGAGGCGTTGAAGGCGACGACCGGGGTGCCGGCCGCCATCGCCTCCACCAGGTGCTCACTGACCTCTGCCAGCACCTCGGTCACCGGCCGCCCCTCGGCGCGGGCCCGCTCGGTGGTCACGCCGTGGACCGCGGCGGCGGCCTCGGGGATCTCCACGCCGGGGTCTGCGAGCCACGTGGTCACCGACTGCGGCCGGACGCCGTCGGCCCGAGGAGCCGCCCGCCAGACGAGCGCCGCCGTGACCAGACGGTCGCCGGAAGGGTCCACTCCGGTGGTCTCAGTGTCGAAGCCGAGCAGGGGGCCGAAGGGCCAGGCGGAGGGAACGGGGGTGGCGGCGTCGGACATGGAGAAGGAGTGCGGGGTGCTCATGGGGCCAGCATGCCACCGGGCTGCGACATCAATGCGCCGGTGCCAGTGCGCCTCGGCCTGTGTCCGGTGCCCCCGTGCGCGTGGCCGCCCCGCCGGTCGCTCCGGTGGATACCGGACCGGCCCCACTAGGATCGGGCCATGAGCACAGAGGTCGAGATCGGACGCTCCAAGCGTGCCCTGCGCGCCTACTCCTTCGACGACATCGCCCTGGTGCCGGCGCGTCGCACCCGGGACACCTCCGAGGTGCGCGTGGGCTGGCAGATCGACGCCTACCACGTGGACCTGCCGGTCATGGCCTCCCCCATGGACTCGGTGATGAGCCCCGAGACCGCCATCCTGGTGGGACGTCTGGGCGGGATCGGCGTGCTGGACCTGGAGGGGTTGTGGACCCGCTACGAGGACCCCACCGAGGCGCTCGAGCGCATCCGCCGGGCGGATCCGTCCCGGGCCACCAGCGTCCTGCAGGAGGTCTACCGCGCCCCGGTCAGGCCCGAGCTCATCACTGAGCGGCTCACCCAGATCCGTGCCTCCGGCGTCGTCGTCGCCGGGCGACTCAGCCCCGCCCAGACGCAGCGTCACTGGCGCACCGTGGTCGAGGCGGGCGTGGACCTCATGGTCATCCGCGGCTCCTTCGTATCGGCCGAGCACGTCTCCGGATCCGTTGAGCCCCTCAACCTCAAGCGCTTCATCTACGAGCTCGACGTGCCCGTGGTGGTCGGCGGGGTGACCACCTACACCGCCGCCCTCCACCTCATGCGCACCGGCGCGGCCGGGGTCCTCGTCGGGCAGGGCGGCGGTGCCTCCTCCTCCGTGCGCCAGGTCCTGGGGCTGCACATGCCCATGGCCACCGCCGTGGCCGACGTCGCCGGGGCCCGGCGCGACTACCTCGACGAGTCCGGGGGCCGCTACGTCCACGTCATCGCCGACGGCTCAGTGGGCAACTCCGGCGACGTCGTCAAGGCCATCGCCTGCGGCGCGGACGCCGTCATGCTCGGGGCCGCCCTGGCCCGGGCCGAGGAGGCTCCCGGCGGCGGTTACCACTGGGGCGCCGAGGCCCGCCATGAGCGCCTGCCGCGGGGCTTCCGCAGCCACGTGGGCACGGTCGGCACCATGGCCGAGATCCTCAACGGCCCCTCCGACCGCGCTGACGGCACACTCAACCTCATGGGAGCGCTGCGCCGCACCCTGGCCACCACCGGCTACGCGGACGTCAAGGAGCTCCAGCGGGTCGAGGTCGTCCTGGCTCCCTACACCGGTTCTTGAACAAGCACCGCCACGACAAACCGTGATTTTGAGGGGTGGAACAGTGCAACAGAGCCGTGATCTCGGGTAGTCTCGGCCGGGACGGCAGCCGCTGCGCTGCTCATACCGGTGCGGGGGCACGATCCGGTTCCCGCACCGTTAGCCCCCACATGTCACAAGGAGCTCCACATGGCCCAGGTCACCGCCACCATCGCTTCCAAGGTCGGTCTGCACGCCCGTCCCGCTGCCACCTTCGTCAAGGCCGTCGCCGAGAAGGGCGTCCCGGTCACCATTGCCAAGGAGGGCGGCGCTGCGGTTGACGCCTCCTCCATCCTCGGTGTGATGACCCTGGGCGCCGGCTTCGGCGACGTCGTCACCCTGGCCTCCGACGCCGACGGCGCCGAGGCGGCCCTCGAGGACCTCAAGGCCCTCCTGGAGACCGACCTGGACGCCTGAGAACAGGCCCAGACGACGGGGCGCGCTCCACTGCGGGGCGCGCCCCGTCCGCGTTGAGACGCAGACAAGTACCCGTGTCGAAGAGCGTTGCGGACCCGCCATGAGCATTGCCATCGCCCTCATGCCCTCCCTGCTGTTCGGGGCACTGTCCCTTCTTCTCGGAGCCTTCCCCACCGACATCCGCCGCCAGAACACCGCGGTCATGGTGGGAGCGGGAGCCGTCTCGCTCGGATGCGCCGCCATGCTCGGCTCGCCCTGGTCCCTGAGCGCCACCGTGTGGGGCGTGGCCTGCGGACTCATGTGGACCGGTGGGCAGGTCTTCGTCCTGTGGGCCTTCCGCGCCTGGGGCGTCAGTCGCACCATGCCTCTGACCACCGCCCTCCAGCTCCTGCTCAACGCCACCCTGGGCGTGAGCCTCTTCGGTGAGTGGCGCGCTCCCGGGGCCCTGATCCTGGGGGTGGTGGCGCTCGCGCTCATCATGCTCGGCGCCGCCGCTTGCTCCTGGCAGGAGCGCACCGGCCCCGGTCCCACGGCTGCACAGCGACGTGACGGTCTGCTGGCCACCGCCGCCTCAGCCGTCCTCTACGGCTCCTACCCCTCGCTGCTGCGCGCCGTCGAGGTGCCCCCGGCCCACGCCGTCGGACCCATGGGGCTGGGACTGCTGGCCGGTGCCGGACTGTGCGCCCTTATCCAGCCGCGGCGCGCGCCCCTACGAGGCCCGAGGATCGTTCCGGCCGCGCTCGCCGGGGGCCTGTGGGCGGTTGGTAACGCCCTCATGCTGCGCTCGACGGCGGCCGTGGGTGTCGCCTCCGGCTTCACCCTCTCCCAGCTCGGCTTCGTCCTGGCCACCCTCGGTGGACTGACCATCCTGGGGGAGGAGCGCACCGGGCGGGAACGCACGGCGGTGGCCGCCGGCGTCGCGGCAGCCGTCGTCGGTCTGGTCCTCATGGGCCTGGCGACCAGCATGGACACCGGCGCGTCCCCCTCACAGTAGCCGGTGCTCTGGAGGCGGATCTTCTGACCTGAGTTGCACAGTTTTTAGTGCCCTGTTGGGATGCTCAGGGCGGTGAGGATTTCTTCGGCTTCGGGGGTCAGGGGGTCGGCGGCGGTGAGGTGGTGGCCGTTGAGGTTGATGCTGATCCCGGTGGTGTCCTGGAGGTGTCGGGCGATGGCCAGGGAGGCCATGACCACGGTCAGGTGAGCCTCGATGGCATCGCGGGTGTGGTGGAACACGGGGCGGGCTCTCAGGTCGTGCTTGCTCATCGGCGAAGGACTGCCCGGGCGTGCCACAGCTCGTGATACGAGGAGACCACCTCACCGGCGCCCATCAGGCGGGACGGAACGAAAGGTGGCGTAGCCCTTGAGTCCCACCAGGGAACGGGCCCTGGTGATGGATGCCTCATCGAGGACCTGATCGCCTTGATGGACGGTGACAAAACGCGTGCCCTTGGGGCGCTTCTCGCCGGCGACGGATGGCCCGGGCGCGGTTGGCCTGGGCGGTCAGGGTCTGGTTGTCCCTGGCGGCGCGCTTCTTGGAGTAGGCCCAGATGGCCCGCCATGAGCCCGGGTGGGTGTGCGGGTCCCACACCGGCTCGGCCTTGCGGCTCTTGTCCCGCTCGCTCTTTGAGCCCCGCTTGGGGGTGATGGTGTCGATGACCTGGCCGTCGGTGAAGGCGTCACCTTCCCAGTGGAAGTGGGCCTCCAGGTCGCCTGGGGCCCGGGTGGTGCGGGCCCCGACAATGAACCGCAGCCTCGCCTCATCCAACGCACTCAGGTTCGATGCTGACAGCATGCCGGCGTCGGCGACGATGATGAGGTCCTCGATGCCGTGGGCGGCCTGGAAGGCCTCCACCACCGGGATGATCGTGGTGGTCTCGGCCTTGTTTCCCTCCCAGTAGCCGACCTGGAGGGGGAAACCACGGCGGTCGACCAGCAGGCCGACGATGATCTGGGGGTCGACCCTACGCTCTTTGGAGTAGCCGACCCGCCGCAGGTCGTCCTCACGCTCGGCCTCGAAATAGAGCGTGGTCACGCCTGCAGGCACAGGGCCAGACCGGAGGTGTTGGTGACGTGCTCGAACAGGGCCTGAGAGATCGCCTGGCGGTAGCCCCGCTCGACGCAGCGGCCCAGGGACGCGTACAAGGTGTTGCGGTGAGCCGGGAACGACCACCCCACCCCCACAATCCCAACGAAAAACCCCACCCTGAAACACAAACCACCCCAACCCGTGCAACTCAGGATGGAAGCATCTACGGCCCATTCGCCGCTATTACTGCTGGCTCATCTCGAAGATAGAGGGCTTCCCGCCGACGCCGCTGACCATGGACACCATGCCGTTGTCATCCGTCGAGTGCGCCTACCTTCTGGCGGAGCAGAGGCGGCTGCGCCGTCCTGACCTGCCGCCCGCTGTGGGGCCGGTGCCCGACCCGTCTTCCAATGAGCAGCTCACCGTGCTGGAAGTGGATAACCGGGTCGATATGGCCGAGGCGTTGGACTGCCTGTATCGGAAATACCTCGAGCAATCCAGAAGAGCCGGGCTCATCCCTCCCGCCAATGCTCCCGAGGAGGATGCTCCACCGGATGGCGGTGCGGACGGGCGGCAGCGCTGATCGGGCGGAGTGCTGCGGGTCCTCCGGGGCGGCGGTGGTCGACTGTGGTGGGCAGCGGTCGGCGGCGGGCCTGCCGCTCAGGACGCCGGGGCCGTCTGTGCTCGTGCCGTGCTCGCCGGGCTTAGCATGCTCGCTGTGCTTAACCTGCTCATGCCGACAGGCGCTCCTTCATGTCGTGATGCCCCACGGTCTCCACGCCCGCCACATTGATCCACGGGGCCAGGACGATGACTGCCAGGCAGGCTGCGAAGGGGACGCCGGCCAGGGACAGGAGCACCGACCCGGCCAGGGCCGCGATGGTCAGGCCCAGCATGAGTTGGTAGATGCGCCCCAGGGCGCGCAGGTTCACCGCGACCACGAGTGCGTACAGGATGATGACGAACACGGCCATGGGTACTGCGACGCTCAGGACGGCGCCGGTGGACGAGATCACTGCGTGTCCTTCCTCGCGCAGGGCGGCGACGTGCAGGCCCGTCCCGATCGCTGCCAGGGAGGCGAAGAGGATGAAGTGGACGTAGGCCACAGTCACGGTCCTGGCCGGGTGCTCATGGAGGATCTGGCCGAAGGGCACCTCGAAGTAGACCCACCACAGTCCTAGCGCGATCGAGACTCCTGAGGCTAGGACCACGACCGTGGAGGCAGACCAGCCGTGCTCGGTGTACAGAGCGGTTACGGACTGCGCGGTTCCCACCAGCACCTCGCCCAGGGTGATGATCGTCAACAGGCCGAAGCGCTCGGCCAGGTGATGAGGGTGCCAGCCCATGTGGTCGTAGCGGCGCACGAGGTGCATCGGCACCGCCAACTCCATGGTGAACAGCAGGACCGAGACGATGAAGAGCGACAGGGCGTTGAGGTGGACGAAGAGCGTGCCGACCCACAGCACCTGGGCCAGTGCGATCCACAGGGCGTGGATCCGGCAGGCGCGGGCCTGGTCCGGGTTGGCCCGCGCGGCCCGCAGCCACAGCGCGACCAGTGAGACCCTCATGACCACGTACCCGGCCACTATGTTGCCGGAGTGCAGCTGCCATCCGTGCTCGAAGCCCTCGTAGAGCGCGGGGATGCCCGTGGTCATCATGATGATGCCCACCATCTGGACCGCGACTCCCGACCGCACGCCCCAGTCGTCGGTGTCGTAGGAGGAGGCGAAGCTGGAGTAGCTCATCCAGGCCCAGATCGTGCAGAACTGGACGAAGCCGAAGGCAGCCAGCCCCGCCGCCACATGCCCGGAGGCCAGGGCATGCGCCATCTGGACGCCGTTGACGCCGAAGGCGATCACCAGGGTCAGGTCGTAGAGGAGCTCCAGGGTGGTGGCCACCCGGTGCTCCTCGTGCGGGTCGCGTGAGCGCATGGGCGTCAGGGAGTGCAGGAAGCGGCCCGCGGTCGCAGAAGGGGGTACTGCAGTAGCTGAACGGGGTGCGTCGGTTGCGCTGGTATCGGTCATGAGGAGTGTTCCTGTCGGCAGACACGTGGGCGGGCGGTTCTCGGGCGGTGTTGATGATATCCGCTGTTCGACTACTGGGCGTCAGCAAGGTTATGGTGAACAGCATAAAGTGCGTCCCAGGGAAGTCGAACCTGAGTTGCACAGTTTTTAGTGCCCTGTTGGGATGCTCAGGGCGGTGAGGATTTCTTCGGCTTCGGGGGTCAGGGGGTCGGCGGCGGTGAGGTGGTGGCCGTTGAGGTTGATGCTGATCCCGGTGGTGTCCTGGAGGTGTCGGGCGATGGCCAGGGAGGCCATGACCACGGTCAGGTGAGCCTCGATGGCATCGCGGGTGTGGTGGAACACGGGGCGGGCTCTCAGGTCGTGCTTGCTCATCGGCGAAGGACTGCCCGGGCGTGCCACAGCTCGTGATACGAGGAGACCACCTCACCGGCGCCCATCAGGCGGGACGGAACGAAAGGTGGCGTAGCCCTTGAGTCCCACCAGGGAACGGGCCCTGGTGATGGATGCCTCATCGAGGACCTGATCGCCTTGATGGACGGTGACAAAACGCGTGCCCTTGGGGCGCTTCTCGCCGGCGACGGATGGCCCGGGCGCGGTTGGCCTGGGCGGTCAGGGTCTGGTTGTCCCTGGCGGCGCGCTTCTTGGAGTAGGCCCAGATGGCCCGCCATGAGCCCGGGTGGGTGTGCGGGTCCCACACCGGCTCGGCCTTGCGGCTCTTGTCCCGCTCGCTCTTTGAGCCCCGCTTGGGGGTGATGGTGTCGATGACCTGGCCGTCGGTGAAGGCGTCACCTTCCCAGTGGAAGTGGGCCTCCAGGTCGCCTGGGGCCCGGGTGGTGCGGGCCCCGACAATGAACCGCAGCCTCGCCTCATCCAACGCACTCAGGTTCGATGCTGACAGCATGCCGGCGTCGGCGACGATGATGAGGTCCTCGATGCCGTGGGCGGCCTGGAAGGCCTCCACCACCGGGATGATCGTGGTGGTCTCGGCCTTGTTTCCCTCCCAGTAGCCGACCTGGAGAGGAAAACCATGACGGTCGACCAGCAGGCCGACGATGATCTGGGGGTCGACCCTACGCTCTTTGGAGTAGCCGACCCGCCGCAGGTCGTCCTCACGCTCGGCCTCGAAATAGAGGGTGGTGACGTCGTACAGGCACAGGGCCAGACCGGAGGTGTTGGTGACGTGCTCGAACAGGGCCTGAGAGATCGCCTGGCGGTAGCCCCGCTCGACGCAGCGGCCCAGGGACGCGTACAAGGTGTTGCGGTGAGCCGGGAACGACCACCCCACCCCCACAATCCCAACGAAAAACCCCACTCTGAAACACAAACCACCCCAACCTGTGCAACTCAGGTCTGAAGCCCGTGCGCGGCCACGCCGACGGTGCCGCCGCAGCGCAAGGCTGCGGCGGCACCGTCGATCGGAGGGTAGGTGATGGGCGAACGGCCCTCACTGGTACGGGCTCAGCAAGGCCCGATCAGTCTCAGCCCTGCTCGCCCCCGGAGGGATTCGGCTTGATCCACCACCACAGGCCCATGCCCGCGGCGATGGCCAGCAGGCCCAGGCCCGACCACAGGTTGGCGTTGATGCCGCCGGTCTTGCTCATCTCCTCGGCGCTGTTGAACAGGACCGAGCACACCACCAGGTAGAGGCCGATGAGCCCCAGAGCCCCGGTGATGACCGCCCGGATGTCCGTGAGTGAACGATTGCTCATGAGTGTTCTCCTTCGTGTGTCCGGGCCGGACTAGTGGAAGATGCTGTTGAGGGCGATGACCAGGACCCCGGCGATGATCCCCAGCGGGATCGGACGGCGGTACCAGGGCAGCTCGTGCAGGTGCGGGTCGGTGCGCTCGCTCTTGGGGGTCAGGGCGTAGACGAAGCCCTTGAGCTCGGAGTCGGGCTTCGGCTTCGTGGCCATGGAGACCAGCACCGTGATGACGACGTCGACCGTGAAGGCCACTCCCGCCGCCAGGAAGGCGCCGCCCTGTCCCGGCATGACCAGGTGCTTGGTCCAGATGAGGATGTTGACCCCCAGGGCGCCCAGGGTTCCGCTGATGAGGCCGATCCAACCGGCGTGCGGGGTGGCCCGCTTCCAGAACATCCCGATGATGAAGGTCGCGAACAGCGGCGCGTTGAACATCGAGAACAGCGTCTGGAGGTAGTCCATGAGGTTGGAGTAGCTCGACGCGATGATCGCGGTGAGGATCGCGACCACGGAGGCCGTCAGGGTCGAGAGCTTGCCGACCATGAGGTAGTGGGCGTCGTCGGCGTTCTTCTTGATGTAGTGCTGGTAGATGTCCACGCCCCACACGGTGTTGAAGGCGGAGATGTTCGCCGCCATGCCCGCCATGAAGGAGGCCAGTAGACCCGTGATCGCCAGACCCAGCAGACCGTTGGGCAGCAGGTCGCGCATGAGGTAGAGGACCGCGTCGTTGAACTGGTATCCAGCCCCGGAATCTGCCTTGAGCTGTTGGATCTCCGAGACCATGACGCCGGCGACCATGCCCGGGACGATGACGAGGAAGGGCACGAACATCTTGACGAAGGTGCCGATGATCGGGGTCGACTGGGCCGAGGAGATCGAGTCCGAGGCCATGGCCCGCTGCACCTCGACGAAGTTCGTCGTCCAGTATCCGAAGGACAGCACGAAGCCCAGGCCGAAGACCAGGCCGACGACGGACAGCAGGTTGGAGTCGAAGCCGGAGATCGAGTTGCCGGGCCAGGAGTGCAGCTGCTGAGCCGCGACCTTGGCTGCCTCGCCGGCGTCGTCGGGGTGGGCGGCCGTGGCAGCGGCAGTGATCTTGCTGGTCAGGCCGTGCCAGCCGCCCACACGGTGCAGGCCGATGAGGGTCAGGGGCAGCAGGGCCGCCACGATGACGAAGAACTGGAGGACCTCGTTGTAGATCGCCGCGGAGAGCCCACCCATGGTGATGTAGGAGAAGACGATGACGGCTGCCACGATGAGCCCCACCCACAGGGGCCAGCCCAGCAGCCAGTTCATGATCTTGCCCAGCAGGTACAGGTTGATGCCGGCGATGAGCAGCTGGGCCAGGGCGAAGCTGAGCGCGTTGACCAGGTGCGCGGCGGTGCCGTAGCGCTTGAGCATGAACTCGGGCACCGAGCGCACCTTGGAGCCGTAGTAGAAGGGCATCATGACCAGACCCAGGAAGATCATGGCCGGGACCGCGCCGATCCAGAAGTAGTGGAAGGTCGGCATGCCGTACTCGGCGCCGTTGGCCGACATTCCCATGATCTCGACGGCGCCGAGGTTTGCCGAGACGAAGGCGATACCCGTCACCCAGGCCGGCAGGGAGCGGCCCGAGGTGAGGAAGCCATCGGCTGTGGCCGCCTTAGCGCGGGCGATGAGTCCGACACCGATGACGAAGGCGAAGTAGATCGCGATGGGGATGTAGTCGTACCAGCGTGCGGCGATGAGCGTGCTGGATGCCGCTGACGAGGTTGATAAAGCGTTCAGCGTGGAGGACATCGGTGTACCTCTCAAGGGATAAGTGTTCACATGGGCAGGGTCGTTCATGCCCGCCCGGCAGGCTAACACAGTCCGTCCTGAGCAGGGCTTTTGCGGCTGGCTGCACGCCAGGGAAGATCGTGCGAGTTCGCTGAGTGGGGTGTGTGTCCAGCCAGGCGCACCGGGACGTGAGCACGGCGGACGAGGACGGGTGACCGGCTGGTGGGCCCGCGGTGGGTAGAGTGCCCTCCATGACGCTGACTGCTGCTGCCGACGGCTCCTCCCTGGGCAACCCGGGACCGGCCGGCTGGGCCTGGTACGTGGACGATGACTGCTGGGCCGCTGGAGGCTGGGAGAGCTCGACCAACAACCGCGGCGAGCTCACCGCCGTCCTGGAGCTCCTGCGGGCCACCGAGGCCGCCGGGCTCGCCGGCGAGGAGCTCCTCATCCAGTGCGACTCCCAGTACGTCATCAACTCCCTGACCAAGTGGCGCCACGGCTGGAAGAAGCGCGGCTGGCGCAAGGCCGACGGCAAGCCCGTCCTCAACGCCGACCTCGTCAAGGACCTCGACGCCGCGCTCGCGGGCCGCACCGTGCGCTTCGAGTGGGTGCGCGGGCACGTCGGCCACCCCATGAACGAGGCCGCCGACTCCCGGGCCCGCGGCGCTGCCACCGCCTTCCAGCAGGGCCGCCCGGTGCCCGCGGGGCCGGGCTGGACCCGGGGCGGTCGGGCACCGGGGAATCGGGAGGCGCAGCCGGCGCCTGGTGCGACGTCGTCGAGCGCCCCCGCCGCGCCGCAGGCCGACGCCCTGTTCTGAGGGCGGAGGAACGGGGCCCATAGCCTGCAGGGCCTGGTGACCGCCTCTCACAGAAACGGCACAGGTCCGTCAAACACGTGGCATAAGGCCTCCCGCGAGGCTTACTGCCATGACGACGACGAGCCCCGCCCTCCCCGCTTCCCGCCCGACGATCCTGAACCGCATGGCCGGGCTGCGCCGCCGCATCCCCACGGTCGTTCTCTTCGCTGCCGTGTCCTTCACCGGCTGGAGCGTCGACTACGCGCTGGTCCTCATCCTCAACTCGCTGACCGACTCGGTCCTCTACGCCGTCGTCGGAGCGCGGATCGTCTCCTGCACCCTGGGCTTCCTGCTCAACCGGCGCCTGTTCGGGGCGGGCCCGGAGACCTTCTGGCGCTCGGCCGGCGGCTACACGGCGGTCCAGGGCGGGGTCACGGTGACGTCCTACACCGGCATCGCGGTCCTCACCGGCGCCGGCGCGCCCCTGTGGCTGGCCAAGGTGCTGGTGGACTCCACGCTCTTCATCGTCAATTACCTGGCCCAGTCCCGCCTCGTCTATCGCGTCCCGGCGCAGCAGCCGGTCCCGGCCCCGGCCCTGGCCACCGCGGCCTGAGGGGACGGGGCGGAGGCTCAGGACTGGGCGTCGCGCATGAGGATGACGAGCTGGACCCGGTCGCGCAGGTCCAGCTTGGTCAGGATCCGGGTGACGTTCTTCTTGACCGAGTCCGGGGCCAGGACGAGGCGCTGAGCGATCTCCGCGTTCGTCAGCCCCTGGGCTACCAGGTCGGCCACCTCGCGCTCGCGGGGGCTGAGATTGTCGAGGCGCTGGCGTGCCGCGCGCTGACGGGGTGAGGCCACGGGGCTGAGCATGTGCCGGTTGAGCAGCTCGCGGGTGATGCGCGGAGTGAGGATCGCGTCCCCGGAGCTGACCGCCCGCAGCGCCTGGTGGAGGTCGGCTGTGCGGGTGTCTTTGAGCAGGAACCCTGAGGCGCCGGCCGACAGCGCCCCGAAGGCGAACTCGTCCTGGTCGTAGGTGGTCAGCACCAGGACCCGGATTGAGGGGTAGAGCTGGGAGATGCGGGCCGTGGCATCGATCCCGTTGAGTACCGGCATGCGCACGTCCATGAGGACGACGTCGGGAAGCGGCCGGCGCTCCTCAAGCAGGGCGGCGAGCTGGTCGAGGGCGTCCTGGCCGTGGACGGCCTCGGCCGTGACCTGCAGGTCGTCGGCCCGGTTGATGATGAGGGACAGGCCCATGCGGGTGGCTCGCTGGTCATCGACGATCATCACCGTGATCGGCCTGAGGTCGCTCGACGAGCTCTCGGTGCCTGACCCGGAGGGGGCGGATGGACTCACCGTGATGCACCTTCCGGGAAGGGGACGAGGGCGCGCAGCACCCAGCCGGATGCGCCCTCATCGGCTGTGGGGCCGGCCGACAGCGTGCCGCCGTGCTCACCGACCGCGGCGGCCAGGTTCGCCAGCCCGTGGCCGGCCGCTGCCGGTGCCTGAGACGAGCCCGGGAAGCCGTCTGCGTGGCCTGGCTGCGCGGCGCGACCGTCGTCGGACACGGTGATCCGCGTGGAGGCCTGGTCATGGTCCAGGGAGACAACGACGCGCGTGGCGCCCTCTGCGTGGCGCATGACATTGGTCAGGGCCTCCCGGATGACGACATAGACGACCTCCCCGAGGGCCTGACTGCAAGATGCGTCGAGAGGGCGCCTGCCGGTCTCGGTGAGAGCCGCACTGATACCGGTGGCCCTCACTGTGGTCAGCAGGTCGTTGAGCCGGTCCCAGCCGGCTGCGCCCGAGGGGGACTGCGGGCCCTCCAAGACCCGGCCGGTGAGGGGATCGGTGGTCTCAGCGGCGTCGTCGGGGGAGGGGCCTGGTGCTGCCTGGAGCGAGGCGACGGCGCGCCGGGTGTCCGCCAGACCCTCGCGGGCCAGGGCGTTCATCATGTCAATGGCCTCGTCTGTCTGTGGGCTGCCGCCGGCCCCCTGCATCCCCTCGGACAGGGCGATGATCGCGGTCAGGGCGTGGCCCACGGAGTCGTGGAGCTCGGCCGCCACCCGGGCCTGGTGGCGGGCGGCGTCGCGCTGGGCGACCAGCCGCTGCTCGGCGGACTGCGCCGCCAACTGGGCGTCCCCGTGCTCCAGGGCCTCCCGGCGGGAGCGGGAGATCGAGGCCACCGCGAGCACGAGCACCAGGGCGATGAAGTCAGGGCTCAACGCGCTCACCTGCGGCCACTTGGCCAGAGCCGTGGGGACGAGGGTGCACGGCGCGCAGATGCCGAAGCCGATGAGTCGGTCACGGGTGGGGGCGGCCACGAGCAGGGCGTAGAGAGCCAGCATGGACAGCAGGTTGAGTCCACCGCGCGGCCCCCACAGGTCGGCGGCGGCCGAGGCCAGGCTCGTGGCGGTGACGACGGCGAGGGGCCAGCAGCGTCGGGCCAGCAGCGATCCGGCGAGCAGCAGGGAGACGATGACCCAGCCCCGCATGGGCAGGTGCGGGTAGGTGTACGAGGCCACGTTCAGCACCATCAGCTGGAAGAGGCACGCGGCTCCGGCCACCGCCCACAGGGTCAGGGTGCTGGTGCGCCACCACTGAGCCACCCGGTCCAGGAGGGTCCGCGGGACCCGTGAGACGTGTGCCGCCTCGGGCACTGTGGGAACGTGGCTCATGACTGGCGCCTGACTGCTCGGCGCAGAGCCAGGGTCAGCAGGACCACCCACACCAGGCAGATGACTCCTTCGAATGCCGCGGCGCCCAGTGAGGTCACGTAGCCCGGGCTCATGGCCGAGGTGGTTCGGGTCAGTGAGGCTGCGGGGTTGAGGACGCTCAGCGGTCGAGCCACGAGAAGCATCGCCAGCCCCGCAATGATGCTCAGCAGGACCGTGGACATCGTGGTGGCGAAGGACGTCATGACTGCGCCCAGCCAGGTGACGAAGGTGAGGATGACCCACATTCCCAACGCGACGACGGCGAAGCGCGGCAGGAAGGCGACCAGGCCCACCAGGCTGAAGCCCGAGGCGAGTCCCGTCACCGCGGTGGTCAGGACCAGGACCGCGGTGGTGAGGACCGCGACCTGGAGCCCGTGCAGCAGCTTGCCCGCGACCATGGTGGTCTCCAGGCCGGTGGCGCTCATCCGCTGCCAGTTCCTTCCCTGGTGCTCACTGCTGGCGATCTGCGCGGCGAAGGCACCCAGCGCGAGCGGCAGGAACACCATTGAGAGCAGGAGCGTGGACTGGGACCACGTGATCTCCCAGGTGACGCCCTGGGCCTCGAACTCGCTCCGGTAGGTGCGGTACTGAATGTAGCCGGACAGGGAGCCCAGGGAGCACAGGGCGGTGACGGCGACCCAGTACCACCGGTTGGGGGACTTGCGGTTCTCCCAGTACCAGGCGGCTCGTACTGACGGGCGGGACTGGGGAGAGGGCGGGGCAGTCCGGCCCAGACCGGTCGGCTGCGGCGTCGTGGACGGGCCGGAGGGACCGGGGAGCGCTGACGGGTGCTGAGCAGGTCGGAGGGGCCGGCCTGCCGTGTAACGTGTGACTGGTGCGGTGGTGCTCATCGGTGATTCTCCTGGTGGACGATAACGAGGTGGGCGGCGACGGTCCACCCGACCGCGACCAGTGCGGCGAGGGCCGCCAGGGTCCACGGGTGGGACACGAGCGTCATGTCGCCGCTTTCCCGCATGGACGTGCGGGAGGCGACCGTGTCAATGGGGGTGGCTGCGGGAACGATGCCCCAGGGCAGCAGCCATGAGAACTTCCCGAGGTAGGCGTAGGGCAGGCTCTCGGCGATGAGACCGCCGATGGCCGCCGCACCCAGGCTGACGCCCTGCTTGTCGAAGCAGGTGGACAGCGTCAGCTGGACCGCGGAGATGGCCAGCGTTGAGCACGCCGCCACCGCGAGGGCGGGAGGCAGTGTGCTCCAGTAGGAGCCGGTGACGGTCAGTCCGATCGGGCCGGCCAGCACGGTGACAAGTGTGAAGAGGGTCATCTCTATGCACAGGACCGTGAGGATCACGACCACCAGCTTGCCTCGGTAGCGGGTCAGGGGGCTCTGCCCCAGCGCCGTCATCAGCTGGCCCATGCGCTCCTCGGTGTCCACGGTGACGATGCGCGAGGCCAGGATCGCGGTGATGAGGGGCATGAGGAAGGCGATGATCTGGATGAACTCGTCCAGGGCAAGCGTGGCGTGGCGTGCGCCAACCGGGCCGCTCGCCCGATGGGTGATGAGCATGCCGCTCCATACCAGGCACACGGCGTCGGCGCTGGCGGCAATGAGCCAGTAGCGCTTGCGGCGCAGCTTGCCCAGCTCGAGGGCCAGGGTGGTCCACGCCCGGCTCAGCGGGGAGAGGGGGAGTGCGCGCGGCGCCGCCGGTCGCGTCGGGGGCTGTGTCAGGTGCTGTGTCGGTGGTGTTGGCTGCGCGGCCATGGTGGCTGCCGGGCCCGCTGTACTCACTGGGGTGCTCATCGATTCATCTCCTGAGAGGCGAGGGGAGGCTGGGCGGCCAGGACCGGCTCGGTCAGCTCCAGGAAGGCCTGCTCGAGGGTCTTGCGCACGGTCTGGACCCGGTAGACGGTCGTCCCGGAGGAGACGATGCGGGTGATGAGCTCGCCGACGTCGTCGTCGGGCATCATGGGGGTGCGCACGGCGCCGTCCCGCACCTCGTGGGTCACCCCGAGGGAGGTCAGGAGCGCGGCGACGGCCGTGGGCGAGGAGACGAGCAGCTCGATGACCCCCTCGTCGCGCAGCCCGGCCAGGGTGCCCTGATAGCGCAGCCGTCCGGCGCAGATGATGCCGACGGTGTCGGCCATCTGCTCGATCTCCGACAGGATGTGGGAGGAGACGATGATCGTCACGCCCTCCTGGCGGGCCAGGGTGACGATGAGCTGGCGGATCTCGGCCACCCCGGCGGGGTCGAGCCCGTTGGTCGGCTCGTCCAGGAGCATGAGGGCCGGGTTCGACAGCAGCGCCATGGCCAGTCCCAGGCGCTGCTTCATGCCCATGGAGTAGTGCTTGACCTGCTTGTTCTCCTGCCCGACGAGGTTGACGGTGGCCAGGGCGTGCTGGACTCGGTTGGAGGCCAGCCCCAGGTAGGAGGCCACCATGGCCAGGTTCTCCTTGCCGGTCAGGCTCGGGTAGTAGGAGGGGCCCTCGATGAGGGAGCCGATGGTTCCCGGCGGCAGGGGGTGGCGCTGGCTGACCGGGCGTCCCAGGACACTCATGCTGCCCGACGTCGGGCGGGTCAGTCCTAGCAGGAGCTTCATCGTGGTGGACTTGCCGGCGCCGTTGGGGCCCAGGAAGCCGTAGATGCCGCCGGCGGGCACGGACAGGTTCAAGCCGTCGACGGCATTGACACCGTTATAGGTGCGGGTCAGTCCCTCAGTGACCACGACGAGTCCCTCGGAGGGAGAGGGGACGGCCGGGGCGGGCACGGCGCCGGGTGCTGCTGGGACGGGCACGGCGCCGGGGGCGGTCGGGGCTGGAACGAAGGGCGCGGCCGGTTGCGGAGCCGGTGCAGGGACAGGTGTGCCCCCGTTCATGGCTGCGGTCTGGTGCAGGGGCGTTGTTGGAGGGGCGGGGGGTCTTGGTGTGCTGGTGACAGGTGCGTTGCTCATGACTCCATGCAAGCCCTCAGGGCCTCGCGCGCGCACCGCCGTCGGCCGGTTTGTCCCCCCTGGGGGACGACGACGGTGCCGCAGCATCCCTAACAGGGGCGGCTGCGGCACCGCGTGATCGTCCGGGCCCGGCAGTGCTGGGCGTCAGATTCCTGTGCGCACTTCCGGGAGCGGCTCAGATGAGGGTGAGCGCCTGGCGGGCGATGGCGAGCTCCTCGTTGGTGGGCACCACGAGCACGGTGACCTTCGAGTCCGGGGTGGAGATGACGCGCGGCTCGTCGGAGCGGGTCTCGTTGACCCCCTGGTTGATCTTCACGCCCATGAAGCCCAGGCGCTCGCCGAGCTCGCGACGCAGGTTCGCGTCGTTCTCGCCGATACCGGCGGTGAAGGTCAGGGCGTCCAGACCACCCATGACGGCGGTGTAGGCGCCCACGTACTTCACGAGCCGGTGCAGGTAGATGTCCATGGCCTCGCGGGCCTCCTGCTCACCGGCGCCGATGCGCTTCCACACCTCGCGCATGTCGTTGTCCCCGGCCAGGCCCTTCATGCCCGAGCCGCGGTTGAACAGGTGGTCGATCTCGTCGATGGACATGCCGGCCACGCGTGCCAGGTGGAAGACGGCGGCCGGGTCGATGTCGCCGGTGCGCCCGCCCATGACCAGGCCCTCCAGCGGGGTCAGACCCATGGAGGTGTCCACGGCGTGCCCGGCCACGACCGCCGAGGCCGAGGCCCCGTTGCCCAGGTGCAGGACGACCTGCTTGAGGTCGTCGCGCCCCAGGAACTCGGAGACCGCCCCGGAGACGAACTGGTGGCTGGTGCCGTGAGCCCCGTAGCGGCGGATGGAGTAGGTGTCGGCGACCTCGCGGTCCAGGGCGTAGCGGGCGGCCTCCTCGGGCAGGTCCTGGAAGAAGGCGGTGTCGAAGACGGCCACGTGCGGCACGTCGGACAGGAGGCGGCGCCCCACCTCGATGCCCTTGAGGTGGGCGGGGTTGTGCAGCGGGCCCAGCGGCACGAGCTGCTCGATCCGGGCCACGACGTCGTCGTCGATGAGGGCCGGGCCGGAGAAGTAGCGCCCGCCCTGGACGACCCGGTGGCCCACGGCCACGATGTGGGCGTCGGCCAGCGAGGGGCCCTGCTCCTCGAACAGGCGCAGCACCTCGGACAGGCCGAAGCCGTGGTCGGGGACCGGCTCGGTGATCTCGGTGCGCTCCTCGCCGTGCTTGTGGGTGATGGCGCCGGTCTCCTCACCGATGCGCTCCACCAGGCCCGAGGCGAGCGAGGCGCCCGAGTCGGGGTCGACCAGCTGGTACTTGATGGAGGAGGAGCCGGAGTTGATAACGAGGACGGTGCGCTGAGTCACGGGGTGCCTTTCAAGAACGGTCGGGGATGAACGCGGGGATGACTGGATGACTGATGCGGGATCCCGGGTTGGCCTCAGCGGCGTGGGGCCGGGTCCCGGCCCCACGCCGCTGAAGGGCTCAGCCCTGGGCCTGGACGGCGGTGATGGCGACGGTGTTGATGATGTCCTCCACCAGGGCGCCGCGCGAGAGGTCGTTGACCGGCTTGTTGAGGCCCTGGAGGACTGGGCCGATGGCGATGGCGCCCGAGGAGCGCTGGACCGCCTTGTAGCCGATGTTGCCGCTGGACAGGTCCGGGAAGATGAAGACGTTGGCCCGTCCGGCCACGAGCGAGTCCGGGGCCTTCTTGGCAGCCACGGTCGGGTCGATGGCGGCGTCGTACTGGATGGGGCCCTCGACGGCGAGGTCGGGCTCCTTGGCCCGCACCAGCTCGGTGGCCTCACGGACCTTGTCCACGTCCGCGCCCTTGCCGGAGGTCCCGGTGGAGAAGGACAGCATCGCCACGCGCGGCTCGACGCCGAACTGGCGGGCGGTGGCGGCCGAGGAGATGGCGATGTCGGCCAGCTCGGCGGCGTTGGGCTCGGGGTTGACGGCGCAGTCGCCGTAGACGAGCACCCGGTCCTGCAGGAGCATGAGGAAGACCGAGGAGACGATGGAGGTCCCCGGCTTGGTCTTGATGATCTGGAAGGAGGGGACGATCGTGTGGGCGGTGGTGTGGGCGGCGCCCGAGACCATGCCGTCGGCGTCTCCCATGTGGACCATCATCGTGCCGAAGTAGGACACGTCCTGGACCTTCTCGCGGGCCTGCTCCAGGGTGACACCCTTCTTGGCGCGCAGGCGAGCGAACTCCTCGGCGTACTTCTCCAGCAGCTCGGGGTCGTTGGTGGCGACGACTCGGGCGGCGGCGATGTCCAGGCCCAGCTCGGTGGCGCGGGCCCGCACCGTGGTCTCGTCACCCAGCAGCACCAGGTCGGCGATGCCGCGGCGCAGGATGGCGTCGGCGGCCCGCAGGACCCGGTCGTCGTCGGGCTCGGGCAGGACGATGGTCTTGCGGTTGGTGCGCGAGCGCTCCACCAGCTCGGCCTGGAACATGATGGGGGTGACGACTTCGGAGGGCTCGACCTCCAGGGCCGACAGGAGGGCCTCGACGTCGGCCTCCTGCTCGAAGGTGGTCACGGCGACGTCGATCTTGCGCTCGGAGCCGTGGGCGAGCAGACCCTGCAGGGAGCCGGCCGCGGAGGCGGCGGCGAAGGTGTCCAGCGGAGAGGTGATGACCGGGATGTTGACGTCCAGCCCCTCCAGGAGGCGCAGCGCGTGGGGCGCCACCTCGAAGCCGCCGTTGAGGACGAGACCCGACAGGATCGGGAAGCTCGAGGAGGCCTGGGCCGCCATGAGGGAGATGAGCATGGCGGAGCGGTCGGCCGGGACGATGGCGAGCTGGCCGGCGGTCAGGCGCTCCAGGACGTGGGAGACGTCCATGGCGCACACGAGGACGGACTCGGCCTCGCGGTCGAGCAGCGTCTCGTCACCGGCGATGAGAGTGCCCTCGACGGCGTCGAGCACCTCGCGCACCACCGGGGCCGCCAGCAGCGGAACCTCGGGCAGCGTGGTGGAGGTGATGCCCTCGATGGCGGTCAGTGCCTCGCCGATGGCCTGGCGGGTCTCGGGCAGGCACTTGTTGGCCACGACCGCGACGGTGCGGGCGTGGTTGTCGGCGATCTCGGCCATGGAGACCTCCACGGAGGCGACGACGTCCTCCACGTCATTCTGCCCGGAGACCACCAGCAGCACCGGGACGCCGATGTTGGCGGCCACCCGGGCGTTGAGGGCCAGCTCGGGGTTGCCGGCGACGTCGGTGAAGTCCGAGCCGTCGATGATGACGACATCGTGCTCGCGCGCCATGGCCCGGTAGGCGTCGACGATGCGTGCCAGGGCCTCCTCGGGGTCGGCGTGGAACTCGTCCCAGGTCGCGCCGACGCACTGCTCGGGGGGCGTGGTGGAGCCGGCACGGTTCAGCAGGAGGCTGAGGAAGGCATCGCCCTCACGGCTCTCCACGAAGGGGCGGAAGACGCCGACCTTGGCGACCACCTTGGTCAGACAGGAGACCAGCCCGAGGGCCACCGTTGACTTCCCGGTTCCGGCGTTGGGTGAGGCGATGTAGATACTGCGCGCCACGTTAGGTCCTTCTCGCGTTGTCTTGGAGTCAGGGGCGCCGGCTCATTCCGGTGCCGTACGGGTCCGATTGTGCCCCTACCTGCGGGTCGTCTGCGACCAAAGGCCCGATCTCCGCCCGTCTTGTGATGTGGGAACGGGCACATAGCCAGGGGCCGGCATAGGTGTCATAGGCGCTAGTCCGCCCGTGTGGTCGGCCTGTGGCCGGGTGTGGAGGGGAGTGTGGTCTGTCCGGTTCCGGGGTCGACATTCACTGCGATGCTCACCGCGACATCGTCGGGGGACTTCCGGGGGGCGAACCGTGCTCCTTGAGAGATCCAGACCGTGTAGGTCGACGACGGGTCGCCCGGCTGAGGCAGGAACAGGGCGACCGCCTGTCCGCCGCCCGCTTCCTGCGCTGCAGCGACGGCGCGATGCGGCCCGATGTCCTGGGCCCGGCCCGCGCTGGTCGGTTCCGCCGGGGACTGGTGAGCGGTCATGGAGACCGGTGAGGCCGGTTGGGTGGGGCGGATACTGAACGCGCTGGCGTAGTAGCCCCACAGGAACAGCAGGGGGAGAAGGACCAGTCCGGCCGCCTTGAGCAGGTCGGTGTCCCGGGAGAGGCGCTGAGTGCGCCAGTGGGAGGACAGAGCGGTGCGTCGATGGCGCTGCAGCGGCCACCATGTGCGCAACCCGCTGACGGTCAGGACCACGAGGACCACGCCAGCGGTGGCCACGACCAGGCCCCCGACGGTCAGGCTCCGCCGGCCGGCCCACCAGCCGGTGTGGGGGATCTCCTGGGACATCCAGTGCACGTGGCCGGGCCCCCGACAGGACAGCAGGCAGCGGTGCAGGTTGTCCAGGACGGCGACCCAGACCGGTGCCGCCGACGCCCTGCTGATCTCGTGCCCGGTGGAGGGATCAATCGCGTAGGTGCCTTGCTCGGTCCGCACCTCGACGACGTCGGTGTCCCACCTTGCCGACAGGACCGGCTCGTCGGGATGGGCGTTCTCGATCACCTCGACCGCCTGTGGCAACGAGACCTGACCGGGACCGGCGTCGCTGCCGGAGGCGGCTGGGCTCAGTGAACGCAGAATCTCGGTCTGGTGCGGCAGGAGCGTGCCGCTGAGAGTGATGACCAGCAGTCCCAGGCTGGCCGCCGCCAACAGCCAGCGGCGCACGAGAGCCATCGCCCGGCGGGTGCGGGAGGCTGGGGAGGGGAGGGGAGCGACCGAGGGATCCATGGCAGTCTTCACCGGGGAGGGCTAGGACCCGGCGGGGGCCAGCAGGGCGGCCACGGCGCACAGGCAGGTCAGGACCGCAATGAGGGCGTAGACGAAGTAGCCGTGCTTGCGCCGCCGCCACAGGGAACAGGCGCCACTGACGCTGATTGCGGTGCCGGCGACCTGGATGACCAGGGCGGCGCCGACGGCCAGCGGGCCCGCGGCGCCGATGACGGGAGCCAGGGCGTAGACGATGACGCACCTGAGGCCCGAGGCCCACAGTCCCAGCATGACGGCATGGATATCGGCGCTGACCAGGAAGGGGGCTGCCGCCTCGTCCTGCGTGAGGGGGGAGGTGGTCGGGGGTGCGACAGCGTCGACGTCGTCGCCGGCCACCTCGCCGGGCGAAACGTCAACATAATCAATACTGGCCGTACTCTTCATACTGATGAATACGGTAACGGTCAGGATAAATCGCGTCAACGCTCCGCCATGGACTGGCGATGTGATGTCAGACAGGCGTGTTTGAGGGAAATAACCGCTGGTGGAAGCCTGTTTTGTGGGCCGGAGAAATAGGGGATGCTCGGCTGCGTGCTGGACGCGGCCCGGCAGCCGGACCGGGCTAGCGCAGCAGGGGCAGTGCTGAGATGACGGTCAGGACGACGATGATCGGCTCGAAGACCCGCTGATCCATGTGCTCGGCGAGGTGCCGACCGGCCAGGGCCGAGGCGATGACGACCGGTGCGGCGATCGCCGCCAGCGACAGGGTCGTGGGGTTGACCAGGCCGGCTGAGACGGAGAAGGGCAGCTTGACCAGGTTGACCAGGAAGAAGAACCAGGCCGTCGTCCCCAGGAAGGCCTTGACCGGATAGCGGCAGGCCAGGAAATACATGGAGGTCACCGGTCCGCCGGCGTTGGCGACCATCGTGGTGAAGCCGGCCAGGCTTCCGTAGACCAGGCGGGCCAGGCGGCTGCCGGCCGGGGCTGGACGTGCCACCTCGGGGGCGTCGTCGGACCTGTTCCTGGTGGCCGAGCGGCGCTGGTACAGCGTGACGGCGACCAGGATCAGCAGGATGGCGCCGATGAGGCGGCGAGAGGAGTCGTTGGAGGCCAGGTGCAGGAACAGGGCGCCGGCGCCGACGCCGGCCAGGACCGCCGGGACGAGCCTGCGCAGCATGCGGAAGTCCGCGTCGCCGCGATAGCTCCACACTGCCAAAAGGTCGCCGGTCATGAGCATGAGCAGGATGGCGCCGGTGGACTCCTTGGCCGGCAGTGCCGCGGTGCACAGGGCCACGGCGATGGTGGCCGCCCCGGGCAGGGCGGTCTTGGCGATACCGCACAGGGCCGCCACGACCACGAGCAGGATCCAGGCGGTGGTGGTCAAGGTGGGGAGCACGGGACCTCTCAGCGGTGAGAAGAGTCGGAGTCTGGCCTGAACTTTGTCCGGACTAATCATAGCCATCGACGGCGAGGGCCGGTGGGGTCCTCGCCGTCGATGGTGGCTTGCGTGAGTGCTGCCTGGGGCTGCGTCAACGGGGTGTTGCGGCGGTGCGCAGCAGCGTGGCGATCCCGGAGACGCCCAGGAAGATGAGCCCCGCCGCGGGCAGGGTCGTGGTAAGCAGGTGGTCCCAAAGAGCAGTGCGCTGGGTCGTCAGTCCGATCCCATGAAGCAGGCCGAGAGCGGCTGCTCCTGCGCCGATCGAGAGGATCGAGACCGCGGCTCGCAGCGCCCGTCTGGCAGGCGGCCAGGGGGTGATGAGCTGCAGCGGTGGCAGGGCCATCCAGGCCGTGAGCCCGGCGATGCACCAGAGAAGTGCGCTCGAGGTGGGGGAGGCCTCTTCGAGCAGATTGCCAAGCTTCCCCAGGCCTACGCAGACGACCCAGATGACGGCGCAGTAGGCGACCAGCAGGGCGTCGCTCCAGGTGAGGCGGTGATCCGTGCGCTCCCAGCGGCGGACATCGGAGAAGAACCCATGCACTGTGCCTGGAACCTGTGACGAGGACATGACCTCTCCTCCTGTGCGTCATCGCGGTCAAGAGTGCCCTTTTCAGAATAAACCCGCCGGTGCGCATGAGTGAAGGGTGATGGTCGTCGGGCCTCAGCGGGGGTGGGCGGCTCGCCCCGGGCGGTTGCCTGTGGCACCCCGGGAACGACGACGCTCCCGACCATCACTGGTCGGGAGCGTCGAGGTGAGACGTCAGCCGGTGGGGCCCGCCTGGAGGGGGAGTCCGCGCGAACCCCGCGACGTCTCAGGCCTTGAAGAGGGTTCCCTCAAGGTAGGCGTGTGCCTTGCGGGCGTACTCCAGGGGGTTGGCGATGGCCGGGTCCTGCTCGGCCTCCACTAGGATCCACTCGGAGTAGCCGTGGTCCACGAGGAACTTGTAGGGGACGGTGAAGTCGATCGTGCCGTCGCCGGGGACGGTGAACATGCCGGCCAGGAAGGAGTCGAGGAAGGAGCGCTCGGCAGCCTTGGACTCCTCCATCTTCTCGGGACGCACGTCCTTGAAGTGGACGTGCTTGACGCGGCCGATGGTGGCCTCCAGCAGACCCATGACGTCGCCGTCACCCACGTAGGCGTGGCCGGTGTCGAACAGGAGGGAGACCTTGGCCGGGTCGGTCAGCTCCATGAGGCGGATGGTCTCCTCCTTGGTCTGAATGACCGTGCCCAGATGGTGGTGGTAGACGAGCTCCAGGCCGTGGGCGTGGGCAACGTCGCCCAGCCGGTTGAGGCCCTCGGCCAGCACCGGCCACTGCTCCTCGGTGAGCACCGGCTTGTTGGTGAAGATGCAGACGTCGCGGATGCCCTGGACCGAGCCGGTCTGCTCGGAGACGACGACGCGGGTGGCGCCCAGGTACTCCAGGTAGGCGCAGGTGGCCTCGAAGTCGGGGATGACGGCCTCGACGCCGTCGCGCAGGATGAAGGAGGAGAACCACTGGGCGACGATCTTGATGCCGCGGGCCTCGGCGGCGGCCTTGACCTCCTCCTTGGGCGGGAAGAAGCCGGCGCACTCGGTGCCCGCGTAGCCGGTGTCGGCCAGGTCCAGGAGCATGTCCTCCAGGGTGTTGAAGGCGCCGACCTCGGGGATGTCGTCATTGCGCCAGGTGATCGGGTGCATGCCCCAGGAGATGCCGTGGGGGTCGGAGATGGCGGTTGCAGGGTCGAGGGTGAAGGACATCGTTGCTCCGTGTTCTCGCTCGTGTGGTGATGTGCGGTGGTGAGTGGGGTGGGTGGTGATGAGATGGCGGTGAGGCGCGGGCGGCTGCTGCGCCGTCGGCTCGGGGCCGCCAGTGGTGCGCTCCCGGGAGTAGGATGCCGGCGTCGGTGCCGGGCGGTGGGCCCGTGCCTCGAACCTAGCAACAGGACTTTGTCCTGACAAGCCCTTCTCGGGTCCTCCCGGGAGCGCGTGCGCTGGGGGTGGGTCAGGAGTAGAGCTTCTCCATCTCGACCTCGATCTCCTCCAGGGACTTGTCCTTGGTCTCCGGCATGATCTTGAACAGGACGACGGCGACGACCAGGTTGAGCACGCCGTAGATGGTGTAGGTGATGCCGCCGCCCAGGGTCTCCATCATGGGCGGGAAGGTCCAGGTGATGATGGCGTTGGCGGTCCACATGCAGAAGATCGCCGTGCCGTTCATGATGCCGCGGACGTTGGCCGGGAAGATCTCACCCATCATCGTCCACACGATCGTGCCGTTGGAGGACTGCACGATGAGCATGAAGACCGACATGAGCCCGAGGATGAGATAGGCGGCCCAGGTGGGCGGAGTGGTGTGGTTGGCCATGTGCGGGGCGATGAAGAACTGGAAGGTCGCTGCGATGCCCAGCAGGGTGAAGCCCACGCCGATGACGTCGCCGATGAGGACCTGGCGGCGCCGGAACTTCAGGATGAGCCAGACGCCGATGGCGGAGCCGATGACCGACATGACGCCGTTGGCCACCTGTGCGGTGATGGAGGCTGAGGTGGACATGCCGGCGTACTCCAGCACCTTGGGGGCGTAGTACATGACGGTGTTGACGCCGGTGGTCTGGTTGACCACGGCCAGGAAGATGCCGACCAGCAGCAGCTTGCGCAGCCAGGGCGTGGCCATGACGTGGCTGAAGCCCTTGCGCTGGGACTCCTCGTCCTTCTCGTGCCGGCGGGCCTCGACCATCTCCATGATCTCGTCCTCGATGGAGCCGTCCTTCTCCGGGACGCGCACGCGCTTGAGGGCGCCGATGGCGTCGTAGAGGCGCTCCTTGGCCAGGTACCAGCGCGAGGACTCGGGCATGAGGCGGATGCCGATCCACAGGGCCACGGCCGGGATGGAGCACAGGACCAGCATGTAGCGCCAGGCCTCGCCGTTACCGGCGCTGATGCTGAGCTGGTCGAGGAAGGCGTGGTACTGCTCGGCGTTCATCGGGCCGCCCTTGGAGGACTGGAGCTTGGCGATCTCGTCGAAGACGTACTGGCCCGGGGTGAAGTGCCCGCTGGGGTCCTCGGCGATGGTGACCCGCGGGCCGCCCTGGAGGGAGTTGATGATGGCGTTCATCGAGAAGGCGAGCAGCTGGCCGGTGACGATCATGAGCTGGTCGATGGCCACGATGGAGCCGCGGATGCGTTTGGGGGCCGTCTCCGCCAGGTAGACGGGGACTGTCGCGGAGGCGGCTCCGACGGCGAAGCCCAGGACGACGCGGAAGGGGTACATGACCCAGACGTTGGGGGCGATGGTGGTGCCGATCGCGCCGGCGAAGAACAGGAAGGCCAGGAAGGTGATGTTGTGGCGCCGGCCCCAGCGGTCCGACATGAGGCCGCCCAGCAGCGCGCCCAGCGCCGCGCCGACCAGCAGGGTGCCGCCGATGGCGCCCTCCTCGAAGGAGGTCAGCTGGAGGCCCTTGGCGTCGAAGGGCATGTACATGTATGGCAGGGCGCCGGAGATGACACCGGTGTCGTAGCCGAAGAGCAGTGAGCCGAGCGTGGCCACGGCGGCGATGGCGATGACGCCGCGGTGCTTGCCCGAAGGCGGCGTCTCGGCCACCGCCTTGTTGAGCTCTTCCCTGGTGAGTCCACGCAGGGACGTTGTGACTCCCTGAGACATAGGGGGTCTCCTCTCAGTCCTGCGGCGACGATGCCGCAGGGGTTGTTGTGATGGGTGGGTGGTGGTGGATTGAAAAGATAAGGTGCGGTGGGGGCGGCTCAGGCGTCGAAGGTGGTGCGTCCCTCGACGCGGGGGACCTCGTGCCACTGGCCGTCGGCTGCTGAGGCGACGACGGCCTCGTCGACCTCCGCGGCGCACCAGGCGTCGGCGGCCGAGGGGGCCACCTGTTTGCCGGTGAGGATCGACTCGATGAACTGCGCGGCCTCGATGGCCTTCATGTCGTCGAAGCCCATGGAGGTGCCGATGGCGGGCTGGAAGCGCTGCCACTGGCCCCACTGGGGGCCGGCCATGGCGCGGGTGTAGCCGTGGGAGGCGCCGCCGTCGAGCACGGGGCAGATCTCCAGCTCGTTGAGGCGCTCGAAGTTCCAGCGGGCCGAGCCCTTCGTGCCGTAGACCTCGATGACGTACTCGGCGCGCGGTCCCACGCTGACGCGGGAGGACTCCATGGTGCCCACGGTGCCGTTCTCGAAGCGCACGAGCATGGAGACGTAGTCCTCGTTCTCCACCGGGCCCACCTCGTCGCCGATCTCGAAGCCCGAGTGGCCGATGCCCATCTTGGTGGGGATGGGGCGCTCGGTGATGAAGGTGTCGGTGACCGCGGTGACCGAGGCGATGCGACCCACGATGTACTGGGCCAGGTCCGCCCCGTGGCTCATGAGATCGGGCACGACGCCGGCCCCGGCCTTCTCCTTCGAGGCCCGCCAGGTCAACGGTCCCAGGGGGGAGGAGTTGTAGTCGGCGATGAACCACACGCGCACGTTCGTGATCCGGCCGAGCTCGCCGCCGCGTACCAGGGAGCGCAGGTACTCGATGGCCGGGGTGTGGCGGTAGTTGAAGCCGACGGCGGTCATCAGCCCCGCCTTCTCTGCGGCCTGGGCGATCTGCCGGGACTGCTCGGCGCTGACCCCCATGGGCTTCTCGATCCAGAAGGGCTTGCCGGCCTCGACGGCCGCCAGGGCCATCTCGTGGTGGAGGAAGTTGGGGGCGCAGATGGAGACGGCCTCCACCTCGGGGTCGGCCAGCAGGTCGCGGTAGTCGGCGTAGGCGCGCTCGAAGCCCAGGTTGTCCACCGCCTCCTGACGCACCTCGTCCACCGGGTCCGCGGCGGCGACCAGCCGTGGGGTCACCCCCAGCTCGGGGAAGCGCTCGGCGATGGCGCGGTAGCTGCGGGAGTGAAGCCGTCCCATCCAGCCCAGGGAGATGACTCCGATGCCCAGTATTGACTTATTGGCCATAACGGTCCTTCCCGACAACATTGTCGGCTGCTGCGTGTGTGGAGGTGTCTCCGGAAGCCCCAGGAAACACCCGTCGTTAATGACGTCACAGGAAGATATCAGAGCACCTTTGTCCTGACAAGAGGGAAGTATGAGGTCTGATGACCTCTCTGAGTAGGGCCTCGTGCTCACCGGTGTTGTCGGATAGGATGTGCTCAACCGGTGTCCAAGGATGGACTCCGGATCCCGCGGATCGTGCCGATCCGTGAGGCACAACGGCGTGGAAGGGGAGACGTCTGCCGTGGAAGGACCTCGAGGACGAGGCGGGCGGGTCACGATCAGGACCGTCGCCGAACGTGCCGGTCGCTCCATCTCCACCGTCTCGGCGGCTCTCAACGGCTCCGACGGCGTCGCCGAGAAGACCCGTGGCGAGATCCTGCGCATCGCCTCCGAGCTCGGCTACCAGGCCGACCCGCGCGCCCAGTTCCTGCGCCGTAGCCACACCGGGCTCATCGGTGCCAGCTTCGCCATTGGGCAGGCCTACCAGGGCCTCATTGTGGACGGGCTCTTCCAGGCGGCCTCCGCCCTGGAGCACGCGCTGGTGCTGGCCACCTCCACCCCGCACCGCGATGTGGCCGACGGGCTGCGCTCACTGCTGCTCCAGCGCTGCGAGGGCCTCATCCTGGTCGACCCCGACTTCTCCGTGGACGCCCTGGCCAGCATCGGGGACCGTCCACCGGCGGTCCTCATCGGGACCAGTATCGAGATGGAGGACGTCGATGAGGTCCACTCACGTGACGACGTCGGTATCCAGATGCTCGTCGATCACCTGGTCGACACCGGGAGGCGCCGCATCACCCACGTGGACGGCGGGAGTCAGACCGCCGCGGGGCGACGCATCCAGAGGTTCGGCCAGGCCATGGAGAGCCGGGGGCTGGGACGAGGCGCGCGGGTGGTGCCCGGGGGAGGCGATGAGGACAGCGGTGCCAGGGCGGTCCACTACCTCATCGAGGCCGGTGAGCTGCCCGAGGCGCTCTTGTGCTTCAACGACCACTGCGCCGTCGGGGCTCTCATGGAGCTGCGCCGTCAAGGGGTGAGGGTGCCGCAGGACCTGGCCGTCACCGGCTACGACGGCATCCCGGTCACGGCCTCCTCGGCCTTCTCCCTGACCACGGTGCGACAGGACGCCCGCCTCATCGCCGAGGTGGCGGTCCGGGCGCTGCTGGCCCGGATGCACTCGGGTCAGGATGGCAAGATTCCGGCGGAGGTGGCCGGTGAGGACCGGCCTCTGGGGGGCCGCCTCTACCGGGTGGTCCCCGAGCTCGTTGTCCGCGACACGACGGCCCTGCCGTGCGAGCGTCGGGATGAGGCCTGTGCCTGATGCGGCACGCGGCCTACGGTAAACCTCACCGAGGAACGAGGAAGCCATAACCGAGGGGCGCACGCCCCGAACACTGGGACAGGAACCATGATTAACGGAGAACTCATCGACCTGGTCGCCGGCGACTACGAGGCGCGTATTGCCTCATCGGGTGCCATGCTCGTCCACCTGCGCCGCCAGGGGCGCGACCTCATCATGCCCTTCGACGCCGAGGCCACGCTGCCCGCAGGCTGGCAGGGAAAGACCCTGTTGCCGTGGGCCAACCGCATCGCAGGGTCCCGCTACGACTATGCGGGCACCGAGTTCCTCGTGGGCTGCAACGAGCCGGCCAGTGGCTCGGCCCTCCACGGCCTGGCCGGCTGGATGGACTGGCAGGTCGCCGACGACGACCCCTCCGGCGCCGACGACGGCGCCCCCCGCAGCCGCGTCGTCCTGGAGCTGAGCCTGCTGGCCTCCTACGGCTACCCCTGGAGCCTGGAGGCCAGCGCCTGCTTCGAGCTCGACGCCGAGCGCGGACTGAGCGTGACCGTGACCGCCACCAACGTCGGTGCGGCCCGCCCCACCCCGCCAGTCCCCGGCGCGCCGGAGGTCAAGGGTGAGCCCGCCCCCGCTCCCTACGGCGTGTCCTGCCACCCCTACCTGACGCGCTCGGTGCCCCTGGACGACTGCGTCCTGACGATCCCGGCGGCCGAGGTCCTCGACGTCGATGAGAACATGGCGCCCACGAGCCTGCGCAGCGTGGAGGGCACCGACTGGGACTGGCGGTGCGGCCGGCTCGTCGGGGCCACCCAGACGGACAATGCCTACACCGCCCTGCCCGAGGGCACCTGGGAGGTGAGCCTGCGCGGCGGGCAGGGGAACCGCGCCGTCGTCATGAGCTCGGACGTCCCCTGGGTGCAGGCCTACACCGCCGACGAGCTCTCCCGGCCCGGCGTGGCCATCGAGCCCATGACCTGCCCTCCCAACGCCTTCAACAGCGGGGAGGACCTCATGGCCCTCAAGGTGGGGCAGTCCCACTCCTTCGCCTACCGCCTCCACGAGGAGGACTGAGCGCGCACGCGGCCTGTACCGAGTGTCTTGTCGCCTCACTTCTGAGGTGCGGCGGGTTGCTTGCCCTGGAACTGACGGCGGCGGGATCGAAGGGAAGGGGGCTGGTGGGGCGTCAGTGTCCATGGTGCTGACATCAACCCCGCTCTGGCGCTGCACGCCGGAGAGAAACCGCAGTATTCCAACGATTTCTATGGGGTGCTTCGACGTCAGGCCCGTTAATGTCAGCGCTGTGGACACCGGGCTGCCGGCGGGACCGACTTTGCGGGGGACACGGTGGCGGGGCTGGGCTCCCTTATCCAGGGGTCTGCCTCACTTTTCCCGTCCTGGCCCTGGCTCCTGCTCAGGTGCCCGAAGGTCGTGTTCAGCGTCGGCTCCGGCCCGAGTCCTGCCCTGAGTCTGTCTGGTCCACGAGGGTCGGGATCCACTGGTCGGGGGTTGTGCGTACTGCACGAAGGCCCCACCTACCTGGAGTGCACCCGACCCTCCTCCAGTGGTCCTCGCCCCTCGTGCAGTACAGGTCAGGCGCCACCCGAGCGGCTGAGATCAGTGGAGCCAGCCCCGGCCAGCCTCGGCCAGCACAGCGGAGTGGTTCGGCTCAGGCCGCAACGAGGCGCTGAGAACGCCGGTGGGCGTCGTCGAGACGGAATGCTCGACGACGCCCACCCGCGCGTCAAAGGGGGCGGTGCTCAGCTCAGACGCACCGGCTGCCCGGAGTGGGCCGACTCCGTGGCGGCCTCGGCCAGGCGCAGGGCGGCGATGGCGTCCCCGATGCCGGTGGGAGGCGTGGTGCCGGCCTCGACGGCCTCGATGAAGGCGCTCAGCTCGATGCGGTAGGCGTCGGCGTAGCGCTCCAGGAAGAAGTCGAGGTAGGGCTCCTGGGCGTCGGTGACCTCGCCGTTGGACAGGCGCACCGTGGTGGTGCGGATGTTCTCGGCGAACAGGGCGCCCTCGCGGCCCGAGGCCTCGAGGCGCTGGTCGTAGCCGGAGGAGCAGTGGCGGTTGTTGATGATCGTGGCCACGGCGCCCGAGGCTGCCTTGAGGGTGACGACGGCGGCGTCGAAGTCGCCGGTGTCCTTCAGGGCCGGGTCGAGGTTCTGCCCGGCGGCGTAGACCTCCTCGATCTCGCCCAGGAAGAAGCGGGCGGTGTCGAAGTCGTGGATGGTCATGTCGCGGAAGATGCCGCCGGAGACCTTGATGTACTCCGCCGGCGGGGCGGCCGGGTCGCGGCTGATGATGGTCAGCTGCTCGATATCGCCGATCTTGCCGGCCTCGACCGCGGCGCGGGCGGCGGCGAAGCTGGGATCGAAGCGGCGGTTGAAGCCGAACATGACGGGGACCGTGACGGCATCGAGCTCGGCCTGGGCGGCCTCGACATCCTTCATGTCCAGAGCGATCGGCTTCTCGCACAGCACCGCCTTGCCCGCCTTTGCGGCGGCCAGCAGGTGGGGGATGTGCAGCGGCGTGGGGGAGCCGACGATGACGGCGTCGATCTCGGGGTCGGCGAAGACCTCCTCGGCGTCCTTGCAGGACCGGGCGCCGTAGGTGGCGGCGAGCTTCTCGGCCGCGTCCTCGAAGGGGTCGCAGACCAGGGCGAGCTCGGCCTGGGGGTGGGCGGCGATGGTCTTGGCGTGGACGTGGCCGATGCGGCCGGCACCGATGACGGCGATGGAGAGCATCCTTGCTCCTTCTGCGTGTGAGTGGGTGTGTGGGGTGGTGTCTGAACTGCGGACAGTGGTGGGGTGGGCGGTTCGACGGCGCGGAACGTGTGGACATGACCGAACACGCCGTGGACCCGCCCGGTGCGGCGGGTGCCGCTGCGGTCGTCTGGGCCCCCACCGGGACTCGGAGGATCCCGACTGGAGTCGATCAGGGCTGGGGCATGATGACGTCGCGCACCAGGGCGTCCAGGTCGGCGTCGGCCTGGAGGAAGCCGCGCAGGGTGCGGCGGGTTGCGCCGAAGGTGTCGAACTCCTCGGGCGTCATGCCGTCGGGCTCGTAGGCGCGCACGAACTCGGGGATCGACAGGAGCGTCTCCATGATCTCGGGGGCCACGGGCTCGTTGATGCGCTCGACGACCTTGTAGTCGGAGTCGTTGATGAGCTTCTGCCAGGCGAAGGGCGGGGAGACAACCAGGTCGCCGCCGACCAGCTCGGACCACTGCAGCACGTTGCGGAAGGCGGCCGACAGCACGCGGGCGCGCAGGCCCCGGGCCTGGAACTCCTGGTAGGCGCGCTTGAGGGCGGCCACGCCGCCCCACTCCAGGTGACCGGGGTCGATGAAGAGCTTGTCCCGCTTGGCCACGATCTTGAGCCAGTCGTCCAGGCGGCCGCCCATGAGGGTAACGACCGGACCCATGGTGGAGACGTCCTTGCCCTCGGCCTCGCGGCGCTTGAGGCCGCGCTCGATGGCCTCACCGGTGGCCACGGCCTGGGGCACGGAGAAGGAGACGGTGACGTTGACCGATACGCCCCGGTAGGTGGCGTCCTCGATGGCCTTGACGCCCACGGAGGTGGCGGGGATCTTGACGATGATGTTCTTGGCCAGGTTGGAGAACTCCTCGGCCTGGTCGGCCAGGGCCTTGGCGCTGCGGGCCAGGCGCGGGTCGGTCTGCATCGACAGGCGACCGTTGCGGCCCTTGTGCTCCTCGAAGATGGGCTCGAGCAGCTTGGCGGCCTCGATGCTCATCTCGCGCACGACCTGCCAGCCGATCTCGGACTCGGTGGCCTCGGGCATCTCCTCGGCCAGCTCGGCGATGCGGGGGAGCCACACGTCCTTGCGCTGGTTGATGCAGGTGTAGGCGATGGTGGGGTTGCAGGTGGCGCCGACGCCGCCGAAGGAGATGGACTGGCGCAGCTCGTCGGGGTCGGCTGAGTCGTTCCACAGGGCGGTGGGCGTGTTGCGGGCGGCGTCGAGAAGGGGTCCGGGGGTGTAGTCGATGCTCATCGGTTCTGTGCTCTCTTTCGGGTTCATCCGCGCAGGCGTCCTTGCAGCCGCGGTCCGGTAGCCTCTATTGAAGTGTGCTCGACGGCATCTGTCAATAAAATGTCAGGACAAAGATTCCTGGGAGTGGTGGTGACTCCTGTGTTGGGGTGAGAGCTAGCTGGAGAACAGCGAGGTCTCGAAGGTGTAGCGCGAGGCCCGGTAGATGTGCTGCCCGTACTCGATGATGCGGCCCGACTGGTCGTAGGTGATGCGGGTAGCGGTCATGAGGGCGGCGCGGCGCCGCTCGTGGAGGAGGTCGGCCTCGCGGGCGGTGGCATTGCGGGCCCCGATGATCTGCTTGGCTGTGGTGGGGATGACGTCCTGGGCGCGCAGCAGGTCGTAGAGGCCTCCGGCCTCCAGCTCCTCACGGGTGGGGGCGATGGCTGCCGGCATGAGGTTGGACAGCACTGCGATCGGCTCGCCGTCGGCGCAGCGGATGCGGGTGCAGGTCACGACGGCGGTGCCCTCCTCGACCTCGAGGTGCTCGGCGGCCTCGGCGTCGGCCTCGTGCTCGACGTAGTCCAGCACGCTCGTGGAGGTCGTGTGGCCGGCCGCGGACAGGTCTGACAGCAGGCTCGTCAGCTGCATCGGGCGGTGGACGTGCATGGGGGAGACGATCGTGCCCACGCCCCGACGGCGCTTGACCAGGCCGCGGTCCACCAGGTGCTGAAGGGCCTGGCGCGCCGTGGGGCGGGAGACCTTCAGTCGCTTGGCCATTGAGAGCTCGTCCTCCAGGCGGCTACCGGCGGGCAGGGTGCCGTCAAGGATGAGTGCGGCCAGCGGCTCGGAAATTTGCGTGTGCAGCGGCGTCTTGGACTCGCGGTCGATCGTGATGTCGAGGGCGAAAGGGGATGTTGAATCGGGCATGAGGTGAGCCTGTGTCAGACGTGATAATGCCTCGAGCATACGGATGCTGTGTGCTGATGTCACGCACTGTCGCCATCCTGTGGCTGCTACGCGGGGAGGCGGTCCTCCAAATGTTCTGACAAATGCTTGACCTGGGGCGGTCCAGTGGGGCAGGCTTCGCAGTGACGCCCGACGCAGACCTCCGTTCCGCAGGCCTGCAGCCCCCAAGGATGTGGAGACGCGATCACCGTGACGACAGCAACGACGGCAACGACCCAGGTGACCGAGGCGGTCGCGCCCGAGAGCTCGCCTGCAGCCGCCGGAGACGCCGACCGGCTCGACGTGCTCACCATCGGGCGCTGCGGCATCGACATCTACCCCCTTCAGGTCGGCGTCGGGCTGGAGGACGTGGAGAGCTTCGGCAAGTTCCTGGGCGGGAGCCCCACCAACGTGGCGGTGGCCGCCGCCCGCTACGGGCACCGCTCCGCCGTCGTCACCGGCGTGGGAAACGACCCCTTCGGGCGCTTCGTGCGCACCGAGATGCGCCGCCTGGGGGTCGACGACCGCCACGTCGTCACCAAGGCCGCCTACAACACCCCGGTCACCTTCTGCGAGATCTTCCCTCCGGATGACTTCCCCCTCTACTTCTACCGTGAGCCCTCGGCCCCCGACCTGGAGCTGACCTGGGAGGACCTGCCGCTGGAGGCCATTCGCGACGTCTCGATCTTCTGGATCTCGGTGACCGGCCTGAGCAAGGAGCCCTCGCGCTCGGCCCACCACGCGGCCCTGGGCACCCGAGACCGGCGGCGCTTCACGATCGCCGACCTCGACTACCGCCCTATGTTCTGGAAGGACAAGGAGACGGCCCACCGGGAGGTCTCTCGGATCCTTCCCAAGGTCACCGTCGCCATCGGCAACCGGGAGGAGTGTGAGGTCGCCGTCGGCGAGCGCGACCCCGAGCGGGCGGCCGACGCCCTCCTGGAGGCCGGCGTCGAGCTGGCCATTGTCAAGCAGGGCCTGGAGGGGACGTTGGCCAAGACCCGCACCGAGCGGGTGGAGATGCCCGTGACCTCGGTGGAGACGAAGAACGGTCTGGGAGCCGGGGACGCTTTCGGAGGGGCCATCTGCCACGGCCTGCTCTCGGGCTGGTCGCTGGAGAAGACCATCTTCGCCGCCTCCACCGCAGGAGCGATCGTCTCCTCGCGACTGGAGTGCTCCACCGCCATGCCCACCGAGCCCGAGCTGCTCGAGCTCATGCGCGCCCGCCGCGACGAGGTCGCCCCGGGGCTGACGGACCTGTGAGGAGTCCCCGATGAACGCATCATCCACCCCTGCCGCCTCCGCCTCGGGGCCGCGGCCGCTGATCGACGCCGTCACCGAGATCCGGGCGACCGACCCCGATCGCATCGGCCGGGCCCTGGCCCAGCGCCCCCGCGCCGACCTGTCTGGGGCCGGGCGCCTCATGGTCATCGCCTGCGACCACCCGGCCCGCGGGGCCCTGGGGGCCGGCGAGAGACCCCTGGCGATGGCCGACCGCGAGGACCTCCTGCGGCGCTGCATGACGGCCCTGTCCCGCCCCGGCGTCAACGGGTTCCTGGGAACGGCCGAGATCATCGAGGACCTGACCCTCCTGGGCGCCCTGGACGGCAAGCTCGTGTGGGGCTCGATGAACCGGATCGGCCTCCAGGGGGCCTCCTTCGAGATGGACGACCGCTTCGGCGCCTACGACGCTGACGGCATCGAGGTCTCCCACCTCGACGGCGGCAAGATGCTCACCCGCATCAACTACGCCGACCCCGCCAGTGCCGCCACCCTCGAGGCCAGCGCCAAGGCCATCGACTCCCTGTCCGAGCGTGGCCTGAATGCCATGATCGAGCCCTTCATCTCGCGGTGGGAGGGCGGCCGGATCGTCAACGACCTCAGCGAGGAGGCCGTCATCCGCTCGATCTGCATCGCCCAGGCGCTGGGGCGCAGCTCGGCGCACACCTGGCTCAAGCTGCCCTGCGTCAGCGATCCCGTCTCGATGCGGCGCGTCATGGCCTCCACCTCCCTGCCCAGCCTCATCCTGGGCGGCGAGGTCTCCACCGACCCCGAGGCCACCCGCGCCTCCTGGGCGGCGGCCCTGGAGCTTCCCAATGTCAGGGGACTGGTCGTGGGCCGCTCCCTGCTCTACCCGGGCAATGACGACGTCGAGGCCGCCGTCGACGCCGCCGTCGCCCTGCTGTGAGGACCTGACACGTCCCGCCACCGGAACCGCCGCAACCGCTGCAACCCCCGTCAATCGGCCCCGGCCGGGCCACCCCATACGAGACAATCCCCACGAATACCCCCAGGAGCTGAAGGAGCACCACCATGGGCCACACCGACCGCACCGCTCAGTCCGAGACCTCGGACCAGCCCCACTACGTCATCCGCGCCGGAGAGCTCGCCCACGACAGCTACGAGCTGGACCTCACCCCGGAGCGGGCCGGCTGGGAGTGGTCCTCCCTGCGCGTGGTGGCGCTCGCTCCTGGGAAGCCCCTGACCGTGCCCGCCGGTGAGCACGAGTACCTCGTCCTGCCCCTGTCGGGAGGCTGCACCGTCCAGGCCGGCAGCGAGCGCCTCGAGGTGGCCGGGCGCGAGTCGGTCTTCACCGACATCACCGACTACGTCTACGTCCCCCGCCACACCGAGGTGACCCTCATCAGCGCCGGCGGCGCCCGCATCGCCCTTCCCGGCTCCAAGGCCACCACCGACAAGCCGCTGCGCTACTGCCCGCGCTCCGAGGTCGGCACCGGCCTGCGGGGGGCCGGCCCCTCCTCGCGCCAGGTCAACAACTACGCCCTGGGCAACGACGTCGAGACCTCCCACCTGCTGGCCTGCGAGGTCCTGACCCCCGGAGGCAACTGGTCCTCCTACCCGCCCCACAAGCACGACGAGCACACCGAGGTCGAGCGGGTCCTGGAGGAGATCTACTACTACCAGGTCCGCGCCGGCGAGGGTGACGCCGAGGGCTTCGCGCTCCAGCGCATCTACCCCTCGCCCGGCCACGACATCGACGTGTGCACCGAGGTGCGCGGCGGCGACGTCGTCGTCATGCCCTACGGCTACCACGGCCCCTCCGTGGCCGCCCCCGGCTACGACCTCTACTACCTCAACGTCATGGCCGGCCCCGCCGAGGACTCCGTGTGGCTCATGACCGACGACCCCCACCACACCTGGGTGCGCCAGACCTGGGAGGACCAGGAGGTCGACCCGCGCCTGCCCATGACCCCCATGAACGACTAGCCGATCCGCCTTTCGACCGCCCCACCACCTGAGAAGAGCAGAGAAGAACCACGATGAGCAACGAAGCCTACGCCGGCACGATCCGCCTGACGGTCGCCCAGGCCACCATCCGTTTCCTGTCCAACCAGTACTCCGAGCGCGACGGCGTCGAGCAGCGCCTCATCGCCGGGGCGTTTGGCATCTTCGGCCACGGCAACGTGGCCGGCATCGGCCAGGCCCTCCTGCAGAACGAGATCGCCCGCGCCGACGGCGAGCAGGAGATGCCCTACATCATGCCCCGCAACGAGCAGGGGCAGGTGCACGCGGCCGCCGCCTTTGCCAAGACCACCAACCGCCTCCAGACCTACATGTGCACGGCCTCCATCGGCCCGGGCTCCCTCAACATGGTCACCGGGGCCGCCCTGGCCACCACCAACCGCCTTCCGGTGCTGCTCTTCCCCTCCGACCAGTTCGCCACCCGCGTCCCCGACCCCGTCCTCCAGCAGCTGGAGGACCCCACTAGCCTGGACGTCAGCGTCAATGATGCCTTCCGCCCCGTCTCGCGCTTCTTCGACCGCATCAACCGGCCCGAGCAGCTCATCCCCTCACTGCTGAGCGCCATGCGCGTGCTCACCGACCCCGCCGAGACCGGCGCGGTCACCATCGCCATGCCCCAGGACGTCCAGGCCGAGGTCTTCGACTGGCCCGTGGAGCTGTTCCGCAAGCGCGTGTGGCACGTGCGCCGCCCGGTGCCCGAGCCCGCAGCCCTGGAGCGCGCCGTCGCCCTCATCAAGGCCGCCAAGCGTCCCCTCATCATCGCCGGCGGCGGCACCATCTACGCCGGAGCCAGCGAGGAGCTGCGCGCCCTGGCCACCGCCACCGGCATCCCGGTGGGCGACACCCAGGCCGGCAAGGGCGCCATCAACTTCGACCACCCCAGCGCCGTGGGCGGCGTGGGCTCCACCGGCTGCGACTCCGGCAACCACATCGCCGACAAGGCCGACCTCATCATCGGCGTGGGCACCCGCTACTCCGACTTCACCACGGCCTCCAAGACCCAGTTCAAGAACCCCGACGTGAAGTTCGTGAACATCAACGTCACCCCCTTCGACGCCGCCAAGGAGAGCGCCGAGATGGTGGTGGCCGACGCCCGCGAGGCCCTGGCGGCCCTGACAGAGGCGCTCGCGGACTACCGCGTCGATGCGGCCTACTCCGAGGAGATCACCGCGGAGAAGGAGGCCTGGCTCAAGGCCACCGAGCGCTGCTACCACCTGGACCACGGGCCCCTGCCCGCCCAGACCGAGGTCTTCGGCGCCCTCAACGAGCTCATGGGGGAGGAGGACGTGGTCATCAACGCCGCCGGCTCCATGCCCGGTGACCTCCAGGCCCTGTGGCAGGCCCGCAGCCCGCTGCAGTACCACGTGGAGTACGCCTTCTCCTGCATGGGCTACGAGGTGCCCGCCGCCATGGGCGTCAAGCTCGCCCGCCCCGAGGCCGAGGTGGTCTCCATCGTGGGCGACGGCACCTACCAGATGCTCCCCATGGAGCTGGCCACCGTGGTCCAGGAGAACATCAAGGTCATCTACGTCCTGCTGCAGAACTACGGCTTCTGCTCCATCGGTGCCCTGTCGGAGTCCCGCGGCTCCCAGCGCTTCGGCACCAAGTACCGCCGGCGCGGCGAGGGCAGCCACCTGGCCGACGAGCAGGTCATCGACGGTGTCGACATCGCCGCCAACGCCCGCTCCTGGGGCCTGGACGTCCTCGAGGTCCACACCATCGCGGAGTTCAAGGAGGCCTACCGCCAGGCCGAGGCCTCGGACCGTCCCACGATGATCCACATCGAGACCGACCTCTACGGCCCCAACCCGCCCGGCTCGAGCTGGTGGGACGTCCCGGTCTCGGGGGTCTCCGAGCTGGAGTCCACACAGCGCGCCTACGAGGAGTACCTGCGTGACCGCAAGCCTCAACGTCACTACCTGTAAGGCCACTACCTGAAGGGATCGCAGGTAGGACGCGGATGACGGCGCGCTCCTGCGCCGGCCGCGACGGCGGGGGTCCACGGCTGATGGTGCCGTGGACCCCCGCCGTGCGCGCGCTCCCGTCCGGGGAGGGTGTCCCTCGGGTGCTGTATCAGCGGCGCTGCGGAGGGGATGCCAAGATCACGATGTGGTCAACGCCCCGATTATGTTCTGACAAAACGGCGCCATTCGCCGTCTGGGACGTTAGGCTGGGGGCACATGCAAGGCGCTGGGCGCCCGGCCGGTCCGCCACTGAGACCTTGGTCTGAGTCCGGCCCTACCCACCCCATAGGCGGGGCGGGTCCGCGAAACCGACAATCAGGAGTCGATAACGATGAGAACCATTGCGCACTGGGTTGACGGAAAGTACTACGAGGGAAACCCGATCGGGCGCTTCGCCGTCGAGAACCCGGGAACCGGTGAGGTCGAGGCCGAGCTGCTCCAGGCCTCCGACGCCGACCTCGACCACGCCGTCGAGGTGGCGCGCCGTGCCCAGAAGGAGTGGGCGAAGGTCTCGCTGGCCAAGCGCACCGCCATCATGTTCCGCATGCGCCAGCTGGTCCTGGACCACCAGGACGAGATGGCCAAGATGATCGTGGCCGAGCACGGCAAGAACTACTCCGACGCCGTCGGCGAGATCCAGCGCGGGCGCGAGACCCTCGACTTCGCCACCGCCATCAACCTGGCCCTCAAGGGCGAGCACTCCTTCGACATCTCCACCGGCGTGGACATCCACACCCTGCGCCAGCCGGTCGGCGTCGTCGCCGGCATCTGCCCTTTCAACTTCCCGGCCATGGTGCCCATGTGGATGCACCCCATCGCCATCGCCACCGGTAACGCCTTCGTCCTCAAGCCGGCCTCGGCCACGCCGTCTGCGGCCCTGCTGACGGCCGAGCTCTACAAGGAGGCCGGCCTGCCCGACGGCGTCTTCAATGTCGTCTCCGGCAACCGCACCATGGTCTCCAAGGTCCTTGAGCACCCCGGCATTGACGCGATCTCCTTCGTGGGCTCCACCCCGGTGGCCCACATCGTCCAGAACACCGGCGTCACCCACGGCAAGCGCGTCCAGGCCCTGGGCGGGGCGAACAACCACGCCATCGTCATGCCCGACTCCGACCTGGACTTCGCCGCCCAGCACATCTCCGCCGCCGCCTTCGGCGCCGCCGGCGAGCGCTGCATGGCCCTGCCCGTCGTCGTGGCCGTGGGCGGCTGCGGACCGGATCTGGCCCGCCGCGTCAAGGCCCATGCCGAGAAGATCAAAGTCGGCTACGGCATGGACGAGGGCGTCGAGATGGGGCCGGTCATCGACGCCAAGTCCAAGGAGTTCATCACCGGACTCATCGACGACGCCGAGGACAAGGGAGCCGAGGTCGTCCTCGACGGCCGTCCGCTGGTTATCCCCGGACACGAGAAGGGTCACTTCCTCGGCCCGACCATCGTGGACAACGTCTCCCTGGAGTCCTCGCTCTACACCGAGGAGGTCTTCGGGCCGGTGCTCGCCATCGTCCACGCCGACACCTACGAGGAGGCCATCAAGCAGGTCAACTCCTCGCCCTTCGGCAACGGCGCGGCCATCTTCACCAATGACGGCGGCGTGGCCCGTCGCTTCGAGCTCGACGTCGAGGCCGGCATGGTGGGCATCAACGTGCCGATCCCGACGCCGGTGGCCTACTACTCCTTCGGCGGCTGGAAGGAGTCGCTCCTGGGCGACACCCACATCCACGGCCCCGAGGGCGTGCGGTTCTACACCCGCGCCAAGGCGGTGACCACCCGCTGGCCCTCGGAGAAGACCTACGCCGCGACCATGTCCTTCCAGCGCGAGGAGTAGGCCCGGCTGCTCCGCAACCCAGCAACGCGGACGCACCATAGAACTCAAGGACGGATCCTGCAGGATGAGTCCGCGGGCCCTATGGTGCGTCCGTGCCTTTGTCAGGACGGGAGGGCGACCCCTACTTCCAGAGGTCAGTCACCGGGCGCCGGCGGAGCGTGGACGCCTGCCGGGGGTCTTGAGGCTGCTGCGTGCTCGCAGGCGTTCAGGTGGTGTCATCGGGAGAGTGGTGACTGAAGTCGCCCGCCATATTCGTCCTGGTGGACCTGTGCCTCACCCCCGCGGATGATGACTTTTCGGTGGCAGAACAGCATATTCCCGGGGTGTCGTTCAAGGGTCTGAAAATGCCTACGTCACCATTTCCCCAGAGGCTATTGTCATGACATAATGGGTATGTCGACGTGGATGTCGGCGCCGCCCCTGCGCTGCGGGGCGGTGACCGGCGGACCGGGCCATCCGGTCCACCCAGCAGCGCTCTCTTTCGCCTCCGCCAACGATGGCGGACGACCCAAGGAGTTCCTTCATGTCCACATCACCCAGTTCTGCGGCGCACTACACGCCGGAGAAGATCCGGGAGCTGGTCGACCAGACCCCCGCCTCAGGGCCGAAGCGCTCGCTCGGACTCATCGCCCTGGTCGCCACCCTCGGCTCGCTGCTCTTCGGATACGACACCGGCGTCATCTCCGGTGCCCTGCCCTACATGTACCTGCCGCACGGCGCCGACGGCCTGCAGATCACCTCCTGGGAGGAGGGCTGGATCGGCGGCCTGCTCTGCATCGGCGCCGCGCTCGGCGCCTCGTTGGGTGGCAAGCTCTCCGACAAGTACGGGCGCCGGCACAACATCATGCTCCTTGCCATCGTCTTCTTCTTCGGGGCGCTGGGCTGCACGATCTCGCCCAACATCTGGGTCCTCTACTTCTTCCGGGTCGTGCTGGGCTTCGCCGTCGGTGGTGCCTCGGCGATCGTTCCCGTCTTCCTTGGTGAGACGGCCCCCAAGCGCATTCGCGGCACCCTGGTGGCCGTGGACCAGATGATGATCGTCTTCGGCCAGTTCCTCGCCTTCTCTATGAACGCCGTCCTGGCCCGCATGCACGGCGGCCCGGAGGTCACCCTGGCCAACGACGTCGTCAATAAGTCCGGTGAGGTCGTCGCCAAGGCCGGCGACAAGGTGGCCTGGGAGACCGTGCAGCACTTCAGCAACGTCGTGGTCGAGTCCGGCAACGGCATGACCTGGCGCTACATGCTCGTCCTGGCCACCCTGCCCGCCGTGGCCCTGTGGTTCGGCATCCGCCTCATGCCGGAGTCCTCGCGCTGGTACGTCGCCAACCTGCGCATCGCCGAGGCCATCGGCTCCCTCAAGCGGGTGCGCGACGAGTCCAAGGACGGCTCCATCGCTGAAGAGGTCGACGAGATGCTGGAGATCCAGCGCAAGGAGGCCAACCAGGAGAAGTGGGGGCTGGCGCAGATCATGGGCGTCAAATGGACCCGCCACCTGCTCTTCATCGGCATCATCCTGGGCCTGGCCGACCAGGTCACCGGCATCAACACAGCCATGTACTACACGCCCAAGGTGCTCTCCGCGGCCGGCCTGCCCATGAGTGACGCGATCTCCCTCAACGTCGTCTCCGGATTCGTCTCCTTCGTGGGCTCCGCCATCGGCCTGTGGCTGGTCACCAAGTTCGCCCGCCGCCACGTGGGCATCTACCAGGAGGCCAGCATCGTGGTCTCCCTCGGGCTGTTGGCGGCAGTCTTCTACTTCCTCATCCAGCCCTACCAGGACTCCGACGGCAACATCACGGGAGCCCCCGCCTTCGCCCCCTACCTGGTGCTGCTCATCGTCTCGCTGTTCGTGTTCGCCAAGCAGTCCGGGACAGTCACCTGGGTCCTCATCGCGGAGATCTACCCCGCCAAGGTTCGCGGTACGGCCATGGGGCTGGCCGTGGGCACTCTGTGGATCGGCAACGCGATCGTCGCCGCGGTCTTCCCCGTCATGATGGAGAAGCTCGGAGGGGCGGGGACCTACCTCATCTTCTGCCTGTTGAACGTCCTGTCACTCATCTTCTACATGAAGTTCGTGCCCGAGACGAAGTACCACTCCTTGGAGGAGCTCGAGGTGCGATTCGAGAAGGAGTACAGCTGAGGCCAAGGGGTGAGGGACTGCGGCAGTGGCTAGTGAAGCTGAGCCAAGACGGTCGGATTGAAGCAACCGTCAGGCTCTGAGAAACTGCCGCAGTTCCCCTCCCGACCTCTCCTTGTTCAGACAGCACTCCTCCCAACTGAGCTCAACACATATCTGCCGCCTATGACGTACACGGTGACTGGTTCATGAACCCGCATCCGCCGCGCAGCGCGCCGCCCGCTCCGCTCCGCCTCCGCCTGTACGCATGGGCGGCAGGCCTGTTCCTCGGCGCCCTGGAAGGGGCGCTGGCTATCGAGGTCGCCGGCGCGCGCGGCGCCGCTCTGTCCCTGCTCGGTGCCGTCGCTGTGGCGATGGTGCTGGGAACCTTTACCGGCCGCCCCCTCGCCCGGTATCTGGGGCGACGGAGAATGGGCCTGCTCATGGGGGCTCTGGCCGTGCTGGGCGCCGGGGTCGCAGCCGGGCTCGGCGGCGTCGTCGCCCTGATGGGAGCGGGCCTGGTGGGCCTTGCCGCGGGTGGGGTGCTCGTTGTGGCGCCACTGGTGTGCCACGAGCTCTCCCTGCGCGGGCACAAGCGGCTCATGCCGCAGGCCATGGCTCTCGGCCCGGCCGCGGCCGGCGTCGTGGTCCTGGCGGCCTGGTGGACGCCCTCGCGGCTCCTCGTCGCCTGGGCGATGGTCGCCCTCGCTGCGCTGGTGTACCTGGCCTGCTCCCTGCTCCTGCCCGAGAGCCCGGTCTGGCTGGTGCGGCAGGGGCGCGACGTCGAGGCCTTCGAGGCGCTGCGCCGCCTGCACGGGACCCTGGAGGCCTCCGTGGCCATCGACTGGACCCGGCTGGACGCGGAGATGATGGCCGAGCAGCAAGCCATGTCTCCCGCTGAGCTGCGAGTGCCCGAGGTGCGTGCCGCCGTGCTCACCGGCGCGGTCCTCATCATCGCCCAGGAGGCGCCCCTGGGGGCGGCGGCCCTGGTCCTGGCTCCGCTGATCGCCACCGAGCTCGGCCTTGTATCCGTAGCGATCGCGGTGAGCGCCGCGACCTGGATGGGGCTGGCGCTCCTGGCTCTGGTGCTGGTGACCCGGGTCGAGCAGTTGCGCTTCCTGCGGGTGGTGCTGGGAACGGTCGTCGCCGTCCTGGGGGCCACCTTCCTGGTGACCGGCATGACCCTGGGGGGTGTGGGTGGCGCCTGGACGATCACCATCTCCCTGACGATGCTGGTCGCCAGTCAGTCGGTCCTGGTCCTGCCCGCCTGCCAGGGGGCGATCGACCCGCGGATCCCGCCCTGGCTGGTTGAGGCGCAGCGGCGCGCCTCGGCGACTGGGGGAGTCCTGGCGCGTGCCGGAGTCCTCCTGGTCTCACTGCTCGTCGTGAGATACCTCGGGGTCCACGTCCTGTTCTGGGCGGCCTTCACGCTGTCGGTGCTCAGCGTCGCCGTCGTGCTTCTGCGTCTGCCGCGCGAGCTCAAGGTCTAGGGGTCTGGCGCGCAGGACGTCTCTGAGGACCTCGCCCTGAACATCCGACTTCAGCTCTATGATTTGTCAGGACAAATGTCGTATGGTGGAGGCGTGGCCGCAAGAGTCCACTCGGCGGCCCGACGTCGTCGACACCTGACAGAGAGGCACCTGAGCATGACGAGCAACGAGGCAGTCCAGGCCTCAGAGACAACCGTGTCCATTCCCGAGACCATTCCTGAAACCATGAAGGCTGCGGTCCTGCGGGACCATGAGGTCGGCCTGCAGATCGAGACCCTGCGCACCCCCCGCCCCAAGAGCGGTGAGGTCCTCATCAAGGTGGCCGCCTGCGGATTGTGCCACTCCGACCTCCACGTCATCGGCGGCGCCATCGCCTTCCCGCTGCCGGCGGTGCTCGGCCACGAGGTCTCCGGCACCATCGTGGAGCTCGGCCCCGGCAACGAGCACACCGGCCTGACGATCGGGCAGAAGGTGGCCGGCGGCTTCCTCATGCCCTGCGGCCAGTGCGACGCCTGCGCCTCGGGGCGCGACGAGCTGTGCGGCCCCTTCTTCGACCTCAACCGCCTCAAGGGCGTCCTCTACGACGGCACCACCCGCCTGGCGACCCCCGACGGAGAGCCGGTGGCCATGTACTCCATGGGTGGCCTGGCCGAGTACGCGGTCGTTCCCTCCACCGCGGTGGCCCCCGTGCCGGACACCATCGACATGGTGCCGGCCGCCATCCTGGGCTGCGCCGCCATGACCGGTTATGGGGCCGTGCGCCGCGGCGCCGACCTGCGCTACGGGGAAACCGTCGCCGTGGTCGCCACCGGCGGCGTGGGCACCAATATCGTCCAGATCGCCCGGGCCTTCGGCGCCAGCCAGGTCATCGCCATCGACGTTGATGACGAGAAGCTGGCCCCCATGCTCGACTACGGGGCTACGGCCGTGGTCAACTCCGTTACCCAGGACGCCCGTGAGGAGGTCTTCCGGCTTACCGGCGGCAAGGGCGTCGATGTCTCCTTCGAGGCCCTGGGCATCCCCGCCACCTGGACCACCGCTCTGGATGTCCTGTCCGATGGTGGCCGCATGGTGCCGATCGGCCTGGGGGCCGGCGTGCAGACCGCCGGGGTGGAGATCAACCGCACCGTGCGCCGCTCGCAGTCGATCCTCGGCTCCTACGGGGCGCGCACCCGCCAGGACCTGCCGGCTGTCGTCGACCTGGCCGACAAGGGTGTCATCAACTACCGCGATGTCGTCTCGCGCCGCCTACCGTTGGAGGAGGCCGGTGCCGGCTACACCGCGCTGCGCAACCGCGAGATTCAGGGGCGCGCCGTTGTCGACATGTCGCTGTGATCCCGTGCGGTCAGCCCCGGTTTTCCGGGGCTGACCGCGCTCGCTCTCTCGTCCTCGCGCCTCCTGCTCGGGCCCTGCCGCTCTGAGTGGGAGGCGCGATGTGTGATCCGAAACCGAGGCGGAGAGTGCTTGGTGTCCAAATCGGACACAAAGGAGTCTGCGACTCGATCAGGCCGCTGATGGAACCGCGGAATCATGCGGTTTCCTATCGGTGGCGTGAGCTCGAAGTTCGCCTTTGTGTCCGATATGGACATCTCGGCCGTTCCTGTGCCGTTCGGGAGGGTGGTGTCCGCTTTGCGGGGAGGGGTGCGCCAGCAGTGAGCGGAGTCGCGCGAGGCCTGGTTCCGTCTGCGTTGTGGGGAGGAGGTATGAGAAAAGGGGCGCCGCTTGTGTGGTGCCCCTCGGGTTGTCATGGCTGCGCGGGCTTCCTTGGCCGCGCAGCCTCGTTGTTCTGCGCCCTTGTCGGGCTGGGTCCGAGGCCTGCGTTGCTTGTGATGCGTGGTCCGGATCCGGTGGAGCTTCAGCGAGCTCGGTGGAGTCGTCTACGCTCAGCGGGCCTCGAGGAGGTTGACGCCGGTGTAGATGCCCACGCCCATGGTGATCGCGGCCAGGACGGAGGAGGCGAACATGAGGGTCGGGATGCCGGTGACGGCGCCGACGACCGACATGACCATGACGGCGAACATGACGGCGATCATGGCGACGGCGAAGGTGAGGCGGTTGGCGTCGGTCTGCGTGCCGGTGGTCGCCTGGGTGGCGGTGGTGGCAGCGGTGGTCTCGACGGTCTGGGTGGGGCGCTCGGTGATGGTGGCGGTCATGTGAGTGTTCCTCTCGGTGTGTGTCGAGCAGGTCCGCCTGACCATGAGTCGTGCGTCCCTGCACGACTGTGTGCAGCCCGTGGGCCGAACGGAGGTTTCTCCGTCATGGAGAACTCTAGGAACGCTCCATCCGATTGTCTAGACAAAGGATCGTGACGTGTGTTGCGTCGGTAGTTCGTGGATCACAGGACGTCGTAGGGAGATGGGGTGATCGCTCTTGGAGGGGCGTGCCCGATTGTGGCGTCGTTGAGGGGAATCCTGGTCTCAATGGAACGTTGAGGGGATCGGCGTCTCGGTGGTTTTGATACGGAGACGTGATGTGTGTGGCAGGAGTGCGACGTCAACCACTGGTCTAGTCATCCTGTGGTGGCGGGCAACGCTGAGAGGTGGTGGCGTCGTCGTCGGCCGGCAGGGCGGAAGGCGGCCGGTTGCCGCCCCGGCTATTCTGTTCCGGTGACGACCAGCCAGACTTCTTCCAGCGCCGTCGGCCCTGTCCTCGTGGTGGACTTCGGCGCCCAGTACGCTCAGCTCATCGCCCGCCGCGTGCGCGAGGCCGGTGTCTACTCCGAGATCGTGCCCCACTCCATGGATGCCGCCGCCATGCTGGACAAGCGGCCTTCAGCCATCATCCTCTCCGGCGGCCCCTCCTCGGTCTACGCCGACGGCGCCCCCTCCGTTGACCCGGCCCTCTTCGACGCTGGAGTGCCGGTCCTGGGCATCTGCTACGGATTCCAGGCCATGGCTCAGGCCCTGGGCGGAACGGTCGGGCGCACCGGTACCCGCGAGTACGGGCACACCCCCGCCCGCGTGGCGGAGGGCTCCTGCCTGTTCGACGGCACCCCGGATGACCAGGTGGTGTGGATGAGTCACGGCGACGCGGTCCAAGCCGCCCCCGAGGGCTTCACCGTCACTGCCTCCACCTCTCAGACGCCGGTGGCCGCCTTCGAGAACCCGGGCCGCCGCCTCTACGGACTGCAGTGGCACCCCGAGGTCCTCCACTCCGAGCACGGGCAGGCCGCCCTGGTCAACTTCCTGCACAAGGAGGCGGGACTGCCGGCCACCTGGACGCCGGACAACATCATTGACGAGCAGGTGGCCCGCATCCGCGAGCAGGTGGGCGACGCCCACGTCATCTGCGGCCTGAGCGGGGGAGTGGACTCCTCCGTGGCCGCCGCCCTCGTCCATCGTGCCATCGGCGACCAGCTCACCTGCATCTTCGTCGATCACGGCCTGCTGCGCGCCGGCGAGCGCGAGCAGGTCGAGCACGACTACGCCGAAGGTATGGGCATCCGCGTCATCACGGTCGACGAGACCGAGCGCTTCCTGAGCGCCCTGGCCGGCGTCACCGAGCCGGAGGCCAAGCGCAAGATCATCGGCCGGGAGTTCATCCGCTCCTTCGAGGCCGCCCAGCGCCGGGTCATCGAGGCCGTCGGTGCTGAGGGCGGCGAGATCCGCTTCCTGGTCCAGGGGACCCTGTATCCCGACGTCGTCGAGTCCGGCGGGGGAGAGGGCGCCGCCAACATCAAGAGCCACCACAACGTGGGTGGCCTGCCTGAGGACCTCGACTTCGAGCTCATCGAGCCGTTGCGCGAGCTGTTCAAGGATGAGGTGCGCGCCATCGGTCGCGAGCTGGGCGTGCCGGAGAAGATCGTCGCCCGCCAGCCCTTCCCCGGGCCGGGCCTGGGCATTCGTGTCATCGGCGAGGTGACGGCCGAGAACCTGCGTGTGCTGCGGGCCGCCGACGCCATCGCCCGCGAGGAGCTCACCGCCGCCGGGCTCGACGACGATATCTGGCAGTGCCCGGTGGTGCTGCTGGCCGACGTGCGCTCCGTGGGGGTGCAGGGCGACGGGCGCACCTACGGTCACCCCATCGTTCTGCGGCCGGTCAGCAGCGAGGACGCCATGACCGCGGACTGGACCCGCCTGCCCTACGACGTCCTGGCACGCATCTCCAACCGGATCACCAACTCCGTGCCGGAGGTCAACCGGGTGGTGCTCGACTGCACGAGTAAGCCCCCGGGCACCATCGAGTGGGAGTGACGGGCGAGTCGGAACGATAGCCCGCCGCCTGCTGGGCCCCGCCGGTGCAATGCGCTGGCGGGGCCTTGTTGTGCTTGTGGTGAGCGTGATCCGGCGTGCCTTCCGGCCCTGGTGGGGCGGGGCCGGCTGTCGGGCGGAGCGGTGGGCTAGGCATGCCCATCGAGGACTGCGATTCTCGCCGAGGACGTACGTATCCTCCAGACCACTGCGGGGGAACCCCAGTGGTCTGGAGGAAAAGTCAGTCCTCGTGCAGGAAGGACGTTCCCAATCCGGTGCGGCATGGATTCTGGGGTGATGAGTAAGCGAGTTACGGAGATGGAGGGGTATTTCTCGAGGAGGTCAGAAAATACTTGGCGAAATCACTGGTAGGTCGATAAAGCATGCGACTTTCGTGCGTGGGAGGAGACAAAAGTAGGCATTATTTGACGGGCTGAATGATATTGAATCCCACCTCTCCCGAGGGGTGATAACAGTGCTACGATCGCACAGATAAAGGTCGTCAATGGAGGTATGGAAGTGTCTGCCCCAGCAGGTTGGTATGACGACGGATCGGGCCAGCAACGATGGTGGGATGGTCGCGCGTGGGGTGTCTACGCGCAGGACGTCTCCTCCGTCCCGGGAGGCCCTGGTGCGGTGGGTTGTGGGCCGGTGGCGGGGTCGGTCGGACAGCCTGTGAAGGAGCCTGGAATACTCAACGCCCTGGGGCGAGTGGTCAAAAATGCGGCCCAAGAGCAGAGGGTGGCAAGTCGGCGGAGGCGTCAAGAGCGTGAAGAGCTCGAACAGGAGGCTCGCCGCAAGCAGGAGGAGCTTGATCGCCGGGCGGGTCCGTTGGTGACTAGCGGTGTGTTCGGAGGTTCATCTATTGAGATATATGAGAACGGTTATGTCCGTATTGGTGAGGCCTTGGTTGCGGAGGTGGAGAGGCAGCAGGACAGGGTGATGTCGATAACCGGCTCACGTGCTTCGGTGTGGCAACCTCAAAGTCTGGGATTGCGACTGCCGTCGCGACCCTACGAAAAACTGCTATCGATCAGTTTTTCGCGCGGCAGTGGATCTATGCCGTCATCCAATCCGACTCATGATGTTGCTGGCAGTGTGGCGGTAAAGGCTGTTTCTGCCGTTGTGAAGGGCGGGTTCAAGGCCTCGGTTCCCGGGGTTGCTGTTGCTGGTGTTGGGTATATTGCAAAGAAGGCGCTTTCGGGGAAGTCGGTTCTGACTATAGCTACCGACCGTCGGATTCATACGCTAACTAATCGAACGACGCTGTCGACCGGGGGAATTCCAATAGTTAAAACAAGTCACGAGGATGTTGGTGAGGTTTTGGAGAGAGTGGGCAACTCGGTGCTGACCGCCCTGGGGCGTGGGCCTGTGATGTCGAACGCTCCCGCTCTTCCGTCAGGTCAGGTCGAGGTTTCTCAGGGGATGAGTTCTCCTGGCCTATCTACTGAAGATGTCGCGAAACGTCTACGTGAGTTGGCTGAGCTACGTAAGGAAGGCATTCTGGATGATGCCGACTTCGCCATTGCCAAGCGTCAGCTATTGGAGAAGCTCTAGCGCTGTCGCCGTATGCCGTCGTCGGCCAATGCGTAGAACGGTCTCCTTACAGTAGGCCGAGTCTGCCCGTCGAGGACTGCGATTCCCGCCGAGGACGTCCTTCTCCCTCAGATCACTGGGATTCCCCCGCAGTGGTCTGGAGGAGAAGTCAGTCCTCGTGCAGGAAGTACGTCCCCGATCCGGTGAGGTGTTGTGCAGGCTGCGTGACGTTGGGGCCGGTCACCAGGTGGTGGCCGGCCCCAACGTCGTGTTGGCGAGTGCTCCGCGAGCCAGTGCCCTACAGGACCGACCGGGCCCGGGCGCGCCCCACGGCCACGGCGACGGAGAAGACCGCGACGGCGAACAGGGCGCAGATGCCGCAGTCCACGAGCAGGGGCCCAATGACGGCGGCGGACATGGAGGTCGCCTCGTACGCCCCGGAGATCGCTCGGTCCGCCCAGTAGCCGGGCGTGAGCCTCGCCGCCCGGGCGAGCGAGTCGGGCAACCACTCGATGGGCACCCACGCCCCACCCAGGAAGGACAGGGCCATGCCGCCGATGTTGGCTACCGCGTTGGCCGCGTGCTGGCCCAGACCGATCTGCCCCATGAGGAATCCGATCGAGACCGCCGCGAGCGTGTAGCTGCCCACAGCCGCAGCGACCACCCCCAGCAACGGAGCTGACGTCGCCACGCTGCCTAGGCCGAAGACCGCCACTCCCAGCCCGAAGACCCACAGCCACCCGGCGAGCCCCACCACGAGGCATGCGCCCAGCAGCCCAAGGCTGCGGGAAGTGCTGCTGACCGGGGTGGCCTCGAGGCGTGCGCGCACCGCCCGGCGCCCCAGCGCCGCCATCAGTGTGGAGATCGTGACGACCGCGAAAGCCATGAGCGGGTAGAAGGAGAACCTGGCGTAGGTGACGAAGCTGTGGGACAGAGGCTTGGCGTCCGGGGTGATCCGTTTCGCGGGGGCGGAGTGGTTCATCGTCTCCTTGGCAAGTGCCACGGCCCGGGCCGGGTCATCCGTGGTGGTCGACAGGTAGTCGCTGACCTGCCCCACGTAGGAGTCGGCGCGCACATTCATAAGCGCGCCGGACGCCGACTCGTACCCGATGACCGTGTCCATGCGGGGCGGCTCGGTGCCCTCGCGAGCCGCCTGCTGCAGCCTCTGCCCATAGCCGGCAGGAATGATGAGGATGTAGCTGATGCGGTTCTGCGCGGTGGCGTCCTGGAGGGCCCGCCTGGAGTCCTCAAGCGACTGAGCCTCGCCGACGGACTCGACGTAGTCCTTGACCCCTCGGGAGATCGTGGAGCCGTCGCGGTCGATGACGGCCACACTCGCCGTGGCGGCCGTGACCTCATCGGAGCTGTCCTCGGACTTGGCCATCCCTGTGAACAGACCGAACAGGCTCAGCACCACCAGGTAGATGAGGATGTACAGCCGGTGAGCGGCCACAACTCTCACACATGTCTTAAAGGTGCTCATGGGTCATCCTCCTGGCGCGGATCAGGGCGATGGTCAGGAACAGGCACGTCATGCCCAGCAGGACTGCGCAGCTGCGGGCGAAGGGCGCCAGAGAGTCGTAGTACAGGAGCCCGTAGAAGCAGCGGGCCGTCTGCCACAGGGGATTGGCCTGCGCCAGCAGCGGTGCATGCTGCTCGATGGAGCTGGCCAGGGACTGGGATGCGGGCCCGTACAAGCCGGTGAACAGTGACAGCAGAGAAGTGAAGCCGGAGATCATCCCGATCTCCAGGCGGGCCAGCGTCCCCAGGGCGGCGCCCACCGCGCTCGCCATGAGGCTGCACACCCCGATCGCCACGAGGCACAGCAGCACATGGGGCCCGAAGTCCACACCCACGACCGAGGCCATGAAGGCGAAAGCGAGGAGCAGGCAGACGAACACGCACACCCAGGAGGCCGCGAGCGTGGCCGTCAGGACCTTCCAGCGGGGCAGAACCGCCAAGGTCTGCCTGGCGCCCACCGGTGAGACGGCCATGATTCCTTTCACGGCCACCATGGCCACGGTCGTCCCCATGCCGCAGGCGAAGGCCAGCAGCGCGAAGTAGTAGGGGGTCTGCGGCTTGACCGGGGAGGGCGTCACCGAGATCGAACGGGTGAAGGCCTGATCGGTCTCCAGCGCGGCCAGCTTCTCAGGAGCCGCCCCCGCCTTGGCCAGGGCCACGTACTCGGCCCGCCTCTGGAGGTAGGAGTCCATGACCACTCGCAGCACCCGAGTCGTCTCGGCCTCGTTGCCCTGCTGAGTCACGTGCAGCACGGGCTGGTCGCCCTCGACGGCGAGGTACCCGTTGGTCTCTCCCCGCTTCGCGGCGGTCTCGGCCTGCGCGACCGAGGAGTGGATGACCTTCGTGATGAGGTGATGATCGGCGTCGTCGGCGGAGATGCGCTCCACGACGGCGTCCAGCCCCGGAGCGGTCCGGTAGGCCTCGTCCTGGACGACGCCGAAGCTCATGGGGGTGGCCTCGTAGACCTTGTCCAGGTTGGAGAACATCGCCATGAAGATGAGGGACAGGACGACGGGGAAGCCGAGCGTCCACACGAGCAGGACCCGGTCTCGCAAGAGCCTGAGTACTTGATACAGGAAGACGGTCAACATCTCAGGCCGCCTCGTCTCGCAGGGCCCGCCCGGTGATCTCCAGGAAGACGTCGTTGAGGGTCGGGGGCTCGGAGGTCACCCGGCCGCAGGTCGCCCCCGCGGCATCCAGCGCCCTCATGACATCGGTGAGGTTGTGAGCCCCGGGGGAGCACTCGATGAGCACCTCACCGTCCAGGTAGGCGGCCGTGCGCACATGCTCCAGGCGGCGCAGGCCCTCCAGGGCCTCCTCGCCCAGCGGGGCGGGGTCGACGACCTCCACCCGGATGCGCTCACCGGTGCCGATCATGGCCTTGAGCTCGTCGGAGGTACCGGAGGCCACCTGCCGGCCACGGTCCATAATGACGATCCGGTCGCACAGCTGCTCCACCTCCTCCATGTAGTGGCTCGTGTAGATGACGGTGGCACCGCGCTCGTTGAGACGCTTGATGCCCTCGAGAATGGCGCCCCGGCTCTGCGGGTCGACGGCGACTGTGGGCTCATCGAGGAAGATGAGGTCGGGGCCGTGGGCGATGCCGCAGGCGATGTTGAGGCGTCGCAGCAGGCCGCCGGAGAGCTTCTTGGGCTTGAACCTCACGAACTTCTCCAGGCCGACGAAGGCGATCGCCTCGGCCACCAGGCGGCGCCTCTCGGCGCGGTCGCGCACGTAGAGGGCGCAGAAGGCGTTGACGTTCTCCGCCACCGTGAGCTCATCGAAGACGGCGACATCCTGAGGCACCACGCCGATGCGACGCTTGAGACCGTAGGAGGTGGGCGTCATCGGCTCACCGAAGACGCGGATCGAGCCCTTGTCGTAGGTGAGCAGCTGAAGGATGCAGCTGATCGTCGTCGTCTTGCCCGAGCCGTTGGGGCCGAGCAGCCCCAGCACCTGACCGCGCGGGATCGTCAGAGACAGTCCGTCCACCGCGACCAGCTCCCCATAGCGCTTGACCAGGGAGTCGACCTCCACCGCCAGGCCCGCCTCGTGGCTCTCATCCTCGCCGTCCATCTCGGCTCCTTCCTTTGTTCCGCCGGTGGTCCCCGGCTCATGGCATCCATGGTCGCGGGGCGCGGTGGCGCTCAGAAGTGCCTGTTGTCATGACTGCGGCCGGCCCCCATGACTTCTGTCATGAGATGCCGGAACGAGTTCCCTAACGGCATGCCGGGCCCACGAGCGCCGGCCACCGACCGATAATCGAGGGGTGAAGGTTCTGGCCGACAAAGGCGTGCTGCTGTGCGGTTGCCTCCTGCTGGTCCTGCTCGTGGGGCAGGTGAAGACGGCCGCCGTGATCTGGCTGATCGCGGCCGTGACTATCGCCGGCCTGAGCATGAGCACCGACCAGCGACAGTGGGGGATCGCCGCGCCGGCCGCCTACCTCCTGGTGGGAGCCCTCTCAACGGACTCCGTGACCGGGGCGCCGCTGGTCGTCTACGTCCTGGCCCGTCTCGGTGCGCTCACGACCCGGCGTGCGCGAATGACGGCGGTAGCCGCCTGCATTCCCTTCGTGGCCGCCGTTGCCGCCCGGGTTCGGGACACTCCCGTGCTGGCCCTGGCTCTGGCGGTCTGTGCGCTCGCGGCCCTCCTGGCGCTGCGCACCGTCCAGGAGGAGGCGGCGCGAAGGAGCCTGCACGTGGTGCGTGACGACCTGCGTGAGAAGGTCCTCACCCTTCAGGACACGAACGCCCAGCTGCTCCAGGCCCAGGACTACGAGCTGCGCGCCGCCGCCCTGGCCGAGCGTACCCGCATCGCCCGCGAGATCCACGACGGCGTCGGCCACCTCCTGACCCGCCTCCTGCTGCAGGTCAAGGCCCTCCAGGTCGTCCACCGCGAGGAGCCCGGCGTCGTCGCTGACCTCACTACCCTGGACGGTGGCCTGGACGAGGCCCTCGACTCCATGCGCCGCTCCGTCCACGCCCTGTCCGACGACGGTGAGGAGCTGGCCACCTCCCTCAACATGCTGGGCTCGCGCTGCGGCATCGACTCCGTGAGCGTCGACTGCTCCACCGAGGCCGAGCCGCCGGCAGTGGTGGCGCGCTGCGTCGTGGCCGTCGTGCGCGAGGCCCTGACCAACGCCGCCCGCCACGGTGGGGCCCGCTCGGCCCGCGTGGCCGTCACCGACTACCCTGCGTTCTGGCAGGTGACCGTTGACAATGACGGCATCGTCCCCGCCGAGGGGGAGCCGGCCGCCGCTGGCCGCGGCGGCTCGGGCCTGGGCCTGCGCTCCATGACGGAGCGGGTCGAGGCCCTGGGTGGCCGGGTGCGCATCACCCCGCGGCCACGGTTCACGGTCTTCGTCACGATCCCCAAGGACAGACAAGGGAAAGAAGGAACATCATGAGGGTCCTCATCGTCGACGACGACGCGCTCGTCGCCCAGTCCCTGTCCACGATCCTGTCGGTCGAGGATGACGTCGAGGTCGTCGGTCTGGGCTGCTCGGGACCCGAGGCCACCGAGCGCTACCGGGAGCTGACCCCCGACATCCTCCTCATGGACATCCAGATGCCCGGCGGGGACGGGCTCAGTGCGGCCGAGCGGATTCTGGCCGAGGACGCCGGGGCGCGCATCGTCTTCCTCACCACCTTCTCCGACGACGAGTACATCGTGCGAGCCCTCAAGATGGGGGCGCGTGGCTACCTCATCAAGCAGGACGTTGCTCAGGTCGCCCCGGCGCTGCGCTCCGTCATGGCCGGGGTCTGCGTCCTGGAGGGAGAGGTGCTCGAGCGCAGCACCACCATGGGGCTCGGTGGGCCCGCCGGAGGGCGGGAGCAGGCCGAGGAGGGTCCGGGACCGACCGCCAAGGATCTGCGGAGCACGGCTTTCGCGGCCCTGACCGACCGCGAGTACGAGGTCGTCGAGGCCGTGGCCGAGGGCCTGGACAACGCCGAGGCCGCGGCGCGGCTGTTCATGAGTGAGGGCACGGTGCGCAACCACATCAGCGCGATCCTGGCCAAGCTCGGCCTGCGCAACCGCACCCAGGTCGCGGTCATGTACTACCGCTCCGCACAGACTGGGTGAGCCGGGCCAAGACGCGCGGTCTTGACCTGGATGAGTTCTTCACCGTCGATGACGTGTCTCCGGTGAGCGAGCCAGTTCGTGTTCACCTGGTCAGCAAACGCCACATGCCGGATCGAAACGACGCCACATGCCGGACTGGATGGGCGCCACATGAGGGATTAGAATGGCGCCAACATCCGGATCGAGGCCGGATCCTGCAAGAGAGGCTGAAGAACTGGTGGGTCAGAACGGTTATCTGCCGCGGGTTGTCGACCACGTCGTCCAGGACTCGCTCGGCTACTCGGGAGGCGTCCTCCTCGAGGGAGTGCGGGCCTGTGGCAAGACCATGACCGGCCGCCGGCACGCCTCCTCCGAGGTGGCCCTCGACTCAGGGCTGCCGCAGCTGCGCGCGGCCCTGGAGGTCGACCCGTCCCTGATTCTGGCCGGGGAGGCCCCGCGTCTTATTGACGAGTGGCAGATCGAGCCCTCCCTGTGGAATCTGGTGCGTCGAGAGATCGACTCACGTCAGCGTCCGGGTCAGTTCCTCCTGACCGGATCCTCCGTCCCGGTTGAGGATGCTGCCCGCCACTCAGGCGCTCATCGGGTATCGCGAATCCGTATGCGTCCGATGACTCTGTTCGAGCGTGGTCTCGGCGATGGAAGCGTCTCACTTGCGGGACTGTTCGATGGTCAGGCTCCCGAACCTGTGCTGGTCTCGGGAACGAGCGTGGCCGAGGTCCTTGATGAGCTGGTCCACGGAGGGTGGCCCGGGGATCGTGATCTGACGACTTCTCAGGCACAACGTCATCTGCGGGACTATATCGATGACATCATCAGTATCGACATCGGCCGTCTCGATGGTGAGCCGCGCCGGGACCCCTTGAGGATGCGTGCCCTCATACGGTCTCTCGCCCGGCATATTTCGACGGAAGCCTCTTTCGCCACCATCGCGAAGGATGTCTCCGGACAATCGTTGTCTGCAGAGACGGCGATCGCTTACGTGAACGCCCTCAAGCGCCTGTTCGTCGTCGAGGAGCAGCCGGCCTGGGCTCCTCATTTGAGGTCTCGCTATGCGGTGCGGACGTCGTCGAAACTGCACTTCGTTGATCCCGCGCTGGCTGCGGCAGTGACCGCGACCTCGCCGGGGCGTTTGATGCAGGACCTGGAGACGGCCGGGTTCTGGTTCGAGTCGCTGGTCGTGCAGCACCTGAGGGTCTTCGCTGAGGTACTGGGCGGTCACATCTATCATTTCCGGGACAAGTCGGGCAGAGAAGCGGACGTCATTGTCGAGCTCGATGACGGGCGGTGGGCCGCCTTCGAGGTCAAGCTGGGACAGAGGCAGATTCCTGCGGCTCAGTCCTCGCTGGCGGCGTTCGTGGGAGATATCGACACGACGCGGACACCTCTCCCACAGTTCAGGGCTGTTGTTACTGCGGACGGTCCGACGATGATGCTTCCCGATGGCGCTGTGACCTTCCCCCTGAAGGCTTTGAGTCCCTGATCCTCGCACTGTCATGTGACGACGATTGCCGCCACACTTGACGGCCAGTGGCGGTCATCGAATGTGGTTAGGCGAGCTCACCGGTGACGATGCGGACGAGGTCTCGGCGCGCCCGGCGTCCCTCCGGGGTGGGGAACATTGGGTAGACGTGGTTGAGGTTCTCGCCGACGTGCAGCGTCGAGTCCACCCCGGCCTCCAGGAGCTTGGCGTGGAAGAGCGCATTGTCCGGCAGGAGGATCTCCCGGGTCCCCACGAAGGTTGTCACCTTCTTCAGGCCCGAAAGGTCACCGTAGATGGGGGAGAGGTGCCAGTCGGTCGGCGGGGTGCTGCCCGCCCAGGAACGGCCGATCTCGGCGAGGGGCTCGGGAGCCATGAGCGGGTCGGCGTCTACGTAGTCGGCGATATCCGGGTTGCTGTTGGTGATGTCGACCCAGGGCGAGATGAGTGCGAGCTCATCGGGCTGGGTGTCGCCCGCCTCGGCCAGGGACAGGGCGATGACCGCCGCCAGGCCCCCGCCCGCGCTGTCTCCCATGAGGACGATCCGCTTTCCCGGGTTCTCTGCCACCGTGCGCCGATAGAGGTCCAGCACCAGCCGGTGCGCCTCGGACCAGGTGTGGTGGGGCGCCAGCGGGTAGAGCGGCATGACGACGTCGGCCCCCGTCCTTCGGGCCAGGTGATCGACCAGCCAGGCGTGCGCCGAGACCGCCGTGGAGATGTAGCCGCCGCCGTGCAGGTAGACGATGACCGCGCTCGACGGCGTCCGCTGGCGGACGTGGTAGACGGGCATGCCGGAGTCCTCGCTCCGCTCCAGGTCGTAGAAGAAGCGTCCCCAGGCCGGGAAGGTGACGGAGCGGGCAGGCTCGGGGCGGTCGGCCAGACGCGCGATCCGCTCGGTCATCGGAATGCGGGCCGCCAGTGTCTTGATCGGCCGAACGCTGTACTCCGCCAGGCTCGCCGCGGCCGAGCGGCCATAGCGCCTGCGGGAGTAAAGGCTGAAGGCCCCCACCGTCAGGCCCACACTGGCCACGCCGACGGCGATCCTGCTCCCGCTGAGTCTCCTGGGCACCTTCATGATTCCTCCACTCCACAGGGTCTCGAACGCGGTCCGAAGAGTTTTCCGGATCTGGGGGCATGTCTCGGCTATCGTAGGCATCTGAAGCCCGCGGCGGCGGGGTGGAACTGTTCACTCAAGAAGAAGCGAGTATGGCAATTTCTCTTATTCTGTCGGCTTTGTTGATGGGTGGACTCGGACTGTTCCTCATGCTGTCCGATCCGGAGGCACTGTGGTGGTCGACTGAAGCATGGAGATACCGCGACCCCGAGGCCAATGAGCCCTCGGAGAGACAGTACGCTGCGAATCGTGGAGCGGGCTGCTTCATGGTGGTGCTCGCGCTGATCCTGGTGGCCCTTCCCTTCCTTCCTGCACGTCACTCCGTATCGGATGCCGAGACGACGTCCGCTGATTCTGCTGGCCACTGCATGCCCTATGCGTACGGTTGCGATAGTGGTGACGCCTCCCCATCTCCTCGTCCTACTGCTTCGGGGGAGACCGTGGATCCCTTCTCCTCGGCTGTGGCGAGCCCAGTCGCCGGTGGGGAGCCCGTCACTCTCTTCACCCCAGTGGTTGAGGGCGCTGTACAGCACCATCAGTCGGATTCCTCGGAGCAGATCGGAGTGAATCCGGTCTACTACCCGTGGACTGCGAGTGATCAGCCCGCGGCCTTTGCCTCCGCCGCGGTCATCGACTCCAAGGTCGCGTTAGCGACTCTCGATCCGGCGCAGGCCACAACTGAAGGTGCAGGGGGCAGCGTGCTGGGGGAGAGGACCTACATCGTGGTCCAGCTCAGCCAGCCCGCCTGCGCGATCACCTCGGCCAGCGCCTCCCTGTCAAACGATCAGGCCAGCATCTCGATCTCGGTCTACGGGCTCTCCGACGTCAGCCGTTGCGGACAGCCGACTGAGGGGGCTTATGTCGCGATCCCTCTCAGTGATGAGTTGGTCCAGGCGGCACGGAACTACCAGGCGCCTGTGTACCATCCGCTGGCGCCGACGACGTCTCCATCCGGAGCCTCCGAGCACACACCGGACCCGGTTCCTGGAAACGCCTGGTCAAGCACGTCCTACGACGGCGACTATATGCCGACTATTTTCCGATCCAACAGGCGGGGAAAGTTCACTGAGACGTGGAAGGACCCCATCACTGACGCTGATATTGATCGCAATACGCTCGTCCCGTGGGTCGCTCCCGGCTCATCATGAGCCGTACCGTGGGTTTCTTGTCACGACACGTCCTGGAGTAGATGCGTATGAGCACTCATGAGACCGACCACCTCGCCGCCGTCCGCGCTCTCGCCCCCGAGTGCATGGTGCTACTGCGCTCCAATGGCGCCTTCCCCTTGGCTGAGCCGGGCGAGATCGCCCTGTTCGGCTCCGGTGCGCGACATACCATCAAGGGCGGAACCGGCAGCGGAGACGTCAACTCCCGCCACGTCACCACCATCGAGGAGGGCCTGGAGGCGGGCGGCTTCACCATCGTCACCCGGCCATGGCTGGAGGCCTATGAGCGTATCCGTCTCCAGGCCCACCAGGACTTCATCGCCGGTATCAGGGCCGAGGCCGCCAAGCGCGGCGTCCCCGCCATCATGGTCGGCATGGGCTCGGTCATGCCCGAGCCGGAGTACACGATCCCCCTCGATATCCAGGCCGGCACCGACCCGCACGCAGCCGTCTACGTCCTGTCCCGAACCTCCGGGGAAGGCAGCGACCGCATTCCCGAGGCCGGAGACCTCAGGCTCACCGACACCGAGATCCGCGACATTCTCGACCTCAACGGGCGCTTCGAGCGGTTCCTCCTCGTACTCAACGTGGGCGGCGTCGTCGACCTCAGCCCGCTGGGCGACGTTGCCAACATCCTCCTGCTCTCCCAGCTCGGCGCGACCGTCGGCGACGCCTTCGCCGACGTCCTCCTGGGAAGGGCCTACCCCTCCGGAAAACTCGCCACCACCTGGGCCGCCTGGGACGAGGACGACCAGATTGGCGACTTCGGCGACCCGGACGACACTCACTACCGCGAGGGCATCTACGTCGGCTACCGCTTCTACGACTCGACCGGCAAGGAGCCGCTCTTCCCCTTCGGATTCGGCCTGGGCTACACGACCTTCGACGTCCAGATCCGCCAGGTGAGCCTCGACGGCGCCCGCGTGAGCATCGACATCGATGTCACCAATACCGGCGGCTACCTGGGCAAAGAGGCCATCCAGGTCTACGCCAGTGTGCCTGCCGGACGCCTCGACCAGCCGCTCCAGGCGCTGGCCGGCTTCACGAAGACCGACGAGATCACCCCCGGCGCCACGGCACGGATCACCGTCGACGTCGATCTGACCGACCTGGCCTCCTACGACGAGGCCGCCCGTGCCACGGTCCTGGAGGCCGGGCGCTACATGCTGCGGGCGGGAACCTCCAGCCGGCAGCTGAGTCCCGTCGCCGTCGTCGAGCTCGCCCAGGACGCAACCGTGCGACACCTCACCGGTGACCTGGGGGAGCCCGGCTTCACCGACTGGAAGCCCGAGGCGCCAGCGGTCCTCGACATCCCGGCCGGCCTGCCGGTGCTCACCGTCGACCCGGCCGACCTGCGCCTGCCGGACCACGCCGAACCCGATGAGCAGGCAGCGCCGGAGGACGTCAGGCAGGCCCTCACCCTGGCCCGAGAGCTCTCCGACGACGAGCTCATCCACACCGTCTTGGGCGACTACCGCCGCGGCGAGGAGTCTGGCTCCATCGTCGGGGCCGCCTCCACCACCGTCATCGGCGCGGCGGGACAGACCACCACCCGGATCCCCGGCCTGCCCAGCATCATCATGGCCGACGGGCCCGCCGGCCTGCGCCTGGCCCCCACCTACGGCGTCGACGCCGAGGGCCCCTTCTCCCTGGGCGACTCCAGCCTGCCCGCCACCTTCCTCGACCTCATGGACGACGCCGGACGTGAGGCCCTCGGCATCGCCGACGAGCCAGAACCCCGCGAACCCGCCGAGATCCGTGAGCAGTACACCACCGCCATCCCCATCGGCACCGCGCTCGCCCAGTCCTGGAACCCTGCGCTGGCCGAGCAACTCGGCGACGTCGTCGGGGCCGAGATGGAGCGCTTCGGCGTCCACCTCTGGCTCGCCCCCGCCTTCAACCTGCACCGCAGCGTCCTGTGCGGACGCAACTTCGAGTACCTCTCCGAGGACCCGCTGCTGGCCGGACGCATCGCCGCCGCCATCACCCACGGGGTCCAGTCCCACCCGGGGCGGGGCGTGACCATCAAACATCTGGCCTGCAACAACCAGGAGACCAATCGCCTCAACTCCAACAGTCGGGTCAGCCCCCGAGCCCTGCGCGACCTCTACCTGCGCGCCTTCGAGATCTGCGTGCGCCAGGCCCGCCCCGCCGCCGTCATGACTTCCTACAACCTCATCAACGGCGTCCACACCTCCGAGTCGGCCCAGCTGCTCGAGGTGATCCTGCGCCGGGAGTGGGGCTTCGACGGACTGGTCATGACCGACTGGGTCGTCGACGGCATGACCCGCAGCGACATGAAGCACCCGCGCGCCACCGCGGCTGCCACCATCAAGGCAGGTAACGAGCTCTTCATGCCCGGAGGCGAGACGGACCGGGAGGACCTCCTGGCGGCCCTGGAACGGGGGAGCGCAGGCCGCGGGCCGGATGGCCGGATCGCGCCGGAAGACGGAGGCGTGAGTCTGACGCGCGACGAGCTCGAGAAGCAGGCCGCCCGCGTCATCCACGCGGTATGGAGGTTGGCCGGTTCCGGACGGAGACTGCTCGCGGAAGCAGAGGCCGGTCGCCGCTCAGGTGAAGAGCGAGGATGGATCACTGCGGCTGACGTACGTGCTCACTTCGCGCGGAGGACCGGTGACGGGGCGTGAGAGAGCCTGTCGCGCGAGCGACGGACGTGACATGCTCAGCAGGAGCCACCCATACATCCCAAGGAGCCCTCCATGGCGCTGACACCTCAAGCACGTGAGACCTTCACCAGGCTGTTCGGGGTGGAGCCCCAACCTCACCCCACGGACCCCGAGCTGTTCGACATCCTCCAGAACGGGATCTTCGACGAGGCCTTCTCCACGGGCGTCCTCACCGACGTCGAGCGCGAGCTGCTCACCATCACCGCCCTGACCGCCATGCAGACCCTCCCGCAGCTGCAGGCCCACGTGGGGGCCGCCCTCAACATCGGAGCCAGCCCGCTCCAGCTGCGCGAGACCATCTACCAGTGCGCCCCTACATCGGTTTCCCCAAGACCCTCAATGCCATCGACATCGCCAACGGGGTCTTCGAGGCCAACGGCATCTCCCTGCCCCTGGAGAATGCCGGCACCGTCGATGCCACTGACCCCAGTGCCCGCGAGCAGGCCGGCGCCGCCATCCAGGCCCCGCTGTACGGCAACGAGGTCAAGGAGGTCTTCTCCGCCCTGCCTAAGCCCTTCGACGAGTTCGTGCCCCACCTGCTGACCTCCTCCGCCTTCGGCGACTTCGCCACCCGCGGCGGCCTCGACGTCGCCCAGCGCGAGCTCATCAGCCTCGTGGCCATCGCCGCCATCGGCGCCACCACCCAGCTGCGCCCGCACGTGGCCGGGGCGATCCGGGCCGGCTCCTCCCGCCAGAAGGTGGCCGCCGCCCTGGTCCAGGTCATGCCCTACATCGGCGGCCCCTACGCCCTGTCCGGCCTGGTCCTCGTGGCCCGCTACGACGAGAAGGCTTCCGCAGAGGTCTACCGCTGACGTTGCGCGTCATTACCCGCCCCGGCGGCCCGTCTACGATGGCCGCCGGGCCGGTTCCCATTGCCGGCCCCAGGCAGCAAGGAGAACACGTGACGACGCAGCCCTACCTCTCACGGCAGGTCACCCTCACCGTCCAGGGGCAGAGGCTCGGGGGACTGGCCTACGTCCCGCGCACGGCGTCGTCAGCCCCCGCGCCCCTGGTCATCTGCTGCCACGGCATGGAGGGCTCCCACACCCGCGTCGCCCCCATGGCCCGGCGCTTCGCCGCGGCCGGGGCCGTGGCCATCTGCTTCGACTTCCGCGGGGGCGGCGGCAGCGCCAGCCAGGGCGAGACCACCGCGATGTCGGCCCTCACCGAGCTGGCCGACCTCGAAGCCGTCCTCAATGCCGCCTGCGCCTGGCCGGAGGTCGACGCCTCCCGGGTCGCCCTGTTCGGGCTGAGCTTGGGCGGAGCGGTCGCAGCGCTCGCGGCCGCCCGCCACCCGCAGCGGATCACCGCCCTGGCCCTGTGGTACCCGGCCCTGCGGCTGGGGGAGAACCTGCGTGCCGCCTTCCGCACGCCGGCGGCCGTTCCCGAGGAGTTCGACTGGGCGGGCACCCGCCTGGGGCGCGCCTACGCCGTCGACGGCTGGAATCTGGAGGTCGGGGCCGAGCTGGCCACCTACCGCCGCCCCGTCCTCATCGTCCACGGGGACCAGGACCGCGCCGTGCCCATCGAGGTCTCCCGGGCCGCCGTGAGCGCCACCCCCGACGCAGAACTCGTCACCATCCCTGGCGCCGCCCACGGCTTCGGCGACGCCAACTGGGAGGAGGCCATGCGCCGCACCATCGGCTTCCTGGCCTGGAACGGGGTCCTCGAAGAGGACTGAGCGGACTGAGCCGCGCGGCGGGCAGCGGGAACGGGTGGCGCAGACAGTTTTTCTGACAGGGGTGGTTCCCTGAGCCGCGGGCGTCGCAGAATTGACCGCGTGAGCGCACACGAGACAGCAGACCTGACCAGTGTCAGCAAGACGATGCTGTTGACCCTCCATGCCAGGGCGGAGCACACGCTCTCCGAACGGCCGCGCTTCACAGACCCTGCCGCCGTTGAGCTCGTCTCCCGGCTCGACTACGACTTCACCATGGCCAGACAGGACCGGCTCATGGCCGACGGCGTCGTGCTGCGCACCCTCACGCTCGACCCGCTCGTGGCCGGGTACCTGGACACCCACCCCGGCTGCACGGTGGTCAACATCGCCTGCGGGCTCGACACCCGTTTCCAGCGCCTCGACGACGGGTGCGTCACCTGGTACGACCTCGACCTACCCGACGTCATCGCGCTACGACGTCGGCTGCTCGAGGACGGCGAGCGTCACCGCACCATTGCCGCCTCCGCCCTCGACCCCGACTGGCCCGACCAGCTGGAGGACATGAGCCGCCACGTGCTTGTCATCATCGAGGGACTGAGCATGTACCTCGAGCAGGAGGAGGTGCGCACGCTCCTGGACATCGTCGCTGCGCGCCTGCCCGGTGCGACCGTCCTCATCGAGGTCATGCCCCGCCTGTTCCAGAAGTACGGCCGGGAGCGCTCAGTGGAGGACGCGGGGGCGCGCTACACCTACGGCTGCTCCAGCGCGGCCGAGTTTCACCGGACGGTGGCCCCCGCCTACACGCTGCTCCACGACGTCCCCTTCACCCGCACCATCGCGCGCTACCACCCCCTGCTCGCGCCCCTGACGCGGCTGCCGCTGGTGGGCAGACTCTCCGAGCGCATCGTGGTGCTGCGGGCACCGGCCTGAGCGCTGGATGGACGCTGGTCCGGTGCTGGTCCGGGCGTTGGGTCAGGACCTGGGTTGGTGTTGGTCTGGCACTGGTCGGCACTGTCCCGGTGCTGGCCTGGCACTGATCGGCACTGGACCGACACGAGGCCTGGGCGGCCGGTCTCGACGGGGACATCCTGCGCGTGGGGGTGCACTTTCTTCCGGCCGGGGACATCCTGCGCGTGGGGGTGCACTTTCTTCCGGCCGGGGACAAGCTGCGCGCTGGGGGACAGGAATCCGGTCCCCGACGGCGTCGAATGCCCCCGGCCGCACGGAAATGTCCCCGGCCGCGTGGAATGTCCCCGATGGCGCCCGACGCCCGGGCCCGGAGGTGTGCGTCTCTCAGCTGAGAGGTCGACGCCTTGCTCCACCGTGCTGCTCTATTCTGAGTCGCGGCCGTGCCATTGAGACAGGGCCGCAGTGATCTCCTTGAGTGAGAGCTTCCCAGCGGCGACGTCGATCACCAACTGGTAGGCGTCGTCGTCGGGGGCCTCGACCCCGTGGCCGTTGATGTCCAGGAAGACCAGCGTGGCCAACCACCCCAGGCGCTTGTTGCCATCCACCAGTGGATGATTGCGGACCAGGGAATCGAGCAGCGCCGCCGCCTTCTCGTCGATTGTGGCGTAAGCGTCGTGTCCCCAGAGCATGGTCGCAGGTCGGTGCAGCGCCGAGTCGAGCAGGCCGAGATCCCGGACCGGTCCCACAGCGAGGTCCTCAATGAGTGACAGTGCGTCCTCGAGCGTCAGGTACTCGACCATCTCTGCCCGATCAGCGGCCGAGGCGTTCCAGGACTTCGGCATACCGGTTGCGGATGCGGGCGGAGGCGTCCGCGACTCGCTGCTCATGTCCGCGGCGCGCGGCCACCTCGTGGATCGCCCGGATCGTCGCCTCCTGGCGGCTGACTCCGTCCTCCTCCGCAAGGAGCGCGAGCAGCCGCTCATCCTCTTTGCTCAAGCGCAATGTCATCGCCATGCCTCCACAGTAGCAGGTGGTACCAGACTGGTATCAGATAGGGCGTTGGGTAAGGGCCTCTGGTGCTGACCTGGCACTGGCCCGGCACGGGTCGGCACTGGACCGACACGAGGCCTGGGCGGCCGGTCTCGACGGGGACATCCTGCGCGTGGGGGTGCATTCCCTCCCGGTCGGGGACAGCCTGCGCGTTGGGGGACAGGAATCCGGTCCCCGACGGCGTCGAATGCCCCCGGCCGGAAGGACACGCACCCGGCCGTGCGGAATGTCCCCGACGGCATCGGATGTCCAGACCCGGAGGTGCGCGTACCCGGCTGGTACCGATGGGGTGAGCCGGCACTACTATTCCCCCTGGACGTGCCCACAGCGCCGCGGGCATGGGCGACGAGGAGGAATCATGAGTGAGCCGATGACGGCGTCGGATAAGGATGCTCAGACGGCCGAGGAGCAGGAGCGCGGCTACTGGCTCTACGTCCCGGGCGAGGGCGCCGGGAAGTGGGAGGAGTTTCGAACGGCCGGGATCATGGCGCTCAACTGGGACCGGATCGGTGACCCCACCAGCTACCCGAATGAGGAAGCCGTCATCGAGGCGCTGGAGGCCGGCTACGGGGACTGGGGCGGCAGGCCGACAGGCGCGGCGGGAATGATCCGGGACTTCACCCGCACGATGCGTCCCGGCGACGTCGTTTACGCCCGGCGCGGTCCCACCGAGATCATCGGGCGCGGCGTCGTCTGCTCGGAGTTCCGTTACGACGACGCCCGGCCCGCCTACCGCTGCGTGCGCGACATCGAGTGGACGCATGTCGGCTCCTGGCCGCTGCAACGAGGGGTTCGCCGAGTGACACTACAGCGCCTCACACAGGAGACCAGTTACAACCCGGCCCAGCTCGAATCGCTGTTCCGGGACCGGAACCACCCTGACTCGTCCACGACTCTCGACCCTGCCGCGAGTCCCCGGGACGCTGATGAGCCCGATGTCGCCGACATCTACATGCGGGAGAGCTTCCTGGCCGAGGTGTTCGTCGGCCCCGAGGACCTGGAGCAGATGCTCGGGCTGCTGCGACGCAAGAAGAACCTCATCCTCCAGGGCGCTCCGGGCACGGGAAAAACCTTCGCGGCCAAGCGCCTGGCCTACGCCCTCATGGGCCAGACGGATGACTCGCGGGTGGAGGTGGTGCAGTTCCATCAGTCGACCGCCTATGAGGACGTCGTCGTCGGGCTGCGCCCCACGGCCGAGGGCGGGTTCGCGGCCGCCGAGGGCGTCTTCGCCAGGTTCTGTCGGCGTGCCGCCGCCGACCCGGGACGGGACTACGTGTTCATCATCGACGAGATCAACCGGGCCAACATCTCCAAGGCCTTCGGTGAGCTGCTCATGCTCATCGAGGCCGAGCACCGTGGGGAGGCGCTGCGCCTGCCCGTGTCCGGGGAGCTGCTGTCCGTCCCGAAGCGGCTCCACATCATCGGCATGATGAACACCGCCGACCGGGGCCTGGCCCTCATCGACTACGCGCTGCGGCGCCGCTTCGCCTTCTTCGAGATGAGGCCGGCCCTTGACCACCCCGGGTTCCTCAGGCACGTCGAAGCCGTGGGCAGCGCGAGGCTGGAAGCGCTGGTCGACGTCGTACGCCGCCTCAACCAGCGGATCGCCGAGGACGAGGCCCTCGGGCCCGGGTTCCAGATCGGACACTCCTACCTGTGCCTGCCTGCGGCCGGCCCCGAGAACCCTGCGGGCACGGATGCGGACGTGACCTCGGTGGTGCGCTACGAGCTGGAGCCGCTGGTGCGCGAGTACTGGTTCGACAACCCGGCTGCGATGGACGAGAGCATTCACGAGCTGGAGAGCATCCTGGTATGACAGCCGCCCTGCCCGGCCGGGCGCGGAACGGGGCTCCCGGCCGACCGCACCAGCGTGGTCCCAGCACCGTCCTGCTCAAGAACGTCTACTACATGCTCGCCTACGCCTTCAAGGCCCTGGAGACCGGCGAGCACCGGCGCCTGGCGGCCGAGGACTTCGAGCACGTCCACGACATGCTCGCCGCCATCCTGACCGGTGGGCTGGACAACCAGCGCCGACGCGGTTTCGAGCGGGACTATCAGCCCTTCAACGAGGACCTGACGGTGGTGCGGGGACGCATCGACCCGGCCGCCACGATGCGTCTGAGGGCGCGCCGCAGGAGCCTGGTGCGCTGCGGATACGACGAGCGCACCGAGAACACCCTCATGAACCGGCTTCTCAAGACCACCGCCCTGCGCTTGATCCTGCACGGCGACGTCGCCCCGGCCCGCCGGAAGCGTCTGAAGTCCACACTGCTCGTCATGGGCGACGTCGAGGTGATGAGCGTCGGGGACCTGCGCCAGCTGCACTGGGACAGCTTGCGCTTCCACCGCGGTAACCGCTCCTACCGGCTGCTCATGGGCGTGTGCCGACTCGTCCTGGACGAGCGGCTGCTCAGCGGCGCCGACGGCGCAGTCAGCCTCGCCGACTTCCTCGACCCCCAGGAGCTGAGCGCCCTGTACGAGCGCTTCGTCCTGGCCTACTTCCGCCGCCACCACCCCCACCTGCGTGCCGGTGCTCCCTGGGTGAGCGGCGGCATCGAGGACGCCCCGGTCTTCCTCCCGGGACTGCACACCGACATCGTCCTGACCGGGCCGCAGCGGACCCTCATCATCGACACCAAGTGCTACGGGCGCATCCTCGGCTCCCGCTACGACAAGTCGATCCTGTCCCCGGCCAACCGCAACCAGATCTACAGCTACGTCATGCACGAGGCCAGTGACCCCCGGCAGTCCGGGCGTGAGGTCGCCGGCATGCTGCTCTACGCCCAAACCGCCGTCGACCCGCCGGTCCGCGAGACCTGGACCGAGACCGGGCACCGCTTCCACGTGCGCACCCTCGACCTGGACCGGGACTTCACCGAGATCGCCGTACAGCTCGACGACGTCGCTGCCCTGCTCGCGTCAATCTGACCACTCGCGAGTCGCGAGCGGCGCCGTTCCGCACCGTCCACATCGCATCCTTCCCTCGGCCGGGGGCATTCCCCTCCGGCGGGGGACATCCTGCGTGCGGGGGTGCATTTTCTCCCGGCCGGGGACATGTCGCGCGTAGGGGGACAGGAATCCGGTCCCCGACGGCGTTGAACGCCCCCGGACGGAATGACACGCACCTGGTCGCGTGGAATGTCCCCGGCCGTCACTACGTGTTGGAGACCAAGAGGCGCGTGGGACGAGCGTCGACGACGCCGGTTTCCACAAGGGTGACTGTCTCGCCGCGGAATCCCCGTGTTGTGGAGTCCGAGAAGGGCTGCCGGCGCCCGTTGGCATGATGGGTGATGCCTCCCATGGCATCTTCTCCCGGAACATTCATGTCCTTGCCGGGGAGGAAGGAGCCGGGAGGAGGTGAGGGCCGTGTCCAAGCCGAGAGGACGACGTGCTGAAGTCCGCAAGGGCAAGGTAACGGCCCGGAAGGTGAGCGAAGTCTTGACCGCTGTCGCTCGCCTGATCCGGGCCGTCGGTGTGCTTGTGGATGCCCTCAGCAAGTGGACCGGCTAGGCCGTTCCCTTGCGAGGGGAGTCAACCGGTAGCAGCCAGTTGGCTCCCCACCATTATGGGGTCCCCGCTATGCACTGTCCATATCGCATCCGTCCTCCTCCGTACGGGGACATTCTGCGCGTGGGGGTGCATTTTCTCCCGGCCGGGGACATGTCGCGCGTAGGGGGACAGGAATCCGGTCCCCGACGGCGTCGAACGCCCCCGGACGGAATGACACGCACCCGGTCGCGTGGAATGTCCCCGGCCGCGGGGGAGGACTGGCAGCATCGGAACCGTGACCGAGAACCACGCCCAGCCCAGCCCCGCCAACCCGGACGACGTCGTCAACCCCCTCATGCTCCAGGCCTTCGCCTGGGACCTGCCCGCCGACTCCACCCACTGGCGCCTCCTGGCGGACAACGCCGCCCTCTTGGCCGACTGCGGGGTGAGCTCGGTGTGGCTGCCGCCCGCCTACAAGGGACAGGCCGGCGTAGAGGACGTCGGCTACGGCGTCTACGACACCTACGACCTGGGCGAGTTCGACCAGAAGGGCACCGTCCCCACCAAGTACGGCACCAAGGAGGACTACCTGGCCGCCATCGAGGCCCTGCACGCGGCCGGCATCAGCGTCGTGGCGGACATCGTCCTCAACCACCGCATGGGCGGGGACGCCACCGAGGTCGTGCGTGCCACGCCCGCCGACCCCCACGACCGCACGCGCCCCATTGGTGAGACCGAGGAGATTACGGCCTGGACCCGCTACACCTTCCCGGGGCGCGCCGGCGCCTACTCGGACTTCACCTGGGACTGGACCTGCTTTCATGGCACCGACTGGGACGAGGCCCGTCACCAGCAGGGCGTCTGGCTCTTCGAGGGCAAGCAGTGGAACGAGAACGTCAATGACGAGTTCGGCAACTACGACTACCTCATGGGCTCTGATGTCCACGTCATCGACCCCGCCGTCAGCGCCGAGATGGACCGTTGGGGGCGCTGGTACGTGGAGACCACCGGCGTCGACGGTCTGCGCCTGGACGCACTCAAGCACGTCGGCGCCGATTTCTTCGCCCGCTGGCTGCCTGAGCTGCGCCGCGCCACCGGCCGCGCCCTGCCGGCCGTGGGCGAGTACTGGTCCCACGACGTCGCCGAGCTGGAGGGCTACCTGGAGGCCGTGCCCTTCATGAGCCTGTTCGACGTCCCCCTCCACTTCCACCTGCACGCGGCCTCCACCTCCAATGGCGACGTCGACCTGACCCGGCTCTTCGAGGGCACCCTCGTGGCCGCCGACCCCGCGCGCGCCGTCACCTTCGTGGAGAACCACGACACCCAGCCGGGCCAGTCCCTGGCCTCCACCATCGAGCCCTGGTTCAAGCCCTCGGCCTACGCCCTCATCCTGCTGCGCGAAGCTGGAACCCCCTGCGTCTTCTGGGGCGACCTGTTCGGCACGCCCGAGACCGGCGACCTGCCGGCCGTCACCGAGCTGCCGCTGCTCATGACCATGCGACGCGCCCTGGCCCACGGCCCCCAGCACGACGCCCTCGACGACCCCGACGTCGTCGGCTTCGCGCGCGAGGGCGACGAGGCCCACCCCGGCTCCGGGCTCGCCGTCGTCCTGTCCGACCGCAGGGCCGCCACTAAGCGTCTCCACGTCGGGGCGCGGCACGCCGGCGAGCAATGGATCTGCGTCCTGGGCGGGCACGAGCCGGTCACCGTCGCCGAGGACGGCAGCGTGGAGCTGCCCGTGTCCGACGGCGGCCTGAGCGTCTACGCGCCGCAGGCCGCCCGGCCGATCCTGGACAGCGCCGAGCAGCACCTCCTGCGCCAGCGCTGAGGATCGCCCGAAGAGTCGGGGAGGCGCGGTTTCCTTCACGCCCGGCGTCACGGGCGCGTAGGGTGATGGCGCCAGCCGCATTGACCTGAGCCGACCTTCCTGGAGGAGACATGCCCGCTTTCCACGCGCCCACCGATCAGAGGACCGACAAGGCCGTCGCCGTCTTCATCGCCCCCGGGCTGGAGGAGGTCGAGGCGCTGGCGACCGTGGACATCCTCTTCCGCGCCGGTATCCCCACGACGATGATCTCCGTGACTCCCGAGCGGGCCGTCGTCTCCTCCCACAACATCGTCGTCACCTGTGACCTCGCCCTGGCCGAGGCGAACCTGGACGACTACGACATGCTCGTCCTGCCCGGCGGCATCCCCGGCACCCCCAACCTCAAGGCCGTCGAGCCCCTCATGGCCGCGGTCACCGAGCGGGTGCGCACCGGCCGGCCCGTGGCCGCGATCTGCGCCGCCCCCTCGATCCTGGCCGAGCTGGGCCTGCTCGAGGGCCGCCAGGCGACGTCGAACCCCGGCTTCGTGGGCGTGCTCGCCGAGCACGGCGCGCAGGTCAGCCAGGCCGCCGTCGTCACCGACGGCCCCGTCATCACCTCCCGCGGCATGGGAACCGCCATCGACTTCGGCTTGGAGATCGTGCGCCACTACCTGGGCGAGGAGGCCGTTGACGACGTCAAGGCCAAGATCGTCTACCAGGGCTGAGCGCTCGCCCCGGACTCCGACCGGCTCCCTCACCAAAGTCGCTGAGTGGGGGAGCCGACCTATGCGCTCTGTGTCAGCTCCGCGGCGCACCTGCGGGCCTGAACGTGAAGGAATGCGATACCGGCAGCCATCTGAACCAGCATGATGGCCATGGGGATCAGGATCGAGATCGTCTCATGCAGGGCCGCCTGAACGGCGAAGAGGACTGCTGAGTCGAGGAGAACCACACCCAGTCCCACAGTCGCCGCCGCGCACCAGGCCTGCATCGTGTACCAGTTCTCCTCGGAGCGTAGCGCGATCTCGTAACGCACTCCCGCCCACGAGTTCGGCGGGAGCCTGCGCTTCGCCATCCGGCGTCCCAGCACCACGAGGAGGATGCCGGTCACGCTCAGGATCAGGCTCATGAGTACGGAGCATGCTGTCTCAACCATCGATGTCCCTCGTTATCCGTCGCAGTGGTGGAGGTTCTCGGTTCCGGTGAGTTCTCTTTGAATAGTACGCCGCGAGGACGCACGGTGGGTCTCGCGGCCGCACCGTGGAGGTGCAGTCGGCGGGCCCTGAGGTGCGTCCTCGCGGCTCGATTGGGCGAATACGTGGTGAATGCGGATCAGGACTTCTTGGCGCTGCGGCGCCCCTTAGGGATGAGGGCGGCGACCACGAGCAGAACCCCCAGACCCGCCAGGCAGGCGATGGCCGTCGTCGTGAAGTCGAAGCGCAGCCCCAGGCCCGCCGCGATGAGCAGTCCACCCACCAGGAGCAGGAAGGCCCCCCACAAGAGAGTCGAGCCCTTGATGTCCTGGGGCGCCTGCGGGCGGTCCCGGTCACTGACCGTCCCGGCGCTCCACACCGGACCCGACGACGACGTGGGTGGCGAGCTCGCGGAGGCCGTCTCCGCGCCGGCGTCCTGAGAAGCGGGTAGTGGCATGGTGACCGGCTGAGTCTCCGGCTCAGCCGCGGGCTGAGTCACCGGTGAGGTCAGGGGCTGGGTGTCTCCGGCGGCCGGGAAGGGCCTGGTGGCGTCCTCGCCGGTCGCCTCGGTGCTGGTGCTGCCGGCGTCGTCGGGCGACGTCGTGGAAGAGGTGCTGCTCATGAGGGTCTCCTTGGGTGGGCCCGGGATGCGCCCGGGGAAGAGTTCTGGTGGCTGAGGCCGGCTTGCGGGCGCGATCAGCCGGCTGTCGGGCTGGCCGTGGCGGACTGCTTGGTGAGAGTCGGGGACGGTGTCGCAGCGGCCGCCCCGGAGGGGCTTGGGCTCGCACTGGGCTGCCCGGCGCCCTGCCCGGACAGGGCCCTTTGCACGCAGGAGTCGTAGGAGGTGCGCTCGGCAGAGGTCAGGTCGGACAGGTTGCTCCACCCGACGTCCTCGCTGCGGTCGTCCTCGTCCACGCTCTCGTGGGCCGTGCGGATGCAGGTCTCAGCGTCCTTGGCCGTGATGGCCGGGTGGTTCATGCCCGGAACCGGCAGGTCGTCGCCGTGGGCATCGCCTTTCTCGTCGAACCAGGTGCTGACGATCCACACGGGCTCCTCGACGTTGCCGTACCAGGAGGCGGTGTTGCTGCGCTCCTCGATGTTGATCGTCCCGGTGTCCACCGAGGCGTTGATGGTGATCCGCGGCCGCTGGTTGTCACTGTTGGGGGAGGCCAGAGTGCGCTTGGTGTTCAGGCCGCCGCTGGAGCTGCTGTAAGCGGGGATGGTCTTGCCAGTCGCGTCATAGGTGCGTGGGCCCTCGTCGTCCTGATTCATCTGGCGGCCGTTGACGGTCCAGGCCCGGGCGACCTGTGAGTCGATCGCTCCCATGTCGACGTCGGCCCTGACCTCCACCCGCTGGTCGGTGTCGGTCTTGATGCGCAGGGTGCCGACGTCGAGGTGGGCGGTGATGGTGGAGAGCTTGCCGGCCTCCTCGGCGGGCATGCCGCGCAGATCCAGGGTGAGGTCACCAATGTCCTTGCTGCGGGTGACGCTGCCACCGCTGGCCGACGCCGTCAGCTCCTGCCAGGTCACCGTGCTCGAGGCGGCAGTGGTCGAGTTCTTAAGGGTCTCGAAGGGCATGCGGGCCAGGCTCGTGGGGACGATCGAGGCGGTGGCCAGCGCGGGGATCGCAACGACGAACAGGACCGGCCAGCCCAGCACCGTCATCCAGCCTCCGTGCCGACGACGCAGGCCACTGACGACGATCCCCGCTCCCAGGAGGGCGACCAGGATGCCGATGAGGATGAACTGACCCTGGAGCAGACCCAGGTGGTGGGTCACCGTGGCGTACCAGACGCCCGCCGCGGTCAGGAGTCCCAGGCCCAGGACCGCCAGCGACAGCGAGGAACCGGGGCCGGGACGGCGCGGGCGCGCCGGGCGGACCGGCATAGGCACTGGCTGGTACGGCGGGCGCTGCCGGTAGGAGCGGCTCTGCCAGCTCTGTCCGCCGGCCGACTGGTTGAAGGCCGGGGTGCCGGAGCCAGGCGCTGAAGAGTCCCAGGCCGATGCGAAGCCGCCGGCCTGGACGCCGGGGCGGCTGCCCGGTGCCTGCGCGGCACCGGGAGCGGAGGCCTGCCAGGGCTGGGGGCCCCGAGGGCCTCGAGCGGCCTTCCGGCTCGCGCGCCGGTCCTGGGCGCGGCGGATGAGGAAGACGATGCCGAGAATGAACAGCCCCAGCCAGAACAGGGGCCACAGGGCGGCGGCGATCCCCGCCTCATGGACGTACCAGTTGGGGATGAAGCCGTTGCTGAACGTCGACATCCCGACGATTGTCATCCCGATAGCCCCCGCTAGCCCTGCGTTGAAACGGCCGGAGAAGGCCTCCTCCAGGTGGATGCGCCCATCGGACTCCTCGGGCAGGAGGGCCCAGGCCAGTCCGTAGAGGACCAGACCGACACCGGCGAAGAGTGAGAGCACCACCCACACGCAACGCACCAGGGTGGGGTCCAGGTCGAAGCGGTAGGCCACGCCACCGGCTACGCCCGCGACCCAGCGCTCATTGGTGCGCATGAGACCCGAGCCGCGCAAGGAGTCGAAGAAGCGGTGGGTCGATCCCCTCTGAGGCTCCGGCTGCGGGCCGTCGTGCTGCTGGAAGGAGGGGGCTGGGCCCGGCTGCGGTCCGTACGGCGGACTCTGCTGGGAGCTGCGCTGGGCGCCGTCGGCGCCGTGGGAGTCGGCAGATGCAGAGGATTCAGAGGATGCAGGGGATGCGGAGGAGTCAGAGGAATCGGAACCGGTGGGGGAACCACCGTCAGACGGGGAAGTGGGCTTGTCGTTCATGTCAACAATTCTTCGCGTCCGTGGCCTGCGGCACGATCAGGGGAACCCCTGAATGATCCCGGATTGTCCCCCCAATCCCCCGGGGGACCCTCGGGTCGGCGACCCTGACGTGCCACGATGGTGCCATGACGACAGCTCAGCAGCGGGGTACGCAGCCCTCGCCGACCGCCGGCGGGCCCGCGTACTCCTGGAGCCCCCCGCGCCAGCTGCGGCGACGCCCCCCTCTGCGCCGCCTGCCCCACCAGCTGGGGCCGGCGCCGGCCGACCTGTCCGTCGAGGCCGCCCGTATGCGCCGCCCCGCCCGCATCGCCGGCGTCTGCGCGGGGCTGGGGCTCCACCTGGGCATCCCCGTGCGATACATCCGCGCGCTCATGGTCGTCCTGGCCCTCGGCGGCGGCGCGGGAGCCCTGCTCTACGCCCTGCTGTGGGCGACCCTCCCCGGGGAGAACGGGCCGGCAGGAGAGGTGCCCGCCTCGGTGGTCTCCCGCGCCCGCCTGGCGGCTCGCCTCAGGAGTGGGAGAGGTACCGCAGAGTCTCGGGCGGACGGCGGCGCCCCCCTGGGCCTGTCGCAGACGGTCATCGACGGCGGCGCACTCCTCCTGGCGGCCCTGTTCCTGGCCGCCTGGCGCTTAGGGCTGCTGGACCGGATCGGTGCGGTGGGAGTCATCATCGTCGTCATCACCGGAGCGGCCCTGGCCTGGTCGCAGATGGACAACCTAGTCGGCCCGGACCGCAACCTGAGCGCTGTCCTGCGGGTGGCGGGCGGGGTGTGCCTGGCCGTCGTCGGCATCCTGGTGTGGGTGGCCGCCGACAGCACCCCCTACAAGCTCATCTCCGGGCTCATCACCGGAGGGGCGCTCGTGGTGGGCATCGGCGTGGTCCTGGCGCCCCTGTGGCTGCGGACCAACCGGGCCCTGGCTGACACCCGCGCCGCCGAGATCCGTGAGGCCGAGCGCGCCGACATCGCCGCCCACCTGCACGACTCCGTCCTCCAGACCCTCACCCTCATCCGTAAGCGCGCCGACGAGCCTGAGACGGTGGCCCGCCTTGCCCGCTCCCAGGAGCGCGAGCTGCGAGCCTGGCTCTACACCGACCGTCCCGCGCCGGGTACCTCCGTGGCCGACGCCTTCACCGACCTGGCCGGCGAGATCGAGGACCGCTACGGCGTGGCCGTCGACGCCGTGTGCGTCGGCGACCGGGCTCCCGACCGCGACACTGAGGTCATCGTCGCCGCCGCCCGCGAGGCCCTGTCCAACGCGGTGCGCCACGGCGCCCCACCGGTCTCCCTCTACGTCGAGGCCGGTGAGGAGAGCCTGGAGGTGTTCGTGCGCGACCACGGCCCTGGCTTCGACCTCGACGCCATCGCCGAGGACCGCCACGGCGTGCGCCAGTCCATCATCGCCCGCATGGAGCGCCACGGCGGCAGCGCCCGAGTGCGCCGCATGTCCACCGGCACCGAGGTGGCGCTGACTCTCCCCGAGCGAGCCCACTGAGCCGTCTATCGTTGCTTTGTCTCCTTGGGCCGCGCCCGGCCCCTCGCTCCTCGATCACCCCACGTCACCACCAGGAAGACCCCATGGCTGACACGCCCGCCGGTACCACCACAGACCACCACCAGCCCGCCGATGCGAGTGCGTCCCTGCGGGTCCTGGTCGTCGACGACCACGCCCTGGTCCGCTCCGGGGTGCGCTCCGAGCTGACCGCCCACGCCCCCGACCTGGACGTCATCGCCGAGGCCGACGACGTCGAGGGCGCCATCGCCGCCGTCCACGCCCTGCGGCCCGACGTCGTCCTGCTCGACGTCCACCTGCCCGGCGGCAACGGCGGGGGAGGGGCCGAGGTCGTCGCCTCCTGCCACGACGTCCCCGAGACGCGCTTCCTGGCCCTGAGCGTCTCGGACGCCAGCGACGACGTCGTCGGAGTCATCCGGGCCGGCGCCCGCGGCTACGTCACCAAGGCGATCTCCACCGAGGACCTGGCCCAGGCCGTGCGGCGCGTGGCCGCCGGAGACGCCGCCTTCTCCCCGCGCCTGGCCGGATTCGTCCTGGACGCCTTCGGTGCCGGAGCGGGCGAGGTGGCGGTGGCCGACACCGAGCTCGACCGTCTCTCAGCGCGCGAGCGGGAGGTCATGCGACTCATCGCCCGCGGCTACACCTACAAGGAGTGTGCCTCCGAGCTGTTCATCTCGGTCAAGACCGTCGAGACCCACGTCTCCGCGGTCCTGCGCAAGCTCCAGCTGTCCAACCGCAACGAGCTCACCCGCTGGGCCGTGGCCCGCCGCATCGTGTAGGGCCCGACGGCGTCCCGGGCTCGTCCCGGGAACGGACCGGGGATATGCCGGTGAGGGGAGGCCCGGTCAGGTGACGGTCCGGCATCGCGTCGGGGCCCACACCTCCGCACTGTCCCGCTACCGACCCGATCCGTGGCAGGATGCGGGACGTGAGCCACCCCCCGCAGCCCTCCGCGAGCACCGCTCATCCCCACCCCGACTCCCTCCAACCGGCCTGCGATCACCTGCGCGCAGGCGGGATCGTCATCCTGCCCACGGACACCGTCTACGGCATCGGCTGCAACGCCGCCGACGCCGCGGCCGTCGAGCGGCTGCTGGCCGCCAAGGGGCGCGGACGCCAGATGCCCCCGCCGGTCCTCGTGGCCGACCCCGCCGACCTGATCGGGCTCGTCGCCCAGGTGCCCGAGGCCGCCCGAGCCCTCATGGAGGCCTTCTGGCCCGGGGCGCTCACCCTCATCCTGGAGGCCGACGAGACCCTGACCTGGGACCTGGGGGAGACCGGCGGCACCCTCGCCGTGCGCATGCCCGCCCACGAGCTCACCCTGAACCTCCTGCGCCGCAGCGGCCCGCTGGCCGTCACCTCCGCCAACCCCACCGGCGCGCCGCCCGCCACCGACGCCGCCTCCGCCCGGGCCGCCTTCCCCGGCCGGGTCCGGGACATCGAAGAGCTCACGGCGGATGGTGAAGCCGCCGGCGCCGACTGGCGCGAGGACATCCTGCTGCTCGACGGCGGAGCCACTCCGGGACCGGTTCCCTCCACCATCGTCACCCTCGCCGGGGCGCACGCCCGCGCCCCCCGGATCCTGCGCCAGGGGGTCCTGGCGCTCGCGGACCTGGAACGAGTGGCCGGTGTCGCCCTGTCGGAAAGGACGGCAGGCGCGGGGTGCGGCAGGACGGGGGTGGGCGCGTGAAGGTCTACCTCCTGGTCATGGCCATTGCTGCGGCGACCACCTACGTGGCCGTGCCGATCATCCGGCACATCGCCCTGGTGGGTAACGCGCTGACCCCCGTGCGGGCCCGCGACGTCCACTCCACGCCCATCCCGCGCCTGGGCGGCGTGGCCATGTTCTTCGGCCTGTTCTCCGCGATCTCCGTGGCCTCCACGATCCCCTACCTCTCCGACGTCATCGACTCCAGCGCCTGGGCGGTGGTCCTGGGGGCGGGACTGGTGTGCCTGCTCGGCGTCGTCGACGACCTGTGGGAGCTGGACTGGATGACTAAGCTCGCCGGCCAGATCCTGGCCGCCGGCGTCATGGCCTGGCAGGGCGTCCAGCTCCTCACCTTCCCCGTGGCGGGGCTGACGATCGGCTCCTCACGTCTGTCGCTCATCTCCACCGTCATCGTCGTGGTGGCGGCCATCAACGCCGTCAACTTCGTCGACGGGCTCGACGGGCTGGCGGCCGGCATCATCGGGATCGGCTCGACCGCCTTCTTCCTGTACACCTATGTCCTCACCCGCGCCACGAGCCCGGGCTCCTACAGCTCCCTGGCCGCCACCATCGTGGCCGCGCTCATCGGTGTGTGCGTGGGCTTCCTGCCCCACAACTTCAACCCAGCCACCATCTTCATGGGTGACTCCGGGGCGATGCAGCTGGGACTGGTCTCAGCGGCCTCCACCATCATCGTCACCGGGCAGATCGATCCGGGCAGCTTCGACGGATCGCGCGCCCTGCCCGCCTTCATGCCGATCCTCCTGCCATTGGCGGTCCTCCTGCTGCCACTGACCGACATGATGATGGCGATCGTGCGCCGCACCCGGAAGGGGTTGAGTCCCACCCACCCCGACCGCATGCACATGCACCACCGGCTCCTGGCGGCCGGGCACTCCCACCGCCGCGCGGTGCTGGTCATGTACCTGTGGGCGGCGGTCGCCTCCTTCCCCGTGGCTGCCATGGCCTTCTTCCCTCTGCCCTGGGTGCTGGCGGGGCTCGCCCTCGCGGTGCTGTTCGCCTTCGTCGTCACCGTCGACCTCATGCCCGGGGTGCGCCACGGCCTGCGCTCGGCGCTGCGCCGGCGCCAGGATCGCCAGGAGCAGCGGATCGTCATCTCCCGCAACGTCTCGGGAACCGGTGAGGTGACGCGCCCGGCCGAGGGGCAGGCGCCGCAGGGGATAGCCCTGCAGACGTCGCCGGGCTCCTCTGAAAGGACACGCCAGTGAGCCAGACGCCCCCCACGAACGCCCGCGCACTGCGCCAGGCCTCAGCCCGGCTGCGCCGGATCCTCTCCGTGGCCGCCGTGGTCCTGGTGGTCGGGGAGGCCCTGTGGTGCCTGACCGGCGGAGCCCGCGGCGCCGTGGAGCGGCCGCTGGGCACGCTGCTGGCCGCCGTGGGGACGACGACGTTGCTCCTGGCCGCGACCTGGTGGTTCCTGGACCGCATGGTCCGCTCCGGCATGAGGGGCCTCGCGGTCTGGATAGCCGGTGGATACCTTGCGAAGGTGGCGGTCCTGGCCACGGCCCTCGTCGGTGGACGGTCCCTGGGACTCGACATCAGAGTGATTGGGGTCTCAGCCATCGCTGCGATCCTGGTGGGGATGTTCGCCGAGGCGACCGTCCTGTCACAGGCTCGAATCCTTGTGGTGGAGCCGAACAAGGATGATTCGGCGGACCGTCCCTGACCGGCGGGCAGGGGTGGGCGCAAGGCGTCGTGACTGTAGTGGGTCACGATAGGGCGTCTGGTTTGCTTCGTGAGACCCTGCTGAGGCGCTAGCATGGCCTGTGATCAGCAGGCCTGTCGGGCAGGCCTTGAAGCGTGAGAGACATCGGGAGGATCTCCTGTCCACCAACACCGTCACCGAGAACGGCACGGCAGCCGACGACGTCGCCGTGCCGCGGACGGCTGACGCCAAGCCGTTCGTCAAGCCGCTGTGGTACTGGGGGCTCCTGATCGTCCTGGTTGCGGTGATCGCGAAGACCGCGGTGCCCGCCCTCACCGTCGCGGAGGGCCACGAGCTTCAGAAGCCCGGTGCTGAGGACTTCTTCCCCGTCGCGATCTTCGGTGAGGGGACTCTCCTGGAGTTCAACCGGCTCACCCTCGTCCGCGTTGTCATGGCGGTTGCCCTGTGTCTGACGGCGGGAGCGGTCGCCAGCCGGATCAAGATCGTCCCCGGGCGCGGCCAGGCCCTGCTGGAGATCATCGCCGACTTCGTGCGCAGCAATGTGGCCTTCGCGCTCCTGGGCAAGAAGAACGGCCGCCGCTTCGCCCCGTTGCTGGGAACCCTCTTCCTGGGCGTGCTCGCCATGAACCTCGCCGGCGTCATCCCCGGCCTCAACATCGCCGCCTCCTCGGTGGTGGCCGTCCCCATGGTGTTCGCCGCCCTGACCTACGTCACCTTCATCGGCGCCGGCATCAGGGAGCAGGGGGTCGGGCACTTCCTCGCCTCCCAGCTCTTCCCGCCGGGCCTGCCCAAGGTGATGTATCTGCTCATCACCCCCATCGAGTTCCTCTCGAACTTCATTGTGCGGCCGGTGACGCTCACGCTGCGTCTGCTGTGCAACATGGTCTCCGGGCACATGCTGCTCGGCATGACCTTCTTCGGCACCACCAGCCTGCTCCTGCACCTTCAGGCATCCTCGACGATCAGCCTCCTGACCGGGGCGGCCATGATCGTGATGACCCTGTTCGAGATTTTCGTTGCGGTCCTGCAGGCCTACATCTTCACCATCCTCAGTGCCGTCTACATCAAGCTCTCCATCGAGGCCCACTAGACGCCCCGGTGCGTCGCCCCAAGCCTCTTCCACCGACCCCACCTGCGCCATCCGGCGCCAGAAAGAAGGAACCACATATGACCTCCGCTGCTCTCGCATACGTCGGCTACGGCCTGGCCACGCTCGGCCCGGGCATCGGCATCGGAATCATGGTCGGCAAGACCCAGGAGGGTACGGCCCGTCAGCCCGAGGTGGCCGGACGCCTGTTCACCAACATGATCATCGGCGCGGGCATGGTCGAGGCCCTGGCCCTCATCGGCTTCGTTATCCCGTTCGTTGTCAAGTGATGCTTCCCCTGGCCAACGAGGGCGGGCAGGGCGGAGGCATGGCCTTCATCCTGCCCCACGCCCATGAGATCTTCTGGTCTGCGGTCGTCCTCCTGCTCATCCTCCTGGTGGTGGGCCGCTACGCCCTGCCCCGGCTCTACGCCGTGCTGGACGAGCGCGCCCAGCGCATCCAGGAGGGCCTCGACCTGGCCGACAAGGCCAAGCAGGACCAGGCCGACGCCGAGAAGCGCGCCACCCGGCTCGTGGACGAGGCCCGTCGCGAGGCCGCCCGCATCCGTGACAACGCCCAGGGCGAGGCCAAGGAGATCATCGCCAAGGCCCGCACCGACGCCCAGGCGGAAGCCGCAGGCATCATCGAGGGTGCCCAGCGTCAGATCCTGGCCGAGAAGCAGGCCGCCCAGATCTCGCTGCGCACCGACGTCGGCATGCTCGCCTCCACCCTGGCCGAGCGGATCGTCGGTGAGCAGCTGAGCGACACCGCCCTGTCCGAGCGGGTCATCGACCGCTTCCTCGACGAGCTCGAGACCATGGAGCCGGTCGAGGGGCTCGACGCCGGCGCCTCCTCTGCGGAGGCGACGCGGTGAGAACAGGAACTGCCGCCACCCGTGAGACCGTGAGCCAGGCCTGGAGCCCGGTGCTCACGGCCGCGGGCGTCGAGGGCCAGGAGCTGGGTCGCCAGATCCTCGCCCTGGCTCACCAGGTTGCCGTCCACTCGCTGCCCGCTCCGCTGACCGACCCGGGCCGGGAGGCCGAGGACAAGGTGGCCCTGGCCCGGCGGCTCTTCACCGGCACCGTGGACGAGCGCGTCGTCGACCTGCTCAGCGCCATGGTCCGCGGCCGCTGGTCCAAGGCAGTCGACCTGGTCTCCGCCCTCCACGACCTGGGCATCGAGGCGATCCTCGCCGGCGCCCACGCGGGCGGCTCGGCGGAGGAGATCGAGCAGCAGCTCTTCGAGGTCCACGAGCAGATCGCCGACAACCGCGAGCTGCGCGAGGCCCTGACCCCCTCACGCCGCACCGGCACCGAGGCCCGGGGCCGCTTGGCCGAGGCCGTCTTCGCGCCCCACATCAGCGCCCCCGCCATGAGCCTGGTGGACTGGTGCGTGCGGCACCACGCCGAGGGCGGGCCGCTGCGCAACCTGCGCCGCGTCGTCGAGCTGGCCGCCGAGATGCGTCAGCGCACCATCGTCGACGTCGTCACCGCCATCCCCATGACCTCGGCCCAGGAGGAGCGCCTGCGCACCATCCTGGAGCGCCGCCTGGGCACCAGGATCGACCTCAACTGCGAGGTCGACTCCGCGGTCATCGGCGGAGCCCGCATCTCGACACGGAACTACGTCATGGACCGCACCGTGCGCAGCGCCGTCGCCGAGCTGCGCACCCGCCTGGCGGGCTAGCCCGCTCATCGCACGCCGACCCACAACTTCACCACCCCACCCCGCGCCGTCGTCGCTCACGCCCAGCGCCGCCGGCCCCCAGAACGCAACCAGCAAGGAGACGAGATGGCAGAGCTGACCATCAGGCCCGAGGAGATCCGCTCGGCCCTGAACGAGTTCGCCGAGTCCTACAAGCCCGCCGAGGTCGCGGCCGAGGAGGTCGGGCACGTCGTCTTCGCCGCTGACGGCATCGCGCACGTCGAGGGCCTGCCCGGCGTCATGGCCAACGAGCTGCTCACCTTCGAGGACGGCACCGCCGGCCTGGCCATGAACCTCGAGGAGCGCCGGATCGGCGTCGTCGTCCTGGGCTCCTTCGACGGCATCGACGAGGGCCAGGTCGTGCGCCGCACCGGCGAGGTCCTCTCCGTGCCCGTGGGCGACGCCTACCTGGGCCGCGTCGTCGACCCGCTGGGCCGTCCCATCGACGGCCTGGGCGAGATCGAGGCCGAGGGGCGCCGCGCCCTGGAGCTCCAGGCCCCCGGCGTCATGGCCCGCAAGTCCGTCCACGAGCCCCTCCAGACCGGGCTCAAGGCCATCGACTCGATGATCCCGATCGGCCGCGGCCAGCGCCAGCTCATCATCGGCGACCGCCAGACCGGCAAGACCGCCATCGCCCTGGACACCATCCTCAACCAGAAGGAGGCATGGGAGTCCGGCGACCCGAACAAGCAGGTGCGCTGCATCTACGTGGCCACCGGCCAGAAGGGCTCCACCATCGCCGCCGTGCGCGCCACCCTGGAGGAGCGCGGCGCCCTGGAGTACACCACCATCGTGGCCTCCCCGGCCTCCGACCCGGCCGGCTTCAAGTACCTGTCGCCCTACACGGGCTCGGCCATCGGCCAGCACTGGATGTACCAGGGCAAGCATGTCCTCATCGTCTTCGACGACCTGTCCAAGCAGGCCGAGGCCTACCGCGCCGTCTCCCTGCTGCTGCGCCGTCCGCCGGGCCGCGAGGCCTACCCCGGTGACGTCTTCTACCTCCACTCGCGCCTGCTGGAGCGCTGCTCCAAGCTCTCCGACGAGCTGGGGGCGGGCTCCATGACCGGGCTGCCGATCATCGAGACCAAGGCCAACGACGTCTCGGCCTACATCCCCACCAACGTCATCTCCATCACCGACGGGCAGATCTTCCTCCAGTCCGACCTGTTCAACGCCGACCAGCGCCCCGCCGTCGACGTCGGCATCTCCGTGTCCCGCGTGGGCGGCGCAGCCCAGGTCAAGGCCATGAAGAAGGTCGCCGGAACCCTCAAGATCACGCTGGCCCAGTACCGCTCCATGCAGGCCTTCGCCATGTTCGCCTCCGACCTGGACGCCGCCACCCGCGCCCAGCTCACCCGCGGCGAGCGCCTCATGGAGCTGCTCAAGCAGCCCCAGTACACGCCCTACCCGGTGGCCGAGCAGGTCGCCAGCGTCTGGGCCGGCACCAAGGGCTACCTCGACGACATCGACGTCTCCGACGTCCTGCCCTTCGAGGCCGCCTTCCTGGACCACCTGCGGCGCAACACCGACATCCTCGACACCATCGAGTCCACCGGTCAGCTCACCGACGAGACCGAGGAGGCCCTGGTTAAGGCCGTTGAGGCCTTCCGGCGCACCTTCGCCTCCGGTGAGCAGATGCTGGGCGCCCAGGTCGCCGAGCCCGAGGAGGAGCCCGCCGCCGAGAGGACCACCGAGCAGCTCGTGGTCAAGAGGGGCTGACGTGGCAGGAAACCAGCGCGTCTACAAGCAGCGCATTCGATCGACCCAGACCCTCCAGAAGGTGTTCCGGGCGATGGAGCTCATCGCCTCGTCCCGGATCGGGCAGGCGCGCCGCAACGCGCAGGAGGCCTCGCCCTACGATCACGCCCTGAGCCAGGCGGTGGCCGCGCTGGGGACCTACTCCCGCTTCGAGCATCCCATCACCCAGGAGCGCACCGACACCAAGCGCGTGGCGATCCTCGTGGTCACCTCCGACCGCGGCATGGCCGGCGCCTACTCGGCCACCATCCTGCGCGAGACCGGCCGCCTCATCGAGGAGCTGGTCAAGGAGGGCAAGGAGCCGGTGATCTTCACCTTCGGCCGGCGCGCCCAGAGCTACTTCAGCTTCCGGGGCACGCCGATCGAGTTCTCCTGGACCGGGCAGTCGGACCGCCCCAGCAACGAGGCCATCGAGGAGGTGGCCACCACCCTGCTGGACTACTTCCTCCAGCCGGCCGAGGCCGGCGGCGTCGCCGAGGTCCACATCGTCTTCACCCGCTACGTCTCGATGGTCTCCCAGGTCCCCGAGGTGCGTCGCATGCTGCCGCTCAAGGTGGTCGACGTCGAAGGGGCCGGCGAGCTCGACGACGCCGGCAACGAGGCCCTGGAGAAGGAGCTGGCGGCCAAGCACGGCAGCTCCATGCCGCTGTACGAGTTCGAGCCCAGCTCCTCCGAGGTGCTCGACGCCCTCCTGACCCGCTACATGGGCTCGCGCATCCGCAACGCCCTGCTGCAGTCGGCCGCCTCCGAGCTGGCCAGCCGCCAGCAGGCCATGCACACGGCCACGGACAACGCCGAGGACCTCATCATCACCTACACCCGCCTGGCCAACGCGGCCCGCCAGGGCGACATCACCCAGGAGATCACGGAGATCGTCTCGGGTGCCGACGCCCTGGGGTCCGAATAGGCCGGGAAACCCCCGACGTCGTCGAGAACCCCACACAGACTCACCTCACCGAGCAGGACCCCTCTCAGCTCTGGAAGATACGGAAGAACGCACATGGCTGACACCACCACCCCCGGGACGGGACGCATCACCCGCATCATCGGCGCCGTCGTCGACGTCGAGTTCCCGCCTGATGCGATCCCGGCGATGTACAACGCCCTCAAGGTGACCGTCCAGGCCACCAGCGCCGGCGAGGAGCCCCACGAGATCACCCTGGAGGTCGCCCAGCACCTGGGTGACAACATCGTGCGCACGATCTCCCTCAAGCCCACCGACGGCCTCGTGCGCGGCACGCAGGTGCGCGACACCGGCGCGCCGATCTCCGTGCCCGTGGGCGACGTGACCAAGGGCCACGTCTTCAACGTCACCGGCGACGTCCTCAACCTCGGCCCCGGCGAGCAGCTGGAGATCACCGAGCGCTGGCCCATCCACCGCCAGCCCCCGGCCTTCGACCAGCTCGAGTCCAAGGAGCAGATGTTCGAGACCGGCATCAAGGTCATCGACCTGCTCACCCCCTACGTGCAGGGCGGCAAGATCGGCCTGTTCGGCGGCGCCGGCGTGGGCAAGACCGTCCTCATCCAGGAGATGATCCAGCGCGTGGCCCAGAACCACGGCGGTGTCTCCGTGTTCGCCGGCGTGGGCGAGCGCACCCGTGAGGGCAACGACCTCATCGTCGAGATGGACGAGGCCGGCGTGTTCGACAAGACCGCCCTGGTCTTCGGCCAGATGGACGAGCCGCCGGGCACGCGTCTGCGCGTGGCCCTGTCCGCCCTGACGATGGCCGAGTACTTCCGCGACGTCCAGCACCAGGACGTGCTGCTGTTCATTGACAACATCTTCCGCTTCACCCAGGCCGGCTCCGAGGTCTCCACGCTGTTGGGCCGCATGCCCTCGGCCGTGGGCTACCAGCCCAACCTGGCTGACGAGATGGGTCAGCTCCAGGAGCGCATCACCTCCGCCGGCGGCCACTCCATCACCTCTCTGCAGGCGATCTACGTGCCCGCCGACGACTACACCGATCCGGCGCCGGCCACGACCTTCGCCCACCTGGACGCCACCACCGAGCTTAGCCGTGAGATCGCTTCGCGAGGCATCTACCCGGCCGTGGACCCGCTGACCTCCACCTCGCGCCTGCTGGCCCCCGGCTACGTGGGCCAGGAGCACTACGACGTCGCCACCCGTGTGAAGTCCATCCTCCAGAAGAACAAGGAGCTTCAGGACATCATCGCGATCCTCGGTGTCGACGAGCTCGGCGAGGAGGACAAGGTGACGGTGGCTCGCGCCCGCCGCATTGAGCAGTTCCTGTCCCAGAACACCTACATGGCGGAGAAGTTCACGGGCGTGGCCGGCTCCACCGTGCCGCTGTCGGAGACCATTGAGGCCTTCCGCCGCATCTGCGACGGTGACTACGACCACCTGCCGGAGCAGGCCTTCTTCAACATCGGTGGCATCGAGGACCTCGAGCGTCGCGCCGCCGAGCTCAACGCCTGAGTCGTTAGGATCCGGGTAGAACCGGGCGCAGGAAAGGAGGGGGACATGGCCTTACATGTTGAGGTGGTCTCGCCGGCGGGCGAGGCCTGGGCCGGTGAGGCGACGCAGGTCTCCGTGCCCCTGATTAACGGGGAGCTGGGGATCCTGCCGGGTCGTCAGCCCCTCGTGGCGGTCCTGGGGGCCGGTCCGGTGCGGCTGAGTCCCATCGACGGCGAGATGTGCAGCATCGAGGTATCCGGCGGCTTCTGCTCCGTGGACCACGACGTCATCACGATCGCCGCCGACCACGTGAAGCAGGGCGCGGAGGCCTGAGTCATGGGGCAGCACGTGTGGATGGTCGTGGCGATTGCCGTCACCGTCCTCGTGCTGCTGGCAGGCGGGTTCCTGCTGCGTCTGCGCTACCTGGCCGGGCAAGTCGGCTCCTTCGAGTGCGCCCTGCGCCCACGCGGGGCGCAGCGCTGGCTGAGCGGGGTCGCCTCCTTCCAGCTCGACTCCCTGGAGTGGTACCGCCTCGTGTCCTTCTCCACCAGGCCGTCGCGCTCATGGAGCCGCTTGAACCTGGAGCTCTCCGAGGCACGGCGCCGCCGGGAGCAGGGGCGCGTCGTCGAGGTGCACTGCGTGGACGCCACCCGCAGCCCGGAGGGCTTCGACCTGGCCATGATGGAGGAGTCCCACTCGGCGCTGATCGCCTGGGTGGAGTCCGCCGCTCCTGAGCAGCCCCGGCTCTTCTGAGACCCGACGCCGGGGCGGGGATGCAGCCTCATGGCCGGATCGGCGACGTACTTTTCTTCCGAGGACTGCGTTTTCCTCCAGGCCACTGGGGTCCCTTCCCCGACATCTGGAGGACATCGCAGTCCTCGATCACGACGCACGTTCTCGACGACGGGGCAGGGTGCCGCCATCGCCTGACGCTGCGTCCCCAGGCCCCCCGGGGCACGCCTGAGACACGACGTCCGATCCGGTGTGGACGCCGTGCATGGACAGTGGAGGGGAACGCCCCGGGTGACACGATGCTCAGGACCGCCGGCCCCGGCGTCACGCCGCCCTGGGCCCGGCCCCGCTAGGGTGGACGGGTGCGCCTCGTTATCGCCTCATGCTCCGTCGACTACTCCGGCCGCCTGGACGCCCACCTGCCCCGGGCCACCCGCGTGCTCATGCTCAAGGCCGACGGCTCGGTCCTCATCCACTCCGACGGCGGCTCCTACAAGCCCCTGAACTGGATGAGCGCCCCGGCCCGCCTCGCGGTCACCGAGCCGGACGAGGAGGCCGCGGCCGATGGCGTGCGCGAGGTCTGGGAGGTCAGCGCCACCAAGACCGACGACCGCCTCGTCATCCGCCTCTTCGAGACCATCTCCGACGTCAGCCACGAGCTGGGTGTGGACCCCGGGCTCACCAAGGACGGCGTCGAGGCCCACCTCCAGGAGCTCCTGGCCGAGCAGATCGAGGTCCTGGGCGCCGGCTACCGCCTGGTGCGCCGCGAGTTCCCCACCGCCATCGGCCCGGTCGACATCATGGCCAAGGACGCCGAGGGCCGCTCCGTGGCCGTGGAGATCAAGCGCGTCGGCGGGATCGACGGCGTCGAGCAGCTCACCCGCTACCTCGAGCTCCTCGACCGCGACCCGCTGCTGACCCCCGTCCAGGGCGTCTTCGCCGCCCAGACCATCAAGCCCCAGGCCCGCGTCCTGGCCGAGGACCGCGGCATCCGCTGCGTCACCCTCGACTACGACGCCATGCGCGGCATGGACGACCCGAGCTCCCGCCTCTTCTAAGGAGACTGCTATGGCCGCCGCCCGCGCCTCCTCCGTGCCGCTGCCGACCGAGGTGAGCCTGGCCCGCATCATCTCCCAGGGCCTCGTCCCGGCCACTGCCGCGCCCGACGTCGTCGCGGCAGTGTCCCGCCAGCTCGCCATCCAGGGCCAGCAGGTCTCCGCCGTCCCCCACGCCCTGCTCGTGCGCGCCCCGGCCGCTACCCCGGCCGACGTCGAGGCGGCCTTCGCGCGAGGCGACCTGGTTCGCTCCTGGCCCATGCGCGGCACCGTCCACATCACCACCGCCGCCGACCACCACTGGCTGCGGGCCGCTCTCATGCACCGCACCGACGCCTGGGTGCGGAACAGCGAGAAGGCTTACGGCGTCGATTCCGCCCTGTGCGAGCGCGCCGCCGAGGTGGCCCTGGGCCTCATCGAGGACCAGGGCCCGCTGATGCGCTCGGTGCTGCTGGCGGCCTGGCAGGAGGCCGGCCTCATGGAGGCTTTCCGCGGCGAGGATGTCTCCTCCTACCGGCGCCGCCACCTCCTGGTGCGCCTCCAGCGCGAGGGGATCCTCATCCAGGGTCCGCGGTCCGGCAACGAGCACCTCGTCATGGACGCACGCCACCTGCCCGACGCCGACTCCGGGCCCGCCGGAGCAGGCGTCGCCCACGGCGGGACTGGCCACCGCGCCGCCTGCGCGCACATCGCCTATCGCTACGCGACCAGCCACGGCCCGGTCAGCGCCGAGGACCTGGCCCGCTGGACCACGCTGCCTAAGACGCAGGCCGCCCGTGCCCTGGAAGATGCCGTCGAGCTGGGGGAGGAGCAGGTCCCAGCCGCGGTTGATGCTGCCGGTGAGCCGGCCGGGCCGCGTGTCCCGCTCGTGCGCGCGGTCGTCGAGGGCGGGGCCCGCGGAGGCCTGCGCCCGCTCGGCCCCGGCGAGTCGGCCCCGAAGACCGGCCTGCTCTACATGCGCGCCGACCTGCCCGACCTGCTGTCCGCCCACCGCGGCGCCGCGCAGGCCACGCACTTCCTGGGCTCCTTTGACGAGCTGCACGTGGGTTACAAGGAGCGCTCGTGCCTCACCGATGAGGACGGTGAGCGCCTCATCTGCCCGGCGAGCAACGGCATGTTTCGCCCGATCCTGGTGGACCGCGGCCGACTCGTCGCCGTGCGGCCGGTCAGCGAGGGCCTGCTGTGGAAGGGCGGGGCGGCGCCGTCGGCCCGCGTGGAGCGAGACGTCAACCGGGCCGTCTCCCGCATGGAGCAGCGCCTGGCCGGGTGAGCGGAGCGGAGCCGAAACCCGCCCGGGCAATGTGGGGGAGGAGACGCCCCGAAGGAGGTTGTCTGATGTCTGAAGTGGTGACAGAATCCGACTCATGAGCAACGAAGCCATGCAGGTCCGTGCACTGCGGGGACGCGTCGTCACCCCCGACCACATCATCGACGATGGGGCGGTTGTCCTGTCGGGATCCCACATCGCGTGGGTCGGGCCCGCTGACCAGGCCGCACGGTCCGGCTTCGCAGACGCCGTCGAGCAGGCTCAGTCCGCACCCGAGGGCGGCTACCTCCTGCCGGGCCTGGTGGACGTCCACTGCCACGGTGGGGGCGGTGAGTCCTTCCCCAACGCCGAGACCGCCGAGCAGGCGATGGTCTCCGTGCTCGAGCACCGCCGCTTCGGCACCACCTCGCTCGTGGCCTCCTGCGTGACGGCCGCCCCCGAGGTCCTGCGCGCACGCACCCGGGTCCTGGCGGGGCTGTGCGAGGCCGGAGAGCTCGCCGGCATCCACTTCGAGGGGCCCTTTGTCTCGGTGGAGCGCTGCGGCGCCCAGGACCCCACCTACATCATCGACCCCGACGCCGCCCTGACCCGTGAGCTCATCGAGCTCGGCGGCGGGCACGTCGTCACCATGACGATCGCCCCGGAGAAGCCCGGCATCACCGGTGACGACGGCGTCAACGCGGCCCTCATCGAAGGAGGGGCGCTGCCCTCCTTCGGGCACACCGACTCCGAGGCCGCCCCCGTGCGCGCCGCCCTGGCCGACGCCGCCGCCCGCATCGCCGAGCGCCTCGAGGCCGGCGAGCCGGTCCGCGCCCCGCGCTCCACCGCCACCCACCTGTTCAACGGCATGCGCCCCATGCACCACCGTACGCCCGGGCCCGTGCCCGAGTTCCTGGCGGCCGCCCAGCGCGGCGAGTGCGTCCTGGAGATGATCGGCGACGGCGTGCACCTCAGCCCCGCCATCGTCCTGGACATGTTCGAGACTCTGGGGCGCGACAACGTCGTCCTGGTCACCGACGCCATGGCCGCGGCCGGCATGGCCGACGGCGACTACGTGCTCGGCTCCCAGCCGGTCACCGTGGCCGACGGCGTCGCCCGCCTCACCGAGGGCGGCGCGATCGCCGGGGGGACCGCCCACCTCATCGACGTTGTGCGCACCACCTGGCAGGGGGAGTCGACCTGGTCGACGCCGTCTACGCTGCCAGCGTCCAGGGCGCGCAGATCCTCGGCGACTCGACCGTGGGCGCCCTGCAGGCGGGCCTGTGGGCCGACGTCGTCGTCACCGACGCGGAGCTGCGGCCCGTCACCGTCCTGCGCCGCGGCGAGGCGGTGGAGCCCGCCGCCTGATCCTCCCGCACCACCGGCCCGCACGGGCCCCAACAGACTCTTGTCATGTGGGAGCCGTTCGCCCCGACCTGAACCGCCAGGTCGGGGCGAACGTGTGGTGCGGGGTGGGTTGTGCGCCTAGCCCGGCAGGCCCAGGAGACGGCGGGTGTAGACGGCCTGGCCGGAGTGCTGGGCGGCGTCGTCAATGACTGAGGCCAGGCGCACGGCCCGGGTAACGGGCGGGTCCCAGGACTCGTCGACGATATCGTCGAGCGACTCCGGCGTGAGGGATCGCAGGTAGGTGGTGGCCAGGGCGTAGGCGTCATCCAGGTAGGCGAAGAGGAGGCTGAGGTCGCTGACGACGACCTGGGCGGCCTGTTCGGGTGTGTGGTGCCAGTCCTCGGTATCGTCGGGCAGGGGCAGGGCGAAGCGCTCGCGGTGGCCGCCGGTGACCCAGACGGGCTCGACGCCCGCCAGAGGCGCGACCTGAATGTCGAGCTCGCGAGCCGTGTGCCAGGCCAGCCAGGTCAGGGAGTCGATGCGGGGTGCCAGGTCCGGGGCGGGCCGGGTGTTGGCCTGCTCGAGCGTGACGCCATCGAAGGCGCGGTCGAAGCGCTCGCGGGACCGGGCCAGGACGTCAATGAGCATCTCAAGAGTCGTCATGATGTCAGGCTACGTGGCGGGTCTGAACACATCGGGAGAACCGGGTGCCTCATAGCCTTTGACTTCTTCTGTGTCGTCGGTGAAGTACGTGATAACGGACTAAGTCGTAGAGGGTGGAGGACTCGGTGGTGGTGATGCCCTTGATGGTGGGCCAATCAACTTCGCTGGTAGGCGTATGATGCGGTTCAGGGCAATGTAGGCGAATCGCCGCGCTATATTTGTTTCCCTTCACGCAACCACGATGCCTATCGGGATGCTCTGAGTCCGTATTCAAGTGCTTTGTCTGCAGGTATTCCTGAGAAAGGTGGTAAACTATGTGGAACGTATGTGATGGCGATATTCCGCCCGTTCGTATTCCTCGGGAACGTAAGGATGTGCCTCCGGGGTGTGTGGTTGATCGTTTCCCCGGGCTTGTTGTGCAGCGCGAAAAACTAGATCAGTTGCGAATCCGACATCTTGATATTTTTCGGGAAACATTAATGGCTGCCGACGGTGCGCTATTTCTCCCTGATTTCATTATCGCCGCAATGCTCCAGCGAAGTTACGGCATCGTAGATGCGCTCATCGATGCGGTGGATAATTATAATATCCATGCTGCTGCGCCGCTGCTTCGATTGCAGCTTGACAATCTTTTCAGGGCTCATTATTTTGCGAGTGCTCCTGACCTGGGTGGCCTAGTCGAGAGGTTGTTGGCTGGGGAGGAGTTGCGCAGGATCAAGGATATTGAGGGTCGGCCGCTCAATGATTATCGTCTCAAGCAGTTGGCGGCTGGTGCGCATGGGTGGGCGCTGCCTGTGTATGACAACACTTCCGGGTGGGTGCATTTATCGCAAAGTCACATAGCGGTTGCTGTTCAAACATCAGATTCATCTGAGCTGTTCATGGGGATTCCTCTGCGACCCTCTGTTATCCCTGAGTCGCTCTGGCAGGAAATCTACAATGCAGCGATACAGTCAACTGAGGAGTTTTTTTCGTATGTGAGGGGTTGGTCGTCGCGCAAAGGGATGCCTCCCGGGGAGGTGCGTTCACTAGACTGAGAGTATTCCTCAATGCTTCTGTCGCAAGATTTGTGAATAAGAGATGATTTGCTGGGTGGGCGGGGGAGGTCCTGCACTCAGGCGAAGACGACGGTGCGGTGCCCGTTGAGCAGCACCCGGTGCTCGGTGTGCCAGCGCACCGCCTGCGCCAGCACTCGGCGCTCGACGTCCTGCCCCTTGGCCTGCAGCACGGACACGGAGTCCTCGTGCCCGGCCCGCGTCACGTCCTGCTCGATGATCGGACCCTCATCCAGGTCCGCGGTCACGTAGTGCGCCGTCGCCCCGATGAGCTTGACCCCGCGCTCGTGCGCCTGGGCGTAGGGGCGGGCCCCCTTGAAGGACGGCAGGAACGAGTGGTGAATGTTGATGACGCCCCCGTGCAGCCGCTCGCACAGGGCGGGGGAGAGGATCTGCATGTAGCGGGCCAGCACCACCAGCTCAACATTGAGAGAGTCCACCAGCCCCAGCAGCTCGGCCTCGGCGGCCTCCTTGGTCTCCTTGGTGACCGGGATGTGGTGGAAGGGCACCCCGTAGAACTCGGCGACGTCCCGCAGCGTCTCGTGGTTGCCCACCACGCCGACGACGTCGACCGGCAGTCCCTGGCTGCGGGCCCGGAAGAGCAGGTCGGTCAGGCAGTGCCCCTCCTTGGAGACCATGATGAGGGTGCGCATGGCGCGCCCCACCTCGTCGAGGCTCCACTCCATCTCGTACTCGCCGGCCAGCTCGGCCAGGTCCTTCTCCAGCTCCACGCGCGGCACGGTGGTGAGCACCTGGACCCGCATGAAGAACAGTCCGGTCGAAGAGTCCCCGAACTGCTTGGACTCGGTGATGTTCCCGCCGCGGCGCGCCAGCGTGCCGGTGACCGCGTGGACGATCCCTGGGCGGTCGGGGCAGGACAGGGACAGGACCAGGTGGGCGGCGGAGTCGGTGTGCGCCGTGGAATGAGCCATGGCCTCAGCCTAGTCGGCGCTCGAGCCACTTGACGACGGCGAGCATCAGCCAGGTGGTCACGATGAAGGGCCAGGTGTAGGTCGGCACCGGGATCTCCGTGAAAAGCCGGTCCACGACGACGGTCAGCACCGATCCCACCACCGCCAGCACCCAGGCCCGCCTCCCGGGAGGCAGGAGGACGACGCCGATCGCGATCGCCGTCAGGCACGGCGAGTATCCGCCCAGTCCGTGCGCCGCCTGGCCGGCGGGAACGAGCGCCAGCGTTGCTGCCGTCCCGACGACGCTGCCCAGCAGCGCCGCTGCCCCGACTCTCCACCCGGCGATGAACAGCCCTGCCAGGATCAGCACCCCGCCGACCCAGGAATCGACGAGCACCACCTGGGACTCTCCCGTCAGCACCGCCTCCGGGACCAGCCAGGCCGTCGCCCCACTGACCGGCGCCGGATCCGGCACCATCGGCGCATCGATCGCCCTGAGCAGAGCGGTCAGCAGTCCGGAGACGATGCAGAAAGGAGCCGTGAGCGCCGGGAGCCCGACCGGGGCGAGGGCGCGCTCCAGGGCGCGGTGGACCGCGGGGCACGCTGCCGCCCCGACCACGGTGACCAGCGTCGCCGGCCAGAAAACCCCCATAGCGGCCCAGGCCGCTGCTCCCACCAGCGCCCCGTTGTAGCCCTGGAGTCCGTCACGCACACGCAGATCCAGCAGCCTGGCCGCCACCGTTGACACCGTCGTCCCGAGGACCACCTGAAAAGCCATGAGCGGTGAGTAGACGGCGATGCCGGCCACGATGAGCAATCCGGTGAGCGCCCGGGGCTGGAAGAAGATCTGCCCCACCCCGCGCCCCAGCGCGCCCACACCGGACGAGACGATCGACGGGACTACTGAGCTGCCGGCTCCGTCAGCCGGGCGGTGGGACTGATGAACAGATGACTCAGGCATGAGGGGCTCCGATCGATAGAAGCATCGGGAGGTGCCCGCCGCCCAGGCGAGCGGGCTGTTGCTAGTACTTGCGCAGGTTGAGCCTCGGCGCGCCGAACCACCGGCTGCGCAGAAGCTCGCTGATGTCGAGCATGAGATCGGTCAGACGGGTCGTGTCATCGCCCAGCGCCCGGGCGATGAAGCCGGGTCCCTGCACCCGCGTCACTGCCCCGCGCACGCCGTCGACCTCCAGCATCTGGGCCACGTCATTGACGAGGGCGTCATCGACCCGGGCGTCGAGCACCGTGAAGGAGGCCAGGTGGCTGTGCCCCTCCAGGCCTCCCAGCCCCGCCAGCCCGGCCTCACCGGGGACCAGGCGCAGGTTGTCGACGACGGCGCACCGCCCACCGACACGGATGTCAGTGCGCATCCGCACGCAGTCGTAGCCGAAGGCCGAACCGTCCGGGGCCCATCCGGGAGTGAGGACCTCCAGGGACATGAAGGTCGCCGTCGGATCCATCTCAACCAGGGTGGTCTGCCGGTAGGAGGACTCCCGGTAGGCGATGACCTGGTCGGGAACGAGCTCCAGCACGGCCCGGGGCCCCAGGTTCACCCGGGTGTCCTGGCGGACCGGGCAGGTGGGGGTGCGGTAGATCTTCGTGGCCGCCTGGGTCGTCAGCACCGCCGAGGCCCCCTGGAGGACCTCGACCTCGGTGAGATAGGAGTCGCCGTCCAGGTACCCGCCTCCGGGATTGACCACGTAGTAGGTCACCTGCCCGCTCTCATCGAGGTACAGCGGGCGGAAAACCCTCAGTGCTCCCCGGTGGTACTGCTCGACGGCGATACTCCGGTCCCCGCCCCGGGCGATCCGCAGGTGCAGCTCGCCGGTGGTGCTCACGACTCCAGGTCCGTCATGAGCACGTCATGGTGGATCCACTCGATGACCTGTTCCAGGCCCTCGTCGGTCTTGAGGTTGGTGAAGCAGAAGGGCTTGTCACCCCGGAACACCTTGGAGTCGGCCTCCATGACCGCCAGGTCGGCGCCGACGTGAGGGGCCAGGTCCGTCTTGTTGATGACGAACAGGTCGGACTTGATCATTCCTTGACCGGCCTTGCGAGGAATCTTCTCGCCCTGAGCGACGTCGATGACGTAGATGGAGAAGTCGACCAGCTCGGGGGAGAAGGTGGCCGAGAGGTTGTCGCCTCCCGACTCCACGAACACCACCTCCAGGTCCGGGTGGCGCTCCACCAGTTCGGCGATCGCCGCCTCGTTCATGGAGGTGTCCTCACGGATGGCCGTGTGCGGGCAGCCCCCGGTCTCCAGCCCGACGATGCGGTCCACCGGCAGGACCCCCTGGGCGGCGAGGATCTTGGCGTCCTCGATCGTGTAGATGTCGTTGGTGACGGCGGCCATGGAGACCTCCTGGCTCATGGCTCGGGTGATGCGCTCGATGAGCTGGGTCTTGCCCGCCCCCACCGGGCCGCCCACCCCGATCCGGACCGGGCCGGGGTGGGAACGGTGCGCCGGCTGCTCGGGCGCGTCCGCGTGCTGCTGGCTGGTTGCTGCTGACATGAGAATCTCCTCACTGGCTCTTCAGGAAGGTCTTTCAGGACATGAACATGCGGGCCCGCTGGCGCTCGTGCCGCATCTGGCTGATCTCGATCCCGGGCGCGGCGGCCCCCAGATCCATCTCGTCAAGGCCCCCGATCCGCCTGACCGCGGCGCGGACGTCGCCGCGCACCGAGGCGATGGCGCGCTGACCGGCGTCCTGCCCCAGGGGGATGGCTCGAACGGCGTTCTGCGTCAGCGAGATGACACTGGACTGGAGGTAGGCCGCCGCGACCGCCGCTGGCGGCGCCCCCAGCGCGTAGCCGGCGATTGCCAGCACGATGGCGGGGTGGGAACGGCAGCCCCCGCTGCCCCCGGTGTCCACGAGCGCCGCGTATCGGCTCAGCAGCCTGCCGCCGTCGGTGCCCTCCAGGGCCAGGCGGGCGATGGTGAGCATCCTCCGCCCCATCGTCACCCCGGCCCGGCGCACCTGGATCGGCACCGCCTGAGCCACGAGAAGCGCATCGAGGTGCGCGATCGCCTCCCAGTCATCGGCCGCCACCGCCTCGAAGGCCAGCCGCAGCCCCAGCCCCTCGGAGAAGGTCAGCTGGGTGGACACGAGCGCGCGCAGCCAGGACACGAAGGAGGCCTCACCGTCCACGACGCCCTCGCAGATGTAGGTCTCCAGCCCGAAGGAGTGGGAGAAGGCGCCCGTGGGCAGCGCGGAGTCGCACAGCTGGGCCAGCGGCAGCTGCCAGCCGGCGGGCTCGCCCCACTGTGGGGCGGGAGTGTCAGTGAGTGTGCTCGGCATGACGGAAGGGGACGGGCATGGACCGCTCCATCCGCGCGTGACGCACACCCAGGTGCTCCAGGTAGTGCTCGGCGGTGTGGTCGTACTGGATGACCATGACGCCGTCATGCCCCTCAAGGTCCGGGAAGGGCTCCTCCGGCCCGAAGAACTGGGCGGGCAGGTGCCGGTTGCCCAGGTTGTGGGCGACGACCCCCATCTCGCGCACCGTGGCGGGCGCGATGACCAGAACATCGGTGGGCTCCAGGCGCACGACGACGATCCCGCGCTCGTTGCGAAGCAGGATGTCACCCTCGCGCAGGTCCGGTGCGCCCGGCGCGAGCCGGATGCCGAGCTCGGTGCCGTGGTCGGAGCGCACTCGTTGGATGCGTTTCGTGAGGTCGGCCAGGGGGAGGACCACGTTCTCCACGTGCACGCCCTCCAGCGCCTCGCCGGGTAGGTCGTGGATATTGCCTGAGATGGACTCGATAATCATGAAGGCTCCAGGGGTGAGGGGTCAGAAGAGGAAGTAGCGCTGGGCCATGGCCAGGACGTGGGCGGGCTCGCAGGTGACCTTCTCGCCGTCGACGGTGACCTCGTAGGTCTCGGGATCGACGGTGAGCGCCGGAGTGGCGTCGTTGAAGGCCATGTCCGCCTTCGTCAGCCGCCTGACCCCGCGGGCCGGGCAGATCCTCTTGCGCAGCCCCAGGCTCTGGGGCACTCCCGCATCGATGGCCGCCTGGGACATGAAGGTGATCGAGTTCGACGCCGGCGCCGCCCCGTAGCCGCCGAACATGGTGCGCATGAGCGTGGGCTCGGGGGTGGGGATCGAGGCGTTGGCGTCGCCCATGACCGCCGAGGCGATCTGGCCGCCCTTGAGGATCAGGGACGGCTTGACCCCGAAGAAGGCGGGTTCCCACAGCACCAGGTCGGCCCACTTGCCCACCTCCACGCTGCCCACGACCTCGGCGATCCCGTTGGTGCGGGCCGGGTTGATCGTGTACTTCGACACGTAGCGCTTGATGCGCAGGTTGTCGCCGCCCTCCGGGTCTCCGGCGAGCCTGCCGCGAGCCTTCTTCATCTGGTCGGCCACCTGCCAGGTGCGGATGACGACCTCGCCGACGCGCCCCATGGCCTGGGAGTCCGACGACGTCATCGAGAACACGCCCAGGTCGTGCAGCACGTCCTCGGCCGCGATCGTCTCCGGTCGGATGCGCGAGTCGGCGAAGGCGACGTCCTCCGGGATGGCGGGGTTGAGGTGGTGGCACACCATGAGCATGTCGAGATGCTCCTCAGCGGTGTTGCGCGTGAAGGGCAGCGTCGGGTTGGTCGAGGACGGCAGGATGTTGGGGTCCTGCGCCAGGGTGATGATGTCGGGGGCGTGACCGCCGCCGGCGCCCTCGGTGTGGAAGGTGTGGATGACCCTCCCGCCGATCGCGCGGCGGGTGTCCTCGACGAAGCCGCACTCGTTGAGCGTGTCGGTGTGGATGGCGACCTGCACGTCGAACTCGTCGGCGACCTTGAGGGCCTCGTCGATGACGGCGTGCGTGGCGCCCCAGTCCTCATGGATCTTGAAGCCGACCGCGCCGGCGCGCAGCTGCTCGGCCAGAGGTTCCCGGGCCGAGGCGTGGCCCTTGCCCAGCAGGCCGATATTCATGGGGAAGTCCTCGACGGCCTGAAGCATGCGGGCCAGGTGCCAGGCCCCGGGAGTGATCGTGGTGGCGTTGGTGCCGTCGGCCGGTCCCGTCCCTCCGCCGATCATGGTGGTCACGCCTGAGGCCAGGGCGGTGGCGACCTGGGTGGGGGAGATGAAGTGAATGTGGGAGTCGATGCCCCCGGCCGTCAGGATGCGGTGCTCGCCGGCGATCACCTCCGTGGAGGCGCCGATGACGATATCGACGTCGTCCATGATGTCCGGGTTGCCCGCAGCGCCGATAGCGCTGATGACGCCGTCACGGATGGCAACGTCGGCCTTGTAGATGCCGGTGTAGTCGATGATGATCGCGTTGGTGATGACGGTGTCGGGGATGCCCTCGTCCCGCGTGCGCTGGCCGTTGTGGCCCATACCGTCGCGGATGACCTTGCCGCCTCCGAAGACGGCCTCGTCGCCACGGTGGGTCAGGTCCCGCTCGATCTGGGCGAACAGGTCGGTGTCGGCCAGGCGGACGGCGTCCCCAGTGGTGGGGCCGTACAAGGCGGCATGCTCCCGACGGCTGAGTTCCTTGCTCATGATGTGCTCCTGTGCTCTCAGCCCTCGACCGGGCCGTTCGTCTCGCCTGCCAGACCGAAGACCCGCCGTGCTCCCGCCAGCGCTACCAGGTGGACTGGTCGGGAGTCGCCCGGCTCGAAGCGAACCGCGGTTCCGGCCGGAATGTCGAGGCGGAAGCCACGAGCGGCCCGCCGGTCGAAGGACAGCGCGGGGTTGACCTCGGCGAAGTGGAAGTGCGAACCGACCTGAATGGGACGGTCCCCGGTGTTGAGGACGTCGAGACGGAGAGTGGGGCGGCCCTCGTTGATGGTGATGGTGTCGTTCACGAGTCGGTACTCCCCGGGGATCATGGCAGACTCCTGCGAATCGGGTCGTGAACGGAGACGAGCTTGGTCCCGTCGGGGAAGGTCGCCTCCACCTGGACCGCGCGGATCATCTCGGGGACTCCCTCCATGACGTCGTCGTAGGTCAGCAGGGTGGCCCCGTAGGCCATGAGATCCGTGACCGTGCGCCCTTCGCGGGCCCCCTCGAGGATCTCCGCGGTGATGTAGGCGACTGCCTCAGGATGATTGAGCCGGATACCCCTGTCCTTGCGTCTTCGCGCCAGGTCTGCGGCGACGACGATGAGTAGCTTCTCCTGCTCACGAGGGGTGAGGTGCATGGGGGCTCTCCCAGAGATGGATCCGGAGCGGGCGCATAGGCGCGAGCTTGTCCGCGCACGACGGACGCTTATAGGCAATGCCTGACATGTTGCAGAAATATTTCCGACTGTTGAGCAGCAAGGTTCAGGGTGCAGCTGACCCCCTTGGTTTTCCGCGTCATGGTGAGAGAGAACTGAATATGGTTGACGTGCCGTCGATCCTCGGCGACTGATGTCGATACTGAGGAAAAGCAGGGCCGGGATGCGGTCTGAGACGCATCCCGGCCCTGCGTGGGTGGTGGTGGCTCTTAGCCCTGACGGGCCTTGAGACGGGGGTTCTTCTTGTTGATGACGTAGGTGTGACCGCGGCGTCGGACTACCTTGGACCCCGGCTGCTTGGCCAGGGACCGGATTGAGGCACGAACCTTCATGTCGGCTCCTTTCCTTCTTCGTGTCCAGTGATGGCGGCGCGAGAGCAGGGATGAGGGGCGGTGGCGCCGATGAGCTTGACCCCGCGCGCGTGCGCCTGGTGGTACGGCTTGGCGCCCTTGAAGGACGGCAGGAAGGAGTGGTGGATGTTGATGACGTTGCCGCGCAGCTTCTCGCACAGGGACTCCGAGAGGATCTGCATGTAGCGCGCGAGCACGACGAGCTCCACGCCGAGCTCGTCCACGAGCCCCAGCAGCTCGGCCTCCGCCTCCGCCTTGGTGTCCTTGGTGACCGGGATGCAGTGGAAGGGGACGCCGTAGAACTCGGCGACGTCCCGCAGCGTCTCGTGGTTGCCCACCACGCCGACGACGTCGACCGGCAGTCCCTGGCTGCGGGCCCTGAAGAGCAGGTCGGTCAGGCAGTGCCCCTCCTTGGAGACCATGATGAGGGTGTGCATGGCGCGCCCCACCTCATCGAGGCTCCACTCCATCTCGTACTCGCCGGCCAGCTCGGCCAGGTCCTTCTCCAACTCCACGCGCGGCACGGTGGTGAGCACCTGGACCCGCATGAAGAACAGGCCCGTGGAGGCGTCCCCGAACTGCGAGGACTCGGTGATGTTCCCGCCGCGGCGCGCCAGCGCCCCCGTGACCGCGTGAACGATGCCGGGGCGGTCCGGGCAGGACAGGGTGAGCACGAGATGGGCGGGGGAGGGCGCCGACGGCGTGGCGGGAGCCGTCGCGGTCACGGGTGCAGTCGTACCGCGCAGCCTACCCAGCCGCGCGGCGCCCCTCCGAGTCGGGGCGGCCTCCGCCCGCCCCGCCGTCGGGCCTCCCATAGCGCAGCGCTCCCGCCGCACCGAGGGCGCTGAGCCCGACGACGATGAGCCCCACCCCGCCGACGCCACAGACCGCCGTCGTCCCGTAGCCCGGATCGAGCATCTGGATCGCCACCGCCGCCGTGATGACGACCATGAGGGCCACCGCCACCGACTGGATCCGGTGCTCGCGCCGGGAGCGGGCGTGGATCGCGGCGATGAGCGAGCTCGCCGCGAAGTACAGGCCCACGAGCACGCTGAGGGCCTCCACCGTGTCCGTGAAGAGCCCCTCGGAGACGAAGAGCAGGCCCGTCCAGGCGACCGAGGCGGCCGTGACCACCGCCGTCGTCCAGGAGGTGGAGCGCAGGCGGCCCGCCCAGGAGGGGACCTGGCGGGCGTCGGCCATCGCCTCGATCCCGCGCGCCGTCGGCACGAGGGTGGAGCCCAGGCTCATGATCGCCGAGGAGACCACCGCGACGCGCACCACCAGATGCCCCGTCACGGGAGCGGGGTCGACGGCACTGTACGCCGTCCCGCCCACGGCGAAGAACCCCATGAGCCCCAGCATCGTCAGCGCGGTGACCCGCTGCGGCGCGCCTGCGCCCGTGACATCGGTGAGCGCGAAGATCGCGTCGAAGCCCCAGTAGGCGAAGACCGCCAGCAGCACCGCGTGGAACCAGTCGAGGGGCGAGCCAGTCATGGGCGCCAGGCGCACCCCGCCCCCGGCCACGAGCCCGGCGCAGACGATCGTCGCCCCGAGCCCCGCGATGACGGCGAGGTACTGCAGGGCCGCCATGAGCCGCAACTCGTAGAGGTCGATGAGGGCGGCGAGCGCGGTGAGCACCGCCGCCAGGGCCGCCTTGAGCGCCGCCGGCGCCGCGGGGGCGAGCAGGTCGGCGGCCACGTAGGCCATGCCGGAGGTGGCGATGACTCCGGTGGCGGCCAGGCAGAAGCCCGCGAACCACCCGGTGCGCGGCAGGGCGCGCCGCACCCATGTGTAGACGCTGCCCTTGTGCGGGTCGCGCCGGTCGTTGGCGCTCATGCCCGCGGCCACGAGGGCGGCGGGGATCGCCGCCAGGAGGTAGACGACGGCGGTGCCCGAGCCGACCAGCGCGGCGATGAGCGGCGCGGTCACCATGATCGAGTACCACGGCGCCGTGGCCGACAGGGCGAGCGCGGATCCCTGGAGGACGCTCAGGCGCGGGCCGCCAGCCGCACCGCCACCCGGATCGCCCGGGCCTGAGTGCGCGCTGCCGGCCGCGGTCCCACGCGCGCCCCCGCCCTCGCGCGGAGGGCGCGGCGGCGTCGTCGACCCGGGTGCCAGCACTGCTCCCGGCGCCTAGAGGCGGATCCGGTTGGGCACGAACCGGCAGTAGTAGTCCGTGATGGGGCCGTCGGACTCGCGGATGCCCAGGCCGTAGCACTCGTCGCCCACCATCCATGTGCCCAGGACCGGGCGGTTGTGCAGGCGATCGGAGCCGGTGAAGTCGGGGAGCTTGCAGAACTCCTGGATGACATAGCCCTCGATGCCCCAGCCGCCGGGCTGGACGATGTGCCGGCCCTCCCCGTGCAGCTCGATGTTCGCGCCCTCGCGGGCGTGCAGGGGCTTGATGACGTACTCGGACATGCCCATCGTGTCGTGTCGGGCGCGGGCCTCATCGGGGTACATGTAAGTGGGGATGAGGTTGGGGTGGTTCGGGTAGAGGTGCCACAGCGCCGCGCTGAGCGCCTTGGTGGACAGGAACATCGTCCAGGCGGGCTGGAACCAGTAGTCCGGCTTGAGCGCGCAGATCGCGGGGCCGAACTCCTCGAACATCATCTCCTCCCACGGGTAGAGCTTGAAGATGGCCTCCAGGTGCCTGTTCTTCCCATCGGTGAAGCGGGCGGTCTCCCTGTCCAGCCCGAGCTGCTTCATCTCCACGAGAGTGCTGGTCAGGCCCGCTTGGATGGCGGTGTCCATGAGATAGCCCGTGGTCATGAGGTCCTCGCCGGAGTCATCGGCGTCGGTGTAGGCGAAGTGGTACATGTGGGGGCGCAGGCCGTGGAGGCGCCCGAGGTGGTCGTCGATGCGGCCCCACTGGGCGATGAGCTCCTCGTGGATGCCGTTCCACTGGTCGATGCCGGTCACGCCCGCCTTCAGATGGACGTCCTCGTGCCAGTACCACTGGATGAGGGCGGCCTCCACCAGCCCCGTGGGGGTGTCCGCGTTGTACTCCAGCATCCGGGGCGGCCGCCCGTCGTTGCCCGAGTAGATGAGATCGAAGCGCGAGTAGAGCGAGGGGTCGTCGCGGTCGAGGGAGACCGTGGCGTACTCGATGGCCTCTCGCGGGATGCCCAGGTTGAAGGGCGAGCCCGGCTTGAGCGACTCCTCGGCGAGGAAGCCGGCGGCGTCCTTGGCCATCATGTGGAGGTTCTCGCTGGTGCGCTCCAGGAGGTCGACCTCGTCCATGGTCAGCTCGTAGCAGGCGAACTCGTTCCAGTAGCTCGTGCTGATCCCCGTGGCGGGGTCGGTGGTCTCGGAGAAGACGAGGCCCTGGTGGGCGATGGTGTCGCGCCACCCGGGGCGCGGTGAGGATGGGACGCGCTGCACTCAGGACCCCGATCCGCCCTTGGAGCCCGAGCCGAAGCCCCCGTGGCGGGTGCCCGAGCCCCGCGAGTAGGAGCCCCCTGAGCGGTCCGAGGTGGTGACCTTGCTGCTCGACGACGGCTTGGAGTCGCTGTACCCCGAGGGCACCTTCTGCCCGACCCCGGGCGCGCTCACCGAGGAGCCGCGCGAGATCGGCATGTAGACCCAGTGGGGGTGGGAGTGGGAGTGGGAGGCCGGGCCCGTGTCGTCGTCGCACTTCTTGTCCTCGACGCGCTCCCCCGTGGCGGGATCCTTGCAGACCTTGACGTAGTCGGCGTCGGTGTTGCCGTTGTCGGAGGCGCAGCCGGCGATCCCCCCGATCCACAGCGCCGCTGCGGCGGCGGTGACGGCGGAGACCACGACCCGTTGGCCTTGGATCCTCGTGTGCATCCCTCGTCCTTCCTGCGCCGCGCGGGAACAGGGAGCCCGACGCCATACGGCCCTAGCCTAGGGGCGGGCGCCGCGCTCGACAACGGCGCTGGCACGGCAGCGCTCCCCATGGCCCCCATACGGGGGCCATGGGGCCGCTCAGCCCTGGCGGGCCTTGAGGCGGGGATTCTTCTTGTTGATGACGTAGGTGTGGCCGCGGCGTCGGACCACCTTGGACCCCGGCTGCTTGGCCAGGGACCGGATTGAGGCACGAACCTTCATGCTCAGGCTCCCTTCTTGGCGGCGGTGGCGGGCTTGGCGCCGGGGTGGGCGCGCTTGCCGTAGCGGCGCTCGAACTTCTCCACGCGGCCCGCCGTGTCGAGGATGCGGCCCTGGCCGGTCCAGAACGGGTGCGAGGCGCTGGAGACCTCGACGTCGTAGACCGGGTAGGTGTTGCCGTCCTCCCACTCGATGGTCTCCGACGATGTCAGGGTCGAACGGGTCAGGAAGGCGAATCCGGCGGACTTGTCGCGAAAGACGATGGGCTGGTAGCTGGGGTGGATCCCAGGGCGCATACGAGCTCCTTGGATGGGGGTGAATATGAGAACTGACGTGGTGAACGAATGCCGGCGGCGGTGCTGAGAGGGGAGCGGCTGAGGCTGCGCTGCGCCGCAGGCCCCGGCGGGTGCGGGCCCACAGACCCGCCCCGCCCGCACCCGCCTACCAGGAGGACTTGACGATGCCCGGCAGCTCGCCGCGCAGCGCCATCTCGCGGAAACGCACCCGGGAGGTCCCGGTGACGCGCAGGTGCCCGCGCGGGCGACCGTCCACCGCGTCGCGCCGACGCAGACGAGTGGGGGAGGCGTCGCGGGGCAGCGCGTGCAGTGCCGCCATGGCCTCATCGCGCTCGGCCTGGCTCAGGTGAGGGTTGACCGAGGCCCGCTTGAGCTCGGCGCGACGCTCGGCGTAACGCTCCACCACCTGCTGACGCCGCAGCTCGGCGGCGATCTTGGACTTCTTGGCCATCAGCGCGACTCCTTGTACTCCACGTGCCGGCGCACCACCGGATCGAACTTGCGCAGCACCAGCCGGTCAGGGGTGTTGCGGCGGTTCTTACGGGTCACGTAGGTGTGGCCCGTCCCCGCAGTGGAGACCATCTTGATGATCGGCCGCAGGTCCTTCCCCTTGGCCCCGCTCATGACAGCTTCTCCCCTCGGGCGAGCATCTGAGCCACGACGACGTCGATGCCCAGCTTGTCGATCGTGCGGATGCCCTTGGCGGACACCGTCAGGCGCACGGTGCGCCCCAGGGACGGCACCCAGTAGCGCTTGCGCTGCAGGTTGGGGTCCCAGCGTCGGGGCGTGCGCTTGTGGGAGTGGGAGACGGACCGGCCGAAGACAGGCCGGGCTCCCGTGACTTGGCAGTAGGTGGTCATGACGAGCATGATATAAGAATGATTCTCAGTTTCGTCAACTCTGCTGGAGGACCTCGTGACCGATCCCTCGGATGACTTTGCCGGCAACCGCGCTGACATCCCCGGCTCCCCGGCCGACGGCCGGCACACCTTGGCCGTCATCGGCGCCGTCGACCCCGCCCTGCTGGACCTGGTCGACCTCGCCCTGGCCGGCCAGGACGCCGTCGTCATCCGCGCCGGACTCCACTTCGGCGCCGACGACGATGCCGGCAGCAGCGACACCGATGACGACCTGGTCCGGCTCGTCAGCCACAGCTCGGCCGACGGCTTCGACGACGAGCCGGTGCGCCTCGACGTCCCCATGCCCTACACCTGCCCCACCTGCTCCCTGCGGGAGGTCCTGGTCGCCGTCGCTCAGGACCGCGCCGCCCAGGAGCCGGGCGGCACCACCGTCATCCTCCTGCCGGCGGCCATCGAGCTCGCCCACCTCCTGCCCGGCCTGGCCGAGGAGCTCGCCGGCACCGGGGTGAGACTGGCCGGAGCCGCCCACGTCCTGGACGCCACCACCGCCCTGGACGAGCTCCTCGAGCACCGCCAGCTGAGCGCCTTCCCCGGCGACTGTCGCTGCACGGGCGCCGTCCACCTGACCAACCTCGGCTACGCCGACCTCGTCCTGGCCCTGGGGCGCGACGAGAACCCGGCCGGGGCCGACCTCATCGAGCACCTGCGCCCCCACGACACCCTCCTGCTCCCGGGGCTCGACGCACCCCTCCTGGAGGCCCTCACCTCCCTCACCCACGACGCCGCCGCCTCCCTGAGCCGCATCCACCCCGCCACCACCAGCGCCTGGGGTGGCCCCGACGAGCACGGCGTGTGGACCCTCGACCTCAGCGCCTCCCTGCCCTTCCACCCCGAGCGCCTGCGCTCCCTGGTCGTCGAGCTCGCCGGCCAGGGGCTGTGCGCTCGCGGCTGCTTCTGGCTGCCCAGCCGCCCCGGCCGGGTCTGCACCTGGGAGGTCGCCGGGGGTGCCGTGAGCGTCGGCGACGCCGGCACCTGGGCGGAGGTCCCGGCCGCCCCCGCCGGCGCCGGCGACGACGCGTCCGCCGAGCCCCGCTGTCACCTCGTGGTCACCGGCGTGGGTGACGAGGAGATGCGCGAGCAGGTGCGCCGCGCCTTCTCCAGGATCCTCCTGCGCCCTGAAGAGATGGCCCAGGCCCTGGCCTGGATCGGCGCCGACGACGGTCTGGGCGACTGGTTCGGGCAGGAGGACCCGGAGGGCTGAGCGCTCGCCCCGTGGTGCGAGCCCCTCCCCGAGGCGCCACAGCGCGGCGCAGGACAACGCGGTGCGGCCCGGGACGGGCACGGCTCCGCTCCGGCACGGTAGGGTGTTCCTGTCGCGACTGGCGCCGGGTGGATCACCACCGGGGAGCGGCACGAACACGACTCCGGGGTCGCCCGCCTGGGCCACGGATCGCCCACCAGTGCGCGCACGGCCGCCGCGTCACCGCGGCCTGCGCCTGACACCTGAGGAGAGACATGACCGCGCAAGCCGTCACCCCGTCCCTGAACCAGCCCCTGGCCGAGCTCGACCCCGACATCGCCGAGGTCCTCACCGGCGAGCTCACCCGCCAGCGCGAGACCCTGGAGATGATCGCCTCGGAGAACTTCGTTCCCCGTGCGGTCCTGGAGTGCCAGGGCTCGGTCCTGACCAACAAATACGCGGAGGGCTACCCGGGGCGCCGCTACTACGGCGGCTGCGAGGTCGTCGACGTCGCCGAGTCCCTGGCCATCGAGCGTGCCAAGGCCGTCTTCGACGCCGAGTGGGCCAACGTCCAGCCCCACTCCGGTGCCCAGGCCAACGCCGCCGTCCTCCACGCCCTGGCCACCCCCGGCGACACCCTCCTGGGCCTGTCCCTGGCCCACGGCGGCCACCTCACCCACGGCATGAAGATCAACTTCTCCGGCAAGAACTACAACGCCACCGCCTACGGCGTGGACGAGACCACCATGCGCATCGAGATGGACCAGGTGCGCGAGGCCGCCCTGCGCGAGCGCCCCGCGGTCATCATCGCCGGCTGGTCGGCCTACCCCCGTCACCTCGACTTCGCCGCCTTCCGCTCCATCGCCGACGAGGTCGGCGCCGCCCTGTGGGTCGACATGGCCCACTTCGCTGGGCTCGTTGCCGCCGGCCTGCACCCCAACCCCGTCCCGCACGCCGACGTCGTGTCCACCACCGTCCACAAGACCCTGGGCGGCCCCCGCTCCGGCATGCTCCTGTCCAGCCGCGCCGAGCAGTGGGGCAAGAAGCTCAACTCCGCCGTCTTCCCCGGCCAGCAGGGCGGCCCCCTCATGCACGTCATCGCCGCCAAGGCCGTGGCCATGAAGATCGCCGGCACCGAGGAGTTCCGCGAGCGCCAGGAGCGCACCGTGCGCGGCGCCGCCATCATCGCCGAGCGCCTGGGAGCCGACGACGTGCGTGCCGCCGGCGTCAGCCTGGTCACCGGCGGCACCGATGTGCACCTGGTGCTGGTGGACCTGCGCGACTCCTCCCTGGACGGCCAGCAGGCCGAGGACCTCCTGCACACCGCCGGCATCACGGTCAACCGCAACGCCGTCCCCTTCGACCCGCGTCCCCCGCGCGTCACCTCCGGCCTGCGCATCGGCACCCCCGCCCTGGCCACCCGCGGCTTCGGCGACGCCGAGTTCACCGAGGTCGCCGACATCATCGCCGCCACCCTCGTCCACGGCGCCGCCGGCACCGCCGACGACGAGACCCTGGCCGCCCTGCGCGGTCGCGTGCGCGCCCTGACCGACGCCTTCCCCCTCTACCCGGGGCTGGCCCAGTGAGGGCTCCCTGGAACGGGGCGGCCCGGGTCCTGGACGGCAAGGCCACGGCCGCCGCCCTCAAGGCCGAGCTCAAGGAACGCGTGACGGCACTGCGCGAGCGCGGCGTCACCCCCGGCCTGGGCACGGTCCTGGTGGGGGAGGACCCCGGCAGCGTCAAGTACGTCGCCGGCAAGCACGCCGACTGCGCCGAGGTCGGCATCCTCTCCATCCGCGAGGACCTGCCGGCCACCGCCACCCAGGCCGAGGTTGAGGCCGCCGTCGACCGCCTCAATGCGGATGACGCCTGCACCGGCTACATCGTCCAGCTCCCGCTGCCGGCGGGCGTGGACACCAACGCGATCCTGGAGCGCGTCGACCCGGACAAGGACGCCGACGGCCTGCACCCCACCAACCTGGGGCGCCTGGTGCTGCGGGCCTCGGGGCCCATCGACTCGCCCCTGCCCTGCACGCCGCGCGGCTGCATCGAGCTCATGGAGCGTCACGGCATCGACCTGGCCGGCCGCAACGTGTGCGTCGTCGGCCGCGGGGTCACGGTGGGCCGCTCCATCGGCCTGCTCCTGGGCCGCAAGGACGTCAACGCCACCGTGGACATCTGCCACACCGGAACCACGGACCTGGCCGAGCACGTGCGCCGGGCCGACGTCGTCATCTCCGCGGCCGGCAGCCCCGGCATCATCACCCCGGAGATGGTCGCCCCCGGCGCCGTCGTCCTGGACGTGGGCGTCTCGCGCGTCGTCGATCCGGCCACTGGCAAGGGTCGCATCGCCGGTGACGTCGCCGACGGCGTCGACGAGGTGGCCTCCTGGCTCTCGCCCAACCCCGGCGGCGTGGGCCCCATGACCCGCGCCCTGCTGCTGGCCAACGTGGTCGAGACCGCGGAGCGCTCGCTCTGAGGGACGTCGCCGCTCGCCCGACCGGCCGATAACCTTGAGGCCATGACGGACGAGTCCCACGGCGCCCATCCCTCCCATCCTGACCACCCCACCCATCCGGCTGAGTCGGCAGGCTCCCCGAGCTCCTCGGAACCTGCGCCGACTCAGCCGGAGGTGTGTCCGCCGACCCCCGCGGACACGGCGCCTGTGTCGCCCTCGCCGGAGGCGACCGGCTCCCAGGCCCCGCAGCCGCACGGGACCGGCCTGCGGCGTCGGACCCTGATCCTCGGCGCGGTTGGTGCCGGCGCTCTCATCGTGGGCGGAGCCATCCTGGTGCGCTGCACCACGGGGCGCCGGAGCTCGCCGACGCCCACGGCCACCGACTCGGCGGCCTCGGCCGCCTACCGCCCCGCCTACCACTACAGCCCCGCCACGGGGAATCTCGCCGACCCCAACGGCCTGGTCCTCTACGAGGGCGAGTACCACCTCTTCCACCAGCAGGACGGCACCTGGGCCCACGCGATCAGCCCTGACATGGTGCACTGGAAGCGCCAGGGGACGGCCCTGAAGCACGACGCGCAGGGCCTGGCCATGTCCGGCAGCTGCGTCGTCGACGGCGCCGACACCTCCGGCCTGGTCAAGGGCGGCGGCATGGTGGCCGTCTACACCTCCACCGAGGGCGGTGAGGCCCAGTCCCTGGCCTACTCCACCGACCGGGGGAGGAGCTGGCGGCGCTTCTCCGGCAACCCCGTCATCCCCAACGACGGGCGCAAGGACTTCCGCGACCCCAAGGTCTTCTGGCACGAGGACTCCAAGGCCTGGATCATGATTGTCTCCGCCGGGGACCACGTCTCCCTCTTCCGCTCCACCGACCTCAAGGCCTGGAGTCACGCCAGCGACTTCGGCCAGGGCATCGGCTCGCACGCCGCCGTGTGGGAGTGCCCCGACCTCTTCCCCCTGACCGACTCCAGCGACGGGCGCACCCGCTGGGTCATGACCCTCTCGGTGGGAGCCAACGAGGAGACGGGCGGCTCCACCGCCCAGTACTTCATCGGCGACTTCGACGGCTCCGTCTTCTTCCCCGAGGACCGCGACACCCGCTTCACCGACGTCGGCCAGGACTTCTACGCCGCCCAGAGCTTCGAGCACGTCGAGGGCCGCCGCGTGTGGATGGCCTGGCTGGGCAACTGGAACTACCCCTACTCGCTGCCCACTGGGGACTGGCGCGGTGAGATGAGCATCCCGCGCGAGCTGTCCCTGACCACCGTTGGCGGTAAGCGCACCCTCGTGCAGAAACCCGTCCCCGAGCTCGACGCCCTGCGCGGGCGGGCCACCGACCTCGCCGGCCTCAAGGCCACCGACACGGTGACGGCTCTAGGCTCGGGCCGCACGGTCGAGATCGACCTGACGCTGGATATCTCCCAGGCCTCCGAGGCCTGGCTGGGCCTGGCCCGCGGGGAGGTCGACGGCAAGACCCAGGAGGTGCGCGTCGGCGTCAACGTCTCGGCCGGCACCCTCTACCTGGACCGCACCGACGGCGGGCTCACGCAGGTCGACGGCAAGGACGAGGGGACCACCACCGACTTCGCCCTGCGCCGCCAGACGCAGTACCGCCCCGCCGGCTCCACAGTGCGTCTGCACCTCTACCTGGACCGCTCCAGCCTCGAGGTCTTCGTCGACGACGGCGCCACAGTCGGTAGCCTCCTGGTCTTCACCGCCCCCTCCTGCCAGGAGATCGTCCTGGGAGCCAAGGGCACGGCCACCATCACCTCCGGAAGCCTCACCCCTCTGGCCGCAGCCCTGTAAGGGCGCCGCAGGACTACGACGACGAGGAGGTGGGGCCGCCGGAAGATTCCGACGACCCCACCTCCTGCTCAAGCAGTGACGCTCGGGGCGACGCCTACTTCAGGCGCTGCGGGCGGGTGTCACCGCCGTTGGAGCGGGCCCTGTCGGAGGGGATGTCCGCGAAGCCCCCCAAGCCGTTGGTGCCGTAGGTGCGGTCCACCGAGGTGGTGTCCCCGGAGATGGTGAGCTTCACCGTCGGGGCCAGCGAGCCTCCACGCACCGGGTTGCCGTCCTTGTTGCCGCCGATGGAGTCGATGAAGGACTCCACCAGGCCGCCGGGCATGACGTAGTGCGAGTAGGACTGGAAGGTGTACGGGCTCTGGTTGAAGTCCGGCGAGTAGGGCTTGCCCGGGTTGAAGTTGAGGTTGATGGGGTTGCCCAGCGCGATACCCGTGTTCTGGTTGAGCGGCTTGTAGTCGCTTCGCAGCCCGTCGCCCACGAAGCCGTAGACGCCCTCAGGTCCCTGGAGCCCGTCGGCGTAGGTCTCCCGGTGCGAGATCGTGAACAGGTAGTACTTGCCGTCCTGGAAGTAGATCTGCGGCCGCTCAGTCTGATCGTTGACGCAGTTGCCGCTCAGCAGCGGAGGCAGGTACTCCCACTGGGTCATCGCCTTGTTCTTCGCCCGGGCCAGACCCACGTTGGCCAGCTGGTAGCGGCCGCCGCGCTGGTTGACCGCCTCGACCGTCTCGGCCTTGGGATCGCCCTGCTCGTAGCCGAGGTCCTCCGCGGTGCAGGTGGCCAGAGTGGTGTTCTGCCCGGCCTTGGCCGCGGCGTCGACGTACTGCTGCTCACGGACGAAGGCCGAGTTGCCCTCGAAGACCATGTACTCGGTGGGGTCCGAGGGGTTGTTCTGGTCGCGGAAGGTGAAGGGGTCGCGGAAGTTCACGCCCGGGTTCTGCTCGCGGGTCTGGTAGTACTTGCCGTCCGGGACGAGAAGCTGGTGCTGGGTGCGGAACCCGGTGAGCCACACGCCGCTCTCGTCAGCGTAGATGCGCCCCTCGGACTGCACGATCCGCGGATCGTAGGGCTTGGAGGACCCGCCGTTGCCGTCCTGACCGTAGCCCTTGTCGCCACTGCCACCGGTGGCGGTGTTGTAGAAGGCCACCGAGGTGTAGAACATGCGGATCTTGTTGCCCTCCATGAGGCGGGCCGAGCCGGACCACTCGGTCTGGGCCGTGAAGCTCTGATCCTCGAAGATCGAGCCGGAGGCGCCGTCGGGGAAGACGTGTCCGCCGTAGATCCAGCCGCCGTTGGAGCTGCCTGCGCCGTCGGCCGAGGAGGTCTGCGTGCCGGCCTTGCGGTAGAAGAAGCCCAGTCGCGCGTGGGTGTGGCGGTCGTCGAAGGTGTAGCCGGCGTGCCGGTCGGCCACCAGGGAGAAGGCGATCTCCCAGCCGTTGTAGGAGATCTGGTGGGCGGCTTCATCGGTCAGCGTCCAGGTGTCCCACACCCACACGTCCTCGCTCGTGGCCGGGAAGCCGTTGGAGATCTCCGGCATCGTGACCTGCTCGGGCATCGAGTTGGTGCCCGACGGCGCATTGGGGTTGGAGACGCGCTGGATCTGCATGGCGTCGGCGCGGGTCCACTTGGCGGTGTAGTTCTCCTCGACCCCGTGTGCCGCACCGGTGTGCTTGGTGGCGTTAGCCCAGCCGGGGTTATCGGCCTTGAATCCCTTCGCGTTCTGGGCCGCGGCTCCGCCGGCGGCCTGCTGGTCGCTCTGGCCCGCCTGTGCCTGCTCGGTGGGGCTCTGGCTCGCCTGCGCCTGGTTGGCAGGGGACTGGTCGTTCTTCTGGTCCGCTCCCGCCTCGGGCGAGGCCTCGGCAGTAGCGGTGGCGGTGGGGGAGGTGCTGGGGGAAGGTGCCTCATCGGCGAGCGCAGTGGTGCCGGACCCGGCCACCAGGAGTCCGAGCGTCAGCGCCACGGCCAGTCGTCTGCGACGGGCGCGGAACGAAGTGTGTGTCACGGTCATTGTCCGTACTGTCCTTACTCATGAGGGATGAGGGTGTCAGTGCGCCGTGAGCCTTTGTTATGTGATCTCCCAGGCCCAACCTTAGGAGAACCTGGGGGCGGAGGAACAGGTCTTTGGACCGCTCTGTCAATATCGGGACACTGCCACCAAAGACGTAGCCCCTGCATTCTCAGGGTTTCTTGAGGTTTTCGGCACTTTGGTGACATAGACCACAAGCAAAGGTCTTATCGTCCGGTTATTCTTGAACGCGTTCTCCGTGAGCTGTTCGGTCTCCCATGCCTGTCGGTTCAGGTGGTCGCTCAACGCTGGGCGGCCCCGTGTCTAACGGAGATCCTGTGAGTATCATTCCCATCCGTCTGCGACGGTTATCCGCACCAACATCCGCTCTCCTGACTGCGCTCGCCCTGGCTGCAGCCGGTCCGGCTGTGGCCGCCCCGGCATCGAACACAGCCGGGCAGTCCACCACCTCCCTGCGCAACACCTCCACGGTGAGCGCTCAGAGCCTCGCCCAGATGGTCGCCGGTCCGAAGGCGACAGTCTCCAACGCATCCGTCTCCGGCAAGGACGTCCAGATCGGCACGGTCAAGGGACTGCCTGGTGACGGCAACGCCATCACCGAGGGGGTCGCCCTATCCACCGGCTCCCTTATCGACCCCGATCCCACCGCCGACTCCGACACCGACATCACCCGCTCCGCCGTCCTGGGACCCAACGACGCCCTGGACACCACTGGTGACTTCGGCGTCGTCGAGGACCCGGCGGGACTGGCCAAGGTAGCCGGCACCGACGTCTACGACGAGGCCGTCCTGGAGTTCGACGTCACCGCCACCAGCTCCAACATCGTCCTCTACTACAGCCTCGGCTCCGAGGAGTACGCCGGTGCCACCGAGGGCACCCCGGCCTCCTGGCAGTCGCGCGGATACAAGGATCCGCTGAGCATCCAGGTCAACGGCACCGAGTGCGCCCACGTCCCCGGCACGCAGACGGCCGTGAGCGCCGCCTCGATCAACGAGTCCTCCAACGCCGCCTACTACACGGCCAATGTCTCGGGACACACCCCGGGACAGATCCCCGTGGAGTTCAACGGCTACACCTCCGCCCTGCCCTGCCAGGCCTCCGTCACCCCGGGGCAGAAGGTGCACGTGCGCGTGGCCATCGCCGACGCCCAGGACGGTCAGCTCGACTCCACGGTTCTCCTGCGCACCCAGGGACTGGGCTTCACCGACAAGCCGATCACCGACCCCTGCAACGCCAAGGCCGGCACCTGTGACATCCCCAGCAACGGCAAGGGTTCCAACGGGAACGGATCCAACGGGTCGAACAACGGCAAGGACTCCGCCACTCCGCCCGGTCAGGGCAAGCCGGGCGTGACCGACTACAGCGTCGCCTCGCCCACCGCGAGCCCCAAGAAGACGGTGGCCGGTCTGCCCCTGACCGGAACCCAGGCGCTCTTCCTGGGAGGCATCGCCCTGCTGCTCCTGGCCGGCGGTGGTGTCGCGCTCATGCTGCGCCGTCGTCGCCTAACCGGCTCTGAGACCGGCTGACAGCGAGACTGCGACCAGCAGACGGCTGACGGGGCGGATGAGGCTCTCCTCATCCGCCCCGTCAGTCTGTGTCTGCGGCTCACCGCTGTTGGGCGCTCAGTCCTCCTCCGGCCGGGAGGCGCGACGCGCCGCCAGCTCCTTGGCCAGCATCGCACAGCCCAGGATGCACAGCGGCATGGAGGCCAGCCACAACAGGGTGCTGACGCGGGACAGCAGCGAGGTCTGAGCCAGCACGGGCAAGGCGGCGGCGATGACGATAACCGCCATCCACACGCCGACTCGTCGGGCGCTGCGCGGCGCCCGGGCGTCGTCGGGTTCCATGGCCCGATCCTCTCACCCGGTGATCTCGAACCTGCGCTCATCCAGGCAGCCGGCGTGCAGGTCGGTGACGGTGAGCCGGCGCACCGAGGCCCACCGCGGGCCGCGCCTCAGCCACGTGATCAGCCGGCCCACGGCCTCCGGCTCGCCCTGGGCTGTGACCTCGACGTCGCCGTCGGGCAGGTTGCGGACCTGTCCCACCACCCCCAGCTCCTGGGCGGTGTAGGCGCAGTGGTAGCGGAAGCCCACCCCCTGGACCGTGCCCTGGACCAGGACGTGAACGGTTCTCACGGTGCTGGCACTCCTACCGGCGTCGCTCATGGACCTATCGTCTCAGGCTCAGGGCCGAGCGCGTAGGCTTGCCGCCATGCGTATCGCCACCGTCAACGTCAACGGCATCCGGGCCGCCGCCCGCAAGGGCATGGGGGAGTGGCTCGCCGCCTCCGCCCCCGACATCCTCCTGCTCCAGGAGGTCCGAGCCGACGAGCAGATCGCCGTCGACCTCCTGCCCGGCTACGAGGCCGCCATCTGGCCCTGCCGTATCAAGGGGCGTGCGGGCGTGGGCGTCGCCGTGCGCGAGGGCGGCCCGGCCACTCTCGGCGAGCTGCGCTACGGCGTTGCCGCTGCCGGCACCGAGGAGCCCGACGTCGACTCCGGCCGCTGGCTCGAGGCCGACCTGAGCCTCGCCGGCCTCGACGGCGTCGAGCAGCTCACCGTCATCTCCGCCTACCTGCATTCCGGCCAGCTGGGCACCGAGAAGATGGACCAGAAGTACGCCCACCTCGAGCTCGTCGATGCCCGCATGGCCGAGCTCCTGGCCGCCGCCCGTGATGGTGGGTCCCAGGTTGTCATGGCCGGGGACCTCAACGTGGTGCGCTCCGAGCGTGACATCAAGAACTGGAAGCCCAACCACAACAAGATCGCCGGCGTCATGGATGAGGAGATCGCCCACTTGGAGGGCTGGTTCGCCTCCGGCTGGGTGGACGCCTCGCGCCACCTCGTGGGGGATGAGGAGCAGGGGCCCTACACGTGGTGGTCCCAGCGCGGCAAGGCCTTCGACAACAACACCGGCTGGCGGATCGACTACCAGGTCCTCACCCCCGCCCTGGCCGAGCGGGCCCACAGCGTCACCGTGGACCGGGCGCCCGACTACGCCTCGCGCTGGTCCGACCATGCCCCGCTCGTCGTCGAGTACCGCTGAAGACGCGGCTGACCTTTTCGGAGAGCACGTCGGGGTCGGGTGCCTGTTCGGCCCGACCCCGACGGCCTTTCAGTAGCGGATCGCGTCGATCGGCCGGATGCGGGTGGCCACGATCGCCGGGATGATGCCCGCCAGCGCGCCCACGGCGGTGGCCGCGACCAGGCCGATGACAGCCGCCACCATGGGGAAGGGCGGGGTCGTGGTCACCGGGATGCCCAGGAAGGTGCTCAGCGGCATGAAGCGCATCCCTACGATGGCGATCCCGATGCCGACGACGCCGGCGACCACGGTGGCCACCACCGACTCCAGCATGATGGAGAAGAAGATGCGTCGGCTCGTCGCCCCGAAGGAGCGTCGCACCCCGATCTCGTGGATGCGTTGACGCACGGTCACCAGTGAGATGTTGACCAGGCTCAGGGCCCCCAGCAGCATGACGAACACGCCGGCGGCCGTGACCACCTGGGTGAAGGTGTTCGCGCTGGAGGTGAGGCCACCGCTCTGGAGGTTGTCCTCGGCCTGGGTCGAGCCCTGACCGAAGCGCGCGTCCAGGTCCTTCTTGGCCAGGCTGGCGACCTCCTTCGCGCCGTCCTGACCGGCCCAGATCTCCAGCGTGGGGGCGGGGCGGGCGGCGTCCTTGGGCAGCCAGTGCTCATAGGGCGTGTTGAGGGCGAAGGCGGTCACGGGCTGGGTGCACGGCAGGCCCGCGTCCCGCTCGGGGTCGCCGCTGCAGCCCATGAGGGAGAGGTCCTCCGCCTCCAGGACGCCGACGATCGTGAAGGAGGTCTGCACCGGGGAGAAGGAGGTGATGGTGACCGGCTCGGTGAGCTGCTGGATCCCCAGTGCGTCGAGGAATCCCTGGGTGACGACCATGCTCGGGGAGAGGTCGTCCTCGTCCTGCGCGGTGAACCAGCGCCCCTGGGAGACGGTCTTGTGGTGCAGGAGCCCGTAGCTCAGGCTCACGGTCTGGGTGGGCACGCTCCGAGCGCCGTCGGGGAAGGAGAAGCGCACGTTGGAGGTGTAGGTCGTCGCCCAGGACTTGACCTCGTAGCGCTCGACGAAGCTGTTCATCGCCGAGGAGATCTTCGCCGCGGTCGCAGCGCTGGTCGTGGAGCCTCCGCCCCCGCTACCAGCGCCCCCTGCGGCGCCCGCACTGCCTGCGCCGCCGGTACCGCCCGCACCGTCGCTACTGCCGCCGCTGGCACCTGAGTCTGCGCCGGTGCTCGACTCGGGGGCGTCGTCGGCCTGGAGGGCCTGGTCCAGGCCCTTGCCGGTGGGGCTGACGTTGATCGTCACCGTGCCCGGGCGGCCGGTGTACTTCTCGCTGACCTTGTTGATGGCGTCGACGGAGACCTGACCCAGGGCGATGACGAAGGTCATGGCCGCCACCGCCGCCGCCACGCCCACCAGCGATAGCAGGACCCTCAGCTTGCCGATGCGCAGCTGGGCCCAGGCCTCGACGATGGCGCCGAAGAATCCGGTGAGAATGCCGTTCATGAGGCTCCTTCTTGGCTGGTGGGCGCGGACGGGTAGGGGGATGCCGGAGGGGTGGTGACGACCTCACCGAACTCCTCCAGGCTGCCGACCTTGCGACGCATGACGGAGATCGGGGTGAGGGTGCCGTGATCGAGCCGGTACTGGGTGTGAGCGCGGCCGGCCACGGCCAGGTCGTGCGTGATGATGATGAGGGCGGCACCGTTCTCGGCGCACTGGCGCTCCAGGAGCGTCATGACCGAGTTGCCGGTGTCGACGTCGAGGGCGCCGGTGGGCTCGTCAGCCAGGATGACGCTGGGGCGGCGCGACAGCGCCCTGGCGATGGCCACCCGCTGCTGCTCGCCTCCCGACAGGCGCGAGATGGGCGAGCCCACCTTGTCACCCAGGCCTACGGCCTCCAACAGCTCGGCGGCCCGTGCGCTGCGGGTCCAGAAGGCCCTGCCGGTGTCGTACAGGAGGGGTGCCGCCACGTTCTCGGTGGTGGTCAGTCCTGGGATGAGGTTGAAGGACTGGAAGACGAAGCCGAAGGTCTGTCCCCGCAGGTGGGCGCGGCGGCTCTCCCCGAGCCGGGAGGTGTCGGTGCCCGAGAGCGTGTAGTGGCCCGATGTCGGCTTGTCGATGAGACCCAGGATGTTGAGCAGGGTGGACTTTCCCGTTCCCGAGCGTCCCACGATGGCCACGTGCTCACCGGGGGAGACGCTCAGGTTGACTCCCGTGAGGATGTGCAGGGGCTCGGAGTCGGGGACGGTGAAGGTACGGGTGATCTCCCGCAGCTCCAGCAGCCCGCTCACAGGATCTCCTTGCCTTCGGAGTCGTAGCAGGCGGAGTTGTCCGGCTCGCAGGTGTCCGGTGTCCCGGTGCGGCGCGTGTCCTTGTTGGGGACGAACTGCAGGACCTGCTGGTCGGCCTTGAGGCCGGCGGTGATCTGGATGTTCGTACCGTCCGTGATCCCCAGCTTCACAGCGGTCTTGACCGCCTTGGAGGCGTCCCCGGACTCGGGCACCAGCCACACGAAGCCCGAGCCGACCTTGCCCTCCACAGCGGTGACTGGAACCATCAGGGCCTCTGAGGCGCTGCCGGCGTCAACGCTGATGGTCACCGGCATACCGGCGAAGACCTTCTGGTCGCCGGGAACCGCACAGCGCATCTCCACGCTGGTGCCGTCACCGGAGGTAGTCGTCGTCGAGCCGTCCCCACCGGTGGTCGTGGAGGTGGAGGCCTTGGTACCGACCTTGAGGTTGTTGCACTGGAAGGGCGCCGGGCCCCCCTCCAGGGTCAGGGTCGCGGCAGTGGGAGCGTTGGTGAGCCGGTACTGCTGCGCCGCGCTGACGGTCCCGGTGGCCGAGTAGGTCGCGGGGGTGATGGTGGCCACGACGACGCCGACGCCGGTCTCCTGCTGCTTGAGGACCTTGGGGGTCACGGTGCCACTGACGGGGGCGTAGATCGTGGACCAGGTGACCTTGTCCTCGGTTGGGGTCTGGGTGACGTTGCCGTTCTCATCGGTCTTGGTCACCGGGGGCTGGGACTCGGAGTGCTTGATGTAGAGCAGCGGGTCACCGGCACTGACCTGGGTGTCCTTCTCCACGGCGACCGAGTCCACCACGCCGGCCAGGTCGGCCTGGACCTCGACCGTGGCGTCCTGAACGATGTGACCCTTGACCGAGACCGTGTTGGAGATGTTGCCTTTGGTCACGGGGACGGTCTTGACGTCGGCGGCGTAACCCGGGGAGATGTCAGCGGTCGTACCGTCGCTCTGCGAGGGGAAGAAAGCGATCTTCACCAGGGCGACGGCGACGATCACCGCAATGAGGGTCTTGAGGGCGGGCCAGACGAAGCGCTTCACGGCGTCCTCCATGGAAGGCGGCGGGATCAGAACCGGGAAGGGACCCCGGGCTCCTGATTAATACGCGCAGAGACTACGGCACAGGCGGTTGTCTGACCTCATCCTGAAGGAGGAATGCTGACAGTCCTCTCCAACCGAGGTTGGAGAGGACTGATGGCCGTCAGGCGTGGAGGCTCAGCGGTGCGTCGGGGCCGCTCAGGCGAGCCTGCCGGCCGGGGCGGCGGGAACCGCGTCGAGGAAGGCCGGCGGGTTGAAGCCCTCGTGCTGGTAGGCCTCGGCCACGGCGCGGGCCACGTCGTGGACGGTGTCGGCGTCCACCAGGGCGATCGCCGAGCCGCCGAATCCGCCGCCGGTCATGCGCGCCCCGTGGGCGCCGGCGGCGCGGGCCGCCTCCACGGCCACGTCCAGCTCGGGGCAGGTGCACTCGTAGTCCACACGCAGTGACTCGTGCGAGGCGTCCATGAGCCTGCCGGCCTCGGCGAGCTTCTCTCCGCGCAGGGGCTGCCCGTCCTGCAGGAGCGCCACGAGCCGGCGGGTGCGGTCGATCTCGGTGACAACGTGGCGGGTGCGCTTGACCAGCTCGTCGGCATCGTCGGCATCGTCGCCGTCGGTGGCCGCGAGGCGCTCCAGGGCGCCGGGCAGGTCGTCGATCGCGATGTCCGCCAGGAGCTCCACCCCGAGGATCTCAGCGGCCCGCTCGCAGGCCGCTCGCCTGGCCCCGTACTGGCCATCGTCCAGAGAGTGCTTGGCCTTGGTGTCGATGACCAGGAGGGCCAGGCCCTCGGCGGCCAGGTCGAAGGGCACGTGGGTCACCGAGCCGTCGCGGCAGTCCAGCTCCAGGGCGTGACCCTCGCGGCAGCGCATGGAGGCCGACTGGTCCATGCCGCCGGTGGGGGCCCCGGCCATCTCGTTCTCCGTGCGCACGCAGTTGGTCACCAGGCGGGCGCGCCCGGCGTCGTCGGGCTCCTGCGCAGTCCCGGCCAGGCCCAGGTGCGCGACCTCGTCAATGGCGACGGCGGCCGAGCACTCCAGGGCCGCCGAGGAGGACAGTCCGCCTCCCAGGGGCACGCAGGAGACGAGTGCGGCGTCGAAGCCGGGCAGGTTCTCGAAGCCGTCGCGCTCCAGGGACCAGGCGACGCCGGCGATGTAGGAGGCCCAGTGCGCCACCTCCCCGGGGGTTCCCTTCGGACCGATCGTGTCGAGGTCCATGACGTCGACCTTCTCCCGGGTCTGGGGGGAGACCAGGCGCACGACGCGGTCCTCGCGGCGCCGCAGCGCCAGGTGCGCCCGGTGTGGCAGGGCGATGGGCAGAGCCAGGCCGCCGTTGTAGTCAGTGTGCTCGCCAATGATGTTGACGCGCCCGGGGGCGTACCAGACGCCGTCGGGCTCGGCCTCGAAGACCTCCCGGAACAGGGCGGTGGCGGCCTCGGCGCCCTCCTGGGGGCTCAGCGCAGGTGCGAAGACGGGAGCATCGTTGGTCATCGTGTTCTCCTGTGGTGGGTTGTTCTGTGAGTGAGCGGACAGGCTGTGGAAGGGAAAGGCCCGCGGGACGGGGTCAGGTGGCGATGGTCAGTCGGGTGCCGGCCTGCTTGAGCGCATCGACGCCGTCGGCGTCGGGCTCGGCCTCGGTCACCAGGACCCCGATGTCTCGGGTGGCGCAGAAGGAGCGCAGACCCAGGACCCCCCACTTGGAGGAGTCCAGCGTGGCCACCACCGTGCGCCCCGCAGCGACCAGCGCCTGGTTGGCGGAGGCCTCCTGCAGGTTGGGGGTCATGAGCCCGGCCTCGGGAGTGAATCCGTGGGCACCCAGGAAGACCCACTCCACACGCATCGTGCTCAGTGCGTCAATGGCCACCAGCCCCACCAGGGCGTTCGACGGCGTGCGCTCACCCCCGGTGATGACCGCCGTGGGGGCGTCGCGGTTCTCGGCGCGGGCGGCGTCGGCGGCGTCGAAGAGCACCTGCGCGGCGGGCAGCGAGTTCGTGATGACGGTCAGGGTGGGGAAGTGCTCCAGCTCGGTCAGGGCCTGGGCGAGCGCCAGCGTGGTGGTCCCGGCTGACAGCGCCAGGGAGTCCCCGGGGCGGACCATGGCGGCCGCGGCCTGACCGATGCGGCGCTTGGCCTCCAGGTTGAGGGTCGACTTGGCGGTGAATCGCGGCTCGAGGGTGGTGGGGCCGGCCGCCACCGCCCCGCCGTGGACGCGCTCGACCAGCCCCTGGGTGACCAGCTCGGTGATGTCACGGCGCACGGTCATCTCCGAGATGCCCAGCTCCTCGACGACGTCGGCCACCCGAACCCCGCCGGTGGCCGCGACCCGTTCCAGGATGTGCTCCTGGCGCTGACGGGCGAGCATCGGGGCCGGGCGGGGCGATCCGACGGCGGAGGCTGAGGGGCCGGGTTGCATGGGCCCAGTTTGCCAGACCTCGACGTCGAAAACGCCATGTCCGCACGTTCCCGCACAGAGTCGCACAGGCGGCGGCGGGGCGACCGTTCCACCCGTTCGGTCGGTCATGGCACACTTATCCCGCTCGTGCCGCGCTCCCGGCTGGGATAACAGGGGCGTGACACGGTAATGTGTTCGGGTCACCCTCGTGGTCATGCGTTCTCCGGACGCAGGAACTCACATCAGCCCGATCAACCAGTCATCCCGTAGGAGTCCAGGAGTCATGCAGATCCCCGCACCAGACGCGCACCAGTGCGTCATCGGTGTGGCCATCGCCCTGCCCTCCCACTACGCCGCCCAGGTGAGGGCGGTGCGGGAGGCCGCGGGGGATCCTCTGGCCGAGGTCGTGCCGCCCCACATCACGCTGCTGCCGCCCACGGCCATCGACGTCGACTCCCTCGACGAGGTCAAGCGGCACCTGCGCAACGTGGCTGCCGGGACGAGCCCCTTCGAGGTGCGGCTGGACGAGGTCGGCACCTTCCGGCCCGTCAGCCCCGTGGTCTACCTCGGTCTGCGCAGCGGCGCCGAGGAGTGCGACCGTCTTCAGGTGCGGGTGCGCGACCGCCGGGGACCCCTGGCTCGTTCGCTCAGCTTCCCCTTCCACCCGCACGTGACCCTGGCCCACGAGATCGCCGAGGACGGCCTCGACACAGCAGCCAGAAAGGGAGCTGACCTCACCATGGACTTCACCGTCACCGAGCTTCACCTCTACCGCCACCGCAGCCGGCCCGCCAGCCACGGCGGTGGCCGGTGCCCGGCTTCGGAAGGGAGCTGGGACGTCGTGTCCGCCTTCGCCTTCGGGGGCTCCCTGGCCCCTGACGCCTCCGCTGACACTGCGGCGCCCGCAGTGTCGGTGCTTCCGACGACTCCGGCGGTGTCGGCATGATCGATCGCGTCAAGAAACTGCTGGAGGCCGGGCGGCGCTCGCGGGTCGGTCGGGCACTGATCCGCTACGGCACGGCGCGCGGCGCGCTCATGGCCGGAGGAATCGCCTACACGGGCATGTTCTCGGTCTTCGCCGTCCTCGTCATCGGCGTGAGCATGCTCATGGCGATGCTCGGTCAGCACCCCACCATCCGGGCCGCCGTCGTGGACTCCATCAACTCTCTGCTGCCCGGTGTCATCGACACTGGCAACGGCAGGGGACTCGTCTCGGTCGAGCAGCTGACCCTCCCCTCGGCACTCAACCTCGGATCGGTGCTGGCTGCCGGGGCCTTCATCTACTCCGTCATCAGCCTCATGGGCACTCTCAAGATCGCCTTGCGGGCCATGTTCGGACTGGTCAATCCCGTCATGAGGCCGGTGGTCGGGCAGCTGGCGAATCTCGCGGGCTTCCTCGTCATCGTGGCCGGAGTGCTGGTGACGGCCGTGGCCTCGGTGGTGACGACGACACTGTCGGGCAGTGTCGGCCGCTCCCTGGGCCTGCCGCAGTCGCTGACCGGAACCGGGGCGTGGGTGATGACGCTCCTGCTCTCCTTCCTCATCGACACCGGTGTCCTGGCGCTCCTCATCACCATGTGCGGCATCCGCCCGCCCCGACGCGACCTGCTGCAGGGCTGCATGCTGGGCGCCTTCGCCCTGGGCGTGCTGCGCCAGGTGGGGACCGGGGCGGTCGGCTCGGTGACGCGCAACCCGCTGCTGGCCTCCTTCGCGGCCATCGCCGTCCTCATCCTGTGGCTGCACCTGACCAGCCGCGTCGTGCTGCTCGTGGCGGCCTGGATGGCCAACCCGCCGCTGCCCCGCGACGTCGACCACCCCAACGAGGTCCACGCCCACGAGCGCCCCAACTACGTGACCCTCTCCGTGCCCGCGACCCTGACCTGGCCCCGCCAGTCCATCACCGGCAGCCTCGAGGCGGACCCGACGGCGCACCCCGACTACGTCCCCCCGGTGCCGATCCCGTGAAGGCCGGGTCCCGGTGCTGCCCTGAGCCAGACCTGGTGAACAGGCGGCGGGCCGGGACGATAGCCTGTGGCGGTGACTGAGATTTCTGGCAAGCCCGATCGCGCCGTACAGCCCGACAGCTCGGCGCCGGCCATTCACGCCATCATTCCCGCCGGAGGTGCGGGCACCCGGCTGTGGCCGCTCAGCCGACGCCGGCGCCCCAAGTTCCTCCTCGACCTCACCGGGGCCGGCCGCAGCCTCCTGCAGGACACCGTTGAGCGCCTGGCCCCACTGACCGCCACCACCACGGTCGTCACCGGCGTCGCCCACATCGCCGCCGTGGCCGACCAGCTCCCGAGCATCCCGCGCGACAACCTCCTGGCCGAGCCCTCCCCGCGCGACTCCATGGCGGCCATCGGCCTGGCCGCCGCCGTCATCGCCCACCGCCACGGACGAGACGCCGTCGTCGGCTCCTTCGCCGCCGACCACACCGTGGCCGACCGGGCAGCCTTCGCCGACGCCGTCCGCCAGGCCGCCCGCCTGGCCGAGCAGGGCTGGGTGGTCACCATCGGGATCGCGGCCACCGGCCCCTCGACCGCCTTCGGCTACATCCACGCCGGCGACCCCACCGACGTGCCCGGGGCCCCCGACGGACGCCGGGTCCTGGGCTTCACCGAGAAGCCCGACGCCAACACCGCCGCCGCCTACCTGGCCACCGGCGACTACCGCTGGAACGCCGGCATGTTCGTGGTCCGCGCCGGCGTCCTCCTGGACCACCTCGCCGAGCTCAGGCCCCAGCTGGCCCAGGGCATCGAGGCCATCGCCGCCGTCTGGGACGCCCCCGAGCGCGAGGAGGTCCTGGCCGAGCGCTGGCCCGCCCTGGAGAAGATCGCCATCGACCACGCCATCGCCGAGCCGGTGGCCGCCGCCGGGGGAGTGGCAACCGTGCCGGTCTCCATGGGCTGGAACGACGTCGGCGGCTTCGACGCCCTGACCGACCTCGTCCCGCCCCGCACCCAGGGTCCGGCCACCGGTGCCAGAGTGCTCGACGACACCGACGACACCGACGACACTGACGACACCGACGGCACCGGCACTGCCAGCGACGCCGCCCCGCGCGCAGAGATCCGGGCCCTCGACTCCGAGGGCGCCCTCATCGCCTCCTCCTCCGGACGCACGGTGGTGCTCCTGGGAGTGCCGGGCACCGTCGTCGTCGACACGCCCGACGCCCTCCTGGTCACCACCCCCGAGCACGCCCAGGACGTCAAGAGCGTCGTCGACGCCCTCAAGGCGGCCGGTCGAGAGGACCTGCTCTAGCCGAACCACTGCACCGGGGACCGTCTTGTCCCCTCGACTTCTGAAACGCCCACGCGGGCGTGATTCCGGGTATGGCTGGCCGCCCCGAAGGCAATGGTGGGTCGATGGAAGAGGTCCGGCGTCTCGCCAATGTCCATGGCGCTGACATTAGCTCCGCTCTGGCGCCGCACGCCGAGGACAAACCGCGGAATTCCAACGATCCTCACCGGGCACTTCCGCAGCGGGTTCGCTAATGTCAGCGCTGTGGACACTGGGCTGCCTTCGGCGTCGGCTCAGCGGGGTTCTCGCGGCGCAGCCCGACGCCCTCACCCCAGGTTCGACCCCACTGGCCCCGCTCAACTCCTGATCGGGGCCTGGAGGTTGTGGTCCGACGTCGGCTCCGGCCCGGGGCTTGTGAGAGCCGCCCCTACTCCACGAGGGGCGGGAGCCACTGGCCAAGGCTTGTGCGTACTGCACGAAGGCCCTCCCTACCTGGAGTACCCCCATCCTTCCTCCAGTAGCACCCGGGCCTCGTGCATTGCGACCAGACGACGCCGGACGCCACCCGATCTGCCGCGAGCAGCCTCGCCGCCCCTGTCGGTAGGGCACGCAGCGGCAATCGGGGTCGGTCAGCCGGCCCTTTGAGGGCCCGGCGCCGGAAGAAGACAGCCCTCGGGTGCCGGGCCCCTCATTGAATCCACGACGATCACGTGCTCATCCCGGTGGAACACGTGGTGTGAGAATGGGAGGTTCTCGCCTATCCTTGACACTCGAATGTGTCCCCCGTCGCACGTGAGAACCACGGAGGTTTCCATGAAGAAGGCCTGCTCCGCGATGACGCTCGGCGCGGCCGTGGCCCTGGCCCTGGCCGCCTGCGGGACGCCACCGGCCCAGCGGCCCGCCCGCAACCTGGAGGGAGCCAAGAACTTCACCGCCTGCATGCTCTCCGACGAGGGCGGATTCGACGACCACTCCTTCAACGAGTCCGGCAAGAAGGGCCTGGACCGGGCCGGCAAGGAGCTGGGAGTCAAGACCATTGCCGTGCAGTCGGAGAACTCGGCCGACTACGCCACCAACATCTACGCGCTCATTCAGCAGAACTGCAAGCTCGTCATCGGCGTCGGCTTCAACATCGCCGCCGACCTGACCGAGTCGGCCAAGGCCAACCCCGACATCCAGTTCGCCCTCATCGACGCCTCCTTCATCGGCGCCGACGGCAAGCCCGCCACCCTGCCCAACACCAAGCCGCTGCTGTTCAAGACGGCCGAGGCCGCCTACCTGGCCGGATACGCCGCCGCCGGTACCTCCCGCACCGGGGTCGTGGGCACCTACGGCGGCAAGCCCCTGCCCACCGTCCAGATTTTCATGGACGGCTTCGCCAAGGGCGTGGCCCGCTACAACCAGGACACCGGCGCCCAGGTCCAGGTCAAGGGCTGGGACACCACCACCGGCAAGGGCGGATCCTTCGTCGGCAACTTCACCGACGCCGCCAAGGGCCAGGCCATCACCGAGCAGTTCATTTCCCAGGGCGCGGACATCATCATGCCGGTGGCCGGCCCCGTCGGCCAGGGCACGCTGTCCTCCGTGCGCCAGAAGAACGACGCCGGGGGCACCAACGCCGTCATCTGGGTCGACTCCGACGGCTACACCTCCTCCGGTGACGGCAGCATCATCATGACCTCCGTGGTCAAGGAGATCGGCAACTCGGTCTTCGACACCGTCAAGAACGCCTCCGAGGGGAGATTCTCCTCCGAGCCCTACATCGGAACCCTCAAGAACAACGGGGTGGCCGCCGCACCCTTCCACGACTTCGACTCTCGGGTGCCGGCGCCGGTCAAGGCCAGGCTCGAGGAGCTGCGAGGCCAGATCATCGACGGGTCCCTCGACGTCTCCACCCCCTACGACCCCTCCTGACCGCCCGGCCGGGGCCGGCGCCCCGAGCCTCCACCGCCACCCGGAAGCGAGCCTGTTGTGAAGCTTGAGCTGCGCGGGATCACGAAGGCCTTCGGGCCGCTCGTGGCCAACGACCATATCGACTTAACCGTCGAACCCGGCCAGATCCACGCCCTCCTGGGCGAGAACGGCGCGGGCAAGTCCACGCTCATGAACGTCCTCTACGGCCTCCACCAGCCCGACGCCGGAGAGATCCTCATCGACGACGAGCCCGTCACCTTCTCCGGGCCGGGCGACGCCGTGGCCGCCGGCATCGGCATGGTCCACCAGCACTTCATGCTCGTGCCCGTCTTCACCGTGGCCGAGTCCGTCGCCCTGGGCTACGAGCCGGTCGGGTCGCTGGGGCTCATCAACACCGGCGCCGCCGCCGCCAAGGTCACCGAGATCTCCCGCCGCTTCGGCTTCGACGTCGACCCCCACGGCCTCATCGAGGATCTGCCCGTGGGCGTCCAGCAGCGCGTGGAGATCATCAAGGCCCTGGCCAGAGACGCCAAGGTCCTCATCCTCGACGAGCCCACCGCCGTGCTCACCCCGCAGGAGACCGACGAGCTCATCACCATCATGCGCGAGCTCAAGGCCTCGGGCACCTCCATCGTCTTCATCACCCACAAGCTGCGCGAGATCCGCGAGGTCGCCGACACCATCACCGTCATCCGCCGCGGCCGCGTCGTCGGCACCGCCGAGCCCACCGCCTCGGCCGCCGAGCTCGCCGGCCTCATGGTCGGCCACGACGTCTCCTTGACCGTCGACAAGCCCCCGGCCGACCCCGCAGGCGACGGGCTCGCCCTGGAGGGCATCAGCCTCATCGAGGGCGGCACCACCCTGCTTGAGGACATCGACCTGCACGTGCGCGCCGGCGAAATCCTCGCCATTGCCGGCGTCCAGGGCAACGGCCAGACCGAGCTGAGCGAGGTCATCCTCGGGCTGCGAGCGCCCACCACCGGCTCCATCGCCTTCGACGGTCAGGACGTCACCCGCCACACGGTGCGCCGCCGCCTGCGAGCCGGACTGGGCTTCGTGCCCGAGGACCGCACCACCGACGGCATGGTCGCCGAGCTCTCCGTCGCCGAGAACATGGTCCTGGACCGCTACGACGACCCCTCCCTGGGGCGAGGCCCGTCACTGTCCCCGACGCGCGTGCGCCACGCCGCCCACCGGATGCGCGAGGAGTTCGACGTGCGCGTCACCGACGTCGACGACGCCATCTCCACCCTCTCGGGAGGCAACCAGCAGAAGGCCATCCTCGCCCGTGAGCTCTCCCGGCCCCTCAAGGTCCTCGTCGCCTCTCAGCCCACCCGAGGCCTGGACGTGGGCTCCATCGAGTTCGTCCACCAGCGCATCGTCGCCGAGCGGGATACCGGCACCGCCGTCCTCATCATCTCCTCCGAGCTCGATGAGATCTACGCCCTGGCCGACCGCATCGCCGTCATGTACCGCGGACGGATCGTCGGCATTGTCCCCGCCGACACCGCCCGCGACGCCCTGGGCCTCATGATGGCCGGCACCCCCGCCGAGCAGGCCCTCGACCCTCAGGAGCAGACACGATGAGCACTCCCACCACCGGCTCCAGCACCGAAGCGAGCCCGACGCCCCCGTCCGAGGACCACCCCGAGGAGCAGACCAAGCACGGCCCGAGCGGCCAGGCCGCCCTGCTGCGGCAGGTCGTCTCCTCACCGGCCGTCGTCGGGCTGCTCGCGGTTCTGACCGCCCTGATCCTCAGCTCGATCCTCATCCTCGCGGCCGACTCCGAGGTGCGCTACACCGCCACCTACCTGCTCAACCGCCCCGGCGACTTCCTCCACGCCACCGCCTCCACCCTGAGCGAGGCCTACAGCTCCCTGCTGCGCGGCGCCGTCTTCGACTGGCGCGCCACCACGGGCGTGCGCATGATCCGCCCCATCACCGACACCCTGACCAACGCCACCCCGCTCATCATCGCCGGGCTCGGCATGGCGGTGGCCTTCCGAGCCGGCCTGTTCAACATCGGCGGCCAGGGGCAGATGATCCTCGGGGCGATCACCGCCTGCTACGTGGGCATCGCCTGGAACCTGCCCACGATGGCCCACCTGCTCGTCGCCGTCGTCGGGGCGGGTCTGGGAGGGCTGGTGTGGGGCGGCATCGCCGGCGTCCTCAAGGCACGCACCGGCGCCAACGAGGTGATCGTGACGATCATGCTCAACTCCATCGCCGCCCACCTGCTCTCCCAGGTGCTCAGCCTCAAGGCCTTCAACGGCGAGGGGGAGACCGGCAACCGCAAGTCCCTGACCGTGGCGGATACCGCCCAGTACCCCTGGCTGGCCGGTGACTCCTTCCGCCTCCACGCCGGTTTCCTCCTGGCCCTGCTGGTCGCCGTGGCCGTGTGGTGGCTCATGGAGCGCTCCCGCCTCGGCTTCCAGCTGCGGGCCACCGGCCTCAACGCCGACGCCGCCCGCACCGCCGGCATGAGCGTTCCCTGGGTGACGAGCCTGGTCATGATGATCTCCGGCGCCCTGTGCGGGCTGGCCGCCACCGCGCCGGTCCTGGGCACCCAGAAGAGCATGGACGAGTCCGTCGTGGGCACTATCGGCTTCGACGCCATCACGGTGGCACTCCTGGGACGCTCCCGCCCCCTGGGGACCGTGCTGGCCGGCCTGCTTTTCGGGGCGCTGCGCGCCGGTGGGACTGCCATGCAGGCGGCCCCGGGAACCCACATCAAGATCGTCATGGTCCTGCAGTCCACGATCGTGCTGTTCATCGCCGCGCCGCCCCTGATCCGGGCCATCTTCCGGCTCCCGGAGCGCCGAGAGCCACTCGGTGGCACCGATCCGTCCCCCGCCTCAGTGCCGGCCGCAGCCCCGGCCGCTCCCGCCGCGAAGGAGGCCTGAGCCATGAGCGCATCAACCGCTTCTGCCGACTCTCACGCCGTAACCGCACCGGATGCCTCCGCGCCCGCGACGGCGGCGCCCATGGATCTGAAGATCCCGATCACCGGCGCCGTCGTGCTCCTCCTGCAGGGGCTCATGGCTCTGGGGGCCCGCGGCTCGACCACCTTCGACCTGACCGCCTCCTCCGACCTCTTCCGGCTCGGGGCCCCCGAGCTCAACGCGCGCCTGATCATCCTCACCGCCGCCGTGATCGTCGCGGCGGCCACCGCCGTCGCCTTCGACCGCTCCCGGCGCCGCCGCAGGATCCCCACCTGGGCCGCCGTCCTCATCGGCGTCGGATTCGTCCTGGCCTTCCTGGCCTGGGCCGGGGCCGGAAGCCGCGGCGTCATCCCCCTGGTGACCATCCTGTCCTCCGCGCTGGGACTGAGCGTCCCCCTCGTCTACGGCTCACTGGCCGGGATCATCGGGGAGCGCTCGGGCACCATCAACATCGCCATCGAGGGCCAGCTCCTGGGCGGGGCCTTCCTGGGGGCCGTCGTCGCCTCGGCCTGCTCCAACCCCTGGGTGGGGATCCTGGCCGCCCCCGTGGCCGGAGTCCTCGTGGCCCTCCTGCTGGCCCTGTTCGGCCTGCGCTACCGGGTCAACCAGATCGTCGTCGGTGTCGTCCTCAACGTCCTGGTCTCCGGGCTCACCGGCTTCCTGTTCTCCACCTTCCTATCCTCCAGCCCCAGCCTCAACCGGGCCCTGCGCCTGCCCACCCTGGCGGTGCCGTTGCTGTCCCGGATCCCGATCATCGGGCCGGTCCTCTTCCGCCAGACGATCCTCGTCTACCTCATGTACGCGGCCGTGGCGGTCCTGTCCGTCATGCTGTTCCGTTCCCGGTGGGGGCTGAGGCTGCGGGCCTGCGGTGAGCACCCCAAGGCCGCCGACACCGTCGGCATCAACGTCATGCGCACCCGCGTGGCCAACCTGGCCCTGGCCGGGGCGCTCGCGGGACTGGGAGGGGCCTTCTTCACCGTCGGCTCGGGCCTGTCCTTCGAGAACGACATGACCGCCGGCAACGGCTACATCGCCCTGGCCGCCATGATCCTGGGCGCCTGGCGGCCCCTGGGCTCCCTGGGGGCGGCCCTGCTCTTCGGCTTCGCCACCTCCGTGGCCCAGACCCTGCCGGTCATCGGCAGCTCGGTCTCACCGGACATCATCTCCATGATCCCCTACATCGTCACGATCCTGGCGGTGGCCGGATTCGTGGGCAAGGTGCGTGCCCCGGCCGCCGAGGGGGTGCCCTACCCGTGAGCAGCATCGCGCCCACCGAACTGACCGACGCCCACTGGCAGGCCCTGCACGAGCTCGCCGTGGAGGCCATGACCCACGCCTACGCCCCCTACTCCCGCTTCAAGGTCGGGGCCGCCGCCCTGGTCGACGACGGCCGACTCGTCTCGGGATGCAACGTGGAGAACGCCGGCTACGGCGTCACCCTGTGCGCCGAGTGCGGCCTCGTCTCCGAGCTTACCCGCACCGGAGGAGGGCGCCTGGTCGCCTTCGCCTGCGTGGACGCCCACGGCCGGGCCCTGGCGCCGTGCGGGCGCTGTCGCCAGCTCCTGAGCGAGCACGCCGCCGACGGTATGGTGCTGGCTATGCCCTCGGGGATGATGAGCATCGACGAGGTCCTGCCCGACCGCTTCACCGCCGACGACGTCGAACGCGTCGTCGGCCCGCAGAGCTGAGGGCCGGCTGACCAGCAGCCACAGATGGAGGAGAAACCCCGTGACCGTCCCCGCCGCACCGCCGGCCGTCGAGCCCTTCGACGCCGTCGACGTCATCGCCGCCAAGCGCGACGGCGCCGCCCTGACCGACGCCCAGATCGACTGGGTCGTGGAGGCCTACACCCGCGGCGCCGTCGCCGAGGAGCAGATGAGCGCCCTGGCCATGGCCATCTACCTGCGCGGCATGAGCCGGGCCGAGATCGCGCGCTGGACCGACGCCATGATCGCCTCCGGGGAGCGCATGGACTTCTCCGGCCTGACCCGCCCCACGGCAGACAAGCACTCCACTGGGGGAGTGGGGGACAAGATCACCCTGCCGCTGGCGCCGCTCGTGGCCGTCTTCGGCGTGAGCGTCCCCCAGCTGTCCGGACGCGGCCTCGGGCACACCGGCGGCACCCTGGACAAGCTGGAGTCCATCCCCGGCTGGCGGGCTGACCTCACGGGCGAGGAGATCGCGACGATGCTCGATGCCGACGGCCCCGGCGCCGTCATCTGCGCCGCCGGGGCGGGACTGGCCCCCGCCGACAAGCGCCTCTACGCCCTGCGCGACACCACCGCCACCGTCTCCTGCGTCCCCCTCATCGCCTCCTCGATCATGTCCAAGAAGATCGCCGAGGGCACCGGCGCCCTCGTCCTGGACGTCAAGGTCGGCTCCGGCGCCTTCATGAAAGAGATCGGCCAGGCCCGCGAACTCGCCTCCACCATGGTGGCCCTGGGCACCGACGCCGGCGTGACCACCCGCGCCCTGCTCACCGACATGTCCACCCCGCTCGGGCTCACCGCAGGCAACGCCCTCGAGGTCGCCGAGTCCCTCGAGGTGCTCGCCGGCGGGGGACCGGCCGACGTCGTCGACCTCACCGTGGCCCTGGCCCTGGAGATGTGCGCCGCCGCCGGCAGACCCGTCGAGGAGGACCAGGCCCGAGCCGCCCTGGCCGACGGGCGCGCCATGGACATCTGGCGCGACATGATCTCCCGCCAGGGAGGCGACCCGGACGCACCCCTGCCCCTCGCCCCGGAGACCGAGACCGTCACTGCCCCGGCCGACGGGGTCCTCACCACCTTGGACGCCCTCGCGGTCGGGGTGGCCGCCTGGCGCCTCGGGGCCGGGCGGGCCCGCAAGGAGGACCCGGTCCAGGCCGTCGCCGGCGTCACCATGCACGCCAAACCGGGCGACGAGGTACGCGCCGGCCAACCGCTGCTCACCCTGCACACCGCCACCCCCGAGCGCTTCACCCGCGCCCGGGAGGCGCTCGCCGGTGGCATCGTCATCTCCGAGGCCGGATCGCCGGAAGCGGCCGACGCCGTGGCCCGCCGTCAGCGCGGCGTCATCCTGGAGCGCATCGGATGACCACGCCCCGGCAGATGGAGCCCGCCATCGTCGCCCGAGCCGTCAACTCCCGGCTGCGAGTGGGCCGCCTCACCCAGGCGGGCCAGGCCATCACCCTGACCCAGACCGACGCCACCACCTGCGGGCCCACCTGCCTCCTGGCCGCCCGCCTGCTCCTGGCGCCTGGCGAGCGCGCAGCTGTGACGGACGACCTCGCCCAGGAGGTGACGGCCTCGCCACCCGGCCGGGAGGGCAAGCAGCTGATGTCCGTCCTGTCCCGCCAGCAGGTGCGTCTCCAGCGGGCCATGAATGTCCACGGCCTGGGGGTCCTGCCCTGGCCGAAGGCGCTGGGCTCCACGCCCTGGTCCGTGGCCCGGCAGATGACCGAGATCGTGCGCACCTGCACGCCGGGTGGCGGGCGCCGTCGTTACACGGTGAGGTGGGTGAGCGACCACGGCCCCGCCTGGGGCGGTGAGGTCGCCTCGATCCGTGAGGTGCTGGCAGGCGGACTCCCGGTCATTCTGGTCACCGGCGGCCCGCTCGTCCTCGACGCCGACGCCGAGGGTGAGCCCACGGCGAGGACGAGGCTGCGCACGTCCCTGGCACGCACCCCGGCCTTGCCCCGCCACTACGTCCTGGCCCTGCCCTGGCAGACCATCGGGCAGGACGACCCCGGTGAGGGGAGCGCACACATCTACGAGCCCTCCAGCGGCGCCGTGCGCCCCCTCGACCTGACCGCCTCGCGCGATCCGCACCGCCCCGGCCCTCGCGAGCTCGGCAACTGGCCCCGCGTCCTCGCCGTCATCGCGCCCGAAAACAATCCATGACGAGTACCAGTTGTGTGGGAGTGATATCCATGTCGACACGGCGAGCCATGCCACTCATCACTGTGCGCGATCTTGATGCTGCCATTGAAGCGTATCGTCGCCTCACCGGGATGGAGGTGGTCATGAATCATGGCTGGATCGCCACCCTGTCCCCGCCAGGGGATCGTTCCATCCAAATCAGTTTGATCGCCTCTGATCCCACTGCTCCGGTCAACCCGGCGGTCTCCATCGAGGTGGATGATCTGGATGATGCCTACCGGATCGCTCGGGAGAACGGCTGGGAGATCGTGCATGACCTCGCTGTGGAGGAGTGGGGAGTGCGTCGTTTCTTCTTCCGGGATGCGGACGGAAACATCGTGAACGTCCTGTCTCATCTGTGATTCCAGCACTGAAGGTGCATCGCGTGGTGCTTTGCCGCATGAGGCGGGTCGGTCCATGATGGATGAACTCTCGTGAAAGGATCCCCATGACCACGCGCGCCCGGATCGCCCGCCTCATCGACCACACTCTCCTCAAGCCCGAGGCCACCACCGCCCAGGTCAATGCGCTCATCGCCGAGGCTGCGGACCTGAACACCTACAGCGTGTGCGTCTCCCCGAGCCTCCTGCCGGTGGACGTACCTGACGACCTGCACGTGGCCACCGTTTGCGGCTTCCCCTCCGGCGCCCACGCCACCTCCGTCAAGGCCGCTGAGGCCGCCGACGCCCTGGCCAAGGGCGCCGAGGAGATCGACATGGTCGTCAACCTCCGCCTCGTCAAGGAAGGCGACGCCGACGCCGTCGAGGCCGACATCCGCGGCGTGCGCGAGGCCTGCCGGGGCGCCGTCCTCAAGGTCATCATCGAGTCCGCCGCCCTCACCGATGAGGAGATCGTCTCCACCTGCCGCGTTGCCGAGGCCGCCGGGGCCGACTTCGTCAAGACCTCCACCGGTTTCCACCCCGCCGGCGGAGCCTCCACCCACGCCGTCGCCCTCATGCGCGCCACCGTGGGAGACCGCCTCGGCGTCAAGGCCTCCGGCGGCATCCGCACCGCCGCCGACGCCCTGGCCATGGTCGAGGCCGGAGCCAACCGCCTGGGCCTGTCCGCCAGCGCCGCCGTCCTGGAGGGGCTGGCGGACTGAAAGTAACCGTGCGTCACCGCACCTCACGGACGGGCCCGGCATAGCAGCCGGGCCCGTCGTCGTCCCCTTCGGTATGCAGCAGGAAGGATCGCCTCAACTTGCCAAGTTTCGGGTCTCCGAAACTATACTCGGCTCTATGAGAACCATCCCCAGTATGAGTCGCCGCAGCGCCGCGGCGCTTGCCTGCCTCGCCCTGTCCGCTCCCGCCCTGGCTGCCTGTGGTCACAGCTCGACCTCGGCCGGCGCCGCGGGGACGGTCAAGGCAGTCGCCTCCACGACGCAGATCTGCGACTACATCACCCAGCTCGCCAGCGGCGACGCCTCCAGTGATCTCTCCTTCGACCGCACCGGCGCGGACGGCAAGACCCAGCACTTCGGAGCCGACGCAGCCAAGGCCACGTCCCACCTCACGCTCACCTGCCTGCTGGCCCCCAACGCCTCAGCGCATGAGCACGACATGACCACGGCCCAGTCCAAGGCCTTGTCCGAGGCGGATCTCTTCTTCATCTCCGGCGTCGACCTCGAGCACTTCCTGGACTCCGCCGTCGACTCCACCGGCTTCAAGGGCACCATGGTGGTGACCTCCGGGGTCGCCGGGGCCGCCGACGTCGACGACCTGGCCGCCCAGAAGAAGAAGGAGGAGGCCAAGCCCTACAAGGTCGACCGGGGCAGTGCCAAGGTCGAGGTCGCCAAGTGGCCCTTCCCGCCGGAGGAGGGTGAGAGCGAACCCGAGTTCCGCTTCGACCCGCACGTGTGGACCTCACCGAAGAACGCCATCGTCCAGGTCACCAACATCGGCGCCGCCCTGGAGAAGGCCGCCCCCGACCAGGCCGGTGTCTTCCGCAGCCACGTGGACGCCTACGTCGCCAAGCTCAAAAAGCTCGACGAGTGGGCTGCCGGCTCCCTCAACTCGGTGCCCCAGGACAAGCGGGTCCTGTTCACCAGCCACGACGCCTTCGGCTACTTCAGCAAGGAGTTCGGCGTGAAGTTCGAGGGGGCCGCCCTGTCCGACTTCAACGCCCAGCAGGACGCCACCGCAGACAAGATCCAGCAGACCGCGGACAAGGTCAAGTCCTCCGGAGCCGTGGCCATCTTCGCTGAGAACTCCAACAACCCCAAGTCCATCCAGAAGGTCGCCGAGGTCGCCGGAGTCAAGGCGGTCATCGGTGATGAGGCCCTCTACGGTGACTCCCTGGGGACCCCCGGATCCGACGGCGAGACCTACATCGGCTCCATCCTCCACAACGTCTCCAACCTCACCAAGGCCTGGGGCGGCACGGTCACCGAGATTCCTGCCGACCTCGCCCAGTGGAGCCCCAAGGCCTCCGACGTCAAGTGAGGAACCGTATGACAGACCCCCGTGATCGCACTCCCGCGATGACCTCCCCGACCACCCTGACCGCTGCTGCCGAACCAGTCGTCACCCTGGAGGACGCCTCCTTCTCCTACGGCTCCTCCACCGTGCTCACCGGTGTCACTGGTCGGGTCCCGGCCGGGCAGGCCCTCGCCCTCGTGGGTCCCAACGGCTCGGGCAAGACGACACTCATGCGGGCCCTGCTCGGCATGGTGACCGTCAGCCGAGGCCGGGTGCGTGTCAACGGGGCGGCACCGGGCAGAGCGCCACGGGGGTCCGTCGGATACGTTCCTCAGCTCAGCGACCTCGACCCCACCTTCCCCGTCACCGTGCGGGAGGTGGTCCAGATGGGCATGTACTCCCAGCTCGGCATCCTGCGGCGCCCCGGTGCCGAGGCCCGTCGTCGGGCGCTGGAGGCCCTTGAGAGCGTGGGTCTGGCCGACCGCGCCGACAGGCGCTTCGGCACCCTGTCCGGCGGCCAGCAGCAGCGCGTCCTCGTGGCCCGCTGCGTGGCCGCCCGGCCCCGCCTCATCCTCCTCGATGAGCCCTTCAACGGCCTGGACCAGCCCAACCGGGACGCCCTGCTGTCCATCATCACTGACCTCAAGGACCAGGGCATCTCCCTGGTCATCTCCACCCACGATCTCGTTCTGGCCCAGGAGACCTGCGAGCAGGCGGCCCTCCTGGCCGGACGGCAGATCGCCTTCGGCCCGCGCGACGACGTGCTCGTGGCCCGCTACATCGACGAGGCCTACGGCGGCCACGGCACCACCCGGCTGCTGGGACTCCGTTCCGGCGCGGGCACGCAGGAGCCGTCATGAGTGAGGCGATGACGCTCTTCAGCCAGGCCCTCGAGCAGCTGCGCCTGGCGGCCCTCAACATCCCCGGGCTCACAGTGCTGGCGACGTACCCCTTCCTCTTCCGCCCCCTGGTGATGGTGGTGCTTCTGGGCGTCGTCGCCGGCGTCATCGGTGTCATCGTCAACCTGCGCAGCGCCGAGTTCAGCGCCGAGGCCATGGTCCACGCAGTCTTCCCCGGGATCGTCGCCGGCGCCGTCTACTGGGGGATCGACGCAATCATCCCGGCGGCCTCCGTCGTCGCCGTCGCCGCGGCCGTGGTGCTGACCATCGTCTCGCACCGTTCGCATCGGGGGGAGGCCTCCGAGGCCGGCACCGCCGTCGTCCTCACCAGCTTCTTCTCCGTCGGGCTCATCCTGTCCCTGGCCAAGGGCGACATGTCCGGCCAGCTCGAGGCCCTCATGTTCGGCCGCCTCCTGGAGGTCACTGATGCGCGCCTCGCCCAGGCGCTCATCGTGTGCGCCGTCGCACTGCTGCTCATTGCGGCGACCTGGAAGGAGCAGGTGGCCTACGCCTTCGACCGCACCGGCGCCCGCGCCTCCGGGCTGAGACTCCTCGCACTGGACCTGGTCCTCAACACCGCCATCGCTGCCGCGGTGGTCTCCGCCTCGACGGCGGTGGGGATCCTCCTGGTCATCGGCTACCTCGTCATCCCCGGTGCGACGGCGCGCGTCCTCGCCTCCCGGGTACGCACCATGGTCCTGGTCGCCATCGCCGTGGGTGTGGGCGGGGGATACCTGGGCATGCTGCTCATGGCCCTACCCGAGACCTCCGACAAGCCCATCTCCCCGCAGGCCACCGTGGCCCTGGTGATGACCGGGATCCTCCTAATTGCCGTCAGCGTCTCAACCGCGCGCGAAAGGCTGCGCGGGCCGGCTCGGCGGGCCGGCTCGGCGCAGTCCGCAACAGCTGGGGCGACCTCGACGACGGTAGGTGCGAAGGCCAGTGCCAATCCCATCGGGGGGCCGGAGGGCTCGGGGAGAGGCGTGACCCCGACGGCCAAGAGGAGTCGGGTATGAGAATCGGGTTCGACATCCTCCTGCTGCCCATCATTGAGGTCCTTCTCATGGGGCTGTTGGCCGGGCTCGTGGGGGCGCTTGCACTGGTTCATCGCCGGATCTTCTTCACCGAGTCACTCACTCACGCGACCTTCCCCGGAGCGATCGTCGGCGTGGTCACCGCCGCCTGGTTTTCGCGGGTGGTCCTCGGTCAGCGCGCCGACTTCACCCTCCTGTCGGCGCTGGTGCTGGTGGGAGCCGCCTTCATGTGCCTGCCGATGATCTGGCTCATGCGGCGCCTCTCCCAGGTCCCCGGAATCTCCTCCCAGTCGGCCGCCGGCGTCGTCCTCACCTTCGGATTCGCTCTGGGCTACTTCCTCAATAAGTGGTTCGCCCCGCTGCCGATCAAGGTGGACTCCTTCCTGGCCGGATCCGTGCTCAACGTCAATCGCGTCGATGTCATTGCCGTCGGCGCCGTCCTGGCGCTGACGGTCCTCGTGCTCGCGGTGGCCGGGCGGTTCCTCACCTTCTACAGCTTCGACCCGCTGGGATACCGCGCCAGCGGTCTGAAGCCCGCCTGGGCCGAGGGGACCGTCATGGTCATGATTACCCTGACCATCGTGATGCTCGTTCCCGCCGTCGGCACGATTCTGCCCATCGCGCTCATCGCCGCGCCCGCGGCCGCGCTGGCGCCGTGGACGCGCACCATGAGCCGGCTGCTGATCGGCGCCCCGATTCTCGGTGCGGCGACGTCCCTGGCCGGGCTGTTGATCGCAGTGCAGCTGAACCTGTCCGCAGGCGGAGTCATCGCCGTGGCCTGTGGAGTGGTCTACCTGGTCTCAGCCCTGCTCCACTGGGCCGCGACGCGCGGTGCCTGGGTGCGAGTGCCGCTGCTACGCCGGGGCTGAGCCTGCGCCGATCCTGCGCGGGCGCTCCCGGCGACGCCGGAGCCAGGCATGCAATGGGGGTTGTTCAGGCAGCGATCCCCAGAATGCCGCGCAGGTCGGCCTTGATGGCCTCCAGGCGCTCAGCGGCCGCCTCCCGCACCTGGGCCACTGGAGTGTCATTCGTCGGCAGAATCACCTCGCAGTAGCACTTGAGCTTGGGCTCGGTCCCTGAGGGTCGCACGACCACCCGGTCATCCGAGGCCGTCACCCACACCAGGCCGTTCGTGGGGGGAAGGGTGCCGCCGTTGCCGTCCGAGATGCCGTCGAGCAGATCCACCGTCTTGGTGATCGGGGAACCGGCGAGCTTGGCCGGTGCCCCGCCCGAACGCAGACGCTCCATGGTGCTGGTGATGATGTCAAGGTCCTCGACCCGCATGCTCAACGGGCTCGTGGCGTGCAGCCCGTGCTCCCGCGCGAGCCGGTCGAGCAGATCCTGCAAGGTCCGGCCCTGCTGCTTGAGCACGGAGGTCAGCACCGCCAACCGCACGGAGGCGGAGATGCCGTCCTTGTCCCGCACCGCGGCAGGATCGACGCAGTAGCCCAGGGCCTCCTCGTAGCCGAAGACCAGGCCTGGCTCACGGCTGATCCACTTGAAGCCCGTCAGGGTGCGGCGGAAGCCCAAGCCGTGGGACTGGGCGATCCGGCGCAGCAGGCGGGAGGAGACCACGGAACAGGCCAGGACCCCGTTGCCGGCGAAAGCGGCCAGCTCGGCGGCCTGCTCACCCAGGAGCGCGCCGACCTCATCGCCCGTCAGCTGACGCCAGCCGCCGGGAGCGTCCTCGTCCGGGATGGCGGCGGAGCAACGATCCGCATCGGGATCGTTGGCGATCACCAGGTCCGCCTCGACCTGCCGGGCCTTGTCCAGCGCCAGGTCCAGCGCCCCGGGCTCCTCCGGGTTGGGGAAGGCCACCGTCGGGAAGTCCGGATCCGGCTCGAACTGTTCAGCCACCTCGACGACGTCGGTGAACCCGGCTCGCGCGAGCACCTCACGGCACGTGGCCCCACCCACGCCGTGCATCGCCGTCAACACGATCTTCACCGGGGCGGGGGCCGTCATCCGAGCCGCCTGAGCGGCCCGCTCGATGTACTCCTCCCGGATCTCCGGGTCGACCGTCTCCCAGCCCGACTGCGGGCGGGGCACGGAACTGACCGGGCCGACGGCGTCGATCGCCGCAGCGATCTGGCTGTCATAGGGGGGAACGATCTGGGCCCCCTGACCTGAGTCGGTCACGGCCCTCCCGCCCAGGTAGACCTTGTAGCCGTTGTCCTGCGGAGGGTTGTGCGAGGCCGTCACCATGACGCCGGCGTCGGCCTCCAGGCGCCGCAGCGCGAAGGCGAGCACGGGGGTCGGGCAGTGCGACTCGAAGAGAATGGCCCGACCGCCCGCACCGGTGACGACCGCGGCCGTATCGAGGGCGAACTGCTCGGAGTTGTGGCGGGCGTCGTAGCCGATGACGACGCTGAAGCCCTCACCGAGACGGTCCTTGAGGTAAGCGGACAGCCCCGCCGCGGCGCGGATGACGACGACCCGGTTCATCCGGTTGGGGCCGCCGCCCAGACGGCCTCGTAGGCCGGCCGTGCCGAAGGCGAGGGTGCCGCTGAAGGCGTCGCTGAGTGCCCTGCGAGCCGCCTGGGCCTGCTCGCCATGAGAGCGGGCGGCGCTCAGCAGCTCAGTGAGCTCGGCGCGGGTGACGGGATCCGGATCGTCCTGGATCCACGCGTCCACGGCAACGTCGTCGTACACATCTTCAGGGCCTCGGGTCATATCTGCGACGGTACCGCGCGATAACTTCTGGAAACGCTCACAATGACGCTCCTCACTGGTGTTTCCAAACACAAGGAGAATTCAGTCACCAGGGTGACGGAGAGCCCCTGAAGATAAGATGTCTTGAATTAAATTGGCGGTATAATTCGGGTTTGTTTTGAGAGTTCTGAGAGATGAGATGCTGGTGAGAAAGGTGTGGGTGTGGCGGGGATGAATTTCTGGGACTTTTGTCCTTCGTGTGTCCTCTTCTCCTGCCTTCGAACACATCGCCGCCTCGACAGGAATAGGGGATCATGGCCGCATGAGTACACGCGAGTCCTACCGCAAGGGGCCAGTGGTGCTGCGCGGCACCCAGATCCCCACCCAGACTACCGACGCGCGACTGCTGAGCAGTGACGCCGACGCCGACTGGCTCCACGCCGACCCGTGGCGGGTCATGCGCATCCAGGCGGAGTTCGTCGAGGGCTTCGGAGCCTTGGCGGAGCTGGGGCCGGCCATCAGCGTCTTCGGCTCGGCACGCACCAAACCCGAGGACCCTACCTATCGCATGGCCATGGAGGTCGGCGCCGGGCTGGCGCGCGCCGGCTACGCCGTCATCACCGGAGGCGGCCCGGGCATGATGGAGGCCGCCAACCGTGGGTGCCATGAGGCCGGCGGGACCTCAGTGGGCCTGGGCATCGAGCTGCCCCACGAGCAGGGCATGAACGAGTACGTCGATCTCGGGGTCAACTTCCGCTACTTCTTCGCCCGCAAGACCATGTTCGTCAAGTACTCCGACGGCTTCGTCGTCATGCCCGGCGGGATGGGGACCCTCGACGAGCTCTTCGAGGCCCTCACTCTGGTTCAGACTCAGAAGATCTCCTCCTTCCCCATCGTCCTGGTGGACAGCGGTTACTGGGGTGGGCTGCTGGAGTGGCTGCGCACCACGATGATCGAGCGCGGCATGATCTCTGCCAGCGACCCCGACCTGCTGCACGTCGTCGACGATGCCGAGGAGGCTGTGGACTACGTGGTCAGCGCGGCCCGTCGGCTGCGCGACGGCCGGGCGGGGGCGTGAGTCGCGTCATGGCGGGCCCATCCTCGAACGTTGCACCTTGAATGTCGTAGAATATGACAGGTCGCGCGGCGATGTGCCCGCGCAGCACTGACGAAAGGTGAGCACATGGCTGCCATGAAGCCCCGGACCGGAGACGGCCCCCTCGAAGTCGTCAAGGAAGGCCGCGCCATCATCATGCGGGTTCCGCTTGAGGGTGGTGGTCGACTCGTCCTCGAGATCACGGCCGATGAGGTCAAGGCACTCGGAGAGGCCCTGGCCAACGCCAAGATCTGACCGATCCTGGCGCCCGGGGGCAGCCGGGTACCACTGGGACCTCGGCGTCGAGGAGCCGGTGGCCGAGTCATCCAGCCTCGCGAGAGAGGGCCGGACCCAATGCGGGTCCGGCCCTCTTCGTCGTTCCGGCCGGTTGGGCGGTGAACAGTCAGGTCTGGCGCACGGAGACGAGCAGGCCGTCTCCGACGGGCAGCAGCGTGGTCAGCAGCGCGCGGGAGGCCCGCAGCGCCTTGCCGAGCTCGCGGGCTGCCACGGTGGTGACGTCGCGGCGGGCCGGGTCGGCCACGTGGTCGTTCCACAGGGCCCGAGTGACGGCCAGGACCCCGCCGGGGCGCAGCATCCGCAGGGCGTTGGAGGCCAGGAGGATCGCCTCCTCCGGGGCGACGTCGAGCACCACCATGTCGTAGGAGCGGGCCGCCATCCGGGGCATGACGTCCGAGGCCCGCCCCTGGATGATGCGGGTGCGCGAGGAGGGGTAGCCGGCCCCGTCGAAGGCGCGACGTGCCTCGCGCTGGAGCTCGGGCTCGACGTCGATCGTGGTGAGGACCCCGTCAGTGCCCATGCCGCCCAGCAGCCACAGGCCCGAGACACCGGTGCCGGTGCCGACTTCGGCCACGGACTTGGCTCCCACTGAGGCGGCCAGCATCCGCAGCGCCGCTCCGGTCCCCGAGGACACCGGGGTGATGCCGAGCTCGAGCCCGCGTATGCGGGCCTGGGCGGTGGCCTCGTCCTCCGCGGTGAAGTCCTCCGTGTAGGACCAGCTCAGCGTCTTGTCCGCACTCACTGTGAGCCTTTCTTCTGCTGCGGGGTGCCAGGCGCACCCCTCGAGCCACATTGTTCCAGGTGTTCGGCCCGATAGGCGGAAGGGCGCTCGCCCGGGTGAGTCCGCCGGTAGGCGAACCGAGGCGGATTCGGAGCGGTGGGACTCCCTATACTGAGCGGCGTGTTCGGCATCAACGGAAATGAGTTCCTCGTCATCATCCTGGTGGCGGTGATCGTGGTGGGGCCGCAGCGCTTGCCCGAGTACACCCGCAAGCTCACGCAGATGGTGCGCCAGCTCAGGGTGTTCCTGGACAACGCGCGCAGCCAGATCGCCGAGGAAGTCGGCCCCGAGATGGCCGACCTGGACCTGTCCAGGCTCGATCCGCGCCAGTACGACCCGCGCAAGATCGTGCGCGATGCCCTGGGGGAGGATATCGACGCCATCCGCGAGGACCTCGCCCACCCCTTCCGCTCCGTCGGCTCAGCCGCCAAGGAGATGTCCGACGACGCCGCACAGGCTGTCAACGACGTGGTCAAGAAGGATCGGGCCTCGTCGCTGAGCAAGCAGATCGAGGCCAAGCGCGACGAGCGGCTGGCCGAGAAGGATGCCGAGAAGGCTGAGAACACCGAGAGCACTGAGGGCGCCGAGAACGCTGAGGGCCCGCAGAGTGCTGAGCAGCCCCCCGCCACTGCGCCGCGGGGAGTGCTTCAGCAGGCGGACGACGTCGAGGATGACGCCGAGGCCGAGACTGAGGCTGGGTCAGTCGAGTCGGTCGAGTTGGTCGAGTCGGCCGACGGGGCTGACGAGACTGAGCCGGAGAAGACAGAGCCCGAGCAGTCTGGGGAGGCCGAGGTCGCCGAGGACGCGGAGGGCACTGAGCAGCCGGAGCAGTCCGACCGTCCGGCCGAGCCGGTGGAGGTCCCGACAAGCCTGGTCGAGCCGCAGGCCGCCGCCGCCGGTGCGGATGCAGGGGACGCCACCGCGGCGGGTGATGACTCCCGTAATCGCGTGCACCCTCTATCGCCGCGTGACATCGTGCGAGCCGCCAACGCCGCCGCCCGCACCCGCGCCGAGGCCGCGCGTATCGCCGTCGACTTCTGACCCGTACGAGCTTCGCCCCATCGAGCCGGGCGAAAGAGCCGGCGGGCGATGTGACCAATGCCGGACTCGGTAAGAGAGCCGGCGGGACCGGTATCAGGCCGGGGTGACCCCCAGGCTCTTGCCGGCCAGGCCGCGGGAGCGGTGAGTCAGGCGCTGGGCCACAGCGGACAGCTCCAGGGCTGCGGGGGCGTCGGCGGCCGGCTTGCCGTCCTGGGCCACGGTGGCCGGCAGACCGGTGTCGGAGCCCTCGCGCAGACGGATGTCCAGCGGCAGCTGGGCCAGCAGCGGCACCTCGTAGCCGAGGGTCTCGCTCAAGGAGGCGCTGACGATCTCGCCCCCGCCGGAGCCGAAGATCTCCAGGCGTGAGCCGTCGGGCTGGGGCATGTAGGACATGTTCTCGATGACGCCCACCACCTTCTGGTGCGTCTGGGTGGCGATGAGGCCGGTGCGCTCTGCGACCTCGGCGGCGGCCGTCTGCGGGGTGGTGACCACGAGAATCTCGGCGTTCGGGAGCAGCTGGGCCACGGAGATCGTCACGTCGCCGGTGCCAGGCGGCAGGTCCAGCAGCAGGACGTCCAGGTCGCCCCAGAACACGTCGGAGAGGAACTGCTGGACGGCGCGGTGCAGCATGGGGCCGCGCCACACAACCGGCTGCTTGTCCTCCACGAACATGCCGATGGAGATGACCTTCACCCCGTGGGCCACCGGCGGCACGATCATGCCGTCGAGCTGGGTGGGCACCCGGTCCACCCCCAGCATGCGGGGGATGGAGAAGCCGTAGATGTCGGCGTCTACCACGCCCACGCTCAGGCCCTGGGCGGCCATGGCGGCGGCCAGGTTCGCAGTCACCGAGGACTTGCCGACCCCTCCCTTGCCGGAGGTGACGGCGTAGACCCGGGTGAGGTTGCCCGGCTGAGTGAAGGGAACCACCGGTTCGGCGGCCCCTCCGCGCAGGCGGCGCCGCAGCTCGGCCTTCTGCTCGTCGTTCATGACGCCCAGGCTCACCTGCACCTCGGTGACACCCTCGACGGTGTTGACCTCGCGCCGGGTGTCGGCGGTGATCGTGTCCTTCAAGGGGCACCCGGCCACGGTCAGGAGCACCTCGACGCTGACCACGCCGTCCTCGGCGATGTCAACGGTGGAGACCATTCCCAGGTCGGTGATGGGGCGGTGCAGCTCGGGGTCGATGACCCTGGCCAGCGCCTCCATGACGGCGTCATGAGTCGGTTGCGTCATGGGCCCATCCTAGGGGTGCCGTCGAACGCCACGACAGGTGGCGAGTCCCACGTGAGGGCCGGGTGCTCCCTCACTGGGCGGTGCGCTGTCCAGGAGTGGTGCCGGGCTCGTCGTCGCCGCTGTCCTGGAACTCGGCGATCTCTTCACGGGTGAGGCGCTCCTCGGCGAGGATCTCGCTGAGCATGTCGCGAAGTTCGCTGCGCACGAAGTCGCGGGTGGCGACGTCGTTCATGGCCAGGCGCAGGGCGGCGATCTCCCGGGTGAGGAACTCGGTGTCCTCCAGGTTGCGCTGGGCGCGCTGGCGGTCCTGCTCGGCGGTGACCCGGTCACGGTCGTCCTGCCGGTTCTGGGCCAGCATGATGAGGGGGGCCGAGTAGGAGGCCTGGGTGGAGAAGGCCAGGTTGAGCAGGATGAAGGGGTAGGGGTCCCAGGCCTGCTGCATCTTGGCCAGGATGAGGTTCGCCACGATCCACACAGCGACGAAGATCGTCATGTAGAGCACGAACTTGGGCGAGCCCATGAAGCGGGCGGTGGCCTCGGCGAAGCGGCCGAAGCCGTCCGAGCGCGAGGCGTGGGCCGGATGCGTCCTGCGCAGCCACCGCAGGCGACTGTCGGGCAAGGGCTGGTCGAGCTGGTCAGGCATTGGCGCCCCTCTCGATCGTCTCGTCGGTGACGGCCTCGTCGGCCACGCGCCAGTCGTCGGGCATGAGGTGGTCCAGGACGTCGTCGACACTGACGGCGCCCAGCAGGCGTCCGGCGTCGTCGAGGACCGGCAGGGCCGTCAGGTTGTAGGTGGCCAGCAGGCGGGTGACGGTACCGATGGAGTCCTCGGGGCGCACGGAGTCGACGTCGGTGTCCACGATGGAGCCGACCATGCGCTGGGGGCGCTCGCGCAGCGCCCTCTGGAAGTGGATCATGCCCACGAACTTGCCGGTGGGGGACTCCAGGGGCGGGCGGCACACGAAGCCGATGGCGGCCAGGGCGGGAGGAACCTCGGCCTTGCGGGACTGGGCCAGGAAGGTCGCCACCGTCGACTCGGGGGGCAGGATGATCGGCTCGGTGGTCATCAGGCCGCCGGCGGTGTAGTCGTCGTAGGCCATGAGGCGGCGCACGTCCTCGGCCTCCTCGGGCTCCATGAGGCCCAGCAGCTCGGTGGCCTTGAGCTGGGGCAGATCGGCGACCAGGTCGGCGGCGTCATCGGGCTGCATGGCGTCCAGGACGTGGGCGGCGCGCCCGGCCTCCAGGCGGGACAGGAGGGCGACGGCGTCCTCGTTGCCGAGCTCCTCCAGGACGTCGGCCAGGCGCTCATCGGTCAGCTCGGCGGCCACGCGCATCTGGCTGTCCTGGGGCAGGTCGCGCATGACGTCGGCCAGGTCGGCGGGCTTGAGGTCCTCCAGAGTGGCCAGTAGTGCGGTGGCGCCCTGCTGGTCGGCGCTGGCGGCCAGGCCGCTGACCTCGTCGGGGCGCACCGTGAAGGTCTCCCCGCGGCGCAGGCCCAGAGGGCCTGAGGAGGCCCGCTGGACGAACAGGCGGGTCACCTTCCAGTCCATGCCGCGGTCGCGCTCGATGGCCACGTCGCGCACCGTGACGTTGCCCGAGCCGTCGCGCATGGTGACCACCCGGTCCAGCAGCTCGCCGACGACCAGGGTCTCCACGTGGCGCTGGGTGAAGCGGCGGATGTTCATCAGGCCCGTGGTGATGACGGCTCCGGGCTCGATGGCGGTGATCCTCGACAGGGGCAGGAAGACGCGGCGCCGGCTGGAGACCTCGATGACGAAGCCGACGGCCCTGGGTTCTCCGCGCATCTGCAGCAGGACGACGACGTCATGGACCTTGCCCACCTCATCGCCCAAGGGATCGAAGACGGAGGTGCCGATGAGGCGGGCCACAAAAACCCTGCTGGTCGTGCGCGTCCTGGTGTTCTCCACAAGCCAAGCCTATGCGCCTGAGGCGTGATTGCCTCCCGATGGGTCCGTACCGCGTGCCCGCGCGTGCGACGATAGCCCCCATGAACGCCAATCCGAGCTCGTTGTCCTCCCTGACCTCGTCCAGTGGTGGTGTCATGCCCCAGGGGGAGGAGGTGGCCTCCTTCGCGACCTACCCCGAGGCGCAGGGAGCAGTGGACGCCCTGTCGGATCAGGGCTTCCCGGTGCAGCACCTGGCGATCATCGGCACCGACCTGCGTCAGGTCGAGCGCATCACTGGACGCATGAGCTGGGGACGTGCAGCGATGTCGGGGGCCATGAACGGCCTGTGGATCGGGGTGTTCTTCGGCATCATCATGTCGGTGGCCGGTAGCAGCGGCCCCAGGCTCAACTTCTGGGCCTGCGTCCTGCTGGGGGTGCTGTGGGGCATCGTCTTCCAGCTCTTCAGCTACGCACTGACCCGGGGGCGGCGTGACTTCACCTCCATCAGCCAGGTTGTGGCCTCGCGCTACTCCATCATCGCCGCCCGGGAGATTCGCGAGGCCAGCCAGGCTCTGGCCGATGTCCCGGGCAACCTTGCGCGCGGGGGAGGGGCGCTGCGGCGCTCCCAGGAGCGGCGTCGGGCGAGGGAGGAGGCCCCTGGGCCCACAGCCTTCGGATCGCGCCCCGATGAGCAGCCCCGCTTCGGAGTGCGTCTGCCGCAGCCCGGCAGCGACGCTCCTGAGCGGACCTCCACCGCAGCGGCCGGCCCTGCCTCCGGCGCCCCGGCCGCTGCCGAGGACTACGACCCCTTCCTGCGTCCCTCGCGATCAGAGGATCACAAGGAGTCGGGGGCCCCGGCGTCGTCGCAGGAGCCCGGCGATGAGACCGGCTCCGGTAGCCGGGGTTGACCGGTGCTGAGGGACGAGGGGGCGCGACAATGAGCATTCCGGTGGGGCTGTCGACAGCCTGCGTGGTTCCCGGCAGTGTTCCAGAGACCTTCGCCATCGCCCAGGAGCTGGGCTACGACGGCGTCGAGATCATGGTCTGGAGTGAGAAGGCATCCCAGGATGCCATCCGGCTGGCGGCTCTGGTGGAGAAGCATGATCAGCCGGTACTGGCGGTCCACGCGCCCACGCTGCTGGTGACCCGCGGGGTTTTCGGTGCCGATCCGTGGGACAAGGTGGATCGCTCCATCGAGCTGGCCCACTACCTCGAGGCGCCCACGGTGGTGCTGCACCCGCCCTTCTTCTGGCAGACCCGTTACGCGCGCTCCTTCATCGCCGGGGTCGCGCAGCGCGAGGCGACCACGGGCATCCACCTGGCGGTGGAGAACATGTTCACCTGGCGACCCCGCCACGCCCACTCCACGCGAGACTTCCAGGCATACTCGCCCACCTGGGACCCGGTGGGGCAGGGCTACAAGTCGGTGACGCTGGACATCTCCCACGCCGCCACCTCCGGCTCCGACGCCCTGGCCATGGCCCGTGCGCTGGGGCCCACGCTGCGCCACCTGCACCTGACTGACGGTGTGCCCGGGCCCTTGGACGACCACCTGCTGCCCGGGCAGGGCAACCAGGACTGCGCAGGGGTTCTCAAGCACCTGGTGGCCACCGGTTTCGAGGCCGGTGGGGGACAGGTCGTCGTCGAGGTGAGCACCCGGTCCATGACGGCCGCCCAGCGTGTCGAGGGTCTCGCCAGCGCGCTGGCCTTCGCCCGTGAGCACCTGGAGGGTGGGGAGCCGGCTCACATTCCCGAGCCGACCCGGAAGCGCTACCGCCGTTCCTGACCCGGTCTAGCAGTAGGCGGCCTCGTGCTCGAGGTGCGAGAGGGGCTCGAGCTGGAGGGTCGCGTGCTGGATCCTGACCGGGAAGTGCTCGGCCACGCAGCTCTGGAGCCGGTCGAGGATCTCCTCGGTGTGACCGTCGCGCAGGCACTCGTCGCGCACGACGACGTGCGCGGTCAGCACCGGCATGCCCGAGGCGACGGTCCACGCATGCAGGTCGTGGACCTCCTCGACGTGGTCGATGCCGAGCATGTGCGAGCGCACCTGCGCCAGGTCCAGTTCCTGGGGAGTGAAGTCCATGAGCACCGCCAGGGCCGAGCGCAGCAGCGTCACCGCCCGGGGCAGGATGAGGACGGCGATGAGCAGGGAGGCCACGGCGTCGGCCCGCGTCCAGCCGGTGCGGGCCACGACGGCGGCGGCGATGATGACGCCCACTGATCCCAGGGCGTCATTGAGGACCTCCAGCAGGGCGGCCCTCATGTTGAGGTTCTCGCCGTGTCCGTCATGCCCCCGGCCGCCAGAGAGGACCAGCAGCGCGATGACGTTGGCGGCCAGGCCGATGACACCCATGACGAGCATGCCCGAGGCCTCGACCTGCGGGGCTACCAGCAGGTTGTGAACCGCCTTGAAGGCCACGAAGAGCCCGACGACGGCGAGCATGCCCGCCTGGAGCGCGGCCCCGATGACCTCGGCGCGACGCATGCCCCAGGTGGAGCGGTCCGTGGCCGGACGCGTGGACAGCTGGGCGGCCGTCAGGGCCATGGCCAGGCCGGCGACGTCGGTGAGCATGTGCCCGGCGTCGGCCAGCAGCGCCAGCGATCCGGTGACAAGGGCGCTGACGATCTCGGCCACCAGGACCGTGGTCGACAGGCACAGGGCGACCAGGAGACGACCTCGTGAGGCCCCGGCACCGTGGTTGTGCGAGTGACCGTGGGACTGATGGTGGGAGTGGTGGTGGGAATGGGTGTCGGGCTCGTGGCCGGCTGGGGTGCTCACTGCGGCTCCTTGCCCCGGCTCACTCCGTCCGCGGAGATGACGGCGGCCAAGGACTCGGCAGCGGCCAGGACCTGCTCGATGGCCTCGGGGTTCTCGATCCGGCTGACGTTGGCCCGTCCGTGGGAGTGGCTGGAGATGAGACCGGCGCTGCGCAGGATCGCCAGGTGCTGGGAGACGGTCGACTGGGCCAGGCCCAGGTGCTCGGTCAGCTCCACCACCCGGTGCTCGCCGCCGTGGAGGTGGCGCAGGATCGCCAGGCGGGTGGCGTCCCCCAGGACATCGAGCAGGGAGGCCACGGTGGAGGCCTCGCGCACAGCACCGTGGTCCTGGGGGCGGTCCTCGGGCAGCAGCCCATGTTTCATCGTCATACGGCGATGCTATCTACGAATAGCGATGAGCGGCAAGGGAGGTGACCGAGCAGTCAGTCAGTCGGCAGTCAGTCGGCGATGAGTCCGCTCACCCAGGCCTCGACCTCCTCCACGGTGCGGGGCACGTCCTGAGTGAGGCGCTCCACGCTGCCGTCCTCGCGCACCACGACGTCGTCCTCGATGCGCACGCCCGTGCCACGCATCTCGGCGGGCACCAGCAGGTCGTCCTCGCGGAAGTACAGTCCCGGTTCGATGGTGAAGCACATGCCCGGCTTGAGCTCGGCCTCCATGTACATCTCGCGGCGCGCCTGGGCGCAGTCGTGGACATCCAGGCCCAGATGGTGGCTGGTGCCGTGCACCATCCAGCGCCGGTGGTACTGGCCTTCGGGGGCCAGGGAGTCGGCTGCGCTGACGCCCTCGGGCAGCATCCCCCACTCCTCCAGGCGGGCGGCGATCACCTCCATGGCGGCGGCGTGGACGTCCTTGAAGCGGCAGCCCGGGGTGCCCGCACGGGCGAAGGCGGCGTCGGCGGCGTCGAGAACCGCCTGGTAGATCCGGCGCTGAGCCTCGGTGAAGCGACCATCGACCGGGATCGTGCGAGTGACGTCAGCGGTGTAGAGGGAGTCGACCTCGACGCCGGCGTCCACCAGGACCAGCTGGCCGGGCTCGACGGCGCCGTCGTTGTTGATCCAGTGCAGGGTGTTGGCGTGGTTGCCGGCCGCGGCGATCGTGTCATAGCCCAGGCCGTTGCCCTCCTCACGGGCCTTGGCCCCGAAGGCCCCCTCCAGGACCCGCTCACCGCGCCAGTGGCCGCGGGCCCGGGGGATGGAGCGGATGAGGTCGTCGAAGCCGGCCTTGGTGGCGGCGACGGCGGCACGCAGCTGGTCGATCTCCCAGGGGTCCTTGACCAGGCGCAGCTCGCTGGCGGCCTCGGCCAGACCCGCGTCCACCTCCGCGGCGCCCTGGCCGGTCTGCAGCCCGACCTTCTCCCGCGTGGTGGTCACCAGAGCGGTGACGGACTCATCGGCCTCGGCGACGACGCGCAGCTGCACCGCGTCGGGACCGGCATCCTTGGCCAGCGCGTCGGGCAGGGAGTCGATGTGGGCGCAGCGCATGCCGGTGGAGGCCTCGACCTCCTCCAGGGAGGGCCGCACCCCCACCCACAGCTCGCCGTAGCGGGGGTCGCCGTAGAACTCCTGGCTGGATCGCGAGGCCCGGGGCCGGAAGTAGAGGACTGCCTCATGCGTCGGGGCGACGTCGTCGGTGTCATCGGAGCCGTCCGGGGAACCGGCGTCCTGACTCGGCGCGGTGAGGGGGTCCAGGACGAGCACGGCATCCGGCTCGAAGTCCGTGCCGGTTCCGGCCAGGTGGGCGAAGGCGCTGTGGGGCCTGAACCGGTAGTCGCAGTCGTTGTTGCGCACCTTGAGCGCGCCGGCGGGGAGCACCAGACGCTCGCCGGGGAAGAGCCTGCCGAGGGCCTCACGGCGGGCGGCCGCCCAGGGAGCCGCCTCGCTGCGGGTGGGCAGGCCTTCGGGACGCGGCCCCCACCCCGAGCCGATGAAGTCACGGAAGGCCTGGTTCTCGGGCTGGCGGGACCGGTTGGAGCCTCGCGCCGCCAAGGACTGGGGGGCCTCCTGCGAGGAGTCGGGGGTCTCGTCGGACGGACGGTTGTCTGCGGGAGAAGTCGATGCCATAGGGGCATCATTCCACTGTTGGGCCCCAACCGGCGCTCGGTGGGGGACTCAGGAACGCGGGGGCGGCTCAGCCCTGCTCATCGGCCGGGAAGCGCACCCCCACCTGGCGGCGTGCCTCCTGCAGAACCCCGACCGCCGCCACACAGCGGCTCAGCGGGTGCAGATCGGACTGGCGCGCGCCGGCACGCACCAGGCGGCACACCTCGGCCAGCTCGTAGGCGAGCTGGTGACCGGGCGCCTCAGCGCCGCGCTCGACCGACAGGTCCTCACCCGTGCCCGTCGCTGCCGCCGGACCGTGCAGCTCGATGCGCCGAGGCCACTGGCAGTCGTCAATGCTCAGCACGTCATGGTCCCCGGCGAAGCTCGACTCCATTCCCGGGGAGGTCTTGGAGTGCAGGCAGACGACCTCCAGCCCGGCGTGCTCACCGCAGTCGTAGGACAGGACCACCGTGCCCCGTGCGTCGACACTGCACTCCAGCAGCGTCCCCGTAGCCGTCACCCGGTCCGGCTCACCGAAGAGGTGAATGGCCAGGCTGACCGGGTAGATGCCCAGGTCCATGAGGGAGCCGCCGCCCAGAGCCGGATTGAAGGCCGGCGGTAGGCCACCGGAGCGGTAGACCTCCATCCGCGAGGAGAACTGCTCCTTGGACAGCACCACCCGGTGCAGCTGCCCCAGCCGCGGCAGATGCTCACGTAGCCGAGCCACCCCGGGCTCGAAGGCGGACAGCCACCCCTCCATGAGAAAGCGGTCGGCCGCCTGCGCCGCCTCCACCATCGCCTCGGCCTGCGAGCGCGTCAGGGCGAAGGGCTTCTCCACTACCACGTGAAAACCGGCCTCCAGGGCCGCGATCGCGTGCTGCGCGTGCAGGGAGTTGGGGGAGCCCACATGGATGACGTCGATCGGGTCCTGCGAGCCCGGGCCGTGGGCGGTGAGCATCTCCTTAAGCGAGGCATAGGCATGCGGAACTCCGTGCTCGGTGGCGAAGGCTTCGGCGCGCTCGCGGTGGGCGGAGGTGACGGCCACGATCTGGGCACCCGGCTCGCGGGCGACTGCCTCGGCGAACCAGCGGGCGATGAAACCGGCGCCGATCACCCCGAAGCGGATTGGGGTGTCGGCGGCGCGCCGCGTGGTGGACACAATATTGCTCATACGGCTCGGCTCGCTCATGTCATCCAGTCTTCCACGCCTCCCTACGCGCTGCCCGCACTTACCTACACTGTCCCGGTGCGTATCGACCCCCACACCCACTCGGCCTGCTCCGACGGCACCGACTCGCCCGCCGGGCTCATGGCTCAGGCGGCCGCGGCCGGCCTCGACGTCGTCGGCCTGACCGACCACGACACGATGGCCGGCTGGCAGGAGGCGGCCCGGGCCGTCCCGGATACCGGCGTCGCCCTGCTGCGCGGCACCGAGATCTCCTGCGCCGCTGACGGGGTCACCCTCCACCTGCTGTCCTACCTGCACCGGGCCGATGATGCCGGGCTGGAGGCCGCCTTCGCCCGTGCCCGCCGCTCGCGCGACAGCCGGGCGCAGCGGATGGTCGAGCGCCTCAGTGAGGACTACCCGGTCACCTGGGAGGACGTCCTGTCCCAGTCGGCCGACTCCCACACGATCGGCCGGCCCCATATCGCCGATGCCCTGGTGACGGCCGGATCCTTCCCCGATCGCAACGCCGCCTTCGCCGGGCCGCTGGCCACCTCCTCGCCCTACTATGTCCACCACTGGGCGCTGGACCCGGTGGAGGCCTGCCGCCTGGTGCGCGCCGCCGGTGGGGTCCCGGTGGCGGCCCACCCGCGCGCCGCCTCCCGCCAACGCCGCCTCGTGCCCGATGAGACCTTCGCCCAGATGGCCGAGGCCGGCCTGGCGGCCCTGGAGATGAACCATCGCGACCAGGGCCCCGAGCAGCGCGAGCAGGTTCGCCTTCTGGCCCAGCGCCTGGGGCTGGGGCTGTCGGGGGCCTCGGACTACCACGGCACCGGGAAGCCCAACCGCCTGGGGGAGAACCTCATGCCGCCCGAGCTGCTGGAACAGATCCTCGACGAGGGCGCCCTCGACCTCGTCCGACCCTGAGGCCCGAGCGGCCACGGCACCTGACTCCTGCCGAGCGGCGGTGATAGAAACGCCCCATGCTGCAGTCCGTCTTCGACACCACGGTCTTCGCCACGACCTTCACCACGCTCCTGGTCATTCAGGACCCCCTGGGCGCCATCCCGATCTTCCTGTCCCTGACCTCGCGGCAGACGCCCCCGGAGCGCGCCGCTTCAGCGCGCCAGGCCACAGTGGTCTCCTTCGCCGTCATCGTGCTCTTCGCGGCCTTCGGACGCTACATCCTGAAGTTCCTGGGGATCTCGGTGCCCTCCCTCCAGGTGGCCGGCGGACTGCTGCTGCTCCTGGTGGCCCTCGAGCTGCTGACCGACAAGGTCGATGAGAGCCCCGACCCCGAGGCCGTCACTGCCAACGCCGCCCTCGTGCCCCTGGGCACGCCCCTGCTGGCCGGGCCCGGCGCCATCGTCGCGGCGATGGTCGCCGTGGACACCACCGGAGGCGGGGTGGCCGGGTGGGTCTCCGTGACGGCCGCGATCATCGGCACGCACATCGCCATCTGGGCCTCGCTGCGCTTCTCCCTGGGGCTCAACCGGGTGCTGGGCACCTCCGGCATCCGGATCCTCACCCGGGTCATGGGACTGCTCCTGGCGGCCATCGCCGTCCAGATCATGGCCGACGGCGTCTTCGCCTTCCTGGAGACCCGCCTCTGAGCCGGCTCCACCCCGGAGACGGACAGCGGCTGAGACCCACGTGAGTCTCAGCCGCTCCTTGTCAGTCCTACTCGCCGGTGGTCCCGTCAACCGGGCGGCCACCGCGCGTGCGCTTACGGGTGCGCTTGCGCCGGGGCTTGGCCTCGCCGTCGGCGGAGCGCCGGGAGGGCTCACCGCGCTTGGAGTCCTTGGCGCCCCTGCCGCCGCGGCCCCGGCCGCGCTCCGAGCGCCCGCCCTGCCGGCCGGACTGCTTGCGCCCACGCTTGCCGGTTTCACCCAGGTCCTCGATCTCCTCGGCGTCGAGCCCCTCCAGGGTGCGCTTGTGACGGGGCAGGCGGCCGGTGACCTTCTCCGGGATCGACAGGTCGGAGAACAGGTGCTCGCTGGTGTGGTAGGTCTCCACCGGCTCCTCGATGGGCAGGCCCAGAGCCTTGGCGATGATCCGCCAGCGCGGCACGTCGTCCCAGTCCACGAAGGTGACCGCCGTGCCGGAGTTGCCGGCGCGTCCGGTGCGCCCGATGCGGTGGACGTAGATCTTCTCGTCCTCGGGGCACTGGTAGTTGATGACGTGGGTGACGTCGTCGACGTCGATGCCCCGGGCGGCCACGTCGGTGGCCACCAGGACGTCCACCTTGTTGTTGCGGAAGGCGCGCAGGGCCTGCTCGCGGGCCCCCTGGCCGAGGTCGCCGTGCAGGGCCCCGGTGGCGAAACCTCGGGCGCGCAGGTCGTCGGCCACCCGGGCCGCCGTGCGCTTGGTGCGTGCGAAGATGATGGTGCGCCCGCGTCCCTCGGCCTGGAGGATCCGGGAGACGACCTCCACCTTGTTCATCGAGTGGGTGCGGTAGACGACCTGCTGGACCGTCTGGACGGTCATGCCCTCGTCGCCCGGGTCCTGGGCGCGGATGTGGGTGGGGCGGGTCATGTAGCGGCGCGCCAGGGCGACCACGGCCCCGGGCATGGTGGCGCTGAAGAGCATCGTGTGCCGGTCGGCGCGGGTGCGGGCCAGGATCTTCTCCACGTCCGGCAGGAAGCCCAGATCCAGCATCTCGTCGGCCTCGTCCAGGACGACAGTGGTGACGTGAGCCAGGTCCAGCACGCCACGCTCCATGAGGTCGATGAGGCGGCCGGGCGTGCCCACGACGACCTCGGCTCCTCGCTCGAGGTCCTCGATCTGGGGCTCGTAGGCGCGCCCGCCGTAGACCTGGACGATGCGCACGGTGCGCTTGGCGGCAGCTGTGGACAGCTCCTCGGCGACCTGCTTGGCCAGCTCGCGGGTGGGCAGGATGACCAGGGCCTGGGGGCTGCCGGAGGCGGGATCCTCGTCCCAGCCCTCCTCCCCGGGGCCCAGGGTGTCCATGAGGAGGGGGATGCCGAAGCCCAGGGTCTTGCCGGTGCCGGTCTTGGCCTGACCGATGATGTCCTGCCCCTCCAGGGCCACCGGCAGGGTGAGGGCCTGGATGGGGAAGGGGTGGGTGATGCCCTTGGCGTCCAGGGCCTCGCAGATCTCCGGCTCGACACCGAAGTCGGCGAAGGTCTTGCGGCTCAGGTCGGTTTGGGCGCCCTCGTCGGTGATGTCGGGAGTGGCCTCATCCAGGACGGGGGCGTGGGCGCCGGCCGTCTCGATGATCCCGGACGTAGCGCCAGTGGTGCCGGCAGCGGCGTTGGCGCTCTCGAGGGTGGTCTGGTCGTCTGTGGAGTTGTGGTCGGGCTCGACGGCGTCGGCCCCGTGGTGCTCGTTGCTCACGAGGTTCCTTGTCTTCTGATCAGGTTGAACCGGTCCGGCGCGGCTGTCGCTCGCGCGCACGGTCGGGTGCGCTGCGTGGGCGTTGGCGCCGTCGGATGTGGCAGCCGATCGTGAGTCATATCTGAGTCCATCTGACGACCGGGCAACCGTGGACGCCGTCAGCGTAGCGGGAAAACATGATGATGGCCTGTCTGGATGGGGAGGTGCGCCGTCGGCGTGGTCGATGTCACGGCTGTGCTTCACGCACGGCAAGACCTGGATACGATGGTGGCCATGTCCCAGATGCCGACACCGTCACCTCAGCCCAACGCCTCCATCCCGATGCAGGTTGGTCCCCACGAGCTGTCCGTCGTCGGCGTCGTCGCGATCTCCCGGACGGCGGCCTGCACCCGCTACGCCAAGGATGCCGACCGGGCGCCGCGGATGAGGGCTCGGGTCGACCTGCTGCGCATGAGTGCCTGGGAGGTCGCCTCCTTCGACCGGGTCGTGGAGCTGGCCGCGACCCACGGCATCGACGCCCTCGGGGCGGCCGAACGCTTCACCGACGTGCTGGGCGACTTCGACGAGCGACTGCGGCCACTGGACTGGGCCGAGCGCCTGCTCAAGACCTACATCACCTTCGGGCTGCTCATCGACTTCGGGATGGCGCTGAGCGAGTCCCTGGACGACCCCTTGCATAGCGGACTCATTCATGAGCTCAGCCAGGACCCGATCGGCACGTACGCCGTCGCCGAGCTGGAGGAGGTCGTCGCGGCCGACCCTCAGCTGGCCGCCCGACTGGGGCTGTGGGGCCGGCGCGTCATCGGTGAGGAGATCGGGACCTTCCAGAGGCTCCTGGGGCAGTTCCCCGAGCTCCTCGGCCAGATGGCGCAGGAGCAGCTCCACTCAGTACTGTCCCAGGGGGCGGTCTCGCGTATGAGAGGGCTGGGCCTGAGGGTCTGACCATCTCCCATTCCACCCGCGCGGCGGCGATGTGAAGTGTCCAACAGTGGAGTAGTGCCCGTGTCGCTAGCGTGACAGGACCAGGGCTGCGTTGGGTAAGGTGGCCGCATCCACATCCTCGTCACCCGACGTAAGAGCCTTGGCTCTCAAGTCCTCAAGGAGTTCCCATGAAGCGAAGCGTATGGATGGCTGCGTCTGCGGCCGTTGCCCTGTCCGTCGTCCCGGTCGGTGCGGCTGCTGCTGAGACGGACCCGGCTCCTGTCGCCGAGCAGTCGGCGTCCCAGGCCGGTGACGCGAAGGCCGAGGCTCCTCAGCCCGACACCCCCTCCCCGGCTGCCCCCAACCCTGAAGGCAACAAGCCGGCTCCGGCCCCCGCCCCTGCGCCTGCTCCCGCGGAGGATGCGGGCAAGACCGCTCCCCAGGCTCCGGGCGCCGACAACGCCGCGGCGCAGCAGGAGAACAAGCCGGAGGCTCCGGCCGAGCAGCCCCAGCAGAACCAGGCTGAGCAGCAGCAGGGCGATTCCGCTGGCTCCGAGGCTGCTCCCGAGCAGCAGGCCCCGGCGGCCCCCGAGCAGTCCTCTGAGGGAGGCGCCCCCGCGGCCGCCGAGGAGAGCGCTCCCCAGGGCGCCGCGAATGTCCCCGGTGAGCAGGCCGCCGCTCCCCGCGAGCAGGCTGCTTCCGGCCAGCAGGGTACCGCCACCGCAGGTCGCTCCACCCTCGCCCAGACCGGTGCGGGGACGACCGCAGCCTGGATGGTGCTGGGCACTGGTGCGACAGGCGCCGCCATGCTCATGGCGCGCCGTAGGCTGACCTACTGACACGCATCGGTCCTTGACGTTGAGGAGAGGTCTGGCCCATGGATGACCGGATGCTCGACGGGGACAGGGTGCTGTGGTTCATCGGCGGCAGTCCCGAGCGTGCTCGGGAGGCCCTTGTCACCGGACGCGCCTGGACGCCCGAGCAGCGTGCGCAGCTCGAACAGATCGCGGCATCTGCCGGATATTCCCCTCAGCAGCCTGCCGGGTATCCGCCTGCTCAGCAGCAGGTGCCCGTTCAGGAACCCGCACCCGTGTACGGGGCGCCTGCAGATCCCGTGGCCTTTGACGGCGCATTCAGGGGCGACGGCGCTGGCGGAGACACTGACTACGGGGTGGCTCAACCAACTCAGCCTGCTCAGCAGCCGGCTGCGATCTCGCCGCTCCAGCCGCATATGGCGACACCGACGCAGCCTCAACCGCAGGGTTACCGGCTTCAGCCGCTGCCCACAGTGACCGAGATGGAGGCGCCGCAGAGTGATGTCTCCCAGTACTCGAAGGGCGCTCGACGTCGCGGGTGGGTGCTTCCGGTTGTAGCGGTCAGTGTGCTGGCCCTCGGACTGGTTGGGGGTGCCTTGGGAGGGCACTGGCTGTGGCCCGGTAAGGACGCGGCGGATCCGTCGTCTCCCGCTGCGGCGGCCCCTGCCGCCACCAAGCCTGCGACCCTGCGCGCCGGCAGTGGTTCCTTCGTCTGCTCCTCGGGCGGTACCGGAGTCTCCTGCTGGGGTGCTGACGCCCAGGCCAACACCCAGGGAGCACGTGTCTCGCCGACGGCTGTGCCAGGGCTGGAGAAGGTCAAGGTCTCGGCGCTGAGCGTGGGCAAGGGCTTCGCCGTGGCCGTGGACGACTCGGGCAAGGTCTACGCCTGGGGCGCCAACGAGGTCGGCCAGCTCGGCAAGAAGACTGATGAGGCGCTGGTCAACCAGGCCGTGGAGGTCGGCAAGCTGCCGGCCGCTCCCACCGCGCTTGTCTCTGGTTACGAGCACACCTGCGCCCTCGCCAAGGGCACAGTCTGGTGCTTCGGCTCCAACCGCTACGGTCAGGTCAACGGAACTGTCTCCGACACCCCCTCGGGGCTGGTGCAGGTGGACAAGATCGACGGGGCCACCCAGATCGGTACCTCCGGTTACGACACGTGGGCCACTGTCGACAAGGGGACCTGGACTTGGGGCAACAACTCGTGGGGGCAGGCCGACCCCTCGCAGAGCGTGGTCAACGTGGCGCCGACCCTGATCCCTGCGAGCAACTGACGCCGGAATTGGCAACACAACAGCGCCCAGCCTCCTGAAGGAGACTGGGCGCTGTTGCGTGTGTCGCGACGACGCTTACTTGTCGCCCTTGAGGTGGTTCACCGCACCCTTGATGGCGTCCTTGGCGTCCTCGGCGACCTCCTTGATCTTGCCTTCGGCCTGCTGGAGCTTGCCCTCGGTCTCGGTCTCCTTGTTGCCAGTGACCTTGCCCGCGGCCTCCTTGGTCTTGCCGGCGATCCTGTCAAAGGTTCCGTTGTCGCTCATGAGAGCTCCTTTCCGTGGTGAGTCTCCACGAAATGGAGACGTGGAGGATGGCTCGACTATACATGCGCGCATCTGAGACACAGCTCGGTATCCAGTGAGAGCTTGTATGAAGATCCCCTCAAGTGTGTGACATATCTTATGTTACTGAGGGGGTGGTGGCTCTTCTCGGCTCTCCGGCGTCGTTCGCTGCATCTCAGTGCCCGTACACTTCAGTCAGTTCTCATTCGAGAGCGTTCTGATACTGACACTGAGGTCGATTACCCATGAGCAGTGCACCTGCGGACGTTCCCGCCGCCACTCGCGTCGAGAACGCCGGTCTTGACGTCATCTCCGAGTCTGATCGCAAGGGGCGGCCGAGCGATCTCTTCATGCCCTGGTTCGCGGCCAACATCTCCGTCCTGGGACTGTCCTGGGGTGCCTGGGTCCTCGGATTCGGACTGTCCTTCTGGCAGGCGGTCGTTGCGGGCAGCGTTGGCGTCATCGTCTCCTTCCTCCTGTGCGGTGTCGTGGCCGTCCTGGGCAAACGAGGCAGCGCCCCCACCCTGGCGCTGTCCCGAGCGGCCTTCGGCTACAACGGCAATCGCCTGTCCGCGGCCCTGTCCTGGATCCTCACGGTCGGCTGGGAGACCGTCCTGTGCGTCTCTGCCACCCTGGCCTCGGCCACGGTGTTCCAGGCCCTGGGTTGGCACAACCAGGTCGGTGCCCAGATCCTGGGCTTCCTGCTCACTGTTGGCCTGGCTGCCAGCGCCGGTATTCTCGGCTTCGAGGCGATCATGAGGGTTCAGACCTGGATCACCTGGGCCACCGGTGTCCTCACCATCATCTACCTCGTCCTCGTCGCTCCCCAGATCAGTGTCGACAAGATCTTGGCCCTGCCGTCGGGCGGCCCTGCGGCCTTCATCGGAGCCCTGGTCATGGTGGCCACCGGCTTCGGCCTCGGTTGGGTCAATGCCGCCGCCGACTACTCCCGCTACCTGCCCCGCAGGGCCTCGACAGCCGGCGTCATCGGCTGGACCACGCTGGGATCGGCACTGCCCTGCGTGGTGCTCGTCTTCTTCGGCATCCTCCTGGTGGGCTCCGACGCCGAGCTCGGCCAGGCCATCAACACCGACCCCATCGGCGCTCTGACCACGATCCTGCCCACGTGGTTCCTCATCCCCTTCGCGGTCGTCGCCATCCTGGGATTGGCTGGCGGCATCATCATGGACCTGTACTCCTCGGGCCTGTCTCTCCTGGCGACCGGCCTGCCCGTGCGCCGACACGTGGCCACCTCCATCGACGCCACCATCATGACCGTGGGCACCATCGCCGTCATCTTCGGCGCTGATGACTTCCTCGGTCCCTTCCAAGGGTTCCTCACCACTCTCGGGGTCGTCGTCGCCGCCTGGGCCGGAGTCATGGTCGCCGAGGTCATTCTGCGCAAGCGCGACTACGACGAGGAAGCCCTCTTCACGCCCGACGGCGTCTACGGCTCAGTCAACTGGGAGGCCATCGCCCTGGTGGCTGCCGGTTCCGTCGTCGGCTGGGGGCTGGTCGTCAACTCGGCTGCCTCCTGGTTGTCCTGGCAGGGCTACCTGCTCGGGCCTCTTGGGGGGCGCGACGGGGCCTGGGCTGGAGCCAACCTCGGTGTGCTGGTCGCTCTGCTCATCGGTGTGCTCGGGCACCTTGTCCTCGGCCGAGGCCGGGTGGCCCGCCAGGAGGCCCGTTCGTGAACGACAAGGCCACAGGCTTCGCTCTCGAGCCTGAGCGTCTGGAGGCCCTGAGCGTGTCTTCTGGCGCAGAAGGCCCGGGCCCGGCCATGGAAGGCGCCCACCAGATCGCCCGACGCACCGGCGCGCCTCGCCACGATCTCCTGGTGGTCCTGGGGTCCGGCGCTGCTGACGCCCTGGCTTCCTGGGGTGAGCCGGCTGCGAGCCTGCGCCTGTCCGACCTGCCCGGGGTCATGCTCCCGGTCGCGCCGGGACATGAGGACCGCCTTGACTCCTATGTCGTCGCTCGTGGCCGGAAGGTGGGCGGACAAGAGGATGGGGGAGAGCGGCGCGTCCTCGTGGCTCGCGGACGGACCCACCTCTACGAGGGTCGCGGGCCCGGACCGGTGGTCGCCCTGTCCCGTGTCGCGGCTGCAGCCGGCGTACATGGCGCCGTCCTGGTCAACGCCGGCGGCTGCCTGCGCGGCTGGCACATCGGCGAGGTCATGACGATCACCGATCACCTCAACCTCACCGGCTCCTCACCCTTCGACGGCCCGGTCTTCACTGACGTGCGCAGTGTGTGGGACGACGAGCTTGCTGACGTCCTGCGCGGTGTCACAGAGAGGTCAGGCGTCTATGCCGCTGTGCGTGGGCCGGAGTATCAGACCATGGCGGAGACGCGAATGCTGGAGTCCGCCGGTGCCGACTGCGTCGGCATGTCCACCGTTCTGGAGGCCATCGCCCTGCACCACCTCGGGGTGCGCGTGGCCGGCATGAGCGTCGTCTCCGACCTGTCCTTCGCGCAGGCGCCCACCGATCCCGACGAGGTCATCCGACTCGTGGTCGGTGCGCACACGACGATCGCCGCCGGCATCGAGGCGGTGCTGGCGGCGATGTCGTGAGCTGCCGACGTCGAGGCGAGTCGCAGGGGCTCGCTCGGGTCAGTTCACGCCCATGAACATGTAGGCGTGCGTCACCTTGCCGTCGACGTCGCGGAAGACGGTGTCGACTCCGCGCCCTACGACGTCGCCGCTTGGGGTGGTCATCGACCAGCGCAGCAATAGTGCGTCGCCGGACTCCATGCGCTGGTCATAGCTGAAGGTCAGGCCCTGACCTGCAATGCGGTCGTTGTGGACGCGGTTGATGTGCTCAGCGATGTCGGCTGTTCCTGTGACGGTCAAGGCGGGTGAGGAGATGTGCAGCGACCCGTGCGGGGCCCACATCTGCTCGATGAGTGCACGGCGCTGATCGGCGTCGGGCTCAGTCCAGGTGCGCAGGTAGCTCGCGTCGAAGTCGGCACCGGTACGGGTGGTGTCGGTCATGAGTCGTTCCTCTCCTCAGGTTAAGTTGACGGTGTCAGCATAACTTGAATGTTGACTGTGTCAACATGTGGGTAGGCTTGGGTCATGAGCCCTCGCGATCCAGGTCCGACGCGCGCCGCCATCCTCGACGCCGCTGCAACGCTGCTCGAGGACAGGGGACCTGAGTCGGTGACGCTGCGCGCCGTTGGTGAGGCTGCCGGCGTGTCCCGCTCGGCGCCCTATCGTCACTACACGGACAAGGCTGCGCTCATGCGTGCCCTGGCGGGACGGACCCTGCGGCAGATCGCAGAGCGGATTCGTCATGGTGCGGAGCGGCACCGGGGAGCGCGACAGCGGCTGCGCGCCGGTTGCTGGGCCTATATCGACTACGCAGTCGAGTGCCCCCACCACTACCAGCTGGTCTTCGGGGACGCCCCGATTGCGGAGCCGGACCCCGGGCTGGAGGAGGCCGCCGACGACGCCATGGCCGCCGTCGGCGAGCTCGTTGCCCAGGCCCAGGGAGCCGGTCTGCTGCGACCCGGCCCCACCCGTGAGATCGCCACCGTCATCTGGGTTCTGCTTCATGGGCTCGCTGCCCTGCAGATCACGGGTCATCTCCATGAGCCCCGGACCATTGACGGCGATGAGCATCTTGCGGATCTGCTGGACCTGGCCCTGGAACAGCTGCGACCCGTGTGAGTCGCCTTCGGTGATGTCGGCCGGTAGCGATCTGAGACGTGTCTGGGACGCCCGTCCCCGCACGGCGGCGAGCACGAGCGCCTAACCTTGCACCTATGACAACTGATGCAAAGACGCCCAACCAGGCTGTCACGACCCGCACCGAATCCGACTCCATGGGCACCATCGAGGTGGACGCCAACCGTTACTGGGGGGCCCAGACCGAGCGGAGCCTGCACAACTTCGACATCGGCCGCGAGACCTTCGTGTGGGGCCGCCCCATGATCAAGGCCCTGGGGATCCTCAAGAAGTCCGCCGCCCTGGCCAACGCCGAGCTCGGCGAGCTGCCCGCCGACATCGCCGAGCTCATCGCCAAGGCCGGCGACGAGGTCATCGCCGGTGACCTCGACGCCGAGTTCCCGCTCGTGGTCTTCCAGACCGGCTCGGGCACCCAGTCCAACATGAACTCCAACGAGGTCATCTCCAACCGCGCCATCGAGCTTGCCGGCGGCGAGCGCGGCTCCAAGACCCCGGTCCACCCCAACGACCACGTCAACCGCGGCCAGTCCTCCAACGACACCTTCCCCACGGCCATGCACATCGCCGTCGTCAACGAGCTGGCCGCCATGTACCCGCGCGTCCAGCAGCTGCGCGACACCCTGGACGCCAAGGCCAAGGCCTACGCCGACGTCGTCATGGTGGGCCGCACCCACCTGCAGGACGCCACCCCCATCACCTTGGGCCAGGTCATCAGCGGCTGGGTCGCCCAGATCGACTTCGCCCTCGACGGCATCCGCTACGCCGACTCCCGCGCCCGCGAGCTCGCCATCGGTGGGACCGCCGTCGGCACCGGCCTCAACGCCCACCCGAAGTTCGGGGCCCTGTGCGCCAAGAAGATCTCCGAGGAGACCGGCATCGAGTTCACCCAGGCGGACAATCTCTTCGCCGCCCTGGGCGCCCACGACGCCCTGGTTCAGGTCTCCGGCGCCCTGCGAGTCCTGGCCGACGCCCTCATGAAGATCGCCAACGACGTGCGCTGGTACGCCTCCGGCCCCCGCAACGGCATCGGCGAGCTCATCATCCCGGAGAATGAGCCCGGCAGCTCGATCATGCCCGGCAAGGTCAACCCCACCCAGTGCGAGGCCATGACCATGGTGGCCACGAAGGTCTTCGGCAACGACGCCACCGTCGGCTTCGCCGGCTCCCAGGGCAACTTCCAGCTCAACGTCTTCAAGCCGGTCATGGCCTGGTGCGTCCTGGAGTCCATCCAGCTCCTGGGTGACACCTGCGTCTCCTTCGACACCAACTGCGCCTACGGCATCGAGCCCAACACCGAGCGGATCAAGGCCAACCTGGAGACCAACCTCATGCAGGTCACCGCCCTCAACCGCCACATCGGCTACGACAAGGCCTCCAAGATCGCCAAGAACGCGCACCACAAGGGCCTGTCCCTGCGTGAGTCCGCCCTCGAGCTCGGCTTCGTCACCGCTGAGGAGTTCGACAAGTGGGTCGTGCCCATGGACATGACCCACCCCAGCGCCGCTGAGGACTGAGCCTCAGGACTGTCCCTCAAGCCGACGACGGCGCCGCCCTTCACGCGAGGCCGGCGCCGTCGTCGTGCGAGCCGAGTCTGCAGCCTGACACGCTCGCCAGTACGCGGATACCGACTCACACAAGCGGCACAGCCGCGTCCTGGGATCGTCCGTGCCTTAAGGTGATGTGCTAGCCACGTACGCAGACACCCGAGCGAGGCGCGCGACTGAGCGTGCCGGAGGGAACCACGATGAACCTGCCACGACGCACCATCCTTGTCGCCCTGCCCGCCACGGCGGGACTCCTGGGCCTGGGCGCCTGCTCCACCGGAGGGGCCACCGCGCAGGCATCCTCCACGGCCTCGTCGCAGGCTCCCACCGATGCCAAACTCGCCCTGGACTCCGCCGCCTGGCGCTACGACGCCGACCACAAGGTCTACTACCAGCTGGGTCTGCGCTACGTGGCCACGCCCCAGGCCTCGGACTACGAGACCCTGGGCATCTACGTGCCCGGTGCCTACTTCACCGGCAAGGACAACGGAAATGGCACCTACACGGTCACCGTCAACGCCTCGGGCGCCGTCGGCAGCTTCACCGCTGCCACCGCACCCACCGTCTTCCCGGTCAACACCCCGGGATACTCCGCCCAGAAGCCGCCCACCGAGTACTCCTACGACACCATCAAGGCCTACATGGAGGCCGGCTTCATCTACGTCCTCGCCGGTCTTCGCGGCAAGGACTCCAACTCCCAGACCTACTCCGGCAATGCGCCCTGGGGCGTCGCCGACCTCAAGGCCGCCGTGCGCTACCGGCGCTACAACTCCGCCGCCGTACCCGGCGACGCCGCGGAGGTCTATGTCTTCGGGCACAGCGGGGGAGGGGCGCAGAGCGCCGTCGCCGGAGCCTCCGGGGACAGCGAGCTGTTCGCCCCCTACCTGGCCGTCCTGGGGGCTGCCACCACTGACACCAACGGCAAGGCCCTGTCCGATGCCGTGGCCGGAGCCATGTGCTGGTGCCCGATCACCAGCCTGGACAGCGCCAACGCCGCCTACGAGTGGAACATGGGGCAGTTCGCCTCCTCCGGCACCCGGGCCGAGGGTACCTGGACGCGGGCCTACTCCCAGGACCTCGCCGCCGCCTTCCCCGCCTACCTCAATGGGCTGAAGCTCACCGACTCCCAGGGCAAGCCTCTGACCCTGGAATCCTCCTCCCAGGGCACCTTCCTGTCGGGCTCCTACTACGACCACCTCGTGGCGGTCATCCAGAAGTCCCTCAACGACTTCCTGGCGGCCACCACCTTCCCCTACACGCCCTCCTCCACCGAGATGGCGGGGATGGAGCCCAGCGGCGGCGGTCAGGGCAGCGCCGAGTCCACCACCTACAAGACGGTGGAGGAGTACATCGCCTTCCTCAACTCCTCCTCGCAGTGGGTCACCTACGACGCCTCCAAGAAGACCGCGACGATCACCGGCCTGCAGGGCTTCGTCGCCTCCCAGAAGAACGCCTCCAAGGACGTGGGGGCCTTCGACGGCGTGGGCCGTGCCCAGACCGAGAACCTCGTCATGGGCTCGGGGGAGAACAAGCAGCACTTCTCCTCCCTGAGCCGCGAGGTCATCTCCAAGGGGCAGTCCAGGTACTCGGGGCTGTCGGGCTGGAACAAGGACTACGGCGTCGCCGCCTACGAGAAGGACCTGGCCGCCAAGGACTCGGTCGGCACCGACATGGTCACGCGCGTGGCGATGTACGACCCCCTGTACTACCTCACCCAGGACTCCAAGGGACGGGGCAGCTCCACCATCGCCCCGGCCTGGCGCATCCGCACCGGCATCACCCAGGGCGACACCGCCTCCACCGTCGAGGTGAACCTCGCCCTGGCCCTCCAGCAGGCCGGAGCCGGCAGCGTCGACTTCGCCACCGTCTGGGGGCAAGGACACACGATGGCCGAGCTGACCGGCACCGGCGAGGAGAACTTCATCGCCTGGGTGACCAAGCAGGCGGCCTCCTGAGCCCGGAAGACTCCGGGGGACATCCTGGAGCCTCCCGGGCCGAGTCGCTCCGCTCCGACCCGGTCGTTCTCCGTTAGTCGCACAGCACGACGTCGACTCCGGCGCCCCGCATCTCCTCAAGGGTGTCGGGGGCGATCTGGCTTGTTGTCAACAGCGTGTCGAGGTCCTCGATACGCCCGAACCGGTAGGTGCTGGTCTGGGCGATCTTGCTCGGTGCGGTCGGCAGAACGCGTCGGGTGGAAGAGGCCATGATGGTGCGCTTGACCATCGCGTCGTCGGACCCCATGACGGTCAGGCCCTCGCGGGTGGACACGGCGCAGGTGGATAGGACCGCGACGTCGGCGCGGAACGCGCGCACCGCCTCGACCGCCTCGGCGGAGAACAGGGAGAGGGACTCCGGATCCACCGGGCCGCCCGCGATGGTCACTGCGGCTCCACGCACGGAGGCCACTGCTGCACCGGCGCCCAGCGACAGGCACAGAACCCGGATGTCGCGGCCGGCGAGCTGCTCGGCCACCATCTCGCAGGTGGTCCCGGAGTCGATGATGACCGCCTCCCCGTCCTCTATGAGCTCGGCGGTGGCCTGCGCCAGACGGCGCTTGATCTCCACATCCTGCCTGCGACGCATGGAGGCCGGCCGGGCGGCCCCACGGCGCGGTGCACGCAAAGCGCCGCCGTGGACCCGGGTCACCAGGCCCTCGTGGGCCAGCTCGGCCAGGTCCCGGCGGATGGTGATGACCGAGACCCCGGTCAGCCGGGACAGCGCCTGCACACTGTGTACTGTGGTGGGGCTCAGGGCGCGCAGTATCGTACGGCGCCTCTCGTGGGGACTGTCGCGCATGCTTCCTCCGCATCGGCGGCAACGAGGCGATCGTTTTGCTGGAGAACGAGCAATGACAATGATCGTATGGTCTTCTACCGTTGGTGTCAACGGATCGGAACTCCGGAAATCCGTTGATTCAATGCCGGAAAATCGCTGTCGGGAAGAGTGATCGTACGATCATCTCTGGTCGTCGGCAGTGATTCTTCACCGTCAGGAAGGGAATGACCATGCCTCACCTCGACCACGTCGCCATCTGGGTCGCTGACCTCGACAGTGTCCGAGACTTCTACTCCCACTGGTTCGACGGGCACGCCAACGGCCTCTATGAGAACCCGAGGACCGGCCTGCGCACCCACATCCTCCACTTCGCTGAGACCCCGGCGGTCCAGCGGGGGACCCGCCTGGAGATCATGACCCGTCCTGAGCTCGCCGAGCACTGCGAGGCCGCCCAGCTGGGGTGGGCTCACGTCTCCTTCGGCCTGCCCGGGCGTGAGGACGTCGACCGCCTGGCCTCCCACATGTCCGAGGCCGGCGTGCCGGTCATTGACGGACCTCGCCAGACCGGTGACGGATACTACGAGGCCACCGTGCTTGACCCCGAGGGCAACCGTGTCGAGCTCGTTGCCTCCGACTACTCCGACGACGTCGCCCTGCGCCCGGCCTTCTGATCCGGACCTTCTGATCCGGAAAGCCCGCCCGGGGTCGCAGCCTGGGCATGCAGTGCGGGAATAGCGTGCACTGCCGCGGTGTTGAGTGGGAGCAGCTCGTCGACTCCATCGACGTGTAGATGGTGAGCACCTGGGTGTTTGCTTTCAATCCTGCACCAATCGCCTTGGTAAAGGCTGCCACCTGGCAGATCGGCAGATGGTGGCTGGTACGGTGGCAATACGCCATCGGGCCGCGCCGCCAGAGGCCATGAGAGGACACCCGGCACCCGCAATGAGCAGCACCATTACCTTCGATGCCGTCACCAAGTCGTACCCGGCCGGGAGGGGCTCCGGATCCGGTTCCCCCGCCGTAGACTCCTTCACCGCCCGCATTGAGGCCGGCACTACCACCGTCCTGCTGGGATCGTCCGGCTGTGGCAAGACGACCCTGCTGCGCATGGTCAACCGCATGGTGGAGCCCTCCAGCGGACGGGTCCTCATCGATGACGAGGACGTCGCCACCCGCGATGCCGTGGCCCTGCGTCGCTCCATCGGCTACGTCATGCAGAACGCGGGGCTGCTGCCGCACCGGCGCGTCATCGACAACATCACCCTCGTGCCCCGCCTCCAGGGTGCCGACCGCCACGACGCCCGGTGCCGGGCCCTTGAGCTCATGGACATGCTCGACCTTGACCGCGACCTGGCGGGGCGCTACCCCCACCAGCTCTCCGGCGGCCAGGCCCAGCGGGTCGGGGTCGCCCGGGCACTGGCCGCCGATCCCGAGGTGCTCCTCATGGACGAGCCCTTCGGAGCTGTCGACCCCCTCGTGCGTCGCGACCTCCAGCGCGAGATGGCCCGCATCCAGGCCGAGCTGGGGAAGACCATCATCTTCGTCACCCACGACGTCGACGAGGCCCTCGCCCTGGGCGACGAGATCATCCTCCTGCGCGAAGGTGCCCAGGTCGCCCAGCGCGGCAGCGGCCCCCAGCTGCTGGCCCACCCGGCCGACGACTTCGTCGCCCGCTTCCTCGGCCTCGACGACGCCGCCCGCCAGCTTCAGCTCACCGACGTCGCCGAGTCCCGGATCGTCCTGGACCGCGCCGGCCGCGCCGTCGGGCGCCTGGCCGACGAAGCCTCCACGGAGGCGGAGGAACGGGCATGAGCTGGGTCCTGGCCAACCTGCCCACCATCGCCGGGCACCTCCTGGCCCACCTTCTCCAGGCGGTTCCCGCGATCGTCGCCTCCTTCGTCCTGGCGATCCCCATCGCCCGGCTGGCCCGCGTGGCCCGGCCGTTGCGAGCCCTGCTGGTGACCGGCTCCTCGCTGCTCTACGCCGTCCCCTCCCTGGCGCTGTTCGTCATCCTCCCCATCATCCTGGCCACCGGCATCCGCGACCCGCTCAACGTCATCGTGGCCCTGACCCTCTACGGGCTGGCGCTCCTGGTTCCGGCCACCGCCGACGCACTCGACGCCGTTGACGCCCGCGTCCTGGACGCCGCCACCGCCATGGGCATGGGGCGCCTGCGCTGCTTCCTCACCGTCGAGCTGCCGCTGGCGGGCCCCGCTATCCTCACCGGCCTGCGCGTGGTGACGGTCTCGACGATCTCACTGACCACTGTCGGGGCGGTCCTCGGTGTGCGCAGCCTCGGCTGGCTGTTCACCGACGGCTTCCAGCGCGGCATCACCGCGGAGATCGTCACCGGCCTGGTGGCCACCGCGGCCCTGGCCCTCGTCCTGGACGGGCTCGTCCTCGCTCTGGGGCGGCTGTGCCTGCCCTGGACCTGGAAGCGCGCCGGCGACGCCGGGGCAGTCCCTGCCGCAGCCTGCGCAGCCGCCTCGAACAGTCAGGAGGGCAAGGCGTGAGGTTCGTTCTGGCCGCCCTGGCCTACATCGCCGATCCCGCTCACTGGAGCGGGGCCATGGGGATCGGCCCGCTGCTGGTCCAGCATGTCCTCTACTCCCTGGCCGGTGTCCTCATCGCCGCCCTCATCGGGGTCCCCGCCGGCTGGTGGGTGGGGCACACCGGACGCGGGCGCACCTGGGTGCAGCCGCTCAGCGGCATGGCCCGCTCCCTGCCCACCCTCGGCCTCATCACGCTGTTCGGCCTCGTTCTCGGGGTCGGCCTGAGCGCCCCCATGATCGCCTTCGTCATCCTGGCCCTGCCCAGTGTCCTGGCCGGAGCCATGAGCGGGGTGCGGGCGGCCTCAGTCATGGCCGTCGACGGCGCCCGGGCCAGCGGCATGAGCGAGCTGCAGGTGCTGGGCCGGGTCGAGATTCCCCTGGGAGCGCCGCTACTCGTCGGCGGGCTGCGCTCGGCCAGCCTCCAGGTCATCTCCACCGCCACACTGGCCGCCTACACCGGCGCCGGCGGGCTCGGCCGACTCATGTTCCTGGGCCTCAAGACCCAGGACTACGTCATGATGCTGGCCTCGGCGCTCCTGGTCATCTCCCTAGCCCTGGCCTCCGAGGCCATCTTCGCCCTCATCCAATGGGGGGTCACGCCCCCAGGTGCCCGGCAGCACCGGAAGGAATCAGCATGACTGCACCGTCCAACCCGCGCCCCGGCAAGCAGCTGACGCGACGCGGCCTGCTGGCCGGCGTCGGTGCGACCGCCGGCTTGCTCGCCCTGAGCGCCTGCTCCGACACCGACCCCTTCGCCGTCGACCAAGCCTCGGGAGGCTACTCCGGCGGCCCGATCATCATCGGCAGCCAGCAGTACTACTCCAACGAGATCATCGCCGAGCTCTACGCCCAGATGATGGAGAAGACGGGCCTGACCGTCACCCGCCAGTACCAGATCGGCCAGCGGGAGGTCTACCTGCCCGAGCTCGAGGCCGGCAAGATCCACGTCATCCCCGAGTACGGCGGCAACCTGCTGGAGTACTACAGCAAGACCTCCGCCTCAGGCAGTCCCACCGCCACCGCGCCCCCCTCCCGCGCCGCCGGCGATACCGCCTCCATCCAGGACACCCTGCTGAGGACCCTGCCGCACTCGCTGACCGTCCTGAACCCGGCCGAGGCGACGGATCAGGACTCCCTGACCGTCACCAAGGCCACCGCCCAGGCCCACTCCCTGACCTCCATCGGCGACTTGGCCTCACTGGGGCGGCCCATTACGATCGCCGCGAACTCGGAGTTCACCACCCGCCCATACGGCCCCAAGGGCCTCAAGGCCGTCTACGGCGTCGACGCCTCCGTCACGCCGGTGGAGGACTCCGGCGGGCCTCTGACCGTCAAGGCCCTCACCGACGGCACCGTCGACGTCGCCGACATCTACTCCTCCGATCCCGCCATCAGGGCCAAGGACCTCGTCATCCTGTCCGACCCCCAGATGCTCATCCTCCCGCAGAACGTCACCCCGCTGGTCTCCGCCTCACTGCCGGCCATCGCGGCCACCGCCATCAACCGGGTCTCGGCCCTGCTGACCCCCGACGAGCTGCGCTCCCTCAACCAGCGCTCCACCGGCGAGAAGCTCAGCTCCACGACCATCGCCACCGACTGGCTCACCTCCAAGAAGCTGCTCTGAGCGGCGAGAGGACCGCGGTGTCCGGTGTGTCAGTGATGACAGGGAGCGGGCGCGACGACAGTTGGTGATCTCTTGCATACAGTCACTCTCTTTCGGAAAGTGGGTGTGCGTGAGAGAGTTTAGTTGTTCGTTCAACAACTAACGCTCAAGGAGCTCTCATGTCCGTCCCCTCCATCTCCATCATCGGCGCCGGCAACATCGGATCGGCGGTCGCGAGTCTGGCGGTCAAGGCCGGTGCCAGTACTCAGGTCGTGGTGCGCGACGCCTCCAAGGCCACCGACCTGTCGGGCGTCGACGTCGCCGAGATCGGTTCACCCCTGACCGGTGACATCGTTGTCCTCGCCCTGCCCTACGCCGCCATCGACGAGGTCATTGCCACCTACGGTGCACAGGCCTTCGCCGGCAAGGTCGTCGTCGACCCGACCAACCCCCTGGACTTCACCACTCTCGACTCTCTCGTCCCGGCCGGTAGCTCCGCGAGCGCCGAGCTCGCAGCGAAGCTCCCGGACGCCCAGGTGGTCAAGGCCTTCAACACCGTCTTCGCCGCCGTCCTGGCGAGCGGCACCATCGGCGCCCGCCCGGCCACTGTCCTGGTCGCCTCCGACTCCGCAGAGGCCAAGGCGGGCCTGCGCTCCTTCGTCGAGGCCGCCGGACTGGCGTGGGCCGACGCCGGCGAGCTCAAGCGGGCAGAGCGTCTGGAGGCGCTCGGGGCACTGAACATCGCCCTGGGTGTCACGGAGCAGGTCGCTTGGACCGGCGGCCTCGCCGTCGTGTCAGAGTGAGCCCCGAGTGAGCCCCGAGTGAGCCCCGAGTAAGGCTCCCGGTTCGCAGGTAACCTGTCGCCTATGCCCGTCGTCGGCCACTCACACGCGTGGGAGGCCGACGACGGATCAGCGACCAAGCACACGAGGAGACGACGTGGCCGACACTGAGCAGCCGACCGGCACGCAGCAGGCGGGGGAGATGGCTCCCAACCCCTATAGCCGCAGTTGCCCCTCACGCGGCCTGCTCAAGTCGCTCGGCGACCTGTGGACCGTGCTCGTCGTCGGGGCGCTTCACGAAGCGGGCCGGCCGCAACGCTTCAAGGAGATATCGACCCGCGTCGACGGTATCTCCACCAAGATGCTCACCCAGACCCTCAGGGGCCTTGAGCGTGATGGACTCATCGAGCGCCATCAATACCCTGAGATCCCACCGCGAGTGACCTACGAGCTCACCGACTCAGGCAAGGGGCTGGCGGAGGCGCTGGCTCACGTCGAGACCTGGGCCACTGAGCACCTCGGCGCTGTCAGCCAGGCCCGGGCGCGCTACGACGCCGAGCACTGAGCATCCGTTGAAGCGCCCGCCGAGGGCGTTTCAAACGCGTCTACAGGTGCCGCCAGGTCTCCACGCGCCAGCGCGCGTCCCCGGATGCGGGGCGCCACTGGCCCTGCGGGTCGGAGAGGGCCGGATCGATGGCCCACTCCTGAGTGCTGATCCCCGGCGCGCGCACCAGCGCCGAGTCGGGCAGGCCGCGCTCGCGGGCCCGCTGCGTGGCATCCAGGTCCAAGACGCTGACGACGAGCACATCAGGCAGGCCGTCAGCCAGCGCCTGCTCGTAGACGCTCCCGCCACCGATGACCCACAGGCGGGGCAGCCCCGCAGCATCCCCGTCACGGGGATCGTGCCCCAGCTCAGCGGCCAGGCCCCGCGCCGCCAGCGAGAGCCCCTCGCGCAGCGAGCCGGCGCGGACCGCCCCCTCGGCCCGCCAGGAGCGGTCACGGGTGAGAACCACATTGCGCCGCCCGGGCAGGGGGCCTCCCAGTGAGTCCCAGGTGGTGCGCCCCATGACCAGCCCGCAGCCCATGGTCGTGGCCTTGAAGTGGGCGAAGTCCGCCGGCACGCGCCACAGCATGCCGCCGTCGGCCCCCAGGACGCCGGTGACGTCCTGGGCCCAGATCATCCCCAGGCCGCTCATACCGCGACCGGGGCCTTGATCGTGGGGTGGTGCTCGTAGCCCTGGGAGGCGTCGATGTCGTCCATGTCGTAGGCGTCGATGGACTCGGCCCGCTCCAGGCGCAGCGTGGGGAAGGGGTGGGCGCTGGGCACCCGGGAGAGCTGGGTGCGGACCTGCTCGACGTGGTTGTCGTAGATGTGGCAGTCTCCGCCGGTCCAGATGAGCTCACCGGGCTCCAGGTCCGCCTGCTGGGCGAGCATGTGGGCCAGCAGCGCGTAAGAGGCGATGTTGAAGGGTACCCCCAGGAACAGGTCGGCGCTGCGCTGGTAGATCTGCAGGCTCAGGCGGCCGTCGGCCACGTAGCACTGGAAGAAGGCGTGGCAGGGGGCCAGCGCCATGGATCCCAGCTCGGAGACGTTCCAGGCCGACACCAGCATGCGCCGCGAGTCCGGGTCGGTGCGTAGCGTGTCGATGAGTCCGGTGATCTGGTCGATCGTGCCTCCGTCCCGGGTGGGCCAGGAGCGCCACTGCGAGCCGTAGACCGGCCCCAGCTCACCGGAGTCATCGGCCCACTCGTCCCAGATCGTGATTCCCCGCTCCTGGAGCCAGCGCACGTTCGTCTCCCCGCGCAAGAACCACAGCAGTTCACCCTTGACGGCCTTCATGGCCACGAACTTCGTGGTGATACGCGGAAAGCCGCGGCGCAGGTCGTAGCGCAGCTGGCGGGCGAAGAGCGAACGCGTCCCAGTGCCGGTACGGTCGGACTTCGCGGCCCCGTTGGTCAGAACCTCGGCCAGTAGGTTCTCGTAGGCGACGTCTACGCCTGGCGGAGGGACGAGCCCCATCCGCGCCAGCGCCGGGTACTGACCGGCCGATGGCGAGGGCTCGCCGGCACTGTCGACTGCGCTCACGCCTCGATCACCTCGACATCGGGGCTGTCGACGTAGCCTCGCGCAGTGAGCTCTGGTCCCAGGGCCGCCTGCGCCCCCTCGATGACCTGGTTGGCCAGCGCCCGGCCCCCCGACCAGCCGATGGCGGCCCCGATCCCGAAGGGGAGGAGACGCCCCAGCGCCAGCGCCCCGCCCTTGGCGGCCGAGCGCTTGGCCACCCGCTTGATGAGGCGGGCGTTGATCGACTTCACCGACGGCAGGGGCATCTGCATGAGCACCTGAGCCGCCCAGAACATCGAGGACAGACCCAGCTGGCCCTGAACCGCCTCGGAGCCCTCCTTGCCCAGGAGGGCGGAGAGGACCAGAGCCCGACGGCGGTCGGCGTCGACGACGTGCACCCCCTGGATCTCCGCGACAGTCAGAACATAGGTGACGGCCGAGGCCATGAAGGCGGCGCTCTGGCCGACTGTCAGAGCTGCGGCCGCACCGGTTCCGATGGCCGGGATGGCCGCGGAGGCTCCGACGGCCCCCGATGACAGCCCCGCGTCCCGCCGGAATCGGGAGCCGGCCAGCTCGACGAGCTCGGCGGTGTCGGCCCCTGGGCGGTCCCGGCGCATCCGTGCGACGCGCTCCTCGATGCGGGAGGCCGGGATGGCGATGGCCTTGTCGAGGGCACGTTCCAGCGCTGTGGAGCGCCCGGAGTGGGAGGTGTTCACAGTGTTCTCCTTACCTGAGTGACGCAGGGGCCTCGGGGAGAGCGGCCGGTTCAAGGGTCGGGGTGCTGAGTGCTCAGTCCTCGTTGGGGTCGACGATCGTCGTCGTGTAGGAAGCGCCGTGCTCGATGGTGTGACCCACGGTGCAGTGACGGTCCACGGCTCCGGCGACCCGCTGGCTGAGCAGCTCACGCTGCTCAGCGTCGAGGGAGGACAGGTCAGTGACGATCTCGACCTGGAAGGACTCGTAGCGTTCCTCGGCGTCGTTCTTGACGGTCGAGCAGCCCACGGTGGCCTCGAAGTCCTCGCCCAGGGCCTTGGCCAGACGGTGGTCGGCGGACAGGGTGTTGCAGGTGGCCAGGGCGATCTTCATCAGCTCACCGGGCGAGAACTCGCCCGGGCCCATACCAATGCGGACCTCGGCGCCCGAGGAGTTGCGGCCGATGTACTGACGGGTGCCCGCGCGCTCGGCCCACACGGCGTTAGGGGCGGAGGCGGCAGTGTTGGAAGTGCTCATGGCCTGATCGTGCCATGAAACCGGGCGAGACTCAGCGGTGGAATCGGCGTACAGCCCGGTGCTGCGCCACTGGCGGACAGGGGCGCAGCACGGGAATAACGCCGCTGGGCGACGCAGCGCACAGTCAGTGATCTGTGCGTGATCCGTGAGTGATCGGGGCGTGATGAAGACGTGGGTCAGTGCTCGGCGAGCCAGGCGGTGGCCCGGCTCTCCTCATCGGCGACGACGCGGCCCACCATGCCCATGGCCTTCTCCTCGATGGTCTTGCCGACCAGTGGCACAGTGACCTTGAGGTCGACGTCGACGGTGACGGTGGTGGCCTCACCGGCGGACTCCGCGGCGGGAGCCATGGTGGAGGTGGCACTGACCTTGACCGGGGCGTTCTTGACCTTCACGTCGTAGCCGCCGGAGCGTGAGCCGTCATCCTTCGGCTCGCCCCAGGACTCGGCTACGGAGAAGGACACCGCCGAGCGCACGAACCGTGAGGCGACCGAGGGCAGCTGGGAGGGCTGGATGCTTCCGGCGATGGTGGCCACGAAGCCCTGGCCTCGCTGGGCGACGTCCACCGAGGCGTTGTCGAGCCCGGCCCGTGAGACCCGCGCCTCCTGGTAGGCGGGGTCGGCGAGCATCTGCGCGGTGCGTGCCGGAGATGCGGGATAGGTGATGGTGATGGTCTTCCTCATGGTGCGATCCTGTCATGTTTCGCCGGTCCGGGGCATGTTCCGACCTCCGCGGGGACGGAGGCCAAGGCGCGCTCGTGCGGTTGAATGCGGGATCGCTCAGTTCCCGAACATGTGTCCTGCTTGGCAATTAGCCGGCTCAACGAGCCGGTTCCGCTCACTGCCGATAACCTTGAGAGGTGCCTAATCTTCTGCCTAGCGCCCTGAGAGACGCAGTCGACCTCGCCGAGGCCGACCTCGACTGGATCCACCAGCTGGTGGCCGACTGGCAGCTGATTGCGGACCTATCCACCTCCGACCTGGTCCTGTGGGTGCGTACCCGTGCGGGGCGCTTCATCGCCGCGGGCCACACCCGCCCCTCGGGGGGAACCACCGTCCACCTCGAGGACGTCGTCGGGCGGCGCATGCCGGCCTCGCGTGAGGCCATGGCCATGGAATCACTGTCCACCGCCCAGATCCAGGACGCGGCCGAGCCCTACTGGACCGGTACCGCCGCGGTCCAGGAGGAGTACATCCCGGTCGTTCACGCCGGTACGCCGATCGCCGTCGTGACTCGGGAGACCTCGGTGGGCGTTATCCGGGGCGGGCGCATCGTTGAGCGGGAGATGGAGGAGATCGCCGAGGTCCTGTGCCAGATGACCGCCTCGGGCGACTTCCCCATCCAGGGCGCCGGCACCACGATCCGCCACGGTACGCCGCGCGTGGCCGACGGCGTCCTGCGTCTGGACGAGGAGGGGCGGATCGTCTACGTCAGCCCCAACGGGCGCTCCTGCTTCCACCGCCTGGGCATCGAGGGCGAGCTGGAGGGGATCCTGCTGGCCGAGGCCGTCACCTCGATCATTCCCGCCCGTACCCCCGTCGATGAGACGCTGGCCGTGGTCCTCATGGGGAGGCAGGCCTGGCTCACCGAGGTCGAGGTCGGGGGAGTGTTCCTGTCTGTGCGCTCCATCCCCCTGGCGCGCAAGGGGCGCCGTTCCGGGGCAGTGCTCCTGGTGCGCGACGTCACCGAGGTGCGTCGGCGCGAGCAGGTCCTGCTCAACAAGGACGCCACCATCCGGGAGGTCCACCACCGGGTCAAGAACAACCTGCAGACCGTCTCGGCGCTGCTGCGTATGCAGGCCCGCCGTGCCTCGAACGAGGAGACCCGCCAGGCTCTGTCCGAGGCCGAGCGCCGGGTGACCACCATTGCCACCGTCCACGACGCTTTGAGCCACAACGTCAATGAGCATGTGGACTTCGACGAGGTCTTCTCCTCCATCCTGCGCATGGCCGCGGTCGTGGCCACGCCCACGGGCGAGGTCAGCACCAAGCTGGAGGGCTCCTTCGGAGTGGTCGACGCTGACACGGCGCAGGCGCTGGCCACGGTGCTGGCCGAGCTCGTGACCAACGCCGTCGAGCACGGCCTCGATGGCCGCGACGGCCGCGTGACGGTCACGGCCCACCGTGACGAGGACCGGCTCGAGGTCCACGTGATGGACAACGGTGCGGGCCTGGCGCCGGACACCCTCATGACCGGACTGGGAACACGGATCGTCACCACGCTTGTGCGCGGGGAACTGCGCGGGGTCATTGACTGGGAGCCTCTGAGTGGAGGGGGCACCGACGTCGTCATTCATGCCCGCCTTCACCAGAGGGCTGCCAGGGCTGAAGCCTGACCTTTCCTTTTCCCGCTGTAGAGAACCACTGGATCAACAAAACGGTGTTCGCACGATTAAGCGTGCGAACACCGCAGTGTCAAGAACTCGATCAGTTTTCAGGAGGACCGGCGGGCCCTGGCCGCCCGGCGCTTGAGAGAACGGCGCTCGTCCTCGCTCATGCCTCCCCAGACGCCGGCGTCCTGGCCGTTCTCCAGTGCCCACTTCAGGCAGGTGTCCACCACCTCGCAGCGGCCGCACACCTCTTTTGCCTTGGCGATCTGGGCAATGGCGGGACCTGTGTTCCCCACGGGGAAGAAGAGCTCCGGGTCAACGGTGAGACATGCGGCTTGGCTGCGCCAGTCCATAAGGGCCCCCTACAAGGTCATCGGTCATGCGGTTGGCGCCGACCCAGCTTGTCAGGGAACGGCGGCCGCGTCCGAGAACAACTTTCACACGACGGGGGGCGGTGGGCAAGACCTCGATCATGAGACCTGTGCCGATACCCTGTCGTGATCCTCACAGGATGCTGAGGTACTCAGATAACACCACTTTCCTTCATTGAGAATGCCTGTTAAACAGGGTGTTCAATAGGACGATCATTGTCTTCGGGCCGGGGTAGCACGATCTGAATGGGCAGGCACGTTCCGCGATAGACGAGTGCCCCACGACCGGGCAGCGTCATCGCTCTGGGGTCGGTGACCGTCCGCAAGGAGATGCCGGCGGCCTGATCGGCAGGGCGCATGCCGGGCCACAGCACGACGAGCGCCTCACGCTCACGCATCGTGGAGATCGCGCCGCGGAAGGTCGTGGCGACCTTCTCCGTCGAGGCGGAGGCCAGGACCACCTCGGAGCGCGCCAGCGCGGCCTCCACCTGAGTGGCGGTGGCGATGTCCGCCAGGTCCAGGTCGTCAACGACGAGGGGGTCGGAGGCCATCGCCTGGGCCAGTGCCCGCAGCGCCGTGGAGCGCCCCGAGCCGGGAGGCCCGGCGACCAGGACGCTGGTGTGAGCCGGAAGCGTGACCGGTGCCGCCGCGTCTCCTCCCACAGCCCAGGTGCCCTCCGGGACGTCCTCCCAGGTGGGCCGGGTCGGCAGTGGTTCGAGTCGTAGCGCGTGGCCGACGTTGCGCTCGCAGGCGGATCCCGGGCAGTCCTCACGGAGCACGATCTGGCAGGCGGTTGTCGTCGCCCCGTCCAGGATGACGCCGCGCCCCGGGGCGCCGCCGGTGACCACCCCGCGTGGAAGACCAGCGAGAGCGGCCTGCGTGCCGGTGGCCGCACCGAGAACCAGCCTGAGCCCCATGGAGGCGGCCCATCGGGAGGTGGAGGCTGCCAAGGGGGCGGTCAGCAGCAGGGGAGTGCCCGTCGCGGAGGCGGTACGGATGACGGCCTCCAACAGGGCGTTGCCCTGGCCGGGTCCCAGCACCTCATCAATGGTCGGGACGAGAGCGTCGACGTTGTCGAGGCACAATAGGTCCCCGCCGAGGTGTCCGCTGGCGGCGAGTCCCCACAGCCGGGTCAGACGTCGCGGGTCCTCCGTACCGACCACGGTGCCCAGCCCGGGGTGGCTGAGGAGCCCGCGCACGGAGCAGGCCATGTCCGTGGTCTGGCCGGAGGCGATAGTGGTTGTGGGAGCGAAGCCGCACAGGTGCACCCCTCTGCCCGAGCCCAGCGCCGCCGTCGCTGCGGAGGCAACGAGAGTGGAGCGCCCCGACCTCGGGGCCCCGAGGACCAGCAGCGGGCGAGTGACCCGCCACTGCCACACCCCCAGGCTCTGCCGGCGAGGAAGGTCGGTCACGGCCAGGAGAAGACGGTCATCGTCGTGCCCGGACAGTGGAGCGTGGTCGGCAGGGTCGGCCGTGACCAGCGGCTCCTGCTCCTCACGCTCACCCGGTGCCTGGGGGCCTCGGAGCCGAACCAGCTCGAGTGCCCCGGCCGCGCTGATCGAGGTGGGCAGGGCCGGCGCCCAGGGACGCCACGGGGCGGCGTGACCCTCGGCTGCCCGTGAGATGAGGTCGACGATCCCCTGAACCTCACTCGCCGAGCCGCACCAGGGGGCCTGAAGCACCTGACTGCCAGGGTCGGGAGAACCACTGGCCCCGTCGCCGAGACCTTGCCGGTCAGCGGCGCTGTCTTGAGCGCCGCCGGCGCCACTGACCAGGACCCTGCCGGGATGATGACCGAGCCGGGCGGCCCCGTCGTGTCCCAGGACGTCCCGGGAGTCAGCGGCGTCGAGCACCCGCAGGCACACTCGTAAGGAGGTGTTGGCCCGAATCGCCGGGGATATTGCCCCCTGAGGGCGCTGCGTGGCCAGAATGAGGTGGATTCCCAGGCTGCGCCCTTGGGCGGCGATACGCACCAGGGACTCCAGGACCTCTGCGTGCTCGCCGGCCAAGGTGGCGAACTCGTCCACCGCTACCACCAGATCGGGCACGACAACCTGCGGTGGCAGGCAGGACAGGTCCTTGGCGCCGTGTGCGGCCAGGATCCGCTCGCGGCGGCGCACCTCGGCCTCCAAGGAGGACAGGGCTCGCTGGGTGCCGGCGGGATCCAGATCCGTCAGCACCCCGGCCGTGTGCGGCAGGCCGGCCAGAGGGCCGAAGGCGGCGCCGCCCTTGTAGTCGACGAGGACCAGGGTGAGGCGATCCGGCGCTCGGCTCAGCGCCAGCTGCACCAGCCACGAGATGAGCAGCTCGGACTTGCCTGAGCCCGTGGTCCCGGCCAGCAGGGCGTGTGGACCGTCCGCCACCAGGTCGGCACGCACCGGTCCTCGTACTCCCACTCCGAGCACTGCCGACAGCGCCTGCGCGCCCCGGGCCGGCGAGTGCGTCTGATCCTCCCACCGTGCCTGCAGCTCGTGGGCGTCGAAGTCGTCCATGACCGTGCTGAGGGGGACCAGATCGGGAATGCCTTCGGCCTGGGACGAGGACCCGCGTGGTGACCTGATCCGGGAGCGGCTCAGGTGACAAACCGCCCCCCACCAGGTCGGTGAGCACGACGGCGCCCCATCCGGAGCGGGCCGCGTGCTCAGCGCCTGGGGTGGGACCCCGTCATGAGAGCAGGTCACTATCTGCGCGCAGCGAGGGTGGGCCTGCGGGCCCCAGGAGAGGCGGACCCCCAGCCGGTCGCCTGTCTCCTCACGCTCCACACCGCCCCGATAGCCGGCGCGTTCATCCGACGGGGCACCCGGTGGGACATCCAGTATGGTCAACCGGACCTCATCGCGGGCCAGGAGCTGGGCGCACCACCATCTGAGCGCACTGCCCGCGCCCCTGCCCACCAGGGCCAGGCTCTCACCGTCGCAGAGCGACAGGACGCAGCGTCGTCGTCGCCCGGCACTCCATGCGGCCAGGTTCTCCTGACCGGCGGAGGCAGGCGTCGTCGAGCCCTCGGCCTGGGGGCCATGGACGGACTGAGACATGCTGGAGCGCGCGGCGACGGCCAGCAGCATCGTGGCAGGGTCCGGCTCTCCGCGCCTCCAACCCGGTCGGCCGCCCCGGCGGCGCCGGCGAGCGTGCCATCGGCCTCCACCGGCCCGCCCGGTGCGCCCGGCGCGCTGGGTTCTCCGTTGTTGCAGGAAGGGCACCAGGCGCATGATCGTCATCGCGACCATCGGCGCCACCATGACCATGCCCATCGCGCCGCGGCTCCCCGTCCTGAGCGCGATGACCGCCGAGCCGGCCATGACCAGGACACAGACCAGTGAGCCCGCCATCAACCACGCCGTTGACGATCCCGACGTCGTGGGGGCGACTACCACCAGGTCGAAGGGGCGCCTACGCAGCTCGAGCACGCTGTTCCCCAGCCGCAGGAGCGTCCCCTCCTTCATCCTCATCTCCCGGCGCACACGCAGCCACAGCCCCAGGTGCCAGTAGCGATAGGAGCCGTTGGCCGATCCGCAGTCCTGCGCCAGGACCCGGCCGCCGTGGAGTCGCAGGCGCAGATGACGGCGGGAGACCAAGGGATCGCTGAGGACCTCGCCGCGGCCCAGGAGGGCGCCGTCCCTGACGGCCATTACCAGGCCCAGGTCGGGACCGTCCAGGACGGCAAGGTGCCACGGGCCGGCCACGGCGGCCAGAGCCGCGTCCGCTGCCGCCTCACCTGCCGAGCGTCGGAACAACGAGGACGAGGCCTCTCCCGGCAGGAACGAGTGGAGGTCCAGGACGTCGGCGGTAGAGCTCATTCGTCCAGAATCGCCGTAGGGGCTCGTCGCGTCATTTTCAGGCAATCCCGGGTGTGGACAACCTCGCCGTTCGGGGATGCTCATGGTCACTGTGGACACTGGCGCAACCCGGTGTGAACCCGCTTGGGAGAAGATGGTCTCATGACTGACACCGATGCGCCTCGCGGCTCCGCTCCCGCCCCGGCTCTCTCCTCGGCACGCTCCGATCAGCGCGGCCCCGTGGATCTGAGTGCCATCCCCTCCGCCGCCCGGGAGCGCTGGAGCGAGCTGGTGCGTGACATCGAGGCCGCCCGCGACGCCTACTACAACGCCATCGATGCCGAGAGCCCCCTGTCCGACGCCGACTACGACCTCCTCTACCGTGAGCTGGAGGAGCTGGAGGCGGCTTACCCCCTCCTGGCCCGAGCCGGATCACCGACCCGCTCCGTGGGCGGGCGCGCCGTCACCGACTTCGCCCCCGCCCCGCACCACGAGCGCATGTACTCCCTTCAGGACGTCTTCTCCCTCGACGAGGTCCAGGAGTGGGCCGAGCGCATGGTCTCCGAGACCGGGGTCGGCGACGACGAGCTCGCCATGACCGCCGAAGTCAAGATCGACGGCCTGGCCGTAGCCCTGACCTACGAGGACGGCATCCTCACCCGGGCCGCTACCCGGGGGACGGCACCACCGGCGAGGACGTCACCGGCAATGTGCGCACCATCGCCTCGGTCCCCCTGGTCCTGGCCGGCGACGCCCACCCCTCCCTGCTCGAGGTGCGCGGCGAGGTCTACTTCCCCACCCAGGAGTTCGAGGCCTTCAACGAGGAGCGCCGCACCCGCAACGTGCAGCGGCAGGCCGACGGAGCCCCCCTCCTGCAGGTCTTCGCCAACCCCCGCAATGCGGCCGCCGGCTCGCTGCGCCAGAAGAACCCCGCTGTCACCGCCTCCCGGCCTCTGGCGATGATCGCCCACGGGGTCGGTGCGATCACCCCTGCACCGGGGGAGAGGCTCCCTACCCGCCAGCACGAGTGGTATGAGCTGCTGGCCGGCTGGGGGCTGCCGGTATCCCCCTACAACGCCGTGGTGAGGGGACGCGCCGAGCGCGAGGCCTACATCGAGCGCTACGCCACCCACCGCCACGACCTCATCCACGAGATCGACGGCATCGTCTTCAAGCTCGACGACCACTCCCTTCAGCGCCGCCTGGGGCACACCTCCCGAGTGCCCCGCTGGGCCACCGCCTACAAGTACCCGCCCGAGGAGGTACGCACCCGGTTGCTGGACATCGCCGTCCAGGTCGGGCGCACCGGTCGCGTCACGCCCTTCGGCATGATGGAGCCGGTCCTGGTCGCCGGCTCGACGGTGGCACGCGCCACCCTTCACAACGCCACCGAGGTGGCCCGCAAGGGCGTGCGCATCGGCGACATGGTCATCGTGCGCAAGGCCGGCGACGTCATCCCCGAGATCCTCGGGCCGGTCGCCGACCTGCGTGACGGCAGCGAGAGGGACTTCGTCATGCCGACGCACTGCCCCTCCTGCGGCACCGAGCTGGCGCCGGCCAAGGCCGGCGACGTCGACCTGCGCTGCCCTAATACCCGGTCCTGCCCCGCCCAGCTCACTGAGCGGATCGCTCACATCGGTTCCCGGGGCGCCCTCGACGTCGAAGGGCTGGGAGACGAGGCCGCCGGCGCCCTGACTCGACCCGACGCCGGACGCCGCGAGGCCCTGACCGCGCTCGCGGCGGGGCGGAGCCTGGAGACCGAAGGCGGACGGCTCAGCCTCCCGCCCGGCGAGCTCGACTCCCTCCACATCTCCCAGCGGGTGGAGGCCGTTGAGGAGCTCCTGAGGCAGGCGGGGATCACCGAGCAGACACCGGTGCTCACCGGCGAGGCCGCCCTGTTCGACCTGACCGAGGACGACCTGCGCGAGGTCTTCGTCTGGCGCCCGGTCTCCCGTCGCGGGGTCCCCACCGGGGACTGGCGCCTGAGCCGGTTCTTCTGGACCAAGCAGACCTATGACGCCGACGGTCGGGTCAAGAAGGCGACGGCGCCGGGGAAGAACGCCACCGCCATGCTCTCCCAGCTCCGCCAGGCCCGCAGCCGCCCGCTGTGGCGCATCCTGGTGGCTCTGTCGGTGCGCCACGTCGGTCCGACGGCCGCCCGGGCCCTGGCGGCGCGCTTCAGGTCCTTGGAGGCCCTGTGTCAGGCCGATGTCGCCGAGTTGGCCGAGGTCGACGGTGTCGGCCCCACCATTGCTGAGTCCTGGGTCAGGTGGCGTGAGGTCGACTGGCACCGTGAGATCCTCAGCCGCTGGGAGGCCGCCGGGGTCCGTACCCGGGAGGAGGACTCGGAGGAGCAGGAGGAGCCGGCGCGGACCCTGGAGGGCCTGACCGTCGTCGTCACCGGCTCCCTGGAGGGATTCACCCGGGACAGCGCCAAGGAGGCCATCGTCTCGCGCGGCGGCAAGGCATCGGGCAGCGTCTCGAAGAAGACGAGCTTCGTCGTCGTGGGGGACAAGGCGGGCTCCAAGGAGACCAAGGCCCGCGAGCTGGGACTGACGATCCTTGACGAGGAGGGCTTCGTGGCGCTCCTGGAAGGCGGACCCCAGGCGGTCTCCTGAGAACGCACGAAGGGGGCGGGGCACCTCCTTGTCAGGAGGTGCCCCGCCCCCTTCGCGACTCGGCTGTTACTGGCGCTGATACCGGATCAGTAGTGGCTGTGGACCACCGTGTTCGTATCGACCCAGTTGTAGATCCACTGCGCCTCGGGGACCGGCATGTTGACGCAGCCGTGGGAGTCGGAGTACCCGAAGCTGGAGCGCCAGCCCGCGCCGTGGAAGGCGTAGCCGCTGTAGAAGTAGCTCACCCACGGGACGTTCTCGGCGACGTAGGGGGAGCCGTCGGCGTTCTCACCGCGCATGGTCTGGGACTCGTACTGCAGGTAGACCTTGTAGGTGCCGGTGACCGTGGGGGTCTCGGCGGCGCCGTCGACGATGGAGACCGGGCCGTGCACGACGGTCGCCCCCTCGTAGGCGGTCACCGTCTTGTTCGACAGGTTGAGGTCGACCCACTTCTCACCCGGAGCGGCCTGGTAGGGCAGCTTCTCCGCACCATTGGCGATGGTGCGCTCCTTCCACTCCGCCTTGACCGTCGTGGCCTCAAAGGAGCCGGAGTAGGCCTTGTTGCTGCCCAGGGACTGCGTGATCGCGGTGGTCACCGCGTCGGCGTTGTTGACGGTCTTGCCGTCCTTGGCCTCGGTCGGGGTGGAGACCACCTGGCCGCTGGCATTGACGTTGCGTTCGCCGGTGACGGGCTCGGAGCTGGCCTCCTCAGCCTGTGACTTGACCCACTGGGAGACCTTTGAGGAGTCCACGGCGATGGTCGGGGCGGACTCGGTCGAGTTGGTGATCTTGATCCACGAGGCCTTGTCCGTGTTCTCCGCTGTGTAGGAGTCCTCACCCATGGTGATGGTGACGTCCTGGGAGACCCAGCTGTTGGCCTTGTCAGCGACCTTCTGGGCGTCGGAGTCGGAGACCTTCGGTGCGGCGTCCGTGATCTTCAGGGAGATCGATGACGAGTCCAGGGACGTGGCGGCCTTCTGCGCGGCCTGGGCCAGGGCGTTGGCGTCCAGGGAGGAGCCCTTGGCCGAGCTCGTGGTGGTGAAGGTGGTGCCGTCCTCGCTGAGGATCACGGTGGCATTGCGTGCCTTGGCGCGGTCCTCGGGGATCAGGGAGGTGGCGTAGCCGCTCACCTTGGTCTTGTCAGTGGTGGAGACCACAGGGACCTCGCTCTTGCCCTGGGAGACCAGGGCGCGGAGCTTCTCGCCGAGCGTGTCACCCCGGGCCATGACGGCGTCAGCGGTGGCCTGGGCGTCCACGGTGGTTCCCAGGTCTGTCAGGGAGGCACTGGCGGTGACGTCTCCGGAGATGCCGACCTTGGTGTTCTTGGCGCGCTCCTCAATGGTGGCCACGATCTCCTGCCGGCTCTTGCCGGAGACGTCGGTGCCGGCCACGGTGGTCCCCGGGACGGCCCGGCCGTCGTAGTGGGCGGCGTAGGCATAGCCTCCGGCGCCGACGACGCCCAGCAGGAGCAGCGCGGCGGCCGCGACCCCCAGGGGCCAGCGGCGACGACGCCGGGGCTCCTCCCGGGACGACTCCGCCTCGGGGGACGTGACCGCCGGGAAGGAGGAGGGGGCCGGGACGACTGCGGAGGGCCGGTCGGTGCCGGCAGTGACCTCGGTGCGCTCGGTGCGCTCGGTGCGCGAAGCATCCTTGCGGGTCGGCTCGCTGCTGGAGACCGGTTCTGAGGCCGCTGCCGGGGCGACCGCCTCGATCTCCTCGGTGCTGCTCTGCTCCGCGCTCATCACGCCTGCGGCGGTGCCAGCGGAATGCGCACGCGGTGCCGCGGCTCGCGCAGCCGCCTGGAAGACGGACTGACGACGCACGCCTTCGGGCTGCCCATAGGGCGTGCTGAGCACAGTGGTCTCGCTCTGGGAGGCTTCTCCCTGGTGCTGCGCACCAGTGGGGGAAGTATTGCTGCTCATGCATCCTCATCCCTCGGCCACGGGTCCCGTGCGGGGAGGCGTGTGGCCGAATCCAGTGGTCCATCCGACCTCCGGTGGTCCAAAGTCCTAGAAGGAGGTCTGATCCAGGAGCTGTTGCTGTCCCGACCTGCGTCAACGCGGCAGTGCCGTCGCCTGCGGGTCGGTCCACACCTGGTGATCACCATGACATCCGTGAAATGAGATGATGTCAATCATCCTTGGGGATGAGGCTGTGTGAGATCGCACGAATCTGGTATCGGTTCAGTTTCGCAGGGCCCCGTGGGCGTGGCGTCCACGTCCCTCCTGCGGGGCAAGAATGGGGCAAGGATGTCGATGAGGGCAGGTCCCTCGCCGTCGAACCCGCCGCGACGTGTTGTCGCCGTGATACGGCCGTAGCCCGGCTCGACCCGGCTAGACTCCACACCATGTCTGCTATTTCCACTGATGAGGTCGCACGTGTCGCGGCACTGGCTCGGGTCGCCCTGAGCGATGAGGAGGTGTCGCGCCTGGCCGGAGAGCTGGACGCGGTCGCCTCCTCCTTCGCCCGGGTTACGAGCGTGGTCACGCCCGACCTGCCGGCGACCTCCCACCCCGTGCCCCTGACCAACGTGCTGCGTGAGGACGTCCCGGCCCCCACTCTCGACGTCGACGAGCTCCTGGCCGGCGCGCCGGCCAGCGAGGACTCCATGTTCCTCGTTCCGCAGATCCTGGGGGAGGACTCCGCCTCATGAGCGCTCACAGCACCAACGCCCTGGCCGACCTCATCAGGAGCAGCGCCGCCGATCAGGCCGCGGCCCTGGCGGCGGGGGAGGTCTCCTCGCGCGAGCTCACCCAGGCCCACCTCGACCGCATCGCCGCCGTCGACGGCGCCGTCGGAGCCTTCCTCAACGTCGATACCGAGTGCGCCCTGAGCCAGGCCGACGCCGCCGACGCCGCCCGCAAGGAGGGCCAGGCGACCAGCGAGCTGACCGGTGTGCCGGTGGCCGTCAAGGACCTCATCGTCACCCGCGGCCAGGTCACCACCGCCGCCTCACGGATCCTCGAGGGATGGGTACCGCCCTATGACGCCACCCTCGTGCGCAACCTGCGCGCCGCCCGCACCCCGATCCTGGGCAAGACCAATCTCGACGAGTTCGCCATGGGCGGCTCCACCGAGCACTCGGCCTTCGGGCGCACCGCCAACCCCTGGGACCTGGGGCGCATCCCGGGAGGATCCTCGGGTGGCTCGGCCGCGGCCGTGGGCGCCTACGAGGCCCCCGTGGCCGTGGGCACCGACACCGGGGGCTCGATCCGCCAGCCCGCGGCCGTCACCGGCACGGTCGGCGTCAAGCCGACCTACGGCACGGTCTCGCGCTTCGGCGTCATCGCCATGGCCTCCTCCCTCGACACGCCGGGTCCCATGGCCCGTACGGTGCTGGACACCGCTCTACTGCACGACGTCATCGCCTCTCACGACCCGCTGGACTCGACCTCGCTGCCGGACGCCCCGCGCGACATGGCTGCCGTGGTCCGGGCCGCCCAGGAGGGAAGGGACCTGACCGGACTGCGAGTCGGCGTCATCTCCGAGCTTGACGGCGGAGAGGGCTACCACGACGGCGTCGTGGCCTCCTTCCACGCCGCCCTGGAGCTGCTCGAGGCGGCTGGCGCGCAGGTGGAGACCGTCTCCCTGCCGCACCTGGAGTACGCGCTGGACGCCTACTACCTCATCATGCCCGCCGAGGCCTCCTCCAACCTTGCCCGCTACGACGGGATGCGTTACGGCCTGCGGGTCGAACCGACGTCGGGACCGGTCACCGCCGAGACCGTCATGGCGGCCACCCGCGGGGCGGGCTTCGGTGACGAGGTCAAGCGCCGCATCATCCTGGGCACCCACGTGCTGTCGGCCGGCTACTACGACGCCTACTACGGCTCGGCCCAGAAGGTGCGCACTCTCGTGCAGCGCGACTTCGCCGCCGCCTGGGACAAGGCGGACATCCTCGTCTCGCCCACCGCCCCGGTGACGGCCTACCGCTTCGGGGAGAAGGACGACCCGCTGGCGATGTACAAGCTGGACGTGACCACGATCCCGGCCAACCTCGCGGGGGTCCCCGGCATGAGCCTGCCCTCGGGGCTGAGTGATGACGGGCTTCCGGTGGGCTTCCAGATTCTGGCGCCGCAGAGGGCCGATGACCGCCTGTACCGCGTGGGTGCCGTCCTGGAGGCCGCACTGGAGGAGACATGGGGGGCGCCGCTGCTGTCGCGTGCGCCCGAGCTGGAGGAGACACGATGAGTGACACGCTGATGGACTTCGACGAGGCCGTTCGCCGCTACGACCCGGTCCTGGGACTCGAGGTGCACGTCGAGCTGGGGACCGCCACCAAGATGTTCGACGCCGCCCCCAACGTCTTCGGCGCTCAGCCCAACACGATGGTGACCCCCACGTCGGTGGGACTGCCCGGTGCGCTGCCGGTGGTCAATGCCCGCGGTGTGGAGTACGCCATCCGTATCGGCCTGGCTCTGGGCTGCGAGATCGCGCAGTCCTGCCGCTTCGCCCGGAAGAACTACTTCTATCCGGACCTGGCCAAGGACTTCCAGACCTCCCAGTCCGATGAGCCCATCGCCTACGACGGCGCCCTGGAGATCGAGATGGAGGACGGCTCCTTCTTCACCATCCCGATCGAGCGGGCCCATATGGAGGAGGACGCCGGTAAGAACACCCACATCGGGGGTGCCGACGGCCGCATCGAGGGCGCCAGCCACTCCCTGGTGGACTACAACCGCGCCGGCGTGCCGCTGGTGGAGATCGTCACCCGCCCCATCGAGGGCACCGGTGCCAGGGCGCCTCAGGTCGCCGCCGCCTACGTGCGCACCCTGCGCGATATCTTCCGTGCCCTGGGCGTCTCCGAGGCGCGTATGGAGCGCGGCAACGTGCGCGCCGATGTCAACGTCTCCCTGCGCGAGTCGCCCGACGCGCCGCTGGGCACCCGCACCGAGACCAAGAACGTCAACACCTTCCGTGGGATCGAGCAGGTCGTCCGCTACGAGATCCAGCGTCAGGCCGCCATCCTGGCCGCCGGGGGAGAGGTGCTTCAGGAGACCCGTCACGGCCAGGCCGACGGCACCACCCGCGCCGGTCGCGTCAAGTCCGACGCCGATGACTACCGCTACTTCCCCGAGCCGGACCTGGTTCCGGTGGCGCCCAGCCGCGAATGGGTCGAGGAGATCCGTGCGGGGCTGCCCGAGATGCCCGCGGCCAAGCGCCGTCGCCTCAAGGCCGAGTGGGGCCTGAGCGACACTGAGATGCGTGATGTCGTCAACGCCGGGGCGCTCGAGCTCATCGAGGCCACCGCGGCAGCGGGGACCACCGGCCAGGCCGCCCGCAAGTGGTGGATGGGTGAGCTCTCTCGTAGGGCCAAGGAACAGGAGACCGCCCTGGAGGAGATGGCCGTCACGCCCGAGCAGATCGCCGAGCTGCAAGGGCTGGTGGATTCCGGTCGCCTGACTGACAAGCTCGCCCGCCAGGTTCTCGAAGGGGTCCTGGCCGGCGAAGGTGATCCTGAGGCCGTTGCCGCCGCTCGCGGGCTCGAGGTCGTCTCCGACGACTCCGCGCTGCTGGCCGCCGTGGACGAGGCCCTGGCCGCCAACCCGGACGTGGCGGACAAGATCCGCGGCGGCAAGGTCCAGGCGGCAGGCGCCATCGTCGGAGCCGTCATGAAGGCGACCCGCGGCCAGGCCGACGCCAAGCGCGTACGCGAGCTCGTCATGGAGCGCGTGCAGGGCTGAGGCGGGTCTCGCCGCAGGTCCGCTGAATCCTCTTCTCCTTGCATCGCCCTCTCGTACTGAGGGCGGTTCGGGACAGTCCGGCCCGTCACCGCTGCATCCAGCCAGTGGTGACGGGCCGGACTGTCCGTTGCCGGCGGTTCCCCTCAGCATCCCCGGCGGCTCGCGTCGGTGATGGAGGGTGTGCGAGCAGGGTGAGATTGCTTGCGAAAGCTGCCCGGAATCTCAGCATCCGGTCACAATGGGACCGTCATCCGAGTGGCTGGCGGTCGCTGGGAGATAGGCTCGGAGTACTGACCTCAAGTCCTGCCCATCCCACGAGGAGTGCCCATGGTTCAGCCCAGTCCCAGTTACACCGTCGCCCTGTACCTCGAGGTGCCCGCCTCCCAGAAGGCGGTGGCCCGCCTGGTCGACACTGCCACTGCGACTGGTGCCATCGTCACCGGCGTCGACGTGGCCGACTCCGACGGCGACAAGCTCACCGTCAATCTCACGGCGGACACCCGGGACTCCAAGCACCGCAACGAGCTGGTTGCCAAGTTGGAGGAGATTGACGGCGTCGTCGTCCGCAACGTCGGCGACTCGACCTTCCTGACTCACGTCGGAGGCAAGATCGAGATCGCTAGCAAGTACCCGATTCACAACCGTCGTGACCTGGCCCGTGTCTACACCCCCGGAGTGGCCCGCGTCTGCAAGGCCATCTACGACCACCCCGAGCGCGCCCGGATGCTCACCATCAAGAAGAACACCGTCGCCGTCGTCACCGACGGGACCGCGGTCTTGGGGCTGGGGGACATCGGCCCATCCGCAGCCATGCCCGTCATGGAGGGCAAGGCCGTTCTGTTCAAGCAGTTCGGCAACGTGGACGCCTGGCCGGTGGCCCTGGACACGAAGGACCCCGAGGAGATCATCTCCATCGTCAAGGCCATCGCCCCGGCCTACGGCGGCATCAACCTGGAGGACATCGCCGCCCCCAAGTGCTTCGACATCGAGGCCCGCCTGCGCGAGGAGCTCGACATCCCGGTCTTCCACGACGACCAGCACGGTACCGCCATCGTGACCCTGGCGGCCCTCATCAACGCTCTGAAGATCGTGGGCAAGAAGATCGAGGACGTGCGCATCGTCCTGTCCGGTGTCGGTGCGGCCGGCAGCGCCATCGCCAAGCTGCTCATGGCGCACGGCGCCACGGACATCGTCGGCTACGGGCGCACCGGAGCCTTGTCCGCGGCGAACACCGAGGGGATGAACGAGCACCGCAAGTGGCTGGCAGAGAACACCAACCCGCGTCAGGTGACCGGCTCCCTCAAGGAGGGCCTCAAGGGGGCCGACGTCTTCATCGGGGTCTCCTCGGGCAACCTGCTCGAGCCCGAGGACCTGGAGGTCATGAACGAGGGCTCCATCGTCTTCGCCATGGCTAACCCGATCCCGGAGGTCGACCCTATCCGCGCGGCCGACTACGCCGCCGTGGTGGCGACCGGACGCTCGGACTTCCCCAACCAGATCAACAATGTCCTGGCCTTCCCCGGGCTCTTCCGAGGTCTGCTGGACACCGGGATCACCGACATCTCCACCGAACTGCTGCGGGCCGCGTCGACCGGTATCGCCTCGGTGATCGCCGATGACGAGATCAGCCCGGTGTACATCATCCCCGGCGCCTTCGACACCCGGGTCGCCGACGCCGTGGCCAAGGCGGTCCGCAAGTTCGCTGAGACGGAGTGAGAAGCGTAGGTTCCAGGTGACGTAGCCAGGGGCGTAGACACCTTCGGGTGTCTCACGCCCCTGGCCCTACGCAGCACGTGGCCTGAGGTCGCTCATCGGTCACGACGACGGAGACATCAGCGCAGCCAGGAGTCGCCGACCAGGCGAGACCACCAGGCGCCCAGCCCCAGGGTGTCGCCGGCCCGAGTCAGGGCGAACAGGATGGCGGACAGAGTCAGAACCCAGTGAAGATCGACCAGGGGGTTGGTCGCGGCGTTCTCGGTACCTCCGGTGCCGATGGGCCACAGGGCCAGATACAACGGCACCATGAGTGCTGAGGCCGCGAATGCGCTCACCTTGAGCCCAATGCCCAGAGTCAGGGCGACGCCCACCCCGAGCATCCCAGCCATGAACAGCCAGTCCCCGACCGGGTTGGCCAGCAGCTCAAATGCGCTCCCAAAGGGGCTGTGAACTGCCACGCCCTTGATGAAGCCCTGGGCGGGCTGACCTCCGTGGATCCAGGCCATCTGACGAGGGGTGGAGAATCCGAGGCCGAACGTCTTGTCCAGGAAGGTCCACAGGAAAATGAAGCCGACGACGATCCGTAGGACGGCCAGCACGATGCGAGCCGACGGGCTGGTCACGATGTCGGATCCGGAACGAGGGCGCTTGGCGCCACGAGTGGAAGCAGGCACGGGAGGTGCTCCTTGATGATCGCTGGGGTCCGATGCCGGACGCCAGTAGTTGAATCGTAAACTGACTGGCTGATTGTAGTCATGCCGAACTGCTCGTTGGACACTGACGAATGGCGGGGTTTTGTTGATACGCAGCGATGCGTTCAGCGAAGCGGTTGGAATGGCGCGGAAAAGTCGGTGTGTCCTGGATCATGGGCGATCGGTTTGACGTCTATGGGGTGGACCTGCCTAAAGTACAGCCCGCTGCCGAACGGCCCGGGCTTCCCCCGAGACCCTCCAGCAGCGAACTCGCTACGACAGAGCGTCGATCGGTGTGACCGCGAACAATACTTCTGAGGTTGACGTCGAACCGACAAATGTTCTAGAGTAGCGGAGTTGCTCGCCAGAGCGAAGTTGAGTCCAAAGGCTTGATTGAGTTCCGGCTGGGTGTGTTGTTTGAGAACTCGATAGTGTGTCATGTTTTTTATGCCATGGCCCTGGGGGCTGCGCTTGTTTGTGTGGTTTTTGGGGTTTGTTTTGTTTTGGTTTGCCTGGCCCTCTTTGTTGTGGGGGTTGGGTTGGGCCTGGTCTGGTTTTCTGGACTGTTGTACTGACGTTGGGTTCTGGCTGGCTATTTGTTTGTGGTTGGTTGGGGCCTGGTTTTGTTGGTTTTGTTTGGAGAGTTTGATCCTGGCTCAGGACGAACGCTGGCGGCGTGCTTAACACATGCAAGTCGAACGGTGAAGGGATCAGCTTGCTGGTTCTGGATGAGTGGCGAACGGGTGAGTAACACGTGAGTAACCTGCCCCCTTCTTCTGGATAACCGCATGAAAGTGTGGCTAATACGGGATATTCTGGGTCTGTCGCATGACGGGTCTGGGAAAGATGCGCCTTTGGGTGTTTTTGGTGGGGGATGGGCTCGCGGCCTATCAGCTTGTTGGTGGGGTGATGGCCTACCAAGGCGGTGACGGGTAGCCGGCCTGAGAGGGTGGACGGTCACACTGGGACTGAGACACGGCCCAGACTCCTACGGGAGGCAGCAGTGGGGAATATTGCACAATGGGCGCAAGCCTGATGCAGCGACGCCGCGTGAGGGATGGAGGCCTTCGGGTTGTGAACCTCTTTCGCCAGTGAAGCAGGCCCGCCTCGTTGTGGGTGGGTTGACGGTAGCTGGATAAGAAGCGCCGGCTAACTACGTGCCAGCAGCCGCGGTAATACGTAGGGCGCGAGCGTTGTCCGGAATTATTGGGCGTAAAGAGCTCGTAGGCGGCTGGTCGCGTCTGTCGTGAAATCCTCTGGCTTAACTGGGGGCTTGCGGTGGGTACGGGCCGGCTTGAGTGCGGTAGGGGAGACTGGAACTCCTGGTGTAGCGGTGGAATGCGCAGATATCAGGAAGAACACCGGTGGCGAAGGCGGGTCTCTGGGCCGTTACTGACGCTGAGGAGCGAAAGCGTGGGGAGCGAACAGGATTAGATACCCTGGTAGTCCACGCCGTAAACGTTGGGCACTAGGTGTGGGGGGCCTTTTCCGGGTCTTCCGCGCCGTAGCTAACGCATTAAGTGCCCCGCCTGGGGAGTACGGCCGCAAGGCTAAAACTCAAAGGAATTGACGGGGGCCCGCACAAGCGGCGGAGCATGCGGATTAATTCGATGCAACGCGAAGAACCTTACCAAGGCTTGACATGTGCCGGTCGGCTCCGGAGACGGGGTTTCCTCCTTGTGGGGCCGGTTCACAGGTGGTGCATGGTTGTCGTCAGCTCGTGTCGTGAGATGTTGGGTTAAGTCCCGCAACGAGCGCAACCCTTGTCCCGTGTTGCCAGCACGTTGTGGTGGGGACTCGCGGGAGACTGCCGGGGTCAACTCGGAGGAAGGTGGGGATGACGTCAAATCATCATGCCCCTTATGTCTTGGGCTTCACGCATGCTACAATGGCCGGTACAGAGGGCTGCGATACCGTGAGGTGGAGCGAATCCCTTAAAGCCGGTCTCAGTTCGGATCGGTGTCTGCAACTCGACACCGTGAAGTTGGAGTCGCTAGTAATCGCAGATCAGCAACGCTGCGGTGAATACGTTCTCGGGCCTTGTACACACCGCCCGTCACGTCATGAAAGTCGGCAACACCCGAAGCCCGTGGCCCTACGGGGAGCGGTCGAAGGTGGGGCTGGTGATTGGGACGAAGTCGTAACAAGGTAGCCGTACCGGAAGGTGCGGCTGGATCACCTCCTTTCTAAGGATTGATTGCGGGGGTGGCTTCCTGGCCGTGTGTTGTCTGGATCGTTGAATGGGTCTGGGCCGGCTGGGGGGTCTGCCCTTGCGGAAGGGCCGGGCAGCCGACTGTCGTGCACTGGTGTGCGGGGTGGTTGGTTTGTCTGGTGCTGGCATGAGAGACACGCCCGCTGCTGCCCTGTTGGGTGGTGGTGGGTGCCCCCGCGTGCGTTGGTGTGTGGGGGTGGCATGCTGTCGGGGTTCTGGGGCAGTGCGCCCTGGTTGCCTGACCCGTCTGGGGCTCCTGATTTGTTGGGGGTTGTGGGTGGGTGTGGGTGGGTTGGTTGTGAACTGTATAGTGGACGCGAGCATCTTACTGTAAGATTTCTGCGACAAAATTGTTTCTTGTTTTGTTCGTGTGTCTTTGTTGTTTGTTTTTTTGAGCGTTCGGTGGATGCCTTGGCATCAGGGGCCGATGAAGGACGTGGTGGCCTGCGATATTCCTCGGGGAGCCGGCTGGCGGGCTGTGATCCGAGGGTTTCCGAATGGGGGGACCCGGCACGAGTTATGTCGTGTCACCTGCATCTGAATTGTATAGGGTGTGGGGGGTGACGCGGGGAAGTGAAACATCTCAGTACCCGTAGGAGAAGATATTCCGTGAGTAGTGGCGAGCGAAAGCGGATGATGGTTAAACCGTGTGCGTGTGATACTCGGCAGGGGTTGCGTGTGCGGGGTTGTGGGGCTGTCCTGTCCTCTTCTGCCGGAGAGGGGGCGCGTGTGCTGGCCGGTAGCTGAATCGTCTGGGAAGGCGTGGCGTAGTGGGTGATACCCCCGTAGGCGGAACTGGTTGGTGCGTGTCTGGGACAGTATTGCCCGAGTAGCACGGGGCTCGTGGAATCCTGTGTGAATCTGCCAAGACCACTTGGCTGCCTGAATACCTCCTGATGACCGATAGTGGATAGTACCGTGAGGGAATGGTGAAAAGTACCCCGGGAGGGGAGTGAAATAGTACCTGAAACCGGGCGCTTACAAGCCGTCAGAGCCTTCCGCACCTTGTGTGTGGGGGTGGTGGCGTGCCTTTTGAAGAATGAGCCTGCGAGTCAGTGGCGTGTCGCGAGGTTAACCCGTGTGGGGTAGCCGTAGCGAGAGCGAGTCCGAATAGGGCGTTTGTAGTGGCGCGTTCTGGACCCGAAGCGGGGTGATCTACCCATGGCCAGGTTGAAGCACGTGTAAGAGCGTGTGGAGGACCGAACCCACCTAGGTTGAAAACTGGGGGGATGAGCTGTGGGTAGGGGTGAAAGGCCAATCAAACTCCGTGATAGCTGGTTCTCCCCGAAATGCATTTAGGTGCAGCGTCGCGTGTTGCCCGGCGGAGGTAGAGCTACTGGGTGGCTGATGGGCCCCACAGGGTTACTGACGTCAACCAAACTCCGAATGCCGTCGGGTCTAGCGTGGCAGTGAGACCGCGGGGGATAAGCTCCGTGGTCGAGAGGGAAACAGCCCAGATCGCCGGCTAAGGCCCCTAAGCGTGTGCTAAGTGGGAAAGGATGTGCGGTCGCGCAGACAACCAGGAGGTTGGCTTAGAAGCAGCCATCCTTGAAAGAGTGCGTAATAGCTCACTGGTCAAGTGATCGTGCGCCGACAATGTAGCGGGGCTCAAGCACACCGCCGAAGCCGCGGACCCATGACATGGTTCCCTTCACCGTCCGGCTTGCCCGGGTGGTGGCAGGGGTTGTGGGTGGTAGGGGAGCGTCCTGCACCGGGGGAAGCCTGTGGGTGACTGCTGGTGGACGGTGCGGGAGTGAGAATGCAGGCATGAGTAGCGATACTAGGGTGAGAAGCCCTAGCGCCGAATGACCAAGGGTTCCAGGGCCAGGCTAGTCCGCCCTGGGTGAGTCGGGACCTAAGGCGAGGCCGACAGGCGTAGTCGATGGATGACGGGTTGATATTCCCGTACCGGCGAAGCACCGCCCATGCTGACGCGCGGGTGCTAACCCACGCCCAACCACCATATAGGCCGCATGTGTCAGGTTCGCCTGACGGTGTGGTTGTGGTGGTGGGGTCTGGGGATCCTCCGTGCAGGTAGGCAAGCGTGTTAACAGGGGTGACGCACAGTGGTAGCCCGGCGGACCTGATGGCTTGGTCCGTTCAAGCGCGCAGCCCGTCTCCCAGGTAAATCCGGGGGACTGTCTTTGATGACGGGGGTGAGGCGTGATGGTGACCTCACGTTGGTGGGGGATAACAGGGTGATCCTGGGGTGCCGAGAAAAGCCTCGACGCGATGGTGCCAGCCGCCCGTACCCTAAACCGACACAGGTGGTCGGGCAGAGTATGCCTAGGCGCACGAGTGAATCATGGTTAAGGAACTCGGCAAAATGCCCCCGTAACTTCGGGAGAAGGGGGGCCTGATCCCTGAAGCCCCATCGCGGGCTAGGGGGGAGGGTCGCAGAGGCCAGGGGGAAGCGACTGTTTACTAAAAACACAGGTCCGTGCGAAGCCGTAAGGCGATGTATACGGACTGACGCCTGCCCGGTGCTGGAAGGTTAAGAGGAACCATCAACCCCCTCGGGGGTGAAGTGGTGAATTTAAGCCCCAGTAAACGGCGGTGGTAACTATAACCATCCTAAGGTAGCGAAATTCCTTGTCGGGTAAGTTCCGACCTGCACGAATGGCGTAACGACTTCCCCGCTGTCTCAACCATGAGCTCGGCGAAATTGCAGTACGAGTAAAGATGCTCGTTTCGCGCAGAAGGACGGAAAGACCCCGGGACCTTTACTACAGCTTGGTATTGGCGCCCGCTATAGCTTGTGCAGGATAGGTGGGAGACTGTGAAGCCGTTACGCCAGTGGCGGTGGAGTCGTCCTTGAAATACCACTCTGGTTATGGCGTGCGCCTGAACCTGGGCCCGTGATCCGGGTTAGGGACAGTGCCTGGTGGGTAGTTTAACTGGGGCGGTTGCCTCCTAAAGTGTAACGGAGGCGCTCAAAGGTTCCCTCAGCCTGGTCGGCAACCAGGTGTTGAGTGCAAGTGCACAAGGGAGCTTGACTGTGAGACCGACGGGTCGAGCAGGTACGAAAGTAGGAACTAGTGATCCGGCGATCCCGTGTGGGTGGGTCGTCGCTCAACGGATAAAAGGTACCCCGGGGATAACAGGCTGATCCTGCCCAAGAGTCCATATCGACGGCATGGTTTGGCACCTCGATGTCGGCTCGTCGCATCCTGGGGCTGGAGCAGGTCCCAAGGGTTGGGCTGTTCGCCCATTAAAGCGGTACGCGAGCTGGGTTTAGAACGTCGTGAGACAGTTCGGTCCCTATCCTCTGCGCGCGCAGGAGACTTGAGAAGGCCTGTCCCTAGTACGAGAGGACCGGGACGGACGAACCTCTGGTGTGCCAGTTGTCCCGCCCGGGGCACGGCTGGTTGGCTACGTTCGGGAAGGGTAACCGCTGAAAGCATCTAAGCGGGAAACCATCTTCAAGATAAGGTCTCCACAAGAAGGACTTGTCCTTTTTGGTAGGCCCCCAGCAGACTACTGGGTTGATAGGCCAGGAGTGGAAGACCGGCAACGGTCTGTGAGCTGACTGGTACTAATAGGCCGACACAAACAACAACACCCCAACACGCCAGTGGTTAAACCCTGGCGGGGGTGAGCAACCACAGTAAAGCGAAGCGTCCACTATACGGTCCACACCCAACCCATACCACCAACCACACACAGTGTGCGTTGACAGGCGGCCCGATAACAGAATCACAAGAACACACTGACGCACTGCCCACGTAGTCGTCTCGGTGGTCACAGCGACAGGGAAACGCCCGGTATCCATCCCGAACCCGGAAGCTAAGCCTGACAGCGCCGATGGTACTGCACCCGCCAGGGTGCGGGAGAGTAGGACACCACCGAGCACAAACCACCGGTCCAGCCCCCGGCTCCGCAAGGAGCGCCGGGGGCTGAACCCATTGCCGGGACACTGTGGATTCGCCACCCACTAGCAACCACCAGCACACAACACCAATGCACGGCACGGAGCCATGCCCGAACCAGCCGCATCCACACCCGATCTGACATCGAGGCACGAAACGGTGCACCATTGTCTCTGTGACTCATAGCGACCTCCCTACCACTCCATCGGGCAACGGCCACGAACCGAGTCTCGATGCCGATCGGCTCATGCAACAGTCCGACGTCGTGCTGCACCTGGGGCGACTCATGCTCGCCGCCGGTGCCGGCTCCTACCGCATCAAGTCCTCCATGGCCAGAGCCGCCTCGGCTGTTGGGCTCGACCGCCACGAGGCGACCGTGACGATGACCGAGATCGTCACCTCCTCCTACGTCGGCAACCGTTTCCGTACCGAGGCCTGCGAAGTGCGTCGGGTCGGCGTCAACGTCGGTCGCTTAGAGGCACTGCGCCGCATCGTCCACGACCTGCGAGCACATGAGACCGTCGAGCACCTCGAGGCCAGGCTTCAACAGGTCGAGAAGATGCATGCGCGCTACAACGCCTTCACCAACGCGGCAGCCTCGGGTGTGGCCTGTGCCGGATTCTGCTTCCTCAACAAGGGCGGTTGGGTGGAGTGTCTGACGGTCCTCGTCGCGGCCTTCCTCGGACAGTTCATTCGCCGGCAAATGCTGGAGCGCCACTATCAGCACTTCTTCACCTGGCTCGTCTGCGGAGTCGCCGCCTCCGGCACCTACATGGGCATCGTGACAGCCCTGAACGCCACTGGCGTGGTGGCGGGAAACCACCAGGGCGGCATCATCTCGGCGATCCTCTTCCTCATCCCTGGTTTCCCCATGGTCACCGCCATGCTCGACCTGTTCCGACAGGACTTCTCCTCGGCCCTGTCACGCAGCGCCTACGTGCTCATGGTCATGGCTGCGGCCGGCGTCGCCGTGTGGACCGTGACCTTCATCTTCCGCTGGGATGTTGCCGCGGCCAGCGGCAGCACGCTCGACGGTCCTCTCCTCTACGTTCTGCGCTGCTTCTGCTCCTTCATCGCCGCCTACGGATTCGCCATGCTGTTCAACGCAGGCGTGAAGGCCAGCATGCTGGCTGCAGTGGTCGGGGCTCTGGCCAATACCGGCAGACTGCTTCTCATTGACGTCTTCCACGTGCCATGGCAGCTCGCAGTGGGACTGGCCGCAGTCACGATCGGCTTGCTCGCCCAACTCTTCGTCTCCCGCGCCTCCCTGTCCCGGGTGGCTCTGTCCGTTCCCGCCGTCGTCATCATGATCCCCGGAGTCCCCTTCTACCGAGCCATCTCCGCGCTCAACACGCTCTCCGTGGATAAGCTCGGCGTCGACGTCGGCGAGGCGGCCACGAACCTGGCTGAGGTCTTCTTCGTCATCACCGCTATCGGTGTCGGTTTGGCCTTGGCGCGTATCATCACCGACCATAACTGGCGCCACGACGTTGCCACCTCCGGGCACATCACGCTGCCTCGCACACACGTCGAGGCCGTGGAGCAGCCTCTGGAGGACTGACCCTCGGCCTGTGCTCGCCTGTGACTACTGATGGTGGCCCGCCGCTGACATGCAGCGACGGGCCACCATTGATGATGCGGGACCCATGAGGCTCAGGGGAGCGGGTCACAGTCCGCCGAGGACCTGCGCAATTCCGCCGAGGACCTGCGCAATGAAGATCTTGACGATCATCGCCACCGGATAGACCATCGCGTACCCCAGCGCCACCCGCGGGTCGGCGCCGGTGCGCTCGTTGGCGAAGGCCAGAATCGCCGGCTGGGTCTGGGCGCCACCGATGAGGCCTGACAGGCGAGTCCCACCCATCTTGACGATCCAGCGCATGGAGACGTAAATCCCCAGTCCGACGATGGTGGTGACGACGAAACCGGTGACGAAGATCCTCCACCAGTCACCACCGGTGAAGGCATGCGCGATCTCCCCACCGGCCTTCGTACCCGCCTGGGCCAGGAAGACCAGGAGCCCGAACTCCGACAGCACCGCCGTGGCAGTGAAGGGCATGGCGGTCACGAACTTCCCGATGCGGCCAATGCGTCCGAAGATGAGTCCGATCAGCAGTGTTCCGGCAGCCGATCCGATGGAGAAGGTCGCTCCGGTAGGCGTGAGGAACTTCCACTCACCGATGACGATGCCCAGTGCCATCCCCAGGCCCAGCGCCACCGGGTTGATAGAGGACAGGCCGCGCGAGGAGTCGCCGAAGTACGTGGAAATATCCTTCATGCGCCCGGTCGGGCCCACGACGCGCACCCGGTCTCCCTGCTGCAGCACCAGGTCCGGGGTGCCCACCATGTCGACGTCGCCGCGGCGTACCCGCGAGATCGTTGCCCCGAAACGGCTGTCGATATCCAGCTCACCGATGGTACGGCCGGCCAGCTTCGGGTCCGAGACTGTGATCCGGCGGAAGTCGAGATACTTGCGGTCCTCAATGAGTGAGTGCGAGGAGCCGTGGCCCACCGCCTTGATCGCCTGGTTGACGGCGTCCTGGGTGCCGACGACGGTGATGAGGTCGTCCTTGTACAGCCGGTCGTCATTCTTCGGCCGGGTGATCGGCCCCTTCTCACCCCGGCGCAGACGAGAGAAGCGCAGCTGTCCCGAGATGGTCTCAACGATGTTGCCCAGGAGCGGGCCGTCCTCGCGCTCCACCCGGATGGTGCGGTTGATGAGAGGGGAGGGAGTGTCCTTGTCGCTGCGCCGGTAGCGCAGCGCCAGCAGACAGAAGAACAGCATGCCGATGACACCGTAGAGGTAGGTGACGGCATAGGCGACGGTGGCGTCACCCGGTCCCGCCTTGTCTCCGGCCATGGCGGCGGCGTTACCGGCTGCGGCCAGGGCGGGCGTGTTCGTGACGGCGCCGGCGAAGGCTCCCGCGATCATCGCCGCCTTGAGCCCGAGGAGACGTCCCACGCCCACGGCTGCCAGGGTTGCCACGCCCAGAATGCCCAGGAGGAGCGCCAGCGGCCCACCGGCGGTTCGGATGACGTGGAAGAAGTTCGGCCCGGACTGGATGCCGATGGCGAAGGTGAAGATCGCCAGCCCCAGGGTTCCCAGCTCCTTGGGAACCTCAATCGGGGTGGAGGCTGACGCTCCCCACGCCGCCAGCGCGATGCCGCTGAACAGGACGGCCGCTGCGCCCAGGCTCACGCCCTTGATCTTGATGTGCCCGAGCAGCATCCCGGCGCCGACCAGGAGGAATAGGACGAGAACCGCGTTGCCGGCCAGATGGTGGAGGACATTGGCGTGCGCCACCTTCCAGATCAGCAGTGCGGTGCTGCAGACCAGAAGGGCCGCTGCCGGGATGCGTATGCTCCCGCGCCTGGCGCGCCAGAGCAGCATCCCGGAGCCAACCATGAGCAGGACGATGACAACCGGGTTGTCCAACAGGTAGTCCAGGACCATAGCCACGTCGCTAGTGCCGCCTTCCGTGTCGCCGCTGAAGCTGAAAGTGACGCAGCGGACAGTTTGTCAGGAGTAACAGGAGCATTGTGTCATCTCCGTCGGCGTCGATGACGTACCAAGGTCCGTGATTCCACGGGGGAGCGGACAGGGCCTCTCGCGCGGCGAGCCGCCATGCCGCTAACATGCCACCTGGTCCGTGATTCCACGATGTGAGATTGCCGCCGTCTCATTATGACTCTGTGCGGAGACTGATCTAACGTTCATTACCCGGCAGGTCGCCGGTCAGTAGGCACGGAGAAGGAGAGCGAGCGATGACACGCGAAGACGCTCCCGCACGTCAGGACCACCAGGTCATGACAGGCGCCCAGGCTCTGGTGCGCGCGCTGGAGGAGCTAGGCGTCACAGACATCTTCGGGATGCCGGGCGGCGCCATCCTGCCCTTCTACGACCCCCTGCTCGCCTCGACGAAGATCCGTCACGTCCTGGTGCGCCACGAGCAGGGCGCTGGTCATGCCGCCGAGGGATACGCCATGGTCACCGGTCGCCCCGGGGTGTGCGTGGCCACCTCTGGCCCCGGCGCCACCAACCTCATCACACCCATCGGTGACGCCCACATGGACTCCGTGCCCATGCTGGCCATCACCGGGCAGGTCGGAAGCCGCGGAATCGGGACGGACGCCTTCCAGGAGGCCGACATCGTCGGGGCCACGATGCCCTTCGTCAAGCACTCCTTCCTCATCACTCGCGCCGAGGACATCGTCCCGTGCGTGGCTGAGGCCTTCCACATTGCCTCCACCGGACGCCCCGGCCCGGTCCTCATCGACATCTCCAAGGATGCCCAGGAGGGACCCACCGAGTTCGTGTGGCCCCCGGCCCGTGACCTTCCCGGCTACCGCCTGCCGGGTAAGCCCAATCAGCGGCGCCTGGCCCAGGCCGCCGAGGTGATCTCCGCTGCCGAGCGACCCGTCCTCTACCTGGGCGGTGGCCTGAACCGGGCGCAGGTTCCCACCGAGGATCTGACGGAGCTCATCGAGCTCATTGGAGCGCCCTTCGTCACCACCCTGACCGCCCTGGACGTCATGCCCAGCGAGCACCCGCTCAACCTGGGGATGCCCGGAATGCACGGTACTGTGGCCGCCGTCGGGGCCTTGCAGCGGGCCGACGTCGTCGTCTGCCTGGGAGCCCGCTTCGATGACCGGGTCACCGGCAAGCCGGACACCTTCGCCACCAAGGCCTCGGTGATCCACGTCGACGTCGACCCCGCCGAGATCTCCAAGATCCGCACCGCCGACGTCCCGATCGTCGGGGACCTGGCCGACGTCGTCCCCGCCCTGAGCGCTGAGTTCCGCGACCACGTCGCCGCTGAGGGGCGGGTGGACATCGCCCCGTGGCGCCGTGAGATCGAGCGCATCCAGGCCACCTACCCTACGGGTTGGACCGACACCGACGACGGACTGCTTCAGCCTCAGGAGGTCATCACCCATCTTGATCGGGCGGCCTCCGAGGACACCATCTGGGTCACGGGCGTGGGCCAGCACCAGATGTGGTCGGCCCACTACCTCACCTTCCGCCGTCCGCACACCTGGCTCACCTCGGCCGGCGCCGGCACCATGGGCTACGGCCTGCCCGCCGCCATGGGTGCCAAGGAGGCCTGCCCCGACCGGCCGGTGTGGCTCATCGACGGAGACGGGTGCTTCCAGATGACCAACCAGGAGCTGGCCACCTGCACCCTCAACAACATCCCCATCAAGGTCGCCATCATCAACAACTCCTCGCTGGGGATGGTGCGGCAGTGGCAGACGCTGTTCTACGGGCAGCGCTACTCCAACACTGATCTGCATACCGGCGCCGGAACGGTGCGCGTCCCCGACTTCGTCAAGATGGCCGAGGCCTACGGGGCCGTTGGGCTGCGGTGTGAGCGCCTGGAGGACCTGGACGACGTCATCGCCCAGGCCAATGCCATCAACGACCGCCCCGTCGTCGTCGACTTCATCGTCTCCGCGGACGCCCAGGTGTGGCCCATGGTCGCGGCCGGGGTATCCAACGACGAGATCCAGCACGCCCGCGGCATGAGCCCGGTGTGGGAAGAGGAGTGAGCGCCGTGAGCGAGAAGCACACCCTGTCCGTCCTGGTGGAGAACAAGCCCGGCGTCCTGACCCGGGTCTCGGCGCTGTTCACGCGCCGGGGCTTCAACATCCACTCCCTGGCCGTGGGGCCCACCGAGCACGAGGACATCTCGCGCATCACGGTGATCGCGGACGCCGAGGGACTGGCCATGGAACAGGTCACCAAGCAGCTCAACAAGCTGGTCAACGTCCTCAAGATCGTCGAGCTCGACCCCGACACCTCGGTCGAGCGCGAGCTCTACCTCATCAAGGTGCACGCCGATGACGCCAATCGCACGGCGGTGCTCCAGGTCGTCGACCTGTTCCGCGCCCACGTCGTGGACGTCGCCCCCACGTCGGTGGTCATTGAGACCATCGGCTCAGAATCCAAGGTCAAGGCTCTACTGACGGCTCTCCAGCCGTACGGTGTCAAAGAGATTGTCCAGTCCGGTGCCGTGGCGATCACGCGCGGCCCACGATCCATCACCGATCAACTCAAGGAGAAGTGAGAAGCAATCATGGCAGCTGAGAAGTTCTACGACGACGACGCCGACCTGTCCGTCATCCAGTCCAAGAAGGTCGCCGTCATCGGCTACGGTTCCCAGGGGCACGCTCACGCTCTGAACCTGCGCGACTCCGGTGTGGAGGTCGTTGTCGGCCTGCGCGAGGGCTCGGCCTCTGTGGCTAAGGCTGAGGAGGCGGGCCTGCCCGTCAAGCCGATCGCCGAGGCCGTGGCCTGGGCCGACGTCGTCACCGTCCTGGCCCCCGACCAGGTGCAGGCCACCCTCTACCGCGAGGAGATCGAGCCGAACATCAAGGCCGGCTCCGCCCTCCTGTTCTCCCACGGCTTCAACATCCACTTCGGCTACATCAAGCCGTCGGCGGACATTGACGTCGTCATGGTGGCCCCCAAGGGGCCCGGCCACACCGTGCGCCGCGAGTTCGAGTCCGGCCGAGGCGTGCCCGTGCTCGTCTGCGTGGAGCAGGACGCCTCCGGCACCGCCTGGGACCTCGTCCTGTCCTACGCCAAGGCCATCGGCGGTACCCGCGCCGGCGCCATCAAGACCACCTTCCGCGAGGAGACCGAGACCGACCTCTTCGGTGAGCAGTCGGTCCTGTGCGGTGGCGTCTCCAAGCTCATCCAGTACGGCTTCGAGACCCTGGTCGAGGCCGGCTACCAGCCCGAGATGGCCTACTTCGAGGTCTGCCACGAGATGAAGCTCATCGTGGACCTCATCAACGAGGGCGGTATCTCCAAGCAGCGCTGGTCCTGCTCCGACACCGCTGAGTACGGCGACTACGTCTCCGGCCCGCGCGTCATCACCCCCGAGGTCAAGGAGCACATGAAGGAGGTCCTGTCCGACATCCAGGACGGCACCTTCGCCAAGCGCTTCATGGACGACCAGGCCGCCGGCGCTCCGGAGTTCAAGAAGCTCCGGGCCGAGGGTGAGGCGCACCCCATCGAGGCCACCGGCCGCGAGGTGCGTTCGATGTTCGCCTGGCGCGCCGACGTCGACAAGGACTACACCGAGGGCTCCGTGGCCCGCTGAGGACTTGTGATCCGTTGACAACGGGCGGTGCCCCGATGGCCTGACGTCATCGGGGCACCGCCCACGTCGTGCGACGGCACTACTGGGGTGAGGCGAGCCGGCGTCGCTGGAGGCGAACGGTGAGAGCCACCAGGGCCATGACCGCGCCCATGAGGCCCACGAGCAGGGCGGCGCCGCGTCCCGGGCCGATGCCGACGACGGCTCCCACACTGGTGGACAGCGACCGTCCGGGCTCTAGCAGGGGCTGGAGCACATGGTCCACCAGTGCCCCGGAGCACAGGTAGGCCACCAGGTAGCCCATCTGGGTGACCAGGCTGATCGTGCCCCAGGTGCGTGCCTGCCGAGTGTTGTCGACCTGCGTGCGCACCAGGACCTCCGCACCCGCCTGGGACAGGGGCAGGCAGGCGAAGGTGAGGAAGCCGCAGGCGGCCACCCACCAGGCGCCCGGCCCCAGGGGGACCAGCGCCATGGCGGCGCCGGTTCCGGCCAGCCCTGCGGCAAGCAGTGTCGTGGGCTGGGCGCTCTTCCAGGCCGTGACCAGGGCCGCGCCCACGAGCATGCCGGTGGCGGCCACCGTCTCGACCACCCCCATCTCGGCGGTGCTCACGGTGGGCAGGAGAATCGGCTTGATGAGAACCTGGATGACTCCGATGGAGAGGGTCGCCAGCATCATGAGAGTCACGAGGGTACGCAGACCGGGGGAGGCAATGATGGTCCTCCAGCCCGCTATGACGTCGCGGTCGTCACCGGGCTGGGACACTGCGCGCCGCGAGGCACCTGCTGCCAGAGCCTGGCGCACTGTCATGGTGCACGCCACGGTGACCAGGCAGGTGCTGGCGTCCAGCAGCACGAGACCCCGGGGGCCGACAAGAGGCATGAGGAACCCCGCCGCGGCCGGCGCCAGCAGGTACTTGGCAGCGGAGGCGAGCTGGAGCAGACCGGAGGAGCGCACGTAGTCCTCCTCGGTCACCAGGTCGGTGACGCTGGCCCGCAGCGCCGGCTCGGTCAGGGCCGCCAGGCAGGAGGAGGTGACGGCTCCTGCGCAGATCCAGCCCAAGGAGGGCCGGGGCGAGGATAGGGCCGTCAGGATGACGCCCAGCCCGAGAATCGAGCCGGCGTCACCGATCATCATCATCAGGCGGCGGTCGTAGCGGTCTGCGAGGACCCCGGCCAGGGGTGCCAGAAGAACAATGGGGGCGAAGGCGCTCATCTGGACGGCTGCCACTGAGGATGCCGTCCCGTAGACGCGCAGCACGACGACGGCCAGGCCGAAGGCGCTCAGGCCCGTTCCCAGCGAGTTGATGAAGGAGCCCAGGACCAGCAGTCCGACGTGCTTCATGGCTCCGCCTTCGTCAGGAAGCCGAGGCTGCCGGGCTCGGCACCCAGGAGGGTCTCACTGGCCCAGATGAGGGTCTCTTGGCGGCGGGCGAGCTCAGCAGGGCTGGGCTTCATGATGTCCTGGTCCAGGAGGATGCCCGAGGCGCTCAGCAGCAGCTCGATGACGTCATGGGGACGCTCGGTGGTGAAGGTCCCCTCGGCCACCCCCTGGGTGATCACCTCGGCCAGGACCGGGGTGAGGTGCTCGATCATTGCCGTGATGGACAGCAGGTGGAACTCCGCGTTGCCCGGCGCGTGGAACTGGTCGACGAGGTCGGTCTCGGTGTCCACCAGCCTCATCGCGCTCATGATCGCTGCGAGCTTGTCGGCCGCCGGGGCCGATGAGGTGGCGATCTCGCGGGCCTGCTGCTCGACCTGGTGGACGATGCGCAGGACCAGGGCCTTGAGGATCTGCTCCTTGCTGGGGAAGTGGTAGTAGAGCGTCCCCTTGGCGATGCCCACGATCCTCAGGATGTCCTCCATGGTCGTGGGTTGAAAGCCCTTGGTGGTGAACAGGGTGTGGGCGGCGTCGAGAATCTCCTCGCGGCGTTGCGCGGCGGGGCGGTGGATGCGCGGCATGGCTCCTCCTTGGTGTGTCGGAAACAGACTAACCGACCGACGGTCGAGACGCGAGTGCGCACTTCCGTCATGCGGACTCTTTGTCTCGCATCCTGATCCTGCCCTAAGGTGGCCCCATGACGCAGACCATCAAGCTGGCAGTAATCCCGGGTGACGGCATCGGTAAGGAGGTCGTCCCCGAAGGGCTCAAGGTCCTCGAGCGAGCGCTGGAGGGAACCGGGGTCACGGTCCGTCCCACCACCTTCGACCTGGGGGCCGAGCGCTGGCACCGCACCGGCCAGACCCTCACCGATGAGGATCTCGAGGCCATCAAGGCCCATGACGCCATTCTGCTGGGAGCCGTCGGCGATCCCTCCGTCCCCTCCGGCGTGCTCGAGCGCGGTCTGCTCCTGCGCCTGCGCTTCGCCTTGGACCACTACGTCAACCTGCGTCCCTCGGTGTACTACCCGGGCGTGCCGACGCCGTTGGCCGATCCCGGCGACATCGACTTCGTCGTGGTGCGCGAGGGCACCGAGGGCCTCTACTGCGGTAATGGCGGCGTCGTGCGCCAGGGCACGGCGCACGAGATCGCCACCGAGGTCAGCGTCAACACGGCCTACGGGGTGGAGCGCCTGGTCCGCTACGCCTTCGCCAAGGCCCAGGCCAGGGCGGCGAAGCACCTCACCCTCGTCCACAAGCACAACGTGCTCGTCCACGCCGGCGACCTGTGGCGGCGCACCGTGGAGGCCGTCGGCACCGAGTACCCCGAGGTCGCCGTCGACTACTGCCACGTGGACGCCGCCACCATCTACATGGTGACCGACCCCGGCCGCTTCGACGTCATCGTCACCGACAACCTCTTCGGAGACATCCTCACCGATGAGGCCGGCGCCGTCACCGGCGGCATCGGCCTGTCGGCCTCGGGCAACATCAATCCCGAGAGGGCCTTCCCCTCCATGTTCGAGCCCGTCCACGGCTCGGCCCCGGACATCGCCGGTCAGGGCAAGGCGGACCCGACCGCCACGATCAGCGCGGTGGCCCTCATGCTCGACCACCTCGGGCTGCCCGAAGTCGCGGCGAAGGTCGAGGCCGGAGTCACTGCGGACATGGCCACTCGGCGCGGCGGCGCCCAGCGCTCCACCAGCCAGATCGGTGACGCCATCGCCGAGGCGGTGACGGCCGGGGTCGATACGTCATCGCTTTGAGACCCTACGGCCCTCTTCGTGTCCGGAGCGTGATCGCAGTACGCGAGCGGGCCGTTACATTCCGAGTATGTCGCTACTCGGTCCCCGACGTCGGACAGCCGTCTGCCTCCTGCTCGCCGGTCTCACCGGTCTGTGTGGGTGCGACGTCCTGACCGACGCCCCACTGACCGACTCTGAGATGTCCGCCTTCCTGGCCGAGGCGGACTCACGCGCCACCCGATCGCGGGGACATGCTTTCCAGGCGACCGCGGTGGCGGCAGCGGATCAACGCTCCGCCATCACGGGGGCCCTGTCGCTCTCCCGGATCCGGAGCGACGCCGCTGTGGAGGCCGCGACGCTGGCCACCAGGGCCGCAGCGGTGGCGAGTGACCTGAGTCAGGCCGAGTCCGCCGGCCTTGAGGTTGCGAGGTCGGTGCTCGACCAGGCGATGCAGGGCGACGACGTCGAGGCGATCACGACGGCGCTCACGAACCTTCGTGACGCCGTGGCTGCGGCCGAGTCCGCGGTCTCCTCCCGGCGCTCGTCTCAGGACCGGGCGGCTGCGCCCGGGGAGGAGAGCTCGACAGGAGTTCCTGGCAGGGGAGGGGACGGCGAGTCCGCAGAGGCAGACCGGCCGGGGGAGGGGGAGCCCGAGTCTCCCGCCCAGGTCGGCACCCCGTCCGATAGCGAGCCATCGGCCCCCCAAGACTCCGCTGAACCGGCCCAGGGATCGTCCTCTTGAGGGGAGCAGCCTCAGAGGTCGTGATGAGACGGGGTCATCCGGTGGCGGAGGCAGCCGGCGTCTCAGACCCGGGTGCCGCCTTCGTTGGCCAGCGGGACTGACCCGACAGGCCGTCCACGGCGACGCTGCGAAGGACGGTGTCCCACGCCGCCTCGTCGAAGACCCCCTGCTGACAGACCTGGGTCACTGACACGGCTGCGCCGTCGGCCGACCACACCCGCACGAAGGCCCTCCCCGCGACCCGGGAACCACGGAGGCTGGCGCTGAAGACGGTGGCGATACCGGCATAGGGTGCTGAGCGGTTTGTCGCCGTGAGCTCCTCTCGACCGGTTTGCCGGTAGTCCGGGTAGGTCCCCGCCAAAGAGGCGGACCAGTGCTCGGACAGGGCGCGATCATCGCCGCCGGAGACGAGCAGCGCCGCTGCGCTGGTCACCTCGGCGCTCACCTGGCATCCGGAGGAGGTCGAGGCGTAGGAGCGCGACCAGGATGCCTCCGGGGTTGACGCCGTCGCGGGCCCGTTAGAGGTGGTGCTCCCGTGCGGGGTGCTCGTGGAGGTCGGGGGTGCGGTGGAGGCGGTGTAGCCGGGAAGGTCCGTGAAGCTGACCGTGAGCGCGGCCGCGGCCGTGGCCTGGGCGGTCGGCAGCGCGGTGGGCATCACCATCCGGGGCGGAGCCGTCGAGGAATGCGGTGCCGCGGAAGGGGAGGCAGGCCCTGACACCGACCCGGAGAGCTGATCCAAATCCACCTGTGCACATCCGCTCACCCCAGTCAGGAGGGCGGTGCCGGCCACCACACCCCGGGCGAACCGGGCTCGAGGGCCCGGCCGATGAGCGCTGACCGAGGGGCGATGAACGGAACTCATGGCCGGAACCTATCTCCGAGCCTGCCTGCCGGCCAGCATATGGGAAGGTCGTGTCCGAGTTGTGGCCTTGGCGGTAGGGTGGACCTATGCCCGAGACAGACGCCACCTCAACCGACTTCGCATCCACCTCCTTGGCTCGCGCCGCCGAGGTCCCCGTCCCGCAGGCCGATGCGCTCGCCGGTCGATTCCCCCTGACCGCCAATCCCTCTCCCGTCGCTGACGACGAACGGGAAGCGGTCCTGGCGAGCCTCCACTTCGGTAACGCCTTCACCGACCACATGGCTCACGCCCGTTGGAGGCAGGGTGAGGGGTGGGGCGACTACGGCGTCATTCCCTACGGCAGCCTCAGCCTGTCCCCGGCCGCCGCTGTGCTCCACTACGGCCAGGAGGTCTTCGAGGGCATCAAGGCCTACCGGCACGAGGACGGATCGGTGTGGACCTTCCGCCCCCGCTACAACGCGGCGCGCCTCAACGCCTCCGCCCGGCGCATGGCTCTGCCCGAGCTGGCGGAGGAGGACTTCGTGGCCTCCCTGGTGGATCTGGTGCGCGCCGACGCCGCCTGGGTGCCCTCAGGTGAGGGTGAGTCCCTCTACCTGCGCCCCTTCGCCTTCGCCTCCGAGGCCTTCCTGGGCGTGCGCCCCGCCGCTGTGGTGGACTACTACGTCATCGCCTCTCCCGCCGGCTCCTACTTCCCTCACGGCTTGGAGCCCGTCTCCATCTGGGTGACCACCGAGTACCACCGCGCCGGACGCGGAGGGACTGGGGCGGCCAAGACCGGAGGCAACTACGCCTCCTCCCTGCTTCCTCAGCAGGAGGCCTACGCGCAGGGCTGCGACCAGGTCTGCTTCCTCGACGACGTCTCGCAGAAGAACATCGAGGAGCTCGGCGGCATGAACCTCATGGTCGTCGACGCCGACGGGACCGTGCGCACACCGCGCCTGACCGGGACGATCCTCGAGGGCTGCACCCGCAGCGCCATCATCCGCCTACTGCGCGACTCCGGGCGGAATGTCGTGGAGGAGACCATCAGCCTTCAGGGACTGCTCGCAGACATCGAGTCGGGCCGGGTCAGTGAGGTCTTTGCCTGTGGAACCGCCGCCGTCGTCGTGCCTCTGGGGCATCTCAAGGGCGAGGGCTTCGACGCCCGCATCGAGGGCAGCGAGGTCACCCGGCAGATTCACGACCGGCTCACCGCCATTCAGACCGGCCGCGCCGAGGATCCCTACGGGTGGATGTATCAGCTCGTGCCTCCTCGTTCATAAAACCACCGACGATATTCCTTCTGAACGTCCAGAAAGATATTGTTTGTGTGACATGAAATGGTGACAATGAGATTGCGGCGGTCTCAGTTGCATCTCATTTCATGAGCATTTTGCCCGGAATTCCTAAAACAAGGGGATTCCGGGCAAAACGCTCGAGAAATATGTGGTGCCATTAGCCCATGACTCAGTCCCTCCTACCAGAACCCGGAAGCAGTCCGATTGAAAAGGGCGATGCTGAAGCCGCCTCGTCAGGGGCCGACACGACCTCGGCGCGCGGTGCAGGCAGCGTCCTGCGCCGTCCCGGACGAGGATGGAGGATTGCCCTTCTCAGTGTCCTGGCGATCTTCCTGGTTCTGACCCTGGCCACAGGAGGCCTGGCCCTGTGGGTGCGACACTCCATCGCCTCCGGCATCGAGTTCATCGCCGATCCCTTCGCGGGCATTCCCGCACGGGCCCCGCAGCAGAAGGTGGCCGCGGGCGAGGAACCGGCTGTCAACATCCTGGTCCTGGGGACCGACTCGCGCACCTCCGCCTCCGACCCCTCCCAGTGGAAGGAGGGGGCCCAGCGCACGGACGCGATCATGATCGTTCAGGTCAGCGGAGACCGGAAGACGGTCTCAGTCATGTCGATCCCCCGTGACTCATGGGTGGAGATCCCCGGTCACGGCCAGGGGAAGATCAACGCCGCCTACTCCTACGGGGGGCCCTCGCTGACGATCCACACCGTGGAGAACCTCACCGGCATCCACATCGACCACTTCGCGGTGGCGAACTTCGAGTCCTTCGTCGCCCTGACCGACGAGATCGGTGGGGTGCGCATCAACCTCAAGACGCCTCAGACACTCGCCGGCAAGGAACTCGGCGCAGGGGCCCAGGTGCTCGACGGGCAGCAGGCCCTGGCCTACACCCGCGAGCGCTCCTCCCTGCCCAACGGGGACTTCGACCGCGTCAAGCGCCAGCAGACCTGGATGCGCTCCATCGTGAGCAGGGTCCTGACCAACGGCACCATGAGCAGTCCCACGGCTCTGTACTCCTTCCTCAAGACCGCCTCGCGGACAGTCGCCGTGGACGAGTCCTTCACGCTCAACCAGATGCAGTCCCTGGCCCTGGAGACGCGCCACCTCCACAGCAACGACATCGCCTTCATGACCGTGCCGACCGCCGGTACGGGAACCTCCACGGATGGGCAGTCCATCGTCACGCTCGACGCCGACGCGGACACCCCCTTGTTCAATGCCTTCGCCGAGGACCGAGTGAGCGCCTACCTCACCGAGCACCCCGACGCCGTTGAGCTGCTCCCCGCCACGGTGAACTAGAGGTACGGACACGTGGCTCACGCAGCAGCGTCCCCGGGGAGCTCCCCGGGGACGCGAACGAATGCATGGAGACTCATGACTGACACGACTGAAGTAGCCGATGTCGCGGTCATCGGGCTGGGGTACATCGGCCTGCCCACGGCAGCGGTCTTGGCCCGCGCCGGGCTCGACGTCGTCGGGGTGGACCGGATCCGGGAACGTGTCGAGGCCGTCAACCGTGGAGAGCTTCCCTTCCTCGAGGAGGGGCTGGCCACCGTGCTGGCCGAACAGGTCGAGGCCGGCCGCCTGCGCGCCCAGATGGAGACGCCCTCGGCACGGACCTACATCATCGCGGTGCCGACCCCGTCGATGGGCTCGGACCACGCGGCCGATCTGTCCCTGGTGGAGGCCGCTACCAGGCAGATCGCCCCTCGTCTCACAGGGGGAGAGCTCATCGTCCTGGAGTCGACCTGCCCGCCCGGTACCACTCGCGCCCTGGCTGAGGCGATCGGCTCGATGCGCCCGGACCTGTCCACGGACGGCAGTGGCGCACGGCCCCAGGTGCATCTGTCCTACTGCCCCGAACGCGTGCTGCCCGGGCGCATCATGACGGAGATGGTGACCAACTCCCGGGTCATCGGCGGCCTGACCCCCGAGGCCTCGCACCTGGCCAGAGACCTGTACGCCACCTTCTGCGCCGGCGAGCTGGTCCTGACCGACGCCACCACCGCCGAGATGACGAAGCTGACGGAGAACTCCTTCCGTGACCTCAACATCGCCTTCGCCAACGAGCTGGCCCTGGTCTGCGAGCGGGTCGGGGTGGATGTCTGGGAGCTCGTCGACCTGGCCAACCGCCATCCGCGGGTGAGCATTCTGCAGCCGGGCCCCGGCGTGGGCGGCCACTGCATCGCCGTGGACCCCTGGTTCCTGGTGTCCAGCGCTCCGGAGGAGACCCGGCTCATCCGCACGGCCCGCCAGGTCAATGACTCCCGGCCGGCCCACTACGTCGGGCGCATCCTTGAGGCGATGGAGCCCTTCTCCTCGCCGATTGTGGCGGTACTCGGCCTGACCTTCAAGGCCGATGTCGATGACCTGCGCCAGTCGCCGGCGCTTGCGATCACTGAGCAGGTGGCCGCCGCTGCGCCCCATGCCCGGGTCCTGGTGGCCGAGCCGCACGCCAAGGAGCTCCCGGCGTCTTTGGCGCGGTGGGACAACGTGCGGCTGACCGGGTGGCGGCAGGCCGTCGAACAGGCTGATGTCGTGGCGGTGCTGGTTGGCCACCAGGAGTTCGCCGACCTTGATCCGCACCTGCTCGAGGGGCGCAGCGTCATCGACGCCACGGGGTTCTGGCGCGCCCGAGAGCCCCAGCTGACGGGTAGAAGGACATGGGCGGCAGGCGTCTGAGACGTCTCATCGGTGCGGCTGTGCGCGGCGTGCACCGGCCCCGACTCAGCGTCATCGTCCGAGCAGCGGGGGCCGGTCCTCACCTGGAAGGGACCATCCGCTCCGTACTCAACCAGACCTTCAGGGACCTGGAGGTCCTGGTCGTCGTCGGTCCGGGGGCCGATGCGCTGAGCTCCGGTGAGCAGGTGGCCACCGGCCTGTCCGCCAGGGACCGGCGCGTCCGGGTCGTGTCCTGCGACCCGGACGATCACCGGGGCGCTGGCCCGGATGGCTGGCTGGATACCGCCCTGAAACGAGCCAGGGGAGGCCTGGTGACCGTCATTGACGGTGGCGATGGGATGGTCGCCGGTGCCTGCCAGTCGATGATTGAGTGCCTGGAGCAGTCGGGCTCCGACGTCGTCGTCGCGCGCTCGCGGTCCTTGACACCGGCAACCGGGGCCGGGCCGGGGGCGGGACCTCCCCGCGCGCCTCGTCTCGCGCAGCCGCCGGCTCGGGTGCCCGAGGCGGTTGAGGAGCTGGTGGCCGGCGCGGTCATGGCGCGCCGAAGGCTGTGGGCACCGCCGAGACGGCCTCGAGTGCTCCGCGCCCCCGCCGTGTCACTGCCCGCCAGGGCCCTCGCGGTGCTTCTGGCCGCGACCCGGATGGACGTCCTGGATGAGGAGGTCTACACCTGGCGCGCAGGCTCTGCGGCCCGTGGCCTCAGTGCGGACACGGATCCCGTCGGCCTCCTGGCGGAGGTGGACGCTTTGGCGCAGCTGGCCGCCGACGCCCCGGAGGTGGTGCGTCGGCGCCTGGTCGCCGGACGCCTGAGCCGGGACCTGGTTCGTCTGGCCGAGGTCGCGCACCGGGAGGGGTCCGACTTCGCCAGCAGGCTCCGCCGCACTGCGAAGAGAGTGCTCGCCGATGCCGACGACGTCGTGTGGGAGGCGGTCGGGCTGTTCGACCGACTCGTGCTGTGGCTCCTCATCCAGGACGAGCCGGCCGGCGCCGTGGAGCTCGAGGAGCTGATCGGCAGACGCTGCGAGGACTTAGGCCACCTTCCCCTGACCATCAAGGCGGGCACCGTGCGCCCCGAGCCTACTCTCCTGGAAGGGGCCCCGGTGCCCCGCCGACTCACCGAGATCCGGGACGCCGACTTAAGACTGCATGTCGGTGTCGACGCGGTGCGCTGGCTGGGCCCCAGGACCCTGGAGGTACGCGGATGCGCCTGGGTCTGGGGGCTCGACCCAGGCCTGATCGACCGCCCGACCGTCGAGGTGGTCGATGAGACCGGACGAGTTCGAGGCCGTGCCCAGGCTGATCGTTGTGAGGCCCCCCGAGCCGACCTGGAGGCCGGCGACCCGTGGCGCTCCTACCTCACCTCGGGGATCGTGGTGCGTCTGCAGGTCGAAGCGGGCCGCCCCTCCTGGTTCCGGGTGGTGACCCGCGTTGCCGGGCGAGAGGTGCGGGCATGGATGCCGCAACCGGCCGGCTCCAGCAGGAGGCACCTGGCGCCGCCGGAGACCGGGCAGCATCTGGAGGCGCGCGGTCAGCGGGGGCTGCTCCAGGTCGCCCCGGCGCCGAGCGGGATCCGGGGGAGCGAGGCGCGGCCCGGCGGGGAGATCGACGTCGTGCTCCTCTGCGCGCGTCTGGACACTGACGCAACGCTGGAGCTGAGCGGAACGGTGACGCCGGCCCCGGATGGGCTGGATATCGTCCTGGGCGGCAGGGCCGCCGAGGCTCGGGCGATGACGGTGCCGGCCTTCCTGGCCCCTGGCGGCGGCTGGTCGGCAAGCATCGATCTGGCTGATCCCGACGTCGAGCTGGCGACCTACCCGCTGAGCTGGAGCACCGTATCGCAGGACGAGCCCGGCAACCGGATCAAGGGAGCCTGCCTGGCCGGAGAAGGGATCGACGGTCCGGCCACCGAGGTTCCCATCGCCGCGGCGCCCACTAGCTGCGCGGCGGAACCCGATAGCGACGTCACCGGGGCGGATGCCGGGCGCCCGGCGCGCCGCGCGCGGATCCTCACCCGCACGGACGGCTCCGTGGCCGTTGCTGTCATCCCTCCGCTGACTCCTGGCGAGCGCTCACGACGGGGCCACCGGCTCCTCATCGAGCGCGAGGCGGGCCCCCTGAGACCGGGAGTGTTCCTGGAGTCCTTCGGTGGACGCAGCGCGGGAGACAACCCGGCCGCCATCTGCGAGGACCTGGCGGCCCACGGCGTGGGAGCGCCCCTGTGGTGGTCGGTTGTCGACGGGACGGTTCGCGTGCCGGCGGGCGCGCGCCCCGTCGTCGTCGGATCCCCGCAGTGGGTGGAGGCGCTGCGCACCTCACGTGTCATCGTCACCAACGACCACCTCCCCTCCTGGTTCTCCAAGCGTGAGGGCCAGTACCTGCTCCAGACCTGGCACGGCACTCCGATCAAGAAGCTGTTGCACGACGCGCCGAGAGCCGTCACCCTGAGATACCGGCGACTCATGGACCGCCAGGTTCCCCAGTGGGACCTGCTGCTGGCCCAGAGCCCGCAGGCCGGTCGGCGCCTTCAACAGGCACTGGGATACCGCGGGCCGGTTCGGGTGGGGGAGTACCCCCGCAACGTGAGGCTGCTCGGAGGCGCTGAAGTACGGCGACGGGTGCGCCACGAGCTCGGTATCGCTCCGGGACAGCCCGTCATTCTCTACGCCCCGACCTGGCGCGAGAGCCTGCGGCCCTCGACGGGTGCTGCCGGCTGCGCCGCCGCGCACGGGCCGGGACCTGTGGGGGCACTGGACGGGCCGCGTCTGGCTGAGCTCCTCGATGCGGTGGTCCTCATGCGCAGCCACCACATGAACCGGGCCGGATGTGTCCCAGGGATGATCGATGTCAGTGGGTACCCGAGTGTCGAGGAACTCATGCTGGCGGCCGACATCCTGGTCTCGGACTACTCGAGCATCTTCTTCGACTTCGCTTTGACCGGGAAACCGGCAGTGGTCTACGCACCCGACCTGGCCTCCTACCGAGATGTCGAAAGGGGCCTGTACGGTGACTGGCCCCTGGGATCGGGGCTGCCGGTCGCCGCCGACCACGATGAGCTCGCATCCCACCTGCAGCGGCTCCTCGGCGACATCGACGTCGCTGAGGGGTGCCACTCCCCACTGGAGGTGGAACCCGTGCCGATCCTGGACAACCTCACGTGGATCCGGGGATGGATCACTCGTTTCCTGAGCTGATAAGCGACCGGAAGGGCGGATGAACATCGCCTCTCAAAAGAACTGGAAAGAAAAAATGTGACGAGAGTGTGAGAGTGAGGGAAAGGTGAGGTGGAACTCTCTGTGATATTCGATGGCGAACGTCGGGTATTTCGGCGGCATATCGGTATCGCATCGATTCTATGACATCTTCGATTTTGGTTCTCGGGGTGGGGAATACTCACGGTGGTTTGTCCGGAGTGTTGTTGAGGACGAACCTCGAACGTCCAACCAGGAAGTGACCCCATGAAGCGCGTGATTACCTATGGTACATATGACCTGCTCCACTATGGTCATATTGCATTGCTGAAGCGTGCGCGAGCGCTGGGGGACTTCCTGATGGTGGCGCTGTCCAGTGACGAGTTCAATGCCGGAAAGGGTAAGCAGGCCTACTTCTCCTACGAGGAGCGCAAGGTGATGCTCGAAGCCATCCGGTATGTCGATCTCGTGGTGCCCGAGATGACCTGGGGGCAGAAGACCGGGGATATCGCCAAATACGGTATTGATGTCTTCGTCATGGGGGACGACTGGAACGGCGAGTTCGACGACCAGCTCAAGGGGTTGTGTGAGGTCGTCTACCTCCCGCGGACTCCCGAGGTCTCAACGACTCGGATCAAGAGTGATATGCGCCTGGGCTGAGTGGTGCGCTGAGCGGCGGCTCGCTGTTCGGGCTGTATCGAGGGGTGGGCGGAGACCTGGATCGAGGCTCGCTGCATGCCGCGTCAACAGGCGCAGGATTAAATACGCGTAATGTTCATACTGAAATAAGGGTGACCATCATGGGTAAGGATGCTGTTCTCAGAAAAATGGGGCGTGCCGTTTCCGGCCGCCTGCAGCTGCCGGCCACCACCCGGCTGGTGCGCTATGCCGCCGCCAGGGAGTACGAGGACGGTAACCTGGCTGAGGCAAAGCGTCTGTATGAAAAACTCTCTGAGAGCGGCCACGACACGGCCAGCCGGCTGCGGTTGGGAGTCATCGCTGAGCGTCAGGAACGGTTCGAGGCGGCCTTGAGGACCTACACCGAGGTGGCCGACCGCGACCCCTCCTGCGGAGAGGCCTTCTACCGTGCCGGCTGCCTCCTCAAGCGTCAGGACGATCCGGAGGGCGCCTCCGTCTTCTTCTCGCGGGCCCTCTCCTCGGGGGTGCGGGACCGGCGCTACTCGGAGAATCTGCTCGCCTGCCTGCCCGCGAGCACCCCGCAGTGGCAGCGCCTGGAGGTTCTGCTCTCCGGACTGCCGGAGCACGAGAACGACGCCGCCTGGCTGCGCAAGCTCCTTCAGGCTCAGCTTCACCTGGGGCTCAACGGGCCGGCCAGGTGCACCCTGGACGCCCTGGCCGACATCGATGAGCTCAGCGCGCAGGAGCTCTTCGAGCAGGGGGTCATCGCCCACCGTGAGGGTGATCGGGCCTCCGCCGCCACCAGCTTCGCCGCCGCCTGCAAGGCCGCCGGAGGAAAGGCCTGCAGCAAGGGACCGGCCCAGTTCGCGTGCTCCCGGGGAGACTGGAGGCTTGCGGCCGAGCTCTTCGAGATCTACCCGGGCGAGGGGATGACGAGGGTGGAGCGGGCCTACGAGCTGGCCTACTGCCTGGACCGTCTGCGCGAGCACGAGCGGGCACAAGGACAGTACGCCCTGGCCGCCTCACTGGACACCGGCAACGGGAACACTCTTTACAAGCTGGGACTCGCCTCGGAACGTGTCGGCGACCTCGCCACCGCGGAGCGCTCGTACCAGGAGGCCTTGCGGACGCTCAAGAAGCCCGCACGCAGCTGGTGGAACTATCGCCGTGGGGTCTGCCTGGCGAGGCTGGGACGCCACGACGAGGCGCTGGCCTCCTTCTGGGCCTACCTGGGACCGGCCCCGCGCGGGCTGGCATCGGTGTCCAAGCAGGTGGCCAGCACGGGCTTCCTCGACCTGGTCCGCGCGAAGAGCACGCCTCCACCTCGGCAGCGGCCGGAGGACCTGGTCGAGTCCACCATCGGCGACGTCATGCTCGGCCTTCACGAGGCTCTCAGCTCCCACAACTCTACGGATGATCCCGGTGCCGGTAAGGCGATCCCGTCCGCCGCAGCGGGTCAGGCCGCTCAGTCCATCCGGCATGTCCTCCCGCTGGTTCTCAAGGGGGACCGGAATCACCGCCTGGTCCTGGCCCAGCTGGCCCAGGACGCCGGGCAGGTGGAGCTCGCCTGCGAGATCCTCGAGCAGGCCGAGGAGTTCGGCTGCAAGGACGGGCTGGACCCACGGGCCTATGGACGCACCGCGACAGCCGCCCGCAACATCCGCTACGCCGAGGCCCTGGAGGTCCTTCCCGTCAGCCCCCACCTGGTGCTGTGGGAGTCCAACCACGGCACCTCGATCGGCTGCCACCCCCTGGCCATCTTCCGCTGGATGGTGGACCGGCCGGAGTACTCCCACCTGTTGCACGTGTGGGCCGTCAATGACCTGGGCGCCATCCCCGCGGATCTGCTGGGGCGTCGCAACGTCGTCTTCGTCCCCCTGCACAGCACCGAGTACATGCAGTACCTCGCCACCGCCGGGTACCTCGTCAACAACGTCTCCTTCGCTCCCTACTTCGTGCGCCGCCGCGAGCAGCGCTACCTCAACACCTGGCACGGCACCCCCTTCAAGACCCTGGGACGGTCCATGCGGGGAGGTCTGCTCGACTACGAGAACCTGCAGCGCAACTTCCAGCTGAGCACCACGCTCATGGCGCCCAATGAGCTCACCCGATGGGCGCTGGTGGAGGACCATGATCTGCTCGACGTCTACCGGGGCCGCACCATCGTCGCCGGCTCCCCCCGACTGGACACCTCGCTGACGATGAGCGCCCAGGAGCGCACGGCGCTGCGAGGTCGCCTGGGACTCGCTGAGGACGATGAGCGCCGTCTGGTCCTGTTCGCCCCCACCTGGCGCGGCGGGGTCAGCAAGCGAGAGCTGGACCGCGAGGCCCTGGTCGCCGACCTGACCGCCATGGCCTCCCGTGACGACGTGCTCGTGGTCTACCGCGCCCACCGTCTGTCCGAGAAGCTGCTGGCCGGCGTCGATCTGCCGGTGAGCGTCGTCCCCAAGGACATCGACACCAATGAGCTGCTGGCCGCCGTCGACGTCCTGGTGACCGACTACTCCTCTATCCTCTTCGACTTCCTGCCCCAGAAGCGCCCCATCGTGCTCTACATGCACGACATCGAGGAGTACCGGGCCGAACGGGGCCTGTACCTTGATCCTGGGGAGGTCCCCGGGCTGGCCTGTTATGACCGCGCTGAGCTGGCCTCAGCCATCGGGCGTGCCCTGGCCGGAGAGGGGGTCGCGCCCCAGAAGGCCCTCGACCGGTACTGCCCCTACGAGGACGGACAGGCCTCGTCACGCCTGGCCCGAGCCTTCTTCGACGACGACCTCGACCACGGACGGCAAGCGATCATCAGGGACCACGCCCTCGAGCCCGCGTCTGGCGACGGTTCCCGCAGACGCCGTACCCTCCTGTTTCACGCCTCCATGATCCCCAACGGGATCGCCTCCGCCCTCCTGGCTCTCCTGGAGGCGCTCGATCCGGACCTCTACTCGGTCAACCTCATTGTCGAGCCCTCCGTCCTGCGCAACAACGAGGACCGTCAGGAGATCTTCCGACGCCTGCCCCGCCACGTCCATGTCATCTGCAAGCCCGGGGCCGCTCCTTGGCGGATCCACGAACGGGCCTGCGTCAACGACTTCGCCCGGCACCCCGAGGCTTTCACCTCGCAGAGCTTCTGGGACTGCTACTGGGCCTACTACGAGCGCGAGACGCGCCGCATCCTGGGCGACTTCGTGCCCGACGCCGCCATCGAGTACGACGGCTACGCCGAGACCTGGGTCTCGCTCATCGCTGCCTGGGGTCGCCGCGGATCGCGCACCTCCTGCTACCAGCACAACCAGATGGACAACGAGTACCGGGACAAGTACCCGGGCCTCAAGCGCGTCTTCACCCTCTACAGCGCTGTCGATGCCGTCGTCGCCGTCAGCCCGGGACTGGCCCGCCACAACCGCAGCGGGCTGGCCGGCCTGGGTGTCGACCTCACCCAGCACCAGCTCTCAGCCCGCAACCTCCTGAACGTCGAGCGGGTCCGCCGCGGGGCGCAGGCACCGGCCCCGGAGGCCTTCACCACGCTGAAGAACGAGCACGACATCGTCCTTGCCACCATGGGGCGGATGTCGATGGAGAAGAACCAGGCGGCTCTCATCGAGGCGCTCGCCCTTCTGCGTAAGCAGGACGGCACCGAGGGCGGCGGCGCTCAGGGACTGAACGTCGGCCTGGCGATCGTCGGCTCCGGGGTGCTCGAGGCGACGCTGCGGGCCAGGATCGACTCCCTGGGACTGTGCGGGCACGTTGAGCTGCTGGGACAGATGGACAACCCGTTCCCGGTCCTGGGAGGAGCCGACCTGTTCGTCCTGCCCTCCCTGCACGAGGGGCAGCCGGTCACCCTGCTGGAGGCGATGACGCTGGGAACCGGGGTCGTGGCCTCCGACCTTCCGGGCAACCGGGAGCTGATCGACCTCGGATACGGGGTTCTGAGCGGCACCTCGCCCCAGGACATCGCCCAGGCGATCCGCTCGGCACTGGCCGATCCCCGCCTCGCCCACGGAGCCTTCGACGTCACCGAGCACAACGCGCGCTCACTGCGGGACACCCTGGAGGCAGTGCTCGGCCCCGAGGCACTCCAGCAGCAGCCCCAGGGGAAGACGGCTTCCAAGAGGCGGCGGCGCAAGCGGGCGGCCTCGCGAGGGAAGCCCGCATGACGCACCGACCCGCCCCCGAGCTGCGGCGAGCCCTGTGGCACCTGCGCCACTCCGGGCTGACGGGGCTGCGTGAGCACCTGCGCCGTCGTCGGGCCACCGCCTGGGCCCGCCCCCGCCGATGGGCCTCCAAGAGACGGGGCCGGACGCTCCTGCCAGACTGGCCGCTGCCCACACCCCAGGAGACCGGGCCCCGTCACGACGTGACCGTCGGGGTGATCGCCGACGAGTTCACGGCGCTCGCCCTGGGCTACGAGTGGCGCTCGGTGCCCCTGACCCCCACCGGTTGGCGCGAGCAGGTCGAGCAGACCCCCATCGACCTGCTCTTCGTAGAGTCCGCCTGGCACGGCAACGACGACGCCTGGCGCTTCCAGGTCATCGGCTCCCAGGGACCCTCGGGCCACCTGAGGGACATGGTTACCGTGCTGCGGGACCGAGGAGTGCCGACGGTCTTCTGGAACAAGGAGGATCCCGCCCACTACGACGAGGCCATCGAGACCGCACGCCTCTTCGACTGGGTCTTCACCACCGATGAGGCGATGGTGGAGCACTACCGGCGCGACCTGGGACATGACCGCATCGGGATCCTGCCCTTCGCCGCCCAGCCCGCGATCCACAACCCGATCCGCCTGCTGGACGAGGCGGGGCGTCCCGCGCCCCTGAGGGATGTCGCCTTCGCCGGCACCTACTTCGCTCACAAGTACCCCGAGCGGCGCGAGCAGATGGAGATCGTCCTGGGCGGCGCCCACGACGTCGCGGCACGCCTGCCCCGTGGGCTGGACATCTTCTCCCGGTACCTCGGCGGCGACGACACCTACCAGTTCCCACCCCCCTGGGACTCACACGTGCGAGGCAGCCTCACCTACACCCAGATGCTCAGCGCCTACCGCGCCTACGCCGTCTTCCTCAACGTCAGCTCCGTGGTGGACAGCCCCTCCATGCTGCCGCGCCGCGTCATCGAGGTCCTGGCCTGTGGTACTCCCGTGGTGAGCACCCCGACGCCGGCTATCGACCGCCTGCTGCCCGCAGGCGCCCTGGCCAAGGTCACCGACCGCGCCCAGGCAGGGCACACCGTGCGCGCGCTCGTGACCAACCCGGTCCTCGGGGAGTACATGACCTACCTGGCGCAACGGGAGATCTGGAGCCGGCACACCTACAGTCACCGTGTGGAGACCGTGCTGCGAGCCGTCGGCATGGGGGAGCGGGTCAGGCCCCGCCCCACCATCGCACCGCTGGTGTCCACCATCCGGCCCGAGCAGATCGACCACGTCCTTGGGACCCTGGCCGGTCAGCAGCGGGTGACGATGGCCCCGGTCATCCTCACCCACGGTTTCACCGCCCCAGCCGCCAGCAGGGCCCGGGCTCGCGAGCTGGGCCTGGAGATCGACTGGGTCACCGCCGAGACCAGCACTCCCTTGGGGGGCTGCTACAACCTCATGCTCTCGCGGGTCGAGGCCGACTACATCGCCAAGATGGACGACGACGACCTCTACGGCGACCACTACCTCTTCGAGTCCCTCGCGGCGGCCGACTACGCTCGTGCCGAGGTCGTGGGCAAGCACGCCCACTACCTGCACCTGACGGGCCCGGACCTGACGGTGCTGCGCTTCGCCGACTGGGAGCACCGCTATACGACTTTCGTCTCCGGGCCGACCCTGGTGGCTCGAGCGGACCTGGCGCGCGAGGTGACTTTTCCCGAGAAGACCACCGGTGAGGACACCGGTTTCCTCAGTGACTGCGCACGCGCCGGGGCCCGTATCTATTCGGCCTCCCGGTTCGGGTTCGTCCAACGGAGAGGGACGACTTTCGGACACACCTGGGACATCTCCAACGCGGAGGTGCTGGCTACGTCCACCATTAGTCATTGGGGACCGCCCCACGAAATGGAGATGCCCACCTCATGAACGCCCGCAGCACCGAGACCTTGCACGTCATCATCATCGGTTCCGCAGGTGGTCAGGACACACTCGACTCTCTTGGCCAGGACTCGCCCGAAGGCGGGATCGTCCCCATCGGCTGCCCCGACCCGGCCGGGCTGGACCAGGTCCTACGCCCCCTGGCCGCAGGGACCCGGGTCCTGCTCCTCAAGGCAGGAGACCGCCTCGAGCCGGGCTATCTCACCTCAGTGGCCCAGCACGGCACCGGCGAGGCGGTCGTCCTCACCCCGACCGTGACCATCCGCCCCGACGGTACCCGCGACGAGCGGCTGCAGTGGCGCTTCAAGCACGGTAGCCGCACCGCTGACCTGACCGTGGAGCCCCACATCTTCCCCGACACCGTCAGCGGAGCGGTGCTCACCATCCCCCGCCACGGCCTGCAGGGCTGGGGCGGATCGGGTGCCCTCGACGGCATGGATGACGCCTTCGGCGCTGAGCCCACCACTTCTGATGACGAGAACACCGCCCTGAGCGGGCTCATCGCCCACATCATGGCCACCGGTAACCGGGTGGGTCTCCACGACGGCCCGGCCGTCATCCGCCACACCCCCAAGCCCCCCGGCCCCTGGGACAGGATCGACCACTACCGCCACCTGCTGGGCACGGTGCTGCCGGCGTGGCTGCAGGCAGGAAGCCCCCCACCGGCCTGGGTGCACCAGCTCATCATCCACCGCCTTATCCAGGTCACCGACGCCGACCGCGGGCTGCGCTACCCCTCGGCAGGACTCACGGCCGCCGAGCGTGCCGAGGTGGCCCAGCTGCTGCGTGCTGTCACCCGACGTCTCCCCGCCTCCCAGATCGAGGTGTACTGCTCCACGCCGCTGGCCGTGGGCCGTCGCACCGCCCTGGTCGCCATGGCCGCCGGCCCCATGCCTGCCCCGATCCTGCCCTCGGGACGCAGGTTCCGCAGCGACCAGAAGGCCACCTACTTCTACACCGGCGACATGCCCCAGGAGCAGTGGAAGGTTGATGGCGCCTGGGCCCAGCCGACCAGCGCCAAGACAGTCGATCACCGCTACTTCGACGACGTGGTCCTCCACGAGCGCATCGTCTGGCTGCCCAAGGGCCAGATCACCGCCGTCATCGACGATCAGGAGCTCCCAGTGGCCCCCTACCGGGGCGACCCCAGGCCGCCTCAGACGCCACCGGGGCGAGGCCGCCCAGGAGGGGCCTCATCCGGGCTGCGTCGGCGCCTGGCCCGGCTCCTGAGCCCCACCGGCGCGCAGGACGACCAGCGATCCGGCGGTACGTCACCGGCCCCGGAGGCATCTTCCGCGGCGTCCTCCACGACCTCCGTGGCCTCCTCCTCAGCGCCCACGCCGTACACCGCCTCATCCCCCTCCGACTGGCCCCGCACCTGGCTCTACATGGATCGCCATGACAGCGCCGGCGACAACGCCGAGCCGCTGTACCGCTACGCCCGAACCCATGCACCCAGCGTCAGGCACATCTTCGTCATTGAGCGCAGCTGCCCGGACTGGGAGCGCCTCGCACAGGACGGCTTCGTCCTGCTGGACCCGACCGGTCCCGGATTCGACGCCGCCTGGAGCGGTGCCGAGACCATCCTCCTGTCCGATATCGGCGACCCGCTCATCGCGGGCCGGCTCACCGGAGCGGGAGTCGGCCCCGACCAGCGCCTCGTCTTCCTCCAGCACGGCGTGACCATGCGCGACATGTGGCGCTGGTTCAACGGCGCCCGCCTGGACGTCGTCGTGTGCGCCACTGCCGCCGAGCAGGCCGGGCTGACTGACGACCACACCTCCTACACCCTCACCGACCGAGAGGTCTGGCTCACCGGCTTCCCCCGCCACGACCACCTCCACAGCCTGCTGGGACGCGAGCGCGACAGCATCCTGCTGGCCCCCACCTGGGACCCCGAGGTCTCACGCGCCCTGGATTGCGACCCCGACGCCGTCGGACTCCTCAGCGCGCTCTACCGGCCCTGGCTCGAGCTGGCCGCGGGCCTGACCCAGGCCGGTCACCGCACCGTCCTGTTCGCCCACCCCAAGCTGGTGCTGCACGCACCCGAGTGGTTCAGGGCCCTGGGCGTGCCCGCGGTCACCGGTCGCGACCTGCCCGAGACCCTGGTCCGCTCCTGGGCAGTCGTCTCGGACCGCTCATCCGTCCTCGACGAGGGCATGATCGCCGGCTGCGTCGGCATCGTCTGGGACCCTCGAGGGCGGCCGGACACGGACCGCTACCGCGCCCGTCACGAGGCCATCGGAGCTATCGGCGCCGACACCTCTGCGCAGGTGCATCAGGCGGTGGGGGACGTCGTCGCCGGCCGAGTCACCGCCCCTGAGGACCTCCTCCTGCTCGACGCCGGAGCCTGCGCCCGCCTGACCGCGCTGCTCCGACGCGACATGATCTGATGCGGGCCCCGCTGGCGGGGACCCCGCGGATGCGCCGCCGCCCGCCCCTGGTCAGCCTCGTCATCCCCGTCTACGGGGTGGCCCCTTACCTGGCCCGCTTCCTGAGCTCGCTCGACGCCCAGGACTACCCGCACGACCGTCTCCAGGTCGTGCTCGTCCTGGACGGGGCCTGCGACGACTCACCGAGGGCCTGCCGGAGCTGGGCGCGGCGAACCGACCTCGACGTCGAGATCGTCGAGACGGACAACGGCGGACAGGGCCGTGCCCGAAACCTCGGGATGGGGCGGGCCCGAGGACAGTGGATCGGCTTCCCCGATCCCGACGACTGGCTCGCCCCCGACTTCCTCACCCGGCTCCTGGCTGCCAGACGCCGCGGCGACGTCCTCCTGGCCGGCCGCACCCTCATCCACCAGGACGGTGCTGAGATCCCCCACCCCCTCGACTTCCGCTTCCAGGGCGGGACCGCCCGGGGCGACGCCGTCCGGCAGCCGCAGGCCATCCAGCTCTCCGTCCACGAGTGCCTCATCCGGGCCGACCGGGCGCTCGCGGCCCGGTTCCCCGAGGACCGTGAGGCCCCCACCTTCGAGGACGCCCTCTACCTGGGGCGTATCCGCAGCCGCTGGGGCCGGATCACCTACGTGCCCGAGGCCGTCTACCACTATGACAAGCGGGTCGCAGGCGACTCCGCGGTTCAGACCGCCTGGTCGCGGCCGGGCCGCTACGTCGCTCAGATGCGCACGCGCTACCACGCCCTTCTCGATGCCGCCGGTGGGGCGCCCTGGGCCCAGCAGACGATCCTGTACGACCTGGGCTGGTACTTCGGGGTCGTCGACGCCGGCCGGATGCCCACTGATCCGCCCGGACTGGGGCAGGCGCACGCGGCTGAGATGCGTGGGCTGGCGCAGCGCCTCGACTCCGAGCAGATCCTCCGCAGCCCTTGGGGCAACCTCGGTGCCCGGGACCGGGCCCGCCTTCTGCTGTGGAAAGGCCGACCCGAGGTGGCGGTGGTGCGTGACGGCGAGGTCATCGAGCTGTGTACCGTCGAGCCCGCCGGCCGGCAGGCGGAGCCCCTGGGCTACGCCGGCACCGACGTCGGCTGGGTCCTCACCGGAGCCGAGGCGGCGCAGCGCTACTCCGGTGCAGACGTCCCCCGCGTCCCTCTGTGGCCCCGCCGACCCCGGCTGGCCGAGCCGCGCCCGGCCGGGACAGGGCGCCTTCGCAGGCTGCTGCGGCGTCGTCGCTGAAGCGCGTCGATCCCCACCGGCCCTACGCCGCCCTGCCTCACGGGGTGGGGCTCACAGCGCCGGGGCGAGGCTGCGTGGTGCCAGGGAGATCTCCAGCTCGTCGGCGACCCAGGAGTACAGGGAGCCGGCGTAGTGGAAGGGGGCGGCCCCCCAGCGGTGCGAGTCGTCGGCCACCACGAGCTCGTCGGGAACCTGCAGAATCCGTAGGTCGGTCTCCTGGTAGACCAGCTCGATGTAGCGGGTCATGACCCAGTTGGCCTCCATGGCCGTCTGCCCCCAGCTCGGGACGGTGGGCAAGCCCGAGGTGGTCCGCGTCGCCCAGGGGACGTTGATGAGGATCGTCCGCCTGGCCAGGTCGAGCCGCTCCAGGAGGGCGTGGAAACGCAGCAGGGCCGGCCGCCACAGGTGCAGGTGCTCGGCCGTCCCCAGCTCGAGGAACCTGGCGGGAAGCCCCTCGTAGAGGCCGGCCGTCAGCGCCTCGGTCGAACGCGTCAGGAAGGTCCCGGGGGAGGTCTCCAGGACGCCGAGCCGCTCGTCGGTCAGGTCCCACAGCAGGAGGTCGGTGTAGGAGGCGACGGCCGTCAGCTGCGCCTCCAGGTTGCCCACCATGTCGGACAGGAAGGACCGACGGGCGAAGGACGACCTGAGCAGGGACAGATCGACGTCGCCGACGTCGGCCGGGCACCCCGCACTGATGAGGGACTGGCGGGCGATGTAACGCTCCACGCTCCAGCCCCGCTGCTCCATCTCACCGGCCACGTCCCTGGCCACGCAAGAGCCGTAGACCGTGATTCGTCCTGCTGTCATGGTGCTTTCCTCACTGTGCATGGGTCATACTCCTCGAGCGTGTCGGTAGGGCAGGGTGCGGCTCTCCGAGCGTTGGATCCGCACTCCCGCCGGTTTCCACTTCTCCCGGCACTCGGCCAGGATCGTGGCGGCCTTGTCCGGCTTGTTCTTGGCGATGTTCCAGGACCACCAGCGGTAGTCGTGGGCGATCTGGGGTCCCGGACCGTCACCGATGAGCTCGCCATCCATGAGCCACAGAGCCCGGGTGCACATCTCCTCAATGACCTGCGCGGCATGGTTGACGATGAACACCGTCCCGGCGGCGCGCCGCAGTTCGGTCATCTTGATCTCGCTGCGCTCCTTGAACGCGGCGTCACCGGTGGACAGGGCCTCGTCGATGAGGAGGATGTCCGGGTTCGCCGCGGCGGCGATCGCGAACCGCAGACGTGAGGCCATTCCCGAGGAATAGGTCTTCATCGGGCGGTAGATGGCCTTCCCGATCCCGGCCAGCTCAATGACCTCCGGGATGATCGCCTCGATCTGCTGGGGAGTCAGCCCCATGGCCAGGCAGCCCAGGCGCACATTGCGCTCGCCGGACAGGTCCGGGACGAGGGCCGCGTTGACGCCCAGGAGCACCGGGGTGGAACGGGCGCTCACCGTTCCCGAGGTCGGCGTCTCCAAGCCGCCCATGACGCGCAGCAGCGTGGACTTCCCCGCCCCGTTGCGCCCCAGGATCCCGATCGACTCCCCGGCGCGAGCCACGAAGGAGATGTTCTTGAGGGCTTCGACCCTCACTTTCGGCCTGTGCCCAGTCATCCCCATGACGATCTTCTGCGCCACGGAGGCGGCGCGCAGATCCTCGGCGTCCGTGGAGGGCGCCCGGTAGCTCACCCCGATCTCGTCGACGACGACGGTGGCGGTGCCGATGCCGGCCTCGTGACCCTCGGCCGCGGTCATGACAGCGGCTGACGAGTCGCCATCCGATGTCATCATGACGATGGGGGAGGGAGATGTCGCCTCCCCCGGCCCGTCCGCCTGGAGGGTCGCTGAATCCTTCCGTGCTCCGGTCTCAGCGCTCGACACCGTAGGCCTCCTCCTTCTCCCAGAAGAACACGAAGGACACGGCGGTCAGCCCCAGCGACCAGGCACTGAGGATGAGCCACATGCGCGGCTGCGGAACACGCTGGTACAGGATCACGTCCCGGTACATCGTGATGATGAGGTAACCGGGATTGAGGTCCATGGCCCGCAGCATCACCGGGTGATTGATGAACCGTTCGTAGGAGAAGAAGACTCCCGAGGCGTAGAACCAGAACTGAGTCAGGAAGGGCCAGATGTTGCGCATGTCCGGGATCGTCGTCGTGATACGGGAGGCCGCCAGCGTCAGTCCCAGGCTCAGGAGCACCTGAAGCGCCAGGACCGGGACGATGAGGACCCAGTGCCAGCTCGGCCAGGCGTGAGGGGGAAGGACCACCACGAGGACGAGGAGCGCGATCATCGGCGGGACCAGGTCGATCGCGCTGCGAATCGTGTACGACGCGGGCAGGGCGGCCCGAGGGAAGGAGAAGCCTCGAATGAGGTTCCTGCCGGTGACGATCACCTGGCTGCCACCGGTGACCGCCCGCTGCAGCGGCGGGAAGAACGTGACGCCGATGATGAGGTAGCCGATGAAGTTGTCAATACCGCGGCTCGTCTGCAGAAGTAGACCGAAGACCAGGAAGTAGACGATCGCGTCGAGCATCGGCTTGGCGATGAGCCAGGCGTTGCCCAGGAAGGTGCCCCGTTGAGAGCCCAGGGCCTTGGCCCGGGCGTCGGCCCAGATGAAGTGCCGGCGCTGCCAGAGCTGGCGGATGTAGGCCCCCAGCGGCGGGCGCCGGCCCACCGGGTAGAGCTCGCTGAGCTCGACGACGCTGACACTGACCTCCGAGCTGCCGCCCCAGAACGGCTGCCCATCGGACCACGGGGCCCAGGACGCCCTGCTCATACCAGCTCCTTGTAGATCTCGGCCTGACGGACTGCGTTGCCGCTCCAGGTGGGCAGCGGCTGATGCGTTGAGGGCGTTGAGGGCAGGGGATCTCCAGACGCCATACCAGTCAGCACTCGGCTGAGCGCCTCCGCGTCCCCGGCCGGGAAGGACCGATTCGTCGCTGCGGCGGTGAGCTCGCTGAGCGCGGGAAGGTCGGAGACCACCACCGGCCGCCCCAGCGCCATCGCCGTCATCGGCTTGAGCGGTGTCACCAGCCGGCATACCGGCGTATCCAGCCTCGGCACGCAGAAGACGTCCAGGGCCTGGTACCAGTCCAGGGCCGTGGCGCGCTCCACCCGTCCGGGAAGGACGCACACCGAGGCCTCCAGCCCCAGCTCTCCGGCCAGGGCCACCAGCCCGGGGCGGCTGACCCCGTCACCCACGACGGCGCACCGCACGTCGACCCCTCGAGCGCGGCAGAGCGCCACGGCCCGCAGGAGCACGTCGAAGCCCTCGTAACCCACCAGGGAGGAGACGCTGCCCACCCACAGACCGTCGGGGGACAGTCCCAGCCTTTGGCGGGCATCTGCCGGCGAGTACCTAGTGGCGTTGAGGACATCCTGCTCCACGGCGTTGGGTATGACCGTGATCCGGCCGGGCTCGACTCCTCGGGCCGCGAGGTCCTGGGCCTGGACCCGTGAGAGGACGACGACGGCGTCGGCCCACCGGGCCATCTCGGCCTCCTTGGCCCGTAGCAGCGCGAAGCGCTCGGAGCCCAGTGCCTCGGCCTGCTGACGCACCGGCCTGGAAGCCACCCAGGTGCACTCCAGTACCCCTCGCATCTCGTAGACCCAGGGCAGACCGTAGGAGCGGGCCACCGCCTGGGTGACCAGGGCGTTGACGTAGTTGGTGGTCGTGTGCAGCACGTGGGGGCGGAACGCCTCCACCTCCCGCGCCAGCAGGCGGCTCATCTGAGTCAGCCGGGCTATCGGCGCGGCCTGGGTGCGCGCGGGCAGAAGCCGCCGGTAGGTGACTGCGTCGACGACGTCAGTGGCCTGAGCGGCGGGCCTGCCGATGATGACGGGGTAGCCGATGCGGGTCACCGCCCGCACGTCGATGCCGGCGTCGCACTGCGCCTGAAGGAGTGCGTGCGAGCGCACGGTGTAGCCGGATTGGGTGTGGGGCAGTGAGCTGGTCAGCAGGTGAAGCACTCGCAGCGGCTCGCCGGGGTCAGGAACGGTCCAGCCCGGTGAGGGGGACAATCGGGGCAGGTGGAAGCCCGGGCTCATCATGGCGAGCTGGGAACGCAGACGGGCCCGCAGCGCCCCGGAGACGGGCGCTGCCTCCAGTGCGCTGAGCGCGGCGCTCAGGTGGCCCCGGGACCACAGGTCCCGCGCGCGCACCGCGGGACTCAGGCCCGCATCATCAAGATGCCTGCGCTCGGTGGAACCCAGGTGGATCGCTATCTCGGCGGCGAGCCGGCGACCGAGGGTCGATCGCGGCACCGCCCGGCTCAGCGCGTCACCGGCGCAGTCCGGTCGGTCGGCGATGAACGCCGACAGCGCCCGGCGCAGCTCGTGCTCACCGGGCCCGATGCTGAGCGCCCGTGCGCTCCGGCCGCGCCAGGGCTCAGGCATCCGACGTGCCCCCTGCAGGGCCAGGAGCACCGGGTCCTCGACCAGCTGCCGGGTGGCGGAAGTGCTCAGTAGTGCCAGGTTCCTCAGGATCTGGAGGTCAGTCACCGGCCACCTGCCTCAGGAGGGACTCATAGCGGTCGGTCATGACCTTGGCGTCGGCGTGGTCCGCCAGCCAGCGTCGTCCACCCGTCGCGTCCAGACGGCTGCGGTCGGCGGCCAGCGTGCTCCACAAGGAGGCCAGTGCCTGCGGGTCCTGCGGGGCAGTGACGTCACCGCAGCCGGCGTCCTCCACGATGCGCCGGGCCTCCCCGTCCACCGAGGCGCACACGTGCACTCCGGCAGACATGATCTCGTAGAGCTTGGACGGGACCGTCATGGACATGGCCGGCCAGTTCTGCAGGCTCACCAGAGCCGTATCGGCCCAGGCGTAGTGTTGAGCCACCTCACTCCAGGGCACAGGGGGATGGATCTCAACCGGGGCCCCGAGCCTGCGGGCCAGGGCTGCCACCTCCTGGAGCTGCGCGCCGTCGCCGACGATCCGCAGTACCACCGGGGTGCCGTTGCGCTGAGCGATGTGCGCGGCCCTTACCGCGAAGCCCAGCCCCTGAGCGCGCCCCACTGTTCCCAGGTAGAGCACGTTCAGGGCGCCGTTCGGGCGGTGTCGGCCGGCCCCCTTCCTTTCCATCGGCACCGTGGCACCGGTGTTGCGCACCGTCACCACGCGGCGTACCCCGCGCGAGCGCAGGACCCGGGCGAAGGAGTCCGTCGTCGTCACCACGGCCGCGGCCTCCTGCTCCAGGCGGGTGATCAGGGGCGGCAGGAGGCTGCGCGCACCCCGGCTGACAACGTCTATCCCGCGGACCCGGCGGGCCTGCGCCACGGCCGATGGACAGGCGGCCGGCTCGGACCACTGCCCGGCCGACAGGAGCAGGTCCGGCCAGGCGTCTCGCAGCTCCACCACGACGGGACGGTGCAGGACCCTCCCGACGGCGAGCGCAGCCGGAAGGGTGGGGAGCCCCGGTACCGAGCCGAGGATGACGTCGGGACGGTTACCTCCCCGAAAGCGTGCTACCCCCAGGCGCACGGAGTCGGCCGCCGTGACCATCTGATCGACTCCGCGTCCGCACACGGCGTTGCCGTAGGGGCGGAAGATCGTGCGATGCACCATGGCTCCGGTGACGTCTCGCCTGATCGAACCTGCCACGTGGGCCCCTCCGCCTGGCAGGAGACGACCTCCCGGGTAGTGGGGGGCTGGAGCCAGCACCGCCAGCTCATGGCCCCGGGAGATCAGCGCCTCGGCCAGCCGGTTCCAGCGGCGTTGAGGAGCCCCGACCTCCGGTGCCCAGTAGTGAGTGAGCAGAAGAATGCGCATGCCCTCACCTCGCCCGTCGAGGGGTGGGGAAGGGATTGGGGGCTCCGATGATGGAGGGCATCTTCAGATAGAGGATCAGGACTGCTGCCATGGCGACCTGGGGCATCCAGAGCCGGCTGCGGGTCAGAAGGCTGCCTGACGCCAGAGCCGAGCACGACGCCGCGGCCAGGGTCACCAGGAGGGCCGACGCCCAGTGCGGCCAGCCGGCACAGACCAGGCGCTGATAGACGTGAAGCCGGTGCGGCGCGTACCAGCACTGGCCCGCTCTCAGCCGCTTCCACAGGGTGTAGCCGGTATCCGCCAGAAGCACGAGGACAGGGGCGAGCGCCGCCTCCACGGCCACACCCTGGGCCAGGCAGGCCGTGACCGAGAAGGCCCAGGCGCCGCCCAGGGCGTAGGAACCGGAGTCACCCAGGAACACCTTGGCACGAGGCGTGTTGAAGGGCAGGAAACCAAGGCATGCGCCGGCCACCGAGACCATGACGAGCCCCAGCCCGGGAACCGGGGCGAGGATCGCCACCTGGACGTACCACAGGGAGGTCATCAGGGCGTGGCTGCAGGCCAGGCCGTTAGCGCCGTCCATGAAGTTCGTGGCGTTGACCAGCGCGGCGGTGCTCACGCAGATCGCCGGAGTCCACCACAGTGAGACCTCGAAGGTACTGTGTGCCACCAGCCCGAGTCCTGCCCCCAGGGCGAGCTGGAGAACCAGGCGAGTCCTGACCGACACGGAAAACAGATCCTCGATCAGCCCGAGCAGCGCAAAGGCCAGCACGGTCGCCAGCCCCATGAGCGCGAGGCCGAGACCGGTCAGTGAGTGAACCGTGTCGTGCCGGTGCACCGCAGCCAGTACGGTCGCCCAGGTGGCCAGCGAGGCGGACAGGACAATGGCGAGACCACCACCGCGGGGAACAGGCGTCTTGTGAAGGGATCTGTCCCCGGGAACATCAATGACGCGGGCCCTCCGCAGAAGTGGAATCACCGCTGCCGTCAAGGAGGCGCAGACAGCCGCCGTCAGGGCGAGCCCGCTCAGAAGCAGGGTGGTCATGAGGCCGTCTCCAGGGCCCGTCGCGCCTGAGCCTGCCATCTCAGTCGGTGCCGCCACTGATCCGCCACCGCGACGGCAGACCCAGCCAGGGCTGCGCTCCACGGCAGGAGGCGGACCTGTGTGGCGAGGTCGAGGAAGCTGGACCCCAGTGCGAACCCGGCCCCAGCCACGATGACGAAGGGCATGGTCCGCGTGGAGGCCCACGGCCAGTAGCGGCATGTCACGTACCAGGCGGTCAGCTGAATGAGTGCAGCGGATGCGATCCCTATCAGGAGCAGGCGCGGATAAAGAATTCGATGCGTTGATAAGAGCGTCCTGGCAAGGGTTGCCAGGAAGAGACATAGTGCCCAGGAGACGATGTCTCGGCTCACCGCTGAGAAATCGGACGGGAGGCTGGGGGTCGAAGCGGCCACGGAGGGGATGCCTGAGGTGGTGCGGGAGGGGGTGGCAAGGGGTCGGGCAGGTGCTACTGCGACCACTGGTGACCTCCGGTCTTCTTGGACGGGAAAGGCCTGGGTGTGGCCTTCTTTGCTCGTTTTCTTATAACGGTAGTTGTGTCATCGAGTCGGAAAAGCCGCAGGCGTCATGATTGGCTTGTCTGCAATCAGACTGTGATGTTCAGGGCTTATCGTGACGGCGCCGAAACCGCTCGTAATCGTTGCGATACCGCGGAATATTGGGGTTCTGTCACATGATGGCCTCAGGTTGTAATGGGTCGGCGTGAGGGGAGGGGGTCGGTTTCGCGCATTCATTGGGTTAAGTGATAGTGGGTGACGGCCGACATAGTTGAGACCCTGCTGCAAGGGGGTAACAAGGGAATTCTGGGGGGTGTTGCGCACTTAGACTTAGTGGCGAGCGCGTTCAGCCGCCATACGTGCAACCAACGACAATGTCATCGATTCTTGTGTGATTCATACAAAACGATGAGCCTAACCCGCGAGGACACTCCTAATGAAACGCATCATCACCTACGGCTCCTTCGATCTGCTTCACTACGGGCACATCGAGCTGCTGCGCCGGGCCAAGGCTATGGGGGACTATCTCATCGTCGCTCTATCGACCGATGAGTTCAGCGCCTCCAAGGGGAAACGTGCCTACTTCTCCTATGAGCAGCGCAAGGCGATGCTTGAGGCCGTCCGCTATGTCGACATGGTCGTTCCTGAACGGACCTGGGGTCAGAAGAGCCAGGACATCGACGAGTACGGCATCGACCTCTTCGTCATCGGCGATGACTGGATCGGCACCTTCGACGAGCAGCTTGAAGGACGCTGCGAGATCGCCTACCTCCCGCGGACCCCGGAGATCGGCTCCGCTCAGGGACGGCCGTGCCGCGAGGGGCGGGAGGACGCTCAGGAGGCTCTCGTGCAGTGAGTGCTCTCAGACGTGGCGATTGTGTCCGGGGCCGAAGTAGACGTCGTCGAGCGTAGCGGTCTGTAGGGAGCGCTGACGCAGAATGTCGATGATCTGGCCGTAGACCTGAGTGACGGTGGGGAAGTTCGCGTGACCGATGACGATGTGCTGCGCGAGCAACCACTTCTGCGCCTCACCGAGAAGGATCTCCGGCGTGAGCAGCCCGGAGTCTCCGAAGGAGCCGTACCACATGGTCGTGGTGGTGTAGCCGATCTTGGCGCAGACCGAGTCGGTGTAGGAGCTGCGGCCGCCGTAGGGCGGCCGGATGAAGGGGGCGCCCGTGACGCCGTAGGTGTTGCGCAGCAGGTTCTCGCACTGGGTGAGCTCGTCGATGATCCCGCCCTCCGACAGCGTCGTCAGGTCGGGGTGAGTCCAGGTGTGGTTCGCCAGCTGAACCTGCCCTGATTCCACCAGGGGCCTCATCTTGTCCCGGTTGTCGGTCCAGCTCGGATAGCTGCCGGTGACGAAGAAGGTCAGTCGGACTCCTGAGTCCTTGGCGAAGTCCAGGTAGGCGTTCACGACTGAGGAGTCGACGCCGTCGTCGATGGTGATGGCCACGACGTTGCCGACGTTCTCCGGTAGGCCGGTGATGAGTGAGTCCGCCGGGCTGGGAGTGGGCAGTGGCGGCGGGCCGTCCTGAAGGTGGAGCGGGCTGAGGGAGGGGGTCGGTGAGGGTGTGGGTGAGGGGGTCGGCGAGGCCTGGGGGGAGCCCTGCGTCGGGGATGAGGCCGGTGAGGCGGAATGGGCTGCTGGCCGTGCGGTGTTGCAGGCGCTGAGGCAGCCTGCGGTTCCGGCGGCCAGGGCGAGCAGGAAGTCGCGGCGTTGCATGGGATCGACTTTCTCGAAGGTGGGTTGTCGGGGCACCGCGCAGCTGCTCCGCCGGCCGAGGCGGTGCAGTCAGTGAGCTTGGCGGTTGATCGGGGCGCAGGGGAACGGCTGGAGCCTTCACTGTCGGCTGTAGTATGCCTGCGCCACGGAGGTGACAGCGTCGCTTGCTGCCAAGGAGAGGGGAGAGGTGGGCGGGATGATCCGCTGTCGGTGGGGTGGCTGACGGGGTTTGAACCCGCGACCTCCTGGACCACAACCAGGCGCTCTGCCGACTGAGCTACAGCCACCATGTACGGTATCACCGCAACGAGTCGGTACTGTATCCGCTCCTCTCCCCGCACACCAAACTGGACTCGGTGCACTACGTCACGTTGCGCTGCTGCACTGAGGGCGCCGTCGCCCTCTTCACCTGGTGGGTGTGCTGAGGATCCGCTCGGCCACGTCCTTGCACTCCTGGGAGCTGGGGCCCTCCCCGCTGGGGAACAGCACCTCGCGGTAGTAGCGCAGCTCGTCGATGGACTCCAGGATGTCCGCCAGCGCGCGGTGCCCGCCGGCCTTCTTCGGCGCGTGGAAGAAGGTCCTGGGGTACCAGCGCTTGGCCAGCTCCTTGAGGGAGGAGACATCCACGATCCGGTAGTGGAGGTGCTTGATGAGATCGGGCATGTCGCGGGCCAGGAACGCCTTGTCCGTGCCCACGGAGTTGCCCGCGAGCTGGGCGGTGCGCGGCTCGGGCACCAGGGAGGTCACATAGTCCAGGACCGTGGTGCGGGCGGTCTCCATGGTCACTCCGTCCTCCAGCGCGGCCAGCAGGCCCGAGGAGGTGTGCATGGTGCGCACGTAGTCGTCCATCTGCTCCAGCGCGGCGGCGGGGGGCTTGATGAGCACATCGATTCCCTCAGCCAGGGGCTTGAGCTCATAGTCGGTGACGACGACGGCGACCTCGATGAGCGCGTCGGCGCTCTGGTCCAGGCCCGTCATCTCACAGTCGATCCACACCAGCGGGTCAGAGGTAGTCATCTGCTTGCTCACGGGAGCCACTGTAGTCATCTCGGCGAGCTTCAGGCCTGGGACCCTCCCATGGGGTGGTGAGATTCGAGGCGTTATTGGCGGCGATGTGCTGGCGGAGCGGTCCGGTGGCGCGAAGATCGCGATAAGGTCTCCATGAAGTCTGACCGCCCTTGAGCAACACGGAGCACTGATGTCCCACAGCCCCGACCCCCGTCACCTCGGAAGCTCCTACATCATGGAGACCCGGATCGGTGCGGGTGCCCAAGGAGAGGTCTGGCGCGGTCGGCGTACGGACTCTCGCGAGACCTTGGCCTTCAAGGTGCTGCGGGCGGACCTGGTGGAGAATCCCGACGTCGTGGAGCGCTTCATCAAGGAGCGCTCCACTCTGCTGCGGGTGCGCAGTCCCTATGTCGTCGCCATTCGTGACGTTGTCATCGAGGGTTCGACTTTCGCGATCGTCATGGACTATGTCAACGGTGGTGACCTGCGAGATCTGCTGAGGGCATACGGCTGCCTACCGCCTGCGCAGGTGGCGTCCCTGGGGGCGCGTATCGCTCAGGGACTGTCCTCGGTTCATCAGGCCGGCGTGATCCACCGGGACATCAAGCCCGCCAACGTCCTGCTCAGCTCTCGCCCCAGCCGGGGCGGCGACCCGGCTGAGACGGTTATCGTCGGGGTCGCGCCCGGAGGGGAGGTGCCCGAGACTGTTGTGCCCCGACTCGCGGACTTCGGGGTGGCGCGCATCTGCGACACCTTCTCCGCCTCCCACATCACGGGAGCCATCGGTACACCGCTGTACATGGCGCCGGAGATCCTGTCGCTGCAGGCCCCGACCTCGGCGGCCGACATCTACTCACTGGGCATCATGCTCTACGAGATGGTGTGTGGGACGACGCCGTTCGTGGGGCAACCCGCCCAGCTGCTCAGCCAGCACGCCCGGCGTGACGCGGGCCGGCCCCAGGGGGTGCCCGACCCGTTGTGGGAGCTCATCGCCTCGATGATCTCCAAGCAGCCCGACATGCGTCCTTCGATTGAGGACGTCGCCCAGCGTCTGGACGTCATGCAGTCCACTCTGGCCGGTCTGCCGGCCGCACCGCGGCTCGCCTCGCCCCCGCAATCAACGGTCTCGCTCGTTCCCTACGACTGGGAGGCCCTGCCTCCTGCGGCTCCCGAAGTTCCTGCGGCCCCGCCGGCGACGCTGCCGACTCCCTCGGCGACCCCGGCCACGATGCCCTTCGCCCCGGATGCGCCGACCCTGGTGAGCGGGCAGCAGTACGTCCCCGGCCCCGGACAGGCTCCTGTCAGCCCGGGGACGGCAGGGGCCGCGGGCTTCACCGTTCCGGCGATGCCGACCGGCCCCGGTGTCTCCGACCCCTCTGCGCCCGCCTTCTACAGTCAACCGGGCCCGCAGTACCCGGAGGCTGCGACGGGTGGTCCGCAGGCCGGAGCGCGTCGGCGGTGGTGGCGGCGCCGGTGGGTGGCTGTGGCCGCCGTGGTCACGGTCCTGGCGGTGGTGGGGGCGAGCGCGACCTGGTGGTACTTCTTCTCCGGAGTGCAGACCGGCAAAAGGTGGGCGGTGGAGCTGCCTGCTGGCAACGGTGTCCGGGAGGACCTGCGCTACTCGTCGGTTTCCGACCCCGTCCTGTCCGCAGACGGGACCACGATGGCCTTCCATCACGATAGTAAGACGCGCCTCGTGGATCTCACGAAGAGCACGACGACGCCGGTGTGGAGCGGTGAGTGCGATAAGACCCTCCCCTGGGTCGGTGGCTCGATGCTCTGCACCAAGTCCAGTGATGAGTCCACGGTGGTCGGGGCTGCGGGCAAGACCTCCAAGGCGCCTTTCTCCAAGGGATCCTTCTACATCGGTGCGACACCCGACCTCGGCATCGTGTCCGACGAGGGGGAGTCCTCCGACGGAGGCTCCATGAAGGCCTACGACGCATCCGGCAAGGAGAAATGGACCGCTTCGGGTCAGTACGAGGCAGGCCGGGTCAACAACGGTTTCATCCTCACCTACGAGAACAAGTCGCGACAGTTCCAGGTGCTGTCGGCCAAGACCGGCGAGGTCCTCGTCTCCGAGCCCGGCAAGCAGCAGGGCTCGGACTTCGATGAGGACTCTCGATTCCCTGGCGGTTTCAATATCGAGTCCGGGCCGGAGGCCTTCTCCCGAGTGACGTCCTCGGGCGCCACGATCTACAAGGCCAACGGCAGCGAGGCGGCAACCGTCTCAGGCAAGTTCTCGGAGAAGCACTGGTGGGCTGCGTCAGCACCACTGGATGCCTCCTCACTGAAAGACGCCTACTCCTCCTTGGCCAAGGCATCGTCCTCGACCACCCCGGTCATCGGTCCCAACAGCACGGTCAACGTCGTTATCAATACGAGCGCCTGCACGGCCGAGGTCGGCAGCAAGAAGCTCGCGCTGCCTGAGTTCTCGCAGCGCGAGGGCTGCCACATCAGACCCATCGGGCTACTCAGTGACGGGCAGGTGCTGATCGAGGTCGGAAGGCCGAGCATATGGGACAGTGAACCGGGCAACCTCGTCGTCGCCGTGTCACCCGAGACGGGCAAGGTCGGCTGGAAGACCCCCGGAGCCTATGCTGGCACCGTTGTTCCCGCCGAGGGCCAGAGCGACGCCCGTCTCCTGGCGGTACAGGGCTCCTCTTTCAACTTCGACCTGGTGATCTCCCGCATCACCAGCAAGTAGGAGCACCTGCGATATGCGGCGCCGGGGTGCGGACCATCTCTGTGGTCGGCACCCCGGCGCTCATACTCAGGAGGGGCTGAAGGGAATCAGCGACGTCCGCGACGGGCCAGGGCGACATAGCACATCACCATGCAGGCCAGGCCGATGGCTGAGAGTAGGCCGTAGTCCGTCAGCCACTGCGCGGTCTCGTGCTTCCACAGTGCGTCGTGGCGGTTGGGCAGGATGGCGAGCATCTCCAGGGTGGAGGAGGCCATCGCGTAACCCCACCGCGATGGCATGAACCAGGCGAGCTGCTCGAAGACCGCCCGCCCCGCGATCGGAATGATGCCGCCGGACAGGACTAGCTGGGCCATGATGGAGACCACCAGGACCGGCATGACCTGCTCGGAGGAGGAGACCATCGCGGAGACCGCCAGCCCCAGGAGCCCGGAGACGAAGGCGACGGCCCAGCAGCAGAAGGCCAGCTCCAGACCCGGCCACCCCTCCAGGATGACGGCATCTGAGGGACCCTTGTTGAGGGCCAGGGCGATGCCCATCATCAGCGCGGTCTGGATAGTGGTGATGAGCGCCAGAATGGTCGCCTTGGAGAACAGGTAGGCCCCGGATCTCAGACCGACGGCCTTCTCCCGCAGGAAGACGTCCCGCTCCCCGATGAGGTCACGGATGGTCGCCGACATCCCGGAGAACGCCGCCCCGGTGATGAGAATGACCAACAGCTGCAGTGCCTGGCTGGAGTACTTGATGATCGGGGGAGTGGGGTTCTCCGGCGTCGGGGCAGTGGGCTCCGGGTAGTGGGGGACCGCGAAGCCGTCGCTGCCCTCGATCGCCTTGGTTAGCAGTCCCATGATGATGGGCAGCAACAGCATGAAGGCGAGGTAGGACGGGTCCGCCGCCACGATCCTCAGCTGGCGCCGTACGAGGGTCGAGACCTGCCTGAGCACGGACTGCTGCTTGGGTGGCTTCTCCTGCGTCGCCGGTCCCGCAGCCGCTGCGGGAGCCCCTCCGCGGCGCGTCGAGGGCACCGTGGCCTCCATGTACTGACGCAGCTCCGCGGTGTGGTTACGGATGAGGGCGTAGACATCGGCGTAGCCGTCCACGGCGGGCGGGTCGGGCAGGGTGCCTTTCGGCGTGTTGAGCAGCAGGCGGCCCTGAGAGGCGATCTCGTTGAGCCTCTGGCGGAAGTAGGGGAGCACCTCTCGGGGGGAGCCGTAGTAGACCGGCTTGCCGCCCGCCGCCAGGATGAGGACTTTGTCCGCACGGTCAATGTGGTTCTCATTGTGGGTGACGACGACGACCGTGCGGCCGGTGTCACCAGGACGGGTGCCGTGAGCCAGGGACGCCAACAGGTCCATGACGTCTCGGTCCAGCTGGGGGTCCAGGCCGGAGGTGGGCTCGTCGAGGAACAGGAGGCTGGGGCGTGTTAGCAGCTCGATGGCGGTGGAGACCCGCTTGCGCTGTCCTCCGGAGAGCTTCTTGACCCGCTTGTCCACATGCGCGGTCAGGTCAAGATCCTCCAGTACCTCGGCGATGCGCCGGCGCCGCTCGGCCTTGGACACGTCCTTGGCGAAACGCAGCTCAGCGGCGTACTCAAGGGTCTTGCGGACAGTGAGGGCCGAGTGAATGACGTCGCTCTGGGGGACCACGCCGATCTTGTTGCGCATGACCGGGTAGTGCTCGTACACGTCCAGCCCGTTGAAGAGAACCTGGCCCTCCTGGGCCTTCTGCTCACCGGTGAGGGCCTTGAGCAGCGTCGACTTCCCTGCTCCCGACGGGCCGACGACGGCCAGCAGCTCGTTGCCAGGCAGGGAGAAGGAGATGCCGTCGAGCAGCGTCATGCTGCCGTTGTTGACGCGGAAGGTCAGGTCCTTGCCCACCAGTTCTCCGCCGGCTCCGCCCGCGACCTGGACCTCGCACAGACCATCCGGGCTCAGGGCGATGAAGGTCGATCCCAGACCGATGAGCACGGGCTGGGTGACCTGGACCTGTGACACGCGCTGCCCGGCGACATACAGGCCGTTGGTGGATCCCAGGTCGGTGACGACCATTCCGCTGGAGGAGACGTCGATACGGGCGTGGTGCTTGGAGATGAGCGGATCATCCAGGACCAGGGTGTTATCGGGCGCGCGCCCGATGGTGCCTGAGGAGGTGACGCGGAAGGACGTGACCGTGTGCCTCGAGGTGGGGAAGGCTCCCGAGCTCGCTGAGCTCGATGAGGGCGGCGCCGGGCGGCCCGGGGGGCCACGTAGGTGGCAGCTGAGGATGCCGATGCCATGGCCTGGGGCACGGGCGCGGACTGCGCCGAGAGGGCCGGGGCCGGGCTGACTGGACGCTGGAGGGGAGCGGCTTGGGGCGCGGAGGCCGCACTCGGCTGTGACGGGATGAAGGGGGCGCTTGACGCAGACGGAGCGGGCTGTCCCATCGGCTGGGACTGGATGGGGGCGCCGGTCTGGGCCGCGCTGCCGGAGACGATCGGAGTGAGCCCCAGCGCCGGCCCGGAGGCGTCGCCCAGCTGGATGCGAGTGCCTTGAGTCACGAGTGCCTCGCGCGTCACGGTCCCGTTGACGAGCATGCCGTTACGCCCCTGGCACCTCACTGCCCATCCCGTCGGGGTGGGGGTCACCTGGAGATGGGTGCGGGAGACCAAGGGGTGGACGATCTGAACGTCGCTGTCCGGTGATCGCCCCACGGTGAAAGGAGCAGTAAAGGTGTGAGGCTCCAGAGATGCCTGGGCAGAAAGGGAGCGCACGATGAGTGCGGGAGTGGGCAAGGCGCGGTCCTTCCGAAGGGGGCGGGATGGGGGCTCCCAGTCACGATACTGGTGTTTCGGCGTCGTCGCTAAGAGTGAGGACTCCCCGCCGTGAGGTTGGATACATACGGACAGGGGTGGGCTCCTACGGCGGTACGGGGGCGCGCCGCCGACCTGGCTGTCTCCGGCGCAGAGGCGCTGGGCCTACCGGCGGGCAGACCCTTCCATCGGAATCCACCATGTGCGGAGTGCTCCGCACCCACCCCCTCATTTCCCAGGGCAGCGTGTGTGCCGTGAGGCCTCAGCGGGCGTTGTTGACGAACTCCAGCATTCGATCGAGGTCATGTGCCCAGAAGATCGTCAGTCCGTTATTCTGTGCATCGACGAGGTTGTGAACTGTGACGTTCCTGATCAGCCTTCTGCATATTCCGCCGATAGGTCTGCTGACGGCTCGTTGCGATCAGGCTTATGGTGGAGATCGTCGTCGGAGACGGGGGGTGAGGCGAGGTAGCGGAGGGCGTAGCGCTTGTCCGGATCGGTGATGTACTCCCGAACGACGGTGGCGAGCTCCTGGAGATCGACGCTTTCTTCGAGGAGATTCTCTACGGAATCCCGATACTTGTCGAAAAGATCGGAATAGAGCTCGAGCGGCTCGTCAATGCGCTTGTTCTTGAAGATCTCGGTTGCTCGTGCGATCTGCGCGGCGAACTCAGACTCCGACCATCTCGGCGGCGCTACGTGAGTCATGACGGCCCTTGTCGCGGAGCAATGGGAGGTCTGGAACCACCAAACGCTCCATTTCTCGTGGCTCGAACTTTGTCAAACCCCCAGCATAGGTGCGACCGCTAGTCGTCGACACGTTGACACGCAGGTACGCGGCGAGGGCGTCGAGATCCGAGTCGCTCATGGTTTCCCTCGGGTAGATTCCGTGAGCGATGTTGATGTGACGGGCATCGACCGCGTTCCTCACGAACGCGGGAGGCCGCCGCGCCATGTAGGTCGTCAGGATGGGTGCCGGAGAGGACAGGCCGATGCTCCACCATGCGCGTCGATTGCGAGCCACGTAGCCGTTGGCGACACCGAGCCGCTTCGCTTTGCGCAAGAAGCGATCGACTCTCTTCCTGTCGGGTTCGTCGAGGATGTCCAGATCGGTAGGAAGGCCGATGACTGCCTTGAGGCCATCGGAGGTTGACAAGCGCTCTCCCGCGGCGAAGAGCTCGCGTGCGCGGGTGATCGCCGGGAAGAGAAGATCGTCAGGAAGGTCAACGGCGTCGCGAGGAGTGACCCATATCTTGTTCGCTCCTGTGACGGTGCCTCGGTGGACGCGTGCGAGCTCTCCAAGCTCAACGTAACCGTCGGGGAGCCTCGGAGTCACTCGGGTGATGACTGACCAGCGGGATGTCTCGGCGAGGCGCTGACGCGAGACGGGGAATCCGGTGGAGAGATCACCGAGCGCGTCAACACTATCGACGGTCTGGATCTGCACCTCAGGGGCGTTTGCGCCGACCTCGAAGCAGGTAATGGCACCGGTGACGGTGGCGTCACCGAACGGCAGACTCGTCGGGCTCAGGATGTGGAGGCTCGACACGGAGAGAGGGCCGATGAGGAGCTCGCGAATGAGCTGGCCGTAGTTGACGTCGAGCCACTCTGAGCTGGTGATGAAGGAGCCGATGTCTCCGGCCTGAGCGTAGAGTGCGGTCGCCAGGAAGAAGTGGGCGTGCAGACCGGAGAGCTTGCTCGCCTTCATGCCCATCATCTGTGAGGCCGTCGCACCGAGCCAGGTCTTCCAACGAGCATTAATGTTATGGTGTCGGACATACGGTGGGTTCCCAAGGAAGAGCGTGACCCCCTCGATCTTGGGCAGTCTGAGCGCACGATAGTCGCCGACGATGACCTTGAGACGCGATTCGAGCCCCAGGACACGAGCGTTGGCGCGAGTCATGAGGGTGGCGTAAGGGTCAAGGTCGGATGCGAGCCCGACCGCGTGTGGGAAGGCGCGTAGGGCAGCCAGAATGTATCGACCGGAACCGCAGCCGGGATCAACCACGCGGGCCGGGGTCACGCGTCCTTTCGTCCACTCCAACATGGAACGAACAATGGGGGCGGGAGTGAATGTCTGCCCGCGTGGTCGACGCTCCTCGGCGGTGCGCGCAGCGCAGAATGCCTGGCCAAGAGGATCCTCGCCGTCGAGGATGAGTCTGCGTATCTGCGAAAGGTCGAGAGACTCGACGGGCTGAGTGGGAAGCACGGCCAGCTCTGCGGATGACAGGCAGTGGCGATCGACGCTGAGCGCGAGGCAGGTCGCGGCGATCTGGTCGAGGGTGACGTCATACATTGAGGGTGAACACCCCTCGGGAGACTCGGATGAAGACGCGCTCATCCTGAAGCGCGCTGCGGTGGGAGGAGTCGGGGCACACGCCGACGACGGGCTCGACACCCTCCCGGATCTCCTTGATGGATGCGGGTGTCCCACGTTTCGCAAGAAAGTCGCGCATGGCGAACTTGAGTTCGTTGTGTGGTCTGCGTTTCCTGCCCAACAGCGGCTCCCTGTGCTGCCTCACTGTCGACCGTATTACGTCGACTTTACCATGAGGTGCTCCTGTGGGGTGCTTCCTGTCCGGCGGTCATCATCGTTCCCAGCGTGGAATGCGCTCTGCGCAGCGGTGTTGGCCAGAGTGTGCCTGGGAGGAACTGCCACCACGCGATGTGATCCACCCGTGACACATGTGTCGATCAAGCCGGTTGCAGGGTTGTTGCAGTGCCATCACGGTTGTATTGCGGGTTGGGCGGCCAGCGGTCCTGGGTGCGCCTGTTGTGGCGACACAGAACCGTTCGATCGTTCGGATCGATGTGTGCTCGTCATATCAGCGTGATCGGCTCGAGATCATCTCCTGGTGCTGACGACGACGGCGGGACGGTGCTCCCGTCGGCTACAGGGTCGTCATGGTGATGGCGTAGGCTGGTGAGGCGCTTCGCGCACGCCTCCGTAGCTCAATGGATAGAGCATCGGCCTTCTAATCCGCAGGTTGCCGGTTCGAGTCCGGCCGGGGGCACTGACAGTCGAGGTTGAGAAGGTTGATATTCCGCGGACTATCGACCGTTCGGGCTGCAGGCTCGCCGGGGTCGTGACGATGGTGTTGCACCCCTCGCCCCGTTGATGTCCCGCTTTGGAGGACGTGGCCGGCGGCTGTGTTTCTGGCTCGCCTGAGAGGATGACTGGTCGCCTCCCGAGGTGCTCGGCGCGCGCTCGCAGTGGTCACAGCGGGATGACAGGAGATTCTCACTGAGCTTGCGACACATGTGGTGTGAACTGTCGAGATCAATCGTCGACTCTGCTGCCCTGTGCTCATAGTGTTGGCACATGCCCGCTCCTGTCCCCTCGCGCCACTCTCAGGATGACGCGCCCGTCTCCTCCCTGAGTCGCGCTCAGCTCCTCGATGTCCTGTCCGACCTGGTCCGGGACCTCGAGCGCCTCGACCTGGCCCTGAGTGCCGACGGCGTCGAGGCTGCGCGCACATTGCGCGACGGTCTCATCGGACAGGTCCGTGACCAGGTTGTTCCCCGCCTGCAGGATGCCGATATCCCGTCCATCGTGGTGATCGGGGGGTCCACGGGTGCGGGGAAGTCCACGCTCGTCAACTCCGTGCTCGGCCAGGAGGTCTCCGTTGCCGGAGTGCTCAGGCCCACCACACGAACCCCGGTTCTGGTGGCCAATCCGGAGGACGTGGACTCACTGTCCGAGCACCCTCTGACCCAGGTGTGTCGGCAGGAGGTCTCCGCTGCCATTCCGGCTGGCCTGGCCCTGATCGATGCCTCGGACCTGGACTCCGTGCATGAGGCCAACCGGGCTCTGGCTGGAAGGCTGCTGGAGGCGGCCGACCTGTGGCTGTTCGTCACCACCGCGGCGCGTTACGGCGATCAGACGCCGTGGACGACGCTGGAGGAGGCCGCGCGCCGTGAGACTCCCATCGGTGTGGTTCTCAACCGGGTGCCGGCGAGAATTCTGCCCGAGGTGCGTCGGGATCTCATCACCCGCCTGCAGGGGCTGGGACTGTCGGAGGCGCCCTTCTTCGTCGTGCCGGACGCCGGGCCGCACGAGGGGCTCCTATCGGGTGACGGCGTCAGCGAGCTGCGCGACTGGCTGCAGCTCCTGGCTGGGCGTCACCGCGCAGCCGGTCTCGTGCGTCGTACCGGCAGAGGGGTGTGGAGCACTCTGCGCGCCGACCTGGAGCGCCTGGCCGACGACGTCGACGCCCAGAACGCGGTGGCCGAGGAGCTGGAGAGAACCTGCCAGGAGCTGAGGCAGACCGCCATTGAGGCGTTGAGCGCCGACATCAGGGCTGGTTCAGCGGGCCAGGGCGCCACCGCCACCAGATGGATCACTCTGGCCTCCTCCGGAGGTCCGCTCGCCTCGCTGGCCCAGGGGGGCAAGTTGCGCAGGGGATTCCTGGGACGGGCGGACAAGGCTCGCGCCGAGGGGCTCTCCCAGTTGGCCAACGATGCCCGCCAGGCCCTGGCCAACCAGCTTCAGGCAGCCATCGTTGCCTTGAGTGCCGAGGCTCGCAGGGCCTGGGCCGAGGTGGGGGCCGAGGAGCGCGCGCACAAGATTCTGGGGCAGGGTGACGACGCGGTCGCGACCATTGAGGCCTGGGTCGGCTACCTGGAGGCCAATATCGAGAGTCCGCAGGATATCCGTAGACTGAGCCCTGGCAGTGTCATCGACCTTCTCATCTCCGCTGCAGCCGGTGTCGACGGGGCCGTGTCGGCCGCCAGACGCCTGGGACTGGAGGAGCAGACCGCTCAGGCCGGTGCCCTTCTGGTGGAAGCGGTCACCGAGGCGCTGACTGCCACAGTCCCCAAGGGGGCGGCCACCTCGCTCGCCCCCGCCCCTGGGTTCGCCGCTGCGCTGCGTCTGCGCTCGGGCGAGCTCAAGCCCTTCACCCGTCCCGGAGCCACAGCATGAGCCATCCCGACAACGTCCCCTCCACCTCCTCTGCCCAGAGAGGTTTCGAGGTGCTCGACGCCGCGCACCTCGATGCCCGGCTGAACGCGGTTCGAGAAGCCCTGCGCCTGTGCCCTACAGAGGTTCCGGCCTCCCTGTCGATTCCTGCCCACAAGGCGCTCGATGCCGTGGCCCAGCGTCTGGCGCTGGGAGTGGATCACACCGTCGTAGCGCTCTTCGGGGGCACCGGCTCGGGCAAGTCGTCGCTGTTCAACGCCTTGACCCAGCTGAACTTCGCAGATGTCGGCGCGCGTCGCCCCACGACGTCACGGGCCGCCGCGTGTTCCTGGGGTGACGACGCCGGCCCGCTCCTGGACTTCCTCGGGGTCTCCTCGGAACGGCGTATCCGGAGGGACTCGATCCTTGACGGCGAGGACCAGGGCTCCATGTCCGGTCTGGTCCTGCTCGACGTTCCCGACTACGACTCGGTGACGACGGAGCATTCCCTACAGGTGGATCGCCTCGTTCCGCTGGCGGACATCCTCGTGTGGGTGGTCGATCCTCAGAAGTATGCCGACGCGGCTCTGCACGACGGCTACCTGCGCGGACTGGGTGCTCGTCAGGAGGACATGCTCGTCCTGGTCAACCAGGTGGATACCCTCCCGGAGAGCGGCTTGGCGAGTCTGCTCGACGACGTCGGGTCTCTTCTCAAGGACGACGGGCTCAGCCAGGTTCAGGTGCTCCCGGTCTCGGCCGTGCGCGGCGACAACCTTGACGTCGTGCGCAGCATGCTGCGCCAGCGCGTCGCACGGGAGTCCAACGCGGCACGCACGGCCTCGGCCGAGCTCGACGCGATCACCCGTCGTCTGCGTCCCACGGTGGCCCGCGACAAGGTGGAGCTCGATGCCGAGCTCACCGAGGAGACCACTAAGGTGCTGCTGCAGGCTTCCGGCGCCCAGGCGGTGGAGGACTCGGTGAGGGCCGGGCTGTCCAGGGTGCTGCCCAGGGCCCTGGCCCGTCCCGAACCGCCCTCGCGCACGGCAGTGTCCTCGGCCCACTCCACCTGGGTCCACCGCACCTCGCAGGGGCTGCCGCCCACGTGGGCTCGGAGTCTGGAGGCCTCCGTCGCCTCCCCGGAGACCTTGGCGGGGCAGACCGCCGAGGCGGTGGGTTCCGTGGCGCTGCCGGGGCACCGCCAGCCGCTGATCGACCTGCTGTGGTGGGGAGGCCTGCTCATGGTGCTCGGCGGGGTGTCGTGGCTGACCGCCTCCGTGGTGCGAGAGGGGCTCGAGGTCCTGCACCGCAGCATCGAGATCGCCCCGGTCTGCCTCATCGCCGTCGGACTCCTGGCGCTCCTGATCGCCACGGTGCGCCGGCGCAGTAGAGCGCGCCGCGAGGCGCAGCGCTATGGGCAACGGGTGCGTGACCGCCTGGAGTCCGTGGTTGAGCGAGGACTGAGCCGGCCGGCCGCCAAGGTTCTGGACAAGCACCGGGTGCTGCAATCGGCTCTGGGGCTCTAATCCCGTCTGTGCAAGGCCACCGTGTGGCCACAGCCCACAACCTGTCCTTCAGGGAGGCTGAGGTGGGGAGTGAGCCCGGGTCCGGCTGGGCACCTGAGGGGTGGGCCGAGCACCGTTGTGGTGCAGGGGCGGCAGAGGGTCGCCCGTCCACAACCAAGGAGCCCCCTCATGACTCGTCAGCTCGACCTCACCGTTCAGGGCGTCGTCGGAACCAATCCGGTCCTGTCCCGCGTCGGGGATAATGCCCGTCCCTACTGCCGTTTCCGTGTCGCCGTCACTCCGACCTACCGCACTGAGCAGGGCTGGAACAACGCCGAGACGATCTGGTTCACCGCCAAGGCGTGGGGCCAGCTCGCCGCCAATCTGAGCCACTCCCTGCGCAAAGGGGACGCAGTCCTGCTCACCGGACGCTTCTCCCAGGAGTCCTGGGAGAGCAACGGCAGGAAGCACGAGACCAACGTCATCACGCTTCAGGCCGCCGGTCACGACCTGACCAGAGGGGAGTCCCGCTTCGCGCGCGTCAGAGCCGCGGAGTCGGCGCCGTCGGCCTCCTCCGGGGCGGGAACCGGTGATGCCGAGCTCGAGCCCGGTGGCGAGGATCGCGTCCCGTCGGATCACTGGGAGGTTGAGGCGGTGGCCTCAGGCGCCTCGGCTTCACCGGCCCCGGGGCCTGGAGACCCCCGAGAGTCCGCAGAGTCCACCGAGCTCAGTGAGTCCACCGAGTCCACTGAGCCCACTGGGCTTGGTCAGTCCAGCGCGACGCACGCGCAGAGCCCTGAGTCCTTCGTCATCGATCCGGCCTGTGCGCGCAGTGAGGATCAGACCGGGGAGCCGTGGCCCGTCTATGAGCTCGCCGATGATCTCGTCGAGCAGGCCGTGGGGGTCAGCTGATGTCGGAGTGTGCGCGCAGGAGGTAGTCGAGGTCTGCGGGATGGGCGACCTCGAGCACCTCGATGAGGATGCGAGTCACCAGGTCGGAGGTCTCGTCTGCGTCGGACAGCAGCCTGGCGAAGACATGATGGCTCTCCTGCCAGCCGATCGCCCCTAGGATTCTGCGCTCGGTGGGGCCCAGCAGCACCCGTCCCTGCGCATCGAGCTCGGGCAGTGAGACCTCGATGCCGTCGGAGCGGCCGACGAGGACCACGCCTGGCAGGTCTGGGGAAGGAACGGGTGGAGTGATCAGGGACAGTCGTGTCAATAGCTGCGACCAGCGCCCCTGGGGGGCCAGCTCCTCGGGCTTGACCATGGGGAGCGGGGCGGTCAGCAGCAGGGTACCGCCGGAGGGGTCAATGGCGGCCTCGACGGATTCTCCCCGCTGCGCGGGCGGCCTGCACACCTCGTCGAGGAACCGGGCCAGCGACGAGGTGAAGCCCGCCCAGGAACCCAGGTCGACGCGATCCTCGAAGGCGCGTGTCAGCGCGGGCGATAGGGAGGTCTCACTCATGCTGCCAAGCCTAGGGTGCGTTGCCGGTCATTGGGTGGAGCTTGGGGCTGTCGAGGTCTGGGATCACAGGAGGATCACGCCGACTCCCGGCCATTACAAGCCACATCGACGCTGGGCGTGTCACGGCGGAAAAATGGCGTGTCGACGCATACGGTGGCCACAACGCCATGAACCCGAGTGCCGTGCTCGGGGCGCAGCAGGGGAGCAACGAGCAGATGATCCGCTTCAACCACGTCTCGAAGGTCTATGACCGGGGGATGCGTCCGGCGCTCGACGACGTCGACATCAAGATCAATCGTGACGAGTTCGTGTTCCTTGTCGGCGCCTCGGGATCGGGCAAGTCGACCTTCCTGAGGCTGGTTATCCGGGAGGAGCGCCCCACCAAGGGACGCATCCACGTCCTGGGACGTGACCTGTCGAAGATCTCCTCGTGGAAGGTGCCCCAGCTGCGGCAGGAGATCGGCTTCGTCTTCCAGGACTTCCGGCTCCTGGACAACAAGACCGTCCTGGAGAACGTGGCGCTGGCCTCTCAGGTGATCGGTAAGCCGCGCCACTACATCCTCTCCGCTGTGCCCGAGGCCCTCGACCTGGTGGGGCTGGCCGGCAAGGAGAGGCGTCTGCCGCACGAGCTCTCCGGGGGCGAGCAGCAGCGCGTGGCGATCGCCCGCGCCATGGTCAACCGGCCCAAGCTCCTCCTGGCCGATGAGCCCACCGGGAACCTGGACCCCTCGACGTCGGTCGGGATCATGCGTCTGCTCGACCGCATCAACCGGCAGGGGACCACGGTCGTCATGGCGACTCACGACGACGAGATCGTCGACCAGATGCGTAAACGCGTCATCGAGCTCAAGGGCGGCGAGGTCGTGCGCGACCAGGACCGCGGCGTCTACGGCTCGGACCGCTGAAGGAGAAGAACTGTGAGACTGCGTTTCGTCCTGTCGGAGACCGCCAAGGGCATGTACCGGAACCTGGCGATGACGGTGTCCGTGATTCTCGTCGCCTTCGTGTCGCTGCTCTTCGTCGGGGCCTCGTCACTGCTGCAGAGCCAGATCTCGACCATGAAGGGCGACTGGTACGACAAGGTCGAGGTCTCGGTCTACATGTGCCCCAAGTCCTCGGCCTCCTCCAACTGCGCCAATGGCGAGGCCACCGCCGCTCAGATCAGCGAGGTTGAGAACCTCATCACCAGCGGCGCCCCCTCCGGCTACGTCAAGTCCTACCAGATGGAGACCAAGGCCCAGGCCTATCAGAACTTCATGAAGGCCTACGCCAAGTCCGCCGTCGGGAGGAACGCGACGGAGGACATGATGCCCGTGTCCTTCCGCATCAAGCTCAAGGACGCCGAGAACTACAAGCTGGTGGCCGAGCAGTTCGAGGGGCACAGTGGAGTGGAGCGGGTGGTCGACCAGCGCTCCACCCTCGAGCCGCTCTTCCTCGTGATGAACCGGGCCTCCTGGATCACGGGAGGGCTGGCAACCATCATGGCGGTGGCCGCGGTGCTGCTCATCTCGACGACCATCAGGCTGTCGGCCATGTCCCGCTCCCGGCAGACCGGGATCATGCGTCTGGTGGGGGCCTCGAACCTCTTCATCCAGCTGCCCTTCATCCTCGAAGGGGTTATCGCCGCCCTCACCGGGGCGATTCTCGCCGTGGCCACGTTGTGGGTGGGAGTGCGCTACGTCGTGGAGGGGTGGCTCGCCTCCTCCATCTCCTTCACGAGCGCCTTCATCAGTACCAGGGATGTCCTCCTCCTGTCGCCCTGGCTGATTCTGGCCGCCATCGCCCTGGCCGCGGTCTCCTCCGCCTTGTCTCTGTCCAAGTACACGAGGATCTGATCTCACATGCTGTCTCGTCTGTTCCTGCGCCGCTCACGCCGGCGTGCCGCAGTCTGCGCCCTGGCCGCCGCCAGCCTCGTCTTCTTCTACTCCGGGGACATCTCCCTGGCTGATGAGCGGGATGACGCCGTTGCCAAGCAGAATGAGGCGGAGCGCAAGCAGCAGCAGGTGATGTCCTCGCTGGAGGGGGTCAGCGCCGATCTGGGGCAGGCCTACATCTCACTTCAGAACGCCCAGGCCTCGTTGAGCACCGCGGAGACCCAGCTGACCACCGCAGAGACGACTCTGGCCGCCAAGGAGAGGGAGCAGCAGATCGCCAGTGACCGCTTGAGCACGGCGCAGAGCAGCCTGGAGACGGTCAAGAAGGAGTCCGAGGCATCCAAGAAGACGGCTGAGGAGACCTCCGACTCGGTGGCGGAGATCGTCGTGTCCACCTATCAGGGGGACAACTCGGTGACCTCCTGGAGCTATGTCCTCGCCTCTCAGGACGTCGAGGAGCTCAGCCAGCGAGCCTCAGCGGTTGAGATCGGCTCGGGAGTCCAGGAGGCGGTACTGTCCGCCGCCGAGGTCGAGCGCGCTCAGAACGCCAACCGTGAGGCTAGGCAGAATGCTGCCACCACGCGAGTCAGCACGCTCAAGACCGAGGCCGACACCGCAGAGGCGAACGCCAAGTCGGCCCGGGACGCGGCCAAGACCAAGCGGGACGAGGTCGCCAAGCTGACGGCGCAGAAGAAGTCGGCCGCCGAGGCGCTGGAGAGTCGTAAGAGCGATCTACAGTCCCAGCTCAACCAGGCCAACGCCGATGCCGCGGCCGCGGCCGCGCGTGTCGCCCAGATCGACGCCGCCAACCGGGCCGCGGCCAGCGCTGGAACGATGCCCTCGGTCCCCGCGAGCTCGATCGGCGCCGACTCCCTGGGAAGCGGGTACATCGGACACCCGATCACCGGCCCGCTCGAGGTGACCTCGCCCTTCGGGTACCGCGTCCACCCGGTTACCGGTGTCGCCACAGGGCACCAGGGGGTCGACTTCGCCGCGAGTGAGGGGACGCCCCAGTACGCGGCGGTCTCCGGAGTGGCCACCTACTGGGACTCCGAGTCCTGCGGCATCGGCATTGACATCAACGGTGGCATCATTGATGGGCACTCCTACGTCATCACCCTGTGCCACCTCTCCTCGCGCAGCATCGCCGACGGCCAGCAGGTCAAGCGCGGTGACGTCGTCGGCGCGACCGGCTCAACCGGTTACGCGACCGGAGCGCACGTCCACTTCCAGGTGGCCCAGGACGGGGCGTACATCGACCCGATGTCCCTGCCCGGCTTCTAGGTGAGTTCTTCTTGACGGGGCCCGTAAACTCCTGACCCTGCGCGTCGTCGTGTCACGCCACGATGCCCCGGTCGGGCCGGCCCAATCGGAGCGGACTTCGGGGCGTGCTGACATAGGAGCGCCAGCCATCCCCGTACTCGTGAAAGGACAGTCCGATGACCCCTGCCTCCAAGTCCGCTCGGGCGTCCAAGCCAACGGCCGGACAGAAGGCGAAGGCCGCCTCCGACGCCCACAAGACGGTGGCCCGCAACCGCAAGGCGACCCACGACTACTTCATCGAGGACCGCTACGAGGCGGGGCTGGTCCTCACCGGAACCGAGGTCAAGGCGCTGCGCATGGGGCGGGCCTCGCTGACCGAAGCCTGGATCGAGCTTGACCGCCATGGCGAGGCCTGGCTCCAGGGGGCGCACATCCCCGAGTACCTGCAGGGGACGTGGAACAACCACTCCCCGCGTCGCAAGCGCAAGCTGCTCCTGCACCGCAGCGAGCTGGAGCGACTCGAGACCCGGGTCCAGGCCAAGGGCTACACGGTGGTCCCGCTGGAGCTGTACTTCATCGGAGGGCGCGCCAAGCTGGAGATCGCCCTGGCTCGAGGAAAGCAGGACTGGGACAAGCGCCAGGCGCTGCGTGAGGCGCAGGACAAGCGGGAGGCGGCCCGGGCCATGGCCGCGGCCAACCGGCGTCGGGGATGAGGTACGAGGGAGCAGGGCCCCTTGAGCGTCTCTACCTGCTGACCGGCCGCGTGAGGTACGGAGCAGGAGCCCTCAGTGCTCTCGTCTCCTGGTTCTGCTAGAGTGGCCTGGCTCTGTTGAGAGCGCGTTCCAGGTCTCCTGCGGGAGCCCGGTGACACTTCCATAGGGGATGATCGGTTTCGACGACGGTCGTAGGTTCAGGAGAAGCGGGTCGAGGATGCGCAGTCATCTCGTCAACGCTCTGCGCGAACCAATAGGTGCCGATAACACTCGCACCGACTTCGCCCTCGCCGCCTGAGCGAGCCTCGAAGTCCGTCAGCCCGGGGAACGCTTCCGCCCCGGTTCCTGGCGTCATCTAGGAAGCCACTGCTGAGAGCCCGTGTCGGTAGGGCTCTTGGGACTTTTCATCGACTGAGCCCGTCGGCGTCCTTGCTCGCGTGAGACGCCGGGGCCGAGAAAAACGCTAGCGAGCTGCACCCGGAGAAGTCCTGTTGTGCGGCCGTCGGACGGGGGTTCGATTCCCCCCATCTCCACGAACAACTGATTTTCCAACGAAAAGTGCCTGCGACTGCCCGGGTAGGGTACAGGATGGGGTATAGAGCTTGGGAACGCAGTACGGCCCCCGCCACCCATTGAGGGTGGCGGGGGCCGCGCTTTGTGCCGCTGTGGCAGCGCTCCAGGCGTCGGGTCCCCCGTTGGTTGTCTCAGGAGAGGACGGCGAGGAGTGGGGCGTAGTGGTCGGTGATGGCTTGGTGGTAGGCGGGGGTGTCTCCGGCGTGGGCGGCTTGGAGCATGGCTCGGTGGGCTTTGGCGGTGCTGGTGAGGTCTTCGAGCTTGGGGGCGTCTAGGAGGGGGACGGTGAGGGTGTGGATGGCCCAGAAGGCTTCGGTGAGGTGGAGGTAGAGGTGGTTGTCGAGGGGTTCGAGTAGGCGGGTGTGGAAGCGGCGGTCCTGGTCGGTGAAGAGCTTGCCTTGTGAGGCGAGGTGCTCGATGTTGTCGACGAGGGTGTCGAGCTCGGGGTCGTGGCGGTTGTGCCAGGCGTGGGTGACGGGTTCGGCCAGGGCGTTGTCGAGGGTGATGCGTACTTCGACGATGTCTCGTAGTCCGCGGTGGTCGTCTCCGGGGTTGAGGAGGCCTTTGAAGATGAGGGACTCGACCATGGGGCGCATGGAGACCTGGCCGACGAACATGCCGTGTCCGTGGCGTACTTCGACGATGTCGAGGGCGACGAGGGTGCGGACGGCCTCGCGGACGGAGGAGCGGGATACTCCCAGGTCGGTGCACAGCTGGGACTCCGTGGGCAACGCATCACCAGGATGCAGACCCTTGGTGAGAATGTAGTTCTTGATCTCGGCGATCGCCGTGGATGACTGAGTCATCGGGGTGGTGGTAAGGCCGGACATGACACCGCGGGAGATCTGCATGGCCCCATTGTCCGACTTTTGGTTCATTTACGCTGGTGAATGTCGAACTGCACTCACCCGCGCGTTCTCAAGGCTTCGAGCGGCTGCGTTGCTGAGGGAGGGCGCCTTCGAGGGAGCCCATCGTCGGGCGGCTGTCGCACATGGGACCTGATGCCGCAGATCATTGACCGATTGTGAGCGGCTTGCCGCTACAGCGCTCACAGTGCAACAGTTACGGCATGTCTCGCACGCATGAGGAGCTCCCCGCCCGTCCTGCCTACGACAGTGCCACCGCCGCTCTGCTCGAGCGCATCGAGGCGCTCGGCGTCTTCGGGGCCATGACGGTGCAGAAGATCCCGAGCTGGCGCGTACCGGCTGACGAGGTCCGGGCGAGTTTTCTGCTCAAGCACCCCGACATCGACCTGGAGGACGTGGACGTCCTTCGTCAGGATGGGACGAGACTTCCCGCCGCGGTTGCACGAAGCGCCCAGGGTGCCTGCGTGGGCCGCCCCGGCCCCCTGTTCCTCTCTCTGCACGGGGGAGGGCTGGTGATGGGGTGCCGTTTCAATGGCCTGTCGACCGTTGTCCCGTGGCTGCGGCGGTACGGGGGCGTCATCGTCAGCCCCGAGTACCGTCTGGCTCCCGAGGATCCGGCACCGGCCGGCGTCGAGGACTGCTACACCACGCTGTGCTGGGCGGTCGAGCACGCCGAGGAGCTCGGTGCCGATCCGGAGCGCGTCATCGTCGTCGGGCCGAGCGCCGGGGGAGGGCTGAGCGCCGGCACGCTGCTCATCTCGCGAGACAGGCGGGGCCCGGTGGTTCTCGGCGGGCTGCTGGACTACCCCATGCTGGATGACCGCACCGGCATGCCGCACTGGCAGGGCTCGGTCTCAGCGCGTCAGTACCCGGACGACGGCACCTGGCCGACGGCGTACAACAATGTTGCCTGGGATGCTGCCCTGGGGGAGCGGCGAGGTACGGACCTGGTCACCCCCTACGAGGCCCCCGCCCGTGCCACGTGGTTGGGTGGGCTGCCACCGCTGTTCATCTCAGTGGCCTCCGCCGAGGTCTTCCGGGACGAGGATGTCGCCTTCGCCTCTGGGGTGTGGCGTGATGGTGGTGATGCCGAGCTGCATGTCTACCCCGGGGGCACCCACGCCATGGAGTTCGTCAATGCACGATGGCTCGCACGCGGACTTACGGCTGCACGCGACCTGTGGGTGGACAGGTTGCTTCGACCGGAGGATCCGCGCCTCAATGTCGTGGCCGTGGCGCAGGCCGGCACCTATCCCGCCCTGACGGAGGAGTTCTCTACGGGGTGTGTGAGGACGGCGAGGAGTGGGGCGTAGTGGTCGGTGATGGCTTGGTGGTAGGCGGGGGTGTCTCCGGCGTGGGCGGCTTGGAGCATGGCTCGGTGGGCTTTGGCGGTGCTGGTGAGGTCTTCGAGCTTGGGGGCGTCTAGGAGGGGGACGGTGAGGGTGTGGATGGCCCAGAAGGCTTCGGTGAGGTGGAGGTAGAGGTGGTTGTCGAGGGGTTCGAGTAGGCGGGTGTGGAAGCGGCGGTCCTGGTCGGTGAAGAGCTTGCCTTGTGAGGCGAGGTGCTCGATGTTGTCGACGAGGGTGTCGAGCTCGGGGTCGTGGCGGTTGTGCCAGGCGTGGGTGACGGGTTCGGCCAGGGCGTTGTCGAGGGTGATGCGTACTTCGACGATGTCTCGTAGTCCGCGGTGGTCGTCTCCGGGGTTGAGGAGGCCTTTGAAGATGAGGGACTCGACCATGGGGCGCATGGAGACCTGGCCGACGAACATGCCGTGTCCGTGGCGTACTTCGACGATGTCGAGGGCGACGAGGGTGCGGACGGCCTCGCGGACGGAGGAGCGGGATACTCCCAGGTCGGTGCACAGCTGGGACTCCGTGGGCAACGCATCACCCATCTGCAGGCCGGAGCGCAGGATGTAGTTCTTGATCTCGGCCATCGTGGCCTCTGCTTGAGTGGCGGGCGTCGTCATCAGCCCGGAGTAGGGGCCGTGAGAGATGATCGGCTCGTCACCCACAGATGTGACTTTCATCTCTTTATCTGTGATGGTGGTTGCCTGCGGTGCGGATGCTCTGTTCATGGTGCTGCTTCTCTTGATGTTGGCCATGGTTCTTGCCCTGTCAATCATTGTTGATCACTACGATGTGATTCCGCTCGTCGAACGGCTCGCCCCGGCAGTGGGGCGGGAGTTGCGACTGTCTTGCCTGCGAGGTTGTGAGTGGTCTGGACGCCCTGACTTCTGCTACAGTCATCCTACCAACGTCAGACATAAGACGTCAGACATCAGGAGAGAATCAATGGCGATCACGACTCCGGCCGGCTCCAGCCGCCGGGACTTCATCAGGCTGACCGGCACCCTCGGAATGGCTGCTGGTCTGGCCGTCAGCCTTGCGGCCTGCGGCGGTAAGGGCAAGGCCTCGGGTGGCGCGAAGGCCAGCGGCATGGCTGCCGATCAGGAGGTCACCCACAAGGACGGTGTCATCACCGCAGGTATTTCCTACGAGCTGGGCACCAACGGCTACGACCCGATGACGACGTCGTCGGCTCTGACGGTCGCTGCCAACTGGCACACTCTGGAGGGGCTCACCGAGCTCCACCCGGCCACCCGGGAGGTGTACGCGGCTCTGGCGGCGGAGATGCCCAAGAAGGTGGATGACACCACCTATGAGGTCGCGCTGCGTAAGGATGCGAAGTTCTCCGACGGCTCGGCCGTGACTGCCGACGACGTCGTCTTCTCCTTCACGCGCGTGCTCGACCCGGCCAACAAGTCGCTGTACTCCCAGTTCCTGCCCTTCATCGACAAGGTGGAAGCCAAGGATGCGGGCACGGTGACCATTAAGCTCAAGTACGCCTTCTCTCTGGTGGCGGAGCGTCTGAGCGTGGTCAAGATCGTCCCCAAGGCGATCGTTGAGGCGGACGCCAAGAAGTTCGACATGAGCCCCACTGGAAGCGGTCCCTACAAGATGACCGACAACGGTGCCGGCAGCCAGAAGGTCGTCTTCGAGCGCAACGACAAGTACAACGGTCCTCGCCCGGCGCTGGCCAAGTCTATGACCTGGCAGATCCTGCCCGACGACACCACCCGCACCAACGCGATGAGCTCCAGTTCCGTGCAGGCCATCGACGCCGTTCCGGCAGCCAACCTCAAGACGCTCAAGGACCCGGTCAAGGTGGCGGCGCAGCAGGGCTTCGGGCTGCTCTTCGCCATGTTCAACCACACCACCTTCTCCAACGCCAAGGCCCGGCAGGCGGTGCTCTACGCGCTGGACTACGCCAAGATCTGCAACACCGGCATGGCCGGCCTGGCGACGCCGGCGACCTGTTTCGTCCAGGACGGGCACCCCGCGTACAAGAAGGCCAAGACGGTCTACTCCAAGGACGCGGCCAAGGCCAAGTCGCTCCTGGCGGAGGCCGGCATCACGACTATCAACCTGCTGTGCACGGACCACGGCTGGTTCTCGGCCGTCAGGCCCATCATCCGTGAGAACCTCGAGGCCCTGGGGGTGACGGTCAAGTACGACGAGAAGAAGTCCGCGGACACCTACTCCTTCATCGACTCCGGACAGGGCACGTGGGACGTGCTGATCGCTCCCGGAGACCCCTCGGTCTTCGGCAATGACGCGGACCTGCTCATGCGCTGGTGGTACGGCGGTGACGTGTGGACCGAGACCCGGATGCACTGGAAGGGTTCGGAGAGTCAGGTCGCGGTCCAGAAGCTGCTGGAGGAAGCGGTCAAGCTGGAGGGTGACAAGCAGGTCGCCAAGTGGCAGGAGATCTTCGACAAGCTCTCCGAGGAGGTGCCGCTCTACCCGATCTTCCACCGCAAGGCTCCAACGGCTTATGACTCGACGACGTTGGAGAACTTCAAGCCCATCGCGCTGACCGGCCTGTCCTTCGTGGGGACGGGGTCGACCAAGTCCTGAGGCTCGTGTGCGGGCGGTGCGGCAGTCGCCAGCGGGTGCCGCACCGCCCGTGCTGTGCTCGTGGCGTCAATGCGTCCAAGGTGAAAGCAACGGACTTGCAATCTGACGTCAGACATCAGACAATTGGCGTGGCAGCTCGCTCTGCAGCTGCCACGCCACCCAGCCGCCACCTCAGGCGGCAGGACGCTAACGCAAAGGAGCATTTCAGTGTCCAACCTCATCCGCCTGATCGGACGGCGCCTGGTCGCGCTGCCGGTCATGGTGCTGGGCGTGACGCTGCTCGTCTTCGTCGTCATGTCGTTCTCCTCGGCGGACCCGGCGCGTCTCGCGCTGGGCGAGTCGGCCACGCCAGACGCCCTCGAGCAGTACCGAGTCGCCCACCATCTCAACGATCCCCTTCTCAAGCGGTTCTGGGAGTACCTCCTGGGTCTGATCCACGGCGACCTCGGTACCTCCTTCACCGGTGTCAAGATCACCGGCATGGTGGCCGATGCGTTCCCGATCACGCTCCAGCTGACCTTCATCGGAATCTTCGTCGCCGTCATCGTGGCCACGGTCCTGGGCATTACGGCGGCCCTCTACCGCGACAAGTGGCAGGACCAGGTCATCCGCGTCATCTCCATCGCCTCCCTGGCCACCCCGTCCTTCTGGCTCGCCCTGCTGCTCATTCAGTGGTTCTCCGACATCCCGGGGGGAACGGGGACCTTCCCCGCGCTGGTGTCCGAGTGGGTTCCCTTCAGCGAGGATCCGGGAACGTACCTCAATCAGATCTTCCTGCCGGCACTGGCCATCGCGGTGCCCAACGCCGGCTCGCTCACCCGTGTGGTGCGTACCGCCATGGTTGAGGAGCTCGACCGCGACTACGTGCGCACCGCCATCGGCGGCGGTATTCCCAAGAACGTCGTTGTGGCCCGCAACGTGCTGCGCAACGCGCTCATCACTCCGCTGACCGTGCTGGGACTGCGCATCGGCTACGCCATGGGAGGCGCCGTCGTCATCGAGATGATCTTCAACATCAAGGGAATGGGCCAGCTCATCTTCCAGGGCATCACCCGCAACGACGTGAACATCGTCCAAGGCGTCTCCATCACGGTGGCACTGGCCTTCATCATCATCAACATCGTCGTTGACATGCTCTACGTCCTCGTCAACCCACGAATCAGGAGCATCTGATGCTGCACCGCTCCACACTGGATAAGGCCTCGCGGCCCGGGCTGCGCTTCCAGGGCTGGAAGGCGCTTCCTGTCGGCTCCAAGATCGCCATCATCGTGCTGGGCCTCATCGCCCTGGTCGCCATCCTGGCTCCCATCATCGCCCCCTACTCTCCCGGTGCCACCGGGTTGGCGGAGACCAAGACGACCTCCTACATCGAGGGCGTCGGTGAGGTGACCTCCTCCGATCCGGTCGTCGCCCCGTCCGCGTCTCACCTGTTCGGGACGGACGGAACCGGTCGTGACATCTTCTCCCGTGCCGTCTACGGCGCCAGGGTCTCGCTGGTCGTGGGCCTGACGGCCACCGGTCTGGCCCTTGTGGTGGCCTCGGTCCTCGGGGCCGTTGCCGCCACGTCGCGCAAGTGGATCGCTGAGACCCTCATGCGCGTGCTCGACGTCGTCATGTCCTTCCCCGGCATCGCTCTGGCGGCCGTCCTCGTCTCGGCGATGTCGACCCGCCTGCCGATGCTGCCGGTCATCATCGTCTCCATTGGCATCCTCTACATCCCCCAGCTCACCCGCGTGGTGCGTGCCAACATCATCTCCCAGTTCGGGGAGGACTATGTGGCCGCCTCCAAGGTGATGGGGGCCCCGGTGCCGTGGATCCTGCTCAAGCACGTGGCCCGCAACTGCATCGCCCCGATCATGGTCTTCGCAACCGTCCTGGTGGCCGACGCGATCGTCTTCGAGGCCTCGCTGTCCTTCATCGGCGCGGGCATCAAGTCCGTCAACACCCCGACCTGGGGCAACATGCTCTCCGAGGGCAAGGAGCTGCTCCTGTCGGGCCACTGGTGGCCGACCTTCTTCCCCGGCCTGCTCATCCTCATCACCACCCTGTGCCTCAACGTCCTGTCCGAGGGACTGACCGATGCGATGGCCTCGCCGCGCATCAAGGCCAAGCCCGATGTTCAGGCCGATGAGGAGGCCATGGAGGCTCAGGAGACCCTGAACGCCTGGGACGACGCCGCCGAGGCGGTGGTCGCTAACGCCTCCGTCGCCGACGGGGACGATGCCGACAACGGGCTGAGCTCTCTGACCGGCGTTGTCGCCCCTGCGACAGAGGACGTTCCCCTGTCCGAGCGGCTCAGCTCCCTGCGGGTGGCCGAGCTTGCCCGGCGGGACCGCCTGGTCTACGAGGACACCGGCGAGGATCCGGTTCTGGAGGTCAAGAACCTCACGATCGCCTTCCCCGAGCAGCACGGTGAGGTCAACATCGTCGATGGCGTCTCCTTCTCCGTGCGTCCGGGCGAGACCATGGGCCTGGTGGGGGAGTCCGGCTGCGGTAAGTCCATCAGCTCGATGGCCGTCATGGGGCTGCTGCCCCCCTCGGCCCGGATCTCCGGTGAGATCCTCTTCAAGGGACGCAACATCCTTGAGATGACGCCGGCCGAGCACAACGCGCTGCGCGGTCACGAGATGAGCATGGTCTACCAGGACGCTCTGTCCTCACTGAACCCCTCCATGCTCATCCGCACTCAGATGGCCCAGCTCAGCGCGCGCGGAGGCACCCGCAGTGCCGAAGAGCTGCTCGAGCTGGTGGGGCTCGACCCCAAGCGCACGCTGCGCAGCTACCCGCACGAGCTCTCCGGCGGTCAGCGTCAGCGCGTTCTCATCGCCATGGCGCTGACCCGTGACCCCTCCCTGGTCCTGGCCGACGAGCCGACGACCGCGCTGGACGTGACCGTTCAGAAGCAGGTCATCGACCTGCTCAACGAGCTGCGTGAGAAGCTCGGCTTCGCGATGGTCTTCGTCTCGCACGACCTGGCCCTCGTGGCCAAGCTGGCCCACCGGATCACGGTGATGTACGCGGGCCAGGTGGTTGAGCAGGCGCCCACCAGCGAGCTGCTGGCCAACCCGGTTCACGAGTACACCCGCGGCCTTCTCGGTGCGGTGCTCTCCATCGAGGCCGGCTCCAAGCGACTCCACCAGGTGCGAGGGGTCGTCCCCTCACCCAGCGAGTTCGTCAAGGGAGACCGGTTCGCGCCGCGATCGGCCCACCCGACGGTCGGACTTGAGACCCGTCCGGTGCTCAAGCCCGTGCCGGGCACGACGGAGCACAGCTACGCCATCACCCCCGAGCTCGAGGCTCTGCTCGCGAAGGAGAAGCACTGATGTCATCCAACACGTCTGCATCGTCCTCATGGAGCGAGGACCAGCCGGTCGTCGAGCTCAAGAACGTCAACGTCATCCACAAGTCCCGCACCGGTGGCCTGTTCAACCCGGACACGGTTCACGCGGTCAACGACGTCTCGCTGAGTGTCAAGCGCGGAGAGACGCTGGGACTCGTGGGGGAGTCGGGGTGCGGCAAGTCCACCACCGCCCGAGTCATGGTTGGGCTGCAGCCGGTCACCTCCGGTGAGGTCATCTTCAAGGGCCGTCCGTTGGGGCGCTCGGCCTCGGACCGTCGTGAGCTCGGGCGCAGCATCTCGGTGGTCTTCCAGGACCCGGCCACGGCCCTCAACCCGCGCATGATCGTGCACGACGCGCTCATCGACCCGCTCAACGTCCACGGAATCGGCTCGCCGAAGGAACGTGAGGCCAAGGTGCGCGACCTGCTCCACCTGGTCGGGCTGCCCCCCAGCGCACTCAATGTGCTGCCTCGGCAGATCTCCGGTGGTCAGCGCCAGCGCGTCGCCATCGCCCGAGCGCTCGCCCTGGACCCCGACATCATCGTGGCCGACGAGCCCACCTCCGCCCTGGACGTCTCGGTGCGCGCCCAGGTGCTCAACCTCCTCCAGGACCTCAAGGCCTCCTTGGGACTGGGGCTGGTGTTCATCAGTCACGACATCAACACGGTGCGCTACGTCTCGGACCGGATCGCCGTCATGTACTTCGGCAAGATCCTCGAGCTCAACACCACCGAGGAGATCTTCAACAATCCTCAGGAGGAGTACACGCGCACTCTGCTGTCGGCAGTGCCCTCACTGCTCGATGTCTGAGTAGCCGGCTCCGGCCGCTGCCGGCGTCAGCACCTCCAGGTGAGGGGCGGACCCACTCGGGTCCGCCCCCCACCGGTACATACGGTCGCTAGGAGACCCGGGCGCCGGGGTGGCGCCAACCGGGAGCATCTGCAACAATACCTCGTGACGTCAGATGTCAGACGTCCGATAACCTTTCAATGAAGAGAGTCACCACAATGGACAACCGTTTCACCGGCGTCATCCCGCCGGTCGTCACCCCTTTCACCGCCGCGGGCGAGGTTGACTTCGACAGCCTGGACAAGGTCGTCGAGCACCTCATCGCCGGTGGTGTCAACGGCCTGTTCGCTCTGGGGTCCTCCGGAGAGGTCGCTTACCTCACCGACGCCCAGCGCGACGCCGTCATCGAGCGGGTCGTCAAGGCTGCGGCAGGACGCGTCCCGGTGCTCGCCGGTGCCATCGACACCACCGCCCACCGGGTCATTGACCAGGCTCGTCGGGCAGCCGCCCTGGGCGCTGAGGCGATCGTGGCCACCTGCCCGTTCTACGCGCTCAACGACGCCGAGGAGATCAAGGCTCACTTCCGAGCCATCGCCGCGGCCATCGACGTCCCAGTCTTCGCCTACGACGTCCCCGTGCGCCTTGGCGGCGCGAAGCTCGGTTGCGAACTGCTCGTCGAGCTGGGCAAGGAGGGTGTCCTGGCCGGTGTCAAGGACTCCTCCGGCAACGACGTCGCCTTCCGCAGGCTGGTGGCCGCCAATGAGGCCGCGGGCCACCCCCTGGCCCTTCTGACCGGCCACGAGTGCGTCGTCGACGGCATGCTGCTGCTGGGTGCCGACGGCCTCGTCCCCGGGTACGGCAACGTGGACCCGGTCCGCTACGCCGAGATGTGGAAGGCCTCCCGCGAGGGGGCGTGGGACGAGGTGCGCCGTCTCCAGGACGAGGTCTGCGCCGGCTTTGAGATCGTCTTCGTGCCCCAGGGCCGTTCGGCCGATGCGACCGGCATTGGCGCCTTCAAGACCGCCATGGAGGCTATCGGGATCATCGCCACCAACGAGATGGCCTTCCCCGTCAAGGCGCTCGAGGGCGAGACCAAGGAGCGGGTCCTGGAGATCGTCAAGGCCCAGGGCCTCATCTGACCTCCCGGCGGCTGCATGGCCGGTGGTCGCGGCACCGACCGATCCGGGCATGCAGCCGCTGTGGCAGCGGCGAGGCGCTGAGACTCGCTCCAGGCGGCCTCCTGCGGCTGCCCTCATCCCTTCTTCCAAACCCGGTGCGTCAGCGCCCCACATTCCACCGGAGAGCCTCATGAGTCAGGATGTCCTCCCACCCAACCCCCTTGCTCCATTGCCATCTCCGTCCGATCGGGCGCCGCTCGTCGTCGGACTCGACCTGGGCGGCACCAAGATGGCTGCCGCGCTGGTCGACTCCGGCGGAACCCTGCAAGGACCGGTGAGCTCCTGCCCGACCCCGGCTCACGAGGGGCCTGCCGCCATGCTCGATGCCATCAGCGGCCTGATCTCGACGGTCGTCGAGACCGGAACGCACCAGGAGCCCGGCAAGGCCGCGGCGATCACGGCGGTCGGGATCGGCACGGCCGGCGTCGTCGACGTCGAGCGAGGGACCATCCTGTCAGCCACTGACGCCATCACCGGATGGGCCGGCACGCAGGTCGCCGCCGGCGTTCGCGAGCGGCTCGCCGCCCAGGGGCTGGGTGAGCTGCCGATCCACGTCGAGAACGACGTCGACGCCTACGCCGCCGGAGAGGCCTGGCTCGGTGCCGGTACCGGGGCTGAGGTCGTCCTCATGGTGGCGGTGGGTACCGGGGTCGGCGGCGCCCTCGTCCTCGATGGGCGAACCCGCAGGGGCGCCCATCATGTGGCCGGCGAGATCGGCCACGTCCCCGTCCCCGGGGCCCAGGGCGAACCCTGCACCTGCGGCAGGACCGGGCACCTGGAGGGCGTCACCGCCGGACCCCAGATCCACCGCCGCTACCTGGACAAGGGCGGAGACCCCGACATTCCCGACGCCCGCGGGGTTGAGGAGCGCGCCGCTGCCGGGGATGACATCGCCGCGGAGGTCTACCGCGACTCGGCCGCCTGCCTGGGCAGAGCCCTGGCAGGACTGGTCACCGTGATCGACCCCGACGTCGTCGTCGTCTCCGGTGGCCTGGCCCGCGCCGGTGACCTGTGGTGGGAGCCCCTGCGGCAGACCTTCGCCGCAGAGATCATCGACCCCCTGGCCCCCATCAAGATCCTTCCCGCCACGCTGGGGACCACCGCGCCGATCGTCGGTGCGGCTCGCGGCGCCCTCGCCCTGGCCGCCAGCAACGACAACCACCGCCCCTAGCCTCACGCCTCGGGCTCCATCAGACAGGACACACCTATGACCGAGCAGTCACCCTCACAGCCGTCAACGCAGACGCAGGCCGCCTCCGCGGGGATGCACCCCGTTCTGGAACGTCTCAAGGGAGGACTCATCGCCTCCGCCCAGGCCTACCCGGGTGAGCCCATGCGCGACCCCCGCACCATGGACCAGGTGGCCCAGGCCTGCGTCGCCGGCGGCGCCGTCGGCATCCGCGCACAGGGGCTGGCGGACCTGGCCCTCATCTGCCAGCACGTCGACGTCCCCGTCATTGGCCTGTGGAAGGACGGCCACGACGGCGTCTTCATCACTCCGACCCTCACCCACGCCATCGCCGTGGCCGCCACCGGAAGCCAGATCGTGGCGCTGGACGGCACCCGGCGCCCCCGCCCCGATGGGTTGAGTCTGGCCCAGACCGTCGAGGGGCTGCGGGCGGCCCGCCCCGAGGTCCTCATCATGGCCGACTGCGGCTCCCTGGATGACGCCAAGGCCGCACAGGACGCGGGAGTGGACATCCTGGGGACCACCCTGGCCGGCTACACCGGGGAGCGTCCCAAGACCGACGGGCCCGACCTCGAGCTCGTCGACCAGGTCGCCGGCATCGCGGAGGTCCCGCTGGTGGTGGAGGGCAGGGTGCACACGCCCGCGCAGGCGGCTGCCGCCATGGAGCACGGGGCCTTCGCCGTCGTGGTTGGTACTGCCATCACCCACCCGACGACCATCACCTCGTGGTTCGCCAGCGCGCTGCCCGGCGCCCTGTGGAAGGACTGAGCGGAAGGGCGCAAGGAAACGGCGTCGTTCCGGGACTTGCTCCGTGTGTGACGGGTGTGACTGCTGTGGTGCAAATGTGCGAATTGTTACTCGCTACCCAGCGCGACACTCCGGTCTGACCTGACAAACCCAAGGTTTTATGCGTAGCGTTGCCAGAAGTGGCACCACACAAGGGTGTCCGTCCACGATCGAGAGGGAAGACATGTCCGTCAACCGCACCGAGCTCATCGCCGCCATCGCCGAGAAGGCCGGCCTGACCAAGACCGACGCCGACGCCTTCCTGGGAGCCTTCCAGGATGTCCTCGTTGAGAACGTCGCCAAGGGTGAGGCCGTGAAGATCACCGGCCTCATGGGTATCGAGCGCGTCGAGCGTGCCGCACGCACTGGCCGCAACCCCCGCACCGGTGAGGAGATTCAGATCCCCGCCGGCTACGGTGTCAAGGTCACCGTCGGCTCCTCGCTGAAGAAGGCTGTCGCCGAGTGATACGTGGGGCCGCGCCCCTGACATCCTGATTCCGGCCCGTTGCCGCCCCGTCGAGGTGTGGCAACGGGCCGGAATCATGTTCTCGCCGCGGTGCCCTCCTCATCTGCCTGATGATGCACGGGCAGGTTCTCCGGGAGGACGTCGGAAACGGTGATCTCCTCCTTGCGGCGGAGGGATGAAGAGGCGGGCGCTTTTACAGTGGAAACATGTCTGCTTCCACATTCGCGGTGAGCTCGCCCGACGGTACGGACGCGGTGACGGCACTGGCCGGGGCATCGCCCGCTCCCGCCTCCGTCCCAGCGCTTCAGATGAGGGGGCTGATCAAGGCATTCGACCGCAAAATCGCCGTGGACCGGCTGAGCCTCGACATCCCCGTGTCCAGCTTCTACGGCATTGTCGGCCCCAACGGCGCAGGCAAGACGACCAGCCTGTCGATGGCCACCGGCCTGCTGCGACCCGATGCCGGCCAGGTCCTCGTTCATGGCGTCGACGTGTGGGCGCGGCCCCAGCGGGCCAAGACCCTCCTGGGAGTCCTGCCCGACGGGCTGCGCACCTTCGACCGTCTCAACGGCCTCGAGCTCGTCACCTACTCCGGACTCCTGCGCGGGCTCGAGCGCGACGTCGTCGTGCCCCGGGCGACCGAGCTGGTCAAGGTGCTGGGGCTGTGGGAGGCCGGAACCACCCTGGTCGCCGACTACTCGGCCGGTATGCGTAAGAAGATCCACCTGGCCTGCGCCATGGTGCACTCGCCCTCCATCCTGGTTCTGGACGAGCCCTTCGAGGCCGTCGACCCGATCTCCGCCCAGACGATCCAGGCGATCCTGCGGGACTACGCCGCCGCCGGAGGCACGGTGGTCATCTCCAGCCACGTCATGGCCACCGTGCAGCGCCTGTGCGACCACGTGGCCATCATCAACGCCGGCCGGGTGGTCGCCGCAGGCACGACTGAGCAGGTCGCCGCAGGCGCAGACCTCGAGCAGCGCTTCACCGAGCTGGTGGGGGGCCAGGTGCGAACGGAGGGGCTGTCATGGTTGCGACCCTCGTCAAGCTGAAGTGGCGCCTGACCCTCAATGCCCTGACCAAGAACGTCTGGGCCATCGTCGGGACCGTGATCGGGGCCCTCTACGGTATCGGGGCGCTTGTCATGGTGCTGACCGGCGCCGTCGGACTGGGGCTCAAGGCCGACCCTGACGTCATCATGCTGGTTCTCGGGGCTCTCGGGGCGCTGCTGATGGCCGGTTGGGCCGTGGTGCCACTGCTCGTCACCGGGGTCGACTCCACCCTGGACCCCCGCGCCATGGCGGCCTGGACCGCTCCGTCCAGAGGGCTGGCGCTCGGCCTGCTGGCCGCCGGCGCCCTGGGAATCCCCGGTTGCCTCACGGCTGCCGTCTGTCTCATTCCGGTCCTCACCTGGCTGCTGGCGGGCCAGTTCGCAGCGGCGCTCCTGGCGCTGCTGTGCGCTCCGGCCGCCCTGGCCACCTGTGTCCTGCTGTCCCGGATCATCGTGACAGCCGTAGGCGTCTCCGCCTCACGCCGGGGGCGTGAGGCGACAGCGATCATCACCTTCGTCGCCTTCATGGTGTGCACACAGCTGCCGAATCTGATCCCCCGAATCCTCGGGGACGATCCCTCCGATTTTCTTCAACGGCTCAGTGGTGCCGCCAAGGTCATGGGGCTGAGCCCCTTGGGGTGGACCTTCTCGGCCCCCGGTCTCATGGCCACCGGATCCGTGATGCCGGCTCTGGCTCTGGCGATCGTCGCCTGGGTCCTCCCCGTGATCCTGTTTCCCCTGTGGCAGCGCGTGGTGGGCAAGGTGATGACCTCTCCGGGGACGTCACACACCCGGATGCGGGCATACGCAGCCAGTAGCACGGGATCCAATGCGCGGCAGCAGGGCCTACCCGACGTGCTGCCGTGGGCCCGCAGACTCGGCGCCTCCCTGCCTGCGCCCGCCGCTGCTGTGGCGGCCCGCAGCCTGCGCTACTGGCGCACCGATCCCAGGTACCTGGTTCAGTTCCTGTCCGTCCTGATTCTGCCCGTTGTGCTCGTCCTGGGGCCTGCTCTCAACTCCAGCCGATTCGCCGCCGGCGACAACGGTCAGCCGGTGGACATCAGCTTCGCCCTCGGGCACGCCCCGGCCCCGCTGCTGTTCATGGCGCCCGCCCTGGCCGTCTTCATGGGGTGGGCGATCCACGATGACCTCGGCCTGGACTCCACCGCCCTGTGGAGTCATATCAGCGCCGGTATCAGCGGAGCGCACGACCGTCTGGGGCGGGTGGTCGGTGCGGCCGTGTGGCAGGTTCCCGCACTGGTTGCTATCGACCTGCTCATGGTCGTGTGGACGGGACGATGGGATGCGCTCCCCGCCGTCACCGGTGCCTGCCTGGCCCTCTACGGCTGCGCGCTGGCCTGGTCCTGCCTGACCAGTGTCCTGCTGCCCTACGAGACGCTCGCCCCAGGGGACAGTCCCATGCGTTCGCGGACCTCGGGCACGGCTTTGCTGGCCGCGCTCATTCAGATGGCGGCAATCCTGCTTCTGCTGGCCGTGTGCTCCCCGGTCCTGGGGGCTGCGGTCTACAGCGTTGTCCAGGGGGCGTCGGGGTGGGGGTGGGCGGCACTCGTCGCCGGGATCGTGTGGTGCGGTCTGCTGCTCTGGGGTGGAGTCGTCGTCGGCGGGCGGATGCTGGACCGGCGAGGACCGCAGGTTCTTGCCACGATCCGTAGCTGGCCGGGACACTCCCAGCCGGTGTGATCACGCTGGTCACACCGCGACAGAGTGATTGATTCTGACGACTAGGGGTAGGCTTGCTTTAAAGTCGCTCACGCAGGTGGCGGCTCTCAGAGATCAGTAAGCTCCGAACAACCAGTCGTTATGTCAGAGAGGACATTATCGTGCAGCTAGTCATTCTGGATTCCGCGCAGGCGATCGCACAGCGGGCGGCCGACGAGATCGAGGCGCTGCTCAAGGACAAACCAGCAGCCGTGCTGGGAACCGCGACGGGCTCCTCGCCTCTGCCCCTGTACGACGAGCTCACTGCCCGCTGCGCCGCCGGCCGCCTCAGCTTCGCCGAGGTCACCGGATTCATGCTCGACGAGTACGTGGGCCTTCCCGCCGGGCACCCGGAGCGCTACGCAACCTTCATGGAGACCAATCTGCGCTCCCGCGTCGACATGCGCCCCGGAGCGCTCCACGGCCCGGACGCGCTGAGCGAGGACCTCGAGGCCGCCTGCCGGGACTACGAGGCGCAGATGGCCGCAGCCGGATACTGCGACCTGCAGATCCTCGGCATCGGCTCCGACGGGCACATCGGGTTCAACGAGCCCGGCGGCGCCCTCGACTCGCGCACGCACCTGGGCGAGCTCCACGAGCAGACCCGCCGGGACAACGCCCGCTTCTTCGGCGGCGACGTCGAGGCCGTGCCCACCCAGTGCATCACCCAGGGGCTGGCCACCATCATGGAGGCCCGCAAGCTGGTCCTCATCGCCACCGGCGAGGGCAAGGCCGAGGCCATCGCCCAGCTCGTCGAAGGGGAGGTCAGCGCCCAGTGGCCGGCGACCGTCATGCAGCGTCACGACGACGCCCTCGTGCTGGCCGATCCCGCCGCCGCCAGCCGGCTCACCTCGACGCACTGACGACGGCGCAGGCTCTCCTCAAGGGAGAGCCTGCCCACAGGGGCGGGGCGGGCGACTGCCGGTGCGCACTGTCCGACCTACACTGGGCGGCATGACAGACGTCCTCGCCAGTGCCGATCCCGGATCGCCCGGAGCCCCGACAGACCCGGCCACCGAACCCACCCAGGGCGTCGGTACGGCTGTCCTGGAGCGCGAGGAGCTCCAGACGACCGACGACGGCGACGCCGACCGCTTCGCCCACTACGTCCGCAAGGACAAGATCGCCGCGGCCGCTGTCACCGGGCGTCCCGTCGTCGCCCTGTGCGGCAAGGTGTGGACGCCCGGGCGCGACCCGTCGAAGTACCCGGTGTGCCCCACCTGCAAGTCCATCTACGAGGAGATGCGCAACGGGGAGGGCTCCGGCGACGGCAAGGGGCCTCGTTTCCCCCGCTTCCCGTTCGGGCGAGGCGGTCGGTGAACGCCGCCCGCGGCGGCCAGGCGACCCACCCCACCCCGACGCGAGCCTCGACGTCGGCGGCCCAGAACCTCTCCCCGGCCTACCCGCGCCGCGCCGCCTGGGGGACCGCCGGTTCGCTGCGTGCCTGGCAGGCCGCTGCGCTCGCGCAGTACCTGGAGACGATGCCCCAGGACTTCCTTGCGGTGGCCACCCCCGGGGCCGGCAAGACGACCTTCGCACTGCGAGTGGCCACCGAGCTGCTCAGCTCCGCAGACGTCCACAAGGTGACGATCGTCTGCCCCACTGAGCACCTCAAGTACCAGTGGGCCGAGGCCGCCGCCCGCGTCGGCATCCATATCGACCCCTCCTACTCCAACTCCCAGGGGGCACTCGGCTCGCGCTTCGACGGCGTCGCCCTGACCTACGCCCAGGTGGCCGCCAACGCCAACCTGCACCGCGCCCGCACCGACCAGGCCCGCACCCTGGTCATCCTCGACGAGATCCACCATGGGGGAGACGCCCTGAGCTGGGGAGACGCGATCCGGGAGGCCTTCACCCCGGCGCGGAGGCGACTGGCCCTGACCGGAACGCCCTTCCGCTCCGACACCTCCCCGATCCCCTTCGTGCGGTACAAGGAGGACGCCTCCGGGGCGAAACGCTCCCAGGCGGACTACTCCTACGGATACTCCGATGCCCTGCGCGACGGAGTCGTGCGCCCGGTGATGTTCATGTCCTACTCGGGGCAGATGCGGTGGCGCACCAAGGCCGGTGACGAGGTCGCGGCGCGCCTGGGCGAGCCCCTCACCAAGGATCTGGAGTCCCAGGCCTGGCGCACCGCGCTCGACCCGGCGGGGGAGTGGATCCCCGCGGTCCTGGCCGCCGCCGACCAGCGCCTGACCGAGGTGCGCCGCCAGGTTCCCGACGCCGGAGCCCTCGTCATCGCCTCCGACCAGGCCAAGGCCCGCGCCTACGCCAAGCAGCTGCGCGCCATCACCGGCGAGGCCCCCACCGTGGTCCTCTCCGACGACAACGGCGCCTCCAGCCGCATCGAGGCCTTCTCCGCCTCCACCGACCGCTGGCTGGTGGCCGTGCGCATGGTCTCCGAGGGAGTGGACGTGCCCCGCCTGGCCGTGGGCGTCTACGCCACCTCCACCTCCACCCCGCTCTTCTTCGCCCAGGCCGTGGGGCGCTTCGTGCGCTCGCGGGCAAGGGGGGAGACCGCCTCGGTGTTCCTCCCCTCAGTCACGCCGCTGCTGGCCCTGGCCGGGGAGATGGAGGTCGCCCGCGACCACGTCCTGAGCCGCCCCGACTCTGCGGCGCAGGAGGACACCCTGTTCAGCCCCGAGGACCGGCTCCTCGCCGAGGCCAACAAGACTGAGAACGCCTCGGCCGAGCTGCTGCCGGGCTTCGAGGCCATGGACAGCCAGGCCGAGTTCGACCGGGTGCTCTTCGACGGCGGCGAGTTCGGCACCGGCGCCATGGTGGGCAGCATCGAGGAGCAGGAGTACCTGGGGCTGCCCGGTCTGCTGGAGCCCGAGCAGGTGACCGCCCTGCTGCGCCAGCGCCAGGACAAGCAGATCGCCTCCCAGAAGAAGCAGGCCGCAGCCGAGGCGCAGAGGCGCAAGAACTCAGGCGTCGACGACGCCCGGCGTCGGGCAGCGGCCCGTAAGGAGCTCTCCCAGCTGGTGGCCGCCTGGGCCCGCCGCTCGAGCCAGCCCCACGGCGTCGTCCACAACGAGCTCAGGCGCGTGTGCGGGGGGCCAGAGGTCGCGGCCGCCTCCACCGAGGAGATCGAGAAGCGCATCCAGACCCTGCGACGCTGGTTCGTCGGCAAGCGCTGACAGTGCTGATAAGACCGACTGAGTTGTCTCGTGGCGTCTGAGAGTTTCGGATGTCATGACATCTCAAGACACCGGTGGGGTGGGCCTGCCGGACGGGAGAGCTGCTGCTTCGGCCTGTCGGATCGGGGCTGCCCCGGTCGCTCTGGTGGTTGCCGGCGTCGTCTGGATGCACTGCACGAGGGTGGGGTGCACTTTGGGTAGGTGGGGCCTTCGTGCAGTAGGCACAACCCTTGGCCAGTGGAGCCCGACCCTCGTGGAGCAGGCCGACTCCGGCCCACTTGAGCCAGTTCTGGGCGGTGCTGGCGTCCAACCATGACCACCGGGACCCTGCGCAGACGTCGAGCAGGGGACGGTGGGGGCGGACCCGTGACGGAGACTCCGGGCTATGCCGTAAGGACCCCGAACTCGCTCCTGCGCGGCCCGGTGTCCACAGTGCTGACATTAACGGGCCCGGCGTCAATGTTCCCAGCGGGGATCGTTGAAATCCTGCGGTTCTTTTTCGGCGTGCGGCGCCGAAGCGGGGTTGATGTCAGCACGATGGACACCCACGACCCGTCATGCCTCGCCCCTCAGCCACCCTCGCCTCCTGGACCACCAGCCTGCCCCGGCCTCCCGCCCGAGCGAGTGTCTCAGAAGTCATGACACTCACATGTCTCAAAAGTGAGGAGACAGCACAGTTGTTAAGGCCGACGGCACAACGCCGACAACTCTGACAAGGAGCGCCGGCCAGGGGTGGGATGCACCCCTGGCTGCCGGTCAGCGTCGGGTGGCGCCTCGCCCGTCGAGGTCGACGTGGCGGGTTGGCAGCGCCGACTCGCCGTCGCTCAGACGCCAGGCGTCGTAGGGGAGCTCGGCGCGCGACGCCCGGTGCCGCTCCGCCGCGGCGCTCAAGGCCTCCTTGCCGCGGTGCTCCTCGACGATCCGGCCCTCATCGACCAGAAGCACCTGAAGCGGCCGGGCACCGGCCTGGCTCAACGCCGACATCCCCTCGTCCTGCGAGCTGGAGGCGACCACCAGCTCCTCGGCGGCCGTGCCCTCGGAGCTAAGGATGCGGCCGGCCCACTTGCGGCCGCCCACGGTGGACTTGCCGCCCGAGGAGAACTTGGCGACCTCCTCCATGGTGCCATCGGCGCCCTCGCGCTCCACCAGCTTGTAGACGAGTGCCGCAGTCGGGCGCCCCGAGCCCGTCACGAGCTTGGTGCCCACACCGTAGGAGTCCACGGGGGCCGCCCCCAGCGCCGCGATAGCGTGCTCGTCGAGGTCGTTGGTGACGGTAATCCTCGTCGAGGTCGCCCCCAGGGCGTCGAGCTGGGCGCGCACCTTGAAGGCCTCGGCCACCAGGTCACCGGAGTCCAGGCGCACCGCCCCGAGCTCACCGCCTGCGGCGCGGGCCGCCTTGACCGCCCGCTCCACTCCGGTGGCGATGTCGTAGGTGTCCACCAGGATCGTGGTGCTCGGTCCAAGGCTGGCCACCTGCGCGGCGAAGGCCTCCTCCTCGGTGTCGTGCAGGAGGGTGAAGGAGTGGGCCGAGGTCCCCACCGTGGGAATGCCGTAGAGGAGCCCCGCCTCCAGGTTGCTCGTTCCCACGAAACCACCGACGACCGAGGCCCTAGCCGCGGCGACGGCCGCCTGCTCGTGGGCCCGGCGCGCCCCGAAGTCCACACAAGGACGCCCGTGGGCGGCGATAGTCATGCGGGAGGCGGCTGCGGCGACGGCGCAGTCGTAGTTGTAGATCGACAGGGCCAGGGTCTCCAGGATGCAGGCCTCTGCGAAGGTGCCCTCCACGGTCAGCAGCGGGGAGCCGGCGAAGTAGCACTCGCCCTCGGCGTAGCCGCGGATCGTCCCGGAGAAGCGGTAGTCGCGCAGGAAGTCCAGGGTCTCGTCGTTGACGACCCCGGTGCGGTGCAGGAAGTCGATCTGGGCGGGGGTGAAGGTGAAGGCCTCGATGGCGTCCAGCAGCCGACCGGTGCCTGCGACGACACCGAAGCGGCGTGACCCGGGCAACCTGCGGCCGAAGAGCTCGAAGACGCTGCGCCGTGAGGCGGCCCCCGATGCCAGTGCTCCTTGCAGCATCGTGAGCTCGTACATGTCGGTCAGCAGGGAGGTTGAGGCCGCCGACACGTCCATGGAGGCGGTGGCGGAATCGGTGGAGGGCGCGTAGCTGTTCACGGGAACAACCTATCGCGGCTCACCGCTACCCTGGTGGTATGAGCACCTCGTTGCCCGTTGCGGAACCGGAGATCCTGGAGGAGTCGCGCGCCCGTACCCAGCGCCTGTGGTGCACCGTGGTTCACGACGACCCGGTGAACACGATGAGCTATGTGACCTGGGTGTTCCACTCCTACTTCGGCTTCTCACTGCCTGTGGCCGAGGCCCGGATGATGCAGGTGCACACCACCGGCCGCGCCGTGGTCTCCCGAGGAGTCCGCGAGCGCATGGAGGTCGATGTCACGGCGATGCACGGATACGGCCTGCGCGCCACCATCGAGCCCATGAGTGACGACGCCGGTGCTGACGACTCTTCAGGAGGGCGCTGATGCGCGCCTTCCGCCGAGTCCCCGAGGGACTGGTCTGCGGTCTCGACGACTGGGAGCGCGAGCTCCTGGCCAGGCTGGCCCTGGAGGTGAGAGCCCTTCTCCAGGCGGATGCTCCCCCCACCCAGGGGGCCGGCCAGCCCGAGGCATCCTTATCGCCGCGCCCCGACTCGGTGCGCCCGGGGGAGAGCGAGCGGGATCGTGAGGTCCTGGAGGCCCTGGACTTCGACCTCGATGCGCCGACCAACCGCGTTCACGTCGGCAGCCCGAACGCGGATCCCGTCATCGCCGTCCTGCTCCCACAGGCCTCGGAGGATCCCATCACCTCGATGGAGGTCAGCAGCCTGACTCGTGCGCGCCTGCGGAGTGACAAGGTCGACCGCCTGGCGCTCCTGGCCGCCGAGCTGCGGGCGCCGTCGGGCCCCGAGGACACGGTGCTTGTGGCCCCGGGCCAAGAGTCCGACTGGCTGGGGGCCACCAATGACATCCGGCTCGTGCTGGCCCAGCGCCTGGGCATCGAGTCGGCTCAGGACGCCGAGCACGTTCACTCCGTCGCCTTCCAGGAGGCCCCCGAGGAGGAGACGTCTCGCGAGCAGTGGTACCGGGGGACGGCGCTCGTCTACGACATGATCACCTGGTGGCAGGAATCACTGGTATCCGCGCTGTTCGGGGGCACAGGGCCCGCATAGTCTCGCGGTGTGAATGATGCTCCGATCGGGATGTTCGACTCTGGGGTCGGTGGCCTCACCGTCGCCCGTTCTGTCCTCGACCAGCTGCCCCATGAGCAGGTGCTGTACATCGGGGACACGGCCAACAGTCCCTACGGTCCCAGGGACATCGCCGAGGTCCGGTCGCTGGCTCTGGGCATCATGGACGAGCTCGTGGACCGAGGGGTCAAGCTGCTCGTCATCGCCTGCAACACCGCCTCGGCGGCGGTCCTGCACGACGCGCGGGAGCGCTACACCCTGGGGCGGGGAGTCCCGGTCATCGAGGTCATCCACCCGGCGGCACGTACCGCGGCCCGAGTGACCCGCAACGGCAAGGTGGGGCTGATCGCCACCCGCGGGACGGTCGACTCGCGCGCCTACGACGACGCCCTCCAGGCCGTTCCCGGCGTCGAGCTCGTCTCACAGGCGTGCCCGCGCTTCGTCGAGCTGGCCGAGCGGGGGGTGACCACCGGCCCCGAGGTGCTCGACGTCGCCGAGGAGTACCTGGCCCCCATCAAGGCCGCCGGTGTGGACACCCTCATCCTCGGCTGCACCCACTACCCGCTGCTGGTGGGGCCGATCTCCTACGTCATGGGGCGGGACGTGACCCTGGTGACCTCCTCGGACGAGACCGCCAAGGACGTCTACCGGGCGCTGGCCGGCAAGAACCTTCTGCGTGGTCCCGATGCCCCTGAACCGCGCCATGACTTCGCCTCCACTGGTGATCCCGAGGCCTTCTCCGTCCTGGCCCGGCGTTTCCTGGGGCCCGAGGTCACCGCCGTTGAGCACGTCGCCTTCTCCTCTGAGACAGCTGGCGCCCCTGCCGGGTTGCCTCACCCTCCCTCACCTCCCACCTCCCATCAAGGAACTGCATGAGACTCACGATCATCGGATGCTCCGGCTCCATGTCGGGCCCCCAGTCCTCGGCCTCCTCCTACCTGGTGCAGGCCGACGGAGTCGACGCCAACGGCGCGGTGCGCACCTACTCGATCGTGCTGGATCTCGGGCCCGGGTCGATGGGGCAGCTGCTGCGCCACCTCGATCCCGCCGAGCTCGACGCCATTGCGATCTCCCACTGCCACGCCGATCACATGGTGGACCTGGTGGGCATGCACGTCTACCGACGCTGGCTGCCCACCGGGGCGCTCGGGCCGGTGGCCTGCCTGGGGCCCTCGGAGCTGCTGGAGCGCCTCCAGGGGGTCGACGGCGTCCCACCCAGTGAGCGCTACGCCACGGAATTCGGCTTCGTCACCGCCGTACCCGGCCGATCCTACAGCGTGGGCCCCTTGGTGATCTCGCCCTTCGAGGCGCTCCACCCAGTGGAGGCCTACGGCTACCGGATCGAGGGCCCCAGCGAGGAGGATCCCTCCCGGCAGGTCAGCCTGGCCTTCACCGGGGACACGGACATCTGCCAGACGATGAGTGACATGGCTCAGGGCGTGGACCTCCTCCTGGCCGAGGCGGCCTTCGTCGAGGGACGCGACACCGTGGGCGGCATGCACATGACGGGGCGTCGCGCCGGCGAGCTCGCCGCCCAGGCCGGTGCGGGGCACCTGGTCCTCACCCACATCCAGCCCTGGACGGATCCGGCCGTGCCCCTCAAGGAGGCCGCAGCCGTCTACTCCGGCCCGTTGGAGGCAGCGACGGCGGACGCCGTCTGGGAGCTGTGAGCGCTGACGGGCACGATCGCCCCGCCCCGTGCAGAACGGTCTCCTTCACCCCGGCTGTTCCCGACGGGGTGGACTGCCCCTGGACCCGGGGAAGACGGACGCGTTGGTGGCTGGTGGTTCCCGCCGACCTGGCGGCGGTGGTCCTCGTGGCCCTTTTCGGTGCCGCCTCCACCCGCAGCCTGGGGGAGGTTCCCGCCTCCCTGTGGCAGGCGGGCGCGGCCCTCCTCGTCGCCTGGGGCGTGACCTGGCTCGTGCGGCGCTCCCGCCCCGATCACCTGGAGATGGCGCTGCCCGAGGGACTCATCATCGTGGGGATCAGCTGGGTGGTCTGGACCGTGCTGCGCCATGTGGCATCCGCCTTCGACGACGTGTCCGCCATGGCCTCCTGGGCGGTGATGACCGGCGCCTTCCTCCTGGTGTTCCTGGGCGGATGGAGATGGCTCTACGGCTACGTGCGCGCCCACGACTCCCTGACCCCCAAGCCCGTGGCGCGTCGCCTCGCAGAGCAGGAGAGGGAGGGCGCCTAGCCCCGCGGTGGTTGGCCCGGACTCGTTCCGGTATCAGGTCGCTGTCTTTACGCGATGACAACCCGGTCATTCGTACTTCTGCGCCATGCACCACCGCGCCAGCCGACGTCGACCGCATCGGTGTCACTGACGCTGAGCGTTGAAGGAATCCCACCACGGTTCCGCTGGTCCGGATCGCCCAGGTCGATGCCCGGGCCACCGCGGAGGCCGCCGTGTCCGGGCCGAGCCCACGGTGAGCGCCCAGGAGGCGAGCTCGGTCGCGCAGTCGGCAACGGCGCTGCTGGAGGCCGAGCTCCAGGTGACGGTCGACGGCACAGCACACGCCGCCTCCAAGGCTCAGAAGGCCTCATGGATCGACTTCCCCGTCAAGGAGGGCCGGCAACATCGAGCCGGCCACGACGGCGCTCGTCCAGGGACTCGGCCAGGGCCGGAGCGTCAGCCAGCAGATCAGCTGGAACGAGGTGCCCCACTCCACCGAGAACCGGGTGGTGCCCAACGGGCCGGAGCGCTTCGCCTACCAGGCCAAGGCGGGGGAGAAGTGGGTCGATGTCAACCTCACCGACTCAACGCCGACCGCCTACGAGGGACAGAAGGTCGTCTACGGGCCGATTCTCATCAACCACGGCGGTGTCGGGCACGAGACCGTCACCGGCAACTACAAGATCTACCTGCGCTACCAGGCGCAGGACATGGGCTGCACCCCCGAGTGGCCCTACTGCGAACGAGGGGTCCCGTGGGTGAGCTACTGGCTCGACAGCTACGCCCTCCACGGCGCCCCCTGGGTCAAGGAGTTCGGTATCGGCACGGATGAGTCCTCGCACGGCTGCATCAATATCCCGGTGCCGGACGCTCAGGCGATCTGGCAGTGGTCCGAGATCGGTACCACCGTGGTGACACACTACTGACGGCACTTCACTGGCGGCGCCCTCGCGGGCTCAGCCGGCCAGGACGTCGGCCAGGACCGGTGCCAGGGCGCGGAAGGCCTGTCCCCGGTGGGAGATGGCGTGCTTCTCCTCAGGCGTCATCTGGGCGGTGGTGCGGCCTCGGCCGCCCGGTGCATCCTCCTGGACGGGCACGAAGATCGGGTCGTAGCCGAAGCCCCCCTCACCCTGAGGAGCGTGGACCAGTCGCCCCTCCATGGAGCGCTCGATAGTGGTGACCTGCTCCGCCTGCCCGCCGGAGGCCGGCTGGACCAGGACCGCCGCGCAGGTGAAGCGGGCGCCGCGGTGCGGGTCGGCGACGTCGCCCAGCTGGTCCAGGAGCAGTTGAAGGTTCGCGGTGTCGTCCCCGTGCCGGCCGCTCCAGCGCGCCGAGAAGATCCCCGGCGCCCCACCCAGGACGTCGACGCACAGGCCCGAGTCATCGGCGACCGCGGGCAGGCCCGTGGCCCGGGCCAGGGCACGGGCCTTGAGCAGGGCGTTGTCGGCGAAGGACAGACCGTCCTCCACCGGCTCAGGCGCCTGGAGGGAGGCGGCCGAGATGACGGATTCGGGCACCAGTCCGGGCACGAGCGGCGTCAGGATCTGTCGCAGCTCGGCCAGCTTGCCGGCGTTGTGGGTGGCCAGGACGAGGCGGGCTCCGGCGGGTACCTGGACCCGGTTCGTGAGCGGGGCGGCGCCGTCGGCGTTGGACGAGGCACTCACGGCTCAGGCCTGCGTGGACTGGGGCGAGGAGTCCGCCGAGGACACGGTGAAGGGCTCACCGCTGGGGCCGGCCAGGGCCTGGCGCTGGAGCGCCGCCAGACGGCTGTTGCCGGTGGCGGCCAGGTCGAGCAGCTCTCCGAGCTCGGAGCGGTCGAAGGGGGCATGCTCGGCGGTGCCCTGAACCTCGATGAAGCGCCCGTCCCCGGTCTGGACGACATTCATGTCGGTCTGGGCGCGCACGTCCTCCTCGTAGGGCAGGTCGAGGCAGGGAACGCCGTCGATGATCCCCACCGAGATGGCCGACAGGGAGTCGGAGAGCACGGGCCTGCCGGGGCGGGCCTTGATGAGGCCGCGCTGCGTGCCCCAGGCGACGGCGTCGGCCAGGGCCACGTAGGCGCCGGTGATCGCCGCGGTGCGGGTGCCGCCGTCGGCCTGCAGCACGTCGCAGTCCAGGGCGATCGTGTTCTCACCCAGTGCGGCGACGTCGATGATGCCGCGCAGGCTGCGGCCGATGAGGCGGGAGATTTCGTGGGTGCGGCCGCCGACCTTGCCCCGCACGGACTCCCGGCCGGAGCGCTCCGAGCCGGCCCGGGGGAGCATGGCGTACTCGGCGGTCACCCAGCCCTCGCCACTGCCCTTGCGCCAGCGCGGGACGCCCTCAGTGAAGGAGGCGGCGCACAGGACCCGGGTGCGCCCGAAGGTCACCAGGACCGATCCCTCGGCGTGGTCGAGCCAGTGGCGGGTCATGGTCACGGGGCGCAGCTCGTCGACGGCGCGGCCGTCCTTGCGGGTGAAGGGGACAGTTGTCATGGGCTCAGGCTACCCGGCGGCCATTCGGTCTCGGGGCGGCTCAGCGCCGCAGAATGCTTCATCTCTGTAGTCCGCGCCGGTGGTCAGGCGGTAGCGTTCGTTGAGATAGCTGCTTGCGGCCGTGAGCCGACGGAGACACAGAGGAGAACACCTATGACCTATGTCAACATCACCGCACTGACCTTCCCCGAGGGCGCCCAGGCCGAGATCGAGAAGCGCTTCGCCGCCCGAAAGCGAGGCGTTGACACCTCGCAGGGCTTCCAGGGCTTCGAGCTGCTGCGCCCGGTGGCCGGAGAGGACCGCTACTTCGTGGTGACCCGCTGGGACAGGCGCGAGGACTACGAGCGCTGGAGCGCGGCGCGGCCCGCCGGCGGGCACGAGGACGACAAGCGTCGGGGCATGAGCGTGGAGGTCCTCGGCTTCGAGGTCGTCCAGCACGAGGAGTGACTCAGGGAGCCGGGGAGGGGGCCGTGACGAAGACCGACGCCGGCACCCCGCACCGGGAGTAGACGAGCTGGCAGGCGTGGCAGGGGCCGAAGGCCTTGGTCGGGGTCTGGATTTTCACCCTGGTGACGGTTTCGGGGAGGCGCTCGACGCCGAACTCGGCGGCGCTCTGCTCGAGCATCTTGTAGGCGGCATCGACCTGGTAGGACCACCGCGCGAAGGAGCCGCCACCGCCGATGGCGTGGTCGAGCCAGGCCTCGTACCAGGAGATGAAGTTCGGGGCCACGCGGGTGAAGCCGTCGTCGCAGGCCCGTGAGTCCAGCCAGACGCTGCCGTCGTAGGGGCTCATGCGCCACTCGGCGCCGCAACCGGCGTCGGCCAGGTGGATGCCTCCGTCGTCGGCCGGGTAGATGTCCAGCCCGTAGCCGGGGCCGGCGCCCGATCCGGCGATGGTGCTGAGGAACCAGCGCAGGTCCTCCGGCAGCGAGAGTCCCGCAGGAAGGTTCGGCGGCCCCAGCCTCATGCCGTGGTGGCGGCTGCCGAGCCAGCCGGCTTCGCTGCCGGGATCGTGGGAGGTCGCGGCGATGAGGTTGAGGGTGTGCTGGAGCCCGTCCCTGGTCAGGGGCGGGGCGGGCTCCAGGGGCGTGAGCACCGACCACTCCCGCAGCATGCGGTGGCCACCGGGCTCGGGCGGGATCGCGTCCAGGACGCTGCGTCCCGCGGGCCAGTCGGCGCCGGCGAACTTGAGCTCGGTGATCGAGTGGGGGCCGATGGCCGCGTAGCACCCCAGTGCCACCGCCTCATCGGAGCGAGTGGCGGGAATCAAGGGACTGGCGAGCACCCGATCGGTCAGGGCGCGGGGGCCACCGAGCCGTCGGCGGTAGGCCTCCACCTCCTCGATCGGCATGTTCATGCTGCGGTCAAGATGTCCGGTGGCCACCCGGTAGCGTCGGCCTCCCACCGTGGCTTCGAACAGCTCGACGTCGGGATTGTCAGAATCAATGAGGTCCGGGCGGTCGATTCCGGTCAGCAGGACGGGGCCGAAGGCGCAGGCCCAGTTGCAGCCGGCAGTGACCACCGACGCCAGCTGGCTGGAGCCGTAGCCGCTGGCCGTCACCAGGACCCGTCTGCTCCCGAAGGCGCCTCCGCTGATCTGAAGGAAGAGGAACGCGCCGTATGGCTCGTGGTCCTGAATCTCGTCAATGAAGCACTCGATGGTGGGCAGCCCTTCGCCCAGCCGGACCGTCTGGATATCGTCGATGGTCTCGGTCGTGGCACCTCGGAAGTGTCTGGCGATCGTCTGCGCCAGCACGACGTCGAGTGTGGGGGAGTCCTGACTGAAGGAGTTCTCTGTCATCGATGCCTCGGAACAGGTCGGCGGAAGCGGTAGGCGTCGGAGCATGCAAAGAAAACGATCCCGCTCGTCAGAGCACGCAGGATCTTAACGGCCTCGGGCCCCAAAATCTGTACGCGAGAAGGGACTCGAACCCTCACGCCCGAAGGCACCAGGACCTAAACCTGGGGCGTCTACCAATTCCGCCACTCGCGCTGTGCGGCGCCCACTCTACCGACCCAGGTCCCGGATAGCAGAATGCGGCGACCGCTGCTGTGCTCGTATTAGTCCACACCCAGTGCGGCGCGCAGCCGCTTGACGTGACCGGTGGCTCGCACGTTGTACTGGGCAAGTGTCACAGTGCCGTCGGGTCCCACCACCACGGTCGAGCGGATGACGCCGGTGTAGACCTTGCCGTAGTTCTTCTTCTCGCCCCACACGCCCCAGGCCTCCATGACGGCGTGGTCGGCATCCGACAGCAGGGGGAAGGTCAGGTCGTGGCGGTCGGAGAACTTGGCCTGTGCGCTCTCCAGGTCGGGGGAGATGCCGACGACGGCATAGCCGGCCGCCTGGAGCGCCTCCAAGGAGTCCCTGAAGTCGCACGCCTCCTTGGTGCATCCCGGAGTGCAGGCCTTGGGGTAGAAGTAGACAATGACGCCCTTGTCCGTGCTGGCGCAAAGGTCGCCAAGGGTCACGGTGCGGCCGTTCTGGTCGGGCAGGGCGAACTCCGGGGCTCGATCACCGGCGGCTAGCTGGGTCATGGGTCCTCCTCGGGCTCCTGGGCAGATGCGCTCATCCTCGCATCGCCTCTGGTGCCTGCGGCAGTGAATTCGAGGACTTACTTTCGTGATCTGGCAAACGTTCAGAACGTCAGTCGCCCGGGACCCCTGACCCGGCTCCGGGTGGAGCCGGCCGGTCAGGCGGCCTGTGCGAGTGTTTGCCGCGAGGCCTGCTGCGCCGCCTCCAGGCGCTCCAGCGCCCGCTCGAGGCGCGAGGGGGAGGTGGTTGCCCCCAGAGAGGCGAGCTCCGCGCGGGCGGCGAAGAGCTCCCTGATGGCGGCCTCGTCGGCCAGAGCGTCAGTGGCTGCCGGCCCGGTGGCCGGAGTCGTCATGGTGGTCATGGTGTGGATGTTGCGTGTCATACGTATCTCCTCATCTTCCTTCAACGTCGTCGGCCCGAAGGGGCCTGGGGTCGCAGCACGTGCCGAAGCAAGGACGTACCTGCCGAGCCGGCGTGCGCGGGTCAAGACTTCTGGCGCAGCGGCCGGTTGCACCGCTGCAGACAGTGGTCACGAGGGCGTAGGAACCGATGAAACGGTGGCGTCCTGAGAATTTCTCAGTGCGGAGGCGGTTGTCTTCGACCGCCGTCATGCGCCTCTGCTGTGCCTTCGGGATCATCCCGGGCGAAGCGCGTGCCCTTCGTGGTACACCGCCAGGGACTTGAACCCTGAACCCGCTGATTAAGAGTCAGCTGCTCTGCCAATTGAGCTAGCGGTGCTCGGTCAGTTTGTGACCAGCTCTTCCGGCCTCGAGGGCTGGAAGACTCGTACACCGCCAGGGACTTGAACCCTGAACCCGCTGATTAAGAGTCAGCTGCTCTGCCAATTGAGCTAGCGGTGCTTTCACCACAGCGATGTCATTCGACGTGGCTCGCTGGGCGACGGAGGAATACTTTACGGATGGAGGAGGGCTTCGTCCAGTCAGGATCCGTGAAACCAGGCGATTGTGCGGCAAGTCTCAAGGGTGCGGTGGGGTTGGGGGTCGCGTCGCCGCTGCGTGCTGCCCGGTGTCCCCGTTCAGTGCGATGAATGGCCCTCGCGGCCTTGCCTGCGACGGCGCACGTCGGCGGCACGGGCGCGGTCGCGTTTCGACATCGCTCCGGTCGAGGATGACCCCCTCGACGGTGCTGCGCCTGACGCCCCTGTGCCTGTCCTCCTGCTCTCGCGATGGCCGCTCCGCCCGGCGGAAGTGCGCTTGGCGTCGTCGTCCTGCTCGATGCGGCCGGTGCGAGACCACTGGTGGTACTGCTTCAGCGTGGCCGCCTGCTCCTCGGTGAGACGGTGCCACAAGGGTAGGTCGAGCTTCTTGCGGTCGCGCACCCGGGTGCCGAGGGTCCAGCCCGCCAACATGACCAGTGCGACCACCATGCCGCCCCACATGCTGCTGCGGCCAGCGCGGGCGCCAGTGAGTATCGAGACGGTTCCTCCGAGCAGGCCCGCGGCAAGAATGGTCACGACGACGATGGCGGCCATGGATGCCCAGTAGCGCTGCGCGGCGGTGAGGCGCGGCTTGCGGGATTGAGAAGTCACCTCGGCATTGTGACACCCTCGCACGCGCGGGCTGAGCAGCGTGCGGGTGTCGAAAGGTTGCGGAACGGAGACCTGCTGGTCGCCCCAACCGGTAGGTAGTCATGTTCGCTGGTGCGGGCGCGGTTCAGTGTCACATGTCGGTGGCTCTCGCCGCGGTGCTGCGCGCGGTAGCGTGGGCCGCATGAGCGACCCGATCGTGACGCTGGCGACCTGCGCCGACTTCCCTGACCTTGATGACGATGACCGTGGCCTGCCGGATGCCCTGCGTGCGCGGGGCATCGAGCCGCGGGTTGCCGTATGGGACGACCCCGACGTCGACTGGAGCCAGTCCGGCACAGTCGTGCTGCGCAGCGTGCGCGACTACGCCACCAAGGGCAACTACTCCCGGTTCCTCCAGTGGGCCCGGTCAGTGCCCAGGCTCGCCAACCACCCCGACGTCGTCACCTGGAACTCGGACAAGCACTACCTCACCCGGCTCAGCGAGTGGGGGGTCCCCATGATCCCGACGATGTGGCTGGAGCCCGAGGCCGGATACTCCAAGCACCAGGTTCACACCCGCTTCCCGGCCCATGGTGACTTCGTCGTCAAGCCGGCCGTCTCCTCGGGTGGGCGCGGCACCGGGCGCTACACCGCCACTGACGCCGCCTCCCGGTCCGCCGCGATCAATGACGCCATGCACCACCTGCGCCGCGGGCGCACCGTCATGGTCCAGCGCTACCTCGAGGAGGTCGACCGTAAGGGCGAGGTCTCTCTGGTCTACTTCAACGGCGTGCTGTCCCACGCGGTGGAGAAGGCCCCGATGCTCCACCCCTCCTTCAAGTCCACCGACGAGATCCACGAGGAGATCGTCACGGCGCGCGAGCCCAGTGAGCAGGAGTGGCTCTGGGGCGAGCGCGTGCGCAAGGCCATCCACACGCTGATCAAGGAGGTCTCCGGCCGCGACATCCAGCTCCTGTTCAACCGTGTCGACGTCGTCGGGGACGGTCAGGGCGGTTTCTACCTCATGGAGGTCTCGCTGATCGATGCGGGCCTCTACCTCGGGGCGGCACCGGAGGCGCTGGACAACTTCGCCGACGCCATCGCTCAGCGCATCTTCTGGTGACCGTACGGGCACGGGGCTCTCGAGGTGCCCGGGTGTGGTAGATAGGTGCCATGCGCACGCTGCTCAACATCATCTGGGTCGTCTTCGGCGGGTTCTGGCTCTTCCTCAGCTACCTCTTCTTCGGACTGATCGCCTGCCTGCTCATCGTCACGATCCCCGCGGGCGTCGCCTCCTTCCGTATCGCCGCCTACGTCCTGTGGCCCTTCGGGCGTGAGGTGGTTCCGGCCCCCGGGGCCGGCGCCATGAGCGGGATCAGCAACATCATCTGGTTCCTCGTCGCCGGGCTCTGGCTGGCCATCGGCCACCTCACCACCGCCGCCGCGCAGGCCATCACCATCATCGGGATCCCGCTGGCCGTGGCCAACATCAAGCTCATCCCCGTCACCTGCTTCCCCTTCGGCAAGCAGATCATCGAGACCCGCTAAGGCCCCTCGGGCGCCGGACTGCCAGCGGGTCTCACAGGCTGACGCGGCGGTTGACTCCCCAGTAGCCCACGTAGCAGACCACGAGGAAGACGGCGGTGATCGCCAGGCCGGCGCGCTGCTCGGGGTCGAAGACGATGAGCAGGCACGAGGCCATAGACAGCCCCAGCGCCGCGATCGAGACCCACGGATGCCCGGGAGCCCGGTAGGCCAGGTCCTCAAGGCTGCGGCCCTCAGCGAGCCAGCGCCGTCGGAAGGACAGGTGGCATGCGGCAATAACCACCCAGACCAGGACGACGGCGAGACCGGAGACTGACACAAGGACCAGGTAGACCGTGGAGGCCGCATAGGTCGAGGTCAGCAGCGAGGCCAGCCCGCCGACCATGGACAGGCCCATCGCCAGGGCAGGCACCCCGAAGCGATTAGTGCGCGCCAAGACTTTGGGCAGAGTGCCCTCATTGGCCAGCGACCACAGCATGCGGGTCGAGGCGTAGAGCCCCGAGTTCGCCGCCGACAGGATCGCGGCCAGAATGACGATGTTCATGAGGGTCCCGGCGTAGGGCACGCCGATTCTGGACAGGACCGTCACGAAGGGACTCTCCTCGACTCCGGCCTTCTCCCACGGGATCAGGGCGGCGATGACGATGATTGAGCCGATGAAGAAGATGGCCAGGCGGGCCAGGGTCGCCCGGATCGCGCGCGGAACAGTGGTGCCCGGATCCTCGACCTCTCCGGCGGTGATGCCAATGAGCTCGGTGCCGGAGAAGGCGAAGTTGACGGCCAGGATCGTGGTGAACACTGCGCCGAAGCCGTTGGGGAAGAGACCGTCCCGGTACAGGTTCGTCAGCCCCAGGAACGAGCGGTGCCCCTCGTAGGGCAGCAGCCCGACGATTGCGGCCGTGCCCAGGGCGATGAAGACGATGATGGCCGCCACCTTGATCCCGGACAGCACAGTCTCCGCCTCGGCGAAGACCCGGACCGAGACCATGTTGAGCATAAGGACCAGGACGATGAAGGCGGCCGCCCACACCCATACCGGAACGCCCGGGAACCACCCGTACATGATGATCGCCGCGCCGGTGAACTCACTTCCCAGGGCGACCGTCCACGTGAGCCAGTACAGGACGGCGGTGACGAAACCCGTGGCCGGCCCCAGGTACTGACGGGCGTAGACGTGGAAAGCGCCGGTGAAGGGCATCGCAACGCTCAGCTCTCCCAGGCACAGCATGACCAGGTAGACGATGACGGCACCGATGGAGTAGGCCAGCACGGTCCCCAAGGGGCCGGCCTGGTGGATCGTGTTGCCGGTCGAGAGAAACAGTCCCGTGCCGATGACCCCGCCGAAGCTAATCATCATGAGGTGACGTCGGTTCATGCGGCGTTCCAGCGCAGTGACACGCCCCTGGTTGTCGGGGCCTCCCGGATCCTCGGGGCTATCGTGCCGGGGCTGAGGCGGAGGAGCGGGTGAGGTATCCGATGCGGGGGCGGGCTCGCGGTGATGTGTAACCGGGTCCATGCCTGAGACGCTACCGGTGCGGTCTCGAGCCATTCGATACCGTGTCGCAATGCGAACGCTCTCGGTATCCGCCACGTCCTTCGGGCGAGAGCCGGTCCGGTTGTCTGATCTGCTGGACCGAGGTCCGGTCCTCCTCGATGGGGCGATGGGGACCGAGCTCGACGCCTGCGGGGTCAACACCCGCAACGCGCTGTGGTCGGCGCATGCGCTCACCACGGCGCCCGACGTCGTGCGGGAGGTGCACTCCGACTATCTGGATGCGGGGGCTCGCGTCATCACCACCAACACGTACCAGGCCACGCTTCCGGCGCTGGTCCGCTCCGGGGAGGATGCCGCCGGAGCAAGGCGGGTCATCGCAGCCGGCGCCCGCCTGGCCAAGGAGGCGGCCCACCAGTTCGGCAAGGAGCACCCCGAGGAGCCGGTGCTCGTCGCCGGAGGGCTCGGACCGTATGGGGCCTATCTGGCTGATGGCAGCGAGTACACCGGTGCCTACGGCATCGACATCCTTGAGGACCCCGGTTTCCAGGAGGTTCACCTGCCGCGCATCGAGGTGCTGGCGGGGGAGGGGCTCGACCTGTTCGCCCTGGAGACGCTTCCGCGTCTGGATGAGGCTCGGGCGCTCGCCTCCATGGTCACGGCCCTCGCCCCTCAGGCCCAGTGCTGGGTCTCCTTCCAGGTGCGCCCCGACGGCGCCACTCTTGCTGACGGCACGCCGCTGGCCGAGGCGGCGGCCTGGGCCGCGCAGGAGGAGATAGTCGTCGCGGTCGGCATCAACTGCGTGGCCCCGGGCGTCGTCGCCCGCGCGCTGCCGGTACTGCGTGCGGCGACCGACAAACCGCTGGTGGCCTACCCCAATGCGGGCGATCTCTACGACCCGGCAACCAAGACCTGGCAGTCCACAGGTGACGGGGCTGGAATCCCGGAGCTGGCGCCCTCATGGATCGCCGAAGGGGTTCGGCTCGTCGGCGGCTGCTGCCGCACCCGGCCGGCCCAGATCCGCGAGCTCGCCCGCGCGGTCTGCCCCTAGCCGCGCAGCCCTCCGACGTCGCCGGCCCGGTGAATCAGCCCGGTAATCGACCAGCCCACCATTACTCTAGTGCTAGAGTAATGGCATGTCCTCCGACGCCGACATCGTTGTCCTCTCGCTCCTTGCCGAGCAGCCGCGCCATGGCTACGACCTCGATCGGGTCATCGAGCAGCGCGGCTACCGTCAGTGGACCTCCTTGGCCTTCTCCTCCGTCTACTACCTCCTCAAGCGCCTGTCGGAGCGGGGACTCCTCGAGCCTGACGAGGGTTCTCAGGGGCGGCGCACCGTCTTCCGCCTCACCGAGGCCGGGCGCCGCGAGTTGAGGCAGGCCGCCGGTGAACGTGTCCTCGCCCCGGCTCCGCCTTCCGCCGGTGTGCTCCCGGCGCTCAACGCCTATAGCCGGCTCGACGATCCTGCGCTCGCGGCTCTCCTCGCGCGTCGCGCCGAAGCGCTCCTCGGCAGGCTCGATGAGTTGCGCGCCCTGCGCGCCCAGGTCGACGAGGAGCACGCCCTGGCCATCTTCGACTACGAGATCCTGCGCCAGGAAGCGGATCTCGCCTGGACCCGATCCCTTCTGAAGAAAGCAGACAGTGATGAGGACTGACATCAAGAAGGACCGCAAGGACCTGTACCTGCCGGGAAAGGCCGACTTCACGGAGGTGGACGTGCCGGCCATGACCTACCTGGCCATCGACGGCCACGGCGACCCCAACACCTCACCGGCCTACGCCACCGCGATCCAGGCGCTCTACGCGGGCGCCTACGCGATCCGTGCCGTGCTGAAGAAACGAACTGGTGACGACTTCGTCGTCGGCCCCCTGGAGGGACTGTGGACGAGCGCCGACAATGCGGCCTTCGTCGCCGGTGACAAGGGGGAGTGGGACTGGACCATGATGATCCCCCTGCCCGAGGTGGTCTCCTCGCAGGACATCGCCGAGGGGCTGGCGCAGGCGGCGCGCAAGAAGCCGGAGCTGCCCGTCTCCGCTCTCAAGGAGCTCTCCCTGAGCGAGGGCAGGTCGCTGCAGATCCTCCACGTGGGCACCTACGACGACGAGGCCCCCACTCTGGCGCGTCTGCACGACGAGGTCATGCCGGGCCTCGGCCTCACCTGGAACGGACCCCACCACGAGATCTACCTCAGCGACCCCAGGCGCGTGGCACCCGAGAGGATGAAAACCGTCCTGCGCCAGCCGGTCAGGTCCGTCGTGGAAGCCAACGAGGCGGGTTAACCCTGCTGCGGGCCAACGGACAGAAGGTGGACGACCGCGCGCCCCTCCCGGTCGCACTCGGCCAGATCCACCAGGGCCGTCAGCCGCCAGTCGTGATCGCCGTCGGGGTCCTCCAGGACCTGCGTGGCCAGCCACACCTGCTTGCCGGAGGCCTCCAGGGCCTCGCGCAGGCGCTCACTGACCCCGGCGGCCGCCAGGGCCGTCTCATCGGGGGCCTCGTCGAGCGGCGCCAGCGAGATCGCCCGAGCCGAGGTGTCGGTGCCGATCCAGTCGTACTCGTCCCAGTAGCGCCCCAGCACCTCATCCCAGCGGTCCTCGCCCCAGCCGGAGGAGGCGTCCAGACGGCCCAGGGCCTCGACGTCGTCGCGCGCCATGAGCTCCACACGCCGGAACATCTCCCGGCGCACCGCCACTCGGAAGGCGTGACGGTTGCGAGTGAAGGCCACCGTCCCGTCCTCGTCCGCGCCGAAGGCCCGCTCCACCCCGGATGAGTCGTCCGCGCCGGGACGGTCGCCCTCCAGCAGGCCGGCGGCCTCGCCGGCCTTGCCCGCCTGCGCCTGACCGAGCGCCTCCCACTCATCGAGCAAGGAGGAGTCGACGGCGCGCACGAGTGCCCCCAGCCAGTCGATGAGCTCGACCACTTCAGGAGTGCGGTGCTCCTCGGGCACGACCTGGCGCAGCGCCCGGTAGGCGTCGGTCAGGTAGCGCAGCACCACGCCCTCGCTGCGGCCCAGCTCGTAGCGGGAGATGAGGTCGGAGAAGGTCATCGCGTTCTCCACCATCTCGCGCACCACCGACTTGGGCGCCAGCTCGTGCTCGGCGATCCACGGGTTGGCCTGCTTGTACATCTCCAGAGCAGGAGTGAGTAGCTCGGCCAGCGGCTGGGGCCAGGTGACCTCCTCCAGGGCGGCCATGCGCTCCTCGTAGTCCATCCCCTCGGCCTTCATCGCGGCGATCGCCTCGCCGCGGGCGGCACGCTGCTGGGCGTAGAGCAGCGGACGCGGATCGTCCAGGGTGGCCTCGACGACGCTGACGACGTCGACCGTGTGCTCCGGGGCCTCCACGTTCAGCAGGTCCATGGCCGCTAGGGCGAAGGGCGCCAGGGGCTGGTTGAGGGCGAAGGCGGCCGGCAGGTCCACCGCCAGGCGGAGCCGGGGGCGCCCATCGGCGGCGGCTTGGGCGCTGGAGACATGCGTGAGGACCCCCGCCGTGCGCAGGGACAGGTAGATCTCCAGGGCGCGTCGCACGTGGCGGCGCCGCTGGGCCTCGGGCTCGTGGGCGCGCTCCAGCAGTTCCGCCATCGCCGCCACCGGGTCCCCGGCGCGCTCCATGAGGTTGAGCACCATGGTGGTGGTGACCTGGAACTGGCTGGTCAGTGTCTCCGGGGCCGCGTCGCGCAGCCGCTCGAAGGTCTTGTCCGTCCAGTTGACGCGCCCCTCAGGGGCCTTCTTGCGCACGATCTTGCGGCGCTTGCGCTCGTCGTCGCCGGCCTTGGCCAGCGCCTTGGCGTTCTCGATGACGTGCTCGGGGGCCTGGACGGAGACGTAGCCGCGAGTGTCGAAGCCGGCGCGCCCCGCCCGCCCGGCGATCTGGTGGAACTCGCGAGCGGTGAGGTGGCGCTCCTTGGAGCCGTCGAACTTCACCAGGGAGGTCATGACCACTGAGCGGATCGGCACGTTGATCCCCACCCCGAGCGTGTCCGTGCCGCAGATGACGGACAGCAGGCCCTCGCGGGCCAGGCGCTCCACCAGCCGCCGGTAGCGCGGCAGCATGCCCGCATGGTGCACGCCGATCCCGGCGCGCAGCAGCCGCGAGAGCGTGGCCCCGAAACCGCCTCCGAAGCGGAAGTCGCCGAGCGCCTTCACGATCTCGGTCTTACGGGACTTGGACGCCAGGTCCACGCTCAGCAGGGAGGTCGCCCGCTCCACCGCCTCCTTCTGGGAGAAGTGGACGACATAGACCGGTGCCTTGTCCTGCCCCACCAGGCGCTGAAGCAGCTCACCGATCGGCTCGACGACGTACTCCATCTCCAACGGCACCGGCCGCACGGCGTCGTCGACGACGGCGACCTCGCGGCCCGTGCGCTCGCGCAGGTCCCGCACGAAGAAGGAGACATCGCCCAGCGTGGCCGACAGCAGCACCATCTGCGCCTGGGGCAGCTCCAGGAGGGGCACCTGCCAGGCCCAGCCGCGCTGTGGGTCGGCGTAATAGTGGAACTCGTCCATGATGACGCAGTCCACATCCATGTCCTCGCCCTCGCGCAGGGACTGGTTGGCCAGGATCTCCGCGGTGCAGCAGATGATCGGGGCGGCGGCGTTGATGGAGGTGTCCCCGGTGACCATGCCCACGTTGTCCGCCCCGAACAGGCGCACCAGCTCGAAGAACTTCTCACTGACAAGGGCCTTGAGCGGTGCCGTGTAATAGGAGCGGCCCCCACGGGCCAGGGAGGCGGTGTGCGCGGCCAGCGCGATCATCGACTTGCCCGAACCCGTCGGGGTGGCGGCGATGACATGGCGGTCCTCCAGGATCTCCGACAGCGCCTCATCCTGGTGCGGGTAGAGGGGGCGGCCGGTCGTCTCCGCCCAGTTCGAGAAGGCCAGGTAGACCTCCTCGGGCTCGGGGATGCGCTCGGGATCGTCAGCCGGAATGAGGGCGTCGAGCATCGCGTTGAGGGCCGGAGCAGTCTGGGAGGTCACGGCGTCATCGTCTCACGTGGGTACGACAGGCGGCGCTGCCGGCCTGTGGCATGCTGGGCACCTACCGTCCGTCCAGTCTGCCGTAGGAGAACGATGGACCCCCGTGCCCGCATCGAGGCCTTCCTCGCCGGCTACGCCGCTGCCCATGCCGAGGTCAAGCCGCTCTTCGACAACAAGGAGAAGGGGACGTCACTTGCTGCTTTCGATGCCTGGAGGGAGAAGCTGCGTGAGATCGACGTCGCGCACAGGAATGGCGAGTTCTACCGCCAGTACGCCCTCAGCTTTGGTAGTTCTCCTGACTTCAGCCCGGATACTGTCGGGATCGAGAAGATCGAGGTCTACGGCAACATGGCCAGGGCGAGGCTCACACGAGAAATCCGTTCCTATGGGCGCCCCATCATCGAGATGATGCTGGTTCACGTCGGTGACGACTGGCGCATCGACACCATTGACGGCTACCGCGAGGAGCCGAGCTCCCCACTGGTGGACAAGGACGTGCTCGAGGCCTGGAAGGCCGCCGCCGATAAGACGGAGCCGATGGAGGCCCAGCACAAGGAGGACATGCCCGACCCCGCGGCCGTGTTCTCCGCCTCCTGGGCCTGCGAGGCGCTCAATGAGGACTATTTTGAGGTCTTCCTCAGCGACACCTTGGAGTGGCGAGAGGAGGACGGGGATAGGAACGACCCGGAGACCTACGCCGCTGTGCGAGCCAGGGCCATCGCTGAGATGTACCGCAATGCTGAGGTTGGACCGGTTGAGATTCAGGAGATCGGTCAGTTCCCGCACGGCAGCTACCTGGCGGCGGGAGACCCCTTCGGAGAGATGTGCCTGTGCGCCCTCAAGGTCGAGCCCGGTGTGGCGCGGGCTCAGGCCCTGCTCACCACGCTGGGTGGCGAGCGGTGCGTGGCCGCGCTGCGCGTCATCCTCGCGGACCGCGAGCCGTTGCAGTGGAAGCACGCGATCGTCATGACGGCATCGGCGCGCTCCACGGACGTCAGTTCGTGGCATGAGGTGGACACCAGGTCGGGTAACGGCACCATCGCTGACGCCGACGCCTACTTCGGCATGACCCACCGGCAGTACTCCAGGGTGGGGCGTCAGGTGGAACGGGCCTTCCTCATGGATCCGGGATCGGGGCCCATCGGGGCCTCGACCTATTCCGGCCGGCAGTACGGCGTCGCCCAGGCCTACTGGGGGCTGGATGAGGATGACCGGCCCGTTCAGCTGGTGCTCGACCACCAGGAGCTCTGGGCGCCCGCCGACCCGCCCGAGGCCACGACCGGGGCCTGAACTGTGTGGCGTCGGCCCTCGCCCATGTCCTGAGGAACGGCCGCACTATGTTCCGGGCGGTGATTCATGAGAGCATGCGGGCCGTCCCCACCTGTCGCGACACCGTGAAAGGCTGAATATCCCATGGATGCCCTCGCCGTTCAGCTCGCGGCGGTCTCGGACTGGATCACGCTCCACATCACCATGTGGGTGCTCGTCGGTACCGGGATCCTGCTGACCGCCCGCACCGGCTTCGTGCAGCTCCGCCGCCTGCCGGACATGTTCCGCCAGGTGGCCGGATCGCGTTCCGGGGCTCAAGGAGGCATCTCCTCCTTCCAGGCCTTCACGATCTCCCTGGCCGCCCGCGTGGGCATCGGTAATGTCTTCGGAGTGGCTGCCGCCCTCATCTTGGGCGGCCCCGGTGCGATCTTCTGGATGTGGGTGGTCGCCCTGGTCGGCATGGCCACCGCTTTCTTCGAGGCGACCCTGGCCCAGATGTTCAAGGTCCGTCACTCCGACGGCTCCTTCCGCGGCGGGCCCGCCTACTACATGGCGCGCGGGATGCGCAGCCGCCCCCTGGGGGTTGCCTTCGCGGGACTGACGATCTTCACCTGCGGCTTCTCCATCATCATGGTCCAGTCCAACGCCGTCGCCGGGGTGATCGGCCCGGATTCCCCGCTGCACCTGCGCCCGAGCGCCGCCGCCGCGGTGCTGGTGGGGCTGTCCGCCCTGGTCATCCTGGGCGGAGTGCGCCGGGTCGCCCGCGTCACCGAGTGGATGGCGCCGATCATGGCCCTGGTCTACGTCGTCATGGCCGTTGTCATCGTCGCCCTCCACATCACCCAGCTCCCGGGGATTATGGTCACGATCATCTCCTCGGCCTTCGGCCCGGTGCCCTTCGCCGGAGGGGTGACCGGTGGCATCATCGCCGCCCTGACCAACGGGACCCGCCGCGGCCTGTTCTCCAACGAGGCCGGACAGGGCACCGCTCCCTTCGCCGCCGCCACTGCCACCGTGGCCCACCCCGTCCAGCAGGGCCTCATCCAGTCCCTCGGCGTGTTCGTCGACACCATCATCGTGTGCACCGCAACCGCCTTCATCATCCTGGTCTCCGGGGTCTACAGCCCCGCCCTCGTCGAGGCCGGCAGGCTGACCCCCAACGCCGCGGCAACCTTGACCTCCGACGCCGTCGCCGCCACCCTCGGCAGCTGGACGGCCATTCCCATGGCCATCGTCATCTTCGTCCTGGCCTTCTCCTCCATCATCGCCGCGGCCACCTACTCCGAGGTCTCCATGACCTTCATCTCCGAGCGGCCCGAGTGGCGCTGGCTGCCCCGGCTCGTCTCGGTGGCCTCCACCGGGCTGGGAGCCCTTGCCACTCTGACCGTCGTGTGGAACACCGTCGACATCACCATGGCCGTCATGACCCTGACCAACCTGGTCGCCCTCATCTGGCTCGCCCGCTGGGGCGTGGGGGCACTCAGGGACTGGGACGCCCAGCGAGCGGCGGGACGAGTCGCCCCCCTGTTCAACGGCGTGGGCAACCCCTACCTGCCCGGCGACCTCCCCGGTGACGTCTGGACCGGCGAGAGGACCCACCTGGCCGAGGCGGACAGCACCGCCGACGACGTCGTTCCCGCAGCAACCCCGGCCAGCAGCCAGCCCGCCGCCTCGACAGGAGCCGACGCATGAACCTCACCAGTATCGAGAACCTGCTCAACTCCGTCGACGACTTCTTCTACACCTATCTTCTGACCGCCCTGCTCATCCTGGCCGGCATCTACCTGACCGCACGTAGCCGCCTGGTTCAGCTGCGCCACTTCGGCACCATGGTCAACTCGCTGTCCGGATCCCGATCCGGCGCGCAGGGCGGTATCTCCTCCTTCCAGGCCTTCGCCGTAGGACTGGCCGCGCGCGTCGGCATCGGCAACATCGCCGGAGTCGCCCTGGCCATTGTGGTCGGCGGCCCCGGCGCCCTGCTCTGGATGTGGGTCGTCGCCCTCATCGGCATGGCCACCAGCTTCGTGGAGTCCACACTCGCCCAGATCTTCAAGGAGCGCGGCCGGGACTTCACCTTCCGCGGGGGCCCGGCCTACTACATCAAGAACGGCCTGGGCTCGCCCCTGTGGGGCAAGATCTTCGCCGCCATCTGCATCGTCTCAGTCGGCGTGACGGTGGTCATGGTGCAGACGAACTCACTGGCCCAAGTCATCACCGCCACCGTCCCCAGCGTCTCGGCCTGGATGGTCGGGGTCTTCCTCGTCCTGCTGACCGCACCCGTGGTCCTGGGTGGTGTCCGGCTCGTGGCCCGCGTCGCGGAGTGGCTGGCCCCTATCATGGCGCTGGCCTACGTGCTCATGGCCTTGGTGGTCATCATCCTCAACATTGGCAGGCTCCCGGAGGTCCTGGTGAGCGTCTTCGAAGGGGCATTCGGTCTCAATCAGGCGCTGTTCGGCACCGCCGGAGGAGTCCTCGCGGCGCTGCTCAACGGCGTGCGTCGCGGCCTGTTCTCCAACGAGGCCGGGCTGGGAACCGTCCCCAATGCCGCCGGCACCGCGACCGTCGCCCACCCTGTGCGCCAGGGCCTCATCCAGTCCTTCGGCGTCTTCGTCGACACGATCCTCGTGTGCACGGCCACCGGCCTGCTCATCCTGCTGACCACCAAGACCTACCACCCCGGCGACGGCTCCCTGGTCGGAGCGATCCTCACCCAGCAGGCCGTTGCCGAGCACCTGGGGCCCTGGACCACCTGGCCCATGGTGGTGCTCATCTTCGTCCTGGTCTTCTCCACGGTGCTGGGCTGCTACTCCTACGCGCAGGTCAACGTCAACTTCCTGGGCGGAGAACGACGGGCCGAGCAGATCTTCGGGATCCTCCTGACTGCTGCGGCCTTCGGTGGCACCGTCCTGACTCTGCCCGTCGTCTGGGCTCTGTCCGACATCGCCCTGGGGCTCCTGGGCGTGCTCAACCTCGTCGTCATCGTCCGTCTGGCCCCCTGGGTTATCGGAGCCCTGCGGGACTTCGAGTCCCAGCGTGCCCGGGGCATCACTGAGCCCGCCTTCGTAGGCCACGGCAACTCCCTCCTGCCCGGAGACGTGGTCCCCGGCATCTGGGAGCCCGACGACGTGGTGAAGCGGGGCTGATTCTCATGGCACCTCTGGGGCGCATCGCATGGATGGGCCAGGTCGACGCCGTCCTGGCCTCCGTCTCCGACATGCTCTACTCCTGGGGCCTCATGTGGCTCCTCATCGGGGCGGGCATCTTCTTCACCGTCAGGACCCGGGGCGTCCAAGTGCGGCACACCGACGCGATCGCCGCCTCAGTGATCGGCTCCCGCGACGGCAGCCACGGCGGCATCACCTCCTTCCAGGCCTTCGCCGTCGGACTGGCCTGCCGGGTGGGGACCGGCAATATCGTCGGGGTCGCCCTGGCGCTCATCCTGGGCGGGCCCGGAGCCGTGCTGTGGATGTGGCTCGTGGCGATCCTGGGAACCGCCACCGCCTTCAGCGAGGCCACGCTCGCCCAGCTGTTCAAGGTGCGTCGCCCCGACGGCACCTTCCGCGGCGGTCCCGCCTACTACATCTCGCGAGGACTGGGGCTGCCGATCCTGGGCGGGGTCTTCGCCGTCGTCTTCCTCATCGCCAACGGCCTGGTCATGCCCATGGTGCAGGCCAACGCCATCACCGCGTCCTTACAGGGGGCCGGAGGGCTCTCACCGAGTCTGGGAGCCGTCCTCGTCGTGGCCCTGACCGCGCCGGTCCTCCTGGGAGGCCTGCGCGCCATGGCCCGCGTGGCGGAGTACCTGGCCCCGTTCATGGCGCTGGCCTACCTGGTGCTCGTTCTGGCCATCCTCCTGACCCACCCCGTCCAGGCCCTCGAGGCGCTGACCTCCATCATCGAGGGCGCCTTCGGCCTGCGCCAGGGGCTGGGCGGCCTGGCCGGCGGGATGACCGCGGCGCTGCTCAACGGCGTGCGCCGCGGCCTGTTCTCCAATGAGGCGGGACTGGGAGGAGCCGCCTGCGCCGCGGGCTCAGCCACCGTGAGCCACCCCGTCCAGCAGGGATTCATTCAGGCCTTCGGGGTCGTGGTGGACACCCTGTTCGTCTGCACGGCGACGGCGCTGGCGATTCTGGTCGCCGGAGCAGACGTCCTCCATCCCGGGGTGAGCGCCAAGGAGAGTGCGGGAACCCTGACCCAGGACGCCATCGCCCACCTCGTGGGGGAGTGGAGCCGCTGGCCCATGGCGCTGCTCGTCGTCGTCCTGGCCTACACCACCATCATCGGAGCCTTCTCCTACGCCCAGGTCTGCCTCGACTACCTCACCGACCGCCCCGGGGTCTCGCGCGCGCTCCAGATCGGCGCCGTCGTCTGCGCCGGCGTCGGCAGCGTGCAGCAGCTGACCACCGTGTGGACCCTGGCGGATGTGCTCCTGGGTCTGGGCGCCATCATCAACCTCGTGGCGCTCGTGCTCCTGAGCCGGTGGGTCGTCGGTGCGCTCAGGGACTGGGAGGCCAGGCGGGGCATGTCAACTGCGGAGGGCGACCAGTCGGTCTTCCGCGGGGACTCCGAGTATCTTCCAGCACCCCTGCCGGAAGGCGCCTGGGAGCGGGCAGACGACCGGTAGATGGGCGGCGTCGCGCACAACGCACCACGCCGCCTCGCGCACGTGCGGCAGCGACGCCACAGGGCCGTCACCGAATCGAAACACTGTAACCGTAGCCTTCGCGAATACGGTGCCCTCCCTCCCGAAGGAGGGGGACGTGGGCAGGACGTGTATCCCGGACCGCTCCCGTGCTGGTTCGCGCGCCCGACGCCCACCCCGCCCGCGCCGTCGTCCCACCCCTACGGAGGATCTCACGTGCAACCGGTTCTGGCTTCCCTGAACAGTGCGGCATCCAGCGCAGGCAACAACTGGACCGCATCCTTGGAACGCTTCTTCAACGATGGCGCCAAGATCCTCGATGACGCCGCCGGGTACCTGTTCCTCTACCTGCTCGCCTGGCTGCTCGTGCTGGGAGGCCTGTACTTCACCGTGCGGACCGGATTCGTACAGCTGCGGCTCTTCCCCTACATGGTGCGGGCCATCACCTCCTCCCGTGACAGCAAGGAGGGCGGAATCTCCTCCTTCCAGGCCTTCGCCGTCGGGCTGGCCTCCCGCGTGGGCACCGGCAACATCGTGGGTGTGGCCATCGCCATCACCATGGGTGGCCCCGGCGCCGTGTTCTGGATGTGGATCGTGGCGCTGGTGGGCATGGCCACCGGATTCATCGAGGCCACCCTCGCCCAGCTCTACAAGGTCACCCACCCCGACGGCACCTTCCGCGGCGGCCCGGCCTACTACATCCAGCGCGGCCTGGGTTCCAAGCCCGCCGCCAAGCTCTTCGCCGTCGTCATCACCTTCGTCTTCGGCTTCGCCTACGAGGCCACCCAGGCCAACACCATCGCCGCCACGATGGAGAGCACCTTCCACGTCGAGCCGTGGATGACCGCCGTTGCACTGGTTCTCATCACCACGCCGATCATCTTCAAGGGCATCAAGTCGGTCGCTGCCGTCTCGGAGTGGCTCGTGCCGATCATGACCGTGGTCTACGCGCTCATCGCCGTGACCATCCTGGTGCTGCACGCCAGCGCGATCCCGGGAGCGATCCTCTCCATCCTCGAGGGCGCCTTCGGGCTCAACCAGGCCTTCGCCGGGACCGCCGGGGGATTCACCGCCGCACTTCTCAACGGCACCCGACGAGGCCTGTTCTCCAACGAGGCCGGCGAGGGATCGGTCCCCAACATCGCAGCCACCGCCACCGTCCCCCACCCGGTCCAGCAGGGATTCGTGCAGTCCCTGGGCGTCTTCGTCGACACGATCGTGGTGTGTACCGTCACCGCCCTCATCGTCCTGCTCTCCGGGGTCTACGACCCGGTGGCCGCTCAATCCGCCCCAGAGGTTGCCAATGGCGCCGCCAACACCCTGACCTCGGCATCGGTCACCAACGTCCTCGGTGGCTGGGCGCAGTACCTCATGGCCGTCATCATCTTCGTCTTCGCCTACTCCTCGCTCCTGGGCAACTACACCTACGCCCAGGTCAACATGGACTACCTCCAGGGCAAGCAGCACAAGCACTACGCCCTGCGGGCCATGATTATCGTGGCCACCGCCGTCGGCTCCCTGTCCACCCTCACCTTCGTATGGAGCCTGTCCGACCTTGTCATGGGGGCCATGACCGTCATCAACATGGTCTCCATCCTCGCCCTGGGAGGCTGGGCCTTCGGGGCCCTGCGCGACTGGGAGGCCCAGCGCCGCGCCGTCGAGGCCGGCGAGAAGGACGAGATCCGCTTCATCGCCACCGACAACCCCTACCTGCCCGGCACGCTCCCCGGAGACATCTGGGCGGCTGACGGCGCTGCCCACGCCGCCATCACGGAGCGTCGCGCCGCGCTCGAGGAGGCCTCGGGCAGCTGAGCCCAACAGCGCTAGGCTGAGGCCCATGAAGATCGCGCGCTTCTCCACCGGTGACGAGCCCCGCTACGGCATCGTCCAGGGCCTGCCCGAGCATGAGGTCGCCTCGGGCGAGTCCGAGGGGCACCTCCTGGTCCTCAAGGGAGACCCCCTCTACTCTCTGCCCGAGGCCACCGGGGAGGTCGTCGAGCTGGGCGAGGTCCGGCTCCTGTCGCCGGTCATCCCGCGCTCCAAGGTCGTGGGGATCGGTAAGAACTACGGGGGCCACATCGCCGAGATGGGGGAGGACGAGCCGCCGCGCGACCCGGTGGTCTTCCTCAAGCCCAACACCTCCGTCATCGGCCCCGACGCTCCCATCGTCCTGCCCGCCTGGAGCGAGGAGGTTCACTACGAGGCCGAGCTCGCCGTCGTCATCAAGACCCTCGCCAAGGACGTCCCCGTGGAGCACGCCGACGACGTCATCCTGGGGTACACGGTCGCCAACGACGTCTCGGCCCGCGACCGCCAGCGCGCCGAGCCGCAGTGGGTGCGGGCCAAGGCCTTCGACACCTCCTGCCCCCTGGGGCCATGGATCGAGGTTCCCGAGCCCGGCCGCGAGCCGCTCTTCTCACCCGGCGACGCGGTGGTGCGCGCCCGGGTCGATGGCCGCCTCGTCCAGGAGGGACGGACCGCTGACATGATCCGCTCGATTCCCGAGCTGGTCGCCTACATATCGACGATCTTCACCCTCCTGCCCGGTGACGTCATTCTCACCGGCACACCGGCCGGAGTCGGCGAGATCCGAGCCGGTCAGCGCGTCGAGGTCGAGGTCGAGGGCATCGGCTCCTTCTCCAACCCGGTGGTCCGTCGCTGAGTCCATGCGACTGGTGCCCAGGAGTGGGAATCCTCGCCTGAAGACGACGATGGGTGGGGTTCTCGTGGTACGCCCCGAGAGCCCCACCCATACTCGTGAGTGCCGGTACTGCTCTTCGGCTCATGGGGAGCCGAGGGGCCGATCAGGTGTCCTTGGGAGAACTTCCTGAGCTCTTCTCATCGCTCTTCTTGTCCTCGGACTCGCTCTTCTTGCCGTCGTTGCCGTCCTTGCCGGCACCATCGCTGGAGCTGCCCTCGTCCATGTCGGCCGGGCCAGGATTGGAGATCGGGGTGGCCTTGAACAGTTCCTCCATCTCACTGGAGGAGTAGACGTTGACGGGGCAGGCGTACATCCCCTGGAGCATGACGGGCCTACCCACCGTGCTGAAGACACGGACGACCCTGGTGAGCTTGTAGTCCTTGTGGTCAGCTCCGGTGTATGTGAAGTCCAGGCGCTTGGTCTCGATGGCGTGACCGTCGGTGTCCTTGACCAGGGTGGAATCGTCCTTGGTGGGCTCGAAGGAGACGTTCGTGAAGTCCGACGACTTCTGATAGGCGTCGATGACGGCATCTGCCTGATAGCCCGACTCCGCCTGATCGTCCTTCGTGGTCTGGGCGTACAGATTCTGCGTCGCGGTGAACACGCAGCCGTTCTGCTTATCCATCTTGTTCTTACCGTCGACGTCGTAGACGGTCACGTTCCAACCGGAGTGGGACTGCGGGAACTCCCATGAAGGAACGTACTCGACGTTGCTGTTCTTGCTCTCCTTGGAGGGCTTTTCCGATGGTTCTGCACTCTTGTCCGACTTTTTAGCGGATGATGACGCACTGCTGGAGGCACTGGGGCGTGCGGGGCCGGACTCGTCCTGGCACGCAGCGAGAGCCGGAACGGCCAAAGCGAGGCTGAGGCCGGCAACAACGGGGAGTCTGAGGGCAGATCGGCGGCGGTTGGTGGAACCTGCCGCCGGATGTAGGGACGGGGACATGAGGCCTCCAAGGAACGATGAGTCGGGAGTCTTCCCGAACGGACTAGGGATGTCATCACCTCTGGTGGGAGCCGCGAGGACTTCATGGCGGCGACATCATGATCTCACGGATGGCACCCTAATTCCTCCGTATGCGCAGTGCGATGGGGCGAGATCCCCATCTCGCGGAGTCGAGGGCGAATACTTCAGGTGAGAGACCCAGATAATGGGGGCGTCTATGCGGTAATTCCGCTTAAGGATGTGGGTGGTCATGCCGAAGAGAGGTGACCTCGATGGAGAGGAGATTGATCTCCTCATAGCGTCTCTGTGCCTGCGTCGGCGGCCGGCGTGGCGGGGGCCGCTCGAGGGGGTTCCTGACCTGTTCCCTGAGCGGCACAGGAGGGGACTATCCTGGCCCCATCATGCCTGAACTCAGTGATCACTTATCCGCCTTCCGTCCTGAGCCTGCCTCCGCCTCCGGTGTCCCGGAGCAGGGCTCATCGTCCGTGCGCGTACGTTTCTGCCCCTCACCCACGGGAACCCCTCACGTGGGCATGGTGCGCACCTGCCTGTTCAACTGGGCCTACGCCCGCCATATCGGTGGCACCTTCGTCTTCCGGATCGAGGACACCGACGCCGCTCGTGACTCCGAGGAGTCCTTCGACGCCATTCTGGACTCCCTGACCTGGTTGGGCCTGGACTGGGACGAGGGCGTGGGGAAGGGCGGCCCTCATGAGCCCTATCGCCAGTCCCAGCGCATGGACCTGTACAAGGAGGTCGCCGCTGAGCTGCTGGCGGCGGGCTACCTGTACGAGTCGTTCTCCACCCCCGAGGAGATCGAGGCCCGTCACCGTGAGCGCGGTGAGGACCCCAAGCTGGGTTACGACGGTTTCGACCGCGATCTGACCCAGGAGCAGAAGGACGCCTTCCGCGCCGAAGGGCGCCTGCCCGTCCTGCGGATGCGGATGCCGGAGGAGGACATCACCTTCACCGACCTGGTCCGCGGCCCCATCACCTTCAAGGCCGGTAGCGTTCCGGACTACGTCGTCGTGCGCGCAGGTGGTGAGCCCCTCTACACCCTGGTCAACCCTGTTGACGATGCCGCGATGGGCATCACCCATGTTCTGCGAGGTGAGGACCTGCTGTCCTCCACTCCGCGGCAAGTGGTCCTCTACCGGGCCCTCATGGACATCGGTCGGGCTCAGGTTGTTCCCGAGTTCGGCCACCTGCCCTACGTCATGGGGGAGGGCAATCGGAAGCTGTCCAAGCGAGACCCGCAGTCCAACCTCCTCATCCACCGCTACCGCGGCATGATCCCCGAGGGCCTCCTCAACTACCTGGCCCTCCTGGGATGGTCACTGAGCGCGGACCGCGACGTCTTCTCCGCCGCTGAGATGATCGAGGCCTTCGACGTCCACGACGTCAACCCCAACCCGGCCCGCTTCGACCCCAAGAAGTGCGAGGCCATCAATGCCGAGCAGGTGCGTGCGCTGGGGGAGACCGACTTCCGGGACCGGCTCGTGCCCTACCTGGCCGACGCCTACCCCGACCCGACCGGAGAGACCGCTCAGGTGCCGCTGGTCTCAGCCGACTCCTTCGACAAGCTCACTGCGCGGGAGCAGGAGATCCTCAACGAGGCGGCCCCTCTCATCCAGACGCGGATCCAGCTTCTGCGTGAGAGCCGCGACATGCTCGGCTTCCTGTTCGTGTCCGACGACGCTCTCGTCGTCGACGACAAGGCCCTGGCCAAGCTCAAGTCCTCGGCCGGAGACGTGCTGGATGCGGGTATCAGCGCCCTGGAGGGGCTCAGCCCTGAGCAGTGGGACAAGGACCATCTGGAGGACGTGCTCAAGACCGCCATCGTCGAGGGGCGGGGCATGCCCGACGGCGAGGGGATCAAACCGCGTCTGGCATACGGTCCGTTGCGCGTCGCGGTGACCGGGCGGCAGGTCTCTCCGCCCTTGTTCGAGTCCATGGAGATCCTTGGAAGCAGTTCCACCCTGACCAGGCTGAAGACTCTTCGGGCCCGGCTCGGGTGACGTGACTGCAGAATCAACTGAGCCGGTGGGGCTGGGACGCAGCATCAAGTGCATGCGTCCCGGCCCCACCGGCCAGTGAGTGCAGGGCCGCGCTGGCCAACTACATGGCTCCGGCGTCGATTCCCTGGATCCGGATGCCCCCCAGGATCGTGTGCCACTGATCCAGTCCGATGAGGGAGCCTTGAGGGCACAGCAGCATGACCTCGAAAGTGAACCCCTTCTCTCCCACTCGCCTGTCGAAACGATATCCATCCATGGGCGTGTTGGGGGAGTCGGAGAAGTTGGCGGTCACGGAGAAGGTCTCCTCATAGCCCGGGAAGGTCCCGCTGTCGTCCCGGACGGCCTCCACGAGGTTTGGCCCTTGTGTCGTCTGATAATTGGAGAAGATCGTCTGCTGACTCTTGAGGGCCGCTTTGGACTGAATGTCGTCTCCGACTCCTCGGAGGGTGTAGAACCTCTCCTCGGCTTCGCTGGAGACAAAACCGAAGCAGGCGGGGTTGGCGTTGACCGTGTAGCCGTCAATAGTCCCGTTAGGGCCGGCCGAGTCCTTCTTGATGCGCTCGTCGTCGTGCGTCCAGACCGACGAGTCCTCGCTGGAGATCGTGACACTCGGTGCCGTCCATGTCGTCGCCGAGGGTGAAGGCGTCGACGGTGAGGCGGTCGGGCTCGGTGTTGGGGACGGCGAGGGGGAACTGGATTCGCTGGCCTCGGCGGAGGCTTCGGCGGGCTCGACGGTGAGCTGCCCCTTATGGGCGGGGCCGCAGGCGCTCAGCGCCAGACTGGCTGCGAGGCCCAGCCCCACCAGGGCGAGGTGACGAGCTCTGGAGGGGGTGCGGGTGAGGAACATCTGGCGATGGTGCTGTGCTGAATGAGGCAATGCGGCTCTCCTGGTGGTGAGGAAGGAGGAGGGAAGGTGTTGTGGCTCGGTACTGGGACTCATCTATCCCATGGCCCCAGCATCGAGTCCCTCCACTCGTGTCGAGAACAAGAACTGGTGCCATGTGTCGGAGGGGGCAAGATTGTCCGGGGCGCACTCGAGGAAGATTTCGAGTGTGACACCCGGATCGCTGATCTGCCGGAAGAACCGATATCCCGCTACGTCACCGGTCGAGCCGTTGGCATATGTGACAGTGGCTGTGTATGCGATCTCGTATCCGGGAAGCGTCCCATTGTCGTCTCGTACGGCGTTGACGGAGGTCGGACCTGAGGCCACCACAAAGGAACTGTGGTTGGACATCGTCTCCTGCACCTTTGTGGAGGAGGAGAGGTTGTCTCCACCCCTTCTTCCTTCGTCGTGAATTGTTTGGCTTGCGTCGTAGAAGATGATGGCTAGGCAGCCTCCTGCGTCGAACTTGTAGGCCTGGCTGATTTTTGATGGTGTCTCGACCGGATGCTCGAGTATGTCGTCCTGCCGGTGCCAGGTACCCGTGGTGTCGTTGGAGATCGTGACGTTCGGGGCCGTCCAGGCTGTTGCGGACGATGTTGCCGACGGCGTCGGGGTCGCGGACGGCGCATCCGAGCTGGAGGAGGTGGCCGTGGAGGAGGCGCCGGCGGGTTCGACGGTCAGCTGTCCATTGTGTGCGGGGCCGCAGGCGCCAAGGGGGAGAGCTGCGATCAGGGTCAGTCCAAGGGTGAGGAGGCGAGTGCGGCAGGGGCCGTGACCTGCGCGGTGACGGTGCCGCAGGCGGGTGGGCATATTGCCTCCCAGGAGAGTGGGGTGAGCAGGAACTAGATGGGAGTGTAGGGGATGCCTCTGGGGGTCCGCTCGGTTGTGAGTGCTCTGGAGGGAGCTGGTGCTCGTTGCCAGGGGGTGTGTGTGGCGGTGATTGGGGGGACGGAGGGGGAAGGTGTGTGAGGCTCCTGTTGTGTGTCGGTCTTCACCTCCTGGCGATTTGATGGGGTGGGGGTGGGCGTGTAGATTACTGCCCGCTGCCTCGGACGTGCTCCGTTTCGAGGTGAAGCCCTTTGGGGTATGGTGTAATTGGCAACACGACTGATTCTGGTTCAGTTATTCTAGGTTCGAGTCCTGGTACCCCAGCGGATCTCATGATCTGTGGCCCCCATCGTTTAGTGGCCTAGGACACCGCCCTCTCACGGCGGCGGCGCCGGTTCGAATCCGGCTGGGGGTACGAGGGTCCGGTTGTCGGTTTCGGCGCTCGGACTGTCATATGCCCCCATCGTTTAGTGGCCTAGGACACCGCCCTCTCACGGCGGCGGCGCCGGTTCGAATCCGGCTGGGGGTACGGATCAAGCAGCCCGATCAGGTCTGCTGGTTCACAACTCCATAGCCTGCCCCCATCGTTTAGTGGCCTAGGACACCGCCCTCTCACGGCGGCGGCGCCGGTTCGAATCCGGCTGGGGGTACGAGGATCAGGTGCCTGCTTCACTGCACAGTGGAGCAGGCACCTCTGTCGTGTCTTTCCGGTTCTGAGGCATGTGCGTGTCATGGTGATGGCCTCTGCGGCCGGCCCGGCTCGTGTGGCAAGGGGCCCTGGTTCATTCGTCAGGCGGGCGCCAGCAGGTCACTTCCCGTCGTCACGGCAAGCCCTCGCTCCAGCAGCGAGCGCACGCCTCCTTCCAAGGCGGTGAACAGGGCCTCGGAGGGCTGCGTGCGCCCGTCGTGACACAGCACCACCGACCCGGCGCCGGCAGCATCCTTGATGGCGGCGGCCTTCGCCGCAGTGGGCGTGTGAACGCTCCACAGCAACAGGTCCATCTTCTTGAGTGAGGCGACCATCATGGCCGGCGCGTCAACCCGGCCGTAGGGAGGCCGCCACAGGCGTGGAGATGGGGCGCCGGCGGCCATGATCGCCTCACGTGTCCGTTCCACTGAGTCGCTCAGCTCGGAGAAGCTCACGCCGTAGACATCCGTGTGCACCCAGTTATGAACGGCGACCTCGTGCCCCTCGGCGACCTCTCGCGCGATCAGCTCGGGGTGGGCCTGCACCGCGGAGCCCAGGACGAAGAAGGTGGCCTGCACGTGCAACCTCGCCAGCATGTCAAGCACCCGTGGAGTCCAACGGGGGTCCGGGCCGTCGTCGAAGGTCAACGCCAGCTTTCCGGACTTCCCGTCGGTCTGGAAGACCACTCGCGTTCCGAGCGGGTCGCCGGGACCCGCGGGGCGAGGGGCGGTTCTTGCCGTGGGGGAGAGGTGGGTGTCCCGCCAGTGGGCGGCTCCTGCGCCGGCGCCCGCACCGAGGAGACCTGCAGTCGTTGCCAGGGCGGCTCTTCCCAGGAGGCCTCGCCGGCTCTCACGAGGAGCGGGACTCGGCTGTGACTCGGTTGACGAAGAGGGAGCGCTGTCCCTAGCTCCGTCATCCGGCAGGCTCGTGGTCGTCACCGGGATATCGTAGAGCGAACCTGGCAGGCGCCTGAACTTCGCGTCGGAACGTTGCGGAAGTGCGACAGAATCCAACTGGATCGAACCGTGTCAATCGATAATCGCGGCATCCTCGGTAGGATGCCCGCGTGACGAACTTTCCCGCGCTGAAGACCCCCGGCCCCCTCGCTGATGGCGCCATGCGCATCACTCCCCTGGGGGGCCTGGGCGAGGTCGGCCGCAACATGACCGTCTTCGAGCTGGACGGCAAGCTGCTTATCGTCGACTGCGGTGTGCTCTTCCCCGAGGAGGACCAGCCGGGTGTCGACCTCATCCTTCCTGACTTCTCCTCCATCGAGCACCGCATCGACGACGTCGTCGCCCTGGTCCTGACTCACGGGCACGAGGACCACATCGGGGGTGTGCCCTATCTGCTGCGCCTGCGTGAGGACATCCCCTTGGTGGGAAGCGAGCTCACGCTGGCCTTCGTGGAGGCCAAGCTCAAGGAGCACCGTATCCGTCCGGTGCTGCGTCAGGTCGTCGAGCACGAGGAGGTCTCCTACGGCCCCTTCGACCTGGAGTTCGTGGCCGTCAACCACTCCATCCCCGACGCCATGGCCGTCATGATCCGCACCGATGCCGGCAACGTGCTGGCCACCGGTGACTTCAAGATGGACTCCCTGCCCATCGACGGGCGCATCACGGACCTGCGCTCCTTCGCCCGTTTCGGTGAGGAGGGCGTGGACCTGTTCTGCGTGGACTCCACCAACGCCGAGGTCCCGGGCATGGTGGGCCACGAGGGCGAGATCGGCCAGGTCTTGGACAACGTCTTCGCCGACTCCGACGGGCAGATCGTCGTGGCCTCCTTCGCCAGCCACGTCCACCGTGTCCAGCAGGTCCTCGACGCCGCCGCCCTGCACGACAGGCGGGTCGCCCTCGTGGGGCGCTCCATGGTGCGCAACATGGGGATCGCCGCCGAGCGCGGCTACCTCAAGGTCCCCGCAGGTGTCCTCATCGATGCCCGGGACATCACCTCGCTGCCCCCGCACGAGAGAGTCCTCATGGTCACCGGCTCTCAGGGAGAGCCCATGGCGGCCCTGTCCCGGATGGCCCACTCCGAGCACCGCAGCGTCACCATCGAGCCCGGGGACACCGTCATCTTCGCCTCCTCCCTCATCCCCGGCAACGAGAACTCCGTCTTCCGGGTCATCAACCAGCTCATGAGGCTGGGGGCACGCGTGGTCCACCAGGGCAACGCCAAGGTCCACGTCTCCGGGCACGCCTCCTCCGAGGAGCTGCTCCACGTCTACAACATCGTCCAGCCCCGCAACGTCATGCCCATTCACGGTGAGATTCGTCATCTGGTGGCTAATGGTGGGCTCGCCGTCAAGACGGGAATCGCCCCGGAACGGGTCATGCTGTGCGAGGACGGCGTGGCCGTCGACCTGGAGGGTGGAGTGGCCCGTATCGCCGGCCAGGTGCCCTGCGGCTACATCTACGTCGACGGCTCCTCGGTGGGGGAGATCGACGAGGCCGAGCTCAAGGACCGCCGCATCCTGGCGGAGGAGGGCTTCGTCTCGGTCTACGCCGTGGTGGAGACCACGACCGGCACGATCCTGGCCGGCCCCCACATCCAGGCGCGGGGCGTGGCGGAGGACGACTCGGTCTTCGAGGAGATTCTTCCCGATGTGACCGAGGCCCTGTCGGCTGCGCTGGAGACCGGGAAGGCGGACGCCTACTCCCTCCAGCAGGTCATGCGCCGCACCCTGGGGCGCTGGATCGGGCGCCGCCTCAGGCGCCGTCCCATGATCGTCCCGGTCGTCATCGAGGCATAGCGGGAGGGCGCTTACTGCATGACTCTCTTCCGGCCCGCGTGCTTCATATCCACCGGATCCATCCTCATTGACATCCCCCTCCACGTCAGCCGTGTGCCGACGCCGGGAGGGGCGATCACCGGTGCGTCGTCGGGTCCGGTCGTCGGTGGCGGGTACACCGTGGTCTCGGCCGCAGCCCGGCAGGGCGTTCCCACTGCTCTGGCTGCCACCCTGGGAACCGGCCCCAACTCCGCGCGGGTGCGTGAGTCGATGCGGCTGGACCGGGTCGAGCTGCTCGTCGAGGAGCTCGTCGGGGACATCGGCACCTGCACCACGCTCATCGAGCCCTCCGGCCGACGCACCTTCATCACCACCGCGGGCGTAGAGGGTGAGCCTCAGCGTGAGGATCTCGAGAGTCTCGACCTGAGGGCCGGGGACTGGGTCTACGCCACGGGCTACGACCTGGCCCACTACACGAGCCGCGGCATCCTGGCCGACTGGCTGCTGTCGATCCCCGACGGCGTCGGGCTGGTGATCGACCTCGGTCCGGTCCAGCCCGACATCCCGGACCAGGTGCTCCTACCGCTGCTGGGTCGAGCGACGATGCTGACCGGCAATGACTTGGAGATGAGCCGGCTCGAGGAACGCCTCGGTGGCATGAGGGCCATCCGGCAGGCGTGTCCGCAGGCACTGATCGTCCACCGTACCGGTGTCCACGGCTGTGTCCTCCATCCGGTGGGTGAGGCGGCGATCGAGGTTCCTGGTTTCGTGCGCGAGGTCGTGGACACCACGGGGGCGGGAGACACGCATACCGGTGTTCTGGTCGCCGGCCTTCTTGATGGACTCGATGTCGTTGAGGCGGCCAGGCGTGCCAACGCGGCCGCGGCCCACGCCGTCGCCTGCAGCGGCCCGGCCCAGGCCCCGCTGCGCGAGGAGATCGATGAGTTCCTCCGGGTATGCGATGAGAGGCTCTGAGAGCCCCTGAAGGGTTCTGGGGTTGCGCCTGCCTCTGCCACCCAGGAGGTGAGTCCCAGTACCCGGCCGCGGCACTGAGAAGGTGACGTGTCTCCGGCCGGCGCAGGCGGCGTGGCAAGGCCAATGACACCGAGAATCCGATAGTTTCTAGAGCATCATGGCCAATCGTCGCACCACGAGAACAGCTGCGTCTTCATCAGGAACCGGCAGAGGACGTAATCGAGGTGGCTCCGCTCCAGGGGCCGCTCCCTTCTCTGCGCCTGGAACCGGGCCCTCTGGCGGACGCTACCGCCGCACCGGCTGGGCCTTTCTCATTCTGGCCCTCGCAGCGGTGCTGGCGCTGCGCGAGTGGTTCGGGATCTCCGGCGCCGCAGGCGATCTCCTGCACCACATCGCCGCGGGCCCTGTGGGTGTCCTGGGCATCTTCGTGCCCCCGCTCCTGGCGGCGCTGGGCGTCGCCATGCTGCGGGTCCACAACCTGGGGGCGGTGCACGCGCGGGTCTCCGTGGGCTGCCTGGGGCTGCTGACGGCTCTGACCGGAATGATCCAGGTCGGCAGCGGCAACCCGGTCCTCAAGAACAACCTCGGCGGACTGGAAGCAGCTGGGGGGCTGCTGGGATGGCTGGTGGGCTACCCCCTGGCGGCGCTGTTCTCCTCCGTGGGGGCCTTCATCCTGTTCATCCTCCTGACCGCGTTCTCCGCACTGGTCCTGTCCGGCAAGACTGTTGCCGAGATCCGTGAGCTGTTGGAGCAGCGCCGGGCCTCAGAGGGTGATGGCCCCGCCCAGGGCGCCGGTGGCATCGGTGACTCCCTGGCTCGGCGCCTGCTCGGACGCGCGCGTGGAAACGCTGGGCGAGCCGCCGCCTCGGGTGAGGACCCGGATCAGACGGCGCTCCTGGACTCCTACGACGGTGACGAGCCCTTCCGCTCCGCCTTGGAGGTGGAGGAGTCGGCTTCTCGTAAGCGGGGCAGCGGCCGGCGCAAGCGCTCGGCCGACCGGCAGGCCCAGCAGACGACGATCACCGAGCTCGTCGAGCCGGGCGGCGATCACGGTGCTCACTCCGGCAGCGAGGACTTCGTCATCCCGGACGTGGGCGAGGAGACCGACGTCATCGCCTCCCCGGCGCCCTCAGCCTCCTCTCCTGCTCGGAGCAGGCCCACTGGCTCGACAGGTGGACCCGCGGCCTCCGGCCCGGTCTCAGGGGGACAGCGCAAACCCTCATCCGCCAAGCGCACGGCTACGAAGCCTGCCCCTCAGACACCGTCCGGTTTCGACGCCGTCACCGAGGAGACCCCCGAGGTCGTGCTCGAGGAGCCCGATCTCGCCGACCAGATCGCCATGGGCAACATGTCGTTGCCTGACGGCTCGACCTACACCCTGCCCGAGGACGCGCTGCTTGGTCCAGGGCCGGGACACTCCACCCGCACCCCCGCTAACGACGCCATCGTCGAGGCTCTGCAGAATGTCTTCGCCGAGTTCAACGTGGACGCCACGGTCACCGGCTACACGCGCGGTCCTCAGGTCACCCGCTACGAGGTCCACCGGGGTCGGGGGGTCAACGTCTCTCGCATCACGGGGCTGGAGAAGAACATCGCCTACGCGGTGGCCTCCGACGAGATCCGTCTGCTCACCCCCATTCCGGGAAAGAGCGCCATCGGCATCGAGATCCCCAACAGCGACCGGGAGATGGTCAAGCTCGGCGACGTCCTGCGCTCCCAGGCCGCGCGCAAGCAGGCGCACCCTCTGGTGGTCGGGTTGGGCAAGAACGTTGAGGGCGACTACGTCGTCACCAACCTGGCCAAGACCCCGCACCTTCTGGTGGCCGGGCAGACCGGTTCGGGTAAGTCCTCCTTCGTCAACTCGATGATTACCTCGATCATGATGCGTGCCACCCCCGAGGAGGTGCGCATGGTGCTGGTGGACCCCAAGCGGGTGGAGCTGACCATCTACGAGGGCATCCCCCACCTCATCACCCCGATCATCACCTCCCCGAAGAAGGCGGCCGAGGCCCTGGAGTGGGTGGTGCGCGAGATGGACGCCCGCTACGACGACCTGGCCTCCTTCGGCTTCAAGCACATTGACGACTTCAACAAGGCGGTGCGCGCAGGCGAGGTCCAGCCCCTGCCGGGATCCCAGCGAGAGCTGAGCCCCTACCCCTACCTCCTGGTCGTCGTCGACGAGCTCGCCGACCTCATGATGACCGCCCCCAAGGACGTGGAGGCCTCCATCCAGCGCATCACCCAGCTGGCCCGCGCTGCCGGGATCCACCTGGTGCTGGCCACCCAGCGTCCCGTCGCCCAGGTGGTCACCGGCCTCATCAAGTCCAACGTCCCCTCGCGCCTGGCCTTCGCCACGGCCTCCCAGCTGGACTCCCGGGTCATCCTCGACCAGAACGGGGCCGAGACGCTTACCGGCCAGGGTGACGCCCTCTACCTGGGCCCGGGCGCCTCCACGCCAGTGCGTATCCAGGGCTCGTGGGTCACCGAGTCCGAGATCCGCTCCGTCGTCGAGCACGTCAAGTCCCAGCTGACGCCCGAGTACCGCGAGGACGTCGTCGTCCCGGAGGTCAAGAAGCAGATCGATGAGGAGATCGGTGATGACATGGACCTGCTACTGCAGGCCGCCGAGCTCATCATCTCCAGTCAGTTCGGCTCCACCTCCATGCTCCAGCGCAAGCTGCGCGTCGGCTTCGCCAAGGCCGGACGCCTCATGGACCTGCTCGAGTCGCGTGAGGTCGTCGGCCCCTCGGAGGGTTCCAAGGCCCGCGACGTCCTCGTCCAGCCCGAGCAGCTCGAGGAGACCCTGGCCTGGATCAAGGGCGAGGGCGGTGCGCCGGGAAGCGCTGAGAGTCCCGAAGCCCCTGACGCCTCTCAAGGCGAGCCCGATTCCGAGGCCCCGTCGGCTCCTGCCGCGAATGAGCCCCGTACTGCGGTCATGCCGTCGAACCGCTACAGCACGGATCCGTTGGAGGTCGCCTCGAGCCTGCCGGAGTCGGAGTCCTGGGACGATACGTCCGCCGATGAGGACTCCGAGGACGCCTGGTCGCTCACTGGCCGCGGCTCATCGTGGTGAGGGGGAGGCCGATGCCGTGCCCTGCGGGCCCGGGTGGGCCCCTGCCCGTGTGATGACCTCGTCCCGGCTGGGAATCGTCGGAGCCGGTCCGGTGGCCTTGGGCGGTGTGGTGGACACGGTCGAGGCGTCCTTGACCTGAGAGGTCAGCAGGTTCCAGCGCCGGTCGATCTCCTCCGTGCTCAGGCCCAGGTCGGCAGAGCGTTCACCGTTGTGAAGCGCCGCCAGGTCCCGGATCTTGTAGCCACCGGCGAGATCCATGGTGAACGGGTGCCAGTTCAGCTTGTCCACGCTCACTGAGCCGTCGGCGTGGGAGGTGACGTCGGCCCAGACCAGCTGACCGACGTCGGACAGCGGGGCGCAGCACTCCTCATCCTGGTTCGAGATGTAGTTGCCGGCCGAGTACGACACCCACATCCCCTTGCCCTCGACTCCTCCGGAGAGCTTCTCGGCGGGCTGAGGCACATGAGGGTGAGCGCCGAAGAGGATGTCGATCTGCCCGCTGTCTGCCAGGGCCTGGGCATAGGAGACCTGCGCGTCGTTGGGCGTGGTCTCGTACTCTTCACCGAGCTGGGATTGGACGACGACGAGGTCGGCGCCCGCCGCACGGGCCGACGTTGCCGCCTTCGTGATGGCGCCGACGTCGTTGAGTGCCACCGAGTAGCCGGTGGGATCCTCCAGGCCGTTGAGGTCCATGGTCGTGGAGATCTGGGCGACGGTCACGGTGCGCCCACCCCGCTCAAGCTCGTAGAGCGCGAAGGGGACCGAGGCGTCCTGTCGGCTCCGGTAGGTGCCTGCGTGGCCCATCCCGTGAGCGTCCAGGGCGTCCAAGGTGGCCACGACGCCGGACTCCCCCCGGTCCGCAGCGTGGTTGGAGGCGGTCGCGCAGCCGTCCCATCCGGATCTCGCCAAGGCGGCCACGACCTCGGTAGAGGTGCCGAAGGCGGGGTAGCCCGAGTAGACCCCGTCCGGAGCGACAGGTACCTCCATCCCGCACAGGGCCAGATCCAGGCCCTCGACCCAGGGGGTCTCAGCGGCGATGTTGGCGGTGATATCCCCTGAGCCTGCCGGAGTGGATTCCATTACCGGCATGTGCATGAGGACGTCCCCGGCGTAACCCACGGTGAAGTGGACGTCCTGCGAGCCGCCGACGCTGGCGGAGGCGGACGGAGTCGGCGATTGAGCCGGCACAGCCTGATCGGAACTCGTCGAGCAACCGTTCATGGCGACGGATGCGGTGAGAACGACGGCGGTCAGCAGGGCCGGTCCTCGTGACCTGCGGGTGAGACATGCGGAGCCTGGTGAAGGTGATGGTAGAGAGGTGGAGGAGTGCATGGTGATGAATGTAAGAAGCGAACCTTCAAGGTGTGTGCACAGTTCGTGCTGGCTTCACCAGTGCCAGGCGGATGCATGTGGATGGCAGCGTGAACCGTGGGTGAAAACAGATCCTATGTCGCGTGTCGTCTGCGATGGAGCATGACGCGTACGGTGCAGCCGCTCGGATGCGAGGCCGTTGAGAAGATGGATCGAGGTTTCTGCGTCGGTGGGAGGTCGTCCGCGACTAGGCTGGTCTTGATGAACGCCCCGACCGCCCCGGATGGCGCCGCGCCGTCAGAGCAGGCGCCGCTACTCAACATCGCCAACGTCCTGACGGTGCTGCGCCTGCTGCTCGTGCCCGTCTTCATCTGGCTCGCCCTGCTGCCCGGGGACCGGGCCAGGCTCGCCGCAGTCGTGGTCTTCGTCGTGGCGGCCTTCACGGACCGCCTTGACGGCCAGCTGGCGCGCTCGTGGGGGCTGGTGACCTCCTTCGGCAAGATCGCCGACCCGATCGCGGACAAGGCGCTGACCCTGTCCGCCTTCGTTCTGCTGAGCGTCAACCAACGACTGTGGTGGTGGGTCACCATCCTCATCGTCGTGCGCGAGCTCGGCATCACGGTTATGCGCTTCTTCATGCTGCGCCGTGCCGTCATGGCGGCCTCGCGCGGCGGCAAGATCAAGACGACGCTGCAGATGGTGGGGCTGGTCGGGCTGCTCACGCCGTGGTCCATGCTCCTGCTTCCCGCGGGCCCGGCCGCGTTCCTGACTAAGACGGCCTACGTCATTGTGGCTGCGGCACTCATCGTCACGGTGGTCACTGGCCTGGACTATGTTCGCGAGGCGATGCGGCTGAGCCGTCAGAGCGGACGGAGCGGCCAGTGACCCTCCCAAGGCGGATGCCGCTGTGATCGTGGATGCGCAGGGCGCCCAGGACCGTATCCGCGTGGCGACGGCTCTGCTGCAGGCCGCTGCGGACCACGGAGTGACTCTGGCGATCGCCGAGTCGCTGACGGGCGGGCAGGTCTCCTCCAGTCTGGTGGAGGTCCCCGGTGCCTCCCGTGTGCTCGTGGGAACGGTCGTGGCCTATGCCACCCGGATCAAGGCGCAGCTCCTCGGGGTCGATGCTGCGCACCTGGAGCGGACCGGGCCGGTGGACCGTGATGTCGCCCTACAGATGGCGGATGGAGTACGCCGGCTCCTCGGGGCCGATGTGGGGTTGGCCACCACAGGGGTGGCCGGGCCGGGGCCGGCAGACGGTCATCCGGCGGGAACGGTCCATGTCGCCGTCGTCGCTCCTTGGGGACAGAGGCACCGCGAGCTGCACCTGGGCGGTGATCGCTCGCAGATCCGATGCGCCACCGTGATGGAGGTGTGTGAGCTGGCCATCGGCTTCCTACAGAAGGACGAGTGTGGGCCGCAGCCCTGATTGCTTCTCAATGACGACTGACCAACTACAGACCGCAGACTAAGACGTATTTCAGATTTCTCTCAGGAATGCCGGTAGAGTGGTTCTCAACGTCACCGGAGCCGGAGAACTGGCCCCGCGTGGCGGGAATGAATCCACGACGTGAATGGTTGTGCTAGACGATGAACAACACGACTCACCCCCGCACCACTCGCCCGATCAACAACCGGATGCCGATGCGCCAGGGACCCGGGGCAGGGTACGGTGTGTCCGTGGACACCCCGAAGCACGAGAATGTCGTCCTGCGCCGCGAGATCGGAGAAGTCCTGCGCGGCGTCCGACAGCACCAGGGACGCACGCTGCGCGAGGTCTCCTCGCAGGCCCGTGTCTCCCTGGGGTACCTCTCCGAGGTCGAGCGCGGTCAGAAGGAGGCCTCCTCCGAGCTGCTCGCCTCCATCTGCCAGGCGCTTGACGCCCCCCTGTCCATGGTGCTGCGTGAGGTCTCCGACCGCATCGCCCTGACCGAGGGCGTCATGATTCCGGACACGGTTCCCGATGAGCTCGTGCGTCAGCAGGGGGTCGCCCTGCGGTGACCATCCGCTGACGCTCCGCGTGCGCTGCTCTTGTGGCGCGCAGATCGTTACCAGTGAGCCGACCTTCCCGGCGGTGGGGCCACAATGAGTGGACTCGCCGCCGGGTTGCCTGTTGACAAAGGGGGAGTGGTGAAGCACTCGGAGTTCTGGAGCGCCGTCGAGGCGGTCTTCGGTCCGGCCTACGGCCGGTCCCTGGCTCAGGATCTGGTTCTTCCGGGGCTGGGGGTGACCTGCGTGCAGGCGCTCGACGACGGAGTGGCACCGGAGCGGGTCTGGGGTCTTCTGTGTGAGGAGACCGAGCGCTCGGATGCCGAGCGGTGGATCTTCCGCTCGGATCCGCGTCGCTGAGCCCAGGTGACGAGGGCGGATGCGGGAGACAGGTGTGGAGCCGCCGACACGCGCGTGACGATGATGTCACGATCGAACAGGTGTTCGGGTACTGTTCTCCACGAACGACGACGACGCCACGTGAGTCCACAGGGCTGATGTGGGGCCGAGATAGATGTCAGTGGTCAGGCATACCGTCGTTGGTGAGCCCCGGAGAGGGGACCTCGCCGAAGTTGACCAGCCATGTCCGCCGCGGCTGCGCGCCGCCCTGAGAACCGAGGTAGAACAATGCCTGCTGCCAGCCAGACCCAGGACCGTTCCAAGGCCCTGGCCACAGCCCTCGCCCAGATCGACAAGAGCTTCGGTAAGGGATCCGTCATGCGCCTGGGGGACGAGTCCCGTCCTCCGGTTTCCGTCATCCCGACCGGGTCAGTCGCCCTCGATGTGGCTCTGGGAGTCGGAGGACTCCCGAGGGGACGCATCGTCGAGGTCTACGGGCCGGAGTCCTCCGGAAAGACCACCGTCGCCCTGCACGCCGTGGCCAGCGCGCAGAGGGCCGGCGGGAACGCGGCCTTCATCGACGCCGAGCACGCCCTCGACCCGGTCTACGCCAAGGCCCTGGGCGTCGACATTGACAACCTCCTGGTCTCACAGCCGGACACCGGGGAGCAGGCCCTGGAGATCACCGACATGCTGGTGCGCTCAGGAGGCCTGGACATCATCGTCATCGACTCCGTGGCGGCTCTGGTCCCCAAGGCTGAGATCGAGGGGGAGATGGGGGACTCCCACGTCGGTCTCCAGGCCCGCCTCATGAGCCAGGCGCTGCGCAAGATCACCGGTGCGCTGTCCTCCACCGGCACCACCGCCATCTTCATCAACCAGCTGCGCGAGAAGATCGGTGTGTTCTTCGGCAACCCCGAGACCACCACCGGTGGAAAGGCCCTGAAGTTCTACGCCTCCGTGCGCCTGGACGTGCGCCGCATCGGCGGCCTCAAGGACGGGGACCAGCCCGTGGGCAACCGCACCCGGGTCAAGGTCGTCAAGAACAAGATGGCGCCGCCTTTCAAGCAGGCCGAGTTCGACATCCTCTACGGCCAGGGCATCTCCCGCGAGGGCAGCCTGCTGGACCTGGGAGTGGACAACGGCGTGGTGCGCAAGTCGGGGGCCTGGTTCACCTACGGGGAGGACCAGCTCGGTCAGGGCAAGGAGAATGCCCGCAACTTCCTCAAGGACAACCCGCAGCTGGCTGCCGAGATCGAGGAGAAGATCCTCGCTGCCCTGGGCATTGGTGAGCCCGGCCGCAAGGCCCGGGAGGCTGAGGAGCTCGCCGCTGCCGAGGCCGCCGTGGCCGCGGCAGCCGTCCCGGTGGAGAGCGCTGACACCGCCGCCACGAGCGCGGTCAAGAGCGCCCGAGGGCGCGGGAAGAAGACCGCCGCCACTGCGAAGACCTCCAAGAGTGTCAAGACTCCCAAGGAGGCGTCGTCGGATGAGCCGGACACCATCTTCGGTGAGGAGGCCGGCGGGTTCTGATGCCCTGGCTCATCCCTGACGCCCATGCGCAAGCGGTCGAGGCGGCGCGGGAGATCGTCCTGCGCCGCCTGGACCGCAGCGCGGCTCCTCGCGCCGCCCTGGCCGAGCTCCTCGAGCGCAAGGAGGTGGACTCCCGTGTAGCCTCCGAGGTCCTTGACCGTCTGGAGGCCGCCGGAGTCATTGACGACACCGCCTACGCGGCCCGCCTCGCGCGCACCCGCTTCGCGGAGAAGGGGGCGGCCAGGCGGGCCATCGCCGAGGAACTGCGGCGCAAGGGACTGGGTGAGTCGGATGTCGCTCAGGCCCTGGATCAGATCAGCGCCGAGGATGAGGACTCAACGGCGCTGGCGCTGGCTCGCAAGAAGCTCTCCGCCACCGGCCACCTGCCCTGGGAGGTGCGCCGGCGTCGCACCGCGGCCGTGCTGGGGCGCAAGGGCTACAGCCGGGACGTGACCATGCGGGCCATCGCTGCGGCTCACGCTGAGGAATTGGAATGAGGACGGGACTGCTTGTGGGGCGTCAAGAGCCTGAGGCCTGTGTGCCGGCCGACTAGGCTTGGCTCATGACCCAGGTGATTGCGGCCACTGGCGGCTCCGACGCTCCGATCGACCTCCACGCGTTGGCGGCCTCAGCGGGAATAGCCGCCGAGTACGTCATTCCCTATGGCCGCGATGTGGCCAAGATCGACCTGCGGGCGCTGGAATCCAGCCAGCACGTGAGCGGCGGTGGGGCGAGTAGCCCTCACTACGTCGTCGTCACTGCGATCACGCCGACGCCTTTCGGGGAGGGCAAGACCACCACGGCCATCGGACTGGCCCAGGGGCTCACCCGCCTGGGCCAGCAGACAGTCCTGACTCTGCGCCAGTCGGCCATGGGCCCCACCTTCGGCATCAAGGGCGGAGCCGGAGGATCCGGAGGCGCCCGCATCCTGCCGGCCGAGCGGATGAACCTGCACCTGACCGGCGACTTCCATGCCATCACCGCTGCCCACAACCTCCTGTCGGCGATGATCGACAACCACCTGCACCACGGCAATGAGCTCGACATTGACGAGCGCACCATCACCTGGCCCCGGGTGCTGGACGTCAACGACCGCGCCCTGCGCCATATCGTCACCGGCCTGGGGGCCAAGATCGATGGAGTCACCCGGCAGGCCTCCTTCGACATCACCCCGGCCAGCGAGCTCATGGTCATCATGTCGCTGGCCACGGACCTGTCCGACCTGCGCAGGCGCCTGGGGCGCATCGTCATCGGCCGAAGCCGTGGTGGGGAGTGGATCAGCGCCGAGGATCTCAAGGCGGCCGGAGCCATGTGCGCCGTCCTGCGCGATGCGCTTGAGCCCAATCTCCTGCGCACCGGCGAGGGCACCCCCGTCCTGGTCCATACCGGTCCCTTCGGCAACATTGCCACCGGATGCTCCTCGGTCATCGCCGACCGCGTCGCTGCGGCAGGAGCCCGCGACGGCGGCTACATCCTCACCGAGGCCGGCTTCGGATCCGACATGGGCCTGGAGCGCTTCATCGACCTCAAGTGCGCCGTCTCCGGGATGCACCCGAGCGTCGCCGTCGTCGTGGTCACCATCAGGGCGCTCAAGGCCCACAGCGGACGCCACCGCCTCGTCAGCGGCAAGGACCTGCCCGAGGAGATGCTCCAGGAGAACGTCGATGACGTGCGCGACGGCGCCGCCAACCTGCTCAAGCACCTGCAGATCGTGCGGGGCTTCGGCATCACCCCGGTCGTGGCCGTCAACGCCTTCCCCACCGACCACAACGCCGAGATCGAGGAGGTGACGCGTATCGCCGGCGACGCCGGAGCCCGGGTCGCGGTCTGCCACCCCGTCACCAGGGGAGGCGAGGGCTGCCTCGACCTGGCCGGAGCCGTCGTCGAGGCCTGCCAGGAGGCGGGAGAGCCGGCCAGCAGCCGACCCGCCTACGAGCCGCAGGACGACCTGCGCACCAAGATCTCCAAGCTCGCCGACCTCTACGGCGCCGACGGCGTGGACTACACCCCCGCCGCGAGCAGACTGCTGGAGGCCTACGAGCAGGCAGGCTTCGGCCACCTGCCCGTCATCGTCGCCAAGACCCCGCTGTCCCTGTCCGCTGAACCTGGCCGCAAGGGCGTGCCCACCGGGTGGCGCCTGCCGGTGCGCGAGGTGCGCCTGGCCGCGGGGGCCGGCTACGTCTACGCGATCTGCGGCAGCCTGTCGACCATGCCGGGGCTGCCGAGCCGGCCCGCCGCCGAGCGCATCGACGTCGACCTCGACACCGGGCAGATCGTGGGGCTGCGTTGACGACGCACGGGCCCCCGAGAACCCACTGTGACAGGAACCATGTCTAGGAAATAGGTCCTAGCGTGATCTTTTACTAAGGGTGCCCTTAGATTGTGCCCATGAGTCGTCGCACCACCATTGCCCTGTCGACCGCCGGCCTCCTGGCCGCCGGAGCCGCCCTCGCACTGGCCGTACGTCCGGCCCGCCATGACGTCCCCGACGTCGCCGCCGGCACGGGCAGCCGCCGTCCGCCCCGCGTCGTCATCGCCGGTGGCGGCTACGTCGGCTTCTGCGTCGCCCGGGCCCTGCGCGCCCAGCTCAACCTCGACCAGGTCGAGATCGCCATCATCGACTCGCGCGCCTACATGACCTACCAGCCCTTCCTGCCGGAGGTCGCGGCCGGCTCCATCCAGCCACGCCACGTCGTCGCGCCCCACCGCCGTAACCTCGACGGCGTCACCATCATCACCGGCGCCGTCACCGCCATCGACCACGCGGGCCGCACCGTCACCGTGCGTCCCCCGACCCCCCAGTCCACGCACGAGCCGGTCGAGCCCTACACCCTGACCTACGACCACCTCGTCATCGCCCTGGGCGCCGAGGCCCGCACCCTGCCGATTCCCGGCCTGGCGGAGCAGGCCATGGGCTTCAAGCAGGTCGAGGAGGCCACCGCCCTGCGCAACCGGGTCCTCACCCGCATCGAGGACGCCGCCTCCACCTGGGACACCGAGCGCCGCAGGCGCCTGCTCACCTTCGTCTTCGTCGGAGGAGGCTTCGCGGGCGTCGAGGCCATCGCCGAGCTGGAGGACATGGCACGCGCGACCGTGCGCACCATCCCTTCCATCGAGCAGCGCGACGTCCGCTTCGTCCTCGTCGAGGGCTCGCGCCGCATCCTGCCCGAGCTCACCGAGGAGCTCTCCGGCTACGGGCTGCAGCAGCTGCTTGAGCGCGGCATCGACGTGCGGCTCAACACCTTCCTCAACTCCTGCGTCGACGGCCACGTCGTCCTGTCCGACGGCACCGAGTTCGACGCCGACACCATCGTGTGGACCGCCGGCGTCAAGGCCGCCCCGGTGCTGCAGACCGCCTCCGACCTGCCCATCGACGCCCGCGGCCGGGTCACCGCGCTGCCCACCCTTCAGGTGGCGCGCGACGGCGCGCCGGTCGAGGGAGCCTGGGCCGCCGGCGACTGCGCCGCCGTCCCGGACCTGACCTCCGAGGACCCCGAGGCCACCTGCGCCCCCACCGCCCAGCACGCGGTGCGTCAGGCCAAGCTGCTGGCCGACAACCTCGTGGCCGTCCTCGCCGCCGGGGACGAGAACGGTGTGCCTCTGAAGTCCTACGCGCACGCGAACCTGGGCACCGTGGCCTCCCTGGGCATCGGCAAGGGCGTCGCCCGCATCATGGGCCGGGACCTGCGCGGCTTCACCGCCTGGACCGCTCACCGCGGCTATCACGTCTACGCGATGCCGACCCTCAACCGGAAGGTGCGCATCATGATGGACTGGCTGGCCGCCGTCGTCTTCCGTCGCGACCTGGCCTCCTTCGGCTCCATCGCCGAGCCCGGCGCGGCCTTCGCCACGGCGGCCCGTCACGACGCCGACCTCGCCGCCCGCCGCAAGGCCGCCGACAGCGGGTCCTGAGTGCTCAGCCGTCGACGACGGCGTCGAACTTGTCTGCGTAGTCCTGGGCGCTGAGCAGATCTCCCTCAGCGCTGACCGTCACCGTGAACAGCCAGCCGGCACCGTAGGGGTCCTCGTTGATGGTGCCCGGCTCGTCGACGACCGCCTCGTTGACGGCGACGACGGTGCCGCTCACGGGCGAGACGAGGTCCGAGACGGACTTGGTCGACTCGAGCTCGCCGCAGGGCTCGCCCGCCTCGACCTGGGCGCCGACCTCGGGCAGGTCGACGAAGACGACCTCACCGAGAGCATCGGCGGCGACGGTAGTGATGCCCACGCGTGCGGGCTCACCGTCCTCCAGCCACTCGTGGTCGATGCTGTAGCGCAGGTGAGCGCGCACGCTCTGAGCCATGATGGGGTCCTTCCTGTCAGGTGGTGGTGGGTGGTGCGGGACGCCTTATCGGGTCCGCTTGTAGAAGGGGGAGTCGACGACCGTGACCTCCAGCGGCCTGCCGCGCACGTCGGCGACGAGCACCGTGCCCACGGGCCAGGCGGGGGCGTCCTCACTCCAGGGACGCAGGAGCGCCAGGGCCACGGGGTGACCCAGGGTGGGTGACAGCAGGCCGGAGGTCACGGTACCGAGCACCTCGCCGTCGTCGCCCAGTACCGGCGCACCGGCCCGGGCCGCACGTCGACCCTCAGCGGTCAGGGGAACCAGCACCGAGGTTCCCTCGGTGCCCTCCTGCTCGGCCCGGGCGGCCAGGGCGTCACGTCCGATGAAGTCGCCCTTGTTGAGCCGCACCACCATGCCCAGGCCGGCGTCGTAGGGCGTCATCCCCTCGTGGAGCTCGTGCCCGTACAGGGGCATCCCGGCCTCCAGCCGCAGAGAGTCGCGCGCCGCCAGCCCACAGGGGGTCAGCGCCGGCACCGGCTCGCCGTCGATGACGGTGGGCTCCAGGGCCGCCGCGGCACTGGTGATGACCGTCCACAGGTCCACGGCGTCCTCCGCGCCGCAGAACAGTTCGAAGCCGTCCTCACCCGTGTAGCCGGTACGGGCCAGCAGCACCGAGTGCCCCGCCGCCGTCGCCCTGACGGCAGCGTAGAAGCGCAGGCGCTCCAAGAGCGTGGGACCGCACAGCACGTCCGGTCCGCAGTCTTCCTCCTCCGAGCCCTCAAGGGGCCTGAGGGCGCCGGGCATGGCGGCACCGGACTCGACGACGCCGACGAGCACCTCCTGCGCCCGCGGCCCCTGGACGGCGATGAGGCAGGTGCGCAGAGAGATGTCCTCGACCGTGCAGTCGAAGCCCGCGCAACGGGCGACCAGCTCGGCGGCGACGCGCTCGCGGTTGCCGGCGTTGGGCACCACGAGGTACTCCTCGTCGCCCACGTGGTAGACGATGAGGTCGTCGATGACCCCGCCGGAGGGCGAGACGATCATCGTGTAGCGGGCGCGCCCCACCGCCACGGCCGACAGGGCCCCACGAGCGCGTGGTCCAGGGCGGCGCCCGCCTCGGGGCCGGCGACCTTGACCTCACCCATGTGGGACAGGTCGAAGATCCCCGCGCTTCGGCGCACCGCGTGGTGCTCGGCCAGGTCAGAGGTGTAGCGCAACGGCATCTGCCAGCCGCCGAAGTCGGTGAAGGACGCGCCCAGGGCCGTGTGCACGCGGTGCAGGGGCGTGGTGCGCAGGACGGCTGCGCCGGTCTCGGTGTGCTCGCTCATCGCTGTCTCCTCGTCAGACGTGGTCTCGGCTCAGGCCTCGTGCGCCTCGAAGGCATCGGGTGGCGGGCAGGTGCACATCAGGTGGCGGTCGCCCCACGCGTTGTCCACCCGCGAGACCGGGGGGAAGTACTTGTCCGTCTCCATGCCCGCCAGCGGGAAGGCCGCGGTGGCGCGCGAGTAGGGCCGCTTCCAGGGCTCGGCCGTGACGGCCGCCAGCGTGTGCGGCGAGCGGCGCAGCACCGAGTCCTCCAGCGCCACGGCCCCCGAGGCGACCTCGTCGATCTCGGCACGGATCGAGCGCATGGCCGCGATGAAGCGATCCAGCTCGGCCAGGGGCTCGGACTCGGTGGGCTCGACCATGAGCGTGCCGGCCACCGGGAAGGAGAGGGTCGGCGCGTGGAACCCGTAGTCGATGAGCCTCTTGGCCACGTCCTCGGCGGTCACGCCGGTGGCGGCGGTGAGTGCACGCAGGTCGAGGACGCACTCGTGTGCCACGTGCCCGCGATGGGTGTACAGGGTGGGGAAGACGTCGGCGAGCGCCTGCGAGAGATAGCTCGCGTGGGCCAGCGCCGTGAGGGTGACCCGGCGCAGATCGGCGTCGGTGAGCGTGGCCAGGTACGTCCAGGCCAGCGGCATGACCCCCGCCGAGCCGAAGCGGGCCCCCATGGCCGCTGCTCCGCCGAAGCCCCGGTCGTGGTCCTCGTCCGTCGGGAGGGCCGATCCGGCGGGGCCGGCCGGAAGGTAGGGGGCCAGGTGCTCCTTGACGACGACGGGCCCCACGCCCGGACCGCCGCCGCCGTGAGGGACGGCGAAGGTCTTGTGCAGGTTGAGGTGGGACACATCGCCACCGAGGTCACCCGGGCGCAGCAGCCCCGTGAGGGCGTTGAGGTTGGCGCCGTCGATGTAGACCTGGCCGCCGGCGTCGTGGACGAGGGCGGTGACCTCAGTGACCTGCGGCTCGAAGACGCCGTGGGTGGAGGGGTACGTGAGCATGATGGCCGCGACGCGCTGACCGTACTCGGCCAGGAGCTCGCGCAGGTGGTCGACGTCGATGGAGCCGTCCTCGGCGGTGGCGACCACCGTGACGCTGAAGCCGGCGCCGGCGGCCGAGGCGGCGTTCGTGCCGTGGGCGCTGGCGGGTACCAGGACGAGGTCGCGTTGCTGCTGCCCGGTGGCCCGGAGGTAGCCGCGCACCGCCAGCAGGCCGGCGAGCTCGCCCTGGGCGCCGGAGGCCGGCTGCAGGCTGCACCGGTCGTAGCCGGTCAGCTGCGCCAGCCGGTCGGCGAGACCGTCCAGCAGCAGGCGCCAGCCGCGCGTCTGGGTCGCGGGGGCGTAGGGGTGGATGCCGGCGAGCCCTGGGCTGAGCCACACGGCTGACTGCGCGGCCGCGTTGAGCTTGAGGGTGCACGAGCCCAGCGGGATCATCGTCCGGTCGAGGGCGAGGTCGCGGTCCGCCAGCCGCCGGATGTAGCGCACGAGGGCGGTCTCGCTGCGGTGGCGGTGGAAGCTCGGGTGGGTCAGGAAGGTGCTCGTGCGCGCCAGCGAGGTGGGCAGGGGGAACCGGGTGACGCCGTCGGTGCCCGGGGCGGGATCCTGCGCGGCGTGGGGGTTGGAGTCGGCGAGCGCTCGCAGGACCGTGGTGACGTCGTCATCGGTGGTGGTCTCGTTGACGCTCACGCCCACGTGGTCGGCATCGAGCAGGCGCAGGTTGTAGCCCAGCGCCTCAGCGCGCTCGATGGCCCGGCGGGCGGCGCCGGGCAGCCGCACGCTCACCGTGTCGAAGAACTCCTCGTGCTCGAGGGCGAGCCCGAGCGCGCAGGCGCCGACGGCCAGGTGCTCGGCCCGGCGGTGCACGTGCTCGGCGATGGACACCAGGCCCTCGGGACCGTGGTAGACCGCGTAGAAGGCCGCGACGACCGCCAGCAGGGCCTGCGCGGTGCAGATATTCGAGGTAGCCTTCTCCCGGCGAATGTGCTGCTCGCGGGTCTGCAGGGCCAGGCGGTAGGCCTCACGGCCCTCGGTGTCCCGGGAGACGCCGACCACGCGTCCCGGCAGCTGGCGCCGCAGCGCCTCGGTGACGGACATGAAGCCCGGGTGGGGGCCGCCGAAGAACAGGGGCACCCCCAGGCGCTGTGCGGTGCCGACGGCGATATCCGCGCCGACGGCGCCCGGCTCGGTCAGCAGCGTCAGGGCCAGCGGGTCGGCATCGACTGCCACCAGGCCGCCGCGGGCGTGGACGGCCGCGACGGCACCGGCGAGGTCCTGGACGAGTCCGCGGCTGGTGGTGTGGGCGAGGACCGCCCCGGTCAGGGGAGCGCCGTCTTCGGTGATCGTGGAGATGCAGACGACCTCGACGTCGATGCCCAGGGCCTCGGCCCGGGCCGAGGCCACCTCGATGAGCTGGGGGTGCAGGCCGGAGTCGAGGAGCACGGGGGCGCCGGGGCCGCGGTGCGCGCGCGTCATGAGCAGGACGGCCTCGGCCACGGCCGTGGCCTCATCCAGCAGGGAGGTGCAGGCCACCGGCAGGCCGGTGAGATCGGCCACGACGGTCTGGAACAGCAGCTGGGCCTCCAGTCGCCCCTGGCTGATCTCCGCCTGGTAGGGGGTGTAGGCGGTGGTCCAAGCGGGATTGGACAGGACGTCGCGCACGATGATGGCGGGGGTGATGGTGGGGTGGTAACCGCACCCGATCATCTCGGTGTGTGGGTCGTTGAGGGCGGCCAGGGACCTGAGCGCGCTGACGGCCTCGTCCTCGCTCAGCCCGCCGACGACGGCATCGGGGCGCTCGGGCTGCTGCGGGGGATCCAGGACGGGCAGGGTGGTGGGGACCACCCGGACGGCCAGGTCCTCCAGGCTCCGAGCACCGATGCTGGTCAGGACCGTGTCCAGGTCCGCTCCCGTCGTGCCCAGGTGCCGGTCCAGGAAGCGCGTAGGTGTGTGGGGCGCCGTCATAACCCTCCCTCTCATCGTGTGGCGCGTCACATCCTAGTGAAGGAGCCCGCATCCGCGCAGCAGAATGGAAGCGGCGCTCCGTGAGGCCCAGGTCGAGGACCATCAGCCGTGCATCTGGTCACGACGCTGCGCCAGGGCTGGGGCGGGGCCCCGCCGCCACCTACACTGCTCGGCGATGACCACGCTGACCACCTCCGCCCCCGTTCTCGACGCCCGAGGCGGCCTGCCGCGCACCTACCACGTGCGCACGCTCGGCTGCCAGATGAACGTCCACGACTCCGAGCACATGGCGGGACTGCTGGAGAGAGCCGGCTACCTGCGCGTCGAGGACGTGCCCGAGGCCGCCGCCCGCGCCACCGACGCCGGCGACGGCGGGGCCGATGTCGTCATCATCAACACCTGCTCGGTGCGTGAGAACGCCGCCACCCGGCTCTTCGGAAACCTGGGCCAGCTCGCCGCCGTCAAGCGTGAGCGCCCCGGCATGCAGATCGCCGTGGCCGGCTGCCTGGCCCAGCAGATGGGGGAGGGGATCGTCGAGCGGGCCCCCTGGGTCGACGTCGTCTTCGGCACCCACAACCTCGACGTCCTGCCCGCCCTGCTCGAGCGCGCCCGGCACAACTCCGCGGCCGCCGTCGAGCTCGAGGAGTCCCTCAAGGTCTTCCCCTCCACCCTGCCCACCCGCCGCGAGTCCTCCTACGCCGCCTGGGTCTCCATCGCCGTGGGCTGCAACAACACCTGCACCTTCTGCATCGTGCCCTCCCTGCGCGGCAAGCAGCGCGACCGCCGCCCCGGTGACGTCCTGGCCGAGGTCGAGGCCGTCGCCGCGCAGGGCGCCATCGAGGTGACCCTCCTGGGGCAGAACGTTAACTCCTACGGGGTCGGCTTCGGGGACCGCGGCGCCTTCGCCAAGCTGCTGCGGGCGACCGGCTCAGTCGAGGGCATCGAGCGCGTGCGCTTCACCAGCCCCCACCCCGCCGCCTTCACCGACGACGTCATCGAGGCCATGGCCACCACCGAGGCCGTCATGCCCAGCCTGCACATGCCCCTGCAGTCCGGGTCCGACCGGGTGCTGCGCGCCATGCGCCGCTCCTACCGCACTCAGCGCTTCCTGGGCATCCTGGACAAGGTCCGCGACGTCATGCCCGAGGCCGCCATCACCACCGACATCATCGTCGGCTTCCCCGGCGAGACCGAGGAGGACTTCCAGGCTACCCTCGACGTCGTCGAGCAGGCCCGCTTCGCCTCGGCCTACACCTTCGAGTACTCTCCGCGCCCGGGCACCCCCGCCGCCGACCGCGACGACCAGGTCCCCACCGAGGTCGTCAAGGACCGCTACCGGCGGCTCGACGCGCTCGTGCGCCGCATCGCCCACGAGGAGAACGAGCGCCAGGAGGGACGCGTCGTGGAGGTGCTCGTCGCCGAGGGCGAGGGGCGCCGCGACTCGGTCACCGCCCGCATCTCCGGGCGCGCCGCCGACAACCGCCTCGTCCACGTCGCCCTGCCCGAGGGCCTGGCCGAGGACGACTACGCCGGCGGGGCCCCGCGCCCCGGCGACATGGTCGCCGTGCGCGTCACCCACGGCGCCCCCCACAACCTCATCGCCGACTCCGCCCGCTGCGGGCGCGAGCTGGACCCGCGCGCCGCGGCCGCCAACGAGGCCCTCAAGCCCGGTGACCGCCTCTGGCTCGACGACGGCCCCGCCCTGTTCCAGGTGCGACGCACCCGAGCCGGGGACGCCTGGGAACGCCGCCAGGCTGAGGCCTGCGCCACTCCCGAGCCCGACACCGCTCCGGTGAGCCTGGGTCTGCCCACCCTGCGCGTGGGCGCACCGGTCTGACTGAAACTCGCGTGAGCAATTCTCAGTGGATGACTGCCCTTGTATTCTGTACCTAGAGGTATGTACAGTTCTGGTGTCATTTTCAGGAGGGAGCAGACTCGGGTGGCCGCCGTGCCTCCCGGGGGTATGTCATGGTGAGGTATGTACAGTTCTGGCGTGGACTCGAGAGAGAAGCTGGTTGAGGCGATGGCAGAGCTGATGTGGGAGCGTGGTTACAGCGCCACGAGCCCGCGAGCGGTTCGCGAGCTCTCCGGCGTCGGTCAGGGGAGCATGTATCACTACTTCCCGACCAAGCGGGATCTCGGGCTGGCAGCTCTGAATCACAACTGCCAGATCCAGCTGGATTCCTGGAAGGCCGCGCTCAAGGATCTTGAGGACCCGCTCGAGATCCTCACTGCCTACCTCACCCTCCCGCGTGATCCGCTCAAAGGCTGCCGAGTCGGTCGGATGGCGCAGGACAAGGCGGTAGTGGCTGATGACGGTCTTCGTCAGCCGGTCGCCGAGGCCTTCGCCCGGCTTCGCGAGATGCTGGCCGCTGTCATTCGCATGGCCAGGTCGCAGGGGCGTCTGCCGGCAGACCTTGAGCCGGACCACCTGGCTCGCACGATGGTCGCCGTCGTTCAGGGCGGTTACGTCCTGGCCATGGCCGAGCAGGACAGGGCCCCGTATGACGCGGCCTGTCAAGGTGCCCTCGAGCTGCTCCGCGTAGCGGCCGGGACCATCGGCGCGGCCCCTGGCGGCGACGGGTCCGCCTCCTCCTGATCCTGACAAGTCGGCGTCGGTGTCCGCCGGCGCCACCATTCACCGAAGGAGAAGGATCATGACTATTCGTATCGGTATCAACGGCTTCGGACGTATCGGACGCACCTACCTGCGTGCTGCGCTGGCCGGCGCAGCGGACGTCGAGGTCGTTGCCGTCAACGACTTGACCGACGCAGGCACGCTGGCCACGCTCTTGGAGTGGGACTCAGTGGCCGGGCACCTCGACGGCGTTGCCGCCGACGGCGAGGACCTCGAAGTCGCAGGGCGGATCATCAAGGTCTTCTCCGAACCGGACCCGGCCAAGATTCCCTGGGGTGAGGTCGGGGCCGACGTCGTCATCGAGTCCACCGGATTCTTCGTCGACCGGGACAAGGCCGCCCAGCACCTCAAGGGAGGCGCCAAGAAGGTCATCATCTCCGCACCAGCCAAGGGCGACGTCCCCACCTTCGTCCTGGGGGTCAACGACAGTCAGCTGGATGTCTCCGCCGCCGACGTGTTCTCCAACGGATCGTGCACCACCAACTCCCTGGCCCCGCTTGCCAGGGTCCTCCACGACGCCTTCGGGATCGAGAGCGGTCTCATGACGACGATCCACGCCTACACCGGGGACCAGCGGCTTCACGACGCGCCTCACAAGGACCTGCGTCGGGCGCGCGCTGCCGCCGCCTCCATCGTTCCCACCTCCTCAGGGGCCGCTCGGGCTATCGGTCTGGTCATCCCCGAGCTCGACGGGCGTCTGACCGGTGCTTCCCTGAGGGTTCCGGTCCCGGTCGGCTCGATCACCGACCTCACCGTGGTCACCTCCCGCCCGGTAACGGTCGAGGACGTCAACGCGGCCTTCCGTGAGGCTGCCGATCACGGACCACTGGCCGGATACCTGCAGTACTCCCAGGCGCCGATTGTCTCCCACGACATCGTTGGCAACCCGCACTCCTCGATCTTCGATGCGCCTCTTACCGAGGTGATCGACGGTCAGGTCAAGGTCTTCGGGTGGTACGACAACGAGTGGGGCTTCTCCAACCGCCTCGTGGAGTTCTCCCAGAGGATCGGTGAACAGCTCTGACTCGTGCTGCGCCTTGGATGCGGTGCGGTGCGGGCTCAGTGCCGATTCCGGTCGCACAGCCCGCACCCTCCGCGTCCGACGGCGAGCGATGGGAAACGGGACGGGGAGCCGCCTGAGAATTCCGTCTGTTTTGCGCTGACGGTGGAGCGGGCCGGGCTGGGCTGGGGAGCAGCCCGCAGGCCCCGCTAGGCTGGGAGGCATGCCCAGCTTCGACGCCAGCTCTGCTGCCGCCGCCACGGTCCCCAGGCCCGTGGACGTCGACCGTATCCACGAGTGCGTCAAACGACTGGGACTGCGCTACTTCATCGACGACGAGGGCGACATCGGCATCCCCTGGCGCTACGTCACCGTCCACGCCATCTTCCAGGACACCAGGGCCGTCCAGATGCGCGGAATCTGGCACCGCATCGCCGACACCGAGCACCTGACCCAGCTGCGCGCCCTGGTCGAGGACTGGAACACCACCCGCATCGGCCCCAAGGCCTACCTCACCGTCGCCGACGGCGGAGTCGTGCGTCTTCACGGTGAGTACACCTACCCCCTCGAGGCGGGAATGACGGACCGACAGCTCGAGGACTTCGTCTTCGGCGGTTGCCGGCTCATCGTCGCCCTCATGCACGAGGCCGAGGAGCAGTTCCCCGACGAGCTGCGCGGAAGCCTGGAGCCGTGATGCCCAGACTGCAACGCCTCACCGACTTCATCGCACGTCTCCTGGGCAAGGAGTGGGATGTGCGGGCGCTGGACCACCGGCGCAGCAGCGGGCCGGTTGACTCCCAGAGCCGATCCGACGAGCCCCCGACCATCTCGCCGTACGTCACAGGTCACGTGGAACCCTCAGCCTCAGGGGAATCAGCCGACTCAACCACTCCGACCGACTCCAGCGGTCCATCGGAGCCGGCCAGGACAACCGCCTCGGCGCAGACCCTGGACGCCTCACGCAGCTGGTCGAGCACATCGGGCCGACCGGAGGAGGAGCCGGCAGTGGAAGGACGGGGCACCAATCACTCGTCGGACCTGGAGCCGGCCGACGAGGAGCCCCAGGAGCTGACCCTGGCCCGGATCGAGTCCATGCTCACCGGCCCCATGGAGTACAACGTCCAGCTGACCGAGGACCGCGAGCACCCCTGCCTCCTGGGCACCTGGGACTCCTTCCCCTTCGTCATCGAGATTCCTGAGGGGCATGAGGGTTGGCTCCTGGTCTCGGGGGACTGGGAGGAGGCCGCCCCCGCCTCCCAGAGGGACGAGATCGCCGCCAGCGTCAACGACTGGAACCGGGACAAGTTCTTCCCCACCGTCGGCGTCGTCGACACCCCCATCGGTCCGCTGGTGCGCGCCACCTACCTCACCGACCTGTCCGCCGGGGCCACCGACGCCCAGCTGCGCCTCCACCTCGACACGGCGCTGTCCGCCTGCACCCAGGCGCTCAGCCTCGTGGGCCCCCTCCTGCCGGAGATCTGAGCCCCATGAGCCCAGGGTCCCCGCGCGCCCCCCGTCTGCCCAGAGTCGTCGTCGTAGGCCCCACGGCCACCGGCAAGTCCGCCCTCGCCCTCGACCTCGCCGAGAAGATACAGACCGACGAGCCGGCGATCCGCGCCGAGATCATCAACGCCGACGCCTCCCTGCTCTACCGCGGCATGGACATCGGCACCGCCAAACCCAGCCCCGCCGAGCGGGCCCGCGTCCCCCACCACCAGATCGACGTCCTCACCGTCAGGGACAGGGCATCCGTGGCAGCCTTCCAGCGCAGCGCCCGCGGCGACATCGACGCCGTCGAGTCACGGGGCCACCTGCCGATCATCGCCGGAGGCTCCGGCCTGTACGTGCGGGCCCTGACCGACGACCTCGACTTCCCCGGCACCGACCCGGCCGTGCGCAGCCGCCTGAGCGAGCGCGCCGAGCGGGAGGGAGCCGCCGCCCTCCACGCCGAGCTGGCCCGCCTCGACCCGGTCGCCGCCGAGCGCGTGGAGGCCTCCAACACCCGCAGGATCGTGCGGGCCCTCGAGGTCATCGAGATCACCGGCCGTCCCTTCTCCGCCTCCCTGCCCCGCTACGAGGACATCGCCCCCACCGTCCACATCGCCCTGCGCTGCGAGCGCCGGCTCCTGGACAAGCGCATCAACGAGCGGGCCCGCGCCATGTTCGACGGCGGCCTGGTCGAGGAGGTGGAGGCCCTCATCGACCAGGGCTTCCGGGAGGGGGAGACCGCCCCGCGCGCCATCGGCTACGCCCAGGCGCTCGCGGTCATCGACGGGACCATGAGCGTGCCCGAGGCGGTCGACTCCACCGCTCTGGCCACCCGCCAGCTCGCCTCCCGCCAGATCAAGTGGTTCCGGCGTGACCCACGGCTGCACTGGATCGACGTCGCCCTCACCGAGACCGGGCAGTGCACCGACTCCGAGCGCTCCCGGCTCACCCGGCGGGCATGGGAGTTCGTCAGCGAGCATCGCGGCGTCGCTTAGGCTAGGGGCCATGCCGCACTCGACAGGCCTTCGCGGTCGTGAGCTCATCAAGGGCCACGCGACCCTCAACGACTTCCTCATGCTGGTCGACCCCGGCTGCGAGGTCGCCATCAGCGGCGCCGACATCGCAGCGGTCTGCGACCGCCACCGCGGCATCGGCGCCGACGGCTTTGTGCGCGTCGTACGGACCACTGCCCTGCCCGGCGGCGGAGCCTTCGCCGCCTCCGTGCCCGAGGCCGAGTGGTTCATGGACTACTACCGCGCCGACGGAACCGTGGCCGAGATGTGCGGCAACGCCGCACGCCTGTTCGCCCACGTCCTGGACCGTGAGGGCCTGTGCCCCATCGCCGACGGCGAGTCCGTCACCATCGGCACACGCGGCGGGGCCCGCACCATCACCCGCCTGGGGGAGCTGTGGACCGTGGACATGGGGCCGGCCCGCCTGGCCAGCCCCGAGGAGGCCGAGGACGAGGGCTGGGACACGGCCGTCGTCGTCCCCGGCCTGGACGGGCCGCGGGCCGCCCTGAGCGTGGAGATCGCCGGCCCCCACACCGTCGTCGCCCTGGGGGAGGAGGGCGAGCTCGAGGCGGCTGCCTTCGCCGGGCTCACCGACTCCGCGGACCCGGTCGCCTACGAGCCCGCCCCCGAGGTCGGCACCAACCTCGAGCTCGTCGTGCCGCTGGGGGAGGAGACCGACCCCGACACCCAGTCATCGGTGGGTGTCGCCCGTATGCGTGTCCTGGAGCGCGGCGTGGGGGAGTCCCTCTCCTACGGAGCGGGGTGCTGCGCCGTCGCCGTCGCCCTGCACGCCTGGACCGGTCCGGGCGCTCCCGAGGACTACCGACTGCTCGTTCCCGGCGGAGAGATCGGGGTCCACGTGGGCTCCGACCCCCTGGGTGCGGACAGCAGCGTGCTGCTGACCGGCCCGGCGACGATCACCGGGCGGATCACCGTCGCCTGAGGACCTTCAGCCCCGCCGCCATCCGCACTGCTCCCGGACGTCGCACCGACGCCACATCCGAGAAGAGAAACCGACCACCACTATGAGCCAGCCATCCACACGCTCCGCCGTCGGCGCCGTCCTGCCGACCGGCCTGATGCTCTTCGCCCTGTTCTTCGGGGCAGGCAACCTCATCTTCCCGCCCCTGCTGGGCGCCGCCTCGGGCAGGTCCTTCATTCCGGTCATGGTGGGCTTCCTCGCCACCGGTGTGCTCATGCCGCTCATCACCGTTGTCGCCGTCTCCACCTCCGGTGAGGGGATCCTGGGCCTGGCTCGCAGAGTGGGACCCCGATTCGGCACCGTCATGCCGCTGGCGGTCTACCTGGCGATCGGCCCGCTGTACGCCATCGCCCGCGTGACCACGGTCGCCTACGAGCTGGCGACCCGCCCGGTGCTCGAGCTGCTGGGGATTCAGGACTCCCGCCTGGCCCTGCTGGTGCACGTGACGGTGTTCATGGGGGTGTCCTTCAGCATCGCCCTCAGCCCGAGCCGCCTGGCCGACCGCGTCGGGCGCTGGCTCACTCCCGCCCTGCTGGCCCTGCTGGCCCTGCTGTGCGGGGTCACCCTGGTGATGGCCCCCGGGGTGGAGCGGGAGGCCATCGAGCCCTACGCGAGTGCGCCCCTGACCACCGGGCTGACCCAGGGCTACCTCACCATGGACGTCCTGGCGGCCAGCGTCTTCGGCATCGTGGTCATCACCTCCCTGCGCGAACGTGGCCTGACCTCGCCCAGGAGACTGGTACGCGGCACCATCCTGTCCGGAGGCATCGCCGCGGCGCTGCTGGGGCTGGTCTACATCGGCCTGGCCGTGCTGGGCACCCGCACCCGCGGGCAGATCACCACCGACACCAAGGACGGTACCGAGCTGCTGCGCAACGCGGCCGCCTCGACTCTGGGGACCTCCGGCGTCGTCATCTTCGCCGCCATCGTCATCCTGGCCTGCCTGACCACCGCGGTGGGCCTGCTGGCCTCCTGGGCCGGCTACGCCTACACCGCCTGGCCGGCGGTCTCCTTCAACCGGCAGCTCGCCGCCTGCGCCATCGTCTCCTTCACCCTGGCCAACCTGGGACTGAGCGCCATCCTCAAGATCGCGGGGCCGCTGCTGAACCTGCTCTATCCCTTCGCCATCGCCCTGGTCGCCGTCACGCTCGTCGACGCTCTGGCCCCCGGGCGGCTCCGGGCCGCCTACCAGTGGTGCGTCATCACGGCCGGGATCTTCGGATCCGTCTCCGCGATCACCGCCGCCGGTTGGGACGGCCCCAGCAGGCTGCTCGCGCGCACCGGCCTGTGGAGCGACTCCACCGGCTGGATCCTGCCGGCGCTCATCGCCCTGGGCATCGGAATCGCCCTCGACGTGCGCTCAGGCGCGTGGTCCACGCCTGTGCCTGGGGAACCGCCCAGCCAGGTCCAGCACGACGTCGAGCACGCGGCGGCCTCACAGCTCTGAGGGGCCTGTGCGGCTCTGAGCGACACTGCGCGCGGTAGCCTCTGAGGGTGCCCAGCTCACCACCCCCGGCCCGCGATGTGACTGCGCCCGAGCACCAGCGGCTCCTGCCGACACTGCTCATCCCCGCCTTCGTCACACTGCTGGCCGTCTCCTCGGTCAACGTCATCCTCCCGGCCGTCTCCCAGGACCTGAGTGCGGGCACCGCCGGGCTGCAGCTCGTCGTCTCCGGCTACTCCCTCGTCTTCGGCGTCGTCCTCGTCCCGGCCGGTCGCGCCGGTGATGTCATGGGCAGAGGCCGGATCTTCGTCATCGGCATGATCCTGTTCGGGGTCGGCTCATTGGCCTCCGGGCTCGCCCCTGACGTCGTCACCCTCAACCTGGCCCGAGTCGTCATGGGAATCGGCTCAGGGCTGCTCAACCCGCAGGTGACCGGCATGATCCAGCAGTACTACTCCGGTGAGGCCCGAGGACGCGCCTTCGGGCTCTTCGGCGCCGTCATCGGGGTCTCGGTGGCGCTGGGGCCCGTGCTCAGCGGCGGGTTCATCGGCTGGCTCGGGGACGACTGGGGCTGGCGCGCCTCCTTCCTCGTCAACGTCCCCCTCACCCTGGTCGGCGTGTGGGCCGCGCGCCGCTACCTGCCGGCCTCCGCCTGGCGCCGGGGCAGCGACACGCCTCAGACGGAACAGGCGGACAGCCCCGACAGCGACGCCGCTGGGAGTGCCGGCGCCGCCGGGGCCGCCCACCGCGGCGGGGTCGATCTCGACCCGGTGGGGATGGGGATGCTCGCCGTCGGCACGCTGCTCATCATGATCCCCTTCATGGAGGCCTCGGCCGGCGCCTGGATCTGGGGCCTGGAGGCCGCCGGCATCGGCGTCATCGGCGCCTGGGTGGCCTGGGAGAAGCGCTACCGGGCCAGGGGCGGCGCCCCCATGGTCGACCTCAGCCTGCTGGCCATCCCCTCCTTCGCCTACGGCAGCCTGGCCATCGCCGTGTACTTCCTGGGCTACACCAGCGTGTGGATCATCGTGGCCCAGTACGTCCAGGCCGGCTTGGGATCCACCGCGCTGGTCAGCGGCCTCATCGGAGTCCCGGCCGCCCTGGCGGGATCGATCGCCGCCGCCGTCGCCGGCCGCCGGGTGATCCGGGTGGGGCGGGCCATGGTGCTCGGTGGCATGGTGCTGGGCATGGTCGGGCTGCTGGGGAGCATCGGCATCATGCACATGCACGCGCGCGCGGGCTGGAGCCCCTGGTGGCTGACCCTCACGCTGCTGGTGCTCGGAGTGGGGCAGGGTCTCGTGGTCTCCCCGAACCAGACCCTCTCCCTGGCCGACGTCCCCCTGGAGTACGCCGGGGCCGCGGGCGGCATCCTCCAGACCGGTGAGCGCATCGGCGCCTCCATCGGCATCGCCGTCATCACGGGCCTGACCTTCCGCGTCTCGCACTCCTCGGGCTGGGAGGCCGCCGCCCAAGCCGGCCTGCTGGCTGTCGTGGCCACCATCGCCGTTGCCGCCGGGGTCGCCGTCATCGACCTGCGCCTGGCGAGGCGACGACGCCGGTAGTCGGGCGGGCCCCGTCCGGGCACGGCCCGGCGGCGTGTCAGCCGTGCCGGCGGCGCACTCGCAGGACTCTGAAGCCCTTCGAGGAGGCCATTCGATTCACGTCCCAGCCCTGGTTACTCAGCCAGGTCGCCAGGGAGTCGGCTCCCAGGTTCTTGAGCACCACCAGCCAGGCCTCGCCGTCGTCGGACAGCAGCGCCAGCCAGTCCAGTAGCAGGGTGTGCAGGGCCTCCTTGCCGATGCGCACCGGAGGGTTGGACCAGATGAGATCCACCGGCGTCGAGCTCTGGCGCAGCTCGGCCAGCAGTGCGTCGGCCGGGGCGGTCCGCACGTTGTCCAGGCCTGCGGCAGTGGCGTTGCGTGCGGTCAGGGCCAGGGAGCGCTCGTTGACATCGGTGGCCAGGACCCGCGCCTGCGGAGCGGCGCCGGCCAGGGCCAGCGTGATCGGCCCCCATCCGCAGCCCAGGTCGAGGAACGTGCCGGTCTGGGCCGGATCGGGGACGTGGTCGAGGAGGACCTGGGTGCCCTTGTCGAGGCGGTCGGCGCTGAAGACGCCCGAGGCCGTGACCACCGTGTGCTCGACGCCGCGGATCGAGAAGCGGTGGGTGCGCTCCTCGGGCTCGACGGCGGGGGAGGCGGTGAAGTAGTGCTCGCTCACACCCGCCAGGCTACCCGCGTACTCTGACGGGCATGACCGCCCCGCCCAGCTCCTCGAGCAGTCCGTCGATCGGGGCGCTCCTGGGCTCGCGGGTGGGGCACCTGGCGATGGCGGTGCTCGTCGTCGAGCTGCTGGCGGGCATGCAGGTCTACCTCAACCAGACGGTTCTGCCGCTGCTGGCCACCGAGATGGGCGCCCGCAACACCTACGGTCTGGTGACCGCCGCGGCCCAGGTCCCCGCCTTCCTCACGATGCCGCTGGGCGGGGCCATGCTCACCCGGTGGCGGCCGGCCCGCCTCATGACCGCGCTCACCGTCCTGCTGGTGGTCGGCGCCGTCGTCGGAGCCCTCGCCCCGAACGTGGGGGTGTACGTCCTCGGGGAGATCCTGCGGGGGCTGGCAGCCGGGGCCCTGGCGACCGCGACCATGGGGGTCATGGTTGCCGGCCTGCCCGACGCCTGGAGACGACTGTGCCTGGCGGCGGGCTCGGGCATGTGGGTCGTGGCGGCCCTGGCCGGCCCCGTCTACGCCTCCGGCGTCAGCGCCTCCTGGGGCTGGCGCTGGGCCCTCGTGGCCTACCTGCCCGTGCTCGTCGCGGCCCGGGCCGTCATGGCCACCCAGATCCGCGACCTCAGCCTGGATGAGGAGACGGGGCGCGACGAGGCGGTGCCATGGCTGCCCGCCCTGGCTATGGCCGCGGGCGTGGCGCTCATCGGTGCGCTGCGCGCCTCCAACCCCTGGTTCTGGCCCGGCGTCGCCATCGGCACCGCCCTGGTGCTCTGGTCCTGCTCACGCGTCCTGCCGGCCGGGACCCTGCGCCTGGTACCCGGCCGGCGCGCGGGCATCGCCACCTTGCTGTGGGTGTGCGCCTTCTTCCTGACCCTGGACTTCCTGGTGGCCCCCAGCGCCCACGACGTCCTGGGCATGACCCCGACCCAGACCGGCTGGGCGCTGACCGCCGGCGGCGTCGGCTGGTCGGTCGTCGCGATCGCCTGCGGGGCCCGCCCGGCGCGAGAACCGGAGGCCTACCGACGCCGCACCACGCTGGCCGCGGTCTTCTTCGTGGTCGGAGCCACGCTCATGGTGATCACGGTCCTGGGCCGACCGCACTGGTGGGGGCTGCCCGTGGGATACGGCGTGGCCAGCATCGGCATGGGCCTGACCCACCTGGACACCATGAACCGAATCGTCACCGATCCCGCCCGGCCCGACGGCATCACCCACGCCCAGGCCGCCACCGCCGTGACGATCGCCGGTGCGGCCGGCGGTGCCGTCCTGGGGACGGCCGCCGCGGCCTTCGTTGCCCCCACGGCAGCCGGTGTCGAGACGGACCGGCTGTGGCCGACGCTCGTCATGCTCGCCGTGGGGCTCCTCCTCACCCCGCTGCTGGCCCGACGCGCCGCTTGAGCGCGCAGGTGGCCCCACGCGCCCGCGGGCAGTACCATCGCCCCCATGTGGATCCTTCGTATGCGCTGAAACGGCGGCCGGCGCCGCTCCCCGCCAGAACCAACGCGCCCCATCGGAGGGGCGCAGGCATACGACGAAGGACAATTTGTGACCCATCACCACTCCACGACCCCCAGCATCCCCTCCACCCCTGAGGACGCAGCAGACATCCGTCACGCTCATGAGGACCGCGACGTCCGTGACGTTCAGGACGTTCACGATGTCCATGACGTTGTGGCCCGGGTCCTGTCCCGAACCGGAACCGCCCTGGCCTCCACCGCCGCCCAGCACGAGCACGCCGATGGCTACGCCGACGGCCTCGACGACGGCGCCCTGGAGCGGGAGGCCCGCGCCGCCCGCCGCCGTGTGGCCGGACTGTCCACCGAGCTGGAGGACGTCAGCGAGGTCGAGTACCGCCAGGTCCGCCTGGAGAAGGTCGTCCTGGTCGGCCTGGAGCTGCCCCGGCCCCACGGCCCGGCCACCGGCGCACCGGGCGTAAGCGGCCAGGTGCGCGACACCCAGGACGCCAACACCTCCCTGCGCGAGCTGGCCGCCCTGGCCCAGACCGCCGGCAGCGAGGTCCTCGACGCCCTCATCCAGAAGCGCGACCACCCCGATCCCGCCACCTACCTGGGCAGCGGCAAGGCGCGTGAACTGGCCGACGTCGTGGCCGCGGCCGGCGCCGACACGGTCATCGTCGACGGCGAGCTCGCCCCCTCCCAGCGCCGAGCCCTGGAGGACGTCGTCGGCGTCAAGGTCGTCGACCGCACCGCCCTCATCCTGGACATCTTCGCCCAGCACGCCAAGTCCCGAGAGGGCAAGGCCCAGGTCGAGCTCGCCCAGCTCGAGTACCTCCTGCCGCGCCTGCGCGGATGGGGCGAGTCCATGTCCCGACAGGCCGGAGGCCGCGTGGCCGCCGGTCAGGGCATCGGCTCACGCGGCCCCGGAGAGACCAAGATCGAGCTCGACCGGCGCCGCATCCGCCAGCGTATGGCCCGCCTGCGCCGCGAGATCCAGGCCATGGCGCCCTCACGCGAGACCAAACGGGGCTCGCGCCGACGCGGGGCCATCCCCTCGGTGGCGATTGCCGGCTACACCAACGCCGGCAAGTCCTCCCTCATGAACCGCCTCACCGAGGCCGGCATCATGGTTGAGGACGCCCTGTTCGCCACCCTCGACCCCACCGTCCGGCGGGCCGAGACCTCCGAAGGACGCACCTACACCCTCACTGACACCGTCGGTTTCGTGCGCAACCTGCCCCACGAGCTCATTGAGGCCTTCCGCTCCACCCTGGAGGAGGTGGCCGGGGCCGACCTCGTGCTGCACGTCGTCGATGCTGCCCACCCCGATCCCCTCAGCCAGGTGGCCGCCGTGCGCACCGTCCTGTCCGAGATCCCCGGCGCCCTGGACGTGCCCGAGCTCATCGTCCTGAACAAGACCGACCTCGCCGATGCCGTCACCCTGGCTGCGCTGCGCACCGGCCTGCCCGGGGCGGTCGCGGTCTCGGCCCGCACCGGGGAGGGGATCGAGGAGCTGCGCGCCCGCATCGAGCAGATGCTGCCCCACCCGCAGGTGAGCATCGACGTCGTGGTGCCCTACTCCCGTGGGGATCTCGTCTCCCGGGTCCACGCCGAGGGGGAGATCGACACGGTCGACTACGTCGAGGCGGGCACTCACGTCGTCGCGCGCGTCGGTGCCGCCCTGGCGGCGGAGATCGAGGGCGCCGCCGCAGGCGTCACCGTCGACTGAGAGGCGCCGTGACCCCGAGCGAGCCGAGCCGCACGGACCGGCCTGACACTGACGGCGCCGGCGACCGCAGGGTCCTGGACGTCCTGGATACCGCGGTGCGCACCATGGGCGGCAGCCCCCGCCAGGGGCAGACCACCATGGCCCGGGAGGTCGCCCAGACCCTGGCCGACGGCACCCACCTCCTGGTGCAGGCCGGCACCGGGACGGGGAAGTCATTGGGCTACCTGGTGCCCGCCATGGTCCACGCCGTGCAGGCCGGTGCCCGGGTCGTGGTCTCCACCGCCACCCTGGCCCTGCAACGGCAGATCCTCACCAAGGACGCGCCTCTGGCCGCCGACGCCGTCGAGCAGGTCACCGGCACCCGCCCCGAAGTTGCCCTGCTCAAGGGCTGGCAGAACTACCTGTGCCGCCACCGCCTGGACGGCGGCTACCCGCCGGAGGAGGACGAGGCCGCGCTCTTCGGCGTCGGGGACGCCATCGCCCAGCCGGCCGCCGGGCACGGGAGCGACGCGAGCCTGGGCGAGCAGGTGGTCCGCCTGCGCGAGTGGGCGGCCAGGACGGACACCGGTGACCGCGATGACCTTGTCCCCGGCGTCTCCCAGCGCGCCTGGGCCCAGGTCTCCGTCTCCCGGGCCGAGTGCCTGGGGCAGTCCTGCCCCCTGAAGTCCGAGTGCTTCCCCGAGTTGGCGCGCGCCGCCGCCTCCCGGGCCGATCTCGTGGTGACCAACCACGCCATGCTCGGCGTGGTCGTGGCCGGTAACCCCGGGGTCCTGCCCGACCACCAGGTCCTCATTGTCGACGAGGCCCACGAGCTGGCCGACCGCATCCGTTCCCAGGGCACCATCGCCCTGTCGGCGGCCGCCGTGGCGCGCACCGCAGCCACCGCCCGCAAGCACGCCTCCGTGCTGGTCAGCGAGCTGGAGTCCGCGGGCCAGACCCTCCAGCTCGCGCTGGCCGAGCTGCCCGACGGCCGCCTGGAGGCGCCCCTGCCCACCGCCCTGCACGATGCGCTCGTGCTCCTGGACGGCGCCGCCCGCCAGGTCGCCTCCGACGTGCGCGACCAGGCCCGCGCCCTGGGGCGCGACCGTTCCAGCGAGGCCGCCGGGGGCTTGGCGGTCGCCCGCACCGCTGTCGCGGACCTGGTCGACGCCCTGGACCGCATGACCTCGGACTCGGTGGCCCAGGGACGCGACGTGGCCTGGATCGAGCGCCCCCGCATGGGTGCCGAGCCCCCGCGCCTCCTACTGGCCCCCATCGAGGTCGCCGGATCGGTGGCCGGCCACCTGCTCAACGGCCGCGCCAGCGTCATGACGTCGGCGACCCTCGCCCTGGGGGACAGCTTCGACCCTATGGCCCGCTCCCTGGGACTGACCCTGGCCGAGCAGCCCTGGAGAGGTCTCGACGTCGGCTCCCCCTTCGACTACCCCCGTCAGGGCATCCTCTACGTGGCCGCCCACCTGCCCCGCCCCGGTGCCGGCATCTCCGAGGCCGCCCTGGATGAGATGCTCGCCCTGGTCGAGGCCTCCGAGGGCGGCATGCTGGGCCTGTTCTCCTCTCGGCGCGCGGCCCAGGAGGCCGCCGAGGTGCTGCGCGGAGCCACCGACCTGCCCATCTACGCCCAGGGCGACGACCAGCTGCCCACCCTGGTACGGGCCTTCGCCGAGGACGAGGCGGCCTGCCTGGTGGGCACCCTCTCGCTGTGGCAGGGCGTGGACGTGCCCGGGCGCACCTGCCGCCTCGTCGTCATCGACCGCATCCCCTTCCCCCGGCCTGACGACCCGGTCGCCCAGGCCCGCACCGACGCCGTCGTGGCCTCCGGCGGCAATGGCTTCATGAGCGTATCGGCCACCCACGCGGCCCTGCTCCTGGCCCAGGGGGCGGGGCGCCTCATCCGCCGCAGCCAGGACCGCGGCGTCGTCGCCGTCCTGGACTCGCGTCTGCGCACGGCACGCTACGGGGGATTTCTCACCCGCTCCATGCCCGCCCTGTGGCCGACGACGAAGCCCGATGTGGTCCGTGCCGCTCTGAGGCGTCTTGCTCTCCGTTCCGATGCCCCGGGGGAGGAGTGAACCCGTCGGCTGGGCCTTTGGGTATGTGCCCCTCGGGAGGATATGCACGTAGGCTTGGCGCGAGCGGGTGCTCGCGCCCCTGCGGTCCTGCCCAGCAGATCCCATCGAGGAGAAGAACGTGTCAGACCACATCACCACTACCGCTGAAGGCTCCTACCCCACCAACCGTTCCGGCCGCCCCTCCAAAGTCGCTGTCATCGGTGCCGGGGCCGTCGGCTCCACCCTCGCCTACGCCTGCGTGACCAAGGGCGTTGCCCGCGAGGTCGTGCTGCAGGACATCGTCAAGGAGAAGGTCGAGGCCGAGGCCCTCGACATCGCCCAGGGAATCCAGTTCACCTCCGCCGGCTCCGTCTCCGGCTCCGACGACCCCGAGATCTGCCGCGACGCGGACGTCATCGCCATCACCGCCGGCGCCAAGCAGAAGCCCGGCCAGTCCCGCCTCGAGCTGGCCGGCGCCACCGTCGGCATCATGGAGAAGATCCTCCCCAAGCTGGTCGAGGTCGCTCCCAACGCCATCTTCGTCCTCGTGGCCAACCCGGTGGACGTGGTGACCTACTGCGCCAAGAAGATCACCGGTCTGCCCGAGAACCAGGTCTTCGGCTCCGGCACGGTGCTGGACACCGCCCGGATGCGGTACCTCATCTCCCTGGAGACCGGCACGGCCGTCCAGAACATCCACGGCTACATCGCCGGTGAGCACGGCGACTCCGAGGTGCCCCTGTGGTCCTCCACCGAGATCGGCGGTGTGCCGATCACCCAGTGGGGTACCACCCTCGACGGCGGCGTGTTCGACGAGTCCAAGCGTGAGCGCATCGCCCACGACGTCGTCCGCTCCGCCTACCGCATCATCGAGGGCAAGGGCGCCACCAACTACGCCGTCGGCCTGGCCGTGCAGCGCATTATCGGCGCCGTCCTCAACGACGAGCAGCGGGTGCTCACCATCTCCCCGCTGCTGGACAACTGGCACGGCATCTCCGACGTGTGCATGGCCGTCCCCACGATCGTGGGACGTGAGGGCGCCGGGCGCCGCCTCGAGCTGCCCCTGACCCCCGAGGAGAAGGAGCGCCTGACCGCCTCAGCCGACCACCTGCGCGAGGTCGCACGCGGCCTGGGCTACTGAGCCACCGGTCTGAAACACGGAAGGACCGCCCCGGTCAACGGGGCGGTCCTTCCGTCATGCGGGCCTGGCGTGCCTACAGGGCGCGCAGCACCGTGACCACCTTGCCCATGATCGTGGCCCGGTCTCCGTCGATCGGGGCGTAGCTGGAGTTGCGGGGAAGCAGCCACTGGTGGCCGTCGCGTCGCGAGAGCACCTTGACCGTGGCCGAGGCGCCGTCGACGTCCTCGATCATGGCCGCCACGATCTCGCCGTTGGCCGCGTCGGGCTGGGAGCGCACCACCACCCAGTCGCCGTCACAGATGGCGGCTTCGATCATCGAGTCCCCGTGCACCTCCAGCATGAAGAGCTCGCCCTCGCCGGTCAGGCGGCGGGGCAGGGCCATGACATCGGTGACCTCCTGCTCGGCCAGGATCGGGGCCCCGGCGGCGATGCGTCCCACCAGCGGAACGGCGACCGCCTCCCCGTCCTCGACGCCGGGGACGCTGGGGGAGTCAAGAGAGGAGACGTGAGCGCTGCCGGGGGTGGCCGCGCGGCCGCTCGGTGCGCTGTCGGCGCAGACGACCTCCATCGCCCGAGGACGATTCGGGTCTCGGCGCACCAGGCCCAGGCGCTCGAGCTTGTCCAGCTGGTGCTTGACGGAGGAGGGGCTGGTCAGGCCCACCTGCTCGCCGATCTCACGCAGTGAGGGCGGGTAGCCGTGGGTGGCGATGGCCGCGCGGACGGCCTCATAGACCGCGCGGGCGCGCTTGTCGAGGTCGTTGATGACCTCCGCGACCGCTGCTGCGCTGATCTGCTCAGCACCGCCGGCTCCGCCGTGCGGCATCGGGGTCGATGAGTCGCCCTGGCGTGCTGTGGTGCTCATAGTCCTGGCCCTCCCTGCCGGACGGCCCTCAGGCCCGGGGGCGTCAAGGGCACGGAATAGATGTCGGTGGTCCGTGATCGTCTTGGACATGACCAGCCTACCGGCGACGCGACCACGATTCAAACACATGTTCGAAGATGTGCTGGACGTGTTGCCTCTCAGGCGCTAATGTATCGAACAAGCGTTCGTCGAACATGTGTTCAGGAGGTTGCCGTGAGTGCCATCGCCATCCCGCTCCCGTCCCGTCAGGCTTCTCGGGCTCGGAGTGATGAGCCCGTCGTCGGGCCGGCCAGTGGCCGGGCTGGCGGGCAGTCCTCCCGTCGGCCTCGGTTGAGGCTGGTCACTGACGACTTCGTCCCCGAGGCTCCTGTTCGGCGTAGTGTCGAGGGCGCGCAGCACCCCGGGGTCGCATCCGGTCGTGTCCCAGCGCTGCCGGCAGCGCCGCCAATGCGTCGCCCCGCGGCGCCCGCTGCACTGCGGGGCCGTCGCTCGGAGTTGGAGAGGCTGGCCCCGCAGCACCCGGCGGTGCGGGCCGCTGGGCTGCGACGTGGCGCCCTGCAGGAGGAGGGCCGGAGAGGTGGCGCCGCTCAGCGTCCCGGCCAGGGGGAGTCCGTCCCGTCCCGCCCGCGGAAGGCGGTGGGGACGGAGGTGCGCTCCCCAGGTGGACTGCGGCTTCTTCGTGGCGGTCTTGCGGTCATCGCTGCGGCCCTCGTGCTCGCATGCAGCGGACTGGCCATCGGGGCCCTGGCGGGCATGGCCTGGGCGGCCCCCGCTACGGCGGTTGCGCAGGTGCAGGCGGATACCACCACCGCGGTGGTTCGTCCCGGTCAGTCCCTGTGGGACATCGCCGAGGCGAGCGGGACCGCGGACGTCCCGGGGATGGTGGCCCGGATCGCCGAGCTCAACGACCTGAAGGGAACGACCATCCGTGCCGGGCAGACGCTGGAGATCCCTGCGGCGTGAGAACTCGTGCACGGATCGCACCTTGAGGCGGGCTTGCGGGGCGGCCCGCCGGGCGTTTACTCTCCGATGGACTGATACGTAGTCCAGTGAGTTCGGAGGTTGTAGGCGTGCACTGCCCCTTCTGCCGTCATGACGGCTCGCGCGTTGTCGACTCCCGGACCGCTGAGGACGGCACCTCCATCCGTCGTCGTCGTGAGTGTCAGCAGTGCGGGCGTCGGTTCACCACATTGGAGACCGCCAGCCTGTCGGTCCGCAAGCGCTCCGGCGTCGTCGAGCCCTTCAGCCGGGACAAGGTCGTGGTCGGGGTTAGGCGCGCCTGCCAGGGACGTCCCGTCTCTGACGATCAGCTCGCGCTTCTGGCGCACCAGGTTGAGGAGGCCATCCGCGCCGGAGGCCAGGCGCTCGTCGACTCCCACGATGTCGGGCTGGCGATCCTGGGCCCCCTGCGTGAGCTGGATCAGATCGCCTATCTGCGCTTCGCCTCGGTCTACTCCTCCTTCGACTCCCTGGAGGACTTCGAGAAGGCCATCGCCGGGCTGCGCAGCGCCGAGGCGGCCTGCTGACGTCACCAGCCGACGAGGGTCTGCGCGGTGTGAGGGTTCTGTCAGGGGCATGCGCCCAAGCAGGACGTGGCAGACTGGGGCAATGCGCGTCCTCATCGTCTCCGACTGCTATGCGCCCAGGCTGGGCGGCATCGAGACTCAGGTGCGGGATCTCGCCCGCAACCTGAGGCTGGCCGGCCACGAGCCCGCCGTCGTCACCGCCACGCCGGTCGGTGACGGTCGTGGCCGCAGCGTCGAAAGGGTCGATGGTTTCCCCGTCTACCGCACCACCGCGCATCTGCCCAGTGAGCTGCCCGTTCATCCTCGAGCCGGCCGCGAGCTCGATGACCTCCTGTCCCGCCTGCGTCCCGACGTCGTTCACGCTCACGTCGGCGTCGTCTCACCCTTCGCCTGGTCCGGCATTGCTGCCGCCCGGCGAGCGCGGCTCCCGCTGGCCGTCACCTTCCACTGCGTCCTGGGACCCTGGGCGCGTGTGGCCGGAGCACTGGGGCCGGGCAGTCCTGTGCGGATGTGGCAGCGCGGCGGCGCCGACCTGACGGCCGTGTCTTCCATGCTCGCTGCCGACGTTCATCGTGCCGGGGCTGACGACCCTGTCACCGTTCTGCCCAACGGCATCACCGTTGAGAACTGGCGTCTGGAGCGCCCTGGTCCCCAGGAGCGACGGCCTCACCGGCCGGTCACGGTCGTGGCCTCCCTGCGATGGGTTGAGCGCAAGCGGCCCCTGCAGGTCGTGCGCGCCTTCGCTGAGGCCGTCAGGAGCGTTCCCGGCACCGATGCGCTCCTCAAGATCTATGGGGATGGTCCGCTGCGTGAGCGACTCACCCGGGAGGTTGCCGAGTCCGGCCTGGCCGACCGCATCGAGCTCGTGGGTCGTGTCGAACGCACTGAGCTCGCTCAGGCCTTCACGCACGCAGACATCTACCTGCAGACCTCGCCCGCCGAGTCCTTCGGTATCTCCACCCTGGAGGCCCGCAGCGCCGGGCTGGCCGTCGTCGCTCTGCGCTCCAGCGGAGTGCGCGACTTCATCACCGACGGTGTCGATGGCCTCCTCGCTGACGACGACGCCGGTCTGGGTCGCAAGCTCGCCACTCTCCTGGGGGACGACGAGCTCCTTGAGCGCATCAAGACCCACAACTATGAGAACGCCCCCTTGCCCGAGTGGGGCACTGTGGTGCAGATGCACGTCGATACCTACCGGCGTGCCATCGACCTGGCGGGTGCCTGAGGAGCGTCTGGATATGCGAGTCGTTGCGGAGGTGAGGGCGTTATCGGATTCCGTCAGGCGGTGGTGATGTCGGTGAGCACCTCGGAGAGCCGACGCGCCGCAGCCATGACCACGTGCCCGTGAACCCGACCGGGCTGACGACCCATGCGCTCAATAGGACCGGAGATCGAGATGGCGGCCACGACCTTGCCCCCGGGGCCGCGTACCGGCGCCGACACGGAGGCGACCCCGGGCTCGCGCTCCCCAACTGACTGAGCCCACCCCCGACGTCGGACCGCCGAGAGCATGGTGGCGGTGAAACGGGCCCCCACCAGGCCGCGGTGCAGACGGTCGGGCTCCTCCCAGGCGAGAAGCACCTGGGCGGCCGACCCGCCCTGCATGGACATCGTGGCGCCCACGGGAATGGAGTCACGCAGCCCGATCGGGCGCTCGGCATTGGCCACGCAGATGCGCACGTCCCCCTGGCGGCGGTAGAGCTGCGCCGACTCGTGGGTTTTGTCGCGCAGGGCCGCCAGCACCGGCCCGGCGGCGGACAGGAGATGGTCCTCGCCCGCGGCGCTGGCCAGCTCGGTGAGCCTGGGGCCCAGGATGAAGCGTCCCTGGGAGTCACGGGTGACCAGGCGGTGGAACTCCAGGGCGACCGCGATGCGGTGAGCCGTGGGGCGGGCCAGGTGCGTGGTGGACACGAGCTGGGCCAGGGTTGCCGGCCCCGACTCCAGTGCACTCATCACCAGGGCGGCCTTGTCGATGACGCCGACGCCGCTGCTGTCGTTCTCCGGGGAGTTCTCTGAGGGGCTGTCCATAATCTGATACTGGCATTTCAAGGTATGAGATTTCAAGTTAGGGTCCGCCAGGGAGGCGGCGCAGTGTCAGCATCCTTCAGGTCAAGGCTATGGCCTCGGATGTGGCGCGGCCGCCTCGTGCGGTCTGCGCGGGTCAGTGGCGTCGTCGGGTGCTGCTGAGCGCGGGCGGATCGGGAACACTGTTGCTGAGAGGATGAAGTCGATGGGAATGACTCTCGCCGAGAAGGTCTGGCGCGATCATGTGGTGTCCAAGGGTAGCGACGGCGCCCCCGACCTGCTGTACATCGACCTTCACCTGGTCCACGAGGTCACCAGCCCCCAGGCCTTCGAGGGGCTGCGTCTGGCCGGACGCCCGGTGCGTCGCCCCGACCTGACGATCGCCACCGAGGACCACAACACGCCCACTGTGGACATCGACCTGCCGATCGCCGATGTCACCAGCCGCGCTCAGATCGAGACCCTGCGTGCCAACTGCGCCGAGTTCGGGGTGCGGCTGCACTCCCTGGGCGACGCCGACCAGGGGATCGTCCACGCCGTCGGTCCGCAGCTGGGGCTGACCCAGCCCGGCATGACGGTGGTCTGCGGCGACTCCCACACCTCCACTCACGGCGCCTTCGGGGCCCTCGCCTTCGGTATTGGCACCTCCCAGGTCGAGCACGTCCTGGCCACCCAGACCCTGCCCATCGCCCCCTTCAAGACGATGAGCGTCACCATTGACGGGGACCTGCCCTCGGGCAGCGGGGCCAAGGACATCATCCTGGCCATCATCGCCAAGATCGGCACCAACGGGGCCCAGGGGCACGTCATCGAGTACCGTGGACGGGCCATCGAGCAGCTCTCGATGGAGGCCCGAATGACGATCTGCAATATGAGCATCGAGGGCGGGGCCCGGGCCGGCATGATCGCCCCGGACCAGACCACCTTCGACTACCTCAAGGGCCGTCCTCACGCCCCCGCCGGCGAGGACTGGGACGCCGCCGTGGAGTACTGGTCCAGCCTGCGCACCGATCCCGACGCCGTCTTCGACACCGAGGTGGTTCTCCAGGCCGAGGACATCGAGCCCTTCGTCACCTGGGGCACCAATCCCGGGCAGGGCCTGCCGCTGTCCGCGCGGGTCCCCGACCCCGAGGACATCGCCGACGCCACCGAGCGGCTGGCCGCCGAACGGGCCCTGGAGTACATGGACCTCGTACCGGGAACGCCCCTGCGCGACATCAAGGTCGACACCGTCTTCATCGGTTCGTGCACCAACGGCCGTATCGAGGACCTGCGGGCCGCCGCCGAGGTGGTGCGTGGGCGCAAGAAGGCTGAGGGGCTGCGCATGCTCGTGGTGCCGGCCTCGGCCCGAGTGCGTTTGCAGGCCGAGGCTGAGGGCCTGGACCGGGTCTTCACGAGCTTCGGTGCCGAGTGGCGCAACGCCGGCTGCTCCATGTGCCTGGCCATGAACCCCGACAAGCTCTCCTCCGGGGAGCGTGCGGCCTCCACCTCCAACCGCAACTTCGAGGGGCGTCAAGGAAAGGGCGGACGGACCCACCTCGTCTCGCCCGTCGTCGCCGCGGCCACCGCCGTGCGCGGGGCACTGTCGGCCCCGGGGGACCTGCCGCCGCGTCCGGAGGCCGCGCAGAACTCGGGTGATATCCCGACGGTCCCGGCGATTGCGCCGGTCTCCGCCGCGCCGGAGGCAACCGTCCAGTAGGGGCCGGCGCGCAAGAGATGAAGGCAGACAGGCGAGGACAGGCCCGGTAGGGGCCGCATAGAGGCAAGGAGCTCAACGACCGTGGACAAGTTCATCCGACACACCGGCATCGGCGCCCCGTTGCGGCGCAGCGCCGTCGACACCGACCAGATCATCCCGGCGGTGTATCTCAAGCGCATCACCCGCACGGGCTTCGACGACGCCTTGTTCGCCTCCTGGCGGGCCGGTGAGCCCGACTTCATTCTCAATCAGGAGGCCTACAAGCGGGCCTCGGTGCTCGTCGCCGGTCCCGACTTCGGCACGGGCTCCTCACGGGAGCATGCCGTGTGGGCGCTCAAGGACTACGGCTTCAAGGTCGTCCTGGCGCCCCGCTTCGCCGACATCTTCCGCGGCAACGCCGGCAAGCAGGGACTGGTGGCCGGCGTGGTCTCCCAGGAGGACTGCGAGCAGCTGTGGAAGATCCTCGAGACCGAGCCGGGCACTGAGGTGACGGTGGACCTGGAGAACCGCACGGTCGAGGCCGGCTCCTTCCGCTGTGCCTTCTCCATCGACGACTACGTCCGCTGGATTCTCATGGAGGGGCTCGACGACATCTCCCTGACCCTCACCCAGGAGGACGCCATCCGCGCCTACGAGGAGGCTCGCCCGGCCTTCAAGCCGCGCACGCTGCCGGCCAAGCACCTGCCGGCCCAGGAGGTCGTCTCGGCCCGGGCCGCGGACATGCCCCGGCCCTGAGCAGGACCGGAAGGCTCGAAGTCGGCGCGCGGAAGAGTTCCTCCTCCGAATTTCATCGGCATTGGCACGGTCTACGATAGTATTAATTGGGGCTTTCTGTGAGTCGAAGGCCACCTGATACGGCCCTGAAAAAGGTCATGGGAGTCCCTTCTGTGCGCTTATGCTGGGACGGCCTCGCGCGCCTGCGCGGGGACGGGTGAGCGGCTCACGTGCGCGGCACGCCCAGATGACGTCATGGAGGTGTGCATGGTCGACGGTCTGCTCCAGGTCGAGGGTGGTCGCCCGCTGACTGGTGAGATCACCGTCCGCGGAGCCAAGAACCTGGTTCCCAAGGCGATGGTGGCGGCGCTGCTGGGCTCGTCTCCCTCGGTGCTGCGCAATGTCCCGCTCATTCGTGACGTCGATGTTGTCTCGGGGCTGTTGAGCCTGCACGGGGTGAGCATCGACTACGACCAGCGCGAGGGCGTCCTCCAGCTGGACCCGTCCAAGGTCGAGTCGGCTCACATGGCTGATATCGACGCGCATGCCGGCTCTTCGCGCATCCCGATCCTCTTCTGCGGTCCGCTCCTGCACCGCCTGGGGGAGGCCTTCATCCCCGACCTGGGCGGGTGCCGCATCGGTGACCGCCCCATCGACTTCCACCTGGAGATTCTGCGCCAGTTCGGCGCCGCGGTGGACAAGCAGGCTCAGGGCATCCGGCTCACCGCGCCGCACGGTCTCAAGGGCACCGTCATCGAGCTTCCCTACCCCTCGGTCGGAGCCACCGAGCAGACCCTGCTCACCGCTGTGCGCGCTCACGGACTGACCGAGCTGCGCAACGCCGCCGTCGAGCCCGAGATCATGGACCTGGTCGACGTCCTGCAGAAGATGGGCGCCATCATCTCGGTGGACACCGACCGCACCATCCACGTCGAGGGCGTCGATGAGCTGTGCGGCTACACCCACTCGGCCCTGCCGGACCGCATTGAGGCCGCCTCCTGGGCCTCGGCCGCCCTGGCCACGCGCGGGGACGTGTTCGTGCGCGGAGCCCACCAGAGCCACATGACCACCTTCCTCAACACCTTCCGCAAGGTGGGAGGCGCCTTCGATGTCACTGATGAGGGCATCCGTTTCTACCACCCCGGTGGGGATCTGAAGTCGATTGTGGTGGAGACCAACGTCCACCCCGGCTTCATGACCGACTGGCAGCAGCCTCTCGTCGTGGCGCTCACCCAGGCCCAGGGTCTGTCCATCGTCCACGAGACCGTCTACGAGAACCGCTTCGGCTTCACCGGTGCCCTGTGCAAGATGGGGGCCACCATCCAGGTCTACCGCGAGTGCCTGGGCGGCACCGAGTGCCGCTTCGGCCAGCGCAACTTCTACCACTCCGCGGTCATCTCCGGGCCCACGCCGCTGACCGGTGCCGACATCGTCGTGCCCGACCTGCGCGGTGGCTTCTCCCACCTCATCGCGGCCCTGACCGCCGAGGGCACCAGCCGGGTCGAGGGCGTCAACCTCATCGACCGCGGCTACGAGCACTTCATGTCCAAGCTGGAGTCCCTCAACGCCGCCGTCACCCGCCTGGCCTGAGGCGGGCCGGTCCCTGCCTGCGGGCTCGCGAGGCCAGGGCCGTGCGGGCCGCGGGCTCGGCTCGGACGGCCGCGTTCAGAGCGCTGAAGCGGATAGAGTTCACCCGTGCCTGCAACACGCCCCATGACACCGTTCTACCGCTTCGCCGCGCGCGGGGCGATCATTCCGTTCCTCAAGATGGTCTCCCGGCAGAAGGTGACCGGCCTGGAGAACATCCCCCGCGAGGGCGGCTTCATCGCCGTGGCCAACCACCTGACAGACCTCGACTCGCTCACGGCCATGCGAGCCCTGGTCGATGCCGATGTCCCCGTCTACTCCCTGGCCAAGTCCACCCTGTTCAAGGTGCCGGTGCTCGGCTCCATCCTGCGGGCCGGCGGACAGATTCCGGTCCAGCGGGGCACGCAGAACGCGGCCACGGCCCTCAAGGCGGCCAGTGAGGTCCTGGCCGACGGCGGCGCCATCATGATCTTCCCCGAGGGCACGCTCTCCCGCGACCCCCTCAAGTGGCCGATGGTGGCCAAGACTGGGGCGGCCCGGCTGGCCATGACCAGTGGTGCCCCCGTCCTGCCCATGGGGCAGTGGGGCGCTCACGAGATCCTGGACACCTACGGGCGTTCCTTCCATCCCTTCCCCCGCAAGGACGTGCGCGTCACCATCGGTGAGCTCATGGACCTGTCCCGATTCGGCTCGGACACCCAGGACCGTGAGGCCGTGCGCGCCTGCACCACCGAGATCATGCGGGCCATCACCTCCCTGGTGGAGGAACTGCGCGGGGAGAAGGCCCCCCGCCCCTTCGATATGCACTACGACGGCGACCCCGGCAAGGGAAAGATCGGCGTGCGTCGCCCCGACCCGCTGCCCGAGGCGGACACTCAGGAGGAGGGGCAGTGAGCAGCGACGAGCACGCAACGAGTGCGCCGATGCGCCCGGCCGCGGCCGTCATCGGCTCGGGAGCCTGGGGCACCACCTTCGCCAGCCTCCTGGCCCAGGCCGGCACTCCCACAACGATCTGGGCCCGGCGCCGGGAGGTGGCCGAGGAGATCAACGCCGGCACCAACGAGCGCTACGTCCCCGGTCACCGCCTGCCTCAGGGCCTGAAGGCGACCACCGACCTGGCCCAGGCAGCCGCGGGGGCGAGCGTCGTCGTCGTGGCCGTGCCCTCCCAGGAGGCCCGGAGGGTCCTGGAGCCCCTCCGGGGCGTACTGGCCGACGACGCCGTGGCCGTCTCCCTCATGAAGGGCATCGAGCTGGGTACCGGGCTACGGATGAGCGAGGTCCTGGCCAGGGCGCTGGGCATCGACACCTCCCGTGTCGTGGTCGTCTCCGGCCCCAACCTCGCCGACGAGATTGCTGCGGGCCAGCCCACGGCCACCGTCGTGGCAGCCGACGACGAGCAGGTCGCCGCCCGGATCGCCTCGCTGTGCGCCACCGGCACCTTCCGCCCCTACACCAACACCGACGTCCTGGGCGTCGAGCTGTGCGGGGCGGTCAAGAACGTCATCGCCCTGGCCGTCGGCGCGGCCGCGGGCCGGGGCCTGGGGGACAACTCCAAGGCCACGATCATCACCCGGGGCCTGGTGGAGATCACCCGGCTGGGCCTCAAGCTCGGGGCTCGCCCGGAGACCTTCTCCGGGCTGGCAGGCATGGGGGACCTGGTGGCCACCTGCTCCTCGCCCTTGAGCCGCAACCAGACCTTCGGCCGCCACCTCGGCGAGGGGATGAGCGTGGCCGAGGCCGCTGCGGCCTCCCGGGGCGTGGCCGAGGGGGCCAAGTCGGCCCGTGCCGTCCTGGACCTGGCCCGGGCCCACGGCGTAGACATGCCAATCACCGCCGGGGTCGTCAGCGTCGTCGAGGGCGCCGCCAGCGTCGCGCAGGTCACTGACGCGCTGCTGGCTCGCCCCCGTAAGGCCGAGGGCGTGCACGCGGAGCCGTCTCAGGCGTAGCCTCCCCGGCCCGTGAGAGCCGGCTTTCTTCCGGGTTTGTTGTGTGTTATCAGCATGTGGGGCGCCGCGCGGTAGCGTGGGACCTATGACAGTCCTCCAGGAAGCCGGCCCCTCCGTGCCCAGTTCTGACAAGTCCACCGTGCGTGTCGCCGTCGTCTTCGGTGGACGCAGTGGTGAGCACACGATCTCCTGCGCCACCGCAGCCGGCGTCCTGTCAGCCATTGACCGCAACCGTTACGAGGTCCTTCCGGTGGGCATCACGCCCGAGGGCCAGTGGCTGCTCGTCGAGGACGATCCGGCCGCCCTCGAGCTCAGCGACAACCGCCCCCCGGTGACCATCACCGCCGAGGGCTTGGGACGCGGGAGGCTCACCGCACCCCTGGGAGGCGGCGAGCTCACGGTCCTCGGTCCCACGGGGCCTGAGGTCCTGGGGCAGGTCGACGTCGTCCTGCCGCTGCTGCACGGGCCCTACGGTGAGGACGGAACCATCCAGGGCATGCTGGAGATGATGGGCATTCCCTACGTCGGCTGCGGGGTGCTGGCCAGCGCCGCGGGCATGGACAAGCAGGTCACTAAGGTGCTCCTGGGGGCCGCGGGCATCGCCACGGCGCCGCACGTCGTCGTCGGTCCCCATGCCTGGAAGCGGGACCCCGAGGCGATCCTGGAGGCCTGTCGGTCCCTGACCTACCCCCTGTTCGTCAAGCCCGCCCGTGCCGGCTCCTCCCTGGGCATCAGCAAGGTCGACCGCCCCGAGGACCTGGCCGGAGCCATTGAGGCGGCCCGCGCGGTCGATCCCAAGGTCCTCGTGGAGAGCGGCATCGTGGGACGAGAGGTCGAGGTCGCCGTCCTTCAGGGCCGCGGCGACGACGCCCCCCGAGTGGCCGAGCCCGGCGAGATCGCCATGGACGCCTCCCAGGGCGCCGGTGAGTTCTACGACTACGAGACTAAGTACCTGGCCCACGACGCTGTGGCCATGGTGTGCCCGGCGCGCATCAGCCCTGAGGCGCGCGCGCTCCTCATGGACACCGCGGCCCGGGCCTTCGAGGCGGTCGGCTGCGAGGGGCTGGCTCGGGTCGACTTCTTCCTCACTGAGGCCGGCGAGGCGGTGGTCAACGAGATCAACACGATGCCCGGTTTCACCCCCTTCTCCATGTACCCCTACATGTGGCAGGTCTCCGGCCTGGGCTACACCGAGCTGGTCTCTGAGCTCATTGAGCTGGCCGTGGCTCGATCCACCGATGTCAACCGCTGAGCAGGCCACATCCGGCGCAGAGGCCGTGGGGCAGGACGCGCGGGTCGGTGACCTCAGCGAGGAGGAGCTCCTTGCCGTCATCACCCCCCTCCTGCCCCGCGGCCCGCAGACCCCCGTCGGCACGGGGGACGACTGCGCGGTCCTGTCCTTCCCCGACTCACGTACGGCGGTGAGCACCGACGTCCTGGTCGAAGGGCGCCACTTCCGCACCGACTGGTCCACGGGCCGCGACGTCGGGGCCAGGGCCGCGGCCCAGAACCTCGCCGACGCCGCCGCCATGGGGGCCAGGCCCGTCGCGCTCGTCGTCGGCCTGGTCATGCCTGCGTCCACCCCGGTCGGCTGGGTACGGGACTTCGCCCGAGGGCTGGCCCAGGGCTGCGAGCCCTGCGGGGCGGGCGTCGTGGGCGGTGACCTCAGCTCCGGTGACTCGCTGATCGTGTCCGTCACGGTCCTGGGTGACCTTGAGGGCCGGGCCCCGGTTCTGCGAAGCGGGGCCCGGCCCGGTGACGCCGTCGTGCACGTTGGAACCCTGGGACGTAGCGCAGCGGGACTGGCCCTGCTCAGCGCGGGCACTGACTGCGTACCAGGTTCAAGTGCCGCTGTCCCCTCAGGTCAGGAGCACCCCCAGGCTCAGGCCTGTATCGAGACCTTCCGTGCCCCTGCCCCGCCCCTGGCGGCGGGCCGAGAGCTGGCGCTGATCGGCGCCACCTCCATGTTGGACGTCTCCGACGGTCTGCTGCGCGACGCCGGCCGGATTGCCCGCGCCAGCGGTGTCGTCATCGATCTCGATGATCCCGGTGACCTGCCGGACGCGTCCTTCCTCGAGTCGGTGGCCGTGCTCGTGAGCGGTCACGACGGATCGGCCGCTCGTGACCTGGCCCGCAGCTGGTTGCTCGCCGGGGGAGAGGACCACGGACTGCTCGCCACCGTCCCGGCGGACGGTCTCGATCGGCTACCTGCCGGAGCCCGGGTGATCGGCCGGGTCCTGAGCCCGCAGGAATCGTCGGCCGGGATGCCGGGGTGCAGGCCGAGCGTTCTCCTGGCAGGAGAACCCGCGCAGGAGCACACCGGATGGGACCACTTCTCCCACACCTGACAGGCCGTCACCCGTTGAGGGTTGAGGAATGCCGGGTACGACAAAGGCCGCCGACTGCTTGCGCAGCGGCGGCCTCGTGCTCGAAGGACTCGAGATGATGCGCGCTCAGATGTTGCGCGTCACCTTCCCGGCCTTGAGGCAGGACGTGCACACGTTGAGGCGCTTGGGGGCGCCATTGACGAGAGCACGCACACGCTGGATGTTGGGGTTCCACCGGCGGTTGGTCCGCACGTGGGAGTGCGAGACGCTCTTGCCGAAGATGGGGCCCTTGCCGCAAACGTCGCACACAGCAGCCACGGTCTCACTCCTGATCTTCAATGCTTCAACGCACAGGCCGATGCCTGGCGCCAGGTCTTACCGCCCATGCGCGGGGCACTGGGCAACCCGAACACAATAGCGGACCCGTGTGCAGCGCCCCAAGCCGCAGCGGCGTGCGTTCGGGCACATGCCATCGTGCTTGGGGGCTGGGGAGTAAGTGTGAACTAAGCAGAAAACGTGATGAATATCATCACATGAAGAACGTGTGCTCTATCCGGATGTGGTGGTAGGGGTCTGACCAGCGCGCCGGTGTCCTTCATGTCCTTTCGGCTCTCCGTCGCTCTGGGTGAGGTGCTGGTGTGGTCATCCTGCTCCGGTGGGAGGAATGTGATCGGGCAGGTACTCTGAAACCACATATCAAACCAAAGGCTCGGCCCAGCCATGAACCAGGCTCGCTGAACGCCTGCACATATGCAGATCATGCAATGGAACAGAAGGTGTTCACAGCGTGACACACATGGTGTGCTGGTCGTAGCCAGGAACCAGGGGAGGCGAAGATGGCGCAGTCTCAAGGACATCGCCCCGTTACCCCTGTCTCAGGGACCCATGTGCTGCAGGGGGCCGCAGTACGCCGCTGGATCGCGCTGGCGGAGATCGTTGCCGACCAGACCCGGGACCTGGTGGATGTCCTCAATGTCTTCCCTGTGCCGGACGCGGATACCGGAACCAACGTCCTGCTCACCCTGCGCTCGGCCTCCGACGCCCTCCACCGACTGGGGCGGGCCGCTGACGCCGCCCAGGTGGCCCGCGCCGCAGCTGACGGCGCCGTCCGGGGAGCCCGCGGGAACTCGGGTCTTCTGGTCTCCCAGGCCCTGGCCGCCTTCGCCGACGTCTGTGCCGAGGCTCCGGATCCCGCCGGTCTGCGCCCCGTCGAGCTCGTGCACGTCTACGAGGCCATGGCGGACACCACCTGGGCCGCGGTCTCCCGTCCGGTCTCGGGGACCCTGCTGTCGGTCGCCCGGGACGCGGCCACAGCGGCCCGCTCCGCCCTGGAGGAGGCGACGGCGACCTCTCCCGCGAGCCTGAGCCTCATCGCCGCTGCTGCCGCCTTCGGCGCTCAGGAGTCCGTTGTGGAGACCGCGGGCCTCGGGCACGGCCCGGTGGATGCCGGGGGAGCGGCCTTCATGCTGCTGCTGACCTGTCTGTCGGACACCATTGACGCGATGCAGGACGCGGGTCCCGGGGCGACTGAGGCCCCGGAGCTGCGTCAGGGGCACCAGGACGCCGACGAGCACGCCCCCTACACCGCCGTCGCCCGCCAGATGCTCACCGACCTGGCCGCAGGTGGGGTGCCGCACAGCGTTGGTCCCGAGCCCCTGGGCATGTCCACCGGCGAGTTCGAGGTGATGTATCTGCTGGAGGCGACTGCAGTCCAGGCTGGTCAGCTGCGTCGGGACCTGGAGCACATCGGCGACTCGGTGGGCGTCGTCGGCACCCCGGACGCCCTGGGAGTGGGCCTCTACCAGGTCCACGTCCACACCGACACTCCGCGTGCCGCTCTGCCGCACGCGGGCCGTGCCCGCCAGATCTGCATCCACCACCTCCACCCCACCGCCCTGGTGAGCTCCACGGACGAGCCTCCGTCCCCGTGGGGGCCGCTCGACTCGGACCCCACGGGCCACGTGGTCTCCTTCGAGCGCCTGGCAGCGCGCCGAGCCGAGCGCAAGGCGAAGTCGGTGCGCATGCACCCCTCCCAGGCGGCCTCTGCCCGTCCCGCACCGGCGCAGGCCCCGCAACTGGCCGTGCGCTCGCGGCAGGCCGGCGTCGGTGTCATCGCCTGCACCCGGGCTCCCGGGCTCATCGAGCAGCTCGCCCGCTCTGACGCCGCCGTCGTCCTCAACCCTGATCGGGAGGGGATCGCCCGCGCCGCAGCGGACCTGGGCGCCTCCCAGGTCATCGTGCTGCCCTGTGACGCCGCCTGCACCGAGGCGGCCCACGATGCCGCCCGCTTCCTGGCGGCTCGCTCCGCCGTCTCCACCGTCCGCCCGCCGGTAGGTACCACCCGCAAGGCGGGCGCCGCTCGAGAGACCGCCCGCGCCGGGGTGTCCTCAGAGCGCTATGAGGCCGAGGGTATTCAGCTCCTCGTGTGCGACACCGACGACGAGGCCCGGGTCCTGGCCGCCGCGGTGGCCCTGGCCGGCAGGGGCGAGGAGGCGGAGCTGGCTGAGCTGGCCCGCCGCGCCTGGAGCGCCGCCGCGGGACTGCGCACCATCGCCCTCAACGGCGCCCAGGCCGAGGCCGAGGCCGTGGCTCGCGCCGTGGCCTCGGCGCTGCGCCCCTCCGATGAGCTGCTCACCGTCATCACCGGCCGCAATGCCGGCCGTGACGTCGGTGCCCTGGCCGCCAGCGCGGCGGTGGGGGCCCGGGGGCACACGGTTGGTGAGGACGTGGAGGTCGCTGTCCATGCCGGCGGCCAGGAGCACCCCGACGTCCTCATCGCCATCGAGTAGCCCTCTCTGCGCGCTGCCATGTCTCGAGGCGCCCGCATATGCAAGCGCCTCGGGTCATGAGCGGCTCCGGAGCTCCTTCGTCATAGGGTGGGGCCGTGTCCGGCTCGTCTGATCGCTCAACCCGCACGCCCCGCCCCGGCAGCGTCGGCCCGCTCGAGCGTCCCGTGACCCGGCTCGTGGGCAAGCGCACGGCCGCACAGCTCGCCAAGCAGGGGGTGGAGACCGGGGCGGACCTGCTGCGCCTGCTGCCCCGACGCTACGATACGTGGGGGGAGCTGACCGACATGCGCACCCTCGTCGAGGGTGAGCAGGCCACCATCCAGGCCCAGGTCGTGCGCGCCTCCTCCCGGCGTACCCGCTCCGGCCGGGTCCCGGCCCTTATGGAGGCCACCGTCACTGACGGCGCCTCCACCATGGACCTCGTCCAGTTCGGTGCTGCCGGCCAGATGCGCACCCGGGCTGCCCAGCTGGCCCCCGGAACCACCGTCCTGCTCAGCGGCAAGGTGGGACTCCACCGCGGACGCAAGCAGCTGTCCAACCCGCGCCTGTACGTCCTCGACGAGCTCGATGAGGGCGAGCGCGAGGCTCTGCTGGCCCGCCCCATGCCCATCTACCCCGGCACGGAGGCCCTCCCGTCCTGGCTGGTGGCCAAGGCGGTGCGCAGCGTCCTGGACCAGCTGGAGCCGGGCGACGTCGCTGACCCCCTCCCCGAGGAGCTGCGGCGCGAGGCGGGGCTGGTCGACGCCTACACCGCCTACCGCTGGGTGCACCGGCCCGAGGACTCTGGGCAGTGGAAGGCCGCCCGGAAACGGCTGCGCCACGAGGAGGCCCTCATCCTGCAGGTCGCCCTGGCCCAGCGCCGAGCCCATCATGAGGCGACCCGCACCGCTGTCGCCTGGCCCGTACCGGAGGCGGAGGGCTCCTTGAGAGCGGACCTCGACGCCCGCCTGCCCTACGACCTGACCGCCGGGCAGGAACGGGTCGGTGAGGAGATCTCCGCCGACCTGGCCCGCACCGTTCCCATGCAGCGCCTTCTTCAGGGCGACGTGGGAAGCGGCAAGACCCTCGTGGCCCTGCGTGCCATGCTCCAGGTGGTTGGAGGCGGCGGGCAGGCCGCCCTCCTGGCCCCCACTGAGGTCCTCGCCGCCCAGCACCACTCCTCACTGGAGGTGGTCCTGGGGCCCATGGCCCGCCTCGGGATGCTCGGCGGCGCCGAACACGCCACCCGCGTCCACCTGCTGACCGGCTCCACCCCCGCCGCTCAGCGCCGTCGGATCCTCACTGAGCTGGCCGCCGGTGAGCCGGCGATCGTCGTGGGTACCCACGCCCTGCTGTCCGACACGGTGCAGATCCCCTTCCTCGGCCTGGTCGTCGTCGATGAGCAGCACCGCTTCGGTGTCGCCCAGCGCGACGCCCTGCGCGAGCGCGGCGGTCTGACTGACCCGGCCACTGGACAGACCCATACGCCCCACCTCCTGGTCATGACCGCCACCCCGATCCCGCGCACCATCGCCATGACGGTCTTCGGGGACCTGGCCACCTCCGTCCTGGACGAGTTGCCCGCCGGGCGCAGCGCCGTACCCACCCACCTCGTCCCGTGGTCGCGCACCTCCTGGGTGGAGGGCATCTGGCGGCGTGCCGCCAAAGAGGTCGCCTCCGGGGGGCGGGTCTACGTCGTGTGCCCACGGATCGAGGTCGACGACGAGCCCCGGCGGACGCCGATGGACGGCGCGGCGACTGTCGAGACCGACGACGGGCCGAAGCAGGAGGCGCTCGCGGAGGAGGGGGACGGCTCGCATCCCGACCGCCCGCTGGCCGCCGTCGAGGAGTGGAGGCGGCGACTGGAGGGGGAACCGGTCCTGGAGGGCGTCGGCGTCGGGGTCCTCACCGGACGCATGAGCAGTGACGACAAGGCTGCCTCCATGGCCGACTTTGCCTCGGGCGCCACCCCGGTCCTGGTGTCCACCACCGTCATCGAGGTGGGGGTGGACGTGCCCGAGGCCTCCATGATGGTCATCCTGGACGCCGAGCGTTTCGGTCTGTCCCAGCTTCACCAGCTGCGCGGGCGGGTCGGGCGCGGCAGCAGATCGTCCCTGTGCGTGGCGGTTACCGGTGCGGAGGTCGGCTCCACCGCCTTTCACCGGCTCAAGGCATTCGCCTCCACCACGGACGGATTCGCGCTGGCCGAGGCCGACCTCGAGCTGCGCAGCGAGGGCGATGTCCTGGGCGCCTCGCAGTCGGGGCGCGCTTCCGGGCTGGACTTGCTGCGCGTCACCCGCGATGCCCGCCTCATCGCCACCGCGAGGCGCCAGGCCGAGCGGATCGTGGCCACCGACCCACAGTTGCGTGAGCACCGGGCCCTGGCCGCGGCGATCGTCGAGCGCCTCGATGAGGAGTCCCAGGCCTTCCTCGAAAGAGCGTGAAGCGCCCAGGGGTGAACCGGGGAGCGTCCGCGGCTCAGGCCGGCTCGGCGAACCAGATCGTGGTCTCGCCGTACCGCTTGTCCGCGAAGCGCTCCAGCCCCGCCGGCCAGGTCGGTTCCGGTGAGCGCGTCGAGCGCTCGACGACGACGACGGCGCGCGGCGCCAGCCACGGATCCTCGCTGCGGACCAGGGCAGTGAGGATCGCCGTGAGCTCCTCCTCACTCAACTCATAGGGAGGATCGATCAGCACCAGGTCCGCCGGAGCGCCCGCCGGGCCGGCCAGGAAGGCGGCCGCCTTCGCGGTCACCACCGACACCCCGCCCAGGCCCAGCGCCCGGATATTGCGCAGGCAGGTCTGCGACGCACCGCGCGAGGAGTCCACGAGCGTGACCTCGCCGGCTCCTCGGCTCGCGGCTTCCAGACCCAGAGCCCCGGAACCCGCGCACAGGTCCAGCACCCGAGCGGCGTCGAGCACCCCGTAGTGGTCCAGGCGGGCGAAAAGAGCCTCGCGGACGCGCTCGGAGGTGGGGCGCGTCCCGGACCGGGGCACCTCGATCCTGCGTCCACCCACGGTTCCGGCCACGATCCTCGTCATGGGACAGACCCTACCCGGCCCGCAGACTGTGTCCCCAGTGGCTGCGGCGCTCAGCTCTCCTCGGCCGGGGCGTGCTGACCGTAGCCGGTGTCCCGGATCTTGCACGCGACCGCCTCGATCTGCTCATCGGTGAGGATCTTGGGGCTGCCGACGGCGAGTGTGCGCAGGTAGAGCTCGCAGACCCACTCCAGCTCCTGGGTCAGGACATAGGTGGAGGCCAGGTCCGGGCCGGCCACCACGGAGCCGTGGTTGCTCATGAGGGCCGCGGTGCGTCCCTCAAGGGCCTTGGCGACATTGGCAGCCAGCTCCGGCGAGCCGTAGATGGCGTAGTCGGCCACTCGCACGTCGCTGCCACCGAACATGCAGATGTAGTAGTGCACGGCTGGGAGTGCGCTCACGCCCTCGAGGCTGGCCACGGTGGTGGCCGCATAGGAGTGGGTGTGCACGACCGACATCTGTCCGGTCGCCCGTAGCGCGGTCAGGTGCAGGTCCAGCTCGCTGGCGGGCTTGAGCGGCCCCTCGACCTGCTTGCCGGTGGCGTACTCGACTACGGCGACCAGATCGGGGCGCATCTCCTGGTAGGGCAGTCCCGAGGGAGTGATGGCGACCAGGTCCCCCTCCCGGACGGACAGGTTGCCGGCGGTGCCGACGACCAGGCCGTCGTCGGACAGGTGGGAGCAGGCGTCGGCGATCTGCTGTCGAGCGTCGTTGAGAAGCATGATGGGCTCTTTCCCGGGGCGTACCGCTGTGCGCCCCGTTGCGTCAGAAGTGGTACCGAGGCATCGTCCCATGTTGGCGCTCTCATGTCCATGGTTTCGCGTTCTTGTTTTCATGCTTGACATGACCGCTCGGTCGGGGTCATTCTATGTTTGCGCTCACATCGATGTGGGTCCTGGTCATCGTCGCCCAGTGAAAGGAAACTTGCCATGTCCGCTGCGTCCTACCCCGCCATCGGAATCCGTCCCCTCATTGACGGACGCCGTCGTGGCGTGAGGGAGTCCCTCGAGGACAAGACCGCTCAGCTGGCCAAGGATGTCGCCGAGCTCATCTCCTCGCGCCTGACCTACCCCGACGGCAGCCCGGTGCGCTGCGTCGTCTCCGAGACCGCGATCGGGGGCGTGGCCGAGGCCAACCGCTGCAAGGAGCAGTTCCGCACCGAGAACGTGTGTGCCGACCTGACCGTCACCGCCTCCTGGAACTACATCACCGAGGTCCTTGACCTCGACCCCTCCATCCCGCACGCCATCTGGGGCTTCAACGGCACTGAGCGCCCCGGGGCCGTGACCCTGGCCGCCGCGGCCGCCGCCTACAACATGCTGGGCATTCCCTGCTTCGGCATCTACGGCCACGACGTGCAGGACGCCGACGACTCGGGCCTGACCGAGGACGTCGTCGAGAACATCCTGCGCTACGTGCGCGCTGCCCTGGGGGTCGGCCTCATGAAGGGGCGCAGCTACCTCTCGATCGGCACCGTCTCCATGGGAATCGCCGGCTGCCGCGTCCCCGAGCAGTTCTTCGTCGACTACCTGGGCATGCGGGCCGAGTACATCGACATGATCGAGATCGACCGCCGTATCGCCCACGGCATCTACGACCACCAGGAGTACGAGACCGCCCTGGCCTGGGCCCGGGAGCACCTCACCATCGGGGAGAACCGCAACCCCGAGGCCAACCGCTTCACCCAGGAGGAGTATGACGAGCAGTTCGACTACTGCATCAAGATGCTCCTCATCGGCCGCGACCTCATGGAGGGCAACCCCGCCCTGGCCGAGCTGGGCTTCGTCGAGGAGGCCGAGGGCCACGACGCCATCGCGGCGGGCTTCCAGGGGCAGCGTCAGTGGACGGACTACAAGCCCAACGGCGACATCCTCGAGACCTTCCTCAACACCACCTTCGACTGGAACGGCAAGCGGCCCGAGAAGGTCTTCGCCACGGAGGGCGACGCCGGCAACGCCGTGGCCATGCTCTTCAACTCCGTCCTGACCCACCGTCCCCAGCTCTTCAGCGACGTGCGCACCTACTGGAGCCCCGAGGCCGTTGAGCGGGTCACCGGCTACAAGCTCGAGGGGCGCGCCGAGAACGGATTCATCGACCTGCGCAACTCCGGGGCCACCACCCTCAACGCCACCGGCGAGGAGAAGGACGCCGAGGGCAACCCCATCATCAAGCACTGGTGGGAGATCACCGAGGCGGACATCGAGGCGGATCTGAAGGCCTCCACCTTCCATGCCGCCACCCGCGAGTACTTCCCCGGAGGCGGCTTCTCCACGCACTTCACCACCGCCGGCAACATGCCCGTCACTGCGACCCGCCTGAACTTCGTGGCAGGCCAGGGGCCGGTCCTCCAGATCTCCGAGGGCTGGACCGTGGAGCTGCCCGACGACGTGCGCGACCAGATCGTTAACCGCACCGACCCGACCTGGCCGACGACCTTCTTCGTCCCGCGCCTGACCGGCCAGGGCGCCTTCACCTCTGTCTACGACTGGATGGCCAACTGGGGCGCCAACCACACGGCCACCGGCTACGGGCACTTCGGTGCCGACCTCATCACCCTGGCATCGATGCTGCGCATCCCCGTCTACATGCACAACGTTGAGCGCGAGAGGATCCTGCGCCCCAAGGCCTGGGTGCCCTTCGGTACCGCCGAGCCCGAGAGCGCCGACTTCCGGGCCTGCGCCACCTTCGGTCCTCTCTACCGCTGACGGGTCGCCGCCATGACGAGCACCGACGAGCACCACGTCCTTGCCCTCGACCTCGGCTCCAGCTCCGTGCGAGCGGTCCTGGGGACCTACCGGCAGGGGGTCATCAGCACCGAGGAGGTCTTCCGCCTCCACCACCAGGCGGTGGACGACCACGGCACCCTCACCTGGGACCTCGAGCGCATCATGGATGGTGTTCGTCGGAGCATTGCCATGGCGACGCAGCGGCTGGGGCGGGTCCCCGACTCCATCGGCATCGACACCTGGGGAGTGGACTACGGCCTGCTCGACGCCCACGGAGAGCTGCTGCGCGCCCCGCGCGCCTACCGGGACCAGCGCATGGCCCGCTGGGCCGCAGACCTGGACCGGGCTCTCCCTGTGAAGACGGCTTGGAAAGAGACCGGCATCCTGCCCCAGCAGATCAACACGGTCTACCAGCTCTACGCGGACCTGAGGCAGGAGCCCGACCTCATCGATCGGGTGGATCGCTTCCTGCCCCTGCCCGACCTCGTGGCCTACCTGCTCGGCGCCCCCGCGCAGGCGGGGCGAGCGATCGCCTCGACCACCGGGCTCGCCTCACCGGGGGCGCACGAGTGGTCGGCTCCTGTGCTCCAGGCCGCCGGGATTCCTCAGGGGTGGATGCCCCCGCTCGTCGACGACGCCACGGTGGCCGGGACGACACCGGAAGGGATCACCATCGTGCGTCCCGGCGGGCACGACACAGCCTGCGCCGTCCATGCGCTTGGTCTGGCCGGTGACGAGGTGCGCCTGTTCATCTCCTCGGGATCCTGGAGCCTCATCGGAGCCGCGGTTCCCAGCCCCGTCCTGGACGAAGCGGCGCTGCGGGCCGGACTGACCAACGAGGTGCGCACCGACGGAGGCATCCGGCTGCTGCGCAACCTCACCGGCTTCTGGCTGCTCCAGGAGTGCCAGCGCTCCTGGAACGAGCCCGACACCGGTGCGCTGGTCGAGGCGGCGGGAGAGTGCGCCTCCCTCGGCGTCGTCATCGACCCCGACGACGAGGTCTTCGCCAGTCCCGGCGACATGCCGGAGAAGATCGCCCAGTGGTGCCGCAGTCACTACAAGGTGGCTCCCGAGGGGCCGGCGCAGACGGTCCGGCTCATCCTCGAGTCGCTCGCCTGCGCCCACGCCGCCTACGCCCAGGGGCTGCAGGACGTCGTCGGCGACCAGCTGGACCCGGCAGCACCGATCCACCTGGTGGGAGGCGGGGCGCGCAACAGCCTCCTGCCGGCCATGACGGCGGCGGCCTGTCACCGTCAGGTCGTCGTGGGCACGCCGGAGGCCAGTGCCCTGGGCAACATCCTCGCCCAGCTCGAGGCCGCCGAGGTCCTCGGCCCGAGTGCTCGCGGTGAGGTGCTGCGCCGCAGTATCCGCTCCGTGGAGGTCGAGGCCTCTGGGACCATCGCCGATCCCGATACCTTCGACGCCATGCGGGAACGGCTGGGCAACGCCACCGCCGACTGACCACTTGGCATGTCGAGCGCAACCACACATTGAACTGAACACCCACCACACGAAAGGAGCAACGATGCTCCGCAACATTCCCGCCAACCTGTCACCCGAACTCGTCAAGATCCTGCTCGAGATGGGCCATGGGGATGAGATTCTCCTGGCCGATGCGAACTTCCCCGGCCACCACCTCCACCCTGCTACGGTGCGGGCCGATGGCCTGGGGATCCCCGACCTGCTGCGGTCCATCCTCACGCTCATGCCCCTGGACCGCTACAGCAGCTACCAGGTGGCCCTCATGGAGACGGTGGGCGATGACCCTCGGCCTCCGGTGTGGGACGTCTATGAGCAGATCTGGAACGAGGCCGAGAAGGATGCCGGACCGGTGAGCGTCAAGACGATTGAGCGCATGGCCTTCTACGACTACACCCCCAGCGTCTACGCCGTCGTCCTCACCGGGGAGACCGCCCTGTACGGCAATCTCATTCTCAAGAAGGGCGTGCTGTGATGACAGCGACTCGCGACTCCGTGGCTGAGGAGGCCCCCGTCCGGGAGGGGACGGCCAAGCGGGGGTTCCTGTATCCCGGCATGGTGCTGCCCTTCTGTCTGCTGGTCTCCTGCTTCGCCGCCTGGGGCCTGGCCGGAAACATGACTGATCCCCTGGTCAAGGTCTTCGGCTCCGTATTCTCCATGTCGAACCTGCAGTCCTCGCTGGTGCAGTCGGCCTACTACGGGGCCTACTTCTGCCTAGCGATCCCGGCGGCCTTCATCAACAGTCGCCTGGGCTACAAGGGTGGCGTCCTCATCGGGCTGGTGCTGGCGGGAACCGGCGGGCTCCTGTTCATCCCCGCGACCTACGCCATGACCTACTCGGTGTTTCTGACCGCACTGTTCACCCTGGCCGCCGGTCTGTCCATTTTGGAGACCAGTGCCAACCCCTTCGTGATGTCCATGGGACCTGAGCACAACGCCACCCGGCGCCTCAACTTCGCACAGGCATTCAACCCCATCGGCTCCAACCTCGGGGTGCTGCTGGCCGACCTGCTGATCCTGTCCAAGGTGAACCCGGCCACCGCTGAGCAGCGCAAGGCCATGAGCCACGAGGTACTGCTGGCCACCCAGAGTGCAGAGCTCAAGGCGGTCATGGGCCCCTATGTCGCCCTCGGGCTCCTCTACATCCTGCTGGCCGTCATGATCGGCCGGGTCAAGGTCGTGGAGCGGCCGGTGGAGTCCGCCGCGGGTGCCAGCGGTGGGACGGGCAGGCTCATGCGCCTGCTGCGCAACAAGCGCTACAGCTTCGGGGTGGTGGCGCAGTACTTCAACGTGTCGGCCCAGACCTGCATCTGGACCTACACCCTGCACTACGTCACCAGCGCCTTGAAGGTGTCGGATGATGTGGCGGGTGACTGGCTTCAGGCCAGCCTGATCATCTTCCTGGTCTTCCGGTTCCTCATGGTGGGTCTCATGGGACGGTTTGATGCACGCAAGCTGCTTCTGCTCATGTGCTCCCTCGGAATCGCCCTGTCCCTGTTCGCCATGGTGAGCGTCAACATTCTGGGGGTGTTGGCCATCATCTCCCTGTCGGCGTGCATCTCCCTGCTGTTCCCCACCATCTACGGCGAGGCCCTCCAGGGGCTGGGGGAGGACACCAAGTACGGGGCCGCAGGCCTGGTCATGGCCATCATCGGTGGAGCCACCATGCCCCTGGTGCAGAGCGCCATCATGGACCACACGTCTCCCGCGATCTCCTACATCACGGTCGCCGGGTGCTTCGTGGTGGTGGCCGCCTACGGGGTCTACACGCTGCGCACGCCCAGGCCCGTCAGCGCCGACTGACGGTCGCCTCTCACTTCGGAGCTCTGTGCGCCCACTCGGTACGAGCCGGGCGCGCAGAGCTTCGTAGGTCCAGTGGGGCCAGTGGGCCCGCCTGGAAAGGTGATCGCCGGCGCTAGGCCTTGGTTGATGACGCCCTGACGACGAGCGTTGGCTCCAGGCAGATGCTGCGGGCGGGGGCGCCCTCGACGATCTCGTCGGACAGGCTCAGCGCAGCCCGTCCCAGGGCGTCGAAGTCCTGCGTGACGCTGGACAGGGACGGGGTCGCCCAACGCGCCAGGGGGATGTCATCAAAGCCGACAACGGCGACGTCGTCGGGGATTCTCACGCCGGCGGCGAGCAGCTCGTGGCACAGCCCCAGGGCGATGTCATCGTTGGCGGCGAAGACGGCGTCGGGCAGGCCGCTGTCGAGCAGACGCCTGGCAACCTTGGCCCCTGCCTCTCCCGTCCAGGCGTCCGTACCCACCCAGCGGCCGGGAAGCCCGGCCTGCGCGCACGCCGACTGGTAGGCGGCCAGGCGCTCCGAGGCGTCCTGCCAGGACAGGTCCCCGGTGACGTGCAGCAGGCGGCTGCGCCCCTGAGCCAGAAGGTGCTCCGTGGCCAGCCTGGCTCCCAGGGCCTGGTCGATGGAGACGGTGGACAGCTCGGAGAACTCGTGCTGACCCGAGATGATGGCCACGACCGGACCGCGGTGGCGCTGGGAGGAGAGAATGGTCAGGACGTCGGCGCGCTGGGCCAGGACCACGATGGTCGCCACGCGGTGGCCGTGCAGGTGAGCCAGTGCCTGTCGCACGGATTCGGAGTCGCTTCCCTCGGCAGTGGCCAGGACGAAGGTGTCCCCCCGCTCGCGCACCGCCCTGGCGATCGCGGAGAAGATGGAGGCCATCCCGTGTGACAGCCCGGCAGTCAGCAGGATTCCCACGGCCCCGGAGGAGCCCGAGGCCAGCGAGCGGGCGGCGAGATTCGGCTCATAGCCCAGTGCCTGAACGGCTGCCAGAACCTTCTGACGTGTCTCGGGACGGACCGACGGGTGGTTGTTGAGTACGCGAGAGACGGTCTGCGCTGAGACTCCGACTGCCTCGGCCACGTCACTGAGGGTCACGCGTGTGGACACAAGGGAAATATAGCAGTGCCGCCCCAGGAGCCCGGGATGCCCGACGCCCGTCGGGGCGCCGCGTCGGCGTGCTGGCGCGGGCGGTGCGGCGCGCGTCCCGCACCGCGGCTGGCCCAGCCAGTAGCGTGAGCGTATGAGCCTGGCCGTCTACCCCGGAAGCTTCGATCCCCTCACCCTGGGGCACGTCGACATCGCCGCCCGCGCGACCACGCTCTTCGACGTCGTCGTCATCGGGATCGCCCACAACGCCGCCAAGGCCGGACGTCACCTGCTCGACGTCCACGAACGCCTCCGCCTGGCCAGGGAGGCCACCTCCCACCTGTCCGGCGTCGAGGTGGACATCGTCCCCGGGCTCCTGGCCGACTACTGCAGCCGGCGCGGGGCGAGCGCCATCATCAAGGGCCTGCGCAACGGCAGCGACCTGGATGCCGAGCTGCCCATGGCCCTGCTCAACCGCGACCTGGGGGCGCCCGAGACGGTCTTCCTGCCTGCGTCCGCCGCCTACGCGCACATCTCCTCCTCCCTCGTCAAGGACGTCGCGGGCTACGGCCGAGACGTCTCCGCCCTCGTGCCGCCCGCTGTGGCCCACGCCCTGGAGGTCCGGCTGTCCCAGGCCCCCGGGTCTGCAGCCCACGACGGCGTGGACTCAGGACTCATCCCGCCCGGGACCCCGCCAAGCCGCTTCGTCGGCGCCGACCACACTCGAGAGGACCTACCGTGACGACCAGCCGTGATGCCGGAGACGACCTGCTGCGCATCCTCGATGAGCTCGACGAGCTCATCAGCAACGCCCGATCCATGCCGATGAGCGCCTCGGCGATCGTCAACCGGGAGAACGCCCTGCATCTCATCGATCGGGCTCGTGACGCGGTCCCGACCGCCGTCCGTCGCGCCGAGAAGATCGTCGCCGATGCCGACGCCGTCCTGGCTGAGGGGCGGGCCGAGTCCGAACGGCTCGTCCAGTACGCCCAGGAGGAGTCCGAGCGTCTCGTGGCTGGGGAGAACATCGTGCGCATGGCCAATGACCGGGCCGACAGTATCGTGGCTGCGGCGGAGGACAAGGCCGCCTCCCTGCGTCACGGGGCCGACGAGTACTCCGACCGCACCCTGGCCTCCCTGGAGGCCGAGGTCGCCAAGGTCGCCGAGCAGATCCGCGCCGGCCGTGAGGTCCTGGCCGGCCGCCTGGGCGACGGCTCGGGCCAGCCGGTGGAGATCCAGGAGCCCGTCCGCCGCCGTTCGGCCTGGTCCGTGGACCCCTCCGCCCACTGAATCGGCGGCGCCGCCCCACCGGGTACGCTCGCGCCAGACATCACGTCCATCAACCCCGCCCACCAGCCGCCCAGGACCGTGTCCATCGCCTGGGCATCACCTGGGCATCACGCGGACACCATGCCGCTGGGGCCCCTCGGTCATCGCTGGGTACGGTGCGGTCAACCCGCTGTGGAGGAACCTATGCCAGGACTCATCGTCGATATCGTCGACCTGCCCCGTGCCACCGGCTCGGTCAAGAACCTGCAGATCCGCACCCCCGCCCCCGCCGACCTGGGCACCGAGGTCATCGGTGTGCCCGAGGGCAGCGACCTTGCCCTCGACGTCACCCTGACCTCCATGGACGACGGCGTCCTGGCACATGCCGACGCCGACCTGCACGTCCACGGCGAGTGCGTGCGCTGCCTGCGCGACCTCGATGAGGACCGCAGCGTGAGGATCGACGAGCTCTACCTCTTCCTCGAGGTCATCGAGGCCCAGCGGGCCGAAGGCGATGAGGAGGCCGAGGACCTCCTGGCGGTGGGGGAGACCACCCTGGACCTCGAACCGGCGCTGCGCGACGCCCTGGTGCCCACGCTGCCCTTCCAGCCCCTGTGTCGCCCCGACTGCCCCGGACTGTGCCCCGACTGCGGCAAGCGCTTCGAGGACCTGCCTGCCGACCACCACCACGAGGTCCTCGACCCGCGCTGGTCCGCCCTGGCCGGCCTGCTGGAGACCGAGACCGGTCAGGAGGGCGAGCCGGACGCTCCCACGAGTGAGGAGGAACAGGCCTGATGGCCAAGCGCCGCAGCGCCCCGCCCGCGCGCACCGACACCGAGGCCCTCGTCTACCGCTGGGGGCCGAGCATCGATGCCCAGCTGCTCGACCTGGCCCTGACCCACCGTTCCTACGCCCACGAGAACGGCGGCCTGCCCACCAACGAGCGTCTGGAGTTCCTGGGCGACTCCGTCCTGGGCATCATCGTCACCGAGTACCTCTACCGCACCCACCCGGAGGTCCCCGAGGGCCAGCTCGCCAAGATGCGCGCCGCCACCGTCTCCGAGCCGGCCCTGGCCGCCGTCGCCCGCGACCTGGGACTGGGGGAGTTCATCAAGCTCGGCAAGGGCGAGGCGCTCTCGGGCGGGCGTGACAAGGACTCCATCCTGTCCGACACGGTCGAGGCCCTCATCGGCGCCACCTACCTCACCCACGGCCTGGAGGAGACCCGCACGGTCGTCACCCGGCTCGTCTCCCGCTTCCTGGACTCGGCCCGCACCCGCGGCGCGGGCCTGGACTGGAAGACGAGCCTCCAGGAGCTCACCGCCGTCCACCAGCTCGGCAACCCCGCCTACGAGGTCACCGGAACCGGCCCCGACCACCAGCGGGTCTTCACCGCCAGCGCCATCGTTGACGGCGAGGTCCTGGGGCAGGGCACCGGCAGCTCGAAGAAGGTCGCCGAGCATGACGCCGCCGAGGCCGCCTACGCCGCCATCCTGGCCGCCCGAGGTGACGGCGGCCTCAACCTGCCCGGAGTCAACGAGGCCCTGCGCGCCGACCTGCTCACCGGGCAGACCCCCCAGACGAGCTGATGCCAGAGCTGCCCGAGGTCGAGGTGGTGCGCGCCGGTCTCGCCCGGCACGTGGCCGGACGCACCGTCACCCGCGTCGAGGTTTTTGACCCGCGTCCGCTGCGCCGCCAGGACGGGGGAGCGCAGGCCTTCATCGACCAGCTCACCGGGCGCACCCTGACCGCGGCCGTCCGCCGCGGGAAGTTCCTGTGGCTGCCCCTGGACGACGGACGCGCCCTGTCGGCCCACCTGGGCATGAGCGGCCAGCTGCTCGTGCGCGGCACCACCGTCGCGACCGCTCCTGACGCTGCCCCGGAGCCCAACCGTGCCGCGGCCTTCCTGGCCGACCCGGACACTCTGCCCGGCGGGCGCCCAGCGGACCTGAGTGCTACCGAGCAACCCCGCTACGTGCGGGACATCTCCACCTCTGCCCGCCACCTGCGAGTGCGCCTCCACCTCAGCACCGGCCTGGGCGGCGATAACTGTGACAACGGCGCCGGCGCCGCGGTCCTCGACCTGGTCGACCAGCGCATGCTCGGTGGCCTGCACGTCGTCGACCTGACCCCCACCGCCGACGGCGCTCCCGGCGGGATGGGCGACCCGCGGCCGCTGCTGCCCGCCGACGCCACCCATATCGCCCGTGACCTGCTCGACCCGGCCCTGCAGCTGGCCGGCCCCACCGGCGTCGTCGCCCGGCTGCGCGCCTCGAGGCGCGCCATCAAGATCCAGCTGCTCGACCAGGGACTTGTCTCGGGCATCGGCAACATCTACGCCGACGAGGGCCTGTGGGAGGCCGGGGTGCACGGCCTGCGCCCGGGAACTGGTCTCGGCCCGCGGGTGGTGGCCCGGATCCTTGAGTCCACCGCCGAGGTCATGCGCCGGGCCCTTGAGGTCGGTGGCACGAGCTTCGATGCCCTCTACGTCGATGTCGAGGGTGCCGCCGGGTTCTTCGCCCGCGAGCTGGGCGCCTACGGGCGCCAGGGACTGGAGTGTCGCCGCTGCGGGGCCACCATGGTGCGTGAGACTCTGGGAGGGCGTTCTCACACCTACTGTCCCCGTTGCCAGACCCGTCCGCGCCGGCACCGGTAGGCGCAGCCAGTGCTCGCAGGGAGCCTCCACAACGGCATCACCGCAGCATCGCCACAGTGCCGCCAGGGTTGTGACGTAGGTTTCCATACCCTGGTAATGTCATGAGTATGGCACACACCCCATCGTCGGAGATCGTCCGCGTCATGATCGTGGACGACCACGAGATCGTCCGTCGCGGCATCGCCGAGATCATTGACCGCGCCGATGGGCTCGACGTCGTCGCCGAGGCGGGTTCTCGGGCTGAGGCGGTGCGTCGGGCCGAGCTGGTCCGCCCCGATGTCATCCTCGTGGACCTCCAGCTGCCCGACGGCACCGGCATCGAGCTCATGCAGGAGCTGAGGGACTCCGTGCCCCAGGCCCTGCCGATCGTGCTGACGTCCTTCGACGACGACGAGGCCCTGGCCGAGGCCCTGGCGGCAGGTGCCCGGGCCTACCTGCTCAAGACGGTCCACGGTGCCGAGATCAGCGACGTCGTGCGGGCAGTCGCCTCCGGACGCGTCCTGCTCGATGAGCGCACCGTGACGCGCCGCCGGGCGGACCACGACGACCCTACCGCCGACCTGACCAACGCCGAGCGCAAGGTCCTCGACCTCATCGGTGACGGCCTGTCCAACCGGGAGATCGGTGAGCGGCTCGGAGTCGCAGAGAAGACGGTTAAGAACCACATCACCTCCCTGCTGGCCAAGATGGGCTTGCAGCGACGCACGCAGGTCGCCGCCTGGGTCGCCGGTCAGCGGGCCTCAGGCTGGCGCAACAGCTGACGGGTCCTTCTGCGCGCTGAGCCCGCCACTGAGGGGCGCACGCGGACTCAGCGCACCCGGCCGCCCCCGTCCAAGGGCACTCGCCAGGTGAAGCAGGTGCCGCGCCGCTCGCCGTCGGAGCGGGCCCGTGGACCGATGACGAAGCTGCCGCCGTGACGGCGGGCCCGCTCGGCCATGTTGGCCGTCCCCGAACGGCGCGTCACTGAGGGATTCACCCCGACGCCGTCGTCACGGCAGACGATCTCCACCACCGGGCTGCCCCGGAAGGGCTCGGCGTCTCCCGAGGCGTGACCCTCGTCGTCGCCCGGGCCGCAGCACTGCTCCGAGCCCGGCTGCACCCCCTCGATCTTGACGTCCACCGTCACCGAGGAGGCGTGGGCGTGACGGGCAACGTTGCTCAGTCCCTCACGCACGACAGCGACCATGTCGTCGGCGATATCCGGTGCCACGGCGGCGTCGACCGAGGCGATGAGCCGGTCCTCCTCGTCGCGGTCCACCTGGGCCAGGCCCCGGCCGTCGACGCTCAGCAGCAGGGAGGGGGCGTAACCCAGGGCGTTGCGGGCCAGGGAGGCCTCGCGCCGCAGCCGCTCGATCACGCCGACCTCCTCATCGCGATCACGCAAGGAGCGCACGATGGAGCGGATCTGGCCGACGGAGTCATCCACCGCCTCCAGGGCGGTGCTCAGCACGGAGCACACCGCATCCAGGTCCGCCTGTGTGCTGGAGGCCAGCCGTTCCCGGGCCGCGGAGATCTGCATGCCGGTGGCGAAGAGCTGCTGGATGGCCAGGTCGTGTAGGTCTCTGCCGATCCGGGCCCGCTCATCGAGCAGTGTGGCCATCTCCTCGGCGTGCTGGGCGTCGGCCAGCTCGAAGGCCATGGTTGCCTGTCCCGCCACGAGCTCGGCGATCTCCAGGTCCTGGGCGGTGAAGGGTGCCGCGCCGGGGGAGCGCAGCAGCAGCATCACCCCCACGCCCCGCCCCCGGTGGATCATGGGGGCGTAGAGGGCCGGCCCGAACTGGGCCAGCTGGGGGACCATCAGGTCGCCGTCGCCCCAGGCGTCCTCCAGGGAGTCCACGACCAGGCCGGTCTGATGGGCCAGGGTGGTCAGGGCCCGACCCTCGGGCGGGAAGAAGGTGCCGATCAGCTCCCGGGCGTGCTCGCCGTCGGCGATCTCGCAGATCCAGCGCTCCCCGATGCTGGGCAGGATGAGGGCGGCGGTGTCGGCGTGAGCGACCTGGCGGACACGGTGGGCGATGAGCGTCAGCGCGTCATCCTCCTCGGCGCCCGAGAGCAGCAGCGTCGTCAGCTCCTGGGAGACCACCATCCACTGCTCGCGGTCACGGGCCTCGCGGTACAGGCGGGCGTTCTCCACGGCGACGGCTGCGGCCTGGGCCAGGGTCAGGACGGCGTCGGCGTCCGAGCGGGTGAAGCCCCCCGGCTTGTCACACAGGTAGAGATGTCCGTAGACCTGGCCGTGAAGGCGCAGCGGGGCCGAGAGCAGACTGCCGGTCTCCTCACCCTCGATGGCACCGGTGAAGGCCGAGGCCCTGCCCAGGTCGTTGTCGATGACCATCCCGGTTCCCTCGAGTCCGCTGAGCAGGGCATCGGCGGAGGAGTGTGAAGCGCCGGCGGTATCGGGGGCGCCGGCCATCTGGGCGAGCTCATCGAGGGTCGCCGTGGGCACCCCACTGCACAGCCCGGTGCCGGAGCCGGCTGCCGAGGAATCGGGTGAGAGGGCGCCGGCCGGGTCAACATCCATGTCCGCGTGGTTGAGCACGGCGATGGTGCCCCACGAGGCACCCGTGATGGAGCAGGCCGACTCCACCAGACGGCGCAGCGCGTCGGGGACCCGCAGGGAGCTGGTGAGGCTCAGGGCCGCCTGGATGAGGGCGACGGTCGCCTCGTCCAGGCTCGGCTGAAGGGCCGACACCCGGCGGCCACGGGTGGAGACCAGCTGGTCGGCGTGGACGGCGTAGGCCAGACGCCCCGCCGCGGCGTTATCCTCCGAAGAGTTCGCCAGCGCCTCCTCACGTCGCTCCGGGGGGCCGTCAAGCTCCTCCAGGGCGTCCTCGGGCACACCGGGGAAGCCAAGACTCTCGCCGAGAGTGTCTGCTGCACGTGGGGAGTGGGGTGTCGTCATTGTGCTCAGCTCGTTCAGCTCGTACCGGATACCTGGTCCTGCTGCCTGTCCTGATCCTCCTGGGAGAGCGACCACCGGTAGATCTCGGAGACGTCCTGGAGCTCGCGGTGGCTGCCTCGATTTAGGATAGTCGCCGGCGCCTGCACGCCGGCCTGCGGCCGGTGCCCCATGACAAGGACCTCGTCTGCGTGCTCCAGGGCGCTGAGGCGATGGGTGACCAGGAGAGTGCCGCGGCCCTGGTCGCCCGCTGTCAGCAGGTCGGTCACGAGCCGGTCCGCGGTGAGGGCATCGAGATGCTCACCGGGCTCGTCCAGCAGCATCAGGGGGGCCGGAGCCGCCAGGGCGCGGGCCAGCAGGAGCCGACGTCGCTCGCCACCTGACAGTGTGGTGGCATCGGTGCCGATGGTGGTCTCGACACCCTCGGGAAGAGCCTCGAGCCAGTTCCCCAGGCCGGCCCGGCTCAGCAGCTCGCCGGCCTCGGTGGGGGTGACGTCCCCGCGCGCCACGCGCAGGTTCTCCAGCACACTGGTGTGGAAGACGTGCGCGTCCTCCGCGGTCAGGCACACCCGGGCCGCCACCTCTGAGCGGGCCGCCTGCCACGGGGGGACGCCGTCGAGCGTCAGCGTGCCGCCCCGAGGCTCCAGCAGCCCCGCTAGCGTGGCCAGCAGTGTCGACTTGCCGATCCCCGACGGCCCCACGATGGCCACTCGGCGACCGACCCGCAGATCCAGGTCGATGCCCTCGGCCACCACCGGGCCGCCCGGCCAGCCCACCGCCAGCCCCCTTGCCTTGAGGTACGGGCCCTGGGCGGAGGGCTCGGGCAGCTCCCGAGGCGCGGAGGACATCGCGGAGCCGCTGGCGGCACTGGCTTCAGCGGCCTCGATGAGCTCCACGATGCGGCAGGCGGCGCCGGCCGACCTCACCAGCTGCACGCTGGCCGGGCCGAGCGCGGAGGTGGCTTCGAAGGCGGCCAGTGGAACCAGGACGATCACTGCCAGCCAGACCGGGGCCAGCTGCCCGGCGGAGACGGCGCTCACCCCCACTACCAGGTTGCCCAGGACCGCCAGGCCCATGGCGGCCACGTCCACGGCCGCCGCGATCGCGGCCGGCACTGCGGCCCGGTCCCGCAGACGGGTCAGGCTCTTCTCCCGGGAGGCGACCTGGTGCATCGAGCCGGCCAGACGTCCGGAGACGGTCAGCTCAGGAGCCCCCTCCAGGACCGCCAGCACCTCCGCGGACAGCTCGGTGGCCTGCCTCTGACGGGCCTGCTCGGCGATTCTCGCCGAACGGATGGTGGCCAACGGCCCCACCAGTCCTGACAGCAGCAGACAGGCCAGCAGGATGAGGCCTGCCGGCCAGTAGACCAGGGCGATACCAAGGCTGGTGGCCGCGCCCAGGACGGCGGCGACCGCCGCCGGCAGATAGGCGCGCACGACGAGGTCCCCGACCGCGTCGATGTCGCTGCCCACTCGCGCCAGGACGTCGCCGCGGCGCAGGCCCGCAACCGTGTCCGTGCGTGCTGAGGCCAGGGACTCATAGAGGCGGGTGCGCAGCGCGCCCATGCCTCGCAGGGCGGTGTCATGGGAGACGAGCCGCTCGCAGTAGCGCAGGACGGAGCGCGAGATACCGAAGAGCCGCACCGCCACCGGCGCCACCCCCAGCGCGACGACGTCGGGCATCTGTGAGGCCCTGGCAATGAGCCAGGCCGCCACCCCGGACAGGGCCACGGCTGAGGCCATACCCGCCGTCCCGGCGACTACGGCCAGGGCGAAGCGTGAGCGATCCAGGTTCAGCAGGCCCACTGCCCGGCGCAGGGAGCGTCGCTCATCGGCGGACAGCGCGGGGGAGAGGGCGGAGGTCGTCGGATGCGCGGGGTTCACGTGGGTCTCAGTGGTCTCAGGGGTCAATGTGCTTGCCGTGCTCACAGGGCCTCCTCCTGCACCGTCGCCGCCTTATGGGCAGATGCCCGGTCAGGTGCGATGCTCTCTGGCGGCACCGGTCGGCTCATCACGGCGATGGTCTGTTCGGCCAGGGCCATGAGTGCGGGACGGTGCGCAATGACCACCACTGTGCGCCCCGAGGCGTGCAGCGCACGGACGGAGTCCAGGACGTGGGCCTCACTGGCCGCATCCAGGTGCGCGGTCGGCTCATCCATGACCACCAGGGGCGCCGTCGAGCACAGGGCTCTGGTCAGGGCCAGACGCTGGCGCTGCCCCACGGACAAACCCACTCCTGCGCTGCCCACCGGGGTCTGCCAGCCCTGCGGCAGGCCGTTCACGACCTCATCGAAGCCCGTGGCACGGGCCGCCTCAACCAGTACGTCGGGGATCCCCTCCGCTGTGGAGGCGCCCGGCTCGGCATGATCCAGGACGTTGTCCAGCACCGTGCCCGGGGTGATGGTGGGGCGCTGGGGTACCCAGGCGATCTGCTCCCACCAGGTAACCGGATCGATCTGGGCGAGGTCGACCGCGGTGCCGGGATCGCCGCCGTCGGGCACGATCCTCACCCGCCCCCGGTCTGGGGGCAGCAGGCCGAGCAGGACCTGCGTCGTCGTGGTCTTGCCGGCACCCGACGGGCCGGTCAGCGCCACCAGGCTGCCCGGCCGGATTGAGGCACTGAGCCCGGCCGGGGCCCACGCGCCCCGGGAGGCGACGGACACCCCATCGATCTCAATCGTCGATGAGCGCAGGTCGGGGGCCGGCAGGTCGCCGTGCTTGGGCACCGGGGTCTGAAGAACCTCGAAGACGGCGTTTGCCGCCGCCACCCCGTTGGCCGAGGCGTGGAACTGGAAACCCACCTGCCGCAGCGGCTGATAGACCTCAGGGGCCACCATGAGGACGAGCAGGCCGGTGAACAGATCCATCCGTCCGGCCACGAGCCGGAAACCGATCTGGACGGCGATGATCGCCACCGACAGCGTCGTGATGAACTCCAAGACCGCCCCCGACAGGAAGGCGACCCGCAAGGTCGACATGGTGGTGCGCCGGTAGGAGCGGCCCAGGGAGCGCACCTGCTCGGCTGGTTCCTGCTCGCGCCCGAGGGCCTTGAGCGTGGGCAGGCCCGAGATGAGATCGAGTACCTGATCGCCTAGGACCTGCATGGTCTTGAGGCGCTCCTGGGAGACGGACTGGGTCATCTTGCCGATGAGAATCATGAAGATGGGGATGAGGGGCAAGGTGCACACCACGGCCACCGCGGCAGACCAGTCCTGGGTGAGAAGCACCAGCACCGTAGCCGGTGTCACCGTCGAGGCCAGCACCAGCTGGGGAAGGTAGCGGGTGAAATAGGGCTCGAGGTCGTCCAACGCGTGAGTCAGCAACGTGGCCGTCTGCGTCCCGTGAATCGCCTGCCAGCGGGGGCCCAGCCGGGCTGCGTGCTCCAGAACCTGCCGGCGCAGCTCGACGATGGTCTCCGTGGCGGACCGGTGGGCATGAACCTCCTGAAGCAGGACCACCAGGGCCCTAGCCGCCAGGACCCCACCCAGCGCCACCGCCAGTGCCCTGACAGCCGACGGTGCAGCCCCCTCGGAGATGACCGAGGAGACCGCACCGGAGATGAGGAAGGCCTGAGCCACCACCAGCACGGCGGTCACCATCCCAGTGACGGCAGTGGCGGCAATGTATCGGCGGGCGGAGCGTGCGTAACGCATCAGCCGGGGATCGAGGGGCTTCACCTGCTCAAGGATAGGGGAGTAGGTCCAAGGGCCCGGAAACTCCCGGCCGATGCGTCGCGCTGACGGTCAGTACCCGAAGTGCGCCTCGGGCTGAGCCGAGTCACGCACCAGCGTGGGGTGCAGACCGCCCTGGTCGGGGTCGATGCTCTCGACGCTGATGCGCGAGGCGAAGACCTTGTAGCTCCAGATCGTGTAGGCCAGGACCCCGGGGACGAACACCGCCGCGGCGACGCTCATGATGAGCAGGGTCGTGTCGGCGCTCGCGGCCTGCTGGATCGTCAGCGAGTAGGCCGGGTCCACCGAGGAGCGCATGACGTTGGGGGCCATCGCGGCGAAGATGAAGACGACGGCGAAGGCGATCCCCACAAAGTGCAGGGCGAAGGCCCGGCCCTCCTTCCCAGTGCGTCCCATGAGCAGGGAGCCGATGAGTCCGGCAGCGGCGACGACCAGCGGAATCCAGGACAGGGCGCTGCCCGAGTAGGCCAGCTGCGCCCACAGGGCCCAGGCGGCGGTGACCGCGGTGGCCGCCGGGGCGAGCCGGCGTGACATCCGCAGCGCGCGCTGCGACAGATCCCCAGTGGTCTTGAGCGCCACGAAGAGCGCTCCGTGGTTGAGGAAGAGCAGGCAGGTGACGACGCCTCCCAGCAGGGTGAAGGGGGTCACCATCGTGAGCAGGCCCCCGGTGATCTGGTGGGCGGCACCGGGCACCAGGGAGTCGGCCGGCACCTGGGAGGCCGGGACGACGGCGCCGTTGGAGGTCTGGACGACCTCGATGTGCATGCCCTGAACCAGGTTCGCGAAGGCCACGCCCCACAGGATGGAAGGCAGCCAGGCGCTGATCGTGTGGACCCAGTCCCAGCGGTCGCGCCAGGTCTGGGAGTTGACCTTGGGACGCCACTCGATGGCGCATACGCGCACGATGAGGCACAGCAGAATGATGAACAGGACGACGTAGGCCCCGGAGAACAGGGTGGAGTACCACTCGGGGAAGGCGGCGAAGGTCGCCCCGCCGGCGGTCAGCAGCCACACCTCGTTACCGTCCCAGTGGGGGCCGATGGTGGACAGCGTCGCGCGCCGCTCGCGCTCGTCGCGGCCCAGGATCTTCAGGATCATGCCGACGCCGAAGTCGAAGCCCTCCAGCGTGAGGTAACCGATCCACAGGACGGCGATGAGGATGAACCAGAGGATGCTCAGTGTCATGGGGTTTCTACCTTCCTCGGCTCAGTAGGCGAAGGACAGGGCCGGGGCGGCCTCGGAGGAGTCAACGGAATCGTCGCTGGAGTCCGTGCCCTTGCCATCCCGGTCCGTCTGCTTGGACTTCTCGGTCTTGTCCGGCACCGGGGTGCGCACCCCTTCACGGATGTAGCGGCGCAGCAGCACGAACCAGACCACGCCGAGCGCGGCGTACAGCAGGGTGAAAATGACCATGGAGGCCAGCACCGTGCCCGAGGAGACCACGGAGGAGACGCCGTCGGCGGTGAGCATGTAGACCTGCGAGACCGGATCGGACAGGTTGGGGACGATGACCCAGGGCTGACGGCCCATCTCACGGAAGATCCAGCCGAAGGAGCAGGCGATGAAGGGCAGCCACATGGTGGCCAGCGCCGCCTTGCCCAGCAGCGGGCGGGAGATGAGCCGATCGGAGCGGGTCAGCCACAGGGCCAGAGCCCCCAGGGCCATCGAGGCCATGCCCAGCCCGATCATGAGGCGGAAGGACCAGAAGTTGACCATGACGTTGGGGCTGTAGTCGACGGCGTTACCGCGCGCGTCGGTGGTGCCGTACTGCTTGTAGATGTCACCGGTCTCCTTGAGTCCGGTGACCTCGGCGTTGAAGTCATTGGTGGCCATGAAGGAGTAGACACCGGGAACCGAGATGAACCGGACCATGCCGTCCTCGTTCTTGCAGTCCCCGAAGGCGGCCACGGTGAAGGGGGCTCCGGCCTCGGTGTGGCACAGCCCCTCGGCAGCGGCCATCTTGCCCGGCTGGTACTCGGCGACCAGCTGACCCTGCATGTGGCCGGTGCCGGCGGTGACCAGACCCGCGGCCACCATGGTGACGGCCCCGAAACGGGCGACCCGCCGCCACAGCTCACGCGCCTCGAAGTCCTGCTTGGCCTGGGCGGCCTTGACCATCCACCACACGGACACGCCCATGACGACGGCTGCGGCCACCAGCAGAGCCGAGGAGATGACGTGCAGCACAGTGGCCCACACCAGCTCGTTGGACAGGAGCTTGAGGAAGCCGCTCACGCCATCGAGCTCGGCGCGGCCCGTCTTGGGGTTGACGACGGCGCCCACCGGGTGCTGCATCCAGGAGTTGGCGGTAAGGATGAAGAAGGCGGAGAAGTTCGTGCCGGCGGCCACGGCCCACATGCACAGGTTGTGCAACCTGGGGGACAGGCGGTCCCATCCGAAGATCCACAGGCCCAGGAAGACGGACTCCATGAAGAAGGCCAGCAGGGCCTCGAAGGCGAGGGGGGCGCCAAAGATGTTGCCGACGAACCTGGAGTACTCCGACCAGTTCATGCCGAACTGGAACTCCTGAACGATGCCGGTGGCCACACCGAGCGCGAAGTTGATGAGTAGGATCTTGCCGAAGAACTTGGTGGCCACGAGCCACTGCTTGTTGCCGGTCCTGCGCCAGAGCGTCTCCATGAGAGCCACCAGCGGCGACAGTCCGATGGTCAGCGGAACCAGGATGAAGTGGTAGACGGTGGTGATACCGAACTGCCAGCGCGCCAGATCCAGAGAGTCCAGCGCCATGGGAGAGATGGCCATCAGTGCCACCTTTCGGAGATGACGATGAGATCGATAGGAAATACTGTAGAGCGTTCTACAGGTCAATAGGGTCAGTGTAGGTCATCGATGACGTCATGTCATGAAACGTGTGGGGTGTGACGCTCCTGAGGCATGCGGTCCGACCGGTTCTTTTCTTGTGAACGCATCGCTGGGGAGACGTTGTCGCGGTAGTTCAACGACTGAACGTTGAATGGTGTGTATGCCGCGAGAGTGGGCCGAAAGTCCGCCGCGCGACGGTAGGGCTTCCGCGTGTCTGGCTGAGGGGTGGAAGGTTGCTGGGTGCGTGATGAGGTCAACGTGCACAGAGATTGGGGGCACCACGAGTCGCACAAGCGCTTATCTGCGTTTGTGTGGGATACTTCGAGCCGGCATCGGGTGCCTCGTACCAGTACCCGGAGCCACGCCTTCCAACCGACCCTGTCCGAGGACCTTGCGCCGCCTGAGCTGCGCCGCTGCGAGCCCGGTCTGTGTGGATGAGAGGCAAGGCGTGCGTCCTCCCGGGCGCGCTCAAGACTTTTTCGCTGCTCCCCCTGGGAGCACAACCGCGCTGACGCGTCGAGGGTACGACGACGGCGTCGGCCCCGGAGAGTGCAAGCCCCATGGCACGTCGCACCACATCAGAATCAACAGAATCGTACGAGCAGGAGCACGCCGACGGTGACGCCGTGAACGCGCCGACTCCGCGCCGTCGCCGCAGGGTCACCGCGGCAGCGGCCGCCCCCGAGAAGGCTCCTGCTGCCGAGCAGCCCGGTTCGGTAGGGGCCGCCGATGCCGTCACCGCCTTTGGGGCTGAGGAGCCCGGCGTGCAGCAGGCCCCGCAGGCCGCGGCTGTTGAGTCGGCCCCGCCTCGTCGTCGTCGGAAGGTCGTCGCGGCCTCTGCCGCCCCCGAGAAGGCTCCTGCTGCCGAGCCCCACGTCACTGCCGGGGCGGACGAGCCAGATGACACGCACGTGACCGAGGATGCATCGAGCGCCGATGCTGCGCAGGAGGATGCCGAGCAGCAGGTCGACACCGAGGGGACCGACGGCGAGGGGCTCGAGATGCCTCAGGAGGATGACGAGCTCACCGGGGCGGACTCGGGTGAGGAGGAGGAACTCCAGGCCCCCCGTCTTCCTGCCGCCTCGCTCCTGTTCCAGGCCCCCGACCCAAGTCGGGCCCGCCGGCGCCGTCGGGTCACCGCGGCCACCGCCGCCCCCCAGGCGGCGCCGAGCGCCTCGCGCCACCAGGGCGCCAAGGACTGGGCGGACGAGGAGGACGCCGACGCGCGGACCGGTGCCCAGGGACATGACGAGGATGCTGAGTCCGAGTCCTCCCGTGCCGACCGCAGTGGTGGTCGCGGCCGTCGGCGTCGGCGGGCCGCCGCCGGTACCGGGGCCCCGCAGGAGTCCCGCGAGGACTCTGCCCTTGACAAGACCGACGCCGAGGTCGCTGAGGCCGACGGCCCTGACGGGGCCGATGAGGCCCAGGCCGAGTCCTCGGAGGACGGCCGTGAGGGCGGGGTCCGCCGCAAGCGTCGCCGCGGTGGTCGCGGTCGGCGCTCGCGCTCGCGGGGTGAGGACTCGACGCGCACTGACGCCGATGACGAGTCGCCGGCCGTGGAGGATGACGGAGCCGATGAGGCTCCATCGCGCGAATCCTCCTCCGATGCCGCCACGGAGATCGCCACGAGCGCCGTGTCCGGATCGCGCCGCCGGCGACGTCGCTCCCGTACCCGCTCGGAGGGTGGCGACCTGCGTGACGAGGTGACCGCCCTCAAGGGCTCCACCCGCCTGGAGGCCAAGCGTCAGCGCCGCCGCGAGGGCAGGGCGGCCGGGCGTCGTCGTCCCATCGTCACCGAGGCCGAGTTCCTGGCCCGTCGCGAGTCCGTGGACCGACAGATGATCGTGCGCGAGTCCGACGGCCTCAACCAGATCGCCGTCCTGGAGGACGGGCTCCTCGTGGAGCACTACGTCTCCCGGCACACCCAGACCTCCATGGTCGGCAACGTCTACGTCGGTCGGGTTCAGAACGTCCTGCCCTCCATGGAGGCCGCCTTCGTGGACCTGGGCAAGGGGCGCAACGCCGTCCTCTACGCCGGCGAGGTCAACTGGGACGCCGCCGGCCTGGAGGGACGGCCCCGCCGCATCGAGGACGCTCTCTCCAGTGGCGACACCGTCCTGGTCCAGGTCACCAAGGACCCCATCGGCCACAAGGGCGCTCGCCTCACCAGCCAGATCACTCTGGCGGGCCGATACCTGGTCCTGGTCCCCGGAGGAACCATGACGGGGATCTCGCGCAAGCTGCCGGACACCGAGCGCAGCCGCCTGAAGAAGATCCTCAAGCGGATCGTGCCCGACTCGGCAGGAGTCATCGTGCGCACCGCCGCGGAGGGGGCCACTCAGGAGCAGCTGACCGCCGACGTCGAACGCCTCGTGGCCCAGTGGGAGGCCATCGACAAGAAGGCGTTCTCCGTCATGAAGGGCAGCGGCAAGGCCCCCGTCCTGCTCAAGGGGGAGCCCGAGCTCGCCGTGAGAGTCATCCGCGACGTCTTCAACGAGGACTTCCGCAAGCTCATCGTCTCCGGCGACAACACCTGGTCCACGATCTCCCAGTACATCGACGAGGTCAGCCCGGATCTGTCCGAGCGCCTCGAGCACTGGGTCGGGCCCGAGGACGTCTTCGCCGCCCACCGTGTCGACGAGCAGCTCGCCAAGGGCTTCGACCGCAAGGTCTGGCTTCCCAGCGGCGGCACCCTGGTCATCGACCGCACCGAGGCGATGACCGTCATCGACGTCAACACCGGGCGCTTCACCGGAGCGGGAGGCACGCTGGAGGAGACCGTCACCCGCAACAACCTGGAGGCCGCCGAGGAGATCGTCCGCCAGCTGCGCCTGCGCGACATCGGTGGCATGGTCGTCATCGACTTCGTCGACATGGTCCTGGAGTCCAACCGGGACCTCGTGCTGCGCCGGCTCGTGGAGTGCCTGGGGCGCGACCGCACCCGCCACCAGGTCACTGAGGTCACCTCATTGGGGCTGGTCCAGATGACCCGCAAACGGGTCGGCCAGGGCCTGGTCGAGGCATTCTCCACCACCTGCGAGCACTGCAAGGGCCGGGGCTTCATCGTCCACGACGAGCCCGTGGAGAACCAGCAGATCGACATGTCGGCCTCCGCCTCACGCGGCGGCGGACGCTCGCGCGGACGCAAGAACCGTGAGGAGCAGGCCGCCGGCGGGGGCAAGAAGGAGGCCAAGAAGGACTCCCAGGAGACCAAGGGCTCCAAGAGCTCCAAGGGCTCCGGTCGCGGCAAGGCATCGGCAGGGCGCGACGTTGCCGTATCGCCCGAGTCCGGAGTAGACGACGAGGCCCGGGCGGCAGTGCGAGGCGCTCTGGCCCAGATCGCGGCCGCCGCCGAGCAGGCTCACAAGGACAGCCAGCAGGAGGGACAGGACCCTCATGAGGGTCAGGGGGCCGTTGAGGCTCCGGAGGCCGGCGTGAGTGACACCGCCGACGCTGCGACGCAGACCGCGGAGAACGGGCAGTCCTCCGATGGTCAGGAAGTTTCGGACTCCCTGGCCGAGGACAAGCCGGTCAAGACCCGGTCGAGGAAGGCGGCTGACAAGAAGTCGGCGAAGAAGACCGGTGAGAAGAAGGGCGACAAGGCGGACAAGAAGTCGGGGCGGAAGACCGGCAAGAAGGCTGAGAAGAAGGTCGCCACGACCTCCGAGGACCCCGCTGAGCCGCAGCCTGGGGAGGCGTCGGCGGAGCCGGTGGAGGAGAAGCCGGTGAGGAGAACGCGACGGCGGGCCACGGCCAAGAGTGCCGCGCCCTCGCCGGAGAATTCTTCAGACGCCCCGGAGGCATCGGCCTGACGAGGTCTCCGTGCCCAAGAACACAGGGGGTGGGGTGGATCGGAGGTTGGTGCTGGCGACATGATCGCCTAGAGTTATCTGCCGGTGCTTCTTGCGCCATTGCCCAGACAGGGCCCTCCCGGCGAGGCCGATACCGGTCTTGCGGCGAGTGAGAGCCTTTCGAAGAATCTACAGAGATGAGCATTCAAGTGGTCTACGCGATCGTCAAGGCCGGCGGCCGTCAGGAGAAGGTCTCCGTCGGCGACGTCGTGGTTGTCGACAAGCTTGCTGGTGAGATCGGCGACGAGGTCACCCTCGCCCCCGTCATGCTGGTGGACGGCGACAAGGTGACCACCTCTGCCGCCGATCTGGCCAAGTCCTCCGTCACCGCCGAGATCATCGGCGACGAGAAGGGCCCCAAGATCAACATCCTCAAGTTCAAGAACAAGACCGGCTTCCGCAAGCGCCAGGGCCACCGCGCTCAGCTGACGGCCGTCAAGGTCACCGCCATCAAGTGACCGCCCCGGCGTCAGCCAGTACGCGGGCATCCTGAACGCACACGCTCGAGAAGAAAGAAGCCTTCAACCATGGCACACAAGAAGGGTCTTGGTTCCTCCCGTAACGGCCGCGACTCCAACGCGCAGCGCCTCGGCGTCAAGCGCTTCGGCGGCCAGTTCGTCAAGGCCGGCGAGATCATCGTCCGCCAGCGCGGCACCCACTTCCACCCGGGCCGTAACGTCGGCCGCGGCAACGACGACACCCTGTTCGCCACCGCCGCCGGTAACGTCGAGTTCGGCACCTTCCGCGGTCGCCGGGTCGTCAACGTCGTGCTCCCCGAGGCCTGAGCCCCGAGCACATCACCACGTCGCGAGAGGGCGGACGGCACCTGCCGTCCGCCCTCTCGCGCTATCCCGGACTCACAGGAGACCCCATGCCCAGCTTCATTGACCGAGTGGTCCTCCACGTGGCCGGCGGCGACGGCGGCAACGGCTGCACCTCCGTGCACCGTGAGAAGTTCAAGCCCCTGGCCGGGCCCGACGGCGGCGATGGCGGTCATGGCGGCGACGTCGTCCTGACCGTCGACCCCCGGGTGACGACCCTGCTGAGCTACCACCGCTCCCCGCACCAGCGGGCCGGCAACGGCACCCCCGGCATGGGGGACTGGCGCCGCGGTACCGACGGCAAGAACCTCGTCCTGCCCGTTCCCGAGGGGACCGTCGTCAAGGACTCGCGAGGCCAGGTCATCGCCGACCTCGTGGGAGAGGGTGCCAGCGTCGTCGTCGCCCAGGGCGGTACCGGCGGACGCGGCAACTTCTCCCTGGCCTCCTCCAAGCGCAAGGCCCCCGGCTTCCACCTCCTGGGAGAGCCCGGTCAGGCCCAGGACATCACCTTGGAGCTCAAGACCATCGCCGACGTCGCCCTCGTGGGCTACCCCAGCGCCGGCAAGTCCTCCCTCATCGCCGCCATGAGCGCCGCCCGTCCCAAGATCGCCGACTACCCCTTCACGACCCTCGTCCCCAACCTCGGGGTCGTCGAGGCCGGCGACGTGCGCTACACCATCGCCGATGTCCCCGGCCTCATCCCCGGAGCCTCCCAGGGCAAGGGACTGGGGCTGGACTTCCTGCGGCACATCGAGCGCTGCGCCGTCATCGTCCACGTCCTGGACTGCGCCACCCTCGAGCCGGGGCGCGACCCCCTCTCCGACCTGGACACCATTGAGGCAGAGCTCGCCGCCTACTCCGAGCGCCTCGGCGAGCAGGAGGACGACCCCTCCCTCACCGGCCGGGTCCCCCTCATGGAGCGCCCCCGCATCGTGGTGCTCAACAAGGTCGATGTCCCCGACGCTGCGGAGCTCGCCGAGTTCGTGCGCGCCGACATCGAGGCCCGGGGACTGCCCGTCCACATCATCTCCGCGGTCGCGCACACGGGGCTGCGCCCCCTGTCCTTCGCCCTGGCCGGGGAGGTCGAGCGGGCCCGGAAAGCCGCTCCGGCCACGTCCCAGCGCGACGGCGAGCCCGGTGCGACTGACGGTTCGGGTGAGCCGCGCCCCGTCATCCGGCCCGCGGCGGTCGGGCGGCGGGAGAAGGAGAGCGTCGCCCAGGTGCGTCTGCTGGCCCATCCCAGCGAGGGGCAGGTCTACCAGGTCCGCGGGCAGCGCCCCGAGCGCTGGGTGCGTCAGACCGACTTCACCAATGACGAGGCTGTCGGCTACCTCGCCGACCGCCTGGCCGCGGCCGGGGTCGAGGACGAGCTCGTCAAGGCCGGCGCCCACGCCGGCGACACCGTCCTCATCGGCGAGGTCGATGGGGGAGTGCTCTTCACCTGGGAGCCCACAATGACCACCGGGCCCGAGCTGCTGGGCGCCAGAGGCACCGACCTGCGCCTGGAGACCAGTCGGCGTCGGACCAACGTGGAGCGGCGCAGCCAGTACCACGAGATGATGGATGCCAAGGAGGCCGCGCGCCAGCAGCTGCGCGACGAGGCCGCCGAGGGCCTGTGGACCGATGCCGCCTCCTGGCACGGGGACGACGAGGACTGAGGCGCGAACCCATGACTCCAGCAGCAACCGGTGCCGACTTAGACCACGGACAGGAACGCCCGGAACGCCTGCCTGAGGGGGCCCGCGTCGTGGTCAAGGTCGGCTCCTCCTCCCTGACACGCGCCGACGGCGGGCTCGATCTCAACCGCATCGATATCCTCGCCGGCCTCATCGCCGGTATGCGCAGTCGCGGCCACGACGTCGTCCTGGTCTCCTCCGGGGCCGTCGCCTCAGGGCTGGTGCCCCTGGGGCTGAGCCGGCGCCCCGACGAGCTCAGCCTCCTGCAGGCGGCCGCCTCCGTGGGACAGGGGCGGCTCGCCGCCCGCTGGGAGACCGCGATGAGCGCCTATGGACTGGTGACCGCCCAGGTCCTCCTGACCGCCCACGACGTCGCCATCCGCAGCCACTACCGCACGGTGCGCGCCACCTTCGACTCCCTGCTCTCACTGGGAGCCGTCCCCATCATCAACGAGAACGACGCGGTGGCCACCAGCGAGTTCAGCCTCGGCGACAACGACCGCCTCGCCGCCCTCGTGGCCCACCTGGTGACCGCCGACGTCCTGGTGCTGCTCACCGACGTCGACGGCCTGTGGACCGCGCGCCCCGGAACCCCCGGCGCCACGCCCATCCGCCACGTGCGCTCCTCAGCGGACCTGGCGGGGGTCAGCGTCTCAGGACGCGGCTCCTTCGTGGGAACCGGCGGCATGACCACCAAGCTCCAGGCCGCCACCATCGCCTGCGCCTCAGGCACCACCACCCTCATCGCCCGGGCCGACGACGCCGCAGCGCTTCTGGGCCAGGAACAGGTTCCCACCGACCTGGGCACCTGGTTCGAGCCCACCGGTCCCCACCGCCCCAGCCGCCGGCTGTGGATGGCCCACGCCTCCCAGCCCGACGGGCGCGTTCTCATCGACGCCGGGGCGGCCCGGGCCCTGACCGTGGGGAAGAAGTCGCTCTTGCTGCCGGGCCTGACCGGCCTCGACGGCGACTTCGAGTCGGGCTCCGTCGTCGACGTCGTCGGCCCCGAGGGCGTCCTGGCCCGGGGGATATGCCGCTACGCCGCCGCCGAGCTGCGCGAGGTCCTGGGGGCCCGGTCCGAGGGCGCCCCCGCCCCTGACCACGTGGCACCCGTGATCCACCGCGACGATCTGGCCGAGCTGCCCCGCATCGCCGGAGTCTGAGGACACCATCGGCTTCTTCTTCTAAGGTGTCCCCATGAACGACGTTGAGGCCCACGAGCTCGTCACCACCACCGCCCGCTCAGCCCGCGTGGCGCAACGGAGCCTGGCCAGGGCCCCACGCGCCGTCAAGGACGCCGCCCTGGAGGCCATGGCCCACAGCCTCACCGAGCACGGCGAAGCGATCCTCGCGGCCAACGCCGCCGACCTGGAGCGCGGACGCCAAGGCGGGATGAAGCCCGGCCTCCTCGACCGCCTGGCCCTGGACTCCGGCCGACTGGCGGCCATCGCCGACTCCCTGCGTGAGGTGGCCGCCCTGCCCGACCCCGTGGGTCAGGTCGTGGACGGCTCGGTCATGCCCAACGGACTGCGAGTGCGTCGGGTTCGGGTGCCACTGGGCGTCGTCGGCATGATCTACGAGGCCCGCCCCAATGTCACCGTCGACACCGCTGCCCTGGCCGTCAAGTCCGGCAATGCCATCATCCTGCGCGGAGGTAGTGCCGCCCAGGACTCCAACGCCGCCATCGTCGCGGCCCTGCGCAGCGCCCTGGAGGCGCAGGGACTGCCCGCAGACCTCGTCACCAGCGTCGATGCCGCCGGTCGGGATGGGGCCCGCGCCCTCATGCGCGCTCACGGCCTGGTCGACGCCCTGGTGCCGCGGGGAGGGGCCGGGCTCATCCGCACCGTCGTCGAGCAGTCCACCGTGCCCGTTATCGAGACCGGATCGGGCAACTGCCACGTCTACGTCGACGCCAGCGCCGATCTGGAGGCCGCGGTGGACATCATCGTCAACGCCAAGACCCAGCGCGTCGGCGTGTGCAATGCCGCCGAGACGCTCCTGGTCCACGCCGACGTCGCCGCCACCTACTTGCCGGCGGCTGCCCGTGCCCTGTGGGACAAGGACACCGTCCTGCACGCTGACCCCACCGCCCACCGGATCCTGACCGAGGCTGCGACGACCGCTGGACGTGATGACCTCCTGACCCCGGCCACTGAGGCCGACTGGGACACCGAGTACGGCTCGCTGGACCTGGCTGTGCGCGTCGTGAAGAGCCTGGAGGAGGCCATCGACCACATCCGCGCCCACACCACCGGGCACACCGAGGCGGTTCTCGCCCAGGACGTGAGCGTCATCAATGACTTCATCGCCGGCATGGATTCGGCGGCCATCATGGTCAACGCCTCGACCCGCTTCACCGATGGCGGACAGCTGGGCCTGGGGGCCGAACTGGGCATCTCCACCCAGAAGCTCCACGCCCGCGGCCCCATGGGATTGAGCGAGCTGACGACGACGACCTGGATCGTCGAGGGAGACGGCCACATCCGTTCCTGAGCCCTCGCGTCTGCGCATGATGTTGGGACGTCTCGGACTTGTGCGGATTGTGAGAAGTCCGTGGATCAGTTCTGTCACTCCCCGGCGCTGTGCTCCGGTGATTTGTCCTTTCATTCATGTTACGGTCGACAAAAGTCGGGCAGGTCCCGTGAAGCCATAGCCAGGGAGTAGGGGGTGCTGGAATGGCGAGTCTGCTACATCGTCTCGGCCGTGGCCGTGTCGTTGCCGCCACGGTCGTCGTCGTGACAGCGGGGCTCCTGCTCGTGGTCGCCCGCATGGTTTTCTCCCACCCCGCCGAGTCCGCGAAGGAACCGGGAATCGTCCTGACGGCGAGCCCACGGGTCATGTCGTCCCAGTCCTCAACCACGGCGACGCCGAGCCAGGGCACCGGCAGTGCCAGCTCCACCCAGCACGCGCCCGGCGGCTCCGAAGCGGGTTCCTCGACCTCGTCGGACTCCTCGACGCACGGCCACGCACCTCAGGCGGTGGAGCCCGACCCGCCTGTCGCCGTCGACCACGGCAATCGCCAGCCGGCCCCCGCCGCACCGGCTGCCCCGGCTGGGACTGCCGCACCGGCCGCCCCCGGACGCACCGAGGTGGACGATGACGACGACGACAAGAAGCCGGTCAGGAACGGTGTGAAAGAAGCCGATGACGACGACCGGGACGATGACTGAGCGGACGGCTGAAGAGAGGGCCGGCGCAGCGGATCAGGTGAGCCGGTAGCCCATGCCGCGCACGGTCTCCACCCGCTGCCTTCCCAGCTTGTTGCGCAGGTAGGAGACATAGACCTCCACCACGTTGGAGCCGGGATCGAAGTCCAGCCCCCACACCGAGCTCAGTAGCTGCTCGCGGCTGAGGACCTGACCGGGGTGACGCATGAAGGTCTCGGCCAGGGCGAACTCCCTGGCGGAGAGCTCCACGGTTCGCCCCTCCAGCGTCAGAGTGCGGGCGCGCAGGTCCAGAACCATGTCGCGATGTGTCAGACGCATCTGGTCGGGGCCGGTGGCATCCGGGCGCAGCCGTACCCGAATACGGGCCAGCAGCTCCTCAAAGGAGAAGGGCTTGGGCATGTAGTCGTCCGCGCCGCCCTCCAGACCGGCGACGCGGTCGGCCACCGAGGAGCGCGCCGTGAGCATGATGACCGGTGCTCCTACTCCTTGGCCGCGCAGCTGCTGGAGCACCTCGAAGCCGTCGATGTCGGGCAGGCCCACATCCAGGATGATGAGGTCGAAGTCCTCCTGGACCGCCAGGGCCACGGCCTGCCTGCCCTCGGCGGTGGTGTGCGTGGTGAACCCGGCCGCCTTGAGACCCTTGGTGAGGAAGGCGACGATGCGGGGCTCGTCCTCAACGATGAGGATGCGGCTCATGGTGAGTGACTCCTTTGGGAGGCTGTCGGGGGCTGAGCGGGGCCTGAGTTCCCGGCGGGTGCGAGGACGCCGCCTCGGGAGGAGGACGAGGCAGTGGAGGTCTTCAGAGGGACCACCATGGTGAACACCGATCCTCGGCCCACCTCAGAGCGTATGTCCAGCCTCCCGCCGTGCGCTGCGACGATCGTCTCGACGATACTGAGCCCCAGTCCCGTTCCGGAGGCTAGCTCCTGAGCGCCGGCGGTGCGCTTGAAGCGCTGGCGCACCAGGTCGATGTCCTCAGGCGCGATCCCGATGCCCTCGTCGGCCACCCACATCTGCAGGTGGCCGTCGCGAACGGCCGAGCCCAGGGACACGGTGGAGCAGTGCTCGGAGTACTTCACCGCGTTGGCCACCAGCTGGAGCCATGCCTGGGTGATCCGGGTGGGGTCGATCATCGCCCGGGTGAAGGCCGCCGACTCCATCTTCCAGCGTCGCTCGCCCAGGGCGAGGGACTTGTCGAAGACCAACTCGGTCAGCTCGGCGACATCCGTGTCCGCCGGGGTGACGAAGTCGCTCTGGACGCTCTTGGCCAGCAGGATCAGGTCGTTCACGAGCATCCCCATCCGGTCGAGCTCGTCAATGGCCAACAGCTGGGTCTGGCGCACGTCCTCGGGGTCCACAGGGTCGGTGAGCTCGAGGTGGCCGCGGACCACGGCGATCGGGGTGCGCAGCTCGTGGCCGACGTCGTCGAGCAGGTTGCGTTGGGCCTCCACCGAGGTCTGGACCCGGTCGAGCATCCGATTGACGGCCTCGGCCAGGGCCGTCAGGTCGTCCCGGCCCTTGACCGGCACCCGGGTGGTCAGATCCTCCTCGCTGATGGACTCGGTGGCTCGGCGCAGCTGCTCGATGGGGCGAAGGAGCCGCTCGACGGCGAACCAGGCCAGACCTGTCACCAGGGCGACGGTGAACACGGCCGCCGCCGCGTAGAAGGCCATGGTGCGCCGGAGCTGGGACTCGGCGATCTTGAGGTCGATGACGTGTACGAGTGCGCCGCGTTGGGAACCTCCTTGCAGCGGGACGATGAGGACCCGGTAGCTGGAGGCGGGGGTGCGCACTGTCTCGATGATGGACTCCGAGGCGGAGGCCTGGGCGGTCACCCGAGTGAGCAGCTTCTTGTCCTCCTCGGGGCGGAAGGAGACGTTGTCCGCGGAGACCCAGGTCAGCTCGGTGCCGGCATCGGTCCCCACGAATCCGAGCTCGGCCTCGCCGCGCCCCTCGGCGGTGCGTTGAATGTGCGTGCGGAGAACCGCGGAGACGTCCTCCAGGGGCTGACCGCTGGAGGGGTCCTGCCTGTCGGTGGCCAGCTGGCGGATCCGGTCGCGGCTGTGCTCGAGCCGGTTGGTGGCATCGGCCGATACGCTGGATTGCCCCAGCGCCCACACAATCGTCCCGCACATGACCAGCGCGATGCCGGCCACCAGCACGATGGCCCACATGACACGGGTGCGAATGGTGACGGTACGAGTGGGCAGCAGTGAGGTCACGCCGCCATTGTGCCCGGATCCACTGGGCTCCGCCCCATGGATCCGGGCCGGGGCGGAGCCGGAAGCGGCCTGTCTCAGCGTCCTACTCCCGCGTAGGTCCACCCGGCCTCACGCCAGGCCACCGGGTCCAGGGCGTTGCGTCCGTCAATGATGACGCGCTCGGCGACGCCCGTGGCGGCCTCAGCGGGGTCGAGGGCCACGAACTGGTCCCACTCGGTCAGCAGCAGGACGAGCTCGGCTCCCTTGAGCGCGGCGTGGGGATCGTCCTCCAGGGTGAGGTGGGGGTGGGAGCGGGCCACCACGGGCAGGGCCTGCGGGTCACAGACCGTGACCTCGGCCCCGAGGTCGGCCAGGCGGGAGGCGACGTCCAGGGCGGGGGAGTCGCGCACGTCGTCGCTCAGGGGCTTGAAGGCCGCCCCCAGGATGGTGATGGCCCGGCCGGATAGGTCGCCGCCCACGTGGGTGCGGGCCAGCTCGACGATCCGGTCGCGCTGCTCACGGTTGATGGAGTCGACCCGGCCCAGCAGGTCCGCCAGGTGCACGGCGCCGTGAAGGTCGGCGCTGGCCTGCAGCGCCCGGATGTCCTTGGGAAGGCAGCCTCCGCCGAAGCCGACGCCGGCCTGGAGGAAGCGCCTGCCGATGCGCGGGTCGTGGCCGATGGCGTCGGCCAGGACGGTGACGTCTGCCCCTGCCGTGTCGCACAGGTGGGCCATGGCGTTGATGAAGCTGATCTTGGTGGCCAGGAAGGAGTTCGCCGCGGTCTTGACCAGCTCTGCGGTGGGGTAGTCGGTGACGATCCGGGGGATACCCTCCTCCAGCAGGTCCCGGTAGACGGCGTCGAGCGCGGCCTGGGCCTCCTGGGCGTCGGTGGGGTCGGCGGGGACCCCGTAGACGATGCGGTCGGGGTGGAGGGTGTCGGCCACGGCGAAGCCCTCGCGCAGGAACTCGGGGTTCCACAGCACCAGGGCGCGTCCGGCCAGGCGCTCGGCCACCTGCTGGGCGGTGCCCACCGGGACGGTGGACTTGCCCACCACCAGGCTGCGCCCGCCCTCGGGCAGGGCGTCGTGAAGCATGTCGACCACGCTCCACAGCTGGCTCAGGTCGGCCTCCCCTCCGGTGGCGGCCTGCGGGGTCCCCACGGCGATGAAGTGGACGTCGGCCTCGGCCAGCTCGGCCGGCGTCGGCGTTGAGGTGAAGCGCAGGTCTCCCTGCTGGGCCCCCGTGACCAGGAGCTCGGGCAGGCCCGGCTCATAGAAGGGGGCGCGGCCCTGGGAGAGAGCCTCGACCTGCTCGGGTCGGGTGTCGATCCCCAGGACGTGGTGTCCCAGGTGGGCCATGGCGGCGGCGTGGACGGCACCGAGGTATCCGCAGCCGATGACGGTGAGCTTGAGAGGGGTCATGAGTTGTTCCAATCGTTGGTGAGGTCCAGGGGCATGAAGGGGGAGGCGTGTCCCAGGCAGTGGCGCACCCAGACGGGCAGCCACTGGTAGGAGGAGGGACGGAAGGCGTGGACGAAGACCAGCCGCAGCGCCGAGGAGCGGTAGTAGGTCTCCAGGCGCTGCGCCGTCACGGGCAGTGCGCGGGCCAGGTCGTCGAGCAGTCCGCGGACCCGGCAGTGGGACTCGGGGCCGAGCCGGCCACGAACCGCCATGAGATCCGCGTGGGCCCAGAGGTTGCCCAGATCGAGGGCCGCCTCGGCCATGGCCGCGGTATCCAGGTCGAGCAGGGACAGGTCGGTTCCGTCCCACAGGAGCTGTCCGTCGTGGAGGTCGCGGTGGGTGATGACGTGTGTCTCGCTTCCCTCCCTCAGGCTCAGGCAGGTGTCCACCACCTGCTCGTGCAGAAGGTCCTGCTGGTCGATGACGCCGTAGCGGCGGGCCGAGGCCAGCCAGCGCCGCAGCACCTCGGCCTCCTGACGCGGCCCGTGAACAGGCAGGTCCGCCTCACGCTCGCCCAGGCGCGACCAGGCCTCCGTGAACCGCTGCCATCCGGGCAGGCCGGCGTCACCGAGCTCGTCGAGACTGCGGCCCGGCAGCAGCTCGAGATCGACGACGTCGTCCCCGTTGCCCAGGATCCTGGGCATTCGTAGGCCGGTGACCTGTAGCACCGAGGCGGCGGTCGTGTGGGCCCGCACCAGGGAGGCGGCCTTGTGGGGCCGCACCATCTTGCGGACCCGGGAGGCCTCCATCACGACGGCGCGGCGGCCGGCGCGGTGGACGACGAGTCTCCCGGTCAGCTGCGTGGACAGGGTCGGCAGGGCCGGGTCACTGGCGTAGGGCAGCAGATCGGGGGCGCCCCCCATGGTGACGTGTCCGGCGCGCAGACGGCCCTGGCCATCGACGCACTCGATGCTCACGCTCGCGGGGCCCGAGTCTCGTGTGGCGGGCCAGGCCCGGCGCAGTCCGGGGATGGCGCGCAGCGTGCTGAGCATGTCTGTCACCTCCGTCGTCTGTGTCATCTCAGTCCTTGGTGTTGTCCTCGTCGTGTCCGTCATGCCCAGGTGGTCTCCTCTCCAGGCGACTGGGCGATGCGCTCGATGGCGGTCAGGTCCGCGCCGATGCGCTCGCGCCAGGACGGGTGTGCCCGTCGCAGGGGGTCGGCCAGCCGCGCCAGCCGGGACAGTGCGATCGCCCACCCCAGCTCCTCGGCGCCCGGCACCGGCCGGTGCGTGGCGTAACCCTCCAGCAGTGCATGCCGCTGAGAGGGCGGAGCCTCCGCCAGGTAGGAGCCCAGGTCCATGGCCGCCGGAGCCAGGCGCACCCGGTCGAAGTCGGTCAGCCAGATCCGCCCGGTGGAGTACTCGTAGAGCACCTGGTCGGGGGAGACGTCGCCGTGGGCGAGAACCGGTGTCCCGGTGAGAAGGGAGGGCAGCATGTCACCCACCGCCCGCACCCGGCGTGCCAGCTCAGGGGCCAGGACATCGAGCTGCCGGGCGTGGACCTCGGCCAGGTCCCGGAAGCCGGGAGGCTGATGCGGCAGCCGGTCGATGAGGCCGGCCGACAGCTGCCCGACGCAGGAGTGCAGCTCGGCCAGCAGAGCCCCCACACGCCTGCTGGCCTCCTTGAGGCTCTGTGCAGTGGCCGGACCATCAGCGTTGTCCGCATAGAAGTCAGCCAGGTTCGTGTCCCCGCACCACTGCTGCACGCTGACGCGGCCCTCGCACCGGGCCACGGCCTGCGAGTCGAGCAGGCCGGGGACCGGGAGGAGCCCGGACAGGGCGCGGTGGACGTCGTCAGCCGGCCCGCCGGCTCCAGCTCGCAGTCGCAGGACCGTGGAGCCGTCACGCAGGACCAGGCGCCGTGAGGGGTTGTAGCGCAGCACGTCCCGGGCCTCCCAGGCACCCAGCACCCCCAGACCCGTCGCCTGTGCGAGAGGCTGGGCCAGCTTGGGGTCGGTGAGGACCTCACCACTCTGCAGCAGTAGGCCCTCGTCCAGAGGCAGGGTGACGGGGGGCTGCAGCCCCAGGGAGGCGGCCAGGCGCTCGGCCTGAGCGGCTTTGGAGTGCGAGACCGGCCAGAGCAGACGGGCCCAGCCCGCGGTGAGCTCGGTGCTCCAATCTGTCAGAGAGACCAGGACGGAGACCTCCGGCTTGATGCGCAGCCTGGCGGCCCGCACCGGGCGCTGAAGGAGCTCACTGAGCCGATCGGCGTCGAGCATCGCGGCGACGGCCTCGGCCGTGGTCATCGCGCTGATGAGCGAAGGAGTCATGATCCGCTCCCCACCAGCGCGAAGGACTCGGCCAGGTGACTGTTCGCCCACCGACGGAACTCGGCCGAGGACTCCATGAGGTCCTGAGGGCTGCCCTCCAGGCGGATCCGCCCGTCCTGGATCCACACCACCCGGTCGGCGCGCATGGCGGCCTGCGGGTCGTGAGTGACGGTCAAGGTCGTGCGCCCGGCCACCAGCTCATCGATCGCCTCCAGCACCGCCGAGGTCGAGGCCGGATCCAGTCCGGTGGTCGCCTCATCCAGGATGACGATCGGCGAGTTGCGCAGAAGCGCCCGCGCGATGGCGATGCGCTGGCGCTGTCCACCGGACAGAGTGCCGCCCCGCTCGCCCACGGCAGTGTCGTAGCCGCCGGGCATCTGGGTGATGAAGTCGTGGGCGTGGGCAGCACGCGCGGCCGCCTCCACCTCCTCGTCGGAGGCATCTGGCCGCCCCAGCCGGATATTCTCCCGGATCGTGCCGGTCAGCAGAACCGCCTCCTGGTGCAGGACCGAGGCCTGCGAGCGCAGGAAGCGAAGATCCAGATCGTCCAGGCTGTGCCCGTCCAGGCTCACCGTGCCGGACGTCGGATCCAGGGCCCGCACCACCAGGGACACCAGGGTGGACTTGCCCGAGCCCGACGGCCCTACGAGGGCCACGTGCTCGCCGGGAACCACCGTCAGGTTCACACCGTGCAGCACCGGGCGACCCTCGTAGGCGGCGTGCACGTGGTCGAAGTGGATCATGCCGCGGACCCGGTCCAGCACGGTGGCGTTATCGGGGGAGACGATGTCTGGCTTGACCGCCATGAGGTCGGCCACCCGCTCACCCGAGGCCGTTGCCCGAGCGATGCGGCCGGTGTACTTGGCCATGTCCCGAAGCGGCTTCATGGTGGTGCGCAGGTAGGTCGTGAACAGCACCAGATCCCCTGGGGACATGGAGCCGTTCAGGACCCGGATGCCCCCGCCGACCATCACCACGGCGGTGGCCACGCCGACGATGACGTCTGTGGAGCGCTCCAGGCGCGCGGCGATCCGGCGTGAGCGCACCCCTTCACTGAGTGACACCGAGTTGGCGCCCGTGAAACGTTCATGGAGCAGCGGCTCCAGACCGTAGGCCTGGACGACCTTGATGGCCCCGAGCGCCTCCTGGGCGGTGTTGGCCAGGTTCCCCTCGGACTTGCGGCTGCGCAGGGAGGCCGCGGAGATCCGCCGTGAGTTGCCCGAGGAGGCGAGCAGGAAGGCCACCACCGCCAGGAGCACGATCATGGCCAGCAGCGGGTCCAGGAACACCATGACCACGACCATGACCAGCAGGGTCAAGGTGTTGGCGGCCATCGGCAGGCCGGCGGTGACAGCCACCTCCTGCATGCGGTTGACGTCGGCGATGAGCCGCTGAACCGTGTCCGCGCTGCGGTTGCGGGCGTGGAACTGCTGGGACAGGCCCTGGACGTGGTGGAAGGCCCGGCTGCGCAGGGAGGCCGCGGTGCGCGAGCCCACCAGGGCGAAGGCCACGGTGGCCAGGTAGTTGCACACCGCCCGCCCGGCCACGATCGCCAGCAGGGCGATACCGAGACCTACCAGGGAGGAGACTGTGGCGGGGGCGCTGCCCGTGTGGCGGCCCAGCGCCGCCACCAGTGAGTCGATGGTGACCTTCAGCGGCCAGGGCTCCAGCACCCGGAAGACCACCTCCGCCAGAAGCACCGCGGTGCCGCCGGCCATGAGGCGCCACTGCGGCGCGGCATCAGGGCCCACCAGCCGCAGGGTCTGTCGCATGGGGGACTGACGTACCCGACTACGTCCGTGACGGCGAGGAAGCGAGCCCATCACCGCCCACCCCCCTGAGCCACACCGGCCAGCTCCAGGATCCGGGTGACGACCCGATTCCAGGAGTGGCGCTCCTCGGCCAGCACGCGCCCGCTGCGCCCCATCCGGGCCCGCCGCTGGGGGGAGGCCGCCAGATCATCCAGGGCCGCGGCCAGCGCCGTGGGGTCCGAGGGCGCCACGAGCACGCCGTGGCGCTGCGAGCCCTCCTCGAGCAGCTGGGGGATCTGCCCGACGTCGGAGGCCACGACCGCCAGCCCCGCGGCCAGGTACTCCAGGACCTTCATGGGGGAGAAGTACTGCTGCTCCAGGCCCCCCAGATCCGGATAGGGAGCCACCCCGATCGCCGAACCCGCCATGTGAGTGGGAATCTCCTCAGGGGCGACCGCCCCACGGAAGTCCGCCTCCACCCCCAGGCGCTCGGCCTGCGCACGGAGCGTCTCCATCTCGGGTCCGTCGCCGATGATCCGCAGGCTCCACTGCTGACGTGCCAGGGCCGCCGCCGTGATGAGGTCGGCCACCCCGTGCCAGGGCTTGAGAGTCCCCACGAAGGTGACGACCACCCGCTCGGGCTCTGCCGGCTGAGGCTGGATGCGGCGCACGCTCACGCCGTTGGGAACCGTGTGGATCCGGGCGGCAACAGCCTGTGCATCCGGCGCTTCGGCGGTGCGGCGGCGAACCCAGTCGGCCACCGGGTCCGAGACGCACACCGTGACCCGGGCCGCCCCGACCTGACGGCGCAGCACCTGCTCGGCGCCGGAGGCGTCCACCAGTGAGCGGTGACGACGCTGCTCGTCGATCAGTGGAGCATTGACCTCCAGGACCCCCGGCGCCCCGGTGGCCGCAGTGATGTCGGCCAGTGCCGTGGAGAACAAGGAGTAACGCTCGTAGACCAGGTCAGCGCCATCGGCGATCACCTGCGAGGCGATCCTTTGCGAGGCACGCACCTGAGCCTGCTCCCGCTCAGCGGGGGAGACATTGGCGACCGGCTCCAGGTGCAGCTCGAGGTCGGCCAGATCATCCGGCACGTGCTCGCCTGAGCGCAGGGTGTAGAGCACCACCTCGTGGCCGGCGGCCCGCAGCTCGCGGACGACCTCCTGAATGTGCACCGAGGCGCCTTTGGTCCCGAACACCGGGATGCCCGGGTCGCAGCAGATGTAGGCGATGCGCATCAGGCGGCTCCTTCCTGGTCGGCCAGGTACATGCTGGGAGCGGGGACGGGCCCCGACTGCCAGGCGGCCAGGACTGCGGCCTGGGCCCGGGAGTCGAACTGCTCCTCGATCAGTGCTCGCGCACCGCGGGACAGCGAGACGGTGTCCACCTCGCCCCGTGCGATCCCGCGCAGGGCCACGGCCAGTGAGGCCGGGTCGCCCGGGGGAAGAAGGATCCCGGTGACGCCGTCGTGAACCACCTCAGGAAGTCCCGACACCGCGGTGGCCACCACCGGCGTCCCGCAGGCCATCGCCTCCAGGACTACCGTGGGCAGACCGTCGATATTGCCGTCGGCCGCCTCGATGCAGGGCGCCGCGAACACGTCCGAGCGCGCCAGCAGCTCGCGCACCTCCGCCTGCGTGAGCGGACCCAGCAGACGGATCCTGTCGGCCAGTCTCAGGCGCTCGATCTGTTCGGTCAGGCGCTCACGCTCATCGCCGTCACCGGCCAGCTCCACCTCGACGTCGATACCAGAGCTCACCAGGATCCTCACCGCCTCGACTAGGTCGGCGAAGCCCTTCTTGGGCACCAGGCGACCCACGGCGCACACCCGCAGCGGCTCTGCCCTCGTGGCGGACACCGGCTTCGGCTCGCGGTAGGTGAAGCGATCCAGCTCCAGAGCGTTGTAGCGCAGGGATACCGTGGCCCCCGTGCCCGCCAGCACGGTTTTCAGGTAGTCCTCGTTGTAACGGCTGATGGCGATGACCCGCTGGGCATCGGCGCAGATCCGGCGCAGCCACACCGGGTCCACCGACTCATGGAAGATGTCCTTGGCGTGGGTGGTCACGGTGTAGGGGATGCCGGTCACGGCCGAGGCGATCCACGCCACTCGGCCCGCCAGGGACGCGAAGTGCGCGTGCAGGTGGGTGATGGAGTCCCGGCGCGCCTGGCGCGCCAGCTCCACACCCTGGGCTACCTCGTCGCCGGGCAGCTCGGCCAGCACCGGCATGATGGCGGCGAAGCGCTCGCGGTCCTCCTGGTGGGTCAGGCCGTCGGTGAGCTGGCGCCACAGGTCGATGGCCCGTAGCGGCCGGCCCACCCAGTTGACGCGGGCGGCGACTCGGGCGATCTCAGGGTGGAAGCGCGCATCCGTGGTGGGGCGCAGCGCGTAGATGCTCAGATCCTCGCCTTGGGCCTCGCGGGCCAGGATCTCGGTGACGATGAAGGTCTCCGAGAAGCGGGGGTAGACCTTGAGGACGTACCCGATGCGCGAGGCGCCCTGATGGGTGTCGAGTGGGGGATTCATGCGGGGATCTCCATCCTGGTGAGGCTGGTGGTGTGGTTGGTGAGGTGAGTCAGGCGCGTAGTGGGAGCGTCGTCTCGGTCGTCCATGAGCTCGGCGGCGAGCAGGGGGACCGTGGCCAGGCCGTCCAGGCGCAGACGACGTCGCCCTGTCAGCTGGTGACGGCCGGCCTCCTGATCGCCCAGCATCGTGGTGAGTCGGTCCTCCAGCGCTGCGGCACTCAGATCCGTGACTCTCAGCAGGTCGACGGCGCCCGCCCTCTTCAAGGCGGAGGCGCGGATGAACTGCTCCAGGCGAGGAGTCTCGCGAGGGACGAGGAGGGCCGGTGTCTCGGAGGCGAGGATCTCGGTGACCGTGTTGTACCCGGCCATCGCGATGACCGCTGCGGCCTGCTGGATGTGGCGACTCATTCCCGGCCAGGACCGGCGCACCACGGTACGGGGACCGGCCGCCTGAGCGACCTGGTGGAACAGGGCGGCGTCGAGCTGGGGGCCGGTGACCACGACATGCCGGTAGCCGTCAGGGACGCGTACCTGCGCGGCGGCACGCAGCAGGTTGATGCCATCGGAGCCGCCACCGGCGGTCGTCAGGATGAAGGGCTCGGGGTCCAGGGCGTTGCCGGCCAGCGCGGGTGAGGCCTCGGAGCCGTCCCGGGCCTCGGCGATATCGCGACCGTGGGCGAGGTAGCCGGTGTAGTGCATCCGCTCCTCCAGCACAGCCGGGGCCTCGCCGGTGGCGCTCAGGTCGTGGACCGAGGCGTCCCCGTAGACCCAGACCTCGTCGATGAGCCGGCGTAGCGTGTCGGCATCACCGAGCTCATCCCATTCGCGCTGCACGGTTGCGGGGGTGTCCAGGACCTCGCGCAGACCGAGCACCACGCGCGCGCCGGGGTGAGTGCGGCGCAGGTGTTCCAGGGGCTCGCGCAGCTCCTGGTGCACGCCGTAGGGATGCCGGTCGATGATGAGCAGGTCCGGGGCGAAGGTGCTCAGGACACCGGACAGCAGGGAGGTGCGGACGTCGCCCAGGTGCTCGCGGGTGATGCGCAGGCGCTGGGGCTGGTAGACGCCCTCGGACTTCTTGACCCCCGGGAGTACCAGCCAGTCGAAGCCGTCAGGGAGTCGGTACTCCTGCCCCGGCGCCAGGCCGGTGATGACCAGGCCTGTGACGTCACGGTCGGTGAGACCCGGAAGCGCCCGGGCCAGGTGGTGGGCCAGAGCGAGGTTGCGGCGCAGGTGGCCCAACCCCTTGGCATCGTGGCTGTAGAGGGCCACACGTAGGGGAGCGCTCGTCATGATCGTCTCTCTTCTCCCGGTGTTGGTTCTGGATCGTTCTGAAACGATCCTGACCGGTCAGAAGAAGATGACGATTAGGGGGAGATGAGAAAGCTCTCAGGTTTGCTGGAGGCTAGACCAGTCGCACCTGGACTCCGGCTTGCCGCAGGGCCTCAACCTGGTCGGCGGGGGCGGCATCGTCGGTGATGATCGTGTTGATCTTGGTGCTGGGGCAGATGAGGGCGAAGGCCGTCCTGCCCAGCTTGGAGCTGTCGCACACGATGACGACGTGCTCGGCGGCCTCAACCAGGGCGGCGTTGACGGCCGCCTCCCCGTCGTGCTGGGCGTAGGCGCCTCGCTCATCGAGGCCCTCGACTCCCAGGAAGAGCGTGCCCACGCTGATCGAGGGAAGGATGAGAGAGGCCAGGGGGCCGGTGAGCTCGAAGGAACGGGCTCGCGCGATCCCGCCGGTGACGACGACGCGCACGCACTGGCGCACGGCCATCTCGTTGGCGATGTTGACGGCATTGGTGACGAGGGTGACCGGCACCTCTGGATCGGTCAGCTCCGGTAGGAGCGCGATCTCGCGAGCCACCTCGGTGGTCGTGGTGCCGCCGTTGAGGCCGACGGAGTCGCCCGGGTGCACCAGAGCAGCCGCTGCCTTGGCGATACGGGTCTTCTCATCGGCCATCTTGGAGGTGCGGTAGCGCAGAGGAGGCTCGGTGGAGGTGGGGTTGGCAATGGCGCCGCCGCGGGTACGGCTGATCAGCTGCTGGTCCGCCAGATGGTCGAGGTCGCGTCGTGCGGTCGCTGCCGAGACCCCCAACCGCGTGATGATGTCGTCGATATGGACGCTGCCCTCGTCCATGATGATGTCGAGGATGGCCGAATGCCGATCATGCCGAGACATCTCGATCCTCCTGAGGGTCAAGGGTGTGGTGCGGGACGGAGAGAGTATGGGCTGGGACGGGGCGTGTACGTGATTTGTGCATCAACTACTTGCCGTATTCTAGTGACCGTGCGGCAGGTAGTCGTTGTATGGACGTCAGCATAGTTCAGTGATACCCGCAGTTGCCTCCTGAGGGCGACACATCGCGATACAAACCTTGCTACTGTCGTCGATATCAATCACGCCATTGTGTGGGGCGGCGGCCCTCGTAGGCTTGCCGCCCTGCCTCCGAGAACAGAGAAGATATGGGTTGTCCCGTTGACCTTGCCGAGCCCTTCCGCCGTGAGGAGGGCGTCGTCGCCATGGGGGTCGATGTCAGTGCCGACGCCGTCACCGCGGTTGTCGCTGACGGCCGGGGGGACGTCGTCTCCTCTGTGGAGAAGCCGGTTCCCAATGAGTGTCGCTCGGACGCCGACCGGCTGGCCCAGGAGGTCGGGAGCGCGATCCGATCCTTGTACGCGAGCCTCACCGACGACCTCGACCTCAGTGGCGGGGCGCCGGGTGTGACGGCCCTTGTCGTCGGGATCAGCGTGCCCGGCGTCGTCGACGAGGATGAGGGGTGCGTGCGCCGCAGTGAGGCTCTCGGGTTGCAGGACACCCCGTTGGCAAGCCTGGTGAGGCAGTCGCTGTCGTCTTGGGCCGCTGAGGTGCCCGGGCTATCCGGAGGCCTTGAGGTGAGGCTCTATCAGGATGCCGGTTGCGGCGCCTGGGCCGAGAGCCAGTGGGGTGCGGCCGGGAGGGACTGCCTCTATCTGGCGGTCGGTGAGCGAATCTCCTCCGCCGTCCTGCTGAGTGGCGTCCCAGTGCTCGGTGAGGGCTGGGCTGGTCAGGTCGGTCGGATTCTGGTACCCGATCCGGACTGGAGCGGGGAGAGGGCCCGTCTGGAGGATGTCGCCTCGATGTGCGCCATGGTGAAGCGGCACACTGCCGGCAAGCTCGATGACTCCGCAGTCTCTTTCGGCTCTGGTGGCGCAGCGCCCGAGCCTGGCGGCTGCGATGACGCTTCCGATGAGTCGTTCCCCCAGTGCGCCTCGGGCCTGGAGTCCCTCCTGGGTGCGATAGCTGCTGGGGACCGGGAGGCGCGCCGGGTCTGGGATACCGGCCTGGACTGCCTGGCTGAGCTCGTCGCTCAGGGGGTGGGTCTGCTCGGCCCCCTCGACGTCGTCGTCAACTCCGAGCTGATGCCGGCTGACGAGGGCGCATTCCTGGAGCCCCTGCGACGCCGGGTGGCTGATCTCGTGGGCGACCTGCCGGCGCCGCGGCTGGTGGCGGCCCGGCTCGGGGCGACCGCCGCAGTGCAGGGAGCAGCAGGGCGCGCACTGGCTGGCTGGAAGTAGTCTGGCCGTAGCCCGAATGTCGCCTTGCGTCTCTGCGCCCTTGGCTGATAACTCGCTTATGGCGTTGCGGAGACCCACAATGGGTGCAGGCCATGGCAGTATGTTCGCCAACTGCAGTCGTCCAAGCCGGTTGAGGAGAATCAAACGTGTCCCCCAGGAGAGAAGCGAGGCGCAGCGCGTGACCCCGTCTGCTCGTCCGCTTCGCATCGGCATCATGGGCGGAACCTTTGATCCGATCCACCATGGGCACCTGGTTGCAGCCAGTGAGGTGCAGAACGTCTTCGCTCTCGACGAGGTCATCTTCGTGCCCACCTGGGCCCAGCCCTTCAAGAAGGAGCGCAAGGTCTCACCGGCCGAGCACCGGTACCTCATGACGGTCATCGCCACGGCCTCCAACCCGAGGTTCACGGTCTCCCGGGTCGATATCGACCGGGGTGGGACGACCTACACGATCGATACCCTTCATGACATCGCGGCCGAGTATCCGGGCGCGGAGCTGTACTTCATCACTGGAGCCGACGCCCTGGCACAGATTCTCACCTGGAAGGACAGTGAGGAGATCTTCGACCTGGCTCATCTGGTGGGGGTGACGCGTCCCGGGCACGTCCTCAGTGACTCCGGGGTTCCCCGTGACCGGATCTCGCTGGTGGAGGTGCCGGCCATGGCGATCTCGTCGACCGACTGCCGTCAGCGGGTCGGGGAGGGGGCACCGGTGTGGTACCTGGTTCCTGACGGTGTCGTGCAGTACATACGCAAGTACGGGCTCTATCGTATGGCCTTGCGGCCGGCGTCGGCGACGTCGATGACGGCGAGAGTGGCCCGCGAGCAGTCCCTGAGGAAGGAGAACGACGGTGAGCACTGAGCAGACCGGCGTCAATGCCCCCACGTCCGAGGAGCCGACGCCAGATGAGCACGCTCCACGCGGTAGTCGTCGTGCGATCCGGCAGGCGGAGCGCGCCGCGGAGCGCGAGGCGATCCTGACCGGTCAGCAGCCGCTCCTGACCCGGCGTGAGATGAGGCGTCTGCGTGAGGAGGCCAAGGCGCTCAGGGCTGCCGTCGAGGCGGGCGAGATCACCCCTGAGCAGGCTCAGGCGCTCCAAGACCCTCTTGCTGATCCCACGTCGGTCACCTCCCGTTCCTCCGCCACCTCCGGTGACGAGGGCGAGTCCGGGCCGGGGGAGCCAGTTGCTGTGGACGGGGGGGACTATCTCGAGCAGGGAGGGCAGAACCCGCCCCTGAGCATGTCCGCCCCCGAGGGGTCGGCTGCCTCCGCCCCGAGCTGGCGCTCGCTGTCGGCGGCCGAGGCCGTGGCGATCTCCGAGATCGAGACGGGCCTGATGGAGGCGGTGGACCTGCCGGTGGCCACTCTTGACTACGACGCTCACTGGGCCGCGAACGCCAGCTCCGAGCCGGCGCCGGTCCCCACTCGCTTCTCACTCAAGGACCGCCTTGAGGGAGGCTCCGTCCCCGAGGTGGAGGAGCCGGAGAGCCCGCAGGACAACGAGTCTCAGGGCGCCGTTGAGACGAGCGACGACGCTGAGGCTGAGGAGCCGGCCACC